>NZ_CP049990.1:0-2400000 GCF_011388195.1 Pusillimonas sp. DMV24BSW_D | reverse complement strand
GCTTGTTCAGCGGCGCCCAGACCTGCAACAGGCGTGGTGGTTGATTCAGGCCGCAGATCGCGAATTGGCCGCCGCGATCAGTAATCGCTTCCCCCGTTTTTCCATCGATGTATCACTGAGTTCTCAGTCGCGCGGCTCCGGCGACCTTTTTTATAACTGGCTGCTTGCCTTGGCCGGCAATCTGGTGATGCCGGTGGTGGATGGGGGAGAGCGTCGAGCGGAGGTGCGGCGCTCGCAGGCCTTGCGCGAGGAACGGGTGCGAGAATATGGCCAGGCGGTTCTCACCGCCATTCAAGAGGTTGAAGATGCGTTGACCCGAGAGCAAGAACAACGCCGACGCCTGGAAAATCTAGCAACGCGAATTCAATTAGCTGACGCGACCTACCGGCAGTTGCGTAACCGCTACCTGAATGGCGCCGTCAGTTATATCGAAGTGCTGGACGCTTTGCAGGAACAGCAAAACCTCAGGCGCACACAGCTGGCGACCCGTCAGCAGTCGCTCTCTAGCCGGGTCGCGCTGTATCGGGCGCTGGCGGGCAGTATCGAAACCCTAGAACAGCCATCCAACAATCAGAATGCCACAAATTCGGAGAATGACTCTTTATGAGCCACCCCGTCGATGAAAATGTTGTCCGTCCCGAAGCGCACAGGGCCGGCCCCGTAAAAACCGGCTTTATAACATTGTTGATTCTGCTTACGGGTGTCGTCCTGATTTGGCTGATTTTCGAAACGGAGCCCTCTGCCACCCGCTCGGACACCGTCCGTGAAACCGCGATGCTGGTTGATGTTCAAACGGTTAGCGGCGCTGATTTCAGGCCGTCAGTAGAGGTAATGGGTATGGTGATGCCTGCCCAGGAAATAACGTTGAGCTCAAGGGTAGGTGGCCAGGTCATCGAGCAGGCCGAAGCGTTTTCCCCCGGAAATCGGGTTGATGAAGGCCAGGTGTTACTAAGAATCGATCCGGCAGATTATCGCACTGTGCTTGATCAACGTCGTAGTGAGCTTCAGCAGGCGCAAGCGAATTTGGCGCTTGAGGAGGGCCAGCAAGCTGTCGCTTTGCAAGAATTCCAGTTATTGGGCGAAGAGATAGAGCCCGGCAGTAAAGCACTGGTGCTTCGCCAGCCGCAAATGGCACAGGCGAAGGCTGAAATAATGGCGGCCGAAGCAGCTGTGCGGCAGGCTGAATTGGATCTGGGTCGAACCGATATCCGTGCGCCTTTCCCTGCCCGGGTGCTCAGCCGTGAGGTCACCGAAGGCTCACAGGTGAGTCCCGGCCAGGCCCTCGGCCGGTTGGTGGGAACCCAACAATACTGGGTAGAGGCCACCGTTCCGCTTTCCAAGCTTCAGTGGTTGGATTTTAACGATGACCCCAATTCTCCGAAATCGCCGGTTACCTTGCGCCATGATACGGTCTGGCCGGCTGGGGTAACCCGTGAAGGGGAACTGCAGCAACTGGTGGGTGACCTGGACGCCAATACCCGCATGGCCCGGGTCTTGATTACGGTGGAGGATCCGCTTGCGCTGGAGCAGTCAGCAGGCAAACCGCCGCTGATCCTCGGCACTCAAGTGCGGGTGGTGATAAAAGGACGGCCGTTGGAAAGCGTGATTCGCCTTGACCGAAATCTGGTGCGTCGTAATGACACGGTTTGGGTCATGGAGGACAACCGGCTATCCATACGCAATGTCGACATTGCCTTTCGGGATCAAGAATACGCTTACATTAGTGCCGGGCTTGCGGATGGCGATCAGATTATCACCAATGATTTGGCTTCTGTCGTCAACGGAGCCCGATTAAGGTTGGAAGGTGAGCGCGATGAGTGACGAATCAGGCCGAAAGGGTTGGGTCGGCCCCATCGAGTGGATGGCCCGTAACTCTATTGCCGCCAACCTGATGATGATTCTGTTGCTGGTGGGCGGCTTCTGGATGGCTTTGCAGGTGCAAAAAGAGGTCTTTCCAGAATTTCAGCTGGATATTGTCGAGGTCACGGTTAATTACCCTGGCGCCGCGCCCGAGGAAGTGGAGAAGGGTATTCTGTTGCCCGTCGAAGAGGCGGTGCAGGGTATCCAAAGCATTAAAGAGATGACCTCTACGGCCCGTGAGGATACCGGCACCATCCTACTGGAACTGGTTGCCGGCAGTAACCAGATGCAGGCCTTGCAGGACATTCAGCAAGCGGTGGATCGTGTACGCACCTTTCCTGAAGAGGCTGAGGAGCCAAGGGTACAACTGGTCGTACCAACCCAGGACGTCATGGAACTGACGATATATGGCGATGTGGATATCTGGACACTGCGTCAGCTTGGTGAGCAGGTGCGCAACCGGTTACTTTCGGAAGACGCCATCACGCAGGCCGTCATCGACGATGTGCCCGATTACATGACCAGTGTCGAGATCAGCCAGGAGACATTGCGAAAGTACGACCTGACTTTGTCCGATGTAGCCCGCCTAATCGAACAGTCCAGCCGCGACACTCCTGCAGGGTCCATGGCCACAGAAGAGGGCGATATTCTGCTAAGGCTTAAGGAGCGCAAGCAATGGGCTGACGCGTTTGAAGACATTGTGATCCTGAATGCGGACTCGGGAGGTACGGTTACGCTTGGCGATATCGCCACCGTTCGCGATGGGTTCGAGGAAGATGGGTTTCATTCTCGGTTTAACGGCCAGTATTCGGTGGAGATTGAAATCTTCCGCACGGGTGAGCAGTCGCCCCTGGAGATTGCCGATGCAGTTGAAAAGGTGATGGCTGAACTGTCTGTCACGCTACCGGAGGGGGTTGATGTTCGCATAGACAGTAACCGGGCCAAGCAGTTTGAAGAGCGAATGAACATGCTGCTTGGTAATGGCGTTATGGCCATGATCATCGTCATGGTGATCCTCAGCTTGTTTCTGGAATATCGGCTGGCATTCTGGATCATGATGGGGATGACCATTTCCTTTGTTGGTAGTGTATTGTTCCTGCCGGCGATGGGGGTCAGTATTAATATGATTTCCATGTTCGGCTTTCTCATGGTGTTGGGTATTGTGGTTGACGACGCGATCGTCGTGGGAGAGAACATCTACGAGTACCGTGAGAAGGGTATGAGTTTCATGGAGGCCGCCATTAAAGGCGCGCGCGATATTGCCGGCCCGGTGACCTTCAGTATTCTTACTAATATCGTCGCTTTCCTGCCATTGCTGTTCATACCCGGTACAACAGGCAAGTTCTGGTGGCCGTTGGGTATGGTGGTGATACTGGTGCTGGCGATTTCCCTGGTGGAGGCTCTGTTTATTCTGCCTGCGCATCTGGCTCGCAGTGGACGCGGCAGCGTTACTGTTTATGGTCGCGGGATGCATCGTGTACAGCGTGCGTTTTCCCAGGGGTTCGAGGCGTTGGTTAACCGGGTTTACCGGCCACTGTTGGATATGGCGCTACGGTTTCGTTATTTCACGCTTAGCGCTGCCTTTACCATTATGGTCGTCTCGGGCGCCTATGCCACCAGCGACCATATGGGCATGATTATGATGCCGGAGGCGCCGGCCGATGAAATCGAAGCGGCGGTTCGACTGCCGGTTGGCACGACCGCTCGTCAGGCCGGCGAGCTGGCCATGGCAATAACTGAAGACACGCAACGCCTGTTCGAAGCGAATAATCTGAGTCGCAATGTCGAAGGCATCAAGACGAATGTGCGAGGTGGACAGCAGTTTATCGACGTTGAACTGGTGCTGCGCCCGGAGCAGGATCGTGATATGACGGTCAACGAGATCATTGCCCTGTGGCGCAACGAGTTGGGCGATTTTAAAGGTGTGGATCAAATCACTTTCGAGGCCGAGCAAGGACCGGGCAGTTGGCGTGATGACATTAGCGTCGACCTAAGCCATATCGACATCGATATCCTTGCCCAGGCCAGCCAACGGTTTGTTGAAGAGCTGGAACAAGTTAATCAGACCCGCAATGTCAACGACAATTACAGCCCCGGCAAACCGCAGTTCGATATTAGTCTTACAGCAGAAGGGCGGGCGTTGGGCCTTACAGGCGCCGACATAGGCCGACAACTGCGGGATGCTTTCTACGGCAGTATTGCCTTGCGTCAGTTGCGCGGCATTAATGAAAATGAAATTCGGGTGCGTTTGCCGGAGTTTCAGCGCCAGGATCTTTATTACTTGAACAACTTGGTGATTCGTACGCCTTCGGGTCAGGAGGTGCCGTTACTTGATGTGGCAGAGATCACAGTTAGCACCTCTTTTCGCTCGATCGATCGTCGAGACGGTCGGCGGATCATTACCGTCGGTACGGATGTCGAACCCAAGCCGGCAGTTGGTCAGGTGCTGGAACTGGTACAAACCGAAATACTGCCGCAACTGCGCGCGGATTTCCCAGGGCTGACCTGGAGCTTTCAGGGCAGCCAGGCTGATCTCAGAGAATCCACCGCGGCGCTTTGGGGCGGCTTCGGGCTGGCCATGATCGCTATTTTTGCATTGCTGGCAGTCGCTTTCGGCAGCTATCTGCAACCTTTGGTGGTGATATTGGCGATACCCTTCGGCGCAGTGGGGGCAATTATCGGCCACATGATTCTGGGGATGGAGCTTTCACTGGTCAGTATCATGGGCATTGTGGCATTGTCAGGCGTCGTGGTGAATGACTCGCTCATCATGGTGTCATATGCCAACCGACGTCAAAACGCGGGCTTGGGGCCGGCCCAGGCGATCTACGAAGCGGGGTTGCGTCGCTTCCGACCCATCGTCCTGACAACATTGACTACCTTTGGTGGTCTTGCGCCCATTATTGCTGAAACTTCGCTTCAGGCCACTTATATTATTCCTATGGCGGTGTCACTGGGGTTTGGTATTGTGTTTGCCACCGCTTTGATTCTGTTTCTGGTGCCTTGTCTGTACTTGGTTCTGGAAGATATTAAGGCGTATTAAAGGCCTTGAGCTCCACGGCGCAACCAATCATGCACAAAAGCAAGTTTATTGCGCGCGGTGGTTGACAGTACAAACGGGTAAAGATCCGACAAGCCCATTGAGCGGTTAACGTGATTGACGCCTACCGTCAGCGATGCGGCGATATGTATCAGACGGTTGGTATCTGGTTCCGCGTAGGGGTCCCAGCCTCCAGTTGGTAATTCCGGGGAAGACAATTCGGCCGCGACGAAGCTGTCGGTAATATCAGTCAGGTGTAATAAATGCGCTGTCGTCTCGGCCCAGTCTTCATGCGGATGTGAAGTAGCGTAAGAGGTTAGAAAGTGCTGGGTCCAGTCGGACGGTGGGCCTTCGTTGTAATAACGTTGAAGCGCGGCGGTGTAATTGGCGCGTTCGTCGCCAAACATAGCACGAAAGGCCTCAAGAAAATCGTCGCGCAAACTTAACCGCCACCAAAGCATGTGTGCAATTTCGTGGCGCATGTGACCCATCATGGTCCGGTAAGGTTCAGCAAGGGTTTGGCGGCGGGTAATACCCACCACCGGATCAGCTTCGGCGACGCTTATGGTCACGACACCGTCACCATGGCCCATAAGCACAGGAATCAGGCCTTCGGCGAGCATATGGAAAACGGGCCGTGTGCCAGGGTCTTCCGGCCTGAACCAATGCCATCGACCCAGGTTATCGAGTACCCAGCGTTTGGCCGCTTCGGTGAGCGCCCAGTTGAAAATGGCGTCGGGGATGTTTGGGTCGGGCGTCAGCGTCGTCATGGCACATGATCGACAAAGGGCGCCTTGCTCAGGCGCAATCCAGTTGCAGTTAATCCGCTCGCGGTTTGCACAAAAAGGGGGCATCGGTAGAAATGCACGTGCTTGCGGGTCGTAGGCAACGGGGGTGCCGTCGGCAGTGGTCAGGTTATCAAACCAAAGAGAGCCCGAACCGACTGGATTGGAAAATACACGCATGTGTTACAGCCTCCAAATGAGTACCAGCATACCTACTTTTCATTCTGTCGTGCAGCAGTCAAAATTTGAGCGTAAAAACGGTGCACATGTTCACTGAAACACGTAATACTGTATTTCGAGGCCGTTAGCTTTGCGTTTTGTGAAAGCTGCTTGCGCAAAGGCTCGTCGTCTAAAATTTGTTTAATACGTTCACACCATTGTTGCTTGCTTGGCGGCGTTTTAAAACCATTCACACCGTTCTCAACAATATCGTCAATACCACTTGAACGCACGGCAACAACCGGCATGCCCGACGCCATCGCCTCTAGTATGACCATGCCCTGGGTTTCTGAGCGCGAAGCGAATAAGAACAAGTCGCCTGCCCGGCAATACTCCGGAACGCGCTCGGGTGGTACAGACCCCAGTAGAGAAATCGAACTACGCAGCCCCAACTGGTTAATTTTTCCCTGAATGCGGCTTCTTTCAGGGCCATCGCCAAGAATTAATAGCTTGAACGGCGGCAACTTACTTTCTTTTAATAATGCAATGGCGTCCAGCAAAAAGTCGATATTCTTTTCCCTTCCCAGCCTGGAAATACTGATTAGAATACGTTCGCCATTTGGCGCGTGCTCCTGGCGCAATACATTAATGCGATCTTCGGCGACGCCATCGAATTTTTGCAAATCGATACCGGTGGGTTGAACCAGAACACGTCGCTTTACGCCAATGGTACGCAGATACTCTTCAGCCGATTCGGTTGGGACGATGACACCGTCACATCGATTTGCGAAACGGCGCACGATAGCGTGCGACGCCAGGTTCCGAAACAAAGCGCTTGGCAGGGGAACATAGTGGGCGTAATGCTCCAGCCGGGTGTGGTAGGTGTAGATAACCGGGATATTCAAACGCCGACCAATAAAGAGCCCTGCGCTGCCAAGCCAGAATGGATGGTGTACATGAATGATGTTGGGTTTAAAACGCAACACCTGTTTATACAGTGCGGGTGAGAATATATTTGCCAAACGAAAGCTTTTGCCTTTTCCGAAAGGAATGAGGGTACGCACACGCAATATTCCATGCTTTGTTTTGTTGGCTTTGGGATACGCCGGTGCAACAACAAGTACTTTGTGTCGCTGCTCTAGGAGGCCTTGACGCAGTCGTTCTATGGAAATGGGTACGCCGCCAATGAACGGCAAATAATTATTGGTAAACATGACAATGCGCAGTCGGGCGTTTTTCAGCGCGTCGGGGTCCATGTCAAAATTGGGGTAGTAGTCTTGTTCCGTAAAAATTCGGTTGCGTAACCAAATGGCAATTGCAACGACAATGGTTACCAGCAGAATAAAGTTGAGATAACCGACATAAAACAGGGAATGAACAAAAAACCAGAAGCTTTCCAGGGTGCGCCAAAACGGTGGCTGCGCAATGTTGAGCTGCCGTTGTTCAATAGTGACTTGACCGCCCTCAACATCCACCGAAACAAAATGATGATGGCTGCGCTCATTATCAATGATTAACCCGCCGGCGCCACCGGTAATAATGTAATGCGTGCCATTATGGGTTTGGCGGTCGAACTGGGGTAAATTGGTGGAAAATACGGCGTCGACACCGAACTGTTCAATGAGCGCGGCAATACGTGTACGTTCTGCGTCATCGGCAAGCAGATATTCATCGGTCAAGCCGAATAAACCCGCCTTGTCGACCGGATAGAACGGGTGGGCGCTGAACACAAAGCGGTTCGGCTCTTGCGTGCTGTTTAACTCCTTGTTTAACCAGCGGCGTTGCCAGCCAAAATCGGTGGTGCCGGTGCTGTCCAGAAAAATAAAGCGGCTGTTTCCTGCTTTAAAGCTGAAGTGGTAGGGGCCGAAGTGATCGTAAAAGCGAAATCCGCCGATCCGGCTTTCCTCTTGAGGTCCGAAGGCCAGCAAATAGGGCATATTCAAGCGCGATAACGTACGATAAATCGCACGGTATTTGTCTTCGCCGCCATTTGATACGGCATTACCCGCAGACACAACGAAGTCGTACTTCTCTTTATTTAGCAAGGGAATAATTTTTCGTTCGAAAATACCAACCGAGTTGTTGATATTGCCCAGGACGGCAAAACGGTACGATTCACGATCTTTCAGGGCGCTTTCTATTTTTTCAATTTGAATAGTGTGTTCGGCTGTGAAGTCTTTTTCGAAGAAATTGAGGTAGACTTGATACGCCACGAGCGCAATCGCCAGCATGACGCTGAACCAGTACAACCAATGAAGTGTTCTTCTATTCATGGCATTAACCTTTGCGACCCAGAGCATATAACGTAATGGGTACGCCAATTAACATGCCCAGGTGAACGGTAAGAAACCGCCATCCCAATACCAGAATCAGTAACTCGCCCGACCCTGCCAGCGTGGAGAACAATATTGCAAATACGCCCTCGGCAATGCCGGCTGCTCCAGGTGTAGGGGCAAAATACATGATAAACGTGTTGACAAGCATCAGCGCCAGAATCAACGGGTAATCGACTGGATATCCCAGGCCCCACATGAGTAAAGCCGGGAAGGAAAAAAGAGAAACCAGAAATGTAGCCGTTGATATCAGTGCCGCCAATCGATCCGTCCGACCGGCTTTAAAAAAAGCCCGAAAACTGTAATCAAAACGAATTATTTCCCGTCTTAGACGAAACCGCCACCGACGCTCACGAGCTGCGTTAATTAAATGAGTTCGCCGCAAAATTGCCAGCATTGTGGCACCGGCATGCATAAACCAGCGCAAACGCAAGAGCACGACAAAAAAGAAGGCAACATAGAGCGCAGCGAACAGCCCCATCCAGGGGCCCCAGGTGCTGATTGCCGGGTTATCGATAAGGTGGTCGATGCCGATCATGAGAAAAGGTGCCGGCAGGAAAATCATTAAGCTGGCCAGCAGCGTGCGTAATGTCGTTGCCGCCGTTGCGGCACCGATATGTATTCCGCGCCGATGTAAAAACCACACCTGTACGACGCCCCCGCCGGTTGCCATGGGCGTAATATTGGAAAACAGTATATTAATGAACACCAAAGGGAACATGGCGCGCAAACGCTGATGTTGGCCAAGGGCGCGCAGGGTGAACCACAACCTGAGCGCATCACTTAAATAATAAACTGTCAGCAGCGCCAAGGCTGAGACAATCATCCATGGGCTGAACAGGGCACTCCAAAGCTGGTCGGCCTTGCCGTTTAATTCCTGTTGAATAGTAAGGGGTACCAGCGCGCTGAGCACGACAAACAGCACTGCAAAGCCGGCTACTTTTAATCGGTTGAAAGGTAATGTAATCACGCGAATTTTCACCCTTCCCAGCCTGACACCATAATACCCATTCCTGCCAGCGCTACGGTGGCACCCACCCAATCGGTGGTGGTCAGGGGAACGCCGTCAACTACCCGAAGCCATACCAATGCCGTTGCGACATATACACCGCCGTACGCCGCGTAAATGCGCCCGCTTGCCGCCGGATGCAGCGTGAGTAGCCAGGCAAAGAAAGCCAGGCTAATCGCTGCGGGGATCAACAACCAAATTGGTCCACTCTTTTTCAGCCATAAATACGGTAGATAACACCCAATAATTTCCGCCAGGGCAGTCACAATAAACAAGCCGGTTGTTTTCAGCATAAATACGACCCGGATAACGATAGAATGTATAAATGTGCAAGCATAACGGATTAACAGGAGACAGCATGGCATTCGGTATTGATACTTATGCATTGACCATGGCGCAGTACAACCAGTGGATGAACGACAATTTATATGATGCCTGCTCAGCGTTAAGCGATGAGCAACGTAAAGCCGATACCGGTTTGTTCTTCAAATCGATTCATGGAACCCTGAATCATTTATTGTTGTGCGATCAAATGTGGTTTGCACGTTTTGTGGGTCGACCTTATGCGGCTAAAAGCTTAAGCGCCGAATTATTCACTGATTTCAATGAGCTTCATCAGGCACGGAGCGAAACAGATAAGGAGATTGAACAGTGGGCGCTGGGGTTGCAGGGTAACCCGTTGCCGGAACGGTTGCATTACGTGAGCTTGCTCGATCAGCAGCCTAAAGACATGGACTTTGCCCGAACCGTGGTGCATTTTTTCAATCATCAAACGCATCATCGCGGCCAGATTACGGCGGCTTTATCGCGCTCGGGCGTTGACTTCGGCATAACCGATTTGTTGTTTATGCCGGTTTCTCGCGCGGCTGGCGATATCGGTTGTAGCCCCACAAATACTGAGTAGGCATCATACGAATAACATTTTCCATTTCAGTATTAATGATAGTGGCTGCTTCGGTTGGGTCATCGGGCAGGGGAGACGTCATTTCCTTCACATGCATTTTGTAGCCTTGACCCACAGGGTTTCGCTCGGCACCGAGAATGAAAATGGTGGCGCCTGTCAGTTTCTGTAGTCGTTGCACAAGCGTCATCGTGTAGGCAGGTTTGCCGAAGAACGGCGCCCAAACACCTTCACCTGAAACAGGGACTTGGTCGGGCAAAATACCCACTGTGTGCCCCCGCAGCAAGGTTTTCACAACCGTTCGTACGCCTGATTTGTTTGCGGGCGCCATGGTTAACTGTTTGCGGGTACGCATTTTGATAACCCAGTCTTGCAACCATGCCTTGCGGGGCGGGCGAAACAAAACTGTGGATGGGTAGTGGCTGGAATAAACCGGCCCCAATAATTCAAAACACCCGCAGTGCGGTGATAACAAAATTACCCCGTTACCACGCGCGAGCGCCTGCGCAAATAACGGCCAATCATCGTAGTGAACCTGCTTGTTCAGCGCCTGATCGTCTCGTCGTACCCACCAATAGGGCATTTCCAGAAAAAGCTGACCCACTGCCAGTAACGATTGTTTTAGCGCGGCAGACGGTAAATTGGGGAATGCATGTGCAAGATTCGTTTTGGCCCGGCGCTTGTAGCGGCCGGGCACAATAAACAGAATCCATCCGCATACTTTGCCAAGACGTTGCACGAGAGTTAACGGCAGGGCGGCTACGCCGGCAAAGACCAACGAGGCCAAATAGGGTCGAACTTTGTACTTCATGATGTTGTGCTACGCACTTTCTGCGACCCTTGTTGATAGTTTGACGTATCACGGTAACAGAAGAAGTTGTGTTTGACCTACATAAGTTCGCCTTATTTCAAATTTAGCCTCTTTGATGTCGCTTGGAAGCGTTTTCGATTAAGGTGGGCCGAGTTGATACGCGTTTGCGGAGCCGCCCTCATCCTCCCAGCGCTCTAACGATTCGTGAGCAGGTTGGCTGGGTTTGAGCTTGGGGCCGGGATTAAACAAAATAGTAAGTAGCAGAGCACTGTTTTGCAATGCTTTCAAGCTGTGAGGCTCGCTGTGCTCAAGATAAACCCAGTCATGCGCGTTCAGTGTGACGTTGGACGAGGACAGCGACAGCTCGATACTGCCTTCCAGGCAATGAATCATGACATTACCGGGTACTGCGTGCCGGGGGATGGTGGAATGGGCCGGCATAATAAGCCGCAGTGCTTCAAACCCCGCCTTTTTTGTAATCGCCACCGAACGAGCTTCAAGCAAGTATTTGCCCAGTGGAGCCAAATTAACGATTTCTCCGGGTTGTGCGTGGTGTAGTGCCATTTTGCTTCCCCTTGCGTATTTACATGTATCTTAAGACCGGGAAACAGGTTTTGACAATGGCATGCTTTTCCGAAGTGTCTAAGCGTTAACTGGCCCTGATAGTTGTCATTGCTATGTGTTGGGCGCAGTTAACAAAAGTGTTGTTCTACGGAGCGAAGTTTTATTTCTCCGCGAGTTTCATCAGTTCACGTGCACATGCGTCGGCAACGTCGTCATGGGGTTTTTCTTTGCCGGGAAAGGTTGCCCAACCTTGTTCCTCAACGTAATTCCCCCTTTGGTACGTGCGCTCTTCTTCCAGAGAAGCAAGTGCCATGGTTTCTTGTTGCTGTGGCAGAGCCTTAAAGTTTGCAACACACACCGGCGTGAGTGCAGCAATGATTGCCGTCTCTTTTTTTTGCTGAGCCATTTCTTGTGCCGTCGCGCTTGTAACCACCCAGTCGGAACTAAAGCCGATAATGGTAATTGCAATAGCGCCAATGACGCCGCCCCAGGCTGCTGGTTTCATCCATTCAGGAATGTTCATTACGATCTCCTATTTATATATCGACATCCCACCCTAACAGCCTTGATGCCGGGGTTTAAATGGGGGATTACATGTAGAGGCCTCAATTAATGAGGGTCAGTTTGCTTAACTGGTAACCAGCGCCAGAAAATACCTGCTGAAATCAAGGCCAAGCCGCCGATGGCCACCATACCGCCGGCCAGCGACGCCACGGCTGTAATCGCTGACAGCAAAAGCGGCCCGCCACTGTTGCCGATGTCGGCCATAAAGCGCCATATTCCCAGAAACTGGGTGCGACCTTGTTTTGGCGATGCGTCGGCGCCAACCGTCATGACCAAGCCTGATGAGATGCCGTTCCCGAAACCCAGCACCATGGTGATCATCACAAACGTCCATAGGCTTGCGGTAAGCGGCATCATTGCCAGGCACACGGCCATAATGACCATGGAGGGAATGGCCACGGCCGCTCGCCCTTTATGATCCATCAGCTTACCCGCAGGATAGAAAAGCAACATGTCGATGGCCCCCATCAGGCCGTAAACCAATGAGGTCGTGGCGGCATCGATGCCAATGTTCGCCGCCCACAAGGGGATGATGACCTGGCGGCTTGACCGAACGGCTGCAACCAGCAAACAACCTACACCCAACGTTAAGTATGTTTTGAAATGCGTACGGGCGATGTGTCGCAAACCCTGCGTAGAGGGCCCGCTATCGGCTTGTTCGTGGGGTGCGTGTTGCGGTAAATCGGGAATGGCGAATGCCAGCGCCGCCATAAAGACAAAAGTGACAATGGCAACAACGTAAGCCCCCTGCAGATCCATAAAATGCATTAACCCGGCGCCGGCGAAAGGGCCGATGAACATGCCGATGCGCGTTACGCCACCCAGAGTGGATAAGGCTCGTGCCCGCATGGCAATGGGCACCGCTTCCGTTAAATAGGTTTGGCGCGCCAACAGAAAGACGGCGCGGGTCATGCCTACCAATAAGATTCCTACGCCCAAAGTGAAGGGATTCGGTGCCAATAAGCAAATAATCAAGGCGATGATGGCGACAATTGCTGCACCCACCATGGCCCGACGTTCGCCGAAGCGGGCGGTTAGAATGGCGGCGGGGATATTATTCAGTAGCGAACCGATGCCAATCAGTGCAACAATAATGCCCGAAAGTGCAACTGAAGCGCCCAGGTCGCGGGCGCTGAGTGCGATAACGGGGTAGATGGCACCTTCGCCAATACCAAACAATAACGAAGGGCCGAAGGCGGCAACCGAAATTTTCTTTAAGCTGAATGAGGTGTCGTCGGAGGGCACTGCTTGTCTGCCTGGCATTTGGGTGTGTAAAGCCTGAAATTGTACCGCCGGGACCCTGACAGCAGACTTACGTGAAACAGGTGAGTTATGCCGGTGCTATATGCGGTCGCCGCGTTGCTTGTGATGCAGTTGGCCGGAGAATGGATTGTACGTGTTGTGAGCTTGCCGGTGCCGGGCGCGCTGGTTGGGTTACTTTTACTTTTTTTGGCCTTGGTGGTGTTGGGGCGCTTGCCAACCGGCTTGCGTCAAACTGCCGATCATGTGTTGCCCCATTTAATGTTTCTTTTTATTCCTGCGGTAGCCGGCGTTACGTTGCATTTTGAACGTTTGGAACAAGAGTGGTTGCCCTTTGTGTTGGCGTGTACCGTCGGAACGGCTATTACTGTGGCGGTAACGGCCGCTACGTTTTGTTGGGTGCTTAAGCGCACTCAAAAGGGTTAGCCATGCAAAATTGGTTTCTTGCTCCGTGGCCTGAACTGATTGCGTCGCCGGTAGTGTGGATTACGGTTACGCTGGTGGTTTATCTGGCTGCCTTTCGTATTTATGATCATTTCAACAATCATCCATTGTTGTTGCCCGTACTCACGGCCGTTATTGTGGTGGTGGGCATTCTTATGGCAACAGGCACACCGTACGCAGAATATGAACAGGCCACCCGCTTTCTGTATTTTCTGATCGGACCGGCAACGGTGGCGCTTGCGGTGCCCCTATATACACAATTACCCCGTTTGCGGCAAATGTGGAAGCCGATTAGTGTGGCGCTGCTGGTGGGGTGTTTCACTGCGATTCTTTCCGCTTTGGGCATTGCCTGGGTTTTTGGCGCAACCACCGATACATTATTGTCGTTAGCGCCGAAATCCGCCACCATGCCGATTGCCATGGAGGTTGCCGATCTAACCGGTGGAATTGCATCATTAACCACAGTGGCATGTGCTATTACAGGTATTTCAGGTGCAATTCTCACAGGCGGCTTGTTGCGTTTCATGAAAATTACCGACCCGGTGGCGCATGGTTTTGCTATGGGGTTAAGCGCGCATGCAATCGGCACAGGGCGTGCTTTTCAGGTAGATGAAACCACGGGTGCGTTTTCGGCCTTGGGGCTCAGCCTGAACGGGGTAGCCACGGCGGTGGTGGTGCCGTTTGTGCTTGCGGCATTAGGTTTATTCACGTTTTAATCAATCAGATCTTTTGGTACAGAAATAGGGGAAAAATTCGCCATGCCATCTTTTGACGTTGTTTCCGAAGTCGATAAACATGAATTGTCGAACGCGGTTGATCAAGCCAATCGAGAATTGGTGACTCGTTTTGACTTTAAAGGGTCGAACGCCACGTTTGAGCTGGAGGAATATGTTGTAACCATGGCCGCGCCAAGCGCATTTCAGCTTAAACAGATGCTCGACATCCTGCGTGGTCGTATGTCGGCGCGCAGCATTGATGTGCGTTGCCTGGAGTTGGGCGACGTGGCGGAAAACGTGGCGGGTGCGCGGCAAAAAATTACCGTGCGTCAGGGTATTGAGCAGGCTACTGCCAAGAAGTTGATCGCGGCCATTAAAGGCAGCAAAATAAAAGTGGAAAGCCAAATAAACGGTGACAAACTTCGCATCAGCGGTAAAAAGCGCGATGACCTTCAATCCGTAATGGCCTTGCTGCGTCAGCAAGACGTCGACTTACCCCTGCAGTTCAACAATTTTCGTGATTAAAGTTTAATTGCGCAACCGATAACCGGTTTTGAATATCCAGGCCACGATGCCCAGGCAAATCAGCAACATCACAAATGTCATGCCCAGGCTCACGCCGGGTGAGACATCGGCCGAGCCATAGAAACTCCAGCGAAATCCGCTAACCAAATACACCACCGGGTTGAATAGCGACACAGTGTGCCAAAAAGGGGGCAGCATATGAATGGAATAAAAGCTGCCTCCTAGAAAAGCGAGCGGTGTCACAATAAGTAACGGAACGATTTGCAGGCTTTCAAAACTATCGGCCCATACTCCGATAATAAAACCGAACAGGCTGAAGGTTAGTGCGGTTAGCACCAAAAATACAATCATCCACACGGGGTGTTGGATGTTCATTGGTACGAAAAATGTGGCCGTTATCATGATAATGGTGGCCAATACCAACGACTTGGTGGCAGCGGCACCCACATAGCCCAGCAAAATTTCAGCGTACGACACCGGCGCCGACAATAACTCGTATATGGTGCCGGTAAAGCGCGGGAAGTAGATGGCAAACGAGGCGTTGGAAATACTTTGGGTTAGGACCGTTAACATCACCAGGCCGGGCACAATAAACGCGCCATAGCTAATCCCATCCATTTCTGTAATACGATTGCCAATGGCGGCGCCAAATACTACGAAATACAGCACCGTTGAGATAATAGGTGCCAGCACACTCTGCGATAAGTTACGCCGGATGCGGTTCATTTCAAAAAGGTAAATCGCCCGTATCGCCAACCAGTTCATTGCGGCTCCTGTACCAAGTCAACGAAGATGTCCTCAAGTGAACTTTGCCGTGTGTGAAGGTCGGTATAAACGACCTTTGCCTGGTGAACCTGGTGAAGCAGGTCGGCAATATGCTGGTCACTTTCCTGAGTGCGGTAGGCATACATTAAACGTCGACCGTCAGAGGACAGTTTTAAACCGGTATTGGCCAATGTGGCCGGCAATTCATGCAAAGGTTGGGCCAATTGCAAGGTAAGTTCTTTTTTGCCCAACGAACGCATCAGCCGCGCTTTTTCTTCCACTAGAATTAGTTCGCCCTGGCGAATGACCCCTATCCGGTCGGCCATTTCTTCGGCCTCTTCAATGTAATGTGTGGTGAGAATAATTGTGACGCCAGTATCGCGCAGTTTGCGTACGATATCCCACATGCCTTTGCGCAGCGTGACATCAACACCGGCGGTGGGTTCATCCAGAAACAGAATAGGGGGCTCGTGCGACAGGGCCTTGGCAATGAGTACACGCCGCTTCATGCCACCGGACAAGGTCAGTAACCGGCTGTTGCGCTTTTCCCATAGCGATAAGTCTTTCAATGTTTTTTCGATATGCGCCGGGTTGGCTCTTTTGCCGAATAGCCCCCGGCTATAACTGACCGTATTCCAGACTTTTTCAAATGCCTCGGCGGTGAGTTCTTGCGGCACCAGGCCGATTTGGCTTCGCGCAGCACGGAATTTTTTCTTGATATCGTGGCCATCGACGACAATTTCACCTTCGTCCAAATTCACCAAGCCGCAAATCATGCTGATTAAAGTGGTTTTGCCCGCGCCGTTCGGACCCAATAACGCAAAAATTTCACCGCGCTGGATATCCAGGTTGATATTGTTCAGGGCCCGGTGACCGGACGCATAGGTTTTCGAAACATTGCGTATCGATATAACGGAACTCATGGCATCATAAAGTCTTGTTCAGCGAGTTTAACTCTACCATGATCAACATGTTTTCAACGGCGCTTCTTACGCCTCAGGAAATGGGGCGGGCCGATCAGGCAGCGATGGCAGGCGGGGTGCCTGGTGCCACATTAATGGATAATGCGGGTCGCGCGGTGGCACGGGAAATTGTCCGTCGTTGGTCGCGACGCCCGGTTTTGGTGGCATGTGGGCCGGGTAACAACGGCGGAGACGGCTATGTGGCCGCGCGTTACCTGGCCGATTGGGGGTGGCCCGTTACCGTAGCGTCGCTTGAAGGTCGTATGCCCTCAGAACAAAGCGATGCGGCCCATCATGCTGCCTTATGGAGGCAACCCGTTGTTAAGTTGTCACCTGCATTGCTCGACACCGTTCGCGAAGGGTTGGTGATTGACGCTTTGTTTGGGGCCGGCCTGGCTCGGCCCCCAAGCGGCGATGCCGCGGCATTTATCCAGGCACTGAATGACTCGAACATTCCTGTTTGCGCGGTGGATTTGCCCAGTGGGGTAAATGGCGAAGACGGCGCCGTTTTAGGTGCTGCACTTCAGGCGCAGTTAACGATTACCTTTTTTCGCAAAAAGCCGGGTCATGTCCTGTTTCCTGGGCGCGCTTTGTGCGGCCCGACAATTGTGGCGCAAATCGGCATCCCCGATACCGTGTTGCCCGGTTTGGCCGGCCATACAGCTGAAAATAATCCGGACGTTTGGTCTGCGACGTTTCCCTGGCCGCAATTAACAGGCCATAAGTACAGCCGGGGACACGCGCTGGTGGTGGGTGGCAATCGCATGACCGGCGCAGCACGTTTAGCGGCTCGCGCTGCGGCAAGAGTTGGTTCAGGTTTGGTTACTCTGGCTGCCCCCGAACCGGCGTGGCCGGTTTACGCTACCGCGCTGGAAAGCATTATGGTGGAAGGTTTCTGTGATGACCATTCATTTGAGTCGCTATTGGCGGATACGCGAAAAAACGTGCTCGTCGTTGGGCCAGGTTTGGGGGTCGGTGAAACCACGCGGAATCAAACTTTGCGAATTTTGGCCACCCAGCGCGCCTGCGTGCTCGATGCAGACGCAATCAGCAGCTTTAGCGCACAGCCTGAGCGATTGTTCCGCGCCTTATCAGAACAGAGCGTACTGACACCCCACGAGGGGGAGTTTGCTCGGGTCTTCAATGTAAGCGGCAGCAAGCTTGAGCGAGCGCGTACGGCGGCTCGTACGTCGGGTGCCGTGGTGCTGTTGAAAGGCCCCGATACCGTCATAGCGCACCCAAACGGCCGGGCGATTGTGAATACAAATGCGCCGCCTGATCTGGCCACAGGCGGCGCGGGCGATGTCTTGGCCGGCATGATTGCCGGCCTCATGGCCCAGGGAATGCCCCCGTTTAATGCCGCGTGTGCTGCATGCTGGTTACACGGCGAAGCCGCCCGTCAGCATGGTCCCGGTCTTGTTGCCGATGATTTAATCCATTTAATTCCTGCAGCGCTGAAAGTACTGCGGCGGATGTCCTTGGGCTAACCATTTAATGGGAAAACAAGATAGGTACGGTCATGGAGTCGAGCAGTGTTTTCGACGTGCCACCTAATACCCACTCGCGTGTGCGGCTGCGGTTGTAAGCGCCCATTACGACCATATCGCAGCCTTGGTCGGTTGCGCCGTTCAGGATAATTGTTCCGATGTTAATGTGATTACTGATTTGCCTGATGAATTTGGGTTGCGGATAGCCGCGTGAAGCACAATAAGCATTGAAATCATCATCGTGCAGATCTTGTTTTTTGGCCAATTCGCGGTTTTCGTCAATGGTAAGAACAACCAAATCTTTGGCTTGTCGCAGAATCGGACCCGCGTCGGCCAAAGCCCTGGCTGCGCGCCGGCCTCTGTCCCAGCAAAACAAGATGCGTTTGCCGATTGGGTTGATTTCACCAATAAACGGCACCATGAGTACAGGGCGTCCGGCGGTGGTAATAACTGTTTCGGCGGGGCTGGAACGCATTGAAGAGGTTTGTTTTTCACTTTGGCTCATGACCAGTAAATCACAATAGCGGGCGTGAATCGCCAGTACCTCTTCAGCGAACCCTTGCGGCTCACGCCAGGTGGCTTTGACGCCGACTTCTTGGGTACGCTTCTGGAATAGCTCATGCATCTGCATGCGTTCTTCAGCCAAATGGCTGCTCACCATGCTTGAAACCTCGGGCGGCATTAAATTGCCGCCGCGCAAATACTCCGTGGATTCGGGGCGAGGGTACACCCCTACGACTTCGGCTTCATGTGTTTTGGCCAAACGCAGGGTCGTGTCTAGTCGACGTGTGTGATTTCCATCTTTGGTAAGATCAATAGCAATGCGTCCCAGCATGATTTTCCCCTAATAACGTATGGTGTCTCTTTCATTCTAGTAAGATCACCAAGCCGACTATTTGATTTAACGCAAGATATTCTTAAAGAGCCGATATGTCCGATGTCATTGCCCTCGTGTTCGATTTCGACGACACTCTTGCCCCGGACAGCACCACCGGGTTTTTAAACGATATCGGTGTCGATGCCGGGCAATTCTGGTCTGAAAAAGTGGGGCCGTTACTAAATGAGCACGATTGGGATCCGATTCCCGCATATCTACATGAAATGATTGCGCTTTCGCGCTCGCGTGAGTACGGCTTAATTACCCGGGAGCGGTTGCAGGAGTGGGGTGCCCGACTGCCTTTGCATCAAGGGGTGGAAACCCTGTTCGATCGCTTGCGCCGGCATGTCCGTAAAGATCATCCGCAAGTACAGTTGGAGTTCTATCTGATTTCCAGTGGTATAGGTGATGTCGTGCGTCATACGTCCATTGCGAACGAATTTACCGATATTTGGGCGTCGGAATTCAAATATGGCGCCGATGGCGGAATCGATTTTCCCCGCCGGGTGGTTAGTTTTACCGATAAAACACGTTACTTGTTTCATATTCAGAAAGGTATTATTGGCGCTTCATCGCGTAATAAACCTTTCGAGGTTAATCGCAAGGTAGAGTCCGAGAAACTACGCGTGCCTTTTCAACAAATGATTTTCATCGGCGACGGCTACACTGATGTGCCGTGTTTCTCACTTGTACGCCAGGCCGGTGGCGTAGCGTTCGGGGTGTGGGACCGCGCCCACCGCGAGAAACGCAGCAGGGCCTGGGGGTTTATTCAGGAAGGGCGGGTCTCGAACCTGAATCAGGCGCGTTACGACGAAGATGCCGAGCTGTATCAATGGCTGGAAGAGGCGGTTGAAAGCCTGGCCGGCCGCATCGCCCTGCAGTCGCGTATTTATGTCGGCTAAGGCAATATCCGCATGATTGAACCTGAATCGCATGAAACTGCTCTAACCACTCGCGACGCGGCTGCGATGGCACTGGCGCTCGATCAGGCCAAACGGGCGATTGAACTGGGCGAAATTCCCGTTGGGGCGGTGGTGCTAGATGAGCAAGGTCGTGTGTTGGGAGCAGGGCATAACCGCACCATTATTGACCACGACCCCACTGCCCACGCCGAAATCGTCGCCTTGCGCGAGGCTGCAAAGGAACAGGAAAACTACCGTTTGCCGGGGCTGCGTGTATATGTAACGCTTGAACCGTGTGTTATGTGCATGGGCGCTTTAATGCATGCCAGGGTGGCCGAGGTGATTTTTGGTGCATCCGACCCCAAAACGGGAGCATGCGGCAGCGTGCTGGATATTTCTACTTTTAGGCAGTTGAATCATCATACCCAGGTGCGGGGAGGTGTCATGGCTGACGCGTGTGGTGCGTTATTATCCGATTTCTTTCGCGACAGACGGGCCCAGGCTCGTGCGCAGCGTGAACAACTGAAGAGGTAAGCAGTATGGGTCACCATCATGAAGTCGCGCCCAAGGGCATTTACTTGTTTTCCCCGTCCGGGGTAGTGCCGAATGCTGAGGCGCTGGATCGTGCTCGGGCACATTTGAAGTCAATGGGGTTCCGCACAGCCGTCGATCGCACCGCCTTGGCGGCACACGAGCGTTTCGCCGGCACCGACACGCAGCGATTGGCCGCCATTAACCGCGCGATAAAACAAAAACAACCCGTCGTCATGGCAACCCGGGGCGGTTATGGGTTAAGTCGAATCCTTCCGGCAATCGATTGGCGTGCTGTAGCCGATAGCGGCAAAACTTTTGTGGGTTTAAGTGATTTCACCTTGTTTAATCTGGCGCTTTTGGCAAAAACCGGTGCGACCAGTTTTTCCGGCCCCATGGCATTTCATGATTTCGGCGGAAAAAACATAAACGACTTAACATCCGCCTTGTTCACTGAGGCGTTAAGCCGTGAGCTGGAAATTCTGAGTTTTGAAGCGCCTGATACTGACGCGGTAGACGCGCGCGGCGTTTTATGGGGCGGTAATTTGGCCATGGTGGCTTCGCTGGTGGGCACCCCATTCATGCCCAAGATTAAAGGCGGTATTTTATTTCTTGAGGACGTTGCCGAACATCCTTATCGTGTCGAGCGTATGTTGGCGCAACTGTGGCAGGCGGGAATTCTGGCGCGTCAAAAGGCCATTGTGCTAGGGCAATTTACCGATTACAAACTGGGCCCCTTGGATAACGGTTTCGATTTGCCTTCGGTAGTGACCTGGTTACGAAAAACCGTCAAAGTACCTGTCGTTACCGGATTGCCATATGGCCACGTCGCGGTAAAAGCAACGCTGCCGGTGGGGCGTAAAGTGGGCATTGCCACTGAAGACGGCATGGCTTATTTGGTGTTGGAAGAACATTAAAACGGAACTTGTTAAACTAATGGGTTAACGTCATTCACCCTTTTGTGCGCTGCTTTGAAAAGTAGCGCCTATTTTTTTATAGAGCCGGTATTTTCTGTGATTACCACCGCTAATTTAACAATTCAGTTTGGCCCCAAGCCTTTATTTGAAAACGTCAACGCCAAGTTTGGTGAGGGCAACCGTTATGGCTTGATTGGTGCCAATGGTTCGGGCAAGTCCACGCTTATGAAAATTCTGGGCGGCGACCTGGAGCCGTCATCGGGCAATGTGTCGTTGGAGCCGGGCACCCGGCTTGGGAAACTGCGCCAGGATCAATTCGCCTTTGAAGACAGTCGCGTGCTCGACGTGGTGTTGATGGGCCACGTGGAAATGTGGCGCGTCATGAGTGAGCGCGATGCCATTTATGCCAACCCCGACGCCACTGAAGATGATTACATGCGCGCGGCTGAGCTGGAAGCCAAATTCGCCGAATATGACGGCTATACCGCAGAGGCCCGCGCCGGAGAACTATTGCTGGGGCTGGAAATTCCAGTTGAGCAACATAACCTGCCTATGCGCGAAATCGCGCCTGGCTGGAAATTGCGGGTTTTGTTGGCCCAAGCGTTGTTTTCCAACCCCGACGTGTTATTGCTCGACGAGCCCACCAATAACCTGGACATCAATACGATTCGCTGGTTGGAAAATGTGCTGAATGGTTATCAAAGCACTATGATCATCATCAGCCACGACCGCCATTTTCTGAATGCGGTGTGTTCTCACATGGCCGACCTTGATTACGGCGAGTTGCGAGTGTATCCGGGTAATTACGATGATTACATGTTGGCGTCGGCTCAGGCCCGCGAACGTACCGTAGCGGCGAACGCTAAAGCCAAGGAACGCGTAGCGGAATTGCAAGACTTTGTACGCCGTTTTGCCGCCAATAAATCCAAGTCACGGCAGGCCACTTCGCGTCTGAAGCAAATCGATCGAATCAAGGCTGATACCATCGAAGTCAAGCCTTCGTCGCGTCAGAACCCGTATATTCGTTTCGAACAAAAGAAGGTGATGCATCGTTTGGCCGTCACCGCCGAGCGGGTTAGCAAAACATACGACCATCCGGTCATTAAGTCCTTTTCCGCCATGGTGGAGGCTGGTGAAAAAATCGCCATTATTGGGGCGAACGGGGTGGGTAAGACAACGCTGCTACGCATGCTTGCCGATGACCTCGCACCTGATCAGGGCAGTATCAAATGGTCGGAAAACGCCGACCGTGGCTATATGGCCCAAGACGTATCAGACCAGTTTCAGACTGACAAAAAAGTGTTCGACTGGATGACAGACTACCGCGAGCCCGGCGATGACGACCAAGCCATTCGTTCCGTGCTGGGGCGTTTGCTGTTTTCGGCCGACGACATCGTAAAACCGGTAAAAGTGTTGTCGGGGGGTGAAAAGAATCGCATGACATTCGGCCGTCTGATGTTGGGACGCCACAATGTATTGCTGCTCGACGAGCCCACCAATCACCTGGATATGGAGTCGATCGAATCTCTGCAGTATGCATTGGAGCTATATAAAGGTACGCTTATTTTCGTTTCGCACGATCGGCAGTTTGTGTCGGGCCTGGCCACGCGTATCTGGGAAATCCAAGCCGACGGCGACGTAATGGATTACGCAGGCAATTACGATGACTTCCTGAGCGTGCGGGGTATCGAGGAGTAACACGGGTGACGTTTGTCCTGACCCAGGCTCACTCATTTGAAGAGGAGGTACGCAAAAGCCGGTTTCTGGCTTTTGCCGCGCCGGTAAATGATACCGAGGCAGCCCAAAGCTTTATTGCGCAACATATTTATCCCGACGCGAATCATCATTGCTGGGCTTGGCGCATCGGGCAAAATTATCGCTTTCATGATGATGGTGAGCCGGGCGGTACCGCAGGACGCCCTATTTTACAAGCCATCGAAGGCCATGAAATTGATTATGTTGTTGTTTTGGTCGTACGTTGGTTTGGCGGCATTAAATTGGGCACGGGGGGCTTGGCGCGGGCTTATGGTGGTGCAGCAGGGCAGTGCTTAAGGCTGGCGGTCAAAACACTCTGGGTGCCAACCCGCACGTTGTCTTGTTGGTGCCCTTTTTCCGATATGGCCCTGATTCGAGGGCGATTGGGGCAGTTCAGCGCGCATATAGAGTCTGAGCAATTTGACGCTCACGGCGTTGTTTGGCAATTGCGTGTGCCTGAGGCGCAATGCGACGACTTTTGCACCCAATTCACCGACTGGACAAAAGGCAAGGGCAAAATCCATAACCTTTCTTAAGCCGTTCCAGCCGGTATAAATTCCGGGCGTAAAACACCGCGTAGTTCACTGTATGGAATAAGCAACTCGGGCTGCCCGGATGAATAGGGCGCAATGGCATAAGAATCGTATTTGACGACTAAACCGGTATCAGTAAAGGCGTAGTTGTCGCTGGGTTGAAACGGCCATAAACGGTTATATTCAGCAGGGTTTTCGCGTGCTGCGGGCTGAGTTCCCAGCCAGCGCTGATGCGCCCGACGTAGCGCCTCAACATACGCTTCGTATTGATTTGGCTGTAATACATTGCGAATGCCCAGTACTTTCCGGCCGGCATTATCCCAGTTTAAAAATTGCGTAGCCGCAATGCCATGTGCGGCGCCGGTTAAGTATTGCCAGCTATCCAGTTCAATCACAGTCAGATGGCGGTTCCGGTAACGGGTATTGGCATTCAGAATCACCTCGTCGCGCGGACCGGCTGTTTGCCAGAAATAAGACTCGAACCCTGCAATGGTGGTATAGCCGGGCGCGCGTTCTGCGTTCACCCCCGTCATCATGGCCAGGGCGTGGTCAACCAAGTCTGTTAACACGGGTACCCCTGGAAAAACCAGGGATTTAACCGTTATTGTCGGACACTCACCTTCGCAACCCGGCCGGGCTTTTTCCCACTCAACCGGTTGCGTGAACAAACCTTCCTTTTCCGTTTGCGAGGCCACCTTGTCGGCCGGAATTAAAGAGATGTTCGAAGGCGACGAGGCACAACCTGCCAGCATGACGCAGGCCAGAATGGCAGACGTCGGATGAATTCGAGAGAAAAAACCTTTCATAAGCTGCAACTTTATTTGACGGTATGAGCACCTTGGCCGAACAGTAGCTTGCGTGCCTCTTCGTCATGTACCGTGGGTTGACTGTTCACTTCGGCAGCGCGTGCATAAGCACGTTTGGTTGCCGGCCGTTCGGCAATGTTGTTGAACCAACGTTTAAGGTTGGGAAAGTCATCAAGATTCTGTTGCTGTTTGGGGTGAGAAACAATCCACGGGTAACTGGCCATATCCGCAATGGTGTACTCGTCCCCGGCAATGAACTCTCGATCTGCCAGCCGTTTGTTCAATACACCATATAAACGCGCAGTTTCACGTACATAGCGATCAATGGCATACGCGATTTTTTCCGGCGCATATTGATTGAAATGATGATTCTGTCCCGCCATCGGGCCCAAGCCACCCATTTGCCAATGAAGCCATTGCACCGTTTCAGTGCGACCCCGTAAATCGGCAGGCAAAAACCGGCCGGTTTTTTCGGCCAAATACTGCAAAATTGCACCCGACTCGAAGATGGAAATAGGGTTGCCCCCATCGGCAGGCGCTTGGTCGACAATGGCCGGAATGCGATTATTCGGTGCAATGCTCAAAAATTCGGGTTTGAATTGATCGCCTTTACCGATATTGATAGGGATCAGTTTATATTCCAAGCCGGTTTCTTCAAGGAAAAGTGTGATTTTGTGCCCGTTAGGGGTGGTCCAGTAGTACAAATCAATCATATCTATCCCTTCAATTATTCGGCAGGAATCGGCGTATAGCCTTCCTCTTCAATAATTTTCCGAACTGCAGCGGTGTCGTCGACATTGTCGACAACCACCCGATGCTGCTCCAGGTTAATCGATACCTTAGCCTGTGGAAAGGCGTTTTCCACAGCTTGAGTGATGGCGGCGACACAATGGCCGCAGGTCATGTCCTGAACATTAAATTGCATGCTTTTAAACTCCTTTACAGCGTTGCCCGAAGGCATTTGTTAGCATTAGCATACTTTAATCTAATCGTTCCCACGGTGGGAAGGTCAAGCAATGAACATCGGCGCGGCGGCAAAGCAATCGGGCATCAGTGCCAAAATGATTCGCTACTATGAGCAAGTAGGTTTGCTTCAACCCCCCGACCGGTCTGATTCGGGGTACCGGCTGTACGGCCCCACTGATGTTCAGACACTTATTTTTATTCGCCGGGCACGTGATTTGGGGTTCTCGCTTGAGCGGATTCAAACACTACTTGAGCTCTGGCGTAACCGCAATCGTCGCAGCGAAGACGTAAAAGCACTGGCGCAGGGGTATATTCAGGAATTAGACACTGACATCGCGCGTTTGGTTTCCATTCGCAACGAGTTGGAGCGGCTGGCCCAATGTTGCGGCGGAGACGGCTCACCCGAATGTCCCATTCTTGAAGATTTGGCACAGCCGCCTGCACAAATTAAGCAATAACAGGAGAAAAAATGGGTTTACTAGTTGATGGTAAGTGGCACGACGATTGGTATGACACCAAGAAAACCGGCGGGCGGTTTATTCGCACTGAGGCGCAGTTTCGCAATTGGGTAACCGCCGACGGCGCTGCTGGTCCAACAGGTGAGGGCGGCTTCAAAGCCGAACCCGGGCGTTACCATTTATATGTCTCGCTGGCGTGCCCTTGGGCGCATCGCACGCTGATCTTCCGCAAGCTCAAGGGCCTGGAAAACATGATCGACGTCTCGATTGTGCACTTTTTCATGGGGCGCCAGGGTTGGTCGTTCGAACCGGGTGAGGGCGTTGTGCCGGATACGGTTAATCATTGCGATTACGTGCATCAGTTATATACGTTGACGCAGCCCGACTATACCGGACGGGTCACCATTCCCATTCTTTGGGATAAAGAAAGGAAAGTTATTGTCAGCAATGAGTCCTCTGAAATCATCCGTATGTTCAATTCAGCATTCGATGATATTGGGGCAAACGAAGGGGATTACTATCCAGTTGAGTTGCACCAGGAAATCAATGCGGTAAACGAGTTGGTATACAACAGTGTGAACAATGGTGTGTATCGTTCGGGTTTTGCTACCACTCAGGATGCCTACGAAGAGGCTGTCACGGAATTGTTCGATGCGCTTGAGTCGCTTGAGCTGCGTTTGTCGAGACAGCGTTATTTAACGGGTGATCGCATCACCGAAGCCGACTGGCGGTTGTTTACCACACTGGTGCGTTTCGACCCTGTTTACCACGGACATTTCAAATGTAATTTGAAGCGTATCGTCGATATGCCCAATTTGTGGGGCTTTACGCGAGAGCTTTATCAGTGGCCCGGGGTTGCCGAAACAGTTGATTTCAAACATATAAAAAACCATTATTACCAGAGTCACGCCACCGTTAATCCCACCGGCGTGGTTCCCAAAGGGCCGGACATCGACTTCACGGCGCCGCATCATCGCGAACCGCCCTCGGTGTAATGGGTTAAAGTAAAGCCCGTTATTTGATGGAACCTGGAGTGTGAAATGGATATCGATGCTTTATTGCTGGCCCGGA
This sequence comes from Pusillimonas sp. DMV24BSW_D, assembly GCF_011388195.1. NCBI lineage: Bacteria > Pseudomonadati > Pseudomonadota > Betaproteobacteria > Burkholderiales > Alcaligenaceae > Neopusillimonas > Neopusillimonas aestuarii. The sequence goes on along the minus strand of NZ_CP049990.1, from coordinate 2,372,999 downwards.
TTCAATTTGCTTTCACGATATCTTTTCACATTATCTTTCCCGCCATTACCATTGGCCTGGCCAGCTATTTGGCGGTATTGGAAGGGTTGTGGCTGAAAACCCGCAACCCGCTGTATCGCGATCTCTATCACTTCTGGATCAAAATCTTCTCGGTTAATTTCGGGATGGGTGTCGTGTCGGGCCTGGTCATGGCGTATCAGTTCGGCACAAACTGGAGCTTTTTCTCCGACTTTGCCGGAAGTATTACCGGCCCGTTGCTGGCTTACGAGGTGCTTACGGCTTTCTTCCTGGAAGCCGGGTTCCTGGGTGTCATGCTGTTCGGCTGGAACCGCGTCGGGCCTGGCCTGCATTTTTTCTCCACTATTATGGTGGCGCTGGGCACCTTAATTTCCTCAACCTGGATCCTTGCTTCCAACAGCTGGATGCAAACGCCGGCCGGTTATGAAATTGTTGATGGCCGGGTCATTCCCGTCGACTGGCTGGCGGTCATTTTCAACCCTTCATTTCCCTATCGCCTCACGCACATGGTGCTAGCCGCGTTTCTTGCAACTGCCTTGTTTGTTGGTGCCTCGGCAGCCTGGCACTTTCTGAAAGGCAACAAATCGGCGGCGGTAAAGAAAATGTTTTCCATGGCCATGGGCATGCTTTTGCTGGTGGCGCCCATCCAGGCACTGGTGGGTGATCAACATGGCTTAAATACGCTTGAACACCAGCCGGCCAAGCTGGCCGCTATTGAAGGGCATTGGGAGAACACCCCGGGTGAAGGCGTGCCGCTGGTTGTGTTCGGCTGGCCCGATATGGAGGAAGAACGCAATCGTTTCGCTCTCGAGATCCCACACCTGGGGAGTTTGATTCTTACTCACTCATGGGAAGGTCAGTTCAAAAGCCTTAAAGAGTTTCCTCCTGAAGACCGTCCTTTCGTGCCGATTGTGTTCTGGTCCTTTCGGGTAATGGTCGGCCTGGGGCTGCTGATGATCGCCTTGGCGGTGTGGGCGAACTGGGCGCGATGGAGAGGGCGCCTGTACGAGTCACCCCGTTTGCATAAGGCCGCTCTTGTCATGGGGCCGGCCGGGTTGATTGCCATTCTTGCGGGTTGGTTCACGACAGAAACAGGGCGTCAGCCATGGGTTGTTTATAACGTCATGAGAACGGCCGACGCGGTATCACCTCACGGCGCTATTGAACTTGGCGTGACGCTGGCGCTTTTTGTGGTGGTGTATTTTTTCGTGTTCGGCGCGGGCATTGTGTACATGTTAAAGCTCATTGCAAAAGGGCCGCAGCCCTACGAACCCAAACCTGAGCCGTCTGACGCCGGGTCGCCGGGCGAACCGGTTGCCACCGCACGGCGCCCAATATCGGCGGCGATGCATGACCGTTCCACACATTTCGGAGACCAGTAATGGGTATCGACTTACCTTTGTTGTGGGCCATTATTATTCTGTTTGGCGTTTTCATGTATGTGGTGCTTGATGGTTTCGATCTCGGTATCGGCATCTTGTTTCCATTTTTCCCAGACAAAACCGATCGCGATGTCATGATGAATACCGTGGCGCCGGTTTGGGACGGCAACGAAACCTGGCTGGTTTTGGGCGGGGCGGGCTTGCTGGCTGCGTTTCCGCTGGCGTATTCAGTTATTCTTGATGCCTTCATGTTGCCACTGATATTCATGCTTTTAGGGCTGGTTTTTCGTGGTGTGGCGTTTGAGTTCCGATTCAAGGCATCCGAAAGAAGAAGGCACTGGTGGGACAAAGGCTTTATTGCCGGGTCAATATGCGCGGCTTTTTTTCAAGGGGTCACGCTGGGTGGTTTTATCGATGGTGTTCATGTGGTTGAGCGCACGTATTCCGGTGGTGCGCTTGAGTGGTTGAAACCTTTTAGTGTGTTTACGGGAATCGGCCTGGTCATTGCCTATGCACTGCTGGGATGCACCTGGCTGATTTTCAAAACAGACGGCAAGTTGCAGGAAAACATGATTCGCATTGCGCGGCCACTCTTGCTTACCGTGTTGGCGGTCATTGGCTTAATCAGCCTTTGGACACCGCTTAGCCATCCCGAAATCGCCGATCGATGGTTCGCTGTACCCAACCTGTTTTACTTCATGCCGGTTCCGGTTCTGGTTTTGCTGGCGACGTGGGCTACTTGGCGGCAACTGGGGCAACAGCCTCATGCGGGGCCTTTTCTGCTCACCTTGTGCCTTGTGTTTCTGGGTTATAGCGGTCTGGGTATCAGCGTTTGGCCGTACATCATCCCGCCTGACATCACCATTTGGGATGCGGCCGCGCCACCGCAAAGCCAAGGTTTTGCGCTTGTGGGAGCGTTGCTTATTATTCCACTTATTCTTATGTATACCGCTTGGTCGTATTATGTTTTTCGGGGCAAAGTAAGGCCAGGCGATGGTTATCACTAACGTTATCAGTCCGGAATGAATAAAGATGTCAGACGCGCGTAAACCATGGCTTAAAAGGTTGGGGTGGCTGGTGGCGTTGTGGTTCGGCGGGGTTGCGGCGTTAACGGTTTTCGCTTTAGTTCTGCGTTGGATTATGAGCAGTATCGGTATGACAACCTGACGCTTGACCTTGCCACAATGGGAAGGTTTATTCTGGTCAAATCTCTTCTATTGGTTTGTTGCGAGGTTTCTCATGAAATCCAGTCATATCAGCTTGTCGGTGCAGGGCATGACCTGTGCTTCCTGCGTGGGTCGTGTTGAACGTGTCCTGAAAAAACTACCCGGGGTCGAACAGGCGAATGTTAATTTGGCAACGGAACGGGCCGAAATCGACGTAACCGATGCGTCATTGGTTCAGCAAGCCATTCAGGCTATTCAAAAAGCGGGCTATCAGGCCTCGGTCGTGTCGGAAGGAGGGGACGATCATTTGGCTGATCGGCAGCAGGCGGAAGTGGCGCACTTGCGCCTGCAACTGTGGGTTGCACTATTGCTCACCTTGCCGGTATTCATTCTGGAAATGGGGGCACATTTGGTGCCGGCGTTTCACCACTGGGTCGCAAATACTATCGGCACGCAAAATAGTTGGTTCCTTCAGTTTGCGCTTACAACCGCCGTATTGGTGGGGCCGGGCCGTAATTTCTATTTATTAGGCGTGCCGGCTTTGCTTAAGGCCGCGCCCGATATGAATTCATTGGTGGCTGTTGGTACGGCCGCAGCCTATCTTTATTCCGTGGTGGCCACATTTATGCCGGCGCTGTTACCCGATGGAACGGTGAACGTTTATTTCGAAGCGGCGGCGGTCATTGTTACGCTGATTTTGCTTGGACGCTTTCTTGAAGCTCGTGCAAAAGGCAACACCTCCCAGGCGATTCGGCACTTAATGGGCTTGCAAGCCAAAACCGCAAGGGTTGTGCGCGACGGAACCCTTCTCGATTTGCCGATTGAGCAGGTCCAGGTGGGAGACACTCTGGAAATTCGCCCGGGTGAACGTATTCCAGTTGATGGGAAAGTAATGGATGGGCATAGCTTTGTTGACGAGTCTATGATTAGCGGGGAGCCCGTACCGGTTGAAAAATCCATCGACACTCAGGTTGTTGGGGGGACGGTGAACCAGACCGGCGCATTGCGGGTAAAGGCTGTTAGCGTTGGAAAAGACACCGTACTGGCACAAATTATTCATATGGTGCAGCAGGCGCAAGGTGCAAAATTGCCCATTCAGGCGCTGGTTGATCGCGTTACTTTATGGTTTGTGCCCGTCGTCATGGGCGTTGCCATGCTCACTTTTGTTATCTGGTTTATTTGGGGACCCAGCCCGGCGCTTACGTTTGCTGTGGTGAATGCAGTAGCGGTTCTAATTATTGCCTGTCCGTGTGCAATGGGTCTGGCCACACCAACCTCGATTATGGTGGGAACGGGGCGCGGCGCCCAAATTGGTGTGTTGTTTCGTAAAGGCGAAGCATTGCAACTACTGCGTGACGTGAAAGTTGTGGCGGTGGATAAAACCGGCACGCTAACCCAAGGAAAACCTGTTTTAACAGACCTGGTAGTGGCAGATGAGTTCAACGAAGAAAATGTGTTGGCCCTTGTAGCCGCAGTTGAGTCGCGCTCAGAGCACCCGATTGCGCAGGCCATTGTCACTGCGGCAAAGAACAAGTCATTGTCCTTGCCCGATTTAACGGAGTTTGAATCTGTGACGGGCTATGGCGTTCAGGCACAAGCTAATGGTATGACGGTGGCGGTGGGTGCCGATCGCTTCATGCAGAAGCTTGGACTGGATGTGAGCATTTTCAATGAGACGGCGCAAAAACTGGGTAATGAGGGTAAAACACCCATGTATGCCTCAATAGATGGCCGTTTGGCGGCCATTATCGCCGTTGCCGATCCTTTGAAAGAGAACACTGTGCAAGCCATTGCGGCTTTACATCAGCTAGGGTTGAAAGTTGCCATGATTACCGGCGACAACCAGCGCACGGCTGAGGCAATTGCCCGCCAGTTGAGTATTGACGAGGTGGTGGCGGAAGTTTTACCCGACGGCAAGGTTCACGCTGTTAGCTGTCTTTTTGAGCAGTATGGTTCAGTAGCGTTCGTTGGCGACGGCATTAACGACGCACCGGCCTTGGCCCAGGCGCAGGTTGGGATTGCTATTGGGACCGGCACAGATGTTGCCATGGAAGCAGCCGATGTCGTATTGATGTCGGGCGATTTAATGGGTGTACCCGATGCCATCGCACTTTCCAAGGCCACGATGCGTAATATCCGGCAAAACTTATTCTGGGCTTTTGTCTATAACGCTGCGTTGGTGCCCGTGGCGGCGGGGGTATTGTACCCGGCCTATGGTATCTTGCTTTCCCCTGTATTTGCAGCAGGCGCAATGGCTTTGTCGAGCGTATTTGTGGTGTCGAATGCGTTACGCTTGCGCCGTTTTCAGGCGCTGCGCTTTTCCCGATGAAGACCGTTCAGGCCAAGCGTTAGCGCTAATAGCGATAGGCCGAATCCGGTTAAGGTGATGCCCAACCAGCCGTAATCTTCATAAATATGCGCGGCGATGAACGAACCGCTTGCCCCACCGACGAAGTAAGCCGTCATATAGCCGGCGTTCAGTCGGCTGCGTTGTTCAGGGTGCAATTTAATAATTGTGTTCATATTGCTTACATGTACCAACTGCACGGCAAAATCAAGAAAAATAACACCGACAACTAACGCAATAACGGAGACAGGAGAAAAACCAAGGGGAATCCATGAGCCCAGCATAATGACCAAACCCAGGATAACAGCTAAATTCGACCTTCCTTTATCGGCCAGGCGGCCTGCCCAGCCCGCCGAAATTGCGCCGGCCGCGCCGGTTAAACCAAATAAACCAATAACGGCGTTGGAATATTCGTAGGGTGGGGCGCTTAGCAGGAAAGAAAGTGGTGTCCAAAACAAGGCAAACAAACCAAACGACAATGCGCCCATCACGGAACGAGACCGCAAAACCGGCTCTTGGGCGAAAAGTCGCGCCACCGATAGTAATAGTTCGGCATACGAAACCCGCTTCTCGTTGCGATGTTGCGGCAATAATTTCCACAGCAGCAACGCAATCAGGCTCATGAATACTGCAGCAACAAAATAAACAATTCTCCAGCTTCCAAACGCAGATAAGCCGCCCGAGACACTGCGCCCTAGCAGAATGCCCATTAACAGGCCACTCATGAGTACCCCGACGATACGGCCACGCATTTCGGGGCGTGCCAACTGAGCACCAAAAGGAATCAGTAACTGGGTGACAACGGAAAAAAGAGCGGTGATACCCGTACCCAATAAAAGAAATGGTAAAGAGGGTGACACGCCGCTAATGAGCAACCCCGACGCTGAAATCAGGGTCATGATGCAAATAAGGTTGCGTTTTTCGAATTTATCGCCTAATGGAACCAGCAATAGCAAACCGATACCGTAACCAATTTGCGCGACGGTAACGATAATGCCAACCGCACCATACGAGACACCATATTCCGTTGCAATTGAATCAAGCAGGGGTTGGGCATAATAATTACTGGCTACCGCTCCCCCAATGGCGGTCGCCATCAGCCAAACCAAAAATGTACTCAAACTTTGCGCTCCGGCCATGTCCAGCCTGATATTTCGGGCCGATCCGTCCCTTCTGTGTGCGCGTAGTTTACGCTATCAATCAAGCACCCTTTAAGCCACTCTTTAAAGTGTGAAGTCCGATTCTGCAAACGTGGTACGTAGTTCAGTACATCCATAGCCAGATGGTAGCGGTCTATCTGATTCATGATAGCCAACTCCAGCGGCGTATTAATGTTGCCTTTTTCACGATAGCCACGCACGTGGAAATTGGCATGATTATGTCGGCGATAAATGAAACGATGAATTAACCAGGGATAGCCGTGAAAACTGAAAACAACCGGCTTGTCGCGTGTAAAAAGCGCATCGAAGTCTGAATGAGTTATGCCATGCGGATGATCGGTGTCGGGGAGCAAGCGATATAAATCGACCACATTCACAAATCTGATTCTCAGATCGGGAACATGAGTTCGCAGCAATGCGACCGCAGCCAACGCCTCGGCAGTCACAATATCCCCCGCACAGGCAATGACGACGTCAGGTTCCCGGCCTTCGTCGCTGCTTGCCCACGACCAGATGCCAATGCCTTTGGCACAATGCGTGGCCGCCTCTTCAATATCTAAGTAAGACAAATGGGGCTGCTTGTCGGCCACAATGACGTTAACGTAGTTCACGCTGCGCAGGCAGTGATCTGCCACACTTAGCAGGCAGTTGGCGTCGGGCGGCAGGTAAATTCGCGTAACATCACCGCTTTTATTACTGATCACGTCGAGGAAACCGGGGTCTTGATGAGTAAAACCGTTATGATCCTGGCGCCACACCAGTGACGACAAAAGGATGTTCAACGAAGAAATGGGTGCGCGCCAGCGTGCTTCCAAACGCGATTTATCCAACCACTTCGCTTGCTGACTGACCATGGAGTCAACAATATGGGCGAAGGCTTCATAGGTGTTGAACAGGCCGTGCCGCCCGGTTAACAGATAGCCTTCGAGCCAGCCTTCCAAAGTGTGTTCACTGAGCATCTCCATAACACGACCGTCGGCGCTCAAATGGCCCCCATCGTCATCTGAAGCATATCGATCCGCCAGCCACGTTTTCCCGCTTACTTCATAAACCCTATCAAGTTTATTCGATGCATTTTCATCCGGGCTGAACAAGCGAAAATTATTAGGGTTACGTTGCATGATGTCGCGCAAGAAAGCGGCCAAAACGGCGGTAGGTGAAACGCGCACGGCGGCGGGGCGATCGACTGTAACGCCATATTCCTTAAAGTCCGGCATAAATAGTGGCATCCGTAATCGCCCGCCATTGGCATGCATGTTTGCACTCATGCGCAGGGCGGGCGGGGGCATTGCTTCTTGCAGCGCTGGTAACAAAGCCCCGTTACTATCGAACAATGAGGCGGGATCATAACTTCGCATCCAGTCTTCGAGCAGTTTTAGCTGAACAGGGTCTTGGCGCACATCGGCCAGTGGCACTTGATGCGAACGCCATGTACCTTCAATTTGATGATGATTGAACGCGTCGGGGCCCGTCCATCCTTTTGGCGTGCGCAGGACAATCATTGGCCATATCGCGCGTTGCGAGGAGTTTGTTGCTTTTGCTTGATGTTGAATTTTTCTTATCGTTGCAACGCATTGGTCTAGCACGCCGGCCATTTTTTTATGCATTTCAGCGGGGTCGTCACCCTCAACAAAGAACGGAGTCCAGCCGTACCCCTTCATTAAATGGGTAAGCTCATCGTTACCGATACGAGCAAGAATGGTTGGATTGGCGATTTTGTACCCATTCAAGTGCAAAATAGGCAGAACGGCGCCGTCGCGGGTAGGATTCAGAAACTTATTGCTGTGCCAGGCCGTGGCAAGCGGCCCGGTTTCCGCCTCACCATCGCCAACCACTGCTGTAACGATAAGATCGGGGTTATCAAACGCTGCGCCAAAGGCATGCGACAGCACATAGCCCAACTCTCCGCCCTCATGAATGGACCCCGGAATTTCCGGCGTGCAATGGCTGCCTAACTTCCCCGGAAACGAAAACATACGGAAGAGTTCCAACATGCCGCATGCGTCAAGCGACACCTCGGGGTGAATGGCACTAAAGCTCCCCTCGAGGTAGGCATTCGCAAGCACCGCCGGTGCACCATGCCCCGGGCCCGACAGATAAATCATATTGAGTTGATTTAGTTGAATAACTCTGTTCAGGTGCGCCCAAATAAAAGTTTGTCCGGGGCTGGAACCCCAATGACCCAATAATCGTTTTTTTATGTGGTTCGGTTGCAACGGTTCTTGCAGTAAAGGGTTATCCCGTAAGTAGATCATTCCCGCGCAAAGATAATTGCAAGCGCGCCAAAAGGCGTCTATTCGGCGAATTTCGCCTGGTGCAAGGGTGTTATGGTGTACTTTTGCGTTTGCCATGGAATTTTCCGGGTCGCCCATGACTGTCCCCTTATGAATTAAAGTGCGGGAAAAAGGGTGTACCCATAACAGATGTCGGGTTACACAGTATTGCCATCATATTCACATTTCTTTATGATATTTGAAACTGATTTTTACTTTTGCATACATAGTTTTAATTACTTGCCCATTAACGTTGTAGTAGCCAGAACACAGGCGTAAAGGAGTTTCTCATCACTACCATCGCCGTGGTGTCCCGCAACACCTTGCTTCGGGCCGGTGTGATACAGATTTTGGCCGACGTGGTTCCTAACGTTCGCTTAATGGGCTTTTCCTATCACGATCTCGACCGATATCCCGACCCTGCTCAGTCAATCGACCTGCTGCTCATTTCCATTGCATCGCCCGAACGGCTTACGTCATTGGTTACAGCCGGCTTGCGCGCGTTCCTGCCGCAGAAAGTGATTTTACTGAGTGAAAGCACACCAGACTATTCGGCGATCAGTGCTTTACCCCGACAAGTATCAGGTTTTATCGATCAGGCCGCGCCGGCCGAGGTTTTCGTCGACAGCGTACGGCGTGTGTTAAGCGGACACACTTGTTTTCCCTGGGATCAAAACATCGGTTCAGTTGGGGTAGAAAATAACCATGCCCTACCCAATACGAGCATCGACGGCAGTCATTCGGAATTGGGCACCTCAATGGTTTCACCAGCGCAGGCTCCCAAAGCCGCCTTGGCCGCTCCTTCCAGGGCGGCTACTCTGCGCTCATCGGTCGCGCCGAGCGCTTCTGTTGCGAAGGAGTCCGAACTGCTTGGCCTCACACGGCGCCAATACGAAGTTTTGGTGTTGTTGTCCCGTGGCCACGCATTGAAGTCGGTAGCGCGCATTTTGGATATTTCGCTCGGAACGACCAAGGCACATACCGAAAGCGTCTATCAGCGCCTGGGTGCGCACAATCGGAATCAAGCGGTTTATCTTGCACGATCCAAAGGTGCCAGCCTTAATTGGGAACCGACGTCAAACGCCGCTAACAGCAACAGTATGAACTCCGAAGCTGAGTCAGGGCCTGATACACCTTCAATGCGGCTACGTTAAAACTGAGTTTGTTGGTAGGCCCATACACTGATTTTTCCGGCTAACGCATTTCCGGCTTCACCATAAGCGCTTAATAAAGCGTCGAAAGCCTCGCTTTCGGCTAGAGCCGTTTCCGTGAAGGTACGGCCAGCAACGGCTTTGTTTGTTTCACGATTCCCGAGTATTGCATCAATGCGAATCTCAACCCTGGGATTTTGCCCAGGCATTCTAACGGCGTGAAATTGGGCCAGACTTAAAATGAGCTGGTAATCACCTGCAAGCGGTGTGCCGTCGGTTGTCACAACGCGCCAATTATTTGATTCACGTAAGTAGCTCACCAGCCTGCGTTGAAAAAGCTGAGGCATGGGATCAGACCATCTTACGCCTTTGAAAGCGGCCAACTCATTAGGGTTGCTCATGACCAGAATGCGATTGGAAGCCAAGATCAACGGGCTTGACGGCGTTAACACCCGCAACGACGGGGCGGTGTCAGCGGGCATATGTATGTGTGCCGAAGGCACAGGTGCACCGGGTAATTGATAGACGCGCTGCGGAGTGGATTCCGGCAAAATAGAACAGGCGGCCAGCGATACGACGGTCAATGCTCCCACCGCTACCCATCGGGCAAAACCATTTGCGGCAGTGCAAAAGAATGTGAACGAACGCCTAAAACAATAAACCAGGTTCATGGGTTAATCTCTTGTAAAGGTTCACGCCCGAATAAATAAGCCGCCGGGTTGTCATCCAGACGTCGCAACGTTAAACGCAACGTAGCCAGCGTACTTTGCAACTCTTGCAAGGCGGGGCCCAGTTGGGCAAACCCCTCCATACCATCGTTTAGCGGCCGCTGACTGGTTTTAATCAGAGTGTCCAGACGAACAGCAGTGCGCTCAAGGGTTGACATCATTTGCGAAGCATTCTGTATCATTTGCCGACCTTCTTTTGAAACCAGCTTATCGACATTTTCAAGCGTTGTCGCGGCCGATTGGGCGGCGTTGGTTAATTGGCCAATCAGTACACCGATGTCTTGCTCAGCCAAGCGGGCGGAGGCGGCCTCGAGGTGTGTCAGCGTATTTGAAAATGCTTGCACATTCTGCGTTGATAATAAGGTGTTGGCGTTTTGAATGAGCTCGGTGAGTCCGCTGAGTGCGGCATCACCGTTACGGAATATTTGAGCAAAAGGGGAGGGGCGGGCCACAATCACCGGGTACGGTTCGCCCTGTGGCGCAGTCAGCAGCGGCGCCTCGCCCGCTCCCGATGTTAAAGCAATCACTGCCATACCTGTAATACCCACTATTGATAATTGCGCCTGCGTGTTTTCGCGCACAGGAATATCTGAGCGAATTGAAATCGTGGCTTTGACGTTTGCAACGTCGTTGGGATCCAAATACAAATCGGTGATTTCGCCTACCCGAATTCCGTTGAACTGAACCGAGCTACCTGTCGACAAGCCTCTAACCGGATCCTTGAAAACTACGGTGTAAAGTGCCGCTTCAGCGCGGCGGTCATATTTTCCGAACCAAAGCGCAGTCAGTAATCCCAGCGCAATCACAACAACCGTAAAAATGCCTATTAGCACGTGGTGTGCACGGGGTTCCATGTTTATACGTGTCCTTTTGTTTGCTCTGTGGCAGCGAGGGCGGCGCGGCCACGTGGGCCGTGGAAATATTCCTGAATCCACGCGTCATTAACCTCGGCGACAACGCCCAATGTATCAGCAACCAATACTTTTTTTCGAGAAATAACCGCCACTCGATCGCATAGGGTGTAAAGCGTATCAAGATCATGCGTGACCAGAAACACCGTTAAACCCAGGGCATCGCGCAAGGTGCGAATTAGTTGATCAAACGCACCCGCGCCGATGGGGTCCAGGCCTGCGGTGGGCTCATCAAGAAACAAAATGTCTGGATCAAGCGCCAGGGCACGCGCCAAAGCGGCACGTTTGATCATCCCGCCCGACAACGAAGCGGGATATAACTGACCCGCGTGCCCGGGCAAGCCGACCAGGCCCAGCTTCATTTGGGCAATATGCTCGGCGAGCTCTCGGCTAAGCTTCGCGTGCTCAATTAAGGGCAAGGCAATATTTTCCAGTACGGTAAGCGAGGAGAACAGGGCACCCCTTTGGAATAACACTCCAAAACGACGGTGCGTTTGGATATCCCTTGCGGCCGTATTCTGCGTTTGAGCTTTCAGGTTGGCATGGTTGTATACGTCAGTACCACGTAACAAAACTTGCCCCGCTACGGGTTTTTGCAGGCCGACAATGGTTCTTAGTAAAACCGATTTACCCGAGCCCGAGCCCCCAACCACGCCCAGAATTTCCCCTTGATACACCTCAAGACTCAAATGGTCGTGCACAATATGCGACCCAAATTGGTTGCGAACATCGCGCACTTGTACGACCGCATCTGCGTTTGAACGTCGGGCGTTTACCATCCCATTTCCATAAAGAAAATTGCCGCCAGCGCGTCAACCAGAATCACCACAAAAATGGACTGCACCACGGCGGAGGTGGTGTGTTGCCCGATGGATTGGGCGCTGCCTTTCACCTTCAAGCCTTCCAGACAGCCGATAATGGCAATCAGGTAGGCAAAAAACGGCGCTTTCGCCATACCAAGCAGGAAGTGGCGCAAATCAATATCCCGGTTCATGATCGTTAGAAACATCGACGGCGAAATATCCATTGATAAAGCGCACACCATCATCCCACCGGCAATGCCTGACACCATACCGACAAAGGTCAGCAAGGGCAGGGCAACCAGCAAGGCCAGGATGCGGGGCAATACCAGTAATTCAATTGGGTTCAGCCCTGTCATGCGAAGCGCATCAAGCTCTTCGTTGGACTTCATCGAGCCGATTTGCGCGGTAAAGGCGCTGGCGGTTCGACCGGCCATGAGAATGGCCGTAAGAAGGACGGCAAACTCTCGCAGAAAAGAAAAAGCCACCAGATTAATGGTGTAAATCGACGCGCCGAAACCTTTCAAAATAGTCGCACCCAGAAACGCGACCACTGCACCCACCATGAATGTCAGCAAAGCAATGATAGGAACGGCGTTAAAACCCGTTTGTTCGATGTGCCAAACCACGGAGGTAAGACGCCAGCGTCGGGGACGAAATACGTTGTAAGACAGCGCCTGTAATGTCAGACCGATAAAACCCAGAAGCAGCCATGCTTGTTTACCTGCTTCGGCAACAGCCTGGCCCATCCTACCAAGGATCTCCAACATTGATGATGGTGGGTTCATTGCGCGCTCTGGCGCGGGTGCTTGTTTGATGGCGTTGATAACTGTGCGAATTAGCGCGATACGTTCCGAGGGTAGGGTAGTGGGCGACTCTAAGGACGTTTCCAGCGCAGGACCCAGCAATTCGTATAAACGTTGCGCGCCCGCCGTATCCAAATCCTTGAGATTACTTAGATCAATTTCAATCGGCCCGGTAAATACCGGGGCCGGCGGGCCGCCCTTAGTTTCCAGTTGTAAATTACGTATTTGGGCTAGTTTTTCGTAATGCTCAAGCGTCCAGGAGCCGGCAACCTGTACAAACAGTGTTTGCCCACCGGAACGCACATGCAGAAATTCGTTTAAGGCCGTCAAGGTTAGGTACGCTGCGCCATTTCACCCCTTTTGCCACGAAGTTTTACGCCGGAGAAACGGGGTTTTCACCAATATTTTTCAGCTCGCGATGGATTGCTGCTTTTTCAAGCTTTTCGAGAGGCATGTTAGCAAAAATCGAGATACGCGTGGAAATCTGTCGAAATATTTTGTTAAAAGCGGCGCGTTTGACGTCGTCACCCCCAACCACCGACGCAGGGTCTGCAAATCCCCAATGCGCGGAAATAGGTTGACCCGGCCAAATAGGACACACTTCCCCGGCGGCGTTATCGCACACGGTAATAATAAAATCCATTTGCGGGGCATTCGGCAGGGCGAACTCGTCCCAGCTTTTACTACGCAAATTTTCTGCTGGGTACCCAATGGCTACGGCTTTTGCAACGGCAAATGGATTCACTTTGCCGCCGGGCTGGCTACCTGCGCTGTAGGCGCGAAAACGACCACGCCCAATCGTGTTCAGCAATGCTTCTGCCATAATGCTCCTGGCAGAGTTGTGGGTGCATAGAAACAGCACGTTGTAGACTTTATCACTCATATACTGACCTTTTAGCAGAATATCGTTGAAAAACAAGGAATGTCGTCATGCATAACGTCACGATTTATCACAACCCCAAGTGCGGGACTTCTCGTAATACGCTGGCGCTTATTCGCCATGCCGGCATTGAACCGGAAATTGTTGAGTATCTGAAAACACCCCCAAAACGCGAAACAATCATTAATATGGTTAAACAAGCTGGCCTTTCCCTGCGCGAAGCGCTGCGTGAAAAAGGCACGCCTTTTCTGGAATTGGGGCTCGACCAACCCAACGTTACCGATACGCAGATTCTCGACGCGCTCGAGGCACATCCCATTTTGTTGAATCGTCCGTTCGTGATTACTGAAAAAGGCGCGAACTTATGCCGGCCTTGTGAAAAGGTTTTGGATCTTTTACCGCCTATGCCGCCTAAAGCTTTCGCCAAGGAAGACGGCACACCGGTTCTGGATGAACAAGGCAGGCGAATCATTTAACCAATCATGAAAAGCAGGCGGGTAGGCGAGGCTTATCCTGCCTGCAAGGCTTGTTCATACCAGTGACGCGTGCGGTTTACGGTTCGTACCAGCCACAACATCACCGGAACTTCAATCAGCACGCCTACAACGGTGGCCAGCGCGGCGCCTGAATCAAATCCGTAGAGCACGATGGCGACGGCTACAGCCAATTCGAAGAAGTTCGAGGCGCCGATCATCGTCGATGGCCCGGCAACGTCGTGCCGAACTTTCAGTTGTCGATTCAAAACATAGCCCAACGCAGCAATAAACAGGGTTTGAACCAGAATGGGTACGGCTAATATGGCGATAATGACTGGCTGTTCGACAATGGCTTTACCCTGAAATGAGAACAGCAAAACCAAGGTGGCCAGCAAGGCAACGATTGACCAAGGGCCAATACGGGATAAAACCTTTTCGAAAAATGGCTGCCCGCCTTTTTTAATGAGCCAAGTGCGTAATGCCTGAGCAATACTCAGTGGAATGACGATGTACATGACCACCGATAGAATTAACGTATCCCACGGCACGGGAATGGACGAGACGCCAAGCAGCAAGGCCACAATCGGGGCAAAGGCAAACACCATAATCAGGTCATTCAGCGCGACTTGTGTGAGCGTGAAATTGGCGTGTCCTTTGCACAAATTGCTCCATACAAACACCATGGCGGTGCAGGGTGCTGCGCCCAGCAGAATGAGACCGGCCATGTAGCTGTCTAGTGACGCGGCCGGTAACCAGGGCGCAAACACCACCTTAATGAAAAACCAACCAAATAACGCCATGCTGAACGGTTTAATCAGCCAGTTCACTGCCAGAGTGATGCCCATGCCCGCGCGTTGTTCATACACTTCACTGAGCGCAGAAAAGTCGATTTTCATGAGCATGGGAATGATCATGCACCAAATCAAAATACCAACCGGAATATTGACATGGGCAATTTCCATGGCTCCCAGCGCTTGGGCTGCACCCGGCCAATACAAACCCAGAAGCGTTCCAACAATAATACATAGCGCGACCCAAACCGTTAGATAGCGTTCAAAAAAACTGATTGGAGGTGTATCGGCGTGTTTTTGCGACGTTGCAGTGGTTTCTGACATATCTGATTTTTGAAGGTTGAATGGCGAATAGAATTGGGCGGATCGCTATTGACGATGCATGAGACATTATATCTGTTTATCCACATATATGGAATAGCAAATATAATAGATGGTAAGTAGCAAATCGGTCGACGATCCGGTTACGTGCAACTGGCATAATTTAAAGAATCTAAATTGATCCTTGATGGATAACGAACAAAACCATGAGCGCAATAAATGAACTGGCCATACTGAAGTGCCTGGCGGACGAAACACGGCTGCGGATGCTTTTGCTCATTTCGCAAGAAGGAGAGCTTTGCGTTTGTGAACTGACGAGTGCTTTGAACGAAGGCCAGTCAAAGGTTTCCAGACATTTGGCACAATTAAGGCGTTGTGGGTTGCTGTCTGATCGGCGTCGAGGTCAATGGGTGTTCTATGATCTTGCCCAAAGCGCGCCGCAATGGCTTACTCAGTTACTGGAGGGTCTCGCTGTGGATCAACCGCAACTTGAAGACGATCGCTCACGTTTGGTCAGGGCGTCATGCGCATAATGTATATTATGTAAAGTTAAGTATTTATGTGTCCATATCGGTTTAATGGCTTTATCCCTTTAGCCCGTATCGCTACAATACCCTCCATAAAATAAGCACGACTCGTAAGCATCCGTGCCATCGAAATCAATACGGAGACAAAACCCATCATGTATTTAAAGAACACCTGGTACGTTGCCTGCACGCCCGACGAAATTAACGGCAAGCCGTTGGGCCGCCAAATTTGCGGGGAGCGTATTGCGTTTTATCGCGGCGAGAACAACCAGGTAGCGGCCGTGGAAGACTTTTGCCCTCACCGCGGCGCTGCTTTATCGTTGGGTTTTGTCGAGAACGGAAATCTTGTATGCGGTTACCACGGTTTGGCAATGGGTTGCGATGGCAAACCCGTATCAATGCCGATGCAGCGTGTGGCGGGGTTTCCATGCATTAAAAGTTTTCCGGTAATTGAAAAGTATGGCTTTATCTGGGTTTGGCCGGGCGACGCCTCCTTAGCCGACCCCGCCCTAATCCCGCATCTCGAATGGGCGGTCAGCGATGAATGGGCCTACGGCGGCGGCATGTATCACTTGAATTGCGATTACCGTTTAATGATCGACAATCTAATGGATCTTACTCACGAAACCTACGTGCATCCCGAAAGTATCGGGCAAGACGAGATCGACGAAGCACCGGTTAATACGCGGGTCGAGGGAGATACGGTCATTACCAGCCGTTTTATGGATAACATTCAGGCACCACCCTTTCTAGCCAACGCCATGCGCGCAAATGGGCTGGACCCCGATAAACCCGTCGACCGCTGGCAAATTTCGCGTTTTACTCCCCCCAGCCATATCCTGATCAATGTCGGTGTGGCTTATGCCGGGCAAGGCGGATTCGATGCCGACCCGTCGGTGAAGGTTTCAGCCATTGTCGTTGATTTCATCACGCCCGAAACGGAAAACTCACATTGGTATTTCTGGGGCATGGCGCGTCATTTCAAGGCCGATGACACGGAGTTAACCGAACGTATCCGCAAAAATCAGGGTGAAATTTTTGCTCAGGATTTAGGGGTTCTGGAAGCGCAGCAAAAAAACCTGGCCGGCCATCCCGAGCGCCGTTTGCTAATGCTCAATATTGATTCGGGCGGCGTACAGGCACGGCGCATGATCGACCGTCTGGTTCAGGAAGAACAACGCGAATTAGTTTGAGAATGTAGTACGCAGCTCAACTTCCTTGAACGCCTGTAACAGTGTCTGACGCAGCTCTTCGTCGTCCCACGGTTTGGCCATGAACTTGTACACGGCGCCGTGGTTAATCGCCTCGGTCAGTGATTTCAAGTCGGCATAGCCGGACAAAATAATACGAATGGTCGACGGGTAAAGGTTTTTGATTTCACTGAAAAATTCGGTCCCGGTCATGTTGGGCAGACGCTGGTCGGAAATAATGACCTGTATCGCGTTTTCCCCCAATATATTGAACGCTTCGCGTGTGCTTGAAGCCTTGAATACAAGATAACCTTCACGACGCAAAACACGGTGAAGCGCATTCAGTATATTTTCTTCGTCATCAAGGATCAGGATGGCGCGATGGGTTAAATCATTTTCCGGTGCAACGGGAAGCGTTTCAACCCCCCCTTTTTCTCTTAAGCGCGTTTCCAATTGATCCATCGGCATGGCGCGGGCAAACAAATGCCCCTGAAATTCATCGCAAAAGTGCCGTTTCAGAAACCAGTATTGCGCTTCCGTTTCAACCCCTTCCGCGACCACCTTAAGCCCCAGGTGATGAGCCAGACTGATAATGGCCTTGCTAATCGCCGCGCTTTTTCTGTCTCCTGCGATTTGTCGGACGAAGGAACTATCGATTTTTATTTTGTCGACAGGGAGATCTTTCAGATAGCTTAAGCTTGAATAGCCGGTACCAAAATCATCCACCGAAACACTGAAACCCAATTCTCGCAGTGTGCTCAATTTACTGATGGTGTGGTCAACCCTTTCCAACAGCACCCCTTCTGTAATTTCTATCTGGATATCCTGTGGCGATAAATTATGCGTTGCCAGCGCATGGCTGAGTTCCTCAACAAATCGCGGGTGCTGAAAATACAAAGGTGAAATGTTAATGATGAACGGAAAGTCCGCCATGATTTTTTGGTTCAATGCTGCTTTATCGCGGCAAACTGCATGCAGCACCCATTGACTTAAAGGCACAATTAAGCCCGACTCTTCGGCAATCGGCACGAAGACCGAAGGTGAGATATAGCCGCGATCGGAGTGCGGCCAACGCAGCAACGCCTCCGCGCTTGTGATCCGCCCGGTAAAGCCGTTGATGAGCGGTTGGTAATGCATATTGAAATGGTCGTTGACCAAAGCTTTCTGCAAATCGGTGCGCAAAGAAAGCCGCGTATTCACGTCGGAAGCCAATTCGTTTGCATATTCGCGCCAGGTGTTGCGGCCACTTTGCTTGGCTTGTGCCGATGCCAGGTCGGCTTCGCGAATCAGCTCCAGCGGTTCAGGCACATTCGCTATGTGGGTGGTAATGCCTGCAGACGCTGTTAGGTGTAATTCAGCCTGTTGGTGCTGGTAAGGACGCGCAATAACGTTGATCAAGCGTCGTGCAAGTTGCGTCACCTGATGGCCCGGCGCGTCTGGTACCACAACAACGAATTCATCCCCTTCCAATCGGGCCAACCACTGAGGGGCCTGTATAGAGCCGGCCAACCGGTTTGCCACTTCGCGCAGTACGCGGTCGCCTACCTCAAAGCCCATCGAGTCGTTAATCAGTTTGAGCCCATTCAGATCAAGCAAAATAATGGAGGCGCAACTTGCCTGCGCACGGGCGCGTTTGCATACGTCATCTAGTTTCTGTACTAAAGAGGCTTTATTCGGTAGCCCGGTAAGATAATCGTAAAAAATAGCCTGGCTAAGGGCGTCGGATCGTTGAACAACGTCTTGTGACAAACGCAGCGTTCGAATTAACAGGATCGTAAAACCCAGACAAACCAGGAACAGGAAGTCGGGCAGCAAACGGCTAATGAGTGGCGCCGCTCGCGGCGATATCCACGTCGACAATTCCCAGTGGATGTCATGATGCGGATCGAACCGGCTTGTGCCCAGATAGCGGGCCGCTTGAACACCCTGCTCGTCCAGGTTGTTGTATAGCATGCGGCCATCCATATGCAGTTGGAACCGAATGGCGGCAAGGTCGGGTCGCAACGCAGAATCAAGAAACTGCTCAAGATTATGTGCCACCACCAACACTTGATGACTCGCGTTCGGGCCCGGCAAAGCCATACCCAGCCAGAACCAGTCGGAAACATTGTCTGAACTATAAAGGAACAGATGCGGTGTACTTTCCGAGGCAACATGTCTGAGCCAGCTTTGCACCTTGGCACGAGCAGGCCAGTGACTCAGCACGTCGGAAAAGCGTTGTGGATGATTCAACGAATAGCCGGTTTCGGTTCGCCCCGACTGGCTTACGATGGCAACGCCCAGCGCGGTTGCGTGGTCTTGTATGAAACGCTGCGCCTCGGCAATCAACTGTACCTCGTCGTGCATCGGGCCTTGCCAGGCTACAACGCGATAATGAAGGCGTTGCAAGGCTGCGATTTTTTCGCTCAAAGATTCGGTGATGGCACTTTGCGCCTGTGCAGAACTGATTGTTGCTTGTTGTTCGGCAAAGCGTTGCTCCTGCTCCGCCAATAGAAACCAGCATAGAACGGCCAATGCAACACCGCCGATTGCGACAAAAAATTGTTTACGTTCTTCTTTCGTCTGACGGCCGGCAAGGGAGGCTTTTGAAAAGGCATGCCCAAACAGACCCAAGGCAAGCAAACCACCCATAATGGCGTCGATATGGGTTTCGTGCGCATAACTTTGCAAGCGTGTCACGACCCAGTCGTCGGGCACAATCACCGCAGAAAACGACAAAAACAACAATAAAGCGGCAAGCGAGAGACAAACAAGTTTTTGTTTTGGCAAAGGGAATGTTATCGCGATTAAGCCAAATGCCCCTACCAATAGCAAACCACCCCATAGACCTGCCGAATAGGTGTAGGCAACAGCAATAATCAGCGTTACGAGCGCCAAAACACGAGCCGGCCAAACCCAATAGGCGGCCAGACCCAGCGTTAGGCCGGTTGATACATAAAGCGTGATTTCGCCCCAGGAAACAAGCGGTACGCGAGCGAAGAACAATAAATTGATGACAGCGTCGAGTAGCCCGCCCAAGCCAAAAAACAGCAATGCCAACGCAGGGAGAAAACGCGCTGCGCCATAAACACTGCACATCCGAAGGAAACCGAATGCGCTCATGCCTCTTCGTCTTGCAGTACCTGCAAGACATGAATAACGTATTGCGTTTCCTCGTTCTCTTCGAAGTCTTTGAGCTTATTGATAAGCCTTTCCGTAATGACCGTACCTTCCTTTAAAAGCAGCATGCCGTTTTGAGCATGCAAACTGCGCGCAATAATCATCTCAGGCCGCAACGTACTTGTGTTGTGTGTCACAACGTCTTCGCTTTCCGCTTCTTTTTCTTCTTCCAAACGCTTCACCAGTTCAATAAACGCCGCGCATAATTCGGGGTCATATAAACGCCCGGCATATTTGGGCATTTTTTCTACCATTTCCTCATGCGGCACTTTGCGCGCAAAAACCATACCCATTTTCATTTCAACGAAATCCACCACCAACTTAAGAACCCGGGCTCCAAGCGGGATTGCATTGCCCACAAGACCGTCAGGGAAGCCCGCCCCGTCCCAGCGTTCTTGATGATGCCGGATAATGAGGGCGGCATCATGTGCCGGCTCAAGCGCGATCAGCAGGCGCTCACCCGTTGTTGGGTAGTTTTTATAATTCTCGCGTTGGACGCGATCCATAGATTCCGGCGGCAAGGCGATCAGGGCGTCGTTCCAGGTGAGTTTGCCCAGGTTATATAACGCGGCGGCCATTGAAAGATCGTCGGTCAGTTGTTGGGAATACTCTTGCGCTTTGCAAAAAGCGCGCATTAATTCAATCACCTCTTTATTGGTTTGTCGGCTGCGCGGCAGCCGTTGGGCCAACAGTGCAGAGAAAACCTCGGTTGCCGTTACATAGGCTTGTTTCAATTCTTCGTTGGCGGCCGACAACATTTCAGCCGCCCGCATCAGCTCGGCTGTTCGCGATTCAACCCGGCTTTCCAATTCACTATTTACTTGCTGGAGAGCTATATTCTGTTCTTGCGTTAATAGTTGCAAGCGATTACGGTCACGTTCTATATGCTGATGTGCCAAAGCCTGCTTGATCGCAAGCAACAAAAGCCGGTCATCCCACGGTTTGCTGATATAACGAAAAATACGCCCTTCGTTAATAGCCCTGATGGTTTGGTCAATGTCTTCATATCCGGTTAAAAGAATACGCATGCAGTCGGGCCGGCGTGACTCAATGGTGCGCAACAGAGTTGGGCCGTCCATGCCCGGCATGCGGGCATCGCAGATGACCAGGTCGGCGCCCTCTTCTTCCAGCAATTGCAACGCGCTTTCACCATTGGTGGCCCCCAACAACTTGAAAGGTTGTGCGTGCAAGGCACGTTTGAGGCTACTGATGACATTGGGTTCGTCATCAACAATTAAAATAGTGGCCGATTGTGAGGCGTCAGACATGATCACACCCAGGTTTAGAAATTGGGTTGGTGAACCGGCAACCAGACACGAATACGTGTGCCGTGCCCCACTCTACTGAATACGTCGATTCTGCCATTATGTTTTTGAACAATGCTGTAAGAGAGGGCCAAACCCATACCGGTGCCCTGCCCAACAGGTTTGGTTGTATAAAAAGGCTCAAAAATGCGCTGCTGTATCTCTGGGGTCATACCGCACCCTGTGTCTTCAACTTCGAACCACACCCAGGCGCCGTCCTGATCAGTACGTAATGTAATCATGCCCGAATTTTCAATCGATTGCGCTGCATTGATTAATAAATTCATCACAACCTGATTGATTTGCGACACATTGAATTGTACGGGCGGTAAAACACCGAATTGCTTGATCACTTGTGCACGATATTTAATTTCGTTGCCCGCCACCGTTAACGTCGACTCAATACTTTGATGAAGGTCGGCCAAACGGAAGCTGTCGTCGTCGGTGTGGGAAAAATACTTCAACGCTGAAATAATGTGCTTTATGCGATCCATCCCCTCTTCGGACTCGCGTAACAATGCCGGCACATCTTGCCGAATGTAGTCGTAGTCCAGGGATTTTTTCAATTGATGCAATTCACCCATAGACTCGACATGATCGGTCGCATCAATGATTTTCAGCATGTCTTGCATATAACCGGCCAAGGTTTTCAGGTTTGAAAACACATAACCCACCGGATTATTGATTTCATGGGCTACACCGGCCGCCAACTGGCCGATCCCCGCCATTTTCTCGGTTTGTAATAGATGAACTGCCAGGGGGTGATCAATCTGGCTGAGCAGATTTGCCGGGTTCGAGCCGACTTGCGTGTCGTTATTCGTCATAAGCAAGCACCACTTTGCAGGTTAACGGGAGGTTAACGGCAAGTGTGGCGCAAACTTTAATATCACTGCAACAAAAACCCGAATTGACCGGAATAAAGTTTTAGTCGGACCTTCCTGCCGCCCGCTTTGCCTGGTATAGACCCTCATCGGCGAATTTGAGCAGCATTGTCATGTCGACGCCGTCGTGCGGGTAGCGTGCCACCCCGACACTGGCCCCCACATCGATATCAACACCCTCAACCCGAAACGGCTGCACCATTGCCAGGTGCACTTTATCGGCAACCTGATAGGCGTCGTCGTCTTGTGAAAGATCGGTCAGTAGAATAACGAACTCATCACCGCCGACCCGGGCGACTGTGTCGGAAGCCCGCACGCATAACACAAGGCGATCTGCCACTTGTTGCAATAGTGCATCACCTACTGCATGGCCGTGCGCGTCATTAACTGATTTGAAACGGTTCAAGTCGATAAACAACACAGCTACCATGCCGTCATGCCGTTCAGCTTGAAGCAACGCACGATTACCCCGTTCGATGAGTAATGTACGATTGGCAAGCCCGGTTAACTCATCGTGCAAAGCAAGCTGGCGCAGACGGTCTTCGTATTCTTTCTGGCGTGAAATATCAGAAAAAACACCGACATAATGGGTTATTTTGTTTGTTTCCGGGCTGCGAATCGCTCCTAAAGTCAACAGAGCCGGAAAAACATTACCGTTAGCCCGTTGCGTCCAGACCTCACCTTTCCACTGATTGTGATCCTCTAGCGTATCGACCGCGCTTTTAAAAAAGTGTTTATCGTGACGCCCCGTGGGTTTGTGTAGCAGTCCCATAAACCACTGATTTAGCGCTTGGTCCGCCGTATAACCGGTAATAGCGGTAAATGCCGGGTTAACGGCAACAATATCCCCTTGACGGTCAATAAGCACCAATGCATCAGCGGCGTGCTCGACTGCCGCAGCCGTTAAGCGCAACTTTTCTTCCAGTTTTTTTACCGGCGTGATGTCGACCCATTGACCGTAAAGCGCATCGTGGCCGTTAAACTCAATGCGCTCCATATTAATAAGAAGATAGTGTTCTGCGCCGTCGACCAACGCCCGGAACTCCTTTTGGCGTACGGAACCTTGTTTCTTCACTTCTTCAATAAAAGCGGAACGCGGCATGTTTGCCGGCCAGATCATGAGTTCGGTCGTGGTTTTGCCAACCATTTCACTCAGATCCACCCCCAGAAGACGGCACATTTCATCGTTGGCATCCAGGCAAAGCCCCGAATCGATCGCTGTAATAATCGATGGCACCGGGCTATTTCGAAACGCGGCCTCCCAGCGTTGCTCAGACTGCGTAGCTTGTATATTGGCCAGCTTTTGTTCGGTAATGTCTTGCATGGTGCCGGTGATTCGCACCGGCCTGCCGGTGTGATCGAACTGCCCTTCCGCCCGCACCATCAGGTAACGCATACCGCCTGGGGAACATAAACGATGCTCTACGGTAACGAAAGGATGGGCGCGCTGCTGTGCGCCGGCCAACAGGCTATTGAAAATGTCATGATCTTCCGGCGGAATGAAGGCCAATAATTCATGCAAATTGGACGGCAAGGTATCGACCGATAAACCCATGACCCTTGCGGCATCGGGGCTGCCGTATAGCTTTAAGTTAAGTAAGTCGATTTCCCAGGAAGCCAGGCGTGCAATACGTTGTGTCTGCAACAATTTTTTATTCTTTTCCTGTAATTGCCCCTCCAACTGGCGGGCCTCCAGAAACAAACCAATGTCGCTACCCAACGTTTGCAGTAGTGCAATTGTGCTGGCGTCAGGCTCATTTGTGTCGGTGCTCAGCAGCTCGATGACGCCTAGAACATGATCACGCCCAGGCAGTGGGATACCCAGGGCGGAGTGCAAGCCCAGTTTACGAACCACATTGTTTGCTTCGTTGTGATTGCTTTGTGGAATGGTTGCTGCGAAAACTGCGCTTTCTTGTTGCATCACCAAGAATGGAATGGTGTCCTGGTGGCTGAACGCGCCGTTGCGAAAACAGGCTTCCAGCGCTTGTATACCGTGCTGCGTTTCATGCCAGGCACACTGAAACTGCGGCTTTTCATGTGGCCGGGTGATCCAGGCAATTGCAGCTTGCCATTGCGAGTGCGTACACAGCAACTCAAGAACCCGTGCCAGCCCGGTATCAATTCTGCGGGTTCCCGAAAGGCGCTGTACTGCGTTATATAACAATTGCAGGCCCTGTGCCGATGGCATCTTCTTCGCCATACGCTGGGCGTCGGTCGGGAAATGCTTGACTGCGCCTTGAAGAATAGAAACCATAACCTTCCGCCAGAATAAAGGCGCCTACGCCAGACAAAATCGCTAGACTACCCCGGTTTATAACAAAATGCAACAAATTGAAAAGGGACAATTTGTTAGTTAACGGCGGCGAACGAGAAAAAGTTAGGGGCGATGATGTAACGCCCCTTATGATTCATAATTTATATCTTTATTTTTATTGAATAGCCAATGTCCGGCTGCCGTTCGTACCGGCCTTTTTTACCAACTTCAAGTTCAATACGCCATTTTCATAATGCGCTGAAGAGGCAGACTCATCAATATCGTGGGCGAGTGAAAAACTGCGCGTCTGACGGCCGTAAAAACGCTCCCGACGCACCACTTTTTCGTCTTTTTTCTCTTCTTTTTCCTGACGGATCTCCGCACTGAGGGTTACCTGGTTACCATCGATGGAAACAGTGATGTCTTCCTTGCGCATACCTGGAATCTCGGCCTTGACGGCGTAATGGTCTTGCGCTTCGGTTACGTCCATTCGGATGCGCGGCTCGGTTTGGACTTTGTCCGCCAACGGACGCAAGCTGAAATCGCTAAAAAAGTCCTCCAAATTTCGCCAGGGTTCCATTGTCGTTAAATCACGAAACGGATCAAAACGTGTTAAGTTTGCCATGACTCACCTCTCTATCAAGTTAAGTTCCAAATTGGCATGTTCATGCTACACCTGCTATTTGGTGGCCGCCTTGATGAAAATCAAGAGTTGCGCTGGGTTCATCCCTATTGTCATAATCAGAACGTTTACGTAAAGTTGGCAACGTTTTCAAAACGTCGCAATTAATAAAATTTCTTACAACCGGAGGAAACATGAAACTCTCAATGAAACTGGCCGGCGTGGCCGCTGCCGGCCTTATGGCCAGTGCAATGGCTGCCTCAGCGCAAACCAAAGACATCAATGTGGGCGTCACGCTCTCCAGCACCGGCCCGGCCGCCGCGTTGGGGGTGCCCGAGCGTAATACCATCCCGCTTTTACCAACAGAGATCGCAGGCCACAAAGTTAACTACATTGTGCTCGACGATGCCACTGACGCAACGCAAGCGGGTCGTAATGCGCGCAAACTCATTACCGAAGACAAAGTCGATATTATTTTTGGCTCATCTTCAACGCCAACCAGCGTGGCCGTGGCTGAGATAACCAACGAACTCGAGGTACCGCAAATCGCCGTTGCCCCATTAGACTTGCCTGCCGATAAAGAAAAATGGGTTTTCCGCACCCCGCAACACGTGCGCCTTATGGCAGGTGCATTGGTTGACCACATGAAAGAAAATGGGGTCAAAAAACTGGGCTTTATCGGCTATGCCGACGCATATGGCGAGGTTTGGCTTAAAGAAATGCGCCCCTTGGTTGAAAAGGCCGGTATCAGTATGGAAAACGTTGAGCGTTTCAACCGGAACGACACCAGTGTAACGGGCCAAGCCTTGAAACTGGTTGCCGCAAAACCCGACGCTATTTTGGTTGTCGCGTCTGGAACCCCATCGGTCCTGCCACAGGTTACCCTGCAAGATCGCGGTTTTAAAGGGCAGATATACCAAACGCACGGCACCGCCAGTAAAGAGTACATTCGTGTAGGCGGCAAAGCGGTGGAAGGCACTATTCTGCCGGTCGGGCCGGTTGTAATTGCAGAGCAACTACCTGATTCGCACCCTTCGAAGCAACCTGGTATTGAATACATCAAAGCTTACGAAAAAATGTATGGCGAAGGCTCCTTCTCGTCTTTCGGTGCCCATATTTTCGATGCTTATCTTGTGCTTGAAGCAGCGGCTCCCGAAGCCCTTAAAAAGGCTGAGCCAGGCACTCAAGCATTCCGCGCAGCGCTGCGTGACGCGATTGAAAACTCAGAAGAAGTCGTCGGCTCGCATGGTGTGTTCAACATGAGCCCCACTGACCACTTCGGCCACGATGAACGTGCCCGCATGCTGGTTGAGGTTAAAGACGGCGACTGGAAACTGATGAAATAATCATCTGGCAGTATGTGCCGTCACAAGAAAAGCCCCGGCCTTAAAACCGGGGTTTTTTTACTGTTACTTACTGCAAGCCTATGCGAAGCAAACGCCCGTTATCTGCATCTGTTAGCACGTAAATAAACCCATCGGGGCCACTGCGTACATCACGGATACGTTCATTCAAATCTTTTAACAGGCGCTCTTGCTCTTCAATAACGCCGTCTTGGTTTTGAGTCAGCCGAATCAGGCTGCGGTCGCGCAAGGCACCCACAAAAATCGAGCCCTGCCATTGTGGGAAACGTTCGCCGGTATAAAAAGCCATTCCGCTCACCGCAGGCGACACTTCCCAAACAAAATTCGGCGCCTCCGTCCCCTTTACTTGCTCCCCTTTTGCTTCAGGGATAGGACTACCGGAATAGTTGATGCCATGCGTGGCAATCGGCCAGCCGTAATTTTTCCCTGCTTTCGGAATATTAATTTCATCGCCACCGCGTGGGCCGTGTTCATTTATCCAGAGGAGCCCACTTTCGGGATGTAATGCCGCACCCTGCGGGTTACGATGCCCGTAAGTCCAGATTTCATCTCGCGCCATTGGGTCGCGAACGAAGGGATTGTCGGATGGAATCGTGCCGTCGGCGAGAATACGTACGACCTTACCTTGTAACTTGTCAAGATCTTGCGGCAACGGGCGCTGCCCGTTGTCTCCCAACGTAATATATAAATGGCCGCGATTATCAAATACCAAACGGGAACCAAAGTGCTGGCCGGTGGACATTTTGGGCTCCTGGCGGAAGATCACTTTGAAACCCTCCAGTTGTCGCATGTCGTTACTTAGCTTGCCGAAGCCCACGGCCGTTCCTGCGCGGGCACTGCCACCCTCGGAATACGATAAATAGACATTTCGGGATTGCTTGAAATTCGGTGCCAATGCAATATCAAGCAAGCCACCCTGCCCTTTATTCCACACCTCAGGTACGCCGTTAATGGGGTCGGAAACCTGGCCGTTTGAGGAAACATGGCGTAGAGAACCTTCACGTTCAGTCACCAGCATGCCCTGATTGTCGGGCAAAAATGCCATACCCCAAGGGTGTTGCAAACCTTGAGCAAGCTCTTCAACCTCGATTTCTGCCGCACGAACGTGTGACAAAGTCATAAACTGTGCCGTAAACAGCATAAGGGCACAGGCAAAAGCCGACCTCAACAGGCCTCGAGGCGCATTCAGGCATTTTGAAGTGTCAATATCAAGCATCGTCTTATACTCCCGGTCGGGTCATGTTCATCGGAACCACCCACTGATCATATTGTTCACCGCTAAGGTAGCCAGAATCAATGGCCGCCTCGCGCAGCGACATCCCTTCCCGATGCGCTTTCTTGGCAATTTCGGCTGCTTTGTCGTATCCAATATGGCGGTTCAACGCAGTGACCAGCATTAGGTTTTGATGTAAATGTGACTCGATTACCGGTTTATTTGGCTCAATACCTTCAGCGCAAAAACGATTAAATGTGCCGCATGCATCGCCCAGAAGCTGGATGCTTTCCAGCACGTTATGCACCATGACCGGTTTGTAAACATTAAGTTGAAAAT
Source organism: Pusillimonas sp. DMV24BSW_D (assembly GCF_011388195.1). Taxonomy (NCBI): domain Bacteria; kingdom Pseudomonadati; phylum Pseudomonadota; class Betaproteobacteria; order Burkholderiales; family Alcaligenaceae; genus Neopusillimonas; species Neopusillimonas aestuarii. The sequence goes on along the minus strand of NZ_CP049990.1, from coordinate 2,344,936 downwards.
TACCTTGCGTACCGGCAAAGGCGGTGGCGGCATCATTACCAAAAACCTGTACACAAACCATGGTCAGAGCCTCACATTGGGTTGGGTTCACTTTGCCCGGCATAATTGAAGAACCCGGTTCGTTTTCAGGAATCAACAATTCACCGATGCCGCAACGGGGTCCGCTGGCCAGCCAGCGAATGTCGTTAGCCATTTTCATCAGGCCGCCCGCCAGGGTCCGCAACGCCGCAGACATTTGAACCAGGGCGTCATGCGCTGATAATGCAAAAAACCTGTTAGAGGCCGAAATAAAAGGCAGCCCTGTTTCTTCCGACAAATACACGGCGGCCCGGTCACCGAATTCAGGATGTGCATTCAGACCCGTTCCCACGGCCGTACCTCCAATTGCAAGCTCATAAACGCCCGGCAATGCCTGTTTGATAGCCGCCAGGCCGAAATCAATCTGCGCCACCCAGGCGCTTATTTCCTGCCCCAAGGTAATGGGCGTTGCGTCTTGCAAATGGGTACGCCCGGTTTTCACAATTTGGTCGTACGCGCGCGACTTTGCATCGAGTGTGTCACGTAAAGCCTGTACCGAATCCAGCAAATGATGCTGCACGCTTTGGGCCACTGCAATGTGCATTGCGGTAGGAAAAGTATCGTTCGAAGATTGCCCGCGATTGACATGATCATTGGGATGAACCGGCTGTTTCGACCCCAATTGCCCCCCGGCCAGTTCAATAGCCCGATTGGCAATGACTTCGTTGGCGTTCATGTTCGACTGGGTTCCCGAGCCCGTTTGAAACACCACCAATGGAAAGTGTGCATTCAATCGCCCCTGAATGACATCATCACTGGCTTGAATGATTAAGTCGGCCAGTTTTGGGTCTAGCTCCCCCAGCGATGCGTTGGCCTTGGCGGCAGACTTTTTCAATAAGCCCAGCGCTTTGATAATGGAGGCAGGCCAGACAAAGCGGTCGGCACCGATTGGGAAGTGATGAAGTGACCGTTGCGTTTGTGCGCCCCAGTACCGATCGGCCGGAACGTCGATGGGTCCCATTGAATCGTACTCCGTGCGCATTTTGCTCATTTTGGCCTCCTGTCGATCAGGCTGGTTGCTTGAACTGAACAGGGCTACTGAGGTTTAAGTGGGTTGCCCAATACCCCAGGGTATCGAGCAACCGATTGGCAAAGCCCCATTCGTTATCAAACCATACCAGCAAATTCACAAAATTCTCACCATTCACGCGCGTTTGGCTGCCGTCGATAATGGCTGAGTGCGGATTATGATTGAAGTCGACTGAAGCATGGGGGTGACTTGAGTACGCCACAAGACGCTTTGCATTGTGAGCAAGGGCTTGCATTTGCGTATTGATCGCCTCGACAGAGACCACCTGTTTCGTTGTGACCATGAGGTCAATCGCAGAAACATTTAACGTGGGAACGCGAATCGCCTTGGCCACAACCTTACCCGCCAATTCCGGCAGTAACCGCTCCACCCCCTTGGCCAACCCTGTTGAGACCGGCACAATCGATTGCATGGCTGAACGTGTGCGACGCAAATCCGACCTATGATAGCCATCGATTAAGGGCTGATCATTCATAACCGAATGCAATGTTGTCAGAAAAGCGTGTTCAAGCGAAAAAGCGCGATTCAAGGCCGCCAGCACCGGCACAATAGCATTTGTCGTGCACGAGGCATTCGAAACCAGAACCTCATCGCCTTTTAATACATGCTCATTAATACCATACACAATGGTCTGATCAACTTCAGCCGCGCCGTCAGCCGGCTGTGACAACAATAACCGGGGGCACCCGGCCTGAATAAACCGCATCAGTTCGCTTCTGCTACTGTAACAACCGGAGCACTCGACCAACACATCAAGGTTATAAGCACCCCAATCAACCGACTCAGGCTTGTCGGCGTGCGTTACCTTGATTGAATGTCCATTGATGATGAGCGTTTGTCTGCCTTGATCGACTTCGCCCGGGAAAACACCGTGTGTTGAGTCAAAACGCGTAAGGTAGGCCATGGAATCCAGGTCGGCCGGCTCATTAATTGCAACAATTTCAAATTGCTCGCACGCCGACGATTCGTATAGTGCGCGCAAGAAGCAACGGCCAATGCGCCCATAGCCATTAATTGCCAGACGAAGTTTTGCAGACATAAAAAACCATTCAAAATGTAATAGAAAAACCACCGTCAACAACCAAAACATGGCCATTCACGTAGGCGGCGCTGGGTGACGCCAGAAAAACCGCCGCGCCGGTGATTTCCTCGGGCTGCCCCCAGCGACCCAGTGGATTGCGGCCAATAACGACCGGCCCGCGAACGGGGTCAGCCACCAGATCGGCATTGGCTTCGGTGGCAAAAGTACCAGGGGCCACACCATTACTGGTAATGCCATAAGGCCCGTACTCCACCGCCAAACTGTGAACCAGGCCTTTCAAACCTAGTTTTGCAATAGGATAGATGGCGTCACCTGAGCGGGCCAGATTCCCTGCAATAGAGGTTAAGGAGATGATGCGACCGGAAGGTTTTGGATTCTGGTCAAGCATGGCCCCTGCCGCCAGCTTCGATAAGAAAACTGCGGCCGACAAATTCACGTGGATTAGTTGATTGATATCGTTGACTGAGGCTGCAGACAAGGGTTTTCGGATACGAATTCCCACATTGTTAACCAAAATATCAGGTGTACCCCATTGGTTACAAAGGTTCGCGTAAGCTTGAGGCAATGAGTCGAAGTCGGCAATATCCTGCACCCATGCGTGCGCGGTTGCACCTTGCTCACGTAATTGCCGGGCAACCGCTTGCGTGCGTTCCGGGTCTCGTCCGTTAATAATCACATTGGCCCCGCTGGCGGCATAAGCAGACGCAATGGCATAGCCTAATCCGCGAGTAGACCCAGTAACAAGAGCAAGACGATTATTCAACGAAAAATCAGGCTTGAACATGGTAACAACGCACTCCAAAAATAACATGGTAGCGCAACTGCAACCTGATCGGATCAAACTACTGGTTTAATCAAGCCTGTTTGCATTCGCGATGGTCATCGATAGAATATCAGCTCAATTCGATTTAACTGATTCAAGGATAACCATGAAGCTTTATTACCTGAAAGGCGCCTGCCCGCTGGCATCGCAAATTGTGCTCGAGTGGATGAATGTTGGCTACGAGCTTGAAGAAGTCACTCGTGAGCAAACCAAAACGCCCCAGTTCCTGGCTTTGAATCCGGTTGGATCCGTACCGGTATTGGTTGATGATGATTTCGTTCTGTCACAAAGTGTGGCCATTATGGAATATCTGGCCGAATTGCATCCTGAAAGCGGGCTGCACGGCACCACTGCAAAAGAACGTGCAGAAGTACGACGCTGGCTATCATTTTGCAATTCCGATTTGCACCGTACCTTCTCGCTGGTCTTTGTGCCGCAGAATTTTCAAAGCACGCCGCAGGGGCAAGAGGAACTGGCAACCAAAGCGGCGGAACGTATCAAATTTTTATTTAGTGTGGCCGACAAGCGCCTAGCCGACCGTGATTATCTGGCAGGGAAACGCTCATTGGCCGACCCTTATCTGTATACAGTTAATCGCTGGACCCGCGCAAAAGGCATTGATATGTCTAACCTGAAAAACCTGGACGCATTCTATAACCGTATGGCAGCAGATCCTGGCGTTCAAAATGCGCTAAACCGCCAGGGCTTGGAATAACCGGCAAACAGCTGAATACGCCCGGCCTGCCCTGTTAAGCCGATTTGGCGGGCCGCGCGATATTCCACATTAACGCCCGGAAAGGTGCCAGCAACGCCAAATTCACGGCCAACTTAACCGCCAGGTCGCCCACTAACAAAGCCGGCCAGTTAATGCCGGTTCCAGCGAATGCAATGCTAAAGAACAAAATGGTATCAAGTGTGGCTCCCGCCACTCCGCCGATAAGTGGCGCACGCCACCATTGCTGTTGCCTCAACCGATCGAATACATAAATATCGAGCAGTTGAGCGAATAAGAATGCAACCCCGGAAGCCAACGCAATACGCGGCGTGGCGACCCATACCGAAAATACAATGGCCACCACGAAACCTGCCACGGCAACCTGCCGGGCCGATTTGGCACCGAAGCGCCGATTGATGAGGTCGGCAACCAGAAACGCCACGGGGTAGGAAATGGCACCCCATGTCAGCCATTTATTGATGGGGTACTGAACCAATACGTTCGACCCCACCACTACAATGGCCATGGCGGCGACCGCCAGCAGAATTTGACGCGCCGTCATGGGCACGTGATAAGAATTTGATTTCATTTGGAAAGTTCAACAGACAGCTCGGAGGCCCTATTATACGATGCCTTCATCGCTTCCTGAACAATGGCCACAAAGTCACGTTCGTTGAAAACACGCAAGGCTTCGGCCGTTGTCCCCCCTTTGGAAGTGACACGCTCACGCAACACAGATGGAGGCTCCGGCGACAAGCTGGCCAATTCTGTTGCGCCGCTTAGTGTTGCCAACGCCAATTGCCGGGCCTGGGCTTCGGAAAGACCTAACTGCCGGCCCCCTTGTATCAAAGCCTCCAGAAACAGGAATACGTAGGCAGGCCCGCTTCCAGATAAAGCCGTCACTGCATCAATTTGCTGATCGTTGTCGACCCAGACAACCTCCCCAACCGCCCGCAGCAGCTGCTGCGCCAAAGCGCGATCTTGTTCGGAAACGCCTTTTGCGGCACATAAGCCCGAAATACCAGCCCCCACCAGTGACGGCGTATTTGGCATACAACGAACCAGACGAGTCCAGGGTTGCCCCGGCTCACCCAGCCATTGCGCGAACGTGTCCGAATCGATGCCGGCGGCGATGCTGATCGCTAATGTGTCGTCACGTAAAAAGGGTTTGCAGGCTGCCACGGTTTCTTTCATAACCTGTGGTTTCACTGCGAATACCCAGACCCGATGGTTGCCAAGCGTTTCGTCGGCTTGCGAGGCCGTGCTTACGCCCTGCTCTGCCCAGCGCTTTAGTACATTTTCATCAATATCAACCACGTGGACGTCTTGTGCGCCGCACCGTTTTCCGATCAGCCCGGCGCCCAGGGCCGATGCCATATTTCCGCCGCCAATGAAGGCAAGTTTTAGTTCCTGATGAGTGCTCATAGCGATAATTTTTTAACTAGATTGATAAGGATAGGCAAGTGATATCACGATAACACGGGCTGGTTGTAAGACATTGGGTTCACACCCGGTAAATCGCACTGCTCAATAGCTTGAATCAGCGCCTGAATGGCAGCAGGCCTGGGAAAGCTTTTACGCCACGCCAAGACCACTCGGCGGCTGGGGATAGGCTTCTTGAACGGAATGTAAGCCAATAAATCGTTAGGTGCCCCTGGAATCGCGCTGGCCGGCAAAACGGTAATACCAATTCCTGCCGCAACCATGTGACGTATCGTTTCCAACGATGAGCCTTCGAAGGTTCGCTGAATCCCTTCACTGGACGCTGAAAAGCGCGAAAGCTCGGGACACACTTCCAGTACCTGATCACGAAAGCAGTGACCAACACCCAGTAGCAACATGGTTTCGTCTTTAAGCTCCGAGGCGCTGATTTCTTTGCATTTGGCCCAAGGGTGTCGACGCGGTACCGCAATCACAAAAGGCTCATCGTATAGTGGATACACTTCCAGCCCCGCATCGGGTAACGGCAATGCCATGATCGCGCAGTCAATCTCGCCCTGTCGGAGCAACTCAATGAGCCGTGTCGTGAAGTTTTCCTGAAGAATCAACGGCATTTGTGGCGTGATTTCAATTTGAGCCGGAACCAAACGAGGTAATAGGTATGGCCCAATCGTATAAATAATTCCCACCCTCAACGGTCCGGCAAGTGGATCATGCCCCTCCCGTGCTATTTCCTTTAAATTACCCGCCTCCTCCAAAACCTTCTGGGCTTGAGCCACCACACGCAACCCAATAGGTGTAACGGCAATTTCATTCCCGCCTCGCTCAAACAGCGTCACGCCCAGTTCCTCTTCGAGTTTGCGAATCGCAACGGACAATGTCGGTTGGCTGACAAAACAGGCATCAGCCGCGCGGCCAAAATGGCGCTCACGGGCAACGGCGACAATATACTTCAGCTCAGTCAGCGTCATGGCAACTCCTGATCCCGTTATTAACTGCGTAAATAAACATGTTTGCCTTGCATCCATCGGTCGAGATGCATCTGCGCAATGTCGCGTGCGTTCGACAATAGTTCGGTGGCAAGCGACTGGGCTTGTTCGACAAGAGCGGTATCCGTTTCGATGTCGGCAAAACGCAAAAGCGGCACGCCCGACTGCCTTAAACCAAGAAACTCGCCCGGCCCCCTCAGCGCCAGGTCACGGCGGGCAACCTCGAAACCATCAGTTGTTTCGTACATCGTACGTAAGCGTTGACGCGCAATAGCCGACAAAGGCGGCTGATAAAGCAAAACACAAACTGATTGCTCGGCACCACGGCCGACGCGACCGCGCAGCTGATGCAACTGCGCCAAGCCGAATCGCTCGGCATGTTCGATCACCATTAAAGTTGCATTCGGCACATCGACCCCGACTTCGATCACTGTTGTGGCGACCAGCAAGGATATTTCACCGCTGCGAAACGCTTCCATTACCTCGGTTTTCTCGGCGGATTTCAGGCGACCGTGAACTAGGCCGATACTTAAATCCGGCAACGTTTGCTGTAAATAAGCATGGGTATCCACAGCGGTTTGCAACTGCAGCGCCTCACTTTCTTCAACCAATGGGCACACCCAGTACACTTGCCGCCCTTTCTGTATCTCGGAATGGATATGCGCAATGAGCTCCTGCCGACGACTGTCGGCAACCAACTTCGTTACAACTGCCCGGCGCCCTGGCGGCAGCTCGTCGAGCACCGAAACGTCGAGATCGGCAAACAGTGTCATGGCCAATGTGCGTGGAATCGGGGTGGCGCTCATATTGAGCTGATGCGGCAGCAGCGGCGCATGAGAGACCTGCTGCTCACCTTTTTGCCCTAGTGCCAACCGTTGCCCCACGCCAAAACGGTGCTGCTCATCCAGAATCACCAACCCTAAACAATGAAACTCAACCGAAGCCTGGATAAGCGCTTGGGTGCCCACGACTAATTGCGTTTCGCCGCTGGCAATGGAGCCTAGAACTTGTTGTTTGCTTTTGCTTTTCTGGCTTCCGCTTAACCATTGAACCTGAACACCCAAAGGCGTCATCCAGGCTTGCAGCTTGTGATAGTGCTGTTCGGCCAATAATTCGGTTGGTGCCATCACCGCCACTTGGGCACCACTTGAAATTGCTTTAAGCGCAGCAAACGCAGCCACAATGGTTTTCCCGCTGCCGACATCGCCCTGCAACAAACGATGCATGGGATGCGCGCGTGACAGATCTTGACTAATTTCGTTGATGACCCGTTCTTGCGCGCGGGTCAATGCGAAAGGCAGGCGTTCACGCAAGGCACTAAACAACGGTTCATGATTCGCGTTCAGAGGGGTTGCCGTTTGTTCCAGGCGCAATGCCCGCGCTGAAGCCAGAGACAGCTGTTGCGCCAGAAGCTCGTCGAACTTGATCCGTTGCCACGCAGGATGGGAACGTTCTTCAAGGCTGGAGAGCGTAGTTTGCGTTGGTGGGTAGTGAAGCGTGCGTACTGCTTGAGCAAACGGCATCAGCTTGAAACGATAGCGAATTGTGTCCGGCAATGTATCGGAAAGGTCGGCGCTTTCAAGTGCCTGACCGATAATTTTCCGCAAAACAGGTTGTGTTAACCCATCTGTGGTGGAATACACGGGAGTGAATGTGGAAGCAAGCGCCCCTCCTGCTCTGCTGACGCGCGGATGCACGATTTCCAATCCGTTGAAACCAGAGCGAATTTCGCCGCGAACACGGACTAATTGCCCCTTCGAAACCTGCTTTTGCTGGTTGGGGTAGAAGTGCAACCAACGCAGGAAGATGCTGCCTGTGTCGTCTTTCAATAAGGCAACAAGCTGACGACGAGGCCGAAGCTGTACTTCGTTATAGGAAATTTCGCCTTCCAGTTGTACTGTTTGCCCAACGCGCGCCGATGCGATGCGATGCAGTTGCGTTTCATCTTCGTAGCGGATGGGCAAGTGAATGACGCAATCTTGGGGCGTTCGCAACCCAAGACGCTGAAGGCGACGTTCCGTTGCCGACAATGTGCTTGTTGCCACCGTTTTTCGTTTCAACCAGGCAAGCCTGTAGTGGTATGTTAAACCACGATAATGGCGTCTACCTCAAACTGCGCCCCTTTGGGCAAACTGGCAACACCAATTGTGCTGCGGGCAGGGAAAGGCTCGGGAATGATGTCGGCCATGATCGCGTTGGCGCCGGCAAACTTGGAAAGATCGGTTAAATATAGATTCAATCGAACAATACTGTCGAGCGTGCCACCCGCCGCTTCGATCACTGCTTTTAGATTGGCAAATGACTGGCGAACCTGCCCCTCAAAATTTTCGGACACCAATTCGCCCGTACCAGGTTCAAGCCCAATTTGACCCGATAAATAGACGGTTTTCCCTGAGCCGGCCGCAATGGCTTGAGAATAAGGGCCTACTGCAGCGGGGGCGTCGTTCGAGTGAATAACCTGTTTTGTCATGATAAGTCTCTACATAAGTATTGGAGTTGAAAATACTATTAGAGTTTATCTTTCTATAGACAAAATTAACAGCCCACCGCAGCAATGAAAACTCTTATTTTTCCACGAAAGCGCGCTCAATAACGTAGTCGCCAGGATCACCGACCCCCGGAGAAATGGTAAAGCCACGGGTATCAAGCATATTGCTGATATCTTCCAGCATCGCAGGGCTACCGCAGATCATGGCGCGATCGGTTTCGGGGTTCAGATCAGGCAAGCCGGTTTTGCGGGCAAAATCACCACTTTCAATTGCATGGGTAATACGCCCTTTATTCTGGAACTCTTCGCGTGTAACCGTCGGATAATAAATAAGCTTCTCGCGCACCATGTCACCGAAGAATTCGTTGTTGGGTAACTCATTTTCGATGAAATCGGCATAGGCCAGCTCGCTAACAAAGCGCACGCCATGCATGAGGACGATTTTGTCGAAGCGCTCGTAGACTTCGGGATCTTTGATAATGCTCATGAAAGGAGCAAGGCCCGTGCCTGTACCGAACAGATAAAGATGTTTGCCCGGATTCAGGTCATCCACAACCAGCGTGCCAACCGGCTTTTTGCTAACCAGTACTTCATCGCCCACCTTCAAATGCTGCAAGCGCGACGTTAATGGACCGTCGGGCACCTTAATGCTAAGAAACTCGAGGTTTTCTTCGTAGTTGGCACTAGCGATGCTATAAGCACGCAGCAGCGGTTTGCCTTCCACTTCCAGACCCAGCATAACGAAGTGTCCATTGTGGAAACGCAAGCCGGGGTCGCGCGTGGTGGTAAAGGAAAAAAGCGTTTCGTTCCAGTGATGAACACTGAGAACTTTTTCTGAATTGAAAGCTGCCATAATAAGTGTCTTCTTCGGTGGTTAGAGCATAATATATGCCGTTTTATTAGCAAGCCTTCAGCATAATTGCATTAATACGCTGCATTTAGGTTTGCCATACCTGCCCATATCTGATTTTCAGGCTTACTACAATTTTACCAATTTATCCTGTAATTTCAATAGATAAGTTGTTAGACCACAACTTTTCAAATTGTTTGACGGTTTATTTCCCATTTGCCTGACCTGACAATAATAGAGTGCTTACGCTTTATTAAGGCAAGACCATACCCCTTTATTCCTGATTTATGCTATTCTATTTGAGAATCATTGTTATTTACAAACTCAACAGTGTTTTCATCCAGCCGTGCAAGTAGTGCACTGCGTGCGGCTTTATCATTAATTCGTAACAACGCCTATTTCCGCTTCGGAGTCTCTTCATGAAGTTATTTTCCCGTGCTCTGCTATCTGCAATCGCACTTTCCGGACTATTCACCGCTGCGTCTGCGCAGGCCAACGAAGTAAATCTGTACACCACGCGCGAACCAGGCTTGATACAGCCGATTATCGAACAATTCAAAACCGATACCGGTATCAACGTAAACACCGTATTTGTTAAAGACGGCCTGCTTGAACGTGTTAAGGCTGAAGGCGATAAATCCCCCGCCGATGTGCTGATGACGGTTGATATCGGCAACTTGATCGACCTGGTACAGGGCGGCATCACACAACCCGTTGAGTCCAAGACACTTAACGAAGTTATTCCCGCTAATTTGCGCGGCGCCGACAACCATTGGTATGCCCTTTCCTTACGCGACCGTGTTGCCTACGTAGCAAAAGAACTCAACATCGACAGCCTCACGTATGAAGACTTTGCCGACCCAAAATGGAAAGGTAAGGTGTGCATCCGCTCAGGTCAGCACCCATACAATACAGCGCTCATCGCCGCCATGATTGCACACAACGGTGTTGAGGCCACAGAAACGTGGCTGGAAGGCGTTAAAGCAAACCTGGGGCGCAAAGCTGCAGGGGGTGATCGCGATGTTGCCCGCGATATTCTGGGCGGGATTTGCGACATTGGCATCGCAAACGCTTATTATGTGGGTCGAATGAAAAATGCCGAACCCGGCAGCGACAACCACAAATGGGGCCAGGCCATTAAAGTCATTCGTCCTACTTTTGCCTCTACAAAAAGCCAGGGTACCCATGTAAACATCTCCGGCGCAGCTGTGGCAAAATATGCCCCTAACAAAGACAACGCGCAGGCATTGCTGGAGTATCTGGTGTCAGATAAAGCCCAGCAAATGTATGCACAAGCCAATTATGAGTATCCGGTTCGCGCCGGTGTTAAGCTTGATCCTGTTGTCGCGAGTTTCGGGCCACTTAAAGTCGATCCGCTGCCGCTGGTTGAAATTGCCAAGCATCGTAAAGAAGCCAGTAAGCTGGTAGACAAAGTTGGGTTCGATCAATAACAACTCGTTCAACCCTTCTGTGAAGGCTGCACAGCCGCAGGGTGTGCAGCCTGCTTCGTTTCAGGAACCGACTCGTTTGCCGCTACCCCGCCCTCTCCAATTTGGATCCGATGCCGGCTGGCGGCTGGGCGCATTATTCATTGCAATATGCGTTATTACGCCGGTTTTAACGTTGGGCGGTTTAGCCGCCGGCGGCTCGCTTGAGCACTGGGTGCACCTGCTTAATTACGTTATCCCCACCGCGTTTCAAAATACCGTTTTATTGTTGCTGGGCGTGGGTGTGCTTGTAACCTGTTTAGGCACTGGTGCAGCCTGGTTGGTTACGGCTTTTAGCTTTCCTTCGCAGCGCATCTTATCGTGGGCCCTTTTATTACCGCTGGCTGTCCCCACTTATATTGTTGCGTTTGCCTATCTCGATCTCCTTCATCCTATTGGTCCAGTTCAGGAACTCATCCGCAGCATTCTGGGCTATTCCAGTGCACGTGAATTTCATCTGCCCGATATCCGTGGGCTCCCCGGCGCCATTCTCTTACTGGGCTTTGTCCTTTACCCCTATGTTTATCTAAGTACGCGCGTCATGTTTTCAACACAGGCGGCCAGTTTGCTGGAGGCCGGGCGTATTCTGGGCTTATCCGGTAGGGGTGTATTCCTTCGCGTTGCCCTGCCCCTGGCGCGTCCGGCTATTGCCGTGGGGGTCAGTCTTGCCCTATTGGAAACGCTGAATGATATTGGAGCGTCTGAGTTTTTAGGTGTACATACTCTAACCGTTTCGGTTTACACCACCTGGGTTACGCGAACCGATTTGGCCGGTGCAGCACAAATCGCACTGGCCATGTTAGCGATTGTGGTGGGGTTGATTTTACTTGAGCGTCAGGGGCGCAAAAGGCAGCGTTATGCCAACACCCAACGCATGCGTCCCGTCCAACCCAAGCAGCTTAAAGGCATGGCCGCACTCGTGGCGGTCATATTAGGCTGGATTCCCATCGTAGTGGGCTTTATTGCGCCGGCGCTTTACTTGCTGAATGAAACCATCAAGCATTTGCAAATCAAGGGGGGTGTCTCGGAACAGCTTTTACTGAGTGGCTTCAACACACTGCGAATCGCACTCATCGCCACCTTGGTGGTGGTTTTTTGCGGCTTGGTGGTTACCTGGGCCGCGCGAGGCGCGCGCGCCTCGTCATGGTCCGGCACTTATCATGCGTTAGCCCGTATTTCCACAATCGGCTATGCCCTACCCGGCACGGTGCTGGCCATTGGCCTGCTCACCCCTCTCATTTATTTCGACAATGCCATTGGTTGGCTCGTGGAAGTGTTTTCCGACAGCAGTCCGGGGCTTATCCTTATGGGGTCGACCACCGCATTGGTCTGTGCTTATGTCATCCGTTTTCTCGCCATTTCCGTGGGGGGAATCGAATCGGGTTTGGCACGCATTCCTCCCTCACTAGAGCAGGCCTCGCGTTTGCTGGGTGAGTCGGCAACGGGAACATTGAAAAGAGTTCATTTACCTTTATTGCGCCCCGCCCTGGGCGCGGCTGCCTTATTGGTTTTCGTCGACACCATGAAAGAATTGCCGGCCACGTTATTATTACGGCCTGTCAATTTCGAAACGCTGGCCACCTGGCTTTACGCCGAGGCCGCACGCGGGACATACGAAGAAGGCGCCGTCGCTGCACTGGCCATCGTACTGGCAGGGTTGCTGCCGGTTATTGTATTGGCCCGAAAGCAATTGCAATCCGGACACTAAACCACGCTATGCCTGAAGATCATTTAAAGCTGGATCACATTTCACTGGCCTACGACACACCCGAAGGGTTACTGCCGGTTGTCGACGACCTATCACTCACGCTTCAAAAAGGTTATATCGGGTGCCTGTTGGGTGCATCGGGCTGTGGGAAAACGACGGTTTTGCGCTCGATAGCCGGGTTTGAGCCCTTACGCGCGGGAAAAATTTTCCTGGGTGAGACGCTGTTATCGGAACCCGGTTATCAGGTTGAACCGCAGCATCGCAATGTCGGCATGATGTTTCAAGACTACGCCTTGTTCCCGCATCTGAATATTGAGAAAAATGTTGGCTTCGGCCTGCAACACAAAAATCGTCACGAGCGTCGTGATCGCGTGATGGAGATGCTTGAGCTGGTTGGACTAACCGACATAGCAAGCCGTTTTCCACATGAATTGTCAGGTGGGCAGCAACAGCGTGTTGCATTGGCCCGTGCGCTGGCCCCCGAACCCGAACTCCTTTTGCTCGACGAACCCTTCTCGAATCTGGATGTCGACACTCGGGAGCGGCTGGCTTTCGAGGTGCGCGACATTCTTCAGGCAACCGGTCATACCGCCCTGCTGGTGACGCATAATCAGGCGGAAGCGTTTGCCATTGCCGATCGTATCGGTGTTATGGAAAAAGGGAATATCGTGCAATGGGATTCACCCTACGGCCTGCACCATAACCCGGTTAGCACTTTCGTTGCCGACTTCGTGCGTCGCGAAGCGCTTATGGCGCAACGGGCGCAAGCCTATTTGCGCGGTGAAGGCAGTTAAACTTAGCTGCTTCCGGCTTTATCAACAACTTTCATTGCGGAAGCGATTAACCCACCGATGTCAGATAGGTTGGACGGCAATATCAAAGTGTTGCTTTCTTTGGCCAAATTCGCAAATGCATCAACGTAGCGCTCCGCCACGCTCAAATTCACTGCTTCGATACCCCCGGGCTGGTTGATGGATTGCGCAACATGTGAAATAGCCTTTGCCGTGGCTTCGGCAACGAGCAGTACCGCCTGTGCCTCACCTTGCGCCTTGTTGATCTGTGCCTGTTTTTCGCCCTCCGAACGGGCGATGAAAGCCTCGCGCTCTCCTGTTGCGATATTAATCTGTTCTTGCCGGCGCCCTTCAGAAGCTGCAATCAATGCCCTTTTTTCGCGCTCTGCTGTAATTTGCGCCTGCATGGCCCGCAGAATTTCATTGGGCGGCGTGAGGTCTTTGATTTCATACCGAAGCACCTTAACGCCCCAATTCAAAGCAGCGTCATCCAGTGCCGCTACCACGGTACTGTTAATTAACTCCCGCTCTTCGAAAGTGCGATCGAGCTCCATTTTGCCAATGACTGAGCGCAAGGTAGTTTGTGCAAGCTGGGTAATGGCAAAAATATAATTTGATGAACCATAAGAGGCCCGCATTGGATCAGTGACCTGAAAATAAATCACCCCGTCGACCTGCAGTTGGGTATTGTCTTTGGTAATGCAAACCTGGCTGGGCACATCAAGCGGAACCTCTTTCAGCAAGTGCTTGTAGGCAATGCGTTCAATAAAGGGAATAAGAAAGCCCGCGCCCGGCGATAATGTACGATCGTATTTACCCAAACGCTCGATCACCCAAGCATTTTGCTGCGGCACAATCGCGATTGATTTCACGACAATAACAAAAGCTAATGCGGCACCGATAATCGATACGAACAGCGAAAAATCAGAATCTAGGAATGTCATGACAGTTACTCTTCAGGTTCCAGGATCAGCACCGTGCCATCCATTTCTACAATTTTGTGCGGGCCTGGCTTGGTCGCTGCCCCTTCGGCCAAACGCGCATCCCAGCTCGCACCCCGGTAGCGAATCTTGGTGCGATTGCCTTCCGACCACGTCGTAACCATAATGGTTTGGCCGATATCTAAAACAACATCGCGATTACGGGCGGCATTTATTTCACGTTTCTTTAAAAATCGGGTTTTACGCAGCACGATTAAGCCCAAACCGGTAATGACGGCAACAACCGCAATTTGCGCTGCAAGCCCGGTGCCCGTAGCGGCGGCAACCCCGGCAGCGGCAAACCCAACGGCAATCAACAATAGATAAAAAGTGCCGCTTAGAACCTCTCCAATTAGGGCCAAAGCCGCTATACCAAACCAGAACCACATAAGAGTGCCTTAATCATAAACACCCGAACGCCGGGCGGACGTTGTTAGCGTAACTGAAAACCTTCGTGTTCAAGCAGCGCCACCTTACGTTCCAGGCCACCACCGTAGCCGGTAAGCCGTGCGTCTGCGGCCACAACCCGATGACACGGCACAATAATAGAGACGGGATTACGACCTACAGCCACACCAACCGCCCGATACGCCCCAGGCGACACCCCGGCGGTACGCCCCAACTCACCATAAGAAATAAGCTGATCTTCGGGTAACTTTGCCAGGGTTTCCCAGACTTTCACCTGGAAATGCGTACCCTTAAGGGAAAGCGGCACGGAAAAATACGTTAATCGCCCACGAAAATAAGCGTCGAGCTCTTTCATTGTTTGTTCGAAATACGATAAGACCGAATCGGGTACGGATTCGTTTGCGCTCTGCGCCCTGTTCGCGTCTTCGGCAGCCACCCCGCGTTGCCAATTCACTTTGGTATACAAAGGATGACGCAGTGCCTTGCCGGTATTAGCGGAACGTGTAAAAACCCTATAGCGCCGCAGCATTGTGCCTTCATGCTCCCCGGCCTGCGGGTTGCTGATTCTTTGCGTGCGATGCCGATCCAGCGCGATTGGACAATCACGTTGGTCGGAAAAATAGAAACCGGCCAAGCCGGCTGTGTCGGCGGCTAAAACAGCCGACCCTAATGGCGTTTCTATTTCTCGATGAAATAAGGTTTCTGCTTGCATAACGGAGAATTACCGTACAGTATGGTTAAAATCGCATTTATCGGCCATTTTCATGCGGGGTGAATAATGAGAAGAAAAAGTGAAGCCAAACGCAACGCCATACTTCAAACTGCGCTTGCCGTGTTTCGCGAAGTTGGGTTTGAAGCCGCGTCCATGTCGCAGATTGCAGCTCGCGTAGGTGGCTCAAAAGCAACGCTATACAACTATTTTTCTTCGAAAGAAGAACTATTGCTTGAAGCCATGCATGCGTCTGCCCGCGAACACGGTGAGAATATTATTGCACTTATCGGATCGAATGGCGACGTACGTGCGCAACTCACGCGCTTCGCTTATTCGCTCATGCAGGTATTGGCAACGGAGGAAACCCAGCAAGTGTTACGGGTTGCCATTTCCGTAAGTGGCAAATCCACCATAGGACGCCGTTTTTTTGATTTGGGAACCGAGGTTGTATGGCAACGGGTTGCTCAGTTCATGAGGCAACAGGCACAAGCCGGATATTTGCGAAAAGACGACCCCGATGTGATGGCCATGCATTTTCGTACCTTGTGCGAATGCGACTTAATGGCCCACCTGCTAGGGGCCGGGCCAACTTTGAGTCGTGAACAAATGAATGCCAAAGCCACCCTTTTAGTTGATTTGTTCCTACGGGCACATGGCAACAATTCAGAAAAATGCCCGGAACCCGCTCACCTGGTTTAAAACATGTGTGCGGGCCGGGCATCAGGCACTGACTGAAACGACTTATTTTGCCGCCAGACGCTGCCAAGTATCAACCACCGTATCAGGATTCAACGACATCGACAAAATGCCTTGATCTCGCAACCATTCAGCCAGATCCGGATGATCGCTGGGCCCTTGGCCACAGATACCGACATACTTGTTCGCTTTCAAACACGCTTGAATTGCACGTGCCAACATGAACTTAACGGCATCGTCTCTCTCATCGAAGTCGGCTGCCAATAACTCCATGCCCGAGTCACGATCAAGGCCCAAAGTGAGCTGTGTCATGTCATTCGAACCAATGGAGAATCCATCAAAGTGCTCAAGGAACTGATCCGCCAAAATAGCGTTGGAAGGCACCTCGCACATCATGACGACACGTAAGTCATTCTTGCCGCGCTCCAAGCCGTGGCTGGCCAACAAGGCAATGACTTTTTCAGCCTGCTTTACCGTCCGCACGAACGGCACCATAATTTCAACGTTGGTCAGGCCCATTTCATCACGAACCTTACGCAGCGCCTCACATTCCATACGGAAGCATTCTTCGAAATCTTCGGCCAGATACCGGGACGCACCACGGAAACCCAACATGGGGTTTTCTTCTTCAGGTTCGTAACGAGACCCACCCACCAGTTTGCGATATTCGTTCGATTTGAAGTCGGACAAGCGAACAATAACGGGCTTGGGGTAAAACGCCGCACCGATTGTGGCCACGCCTTCGGCGAGCTTTTCAACGAAGAAAGCACGCGGGCTGGCATAGCCACGTGCCGCCGACTCCACCGCTTTCTTCAAATCGCTGTCGACATTGGGATAATCGAGCACGGCTTTCGGATGAACGTTGATGTTGTTGTTGATGATGAACTCAAGACGCGCCAGGCCGACACCGGCATTCGGAATTTGGGAAAAATCGAACGCCAATTGTGGATTACCCACATTCATCATGATCTTCACGCCGATTTCCGGCATTTCACCCCACTGAACCTGCTCGATTTCTGTTTCGATCAGGCCATCATAAATACGACCTTCGTCGCCTTCCGCGCACGATACCGTCACCTCTTTGCCACTGGTGAGCACATCGGTTGCGTTACCGCAACCCACCACTGCAGGGATACCAAGCTCGCGAGCAATAATGGCGGCATGACAAGTACGGCCGCCACGGTTGGTTACGATGGCGGAAGCCAGTTTCATCACGGGCTCCCAGTTCGGGTCGGTCATGTCGGTAACCAGAATATCGCCGGCGCGAACCTGATCCATTTCAGAAATATCGCCGACGATACGAACTTTACCGGAACCAATTTTCTGGCCGATTGCACGCCCGGTAATTAGAACGTCACCCGTTGCTTTCAAACGGTAACGCTCCTGAACGTCGTGCCCCGACTGTTGCGACTTAACGGTTTCCGGCCGGGCTTGCAAAATGTAGATTTTTCCGTCGACGCCGTCGCGACCCCACTCGATGTCCATGGGACGCTGATAGTGTCTCTCGATGATTACAGCATAGCGCGCCAGCTCAATGACCTCGTCGTCGGTTAACGAATAACGATTGCGTTCGGACACAGGGACGTCAACTGTGCGTACAGAGGAACCCGAGGCACGTTCAGCGTCAAATTCCATTTTCAGGAGCTTGGAGCCGATGCGACGACTGATAATGGGGTAATTTCCAATCGCCAGCGTAGGCTTGAACACGTAAAATTCGTCGGGATTCACCGCACCCTGGACCACGGTTTCGCCCAAGCCGTAAGATGAAGTGATGAACACCACGTCATCAAAGCCCGATTCAGTGTCGAGCGTAAACATAACACCTGCACTGCCAAGATCGGAGCGCACCATGCGCTGAATACCGGCGGACAAGGCCACGTCGGCGTGCGCATAACCTTTGTGAACACGATAGGAAATAGCACGATCGTTGTACAACGAAGCAAATACGTGACGGACTTTGTCGAGTACGTCGTCGATGCCTACTACGTTCAGAAACGTTTCCTGCTGACCTGCGAATGAAGCGTCGGGCAAGTCTTCGGCTGTTGCCGATGAACGTACCGCGAACGAACCCTTGCCGTCGGCATCGAGCTTGGCAAATGCCTCGCGAATGGCCTGCTCCAGTTCAGCCGGGAAAGGCGTTTCAACAATCCACTGACGGATTTCCGCCCCGGCCGACGCCAACTCCCGGACATCGTCGGAATCAAGCGTTTCAAGGCGCTGCACAATACGCTGGTCGAGACCGGTTTGTTTCAAAAAGCCGCGAAAAGCGTCTGCCGTGGTGGCAAACCCACCCGGAACGCGAACCCCTGCTTCTGATAACTGGCTGATCATCTCGCCCAGTGAGGCGTTTTTTCCTCCTACCGAGTCAACATCCGACATGCGGAGCTGCTCGAAAGATACAACATAAGACATAAAGTCACCTTTAATGCGATAAAAGAAAGCTTGTTTGCTTATTGCGCAGGCAGGCTTGTGCTATAAATCTGTGCACTAAGCAAACGAGCCTCGCCATCTTTCGGTGTAAAGGCAACACGCAATTGTACCCGTTCCACCTTCAATATGGGCTGATTCAATCAATGACTTCCTCTACCCGCGAACGCACCGTTTTTATTGTTTCCGATGGCACCGGCATTACTGCCGAAACATTCAGCCATTCTGTGCTGTCGCAATTTGAACAGGTTTCTTTCCGGACCATTCGCCTACCCTTTATAGATAGCCGGGAAAAACTAATAGAGTCAGTTGAGCGGATTAACCGCAATGCAGTTGAAACAGGGGATGCCCCCCTGGTTTTCAGCACCTTGGTCGATCCGGAAATGGCCGAAATTTTACGTGGTGCAAATGCAACATTTCTTGATCTTTTCGGCACTTTTGTGAAACCACTGGAAGAAGCACTGGGGATGAAATCGAGCCATTCGGTGGGGCGTTCTCATGCCGGCGGCAGCACCAAGCAGTACCGCGACCGGATCGAAGCCATAAATTTCAGCCTTTCACACGACGACGGCCAATTCATCCACGACCTGGCAAAAGCCGATGTGATTCTGGTTGGCGTTTCACGCTGCGGCAAAACGCCAACCAGCCTTTATTTGGCCATGCAATATGCCATTAAAGCGGCAAACTTTCCGCTGATTCCCGAAGACTTCGAGCGTGGTAGCCTGCCCTCTACACTGGCGCCGTTTCGTGCAAAGTTATTCGGTTTGTCAATTCAACCCGAACGCCTCTCGGAGGTGCGCAATGAGCGCCGGCCCGACAGCAAATACGCTTCGTTGGCGCAATGCCGATATGAAGTTGCCGAAGCCGAGCGGCTCATGCGCATGGAAGGCATCCCGTTTTTATCCACTACCACCCGGTCGATCGAGGAAATCTCAACCAAGGTACTGCAGGAAGTGGGGTTGGACGGGCACAAATATTAAATGCCCCGCATCATGGCGGACGTTAGCCCGCCATGACACTGTTCAACAACCAAATGTTGTAGGCAATATACGACGCCAGTAATATCACGCCTTCAATTCGGTTAAGCCTGCCTTCACCCCGAAAACCATATGCCATAACGAACAGGCCGATCGTCATGACCATCATCACCGGCCAGTCGCGTGTTAAGACATCGGGAGACAGTTGCGGCATGGGCGAAATAACACCGGCAATACCCACTACCGCAAGCAGATTGAACATATTGGACCCCACCACGTTGCCAATGGCGATGTCGTGTTCTCCCTTACGGGCAGCAATGACCGAGGCGGCCAGCTCGGGCAATGACGTTCCCAAAGCCACAATTGTCAAGCCGATGATGAGATCACTGACGCCCAGTGACTGAGCAATCGTCACCGCGCCCCATACCAGGATGCGCGAACTGACAATCAGCAAAACCAGGCCTATACACAACCACATAATCGCGCGCCCGAGTGGCATGGGATGCGCCGTTAACTCTTGTTCGGTTTCCACCTCCAGCGCATCACCCCGTCCTTTGATTGCCGCGAAAATAGTCCAGCCGATCAGCCCAAAAAAACCGGCCAATAAAATAAACGCCTCTAAACGGCTAAGCTCACCGTTCCAGAACAGCGCTCCGCAGAACAACCCGATCAGCAATAGAATCGGCAACTCTTTGCCCACGATTTTCGAATGTACGGCAATCGGAGCAACCAGCGCGGTAACCCCCAGGATAAGGCCGGTATTCACGATATTCGAGCCCAGCGCGTTACCCAGCGCTAAATCTGGGTTGCCGTCGATGGCGGCCATCGCCGACACCACCATTTCCGGGGCCGAGGTGCCGAACCCGACAATGACCATTCCAATCAGCAATGACGGCATACCCGCATGCTTGGCGGTGGCTGCGGCGCCGTCAATAAAACGATCGGCACTCCAGATCATTAACGCGAAACCACCCAGTATCGCGAGCGCAGCCAAAATCATATTATTCTCCAGATAAAAATCGACGACGGTGCTCAAACAAGCAAATTGCCGTCGCGGCCGCGACGTTCAATGATTCAATATTGCTTGCTTGAGGAATATAAACTTTCAATTGAGCAATCGCTTCAAGCGCAGGCAAAATGCCTTGCCCTTCATTACCGGCCAACCAGGCTATGTGGTGAGGAAGCTTAGCCTGATATAAAGAGACACTTCCCTGCAGCGTCATAGCCGCAAGTGGAACTTCCAGCCTGTCGAACAACGCTTGCAAATCACAATTTTCGTGAATGGCAAGGGAAAAGTGCGCCCCCTGCGCACTACGCAGCACTTTAGGCGACCAGGCTGCTGCGCAGCCCGTCGAACAATAAACCGACCCAACCCCTGCCGCCGCTGCAGTACGGAAAAGGGTCCCCATATTTCCAGGGTCCTGAACACGATCGAGCCACAGAACCGTTTCTTTAATATGCTCGGGAATAACGGCAGCAGGAGGCGCGACGATAAAACCTACGCCCTGCCCCTCCTCTACCTGGTCCAGTTTTTTCATCAGGCCGGAAGCAAGCAAAACCTTCGATTGGTCGGGTACCGCCCGATACAGTGCTTGTATTTCAACACTTTGGTCGACACGGCTTGCGTCGAAAACGGCAAATTGCGGCGGCGTTGCCCCGTGCTGCAACCAGGCTTGACACAAGTGCACGCCTTCCAACCACGCCTGGTTGCGGCTTTTGCCATTTGCAACCCGAACAAAGCTTTTGAATAATGCATTGTCTCGCGACTCGATTTGCTTCATTACGTCACACCTTTGTGTAGCAAAAGGGCGTCTCGCACAGGACTGAAGCTTTTACGGTGTGCCGGGCACGGCCCAAACTCGGCCAGCCGCTGTCGATGCAATACGGTACCGTAGCCCTTATGACGTGCAAAATCATAAACGGGATACTGTTCATGTAACGCTTCACATACTGCATCACGCGCCGTTTTCGCCAAGATCGATGCGGCGGAGATGGCGGGCACTTTACTGTCACCTTTAACAATGGCTTCGGCCGGGCCGTTTAAACCATGTGGTATCCGATTACCGTCGATAAGATACGCCGATACGGCAAGCGTCAGGCCGTCGCACGCTCGGCGCATTGCCAACATGGTGGCCTGCAGGATATTCAGCTCATCAATTTCCTCTACCGATGCGCTGGCAACACACCAGGCCAGGGCCGAATGACGAATCCGATCCGCCAGCACATCGCGCTGGGCCGGCGACAGTTTTTTGGAGTCGGCCAGCCCCAAAAGGGGACGATCGGGGTCAAGCACGACCGCTGCCGCGAAAACCGGGCCGGCCAAAGGCCCCCTGCCGGCTTCATCAACACCCGCAACATACTCAGACCTGGAAAGAGACTCAAACAGTTGTGTCTGCTTCACGATTCAAGACTTTTAAAATAGCGTTTGCGGCCCGTTTCGGCGTGTCGCACTTCAGGCTTTGATGTAATTGTTCAAACTTTTTTTCAACGTCGGCAACATAGGTTTCATCCGACAAGGCATTCCAACAAGCCTCAGCCAACTTTACAGGGGTGGCATCGTCTTGCAATAACTCCGGCACAACAAAGTCCTGCAACAGAACGTTAGGCAAACCTACCCACGGCACATAGGGCTTTTCCTGGCCAGACTTCCAGGCCATTAGACGTCGCATCATGGGTGACAACACATATGAAATGACCATAGGTCGTTTGAAGAGTGCCGTTTCCAATGTGGCAGTGCCGCTGGCAACCAGAACCGCATCGGCGGCCTCCATTGCTTCCCATGCCACCGGACGTCCCTCCTGTAAAGACTGATCGATAATCAACAAATGCTCAATCGCATTCTCTTGCGCAATGGCTTCGAATTCCCGCCGCCGTTGTTGATTCACCATAGGAACAACAATTTGCAAATCGGGGGATTGTTTTTGTAATAACTGCACCGCTTGCAGGAACCGTGCGGAAAGCAGTCGCACTTCCGATGCCCGGCTTCCCGGTAAAACAGCTAATACTTTCCGATTAGGATCCAGGCCCAACCGCGCCTGGGCGGCTCGACGATCAGGTTGTACGGGAATCAGGTCGGCCAATGGATGCCCAACAAATGTCACCGGGATACCTTCCCGTTCATATAACTCAGTTTCGAACGGAAACAGAACCAGCATGTGCGAAACAGATTCGCGTATGGTGTGAATGCGGCTATAGCGCCAGGCCCAAATCGACGGACCGACAAAATGCACAGTAGGTACGCCGGCTTGCTTCAACGTTTTTTCCAGCCGCAGGTTGAAATCCGGTGCATCGATACCAACAAACACATCGGGTTTGTTTTTTAACCAGCGCGAACGTACGCGGGAGTATGTGTGGAGCAAACCAGGCAGCCGTTTCAAGGCATCAACGTAGCCAAAGACCGACAGTGCATCCATGGGATACCACTGGCTCAGGCCTTGCGCCCGCATGGCCGGTCCACCAATACCTTCAAACTGCCCTTGCTCAATGTGTTCCGTGAGACCCGCCATCATTCGCGCCGCCAACAGGTCACCCGAAGGCTCCCCGGCAACCAGCCCGATACGCGTTGTCATAAGCGAGCGATACCGCGCCCGTCGGCGGTTAGAAAATCGATAAGCACCTGCAATGCGTCATGCGCTCCGCTACGCTCAGCTTGTAAGTTGCGAATTGCGTCAAGCGCCTGCTCGACATTCAATTGACGCCGATACAGGCATTTGTACGCCTCTTTCAGTGCGGACACTGTGTCCGACTCGTAACCGCGCCGCTTAAGGCCTTCGGAGTTAATGCCCACAGGGCGGAAAGGATCGCCGGCGCCCATCACGTAGGGAGGAATATCTTGGCGAATGGAACTGGTGCCGCCAACCATGCTGTGCGCACCGATACGTACAAACTGATGCACCGCACTGGAACCGCCGATAATGGCCCAATCTCCAATGTGGATATGTCCTGCCAATTGCACGTTGTTAGCCAGAATAGTTTGATTAGCCACCTGGCAATCGTGCGCAATGTGTACATACGCCATGATCCAGTTATCGTGCCCAACGCGGGTAACACCTACATCTTGCACTGTACCGGTATTAATGGTTACATATTCGCGCACCATGTTGCCGTCGCCGATTTCCAGGCGTGTGGGTTCACCCTGGTATTTTTTGTCTTGCGGCATACCGCCTATTGAACAAAAGCGGTAAAAAGTATTATTACGCCCAATCGTTGTATGGCCGTCAATAATGCAATGCGGGCCCACTTGCGTGCCTTCATCAATACTCACGTTTGGACCAATAATGCTATAAGGCCCAACACTGACACCATCGGCCAATTGGGCCTCGGGAGCCACCAGTGCCGTTGGGTGAATCGAGTTCGTCATGCGTCTTCCAGAACGCGAATTGCGCACATGAGTTTAGCTTCCGCCACCTCCTGACCGTCAACCGTAGCCCGACCCGTATATTTGCACATAGTGCGACTAATGCGATCGGCGGTGACTTCCAAACGTAACTGGTCGCCCGGCACAACAGGACGCCGAAAACGCGCGCCGTCGACCCCCACCAAATAGTAAGCAATTTGTTTGTCACCCGGATTAACGGTTTCGTCTCCCTCGAAGGAAAAAAGTGCAGAAGCCTGGGCCATCGCTTCGATAATCAGCACGCCCGGCATCACTGGGTGATGGGGAAAATGACCTTCGAAGAATGGCTCGTTCATTGAAACATTCTTGATCGCAACGATACTTTTACCCGGCACCATTTCCAGTACGCGGTCAACCAGCAGCATCGGATACCGATGCGGCAGGCGCGCCATTATTTGCTTGATGTCCAGTTCCATAATTATTCCTAAGCGCTTTGCGCGCCATACCTAATACAAACGATTCAATCCTGATTTTTTTCGCAGGCCCGGACCCGGCGTCGCAACTGCGAAAGCTGGGAAATAACGGCTGCATTTTTTTGCCACTGAACGTGCTCGGCAAATGGATAAACCCCGGTGTAACGCCCCGGCTGAGCAACATTTGACGTGATAGCCGTACCACCCGAAACGTGTACATCGTCGCCCAACGTGATATGGCCGGACAACATCGCCGCCCCGCCGATGGTACAACGTTTGCCGATCACAGTTGACCCCGCCACACCGACACACGCCGCCATGGCGGTGTGGTCACCAATATGCACATTGTGTGCAATCATGATTTGGTTATCCAGCTTTACGCCGTTACCAATAACCGTATCGTCGAGCGCGCCGCGATCAACCGTGGTATTGGCACCAATTTCCACATCGTCACCAATATGTACACCACCCAATTGGGCAATTTTGGCCCAGGCACCCTGGCTGGATGGGTCAGGCGCAAAACCAAAGCCATCTGCCCCAATCACCGAGCCGCTATGCAAAATAGCCCGGCTACCGATTTGAACACCGTGATAAATGGTCACGCGGGCGTGCAGCAGGCAATCGTGCCCTAAAACACTCTTTTCCCCTACTACACACCCTGGGCCGAGACGCGAACCGGAGCCGATACGGGCATCCGCTTCAACAACACAATGCGGCCCAATATGGACGTTTGATTCAAGCTGTGCACTGCTATGAATAACCGCAGTGGGGTGAACTCCCGACGGGAGCCGGCTAATTCGATGGCGATCAAACCACTGTGCCAGCAACGCATATAAAAGATAGGGCTGATCGCACTTAACCAGCCGATACGAAAGGTCTCGATCTTTCAGCGCTTCAAATACTTCTGGCGGGACAATAACCACAGCAGCTTTACAGCGATCGAGCTCTGCCTTCAAACGAGGATTCGACAGGAAACTAATCTCGTTGGGCCCCGCCTGTTGCAAAGAGCCGATTCCCTGGATAATGGGATCCGGCTGTGAGTTATCTGCAATAAATGTATTCAACCCTGCCGTATTAACGTTGGCCAGCAGATTAGTTAAAGAAGGCGCCTGTTCAGGCGCGAGCAACACCGGCATGAAATTTTAGCCACCCAACGCTTGAAGAACCTGGTCGGTAAGATCAACACGGGGGCTAACGGTAACGGCGTCTTGAATAATCAAATCGTAGCCCTGGCTCTCTGCAATCTGCTGAATGGCTTTGTCAGCCTGCTCAACAATATTCGAAAATTCCTCGTTGCGACGACGATTGAAGTCTTCCTGAAATTCACGACGCTTGCGCTGCAGGTCGGAATCGAGATCAGCCAGTTCACGCTGACGACGAATACGATCGGACTCAGACATGACCGGAGCGTCTTTGTCGAACTCCTGGGCCATATTACGCAAGCGGTTTGCCAGGTTTTGCAGCTCCTGGTCGCGTGCTTTGAATTCCGACTCGATTTTGGCCTGGGCTGCTTTAGCAGGTTTGGAGTCGCGCAGGATGCGCTCTGTGCTGACAAAACCGATTTTTGTTCCCTGAGCCTGAACGGAAGGCACGGAAACCAGTGTTACAGCACCTAAAACCGCCGCCACGGCGATTGCACGATGTGCACGTGCCAAACGATTAACGACGGAAATGAGGGTCGATACAGATTTAGACTTCATGAACAATCTACCTTGCGAATTAGCCGAAAATAAAGAGCTATTGTGCCATTAATTAGGTTTCATTAAAAACCGGTGCCAATCTGGAACTGGAATGCCTGCAGATCGTCACCCGGTTTCGAGTTAAGTGCTTTACCCCAGGAAATTTCCAATGGCCCCATGGGTGATTCCCAAGAGAAGCCGACACCTGCGGAATAGCGCCAACCGCATGGGTCTTGCACGTTGCCGCCAATACCGGTGTAGCACGGTGAACTTCCTGTTGTTGAAACCTGCCCCGCATCGGCAAAGATAAACCAGCGCAAAGTGCGATCGCGAGAGGCGCCCGGGAACGGCAGGTAAAGTTGCACGTTGCCGACGAAGCGGCGCGAACCGCCCAGGTAATCACCTGTACGCGGGTCACGTGGCCCCAGCGAGGCCCCCTCATAACCACGCACGGACCCCAAACCACCGGCATACATGTTCTTGATAACCGGGAAGGTTTTGTCGCCATAGGTATGGCCCCAGTCAGCTGACGCATTCAATGCAAGCGTAAAATTGCGGCCCAGAGGCAAATAGTACTGTTGTTGCGCTTTCAGCATGTAGTAGCGCAGATCGCCTGTGGAGAAGTCGGCTGCCAAACGGGTGAAGCTACCCCGGCGTGGAGCGATGGCGCTGTCACGCGTATCCTTTGACCAACCTACGTTGAAAATAAGCGCGTTGGTCGACTCACCATATTCGTTGACGAAGTCGGTATAGGCCTGTGGCGGATCGTAAAGCTCGAGTTTATTGTGCTCGTATGTGAAACCGGCGAACACCCGATCGTACTTGGAAATAGGAACGCCGAAGTTAAGACCGCCGCCATAGGCGGTAACACGGTAATCACCCTGGTTGCCGTCACGCGTGTCGTATGGCCTCGTACGGCGATAGTAGAGCGACGTGGTTTTGCTGATGCCGTCTTTGGTCCAGTAAGGGTCGGTGTGGGCAACAACCAGTGTACGGTTGGTTTTACTGGTGTTGACGTCTAACGACAAACTATTGCCGCTACCGAAAATATTGTCCTGACTGATACCGAACGACAAAATCACTTTCTCGGTTGAACCATAACCCACGCCCAGATTGATCAGGCCGGTGGGCTTTTCTTTAACGTCAACATTGATGTCAACCTGGTCGGGTGAACCCGGCACCGGTGCCGTCTCGACATTCAGTTCATTGAAGTATCCCAGACGATCAATGCGATCACGCGATTCCTTGATACTGTTTGCGTCATACCAGGCAGCTTCTTCCTGAAGCATCTCACGGCGTACGACGACGTCGCGTGTACGTGTGTTACCGCCAATTTGAATGCGACGCACATAAACGCGACGGCCGGGATCAACATAAAACGTTAAATCCGCTTCTTTGTTTTCGCGATCGAGCACCGGGTTAGGGTTCACATTGGCGAATGCGTACCCCAGCCCGCCCAGATAATCGGTAATGGCTTCAACGGTGGCATTGGCATTCGCAGCCGAAAAGGTTTCGCCTTCTTTTACCTGAACCATCTCCTGCATTTGTGCGTCCAGGCCGAGCAAGTCGCCCGCCAGCTTCACACTGCGCACTTTGTAGGGTTCGCCCTCGTTGATGGTAATGGTGATGTAAATGCTTTCCCGATCGGGCGAAATCGTGACCTGCGGCGGCTCCATGCTGAACTCAAGATAGCCGCGATCCAGATAAAAGGAACGGATGGTTTCGAGATCGCCTTCCAGTTTTTCCCTGGAGTATTTATCGGTGCCTGTGTACCAGGTCATGAGGCCGGAGGTGGTCAACTCCATTTCATCGCGCAGATCACTCGACGAAAAGACCTTATTACCGACAAAATTGATACGACTGATCGTGGCGACGTCGCCCTCAAAAATATCGAAACTGATACCCACACGGTTGCGGGGCAGCGGCGTAATAATAGGCGTAATTTCCACGCCGTATTTACCTTCCGACAAATACTGCTGCTTGAGCTGAAATTCGGCTTGCTCAAGCAATGCCTTGTCGAACACCCGGCCAGGGCCGAAACCCACACCCGCCAGCGCGCTGTTCAACACTTCCGTATCAAAAGCACGCATGCCATTAAACGTAACCGACGCAATAGTGGGGCGCTCTTTCACCTGAACCACCAACACATCATTCTGCGTATCGATGGTCACGTCGCTGAAAAATCCGGTGGCATACAAACGCTGGATTGCCTCGGCTGCTTGCTCCTGCGTAAATTGTTCGCCCACCTTGACCGGCAAATAAGTAAAAATGGTGCCGGGGTCAACGCGCTGTACGCCTTCTACACGAATATCCTGAACAACAAATGGATCAAATGCATTGGCCAGACCGGGTACCAGCAACGCCGTGAATACCAAAGGCATAATGCGGCGAGCGAGCGAAAACTTACGACGAAACGACATCCTGGCGAGTCCTCAGGTGATCAAATGGTGGTGGATTGTAAAGTACAACAGGGTTAACTGAAAAGGCGCGTGAAGTCATTGAAAAAAGCCAGACTCATTAACGCCACCAGCAAACCCAAACCTATGCGCTGCCCTGTTTCGAGCCAGGCATCCGGTACAGGCTTGCCCCTTGCCATTTCCAGCAAATAGTACATCAAATGCCCCCCGTCCAACATAGGGATAGGCAGCAAGTTCAAAATGCCGATACTAACACTAATGAGTGCCAGAAAGCTGATATAGGCCGCAACACCGATACGTGCGGTTTGCCCGGCATAATCGGCAATGGTGACAGGCCCGCTGATATTCTTGACTGAAACTTCACCGGTAAGCATGCGCCCCATCATCTTCAGCGAATACCATGCGGTTTCAAATGTGCGCTCAACGCCGTGCGTAATACTGCCCAGCAAGCCGTAACGCACCGTCACCATGGGGAAGTCGGCGGTCAGCATGACACCGATACGTCCGATTGTTTTCCCGTCCGGGCCCTGTTCCGCCTGAGGCGTCACATTTAATGTAATTTGCGCTCCCTGCCGCAGAACGGTAACCGGCACACGCTCACCAGGCTGAGCCTGAATGGCGGTAACAAAGGCATTGGCGTCACTGACGGGTTGGTTATCCACGCCCAGAATGATGTCGCCCGCTTGAAAACCGGCTGCCTCCGCCGCCCCGCTCTCGATCACCTCGCCAACCCTGGCACGCGGCGACGCCAGTGCCAACCCAGCCAGTGCCAGCGGATCGGCTTCGTCAACACCCATATTCGAGGCTGCAACCTGCAATGTTCTCGTTGCCGTGCCGCCGTGCTCACCCTGTACTCGAATTTCGGCGGATCCGCCGCTGGTTAACACATCAAGTAAGGCCCAACGGGCCTGACCCCAGGACTCGACAGGGGTGCCGTTGACTTCAAGTAAACGATCGCCGGCCTGGAAGCCCGCCTGAGCAGCTTGAGTTTGCGCAGCGGGCGCCCCGATAATAGGGGCCGGCTCTTGTGTTCCCACCCAACTTAAACCGGCATAAAGCAAGGCCGCGAGCAAAAGATTCGCAACCGGCCCCGCAGCAACAATGGCAAATCGCCGGCTAACAGGCTTGCGGTTAAACGCCTGAGATTGTTCTTGTGCGTTTGCCCCCACCTCGGGCTCATCTTGCATTTTTACGTAGCCGCCCAGCGGAATGGCCGACAGCGCCCACTCGGTGCCGTTGCGGTCCGTTCTGCGTAACAACACCCGGCCAAAGCCGACGGAAAAACGCAAAACCTTGACGTTGCACCAGCGCGCGACCCAATAATGCCCTAACTCATGAAAAGTAATCAGCAGGCCAAGCGCAACGGCAAACGCCAACAAAGTGAAAATCATAAATACCCAATAAATAACAAACGGGAATACACGCGGTGCACCATTTTAACGGGCAGTCGCCATTATATGTTGGCAAGCCTGTTCTGCATGACGACGCGCCAGCGAATCAAACGCCAGTACTGCATCGAGACTATCGGGTAGTTCGCGAGCACCCAAAGGCTGGCTCTTATTCAACGCAACCTCAATAATTTGCGCGATCGCACTGAACGCCACTTTGCCCTCAAGAAAGGCAGCCACCGCTATTTCATTGGCGGCATTCAACGCAATGCATGCATGCTGCCCCGCCTCAAGCGCGTCGAGCGCCAGTTTTAAGCATGGGAAACGCTGCATGTCGGGCATATAGAAATCAAGCCGGCCCAAGGCGGCCAGATCAAGCATGCCGACACCGCTTTGCAGCCGTTCGGGGTAGCCCAGACCATAAGCAATAGGCGTACGCATATCGGGTTGCCCCAATTGCGCCAGCACCGAGCCATCGTGATATTCAACCATGGAGTGCACCACACTTTGCGGATGAATCAGCACTTGTATGCGTTCGGGCGGCATGGCAAATAACCAGTGTGCTTCAATCACCTCCAGCCCCTTGTTCAGCATAGTCGCAGAATCCACCGATATTTTGCGGCCCATGCTCCAGTTGGGGTGCGCACAAGCTTGTTCAGGCGTTACGCTTGCCAGCGCCTCGATCGGTGTCTCACGAAAAGGCCCACCCGATGCGGTTAAAATCAACCGCCGAACACCATGAGCGGCCTGATGCGCGCCATCGGCTTTCCCCTCTTGCGGCAAACACTGAAAGATCGCGTTATGCTCACTGTCGATAGGCAAAAGTTCAGCCTTATTATCGTGTACCGCCTGCATAAATACGCTACCCGCAGCAACCAACGCCTCTTTGTTCGCCAAAAGAATGCGCTTGCCGG
Source organism: Pusillimonas sp. DMV24BSW_D (assembly GCF_011388195.1). NCBI lineage: Bacteria > Pseudomonadati > Pseudomonadota > Betaproteobacteria > Burkholderiales > Alcaligenaceae > Neopusillimonas > Neopusillimonas aestuarii. The sequence continues at coordinate 2,314,088 of NZ_CP049990.1, read as the reverse complement.
CTTTGGCGGCGGCCAACGCAGAAGGCAGTCCGGCCGCACCCACAATGGCCGCCATGACGGTGCTCACAGCCGCATCGGCGGCGGTGTCCGCCAGGGCCTGGGCACCGACACGGATTTCGGGGCGGATGTTGGGTGTTTTGGCAGGCCAGATCTCAATAAAACGCCGCCGTGCGGCGTCATCGGGCACCACGACAACTTTCGCGTGCGTTTGAAGCGCTTGCGCCATCAGTTTTTCGATTCGCGAATGCGCGCTAAGGGCATAAACTGACAGGCGCTCGGGATGGCGCAAGACAACGTCGATTGTATTTTCGCCAATTGACCCGGTTGATCCAAGAATACAAATGTGTTGCATCGCGCTATTCACAAGGGTCGAGTCAGTAACAGATACGCCAGCGGCGCTATGGGAAGCAGCGCGTCGAGACGATCAAAAGCCCCCCCGTGCCCAGGTAACAAACGGCTGGAATCTTTCATGTTGGCACGGCGCTTAAGCAATGATTCGAAAAGGTCGCCCATAATGGAAAGCACAGCCAGCGCAATGGTGAGCACCACCACGAACCACCAGGAAAACTCACCGAAAAGATAAGCGGCAAAACTGCCTGGCCACATTTGGGTTGCAATAACCCAAGCCACACTTCCCAATACGCCGAAAAAAGCGCCTTCCCAGGTTTTCCCGGGACTGATGGAGGGCGCAAGTTTGCGACGCCCCAGGGCCTTACCACCAAAATAGGCCGCAATATCAGCAACCCAAACCAGCCCCATAAACGACACGAGAAACACCACACCGGCCTGCTCGTACACATAAACCAGTGCCAGCCAGGCGGCAAAAACAGACAGCAAACCGAACAGACTTAATCCGAGTGAGCGGGATGGTTTGGTGGCGTTTCCACCATAAAGGCCTGCGCCCGCGATAATGACCCAGGCCAGCAAAACCACTGCCATAAAACCGCGCAGGCGATCAGTGACCGGGAAAGTATTTGCGACTGCATCCGTACCCTGAAAACTAACCAACAGGGTTAAACATAAAAATGCCAGCGCCACGACAGCCGGAACACCCATGCGACCGCCACCCAGCGTCATGCGCATCCATTCCCACAAGCACGCCGACGCCGCCACACCAAAAAAAACCAGCAGCGGCCAGTTTACCGGCGATAGCCCGGCTGCCAGCAACACAACGATTAATACAATAGCAGTTAGCGTGCGTTGCAAAAGCATGAATGACCTTTCCCTCAGGATTGCTTCTCAGCCAGTTGCGCACTGGTGCGCCCAAACCGGCGCTCTCGACCTCGGTACCACGCAAAAGCCTCTTCAAGCGCGTTCGCGTCGAAGTCGGGCCAATATACCGACGTAAAATACATTTCCGTATAGGCAAGCTGCCAGATCAGAAAATTTGAAATGCGCTGTTCGCCGCCCGTTCGAATGAACAAATCCGGTTCAGGCGCCCAAGCCATAGACAAACGCTCGGCCAATACCGATTCGGTGAAGTTTTCGGGATGCGCGGCAAGATCGGGTAAATCACGCAAGGCCTGGCGAGTGGCCTGAAGAATATCCCAACGCCCGCCATAATTGGCTGCAATCGTCAGATGAAGCGTGTTGTTGTGCTCTGTGCGTTTTTCAGCAGCCTTAATGAGCTCTTGAAGTCGTGGCTCAAAAGCAGACAAATCACCCACCACGCGCAAACGAACGCCCTGCTCTTCCAGTTTATCGACCTCTTTTTCAAGCGTTTGCACAAACAAACGCATTAAAAGGGAAACCTCTTCCTGCGGACGGCGCCAGTTTTCTGAGCTGAATGCAAAAAGGGTCAGGTATCGAACGCCTTTTCGACCACAGGCCTCAACCACCCGTCTAACCGACTGCACCCCGCGCACATGGCCTGCGGTGCGGGGCAGGAAGCGGTCGGTTGCCCAACGCCCATTCCCGTCCATGATCATCACCACATGCTGTGGTGTGTCTGTTGCCTCGGGAATGGTTTGCGTTGAGCTCTTGGTCATGCGGATTGGGTAACAGCGAATGACGGATTAAACCGTCATGATTTCAGCTTCTTTCTGGGCAATAATTTTATCGATCTCAGCAACATGTTTGTCGGTGAGCTTTTGAACCTCATCCTGCATACGACGTTCGTCGTCTTCGGAAATTTCTTTGTCTTTCACCAGCTTCTTCGCCCCATCGTTGGCGTCACGACGTAGATTACGAATCGCTACTTTTGCGTCTTCCCCCTCGGCCTTGACGACCTTGGTCAGTTCCCGACGGCGCTCTTCCGTAAGCGCGGGCATGGGAACACGAATGCTTTCACCCATGGCCGAAGGGTTCAAACCCAGATCGGAGTCGCGGATAGCTTTGTCGATAGGGCCCACCAGTGTTTTTTCATACGGCTGGACATTCAGTGTACGGGCATCGACCACGCTGACGTTGGCAACCTGCCCAACCGGTACCAGTGAACCGTAGTATTCAACCTGAACATGATCGAGGATGCCGGCATGAGCGCGACCCGTTCGGATTTTGGCCAGATTGGTCTTTAAAGCCTCGATACTTTTACCCATGCGCTCCTGGGTATTTTTCTTAATTTCAGACAAGCTCATTCTTCAATCCTTGTTTCCGATTAAACGTGTACCAACGTTCCTTCATCTTCATCACCCGATACCACGCGTTCCAGAGCACCAGGCTTGTTGATGGAAAAAACCTTGATTGGCAATTTTTGATCGCGACACAAGGCAAATGCCGTTGCGTCCATTACTTCCAGACGACGCACAATCGCTTCATCGAAGCTGATGCGGGTATAGCGTGTGGCGTCGGGATCTTTGTTGGGATCCGCACTATAAATGCCGTCGACCTTGGTTGCTTTCAAGACCACTTCAGCACCAATTTCGGCGCCTCGCAGCGCAGCCGCGGTATCGGTGGTGAAAAAAGGATTTCCCGTACCGGCCGCGAAAATGACGACTTTACCCTCTTCGAGATATCGCAAGGCCTTGGGTCGAATATAAGGTTCAACCACCTGATCAATATTCAATGCAGACTGAACGCGCGCGTCGACGCCGCGATTCTTCAGTGCGTCTTGCAGCGCCAGCGCATTCATCACTGTGGCCATCATGCCCATGTAGTCGGCCGTAGCGCGATCCATACCTTGTGCACCGGGGGCCACGCCCCTGAAAATATTGCCGCCACCAATGACGATGGCAAGTTCAACCCCATGGCGCGCCACAACATCGGCAATTTCCTCTGTCATGCGCAAAATGGTGGTTCTGTTGATCCCAAAGGCGTCTTCACCCATCAGCGCTTCGCCGGACAGTTTAAGAAGAACACGCTTGTACGATCTGGAGGTCATAGGTAATTTTCCCGAGAAAATAGTCCGGCCGAGCCGCAGGTGCGTAACAATGCCCAAGCACAGTGTGCCCGGGCATTATTACACTTAATGATACGCTAAGCGAAGTACGCGTAACCGTACTTTATGCTTTGCCGGCTGCTGCGGCAACTTCGGCGGCAAAATCTTCAGACTTTTTCTCGATCCCTTCGCCGACAACATACAAGGCGAAGCCGGCGATACCAGCGTTATTCGCTTTGAGCATTTGCTCGATTGTTTGCTTGTCGTTCTTTACGAAAGGCTGTGACAACAGCGTAACTTCCTTCAGGAATTTGGCAACCGAGCCTTCGACCATTTTGGTTACGATGTCGGCCGGCTTGCCCGATTCCGTGGCTTTTTGCTGGGCAACCGAACGCTCTTTCTCGATATCCTCGGCTGCGACGCCGGCGGCGTCTAGTGCTTTAGGCTTGGTAGCAGCAATGTGCATGGCCAGGTCTTTACCCACTTCGTCGTCGCCGTTGAAATCAACCAGCACACCAATTTTGCCGCCGTGAACATAGCAGGCAAGTTTATTTTCGGTTTCGAAACGCTTGAAACGACGAACCGAAATGTTTTCACCGATTTTGCCAACCAGGCCGGTGCGCACGGATTCAACCGTACCATCGCGGAAAGCCAATTCCGACAACGCAGCAACGTCGGCAGGGTTCTTTTCGGTAACGAGTGCAGCAACTTCATTTACAAAAGCGATGAAATCATCGTTCTTGGCAACAAAGTCGGTTTCGCAGTTCACTTCAACAACCGAGCCTTTCTTGCTGTCGGCGGCAATGTTAACGGTAATGAGGCCTTCGGCCGTAACGCGGCTGGCCGCTTTGCTGGCTTTATTACCCAGCTTTACGCGCAGAATTTCCTCAGCACGCGCCAAGTCGCCATCGGCTTCGGTTAATGCTTTCTTGCATTCCATCATGGGCGCGTCGGTTTTTTCACGCAGTTCTTTAACCATTGATGCGGTAATTTGAGCCACAATATTCTCCAATTCATTAAGACGCGCCCCGGGTAAAACCGGGGCGCGGGTAAACGGTTGAATGAAACGCCTTATTCAGACGTTTCGCATCGGGAATTACTCGCCGCGCGCTTCTTCTTCAACCTCGACAAACTCTTCTTCGCCTTCGGCCAATTCTTCCACCAGGCCATTCAGGCTTTGCTCACGCCCTTCCAGAACTGCATCCGCCATGCCTTTTGCATAAAGCGTAATCGCTTTGGTGGAGTCATCGTTGCCGGGAATGACGTAGTCGATACCGTCAGGTGAATGGTTGGTATCAACCACGCCCACAACGGGAATACCCAGGGTACGCGCTTCGGCAATGGCGATTTTGTGAAAGCCGACGTCAATGACGAACAAAGCGTCGGGCAAAGTGTTCATGTCTTTAATGCCGCCCAGTGCTTTATTCAGCTTCTCGAGCTCGCGTTCAAACATGAGTGCTTCTTTTTTGATTTTCAGCTCAGTCGTGCCTTCCGCTTTCTGAGCTTCCATGTCTTTCAGGCGTTTAATGGATGTTTTAACCGTTTTAAAGTTGGTCATCATGCCGCCGAGCCAGCGGGCGTCAACATAGGGCATACCGCAGCGCGTTGCTTCTTCGGCCACAATTTCACGAGCGGCGCGCTTGGTGCCGACGAAAAGAATGTTGCCGCCACGCGCTGCCGTTTGGCGCATGAACTTGGCAGCCTCAAGGTATTTTTCAACCGTGCGCTCGAGGTTGACGATATGGATTTTGTTACGGGCACCAAAAATATATGGTGCCATTTTGGGGTTCCAGAAACGGGTTTGGTGGCCAAAGTGCACACCGGCTTCCAGCATTTCACGCATTAAAGACATAGTATTCTCCAAGGGTTAGGTCTTGCACCCGGTTCGTATGATTTGATTGCGCCAATCTGATACTGTATTGGTTTAAACCCAACTTAAGCGTTAATCAGTTCAGCGCCTCAAACACCCTGTTCGACCAGGCACGCGATTTTTTCCTGTTGGCTTAGATGTTCGCCAAATTCAGGAAAGCCTATAATTCTACTATCTTTTGTTTATATTGCTCAAGTTCCTATGATTCCTTTGGTAACCGACCCACACGATCTCGACAAAATGCGCGCTGCCTGTCAGGCGGCGGCACAAACCCTGGACTACCTGGCAACCCACGTGCGCGCCGGTATCACCACGGGTGAGCTCGACCGACTGTGCCTCGACTACATTACCAACGAACTCAACGTCGAATCGGCGACGGTGGGTTACGCGCCACCAGGGTATCCACCGTTCCCCGGTGCCATCTGCGCTTCGGTGAACCACGTTATCTGCCACGGCATTCCTGGCGAAAAGGTACTGAAAAACGGCGATATTCTGAACATCGACGTAACAGTCATTAAAGACGGCTGGTTCGGCGACACCAGCCGTATGTTCTATATTGGTGAACCCTCCATTCTTGCCCGTCGCCTGGTAGAGGCCACCTATGAATGCATGTGGCTGGGCATTGAGCAGGTGAAACCCGGCGCGCGGTTGGGCGACATTGGCTCGGCTATTCAAAAACATGCCGAAAAACAGGGTTTTTCGGTTGTTCGCGAATATTGCGGCCATGGTGTTGGGCAAAAATTTCATCAAGACCCGCAAATTCTGCATTACGGTAAAGCAGGTACCGGCATTGAGTTGGAACCCGGGATGATTTTTACGGTCGAACCCATGATTAACGCTGGTCGCAAAGACATTCGCCAGCTGGCTGACGGCTGGACAGTCGTCACGCGAGACCACAGCTTGTCGGCACAATGGGAGCACAGCGTATTGGTCACAGAGTCGGCATACGAAGTGCTTACTGTTTCGCCAAACATGCCAACCCCACCCGCCTTCGCAAAGGGGTATGGGGTACTTAATATTTCTTAACTCAAGCACATAGACATAGCTTCAATGACGTTCGCTCACCTGCATTCGCTTCGCGATACATACACCCAAAAGCGGCACAACGTCATTGAAAGCTATCGACGTCATTTACGCCCGGAAGCTTTATTAACAGCCTTGCGGCGCGTAACTGACCAAACCTTGCGCGAAATCCTCAAAACTGCACCGTTGCCCCGAGACGCAGCGCTCGCCGCTGTGGGGGGCTATGGACGCGGGGAGCTCTATCCTTATTCCGATATTGATGTTCTGATCCTTTTGGCACACGAGCCTGATAGCGAAGATCAAGTGCGTCTGGAAAAACTGGTTGCGGCGCTATGGGATCTGGGGTTTGAGGTGGGTCACAGCGTTCGCACTATTGAAGACTGTCGGCGTGAAGCCTCAAACGACATTACTGTAGAAACGGCGTTAATGGAGTGCCGCTGGCTGGCGGGCAGTAAAGCGCTACTGACACAATTGGCCGATACCATGGCCTCACAACGCGACCCACGTGCTTTTTTCCAGGCCAAGCGGTCGGAAATGCAGCAACGGCACGCCCGCCACCAGGACACCCCCTACGCATTAGAACCAAACTGCAAAGAGGCGCCAGGCGGATTGCGCGACTTGATGGTGTTGTTATGGATCGCTCAGGCCTCGGGTATCGGGCAAACCTGGCGCGAAATCGGACAAACCGATTTGGTGACCCCTTCCGAGTACCGGGCCCTGCGTCGGGCGGAACTGGCCTTCAAACGGCTGCGTATTGAACTGCACCTTTTAGCCGGGCGCCGCGAAGACCGCCTGTTGTTCGACCTGCAACCCTCATTGGCTAAAGTTTACGGGTTTGAAGCCACACGCACGCGCCGGCCTAGCGAGCTATTAATGCAGCGTTATTACTGGGCTGCGCGTGTGGTGAACCAGCTAAACACCATTTTGATGCAAACCTTCGAGGAGCGCCTGTTCCCTGAAACGCGCGGCGAATGGCGCGCGCTGGATGACGATTTCTGTGTGGCTTACAACCGGCTCGACACCCAATTACCCGACGCCTTCGAACGTAACCCCACCCTGCTGTTGCGCGCTTTTCTGGTAATGCAGGAACATGCCGAGCTCACCGGTTTGTCGGCACAGGTCATGCGGGCCATGTGGCATGCGCGGCGCTTAATTGACACTCAATTCCGGCGCAACCCCATCAACCGTTATCTGTTTATTCAAATACTGCAACAACCACGTGGCATTGTGCACGCGTTGCGGCGCATGACTCTGCTGAATATATTGCCGCGCTACCTGCCGGAATTCCGCAAAATCGTGGGCCAAATGCAACATGATCTGTTCCACGCCTATACAGTTGATCAACACATTCTGCGCGTTATTCGTAATATTCGACGCTTCACCATGCCGGAGCACGCCCAGGAATACCCGTTGGCCAGTCAACTGATTGCCGACATGGACCGGCCGTGGCTACTCTATATTGCTGCGCTTTACCATGATATTGCAAAAGGTCGGGGCGGCGATCACTCCGAGCTGGGCGCGCGCGACGTGCGTCGCTTCTGCAAAAACCACAACCTGGATAAAGACGATACGGCACTGGTGGAGTTTCTGGTACGCGAGCACCTGACCATGTCGAAGTTTGCGCAAAAACGCGACCTCACCGACGCGCAATCAGTGCACGAGTTCGCCCGCTATGTGAAAACCGAGCGGAAATTGGCTGCTTTATATCTGCTAACCGTCGCCGACATTCGCGGTACCAGCCCAAAAGTATGGAACTCCTGGAAAGGCAAATTGCTTGAAGACTTGTACCATCTGACCCTTGAGGCACTGGGTGGTGCACAGCCCGACACCGGCACGGTGCTGGCTCAACGCAAACAAGCGGCCAGCTCTGAAATTCGCTTAATGGGCTTACGCGACGACGCGCGCGACACGTTTTGGAAAGTACTTGATGTTGCCTATTTTCTGCGCCACGATGCCTCGGAAATTGCCTGGCACACACGCCATTTGTATTACCGCGTCAATGCGGAAACGCCAATTGTAAAAGCGCGTGTGATCGGACAGAATCAAGGTTTGCAGATTATGGTTTACGCCAAAGACCGGCCCGACCTTTTCGTTGCCATTTGCGCCTACTTCGACCAACACACCCTAAGCATTCAGGATGCACGCATCCACACCACACACCATGGCTGGGCGCTCGACAGCTTCATTGTCTTATTACCCAGCCGTGACACCGACTACCGCTCCTGGGCCAGCCTGGTTGAGCACGAGTTAACCGACGCCCTTCAAAAAACACTGCCCAACAATGCCGAAGTACCACGCCCTGTTGTTGGCCGTATGTCGCGACGGTCGCGTGTATTTCCCATCGTGCCAAATGTTGAATTGCAACCCGACGAAAATTCCAAGTCGTGGCGCCTCGCGGTTACCGCGTCCGACCGCCCCGGTTTGTTGTACAGTCTGGCGCAGGTGTTTGCCCGCCACGACATTAACCTGCAAATGGCCAAAGTACTCACCCTGGGCGACCGCGTTGAAGATGTATTTATTATTCAAGGCGATGCGCTGGAACACCCTCGGGCACAGTTACAATTCGAACGTAACTTATTGGCCCGCTTAAGCGACACCCCCAACCCAGCGCTTGCGCATAGTCTTTAACCAACAAAGCTTTCTATGTCTACCACAACCAAACTGCTTCATACCATCGCGCTTGTTTGTATTGCTGCTGTAGGCGTCGCCCTGGTGTCGCAGCACGTATTCGATATGCAACCTTGTGCCTGGTGTGTATTGCAGCGGCTTGTTTATATAGTCATTGCAATTGTGTGCTGGCTTGGCGTGCTGGTGTTACGCCCCGGCCTGGGGCACCGTATCGTTGGCGGCACAACATTGATTCTGGGATTGCTGGGTGTCATGGCTGCCTGGTATCAATACACCGTGGCGGCACAAATGTTTTCATGCGCACAAACTTTTGCCGACCGTTTCATGGTGGCGTCGGGTCTGGATGCCGGCTTTCCCTGGCTGTTCGGCATTTACGCTACATGTATGGACGCACGGGTGAACCTGATCGGCATTGAATACGCACTGTGGAGCATGGGCTTGTTTGCCGTGGTGGCCTTTTTAAGTGCCCTGGTTCTAATCCGCAAACGCTGAAACCCATAAAATTCGCCCTTCCGTCTAGTTAAGCGTCATATTTTTACAACGTTCAGTACGCTTAAAACTGCGGTATAAAAACCACACTTTTCCTTGTGGCTTCATCAAATCGTCATAATTACGTTGTTTTTTTAATACACAACGGCCTAACGAAGGGTTAACCCTTATCGTGCTCATATGACACCCTCTTTACACTCACTTCAACGCTCAGGAAACGTACAGTTATCAAGCGATTACGCATGAAAAACAACGTAGGGCAAAACAGTGAAAATGTGCCAAACTGGTCACACCAACTGAAAACCTTGCGGCGCAGTTAACCGAGTTTCCTGGTGTAACAAATTTACAGTTAGTAGTAAAGTGACGCAGTTGGTTGCATTACTAAAACAGTGCCGCCAAACGGCATAATTTTCATCAACGTTGGAGAACTAACCAATGAAGTTAAAAGCACTTACAGTGGGCCTGGCCCTCTCGTTCCCGATGCTGGCATCCGCCCAGGGAACTAGCGTTACCCTTTACGGTAACATCGACACAGCTGTTGAATACGTCAACAACATCGCCGACGGCACCGGCGGCAGCAACAGCTCCGTTCACTTCACAACAGCCACTTCCACCTGGCCTTCATACTGGGGTCTGCGTGGTACGGAAAAGCTCTCCGACAACCTTAGCGCCGTTTTCACTTTGGAATCTGGTTTCGGTCAAGCGACTGGCATGTCCGGCCAAGGTGGCCGTTTGTTCGGTCGTCAGGCTTGGGTTGGTCTGAAGGGTGACTGGGGTCAATTTGCATTAGGCCGCCAGTACAGCATGCTCTTCTGGGCGAACATCCATGGTGACATCATGGGCCCCAACGCCTATGGCCTGGGTACACTCGACAACTACTTCCCCAATGCCCGTATGGACAACTCCGTTACATATCGTGGTTCGTTTGACAACTTCACATTTGGTGCCGCTTGGGCACGTGGTCGTGATACATCAAGTGCTGGTGGCCCTGGTGGTTCGAACTGTGGTGTTGACTACAACAACAACGGTGAGTGCGGCGCATACTCGTTCATGCTGGGCTATAACACCGCTGGTTGGGGTGTAAACGCTGCTTATGACGTGCTCAAAGGTGAAGGCACAGGCGCAAACAACTACTACGGTTTGGGCTCCGGCGACAAAGACCGTCGTATCCTGGCTAACGCCTATGTTAAGTTCGACGCACTGAAAGTCGCTCTTACCTACTTGAACCGTAAGAATGACGGCGTCAACGGTGTTGGTAACAATGTTCCAGGCTTGGGCGACCGTTCCGACTTGTGGTCATTGGGTGCCTCCTATGGTGTAACACCTGCTGTTACTCTTGATGGCTCTGTTAACTACATGCGTTACAAAAATGCCACAGCTGGTAGCCAGAAAGTTTGGTACTACGTTGCTCGTGTGAAATATGCATTGTCCAAGCGCACGTCCGTATACGCATCTGCTTCGTACATGGACAACGACGACGCAACCCGTCTGTCGGCTGCTGGTGGCACTCCCGGACCAAACATTCTCCCCAATGCCGGTCAAAGCCAAACTGCTGTAATGGCAGGTCTGCGTCACAGCTTCTAATCGAAGCATGATGCTTTAACAGATCGGGCTTTAAGCCCGATCTGTTTATCTGAAGTCGTTAGTAGTAACTTCTACGCTAGCGCAGAAATGCAATACGTAGATTTGAGTTTAAACCGGGCTATGTGAAAACGAGCCCGGTTTTTTTACGTCCGGAATATGACGTCAACGCTTTTTATGATTCACTTCGCACGCAAAGCACAGCAATAAAAACGCCCCGGAAACTGGATTTTTATTCCATTTCCAGGGCGCTACGGTTTCAGATCTATGGATACTTTATTATTTTCTATCCGTCAGAAACTTCCCTTCAGGCGCTTCTGTATTTTTTTGCCGTCGTGTGTAGCCATCCAGCCCACCGTCTACCGCCCATTCAGCAAAACGGGTGGGTGCGGGTTCAAACTCGCGGGGCTGCCAGTTTTCATCCAGCTGATCTTCGTCGGCGTAGTACTCGATTAACCCACCGGCAGGGTTCACGAAGTACCAGAAGTAAGCCGACGAAATGGGGTGGCGCCCTGGACCCAACTGCGTTTTCCAGCCGCAGCGGTCGAAATGCAGGCCGCCGCCGAATACTTCGTGAATGTCACGCACCGCAAAAGCCACATGGTTCAAACCCACTTTTTTGTCTGGCGTTTGCAACAGAAACAAGTCGTGGTGACCGCCGTCGGGGTCGCAGCGCAGGAATACGCCACGGCCTGGATAACGGTCGGACGGTACGAAACCGAAATTCTCCACATAGAATTTTTCCACCGCTTCCAGATCTTTCACAAAAAAGACCACATGCCCAACCTCAATGGGATAAGCACGGTCGTAAATGGGGCTGGCGGCATTGCGTCGCGGTTTGCTATTCCAAGTGTTGGATTCGCCGCACTCGACTTCTATCTCTTTCTTTTGCGTAAGCTGAAAACTCACCAGCATACCCGTGGGGTCGATACATGACACACGACCGTTCTCGTTCCTGTAGCCCGCAACTGTCGCCAGACGTTGGGCAAACTCGGTTACAACATCGGATGAAGACACGCCCCAAACCACCTCACGCAGTGTGGGTCCGCTCTCAATGGGTTCGGGATAAGCAGAATCATCTTCACGCACTACATTGACGCGGCAGCCGTTCAATGTGGAAAACACCAGCTTTGATGTTGACTCGTTAGTTAGCGACAGGCCCCAATCACTAAAAAACTTTTTGCAGGTATCAAAATCATTAGCCCCGTAGGTGATTTCATCGATGCCTATTACTTTCATCATGACTCCTTTCGCTTACAAGCCGGCCCAGGGCATGGGGTTTTCATTCATGCCAAGGTAAATGCTTTTCTGTTCCATATATTGAAGAATGCCCTGGCGCCCTTTTTCGCGGCCCAGGCCGCTATCGCGCCAGCCACCAAAGGGCGTGGCAATGGAAAACAGCTTGTAGGTGTTAATCCATACGTTGCCGGCCTTTACCGCACGGGCCAGATTCCAGGCTTTTTTGTAGTCTTTGGTCCAGATACCCGCGGCCAAAGCATACACGCTGTCATTCGCCTGTTCGATCAGGTCATCCATATTCTTGAACGGCATCGCCACCAATACCGGCCCGAAAATTTCTTCCTGGCAAATGGTGGCTGAATTCTTCAGCCCATCGATAATGGTGGGCAGGTAGTAACTGCCTTTGTCGTACAGATCGCCTTCAGGGCGTTTGCCGCCCGTTAATAAGCGGCCGCCTTCATCCAGACCTTTTTGAACATAGCGCTCGATGGAGGCACGGTGGCTTTCGCTGATAAGCGGTCCCATTTGTGTTTGTTCACTGGAAGGGTCGCCCACGCGTAATTGTTCAGCCCCCTTTACCAGGCGTTCCATAAACGTGTCGTAAAGCGACTCGGCCACAAAAAGGCGCGAACCGGCAATACACGACTCACCCGAAGAACTGAAAATGCCGTACAAAACACCGGAAACAGCGTGATCCAGGTCGGCGTCTTCCAGCACCATGGTGGGCGATTTGCCACCTAACTCCAGCGAGGCCGGCATGAATTTATCAGCCGCAATACCGGCGATATGACGCCCTACCGAGGTGCCGCCGGTAAAGGAAACGCGGCGTACCAACGGATGACGGGTGATAAGATCGCCAATCACCGAGCCTTTACCAGGCAGTACGCTAACCAAGCCTTTAGGCAAGCCGGCCTCTTCGCAGATGCGCGCCAGCTCCAACGCCAGTAACGGCGTGATTTCAGCGGGCTTAACAACCACGGCATTGCCCCCGGCCAATGCGGGCGCAATTTTCTGCGCTTCGCTGGCAATGGGTGAATTCCAGGGCGTAATGGCCGCCACCACGCCCATGGGCTCGTAAACACTTAAGGTTAAGTAGTCGCCGCGCGACGGCGTTAAGGTTTCTTCCAGGGTTTCGCAAGCCGAAGCAAAAAACTGAAATGTACCGGCCGCACTCGCTACCAGCGCACGCGTTTCACTAATGGGCTTGCCGTTATCCAACCGTTGCAGTTGCGCCAGATCTTCCGCTTCAGCGCGGATCCGCTCGGCAATGCGATACAGCACCGCAGCGCGTTCGTGCGGCTTTCGTTGCGGCCAGCCGCTTTGCTCAAACGCTTTCTGCGCGCCTTGAATAGCCTCTTCCACGTCTTCGGGTCCGGCCGCATTCAATGACGCCACGGCTTCGCCGGTGGCCGGATAGTACGTGGTGTACTCGGGCCCCTGCCCCAATCGCCATTTTCCGGCAATGCAAATTGGCAGTAATTCTTTGCTCATTACTTATCCTTTCATCCATTCATGCGCGCTCAATTCGCCCATGCCATTGAGCCTTGCGCTGAAACGTTTCAAACAGCCACAGGTTGAACACGGTTTTTAAGGGCACGCACCACGCTATACACCGTTAACGCAGACGTTTTCGGGTTGCTTGCCAACGGTTTGCCTTTCAAGGTCACGCCCATAAAGCCGAATGCGCCTTGCGCTTCGTAATAGTGAATATTTTCCGACACGGTTGGATCGGCATACAGCTTCACTTTGGTTTTATCCAGTCCGATCCCGGCTAACGATAAGGTAGCCGCCACATTCGCGTTCTTGGGAAACAAGCGCGCCGCATCGCGGGCGGATCCCTCAAAGAAAATCGCTTTCTCTTTCAGGTTATGCAAATCAAGCTTTTCTTCGGCAGGGGTGCCCAACCAACCCAAAGGCGGTTTGCGGCCAACATAAGTGACCTCATCCAGCCCGGCCACGCGTGCCGCCGCCAAAGCATCAATACCGCCAATGGCGCCCGACAGCAAATGCACCTGTGTATCGCCGGCCTGCGCGGCGGCTTCCAGTTGTTCGGGCAAACCCGGTGCCGATAGCGCGCCGATAGAGACCACCATGCAGGGAATCCCGGCCTTCAGGCCCGGCAGCACGTGCGTTTCAATGGCGCTATGACCGGCACACTCAACGATGAGATCAGGGCGGTTGTCATACGAAACATGATCGGATACCGTCACCGAAGCGGCATTGGGGCGTTGCGCCAACTCCTCTTTTATCGGCTGAACCAACTCGGCGGGCACCACGATTTGGTCAATTTCCAAACGGTTGTCGTCTGCAATCAAATCGAACACAGCGCGACCAATAGCACCGAAACCAACCAAAGCGATACGTTCTACTGTCATTTTCTACCTTCGATTACGAGTTCATTGTCATTGGTTCCGGCTGGTTCACCGGAGGCCCGGCAAATGCCGTCTTGAATTGACCGATGGACAGCATGTCGATCTCCACCATAAACGGGCCTTCTGTTGCAATAGCCGTTTGCAACACCTCACCAATGCTTTCCAGATTGCTGACCCGGGCGTGCGGAATGCTAAGCGACTCACACAATCCAGCATAATCGGGGGTATGCAAATCGACATAATGGCGCCGCCCGCCATATTGCGCATCTTGAATGTTTTTAATTACGCCATAGCCTTTATCGTTCATCAGAATAATGACCATGTTGGCTTTCTCTTGCACAGCCGTGGCCAATTCACCCAAATTCAGAATGAAACCGCCGTCACCGGCCAGGCAATACGTTTTCTTGCCCGTGTGAGCTTGCGCCGACCCAATTGCCGCGCCAATGCCCATGGCCAACCCCTGGCCAATGCCGCCGCCCAAGGCATGTACACCCGCTTTGGGGTCGAACAAATACAAATAACGGTTGCCCCAGGTGCTGTTGGACACCGTAACGTCGCGTACCCAATTGAAGTTCTGGCCGACGGCGGCTTGCAACGCCTCGACCAACGTGGAATACGGCCCCAAACCATCAACCAAACTGGCCACGGCAACGCTTTTGGCCGCTTGTAAATCGCTTTGGAACTGGGCGTCAACGCGCATTTTGCCCTCCAGACGATCGGCCAGGCCTTCCAGCACCAAACGCGAATCGCCATGTACGAAGGCGTCGGTTTCATAGCAACGCCCTTCACTGCCGGGATCGGCATCCACGCGATACAGCGGGCGTGGCAGTTTCAACTGATACTTCAGTGTTTCATTACCACGCAAGCGTGAACCGACCACCACCATGGCGTCGCAAGTTTGATAAAACGCCTCAATCGGCTTATGCAAATTAAAGGCCCCCAGCGATTGCGGATCGTTCTCGGGAACAATGCCGCGCCCCTGTGTACTGGTCACCACACAAAAACCCATCTTCATCAGGCGCTGAACTGCCTGGCCGGCATGACGCGCGCCGCCGCCCAGCCACAGCAAGGGACGCTTGGCCTGCAACAAACGCTCGGCCAAACGATCCAGTGAGGCTTCTGAGGGTTGATAAACCGGCACCTCCAGAGGACGAAGATCGGTGGGCATGCTAATTAGCGCGCCTTGAATGTCGATAGGAATTTCGACGCTTACCGGGCCGGTTGGTGCCGTCATGGCAATTTGTACCGCATGCTTGATGGTACTGAGCGCCGTTTCCGCGCTGCGCACCCGGAAAGCGGCCTTGGACACGGCCTCTAGCATAGTCAGTTGATCGGGCGCCTCGTGAATATACGAAAGGCCCTGGTCTAGATACTGGCTCTCGATTTGACCCGTAATATGCAACATCGGGGTACCCGCCGTTAAGGCTTCCACCATGGCACCCGCCGCATTGCCGGCAGCCGTACCCGTGCTGGTCAGGCAAACGCCCAACTCACCTGTGGTGCGGGCATACGAATCGGCCATATTGGTTCCACCGGCCTCGCCGCGTGCGGGAACAAATCGCACAACGCCACGCTCGCCGAATGCGTCGAGAATGGGCATATTGTGAATGGAGATGACACCGAATGCCGTTTTCACCCCGCATTCTTCAAGAAAGGCGGCTATCGCCGAGCCGACAGTTACTTCAACATTCTTTTTATGCATGGCGGGACACTCCTCCGGAAACGTCGATATGTGAGCCTGTTGTATAAGAGGACAACGGCGTCGCAAGAAAAACAATGGCGCGGGCGGCTTCTTCAGGCCGCCCTAATCGCCCTAGTTGAATATGTTTACGTTGTGCCAGCTCAAGAGACCATTGCTCCCAAGTCTGGCTTTTATCTTCGCGCGCCTCAAAGCGGCGGCGCCACTGGCCGGAATCGACCAGGCCCAGCAAGATACCGTTCACACGAATACCTTTGGGGGCAAACTCGGTAGCCAAAGACCGAACCAGGTTCATTACGCCGGCGCGCGCGGCTGAAGTTGCCACCATATGTGGTTCAGGCTGGGCCGCCAGCAATGAGTTAACGCACACAACAGCCGCCTCTTCCTGCGTTTCCAGATCGGGCAGAAACGTACGCGTTGGATGAATCACCGAGAAGAACTTCAAACGCAACTCTTCTTCCCAGGCCTGATCATCCGTATCGGCAAACGTCGACAAACGCCCTTGCCCAGCGTTATTGATCAACATCGTGGGCTTGCCCAATTGATCGCGTACAGCCTGCGCAAACGCGTGGACATCGTCCGGATTCAAAACATCGCATATTTGTGTCATGAAACGGCTCTGCGGAAAATCTTTACGCAGTTGAGCGACAACCGACTCAAGTCGCTCGGCACTGCGGCCGCAAAAGGCAACGTGGGCGCCTTGCTCCAGCAACAGCTTTACTGTTGCCAGACCAATACCGGAACTGCCGCCGGTAACCACCGCCACTTTTCCTTCCAGGTTAATCATTGATACCTCTTCATTCGTAAACTTTTACACGCTTAATGACGGGATGCGGCCACGTGATCGAGCAGGCTCGACAGATCGTCGGCCGCCTCACACGCGCTGCGCGCTAATTCAGTGATGTTTTCGGGAGTATGTTTATTCCCGGAAACTGTGATGCCTAAAGCGGCAACCACTTTCCCCGCCTGCCCGAAAACGGGTACAGCCAGGGTGGAAATATTCGGCTCAAAATAACCTTGATCAAACACGTAGTCCTGTGTCCGGTCGGTTTGAATCAGGCGATACAGTTGCGCAACCGTTGCCGGTGTTTTCGGTGTGGCCGCCTGCAATTGCTCTTCGGGATAAAGCTGTTGCAGCTTTTCGAATGACAGGTCACGCAATAAAACACGGCCGAACAAAGTGGCGTGTGCGGGTAAACGGGTTCCCAGGTGAACCGTATTTGCGTAGGGGGTTTGCACCACCGCCCGGGCAACATACACCACGGAACGACCGTCGCGCACCACCAGATTGCATGAACAACCGGTGATATCACGCAAGCGTTCAAGAATCGGACGCCCCAGTTCAGTAAGCTCTTTCGAGGCCAGGCATTCGAACCCCAAACGAAGCGCACCGGTACCCAAACGATAATCACGCCCGCTTTCATCGCGCTCAACCAGACCCAACTGCTCCAGTGTTGATAGCAAACGAAACACTGTAGAGCGGGGAATGGACAAGCGACGGGCAAGATCCGGCGCCGACAACACCGGCTCCCGGCGTGTAAAAGCGGTCAGAATACGCAAACCACGCTCCAACCCCGGGACCGTATAACGCTGAGCCGCCTCAAGGCGGCCGAATTCATTCATGTTCACGCAACACCTCGAACATTCGACATGGCCTGCTGAATTAAATCGGCGATCTGTTGCGGCTGTTCAATGTAACTGGCATGCCCCGCTTGTGAAATCAGCTCAAACGGCAAGCCCAAGCGCTTGGCAAATTCAGCCGATTGTTCGGGTGGCGTCACAATATCGGCATCACCGCAATAAACACGCGTGTTCTGAGGAAAATCATCGGCATAACGATAAATATCGTCGCCACAGAGCAGCTCGACCGCTTGTCTATATCCGCCTTCATTAAGCTTCATGGCGTTTGCAGTCACGGCTTGCCGATGAGCCTCTGAAGCTAACGCCGAAAGCAGTCGGTTCGGCAAGGCTTGGGCAATGCCCTGCACGCCTTTCTCGGCCATTGCCGCGAACCGGCCTGCTCGAACCTGATCGGCTTTATCAGTACCACCGTAACCCAGCGCCGGACTGATTAACAAAAACTGCTTAACACGAGGGTCGTGTTGTTTTGCCAAGCCCGACGCCATGAGCGCACCCAGTGAATGCCCCACTACCAGGCAGTGATCAACGCCCAACTCGTTTAACAAACATTGCAATTGGCAAGCATAATCAACCGCCTGCGGCTGAGCTTGCGCCAAGGGGGTGGAATGACCATAGCCGGGCGCATCCCAGGCGACAACCTGCATATCGTTCTGCAATAATCGGGCGCACTCCCGCCAGGAGTCGGCGCCCGAACTGATGCCATGCAAAAGTACAACCGTGTGAGGCCCCTGGCCACAGCGACGCAAACCGATATCGCCCTTCCCTGTTTTCACAATCTCGTAAGTGAAAAAAGGCTCGGAAGAAGTCGGAGTATCACTGTTGGGAAAAGCCTGGGTCACGGGTCGCTCCTTTGTTTTGTAGAGATCAGCGCTTGATTTTCGACAAAGGATGCTCGGGCGGATAGGTGGGGATAATGGGTTTTTTAGCGCCCAGCATCACACACATCAACGCATCTTCGTCACCGATATTGATTTCTTCGCGGTAAACGCCCGGTGGAACTGAAACGAGGTCGCGATCGGTCAGAATGGTTTCAAAGCGCTCACCATCTTTCTCAAGAATCAGCTTCATCTTGCCGCGAATAACGAAGAACACTTCTTCAACGTCGGTGTGCAAATGAGATGGGCCAATGTGCCCGGCCGGGATAACCATGGTTGAAAACGTGAAATTTTCCGATGGAACGGTATTCACGTCTTGCGCCACACCGGTACCACCGGTACCCACGTAACGCATTTGGGCCCGACGATACTTGGGGTCGTAATCAGCCTGGAACTTCAAGGCGTCCCAGTCGTATTTGCGCGTTGAATAACGCGCAATACGTGTTTGCATCCAATCTTCGAAACTGGCGCCTTCTGGGCGCTCCCAGGAAGGTTTCTCACTTACTGCTTGTTCGCTCATAGAACTCACCTTTATGGTTAATGCATGACAAAGCCGCCATTGACAGCCATGACTTGACCTGTCACAAACCGTGACAAGTCAGAAAGAAGAAAAGTAACCACACCACTGACATCGTCGGGGACTTGCTGACGCTGAATGGCCCGTTGCCCTTCATAAAGCTCATGACGATGCTTAGGGACATATTCGGTTGCTTCAACCAGCGTTAATCCCGGTGCCACGGCATTGACCGTAATATTGTCGACACCCATTTCGCGCGCCATCGACCGACTCATTGCGATAACGGCGCCTTTGCTGGCAACATAGGCCAGGAGGTTTTGCGCACCCCACAACGAGGTGTCTGACGCCAGATTGACAATACTGCCGCGCCCCGACACCTTCAGCGCAGGCCAGCAAGCACGGCTCATTAGCCACGTGCCCCGCACATTCACCGCCATGACCTTGTCCCAAACATCGATATCCAGCTCATTCAAAGCTTTACCACCGGAATTGGTAATGGCCGCGTTATTGACCAGGCCGTCGAGCCCACCCAGCCATTGCTCCGCCTGCGCCGCACAATCCGTAATCGACTCCGGATTACTTTGGTCGAACACCACACTATGTGCCTGAATGCCTTCAGCGCGTAAACCTTCCGCTGCAGCATGCAATTCATTCGCCAGAATATCGGCAATCACCACTGCCGCGCCGGCACGCCCTGCATGACGGGCGAACTCCAGGCCGAGCCCCCGGGCACCGCCGGTAACCAAAACCCGGCGGCCTTTCATTAAACCTTGTGCTGCGATAGAAACTTGATCGGGTTGCATCCTGGTTTCCATTAAGCTGTGGTGGTTGTGATTTTCGGGATGTAATGCAGGCAACGACGTTCAGCCCAAACAACGCCCGCGTAGGCCACGATCCCGATGATGGTCAGCCCGATAATAGCCACAAACACACCGGCCGTATTGCCTTGGCCTTCAGAGTCGACCAGCAGGAAACCCAAGCCTTGGTTGCCGCCCACCAGTTCACCCACGGTGACACCAATAACAGCCAGCGTGGAACCGATACGCAAACCCGAAAACAAAGCCGGCAAAGACGAGGGAAACTCGACCAGGCGGAAAATTTGCAGCCGCGTTGCGTTCAACGTTCGAACCAGATTCACCATGTCGGGGTCAACCGTACGAATGGCAGACAACACGTTGATCATGATGGGGAAGAACACAATCAGGATGCCCACCAGAATCTTCGGGTAAATGGTGTAACCCATCCACATGACGAACAAAGGGGCAAAAGCCACTTTCGGTGCAATTTGCAGTGCCAGGATGTAAGGCGACAACACCGATTCCGTGGTGGGCGACAAACCCAGTACGACGCCAACAAACAACCCAAGCAACGCACCCAGAAAAAACCCGATGACGACCTCAAGCGCGGTGATACCGAAATGCTCGAGCAAATTACCGGTATTCCACATTCTGATGCCCTCTTCAACGACCGAGGAAAACACCGGCCAGATATAGGCCGGTGTCTCCAGCCACACCGGGATCCACTCCCAGGCGGCCAGCACCAGAATCAAAACAGCCAGGCTGCACAATGCGGTAAAAGTTTGTTTAGACACACCAGGTCCTCCTGTAGAGTGCTTTTTCGGTTTGGGCTTATTGAGCTTTTGCGAACGGGACATCCCTACAGGTTGGTTAACGCTGACCGTGGATGACTCCAAACTCATTGACCGCCTCCAACGAATTGATTGGTGTACAGCTCGTCGAGCGGCGTTTCAGTATTCACAATACCTTCAGATACGTAGAACTTTTGTACGTTGGCCAGGCGCTCGGGATCCATTGTTCCGGGCACTTCCTGGTTTGCATAAACGTATTCGTTGTACAGGTCGAACACCTGACGCACCTGATCTTCTTTACCCTTAAACGCCGGGTTTGCTTCCACATAAGACGCAACGGCCTTATCGGTTTCGTTCATGATCAGCGTCATGCCTTTCAGCGTGGCACGGACCATTTTCTGAATGAGTTCAGGGTTGTTCTTGATTGCTTCATCAGAGGCCAGAATAGCCTGGGCCATACTGTTGAAACCCTCTTCGCGCGGCATAATATGAACTTTGGTTCCGGCAGCGCGAGCGCTCACAACCCAGTCGGGCACGCCTGCCATCACTTCCGACTTTCCGGATGCAAATAATTGCCATACACCAGCGGGCCCGGCTGCCTGAATATCGGCATCATCGCGCGACAATCCGGCTTTACGCATCGTACCCAACAAAGAGTAGTAAGTGGTGTCGGTATAGGCCATAACCGAAATCACTTTGCCTTTCAATTCGGCGGGCTTGTTTACCGGCTTATCGGCATGAGAGGCAACCAGCGTTAACGAGCCTGCGCCCAATACGGCTACAGACTTAACGGGCACACCGTTGGCGCGCACGATAATTGAAGTGTCACCAATGGCGCCACCGATAACGGCGTTGCCGGCACCCACTTGCTTGGCGACATCAACACCGCCTTTGCCGGTCACGAACTCAACTTCAAGCCCTTCGTCGGCGAAATAACCCTGATGCTGAGCGATCAGCCAAGGCGCAAAAGCGGGGAGCGTTTTAGGTGCAGGCAACAAATACGTTACCTTTTGCAGATCTTTACCTGCTTCAGCAGCCAACGCGGCGGTTGTGGAGAAAAGCGAACATGCGCCCAGCGCGGTAATGGCGAGTAGTTTTTTCATTATGTCCTCCGGATCGTAGTAAGTATCGGAATTTCAAAAAAGGAACAACGGGTACCACCTGATTGCTTAATGAGCCAATTCTTCTTTGCCAATTTTCAGCAGGTCCATTAAGCGCCCCTGCAAGGGCCCAACTTCTGGTAGCTTGCGCCGCTCGAGTGGATTCTCGCGCAGCGGAAGATCGATAACAATTTCCTCAATAATGGTGCCGGGCCGTTCGCTCATTACCAGCAGACGGTCAGACAGAGCAATGGCTTCGACCAGGTCGTGGGTGATGAACAGGGCTGTGCGCTCTTTCTCGTACAACATCTGAGCCAGATCTTGCTGAAGCACCATTTTGGTTTGGGCGTCGAGCGCCGAAAAGGGTTCGTCGAGCAACATAACGTGCGGATCGACGGCGAGCGTACGAGCCAGCGCAGCACGTTGACGCATCCCGCCAGACAGTTGATAAGGGTAATGCTTTTCAAACCCTTTAAGATGGCACTTATACAGAAGCTCGTGTGCGATCTTCATGCGTTCGGCTTTGCCGACACCGGCAATTTCAAGCCCTAACGCCACGTTATCTTCGATGGTGCGCCATTGCATCAGCAAATCTTTTTGCAACATGAAAGCCACTTCACGCACAGGCTTGGTCACCAGCTTGCCACCCACGTAGACCTCGCCTTCGGTAGGCTGATACAGGCCAGAGCCCATATTCAACAAAGTACTTTTGCCACAGCCTGAAGGCCCGATAAGCGAAACCACTTCCCCCTTTTTAATAGACAGGGAGACGTCGGTAACGGCGGTGATAGGTTTGGATGTCTGGCGATCAATGAACGACTTGGTGACATCACGGAATTCAATTTCGACCATGAGCGGTGCGCTCCTTAGCGATGTTTTATATATGAACTGATGTTTTGCTCTTTAAACAGACTTTATCTGCTTGACGGGTCTGAATATATTAGGGAAAACCCTTTGTATTAGCTGTAAATTGACATAAATCAACAATTCAGGCGATATTTATGTGCAAATATAAATAATAAAATTGCTTTTATTTCAATGTCTTATTGTTGTCCGATAAAATAAACCTAGGGTTTTTACTTATGGATCGTTATTTCCGCCACCCCTACACTAACCTTATGTAAAACGCTGTTTAATATATGGAACACGGCGTTGACATGGAATTCTATCGCAAACCATGTCAACGTATTACCCATACTACGGAGCCGGCATGGCGTCTGACACCACACTATTAACCGTATTTCTTAAACACGATCAGTCGCAGAACCTGGACACTATTCAAGGCAAGCTCAAAGCCGCCGAATGGTGGGATCGCTTTCCGCCCGACGGTGTTGAAATTGTTTCCTGGACGGTTGCCATGGGGTTTGGACAAATCGTCACGCTACGCGTTCCGCCACACTTACTTCCGGTTGTGAATGTCGAACTTGAACGTTCGGCGTGGGGCGTATTCACCACCGAATGTTTTCCCACTTATGACTTTATCCCTGTACGCGAACGAATCAAGGAACGCGTACGTAACGGAGGCCAATAATGCAAGACCGCTACCTCACCCCTTGTTATCTTGATCCCCATCAGGCTCGCAGTCATGAGCCAACCGCTTACGAAAACCTGTTGGGCGACAGTATTGAACGTGCTTTTGGTTCCGGTATTACCGAACTCGATGCACTCGTCACCTTTTTGAACGACCAAGGGCCCCAGCCACAAACGGCAGATAACTGGACAACAGATAATCTGGCTGAAGAGCTCAAGCGTCTCGCCAACGACTAACGAGATCAATAGGACATTCCATGAGTACAGCAACTGCAAACCGCGCAGAAACCGAAGCGCAAGTTGAGAAAATCCTGACCGATGGCCTGAAAGATTACTGGCACGCCATTTGTCCGTCGCATTTTGTTAAAGACACGCCGGTATCATTGCGCCGCCTGGGTCGCAAACTGGTGCTTTGGCGCGATGCCGACAACAAAGTACATTGTCTCGAAGATCATTGCCCCCATCGCGGCGCCCCACTTTCTTTCGGCATCCCGCTGGGTAATAAAATTGCCTGCGGCTACCATGGCGTCGAAGTCAGTTGCGACGGCACAGTCGTCTCTGTTCCCGGCAACCCCGGCTGTAAACTGGAAGGTTCGCGTCCCACACGTGCTTTTCATATACAGGAAAGCGCCGGTGCAATTTTCATGTATAACTCGTCTGAAAACGTCGACGAACCCCCTCCACTGGTATTGCCCGAGCAACTGACATCCGGCGAATATTCCGCCTTCCTGTGCTACACGGAATGGCGTGGCGGCTATCGCTACGTAATTGACAACGTCATGGACCCGATGCACGGCACGTATCTGCACAAGCAGTCGCACAGTATGTCGGTGGGCGCGCGTTCAGCCGAATTCCAACTGCGCGATACCGATACCGGCTTTATTTTCGAGAAGGCAGGCCAGCGTGACGTTAACTTCGACTGGTCGGAATGGGCCGACACCGGGCTAATCTGGCTGCGACTGGAAATCCCCTACCCCAAAACTGGTGGCCCTGGCGGCAATTTCGGCATTATCGGCTGCTACACCCCTATTTCGCCCGACATCACCGCGGTATTCCACTGGCGCGTTCGCAAAGTTGAAGGCTGGCAGCGCGACGCCTGGCGTTTCCTTTACAAAAATCGTTTGGAAGCACGTCATTGGACGGTTCTGGAGCAAGACCGCGTGGTGCTCGAGCAAATGGAATCGGACGCAAACCAACGCGAACACCTTTATCAACATGATGTCGGGGTCACCCGCGCACGCCGGCAACTACGCAAACTGGCGACCGATCAATTGAACCGGGGTGTTCTGTAGTGGCCATGGCGCCAAATCAGAACGGGAACGTGCGGCACATTAACGTGCCGTCTGTTCCTGAACCGCCCAACGCAACCTGGTCGAACTGTTTGGTTATCGGGCAGGAAGTGGTCATGTCGGGCGTCACCGCCAATCCGGCAGTGAACGACCAAGGCGAAACCTTGAGTACGCAAGCTCAGGGCACTCGTATTATGGAGCGCATCCGCGCCATGCTGCAGGCGGCCGGTGGCGATTTGCACAATATCTACAAACTGGTTGTTTATCTAACGAACGCAGAAGATAAAGCCCTTGTTTCCGAGTTGCGCAAACACTATTTCGCTGGTACTTTCCCGTGCTCCACGCTGGTTGAGGTAAGTGCATTTGCTTTTCCGGGTCTCAGTATTGAAATCGACGCATTTGCCCGGCTTGATATTGATTTAAGGCAAGCACAAACCCGTTAATGACTTACAGGGATAACTTCTACTGAATATGGCGGCTAAAGATACAGAAAAATATGCAGTGCCCGGACTTGAGCGCGGTCTACGCATACTCAGTGAATTTTCCCGCCAAACCCCTACGCTCACCGCGCCGGAACTGGCTCGCCGTCTCAGCGTGCCTCGTACAACCATTTTTCGGCTGCTGGTCACGCTGGAAAATCTGGGATTTGTTGAAAGACTGAACAACGGGCGCGATTACCAATTAGGCACAGCGGTGCTTCGGTTGGGCTTCGAGTATCTGGCGTCTTTATCCATTACTGAGCTTAGCCGACCTATTCTCGAGCGTCTGCGCGACGACACCGGCTACTCATCCAATTTAGTCATTCGAGACCGACGCGACATCGTTTATATCCAGAAGGTGGCTCCGGCATCGGTATTCAGCAGCTCGGTGCATATCGGTACGCGGCTTCCGGCACACGCAACCGTCTTGGGCCGGGTATTGCTCAGCCATCACAGCTTCGAACAATTGCAGACACTTTATCCGGAAGAGCGGCTTCAAGCGCATGGGCCTAACACGCCGGCCACCACACATGACCTTTACACTTTGCTTCAAAAAGACAAAGCCAGGGGCTATGTGATGGAAGAAGGTTTCTTCGAAACCAATATTTCAACAATTGCCGCACCCGTACACGACGAGTCTGGCGTAGTGGCTGCCGCACTGGGCTTAACTGTACCCAATTTGCGCATACCGGAAGTTGAACGCGAACAGCTTATTGAAAAGGTAAAAAATGCAGCGCGATCACTGTCGATTTCATTGAACTACAGCGGCGCATACGCTTGAATACACTTGGCAAATTTCAGCTGCTGCCATCGCAGCATTTAATTTCCGATAACGCCCGGGCCGCTTCGCACACGGCTTTTTGAGCCTGTACTTCCAGCGCTTGATCTTCAATAAAAACCTGTTCCGGGCCGACAACACTTAATGCACCCACAGCGCCGCCGCCCGCGTCCTTAATTGCCGCGGCGCAAGCATTAATCCCTTTCTCCAACCGAGACCGACTCCAAACATAGCCCGTTTCGCGAATATTGCCTATTTCCTGCATCCATCTATCGAAATCGGGAATAGGCTTCGGTGCAGAAGGGCCGAACATGAGGTTTAACTCATCGTTGGAACGGCTTGCCAACACTGCTTTTCCCGGCGCCAATTGCCAGGCCGCCACCCTGCTACCCAGCGTGATATGACTCACCAGCCCCGCAGGCGGCATTTCCCGCAACAGATACACCATATCAGTGCCATCCAACACAGTGTAATAAACCGAAATGCCCAAGGAATGACAAATGGACTGCGCATAACGCCTAACCACCGATATGAAATCATTATGACCCAATGTGGTGGCCGACAAAGCCAGAAAACGCAGGCTAACACGATGGCCGCCCGAAGGCAGACGTTCGATCATGCCCTCTTGCTCCAGCGTGGCCAGCAAGCGCGTGACGGTTACGCGATTCACATCGATCAGCCGCCCAACTTCGCTTAAATTACTGGTATTGCCGCCCTGCGCAATGTATTCAAGCAACCGTAAGCCACGCACCATGGGGGTGACCAAAGCCCCCGGTTCCAGGCTCGATTGTTCGCCGCGCCCCACTGACTCTTTTGCCATTCCTGCCTAACCCAATTTAACCGACCACGCATCATAGCCGTAAACCCAATCGGCGTTGGTGCCCGATTTCAACCAATTATTGCCACGCGACGCAATTTGTATTTCCGCCGTACGATCGTGACGCGCTTTCTGATATGCACCGAATGCCGCAGTAGGTTCGGCAAAATCGTTGGAACTGAGACAGCGCGCCAACACAACGGCATCCTCAATGGCTTGCCCGGCGCCTTGCGCCATGAACGGCATCATGGGATGACATGCATCGCCCAGCAATACCAGCCGCCCTTTGTGCCACTCCGGCAATGGATCACGCACGTACAGTGCCGACTTCAGCACCGAATCACAGGCATCAAGCAATGCGCGAGCTTCTTCATGAAAATCAACGTAATGCGACCGAAGTTCGCTTACCTCGCCCGGCGCGGTCCAGGACTCCAAGTGCCAACCTTCCTGTGGCGTAGTCGCGAAAATAAACAAGTCTTTGCCTTGATTGAGCGGGAAGGAAACGATTTGCACTTCGGGTTGTTTGCCCCACCATTTGGTAAAGCTATCAAGATTCGGCAAATTACCCAGCTTCGCAACCGGCACCACTGCCCTGTAGGCCACCACACCGGTAAATTCCGGCTGCTCCGGCCCAAACATCGCGGTGCGCACGGTGGAATGAATACCATCTGCGCCAATCAGCACATCCACCTGCTCCTGACTGCCATCATCAAAATGAACCGTCACACCGCCCGCCTGGTCGTCGATCCGAGTCACTTTTTTGCCCAGTTTCACCGTACCGGGTTGAACGCCCTCTTCCAACGCAGACATGACATCGGCGCGGTGCAATGTAAGCTGGGGCGCACCGTATTTCTCTTGCGCCGCCTCGGCCATTTCAATACGCGAGGTTTCTTCGCCGGTATAACCGTCTCGACTGATACGATAACGTGGCCGTGCCGCCGTTTTACGCAACGCTTCGCCAACCCCCTGTCCCAGGCCGTCTATTGCTCGAACGGCATTCGGCGTTAAATTGATGTCGGCACCAACGCGTGCAAATTGCTTTGCCTGCTCAAACACCACCACCTCTTTTCCAGCCTGCTGCAATGCTATGGCAACGCTCAGCCCGCCAATGCCTGCACCTGAAACCCCAATACGTTGTGTCATGCCTCATCCTTATGATCAAAAATGAACGATATGTTCATAATTTAACTCACCTTGCATAAGCACGTCAACGAAAACATACGAAGCGACCATTTAAGACAAAAAAAACAGCCGGGTAAACCCGGCTGCCTGCATTAGCATTGGGTGCACACAAACAGCGTTTTAGCGGTCGTCGGCACCGGTATTCAAACTGGCTTGCGCCAAAGCCGCTTTTCCGCGGGTTTGGCTTAAACGATCGAGATAGGCCGCATCGACGTCGCCGGTAATATACTCACCGTTAAAACAGGAAGACTCGAACTGCGTCATCGCCGGATTCAGGTCGCGCAAACTACGCTGTAAATCGGCCAGCTCTTGATAAACCAAACCATTGGCGCCAATTTCACGCGCAACATCGTTCGGTTCGCGCTCGAAAGCGATGAGTTCCGATTGCGTCGGCATATCAATTCCGTACACGTTCGGAAAACGAACGGGTGGCGCGGCAGAGGCAAAAAACACCTTGTTCGCCCCGGCCTCGCGCGCCATATCTACAATTTGTCGGCTGGTCGTGCCACGAACGATCGAGTCGTCGACAAGCAGCACGTTTTTACCTTTGAACTCCATGTCGATTGCGCTGAGTTTTTGACGCACCGACTTCTTTCGCACCGCCTGCCCGGGCATAATAAAGGTGCGGCCGACGTAGCGATTTTTAATGAACCCCTCACGGTAATTCAGGTTCAGGCGCGCAGCCAGTTGCATGGCCGAAGGTCGGGAGGAATCAGGAATAGGCATGACAACATCGATTTCACCCAAACGCAATGATTTGGCGACGTTATCCGCCAGGTACTCACCCATGTGCAAACGCGCATCGTAAATGGAAACTCCATCCATTAAGGAGTCGGGACGCGCAAAATAGACGTATTCGAATAGACATGGCGTTAAGCGCGGTGATTCCGCACACTGACGACTGCTTAAATTGCCGTCTTCATCAATAATAATGGCCTCGCCGGGCTGGACATCACGCACAAATGTGTAACCACACCCGGTTAGCGCCACGGACTCCGAGGCAACCATCCACTCCACACCCTGTTCGGTTTCCTGAGTTCCCAGGCACAGAGGGCGCACGCCAAACGGATCGCGAAATGCCACCATGCCGAAACTGGCAATTTGAGCAATAACGGCGTACGCACCGCGCGTGCGCCGGTGTACAGCCGCTACCGCTTCGAATACTGCGGATTCGTCGAGCGACACCCCCGTTGAAGCGCGCTGCAACTCATGGGCAAAAATATTCAGCAAGACTTCGGAGTCTGAGTTGGTATTAATATGGCGGCGATCAATGCGGAACAGTTCTTCGCGCAGCTCACGCCAATTAGTCAGGTTGCCGTTATGCACAAAGGTAATGCCAAACGGCGCATTAACATAGAAAGGTTGTGCCTCGTCGACGCTGTCGCTGGAACCGGCGGTGGGATAACGTACCTGGCCCAAACCGCTGTTACCGGGCAAAGAACGCATATTTCGCGTACGGAATACATCGCGTACCAGCCCATGCGCTTTATACATGCTGAAAAACTGGTCGTAGGATGTGGCAATGCCTGCAGCGTCCTGGCCCCGGTGCTGCAAAAGCAGCAAACTATCGTAAATGGTTTGGTTCACTGGATTGCGGCCAACAATCCCTACAACTCCACACATGTTTTCAATTCCCGAAATAACAACTTAATAAGGCAACCAGGACCCCAACGAGGGAGGAAGAACCTGCTTTACCGCTTGCACCCCTTGCACAGCAAGTGGCGCAAAGCGGGCATCGCGCCACCACGGCTCACGCGGCAGTTCGGTATAGCCGCCAAGGGCCACCAAAACCAACACAATAATGACACCGCGACACAATCCGAACAGTCCACCCAGGCCATGATCGGCCGGTGTCAGACCCGTTTTCTTGATAAAAGTGGCCAGGGTAATATTCACCAGGCCCACCAAAAGCAACACAACGATAAAAACCGCAGCGTAAGCTACCGCGGTACGAAGAAGATCATTTTCAAGGTAAGGGGATAACCACACCGACACCCTTGGGCCCCACCATACCGCTGCTATAAAGGCGGCCAGATAGGCAATCAGCGAAAGCAATTCTTTAACCAGGCCACGCAGCAAACCCAAACAGGCCGAAACCCCCAGAATTGCGAGCAGGATGTAATCGAAACTGGTCACTTGCTGGAAATAAAGCCGTTGTCGTAACCCAAGGCGCGCAAACGGGTTTGTGCGGCCTGGGCAGCTTCACGGGATGGGAAAGGCCCTACACGTAACCGGTATGTGGGCTTACCCCCGGACACGGCCCGCTCCACAAAAGCATTGGTCACGCCGGCCTCGAACAGTTTGTCACGTCGGGCATTGGCATCTTGCTCTGTGGTGTAAGCAGCGATTTGCAGAACAAAGCTGCCCGTGTCGCTTTGTGCCGTCTGGCCCTCACCCGCACCGGGTGGCTGCCTTCCTTCAAGCAGAGCCAATGCAACCGCGCCGTCGTCGGAGCGTGAGTTACGAGCCGGCTCCTGTTGTGCTTGCGCGTTTGTACTGGTAGAGCTTTGCGCGCTTTCTGACGTTGATTCGGGTTTGCGCGTTTCAGACTCATCATTATTGGCAGCGGGAGGCTGACTTGCGGACGAAGAGGTTGAACCGGTTGCCGGCTCTGAGGTTTGTTGCAACTGCTGGGAACCCGAAGAAGCCTCGGGATTGGCCCCATTATTGGCGCTATCCGAAGGCGCAGGGATATCAACCCGCTCGATCGTGATTGAACCGGTACTGTTACCGGACTGGGCAAGCTGCCCTTCGGGCGACGACGCAACCGGTGGCAGCACAATAGGCTGCAGCGCGTCGTTAGCCGGCGGGTTGGTATCAATAAGCATGGGAACCACGATAACCGCCGCCACAACCAAGACCAAAGCCCCTACCAAACGCCGACGTGCCCGCACGCGCAGTTCGTTTGCCTGGGAATCCGTCGTGGAACGGCCTGATTTACGGCGGTCGGAAGCCGACCCTGAATCACGAGAAAATAAACCCATGTAACAACCCTGATTGGCCAAACGATGAATGCGGTGGGAGGTGCGTGTTAATGCGCCTTGCGACCGAGTTCCCTCAGTATCGGGCCAACAGTGTGAAATGACCCGAATACAAGAATTCTATCATTCTCTGCGGCCTGATTCTGAGCTGCTTTAAATGCTTGTACCGGATCATCAAAAACGGCAGTCGTGACGACCTCGTCAGCCGGACGTGAGGCGGTTAGATTTTCAACGATCTGCGCCAACTCTTTACCCGGAGCGGCTCTGGGGCCGTCGATATCGGCACAATACCAGTGATCCACTTTATCGGCGAGTTTTTGCAATGTTGCTTCTATGTTCTTATCTTTGAACATGCCAACCACTGCATGGGTATAGGGATAAAAAGGCATGTTATCCAGATTCTGTGCAAGCACTGCCGCCGCATGGGGATTATGGGCTACATCCAATACTACAACCGGTGAGCCCGGCAATATTTGCATACGCCCAGGCAGCGAAACCTGAGCCAGACCGATCCGGATAGCCTGTTGAGGCACCGCCAGCCGCGGGTGTAACGCTTCGATAACCGCCAGCGCCGCGCTTGCATTCAATAGTTGATTCGCTCCCCGCAAAGCCGGGTACGCCAGGCCCGGACGGCGCTTGTCGCGACCTCCGTATGCCCATTGTTGACGATCACCGGAATAATTGAAATCGCGCCCGAACAGCCAAAGGTCTGCGCCAATTGCCTGCGCATGATCAATCAGCGTTTGGGGAGGCACAGGGTCGGCACAAATGGCCGGGCAATTTGCACGAAAAATATGTGCCTTCTCTAGCGCGATTTGGTCGCGTGTGTCTCCCAGCCATTGCATGTGGTCGAGATCGATACTCGTCACTACAGCGCAATCGGCATCGAGCATATTCACTGCATCAAGACGACCACCCAACCCAACCTCAAGAATCGCGACATCGACTTTGGCATCGGTGAACGTTAGTAGTGCAGCCAACGTTGCAAATTCAAAGTAACTCAGTGAAACATCGGCACGCGCGGCTTCAATACGAGCAAACTGCTGAACGATTTGAGCATCGTCGACGATATTGCCGTTCACCCTGATTCGTTCGTTGAAGTCGATTAAATGAGGCGAGGTATAGAGCCCTACCTTATAACCGGCCGCAACCAGTATGGCCTCCAACATGGCGCAAGTGGAGCCTTTTCCATTGGTTCCGCCCACCGTAATGGTGACACACGGCAGTGTATGAACACCCAGTCGCTGCGCAACCGTTGTAATACGTTCGAGCCCAAGATCTATTTTCTTGGGGTGGATGGTTTCAAGATGCGTCAGCCAGTCCTGTAAAGGACTGGCTGCAGTTAAAGAAGAAGACATGTTGCGATTTCTTTATTTCTTTCTTTGCGGGGGTAAGTCGGTACAACTGCCATGCGCGACTTCCGCCGCCATGCCGATTGACTCACCTAACGTTGGATGCGGATGAATCGTTTTGCCGATATCGACCGCATCAGCACCCATTTCAATGGCCAAAACCACTTCACCAATCAGGTCGCCCGCATGGGTGCCGACGATGCCGCCACCCAGAATTCGCCCAGTTTCGGCATCAAACAACAACTTGGTAAAGCCTTCGTCGCGGCCATTTGCAATGGCTCGCCCCGATGCAGCCCAGGGAAACAACCCTTTATCCACTTTAACGCCTTCCTTGCGGGCCTCGTCTTCTGTGATTCCCACCCAGGCAATTTCAGGGTCGGTATAGGCCACCGACGGAATAACACGTGCATCAAAGAAGCTCTTTTTGCCGGCTATTACCTCGGCCGCCACGTGTCCTTCGTGCACTGCCTTATGCGCCAACATAGGTTGACCCACAATGTCGCCAATGGCGTGAATATGGGACACATTCGTACGCATTTGACGGTCAACCTCAATGAAGCCGCGTTCGGTTACCTGCACACCGGCGTGTTCGGCACCGATGCGACCTCCATTCGGCGCACGGCCAACGGCCTGCAGCACAAGGTCGTAACATTGGGGTTCGGAAGGTGCGTTCTTACCTTCGAAGGTCACCCAAATACCGTCTTTATCTGCTTTCGCATCAACGGTTTTGGTCTCGAGCATAATGTGGTCGAAACGTTCGGCATTCATTTTCTCCCAAACTTTCACCAAGTCACGATCGGCTCCCGGCATTAAGCCCGACTGCATTTCAACGACATCAAGACGGGCACCCAAGGCGGAATAAACAGTGCCCATCTCGAGACCGATAATGCCACCACCCACAATCAGCATGCGCTTTGGTACTGACGCCAGCTCCAGGGCTCCGGTTGAATCGACCACCCGCGGATCATCGGGTAAAAAGGGCAATTTTACCGACTGGCTGCCGGCGGCAATAACGGCCGAAGCGAACTTGATGGTTTGCGTGCCGTCTTTTGTTTCCACCTGCAAATGATGCGGGTCAACAAACTGTCCCGACCCTGTCACCACCGTGACCTTTCGTGCTTTGGCCATGCCGGCCAAGCCATTGGTAAGCTTGGAAACCACACCGTCTTTATGACCGCGCAAGGCATCCAGGTCGATTGAAGGCTCACCAAATTTAATACCGTGTGCTGCGAGCGATTGTGCTTCTTCCAGTACCGCTGCGGTATGCAACAACGCTTTCGACGGAATGCAACCCACGTTCAGGCAAACCCCACCCAGTGTGCTGTAACGTTCAACCAGCACCACCTTCAGGCCAAGGTCGGCCGCGCGAAAAGCAGCGGAATAACCGCCAGGCCCCGCACCCAAAACCAATACATCACAATCGAGATCGGCTGAACCTGAAAACTGACCGGCGGAGGGGGCTGAACCTTTGTTGCTCTCAACGTGACCCTGCTCTGCTTTGTTATCGGCGCTTGAGGCTGCATCCGGCGTTTTCTCAGAAGCTTGTTCTTCTATTTTCTCAGACGCTTGCGCTTCTATTTCGGCAATAACGGCACCTTGCGCCACTTTATCGCCTACCTTGATCCGCAGTTTCACCACTTTACCGCCTTTGTCGGCCGGAATTTCCATGGATGCTTTGTCGGACTCGACCGTGATCAGGCTCTGTTCCGCCTCGACGGTATCGCCCTCACTAACCAAAACCTCAATGACCTCAACTTCATCGAAGTCGCCGATGTCCGGCACTTTCAGCTCATACTTGCTCATATTCGGCCCTTATAAAGCGATACGGCGGAAATCTGACAGCAGTTGCCCCAGATACGCGTTGAAGCGTGCAGCGGCGGCACCATCAATCACGCGATGATCATAGGAAAGCGACAACGGCAACATTAACCTCGGTTGAAATGCACTGCCATCCCATACTGGCTGCATACCCGAGCGCGAGACCCCCAGAATGGCGACTTCGGGCGCATTAATAATGGGCGTGAAGTCTGTTCCACCGATGCCGCCCAGCGACGAAATCGAAAACGTTCCCCCTTGCATTTGCGCCGGCGACAACTTGCCGTCGCGCGCCTGGGCCGCCAGTTCAGACATTTCACGCGCAAGGTCCAAAATACCTTTTTGGTCGGCATCGCGAATAACCGGTACCACCAGGCCGTTCGGTGTATCAGCGGCAAAACCAATGTGGTAATACTGCTTCAAGACCAGGTTATCACCGTCAAGCGATGCGTTGAACTCGGGAAACTTCTTCAAAGCCGCCACGCAGGCCTTGATGAGAAACGCCAGCATGGTGACCTTTACACCGGACTTCTCGTTCTCTTTGTTCAGTTGTTTGCGCAACGACTCAAGGTCGGTAATGTCGGCTTCATCGTTATTCGTAACGTGGGGAATCATGACCCAGTTACGATGCAAGTTAGCGCCCGACAACTTCTTGATGCGCGATAAGGGTTTGCTTTCCACCGGCCCGAATTTGGCAAAGTCCACCTTCGGCCAAGCCAGCACCTGAAGCCCGCCGCCCGCGCCGGACGCAGTACCCGTTCCGGCACCGGTACCCGCGACAGCTTGCTTCACGAATTGGCGCACGTCATCGGCCAGAATGCGACTTTTCGGACCGGAACCTTTAACCTGAGCAAGATTCACGCCCAGCTCGCGCGCAAACTTTCTGACGGAAGGTGATGCATGCGGCAAATCGCGTAACGGACGCTTGTCCTCTTCAAAAGCCTGGGTAGGTGATACGCGCTGTGTTTGGCCTGACTCTTCGGCTGACTCTTCGCCACGCGGTTCAGGCTTCTCTTCCTGTTCAACAGGCTTGCTTTCCTCGTTTGACGACGCGTCCGACGCTTTGGCAGGCGCCTGTGACGATTTGGCACCGCCTGAACCTGTTACGGCAAGCTCCAGAATTTCCGTTCCTTTGCTGACTTTATCGCCTACTTTCACTTTCAGTGATTTAACCGTACCCGACTCAGACGATGGAATTTCCATTGAAGCTTTATCGGACTCAACGGTAATCAGGCTCTGTTCGGCCTCGACGGAATCACCTTCATTGACCAACACCTCGATGACTTCAACTTCGTCGAAGTCGCCGATATCGGGGATAACAACAGTTGCCGACCTACTAGCCCCTGATGAGGCTTGCTTCGCGGGCTCGTGCTCTTTCTGACCGGAGTCAGCCGTATTCGAATCTGAAGCGGAATCCGCTTTCGGCTCGTCAGGATCGGCTTTAGATGCGTTTTCCGCTTCTTTCTTATCAGCCGGCTTCTGCGCCTGAGCGCTTTCCAACTCAAGAATAACAGACCCTTCGTGAACCTTGTCACCCACTTTGACCTTAAGTGACTTGACCTTGCCCGAGGCCGACGCGGGAATTTCCATAGAGGCCTTGTCCGACTCTACGGTAATCAAACTTTGTTCCGCCTCGATGGTATCACCTTCGGATACCAGCACCTCGATCACTTCGACATTATCGAAATCTCCGATGTCCGGCACTTTAACTTCAACGATATTGCTCATGACGACTCCCCTGCTCAGGCGTATTGTGGGTTGGCTTTATCGGGATTGACTTCATACTTCTTGATGGCCTGGGACACTTTGGAGAGCGGAATCGCACCCTCGTCCGCCAAAGCACGCAATGCCGCCAACACAACGAATCGACGATCCACCTCGAAATGTTCACGCAGCTTGTAACGGAAATCGGAACGCCCGAAGCCGTCGGTGCCCAACACGTTGTAGGAGCGTCCTTTAGGTACGAAGGGTCGAATCTGGTCGCCGAACAGCTTTACATAATCCGTTGAAACCACAATGGGGCCACTGGTTTTTTCAAGTTGTTGCGTAACATAGGGAACAGGCAAATCTTTGCGCTCGGGGTGCAAAAGGCGCTCGCGTTCGCAATCGAGACCGTCACGACGCAATTCGGTGAAACTGGTCACACTCCAAAGATCGGAGCTCACGCCCCAATCTTCCAGAAGCATGTCCTGAGCCGCCATGACTTCGCGCAGAATCGTTCCCGACCCCATCAGTTGAACGCGCAACTTGTCTTTCTCTTTACCGTTGCTCTGAAGCTTGTACATGCCGCGAATAATGCCCTCTTCGTCACCCTGCTTCAAACCAGGGTGGGCATAATTCTCGTTCATGATCGTAATGTAGTAGAAGACGTTTTCCTGATCTTCAACCATGCGCTTCATGCCATGCTGAATAATCACCGCCAATTCGTGCCCAAACGCAGGGTCGTACGACACGCAGTTGGGAATAAGCGACGACATAATGTGGCTATGGCCGTCTTCATGCTGCAGACCTTCGCCATTCAAAGTTGTGCGGCCTGCAGTACCACCCATCAGGAAGCCACGTGCCTGCATGTCGCCCGCAGCCCAAGCCAGGTCGCCGATACGCTGGAAACCGAACATGGAGTAGTACACGTAGAACGGCACCATGATGCGGTTGTTGGTGGAATAAGACGTTGCCGCGGCAATCCAGGAACTGAAAGCGCCTGCTTCGTTAATGCCTTCCTGTAATAACTGGCCGTTGGCAGCTTCTTTGTAATACATCACCTGGTCTCTATCGACCGGTTCGTACTTCTGCCCTTCCGGCGCATAAATACCGATTTGGCGGAACAAGCCCTCCATACCAAAGGTTCGTGATTCATCGGCCAAAATGGGCACAACACGCGGCCCCAAGGCCTTGTCACGCAATACCTGGTTCAACACACGCACAAATGCCTGCGTCGTTGAGATTTCACGGCCCTCGGTAGTCGGCTCAAGCGTTGCCTTGAACGCGTCGAGCTGTGGCGCCTTGAAGGACTCATCTGCGCGCATGCGGCGCTTGGGCAAGTACCCGCCCAGTGCCTCACGGCGTTCGTGCAAATATTTCATCTCCGGGGAATCCTCCGCCGGCTTCACGTAAGGCACTTCTTCCAGCTTGTCGTCGGGAACCGGGATATTGAAACGATCACGGAATTCACGAATGGCATCGATGTCCAGTTTTTTCTGCTGGTGAGTCGGGTTCTTGGCCTGACCGACATGCCCCATGCCATAACCTTTGATCGTTTTTGCCAGAATCACTGAGGGCTGACCTTTGTGGCTTGAGGCCGACTGGAATGCGGCATAAACCTTATACGGGTCGTGTCCACCCCGGTTAAGGCGCCAAACATCTTCGTCGCTCATGCGGCTTACCAGTTCGAGCAGCTTGGGATGCTTGCCAAAGAATTTCTCACGGACATACGCGCCGTCGTTGGCTTTATAGGTTTGATACTCGCCATCGACGGTTTCTTCCATAATCTTGCGCAAAATACCTTCTTTATCGCGCGCCAGAAGCGGATCCCAATAGCCACCCCAAATCAGCTTGATGACATTCCAGCCACTGCCGCGGAACTCGCCTTCAAGCTCTTGAATGATTTTGCCATTGCCGCGCACAGGACCATCGAGGCGTTGCAGGTTGCAATTCACGACAAACACAAGATTATCGAGGTTCTCGCGGGCGGCCATGCTGATCGCGCCTAAGGACTCCGGTTCGTCCATTTCACCGTCGCCGCAAAAGACCCACACTTTACGTTTGCTGGTGTCGGCAATACCCCGCGCATGCAGATATTTCAGAAAGCGCGCCTGATATATAGCCATGATGGGACCCAGGCCCATGGAAACCGTCGGGAACTGCCAAAACTCCGGCATTAATTTAGGGTGCGGGTATGAAGACAAACCTTTGCCGTCAACTTCCTGACGGAAACGGTCGAGCTGTTCTTCCGTTAAACGCCCTTCCAGATAGGCCCGTGCGTACATGCCGGGCGAACTGTGACCCTGGAAATAAACCAGGTCGCCGCCGTGATCTTCCGTTTCAGCATGCCAAAAATGATTTTGGCCGCAACCAATCATGGTGGCTAACGAGGCAAAAGAGGCAATGTGCCCGCCCAGGTCACCGTCGTGAGGAGGGGTTTTACGGTTGGCCCGAACCACCATGGCCATGGCGTTCCAGCGAATAAAGGCGCGGATACGACCTTCAAGGGAAACATTACCGGGATAAGCAGGCTGCAAACCGGGAGGAATCGTATTCACATAAGCCGTGTTGGGCGAAAACGGGATGTGTGCACCGGAGCGTCGTGCCATATCGATGAGGCGCTCGAGCAGGAAGTGAGCACGTTCAGGACCCTCCTTCTCCAATACCGCTTCAAGGGCTTCGAGCCATTCCTGGGTTTCCACCGCATCAATATCCGACTCGTCGACCACGGTATTTATTTTTTCAAGAGATGACATTAGGAGTCTCCTGTTTAGTTTGCTTTTCATATAGACCAACACACCCATTCGCCCGTTGTAGCATGATCTTTGCCCACTGCGAAAACGGGTGTTCGGCTGGTAAGCCGGTCAGTCCAGGCTGACGCCATTCTAGAAAAGTGTTCAGCTTTGAGCAAGCAAAATTTCACTTTATGGCACGATATTTCATAATATGAAAATAAGACGTGAAACTAAGCAGTTTCAATGACTTCAAGGACAAGGGTAAAATAAGCATTGAACTTTGTGTCTGGTCTATGGCTGCTCCTAACAAGAAATCTCTGATCCCAACGACTTTTTACGAACAAGCGCAAAAGCGACGCGGTCTTTACTGGTTAACGCCGTTTGTGGTGTTAATCCTTTATCTCTGCGTCATGGGCGTGTTCTTCTGGATGCAAAGAATCCAGAGCGACAGTGTCATGTTCGTAACAATCGATCAGGAAATTCGCCAGCAACGGCTCATGATGCTGGTTGTGGCTTTATCGCTGGTAATTGTGGTCAGCCTGCTGGCCTTATGGCGCTACACCCGTTTTCGTACTAAAGCAGAAGAAGCGCTCATTGCGGAAACAGGCTTTCGACGTGCCATGGAGAACTCCATGTCAACGGGCATGCGCGTATTCGACATGCAGGGTCGTATCGCTTACGTGAATCCGGCCTTTTGCCGCATGATAGGTTGGAATGAAGCCGATCTCATCGGCCGTACAACCCCTTTCCCGTATTGGGTTCCCGGCAAGTATGCCGAGCACCAGGAAACACTCGACCTGTTGTTATCGGGTCGAACCCCAAGCAGCGGCTTGGAAATTGAAGCCCAGCGACGCGACGGTTCGCGCTTTACCGCGCGCATGTATGTATCGCCTTTACGTGATGCAAACGGCGAACAAATCGGCTGGATGACGTCCATGACCGACATCACCGAGCCGAAACGTATTCGCGAGGCCCTTACCGCGGCCCATGAGCGTTTCATGACAGTTCTTGAAGGCCTGGATGATGCCATTTCCGTTGTGGCCGACACGCCTGAAGGCCTCGAACTACTCTTTGCAAACCGCAACTACCGCCGCTTTTTCGGCGCACAGTCAAGCGGTCACAGTGAACTGTTGGGTGGACGCCTGGGCCGTTTCACCGACGAACTGATCGAAGTCTACTCCCCTTCCGCTCAACGCTGGTTCGAAGTGCAGCATCGCATGCTGGCCTGGACAGACGGTCGCCGCGTGCGGCTTCAAGTGGCGCGCGACATTACCGAGCGGCGTCAGCACGAGGAAGAGTCACGCATGCAACAAGAGAAAATTCAGTTAACCAGCCGCTTGATGACCATGGGTGAAATGGCTTCATCGCTGGCGCATGAACTGAATCAACCTTTAACCGCGATTGTTAACTACAACATGGCGGCTTCGGCCATGGTGAAATCGGATAGGGCCACGCCCGAAATGTTGCTTGATGCGTTGGGTAAAAGTGCACAGCAGGCCGAACGTGCAGGCAAAATTATCAGCCGGATTCGTGAGTTTGTGAAACGCAGTGAACCACGTCGCCAGCGTGTACCGGCTGCGCGCATCCTTGACAACGCCATTGCCTTCGCCGATATCGACGCGCGCAAGCGACAAGTACTCATTGAGAAAACATTACCCGACACGCTTCCCGACGTTCTGGCCGACCCCATCCTGATAGAACAGGTATTATTGAATCTTCTGAAAAATGGTGTCGAGGCGATGGAGCATAGCGAATATCGTACACTCCACGTTGTGTTAACTGATCAATCTTCCGTTCTTGAGTTCGCGGTAATCGACCGTGGCCATGGCCTGAAAGATCCTGAACGTCTTTTCGAGCCCTTTTACAGCACCAAATCCGAGGGGCTCGGCATGGGGCTGAATATTTGTCGCACTATCATCGAATCCCACCATGGGCGCCTCTGGGCCACAGCGAATCCCGAGGGGGGAACCATTTTCCGCTTTACCTTGCCCAATGCGGGCGAATCCAACAATAACGAAACCAGGCCCAACCCGAATCACCAGGAGTTGCAAGCATGACCACAACCACCACCGTTTCCAATACCGTCTTCATTGTCGATGACGATGAGGCCGTGCGCGATTCATTGCGCTGGCTGCTCGAAGCCAACGGCTATCGTGTTAAAGCATACAGTGGCGCAGAAGAGTTTTTGAATACTTACGATGCTGACCAGGTTGCGGTTTTAATCGCCGATGTACGAATGCCCGGCATGAGCGGTTTGGAACTCCAGGAAGAGTTGTTGGCCCGAAACGCGCCACTTCCCATCGTATTCATCACTGGCCACGGCGACGTTCCCATGGCCGTCTCCACTATTAAGAAAGGCGCTGTCGACTTTCTGGAAAAGCCCTTCAACGAATCCGACCTGCGCAGTATTGTGGCCCGCATGCTGGAACAGGCCACGGAAGATGCCGCGAAGCTGCAAGAACAAAAAAGCCAACAGGCTATTCTCAGCCGGCTGACGTCACGCGAACAACAGGTATTGGAACGCATTGTGGCTGGGCGTTTGAACAAGCAAATTGCAGGCGACCTCAATATCAGCATCAAAACGGTTGAAGCACATCGCGCCAACATCATGGAAAAGCTTGAAGTGACCACCGTAGCCGACCTCATGAAAATTGCCCTGTCTCGCTCCGAAGGCGTTGTATGACCGCTAGAATTATCGATGGAAAAGCCCTTGCCGCAAGCATTCGCGAGGAAGTCGCACAGCGGGTCGCCACGCTGAAAACGCAGGGCGTGACGCCTGGATTGGCCGTGGTGCTTGTGGGTGACGATCCGGCTTCGCATGTTTACGTGCGAAACAAAGCCGCCGCATGCGAGAAAGCGGGTTTGCACTCCGAAATCATCCGTCTTGAAAAAGACATCTCGCAAGCGCAGCTATTGGCCGTCGTACACAAACTGAACGACGACCCGCGTATTCACGGTATTCTGGTTCAACTTCCCTTGCCGCCGCATCTGAATTCGCACATTGTCATTGAAGCGATCTCCGCCGCCAAAGACGTCGACGGTTTCCACATTAGCAATGCGGGGTTGCTCATGACGGGCAAACCTTTGTTTCGCCCGTGTACGCCCTATGGCGTCATGAAAATGCTGGAAGCCGAGAACGTCTCACCATGGGGTGCTGAAGCCGTTATTGTGGGCGCCAGTAATATCGTGGGCAAGCCCATGGCCATGCTGCTGTTGGCCGCCGGGGCCACGGTCACCCTCTGCAACTCCAAAACGCGTGATCTTGCCGCGCAAACGCGTCGCGCCGACATCCTGGTTGTCGCAACCGGCAAACCTGGCATGGTAAATGGTGACATGATCAAGCCCGGCGCCACCGTCATTGACGTCGGCATCAACCGGCTCCCCGACGGCCGCCTTGTCGGCGACGTGGAGTTCGAGTCGGCCAAAGAAGTTGCGGGTGCCATTACTCCGGTTCCCGGCGGCGTAGGCCCCATGACCATTGCCATGCTATTGGTTAATACGCTTGAGGCAGCCGAACGCTGCGTCAGTTTGTCTGCTACGCAAGAAGCCTGATTATGCCCAACCCTTTGCTTGTTCCAATCGATCAATTGATCGATTATGAACACATCACCCCTGACGTTATCGAACCGGCAATCGACGAATTGATCGCGCAAACGCGCCAATGCATTGAAACCATTGCCGACCCCGCGACCCCCGCTGAATGGGATACGCTCATTGAGCCACATGAAGTTTCATCCGCAAGACTTTGGCGCGCATGGTCGGTTGCAGGACACCTTAACGCGGTAGTCAACACCCCCGCATTGCGCGACGCCTATAACCGCTGTCTACCTAAAATTACCGAATTTTCCACCTGGGTTGGTCTGCATCGCGGCTTGTACGACCAATACCAGAAGCTACGCAACAGTGCTCACTATGAAACACTGCCGGCGGTACGTCAGCGCATTATTGAACTTGCCTTGCGCGATTTCCGACTGGGAGGCGTTCAACTGGAAGGTGAGGCACGCAAACGCTACGCGGCGTTATCCGATGAAGAAGCACGCATTTCGCAAAAGTTTTCAGAAAACTGTCTGGACGCCGTTGACGAATGGCATACCTTGGTCACGGATGCCGACCGATTGGCGGGTATTCCCCCCGACGTGATCAGTGCCGCCGCAACCCTGGCAAAAGAGAATGGTCAGTCGGGTTGGCGTTTCACCCTGAAAATGCCCTGCTACTTGCCGGTGATGCAATATGCACAAGACCGCGCGTTACGTGAAACCCTTTATCGCGGGTTTGGGACTTTGGCCTCGGAACAAGGCGACACCCGTTTCGATAACACTCAAGCCATTGAGCAACTGCTGAGCCTAAGGGCTGAGGAAGCCCGGTTGTTGGGATATCAGAATTTCGCGAAACTGCGCCTTGAAACCCGCATGGCCGAATCGCCCGAACAGGTTCTGTCGTTTCTGCAGGATCTGGCCAAACGTGCCAAACCTTATGCACAACATGACCTTGCTCA
The DNA here is from genome assembly GCF_011388195.1 of Pusillimonas sp. DMV24BSW_D. Classification (NCBI taxonomy): domain Bacteria; kingdom Pseudomonadati; phylum Pseudomonadota; class Betaproteobacteria; order Burkholderiales; family Alcaligenaceae; genus Neopusillimonas; species Neopusillimonas aestuarii. The sequence continues at coordinate 2,270,996 of NZ_CP049990.1, read as the reverse complement.
ATTGAAGGCGTTTGCGCATGAACACTACCAAATGACCTCGCTGGAACCTTGGGATATTCCATTTTTGTCGGAGCGCCTGCGTGAAAACCGCTACGATTATTCCGAAGAGTCGGTGCGTCAGTATTTCCCGGTACAAAAAGTACTGAACGGATTTTTTGACATTGTCGGGCAATTATTCGGGGTCACGTTTAAACCGGTGAAACTACCTTTGTGGCATCACAATGCACAGGCCTATGAAGTACTGCTTCATAAAAACCGATGCGGCTATTTGGTGATGGATTTGTACGCGCGGCAGGGAAAGCAAAGCGGCGCCTGGGTTGACAGTGAGCGGGCACGCCAGCGTGTTGACGGCACATTGGTCACCCCGGTTATTTACCTTACCTGCAACTTCCCTGCTCCGCAGGAAAATCAAGCGTCGCTTCTTACCCACGACGACGTGATCACCCTGTTTCATGAAAGCGGCCACGCCTTGCATGCCCTGCTTTCACGTGTCGACGACCCCGGCGCATCGGCGTTCTCAAATATGGAATGGGACGCCATTGAACTGCCCTCGCAATTTATGGAGAATTTCTGTTGGGAATGGGCTTCGATTCAGAAATTATCCGGTCGTGTAGACGACAGTTCACCTTTGCCTCATACCTTGTTCAAGAAAATGCTGGCGGCGCGCAACTTCCAAAGTGGCATGCAAATGGTGCGACAAATTGAATTTTCGCTTTTCGATATGCAGATTCACAACCACCGTTCCGGGTTGGCCATTGAAGAAGTGCTGAACACATTGAGTACGGTTCGCCAAGACGTGGCCGTTTTGTTCCCGCCCGAATGGCATCGCTTTCCTCATACGTTTTCACATTTGTTTGCAGGCGGCTACGCTGCCGGCTACTATAGCTACAAATGGGCCGAGGTGCTGTCGGCCGACGCCTACGCCGCGTTTGAAGAATATGCCGAAACGCATGGTCTGGAAAACACACTGATCGGACCCATAGGCACAAAATTTGTAGATGAAATTCTTGCCGTAGGGGCTTCGCGCCCCGCGCAGGCTTCATTTCAGGCTTTTCGGGGCCGCGAACCGCGAATTGACGCCCTATTGCGTCACAGTGGCATGACGGAACAACCCTTGGACGTTTGATAATGAAACGCACATTTTTAAGGCTTTCACCCCAGCGTTACTCCGCCGGCATAATTGGCGTAATCCTGGCGAGCGCTATTTTCCTGACCATGCCGACGACAACCGCACAAGCGAACCCTGTCGAGACAGTCAACGCCAAGGAAGAAACTACCCGCTTACACAACATTCGCGGCTTTTTGCCCGACTTAAGGTTTGAGCTGATCGGCCCGAATAACGAACCGTTAACCGCACAGGCTTTCCGAGGCAATATCGTTATGTTGTTCTTCGGCTATGCCAGTTGCCCAGACATATGCCCCACTACCATGGCGCAATTGGCACAGGTTATGCAAAAGCTGGGGCCCGACGCCGAGCACGTTCGTATTTTATTCATCAGTGTCGACCCTCACCGTGACACCGCGGAAAAACTGCAAGCATATGTGCAGGCGTTCGACAGTCACGCCATCGGTTTAACCGGCTCTGAAAAACAAATAGCCGACGTCGCACGGCGCTACCGGGTTGCCTATCAAATAGAAGAACCCAGCAACAACGACCCGGAGCGCTACGAGGTTGCACATAGCCGCGGCATTTATATTTTCGATGAAAATGGCAAAGCGCGTTACCTTGCCGCCGACTCCGAATCGGTTGACGTATTAACCGACGGCGTACGTACTTTATTGCAATAACAAACCTAGCCGCCTACCGAAGGGTCAGCGGGATCACAACACACTTGGCCGTCGGCGTCGCGCAAGGCCGTACGTAAGCCTTCCTCGATAACTGGATGATAAAACGGCATTGCCAGCATTTGCCTGATGGTGAGCTTTTGCTGATGAGACCAGGCTAAAAGATGAGCCAGATGTTCAGCAGCCGGCCCTGCCATTTCGGCGCCCAGAAATTGCCCGGAACAGCGATCAGCATAAACGCGCAGCAACCCTTTATTTTTAAGAATGACACGAGCTCGCCCCTGGTTGGCAAAACTCGCCTCCCCCACAACTGTTTCGGCAGGGTCCAATTGATTAAAGCGCCGGCCCACCCACATTAGCTGCGGGTCCGTAAAGACCACGGAAACGGGCGCCCGCCGTTTGAACGCTTCAACTTGGGGATAATGAACGGCATTCAACGCGGCAAAACGCCCATCGTCCGCCGCCTCATGCAAAAGCGGCATTTGGCCGTTCACATCGCCGGCGAGAAAAATAGGTGTGTCTTTGATCTGTAAAGTACCGGTGTCAAAAACCGGCTTTTCCCGGTCATTGAAATGCGCTGAGGTGTTAGCGAGTTCGAGCGAGTCGAGATTAGGACTACGCCCCACCGCCATCAACACATACTCATAGGTTTCTTCGCGCCGTGCGCCGCCTTTAGGCGTAAAGCACACACGCACACCATGCGTCTGCTTCTCAACCGAATGAACTTCAGCGCACGGTGCAAGGCTCAACTCGTTGTGAAACGCCGCCAACGCCGATTCCAGCACCCGTGGGTCGGCAATTCCGCCTACCGACGGGCTGCGCCCCACCAGTTGAACACGCACCCCAAGACGTGACAATGCCTGCCCCAATTCCATACCAATAACACCCGGGCCCACAACAAGCACACTTTCAGGCAGCTTTTCCCAGTTGAATACATCATCATTCACCACCAAACGATCTCCCAGGCCCTGATACATGGGCGGGATGACGGGTGACGAGCCGGTAGCGATAATAATGCGTGAAGCCGTAACGCGGGTATGATTGCCGACCTGCAGTTCTGTGTTGGACAGAAATCGCGCAGAGCCCAGCAAACGATCGGCCGGGTCAAACCCCTGAACAGCTTCAAGGACAAACCCCACGAATCGATCGCGCTCACGCCGGACACGACTCATGACCTCGCGTCCGTTAACCTGAACCTCGCCTTGAACATGAACACCGAATTCTGCAGTATGGCGTGCATGATGTGCAGCTTCCGCCGCTGCAATAAGCAATTTTGAAGGCATGCAACCGACTCGGGCACAAGTTGTACCGTATGGGCCACCCTCAATCAGCAAACACGCCAAACCAGACGCCTTCACGGTTCGGTAGGCCGACATACCGGCCGTTCCCGCCCCTATGATGGCGATATCGGTATTCAAATGCTTCATTTCCACTCGGTCACGAACTCCTTGAAATCAGGACGTTCAGGCGCAGCCGTTGCGGGTTCGATCGGTGTTCCCACTGCCAGATAACCCATAAAACGATAATCGAGGCCGTCGAAACCCAACGCTTCATTCACTTCATCAACATAAGTTCCAAGCCCGGTACTCCAGAATGCACCATAGCCTTGCATGTGAATCGCATTAAGCATATTCATGACGGCGGCACCAACCGCCAGCATCCGCTCGTGCTCGGGAATACGGGTATTGCTATGATCGATCCGGCATGCAATGGCTATCAGCAAAGGAACTTTCGACAGCCATTTGCGTATCGACGCCTCTTTCTCATCGGTAAGCGGCTTACCGGCGCGGCGGGTTGCCTCAATCGACAAATCGGCCAGTTTCATAATGGCATCGCCCTGAATAAGCGAAAAACGCCAGGGCCGCAAACGTCCATGATCGGGGGCTGACATGGCCGCCTGCAAAATCTGTTCCAATTGCTGCTCAGACGGTGCCGGCGCTTGAACAAACTTAACGGATCGCCGTGATAATAAATAATCCACCGCAGAAGTAGACATGCTCAATTCCTTTGTTTCAACGCTCAAGCGTGCGACTTAAGCCGCACTACCTTGAATAATTAACGCCTTCATATCGCGAATGGCTTTCTCCCAGCCGTCAAAAACCGCGCGGGCCACAATGGCATGGCCGATATTCAACTCGGCCAACCCCGGTAATGCCGCTATGGCCTGCACATTTTCGTAATGCAAACCATGCCCGGCATTCACGCGCAACCCCAACGATACACCATGTGCAATGGCGCGACGCGTGCGTTCCAGCTCTTGTTTTTGCTCATTTGACCCTTGGGCGGCATGGGCATAATTTCCTGTGTGCAATTCTATAATTCGGGCGCCCGCTTTCGCCGCCGCTTCAATTTGAGCGGACTCCGGATCGATGAAAAGCGACACTCGAATACCCTGGTGATGCAATTGGTTTACCGCATGCTGCACCTGGTTGAAATGCTCGACAACGTTCAAGCCCCCTTCCGTTGTCAGTTCTTCGCGTTTTTCGGGCACCAGGCAAACATCATGGGGCTTCACCGCGCAGGCGATATCAAGCATTTCAGCCGTAATGGCACATTCCAGGTTCATTCGCGTAAGCAGAACCTGACGAATAGCATAGACATCGGCATCCTGAATATGGCGACGATCTTCACGCAAATGTAGCGTAATTAAATCGGCTCCCGCCTGCTCCGCGCGCACGGCAGCTTGAATCGGGTCGGGGTACGTCGTATGCCGCTGCTGACGCAGCGTCGCTACGTGGTCGATATTGACACCCAATTCAATCATGTTGAGGACTCTTGATCAGTTTGAACCGTATTTTCGTTCCAACCGCCACCCAATGCCTTGTATAACTCAACCCGATTCATGAGCGAATTCATGCCGGTATCAAGAAACAAACGTTGAGCGTTGTATAGCGTCACTTCAGCCGTTTGTACTTGCAGGAAACTGTCGATACCGTTCTCGTAACGCAGTTGTGCGATACGTAATGACTCAGAGGCCGACTCTTCCAAGTCGCGCAATGCATCAAGCTGTTCAGCATAGGTTGCCTCACCGGCAAGCGCGTCGGCAACCTCACGAAACGCCACCTGAATCGTTTTCTCGTACTGGGCTATCGCGATATTCTTGCGTGCCTCTGCCAAATCAAGGTTACCGCTGACACCGCCACCAAAAATCGGCATGGTTAGCTCGGGCGTAAACGACCAGAAACGATTGCTGCCACTGAACAACCCCCCCATCGCGTTACTGGCAAAACCGAGCAGGCCCGTTAGCGAAATATTAGGGAAAAACGCAGCCCTTGCCGCGCCAATATTGGCATTAGCCGCCAATAAATTATTTTCCGCCGCAATAATGTCGGGCCTGCGCGTCAATAAATCAGACGGCAGGCCGACCGGGATTTGCGCCATCAGTTGATCGCGACTAAACGGTGCTGATTCAGGCAACATTGGGCCCGGCGTATCACCCAGCAACAACAACAAGGCATTTTGTGCCTGTTGCTCCAGACGGCGAATTTCCTGTAGGTCCGACCTCACCTGATCGAGCTGACTTTTTGCCTGATACAAGTCGAGTGAACCGGCCACGCCGATATCAAAACGCTTTTTGATTAAGTCGTATGAATTGCTGCGCGATTTAAGTGTTTGCTCGATGATCTGGCGCTGCAGTTCGGTTGCCCGCAAACGAAAGTACGCTTCGGCAACCTGCGCAATTAATGAAATATGCACAGTGCGCCGTGCCTGCTCGCTGGCCAAATACTGTTGATAAGCGGCTTCGGTTAAATTTTTAACGCGACCGAATAAATCCAGCTCAAACGCCGTAATCCCTACACCCGCCTGATACATACGGCTTACGCTGGGAGCAGACGCCCCACCGGCACGCAACTCTTCCGGCATACGCTGAATTGACGCATTGGCACCGGCACCAATGGTGGGAAAGCGATCACTTTGCTGAATGCCGTACAACGCGCGCGACTCCTCGACCCTTTCAATCGCCACACGCAAATCGCGATTGTTATTGAGTGCGATTTCAATCAGCGCTTTTAACTGAGGGTCTTGAAAAAACTGCCGCCAGCCCAGATCGGCGGCTGGAACGGCATTTTCCTCTTGCAACCCTTCAGAAGCGTTGGGATACGTCTCCGGCACGGGAGCGGCGGGTCGGTTGTAATCAGGCGAAAGGGAGCAACCCGCCAGAACGAGAGCAACGGCGATCGGTAAAAGCCGATAGTGAAAATTACGCTTGATCATGACTGCCCCTGCGATGTAGCTGCTTCTGATTCCGAATGCGACGCACCCCCGGTTTTACCCAGTTTCTTGGGACGGGTTTTGAACAGCGTCATAATAACGACGAAAAACGTGGGTACAAATACCATTGCCAGCGGCGTCGCCGCCAACATGCCTCCCAATACGCCTAGACCTACCGCATTCTGGCTGGCGGAACTCGGCCCAGTTGCAATTGCCAACGGTACAACGCCCAACATGAATGCAAATGACGTCATGAGAATAGGTCGGAAACGTAATTTAGCCGCCTCAATCGTTGACTCAACAAGCCCTTTCCCATCTGCATAAGCGTCTTTGGCGAACTCAACAATAAGAATTGCGTTCTTGGCGGCCAAGCCCATGACCGTAATCATGCCGACCTGGAAGTAAACATCGTTCGACATGCCCAGCAAACTGACCAGTGTCACCGCACCCAACATGCCCAAAGGCACCATCATCATCACCGACAACGGAATTGCCCAGCTTTCATAAAGCGCCGCCAGCAAAAGGAACACAACCAACATGGCCAAACCCATCAAAATCAATGATTGTGCGCCTGCCTGCCGTTCCTGATAAGACAGACCCGTCCACTCAAAGCCAATGCCAGGCGGCAGTTGTTGAATCAGGCGCTCCACCTCCGCCATGGCTTCACCCGTGGAGTAACCCGCCGCGGCACCCCCGCCGATTCGAACGGACTCATAACTGTTATAGCGCACCACCTGCACGGGCCCTTGGTCCCATTCAACATCAACCAGTGCCGACATCGGAACCATACCGCCCTGGGCATTCTTCACATTCAGTGTCATGATGTCGTTAATATTCATGCGGTGATCAGCCTCTGCCTGAACCCAAACATTCTGCATGCGTCCCTGGTTCGGGAATTTGGACACATAAGACGAGCCCAACGCGGTGCTGAGCATCGTCGACACTTCGCTGAAACTGACCCCTAACGCAGCAGCCTTATCCCGATCGATTGAAATCTTCAATTGCGGACCAGGACTCAGTCCCGTAATACGGGTGTCCGTTAATATCGAACTCTCGTTAGCGAGTTGCAATAATTGCTGGGCCGACTGCATTAAGGTTGCCTGGCCCAAGCCGCCCCGGTCCTGCAAACGCAAGTCGAAACCCGTTGCGTTGCCCAATGACGAAATTGCCGGGGGAACCAAAGAAAACACCATGGAATCGGGCAAGCCGAACAATAGCGACTGGGTGGCTTTCCCGGCCACCGTCTGCGCCGAATTTTCCGGCCCTGGACGCTCGTCAAACGGCTTGAGCGGAACGAACGCCAACGCGGCATTCAAACCGTTACCGTTAAAGCTGAACCCCTGAACTGTAACGATATTTGCCACTTGCGGCTGTTCACTGAAATATTTTTCAACTTTTTCAATGATATCCATTGAGCGGTTGGCCGTGGCACCCGAGGGCAGTTCGATATTCGTAATCAAGTAACCCTGATCTTCATCAGGTAAAAACGACGTTGGCAATTTATCGTACATGAAGCCCAGCGCGCCCAGGAGGACAAGGTACACAATCATCAGGCGACCGGTACGTTTTAAGCTTCGCCCCACCCAACCTTCATACCGGTGCGTTACGCGGTCAAACGATCGATTAAACCAGCCGAAAAACCCTTTCTTTTCCTGGTGCGAACCCTTGGCAACGGGCTTCAAAATGGTGCCGCATAAAGCCGGCGTAAAACTGAGCGCCAAAAAACCGGAAAACAAAATGGAAACCGCCATGGCGATGGCGAACTGCCGATAAATAATGCCCACGGAACCACTCATGAAAGCGAGTGGGAAAAAGACCGTGGACAAGACCAGCGTCATCCCGACCACAGCCCCGCTAATCTGAGGCATGGCAAGACGCGTTGCCTCTTTTGGTGACTTGCCGGTCTCCACCATCACCCTTTCAACGTTTTCGACCACCACAATGGCGTCATCAACGAGAATCCCGATTGCCAGCACCATGGCAAACATGGTCAGAACATTAATTGAGAAGCCCAACGCCAGCATGACTGCGAAGGCGCCCAGCACGGCCACCGGTACCACCAGTGCCGGAATCAGCGTATAGCGCACGTTCTGCAGGAACAGGAACATCACAAGAAACACCAGCACCATGGCTTCGAACAAGGTATGCACGACCTGTTCAATGGAAAGCTGGACATAGGGCGTCGTATCGTAGGGAATGGAATAGGACACCCCGACAGGAAAGAACTGCTCGAGTTCTTTCATGGTTTGTTTAATGCCTTCCGCAGTCGACAAAGCGTTGGCGTTGGTCGCCAAGGAAATGGCAAAGGCGGCCGTTGGCTTGCCGTTCAAACGCGCACCGAACTGATAGTTGTCTTCACCAATCTCAACGCGTGCAACGTCTTTAAGCTTGACGGTTGCACCATCCAGATTTGAGCGCAGCACAATATTTTCAAACTGCTCAACCGATTTCAACTCACCGTTCACGACAATTGGAGCGGACACCCTCTGTGAATTGGGGTTGGGTGGCGCACCCAGAATACCCGCCGAAACAAGCGTATTCTGCGAAGCCACCGCAGCATTCACTTCGGCCATGCTTAAATTGAAACCCACGAGCTTGTCGGGATCGACCCAAATGCGCATCGCACGGGGCGCGGCAAACAAACGGAAATCACCTACGCCCGGCACCCTTGAAATAGGGTTCTGGATATTGCGGGTGATGTAATCGGCCAACTCAACCTGACTCATGGAGCCATCATCGGACGACAGGGCCACCACCAACAAAAAGTTAGAGTTACTTTTACGGATCTGCAAACCCTGTTGCGTTACCGCCCCAGGCAACTGCGCCGTAACATTAGAGATACGATTCTGTACATCAACCTGCGCCATGTCAGGATCGGTGCCAGGAGCAAACGTGGCGGTAATTTCAGCAGAACCGTAAGAATCACTAACTGACTCGTAATAAATCAGCCCCGTTGCCCCGTTAAGCTCATCTTCAATAACGCTGGCAACCGTCGTTGACACATCTTCAGCCGACGCCCCGGGATAGGTTGCACGGATGCTAATTTCGGGTGGCGCGACGTCGGGGTACTGCGAAACCGCCATATTCGGAATCGCGACCAGGCCGGCCAGGGTGATGGCCAACGCAACCACCCACGCAAAAATAGGTCTTTCAATAAAAAACTGAGGCATTTGCTGGATCTCTGTCTGTCCGCCGAGCGCCGATACCAAGACGCCCGCATGGGTTGGTGTGCGTTATTTGGAGGACTCGCCGGAAGTACCGGAAGGCCCGCCACCCTCTTTCGGGGTGGCCTTGGCCGCGCCATTAGGCTGTTGCCCTGCCGCCGCACCCGCCGGTTGATCAGGATTCCAGGGAATCGGCTGCACCGGCGCACCAGGACGAATTTTTTGGAAACCCGCCACAATAACCACGTCGCCCGCCGATAAACCGTCGGTAATCAACCATTTGTTATCGAGGAGCGGCCCAACCGTTACCGGTGTTGCCGCCACTTTGCCGTCTTTCACCAGCATCAGTGTGCTGCTGCCATCGGGGCTACGTTGTACAGCCTGCTGCGGCACCAAAAGCGCCTTGCGATCAACACCCTGCCCAAGCTTCACCCTCACATACATACCGGGCAACAGAATTTCATCCTTATTGGGAAAGACCGCACGCAAACTGACTTGACCTGTAGCTGGATCGACGGTAACGCCGGAAAACAACAGTTTGCCTGACTCGGGATACAGTGTGCCGTCTTCAAGCATCACTTCAACCTTTGCCGACCCATCGGGGGCTTGCTCAAGCATGCCGCTTTCCAGCGCCTTGCGTAATTGCATGACTTCTGATGTTGAGCGTGTGATGTCGACATAAACTTCGTCGAGTTGCTGCACAAGAGCCAACTGAGTCGCCTGCGTAGCGCTCACCAACGCCCCTTCAGTAACATAAGATTTGCCGATACGACCGTCGATCGGCGACACAACCTCGGTGTAGCCCAGATCAATTTGCGCCGATTGAACAGCCGCTTTGCCTGCTGCAATTGCTGCCTCGGCCTGGGCGGCGGCGGCCTGAGCGTTATCGTACTCCTGACGGCTTACTGCGTTATCTTTAACAAGACGCGCGTAGCGCTGTGCGAGAAGGCGGGCGCTTTTGGCGTCGGCTTGTGCCTGCAACAACTGTGCCTTGGCGCCGTCGAGCACCGCCTGATAAGGAGCGGGATCAATGGTAAAGAGCGACTGACCTTGCTCAACATCGCCGCCTTGCTCGAATTTGATATCGGTAACAATGCCATTTACCCGTGCACGGATTTGTGCGTCTTTAATGGCCTCAACCCGCCCTGGCAAATTTACCGTTACTTCGGTTGAAGTAGGCTCAACAGTAACCACATTGACGGGTATTTTCATTCCCTGTTGTTTCTGTTCTGGCTCCTCACTGCACGCAGCAAGCAAGCCGGCCGAGAGAAGCACAATAACACTGGTTCTCTGCCAGCCAGAGAGTCGGGGTTTAAGCATTGAACGGCTCCAGCAACAAAACCTTTTAACAGGTTCTGCAATATCTGTAATGTTTGGAAAAAAGAAAGTATAAAACGAAACCAGCCTGTACAGTAATAAAAAAGATTTCAAAGAATTTCAAAAGCCGCCTCATCATAATGAAAAGAAAAGGCCGGTTTCAACCCAGTAATAAAGTGTCGTCTGACACTATTTCACCGCGTACACGCTCAAACAACTGCAATAACTGGGGAACATCGAGGTTCTTGCGCTGATCACCTTGAACGTCGAGTACAACCTTGCCCTGATGCAGCATCACCGTGCGATCCCCCACTTCAAGCGCTTGTTTCATGCTGTGGGTTACCATGAGTGTGGTGAGTTTGTGTTGCGCCACGATGTCACAGGTTAAATCAAGCACGAATTGAGCCGTACGCGGATCCAATGCCGCCGTGTGCTCGTCGAGTAACAAAATGCGCGAAGGTTGCAAGGTTGCCATAAGTAGACTGACGGCTTGGCGCTGCCCGCCCGACAACAAGCCAATGCGATCGGTTAACCGGTTTTCAAGACCCAAGCCCAGCGAGGCCAAGCGCGCGCGAAACGCCTCGCGCATCGATTTTTTCACAGCTCGGCGTAAACCTCGCGGCGCACCTCGACTTGTCGCCAACGACAAGTTCTCCTCGATCGTCAAATCCTCACAAGTACCCGCCATGGGATCCTGAAACACCCTGGCCACATGTGTTGCCCGTTCCCAAACAGGCATCCGCGTAACATCTTGATCATCAACCTGGATGCGTCCCTTATCAGTAAACAAATCACCTGAAATTGCATTTAGCAAGGTTGACTTGCCCGCGCCGTTCGACCCGATTACCGTCACAAATCGTCCGGACGGAATTTCCAATGACAAGCCTTGCAATGCTTTGTTCTCAATGGGTGTGCCAGGGTTAAAAGTAACGTGTAAATTATCGACCTTCAGCATATTCAACCTCCCCCGCGCACTCGCAAGCGCTTACGCAAAAGTGGAATAACCAAGGCAACCGTGACCAGCACTGCCGTAATCAGGTTCAAATCTTGTGCTTTCAAGCCGATAAAATCGGCGTTGAGCGCCAACGCGACAAAAAAACGGTACAGAACCGCACCAACAATGACTGCCAGCGTCATGAAGAACAATTTGCGCGAGCTTAAGATACTCTCCCCCACGATCACCGCCGCCAGACCGATCACAATGGTACCGATCCCCATCGAAATATCGGCGCCGCCCTGAGACTGGGCAAACAAGGCACCGCCCAGGGCACATAAGGCATTGGCAATGGCCAGGCCTAAAATAACCATCCCACCCGTTGCCACGCCCTGAGCTCGTGCCATGCGTGGGTTCGAGCCTGTTGCGCGCATGGCCAGACCCGAACGCGTCACCAAATAAGCATCGAGCGCACACTTAACTATGACCACAATCATGATCATTAGCAAAGATCGAAAAACATAATCACTTATTCCCTGCTCAGGTTGCAGCACACTGAAAACAGTGGGTTCCATAATGAGCGGAATATTAGGCGCGCCCATAATGCGCAAGTTAATCGAGTACAGGGCAATCATGACCAGAATACTGGCCAATAAATCCATGATCTTCAGGCGAATGTTCAACCACGCTGTAAGCGCCCCGGCCAACGCACCGGCCAGTACTGCCATGAGCGTAGCCAAAAAAGGGTCCCAATCAGCCTGAATCAGAACGGCCGCCACAGCAGCACCCAACGGAAAGCTGCCGTCTACGGTGAGATCCGGAAAGCGCAGGATGCGAAAGGAAAGCAGTACACTCAGCGCGACCAGCCCGAAGATCAAGCCAATCTCCAGTGCCCCCCACATTGAATAAAGCGACATGTTTTACTCCGCGTCAGCGAATCACATTGGCTGCCGAATCGATCAAATCGTTGGAGAGCGTTACACCTTGTTTGGTTGCAGCTTGCAGATTCACATGCAACTCAAGTCCCTCGCTAAGCTGCGAAGGCATTTCGCCCGGCTCGGCACCTTTCAGAATGTCGATCACCATCGCGCCGGTTTGCAAACCCAAGTCGTAATAATTCACGCCAAGCGCAGCAACAGCGCCTCGCTTGACACTATCGGGGTCGGAAGCCACCAGAGGAATTTGCGCATCGTTGCCCACTTTTACCAATGCTTCGTAAGCAGAGACAACGTTGTTATCGGTATTGGTGTAGATAACATCAACATTGCCGATTAAACTGCGTGCCGCCGCGCCGACATCAACGGTGCGTGGCGCACTGGCTTCCATAAGCGTCATACCATATTCGGGCAACATTTCACGCATCTGCTTAACCACAACCGCGGAATTGGCCTCGCCGGGGTTATACACCATACCCACTGTTTTGGCGTTGGGCACAACCGCACGAATCAGCTCAATTTGACGCTCCAGATCAAGCATGTCCGACACGCCGGTGACATTGGTTCCTGAGGGCTCGAACGACTCCACCAATTGTGCTGCCACTGGATCGGTAACGGCGGAATACACGACAGGAATATCGCGCGTGGCGGCGACGACGGCCTGGGCCGACGGCGTAGCAATGGCGACGATGACGTCGGGGCGATCACCGACAAACTTACGGGCAATTTGAGCGGCGATGGCCGTATTTCCCTGGGCGGTTTGAAACTGCCAATTCAACCCTTTTTCTTCGGTAAATCCTGCCTCTTCCAGTGCCGCCTTTACACCATCTTTAATGGAATCAAGCGCCGGATGCTCCACAATAGAGGTAACGGCAACCGATTGCGCTTGCGTTGCAACGGGCATTGCTGCGCATAAAGACAGCAGCGCGCCCAGCAACGGACGAACAAGTTTGAGTTGAATCATGAAGACGCTCCTGATTAAAGTTGATCTATTTTAATGAGTTGATTTCAAACGACAACGCGTCCGTGCCGGTTCGCATCGGCCAACAAAGAACGCGCCCACTGTTCAGCAGGTAAACCATACTGGTGTCGGACCTGCGCTGCGCGAGCCAGGAACTGCGCAACCGAAACGTCCAGCAAAGGCCCTTTAAATGCCATTGCAACGCGATTACCTTCATCAATTTCGGGCAGCAAGAGCAGGCGACCGTTAAAGGCTTTATGCAGATGATCGATATTGCGCTTGAAACTGCTATGGCGCCCAAATAAATTCACCACCAGCATACCGGCATCTTCCAAGGCACTAAAACAAGCGTCATAAAACGCTTGGCTGTCACACACCGGGCCTTGCGCCTGGGCATCGTATAAATCAACCATTAACGATCGGAATCGACCCACTACGTCAGGGCGCTCCACCCAGTCGGCCGCGTCCTCATGCCAAATCTTCATTCGACCCGACTCGGGCAAACGAAAATAAGCGCGACAAATGGCGGTTACCTGTGGGTTCCATTCCACCACATGAAGACGACTTGTTGTGTATCGATGGGTAAACCGCGCTAACGACCCCGCTCCAAGCCCCAACATCGCTAACTCATCGCTTGCGTCGGGCTCCAGGAACAACAACCAGGCCATCATTTGTTGTGTGTAAGCTAGCACCAGCTCATCCGGCCGGCGCACGCGCATGGCACCCTGAACCCAATCGGAACCGAAGTGCAGATAGCGCACACCCTGCTGCTCCGACATCACCGGAGCGTCGTCGGGACCCGGCCCGCTGCGAGGCGCCATGTTAAGCCCCTTTTTCAACGGGCAAGTCCAGCGTCACAATAACGGGCGTGTGATCAGAAGGCTGCTCGTTACGACGCGGTGCTTTATCTATTTCACATGCCGTGCAGAAAGGCAGCAGGGCCAACGAAACCAACGCATGATCGATGCGCAGACCCGCATTCCGGCGAAATGCCATTCGCCGATAATCCCACCAGCTAAACATTTTCTCCTCCTGGGGGAAATGACGAAAAGCGTCAGTAAAACCCAAATTCAACAACGCCTCAAAGGCCTCCCGTTCCGGTGGCGAAACCAATACATCACCTTCCCATTTTGCCGGGTCATGTACATCGGCATCGGCCGGCGCGACGTTATAGTCGCCCAGCACCACCATGCGCGGGTGTGTGGCCAGCTCGGTAACCAGCCACTCACGCAAGGCGGCAAACCATGCCAGTTTGTAGGTGTATTTGTCGCTACCCACTGCCTGCCCATTCGGGCAATACACACTCACAACACGAATATCGCCCTGTGGGCTCGGTAAGGTGACGGCAATAAGGCGCTGATGATCGTCGGGAAAGCCCGGCATATTAATTTGTACTGAACGGGCCGGGTCGCGGGAAATCACCGCCACGCCATTATATGTTTTCTGCCCTGCCCAGCACGCCTGATATCCAATTGCTTCAAATTCCGCCAAGGGGAACTTGTCGTGCGGCATCTTCAATTCCTGCAGACACAAGACATCGACTCCACTCGTGCCCAACCATTCAAGCACCTGCGGCAAACGTACTTTCAGCGAATTTACATTCCATGTCGCCAGTTTCATGACTCTCTATTTCCTATTGCTAAAGTGGGGTTCAGCTTAGCACCCGTTGCGCTACAATCCTTAAATGAAAGCGCAAAGCACTATTTTAGCGACCCTTCCACAGGGTCTGATACTTCAGGTCGAAATGGGTGAACTCTCGTTCAAAGCTTACGTCGCCGTTAGCGAACCCAGCATCGAGAAAATGGCCGAACTGGTTTCCGAAGAAGAATACGTCCAGGCAAACGACTGGCACGTAACGGCGGTGGGAACCGAGGCGCAAGCCGTACAAGAAGTCGACGATCTGGCCTTCAACATGAACCCCGGCGACGCTGCGGTTTTTCTTTGTGTCGATGAAAGCGTATGTCTTGCAACACTGGCCGCTCTGGGCCAACCAGACGCCGCGCCGGAATGATAAACTTGCCAGCCTCGCCAACCAAAATACAGCCATGGCAATGACTTCCGGTTCAATTTTAATGGTGGTAGCCCCCAGCGGCGCAGGCAAATCCAGCCTGGTCAACGGCCTGCTCGAGCGCGACCCCTCAATTGTTTTGTCTATTTCGTGCACCACCCGTGAACCCAGACCTGGGGAGGTCGATGCGGAACACTATCGTTTTGTCTCTAAAGAGGCCTTCAAAGCCATGCGTGACAATAACGAACTGCTTGAATGGGCCGAGGTCCACGGCAATTTCTACGGCACCCCGCGCGACCGCATTGAACAAGCAACCCAAAACGGGCACGACGTATTACTTGAGATCGATTGGCAAGGCGCGCGCCAAATAAAAAAGCATTACCCCGATGCTATTGGCATTTTCATCTTGCCGCCCTCTATTGAAGCACTTGAGACTCGCCTGAAAAAACGCGGCCAAGACGCACCCCAGGTCATTACCAAACGATTACTGGCTGCCGGCGGTGAAATGTCCCACGCTTCAGACTGCCAATATGTTATTATTAATCAAGAATTTAGCACAGCTTTAAACCAACTTTCCCACATTGTGGAATCCGCTAGGTTGCGATATCCCGCGCAGGCTACGCGGCACGCAGAACTCTTCTCTCAATTGGGTATCAGCCCCACCGAATCTTAAATTCAACCTTTTGTTTTTAAAGGACTTTAATTATGGCCCGCATTACTGTTGAAGATTGCCTGAACAAAATTCCAAACCGTTTTAATCTTACGCTGGCGGCCACCTACCGTGCCCGTGAGCTCGCACAGGGTCATGAAGCACGCATTGAATCCAAAGATAAACCCACTGTAACGGCCTTGCGTGAAATCGCAGCCGGTGTCACAGGGTTAGACATGCTGCGCAAAGTTCCCACCTGATCCCGCTAAAAGGATGATGTATGGCGTTTACCAGTCTTCGTGGTGCCTCTTCCGGCCTTCTGGCTGTCCTCCGGAAGGGTCCGCGGCTGCGTAAACGCGCCAAAAAAACTAAAGTTCGCGCCAGTACGCCAACGTTACCGGCACATGCCACACCCGCTTCCCCCCCCATTGCTTCGCTTGCGCCGTTAACGCAAATCATCAGTCAGTACCTTGATGAAAAAGACATCGAGCGTGTAAAAGAAGCTTACCGTTTTTCAGATCAGGCCCACTTGGGCCAGTTCCGCGCCAGCGGAGAACCCTACATTTCCCATCCCATTGCCGTCACCGAAATCTGTGCCGGCTGGAAGCTGGACGCCGATTCACTCATGGCTGCGCTCTTGCACGACGTCATGGAAGACACCGGCGTACCCAAGCAGGAATTGGCCGAACGCTTTGGCCCCGATGTGGCGGAAATTGTCGACGGTCTTTCAAAACTAGACAGGCTTGAGTTCGCAACCAAAGCCGAACAGCAGGCAGAAAGCTTCCGCAAAATGCTGTTGGCCATGGCGCGCGACGTTCGCGTTATCCTGATCAAACTGGCCGACCGCATGCACAACATGCGCACGCTCGACGCGGTCAGCCCTGAAAAGCGGCGGCGCATCGCCCGCGAAACCATGGAAATTTACACCCCGATCGCCCATCGGCTGGGGTTAAATGCGCTTTTCCGTGAGCTTCAAGACCTTTGTTTTCAGGCTACCTACCCCAATCGTTACGAGGTCTTGAAAAAAGCCGTTATGTCAGCGCGCGGTAACCGCCGGGAAGTGTTGGGCAAAATTACCGAAGCCGTTAAGGTGGCACTGCCTGCCGCAGGTATCGAAGCTGAAATTTCCAGCCGCGAGAAATCGTTGTTCGGCATCTACAAAAAAATGGTCGAGCAAAAGAAATCATTTTCTGACGTGCTCGACATATACGGGTTTAGGGTGGTGGTTCACACCCTGCCTGAATGCTATCTGGCTCTTGGGACGCTGCACCAATTGTATCGACCGGTGCCCGGCAAATTCAAAGACTACATCGCCATACCAAAGCTGAATGGCTATCAGTCACTGCATACTACGTTACTGGGGCCCTATGGCACACCTGTTGAATTCCAGTTTCGCACACGCGACATGGACCGGGTTGCCGAAGAAGGCGTGGCGGCGCATTGGCTTTACAAGAACGACGATAGTGAGCTTAACACCCTGCAAAAGCGCACCCATCAATGGCTTCAGTCGCTGCTCGACATTCAAAGCCAAACGGGCGACTCAGGCGAGTTCCTGGAGCACGTAAAAGTCGACCTGTTCCCCGACGCCGTTTACGTGTTTACACCCCAAGGGAAAATTGTTTCATTGCCCCGTGGGGCCACGCCGGTCGATTTTGCCTATTCAATCCACACCGATATTGGTAACCAGGCAATCGCGTCGAAAATCAACGGCGAATTCTCGCCTTTACGCACGGAATTGAAAAGCGGCGACCAGGTTGAAATTGTCACTTCCCCCGCGTCGCGCCCCAGCGCCCAATGGCTGAACTACGTGCGCACCGGTCGTGCCCGATCGGAAATCCGGCACTACTTGCGCACAGTGAAATATGAAGAATCAGTTGCCTTTGGCCAGCGTCTGCTCATGCAGGCGTTCGATCAAATCGGAGCGGCATACCCACAGGACGATGACCTAAACTGGGAAAAGCTCGCCAAAAGTTCAGGCGCGGCGTCGCGCGAGGAAATCCTGGCTGATATTGGCCTGGGCAAGCGTCTGGCGGCGGTTGTGGCGCGCCGTTTTGCCCCTGAGAACACCATCCTGGCCACTACTGCGGCAGCCGTTGATGAAATTACCACGGCCAAGGCAACCCCTATTCTGATTCATGGCAATGAAGGGCAAGCTGTTCAATTGGCACAGTGCTGTGGTCCGCTTCCGGGTGACGCCATTATCGGCGGCATTCGCCTGGGCCATGGGCTGGTCATTCATATGGCCGATTGTTCTGTTGCGCAGCGCCAGCGAGCCCGCGAGCCGGAACGTTGGATTCCGGTAGCATGGGCCAACGATACGGCACGCCACCTAAACACCCGGCTCGACGTGACAGTCATTAACGAACGTGGCGTACTTGGGCGTCTGGCGGCCGAAATTACCGATGCCGGCTCTAATATTCTGCATCTGACAATGCAGGAAGAAGCGGCTGCTACCGGGCTCTTGCATTTAACGATTCAAGTAGACAGCCGCAAGCACTTGGCCCAGGTTATCCGCGCTATCCGGCACGTGCAGCAAGTACAGAAAATTGTACGTGTAAAAGGTTAAACACCTAACGGGACACTTTCCCTATAAAAATGGCTGGGTCAACCCTTTCGCCATTCAAACTAACATTCCAGTGCAAATGCGGGCCCGTTACCCGGCCGGTTGCGCCTACTTTACCAATGACCTGCCCCCGCTGTATGGTTTGGCCTACCGCAACATCGGTAGCCGACAAATGACAGTACATGGTAATTAAACCCTGACCATGATCAAGAAAGATGGTTTTTCCATTAAAGAAAAACTCATCAACAATCGTGACCACTCCGTTGGCGGGTGCTTTCACCGGTGTTCCCTTGGGAACCGCAAAGTCAAGCCCTGAGTGTGGGTTTCGCTCTTCACCATTGAAAAAACGCCGTAATCCGAAGGGACTGGACAATGGGCCGCTAACGGGTTCGTCGAGCAAAATGTTGCTGGGACCCGTAGTCCTGAACTGCGCATACGCGTTAATCTGCTGTTGATACTCCCGCTCGAAACGCTTGAGTTGCTCAGGGTCGGGATTCACATGTTTGCGATTACGCAGTTTGATGTGTTGTTCCTTGTATTCGCGCGGGGCCACGTTAAACGACACCACGGATAACGTGCCTGCGGTATCTTTTACCTGAATGTTTTCCGGGCCGGGTGAAACCTCAAGCCCAATACCTACAACCGCCACCCATTGCGCATCGGTGTCTTTCAAAACCATCACAGGACGATCGCGGTAATACGCCTGCGGCGGCTGCGCATGCGACCCCAACGGCAACACAGCAACACCACCGGGAAAGGCGTGATGCAACGACCTCGCGATATAGCCGTCCGCTTGCGACCATACCGGTGCGGCCATAAATAACGCTGTTATAAGCGCAAGCAAGCGTGTTAACGACAATAAGGTCATGCTTTGGCACCCTTACGTGTATTGCAAATAATAACGCCCGTTAGCACCACGATGAAACCCAGTAACTGAATCGGTCCTAACGTGTCGCCAAACATAAAATAGGCTTCTATAGCTGCCAGGGGCGGCGCCAGAAACATCAACGAAGACGCCGTTGCCGCCTGCCCGCGCCGAATAATATAAATAAGCAAAACGGTGCCGATACCCGTTAAAACAAAAGCCGCCCACAATAAAGACGCCCAAAGCTCGGGCGACCAAACCCAACGATCGGCTCCCAAAACAAGAACACAAATGCCTAGAAAGATCAGTGTCCCGAAATTTTGAAGCGACAACGCCACACGAATATCCACTTGGGAAATAGAGGTTTTCTGCAAAATTGTGCCAAAAGTAATGGCCAGAATTGCTGCAACACCCACCAAAAATGCCCATAAAGGAAAGGCATTGACTCCATCATTATTTAACGCGGGTTGTATAACGAAAAAGACACCGACCATCCCCATGGTCAGGCCGATCCAGATACGTTTTGTGGGAACCTCTTTGAGAAGCGGAATGGCAATAGCTGCGGTCAGGAGTGGTTGCAAAGCCCCCATGAGCGCCATAATGGCAGGGGGAACACCCCCTGCAATCGCCCAAAAAATACCCGATAAATACATCCCTTGCAGCAATACACCTGCGATCATGTGCTTATGCACTTCCCGCCATGGCGGCCAGGTTACCCGCCCGTAAAACGCGACGCCGGTGAACAACACGGCTGCTATACAAATTCGAACAAAAAGGAATAAGGTGGGGTCGGCATAAGGTACGATGGCCTTACCTACAATAAACCCGGTAGACCATATAAAAACAAACAGTGCTGCAAAAAAAACCATCATTTCACGTGCTTCCCTTAAAACTTCCGCACGTAACATACCACAGGCACAGCATTGTTTTATGCTTATAACAAAAAATCATGTAGCCAGCCGGCCACCCTGTAACCTAAGCTGGCGGTCGCAACGAGCCGCAACGGCCGGGTCATGTGTCACCATCACTAACGTTGCATACTGTTCTTTCAGCAGACGAAACATCAATTCAATAACGATTTGCCCATTCTGCTCATCCAGACTTCCTGTGGGTTCGTCGGCAAATAGAATGTCGGGTTGAACGACGAAGGCCCGCGCCAGAGAAACACGTTGTTGCTCACCCCCCGACAAGGTTTTGGGATAGTGGCGAAGGCGATCTTTCAACCCGACTTTTTCAAGCATCCGGGTGGCCGCCTCAAGTGCCGGATGCCCTGACAACTCCAGCGGCAACATCACGTTTTCAAGTGCGGTTAAATTGGGCAACAACTGAAACGACTGAAAGACAAAACCAATATGCCGTGCCCGCAATGCAGCACGCCCCTCTTCGTCCAGAGAAAATAAACTGTGTCCCATTAAATGCACAGAGCCCGACGTGGGAACATCCAACCCCGCCATGAGTCCAAGCAGCGTGGATTTACCCGAACCCGAACTACCCGTAATAGCAATGGCCTCGCCCGGGTGTGCATTCAGACTGATATTATCGAGAATTGTCAGCTCGCCGCCCCGATCAGTGACGCGCTGGCAAAGGTTTTGAACTTCAACGGAATTAACCAAACTCATGCTGACTCGCTGCTTAATGATTTTTGCTGCTCTATTTTGCCTGATTCACATCAAGACCGCTGCGGCGCAAACTGAAACCTCGAAACAAAACGAACAAACGATTCTGGTTATCGGCGACAGCCTTGCCGCCGAATACGGCATAGAAAGAGGAAGTGGATGGGTAGAACACCTTAACCGAAAACTGGATGAAATATCGGCCGGATATCGGGTCAGAAATGCCAGCATCAGTGGCGATACCACCAGTGGCGGTTTAACACGTCTGCCCGATGCGCTCGAGAAGCATCAACCTTCGATTGTGATCATTGAATTAGGCAGTAACGATGCCTTGCGAGGTTTGTCGCTGGATATGACACGCGAAAACCTGACACAAATGATTGCTCAGGTTAAACAGGCCAACGCGCAAACCTTGCTGATCGGCATGCGCATTCCACCTAATTACGGGCCGACATACACGAAAGCGTTTTACAACCTTTTTCAAGACTTGGCGAAAGAACACCAAACTGCACTGGTGCCCTTTCTACTTGAAGACATTGCCACCGACCGAAATTACTTTCAAGACGATGGCATTCATCCCAATGAGTCCGCTCAGGCCATTCTGGCAGAGCATGTATGGACTTACCTGAAACCGTTGCTCAACAGCAATCAAGCGTCTTCGTCGTCAAGCCCTTCCTGAACCACGTTCTGAGCTTCAGGCAGCATTTCAACACCCACGGTTTTGCGCAACTCGCGTAAAACCGCCCGTTCTTCAGCCTGGGCCCACAACATATCAAGCTCGCGTTGCAACGCAACGTTCAGATTTTCATTGGCTTCGCCCTGCTCGGCCGACTCCACCCGAACAACCACGTAGCCCGAATCACCCGACACACCGGTATAAGCGGGTAACGAACCTGAAGCAACATCGAAGGCAGCCAACAACACTTCCGGGTTGACACCCTGCGGATTGGAGCGGCTGATTGTTTGAGCCGTACCAAAACCTTCCGGCGCTTCGGCTTTATCGGCTTGGTTTTGATAAGCCTGCAAAGCGGCTTCGCCTGCCTTAATGGCCGCTTGCGCGGCCCGCTCACGAACCAGTGTTTGTCGAATAACCTCTTTCACATCTTCCAACGGCTGAATGTGGGAGGGTACAACTTCGTTCACCCGGACCACCAACATGGTGTCGGGAGAGATTTCGATCACACCGGAATTCTGCTTTTCCGCCATCAGCGCGTTGGAAAACAAGGCCCGACGCACACGCGGGTCTTCGAGTAGCGTGGCGTCCTCCCCTGCCGAGGCGGCGTTTCCTTTCACCTGCCGGGCCGCCAGCAAGCGGTCGGCGCCAATGCCTGATGCACTTTTAATCTCCAGACCCAGCGCCTGCGCAGCGGGTTCAAGACTTTGAGGGTTGTCATAGGCCAAATCACGCAAACGGGAAGCCATGTCGGCAAACTGCTCGGCACCTAGTTGACGGCGAACTTCCGCTTCAACTTTGGCTTTTGCCTGCTCAAAGGTTTCGCCGCGCTCTGCTTGCACGTCGTTGGCCAAAAACACATGGAAACCATCAGGCCCCTCGACCACACCGGAAACCTCGCCTTTGTCGAGTGAAAACACCGCTTGCTCGAGGTTAGGCGGCAACGTGCCACGGGTAACCCACCCCAACTGCCCACCTTGGTTAGCAGAACCGATATCTTCCGAAGATTCCCGCGCGATATCAGCAAACTGTTCCGGTTGCTGGGCAACACGGGTGGCGATCTCTTCCGCTTTCTTACGTGCCGCCTGTTTTTCGTCTGCACTTGCATCGGCACCGGCCTGAATCAGAATATGGCTGAGCTGCACACGCGGCGGCAGGACATAACGACGCTTGTTCTGTTCGTAATAATCCTGTAATTGCTGCTCAGTGGGCGACGCAACCGCCGCCATTGCCGCCGCCTCGTTCAACAAGAGGTAATCGGCTTTCACGTACTCAGGCACACGCAACTGTTCTTGATTATTCTCGTACCAGGCCTGAATGTCTGCCTCGTCCACCTGAATATCTGCTTCATAATTGGCCGCGTCAAACACTTCCAGCCGCACGGTGCGTTGAGCCGTTAACGCTTTGGAGAGGTACTGCTCGACGGTAGCCGGCACGTTGGCTGTAAACGCGATAGGACCCAAAACACGTTGCAAAGCCAGTTCGGAACGCTGGCTTTGCTCGAAATCACGTGAGCTTATACCCATTGACGCGAGCACTTCGTTGTAACGCTCAGGCGAAAAGCGACCATCGACCTGCAGCTCAGGAATAGCGGAAATAGCACGCCGCAAAACCGTGTCGGATACGCTGAAATGCTCCCGTTGCGCGGTATCAATGATAACGCCCCGGTCGATCAGCGACTCCAACAAGCTCTCTCTGACTTGCGGCGTTTCAAGTACCGAGGGGTCGAAGGCAGCCCCCATACGCGCTTGCAATTGCTGCGTTTGGTTTCGTTGCGCAGCTTCAAAATCCTGGAGCGTGATCGTGGCGTCGCCAACCTGCACCAAGTCTTCATCACCCGATACATAATTCGTGTATCCGCTGATTCCAACCAACGCGAAAGAAGGGAAAATCAGAATCAACAACACAAGTTGCATCAGACGCTGATGCGAACGAATAAAATCAAACATTCATCGAACCTATAAAGTCTCTGGGCCGGCGTGCACAAAAACGCCGACGCTACCGTTTTATTAACAGCCATGTTCTAGTGCAGCGAGTTTACCACCGTCTGCCCCCGCTTACAGGCGGCCGAACGACTACAATAACGAATTCGGGCTTTCTTTGTTACAAGGCTTATTTTGTTCAGTTATCGCCACGCTTTCCACGCAGCCAACCATGCCGACGTCATCAAACACGCCACCGTGGTGCAGGTTCTTGATTACTTTAACCAGAAAGATGCTCCTTACTGGGTGATCGACACCCACGCCGGTGCCGGCATTTATGATCTGACTGATGAGTGGGCCTCAAAGAACAGCGAGCACGAAAGCGGCCTTGATCGCTTGCTTGGGGCGAAACCGCCACCCATGATTGCACGTTACCTGGAAACCATCGAGCAATTCAATCCCGACGGTGAGGCACGCTTTTACCCCGGCTCCCCCTGGCTCGCTCTAAGCCTTTTACGTCCCAAAGACCGTCTTCGTCTTTTCGAGCTTCACCCCACAGAGTTCAGGAATCTGGGGCTTAACATTGCGTCATTGGCGTCGGAAGACCAGAAAAAGATTCAAACTTATGAGCGCGACGGATTCGCCGGACTAAAGGCGCTACTACCCCCCCCCACCCGACGAGCCGTGACACTCATCGACCCTTCCTACGAAGACAAGTCCGATTATCGTAAAACCTTCTTATGTCTTCAGGAAGCCTTGAAACGCTTTCCAACAGGATGCTATTTGATTTGGTACCCGCTGGTCCAGCGCCGCGAAGCCACCGAGATGGTGCGTGCACTGGAACGCCTGCATGACGTTAACTGGCTGAACGCGTCACTCACTGTACACAGACCGTCACGTGATGGGCTGGGTTTGCACGGAAGCGGTCTTTTTATCGTGAATCCACCCTGGACGCTTCAAAAGTCACTGAAAAACACGCTGCCGTGGCTGGTGGAAACACTGGCACAAGATAAGTTTGCCACTTTTACGCTGCGTGCAAATGAGGCTCAAAAACAAGCATCAAAAGGGGCTCAAAAACGCTCGCCCTCGGGCAAATAGCGCCATTGGCCTTGTGGCAAGTCGCCCAACACGATACGCCCCATACGAACACGCTTAAGCCCCACAACCTTCAAGCCCACCATTTCACACATTCGGCGAATTTGACGTTTCTTCCCTTCACGCAACACGAAGCGCAATTGATCATCGTTAAGCCAGCTCACTTGCGCAGGCTTTAAGGGTTGACCATCCAGACTCAGGCCGTGATTCAGCATTTTGAGCCCCCCGGCTGACAAACGGCCTTCCACCCGCACAAGATACTCTTTTTCGATATCGGAATGCTCATCGATCAACTGACGGGCAATGCGCCCATCTTGAGTCAGGACCAGCAAACCCTGTGAGTCGATATCCAGCCGACCCGCGGGTGCCAAGCCCCTCAAATGATCGCGCTCAAAACGAATAGGAGACTTGCCGCGTTGGTACTGATTGTGCTGGGTAATTAAAGTAACAGCCGGCCGGTAACCGCTTTCAGCCTGCCCGGAAACATAACCAACGGGCTTGTTGAGCAAAATGGTCACGCGGGCGGTTTGACGCTGCTGCGCCTGACGAGCCAAGGTGATGGTTTGATGCGGATAGGCTTTACTGCCCAGTTCGGAAACGACTTGTCCGTCGACGCGAACCCAACCGCGCTCTATATAGGCGTCGGCCTCACGACGCGAACATAATCCGCGCTGCGCCATTAGTTTGGAAATGCGGACTTTATCGTCCGCCTGCTTTGAAAAGGATTTCGCCATGTTGATATCAAGCCGGAAAAGCCAAAATTGCACTTCTGCTGCAAGCACAAATCGATAAGCAAACAGAAGTGAATGTAAGGGGAGTTAGTGAGCCAAAATTTTAGACAGAAAATGCTTGGCGCGTTCCGAGCGGGCTTCGGGCTGTCCGAAGAACTCGTCTTTAGTGCAGTCTTCAACAATTTGCCCTTGGTCCATAAATACGACCCGATCGGCAACCTTGCGCGCAAAACCCATTTCGTGCGTTACAACCATCATGGTCATGCCCTCTCGCGCCAAGTCCACCATCACATCAAGCACCTCGTTTACCATTTCGGGATCAAGGGCCGATGTGGGTTCATCAAACAACATGGCAATAGGGTCCATTGCCAACGCGCGGGCAATCGCAACCCGCTGTTGTTGCCCGCCCGACAACTGCCCTGGAAACTTGTTGATATGTTCTTCAAGCCCAACCCGCTGCAGCAGTTCACGAGCACGTGCTTGCGCCTGCGCCTGCGACCGTTTCAATACTTTCACTTGCGCCAAGGTAAGATTGCTCAGTACCGACAAATGCGGAAAGAGTTCAAAGTGCTGAAATACCATGCCGATTTTTGCACGTAATGCCGGCAAATTCGTACCAGGTGCGCCCACCGACACACCATCAATTCTAATTTCACCTTCTTGAAACGGCTCTAATGCATTGGCCGTTTTAATCAAGGTTGATTTGCCCGACCCCGAGGGTCCGCAAACCACCACCACTTCACCTTTGGCAACTGAAGTAGTGCAATTTTTCAGAACCTGAAAATCACCATACCACTTGCTGACATTTTTGAACTCAATCATTAAACCTGCACTCCTTTAACGCACGAATGCGGTGCGTGCCTGCAAAATCCGCACCAACCTTGAGGCCAGGTAGGAAATGACAAAATACACGATTGCGGCAAACACAAACATTTCCACCAGGCGCCCGTCACGTTGCGCCACAATATTCGCAGCGCCGAGGAAATCGGTTAAAGACAAAACATAAACCAACGATGTGTCCTGGAACAGCACAATAACCTGGGTTAACAACACCGGCGCCATATTGCGAAAAGCCTGCGGTAAGACAATGTGCCGCATCACACCAAAATAATTAAGCCCCAACGCATAACCCGCTTCAACCTGGCCGCGTGGAATCGATTGAATGCCCGCGCGCATAATCTCGCAGAAATAAGCCGCTTCGAACAACGTAAATGTAATGAGTGCCGACGTGAACCCACCCACGGGAACCGGGCGCCCCTCGCCGGTTAACCAACCAACAATATAGGGAACCAGAAAATAAAACCAGAAAATGATAAGAATAAGCGGAAGCGCCCGGAGCAAATTCACATAGCTGCCGGCCACGCCCGAAACAAGGCGATTCGACGATAACCGCATCATGGCCAGTAAAGTGCCCAGGATCAAGGCAAAAATGGTTGCCAGCACTGTCAGCTTCAACGTGAAAACCATTCCAACGCCGAGCAAGTACGGCAAGGAGTCGAAAACAACCTGGAAATCAAAACCCTGCATGGCCCATCCTTATTTTGCAGCGCCCATGAAACCGGGTACCCGAGCCATTTTCTCGACCCAGCGCATCAGAATCACAACGACAATATTAATGAGCACATACAAAACCGTTGCGGCGGCAAAAGCCTCAAAAATCTGAAAGCTGAACTCCTGCATCGAGCGCGCTGCGCCGGTAATTTCGAGTAGGCCAATCGTGAACGCGACCGAAGAGTTTTTGATTAAATTCAGTGCCTCGGAAGTCAGTGGGGGAAGAATCATGCGCCCTGTAATCGGCAGCAACACGTAACGATACACCTGTTTTCGTGTCAGCCCCAGGGCGGTCGCCGCCAATGTTTGACCGCGAGGTAACGATTCGATACCCGCCCGAACCTGCTCGGCGATCCGCGCCGAGGTGAACAGCCCCAAGCACACAACGGCTGTCCAAAAGGTGCTCATTACCGGGTCTGCCGTTTTAATGTAATCACCCCACGCATCTGGCAGAACTTCCGGAAAAACGAAATACCAAAGGAACATTTGAACCAAGAGCGGAACGTTGCGAAACAACTCAACGTAACCACGGCACAAGCGCTCAAGCCCGCGGTGGCCGCTGGTGTTGAAAACACCCACCGCGACCCCTAACGCCAGCGCGAGAACCCAGGCAGCCATGGAAACGGCCAGCGTCCAGTACAACCCCTGTATCAGGGTGTCCATATACGTACCGCTGCCGCCAGGTGATAGATCCCAAAAAACCGACCAGTTCCAGTTGTAATTCATGCGGACATTTTTCCTGGCCGGGATCGTTATTGATAAGTTGCGGGATCAGGCGAATCAGTGGGGTTCGCCATGACTTTTTTAAGGGCATCCGTCATGGGCCAATTCAAATTGATATTACGTGGCGGAATCGGCTGCATGAACCATTTATCATAGATTTTTTCCAAACGCCCATCTTTCATCATGGCAATAACCGCTTTATCAACAACCTGCTTAAAACGTGCGTCGTTCTTGGGAAGAATAATGCCGTAAGGTTCGGTTGTGTACGCCTTCGAACTAATCATCCAGTCGTTGGCATTGCGCGAGTTGGCCACCAGCCCGGCCAGAAGAATATCGTCCATAAAGAAAGCAGCGGCACGACCACTATTCACGGTAAGAAACGCCTCGGAGTGATCTTTGGCTGGAATAATCCTTAAACCCAGATCTTGTTCGGCATTCGCCTGAGTCAGCCAGCGCAGATTACTGGTGCCGGCGGTAGAAACAACCGTTTTGCCCTTCAGGTCTTCAAGCGCTTTCACATTAGACGATTTCAGGGCGGCGAACCGGGTTGCCGTTACAAACGTGGTTGGCGCGTAGCTGACCTGTTCTTGACGCTGTGCATTGTTCGTGGCGGACCCACAGGCCAGGTCGACCGTGCCATTGGCCACCAGAGGAATGCGCGTGGACGACGTCACCGGGACTTCACGAACGTTCAATGTACTCAGCTTGAGCTCTTGTTTGACCGCCTCAACGATATTTCGGCAAATATCCATGGAATACCCGACCGGCTTTTGGTCGCCATCGAGGTAGGAGAATGGAATCGACGATTCACGGTAGCCCAACGTTATTTGCTGATCGGACTGAATTCTGTCGAGGCGACTTTCAGTTTGCGCCGCCGCCATGCCGGTAACAAAAACAGTGAGTGCCAGTACCAATGATGCTGATTTCATTTGTCCTCCTTTTTTACAACTTAACCGCAAGCAAGCAATCGCGGCAACCGATTTAGAGTGCTTCGGTTCCGCTTTCGCCGGTTCGAATACGAATGGCTTGCTCAACCGGCATGACGAAAATTTTGCCGTCACCTATTTTGCCGGTGTGCGCCGCCTTGATAATGGCCTCGACCGCCTCTTCGACCATCGTGGCCGGCAACACGACGTCGATACGGATCTTGGGCAGAAAATCCACAACGTACTCGGCGCCGCGGTACAGTTCGGTATGCCCTTTCTGACGCCCGAACCCTTTCACTTCGGCAACCGTGAGGCCACTGACGCCGATTTCGGCAAGCGCCTCGCGTACTTCATCGAGTTTGAACGGTTTAATAATGGCCGTAATCAGCTTCATAAAGCGGTGCTCCGGTAAGAATAAAGTGTCTCTGGGTAAAATTATCGCACGCTCACCTTATAATTGCGCACTATGTCAAAAAATGCTTCTACTCCGCCCCACGACCAGTTTGCCAACAAGAGCCAAGCCTGGTCCGCCCGTTTTTCCGAACCTGTTTCGGATCTTGTAAAACGATATACCGCCTCTGTAGGCTTCGATCAGCGCATGGCCCAAGTCGATATTCAAGGCTCATTGGCTCACGCCGATATGCTTGAATCGATCGGGCTTATCAGTACCGACGATCTGCAGGCAATACAGCGTGGCATGCAGCAAATTTTGCAAGAAATTCAGGATGGCAAGTTCGAATGGTCGATCGACCTTGAAGATGTACACCTGAACATAGAAAAACGGCTGGTTGAGCTAATTGGCGATGCGGGCAAACGGCTTCATACGGGCCGGTCGCGCAACGACCAGGTTGCCACCGATATCCGCCTTTGGCTGCGCGCGGAAATTGATACTTCGCTGGAACTGCTGCGCCAATTGCGCCACAATCTCGCGGCACTGGCCCTCAAGCACGCCGAAACAATTTTACCCGGCTTCACGCACCTGCAGGTTGCACAACCCGTTACATTCGGACATCATCTGCTGGCCTACGCCGAAATGTTCGCCCGCGACGCCGAGCGCTTGCAAGACTGCCGCAAGCGGGTCAACCGCTTGCCACTGGGCGCTGCCGCCTTGGCCGGCACATCGTATCCTATTGACCGCGAAAGGGTTGCTCGCACACTAGGGTTCGATTCGGTGTGCCGTAATTCACTCGACGCCGTTTCCGACCGCGACTTTGCAATCGAGTTTTGCGCTGCCGCGGCACTTATCATGATGCATGTGTCACGCCTGTCGGAAGAGCTAATCATCTGGATGAACCCTCGGGTGGGCTTTATTCAGCTAGCCGACCGTTTTTGCACCGGCAGCTCAATCATGCCACAAAAAAAGAACCCCGATGTCCCGGAGCTGGCACGCGGCAAAACCGGACGCGTAAACGGCCATCTGGTTGCTTTGCTAACGTTGATGAAAGCACAGCCCCTGGCCTACAACAAAGATAATCAGGAAGACAAAGAGGGGCTGTACGATGCCGCCGACACCATACGCGATACGCTAACGATCTTCGCCGACATGGTGAACGGTATTACCGTGAAGGCCGACGCCATGCGCGCCGCCGCCATGCAAGGTTTCGCCACTGCCACCGATTTAGCCGACTATCTGGTGAAAAAAGGCCTGCCCTTTCGCGATGCTCACGAAACCGTTGCGCTGGCGGTGCGCACGTGCGAAGAGCAGAATTGCGATTTGGCCGACCTGCCTCTGGAACAGTTGCAGTCGTTCCATGCCTCAATTGAAAGCGATATTTTCGACGTACTGACATTGGAAGGATCCGTCGCCGCTCGTAATCATATCGGCGGCACAGCCCCAGAGCGTGTTCGAGAAGAAGCCAACCGGATACTGCAGGAAACACAAAACTAACGCTGAAAAACCGCTATCGACTCAACGTGCCCTGTATGGGGAAACATGTTGATCGCACCGGCAGCCTCAAGTCGATAACCCGCATCACGCACCAGAATCCCCGCATCACGCGCCAGCGTGGCGGGGTTGCACGAGACATACACGATTCTGTCTGGTTGAAGCGATGCATCAAGCTGTGCCAATGATTGCACAATGGCTTCGGCACCGTCACGAGGCGGGTCAATTAACCACCGGTCGAACCGACCCAAGGCTTTCAACCATCCGGCGTCAACCTCAAACAGGTTCTGAACAGAAAACTGTGCCTTCTGTTCCAAGCCATGGTCACGTGCCGCCCCATTGGCTCGGTCGACCAACGCTTGGCTGCCTTCTACACCCATCACCTCAGCCACCCGCGTTGCCAAAGGCAAAGTGAAATTACCCAAACCACAGAACAGATCAAGTACACGGTGTTCCGGCGCAATATCCAGCAAAGCCAAGGCTCGCGAGACCAGCGCGCGATTTATCGCATGATTTACCTGAGTAAAGTCCGTTGGCTTGAATCCCATGCGCAACCCAAACTCCGGCAAACGATACGACAGACAATTGACGTCGTCTGGATTAAGGGGATGAACCGTATCGGGGCCCTTGGGCTGTAACCACCAGCTTACGTTGTGCGCATCGGCGAACTGCTTCAAAACCTGCTGATCCTGTTCGCTCAATGCTTCCATGTGGCGCATCAAAAGAACAACGATATCGTCACCGACTGCAACTTCAATTTGGGGAATGCTGCGGGGAATTGAAAGTGCCCCCACCAACTTGCGCAATGGCGTAATCAAGTTGGACACGTGCGACGGCAAAACGTGGCACTCGTGCATATCGGCAACATAAGCCCCTTTTTTCTCACGAAAGCCCACCAACACGCCGCCCTTTTTTTGGACGTAACGAACCGATAAACGGGCCCGATAACGATAACCCCACGTCGGGCCATGCATCGGCGTTAACATTCGCCCCGGATGCACCCTGCCAATATGCCATAACGCATCTTCCAACGCTCTTTGCTTCACTGCAACCTGGGCGGCGGCATCAAGATGCTGCATGGCACAACCACCACAAACACCATAATGCGGACATCGCGGCGTGACGCGTTGGGACGAAGATTTCAGAATTTTTTCGGTATGAGCGACGTCGAATGAGGGCTTTCGCCGCACTATTCTTGCTTCCACCCGCTCTCCCGGCAAAGCGCCTTGAACAAAAACGACTTTGCCATCAAGACGAGCGACACCACGTGCCTCGAGGTCGAGTGATTCAATTGATAATATTTCTTCAGACATAAACGTTAGGGCAAACAAAACCGGCAAGGACCGAATTTTGACACCCTAACGCCGCCAAGTCGAATCAGGAAGCTGAATGACGTTGCATTTTGTCTTTTCTATGCTCATGCCGATCGGCCAACGCCTGAGTGAGCACCTTCTGTTGGTCGGCTTCAAGCGCCTCCCAAGCTTGCAACCATTTTTCGGCGACATCCAAGCGACGTTGAGACATCTCTTGCTGGGTTGCTTGCATTGCCTGCAGCGCCGCGCGCGGATCAATCCGCCCTTCTTCGAGTTGTGCAAAGCGCGCCTGCATATTCGATTTCATCGTGCTCTTATGCGCAGCCCTAAGTGCTTGCTGTTCAGCTTGCGCTGCGTTGACTTTTTGTTGCTGCGAATCGGTAAGCTTCAGCGAATCAAATGTTTTTTTCCCAACTGGACCGTAGCCGGGAATCATGAATGCGATATCACGTTGTTGAGAACGTGCGTGACGTTGATGCGCGTATCGATCATGCTTTCCGCTGCGATCAACCTGCGTTTCTGCATTGTTGGGCTCTGCGGCCACAGCAAGCGGGGCTTGCAGGGCAACCATGGCTGCCACTGTAGCCAAAGAGTAGGCAAGACGGGATTTTTTGCCGGGCATAATACTGCTCCTTCATAATGATAAGAGCCTTCATCATGCGCGCAAACTGATTTCAAACCTGTTGCACAAACAAGCACTTTCGTTTCAGCGCGTTTCGAAATCGGCGTCTAGGCCCAGGCGCTCAGATATTCGACCCAGTGGTCGCCACTTAAAGTCGCAAGCGTTTCACGTACAAGGTCAATTTCATCCTGGTAAGACTGTGCATCAAGCTCACCACGCAACAAACGAAACCGACAAAACAATAACCACGTGTTCACTACGTCGGTTTCGCAATAGGCCCGGACTTCGTCCTGGCGACCTTCAGACCATGCCCGCCATACCTGACTGCCGTCCATCCCCAACTTACCGGGAAAGCCGCATAATTTGGCAAGGTCGTCCATCGGGGCGTTCGCCCTGCCATTATATTTCGCCAGTAAATCCATTAAATCGATATGGCGATTATGGTAGCGGCTAATGTAGTTGTTGAATTTGAAATCGCGGTCTTCTTCACCCGTGTCCCAATAACGGGGCGCCGGCACCCCATGAATAAGACTACGGTAATGCAACACCGGAAGATCAAAGCCCGATCCGTTCCAACTGACCAACCGCGGGGTATACCGTTCAATTGTTTTAAAAAAACCCGTAATGAGAGAAGCCTCTGGGTCGCCCGGTTGGCCTAATGTTTTGATTCGAAAACCCTGGGCATCGCGAAAAACACACCCTACCACCACGACCTTATGCAAGTGCAAGGGCAGGAAGTCGGTACCATGCGACGCCTGCCTTTGCGCCAGCGCTTTCTCGATCACTTCCATATCACTTAAAGTGTCGGGCCAATCATTCAGTTGCCTGAGTCCATTGGCATCCGGAATGGTTTCAAGATCGAAAACGAGGGTGGGAATCATTAAAGCGCCCCAGTTTACCGCTCGGGAAGATAGGCCAGCGGGTTAACAGGCGTGCCACTACGCCGGATCTCGAAATGCAGGCGTGGGCTAGTGGTGTCAGTTTGCCCCATTAATGCAATGCGATCGCCCTTCTTAACTTCCTGCCCGGTTTTCACCAGCAGCTTTTCGTTATGTGCATACGCAGTAATAAAGCTGTTGCTGTGACCGATTAACACCAGGTTGCCTAAGCCACGAACACCATTTCCGGCATACATGACTTTGCCCGACGCCGCAGCAATCACCGGATCGCCAACGTTACCGCCGATATCAACACCTTTTGTATTGGAACTGAAACCCTGAATCACTTTGCCTTGAGCGGGCCAGCCCCATGATATTAGGCCGGCATCACCGGCACGCGACGGTTGTGCAGGTTCGGAGGCTTTGGCCGGCTCAACCGCCGCGCCACTATTGGAACCCATTCCCCCACCACTTGCCACCTGGGGCGCGTCGCCGCGTAAACGCAAGGTTTGGCCGACACGCAATTGACCGGGGTCGGAGATATTGTTGAGTTGCACCAAAGTGCTGACATCAACGTTATACATTTGCGAAATTTTGTACAGGGTGTCACCAGGCCTGACAACATATAGCCCGCTTGACGGAACGGATGCCGACCCACTGGACATATCGGCAACGGGTGCCTGGGTTCCCCGGGACGCGCAACCCGCCAGCACTGCCATGGACATAACGACCATGACCAACCAGATGCGCGGCATGCGCCTGGAAAACTGCGACGCAACCAACAATGCCGAGAGCCCGGACGTTCCTGCAACCATAAATCATCTCCTACAACTGAGTTCCTGAACGAAGAGGAACAAAACGAACCGCTTCCAATTCCTGGCGATGCCAACTGGTAGAGCTGGTACGCCGAATAAGTACTAAACGCTGCGCCGACGTGCCCTCAGGTGCAATGAGCCGGCCCCCGACAGCCAGCTGATCAAGCAACGCCTGTGGAATATGCAAACCGGCTGCCGCAACAACAATAGCATCGAACGGGGCCGATTTGGGCAAACCAAGCATACCATCACCGAACGAAAGCCTTACCCGGGTATTTAACTTTAGCGTTCGAAGGTGTTCACGCGCAAGGTCGTACAAACCGCGGATGCGTTCGATCGCGTAAACCTCGGGCACAATTTGAGCAAGCACGGCAGCCTGATAACCGCAACCCGCGCCCACTTCAAGCACCCGTTTGGGCAGCGACTCTTCGCAAACGGCGGAAATCATGCGTGCCACTACCCAGGGCTGGGAAATCGTTTGCCCGAAACCGATTGGCAAAGCAGCGTCTTCATACGCCCGGCTCGCCAACCCCTGATCGACAAAATAATGACGCGGCACGGCCATCATGGCATTGAGCACCCGTGGGTCGGTAATGCCCTGTTCCCGAACACGCTCAACCATTTGGGCGCGCAAACGCTCGGAATTCAAGCCCAAATTGCCTTGCCCCAGTGCGCCGGTTGCTTCAGTTAAGGTTTTGGATTCAGCAGGCGCGCTGGAACGTGGCCCCATACCCGGCGGGCTGATCCGGGTATTGCTGTTGCGCGCCGTAAGCCCATGACCGATTCGGGAACGACCGAACCGGTTTGTAGTTCCCGTCGCGAAGGGAAAGGAGTTTACCGGTTTACGCATAGCGGCCCCGCCCAACCTCGCACTGCGTCGAGTTGTTCATGGTACGTAAGATCAAGACGCAAAGGCGTAACAGAAACACGATTGTTTTCGATTGCCCCAAAATCCGTATCAGACGCCGCGTCGGAGACATTGCCCACCGGCCCGATCCAATAAACCGGATCGCCGTAAGGTGTGGTGGTTTTCACAACCGGCTCAGACGGATGACGTTTGCCCAGACGGGTAACATGGATACCATCGAGCGCCTCATAAGGAACGGCGGGAATATTGACGTTCAACAATACCTTTGCATCGATTGGCTGCTCGACGTGATGCGCGACGATTTGACGCGCCACCTGCGCCGCCGTCTCCAAATGCTCCCAACCCCTTTTCACTAAAGAAAAAGCTATAGCGGGAATACCAAACAGATAGCCCTCGGTCGCCGCAGCAACGGTACCTGAATACAGGGTGTCGTCACCTAAATTTGCCCCATTGTTGATACCGGAAACAACCAGATCGGGACGAAAATCAAGCAAACCCGTTAAGGCAATATGAACGCAATCGGACGGTGTGCCATTGATGAAGAAATAGCCGTTCGGCGCCTGACGCACGGACAACGGTCGATTCAGTGTCAGGGAATTGGAAGACCCGCTGCAATTGGTTTCCGGCGCAACAACGGTTAGTTCGCCCAGCCCATGCAAGGCTTTGGCCAAAGCCTCGATTCCGAGCGCGTTGTAGCCATCGTCGTTTGACACCAGTATCCGCATTTGCATTCCATCTCAGTACTTAAGAAAACGTTGCCAATTGTACCCGCTTGCCATGACTTTGGCTGGTAAAACAGAGTCGGGGTAGAATGCCTTGCAATTGTGACAAAGGAATAACCTTGATGGCATCCGCAACCTCCGTTCTGATTAGCCTTGTTGTTATTTTTGGCGCCTATATCATTGGCTCAATTTCGTTTGCGGTTATCGTAAGCCGGCTCATGGGGCTGGACGATCCCCGCACTTTTGGGTCAGGCAACCCCGGTGCCACGAATGTTCTTAGAACGGGAAATAAAAAAGCGGCCATCTTTACCTTGGTTGGAGACGCGCTGAAAGGCTGGGTGGCGGTATTTCTGGCCACCTTAATGGCAGCGCAGTTCGGTCTGGGTGCCGGCCTGCCTGCCGCTGCCGCCTTGGCGGCGTTTCTTGGCCACGTGTATCCGATATTTCTGAAATTCAAAGGCGGCAAAGGCGTTGCAACGGCATTAGGCGTGCTGGCCGGTCTGGAGCCTGTGTTGGCGCTAGCCACGTTGGCAACCTGGCTGATTGTGGCCTACGCAAGCCGCTATTCATCGTTGGCGGCCGTGCTGGCTGCTATTTTTGCGCCGCTTTACTATTTATTCGGCGCCAACATTGCATGGCGTTTACAAGGCAGCGTCACGTTTGTATTAATTATCATTGCAGTCGTGCTGTGTTATCGCCACAGCGCGAACATTACCCGGTTAATGAAGGGAACGGAGCCGAAAATCGGCAAATCTAAGGGGCAAGGTGGAAAACCCAAAAGCTGAATGAGGCATCATATGTCCTGCAACGGCCAGCGCGGACGTACCGTAAAAGCATGATTTCCCACGGTTAGGTCGGCAAGGCCGGCATTAATACGCTGCGATGCGGCATAAGCAATCATGGCGCCGTTATCGGTGCATAATGCCAACGGTGGAAAGAAAACCTGCCCGCCGCGACGATGTATTGCTTTGTGCAACTGTTCACGCAAGCGCCGGTTAGCCCCAACTCCGCCGGCCACCACCAAACGTTTCATACCGGTTTGATCCATGGCACGAATGGCTTTGGCGGCCAGAACATCGACGATAGCCGCCTCAGTAGCCGCCGCAAGGTCGGCCTTTTGCTGATGCGTTACCTCACCCGCTCCTGCGGCCGACTCCAGCTTTTTCATTTGTGTCAGCACTGCAGTTTTCAAGCCGCTAAAACTAAAATCAAGATCGCCGCTATGCAACATGGGTCTTGGCAATGAGTAAACCGTACTGTCGCCCTCTTGCGCTAAACGCGATAAGGCAGGGCCACCAGGATAACCCAGCCCCATCAGCTTGGCCGATTTATCGAAAGCCTCACCAGCGGCATCATCGAGCGTTTCGCCCAGCATTTCATATTGGCCAACGGCGTCCACCCGCATCAATTGCGTATGCCCACCCGACACCAATAAGGCGACAAAGGGAAACTCGGGCGCAGGATCGGCCAGACGGGGCGACAGCAAATGGCCTTCAAGATGATGTACCGGAATCGCCGGCAACCCCAGCGCCCAGGCAATTGATCGCGCGACCGATGCCCCAACCAACAAGGCCCCAGCTAAACCCGGACCGGCCGTATAGGCAACAGCCTGAACGTCGCTCAAAGATAACTGCGCCTCTTCCAATACCGTGTTCGTAAGCGGCAAAATACGCTGTATATGGTCGCGTGAAGCTAATTCCGGTACAACCCCGCCATATTCACTGTGCATAGCAACCTGGCTGTGCAATGCATGCGCAATCAGGCCGCGCCTGGAGCACACCAGCGCCACACCGGTTTCATCACAAGAACTTTCATATCCAATTACTATCATTTATCGCAGTGTACAACTTGGGGTTATTCCGACTACAAACAGCTACAAATCAGAACAATAAAGGCTTAGAATTGCATCGTCGCATTATTTTATGTTTAAACCGATTTATTTTTTTGCCTAACACTAATAAGGGGGGGCTTTTGCATGCTAGAAAGTTTATTCAAGCTGCGTGAACATGGAACTACCGTCCGAACGGAAATTTTAGCCGGGGTGACTACGTTCCTTACTATGGCATACATTATTTTCGTGAACCCGCAAATCCTGTCCACCACAGGCATGGACGGCGGCGCGGTATTTGTTGCTACCTGCCTGGCAGCGGCTCTTGGCTCTCTTATTATGGCTTTCCTGGCCAACTGGCCTATCGGTATGGCGCCGGGCATGGGCTTGAACGCATTCTTCGCGTTTACTGTGGTGGGTGCCATGGGTTACACCTGGCAACAAGCACTGGGGGCCGTATTCATTTCCGGCATTATTTTCGTCATTCTTACGGTTACGGGTGTTCGTACCTGGATTATTGAAGGAATTCCCAAATCGCTACGCTCGGGTATTGTGGCCGGTATCGGCTTGTTCCTGGGCCTGATCGCACTAAAAAGCGCCGGTATCGTAGTGGGCAGTGACGCCACCCTCATAACACTGGGCGACCTAACCTCACCGCAAGCTTTGTTCGCGATTCTGGGGCTTTTCATTATCGGTGCACTCGACGCCCTGAAGGTGCGCGGCGCGATCCTGATCGGTATCCTGGCCATCACCATTCTGTCAATTATTATGGGTTACACCCAGTTTGGCGGCATCTTCGACATGCCACCCAGCCTGGCTCCAACCTTCTTCCAACTCGACATCATGGGCGCGCTGCAATTTGGTTTTGTGCACGTCATTTTGGTTCTTGTACTGGTCGAGGTCTTCGATGCAACCGGCACCATGATCGGCGTCGCCAAACGTGCGAACCTCATGCCTGAAGGCAAGCCCAACCGCCTGGGTCGCGCGCTGATGGCCGACAGTACCGCCATCGTGGCCGGTTCATTCCTGGGTACCAGCAGCACTACAGCCTATATTGAAAGCACCTCTGGTGTACAAGCCGGCGGGCGCACAGGCCTTACCGCGCTTACTATCGGCATTCTGTTCCTGCTGGCCTTGTTTCTGGCACCGCTTGCCGGCTCGGTACCTGCCTACGCGACAGCACCCGCCCTGTTATATGTTGCCGGTTTAATGCTTCGCGAAGTCGCCGATGTACAGTGGGACGACGCCACCGAAGCCACGCCCGCTGCACTTACCGCGCTTGCCATGCCATTCACCTACTCTATTGCAAATGGTTTGGCATTCGGGTTCATCAGCTACGTTGCTTTAAAAGTACTCAGTGGTCGTTTCAACCAAATCCATATGGCAACACTCATCGTGGCCATCTTGTTTGTTATTAAATATGCCTTCTTTGGCGGACATTAATACAAACGAGAGATGCAATAACGCAAACAAACCAGTACACTGGTAAAACGCAAAACACCCATTTTTACAAGCGGCTTCAATAGCCGCTTTTTTATTTCAGGAGTCTCATGAGCACAATAGAACTCACCAAAGATAATTTTCAACAAGCCGTTCTTGATAGCAAACCGCTTATCGTTGATTTTTGGGCGCCCTGGTGCGGGCCCTGCAAGACTTTTTCACCTGTTTTCGATAAAGCATCCGAACAACACGACGACATCACTTTTGCGAAAGTGAATACGGAAGACGAAGAGGAACTGGCCGGCGCTTTGGGTATTCGTTCCATTCCCACCTTAATGGTTTTCCGCGAACAAGTTCTGTTATATAACCAGGCGGGAGCCCTCTCAGCCAGCCAACTGGAAGAATTATTAACCCAGGTGAAAAGCGTGGATATGGAACAGGTTCACGCTGAAATCGCAGCCCAGCAACAGCAACAAGAGCAAAACCCAGGGCCGCAATAACTCACCGGCCCCGGGCGCACGCAGTTAAAACTGATTGTCGTCGCGCTCGAAGCGATCGAGGTCGAAATAGCGTGAAGTGGAACTGCCGGTTTCTGCTTGCGTACTGGAAGGTTCCAGCGTTGCTTTAGCGGCGGAAGGCGCGCTTGGAACTTTGCTAGGGGGTGTGGTACCCACGATACCGGGTACTGCGCTCCGGGCACGACCCGAACCGCGCTGTGCCAACGTACGTTGAATCAGGTCTTCAAGCTGGTCGGCCAGCGAGGTGAACTCTTTGTTTCGCGCCCAATCGGCGGCATCCAGCTTTTGAAGATTTTGAGTCGTTGGTTCGGCACCTGCAGCCAAAACCGCCCTTACCGTTTCCTGGTCGCCCGAATAGGCCGCCATCATGAGGGGCGTTGTACCGTCAGGTGCAGGTGCATCAACGATGGCCCCTGCCTGAATCAACATATTCACCATTTCAATATGGCCTTTCGACGCGGCATAATGTAGCGGCGTCCAGCCCAGACGATTAACCTTCGCACCGCGTTTGATCAAAGCCCTGGCGCGCTCGACATCGCCTACTATGGCCAGATACATTAACGGGGTTTCGTCGTAAGTATTGGCAATATTAGGATTCAGATCGCGATGTCGGGCCAGTAAATCATAAACGCCCCAGGCCTGATCCTGAATGGCCTGCATAATGGCGGGTTGCCCCTTTTCGTTGCGCACATTGGGGTCCTCACCCAGTGCCAGCTCCGTCTTTACTGCCTCGACCCGGTCATTGGCGATATCAATCCACCAATTAGCCGATGCTGCATTC
Source organism: Pusillimonas sp. DMV24BSW_D (assembly GCF_011388195.1). Classification (NCBI taxonomy): domain Bacteria; kingdom Pseudomonadati; phylum Pseudomonadota; class Betaproteobacteria; order Burkholderiales; family Alcaligenaceae; genus Neopusillimonas; species Neopusillimonas aestuarii. The sequence goes on along the minus strand of NZ_CP049990.1, from coordinate 2,230,699 downwards.
ACCACCGTTCCGGTAAGCAATACACCCGCAAGTGCCAGGCTTGTTAAAAAACGGAAATGATGGGGGCGGTTGATTTTAGACATGCGTCAGCTCCGCAGGGCGAGGAACTTTTCCGAACAAGCGGAAAAAATTCTCGGTGGATTGTTGGGCGACCTGCGCGACCGGTATACCTTTCAGTTCGGCTATTTTTTCCGCGACGTGAATGACTTTGGAGGGGTCGTTGGTTTTTCCGCGATACGGCACCGGTGCAAGATACGGCGAATCGGTTTCTATTAGTAAGCGGTCAAGCGGCAGTACCTTGGCAAGCTCTTGCAGTTCCTGGGCTTTCTTGAACGTGACGATCCCCGACAAAGAAATATAAAAATTCATGTCGATTGCCGCACGCGCCATTTCCAGAGACTCGGTAAAGCAATGCATTACGCCGCCGCACTCAGCCGCACCCTCTTCCCGCATAATACGCAGCGTGTCTTCACGCGACGCGCGGGTATGAATAATCAAAGGCAAATTACTGGTGCGCGCTGCCCGGATATGCGTACGAAACCGCTCCCTTTGCCAATTCAAAGGCTCACTTAAACGAAAATAATCAAGGCCGGTTTCACCAATTGCCACGACCTTGTCGTTGGCACCGGCCCGATCGACCAGATCATCAACGGTTGGCTCAGTTGTATCTTCGTAATCGGGATGTACGCCCACAGAGGCAAAAAGCTCTGGATGCGGCTCAACCATCTCGATTAGACGTGGCCAGTCGGGCAAGTTCACACTAACTACCAGTGCATGACTGACCTGATTACGCTTCATGTCGGCCAAAATGGTATCTAGATTCTCCGACAGGGCGGGAAAATCCAGATGGCAGTGAGAGTCAACGTACATAAATAACAACCCGTTTTCTAAAACTGAAACGTACTATTCTAACGCGCTTAACGTGTCGTAATCAGCCGGCCTGCCGACAAGCCAGAACCACTCGTTGAAGTGCGGTTTGAATAAACAACTTCGTACTTAATGGGTGCGTTGACACCGCTTTCTGCTGCACCAGCCAGCGCGCCATTTCAGCCATGGTCGACGCACTGACACGCGATGCGATTTGCCGGGTAAACGTGGTGAGTTCTGGATAATACCGGGGCTCAACACCCTGCGCGACAAGCATTAAATCAAGCCACCAGCGTTGCAGAGCATCCACCCACATAGTGACAGGCTGCTTTTCAAGCGCGTCGGCAACCCCGCCTGGGTCGCCTTCCTTGTCTTGCGTCAAACCAACAACAAGCGCCCGCAACCATACCGGACATGCCGTATCGGATTCAACAGACAACGCGAGCGCTTTCAAAGGCGCACCGCCTGCAGCTGCAAGCCAACTATGCGGCTCTGCGAGCCCCTGCTGTTGAAGCCACTTTTGCGCCGTTTCAGGCGCTGGCACTGACAACGGGAACCGACGACAACGTGATACCAACGTGGGCAACAAACGGTCCGGTGTATCAGACACCAACAAAAACACTGTGCCCTGCGGTGGCTCTTCGAGCACTTTCAGCATGGCATTGGCGGAAATCATATTTAACGACTCTGCCGGATAAAGTACGGCAACGCGGAAACCGCCTCGATGTGTTGCCGTGTTAAACCAGTGGTGCAACTGCCGCAACTGTTCAACACGGATCTCACGCGACAATGACTTTTTAGGTGTTGCTGCGTCATCCTCTGTTTCATCCCCTTCAAGGGCGGCAATCGCGTCTGGGCGGATACGCCGCAAGTCGGGATGACTGCCTGCCGCGACCCACTGGCATGCTGAGCAACGACCACAGGCCATTTGCTCTTGCGGCGACTCACATAGCAGCGCAGCCGCAGCGGCCAAAGCAAACTTTTGCTTGCCAATACCGGCCAAGCCATGGATAAGCCACGCATGGGCGAAATTGTTTCGCCCGGCCAGCCATGTTCGTGCGATCTCTTTTTGCCAGGGAAGGAACTGCGGCAACGCCATATCCATGCCCCTCAGCCTGAACGCCACCGCGTTAGCAGCTGATCCAGTTGCTCGGCCAGTTCGGTTTGAATGTCGGTAATAGCGCGCGCGCTGTTCACCACCCTGATGCGAGCCGAAAATTGCCGAGCACGTTCATGATAAGCAGCACGTGTTCGCTCGAAGAAGTCGGCTCCTTCCTTCTCGAAACGGTCTAGATCGCGCGACCGGGCCAACCTTTCTCGCGCCACACTCAATGGCACGTCGAAAAACCAAGTGCAATCGGGTTGCAGATCGGGGTGAACCCAATCTTCAAGCGCGTTCACCGCTCCGCCACCTAATTGACGGCCGCCACCCTGATAAGCAAAAGTTGCATCAGTAAAGCGATCACACAACACCCATTGCCCTTGTGCCAACGCGGGCTTAATAACAGTTTCAACGTGCTCGGCGCGAGCGGCGAACATCAGCAGGGTTTCCGCTTTCAGCGTCATTGGCTGACTCAACAATATCTCACGCAGTTGTTCCCCCAACTGCGTGCCACCGGGCTCTCGTGTGTTCAACACATTGATATCTCGCCGGGACAATTCCTGAACCAGCCAGGGAACATGGGTGCTTTTACCTGCGCCATCCAGGCCCTCCAGCGTGAGAAACATGCCTTTTTTTTGCGCCATGATCAGTCTCGCCCCAAAATGTATTTTGCAACGGCACGATTATGCTCGCGCAAGTTCTTTGAAAATTCGCTTGTTCCGTCGCCCCTTGAAACAAAGTACAGAAATTTGTGCTGCTCGGGATTCAACGCGGCTTCCAGCGCGGCACGACCACTACTGGCGATGGGCGTAGGCGGCAAACCATTTCGTGTATACGTGTTCCAGGGGGTGTCGGTAGTAAGATCCCGCTTTCGGATTCTGCCCTGGTACTTATCACCCATGCCATAGATCACTGTAGGGTCGGTTTGTAACGGCATCCCCAAACGCAGCCGGTTGGCAAACACCCCACTGACCCGATCGCGATCTGCCGCGTGCCCGGTCTCTTTTTCAATGATCGATGCCATAATCAGCGCTTCATAAGGTGTCTTAAGCGGGATATCGGCGTTACGTTGTGGCCATAACTTATCGAGCAAAGCTTTTTGCGCGACATGAGCCCGCCGCAAAATGTCGAAATCAGTTGTACCCGGCGTAAAAACATAAGTATCAGGAAAGAAAAGGCCTTCCGGGCTGGAATACTCTACCCCGAGCTTCTCAAGCAACTGAGCATCATCGACGCCACTCAATGTTTGACGAACATCGGGATGCGCTGCCAGCGCTTCACGGATGCGCTGGTATGTCCAGCCTTCCAGCAATGTAATACGCGTTTGTGTCATATCGCCGTTGGCCATGCGCTCAAGTAGCGTCCAGGGCGAATCACCTCGTGTCGCTTCATAGGCTCCCGCCTTGATCATGATGTCACGGCCGGTTAAACGGGACATCATCACAAATAAATCTTCATTTATCTGAATACCTGCATCGCTCATGGCGCGCGCCACGCCGCGCACACCCGTACCCGACTCAATACGGTAATCGACAGGGTCAACTTGCATCGTTACCGGTGACGTTGCCCAATACCAGGCAGCGCCCGCAACCAGCCCGGCCAGCATGATTAAAAGACTTACCGACCAAAGCAACCAGGACTTGATAATTTTCAACATGGCGCCACTATAAGTTATATAACCAGCGTTATTGTACGCAAGCACCGCAAGGTGCTCTGCAACGCAAGACAAAGACCGCTATCATAAAGCGTTGAACACTTCATTTTCCTTATTATTTGTGGGCCCGCAATGAATCTTGCCGTCAGTTCCGCTACCGTACTTTCCGACTTGGCTATCCTTGAATTTTCAGGTGTCGACACCCCGGTGTTTTTGCAGGGTCAGCTCAGTAACGATGTTATGGTCGCTACCATCAATACCGCCATGCTGGCCGCTTATTGCAACCCAAAAGGCAGAACGCTCGCGACGCTTGTTTTATGGAAAATGCCCGACACCGAAAACAATGAGCCTGTATTCCAGGCCCTTGTAAAGGCAGACATTGCCGACGCTCTGGTCAAACGTCTAACCATGTTTGTTTTACGCTCGAAAGTAAAAATCCGTCGCTTGTCCACTGAAGCGATCGGACTCAAGCTGGAAAGCGGCAACACGGCGGCCAATGTCGCCGTACCCGAAATCAACGGACTGAACCTGGGGGCACTACCTGATGCCTTTGAGCCTTATCGGGTTATTGCACACCCCGGCGGCGTTAGCATTGCCGCGCCGCAAAGCCATCCGGAGTCGCAAAGGTGGTGGTTCATCCCCGCCGAAACGCAATCCCCTGCGTTAGAACCCAATGCAAACGCGTTAAGCAAATGGCAAACATCCGACATTCTGGCCGGCCTGCCCTGGGTTGAGCATGCAACACAAGAAGCATTTATTCCCCAAACATTGAATCTTGATCTGATAAACGGCGTAAGTTTTACCAAAGGTTGCTATCCGGGCCAGGAAGTCGTGGCACGCAGTCATTACCGGGGTACGGTCAAACGCAGAATGGCTCGCGGCACTGCCCATGTGGCAGTCGAGCATATCGCATCGCTCGCCGGGCAAGATATATTCGATGCACATTCGGCACACCCCGACTCGCCCGCAGGGCGCGTTATAAACGCAGCTCACGACGACACGCAGGCACAGTTACTGATTGAGGTAAAACTGGCCGACATGGATCAGGCACAGTATCGGCTGGGCGAACCCAATGGCCCGGTAATAACGCCGGCAAGTTTGCCTTATAGCATTGAGCCCGGCGAACAATAATAATTAAGGCACCCGCCTAGCCGGCCCCCAGGGAAGCCAGCGGGTGCGCTTCACCCGGCGGCCAAGGCGGCTCGAAATAACGCGCGACAAAGCCCGCATCGGCTTCATTAATGGTGGCGGGCATCCAGGCCGGCGAGCGATCTTTGTCAATTAACAGGGCACGAATCCCTTCTTTTAGATCAGGGTTGCCGGCACAATTCAACGCCGCAATATATTCCAACCTGAAAGCGTCGGGAAGACTAAGAAAGCGCCCCTTTTTCAACAGCTCGAAAGTCAGTCGCACGGAACCGGGAGAGCCCGCTTTCATGCGCTGTGCCGCCTGCCCAAGGACTTCTTCATCCCCCAACTCCCACCGCAGAATATTGCCGTAAATCGTGAAGAAATCCGGCCCGCTGCATGCCGATTGAATCGCCTTTGCACTGCGTTGCATCATACCGTCAGGGATATCTTCGAATGTTAACCGACGAATTACCTGCTCAAGCAAAACATCATTTACCTCACGATGCATACCCCAGGACTCGGCCTGAACATCGTGTAAAAGTTGATCCCACTGACTGCTGTGTGCAACGTACTGCGCTAACCCCAAAAAAAGCGTATCCGCCGCATTGATACTCATACCCGTCATACCAAGCAAGCGTCCGAAAAACTCGGGCATACGGTTCAAAAACCAGCTTGCGCCCACATCGGGCACAACACCAATACTGATTTCCGGCATGGCAAATCGAGTTGTTTCAGTGGCAACCCGATGGCTGCAACCCATCATCAAGCCCGCACCGCCACCCATGACATAACCATTTGCCCAACAGACGATGGGTTTTGGATACGTGTGAATCATGTAATCGAGAATATACTCATCTCGAAAAAAGGTCCGCAAATACTCAGACGACCAAATCGGCATTCCCGGTTCGGGAATATGACGATAAAAAGATTGCAAATCCCCACCCGCGCAAAAGGCTTTTTCACCCTGCCCCCGCAATAGAACGACTCGCACACGATCATCATCGCGCCAAAGCGCTAATTGCCGTGTAATCGCCCGCGCCATTTCAAGCGACAGCCCATTCAGCCATTTGGGCTGATTCAAAACAATCACGCCAACCTCACTACCGTTGGCGGCGGAGATCTGCTCAAACAGAACTGCTTCCATTTTTCACTCGTTGTTTATGCATTGCACGCCGACGACGCGATTCTTTGGGATCAAACTGCAAGGGTCGATATAGTTCCAACCGGTCTCCGTCTGCCAAAATATAATCGTCTCGGCAGCGCTGACCATAGACACCCATCGCACCAACCTGCCTCACTCCGTTGGGAAATGCCTGGTCAAAACCACTTTGATCCAGCGCCTGACGCGCTGTGGTTCCCATAGGCACTTGAAGCGTTTTCCGCCAGATCGTGTCGGGTTGCGCAAATACTACCTCAACATGAATATACGAAGCGTCGCAGGTGTGCGATTCAGTCATAGCAAGCTTGGGCACGCTGGGTGAAGGAATCGATAAAGCTGCTGGCAATGCGGTTGAAAACCGGGCCGACAACACGCTCCAGGCCCCGATTCGCAAACGCATATTGCATGGTGTACACCACTTTGCAGGCATCGGCGGACAATTCTATGAACTCCCATTTGCCCGTCAGCTCGGAAAAAGGACCATCGACCAGATTAAATGTAATCTGACGGGGGTAATCGTGTTCGTTGCGTGTCGTGAACGATTGCCGAATACCCGCAAAACTAATGGTAATGGACGCTTGCATGCCATGTTCATCGCGCGACTGAACACTCGCCCCGCCACACCAAGGCATAAACTGTGGGTACTTTTCAACATCGGCGACCAAATCGAACATTTGCGCGCACGTGTAAGGAACCAGGACTGATCTTTGAACTGTATGCATTGAATCTTTTTAATCGCTAGAATGTAAGGTTGATTTTACCTTCTATAGCTTTACTTATTCATGAGCATTGTTGAAAACCGCAAGGCCCGGCACGATTATTTCATTGAAGACCGCTTTGAAGCCGGTCTTGTTCTGGAAGGATGGGAAGTAAAAGCCATCCGCGCCGGGCAAGTACAGCTAAAGGAAAGCTACGTCATTGTGCGCGATGGCGAGATTTTTGTTATTGGCATGCATATCAGCCCGCTAAAAACTGCTTCAACGCATATCCATCCCAACGCCACCCGAACCCGCAAGCTGCTATTAAAAGCGGAAGAAATCAATAAGCTGATTGGTAAAACCGAACAGCGGGGCTACACGCTGGTGCCTTTGAACCTGCATTACAAAAACGGTCGCATCAAGCTGGATATTGCGCTGGGCCGGGGTAAAAAGCACCACGACAAACGCGACACTGCACGCGATAAAGACTGGGCCCGCGAGAAAGAACGTTTAATGAAGCACGACACACGTAATCGCGATTAACTTACATATCGGTATATACATCCAATTCCTGACACTTACGTGTCAGTGTGTTGCGTCCTATGCCCAAGCGCTGGGCTGCTTCCGCTTTACGATCACGGCAATGGCTTAACGCCGTTTTCAACAAAGCACTTTCGAACTCTCGTGTTAGCGTCGCCATAATCGCAGGTTCGTTGCGCTCCAGCTTGCTTCGGGCTGTTTTTACAAGCAGACTCACCCAATCGGCCTGATCGTTGCTTGTTGTAATCGGAGGTTGTACTTCATTAAAAGTCGACGTTGTACTCAGCGCCGACTCGCTGTTGTCCGCCTGGCCCGCCGCAGACAATACCTCGGGCGGCAAATCTTTTATATCGACCGTCTGCCCCGAAGACATCACAGTAAGCCAATGGCAAAAATTCTCGAGCTGCCGGATATTTCCGGGGTAATCAAACGCCTGGAGCGTTTCCATTGCCGACGTCGTTAAACGCCTGGGCTTTACCCCTAGCGCGCGAGCACTGTTTGCGAGAAATAACTCCGTTAGCGCGGGAATGTCTTCTTTACGCTCGCGCAGCGGCGGCAACCTCAAACGAATCACATTCAGACGGTGGAAAAGATCTTCACGAAATTGCCCTTGCGCCACGCGTTGTTCCAGCGGCTGATGCGTGGCGGCGACAATGCGTACATCGACTTTTATCGCCTGAGAGCCTCCCACGCGATAAAAACTGCCTTCGGCCAGCACGCGCAACAAACGTGTTTGCAACTCAAACGGCATATCGCCGATCTCATCAAGGAATAGCGTACCGCCATTAGCCTCTTCGAACCGGCCCCGGCGCTGCTGGGTGGCACCGGTAAATGCACCTTTCTCATGACCAAACAACTCCGCCTCAAGCAGGTCGCGTGGGATCGCTGCGGCATTAAGCGCCACAAACGGCCCTGAGGCCCGCGGACTATGCGTATGCAAAGCGCGTGCTATCAATTCTTTTCCTGTGCCTGACTCACCGGTAATCAGCACGGTGGCCGGTGACACCGCCAAACGACCTATCGCGCGAAACACTTCCTGCATGGCAACCGATGCCGATTTCATCATGACCTGCGACGTCGTATCAGGCTCTGCGCGCTCGACGTGAGGCATGTTTGTTTCAGGAGCCGGGGCATCGGAATGCGATGATATCGGCATGGCCCGCTGAATCAAGGCGACGGCGTCATTAATATCAAAAGGCTTTGCCAGATAATCGAAAGCGCCTTTCTTGAATGCCGACACGGTGCTGCTCAGATCGGTATACGCCGTCATGACAATCACGGGCAAGTCGGGATAGCGCGCTTTGATTTCCTGTAATAAAGCCAATCCGTCTTTCCCCGGCATGCGCACATCAGTGACCAAAACCGACGGCGCCTGACCTGCTAGCGCATCCAGCATTTCATCGGCACTGGAAAACGCTTGCGTGGGGATGGCCTCGCGTGCCAGCGCCTTTTCAAGCACCCAGCGAATGCTTTGATCATCATCAACTATCCAGACCGGTTTCATGACTGCTCCAACGGTAGAATGAGGCGAAATTCCGTATGCCCCGGACGGGAGTCAAACTCGATCACGCCGCCATGCTGCTGTACAAACTCTTGAGCCAGGCTTAAGCCAAGGCCACTGCCGCTGGCGCGACCCGTTACCAGCGGATGAAAAATTTTTTCCCGTAACTCTGTTGCGATACCCGGCCCATTGTCGATCACCGACACAATGACTCCAAGCCGGACCGTTTGCCGCGCCAGGGTTAGTTGACGACCAATACGCGTGCGTAATGTCAGGCAAGGCGGTGCTTCAGGGTCTGGGTTACGTTGTTCAGTTAAAGCCTGTGCCGCGTTTCGCACAACATTCAAAAAAGCCTGTACCAGACGCGGCTGATCTCCTTCAATATCCGGTACCGACGCGTCGTAATCGCGCACGAACTCAATCTGATTAGCGTATTCCGCCTTCACCAGGGTGTAGACGCGTTCACACACTTCGTGCACATTAAATTGCGTCGTGACCAAGCCTTCACCTTGCGGCGCAATCAAACGATCAATCAGGGCACCCAGGCGATCCGCCTCGGCCACAATAACGCCGGTATATTCCTGCAGTGAAGAATCGCCCAGCTCGCTCTCAAGCAATTGCGCCGCTCCACGAATCCCCCCCAAGGGATTCTTGACCTCGTGGGCCAGGTTTCTAAGGGATTCTCGTTGGACGCTTAACTCACGGGTAAGCTGAAGCGTGCGATCGAGCGTGTCGTGCTGATCAAAACCCCGAACCTCCAGCAAGGCCGCCCATGGTTGATGATCAAGCGGCACCAAGGCCAAACCGACCGATATCGACTGGCCTCCCGGTGCCCGAATCGTGCTGTCTTGCCGCAAAATCCCGAACCGCCCTTGCAAGGCTTCCTGAAAACGCCCTTGCAAAATGGGATCAGGACCAAACAGCACCGCTACCGATAAGCTTTTAAGTTGCCTTCGAGACAGGCCGAACAGCTCCTCGGCGCTGTTGTTGGCATGGACCACCTCCCCTTTGTCATCCAGCAACAAAACGGCGGTGGCAAGCAAGTCGTAACTGTCGATCATGGCTTTGTCACGACTTGCCATTTCCTATCCCTTATAGGCTGTAATACATGTCGAACTCAACCGGATGAGACGTCATGCGCAACCGCGTAATTTCAGCCATCTTGAGATCGATATACGCGTCGATCATGTCGTTGCTGAACACGCCACCGCGTGTCAGGAACTCACGATCAGCATCCAGCGCAGCAACAGCCTCTTCAAGCGATGCACACACCGTTGGGATCTTTGCGTCCTCCTCGGGAGGCAGATCATAAAGGTTCTTGTCGGCCGGATCGCCGGGATGGATTTTGTTTTGCACACCATCGAGACCGGCCATCAGCAACGCGGAGAAAGCCAGATATGGGTTCGCCAAAGGGTCCGGAAAACGGGCTTCAACACGGCGCGCTTTCGGGCTTCCCACGTAAGGAATACGGATGGAAGCCGAACGGTTGCGGGCTGAATAAGCCAACTTAACGGGTGCTTCAAAATGCGGTACCAAACGCTTATACGAGTTGGTAGCCGGATTAGTTAAGGCGTTGAGTGCACGGGCATGTTTAATAATGCCGCCGATGTAATACAGAGCAAACTCAGAAAGCCCGGCATAACCATTACCGGCAAACAGGTTTTGGCCGTCTTTCCAGACAGATTGGTGCACGTGCATACCGGAACCGTTATCACCCACTACCGGCTTTGGCATGAATGTCGCGGTTTTACCGTAAACATGGGCCACATTGTGAACCGTGTACTTCAGAATCTGGTTCCAGTCGGCGCGCTGAACCAGCGTACTGAATTTGGTACCGATTTCACACTGACCCGGGCCGGCCACTTCGTGGTGATGCACTTCAACCGGCACACCTTGCTGCTCCAGCAGCAAGCACATTTCGGAGCGCATATCGTGGAAGGAATCCACCGGGGGGACGGGAACATAACCGCCTTTCACGCTGGGGCGATGGCCCAGATTACCGCCCTCAAGTTCCATACCGCGCGACCAGGAACCCTCTTCCGATTGGATTTTTACAAAGCAACCCGACGCGTCATCGTTCCAGGTAATACCGTCGAAGATGAAAAACTCGGGTTCCGGCCCAAAATAAGCGGTGTCGCCCAAGCCACTGGATTTGAGGTAGGCTTCCGCGCGTTTGGCCAGCGAACGCGGGTCGCGATCATAGCCTTTGAGGTCGGAGGGTTCAACAACGTCACAAGTCAGAATCAAGGTTGACTCTTCGCGGAAAGGATCCAGGCGTGCCGACCCAGTATCGGGAACCAGCAACATATCAGACGCTTCAATGCCCTTCCAGCCGCTGATCGATGAGCCGTCGAACGCTTGGCCTGACTCCAATTTTTCTTCATCAACAGTATGTGACGGCACGGTCATGTGATGCTCGCGACCAAGCGTATCGGTAAAGCGGAAGTCCACAAACGCGACTTCTTTGTCTTGCATCAATTTAATGACTTCTTCTGGGGTGGACATAAAAACTCCTGAGCAAAAAGCGTTCAACGAAACAAATACTACTGCTTGAAATAAAGCAATATCCGTGCCAACTTTTAATGCGCCAAAACAGATCACTTTTATAGTCGAATCGAACTAAACGGTGATCAAAACACGCCACATGCGCCTCGTTTCGGTGCGAATGCACTATTATGGTGCGAATTATGGTGCAAACCAACGGGTTTTACATTTTGGTGCGACAAAGTCGATTTTGGGCCTGCAAAAATACGCATTCCGACACCGACTCAAGGAAGGAAACGGGCCAACACCTCATTCAAATATTGCCAACCCTGGTCGGACGCGCACAGACGCGAAGGATCCGGCCGTAATAGACCTTGTTCCGTCAACTGCTGCAAGGTCTTTGAAACCTGAATCAGCGGCAAGCCGGTTCGATCCTCAAAGTAATGCGCCGGCACCCCATTACGCAAACGCAAGGCATTCAACATGAATTCAAATGGCAAATCGGCGGCATCAACCGGGCCGGACTGTGCCAGATGCGAACCGTTGCGCTTCACTGCGTTTTCCATCCAGGACACCGGGTTTTTAAGTCGCGCCTGCCGGATAATGCCATGATGAAATGAGAGCTTTCCGTGGGCCCCTGGGCCCAAACCCAGATAATCACCAAACTCCCAGTAATTCACATTGTGAACGCACCGGGCACCAGGTTTGGCATAAGCGGAAACTTCATAACGCTCATAGCCTGCATCCTGCAAATGTTGCGCCACCGTCTCCTGCATCACCGCCGCGGCATCATCATCAGGAATGGCCGGCGGATACTTGGCGAACACGGTGTTCGGCTCAAGGGTCAGGTTATAAAATGACAAATGCGACGTAGCCCAGGCGACCGCCTGACGGATATCTTCTTCACATTGCGCAAAAGTTTGATTCGGCAAAGCAAACATCACGTCGAGGTTAACCCGGCCCACTGCGCGTTGAGCCAGTTCAATAGCGCGGTCGGCTTGCTCGGCTGTGTGAATACGCCCCAAGGCTTGAAGCGCCGCATTGTTGAAGCTTTGCACTCCAAGAGAGATGCGATTAATGCCGCTACGCGCGTAATCATCGAATCGACCGGCTTCAACGGTACCGGGATTCGCTTCAATCGTAATTTCAGCATCGGGCAATAAATTCAAATGCGATCGAAATAATGACAACATGCGATCAATGGCACGGGCTGATAACAAGCTGGGCGTACCGCCACCAATAAACACCGATATAACGGAACGCCCCCAGATATCCGGCAGCGACTGTTCCAGATCGGCTTGGAGCGCCTGCAAATAGGCTTCTTCCGGCAAGTCTTCCTTGAGCTCATGAGAATTGAAGTCGCAATAAGGGCACTTGCGCACACACCACGGCACATGCACATAAAGCGCCAACGGCGGCAAACTGGTAAGCGCAGTGCGGCCCATATCAACGGTTTTAACGGGTGCTTGTAGTCGACCAGACAAGGGCGCACCCTCTTGCTCGTGCACAACCGGAATAATGCGACGCGTACCCATTAAATTGAATGACCGCCAAGTTGACCAACCAGTAACTGCAATGCCTGTGCACGATGGCTATTCGCATTCTTTTCGCCCGGCTGCAGTTGCGCTACAGTTTTATTGAATTGGGGTAAATAAAAATAAGGGTCATAGCCAAAGCCGTTTGTGCCCATCGGTTCGGAAATGATTTCGCCGTGCCATTGCGCTTGCGCAATAACAGGTTGAGGATCGTTGGCGGCACGCATGAAAACAAGTACGGCCACATAATGCGCCCGGCGGTCTGTAACGCCCTTAAGCTGCTGCTGCAGGTAAAGGTTGTTCGCCTGATCCGACTTTTCCCCCCCATTCATTGCGGCGAAGCGTGCTGAATAAACACCCGGCGCACCATCCAACGCAGATACACACAACCCCGAATCGTCGGCTAATGCCGGCAAGCCCGTATATTCGCAAGCGTGGCGCGCCTTTGCCAGCGCATTCTCCACGAATGTAAGGTGAGGCTCGGGTGCTTCGGGCACACCCAATTCACCCTGCGGCACCAGTGTCCAACCTTTCGGCGCCAACAAAGAATCAAACTCGCGCAATTTGCCCGCGTTATTTGAAGCCAGAACAACTTTTCTCACGTTACCGCCCAATTTCACTCAGTTGCCAAATCCAGCGCCTGACGCTGATGCTTGACCAGTTCGGCGATTCCGGCCGTTGCCATATCGAGCAACCCGTTCAAGGCCGTACGCCCAAACACCGCGCCCTCAGCCGTTCCCTGAACTTCCACAAAATGGCCCGAACCCGTCATCACCACATTCATATCGGCATCGCAGTTGCTGTCTTCGTTGTAGTCAAGATCAAGCACCGGTTTGCCTTGAACCAGGCCGACAGATACCGCGGCAACATGATCTCGAATAGGGTTCTGCGTTAGCACTTCCTCACGCATCAACGTATGAACCGCCAACGCCGCCGCCACCCAGGCGCCTGTAATACTGGCACAACGCGTACCGCCGTCGGCCTGAATTACGTCGCAGTCAAGGTGCAGCGTACGTTCGCCCAGTGCTTCCAAATCGAACACGGCGCGCAGACTACGCCCAATAAGGCGCTGAATTTCCTGAGTTCGCCCGCTTTGTTTGCCCCGTGCCGCCTCACGGTCAGAGCGGGTATGCGTGGAGCGCGGCAACATACCGTATTCAGCCGTCACCCAGCCTTGCCCCTTACCTTTCAAAAAAGGTGGAACCTTGTCGAGTACACTGGCATTGCAAAGCACATGCGTTTCACCCGCCTTGATTAACACTGACCCCTCCGCGTAGCGGGTATAACCCGTTACCAAAGACATCGACCGTAATTGATTGGGTGTTCGCCCGGCAGATCGGGCATGCGTCATATCGGTCAAAACAATCCTTTCTGTAGTTTGGTGAATGCATCAATGTTAATTCATAATGCCCCGCAAGCTTTTGTAACCTCGTAACAGGGAATGGAATATTTATGACTATTCGCAGCATGACAGCCTACGGCACCGCCCGCGCAGAAGGCCCTGATGGCTTCGTAACGCTGGAAGTACGCAGTGTCAACAGCCGCTACCTGGACATCAATTTCCGCCTGCCCGACGAGTTACGCGTGGTGGAAACACACTTGCGGGAAAAAATTGCCCGTACTTTGTCACGCGGCAAGGTCGAGATCCGGCTATCTTATAGTCGTCAACGCACCGACCCTATGGATAAACTGGACCACGAGTACGTGAAAAAAGTGGCTGAACAGTTGCGTTTGGCGCGCCAGGTTTTGCCCGACACAGGGGCACCCTCTTTAACCGATTTAATTAAAGGCGCATCGGGGCAGGACACTGAAGAAACGGCCCCGGACTTCTGGGTCACGCTGGCACAACAAGCCTTGCACCAGGCGCTGTCCGACATGCAGGCCAACCGCGAACGTGAAGGTACTCGTTTGGCCACCATGCTATTGGAATGCGCCGACCAGATTGATGAAATTGTGGAAGGTGTCGGCCATGTGTTGCCCCAGTTACTGGACGAACACCGCCAAAAGCTCGCCGGCAAGCTGCGTGAAACGCTGGAAAATGCTAACCCCAACGGTTTCACCAATATTAGCGGCGAAGAACTTACCGCCCGTATCGCACAGGAAAGCGCGCTGTTTTCTTTGCGAATCGATGTTGCCGAAGAACTCACCCGGCTGCAATCACATTTAACGGAATTGCGTGAATTATTGGCCGGTGACGAACCCGAAGCACAGGCTAAAAATGCCCGAAAAAATAAAGGCAGCACCGGGAAGCGGCTGGACTTCCTGTTTCAGGAAATGAACCGTGAAGCCAACACCCTGGGCTCGAAAGCTGCGGGCATTAGCGTTACGCGCGCGGCCATTGATTTGAAATTGCTTATTGAGCAGATGCGCGAGCAGGCCCAGAATATTGAGTGATGTAAATCAATGTCAATATAGATCAATATAACCAACAAAATCAATGATTTATATAAAAACCTAACTCCATGGAAGTCTACTGATACCCACCAGAATCAAGTCTAAATCGGTGGGTATAATGGTGGGTATGATGCAATACCCACCAAGCCTAGTGGTGGGTACATTTGGAGGGGGTTATGGCAGAACTTACCAGCAAGGCCGTAAGCGCAAGAATTAGGGGGGAGCCCGGACGTTTCGCCGATGGCAATGGCCTTTACCTCGTCGTTCCCAAAGTTGGTCGTGCGTACTGGATGTTGCGTTACACATCCAACGCAAAGCGCAAAGAAATGACTCTAGGCAAGGTGGACGACCTTTCGCTTGCAGATGCCCGAGTGGCGGCGGCTTTGCAGATGAAGCAACTCCGAGAGGGTCTTGACCCCCTCGTTGCAAAGAAGAGAGCCAGTTATGGCGAGATCAACTGCGTCGACGACCTTTTCAAGGACTGGCACGAAGGCAATAAAAAGCGCCTGAAGCACCACCACATCCCCTTTCGGGTCTACACAAAAGACATCGCCCCAGTCATTGGGCAAATACAGCCAGCGGCTGTTACGGGGCGCGATATCAGGCAGATTCTGCGTAACATTACGGAAAGCGGCAGGCCAACGATTGCCAACGATGCGTTGCTGTACTGCAAGCAGATGTTTAACCACGCCATCAAACTAGACATCATTTCCAGCAACCCAGCTTTTGCCTTTTCGGTAGACGATGCTGGCGGTATAGAAAAAAGCAGAGATAGAGCCCTGAGCTTCGAAGAGCTTACATTTGCGTTCAAGAAGTTCAGAGAAGAAGCAACTAGCTTTACCCGGGAAAACTACTTGGCCTGTGGGCTTTTAGTCTTGTTGGGCGTCAGAAAAGGCGAGCTAACGGAAGCAAAGTGGAGCGAATTCGACCTGAACGAAAAGGTTTGGTACCTGCCCAAAGAACGAAGCAAGTCGGGTATTGCCATTGACATCCCATTACCTGACTTAGCCATTCAGTGGCTAAACGAGCTTAAAGTGCGTGCATTTGGGTCTGACTATGTTTTCCCAAATAGGCGGTCGAGCAAAATGCCACACATGGGTAAAGACACACTGAATCGGGCGATATGCAAACTGTTTGGTAGGGACCCTGGCAAAGATGTGCAACCTGAAAACAAAATGGAAGATCTGGCGCATTTCACCGTTCACGACTTACGACGCACCTGCCGGAGCTTGTTAGCTTCGCTAAGCGTTCCTGGGCACGTGGCAGAGCGGTGCTTGAACCATAAACTCAAAGGTGTAGAGGGCATCTACAACCGACATGACTACTTCAATGAACGAAGGGAAGCTTTGGAGCTGCTTGCCAAGAAGCTCGCACCAATGATGTCAGGTTAGCCCAGATAGGGCTCGAACCGTTTTCCTCGTTAGGAATTTTCCGCCGACGATTAATTTGTTGCTCATATAACGCTAAAATACTGTTTTTATATACAGTTTATCTATGGGCAAACCTATCCCTTTAAGCGAGCTGCCAGTCACCGTCTGGGGCATACCCAGCACTGTGCAATGCGGCTTTCCTAGCCCCGCTCAAGATCATGCCCAGAAACGGCTGGATCTGAATGATTTGTTGGTCAAGCAGCCCGACGCCACGTTCTTCATGCGCGTGCGCGGCGACTCCATGCGCGACGCTGGCATTCAAGACGGGGATTACGTCATCGTGGATCGGTCAGTCACACCGGCTCATGGGCGTATTGTGGTGGCGGTAGTCGACGGGGAATACACCGTCAAGCGCCTTTACAAGCGCAAAGGCTTGGTTCGGCTGGACTGCGCCAACCCTACGTTTGCCAACATCGAGCTTAAAGACGGGCAAGAGCTGTATGTCTGGGGAGTAGTGACATGGACGTTTCGACCACACACCAGCAGCGTATCGCCCTGATCGACGGCAACAGCTTTTACTGCTCCTGCGAGCGCGTGATGCGCCCAAGCCTCGAAGGCAAACCCCTGGTGGGGCTCAGCAACAACGATCTTATGGATCAAGTTTGTTAGTAGCATGCGTCATGCTTTTCCGACTCTTGATATCGGGGTTCATCGTCTCTTGTGGGCGAGTAGCAGGTCAAGGTCTAGGGGGTAAAAGGAGCGCAATGAAATCAATGACTGCATACTCGGTCTGGTATTCGTCCCACAGCAGCATGAGGGTCACGCCTTTTCGCTGCAACTCCTGCTAGATTCGACCGTAGTCTGGCAGCACGTAGTCCGACCGCTTGACCGGCTTGCTCAGCAAACGGTGTTCTAGTTGCGTTTCGTCAAGGTCACGGATCGACACCCAGTCCAGTCCAGTCCAGTCCAGCCCCGCCGCGCCGGCCAGGCCGATGTATTTGGCAATGACCCCTTTGGATATGTGCAAGGCCGTAGCAATGTGTTCACGCGACAACCTTGCCTGCAATTTGAGGCACAGTACATCTTTAATCTTACGCATAGTCATCCTTTGCGCGGGCATTGGCTTCTCCGTGGAAACCGACAAGCGTACCCGCTTCAAGTTCGTTCTATGCGCAACATCGTCACGCCGCTGTAGGATGCCGTCACGGCATCGTGACCGGCCATTTCGCTATCGTGACCGCCCATTTCGGTCAAAGGCAAAAATCGGTCACGTTCAGCCGAAATGGGCGGTCACGTTGGAGCGAAACCGTCGGTCACGTTGCTCCGAAATACCCAGTCGCTGTATCGGTTCTTCTTCATGTGCCTCTCTCCGTCCAAGAGACCATTATCTCAAGTTACCGTAGATCGAAAAAGCCGGGACAGGCCACATCAACTAACCCGTCATAAAACAAAATGGCCTAAGTGCTGCAAAACGTCGGATCAACGTGGGGATTTCCCTAGGTGCCTACCTATAAGACTAGCGGATACAAACCTCTTCACCTAAAATGATACTAATGTTCACCTAATGGACATTTTGAAAATGACGGTATTGTGCGTCAATAAATAACCTGGAGTAGACAAATGAAGAAATTGAAGATTCTTGCCACGGCAACGCTCTTTACAGTCGCTTGCGCTCAAGCTTCAGCAACTGTAAAGGTTGGTTTCATGCTTCCGTACAGTGGCGCTTACGGAACAATCGGACAAACGATCGAAAATGCCTTCAAGCTTTATGTTGAAGAGCAAGGTGGAAAACTGGCAGGTCAAGATATCCAGTACTTTCGGGTCGATGACGAATCCAATCCATCAAAAGGTCCTGACAATGCAAATAGACTCATTAAACGAGACCAAGTTGATGTGCTGGTCGGGTCGGTGCACTCAGGCGTAGCAATGGCCTTAGCAAAGGCTGCTAAGGATGCGGGTGTAACACTAATTATTCCTAATGCAGGTGCTGATGCGATTACTGGCCCACTGTGCAGCAAAGGTGTATTCCGAACATCATTTTCAAATTGGCAACCAGGCTACGCGATGGGACCGGTCGCTATCGATAAGGGTTACAAGACTGCCGTCACAATCACTTGGAACTACGCTGCCGGCCAAGAATCGACCGATGGATTCAAAGAGGCTTTTGAAGAGAAAGGCGGAAAAGTAATCAGACACCTGACTGTACCCTTCCCTACCGTTGAGTTCCAGCCTCTATTGACGGAAATTGCGTCAATTAAGCCTGACGTTGTTTATGCCTTCTTTGCGGGTAGTGGCGCAGTCAAATTTGTACAAGATTATGCCGGCGCAAACCTAGCTGCCAATATTCCACTAGTAGGTAGCGGCTTCTTAACCGACGGTACTCTCGAAGCCCAAGGTGCTTCAGCTGATGGCCTTTTAACAACGCTTCATTACGCCGACAACTTAAACACTCCACGTGACAATGCTTTCCGCGCTAGTTTCTCGAAGCGCTATCCATCCAATCCGATTGACGTATACGCGATGCAAGGTTACGACGCGGCGCAGTTACTTGACGCAGGCCTGAAAGCAGTTGGTGGCGACATCAAGAAACGCGACCAAATGCATGAAGCTATGAGCAACGCCGTGGTCGACAGCCCCCGAGGTCAATTCAAGTTGTCCGCTGCAGGCAATCCGATCCAAGATATTTATCTTCGCCAAGTAAAGAATGGCAAAAATGAAATCGTTAAAGTTGCTGTAGAGAAACTTGCCGACCCAGCACGGGGCTGCAAACTTTAATTTGTCTCGCCTCTTTTTTGACAATGATCAATTTATCGTCAAGAAAGAGGCACAAATCTTTAGAAAAGGAACGGTTGTGGACGTGGCCACTTACCTTATTCAGTGCCTGAACGCTGTCCAATATGGATTACTGCTATTTTTAGTAGCCAGTGGACTGACACTTATCTTCGGCATCATGGGCATTATTAACCTGGCACATGGTAGTTTCTACATGATCGGTGCCTATATGGCCTTTGCTCTCCAGCCTTTGGTGGCGCAGTACCTGGGAGGGGGCTTCATTACTACTGTTCTGGTCTGCATTGTTCTGGCTGCCCTACTCGGCTATTTTCTTGAGTGGGCCTTCTACAGCTATCTGTACACACGCGACCACCTTCAACAGGTCCTTATGACCTATGGGCTGATTTTGGTTTTTGAGGAACTACGCAGCATTATCATCGACAACGATGTACACGGCGTATCGGCCCCAGAATGGCTCAGCGGTTCTATTCAACTTGGCGATCTCATGACATACCCAACTTACCGACTTTTCATATCGGCGGTTTGCATCATTGTTGCTGTCTTCATGTATTGGCTACTGTCACGCACCCGACTAGGCATGATGATCCGAGCCGGCGCCAGCAATCGGGAAATGATCAACTCACTGGGCATCGATATCAATCAACTGTTTCGTGTCGTATTTGCACTTGGCGTTGCTTTGGCTGCACTAGCGGGGGCAATTGCAGTACCAGTTTCATCGGTGTATCCAGGCATGGGGAATGCCGTCATCATTATCAGCTTTGTCGTCGTGGTCATCGGTGGCATCGGCTCGATTAAGGGTGCCTTTATCGCCGCAATGTTGATTGGATTTGTCGACACTTTCGGTCAAATTCTATTTCCTCAGGTCGCCGGAGTTCTCGTCTACATAATGATGGCAACCATTCTCCTCTTCAAGCCTGAAGGGCTATTTAAACAAGGCTGATGCGAAATGAATTCAAAATCTCGCACTCTTTTGATGCTAACACTGGTTATTGTTATCGCCTTTTTACCAATGATAACAACCGCCTACTACACGACGTTGATCATCAAAGTCATGATCTACAGTATTTTTGCACTGAGCCTTCAATTACTGGTTGGATGCACAGGTTTGATCAGCCTAGGACACGCCGCTTTTTTTGGAGTTTCTGCTTACGCAGTCACGCTACTGTCGCCCGAATTCGCGGCAGGCAACCTTTTATGGCTTGTGCCTGTAGCGGTGATATCTGCCATGGTTTACGCCTTAATCACAGGTCCTTTAGCCCTGAAAACCAAAGGGGTGTACTTCATCATGGTCACGCTAGCATTTGCGCAAATGGCCTACTACGTCTTTCACGACACCAAACTCGGGGGTGGTACTGACGGCATTTATCTGAATACGCGCCCAGAATTACGAATCGGAGACGCTGTTCTTCTCGACATCAGTAGCAATTACTCGTTTTATGTCTTTACCCTCGGATGCCTGATATTTACTTGGGGTTTTCTGACCATCCTCATGCGTTCACGGTTCGGAGCGGCGCTAACAGGTATACACGTCAACGAACAGCGTATGCGAGCTGTCGGGTATTCGACCTTTGGTTACAAGCTCACCGCTTACATCGTAGCGGCAGGATTTGGCGGCCTTGCAGGAGTGCTGTACGCGATTAAGGACGGCTACGTCAATCCGGAATTGCTGAGCTGGGAGCAATCGGGCATTGTTCTATTCATGGTCATTCTGGGGGGGACCAGTCGACTATGGGGTGCGATGATCGGAGCAGCTGGCCTCATTTTTCTGCAAGAACTCTTCCAATCAGAAGCAATTTTTGGCGCGTTTGCTGTCCACTGGCACCTAACTTTTGGTCTCACCGTGATCGCGCTGGTGGCACTTATGCCGACAGGTTTGATCGGTCTGCCGAAACAGCTCAGTAAAAGACGTGGCAAAAAAAAACCATCACCAACAGTACGCTCAGCAACAGTACATTAAGGTCTAGGCATGTCTCAAACACTTTTATCAGCAAAAAACATAACACGACGCTTCGGAGGCTTAATCGCCATTAACAACGCATCACTCAACCTAAATCAGGGTGCTGTCCATGCAGTGATCGGTACGAACGGTGCGGGAAAGTCCACACTTGTCAGTGTGCTATCAGGTGAAATCCCACCCAACGAGGGTCAAATTAAGATGTTGGATAAAGACATAACAGACTGGTCACAACCAGATCGAGCTCAAGCAGGCCTCGGACGAAGCTATCAACGCACAACAATCTTCCCCTCCTTATCAGTCCACGAAAACTGTCGAATTTCCGCGCAATCCAAGCACCAGAAATTCTGGAATTGGGGCACACCACATACAAAATGTGACTTTACTAATGAAGCTGCCAGTCACGCACTGGAGCTCGCGGGTTTATCACAGTTTGCCCATCGCAAAGCTGGCCTTCTTTCTCATGGTGGAAAACGCCAACTCGAAATCGCGATGTGTCTCGCCACTCGACCCAAAGTGCTCCTACTCGATGAGCCACTCGCTGGCATGGGGGCAGAAGAAACCGATCGCATGCTTGGCCTATTAAACGACCTAAAGAAAGAACATGCTGTCTTACTAGTCGAACATGACATGGATGCTGTTTTTCGCATTTCCGACGAAATCACCGTTATGGTGAACGGATGCGTAATCGCTCATGGTGAACCTGAGGAAATCCGCAATAACCCCGATGTGCAAACAGCTTACTTGGGGGATGAAGCATGAGCAGTTTGATCGAAGCAAAAAGTCTAAACACCCACTACGGTGAGAGCCATATTCTGTTTGATGTCAATTTTAAAATTAATCCTGGTGAATCTGTTGGTCTACTAGGTCGAAACGGCATGGGAAAGAGCACATTGATCAGAACTCTTATGGGACATGTACGACCTAGCTCTGGACAAATCAAAATCCGAGGTGATGACCACACACGCTCAGCACCTCATCAAGTATCACGCCTCGGCGTAGCTTATGTACCCGAAGGCAGAGGTATTTTTCCAAACCTAAATGTTCGCGAAAACCTACTGGTCGCAGCTCGTCCCGGAGTTAACGAACGCAACGACTGGAGCTACGATCGTGTTCTAGAGACATTTCCAAGGCTTACAGAGCGGCTTGGGCACGGTGGACAACAGCTGTCGGGGGGTGAACAGCAGATGCTAGCGATTGGTCGTGCCTTAATGACGAACCCGGACGTGTTAATCCTTGATGAAGCAACAGAGGGACTAGCGCCCCTCATTATCGCCGAGATATGGCGCATTATCGGCACGATTCGTGAAACTGGCGTAGCCACCCTGATCGTTGATCGGAATTATCGCAAGGTACTGGCCAACACGGACCGCTGCGTTGTCCTTGAGAAAGGTGTGGTTGTCCATGAAAAACAGAGTGCAGCCCTAATTCAACAACCTGAATTGTTAACTCAATATCTAGGCGTTTGAAATACCTCCAAAAGCATACAGAGCCCGAGATGCTCACCTTTCTATTCAACTCAATTCGCTCTTAAGCCTAGTTTCTCAACTAAACCTTTAAATGTAATGAATCAATTATCAGTAACTGTTGTCAATAAAATCTTTGAAGCCGTTGATATCATCAGCCTTGAATTAGCCGAAGTAGACGGAAAACAACTACCATACTTCACCGCGGGTGCGCATATAGACGTACACCTGCCTGGTGGAATCGTTAGGCAGTATTCACTGCTGAACGATTCCACCGAAAGTCACCGCTATGTAATCGCTGTACTGAAAGATGCCGAGTCAAGAGGGGGCTCAGTCGCTATCCATAAAAAAATCAAAGTGGGCGACGTACTAAGAATTAGCACGCCGAAAAATCACTTTCCGCTCATTAGTGCAAATCAAAGCTTGCTGTTAGCTGGTGGTATTGGTGTAACCCCGATTTTGAGTATGGCACACCAACTGAATCGCACCAATGCTGCTTTCAGAATGCACTACTGTACTCGGTCACGTGAACGTACTGCATTCCTGGACACGATTCAATCATCAGAGTTTTCAGACCGCGTTCATTTCCACTTCGACGACGGTGATGATGCTCAGAAACTTGATCTCAAAACATTAATGGCTAAACCTTCGCCAACAACTCATCTTTATGTGTGCGGCCCAAAAGGATTTATCGACTATGTCGTCGACTCAGCCAAAGAAGCCGGGTGGTCGAGTGACCAAATCCATTTTGAATACTTCGGAGCAGGGGAAATCGATACCAGCGGCGACAAAGTCTTCAAGGTAAAAATCGCTAGTTCGGGAACTATTCTTGATGTCGCACCGGGTAAGTCAATTACAAGGGTGCTGGAAGAGAATGACGTATTCATACCCGTGTCTTGTGAGGAGGGCGTTTGCGGAACTTGTCTTACTCGCGTTATCGAAGGTGAACCTGATCACCGTGATTTATACCTGACGGATGCAGAGAAAACAGCTAATAACCAGATTCTGCCCTGCTGCTCTAGAGCTAAGTCAGCAATGCTTACGCTTGATCTGTAGGTCGTCAACCATTCCTCAAATGGCACAAAGCAAGCCCTTCTCTTCCGGGAATTATAAGCTCCACCTAACAAAAATGCGGCCCAGTCGTTCGTCGCGATGGCACAGCGATCGAATGCTGGGGTCCAGGCCATGAACCAGAACAATGGACTCAAGCAAAAGCACCACTGTACAAATATAGTTAGACCTGCTCAGATTTCAAATATGTAGGATGTTGGCCTCACCAGCACCCCCCAAAAATGTCTTGTTGCAGTCGGATCTCATTGTAGTGGCGACATCGGTCTTCGATGATGACCCGGGCTTCCAAGCGATTGCGGAACCATTCCATCGACAGGCATTCGTCGCGGAATTTTCCGTTAAAGCTCTCGTTGGTGCCGTTCTGCCATGGCTTGCCCGGTTCGATCAGAACCGTTTCGAGTTTTTCATCCACGGCCCATTGCAACAGCTGCGTGCTCACAAACTCCGGACCGTTGTCGCTTCGAAGGTATCGGGTATTAGGGCGAGCCATGCAAGCTCACCAAACGGCTAAGCACGTCGATCACGCGGTTGGCCCGAATGCTTACGGCCACGTCAATGGCGACGCATTCCCGGGTGTATTCGTTCACGACGGTCAAACATTTAAGTGTCTGACCGTTGGCGCAGGCGTCGTACACGAAGTCGTAACTCCAAACGCTCTTTCTGCCGTTAGGAAGACACGGGCGACACTGGGTGCCAGCCACGCGGAGTCGTTTGGTAAGCGTTCAGCCAACCCCATCTTGAATCCGCTGAGGCTGTGTTAGAGCATACGTGTCCATTTATTTTTCCATGGACACGTATGCACCAAGATACTAACGGTCGGCGTCGGCGCCGTAAACACACCCCCGCGTACAAGGCCGAACTGGTCCAGTTGTGCTTAAGCAGTGGCGCCTCGCTGGCCGCCATCTCACTTGAGCACGGCCTGAATGCAAACCTTTTACGTCGATGGGTCATTGAGCATGAACGTTTGGGGCTGCATACCCTTGATGATAGCCTCACAGACCCGGCGCCTGTGCCAGCACCTGCGGGGGCATTGCCCGAGTTTATCCCTTTGGGTCGGCCAACGTTGACCTCGTCGGTGATGCCCGCCTCAACGCACCGTCACCAGCGCATCCCAACGGCTGATGCTACCGTGCGGGTCGAGCTGACTGCAGCGCAGATGAACATCACCCTGCATTGGCCGTCTTCCAACAGCCAGGCACTGGCGCAGGTGCTTCGGGAATTGATGGCATGATCCGTATCGACCAGGTCTGGATGGCTGTTGAGCCCCTGGATATGCGCGCCGGTGCCGATACGGCCCTGGCACGGGTCGTGCGGGTCTTTGGCGCTGCGCATCCGCATCATGCGTATGTGTTTGCCAACAAAAGAGCCAATCGCATGAAGGTGTTGGTTCATGACGGCATAGGCGTCTGGTTGGTGGCACGGCGTCTGAATCAAGGCCATTTCGTGTGGTCAAATGACGGCCATGGCACCGTATCACTCACGCACGAACAGCTCGACGCCCTGGTACTGGGCTTGCCTTGGCAGCGCATCGGCCAGGCCGGTATTATCCGTCTGGTTTAACCCTAAAAGATCGTCATTCTGCAATCGGGGACGTTGCCAATAGCCGGCGCACAGGCCCTGTGTAACACTACGCCTCATGATGACGAACACGCCCGATGACCTTGACCAGCTAGACGCGCACCAGTTGCGCGAACTGGCGCGTCAGCTCATGCTGGCCAATGCACGCAAAGATCAAGACATCACGTTCAAAGCGGCCCGTATCTCGGCGCTGACCCACGAGATTGCCATCTTGCGCCGACACAAGTTCGGCCAGAAAAGCGAACAGTTCAGCGGGGAGCAGGCGTTGTTGTTTGACGAGGCCGTGGGCGAAGACCTTGAGGCCATCGAACGCGAGCTCAATAAACTTAAAACGCCGCCCGCGGCGGGCGAACCTCGCAATAAACCGCGCCGCGCCGCCTTGCCGCCCGAGTTACCCCGCACCACCATCCACCATGAACCGGCGTCCACCACCTGCGACTGCGGCTGTCAGCTCAAGCGTATCCGGGAAGACGTCAGCGAGAAGCTGGACTACACCCCGGGCACGTTCAGCGTTGAGCGTCATGTGCGTGGGGTCTGGGCGTGTACCCACTGCCAGTCGATGACGCAGGCCTCGATGCCTGCATATATCATCGACAAAGGCATCGCCGCAGTGGGGTTGCTGGCCCATATCCTGATCTCCAAATATGCCGATCATTTGCCCCTGTATCGTAATGCTCCGGCCTGTACCGTCTTGACCGCGCGGGCTCAACAATCCATTCACAATTAAAATCGGCCTTCACCTCTTACCGACATTTAGGCCCGATATGGATCATGAGACCATCAATCGCAATTTAATTATCATTTTGCCCAAGCAACCGGCGTTAGACTGGATCATAAGCGTTGATCCGCAACCGATTCAAGGACTGACGCTGGAGGAATTGCGCCAGGAGCAAGAGGTCTATTTGTTAGCAGGTGGAACGGTCAACACCCCAGAGCAAGCCGAACAGTGGGCGTTGCAGCGCTTTAGCAATCTGTTCGCTACGTTTTTGCACGGTTGGTTTACTGACGATTCGCTATGGCCTAAGCGCCGAACCCGTAAAATGTTCAAGGAATGGTTTGAGGTGCAATACCACTCGACGATTTGGGATTTGTCGACAGACCCTCTTGAACACGAGTCGTGGAACTGATCTATTGCGTTGAGACGCTGGGCAGGTTCACATTCCAGGGCAACAACTCGTCGACTTGATTGACCGGATAGTCAGCAATCACGGTCAAGACGTGACGCAGATACGCCTGGGGATTGATGTCGTTTAACTTGGCGGTGCCAAGTAGGCTGTACATCGTGGCCGCGCGTTCACCGCCCGCGTCGGATCCTAGGAACAGGTAGTTTTTCCTGTTATGTCTATCTTGGCATAAGGGAATTTATGTTCAGCCGTTGATTATGTTGAGTCGCCGACAGCGGTCCGCCCTATTTGCGGCGGTCCGATCCTGTCGGCTGCACATAATCAAAGAGCCTGAAGAAACTCCAACAGTGCATCTGTCGGCCGGTAGCGCGTGCGTGGAATTTCAGGGGGCGCGATCGCAGCCAAGGCGCGTTCCTTCATAGCCAGGTCCGCTTCGACGTAACTGTGAGTCGTTACAGGGCTTTCATGTCCGAGCCACAAGGCAATGACGGTGAGGTCGACGCCGGACTGCAGTAGGTGCATAGCGGTCGTGTGACGCAGCGTGTGCGGGGAGATGTTCCGCCCTTGGAGCGACGGACACTGTGGCGTCGCCGTGCTCACAGCCCGTGCGATCCGTTGTGCGATATTGGAGCGAGTCATCGGTTTGCCCCAGCGGTTGGGCAGCAACGGTTGCTCCGTCTGAAGGCTCGTCGATTGAAGCCAACGGCGGATTTCTACGACGGTTTCCTTCCACAGTGGTACGGTGCGCTGCTTGCGCCCCTTACCGTGCAAACGCACTGACGATGTGACTTCGAGTTCCAGATCGCGGACGCGGATGCCGATAAGTTCAGATACGCGGGCGCCGGTGTTGTAGAGCAGTTGAAGCAGCACTCGATCCCGGCGGCCGCACCAGGTCGTCGGATCAGGCGCCGTCAGGAGTGCATGCACCTCATGGCGGGACAGGAATCCGAGCAGGGGCTTGTCGAAGCGTTTCATCGGAATAGCGAGAATGCGCTGGATGATCAGCAGTGCCGGCGGGCACTGCACGGCAACGTACCGGGCAAAGGCACGGACCGCAGCGAGCCGTGCATTGCGGCTGCGCACCGTATTGTGGCGCTCGGCCTCAAGGTGTTCCAGAAAGTCGAGAATCAATTCCGCATCGAAATCATTCAAGGCCAGCTTGACAGGCGGCTTGCCGAGTTTGCGCTCGGCGTAGCCCAAAAGGAGCCGGAAGGTGTCCCGGTACGCCGCCACAGTCCGGGAGCTGACAGCTTGCTGCTGAAGAAGACGGTTGGCAAAGAAGTGCTGGATCAGGGCGGAGAATTCGGCGGGATCGGTCAGTATTGGACTCATGTCGGCTCCCCTTGGGCATAACGATGGAAGCGCTCAGCCGCGACGGCCATCAGCTCGGGGGTCCCCGTGAGGTACCAGTAGGTATCGACCACCTTGGCGTGCCCCACGTAGATCGAGATTGCCGGCAGACCTTGCTCAACAGCGCCGCCTTGCTCATAGAGGCGCAGTACGCTGCGGACGATGAAGGTATGGCGCAGATCATGTAACCGGTGATGAGCATGATCTCCGCGCGATTGCCAGCCGTGTTGGCGACACACCCACTGCAGCGCGTATAAGATATTGCGCCGATCAACGGCCTTGCCGTCGTCGCGCAGGAAGAAGTGATCGCAGCACGGGCGAGGGACGAGTTGGTCTCGCAACTGCGCATACGCCTGCAAGTGTGGAATCGTGCTCGAATGCAAAGGAACAAAACGGCGCTGGTGACGCTTGGCGTCTCGGATGTCGAGCACACCCGCCTCGAGATCTACATCGGCCCGGGCCAGCTTAAGTGCTTCTGAGATGCGCAGTCCGGTGGCTGCCAGCAGCCCGAAGACGGTTCGGCAGGTCGCCGGACGCAGCCTGCCTGGTGGGCTCAGCAGGTCACTCGCTTCCAGGAGGCTTCGCAGTTCGTCGTCGGTATAGATATGCGGCACTAACCGTCGGTGTGCTGGGCCGAAAAGCTTGCGTGGGGGCACTACCGTATCCGGGTCAGTGCGAAGGCAAAAAGCAGCAAACCCGCGTAATACCTCGATGCGACGCGCCCAGCTGATCGGACGGGGATGGCGTGAGGCCCGGGCCCAGTCTGCGGCCAACTCCAGCGTGAGCCGTTCGGCTGCGCGTTGGTCAGCAAAGCGGGCAAACGAGCTAAGCTGCCCACCCTCAACCGAGAGCCCAAAGCCGAAGCTGCGTCGATAGGCGAGGTAGGCGGCCACCCGAGCTGCCCAGGTTATGGCGGCGGCGTTCATGATGTGCTCCCCGGCCAAGGCAAGGCGACAGAACGCAGGCGTTCCAGGTCAACACGGGCATACACTCGGGCGGTGTTCACATCCCGATGACGTAGCAGATCGGCGATCTCCTTGATTGATACGCCGGTCTTCTGCAGTCGAGTGGCCATTGAGCGCCGAAGCACATGGGTATTGCAGAACTGGCCTGCTAAGCCGCAACGGGCAAAAGCACGATTCATCGCGTTGCGGATAGCCGCCACGCTTAGGGGAATACCGAATGGTGCCCGATGCCGTATGAACAGGGTACGGCTATCGGTCTGTGGGCGTCCTTCGCGCAGGTAGCGGACGAGCGCTTCACCGGTCAACGCCGGCATAGGCAGATGCTGGACTCGCTGACTCTTGGTGTGGTGGAGCTTCATAGTACCGTTTCGCCAATCCACGGCCTCCAGCGTCAAGTGGGTGACCTCGGCGCCCCGCAGGCCCAGATCAAGCAGGCATCGGGCAATGGCGTAGTCACGCAGCCCGACCGGATCGGTCAGGTCGAAAGCTTGCAGAAAACGCTCAATCTGACTATCCGTGAGCACTTTAGGAGGATGCCGACGGGGCCAGTTGGCGATGACGGGCAACGTCGCCGATAGTATCCGCGTGTCGTCGCCCAGCAGAGTGCGGAAACGCAAATAGCTGCGCAAGCTTGAGCAGACCACCTTACATGACGAGGGCTTCCAGCGAGTAGCCAAGCCATTAAGAAAAGTATCGATATCTCCAGCGGACAGCCGTCCAATCTCGAGGGTGTCATTCCCGAAGCAACTAACCAGGAAGGCCTCCACATGGCGAACCCGATAAGTGCAGGTCAGCGGCGCCAAGCCGCACGTGTGGCGCAAATGATGGGCGAAGTGCTCAACCTCGGCGGCAATGTGGCCCGTCGTCGCCACATCGTCTGACTCGGGCAGCAGGTCCAGCAAATGGTGAAGAGCCGCCCGCATATCCGTTATCTCTGATCTGCACGGCGCAGGACAGGAGCAAGACGGCAAGTGGTTCTGCAGAAACCGCTCGATAAGCACCTGATCGATGTCCGCAGCAGTCAGCCCTTCACCCCGCATCCAATAGCTGAAATGCGCCAAACAGCGCAGATAAGCGATGAGGGTGTTCCTTGCATAGCGCCGACTCTGAAGTGCCTCGATGTACGAAACGATGAGTTCGTTCAGCGGGCCGTCCGTCAGCCAGTCACGGCGAACAAGGTGAGCCAGGAATTTATTGGTGGGCATGATGGCCTCCTGTAGTGAAGAATGGAAACCACAGAAAACCACCAATGATTATGCGTAGGCAAGATTAGCCGTTGACTCTTGTAGGAAGCACGAGCCTTACCGTTACGGCTCCCCGCCACGAGCGACTCAACATAATCAACGGCTGAACATAATTCCTGTTATGTCTATCTTGGCATAAGGGAATCAATTGGTTATTTGCCGGTTCATTGCGTGCAGGCAAACGCGCAGCCGCGATCATGAGTCTGATTCAATCGGCCAAGCTCAATGGCTTGAATCCGCATGCCTACCTGAAGGATGTGCTCACGCGTTTGCCGACACACCCGAACAGCCGGATCGACGAGCTATTGCCGCATAACTGGGTGGCACCTCAGGCTGACGGCGTGGACGCCGTTTCTGAAAAAATTTGCGCTTGAGGCAGGGAGGGGAATGTAGTTCCCCATCCGCTTACGTCGTTTGCGTTTTGCCGGCACTTGCAAACCAGCTTGACCCCACAGGCGTGAGCATTGTTCTTTGCCAATCTGAATGCCCCCACGACCCAGAAAGATACGAATACGGCGCGAACCAAAACGTGGGTACTGTCCTGATAATCGTTGCATAGCCTGAATCACCGGGGCGTCCTTTACGGGCATCTTTAATGTGTAATACAAACCACAGCGGGAGACATTCATCAGCGCACAGGCCCGACGCTGGCATACGCCACGGGAAATGGCGTATCGTGCCTGCATTAATCGGCCCTGTACGCTCACCAGTTTTTTGCGTTGATCTCCTTCATCACGTCGATCTCAAGCTCCCTGTCAACCAGCAGCTTCCGCAGCCGGGCGTTCTCGGCTTCCAGCGTTTTTAGCCGCTTCACTTCGTCCGTTTCCAGGCTGCCAAATTTCTTGCGCCAGGCATATATCGTCGCTTCGCTTATACCGTGGCGCTTGGCGACCTCGGCCACCGTATCCTTGTCAGTTTCGCGCACGATTCGAACAATCTGTTCATCGCCGTATCGGGCTTCATATTCCTCTCTCCGCCTAAGAGGCCATTGTCTCAAGTTACAGTGGATCGAAAAGGCCGGGACAAGTCACAGATTCTCAATCCACCCACCGAGTCTATTAATACAAGGTTATTTGGATACCATATATTCGCTAAGGCAACGTAAATCACATAGCTGACAATCCACCATCAACCATAAAGGTCGCTCCTGTAACGAAGGAGGCCTCATCCGAAGCCAACCAAAGAATTGGCCATGCAATTTCCTCTGGCGAAGCCCAACGACCAAGCAGTGATGTGACACTACGCTCAGTTTTAAGCTGATCAACACTCTTACCCTTCGCTTCTGCTTTAGCAATATGAAATTCCGTTAGGGTTGAGCCAGGGCAAACAACATTGGCTCTGACCCCATGGCATGCTTCCTCATGAGCCAAAGTACGTGTAAACGCCAATTGTCCTGCTTTGGTGGTGTCGTAAAGACCCATTCCTTTACGCCCACTAACTGCGTAGCATGACGAAACATTCACAATGCTGCCTCTCCCTGATTGACGCAGATACGGCAAAGATGCTCGGCAATAATTAGCATTTCCAAACAAGTTCACGGATACCACGGCGTTCCACTCATCTAAAGTGGCCTCACCCAATGTCGAATAATTCCGACAAGCAGCGTTATTTACAAGGACGTCTAATCCGCCGGAGAAGTCAACACAATGCTGAACTGCCAACTGAGCCAACTCAGCTGACGAAACATCTGCCACAAAGCTTGAAATCAAAGCGTCAGGAATTGTTGACCTCACTAAATCTACTGTAAGTTCCAGCGACTGCCTATCACTATCGACAATCGTGACAATTGCCCCTTCAGAACAAAACAATCGAGCACATGCTGAGCCGATACCAGCACCACCTCCGGTAATCAACGCTTTCTTTTTACTTAATCTACCCACTTAAAACACCCCTTCAAATGGTGCACCTAAATTGAACAAGATCTATCAGACTGTATAAATTGGCTTGTCCAAGTTGTTGTTCAGATGCGCACGCGCCCACTCAACTGGATTCACAGATCGATCCAGTAGAACGCCGGCTGAACGTACATGCTGCGCCGCCGCATCTAACGCAGGGGGCTGCTCTCCTTTCTCCATCCCAATTACCGCATCGTGAAGCATCCGTCTTGCCATCACAATTGCCCTATCAGTAGGCAACAAATGTTCGGCTTCTCGATCCTGAATTGGCCCCATACTCTCTTGCAATGATGAATCCTGAAGTGCAAAACCAAAGACGCCACTATATGAACGCTTATCTTTCTGCGCCTGTCGATCAATCAAATAGTCATTGTCCTTATTGGCCTTAGGTCTCAGAGAGCCCTCCTCGTACTCTACGTGGATTCCCTTGCCGAGCTCGAGCTCACGGCGCTCCTCGTCTGAGAGAGGTTTGTGGGGATGGAAGTTGACGCTCCAAACCCAGCAATTATGATCATCCATCGGCACGAAAATGTGACCTGCCATGGAATGGTCGCCAAACGGGGCAATCAATGTGTACCAGGGGAACAACCATTGCGTGATTCGCCAGTAATATGAATCTTCCTCTCCGTTCCTACGGCCGAACAGAGTCAATCCAAATGGCATCTTTTCGATTTCGAACATCACATTGCCGTCTGCCTTGATGTAATCAAGCGCCTTTGTGCCTTGGTGCATTGGATCAATATCCACTTCGTAACGGTGCACATATGAAACGTGCGCAGTATCGATACCACCTTCCATAGCCTGCAAATAGTTACACTCCTGCCAGCGTCGCGACACATGGACATGACTTTCTGGCAAAGTCACCCACTCCAGATCAACAGGTGGCGGCATGCGATCTTTTGATCCCATGTAGGCCCACACAATTCCACCACGCTCAATGCACGGATATGACTTGATATGCATATGGGCGCAAGCCTTTGGCGAGGATGGCACGTCAACACATTGACCATTTCGGTCAAACTTCACACCGTGATATGCGCAGCGAATCCCATTCTCTTCGTTACGACCGAAAAAAAGAGACACCCCTCGGTGAGAACAAAACTCATCGATGATCCCTGGATTGCCATCTGTATCGCGAAATGCCAGGAGCTTTTCACTCAATACCTGCACACGGACGGGGGGGCAATCGGGCTCAGCGATCTCATTGGACTTCAGGATAGGTATCCAATAACACCTCATCAAACTACCCATGCGGGTCCCTGAACCAGTACGAACTAATGTTTCCGACATTTCTAAATTCATGATGTTTAACTCCTTTGATTGGTTGGCAAATGTCCGTCTAGCAAGATAAGTATCCATTGTATGGATATTTAGGGCAGCTTAAAATGCGGGTTATTACTTAGTTATAGGCTGTCGGATAGGCCAGACTATGGCTCGCAAAGGAACATTGACTAACAATGAAAAAACCCCGAGCTTCCTATCGGCAGCTCGAGGTTTCAGAGTCAAACAGCAAAGAAATATATCTACAGTTAGGATCAAAAAACGTTCACGCAGCAACACCTACGGATTGGTAAATGTGCTTAATCTCCATAAAGTCCATAAGACCATCATAACCGTGCAAGCGACCTAAACCGCTACGCTTATAGCCACCAGTCTCAGCCTCAGCAAACAATTTATTGTGGTCATTAATCCAAACGGTACCGTTACGAAGTGCTCGTGCCAGCCGCATTGCGCGGGCACCGTCACGTGTCCAAACGCTGGCTGAGAGCCCGTACTCGGTAAAGTTCGTCTTCGCGATTGCCTCCGCTTCATCCGCAAACCTTTCCAACACCACAAAAGGGCCAAATAGTTCTTTCTGACAGAAGTCAGCGGAGGGGTCATCATGTGCAACTAACGTGGGCGTTAAAAAGTAACCTCGCGCAAGTGCACCGCCTAGACGTCCACCACTCACTATCACTTCATCGCAAATATCCGTCGCCTCCAATATATTTGATTGGATCAAAGACAAAGAGGCCTCATCAATCATAGGTCCCATATCAACTCCCGCTTGATGACCGGGCCCTACAACAATCTGCTCAAAGCTCACCTTCAAAGCTCGCTTCACCTCCTCATATTTGGAGTCATGCACCAAAATCCGGCGTACGGCCGTACACTGCTGTCCTGAAATAATGATGGCACCGGCCGTTAGCATAGGGGCCATCCGAGCTATGTCAGCGTCTTCAAAAACAAGAGCACATGATTTACCACCCAACTCCAGCGACAGTTTTTTCATAGTCGGCGCAGCTGCAGCCATGATGCGTTGCCCAGTCAAATTGGACCCAGTAAAACTAACAACGGCAACGTCTGGCGACGTCACAAACTCTTGAGCCACTTCATGCCCTGTTTCTGCAACCATATTCACGACGCCCGGCATGAGTGCCTCATCTTCATGCAAAGCGCGTATGATTTCAGTCGTGATCAGAACAGTCTGAGGCGCTGGCTTGATTACGACTGTGCACCCAGCAGCTAGGGCTGGTGTCAGGGAACGAATCAATAAGGCAACTGGGGCGTTCCAAGGAATAATAAGCGCGGCGACCCCGGCAGGCTCACGCAACAGTGTGGAAAATACACCCGGTTCGACCTCGAGAACATTTCCTGGAATATGCCGGGCAAGTCCAGCGTAATAACGAATTTCCGATATAGCAATCGCCATTTCGGCCCGTGCGTGAGGGATGATTTTTCCGTTTTCCGTTACAAGGAGTGTTGCCAACTCTTCTAATTTTTCCTCTAGTCGATCTGCCCAGCGCAACATCACTAGCTGGCGCAACCGAGGATTCTGCGCCCAGTGGCAATCTTCAAATGCTTTTGATGCAGCAACAATTGCCGCTTGTGCATCGGCCCGCGCACCCGCCGCAAAAGATCCAATCGGCAAAGCGGTGGAGGGATCAATACTCTTAGCACGCTCCCCACTTATAGCCTCAACCCAATTGCCATCGATTAAATTACGACTTTTCATCTACATACCCTTAAGTGAACGTTGGCGGTCATTAATGAGTCACTGACCCACCATCAACAACAAGCACCTGCCCAGTGACAAAGTCGCTCTCAGAAGAGCACAGGTAAACCATCGTTCCGCACATATCCTCTGGCGTAGCATCACGTTTGATTGCGCGGCTATTCACATTATTTTGAACAACGGCTCCACGCCAAGCTGGATTGTCCAAGACGCTCTCACTCATTACGAGACCGGGTGCCAGCGTATTAACCCGAACTCCATCGTCACCCAACTCGCGCGCCAAACAACGTGTCATTGCTACGATGGCGCCCTTGGATGACACATAGTGCAGCATCAACGGTATACCTTTGAAAACAGTCCCAGATGCAATATTTACGATTTTTCCGTATTTCTGTTTTTTCATTTGCGGGGCAACGGCTTTAACACATTCAAACGCCCCCCTAACGTTTACGGACATCATTCGGTCCCACTCTTCGGATGTAATTTGAAGAAAAGGCTTGGGTTGAACATTCCCGAATAGCGCTGCGTTATTAATTAGAATATCGACAGATCCAAACTCTTCTACCGAATTAGCGACCATCGACTTGACCGACGACGCACTGGTGACATCAACCTTCAATGCCATCGCCTTCCCTCCTCGCTGGCGGATCTCTTGCGCTAATGGCTCAGCATCCAAAATATCGGCTAGCACTATTGCAGCCCCCTCATCTGCCAACGCGCTTGCGTAGCTCGCGCCTATGCCCTGCGCAGCTCCAGTAATGATGGCAACGCGTCCGCTTAATTTTTTGCTCCTATCCATATTCTTAGTCCTCAATGGTTTGATTAAATGGATCTTTTGTGTTTCGTTAGTCTGGTAGCCAGACGGCTGTTTCAGATACAATTCCAGTAATTATCAGGGCATTGGGGCGATGAATTTCGAGCTACAAGGAGACTGCTAATGACGACCATTTGGTGTGTGTCAATCAACAGTACAACCCGCCCTTAGCAGTGACCTTATTGAATTTGTCCGCCAGACGATACTATTATACGTCTGACGGATAAATTCTTGCGGTGTTTTTTATCAGGGTCTTTACGGATCAAGGTATCGACTTAATATTCATCTGAAGGAACTTCATGACCACAGAAAGGCTCGGGGACAGTGTTCGCGCGGTTGATCGCGCACTGGATATCCTGATGGCATTCACGGCAGCGGACTATGAGCTATCCGCTGGTGAACTACTAAAGCGTGTAGATCTCAGCAGACCCACTTTATACAGACTGCTCTACACGCTAGAGCAAAGTGGCTTTGTTATGTCTGTTGGAGAACCACAAAAGTTCAGGCTTGGCCCATCGGTCGCTCACTTGGTTCACGTCTGGACATCGAGCTTTGAACTAAGCGAATTTGCAAAGCCTGTACTACGCCGTATATGGGAAGCCACAGGTGAAACTGTCGCTCTTTTCATACCTCAAGGCGCTTACAGGACATGTATCAGTGAGCTCCCTAGCGCTCAACCGTTAAGCTTTAAGAGGGGTGTGGGCTATCGCGAAAGTATCGTCCTGGGCGCGAGTGGCCGTGCCATCTTGGCGTACTCAGACGTTGACCAAGACCAACTCAATGGGTACCTGAGAAACACTCATCTCGACCCAAAGCAGTTTCAAGAAGAATTGGCGAGAACCCGTCAGCAAGGCTACGCCGTTAGTCTTCAAGAGCTTATCCCGGGCGCCGTAGCTATTGCCGCACCTTTTTTTACCGGAGGAACACAGGTCGCAGGCTCAATTGGTGTGTTTGGCCCCAATGTAAGATTAGGAACTGCTCAAATCAAAGAGCTTGGCGAATTACTCATGACAGAAACAAAGACACTATCAAGTCAACTTGGTGGTTAGGTTTAAAACCTGCGATCTCGACAAAACTGAGTCAAACGATCAGGAAAAAGACTAAGCCCCAATCATGGGGCTTAGTCTTTTTAACTTATAAGGCTCAATTCAACGGTAGCGTACAACATCAGATAAGATGTCGTGCGCCTTGCACATCAAATCACGACGTAGACTGCTCTTCTGATACAAGCTGATCAATAATCTTACGCGCATGCATACCGCCGCCATCAATATTGAGACTGAGCAGAGGCCGACGAGTCCGCTCGACATTAACTTGCTGACGCTCCAACATCTCCTTGTCCTCTAAAAACACTTTGCTAAGATTGCTAGTAATCTGGTCAGTGAGCCCTTGGTCACGCGCATTGAAGTTACGCGCCATACCCCAGAAATACCAAGTCGATGTCTCAGTTTCTGGCGTAATGAAGTCCACCACGACGCTACTCACCTTGTGCGCGGGATCAGCTTCAAACCCACCGTGACCAGCGTGAGCTACGCCCACGTCAATCATTACATGACTTGGTGGAAAAAAGCGGCAGATCTGCCAACGATCTACAGGTACATCATCCTTGAGATTATTGCCCCTCAATGCAGCTTTCCAAAAGGGTGGCGCCATGATGTTATGCATGAAGCGACTGGTGATAGCGCTACCATTTTCCATTCGACTCGTCGGAGGCACTTCCTCAATTTCACGCTGACCAATACTGGTAGAATGTAAATAGGTTTCGTGCGTCAAATCCATCAAGTTATCGATAACGAATCGATAATCGCAATTGAAGTGGTACAAACCACCGCCATAGGCCCAATCTGGGTTGTCCGCCCAATGAAGCTTGTGGATTAGCTCGGGATCAGCTTTATCTTTGTCTCCGGGCCAGACCCAAATAAAGCCATAGCGTTCTTCTACCGGGTAGCTTTGTACACAAGGAAAACCTGAGACTCGCTGCCCTGGCATTGAAACCGCTTTACCCTCGCTTCCCATTGCCAATCCGTGGTAACCGCAGATAAGCTTTCCACTCTCTACCTTGCCTAGCGACAAGGGTGCGCCGCGGTGCGGGCAATAATCATCCAAGGCTACCGGCTTGCCATCAGGGCCACGATAAAACACGATTTGCTCATTACAGATTTTTCTGCCTAGAGGCTTTCCATCAATTTCGTCGGGGGTTGCTGCTACGTACCACGCATTCTTTTGAAACATGTCTCTCTCCTATAATTCTCGACAAAACAAATCAACGATTAAGACTCTTCCAGCTCGTATTACGAACCAATGTATCTTCGATGTGAACTGATGATAGAGCCCAAAATGTCCGTCTGGCGATAATAATATACACCAAGCGGACATTTTAACGCAAGAGCCGGAACTAAAATTTCAGAATGGTGGGTAGCTGAGATGAGCCTCCTCAACAAATGCGGAAAAGCGTTTTCACAGCACGGGCTGCAGAACGATTACGCGCCCAGCGTAGTGTCGCCGGTGCCATCAACGTGTTTGCCCGAACCAGCTTCTTTCGAAACGACCCGCCCTACTCTGGCAGTATCGTCGTACCGCTGTACCAGGCAACCGATGACACCAGTGTTATGCTGCACGCCGTTCGCAAAGGGTTAAAACAGATATTCCGACCGGGTTTCAACTATGGCAAGGCCGGAGTTTGCCTACTAGACATAGAACCCATGAGTCGTGCCAATCGACAAATGGCGTTATTCGGGCCTTTGACTGAGGCGAAAGCGGCGCCTAACGCTTCAAAAATTATGCCGGCCATGGATGGCGTAAATAAACGCTACGGAAAGTCAACGATCGTGCACGCCAGTACGCTTCATGACAGTGACGCCGTTTGGAGCATGAAGCAAGAGCGCAAAACACCAGCGTATACGACGGACTGGGGGCAAATTGTGGAAATCAGAAGATAATCAATAATCAAGTACTGCTAGTAAGATAAACAACATCGCGTGATGATAGATGCTTAAACCACAAAACCTAGGCGCTTGTAGCTGCGAGGCATTGCAAGAAAAATGTGGTGTTTCGCCGCAATTCAGACCCTGTCAAGTCAATTGACTAAATGGTCGATTATGCCTAGTCAACGAAATGGAAATCACCAAGCCCTTACTTCCATGCTCATGATTAAGACGTGGTTCTACACGCCGACTTTAACAACCTAAATTCGTCTATAAAGGATGGCTTCCTGGGCACTCTATCATCCAATGTTTTCTGATCGCCGTTGTCCTCACCGAGTGTTAAGATTCCCGTCAATTTTTCAATGTACTGGTTGCGTCTATGAATCAGCGGATAGGATACGCTCACATATCGACCTATGACCAGCACC
This sequence comes from Pusillimonas sp. DMV24BSW_D, assembly GCF_011388195.1. Lineage (NCBI taxonomy): Bacteria > Pseudomonadati > Pseudomonadota > Betaproteobacteria > Burkholderiales > Alcaligenaceae > Neopusillimonas > Neopusillimonas aestuarii. The sequence continues at coordinate 2,191,663 of NZ_CP049990.1, read as the reverse complement.
TTGAGTCACAGCGTTACGCGCTTGCGCAGGCTGGGTGCTACGTAAGCTATGAGGAAACGGTCAGCGGCAAGAGCGCTGTGCGTTCAGAGCTTGAGCAGTGCAGCAAGACCCTGCCACCAGGGTATACGCTAGTGACAGGGCGCTTGGATCACCTTAGTCGGAGTTCGCTTGACCTGGCGCAGATCATCGCTGACCTTGAGCAACGAAACATTGGCTATGAGAGCTTGGCAGGAAAAATCAAGACGGGCAGCGTTGCGGGCAAGTTGGTTTTTCATGTATTTGCGGCGCTGGCAGAGTTCGAGCGTAGCCTGATCCGGGAGCGCACGCAAGCTGGGCTGACCCCAGCTCGTGCCCTCAGCCGGGAAACTTGACGCAAAACAGATGCGCCAGATCAAGTCATTGCTTCGCGATCCAAACACCAGCTTTGCCGAGGCGGCCCGTGACTACTGCGTGTCGAGAACAACGATTTATAAGCATTGCGGCGTCGTACAACCGCTTCATCCGTCAATAGCGAAGATAGAAGAGAGAAAGAGTTTCCGTGTCCAGACTGACTGATTTGATTGCCAAAGCAAAAGCCAAAGATTCGGCCCTAGGGGCCGAATTGGATCGTGAGTTCAAGATTCTGTCGTCGCGCCTTCCCTTCGGCCTGAATTTCGAACGACATAGTCCCGAAGCGGTAGAGCTACCGCTTCGCCCAATACGCAAGGGCGACAAGGTGCGCGTGCTGCCGGAGCGTGGCACTACCCAAAAGGGTGATCAGCGTCTATGGCAGGTAAAGGCTATCCACAAGGCGAAGAAAACGGCTGACGTGGAGCTGCTGGGTGCGGCAGATATCGAAACGCAGACTGCGGCGCTGGACGATCTGGTGGTGGTGGCCGAGTTCCGCGATACCATTTATCCAGGCCTGATCAGTACTGGGGCAAGGTCGTGCGTGGTGGCGACAAGCCCTGCCACACAGTTATCAATGGTGAGAACTACCACGTCCTTAAGGCGTTGACCTATACGCACCGAGGTAAGGTCGATGTTATCTATATTGACCCGCCGTATAACACAGGGGCAAAGGACTGGAAGTACAACAACGATTACGTGGAAGGCGACGATCTATACCGCCACAGCAAATGGCTGGCAATGATGGAGCGGCGCTTGTTGGTGGCGAAAGAGATATTGAATCCTGTTGATTCGGTGCTGATAGTCACAATTGATGAGAAGGAGTATTTAAGACTTGGATTGTTGCTTGAGCAAGTTTTTCCAGATGGCGACATTCAAATGGTGAGTTCTGTTATCAACCAAGCCGGATCATCGCGCCCAGGTTCTTTTTCGAGGACTGACGAGTACATATATTTTGTTAAGTTTGGAAGTGCCGCAGTAAAAGCACTACATCTTGAAGATGAGTGGATGTCAGGCAGAGGTAACTCTAGACGCATGGGCCTATATTGGAATGAGTTGATGCGCACTGGGCCGGGCGCAAGACGGGAAGACTCACCTAATCTTTTTTTTCCAATTTACATATCATCTGATGCTGCGCAATTTATTTCGGTTGGTGAACCGATTTCGATTGGTGAAGATAGAAATGCTGTAAAACACCCCGAGGGTGTAGTCGCCCGCTGGCCCATTCGCTCTGATGGATCGGAGGGGCGTTGGCGTGTGTCTGCAGATGGAGTGAGAGACCTAATAAAGAAGGGTTATATACGACTTGGTCGGCCTCGTGGCGCAGATACAACTCTTCAGTACATCTCGCGCGGCGAAGTTGGTAAGGTGGAGAGCGGCATATTCACCATAAAAAGTCGGCGCGCTGACGGCTCCATTGAGGTAGATGAGGTCGACTACACTCCAACGGTTGTGCCCGGAACACAATGGAATATCAGGTCTCATGACTCATCAGTCAATGGCGCACTTCTTATTCGTGCGTTGATACCGGGTAGAAAATTTCCTTTTCCTAAATCGCTTTATGCTGTTGAGGACGCGTTACGATTTTTTTTGGCCCATAAGCCTACCGCCATTGTCCTTGATTTTTTTGCTGGGTCAGGTACGACCGCTCACGCCGTGATGCGTCTTAATAAGCAGGACGGTGGCCATCGCCAGTGCATTTCGGTCACCAACAATGAAGTCGCTGCCGAAGAGCAAAGAAAGTTGCGCGAAGCAAGCTTGCGGCCCGGCGATGCCGAATGGGAAAAGTGGGGTATTTGTGACTACATTACGAAACCTCGCGTTGCTGCCGCCATTACCGGCTTAACGCCAGATGGCGAGTTGATCAAGGGTGACTACAAATTCACCGATGATTTTCCGATGGCCGATGGCTTCGAGGAAAACGCTGAGTTCTTTACGCTGACATATGAGACGCCGGTATCGGTCAATTACAACCTGGCGTTCAACAGGATTGCGCCGTTGTTGTGGCTGCGAGCCGGAGCGCGGGGCAGCCGCATAGACAAGCTGCCCGGCGATGGCTGGGCGATAGCAGACGCCTATGGATTGCTCTGCAATGTGGATGCGGCCACACCTTTTATCAAGGCGCTGACCAAGGCTGCTGAAATCGGCATTGCCTATATCGTCACCGATGACGACCGCCGCTTTCAGGCCATTGCCAGACGCTTGCCCGATGGCGTCGAGCCGGTACGCCTGTACGAATCGTATCTGACTAATTTCAGTTTCACTAACGGAGAATAACGGATGAAGTTCACGCTCAAAGACTACCAGCGCGACGCCGTCCGCGAATCCTTGAACAACCTGGGCAAGGCACGCCGTTTGTGGCATGGTGAGACCGACAGAACGGCGTTTTCACTCACTGCGGTAACTGGCGCGGGTAAGACCGTGATGGCTGCAGCTACTTTCGAGGCGCTGTTTCACGGTGACGATGAGTTCAGCTTCGATGCCGACCCCGGCGCTGTGGTGATCTGGTTCAGCGACGACCCTTCATTGAACGAGCAGACGCGATTTCGCTTTATTGAGGCCAGTGACCGCATCAATTACACCGACTTGGTTGTGGTGGAAAACACCTTTAACAGGCCGAAATTCCAGGCGGGGAAAATCTATTTCCTCAACACTCAAAAACTCAGCAAGAACAGCTTGCTGGTCCGTGGCCATGACCCTGAGGAGATGGCAGCCAAGCTGGACGGCACCTTCGCGAATATGCGACCTGACCTGCGGGCATACACGATTTGGGACACTATCCAGAACACCATTGAAGACCCGGATTTGACACTTTATCTGGTACTGGATGAGGCGCATCGTGGCATGAGCGCACAGACAGCAGCCAGTCAGAATGCTAAGAGCACCATTGTCCAGAGACTGATCAATGGCGTGGGCAGCGTGCCTGGCATCCCGGCAGTTTGGGGTATTTCAGCTACTGTGGAGCGGTTCAATAAGGCGATCGAGTCGGCAGGTAAGCATATCAAACTGCCTAACGTGGAAGTTGACGCTTCAAAAGTGCAGGAGTCTGGCCTGATCAAGGACACCATCCTGCTGGATATTCCAGAGAATGTTGGTGATTTCGATACCGTGCTGGTGCGACGGGCGACCGATAAATTGAAGGAATCCAGTCTTGCCTGGAGCGCTTATTCCAAGCAGCAACAGGAAGCCCAGGCTGTCGTGCCGTTGATGGTTTTGCAGGTACCCAACATGCCTGACCCAGATGAAATCGGGCGGGCGCTGGATACCATTTTCGAGCGTTACCCTGATCTGCCGTCTGCCAGCGTGGCACACGTTTTCGGAGATCACATCACTCAGCGCTTCGGTAACCGCGACGTGCCCTACATCGAGCCACAGAGGGTTCAAGAGTCTACCTGGGTGCGGGTGCTGATCGCCAAGGATGCCATTAGCACCGGCTGGGATTGCCCGCGTGCCGAAGTTATGGTGTCGTTCCGTGCAGCCAGCGATAAGACGCATATCACGCAGTTGCTGGGCCGTCTGGTGCGTTCGCCGTTGGCCCGTCGTATCCCCGGTAATGACCGCCTGAACTCAGTGGATTGCTTATTGCCCAAATTTAATCGTAAGACTGTGGAGCAGGTGGTCGATGAGCTGACAACCGGCAATGAAGCGGCAACACCTGGGCGCGTGTTGATCGACTACATTGAGGTGCGGCCGAACCCTGCTGTTGCGCCTGCCGTGTGGGAAACGTTCGAGGCGCTGCCGTCACAAACGCGGCCGCAACGTGGTGCCAGACCGGCGATCAGGCTAACCGCGCTGGCTCACGAACTGGCGTCCGACGATATTCTGCCCGGCGCAGGCCGGTTGGCTCACGCTGAGATGCACACGGTTTTGGATGCGTTTCAGGCTGACAACGAAGCCAAGATTAAAGCCAAGCGGCAGTCAGTATTGGTGGTGGACGGCAAGACCGTGAAAGCAGACCTGCTGGGCCAAGGCCGGAGCCTGGAACAGTTCTGGGAAGATGCCGATGTGGCGGTGATCGACGATGCCTACCGTCGTGCAGCGCGCATCTTCAGCCCGGCGATTGCCCATTCGTATGTTGACCATCTGGCAAGTCAGGTAGCCGACCGCGACGAAGACCCAGAAGGCTTTCTTGAGGCCATCATAGAGTCCCGCGTAACCGTTGCAGGTTTGGGGCTGGTGATAGAGGCGCAGGATTATTTTGATACCGAAGCCGACAAGCTGGCAAGGGACTGGCTGGCTAAGTATGGGACGCAGATCAAGGCGCTCAGCGATGATCGACGGGAGTCCTACAGGCAGATCATCGAACTGAGCACAGAGCCGCAGGATGTGGGCTTGCTCAAGCCTGAAGCTCGGTATGAGGCGACCAAGGCGAACGAAAACGGAAAGATAAAGATGCTACCTGTCTGGGATAGCCACTTGTTGTGCAATGAGGACGGCAAGTATCCCGCTGAACTGAATGACTGGGAGCGAACGGTCGTCGAGACTGAATCGGCAAGACCGGGATTCTCGTTCTGGTATCGCAACCCGCAGCAGCCTGGTCAGGCTTCGCTTGGTATTGCTTATGAGAAATTGGGGCAGTATGGGATTGTTCGCCCAGACTTTCTGTTCTTTGCAACGCAAGGGGCTGGCTCCCTCGTAGTCGATCTGGTTGACCCGCACGGCCTGCATTTGAGCGACGCGCTGGTCAAGCTGCAAGGCTTGGCGCTGTACGCTGCCAACCATGCTGATATCTATCGTCGGATAGAGTCCATTACCCAAGTTAAAGGCAACGACAAGCTGCGCGTGCTCGACTTGAAGCGACCGGAAGTGCGAGATGCGATTGCCATAGCCAATGATGCAGAGGAGTTGTTCGCCAGCGGACTGGCAGATGACTATCAGTGATCGCGCAAACGGAATGGCAAACCAGATCAGCGAATATCGAAGTCGCAGTGCATGAAGTTTTAGCTGACCTGCTGGTAGTCAAGTATTAGCGGCAGCTTCTCTTAGAAACCGGCTCTGAAAAGTCCTTTGGTATGACAGTCTGCTCTGGGTCGAATCTGTGTAAAAACCCGTTTAACGAACAAATTGAGGGATCTCATAACCATCACCTAGGGCAAGTAAAACGCATACAGAGCGATCTTAGGGTCGGTGTTTTGCAAAAGTCTACGCTTATTAATGCGTTTTCACACTGCTTCGGTCGATAGCGGCGTTTGCCTGCCGTCCGTTATCGACCCAGTGCCGCCGCCGGCTAGCGCTAAATGGCTACCTCGAAGCGGTCGGTCGCGACTGGCTCGGAAACCTGTCCCGACAGGGTGGCCGGGCGTCTAAATTACAGCGAAAGCAGCCCCTCATCTCGCAATTTTTCTACGGCGCGTCGCGGTTCTTTCCGTTAAGCTAACGCCTAGCCATTGCTAGCGAAGCCAGTTCTACGGCCTGCAACCAACCTTTTCTAGTCGATTCATAGGTCGTGCGGCAGGCGGTACTTCATAAAGTCACGCTTGCCGCCCTATGAAAGTCCATACGCGGAAAACATGCCAATTCTGATCGACGGTGAAGAACTTTCTCCATTTCATTTCTACTTGGAACAGATGGAGCGCACAATCGAGGTCTTTGAAACCGGACGGCTTGCTGCTGTTGGCTTGCCAGTCATGTCATTTTTCTCGGGCAAAGAGCAGCATGAACCGTCAGCTGCCATTAGTCCAATACACATCTCTGTGTTTCTCGAAGACAAACAAATGCAGGTCGCGATTGAAAGCGCACCGCAGTTCTTCATCAAGTGGGTTGAAGTCCTCTATTTTTACTTCCTGGAGATGGCTGCATTTCCTAGGGAAGCAAAAGGTGTTTGGTATTGCTGTTGGATGATCCTGGACATGTTCGAACGGTCTCATTCGACGCTTGCCGCTAGGAGTCAAATGGCCGCATGGGCAGCCGTCTATGATGATGACTTCGCCGACCGAGCTCGCCGCTACCTGAAAACCGTGCGCCTGTCGTCGGCAAAGGATGAGGCCATACGATCGCTCATTCTTTCATCAAGGATCAACCAAGGGCAATCGGACCATCTTGAGCATGTAGAAAAGACACTGGCGCTCTCTCCGCATCTGCCACATATTCAAAAGCTTCAGGCGTACATCAACTACTACTGCCAATTAGACGCCTCGTCCGAAGTGCTGGGATGGATAATTTCGGCACTGAATTGGCATGAATTGGCGTATATCAGGGTGGGCAAAATCGGATTGCTTGAGCCCGTCATCTGGACGCTTCAGGACAAGAACAACTACAACGATCTCCTATTCCTTATCAGATGTCTCCGATCGGACATTAGGAAGGAAGGCTTCAAGTCTGGTCACGCGTTCGTTCTTCCCAATATTAACAACGCATTTACGGCCCTCAAAGCGAACGAGCGCATCCAGTTTTCAATCGAAGGGAATGGCGACAACTATGCTCGCCTGATGCGTTTGTGTAATAAATTGAATGGCGTTGCGATATCAATACGAGGTCAAGAGGAACTCGGATCTGCCGTTGAAAAATTCGATGACTTCGGGAAGCCAATACAGGAGGATGCCTTCGAAGCCCTGAGGCTGGCAGTCATCGAGCACTATCACCTGCAAGATGACTTTTTCAAGGAGGTCAGTCTGCTGACCCTCGTCCCATCACACAATCACCCCGTGCAAGGTGCACTGTGCTCGCTGGGTGTTTTGCCACCTTTTCTTTCAACAAGCCTCCAAGATGTGGTGGACGAATCAGTGGATAAGAATTTTGTATTCTTCTTGGCTGAATCGACCTACACGGTTGAACTTGAGTCGCAGTGGATCAGGGGAGCATTTGGTGATTCCGCTGACATTCGCATTAATCCGAAACCGGACGATGTCATTGCGGCAATCAATGATCAGCGACTGACGCACATTTACATCTCTGCACACGGCAAATTCGATCACTGGGAACGCGAGCCGGATAAGATACACTTCTCCAATAGCTCAGAGGTTGCTGTTGATGAACTCCTGAAAACTAAAAGCAAGTGGAATTCTCGTAAGACCTTGATTTTGAATCTTTGCGACGGTGCAGCAACCCGAATCAGCTATAACCCAAACAACTCAGGAATGGCTGCTGCTCTCGCGTCAGGGAGCCAAGTTGTCGTTTCACACCTCTGGCCGGTTGATCCTAGATATGCAGCGGTGTTTGGGCTGTTTTTGCTGGACCGATTGCTCGCCGGCCTAGCGTGCCAAGAGGCCCTTCTGAAAGTCTACCAGACGTTGAGTCAAGACAACAGTGCGATTGCATCGAGCGCTCGAAAAATGGGGAAGTGCTCGGAAGGCTTGGCAAAGATGATTGAAAACACAGCGTTTCGTTTCTCAGATTTTCGAAATATTGGAGCAGTGGCAATCTATGTTTGAGAACGAGCAGCAAGTCTTGGTTTTTCAATTGACCGCCCCCCGGTCGATTGATGCATTTTTTTCAGTATTAGCTGACGACGCCATCTATCAGTTCATTCCAGCCCCGCAGCCGTTAACACTGGCTGATTTTTGCAACCGCCATAGCCTCATGAACTCCAGGCTGTCGTTTGGCGCCTATCTAGATTCAGAACGGAAAGTACCTATTGGGCTTCTTGAAGTAAACATCCAACGTGCTGGGCTCGCTGATGTCGGATTTATGCTTGGACGTGCGTATTGGCGGCGAGGCTTCGGATCACAGATCATCGCAAAGTCCATCTCGCAGTTAGATTCAAACATTCGAACTCTGAGGGCAACCGTGGACTCTCGAAACATCGGTTCAATCAGAGCGCTAGAGAAAAATCAGTTCGTGCAGCACGAAACAAGGTTGGGCATGCTTAAAAGGCAAGCCGCAACGGAATATGTCTACCTGCGAGAGATTTGATTTCGATCGGCGCCATCGACGGGCGTTGGAATGGGCTGAAGTCGTCGACATCCGTAAGCATCCGGTAAACCCACCTTGAGCGGGGTGTCACGATTAAGAGAATATAAGTGTCCGCTTATTTATCGTGGATACGATCTGATGGACGAGTCTCTTAACTCCAAGCCCCAGCGCCGCACCTACAGCCCGCAATTTAAAGCTGAGCTGGTGGCCCAGTGCCTTGAGGGGCATACATCTTTAACCGCGTTGGCGGTAGACCATGGCATGAACCCAAACGTGCTGCACCGTTGGGTCACCGAGCACGCGCGTTACGGCAAGCATAGTCTGCAAAGCGTCCAGCCAACGCCTAATGATCAAACAATTGATATCACCCCGGCCAACTGGGTCGCGTTAAAGCCTGCGCATGCAGTGCAGGCACCTAAAGCGAACAATGCCAAGGCGGCCGCCACGCCCTCACGATCAGCAACATCGGATACGATGGTTGAACTGGAGTTGTCCGCCAGGGGCCTGACGATGAAGGTGCGTTGGCCGACCCGCGATTATCAGGCCTTTGCCCGTTGGACGCGGGAAGTGTTGGCGTGATTCATGTTGAGCGGGTGTGGTTAGCCGTACAACCCATGGATATGCGTGCCGGCCCTGACACGGCGCTGGCTCGTGTGGTCAAAGACTTCGGCGCTGCCCACCCACACCATGCTTATGTCTTTGCGAACCGGCGCGCCAACCGCTTGAAGATACTGGTGCATGACGGCTTAGGTGTCTGGCTGGCTGCACGAAGACTGAATCAGGGTCGGTTTGTCTGGCCACGCGCAGGTAAAGTACACGTTGAGGTAACCGACGCACAGTTGCAAGCCCTGGTGATTGGGCTACCTTGGCAACGTATCGGTGATGGCGGCATTATCGACGTTATTTAGGCACCAAACTACACCATAAAATCAATCCGGGCATGCGCCGATGGTGGGCGGGCCACGGGCTGTGGCACACTGCTGATCCATGAGTTTGCCGTTGTCTGACCCGCTAGAGAATCTGGATGCTGATGCGCTACGCGCCTTGTTGCGTGAGCGCGATCAGCAACTGGCGCAAGCGCATCAACGGCTGTCCGATCATGAGCAAGCATTCGCCCGCCACGAACGTGTCATCCATTTAAAAGACACCACCATCGCCAAACTCACGCATGAGATTGCGGTGCTGCGCCGGTTCAGGTTCGGCAAAAAGAGTGAACAAGTCAATGGCGTACAGGGCAGCTTGCTGGAAGAAGCTGTGACGGCTGACATTGCCGCCATTGAACAAGAACTACAACAGTTGACCGACCATCCGCGCAAGGCTGTGCCACAGCAACAGGCCAAACGCCAGGCCCTGCCGCCTGATCTGCCTCGAGTCGAGATTCGCCATGAGCCCGACTCCGCCGCCTGCTCCTGCGGTTGCCAACTGCAACGTATTGGCGAAGATGTGGCTGAGAAACTGGACTATATCCCCGGCATCGCACGTGTTGAACGCCATATTCGAGGTAAATGGGCGTGTCGCCAGTGCGAGACACCCACGCAGGCGCCTGTTCCGGCGCACATCATCGATAAAGGCTTGCCGACAACCGGCTTGTTGGCCCATGTATTGGTGTCCAAATATGCCGATCATCTTCCGCTGTACCGTCAACAAAAGATCTTCGAGCGGGCTGGCGTCAAATTACCCACCTCCACCTTGGCTGACTGGGTGGGTGTCTGCGGGGTTCATCTGCAACCGCTGGTCGATGCCTTGCATCAAGCAATTCTGAAGCATGATGTACTGCATGCTGATGAAACGCCGGTGCAGGTGCTGCGCCCGGAAACGGGCAAAAAGACCCATCGTGCGTACCTGTGGGCTTATGCCCCCGGTGCGTTTGAAGACCTAAAAGCCGTTGTATACGACTTTGCACCCAGCCGTGCCGGCGAGCATGCCCGTGCCTTCCTGGGAAGCTGGCAAGGTAACCTGGTGACGGACGACTATACCGGCTACAAAAAGACCTTCCAAGAGCAAGGCGTGACCGAAATCGGTTGCATGGCGCACGCACGGCGCAAGTTCTTCGAGCTACATGCAAACAACCAGAGCCAGATTGCCGAGCAGGCATTACAGTACTTCGGCCAACTGTATGACATTGAGCGCGAAGCCAAAACCTTAACGCCACAGGAACGAAGGCGAATAAGGCAGACGCACGCCAAACCCATTATTGATCAGTTGCATGCCTGGTTGCTTGCGCAGCGGTTGCGGGTGCCCGATGGTTCGGGCATTGCCAAGGCACTGGACTACAGCCTGAAGCGTTGGGCGGCGCTGACGCGTTACCTGGATAACGGCTGGCTTCCCATTGATAACAATCACATCGAAAATCAGATTCGTCCGGTAGCCCTGGGCAGGAATTATGTTCAGCCGTTGATTATGTTGAGTCGCTCGTGGCGGGGAGCCGTAACGGTAAGGCTCGTGCTTCCTACAAGAGTCAACGGCTAATCTTGCCTACGCATAATCATTGGTGGTTTTCTGTGGTTTCCATTCTTCACTACAGGAGGCCATCATGCCCACCAATAAATTCCTGGCTCACCTTGTTCGCCGTGACTGGCTGACGGACGGCCCGCTGAACGAACTCATCGTTTCGTACATCGAGGCACTTCAGAGTCGGCGCTATGCAAGGAACACCCTCATCGCTTATCTGCGCTGTTTGGCGCATTTCAGCTATTGGATGCGGGGTGAAGGGCTGACTGCTGCGGACATCGATCAGGTGCTTATCGAGCGGTTTCTGCAGAACCACTTGCCGTCTTGCTCCTGTCCTGCGCCGTGCAGATCAGAGATAACGGATATGCGGGCGGCTCTTCACCATTTGCTGGACCTGCTGCCCGAGTCAGACGATGTGGCGACGACGGGCCACATTGCCGCCGAGGTTGAGCACTTCGCCCATCATTTGCGCCACACGTGCGGCTTGGCGCCGCTGACCTGCACTTATCGGGTTCGCCATGTGGAGGCCTTCCTGGTTAGTTGCTTCGGGAATGACACCCTCGAGATTGGACGGCTGTCCGCTGGAGATATCGATACTTTTCTTAATGGCTTGGCTACTCGCTGGAAGCCCTCGTCATGTAAGGTGGTCTGCTCAAGCTTGCGCAGCTATTTGCGTTTCCGCACTCTGCTGGGCGACGACACGCGGATACTATCGGCGACGTTGCCCGTCATCGCCAACTGGCCCCGTCGGCATCCTCCTAAAGTGCTCACGGATAGTCAGATTGAGCGTTTTCTGCAAGCTTTCGACCTGACCGATCCGGTCGGGCTGCGTGACTACGCCATTGCCCGATGCCTGCTTGATCTGGGCCTGCGGGGCGCCGAGGTCACCCACTTGACGCTGGAGGCCGTGGATTGGCGAAACGGTACTATGAAGCTCCACCACACCAAGAGTCAGCGAGTCCAGCATCTGCCTATGCCGGCGTTGACCGGTGAAGCGCTCGTCCGCTACCTGCGCGAAGGACGCCCACAGACCGATAGCCGTACCCTGTTCATACGGCATCGGGCACCATTCGGTATTCCCCTAAGCGTGGCGGCTATCCGCAACGCGATGAATCGTGCTTTTGCCCGTTGCGGCTTAGCAGGCCAGTTCTGCAATACCCATGTGCTTCGGCGCTCAATGGCCACTCGACTGCAGAAGACCGGCGTATCAATCAAGGAGATCGCCGATCTGCTACGTCATCGGGATGTGAACACCGCCCGAGTGTATGCCCGTGTTGACCTGGAACGCCTGCGTTCTGTCGCCTTGCCTTGGCCGGGGAGCACATCATGAACGCCGCCGCCATAACCTGGGCAGCTCGGGTGGCCGCCTACCTCGCCTATCGACGCAGCTTCGGCTTTGGGCTCTCGGTTGAGGGTGGGCAGCTTAGCTCGTTTGCCCGCTTTGCTGACCAACGCGCAGCCGAACGGCTCACGCTGGAGTTGGCCGCAGACTGGGCCCGGGCCTCACGCCATCCCCGTCCGATCAGCTGGGCGCGTCGCATCGAGGTATTACGCGGGTTTGCTGCTTTTTGCCTTCGCACTGACCCGGATACGGTAGTGCCCCCACGCAAGCTTTTCGGCCCAGCACACCGACGGTTAGTGCCGCATATCTATACCGACGACGAACTGCGAAGCCTCCTGGAAGCGAGTGACCTGCTGAGCCCACCAGGCAGGCTGCGTCCGGCGACCTGCCGAACCGTCTTCGGGCTGCTGGCAGCCACCGGACTGCGCATCTCAGAAGCACTTAAGCTGGCCCGGGCCGATGTAGATCTCGAGGCGGGTGTGCTCGACATCCGAGACGCCAAGCGTCACCAGCGCCGTTTTGTTCCTTTGCATTCGAGCACGATTCCACACTTGCAGGCGTATGCGCAGTTGCGAGACCAACTCGTCCCTCGCCCGTGCTGCGATCACTTCTTCCTGCGCGACGACGGCAAGGCCGTTGATCGGCGCAATATCTTATACGCGCTGCAGTGGGTGTGTCGCCAACACGGCTGGCAATCGCGCGGAGATCATGCTCATCACCGGTTACATGATCTGCGCCATACCTTCATCGTCCGCAGCGTACTGCGCCTCTATGAGCAAGGCGGCGCTGTTGAGCAAGGTCTGCCGGCAATCTCGATCTACGTGGGGCACGCCAAGGTGGTCGATACCTACTGGTACCTCACGGGGACCCCCGAGCTGATGGCCGTCGCGGCTGAGCGCTTCCATCGTTATGCCCAAGGGGAGCCGACATGAGTCCAATACTGACCGATCCCGCCGAATTCTCCGCCCTGATCCAGCACTTCTTTGCCAACCGTCTTCTTCAGCAGCAAGCTGTCAGCTCCCGGACTGTGGCGGCGTACCGGGACACCTTCCGGCTCCTTTTGGGCTACGCCGAGCGCAAACTCGGCAAGCCGCCTGTCAAGCTGGCCTTGAATGATTTCGATGCGGAATTGATTCTCGACTTTCTGGAACACCTTGAGGCCGAGCGCCACAATACGGTGCGCAGCCGCAATGCACGGCTCGCTGCGGTCCGTGCCTTTGCCCGGTACGTTGCCGTGCAGTGCCCGCCGGCACTGCTGATCATCCAGCGCATTCTCGCTATTCCGATGAAACGCTTCGACAAGCCCCTGCTCGGATTCCTGTCCCGCCATGAGGTGCATGCACTCCTGACGGCGCCTGATCCGACGACCTGGTGCGGCCGCCGGGATCGAGTGCTGCTTCAACTGCTCTACAACACCGGCGCCCGCGTATCTGAACTTATCGGCATCCGCGTCCGCGATCTGGAACTCGAAGTCACATCGTCAGTGCGTTTGCACGGTAAGGGGCGCAAGCAGCGCACCGTACCACTGTGGAAGGAAACCGTCGTAGAAATCCGCCGTTGGCTTCAATCGACGAGCCTTCAGACGGAGCAACCGTTGCTGCCCAACCGCTGGGGCAAACCGATGACTCGCTCCAATATCGCACAACGGATCGCACGGGCTGTGAGCACGGCGACGCCACAGTGTCCGTCGCTCCAAGGGCGGAACATCTCCCCGCACACGCTGCGTCACACGACCGCTATGCACCTACTGCAGTCCGGCGTCGACCTCACCGTCATTGCCTTGTGGCTCGGACATGAAAGCCCTGTAACGACTCACAGTTACGTCGAAGCGGACCTGGCTATGAAGGAACGCGCCTTGGCTGCGATCGCGCCCCCTGAAATTCCACGCACGCGCTACCGGCCGACAGATGCACTGTTGGAGTTTCTTCAGGCTCTTTGATTATGTGCAGCCGACAGGATCGGACCGCCGCAAATAGGGCGGACCGCTGTCGGCGACTCAACATAATCAACGGCTGAACATAAATTCCCTTATGCCAAGATAGACATAACAGGAAGAATTGGCTCTTCGCGGGTTCACTGCGGGCTGGGCGTCGTGCTGCAGCGGTAATGAGCCTGATTCATTCGGCCCGGCTCAACGGTCACGATCCGCATGCTTATTTGAAAGATGTGCTGACCCGCTTGCCAACCCATCCCAATCGCCGCATTGAAGAATTGTTGCCGCATCATTGGCAGCTGCAAGCAAACGAATAAATCACAACGGCCGCTCATGCGGCCGTTCGTCAATGTGGGTTTACCGGAACCTTACTGAAGGATCTCGACTTCGCGCTTCAATCGCTGATCGTCCGCTCAGTCAAGGACGGCAAGGACCGCAGGCACCGAGTGGCAATGCTGCCGCAGTCATTGGCCGTTGAGCTCCATGCCAAACTCGCTCGCGCACGGCTGGTGGGGGCCGCCGATATAGAGGTTGGCCAGCCCGGCTCGAGAAGCCATATGCATTGGAACGGAAGTAATCGCGGGCCGGTCTGTCATGGGCTTGCTTCTGGGTCTTTCCTTAAGACCATCTCTCGACCGTTCCGAGCAGTGGCGTCGTTCGGCGCCACCACATCCACGACAAGACGTTCCACCGCGCTTTAGAGTGGGTGTTGGGCTTGGCCGGCATCACCAAGCCGGCAAGCATACGCTGCGGCGCTGTTTCGCAACCCACCTGCTGCAAGCCGGCAGCGACTCCGTACCTTACAAGAGCTGCTGGGGCATGCCGACGTTGCAACCACCATGAGCTACACGCACGGGCAGGGCGGCGCGCAACCCGCTCAATGCACTCGTCGCAGCAGAGGCGTCTCAAAGCAGCCCTTGGTGATCGTCCGCTTCTGGCCGAGGCTGTGTGAAAACTCAGGAAACTACAAAATTCAAGGGTCTTCTTTTACCATTACCTATAGCAAAAAAATCGCATGCGGAGCGATCTGAGAGGTCGGTTTTTTGCCGGTGCCAGTGCTTGATGCGTTTTCACACAGCCTCGGCCGGGATCGGTCGCTCGCAATGGTGCTGCGTCCCCAGCTCTGCTCTGACCCGGGGCGCTATCAAGAGACACTGACATTCTAAGCCTGCATAGTCTGCTTTCGCCAGGCGTCGACGGCTACAGCAAGGCCACCGACTGCCTGGTCGGAGGCCCAGCGTTCCCAGAATTCGACGGTTCCGCTATTGGGCCGATGCTCCGGTGTTGAGACCCGGATCCGCGTCGGCAGGAGGCTAGCATCCCCCACAACAAGCGCCTCGCCCGTATCTAGCACTGGCAAGAGGTCACCAAATCCTGCCAAGCTATCCGGCAACAGCCTGCGCACCACCGCCTGATCGTCGCCATTGGTCAAACGCATGGCCACCAGGTTATTGCACTGGCTCAGGACCGTCCGATTAACCTCGGAAGGGCGCTGGCTGATGACGACCAGGCCGACGCCGTACTTGCGGCCTTCCTTAGCAATCCGTTCGAAGATCTCAACAGAGATTTCCCCTGCTCCACCGGCTTGTTGTCGCTCGGGAATGTAGAGGTGCGCTTCGTCGCAGAAGATAGCGATGGGATGGCGCATCGAGGCTTCGGTCCACTGCTGCACCGAGAACGCGAGTTTTGCAACTAGGCTCACCATCAGCGGTAACACGTCGGACGGGACTTCAGAGAAGTCGATTACCTTCACGCCCCCTCCGCCGCACTTCTGGTCGACCGATCCGGCCAGCAATGCGCTGACGAATCGATCGAGCCAGTCAAACGCCTGCGTTTCTCCGGTGCCTTGAAACAGGAAACCCAATCGCCGGTCTGTACGCTTGTTCTCGAGCCGCTGAATCATCCGGCTTAATTTGCCGTTGAACTCGCCCGCCTTCTCCGAACCAGCGCGTGCGCCCGGCACCATCTCATCGTTGAGTTTGCGAAGATCGTCAATAACGCTGGTGAGATCGAAGGGAATGGGGCTGTCAATAGTGAAGTTTTCGAGCACGTCCTTGCGCCCCTGCCCTTCCAGGTATTTCTGTTTGGCTGCCAAGATAGCGCGAGACATTACCATCGCTTGATTAGGCGCGTTCTGGTCAGAGCGATCAACGAACATTGACGTCATAGCCTCGTAGCCAAGTAGCCAGTATGGGAGGAAAATCACGCCATCGCCGAGCAAAGCCTCGTCGGTAAGGTCAGCAGGTCCAGCGATCCGGAAATGCTGGAAGCCTTTTGAAGCGAGTGGCGCGTATTCGCCGTGAATGTCGAAGACGATCGCATTGGCGTTTGGTAGGGCTGCCACTTGCTCAAGGATTCGGGCCGTGGTCCAAGATTTGCCGGAGCCCGTGCTTCCAACGACGACCGCATGGCGCTGAAAGAACTTATTTCCGTTCAGGAACGCATCTGCACTCTCGTCAAGTGTGTAGTGACCAAGCGAGAGTTTCTGCCCGTCGCCCGAAATGTTGGCGATGACACGCATAAAGGAAGTAAGCCGTTCTCCTTCAAGTGCGAAACAGTTAGCGTCAATCTCTGGAACCGTTTCGAGCGTGCGCAAAAAGACGTTGTTACGGAGTCCGACCTTGTCCATCAGCGTACCGATGAGTGCGATACGCACCACGTTGAGTTCGCCCATCCGGTCGTCGTCCAGTGGTTCCTCAGCATCGACCGAGTTTTCCTTGCCGTCGACGGCTGTGCGCGTGATCTTCTGGATGATGCCAATCAGGTGCTGGCCAGCGCGGCTACTCTGCAGTACTGCGAGGCGATTTACTTGCAGCTTACGCAGGCGCTCAACATCATCCACGGCAATGACGACGGTCGCGGTGTCAACTGAGCGCACGCGCCCTAGCGACTCATTGTCTTTATAGTTGAGAATGCTCATATGTGCTCATCCAGTGACAAAGGACAGGAAGCGATCAAGACGCCAAACGGATTCGCCGGGCAGCTCGAGGCCGTCTGGCACATCGTGGCTAAACATCCGGGTGCCATTTGGGCACTCCTCGAGTGCTACATAGCGGCTGCAACGCCCGCTCTTGAGAAACTGATGGGCCGTGGAGCTAATTTCCTTCGTGATCAAGACCAAAGGGACATCCGGACGCGTGCAGCGCTCCATCATCAGGGGCTGTAGGTGGTCATCATTAAAACCGTACCCAATGCACAGGAAAGCGCTTGCCCGGGCAACCGCATCGTCTGCACTGTGCATGGCGCTGCGAAACGGCTCTTCATGCGTACGCCGGTACTTCTCAGTACCTGGCGTGACGATGACCGGAGTGAAGCCATCTGGGACGGCTCTCATCGGTGGCAGTGCGACGATGGAGCCGTCTGTTCCGCTGAACCAGCCCAGTGAGCCATGCACTTTCCAAACGTTAACCGTTCGCACCTGTCGCTGCCCTGTATAAATCCGCGGCAAATCGACTGCACGCACGCCAAACATTCCGAAGGTGAACCCTGTGTAGGCGCAATAGCCGGCTGCCTCAGCAGCGTACTCAGCAAGCCGATCGTAGTTTGGAGTCACGACCTGGAGTTGCATGGCAGTGCTGCGTAGAAGATGCTGAAACAATTGACTGAGCGGCAAGAGGCGCCGGTCGGCCAACACCCGCTCGAAAATTAAGAAGTCCGCTTCATTGAGGAAAGTCCAGGTAGTGAGCACAATGTGCCCGAGCACTTCGGTAGTAACATTGACACTGGTCAGAGCTGACTCAAGATCCATCTTCTGGACGTTCTCCAGAAATTGTAGCCACCCTGTAAGGTGCGGCTCGCTCTGACAGACCGCAGGCAAAGTCGACGCCGCCAGGTGCTTTCCCAGTAAATCCATGCCTGGGATGCCATGCGCTGCAGATGCACCGCTACCAAGCAAAATGACGGGCAACTTGCCGATGCAGTCCTGCACATGCAACTGCATTGCCTCCATTGCATTCATTGATCGCATTTCCTCGTTTTTATTCTGATCCGCACTGCGCGACAATAGCAATAAAGCACATTGCCGACCGGACCTCATCGGTTCAAAAATAATTGTTACACTATATCTGTATCTACTACAGATGCCAAATCAGCATTACTTCCGCTTAAGGTCGAGGCTATGTGAAAACACATCAGACACCGACCGCGGCAAAAAATTGACCTCTCAGATCGTTCTGTATGCATTTTTCTTGACTAGGTTAATGGTGAGATGACCCCTGAATTTCATACTTCAACAAGTTTTCACACGGCCTAGCCCGATTGCAGCCAAAGGCGGCTCTCCAAGACCGACCCAACATAGACATTGCTTATTGTTGCCAAAACTTGTATCGACGAGTCGTTACCTTGAAAGGCGCTATCCCTGGTTCGCCTATAGAAGGTGCGCGATCCTGGTGACAGCCAGTTAGACAGCTAAAAACGCGGTCCTAATGTCCAAAGCAGAATCCAGATTTCTTTACTCACATATCACCTAGTCGAGCACCAGACGGTGTCACCCTATCACTAGGAGTATGTATGACTAGAAATCGGTCACAAATCCAAACAGACACCCTGCCGAACCCTCAACTCACGACCGACCCCATCGGCCAAATCACGGGCAAGCTCGGGCAGCTACACGCCCTATTAACGTGCCTGCACGCTGATGGCCTAGAGAACTTCAATACCCTTTCTGCCGAAATTCAAGACAACCTACTTTGGCTAGCCGCCGAATTAACACTAAGCATCAGTGACACGATAGCCCTGCTACCTTACCCAACTCCTGCTACCCGTTCCTGACCAACCAATCTACCCGTACTGGCCCCAGAGCTCACCCTCTGGGGCCTTTTTTATGCCGCCTTCCCTATCCAAGGATTTTCAGCATGACAACACCTCCCAATCCAAACGCATATCACTTTACTTATCGCCCAGACAGACCCTCCAGGTCCGTCAACTGCCCGCTGTGCGGATCACCCAAAACCCGACTCAAAAATCACGGCAAAAGGCTAGGTGGGGCGCTCGGTACATGCGCTGGCGTCTTCAGCGCGATGGCCGGTGCCCAAAAGGGTGCCAGTATCGGTGCCTTTATGGGGTTTCGCGCGATGGCCTCATCAACACCCCTAAACGGAGTCACGACAGCAGTGCTCGGCGCTCTGGCAGGTGGCGCAGTGGGTTGTGCTGCCGGCGCTGCGTTGGGTCAAGCCGTAGACGAAACAATTCTGAACAACCACATATGCCACACGTGTGGTCACACCTTTCGAACCTTTTGAACATTTTGTCTGGAGAACCGCTATGGCTCACCTTGTTGAACAAATGGCCTATGTCGGCCAAACCCCCTGGCATGGCTTGGGAAATCAACTCAGTCCAAACCAACCTATTGAGGTCTGGCAACAGCAAGCCGGAATGAACTGGGACATCAAAGAAGCCCCCGTTCAGTTCATGGATGCCGTTGATGACACTCAATCACGCTTGATCACCTTCCCACAAAGCAAAGTGCTGTACCGCTCCGACAACCGCACACCCCTGTCGGTCGTCAGCCAACGCTATCAAGTCGTTCAGCCACGCGAAATTCTCGAGTTTTACCGCGATCTAACCGAAATCTCTGGTTTCCAACTGGAAACGGCTGGCGTTCTTAAGGGTGGTAAGAAAGTATGGGCCCTGGCACGCACGGGCCATTCGGCCACGATACAGGGTAACGATGTCACCAACGCCTATGTGCTGCTGGCCACCGCTTGCGATGGAACCTTGGCGACCACCGCGCAATTCACAGCCGTTCGCGTCGTGTGCAACAACACCCTGGCCGTGGCGATTGATGACAGCAGAGGGGCCGTCAAGGTGCCCCACAGCACTGCCTTCGACGCACAGGCAGTTAAACGGCAACTGGGCATTTCTGTCTCAAATTGGGATACGTTCATGTACCGCATGAAAGTCCTAAGCCAGCGCAAGGTCAAACACGTCGAAGCTGAAGCATTCATTCGCCATCTGTTTTCCGAGCCACGCCAAAGCGCAAGCATCCAACCCAACGAATCGGCCATGGCTAAAGTTCTGGAGCTTTACAACGGGCGAGGCCGCGGGGCTGAACTGGGTACGTCAAGCGGCACCGCCCTGGGGCTGCTTAATGCCATCACCGAATTCGTAGACCACGAGCGTCGTGCCCGTAACACGGATTACCGATTGGATTCTGCCTGGTTCGGTCAGGGGGCTGCCCTTAAACAAAAGGCCCTGGATCGGACTTTGCTGATGCTGGCATGAGCGTGCGTGTCACAACAACCCATAGTGCCGGTCATGTCGGTCGCCCCTCTTCGGACTTCAGCCCGACAACAATGGCACAATACAAAATGTATCAACATTTAACTTTATTGATCTCTAAAAACAAGGAACACACTTATGTCGTATCTTTTCCGCGCCCTCATCACATCACTTCTGACTGGCGTTTTTTCTAGCGTAGCAATAGCGGCAGACGTCAAAGAAGTTTTCAACGGTGAAATGCTTGGCACGACTCAGCGGTATTTCGAGTCCGTTGCTGGCATTCCTCGCCAGTCTCTTGGTGAAAATCACACCTTTCGGGTCAAGGGGTGCGACATCACAGCCACCATCAAAGGCGGCAGTGTCTCTGCGTTGCATATGCCACTTAGCGATACGTGCCGCGCCGACCTTAGATCCTTTATTGGCGACTACGCACCGGCCGCGACCTCAAAACTTACTTTTGGGGCATTTGCACAGACGTCTGGCGGTGATTTACGGTACCTGGCCAATTGCTTAACCATGTGTGGAAACGCCTACGATCCGTCGGCTTACGCGCATTGGGAAGGCCCTCGAGCGGCTGGTTTTATGCAGGTCTTGCTGGAAGTGGTGCTGGTTGAGGATGCCGCCTACGCTGCTGCCAGCGCCTGGGGCGAGCACATGACAAAAGCCGCTGGCGAGGACTATGTCATGGATACCCGTTTTAACTGTGAAGCACGTTTCGACGACGTTGCAGCTCAAGCGTTCAAGAACGTTCAAGTGACCGCCGTCACGATCGGTCATGAGTTAAGCGTTCCTGGCTGCTGATATCACAATTGTGATATCTGACCATGTACTGCAAACTAACTTGATTAATGTGACGCATCAAGACAAAGCCACTCAAACCATGGCCTGCTGTTAGCCCCTTACGAAAAACCTGATCTCTACCACCACGGCATAAGGCCCGGCGACTTCACTGCGCCGGGCCTTATGCTTTTTTATGGAGCACTATCATGGCTATCGCCTTAAACCACGAACACATTCAACCGCTTCGCCCCGCCCTTCGCCTGGTCAAGACCAACACGATCACCCGCGACGATTGGCTAGAAGTACGTAAACACGGCATTGGTAGCTCCGACGCCGCTGCTGCCGTTGGCCTGAATCCCTATAAGAGCCAATTAACCCTCTGGCTGGAAAAGACCGGCCGGGATGCCGACCTGCCCAAACCTGATCCCGACGACACCACGGCCCCGGTTTACTGGGGAACCCTGCTAGAACCGATTGTGGCCGCGTCCTATACCAAGCAAACCGGTCGCAAGGTACGCAAGGTCAACGCCGTACTGCAGCACCCAAACATCCCCTGGATGTTGGCCAACATTGACCGGGAGGTCGTTGGGTCGCCTGATGTACAGATTCTGGAATGTAAGACAGCCGGGGAGTTCGGCGCACGGCTCTGGCGCGATGGCGTACCGGAATACGTGCAGCTTCAGGTACAGCATCAACTGGCCGTTACGGGCAAACAAGCCGCTGATGTTGCCGTGCTTTTGTGTGGTCAAGCCTTGAAGGTCTATCGCATTGAACGTGATGATGGGCTCATTGCCCGTCTGATTACCCTGCAAGAGCGATTCTGGCACTACGTCACGACCGATACTCCGCCACCGGTCGATGGTTCAGATTCAGCAGCTACCGCCTTGCAGTGCCTTTACCCCAGAGACAATGGGGTACGTCTGGACTTTAGCCAGGACAGCCAGATGTCAGCGCTCTTTACCGATCTGCAGGACGCCCGCTTTCAGGTCGAAAAATACACCTTGCTGGAAGAACAGTTCAAGCAACAAATACAGCAAGCCATGGGCGAAGCCAGCCACGCCACCTTCGAAACGGGGGCCGTGAGCTGGAAGCGCAGCAAAGACGGCATCACGCTGGACTCAAAGAAGCTGCAGGCTGATTACCCCGAGTTGGCTGCCAAGTACAGCCAACCCCGACCGGGAAGTCGTCGGTTTCTGGTTCAAGGCTAGGCGACTCAAGTTACGCCAGCACATAGCCCCTCCCCGCCTTTCATTTCCACTTACTAAATCAGGCCGTCCATAGCGACGGCTTTTTTGCCGTCAAGGAGCATCACATGCGTTATCACAAGCTTAAAGCCAGCGACGAACCTGGTGTTTACATCATGCAATCACCCAAGGTCACCGAAGCGGACATTTTGACCATGGCCAACCAATTTGCGCGTCAACGTCTGGCCAAAGGTCGGGAACTGTCCAATCCTGACACTGTGCAATCGCAAATGCAGACACTTTTGCAAGACTACGAGCACGAAGTTTTTGTCGTAGTCCTTCTCGATTCCCGTCTGCGCAGCATCGGTGTCCACGAAATGTTTCAGGGCACATTGGACACCACGACAGTTCATCCGCGCGAAGTCGTGAAACTGGCGCTCAAGCACAACGCTGCCGCACTAATCATGGCACACAACCACCCGTCGGGCGATCCAACCCCAAGTAGCAGCGACATTCAATTGACCAAGCACCTGAAACAAGCCTTGGCCTTGATCAATATCCGGGTTCTGGATCACATCGTAGTCGCAGCCCAGGGTTGTACCTCCTTGGCTGAAAAAGGCCTGATGTAAAGCCACAACCTTCACCGCACGTCGTCACCACACCACCCTGCCCGCTGCGCACCCGGCGGGCTTTTTCTATTTTGGAGTCCATCATGATCAAAGGTTTATCAATCACCCCACCCGTTCTTGGACGCATTTCAATTGGTCGCGTCATTGAACGCAACGGCAAGCGTCTGCCTGAAAAAGACGACCAGTTCACCATCACCAGCCAAATACAGACCAAAGAAGGTTGGCTGCCGCACCCACTGGATGAGGCCTTGCGCAAGAACAACCCAAACGGCAAGTTGCGCTCCATCCCCATCACCCTACTGTTTAACGACCCTGACCTGAACCTTCGGGCCGAATATTCGATGTTTGACAGAACAACTGGCCGACCGATGTGCGTAGGTAACGGCGAAACCTGCCGACGCGTGACCAGCAGTGGCGTACAAGCGCTGCCCTGTCCATCGCCCGACAACTGCGAGACGGGACAAGGCGGCGCTTGCAAGCCCTACGGACGCTTAAACGTCAAGATCGGTGAGGATGATGAGCTGGGGACCTTTGTATTTCGCACGACCGGATACAACAGCATTCGCACATTGGCGGCCAGGCTGCAATACTTCAAGGCAATTTCAGGGGACATGCTTGCCTGCCTACCCCTGGAGCTTCGGTTACGCGGCAAAAGCACCACTCAATCGCGTGGCACCCCGATTTACTACGCCGATATCACCCTGCGCGAAGGCATGACGATTGAACAGGCCTTGTTGCAGGCTCGCCAGACCCATGCGGAGCGCCAGGCATTGGCCTATGACCAGCAGGCGCTGGATGCGGTGGCCAGAGCCGGTTTTGGTAATGGCGCGTTTGAAGATGATCCTGACGAAGCATTGGATGTGATGGAGGAGTTCTACCCAGACCGACCGGCAGAAACCGCCAAGCCAGTGCAGACGCCGTCTTTGAACGCGAAGCTGGAAAGGATTGCAGCGGAAGCGGAAGTGGCATCAGTCTAAGGTTTCGGTAGCGCCAGCAATTCAAGCGCCCTGACGATAAAGGAAAATCGCAATGATGAAGAACCTGCTTGCCACCGTGGGCTTCGCCGTAGTGGTGCATTACAGCTACCAGCATTACCTACGATATCAAAGGCTCAAGGCGGAAAACGCATGTCTCCGAAAACGCTGGAAGGAATGTGTAGATAAGGCCGTTTCCTAAGGCAAGCGGAAAGTACGGCTCCACACGACCATGTCGGCTTATGCTGCCCGTGATTCCTGGATACGCTCCTGTATCCAGGTCTCCAGCTCGCTTTTCAACCAGCGGGAACTGCGCCCGAATTTCACCGGCTTGGGGAACTTTCCGTCTTGAATCAGCTTGTAGAACCATTTGTCGGTTAATCCCGTGTATTCCGTCATGAACGCCATATCCACGAACTGATCCTGCATCAAAGGAAAAGAGTCGTCATTTGGGCAAACTGCAGAACGTACATTTGTCGGGACGGCGTTGATCATGTTGCTCTCCTGTCTTGGTAAAAGGCAGAAGTCGATGTCGATCGAGGTCAACCGACATCTCTTCCACAACATGGCCTGTTGCGATAAAAAACTACTACTCAGCGACTACACCCAAAGGATCGCAGACCATCCCCATAGTGCTTGGTGGCTTCCTTGGCCAGGTAGTCAGCCTTTCCCATAACTAACTGCCACTGCTGCGTGAAATCGGGATGATTACTGTCCATGTGCATCACTCCGCCTCTGGGAAAATGCACCAGCTGCCGATACTCGGGGTACGGCAAACCCAGGGCGCTGCACCAAGCCTGCTGAACCAACGAGGCAAGCGTGCCACTCACTTGTCGAAAATCGCCAAGTGATAGGTAAATATCTTTGTTCAGCATCAAAAGGACATGGAAGTGCAGCTTCCCGCTAATGGGTCCAAGTTCTCGAACCCATACATAGCTCAACTTACAGGCTAATTTTTTTTGCCATGAAAGTTCCTTTTTCCGTAGGTCAACTGCCACCTTCGCTTTTAATGACTCGAAAAATCTCGTGATTAGTGCGGAAGGGAATGTAGACCAGTAGGCATTAGGAATTCTCAAGTCCACCCGGATAGCTGTCGTACGAGGATGGCGTATGAGCGCCTTGTCCACTGTCTCGACGATCCGTGCTTGGTAGTAGGGGTTGTATGTAAAGGGTGTGTTCATCACATTCTCCGTATGGTTGGTTTCATACAGAGGGAGGTGATGTATATATTTTTACTGACTCATCGTCACACAGAGGCTTGCTGCCTCTGCATCCTACAGAATGTCTTCTCGTTCTTCTTCTATTACTAAACCGACAAGGACCAATTTTGAAAAGTGCTAGAAACGTGGTCGACGGCCATTATTGAAAGACGGAAACAGTGGGTACCGGGTGGTCACGCCAACTCCGAGATTAGTGGTCCAACTCGATCGGTCATGTTGGTGTAAGCGCTGCATCTACCCCGGCATGTTTACGAACAGAGCTAACAACCGCCTCCAGATACTGCTGCTCCGAACACTCCCGCATCACTCACATAACACCTCAAAAACTTAAAAAATCACACGGTTTCTCGACGTGGACTGGACGCATAGCTAACCCATAAGCCACGTAGGCGCACCACAACAAGGTGATATTGTGATACAAATCGACATATGTAAGACACATCCGGCCACGTAGTGGCTTACTTGAAGCGAAACATTGGCGCTCTTTCAGACATGACCGTTCATATCTATCCTCATCACCGACAGAAGAACCCGGAAGACCTGATACGTGAAGTCAGTGATCTCCGCACGCTCCAATGTTTCGCCCATATACTCAATAGCGCAGCCAACCATCCAGTCATAAGCGCCTTGGCCGCGAACGAAAGAAACACGCTGAAATCGGCGCTTATTGACCATCTCGTCACGACATATCCCGACCTCGAATCGAGATGGGGAGCGGTAAACTGGCTTATATCAGAGGGCAACAGGAATATCATTCCCAATGAACGGTTTGATTGGTTAAATGAGAACCAAGACGCCTGCTCGGCAATTTGGGGGTATTTATCTACCACCGCCAATTACTTTCTCTTCGGGCAAGAAACCCAGGAGCCTTGGATCGATCAACGTCAGTTGATTCTCTACCACCAACTTCGTCTTAACCCAACGCCGTCTTCGCACGCTGAGCGGTTTGCCTGCATCAAGCTGTACTTTGACACCTGGATCATTGGACCGAATTCGACTTACAGCAAATCGCTCTTCATGGACAACATCAAAAATCGTTGGGTGTCCATGCTGAGCGAAGTAAAAACACTAAACTGGCTAAATAAACCAGAACGGGAGCAATGCGAATGGGCGTGGAATTATTTGGAGGACTACCACCGCAAAGAGAATTCGGACTTCCGCCCTGGCATCCCCGTTCTATTTTCTTTCCACCCCATAAACGATCATGAGAAATTTCTAGCGATATATGGTGTATTACGAAACTGGACTGCTCACAAGGCAGAGAAAACCCTCCTGCTGAAAAACATGAGTAGGGCATGGCGGGAACGTCAAAGACGTCAAGATCAAAAGGAAAAAAAAGCCATCAACAGCTACGTTGACGTTAAGGTAAAAGAGCGGTTGGCTCTTTTGGCGCGTTACAATCGCTGCCAGATTAACGAAGTGTTGTCAGATTTGATCAATAAGGAGTACCGACGACTAGAGTCCGAGATCCGCGAGAAATTTGACTAGATGACGCGGACATTCGGCCGTGTTGGTATATTTGTTGGCACAAGTGCCTGCCTGACTGGGTTACGGTGACTCAGGCAATCGTTGTCCTGACATCAATAGCCTGTCATGTACGTCTGTCGTCTGTTAGCCAGAAAGCAAGCGATCAACTGCTGCCCGGTAGACCTCCATGTCTTCGCGCTTGGACACCGCCAACACGAGGACGACCAGAACGTCATCCTCAACCAGATAAACCAACCGGTACCCCTGTTTGAGCAGCTTGATCTTGTAGCAATCGCGCAAGTCACCGCGCAGTTCAGCGCCTGGCGTACGTGGCTGTTCCAGGCGTTTCAACAGCAACTTTTTAAGGACTGCCTTGACACTGCCGTCCAGCGCGTTCCACTCGGCCAGTGCCTCGGGCAAGAACTTGAGACGGTAACGCGCCGGTGCCGGGGAGGCATCAGAGACTGTCAATGTCCACCTCGACCGCTGCGCCCTTGTTCGCCAGGCGCTGACGGGCCAGTTCCGCCAAGTCACGATCGGACAGCTCCTCGACCAGCGCTTCGAAGAGCTTGGGGGTGATCATGTAGAACGCCGGGCGGTTGTGGTTGAGTACCGCCACGGGCTTCTCACCCGCCGTGCGCAGGACCTGAGCGGGGTTCTTTTTGAACTCGGACATGCTGACCGAATAATCTGCGTAAATGGTGTCCATAGGTACCTCCCGTTAAATCAGCTACAAATATAGAGCTAAAAATAGCACCATGCAAGTGAGCCTATCTGTGCTAAAAACAGGCCTGACAGCTAAAGCCCCAACCCAAATGGTGAGTACACTGGTGGGTACAATTGAAAAATAGGCTGAAAAATACATTTAACTGATTGATTTTTATTGTTTTTTATTTACCAATCAACGTTCAGGCCCAGAACATAGAGTAATCTGCCCGCCCCGCTCGCAATCCTTAGTCTCGATGCACCGCTTCAGCCACCTGAAAAACCGTTTGCTCATCGAAATGGCGCCCCACTACCATGAAGCCGACCGGTCGGCTGTCGTGCTCTCCACAATTAACCGAAATAGCAGGATGGCCGGTTAAATCGAACGGGCTGGTATTTTGCAACATTTCCCACGAACGATGCACTATTTCCTGCGGCCCGGCGTCGGCCCCCGGCATAGGTGTGGCTGTCATGGGAGTGGTGGGCATTACCAGCACATCGAATTTCTGCAGCCATGCGTCGTATTCATTACGTAAGCGGCGACGCAGATTCTGAGCTTTGGCATAAAGACGGCCGCCGTGGCGCTCCAGCACACGGCCCGACAACAACACAGCTTTTATCGGTGCGGCCAACTCGGCGGCATGTGCCGGCCAGCTTTCGAACGCTTTCATATAGGTTAGAGAGTACGCGCCGATGCCGCCATAACCCACACCATGACCCCGCACAATATTATGATAGGAGCCTTCGATACCGATAGGCAACCACAAAGCCGAACCGATGTTATGCCACGGGATGGAGATTTCCTCGACGGTAGCGCCCAAAGATTCCAGACGCTTGATTTCAGCACGTACAACGTCATCAACGCCTTGCTCTGTTTCGGGACGCCCAAACCCTTCCTTCACCACGCCTATTTTCAAGCCCTTCACACCGCGTCCCAACGCCTTGGTATAGGGCTGAACCTTTACGTTGCGTTGGCGGCCATCAATACCATCCTCTCCAGCGATGACTTCAAGCAACAAGGCGCAATCAGCCACGGTACGCGCCATGGGGCCGACGTGATCGAAGGTATACTCAATTCCCGCTACGCCCGTGTAGGGCACCAGGCCAAACGTCGGTTTTAAACCCACAATGCCACAAAACGACGCCGGCATACGAATGGAACCAGCCTGATCGGCGCCGATCGACATGTCGACATCGCCGGCGGCCACCAAGGCGGCACTGCCTGTACTGGAACCGCCGGCGCTACGCCCCGGCGCACGCGGATTTTGAACCGGCCCATTCACCCCGGTCACACTGTTCCCTGCAAAACAAAGATATTCACACGATGCTTTACCCAGAATTTCACCACCAGCATCAAGGATACGGGTAACGATTGTGGCGTCGAAATCGGGCACATGGCCATCTAAAATGGAAGCCCCGTTGCTCATGGGTACACCTGCCACATTCACACTGTCTTTAATAGCCAGTGTTTTACCTTTCAGCTTCCCTTTCGTCGCCCCTTTAATGGTGGATTTAACAACCCAGCCGTTATGCTGGTTTTCCGAACCCTCAGGGCGATAACCCGGCGTTCTTGGGTACTTAACCGGCGGCGTTTCGTCGGGCAATTGTTCTATAAGATGAAATGCCGGCGTAAGCGCCGACAAATACGCGTGGTATTCAGACACCTCTTCCGGTGTCAGGTCAAGCTCAAGTTGCTCGCCAATTTCACCAATACCTTGCGTTCCCGGAAATACATAAGCCATATCCCTGCTCCTTTTCAACGAATAACACGCTAGCGCATGAAAACTTGTAAACCTAAAGCCTTACTGTACTGATCCGGCTCTAAAGGCTCAAGTAGAACAAACACGCGTAAGCACGTATTATCGCGACTAAGATGGCCTGACACGGATCAGATAGTTACTTTCAACCGCTTTCGGAATACATATCATGCACAGCGCACACGACGTTTTGAGCTTTTGGTTTCACGAACTTACCCCAAAACAATGGTTCGATAAGGACGATGCACTGGACGCTGAAGTTCGTGAACGATTCAGTCAACTGCACCATCGGGCCGCACTATGCGAGCTATATGAATGGCGCAAAACACCACAAGGCCGTTTAGCCGAAATCATCGTACTGGACCAGTTTTCACGCAATATTTACCGTAACCAGTCGCGTGCTTTTGCGTGCGACCCCCTGGCGTTGGCGCTGGCGCAGGAGGCTGTTGCACAGGGAGTCGACAAGCAGTTCAAGCCGCCACAACTGGGCTTCCTGTATTTACCTTACATGCACAGCGAATCGATCCGGATTCACGAAATCGCAATGGAACTGTATGACCAGCCGGGGCTTGAAACCAACTTCGAATTCGAAATAAAGCATAAGGAAATACTGGAGCGCTTCGGACGTTATCCGCATCGGAATAAAGCGCTGGGGCGCCCCTCTACCGCCGAAGAAACCGAATTTCTGAAACAACCCGGATCGGGCTTTTAGGCTTGAGCGCCCCCATGAGCGAGCAAAGGCTGAATAATTTCAGCGTGTTGCGGATACTGCATAAGCAAATCATCGGCTTTGGCCAACTCAAACTCAGAAAATTCAAACCCCGGAGCAACCGTGCAACCCAAAAGCGCGAAGCCGGCTGGTTGCTCCAGTTGCGCGGCAAACCAGCTCCCCGCAGGCACAACAGCCTGGCAAACCGCCTGCGCATGCGCCAAAGGGTGGCCCAAACGATGGGTCTGCAAATCACCATCACCCGCCAATACGTGCAACAACAAAGGGTCCCCGGCATAAAAATGCCACACTTCGTCCGACGCAATGCGGTGCCATGCCGAATAGGCGCCATTATTCAGTAAGTAATAAATAGCGGTGGAACTGCTACGAACCGCACCATCGGACAAACGCGTTACCTGATCGGCCGCACGATAGGTCTCGCTGTAATACCCACCTTCGGGGTGCGGCTGCATATTGAGCCCTGTTACCAACTGCTCAACCGATTTTTGAGACATAGTTCTTCCTTACGTAGCCAAAAAACCTCAAATATTATTAAAGAAAACCCTATAAGTGACTAAATTTAATGAAAATTTTGAGTTTGTTCTGATATGATTCGATCATCATCGAAACCCGGCCTGAACTCATTATGCTGCGATCTTTCCACCTACTTTGCACCGCTTTACTGCTTTTGATCAGTGGCTTTACTTTCGCAACGCCCGTTCAGGCCGATCCTATGCGATCTGAGGCCGTATTTGTACAAGACTTGAAAAGTACCAAAGTACTCTACGACAAGAACAGTGAGGACACCCGCCCCATCGCCTCCATTACCAAACTCATGACCGCCCTGATTGTGGCCGAAGCCGGGCAGAATCTGCAAACCAAAATCACAATTAGCGACGAGGATATCGACCGTTTACGCCATTCGCGTTCACGCCTGGCGGTTGGCACAACCCTCAGCCGTGACGACATGCTTTTACTGGCACTGATGTCGTCGGAAAATCGTGCGGCACACGCATTAGCCCGCTATTATGCAGGTGGGTTGCCGGCTTTCATTCGGGCCATGAATGATAAAGCCCGGGAATTGGGGATGCGACACACCCGTTTTGTCGACCCTACGGGGCTATCGGCCGATAATGTTTCCACTCCACGCGACTTAATCAAGCTGCTGGAAGCGGTCAACGAAAACCCACTCATTCAACGTTATACCGTCAATGAACGCCATAAAGTTACGCTGAAAAACGGGCGCTCGCTGACCTATAACAATACCAATCGCCTGGTTAAAAACGATGATTGGGCGGTGCAGTTATCCAAAACCGGGTTCATTAATGAAGCCGGTCGTTGCCTGGTCATGGTTACTCGTATCGACGGCCGGGATGTCGCTATGGTGTTCCTGAACTCTCAAGGGCGCTATTCCCGTATAGGTGATGCCGTGCGGGTGCGTAATTATCTGGAAAAAAACATCGATCTGGCCATGCTATAACCGGCCTATGTGCATTGCTTACCTGGCGTTAAACGCCCACCCCGATTGGCCGTTATTCATTGCGGCCAATCGCGACGAACTTCATGCCCGACCAACACTTACCGCCGCACCCTGGATGAGCCATCCGGACGTCATCGCGGGTAAAGATGAAGTGGCGGGGGGCACCTGGCTGGGCATTAGCCGCACCGGCCGCTTTGCGCTATTAACGAATTTTCGTGACTTACGCCTGCAAGGGCCTGAACAACCCGTTTCGCGCGGCGAACTGGTCAAAAACTTTTTAACCGGCAACCAACATGCCGACACCTACGCACGCGCCGTCGCGCAACAGGGCCACCGATATCAAGGGTTTAACCTTATCGTGGGCCAAGCAGCCCAGGCTGTCTACGTGGGTAACCAAACCGCCAATCCTCACGATGTTCAGCCCTTGGGCTCTGGGCGTTATGTTTTATCGAACCACTTACTGGATACGGATTGGCCCAAAACTGAACGTCTACGTGAGTTACTGGGACATTTCCCCATTGAGCACCTGGAACGCTCAATTAACCGGGTATTTGAATTATTGAAAGATACAACCCCCGCCCCCGATCATTTATTGCCCGATACAGGCCTTGATCTTGAACGAGAACGTCTTCTAAGCAGCCCCTTCATCATCAGCCCTAATTATGGCACCCGCTGCTCCAGCGTCATTGCCGTTCATCGTAACGGGCGGGCGATATTCAGTGAGCTAACGTATAACCCGCAAGGCCTGGAAACAGAACGCCACGATTGGCATTGGTCAATTCAGTGAAGGGTTGTTCCGGGCGGCACTGAGGATGCGGGTTGATCGGAGGCCATACGCGACTGCAATTCATTTAAGGCATCTTTCCAGCTTCTTAAGGGCACGCAAGTTTGCAAGCGATACACCGCCTGTTTTACCAACGCCTCATGCAACTCATGCCCCACTGATGAGGCAATATCCAACGTTGAGTCACCCCCCAGGCCTGCCAGTTGATTATGTACACTTTGCATGACTGAGCTCGGCACAATGGGATCATTTTCGCCATGCAGAAGATGCAATGTGGTAGCCGGCGGCGCTTCTGTCGGCATGCGGGCATAACAACCAGAGAAAGCAAGCACCCGACCTGCCAGGTCGGGCTGTGCCAGCGAGGCTTCAAGCGCAATCGTGGCGCCCTGCCCAAACCCCGCCAAAGCAGTTGCCTCGCCTGTCAGTTCGAAATGAGCCTGCACCTCTTGTACATAACGGATCAAATCGGGTAGCGCACGCTCTACACGCCCAATGTAGTTATATTCACTTAGCTCAGTCTGGTCAAACCAGTGATGAACGGCCTCTTCCGACCGTAAAGGTCCGTATGGCAATACCAGAACGGCTTGAGGAAAAGCTTTCATTAGATTTTTTTTCAACACCTCCAATTGAGCCGGATCGGCGGCATTGTCGTGCAGTAAAACAAAAAGCTGTTGTGCAGCCTGATGGGCCGGTGCAAAAACCAAGGGCTCGGGAATGGAAGTATCTTTATATTCACTCATAAAGACATGATACGAAAAAACCGCCGGCTTTCATAATGCGTAGCGTTGCGCCGGCCGAAAAGCCGCAACGCCTCTTGCATAAATCAGACACTTTATTTACTGTACATATATACAGTAAAATGCAAACATGAAATCGGCATCTCAAGCTCAGGCGGCCCCCGTTCAAATTCACCCTGCGCTCTGGCGTGCGTCACAACTGGCGCAAGGCCGTCAACCCATTGTGTCAACCGGTTATACCGTACTGAATGATGAGTTGCCCGGCGGTGGCTGGCCCAACAGCACATTCATTGAAATACTGCCAACGCAAACAGGCTCGGGTGAAATCAGTTTGTTAACCCCGGCTTTAAAACAGGTTGTAAACAACACCCATAGACGCATCATTATGTTGAATTGTCCCTTTGTTCCAAATTCGCTGTGTTGGCTGCACTGGCAATTAAATCCTAACAAGCTGGTCTGGGTACATCCCAACCAACCCAGTCAGGTTTTATGGACAGCCGAACAAATTCTGCGCCACGATGCTTGTGCCGCACTCTTGCTATGGCTGCCCTCACCTATTTCCCTGGCTGCTGCGCGCAAACTACATTTGGCCGCACAACGCAGTACTGCACTATTTTTTGGTCTGGGCCAAAAACAACAGCAACAACGTGCCAGCCCGGCGCCGTTACGCCTGAGCCTGCAAGGCGCACCGGACGGTATTCACATCAGCATTATCAAGCGGCAAGGGCCAACGCATGTCGCGCCTTTATTCCTGCCTTTATCCTTCAAGAAAGGAGCATCATTTACCTTCAAGCAAGAAGCCCTTCACCAAACCCAGGGTTCAAACCATGTCGTGTTGGATCAGCCTGTACATACCTCCTGATTCACCGCATTTCCATACGGCCCTGAACTGGTTAATACAGGAAATGCAGTGTTACACGCCGCACATGGCTCTGGCGGCGCCACACACGCTTGTACTTAATGTGCAAGCCAGTCTGTCATTGTTTAACGGTGCCCGCGCATTGGCCGGAAAGCTTCAAAAACACTGTCGTATGGCACCTGTCAGGCCGATTCTGGCCATGGCACCCACCGCTACGGGCGCACAATGGCTGACATGGCAAACAGTCACATCACGCCGGCGTATTCTGCAACAATCGCAATTAAACCGGAGACTCAATACATTGCCGGTATCCGTTATCCCACAGGCTCAACCGTATCTGGGCTGGCTGCACGGCATCGCCTGCTATTCGATTGGCCAATTACGTCAATTGCCACGCGCAGGGTTGCAACAACGTACAACGCCGGCGCTCATTCAAGCAGTCGACGCCGCATATGCCCGCACAACGGAACACTTCACCTGGATTCAGCCTGCCAGTACCTGGCGATGTCACCATGAGCTTGCTTATCATGTTCAACAAGCACCCCAATTACAGCCCCCCCTTACGGCACTTTTGGCTCAGGCCTGTCAGTGGCTTGCACAACATCGTTGCGCCAGCTCCGTTTTGCATATTTTGCTGCACCATGAAAAAGGCCGTAAAGCCCAACCACCAGGCTTTTTAAAAGTATGCATTACGCAACCCGGCTGGCACACAGACCATTTTCAGGCAGTCTTGCAACAACTTTTATTGAATTTACAGCTGCCTGCTCCGGTTATTGCACTTACCCTGCATATTCCCGCCACATGCCCTTTGCCGCAGAACAACACCCCTTCGCTTTTTCCCGACCCGGCGCAATGGCAGCAAAACGAAGCCCATTTGTTCGATCTGCTCCAAGCCCGCCTGGGGCCTAACGCAATATCAACGCCCAACCCTCAGGCTTTGCACCGTCCTGAACAAGCCAATCAATGGCAAAACACTTCATTACGCCCTCTGGCAACTCAGGGGTATACACCTTTACCTGCCGAGCCTGCCGGCGGTTGGCCGGTTCGTCCTTTCTGGCTGTACGCCAAGCCCATTGCTCTGGCCATTCGAAATCACCAGCCCGTTTATCAGGGCGAGGTTTTAACGCTTTTACAAGGCCCTGAACGTATTGACTGCAGCGAATGGCTTGAACCTTACCTGGCACGCGATTATTTCATTGCGCGTAATCAACACCATATTCATTTCTGGATCTTTCGCGAACATAAAGGCATTCAAACCAATCAGCAAAAAGCCCATTGGTTCCTGCATGGCGTTTTTGCATAAGCTTTGTTTTTCATCATGAAAACGTCACACTCAACCTTACCCGATTATGCCGAACTCGACTGCCTATCGAATTTCACTTTTCTGCAAGGCGCATCCCACCCCGAAGAGCTGGTACAACAAGCGCACCAAGCCGGTTACAGCGCCTTAGCCCTGGCCGACGAGTGTTCGGTGGCGGGCATTGTCAGAGCGCACATAAAGGCGCAGGAATGCGGCTTGCATTTAATTATCGGCAGTCGTTTCCTGTTGCATCAGAACCAGCATCGCTGTGGAGAATTGCTGGTACTCGTGACCAATAAAGAAGGTTACGGCAACCTGTGCCAGCTTATTACCCTTGCGCGTAGCCGGGCACACAAAAAAGTCGGCTATCAATTGAATTTGCATGACTTGGCGGCCGGTGCCCCTGAATTTCCGGAAATACGTCATTTGCCGGGTTGTCTGCTTGTTTTTAAGCCCTGGCTGCACCCACCTGAAACAAACTGGCAGCAGACCTTAAATACACTACGCACCCTTTTTCAAAGCCGGCTTTGGCTTGGCCTCACCCACCAGTTAACCGCCCACGACACTGAACACCAGCAACAACTTACCCAGGCATCACAGCATTGGCGTGTTCCCCTTGTGGCTTTGGGACAGGCCGACATGCACAAACGCTCCAGACGCCTGTTGCATCAGTTATTAACCGCGATACGGTTGGGTAAAACAATTGAAAATTGCGGCTACGCCCTACCCCAGAATGCCGAGCATTATCTGCTTCAACGTTTCCAGCTTGGGCTGCGTTTTACCGCCTCATCTTTGGCGCAAACCATTCACATCAGCCGGCAATGCCAATTTTCCTTGAATGAGCTTCGCTATCAGTATCCAAGCGACACAATACCTGCAAACCGTCATCCGGCAACACATCTGCGCGAACTCACTTACCAGGGCGCAAAGCAACGTTATCCCAACGGCATACCCAACAACGTTCAGCAACAACTGGAACACGAACTGGGCATCATTCAACAACTTGAATATGAGGCTTATTTTTTAACCGTACACGATATCGTCAAGTTTGCCCGCTCACGCAACATTCTGTGTCAGGGGCGTGGCTCAGCTGCTAATTCAGCGGTCTGCTATTGCCTGGGTATCACCGCGGTCAACCCTGCGCACAGCAATGCCCTGTTCGCTCGGTTCATCAGTGCCGAACGCAATGAGCCACCCGATATCGACGTAGACTTCGAACATCAGCGCCGGGAAGAAGTCATTCAATATATTTATGAACGCTATGGGCGACATCGGTCGGCTTTAACCGCCGTAGTCATTACGTACCGGCATCGCAGTGCTTTGCGCGACACCGGTAAAGCATTGGGTTTTGAAGCCGATATCATTAACCAGGTATGCCGGTCTTGCCGCTACTGGGATAAAACACAAACGCTCATTGATAAACTGGCTGAACAAGGCCTCGACCCTAACTTGCCTCGTGTTCAGGCCTGGGCTTCTTTAGCGCAATCGTTACTGGGGTTTCCCCGTCACTTGTCGCAGCACCCCGGCGGGTTTGTGATCGCCAATCAAACCCTGACCCGACTGGTGCCCATTGAAAATGCCACCATGCCGAATCGTCGTATTGTTCAATGGGATAAAGACGATCTTGATGCCATGGGTTTACTGAAAATCGATGTACTGGCTCTAGGCATGTTGTCGGCATTGCAACAGGCCTTGCAACTGTTAAGCCGGAAATATCAGCAACCCTTCCCCCTACACCGTATTCCTCAGGAAGATAAGGCAACCTATGACATGATCAGCCAGGCCGACACCATCGGCGTTTTTCAAATTGAATCCAGGGCGCAAATGAGTATGCTGCCACGGCTGCAACCACGCACCTTTTATGATCTGGTCATTCAAATTGCCATCGTACGGCCCGGCCCCATTCAGGGCGATATGGTGCACCCTTATCTAAGACGACGCCAGAAGCGGGAACCGGTTCAATACCCCAACCCGAAAGTGGAACATATCTTGTCGCGCACACTGGGTATCCCGATTTTTCAGGAGCAAGCGATGCAATTGGCCATGACCGCCGCCGGCTTCTCCGCCGACGAGGCCGATCAACTGCGTCGCGCCATGGCCGCCTGGAAACGCAAAGGCGGCATCAACCACTTTCGGCCGCGTTTAATCAGCGGGATGTTGTCACGTGGATACGACAGCCACTTTATTGAATTGATTTTGCGGCAACTGGAAGGATTCGGTGAATATGGTTTTCCTGAAAGCCATTCCGCCAGCTTTGCCAATTTAGCCTATGCCAGCGCCTGGATAAAATGTCATGAGCCCGCCATTTTCCTTGTAGCCCTGCTGAACGCGCAGCCTTTGGGGTTTTATGCGCCCAGCCAATTAGTGCAAGACGCGCAGCGCCATCAGGTCATTGTTCTACCCATCGATATCCAACACAGCCAATGGGAAAGTACTTTGGAAACGCACGCATCATCGCAGGGCGTCAGATTAGGGCTACATCTGGTAAAAGGGCTCAGCCATGATGCAGGCCGGCGTATAGAGACGGCCCGGAATACCCCTTTTTCCTCCATCCATGATCTGGTTACCCGGGCACGGCTTACCCGTCATGATACTGAGGCACTGGCGCAAGCCGATGCGTTAAATAGTCTGGCCGGCCACCGTTACCAGGCACGCTGGGCCGGCGCCTTGCTACCCACTCACGATTTACTGCAACATGCGCCTGTTCTGGAAGACAACACCCCCGTTTTTACGCCCCCAAACGAAGGCGAGGACGTGCTAAGCGACTATACCGCCACCGGTTTAACTTTACGGCGCCACCCTGTTGCACTATTACGAGCGCAACCCGAACTCGCTCGTTTTACCACCGCCAAGAACTTATTCCAACATTACCCAAACAAACGTCTGGCACGCGCCTGTGGCCTGATTACCATTCGTCAACGGCCGCAAACCGCAAACGGGATCATTTTTGTCAGCATCGAGGATGAAACAGGTATTGTGAATGTTGTCGTCAGGCCGGCACTGGCCCGGAAACAGCGCTCTGAGTTACTAGACTCCCAGTTGTTGGGCGTCTATGGCGTATGGCAACGTCAAGAAACAGTCTGTCATTTAATCGCTCATCGCCTGGTGAATTTGAATCACTTAATTCAAGGCTTAACAGTAAAAAGTCGCGACTTCCATTAACGCGTGTACAAGCCGTTAAAATAACCTCTTCGTCAACCCATCTTCAGGAAACGACCATGAGCCGCTCGCTCAAGCAAGACCTTGCCGACAACATCAAAACCGCCATGAAGGCCAAAGAAAGCGCCCGCCTGGGCACACTCCGCTTTCTACAAGCCGCTGTTAAGCAAAAGGAAGTCGACGAACGGCGGGAGCTCACCGATGCCGAGATTCTCGCTATTATTGAAAAGCAGGTGAAACAGCGGCGGGAGTCAATCTCCGCTTTTGAAAAAGCCGGCCGCACTGAAACTGCTGCTCAAGAACAGGCGGAGCTTTCCATTTTGCAAGAATTCCTGCCCAAACAAGCTGCTGCGGAAGAAGTCAACGCCGTCATCGACAAGGCCATTGCCGAAGTGACCCGCCAAGGTATTGAGGGGCCGGCGGCCATGGGTAAGGTCATGGGAATAGTTAAATCAGAACTGGCCGGCCGGGCCGAAATGGGCGCCATTTCCGCACAAGTTAAACAAAAGCTTGCACAATGACTAACCCGTCGAAAGAAAGTGTGGACTACTTCGGACTGAATATACCGTTTATGCAGTGTATTGGTCTGCAGCCCGAAAAGTTCTCCCCGGAGCTCACCCGCACACGTCTGCCCTGGCGTGCCGACTTAACCAACAGCCGCGGGGATATTCACGGCGGAACACTCATGAGTGCACTTGATCTTACGCTTAGCGCAGCAGCGCGTGCCAACGATCCGTCTACCAGCATGGCAACCATCGATATGGCCACGCATTTTCTTGCTCCGGCGACCGGCGATGTCGTTTTCGAGGCTCGCTGCCTGCGAATGGGAAAGTCAATTGCTTTTTGCGAAGGTCGGGCAGTGGATGATAAGGGTAACGTTCTGGTTACAGCCACTGCCACGTTCAAAATTATATGGCCGCGCCCCGATCAGGCAGCCTCTTCATCACAACGCAGCGGTTCCAACGCCGGATAATCAATATATCCGCCGGCTCCCTCGCCATAAAAGGTTTGTGTC
Source organism: Pusillimonas sp. DMV24BSW_D (assembly GCF_011388195.1). Lineage (NCBI taxonomy): Bacteria > Pseudomonadati > Pseudomonadota > Betaproteobacteria > Burkholderiales > Alcaligenaceae > Neopusillimonas > Neopusillimonas aestuarii. The sequence continues at coordinate 2,152,721 of NZ_CP049990.1, read as the reverse complement.
ACCGGCTCATTTAACGAGGCCTGCCTTCGGAACCGTTCAACCAAGTCGGGGTTGGCAATGAAGGGGCGCCCAAAGGCCACCGCCTCGGCCCGGCCCGACGCAACCATTGCGTCAGCCGTGTCAAAATTAAAGTTCTCGTTGGCAATCACCGGCCCACCGAATAATTCTTTAATTTTAGGTAACAGGCTATCCGGCCCTTCACTTTCGCGAACACACAAAAACGCCAGGCCTTGTTCGCCCAATGCTTCAGCCACATGAGAAAACAACGCTTGTGGGTTGTCATCACCCATGCTGTGCGCATCACCTCGCGGCGACAAATGCACCCCCACCCGGCTGGACGGCCAAACACTGCAACAGGCCTCCACGACTTCCATTAAAAAACGAGCCCGATTTTCCACAGAGCCGCCGTAATGGTCTGTTCGGCGGTTTGAATGATTGTGCAGGAACTGGTCGATAAGATAACCATTGGCCGCATGAATTTCCACGCCGTCAAAGCCGGCCTCACGCGCGTTGCGCGCCGCCTGCATAAAATCGGCAACAATGCTTGCGATTTCCGCTTGATGCAGGGCCCGTGGCGTGGCGTATGGCCGTTTTGGCCGCAATAAACTAACATCACCCTCGCAGGCAATGGCACTGGGAGCCACCGGAATTTCGCCGTTGAGCAACTCGGGGTCGGATACACGCCCCACATGCCACAATTGCAAAATCATTTTCCCGCCATGTGCATGAACCGTGTTGGTAATGCGTTTCCAACCTTCAATTTGCGATTTGCACCAAATTCCGGGGGTGTTTGGGTAACCCACCCCTTGAGCGGAAACAGAAGTGGCCTCGGAGATAATCAAACCCGCCCCCGCCCGCTGGCAGTAGTATTGGCGCATGAGTTCGTTGGGAACCCGGTTCGGTGCTGCACGCGTTCGCGTAAGCGGCGCCATAACAATACGATTCTTTAAAGCAAGACCGCCCAACTGGACAGGCTCGAAAAGACAGTTCATACACTCAACCCGATAATGGTTTACCCTAATACCATGAAATTAACACAAATTGAAAAAAGACACACTACTTATAGGGACTAATGACACATTCGTGCGCTTAGAACTGACTCACCACTTTACAATGGTCAAATAAACAAGGGGGAGAAATGGGGCAATTCGCCGTCATCGGCCTGGGTCGGTTCGGATCCGCAGCCGCGCTTGAGTTAATGAAACTGGGTCACGATGTCATTGGTATCGATTCCAGTGAAAAACTGGTTAATAAATATGCCGATCAGCTTAGCCGAGCCGTTATTGCCGACGCTACTGATCGAAAAGCCATTGATGAACTTGCCTTGGATGGCTACGATGTCGTTCTGGTCGGCATCGGGGCGGATCTCGAATCCAGTCTGCTGTGTGTTGTCCACTTAAAAAGCGCCGGTGTAAAAAGAATATGGGTCAAAGCCACATCGCGGGCCCATCACACCATTCTTAGCAAACTGGGAGTGGAACGAATTATTCATCCGGAAGACGAAATGGGGGTGCGAGCCGCCCAAACCCTAAGCTACCCGATGGTGGATGACTACATTTCGCTAGGCAACGGCCAATTCGTGGTTGAAGTCCATATTGGCGAAACGCTGAATAACGCAGAACTCAACGATTTCCTGGGCGCTCAGCCTGAAAAAATACATGTTTTGCTGGTCAAACGCAAAGCGGAAATCTTCGTACATCCGGCCGACGATTTCACTTTGCAAACCAAAGATGTCATGGTGTTGGCAGGCCAACTTGATGCTTTAAAACTTATCGCCCCGGCCTTAACCTGAAAATAATCAGCCTGCATGCGACACTGGCACCCACGACACACTCTCTACACCTACCGGCGCGTAAAGAAAACGGGGCGCATCAATGTCAGCCCGCCCCTCGTTCTAACCGCAGGCTTTGCCATACTCAGCCTGATTGGCATGGGGCTGTTGTTATTGCCTTTTTCAACACACCAGGGCGTTTCTGCGCTTGCAGCACTATTTTCCGCCGTTTCCGCCGTCACCATTACAGGGCTGACAACGGTTGATATCGGCACCACCTACACACCAGTCGGCCAGGCAATCCTTATCGGGCTCGTGCAAATTGGCGGGTTGGGTTTTGTCACGCTCTCGGTCACCGCGGCATTGGCATTGGGTAAGCGTATTAGCTTGCAACACCAGGCCCTGGCTCAGGAAGCATTCAATCAAACAAGCGTTTCAACCGTCAGGCAAATTGCGTACGCTATTATCAAAATAACCTTTGTTATTGAAATAGTCGGAATCGCCGTCTTTACACTTTGGTGGTGGCAAAACACCCCTTTTCTGCAGGCATTGGGCCAGGGTATTTTTCACGGCATTTCCGCATTTAATAACGCCGGCATGTCAATTTCAACCACACAAATCATCGACTACGCCGGTGACCCCGTTATTATTCTGGGCACAACCATACTCATTATCCTGGGCGGAATCGGATTCTCCGTCATTCACGACGTGCGTCAAAAACGAAGTTGGCGCCGGCTTATGCCATACACACGCATTGTGATTCTTGGCACACTGGCGTTGAACATCATTGGTTTTTGTTTGATTTGGCTTATGGAGCGCAACAACCCGGCGACCTTCGCCCAGTTAAGCATGGGCGATCAAGCACTGGCGGCGTGGCTGCAAACCATTACCACTCGAACTGCAGGTTTCAATAGCGTCGCCATAAGCGAGCTGAACGACAGCACCACCGTCTTGATGATGCTTTTCATGTTTATTGGCGGCGGGTCGCTTAGCTTGGCCAGCGGAATCAAAATAGGCACCTTCATTGTTTTAGTGGCTGCGGCTCGAGCCTATATATTCCAACACGCTCAACCCACATTGTTGAATCGCGCCATTTCTGAGGACACCGTTCAAAAATCATTAGCACTGTTGTTGATAACGTCATTATTGACCTTCTTTGCCACGCTGCTGATGACCCTCTTTGAGTCTGCGCCCTTCATCAGCATTCTGTTCGAGGTTGTTTCAGCGATAAGCACAACAGGTCTAAGCCGGGACTTAACGCCGACACTCTCACCGGCAAGCCAGATTCTGGTTATTTTGTTGATGTTCGTCGGCCGATTAGGGCCGCTCGCCCTCATATACAGCCTAAGCGCCAAACGCCGGGGCCACATCCGCTATCCTGAAACCACTTTCCAAGTGGGGTAAGTCATTTCTTTTTTTTGTCACACAGATAACGCGCTTTAACAAGCGCGTCACACTGTCACGAAATAATATCGAGAATTCATACCGCGACGGTCTGCCCATTCCAGAGGTTTCATGCAGTGCGCCCTTCTTTTGCTGTTTCCAATAGCCCGATCCATTGGGTCATTATTATTCTGGGTCTATCGCTTTTGTCGTTTCTCTGGGTTTCACATATTCGCCAATACGAGATCGCCTACAAAGAAGCCCTGGACACCCGTGCCACTGAACATAAAAACCTGGCCATCATCATTACCGAACACCTTCGACAGATCGGTGATCGCGCTGAGGCTTTGGGGCACTCAGCCATAGGCGGCCAATGGCAACCTATCCTGCTCCAACGTAACTTATCGCGCATTCTCGCTCAAGATCCCATCTTCAACAGGTTGACGCTTTATGATAAACAGGGCCGTTATTGGTTGAGCAGTCATGAGCAGGACCGTGCACCATTGCCCTCAACGTGGATGACACAAGTTGAAAATCAATTGCGCCAATACGGCGACACAGTTTTCCTGCCGACGCAAACACATCAGAAAGACCCCACTGAGGCGTCGGGAAAGTCAACACCGCCAAAATGGCAGCTTCCACTTTTGTTACCCATTGTCAACGGAGACGCTCAATCCTTAACCGGTGTTTTATATATAGAAATGGACGTCGGATACCTCACGCGTCTGTATCAAGATATTCATTTGGGCCAAAGCGGCATTATTCAATTATTGGACCGCGACAATGTGGAACGACTCCGCACCAACCATAGTGGGGTGTTGGCATCAGGACCGCAGTTGAATTCCAAAAGTTATCAAAGCCTGTTGAGCAGCAAACCCGAACTTGGCTGGACAGTGGCCGTTAGCCAACAATATCGCGATATTCTGGCTCCCATCGAAGCGCGTGAACAACAACAAAAATGGATTTACCTATTACTAACCAGTGTCGTGGTCGGCGTTCTGGCCTGGTTATTGAAAATGATCAGCGAGCAACAGAAAACCATTAGCGCGCTGCACCATGCACAAGACGACAATCAGGCACTAATTGAACGGCTTGAAACCGCACATCGACGCAGCAGTCTCGCCGCGTCGACCGACCACCTAAGCGGCCTTTTCAACCGCCGTCAACTTATGGAGATCGGCACACGCGTCATTACCCAACAACGTGCCTGTCGAAAATTACTCGCCGTGCTGTTTATTGATCTTGATCGCTTCAAATCAATCAACGACACCTTAGGCCACAAAACAGGTGACCTACTTCTGCAGGCGGTGGCCGGACGTATTAAGCGGCTTTTGGAGCCCGGCGATTACGCTGCAAGGTTCGGGGGCGACGAATTCGTGATCTTGCTGGCCGGTGATCGCACCGAGAACACGATTACAAGCTGGGTGCAAACGCTGGTTGCACGCCTTTCCGACACCTATGCACTTGATGGTACTGAACTCAATACCAGCCCAAGCATAGGCGTATCAATATGCCCACGCGACGCTCAAAATATCGACGAGTTGATACGTAGCGCCGACAACGCCATGTATTCCGCAAAACAATCCGGACGCGGGCAATATCGATTCTACGACCCCTCATTGAATACAAGCAGTCTGGAAGCCTTTCAAATTGAGCAATCATTGATTGAAGGGCTGAAAAAACACGAGTTTGTGTTGCATTACCAACCGATGATCGACCTGGACACAATGAGCATCGTAGGCTATGAAGGGCTCGTTCGATGGCAACATCCGGACCACGGCATGATCTACCCAGACCGATTCATCACAATCGCCGAACGCAGCGGGCTGATTATCGAAATGGGTGAAGAAGTACTGCGTTTGGCCTGCGAACAACTGAAAGCCTGGCGGCAAGAAGGTTATGAAAGACACATCAGCATCAATGTCTCGGCATTACAACTTGCCTCCGACAACTTCAGCAGCATGGTGCTTGATTCATTGGAGCATTTCCAAATTTCTCCTTCAACAATTGAGCTGGAAATTACGGAAACCGCCATCCTAAACCGCCCCGAAAAAGCGCTTCATCACCTTGAGCGCTTGCGCCGTCACGGCATCGGAATCAGTTTGGACGACTTCGGGCATGGCTATGCAGGTTTTGCACATCTGTACAACCTGCCTATCACGAAACTCAAAATTGATCGCAAACTGATTGCGCCACTATCGAATCGTCACGACGACAGCCCCATCGTGTCGTCCACGATTGCACTGGCAAAAAAAATGAACTTGCAGGTTGTCGCCGAAGGCGTTGAAACGCTGGAGCAGGTTGTGTATCTGAAACTGGCGGGGTGCGACCTTGCGCAAGGTTATCACTTCAGTCGACCACTGGAACCAAACGCCATACTGGCCCTTGAGACTTCCTTCGCCGGCGAGCACGCCACGCTATCCTGAAAAATCCTTTCACCCTCTAACGCAATGTTAAAGCAGCTGACTCTATTTGTATTATTGTTCTTTCATCTAGGCATCACGCCTGCCGCCGGAGCAACGCCCCCTTATTGTTCCCAAGAGCATATTCGCATCGGCGTTATTCCAAAAAAACCCATGGAAACGCTCACCCGAGAATATCAACCCCTCATTCAGTATTTAAGTGCACACCTGAATCTTCCGGTTGAAATGGTTCATGCAGAATCGTACGACAGTGTCATTCAAGCGTTGATTTCAGGCGGCATCGATATTGCCTGGCTGGGTCCGGCAGGCTATTTAATGGCGCATGCTCAAGAACCACGTATTGAAGCGTTCGCCAGCCTGACCATTGAACAAGGACGCTTTACGCCTGCCGGAAATTACTATTACTCGATACTATTGGTGCACAGCGACAGCAACATTGAAACAATCAGCCAATTGGAAGGCAAAGATGTTGCCTTCAGCGAACCGTCCAGCACTTCCGGGGCTATCCTGCCACGGCGTGTTTTTTCAAACCTTGGCAATGGCAATCTGGAGCGTTTCTTTGGGTCTCTTATTTACACAGGCTCACATGACCGCTCAATCGACGCCCTGCTGGATAACCGCGTCGATGCTGCATTTGTTGCAAGCGTACGCGCCGACGACTATATCAAAAAAGGAAAAATGCGCGAAGAGCAGCTAACCGTTTTGTGGAAATCGGCGCCGCTGCACTATGACCCCTATGTTTTCAGTGCGTCGATATGTGAAAGCCTGAAAACTCAAATAAAGAATCTATTACTTAACAGCGGGCAAAAATTGAGCCGCTTTCTTGATTCTCAACAAGCTCTTGGCTTTGCGCCAGTGAACCACTCAAACTACGAAAACGTGCTTAAAAAGTAAAAAAAGGGTTACAGCAACAATGCTGTAACCCTTTTTCATATTTGGTCGGGACGGAGTGATTCGAACACTCGACCCCTTGCACCCCATGCAAGTGCGCTACCAGGCTGCGCTACGCCCCGAAAGAACGTGATTTTAGCATAGATTTTTCCTCATTTTTCCGGCTAATCGGTTCGGCCTCCGCCAAACAAATTAACCCTTTTATATCAAGCATTACCGCGCAATGGTGTACGTCATCTTGCGCATTTCACCATGCTCTTTTGATACCTATAGTTTGCTTCATACAAGCTGTATCAAGTTGTCATAAAAAACAAGGAAAAATGAGCATGCTCCGCCCCTTACTATGGTTTGTTCTTGGTGCACTGATAACGCAATCCGTCGGCGCTCAAAGCATCGGAGTTTCTATTGCCGACCAGCAAGAGAGCCCCGCTCAGTCAGACATACCTGCATTATTGCGCGCTCAAAATGATTATGAACAAAAGCCCGCAGACAACAACACACTTCTAACCTACATTGCAACGTTGCGCGCGGCACGCCTTTCAAGCGTTGCGTATGCACTGGCGCAACAGCATCGCGACTCGATTTCCGCCGACCTGCTGCGCGAACTGACAGTTGATTACGCAGCGGAACTGACAAGACTCTCTTTGGCTCCAGCACGAAGTGAAGCAGAGCGATATCGGCTTGCCGATCGCGCTTTGGAAATCTACGACGCGCTACTTGAAGCCAACAATGAAATATCGGTTACGGAAACAACAAATCACAGAATCTTTTTTGACCGCATCCAGGCCCTGCACGCCAGAAAACGTATGGTCGAGGTGGTTCAATCTTATGAACAATTGCGTGCACAAAATATCGTTATACCGGCCTACCTTCTAAATGAAATTGGTGATGCCTATCTTTACCTTGAGCAACCCGAAAAAGCCGCCACACTTTACCAAACCAGCCTGATAACGAATGCGGCTGCTCCTCGTGACCGTTCCGAGGTCATCAAAGAAAAAATCGGGCGCTATTATGCGCTGCAGGAGCAAGGCCGCTGGACGGAAGCCTATGCGCTGATTGAAACCACCTATACCGAAGAACCGCCCTGGCGTCGATTGCCTGGGGTAAGCCAGCCCCTGCCCAACGATTCATACCTTGAAGTTGCGCGCACGTGGGCGGTTGCTCCCTTATTTCATAACGACCCAGGCCTGGCCCTTGAGCGTCTGGAGACTTTAACCGAAAGCGCTCCCCGCGATGCCGGCTTAAAAATAGAGTTGGCTAACACGCAGCGTGCATACGGGCACCCCCGAGCCGCCCAATTTACGTTAAAGCAGGCGGAAGCCCTTGCCCCACTGAACCCTGACTTACTCGCCGCCCAGGCACAAACCGCCCTTTCCCTTCAAGAATGGGACCAAGCGCAAGAGCTGGTTGCATTCACCCAAAAGCATTACCCCGAACTCAAAACCACCCAGCACCTGCAAGAGGACTGGGCGACCCATGAGAAATGGGAATTGCTTATTGGCGCGCAGAAGACCTTCAGTTCCGACAGCCCCGTGTCCGGCAGCGGTGAGCACGCGTTGGAAACCACCCTTTACAGTCCTCCAATCGCATCGAACTGGCGCGCATTGGTTGGCGCGGGTCAAACCAACGCAACGTTCAATGACGAACCCTTACGTAATCGATGGGTTAAAGGCGGTGCGCAATGGCGCGCCGGCAATACAACAATCGAAGCCGGCCTGATCAGCCAGCGTTACGGTTATGGCCAAAAAACAGGGGCATACGGCAATTTCGAACAAAAACTAAGCGACGCCTGGACAGTGGGCGGCGCCCTTGCGTGGCGCACCCCGGCAACACCGCTGCGCGCCCTTGCCGACAACATTAGCACCAACTCGGCACAAGCCTGGATACGCTGGGCCCCCAATACCTACCGGGAATGGACATTCAGTGTGGCGCCCTCACGCTTCAGCGATGGGAACCGCCGGGTTGAACTACGTATATACGGCAAAGAGCCGATCAAACAATGGTCCACCGTACGTCTGGACGGGGAAATAGAAGTATCCGCCTCGTCGAACACCAAAGAGAACACACCTTATTACAACCCCAAAGCCGATTTTGGCGTTCTCGCCGGGGTGCGACTCACGCACCTGCTTGAACAACGATATGAATCCCGGCTGGAGCACTACGTGCAATTACTGGGAGGTTCATACAGCCAGAAACACTTCGGCACCGGACCGATGGCAGCCATTGGATACGGCATCAGTTGGCGCGCCAATCGCAACCTGGAGATCTCGTCGTCCATTTTAGGCATTCGACGACCGTATGACGGCAAACAAGAAAAAGAACTCCGCCTGGCTTTGAACATCAGTTTACGCTTCTAGAGGGCATTATGATGAAACTATTCTCAACCTATCGCCCTGCTATTAAGGCTGCTTTTATAAGCTGTGTACTGGCATTTGCAGGTGGGTGCCAGAACTTTGAAAAACAAAGCGACATCGAGTACACGCCCCCGGCTCAACGCACACGAGCAGTTACCGAAGCCCCCTGGCCCAAAAATCATTTTCTGGTACTTGCCTACCACGACGTTGAAGACACAAGCCCGGATCAAACCTTCGTCAGCGTTCTAACCGAGCATTTAAGGCAACAGTTTTCCTGGCTGCAAGAAAACAACTACGTTCCGGTTAGCATCGACCAAATACTAGACGCAAAGGCCGGCAAAACCTCTCTTCCCGACAAAGCGGTTCTGCTGACGTTCGACGACGGCTATCAAAGCTTTTACCAGTATGTTTACCCTCTTCTGAAAGCCTATCAGTGGCCGGCGGTTGTCGCCCCCGTTGGCGTGTGGACGGATCCGCCTCCGGGAGCCAGTGTGCGCTTCGGTGATCTCGATGTGCCACGGGAGCGCTTCCTGACCTGGGCTCAGATAACGGAAATGTCTCGCTCCGGACTGGTTGAAGTTGCGGCACACTCGAATAATCTGCATTTCGGAATACAAGCCAATCCGCAGGGAAATTTACAACCGGCCGCAGCCGCCCGCTTTTACAACCCGCTCACGTCAACTTACGAATCAGACAAAGCTTACCGGGCACGTATTTCCAAAGATGTTGCCGCCATTTCAGAAAAGATTACCCGCGCCACCGGTCGCCCACCAAGAGTATGGGTATGGCCCTACGGAACCAGTAGCGGGTTAGCCGCGCAAGAAATTCAGAACGGCGGCTACTCAATGCTGCTGACGCTGGAAGATGGGCTTGGAAACACGAGCAATCTCACACATGTTCCCCGTTTGCTCATTTCAAATGATCCTGTGCTACCCAGCTTTGCAAACGCTGTCGTTGCGCAGGAAAAGCCGCAAATAATGCGTGTAGCCCACGTGCGTCTGGATGATGTGTATGACACCGATCCAGACAGAATGAACCAAAAACTGGGCCAACTGATTCAACGTATCGCCGACTTGCAAATTACCACCATTTTTCTGGATGCCGACGCCGACACCAATTTCGATGGGAATCCGGACGCACTTTACTTTCCCAACCATTTGCTTCCCCTTCGCGCCGACTTGCTTAACCGCACAGCTTGGCAACTGCGTAGCCGAGCATTTGTTGACGTCTATGCATCGCTTTCGCCTGACGCAGTCAGAAAGGTGGCACGCAACGATTTCGACACCCTAACCCTGTTTGAAGACCTGGCACGTAACGCCATTTTTGCCGGAATCCATTATCGCGATAACGCAGACACGCAGCTTACACAAACCATCACACAAAGAATGCGTGCGATTCGGGGGCAAGAACTGAAAACCGCGGCAACGGCCGAGGCAGGCTACCACGACACGACTCAACAGCTTCAACCTCAAACACTCAGCGTTCTATCTTCAATGTTGGAACAACATGACTGGGTAGTACTGGAGCTCGCGTCTATAACCGGTCAAAAAAACGAGTCTGCGCAGCTCATTCAACAGATATCCCGGCAGCTGAACCTGTCTCCCATTTCAGCGCAACGGCTCATTATCAGCTTCATTACCGCAAACCAACAGGTTAACCGTCACTCAAGCGGCGCCGACGCAGGAGCAAGCGCGGATCACGAAAGCACCTACCTTGCCCAAGCCATGCGTCAGCTCCAACTACGAGGACACATGAGTTACGGATACAGCTATGACGATTTCCTGCGTGATCGCCCTCGAATGGACGTGATTCGCCCCGTTTTCTCCAACGCATGGTACCCACTGAAATGACTGAACGAATAATCGCATTTGGCATCCTGCTCATTATGCTCGGCGCGCCCGCCGGCGTCATTCTTGCAGCCACAAGCCAATATTTAAGCAGTTTCGTCTTCTATTATCCGTTGACTATGTCAGGGATTTGGGTCGCCGGAGGATTGTTCTTCTGGTGGAAATGGGAGCGACATTGGAAATGGGGCCCCGGCGCCCCGCCCCCTGTGCTCAAGGGTGAGCCTCTCATTTCCATCCTGATTCCCTGTCACAACGAGAGTGACAATATTCTGGATACCCTGGATGCCGCAATCGGTCAGCGTTACCAAAACATCGAAATTATCGTCATCGATGACGGCTCAACCGATAACACAGGGGCACTATGTGAGCACTATGCCACGCTCAATACCAAAATTCGCGTTATCCATTTGGCGCACAACCAGGGTAAGGCAATGGCGTTGCGTATGGGTGCTTTGGCCGCCAAAAGCGAATATCTGGTTTGCATTGACGGCGACGCCATGCTTGAGCCGGACGCCTGCCAGTACCTGGTGGCACCCCTGGTTCAACAAGACACCGTCGGTGCCGTCACCGGCAACCCCCGTATCCGCACACGCTCAACGCTGATCGGCCGCATACAGGTTGGAGAGTTCTCGTCAATCATCGGGTTAATTAAACGCACCCAGCGCATTTACGGCCGGCTCTTCAGTGTCTCGGGAGTAGTGGCTGCGTTCCGTCGCAGTGCCTTGCACGACGTAGGCTACTGGAGTCTGGATATGATCACCGAAGATATCGACATCACCTGGAAGCTGCAGTTAGGACGATGGAGCGTATTTTACGAGCCTCGCGCCCTTTGCTGGATCCTGATGCCCGAAACGCTGCGTGGACTTTGGAAGCAACGCTTACGCTGGGCTCGCGGCGGCGCTGAAGTCTTTCTTAAAAACTTACCGATATTGTTCAACTGGAAGCATCATCGCATGTGGCTTCTGATGCTTGAATACGCCCTCTCAACATTTTGGGCCTTTTCGCTAGCCGTTCTGGCCGTGCTTTGGCTTTGGGGGCAGGTATTCGGTCTGCCATCGCAATTAAGCGTCGCAGAATTACTCCCCCCCTCCTACACCGGTTTGATCCTGGCATTTGTCTGCTTGTTTCAGTTTGGCATCAGTACCCTGATCGACCGGCGCTATGAGCCGGGCCTGACACATTCTCTTTATTGGATTGTCTGGTACCCGTTTGTGTATTGGCTGATCAGCCTTACCACCACTATTTGCAGTTTCCCCAACGTCATGCTGCGACTCCGGCGTCAACGTGCCCGTTGGACCAGCCCGGATCGCGGAATCAAGGAGCAACCATGATTACTTTATTACACACCCGGTGTTCACGCGTAACGCGGATCGTTGACAGCACACTAACCGCTTTGGGATGGACAGGTTTTCTCTATCTCTGCATAAACGATGCCCGCGCAGTCACTCCGCCACCGCTTTCAAATTTGTCAAATCCAACCGCCTTTCTCTGGTTCGTTGAAATTTTCCTGATTACTGTCGTGGCCCTGACGTCCTGGTCGCTCTACAACAAAAGTCGGTATTGCCCTCGCCAAACAGCCTCGGGAAAGCCGATTACCAGCGAAGCGTTGTCCTCATCCTTTCATCTTCCTTCGCACGACGTAATAAGACTGCAAGACAGTGCGCTTTCGGTCATACATCACGAAGAGAACGGCGAAATCAGCGAAGTACAAACACCGCTATCACCCCCACCGAACCTGCGTTTGATTGCCTGACAACCTGCGTGCCCGACACACTCTCAATCGGCCATTTGAACTAATTCCTTAATTCAATCCGCGTACGTCTAAAAACTTTCCCGTTCTAGTTCTTTTACCGAATGTGTAAGGCCGCGCGGATCCTTATCATGAAATCATAAATGTAAAAGCGAATTTCAAATTATGCGCAAAGTTTGAATGTTTGTAAGTTTGCTCGGACCTTTGAAACATTTGCCTCTAAGGACTATTGAAATGAAAGCCGCACACGCAAAGCTGCTTCTTTCGCCCACATTACTGGCGCTGACATTGTGTCTGGCGACTTCTGCCGCGTGGGCGACAAACGATACGCCTGAAAACGGCAATGGCCGCCTTAACGGAAGTACGGACGCCGAAAAAGAAAGCCGGCGCCTTTTGGAGGACCCTCTAACCGGCATTGTAATTAATAGAACAGTGACGGTACTGGGAAAAGATTTTTATCACTACTTTGTGACCGCCTGGAGACATAAGGATGGTGACAACCGCTACACGCTAACCGTATACGAGCGGCCCTCGGCACGCTGGGGAAGCGAAATCTGGATTGAGTATCAACGCAATCAGATGTTCCGTATTTTCTTGTCCCCTGCACGCCAGGCCGCTAGAAAAATTAGTGAGGAAGCGGCCGAGATTGTGCATCGAAACATTATCGAAAACGAGATTCGCAAAGCGCTAATACAAAGCCAGGATCTCGCCGACGAAGAGTTGTGAACCCCGGAGAAAACATCATGAACACCAAAATCCACCGTCGACGTCATCTCGCCGCCCTCTTCGCCGTAATGGCATGCACCACGCATGTCGGCGGTAACGCGACTGAGCTGGTGTACTACCCCCTCAACCCCTCTTTTGGCGGAAACCCGTTGAACGGCTCGGTGTTGCTTAACTCCGCGCTGGCAACCAATAAACACACTGACCCTGACCTGGACGACCAATCACCGTTAGAAGGCCAGCAAACGCCTCTACAGGCCTTCCAGGAAAGTCTCGAACGGGCGGTGTTATCGCGATTAACTTCCGCCGCGACCTCGAACTTATTTGATCCGGTCACCGGAAAACTGGTGCCCGGCACGGTAGAGACAGGCAGTTTCATTATCACCATCAGCGATACGGGGAATGGCACGTTAGCCATTAATACGCTGGACAAAACCACCGGCAGCAGCACAACTTTCGAGGTGACACAATGAATACCCAAGCACTTCATGCCCAAGCGCGCACATCATTCCCGAAAGGCGCCAAACTTGGCTTGGCTTTGCTTTGCCTCGCTCTAAGCGCCTGCGCCCCGCTACAAAAACCGGCTGAAGTGGCCAACCAGGCCGAACTCACGCCTGCCACGCCGTCGACACACGACTTGTTCAAGTTGCCACCGCCCAAAGGAAAAATCGTGGTGGCCGTTTATGGGTTCAGAGATCAAACCGGTCAGTACAAAGCCGCGCCCGACAGCTCATTTTCGACAGCGGTCACACAAGGTGCGGCGGCCATTCTGATTAAAGCCTTGAAAGACTCAGGCTGGTTCACACCCGTTGAGCGCGAAAGCCTTCAAGAGCTCCTAACCGAACGCCGTATTGTTCGTGCCCTGGATGGATCACAAGACAAAAACGCGCCCGCCATCCAAATTCCAGCACTCGTTCCCGCCTCGATTCTCATCGACGGTGGCGTTATCGCCTATGAAAGTAATGTCAGAACCGGCGGCCTGGGCGCGCGCTTTCTGGGCGTTGGTCTCTCGACACAGTATCGGGTGGATCAAGTCACGATTGCACTGCGTAGCGTTGACATCCGGTCAGGCCAAATTCTGCAGTCGGTATCTACAACCAAAACCATTTTCTCGTATGAGGTGCGCCCCAGCGTTTTCAAGTTCGTGAACTTTAAAGACCTTCTGGAAATTGAAGGCGGCATTACCCGCAACGAACCCGCGCAATTAGCCGTGAAGGAAGCCATTGAGTCGGCCGTTATTTATCTGACGGTGAAGGGTTTGAAAGACGGCCAATGGACTCTGCTTAATGAAACGGATTGGAATTCGCCGATTATCCAGGACTATCTGCGCGAAGAAACCAACTACTCCGTCCCAATACAGACAGCCGACGCAGTCGCAAATACCGGCCCGGACACCGCCAATTTCCCGCAATCGCAATAAAGCTTGCCTTCGGGCAAACCAGGCCTGCTACCAAGACCGGCAGAATCCTGGTGCAGCAAATCTGGTCTTTTATTCAGGAGAGTAGCAATGCGTATTTATCAACTGACTTCATTAGCCTGCGGGTTAACCCTTGCATTTGGCGTCGCGTCATCAGCAATGGCTGAAAATACCGCCACCATCTACCAAAATGGTTTCGGCAACGATTCATCGATTGAGCAGTATGACAATCAGAATGCGGCGGCAACGGTTACAACTTATGGCAGTTTCAATGACAACGTGGTGATCCAGCAAGACACCCAGTCTACAACCGCCAATATTCTGACCAGTTGGGGTAATAACAACGACAACTACATTAACCAGGAAAACGTACAGAATTCCAGTGCCGACGTTTTCCAAAGCGCTGACTTCAGTAAAGTCGTAATCGAACAGGGTGGCACAACTGCCCTGGTTGGCGGTGGTTGTGGTTGGTTCGGCTGCTGGCCGGGCTATCCCGTTACCGTTGACGGCACCAACCAGGTTGCCGCTGTGAATCAGCTCAGCGGCTGGGGGCATGACGCCTATATTGGCCAAACAGGCCATAACGTGTCATCCACCATCACACAAAGCGGCCATCGCAACAAAGCCGTTAGCGTGCAGCGTGGTACCGGCGGTGATCCCGACAGCTCCATCATCACCCAATCGGGAAGCCATAACTTCGCTTCAGTCGACCAATACGGCAAAGACCTGACGTCAACCGTATCACAAACTGGCGGCTACAACGTTGCCAACGTGATGCAAAGGCATTCAGGCCAAACTGCAACGGTCACACAAGTGGGTTATTTCAACAAGGCCAATGTCATCCAACATTGATCTAATCCAATCCCCACAACATCCGCGTCAGCTGATGTTGTGGGGCACGCGCAACGCATAATGAGTCAGCCCATGGATACCGATCTGAACTTTGAAATCTGGTTAGGGACTTATGACCAGAACAAACCCGCCGTCATCGTGCCTTATATCCGCAGTACCGAAAGCCAGGCGCTTCAGTATCTGATTGAAGCGGTCAATAAAGGACGCTCGGGAACAAGTCGCACCGCCCAATCAGGCCACGTAAACGTAACGGCAAATCAACCCCAGGCGCTCACTCAGCTAGTCATATCGCGTAACGACAGCGAGTACTGCAACATCACTATCGTGATCGAAAACGTTCAGGGGCATCACAAAACATTTCAATTTGAATGCAAGCAATGACCGCAAAAGTAAGGTAACAGGATGATTTATATCAATAAATACTCATATTCAGCTTGCTGTAAATCAAGCCGGGCGGTAGGATAAGTCACCGCCTGTGCTGTCGGTCGCGAAGAGTCGTTAACTCTTTCTACTATAAGGAAATCGCAAATGGCACGCATCATGATTCTGGAACCTTACCCGCTGCTTCGGCTGGGCCTTGTTCAATTATTGTCCGGGTTAGGCCCCGACACCATACTGCATAGCCAGGGCAGCCTCACTGAGAATAACGCCCCAGCGGAACATTACGACCTGGTATTAATGTCGCTAGACGAAAAAAATGCCGGCAACCAAATTCAAAAAGTTGAGTTGTTGTTCACACCCAATGCCATCCTGCTCATGGGTGAAGCTACGACCATGCCTGTTGAGATTATCAAAACCTCATCCGCAGTTGCCGGCTATATAGCTAGTTCCAGCCCATCAGAAGTACTACAGGCAGCGGTTCGTCTGGTTCTGGCAGGCGGAACATGTTTTCCAAGAAAAGCCGATGTTGCAACGACAGTTGAATTAAAACCCGACCCTATCGTCACCGCTTACTCACCTACACGCTGGCCCCCTGCCATTGAGCTATCGGCCCGCCCGCCAAAATCACGGCGCGAGCATGAAATGCTGGGCCTAACCCCGCGCCAATATGAGGTTTTAGTGCTGTTGGCACAAGGCCACCCTATGAAAACGATCGGTCGTAAATTAAACATTTCAGTTGCCACCGCAAAAGCCCATACTGAAACGCTTTACCAACGTTTGAACGTGCATAATCGCAATGCTGCGGTTTATGCCGCTGTTTCACGCGGCGCAAAATTGGGTTGGGCAAGCCTTGCCGGCAACACCTTCGACACTGACATGAAAACCAAAGAAGCGCAGCGGGCATGAATTGCGTCCTTCGGGACGCAATTTCCTACCTTCCTTGGCTGAACGGCTCCCCGCTTTCTTCAGCCACCTGCTGCATTTGCCACATTTGCGCATAGCGTCCGTTATGCAATAACAATTCGCGATGCGTTCCTTGTTCAATCACCTTTCCATGATCCATTACCGCAATAATATCGGCGTCGGCAATTGTCGAGAGGCGATGCGCAATAATCAAAGTCGTGCGATTACGCGCAATTAAATTCAACTCTTCCTGAATCTGCCTTTCCGTGCGGGTGTCTAATGCACTGGTTGCTTCATCCAGAATGAGAATAGGCGGATTCTTCAATAAGGTTCGCGCAATTGCCACACGTTGTTTCTCGCCACCCGACAACTTCAAACCACGCTCGCCCACCTGGGTGTCGTAACCGTCAGGCAACCGCGAAACGAAGTCATGGATGCGGGCCGCCTTGGCCGCTTGCACAATATCGTCGAAAGACGCGTTGGGATCGCCGTACGCAATATTATGCAAAATGGAATCGTTAAACAAAACGGTATCCTGAGGCACAATGCCGATATGATGACGCAAACTGTCTTGCGTCAAATCACGAATATCCAGGCCGTTAATTCGAATTGCGCCTTGCGTTACGTCATAAAAGCGAAATAACAAACGAGAAAGCGTACTCTTGCCAGCGCCCGACGCCCCTACCACCGCCAGCGTTTTACCTGCGGGAATCGCCAAATCCACATCAAACAAAATCTGCCGGTTAGCCTCGTAAGAAAAGCTAACCGACTCAAACCGGACGGCGGCGGCGCGCGTATCCAAAACCTTGGCATCCGGCCGGTCTTGAACTTCACGGTTTTCGGATATCAAGCCGAACATGCGTTCCATGTCAGCCAAAGCATGCTTTATCTCGCGATAAACAAACCCAAGAAAATTCAACGGCGCATAGAGCTGCGTTAAATAAGCCGATACCAAAACCACATCGCCAACCGTCATGGTTTGATTCACAACCCCCTGGGCCGACAACCACAAAAGCAGGGTAATACCCAGCGTAATTATGACCCCTTGCCCCATATTCAGAAAATTCAATGAGACCTGGTTCTTGACGGCTGAATCAACCCACTTGCCCAGATTGGTGTCATAGCGGTCGATTTCGTACTTTTCATTACCAAAGTACTTTACCGTTTCGTAGTTGATTAGCGCATCGATTGCTTTGCTATTGGCTTTGCTATCGAGATCATTCATGCTGCGCCGATAAACCATGCGCTTTTCCGTCACAATCAGCGTAAAAGCAATATACGTTGCAATAGTTGAAAGCGTAACCACAGCAAACAAGAAGTCATAACGCCAAAACAGAATAGCCGCAACCATCGTTATTTCAAGCAGCGTCGGCAAAATGTTGAACACGGTAAAGTTCAGTAAAAAGCCGATCCCTTTGGTGCCCCGTTCAATGTCACGGCTCAGCCCGCCCGTTTGGCGATGCAAATGAAAACGAAGCGACAAGGCAAACAAATGCCGGAAGACGCGTGTGGCAATGGTGCGCACCGAACCTTGCGTTACCCGGGCAAACAACGCGTCGCGCAACTCGCCGAATATGCTCGTGCTCAATCGCGCCAGGCCATACCCCAGCAACGCCCCAATGGGCACCACCAAAGCCGTCGGCGGCATGTCAAGTTGATCGACAATATCTTTCAAATACAGTGGAGCAATGACACTGGCGACTTTCGCTCCCACCAAACAGGCCATGGCCAACATGACACGCCATTTGAATTGCCATACATAAGGCAACAAGGAGCGAATGGTTTGAAGATCGTTACGATTGGTGGGCGCCGGGCCCCGATTAGAGAATTTCATGGACATCTTCTGTTATGAGCAATCAGGAACCGGTCCATGACGCATGGGTCATTTTACTGTGAGAAAATAAACCCGCTAAACCTAACGACAACAGACAATCTTTTTCTGCACTCCCGGAGCTTGCATGCCTGCTACTCTTCCCTCACTTGACCCCGCCCTGCAACGTTGTGCGAAAAAAGAAACGAGTAGCCTGGAACAAATCTACCGGCAAATTGCACCGCCGATAAAGGCTTTGGCACAACACGTCTTGAATGACGAAGCACTGGCTCAACAAGCATTGCACGACAGTATGGTGATGGTCTGGCAACACGCAAACCATTTCCACCCTGTTCATGGCTCGGGTTACGCCTGGATCTTCAGTATTTTTCGCTATCGCCTGCAGGCCTTGCAGCGGCAAACCACTGTAAACCACCCCGATCGAATTATTGCAGCCAAAAGCTGGTTGAACGACATAGGCCCTTGCCTTGATCACTTTGAAGCACCGCTAAGGGAACACTTAACCGAAGAAAGCGCTCAATTCATTGCCCTGGCCTATTGCAAAGGTTTAAACAGCTTCAACATTGAATCGGTCTTAAGTATTGACGCTAATATAGTACTGACGAACCTAACCGCGGCGTTCAACCAAACCCCGAGCGCTCCCCTGCCGAGCAGCCAGGTCGACAATGCCACGATTGCCTTTTATGTGCTTGGCCTACTTAACGGCAACCAAGCGAACACAGCTCAAGCGGCGATTGCCGAAGACGACAATGCCTTGAAGCAAGCGCTTTATTGGGAAGGGCTATTTTTTCAGTTAACCCATCTTCTGGCCACAAACGCGCCCGACGAACAAGCATGGGAAAAAATTCAGAATACACTCAAGCTTACGATTATTCCGCAACCGTTAAAAACACCTGAAAAAAGTACCCGGCCGGAGCCTCCTGCAACCAGAGGCGAAACCAAAGCGACAACGACTCAAGCGGCAACCAACTCAGCGCCCTCCCTTAACGAAAAACGTTCCGAATCAACACCTACACGGCCACAAAAAGGCGGCAAATTACGCCTATTGGTAACCAGCATACTTCTGCTGATATTGGCCGCCGGTCTTTATGTATGGCTAGTACCCATCCAGCCTGAACTGGCCGCCCACAATACGGCTAAGAATGCTGAAAATACACCTCCAGAGCCATTGTCTTTACACACCGTTGTTATGCAACCGCCCGGCAGCACTTCCACGCCCGGCTGGTTAATTGTCTCGCGTGATCCAGGCGTTCTGCATCTTGAGCCCCTGTTGAAAAGCCAGTTGGCAAACGACGAGGTGCTGGTTTTATGGCGGCGAAAGCCCAATTCGCCCACCACTCAGAAACTTGGCGTCATAGACGACTCCGCACCCAGTCAAATTCGCCTGACAAGCGGTTTTTCAGTCGTCGAGCCAATGCTATACGAAATCACCATTGAACAAAACGCCGCCGAATTGGTTGAGCCACAAGGCGATATTGCCTTTATTGGGCAGAGTTTCAGGTTGGAAGTACCTGATCCTGAGCCTGAAGCACCTCCAGTTCCTGCTCAGTAAATCCAGCGGCCAACCGGGCCTCGATGTTGAAAGGCCCCTTCAAACGCGGCGCCCGATAAACGCGCGCCATTTCAGCGTAATGTGCCACAGGGTCAAGGTTTTCTTTTTGGCACAGGTAGCGATACCACTTATTGCCAATCGCCACATGGCCAATTTCATCACGCAGGATAATATCAATAATTTGCGCCGCCTCATTGTCGTTGGCGTTTGCCAATTTTGTGCGAACAACCGGTGAGGCATCCAGACCTCGGGCCTCAAGTGTTCGAGGAACCAAGGCCAATCGGGCAAGCAAATTATCGGTGGTGCGTTGCGCCATTTCCCACAGTCCATCATGTGCGGGAAAATCGCCATAGGTATATCCCATTCCATGCAAATGCTTGCTTAGCAAAGAAAAATGGTAAGCCTCTTCTTTCGCGATAATCAGCCAGTCTTCATAAAACTCAGACGGCATGCCTGGAAAGCGCCAAATCATATCCAGCGCCAGATTAATGGCGTTAAATTCAATATGCGCCAAAGAGTGAATCAGTGCCGCCCGCCCCTGTTCCGTATGAACCGACCGCTGTTTCACCTTAAAGGGGCCGACCAACTCGGGACGGTTGGGGCGTCCGGGAATAGACGCGCTTTCCGGCATAGACAAGTTCTGGTTAGGATCAACCTGATCAAGTTGCTTATCTATTGCCTGTACTGCCCAAACTTTTTGGTCGGGGTTAGGCAAGCATAAAGCATGTAAAGCCGCAGCACGCATTAAACGGCCGTTTCAGACTGTGCCCCAAGTGCCTGATCGAGGCGATCACGAATATTGATGAGTTCGTTTCGCATTGATTGAAACTCCTGGCCGGTAAGACGTACCGCTGCATCGGCATCGTGGGGAACGTCACGTGCATCGCCCAGACGATTCCGCGCACCACTAATCGTAAAACCCTGCTCATACAATAAATCGCGGATTCGGCGAATAAGCAAGACTTCATGGTGCTGATAATAACGGCGGTTCCCACGCCGTTTAACGGGCTTGAGCTGCGTGAATTCCTGTTCCCAATAACGCAGGACATGCGGCTTGACCGCACAAAGTTCGCTGACCTCACCAATCGTGAAATAACGCTTGGCGGGGATAGGAGGCAGATTAACCGTCGTTTGGCTTGAACTCATGGCTTTGTTCTGGCAATGAAAACATTAAAGTACAGGTTCATCAGGTGCTTGCTCAACCGCGCTTTTCAGTTTCTGGCTGGCATGAAACGTAACGACCCGACGCGCTTCAATGGGGATGACCTCACCCGTTTTTGGATTCCGCCCCGGGCGTGGCGGCTTATCGCGAACCTGGAAATTACCAAAACCCGAAAGCTTGACTTCAATACCATTGGCCAACGACTCACGAATTTCTTCGAAAAAAGTGTCGACCAGATCTTTAGCTTCCCGCTTATTCAAGCCCACCCGATCGAACAATAACTCGGCCAATTCGGCTTTAGTCAGTGTGCGTGCTTCCTGATTCATCATGTCTCTCTTATGCTCGTTGCCGAACGCCATGCTGATCGACCAGCGCCGCCAGCAACACCTTCATGCAATCTTCAACCTGCTGATCATCCAGAGTAACCACCGGATCCTGCAACCAAAAACGCAAGGCCAGGCTGGTTTGCGCCGAAGCGCCGTCAGCATTTTTGTCACGCCATACATCAAACAAGCGAATATCCTTAACAATCTTTAGCTTAGCATCAGAAACAATACTTTGCTTTAAGGTATCGAGTAAACCCTGATACGACACACCTTGATCCACCCAAATGGCCAAATCACGGATGACGACCGGCTGCCGCGAAATTTCAGTTGGAGCGGGCAGATTAACATAAGAGATTGCCTCAACGTCCACTTCAAAAACCACCGGTGCACGCGCCAACTCGAGTTGTTGAACCCACTGTGGATGCACTTCGCCAAGCCAGCCGATCGGCGTACCGCCGAGCAGCAGGCGGGCGCTGCGCCCAGGGTGCAAGGCCGGATGAACAGCAGCTTCGCAAACCAGCTCATTTGCCCTGCTACCCAGTAAAGCCTCAAGATCGTTTTTTATATCGTAAAAGTCGACGGGTTTATCGGGTACGCCCCATTGCTCAGGCATGGCAGGCCCCCAGGCTGCTGCCGCCAACCGCTGTGGCTGCCGTACACCTTGCACAACCAAATCACCTTCTTCAACGGAGTCGTCGCGCTCAAATACGCGGCCCAGCTCGAAAACCCGCACACGCGACTGTTTACGATTGGCATTGTGCACGATATTGGCTAACAAACCACCAATCAAACTGGAACGCATGACGGCCAGTTGACTTGCAATGGGGTTCAACAAGCGGATCGGATTGCTATTCGCACAATAGTTCGTTTCCCAACCTTCTTCAACGAATGAAAAATTGATCACTTCCTGATAATCACGCGAGGCCATCACCGCACGAAGGGCATGAGGGCCTTTCAGGGTTTCCGCGGGCATTGTCATCATCGCGGGCGCCACTGGGACCAAATCGGGAATGCGTTCGAACCCATAAATACGGGCGACTTCCTCAATCAGATCTTCTTCAATGGTCAAATCGAATCGGTAGCTGGGTGGACTGACCTTGAAAACACCGTTTTCCAGTTGATAGGGCAAATTCAACCGGGTGAAAATTTCGCCAATTTCCTGTTCGGAAACATCGATACCCAGCACGCGCCGACAACGATCGACGCGTAAAGCAACAACAGGTCGTTCAGGCAAATTAATAATTTGGTCGTCGAGCGGGCCGGCCTGCCCGCCACAAATTTCCAGTATGAGTTGCGTCATACGTTCGAGATCTTGCGGGATATTTGCAAAATCAACGCCGCGCTCAAAGCGATGGCTGGCTTCGGAACTGAACTTGAAACGCCGGGCCCGGCCCATAATGGCCTCGGGCCACCAAAACGCCCCTTCGAGATAGATATCGGTAGTATCGAGGGTTACCGCACTGGCCTCGCCCCCCATAATGCCCGCCAGGCTTTCCAATTCGTTCCCCGATGAGATGACCCCCACATCGGATTGCAAGGTGACGGTTTGGCCGTTCAACAATTCAAGTTGCTCGCCCTCTTGGGCCCAGCGCACCGTTAAACCCTCATTAACTTTGGCTAGATCAAACACATGAGTCGGACGTCCCAACTCAAGCATCACGTAGTTGGAAATGTCAACCAAGGCCGAGATAGAACGTTGGCCACAACGCTCCAAACGTGCACGCATCCAATCTGGGGTCTTGGCTTTTGCATTCACCCCTCGAATAACACGACCGGCAAAACGGCCACAAAGATCCGGCGCTTTGACCTCAACAGCCAAGCGATCATTAATACTCACAGCCACTGGCTCTGTTTGTGTTGGCGTCATAACAGCGCCACTCAGGGCTGCCACCTCACGTGCAACACCCAAAATTGACAGACAATCAGCCCTGTTTGGGGTCAATTTCAATGTAAAAACCGTATCATCAAGACTGAGCGTTTCGCGGATTGACTGCCCTGCCGACAAGCCGGAATCAAGCTCGAGCAAACCAGAGTGGTCTTCCGATAAACCCAACTCGCGTGCCGAACACAACATACCGAACGACTCAACACCACGCATCTTGGCTTTGCCAATTTTCATGCCGTCAGGCAACTTGGCACCGATACGCGCAAACGGCACGGTTAAACCTGCGGCCGCATTCGGCGCACCACATACAACCTGAAGCAAATCGCCCGAACCGTCATCCACTTGGCACACGCGCAACTTGTCGGCATCGGGATGCGCAGAGATTTCTTTAATATGGGCAACGACGATCTGCTCAAACGGCGGCGCAACCGGACCCACTTCCTCAACTTCAAGGCCCGCCATGGTGAGTTGATGAGATAACGCATCGGAATCAATATCCGGATTCACAAAGCTGCGCAACCACGATTCTGGAAATTGCATAATGGTGTCTGAATTCGATTAAAGTGTCTGGAAAACCGGATTCGGGTGCGCACTGAAGCGCCCCGAATCACAGCGATTTCAACGATTGAACTGACGCAGGAAACGCAGATCGCCTTCAAAAAACTGGCGCAAATCATTCACGCCGTACCGAAGCATGGTTAAGCGTTCCAGACCGGAGCCGAACGCAAAACCAATATAACGTTCGGGGTCGAGGCCAAAATTCCGGATAACCTGAGGATGAACCTGCCCGGAACCGGATATTTCCAGCCACCGCCCTTGGTTGGGGCCCGATGTAAACATCATGTCGATCTCAGCGGACGGCTCGGTAAAGGGAAAAAACGACGGGCGAAAACGAACGACAAGATCGTCGGTTTCGAAAAAAGCCCGCAAGAAATTCGTATAGACCCCTTTCAAGTCGGCAAACGAAATATTCTCAGCCACCCATAAACCTTCCACCTGATGAAACATAGGAGAATGGGTTGCATCGCTGTCGACACGATAGGTACGACCCGGTGCAATAACCTTAATAGGCGGTTTGTGCATGCGCGCATACCTGACTTGCATAGGGCTGGTGTGCGTGCGCAACAACATGGGCAGACCTTTGCTGTCGTTCATGTCGACATAGAAAGTATCCTGCATGGAACGGGCCGGATGATTTTCCGGATTGTTCAGCGCGGTAAAATTTGTCCAATCGTCTTCAATTTCAGGCCCATCGGCAACATCGAACCCAATGGAACGAAAAATTGCCTCGACACGTTGCCACGATTGAATCACGGGATGAATCCCCCCCGTTGCGTAGCCCCGGCCCGGCAAAGTGACGTCGATCGTTTCCGATGCCAGCCGACGTTGCAGCTCTGCCTGCGCCAATTGTTGGCGGCGCTCGGTAAGCAATGCTTCAATTTGCTGCTTAAGCTGGTTAATACGCGCGCCTTCGGTTTTCTTTTCGGCCGGCTCGAGCTTGGCCAGCCCTTTCAACATAGAAGTGAGCAAGCCTTGTTTGCCGATAAAACGGGCTTTTGCGTTCTCCAGCGCATTGGCATCTGTTGCCTGCTGAAACGCCTCGGTTGCCTGAGAAATCAGGTCTTCATCGGACGAAGTCATGGGTTAACCGTTTTTCCAAATGCAAACGGAGCCCAACCGAGCCCCGTTTTAGTGCAATACCGTTGACGTAAAAGCTTACGAAGCCAAGGCAGCTTTTGCCTGTTGAACCACTGCGGCAAAACCAGCCTTGTCGTTCACGGCCATATCGGCCAGAACCTTACGGTCGAGATCAATGGATGCTTTCTTAGTACCGGCAATAAACACACTGTAGGATACACCGAGCTCACGGCAAGCCGCATTGATACGTGTAATCCAGAGTGCGCGGAATGTGCGTTTTTTGTTGCGACGGTCGCGATAGGCATATTGCCCTGCACGCATGACCGCTTGTTTGGCAACCCGGAATACATTACCGCGGCGACCGCGATAACCTTTGGCTGCTTTAAGAACTTTCTTGTGACGGGCGCGGGCGGTAACGCCGCGTTTTACGCGTGGCATAGTTAATCTCCGTTAATTCAAGCGTAGGGCATCATGCTGCGAACAGACGCAACATCAGACTTGTGAACCGCTGTGGAACCGCGCAACTGGCGCTTGTTCTTAGTGGTTTTCTTGGTAAGAATGTGGCGCTTGAACGCCTGACCGCGCTTAATAGAACCGCTACCGCGAACCTGGAAACGCTTGGCAGCGCCCCGTTTGGTTTTCATTTTTGGCATGTTTAAACCCTATGATTTATGACTGCAGGTGCCCAAATTTACTGGGACTTCTTTGCCGCTACCTTGCCTCTGCCAAAAGCCCGGAAAAAGTAGCACCGCAAACCCACAGGTCATTTATTAACAAATACTTTAATAAATGCTTGGAAAATACTTCTGCAATAATTTGCAAAGCCCTTGATTATAGAATGTTTTCTTGCCTACGTCTACCAAGCCTGACGAAACTGTACGGCTTCGGCGACATGCGCCCCATCAACCTGCTCACATCCGGCCAAATCGGCTACAGTTCGGGCGACGCGCATAAGACGATGAAGGACCCGCGCCGACCAACCCCATTGCTGAGCCCCCTGCAACAACAGGGCACGTGCGCCTTCGTTCAGGCCAATATGTTTTTGCAAATCGCTAGCTTGCAATTTGGCATTTACCATACCCTGACGCGTTATCTGAGTGGAGCGAGCCCGAGCCACGCGCACCTTAACTTGCGCCGACGTTTCCCCTTCGGGAAGCTCGAGCCAGCCTTCAGGCACCGGCGCAACACCGATTTGCAAATCAAGCCTATCCAGGAACGGGCCTGACAACCGCGCCCGGTATTGCTCCACCCGTTCAGGCGTGCAACGACAACTGTGCCGAGGATGCCCCGCCCAACCGCACGGACAAGGGTTCATTGCCGCCACGAGTTGAAAATCGGCCGGAAAACGAACGGCATGCCGGGCTCGGGCTATGGTTATATGAGCCGTTTCCAAAGGTTCACGAAGCGACTCGATAACGCGGCGCTCAAATTCGGGCAACTCGTCAAGAAATAACACACCATGATGCGCACGCGTTATTTCACCAGGCCGTGGCACAGCCCCACCACCAATCAACGCAGGAGAAGAGGCACTATGATGCGGCGCCCGAAAGGGCGCAACAGAACTTAAATAAAGCCCCGCTTTGTCGCGTGCACGCAATGCCGCAACCTCAAGTGCCTGAGAATGGGATAACGCCGGCAACAAACCCGGAAGACGACCGGCCAGCATACTTTTCCCCGTTCCAGGAGAGCCGACCATGAGCAAACTATGGCCGCCTGCAGCCGCGACCTCCAATGCCCTTTTGGGAAAAGTTTGGCCTCTTACGTCGCTTAGGCACCCGACATAATCAGAATCGGTAACATCGATAACGCCCGATACAGCATCAACCGGCTGCCATTGCACGTCACCCAACAGACCCGCCACGACTTGACTCAAAGAATGCGCCTCATAAACCTGAACACCGGGAACCGCTGCGGCAAGCCTGGCACTTTCGCATCCCATGACCAACCGTGCAGACGGATAGTGACGCGCTATGGACAACGCAACGGAAAGAGGATCATTGGCCGGCGGGATTGCACCGGTTAACGAAAGATTACCGACAAATATCCAACCCTGAATATCGACTGGTTTGCCGGGGTGCCCCTGTGCACCGGCAATTGCCACCTGCCCCGATGCCATGAGGATACCCAATGCGATGGGCAAATCGAACCCGCAAGAAGCCTTGGGGAAGTCTGCCGGCGCCAAATTTACCGTGATACGACCGGCCGGAAAATCGAGACCACTACTTACAATGGCTGCACGAACACGTTCGCGACTTTCCCGCACACCTGCATCCGGCAGCCCAACAATTGAAAAAGTAGGTAGCCCACTACCTACATGGACCTCAACCCGCACTGCCACCGACTCAAAGCCTAACGTGACCCGGCTCTCAACCACCGCCAGCGACATACCCTTCCCCTATTCCAGACCATGCACCAGTATGACCGCACGACCTCAAACAAGGCTGCTTAAATGGATAAACCCATCAGCCGTAAAACTACAACTCTTGCTTTTGCTGCAATTCGCGCACACGCGCCTCCAACTCTCCCAAACGAACCAAAGCACGCTCAAGCACCGCCGCCTGCGTGTCAAACTCTTCCCGAGTCACCAAATCGAGCCGCGAAAACGTTTGTGTCATCATGGCGCGGACATTGCGCTCGATATCGGCCGCAGGGCTGTTTTTAATTAAATCAGACATATTCTTCTGGAGATCTTCCATCCAGTCGCTACGATTCGCCATTATTTTCTCCTGACAATGATTTACCGTCAGTGTAAAGAAAAAGAGCGCCGATTGGCGCCCTTATACGAAAGCTGCAACCAGAACCCGATTACTGTCCGGCTTGCTGCTCGGCTTCAGGAGAGTTTTCAGGGGGTGTGCCTTTGGACAACGTATCCTGAATCGCCTCATTTGCCTCGCGAGCACCTTCTTTAATTGCTTCGCCGGCGCGATTGGCCGCTTCAACCGCATCATCACGAATCTCAGCAGCTTTTTCCGCTACTGCATCCTGTGTGGATTTTGCATCAGTATCAGTCGTAACAGACCCTGTTTGAGCAGGTGGTGCAGATTCAGCGGGTGGCTGAGTCGGCGTAGGCGGCGTCGTCATGGGGGGTGACTCCATTGTGCTGCTGGAATCCGATGCCGCCGGAGCAGTATCGTCTTCATTCGAACACGCAGCCAGTACAGACATTGAAGCCACTAATGCTAATGCAGCATATCGGGTTTTATAAATCTTCATAAGAACTCCTTATTGTTATCAACGGGCATAACGCCGCCAAAAAATGGGAAACACTGATATTAATAACTACCGCTACCCGATGAGGACTGGCTTCCCTGGGGAGCCGGGGCTGGTGAAGGGGCCGGTGTTGCAGCCCCCCCTGGTTGGCTCATGGCTCCACCACCGCCCGGAGGTGGGCCGGCCATATCCTCTTCATTGGAACAAGCGCCCAAAGCGGTTGCAGAAACCAACAAGAATGCTGCAGCAAATGATTTATATTGCGACTTCATTTTGACCTCCCTACTTGCGTTTAAATCACTCATCCAGAAGATTGCTAAAGACACGCTTGCCTGGTGAGTTCGCAGTTACAATTCTATCGAGTCAAAATCAACACAGTCTCAATTAGTGTAAACCCTGATTACACACCCATCACACCTTGGGTGACGGCCAACCTTCCAAGAGCCGCATAAAACGGCCCCGCCAACAATCTCATGCGCAGATTCTCACGCAATAAATCGACACAATTCATGTCGCGCATTCATTTTTAGTTACTTTTTTAGTCGCCCCTACGTACATCAATAGTGCCGGCCGCACCAAAAACACCCTGAACGAACCAAGTCGGTGCAATTTTTGAGTACCGTCATTGTCATCATGGTGCATTACCCATCATGGCTTCAAATACAGCGACCTCGAGAAACAAAAAAACTGGCATGCTTTTTGCTTTAAGAGAAATGATTGTCCTCTTAAAGGAAACACACCATGAAACTAGTTACTGCAATCATCAAACCGTTCAAGCTGGATGAAGTGCGTGAGGCACTCGCCGCTGTCGGTATCCAAGGAATGACCGTCAGTGAGGTAAAGGGTTTTGGCCGACAAAAAGGCCATACCGAACTCTATCGCGGGGCGGAATATACGGTCGATTTTCTGCCAAAACTCAGAATCGAACTGGCCGTGACCGACGCATTGGTCGAACAAGCCATTGAAGCACTTTGCCAGGCGGCACATACAGGGAAAATTGGCGACGGGAAGATTTTTGTCACGCCGATCGAGCAAGTCATCCGTATCCGTACCAGCGAAACCGGCGATGCCGCTATCTAGGAGCAATAAACATGAATGCAGCTGATTTTGTTTGGGTGACCGTATCCACCCTACTCGTCTTAATGATGGTTGTCCCGGGACTGGCCTTATTCTATGGTGGCCTGGTGCGATCCAAAAACGTTTTATCTGTTTTGGCGCAAGTTTTATGCACCTTTTCGTTAGCCATCGTCGTTTGGTTTGTTTATGGCTATTCGCTGGCGTTTACCGAAAACAATGCTTTTTTCGGCGATTTCTCCCGTGTTTTCCTGAACGGTATCGCCAATTTCACTACAGGTGAGTATGCGTTGGCGGGCAGTATTCCCGAGATCAGTTTTGCCGCGTTTCAGGCAACTTTCGCCGGAATCACCTGCGCCTTGATTGTGGGTGGGTTTGCTGAACGTATCCGTTTTTCAGCGGTATTAGTGTTTACTTTGATTTGGGTCACCTTTGCCTACCTGCCCATTGCACATATGGTTTGGGCGTCCGGCGGCTTCCTGTTCGAGCGTGGCGCCCTGGATTTTGCAGGCGGCACTGTCGTCCATATTAATGCCGGTGTCGCCGGGCTGGTCGGCGCCTATTATCTGGGCCCGCGTCTGGGTTATGGTCGCGAAGCCATGCCGCCTCACAACCTGCCCATGACCATGATTGGTGCATCATTACTTTGGGTAGGCTGGTTCGGTTTCAATGCCGGCTCAGCGCTAGGCGCAAATGAAACCGCCGCCTTGGCTTTCTTCAACACGCTTATTGCCACGGCCGGTGCCGTCATGGCCTGGTTGTTTACGGAATGGTCCGTTAAAGGCAAGCCCTCGTTACTGGGTGCTGTCTCCGGTGCCATTGCAGGCTTGGTCGGCATTACGCCGGCAGCGGGACTTGTCGGTCCGTTTGGCGCACTGATTATTGGTGTTGTTTCCGGCATCGTATGCGTTTGGGGTGTAAACGGTCTGAAGCGGTTGCTTAAAGCCGATGACTCACTCGATGTATTCGGCATTCACGGTGTCGCCGGGATCATTGGTGCGATCCTCACCGGTGTATTTAACGCACAGGCATTGGGTGGACCCGGTCTGGAAAGCGCCGCCGACATATTCCCGCAACTCTGGATCCAAATCGAAGGCATCCTGATTACGGTTATCTGGACCGGGGTCGTTGCATGGGTTGCTTACTTCATTGCCGACAAACTGTGCGGTTTACGCGTTAGCAACGAAGAAGAACGTGAGGGCCTTGATATTAGCACCCACGGCGAAACCGCCTACCAGCGCTAACACAAAACAAGCCGTGCACCAGCACGGCTTGTTTTCCAATAGGACACAAAGCGAATTTGCGCCTTAACCGGCCAGTTCATCGAGATTAATTCGTTCCGCTCTATTTAGAGCCGATGCGACCTTAACCCGAAGTGCGTTGGTATGAGACTGACGCACTTCTTTTTTAACATCGAGCAGTTGCTGGGGATGCATGGAAAACTCTCGTAGACCCAAGCCAAGCAACATACGCGTAACCTGGGCGTCGCCCGCCATTTCACCGCAAACCGCCACCGACTTTCCATAACGTTGCGCCGCATTAATGGTATGTGAAATAAGCCGCAATACCGCCGGATGCATAGGGTCGTATAAATCGGCAACATCGTTGTCACCACGATCGATCGCCAATGTATATTGAATCAAATCGTTGGTACCGATCGACAAAAAATCCAGCTGTTCGACAAACGGTTCTATGGCAATGGCAATAGCAGGAATTTCCACCATGGCCCCCACTTCAACGTTTCGATCGAAAGAAATGTCTCGTGACTCCAGGTGCTGACATGCCTCGGCAATTGCCTGGCGTACCGCCCGTACTTCATGCAAATGAGCAATCATGGGAACCAGAATTCTAAGTTTCCCGTGCACAGATGCGCGTAACAAAGCACGCAATTGCGTTTGAAAAATTTCAGGATGAGCCAGACAATAGCGAATGGCACGCAGACCCAGCGCCGGATTGGTTGCGACGGTGGCATCACCGTCTAACGTTTTATCTGCACCAATATCCAATGTACGAATCGTTACGGGGCGACCCTGCATCGCTTTAACGACTGTGGCATAGGCTTCGTATTGCTCCTCTTCACCCGGTAGATCGCGACGGCCCATGAACAGAAATTCGCTGCGAAACAGACCAATGCCATCGGCACCCGCGGCCAACGCCTGCTCGGCCTCTTCCGGTAACTCAATATTGGCTTCAAGCTTAACCTGAACGCCGTCCAACGTAACCGCTTCCGCATATTTCAGGCGCCCAAGCTCGGCACGGTCATCTGCATAGGCAGACTGGCGTCGACGATATTCTTCCAGAACAAAATCGGGCGGGTTAACCAACACCGCCCCACTCATGCCATCGACAATGAGCAGGTCGCCATCGCGCACCAGGGTGCGAATATTGCCCATGCCGACAACAGCCGGCACATTCATACTGCGAGCAACAATGGCAGTATGCGAGGTAGGCCCGCCCAGATCCGTTAGAAACGCCCCAAATCGTGCACCACGCAAACGTAACATGTCGGCCGGTGAAATATCCCGAGCCACCACAATCAGTTCTCCCGAATAACCCGAGTCAAACTGAGGTAAGGCAACAGGTGTGCCGGATAATACTCGCAACACCCGCTCAATAACCTGGCGAATGTCTGTGCCGCGCTCGCGCAGATACTCATCTTCCATCGCAGCGAATTGCTCGCCCAATACTTGCCCTTGGGTGGTTAACGCCCATTCGGCATTGTAGTGACGCTCGATAATAAGGTTACACGCCTGCTCCGACAACATACGGTCGTCTAGCAGCATGCTATGCACAGTAAGCAGTGCACCCATTTCCCGCGGAGCATCATCGGGCAGGTTTGCCACCATATGTTGCAACTCATCGCGAGCTTGTGCCAGCGCCGCCTTCAATCTGGCACACTCTTCCTCAACCGCTTCGGGCTGGATACGATAGTGCACGACCTCTAGGGCTGCCGCACCCATCACGGCGGCCCGACCAATGGCATAACCTTTCACCACACCCTGGCCGCGAAGGCACAGCATGGAATTAAATGTATGAGGTATGGCAGGCGCAGCGGCAGTCATGAATCGTATTATTCAGCTTCACCAAATTTGTCATTAAACAGCTGGCGGACTTCTTCAAGCGCCACATCGGCTTGAGGGCCTTCGGCATCAACGGTTACGGTAACCCCCAGACCCGCCGCCAGCATCATGACGCCCATTATGCTCTTGGCGTTCACACGCTGTGAACCACGCGCGATGAAAATTTGTGTATCAGTGTAACGAGACGCCAATTGCGTGAGCTTGGCTGCCGCCCGTGCATGCAAGCCAAGTTTATTGGTAATAGTAATATCAATTGAAGACATATTAATTTCTTGTTCTATTTGAAATTGCCGCAACACACCCAAGACCATCAAGCATCTTTAAGTCGTGCAACAGGCACTTACGATCCCCTTGGCGCCGCTTGCGCGCACCAACTCCACCAATTCTTGAAGGTTATCACGCGGGCCGGTAAGCGCCTTGATGATCATACACAAATTCGTCCCGGTCACCAGCTCGGCGCGCGCCCCTTGTGCCTGTGTCGCTTCAACCGCTTTACGTGCAATATTGAATGGGGTGGCACCAAAAATATCCGTTAAAACCAACGTTGCCGGCGCTTCGGCAAGAATTGCTTGTAGTTGGATAACTTTATCTTCCGGCGAATCAGCCGGCGTGATATCCATAAGGACAATATCTGGCTCACAGCCCAGAACATGCCCTGCGCAATGCGCAAAAGCACTTCCCAATGGCTGATGCATAACCAGAACAACCCGCACCATGTCTACCCCCTTACCGCCTGCTCCAGCGCCTGAGCAAAACAATCGGCGACATCAAAATCAGTTTGCTCGGTGATTTCAACAAAACACGTTGGGCTGGTTACATTCACTTCTGTCAGGTAATCGCCGATTACGTCCAATCCCACCAAAAGAAGCCCTCTTTCCCGCAGCTTGGAACCGATTGTCTCAGCGATATAACGATCACGCTTGGTGAGTGGTTGCGCCACACCTCGACCTCCTGCGGCCAAATTCCCTCTTGTTTCACCCGCTAAGGGTATACGCGCCAACGCGTACGGTACGGGCTCACCGTTGATCAGCAAAATACGTTTATCACCTTGTTTTATTTCTGGAATATAGCGCTGCGCCATAATGGTGCGGGCACCATTATCAGTAAGCGTTTCCAGAATAGCGCCAAGATTCGCGCCATCGGGACGCACATGAAAAATGCCGGTACCACCCATGCCGTCAAGCGGCTTCAAAATAATATCGTGATATTTGGCGTGAAATGCCCGTAAGCGAGCTATGTTCCGACTGACCAGCGTCGGCGAGGTAAATTCAGCGAACTCGGTAATGGCAAGCTTTTCGGGGTGGTTGCGGATCGCTTGCCCCGCATTAAAAACCCGAGCGCCTTGCGCTTGGGCAAAATCGAGCAAATGTGTGGAGTACACATACTCCATGTCGAACGGCGGGTCCTTACGCATTACCACGGCATCGTAGCGCGACAAGGCCTGATCAACCGAATCCCCGGATGCTTGCCACCAATTTGGGCCATGCAAGTCGGCTTCCTGGATCAGATTGATCGCTTGACCCGTCACTTTTACCACACCCTCATCGATGTAAATATCGCCTTGCAAGGCCACACTAATTACGTGGCCACGCTTGCACAGGGCGCGCATCATGGCAACTGAGGAGTCTTTGTAGGCCTTCAACGACGACAAAGGATCAATAATGAATAGTATGTGCATAACGACCTGCGAAAACTATCCCCACCAGGATATCCTGGTGGGGATAGATAAGAAAAACAAGAATCAGGAGGCCGAATCGCCCTTACCCGCAGGTTTCTTGCGTGGCGCCAAAACCATAACCATTTGTCGCCCTTCCAGCTTAGGCATAGCCTCAACCTGGACAAGCTCGCTAAGGTCGTCGCGAACACGCTCCAATACACGCATGCCCAACTCTTGGTGGGCCATTTCGCGGCCACGGAAACGCAACGTAACTTTGGCTTTGTCACCGTCTTCGATAAAACGACGCAAATTGCGCAATTTAACCTGATAATCGCCCTCATCGGTACCCGGGCGGAACTTCACTTCCTTAACCTGGATAACTTTCTGCTTGGCTTTGGCTTCCGCCTGTTTCTTCTGTTCTTGATATTTGAACTTGCCGTAGTCCATTAAACGACAGACAGGCGGCGATGCATTGGGCGCAATTTCAACCAAGTCTACTTCATGATCTTCAGCGAGCCCGAGTGCGTCAGCCAGCTTGACGATACCCAGTTGGTCACCTTCGATGCCGATTAAACGTACCTCTGTGGCACGGATTTCGCCATTGATGCGATGGGATTTATCGGTTGCGATATCTAAAACTCCTATAAATATTAATGGTCTTGCCCTACACTGCGACGTTGCTGAATATCTTCGTGCAAACGCTCGATAAAGTCGTTGGTACTCATGACACCCAGATCAATACCGCCCCGGCTACGTACTGCAACCGTTCCAGCTTCGCGTTCTTTTTCGCCGACAACCAGAATGTAGGGCATTTTCTTCAAACTATGCTCTCTGATTTTACGGTTGATTTTTTCACCGCGCAAATCTGCCCCGGCTCTAAACCCTTGTTTTTTCAGCTTTTGAGCGATTTCAGCTGCATAATCGGCAGAATTCTCGGAAATACAGCACACCACAGCCTGTTCAGGAGCAAGCCATGGCGGTAGTGCACCCGCATGATTTTCAATAAGAATACCGATAAAACGCTCGAAGGAACCCAAAATAGCACGATGCAACATCACCGGCGTTTTGCGTTGATCGTTCGCATCGACATATTCGGCGCCGAGGCGCTCCGGCATGGAAAAATCAACCTGAATTGTGCCGCACTGCCAGTGACGGCCAATGGCATCCGTTAGCGTGTACTCAATCTTAGGGCCGTAGAACGCACCCTCGCCTTCACTGACTTCATACTCGCACCCTGTACGGTTCAAACTTTCCATCAACGCCTGCTCCGCTTTGTCCCAAACCTCATCGGAGCCAATACGTTTTTCCGGGCGGGTCGCCACTTTATACAGAATCTTTGTAAAGCCGAAGTCGGCATACACGTTCTGCAACAAAGCCGTAAACGCCGCACACTCGTCTTGCAACTGATCTTCCGTACAGAAAATGTGGCCGTCGTCTTGGGTGAACCCCCGCACACGCATCATGCCGTGCAGAGAACCGGACGGTTCATTGCGGTGGCATTGACCGAACTCGCCATAGCGAATGGGCAGTTCGCGATACGAATGCAAACCAGCGTTAAAAATCTGCACGTGTCCGGGGCAATTCATGGGCTTCAAACCATAAGTGCGACTCTCCGACTCTGTGGTGAACATGTTTTCGGCGTAGTTATCCCAGTGGCCGGTTTTCTTCCAAAGTGAAAGGTCCAGGATTTGCGGCGCCTTTACTTCCTGATAACCGTTGTCGCGGTACACGGCACGCATGTATTGCTCGACCTGTTGCCAAACCGTCCAGCCTTTCGGGTGCCAGAAAATAAGCCCGGGCGCTTCATCTTGGAAATGGAAGAAGTCCAATTCGCGACCCAGTTTGCGGTGATCCCGTTTTTCAGCCTCTTCCAGCATGTGCAAATAAGCGGCTTGGTCTTCTTTTGTGGCCCAGGCCGTGCCATAAATACGTTGCAACATTTCATTGTTGCTGTCGCCACGCCAGTAGGCCCCAGCCACTTTGGTCAGCTTGAACACCTTCAGTTTGCCGGTGGAGGGAACGTGCGGCCCCCGGCAAAGATCGATGAAATCACCTTCACGATACAGGCTAATGTTCTCGTTCGACGGAATAGACGCAATGATTTCCGCTTTATATTGTTCGCCAATGCTTTTGAAAAATGCAACCGCATCGTCTCGCGTCCATTCTTCGCGCGTGACCACCTCGTCTTTTTTGGCCAATTCCACCATTTTCTTTTCAATGGCTTCCAAATCTTCGGGCGTAAACGGACGCTTGTAAGAAAAATCGTAATAAAAGCCGTTATCGATAACCGGGCCGATAGTGACTTGGGCCTCTGGAAACAAACTCTTCACCGCGTAGGCCAGCAAGTGTGCAGTGGAATGGCGAATGAGATCAAGCCCTTCGGGGTCTTTGGCGGTTACGATAGCCAGTTGTGCGTTCTGATTAATGACGTAGCTGGTATCCACCAACCTATCTTCCTGGCCCTCGAACGACACTTTCCCAGCCAGAGCAGCTTTACCCAACCCCGACCCAATGGAAAAAGCGACGTCGTTAACAGACACCGGGCCGGGATACTCGCGCTGAGATCCATCGGGCAGTGTAATTTGAACCATATAGCATCCTGACATTAACAAGCGTACAAATACCCACCGATACCGTACACGCTACGACAAAAAACGCGGCATTTGCCGCGTTTCCAAACAAAACATTAGCCCACCTAGTG
Organism: Pusillimonas sp. DMV24BSW_D; assembly: GCF_011388195.1. Classification (NCBI taxonomy): domain Bacteria; kingdom Pseudomonadati; phylum Pseudomonadota; class Betaproteobacteria; order Burkholderiales; family Alcaligenaceae; genus Neopusillimonas; species Neopusillimonas aestuarii. The sequence continues at coordinate 2,115,910 of NZ_CP049990.1, read as the reverse complement.
TAACATTGAATCCCGGCAAACGGCTTTGACACGCAGCCACAATTCAGGCTATTATTGCGTTCTTCTTTAAAGGCGGTTAGCTCAGTTGGTTAGAGCGCTACGTTGACATCGTAGAGGTCGCTGGTTCGAATCCAGTACTGCCTACCAAATAAAACAAAATCGCAAACCGATTCACAGCTAAATTACATCACTGTCATTTAGCTGTCACCAGTTTCCAGTCGCCATTTTCCACTTGCACTAACGCGCTGGCGCGCTCATCAAGCCCTGTATGATCGGTTTTACTCATGGTATATACACCATGCGTACCCACGACCTCGTTACTTGTTTCCAGTGCATCCCGAAGTGCGGCACGGAATTCAGCCGTGCCGGGTTTGGCGACTTTCAACGCCTTCTCCACAGCCTGGTCTGCCAATAAGTAAGCATCCCACGAGTAGGCTGAAAATGCATTGCGTGTGTTATCTCCAAATTTGGCCTCATAGTTTTCGGTAAAGTTCATGGCCTCCGCCTTAATCGGGTTGCTGTCGGGCAATTGCTCGGCCACCATGACTGGTCCCGTGGGTGCGTAAGCGCCTTCGAGCGCCTTACCTCCAACACGCAAAAAATCTTTGTTAATCACACCATGATTATGATAAATAGGGCCTTTGTACCCGCGCTCTCGCAAGCTCACTTGAGGTAATGCACCCGGCGTCCCGGAACCACCCAGAACAACTGCATCCGGTTTAGCGGCCATTAGCTTAAGCACCTGACCAGCTACGCTAGTGTCAATACGGCCGTAACGCTCACTCGCCACCAGCTTTATATCGGTTCCCTCGATATTTGCTTTTAGCCCCGCCAACACCAGTTCACCCCAGGAATCCGAAAAGCCCAGGTAACCAACGCTCTTAATCCCTTTTTCTTTCATGTTTTTGACCACCGCGGCCATCATGATATTAATAGGCTGCGGCACCGCGTACGACCAAGGGTTATCCTCAGCCTTAACCGGCAAAGGGGAAAGCGAGATCTGAGGCACTTTCTGTTCAGCCACAATCTCACTGACTGCCAGCGCAGTGGGCACACTGCTTGAGCCGATAATCAGGTCAACGTTATCTTGCTGAATAAGCTTTCGGGCCAGTTTTACCGAGGTTGTGGTGTCAGTTGCATCATCAACAATTATGTATTCAACCGGTACACCACCCAAGGTTTTGGGTACGACCTCAAAAGTATTCTTATAAGGAATACCCAACGACGCCCCCGGCCCGGTAGCGCCGGTAATAACGCCAACCTTAACGCCTTCGGCAAAAGCATTGGACAGCGGGATTAAAGTAGCCAACGTAAATGCAAGTATGCTTTTCTTCATTCTAATGTCTCCTGTAATTCGATTTATTTAAAAATGACCGATTTACGGCCTTTGTTCTGCTGCTTATGGTGCAGCTTGTAGATGGCAAGAGGTTTTACAAGCCTAATTGCCTTGAAACAATATGCCGCATGATGTCGCCGGTACCGCCACCGATCATAGGAAAGTACGAATCTCGTAGAAAGCGTTGCACAGGATATTCATTCATTAATCCATAACCGCCATAAACCGACATAGCCATTTCACAAACCTCATGACACCCTTCGGCCGCGACGATTTTTGCCAGCGCCGCTTCGGTAGTAATGGATGCATTCTGGTCGGCCAGTGCTGCGGCATGATAGGTATACAACCTGCTTTGCTCGAGCTTGGCCAGCATATCGACCAACCGAAATTGAATGGCTTGAAACTTGCTGATAGGTTGACCAAATTGCTCTCGCTCTTTGGCATAACGCAAAGCGGAGTCGTATGCAGCCCGACCACCGCCCAATGCCAAAGCAGCAGTAAAAATACGATCGACTGTTAATGACTTATAAGCGTTCAGAAAACTGCTCGGTGCACCATTGTTTAAATAGCATTCATCAGGCACAAAAACATTCTCAAAAACCAATTCAGCCGTATCGGAGCTTCGTACTGAAAACTTGTCCAGCTTACGCCCTACCGAGAACCCGGGGGTATTGGTATCAACCAGAAAGAGATCGAGCCCTTTTAACCCCTGCGTTGGATTTGTGGTTGCCACTACGGTAATAAAATCGGCGACCGTACCATTGGTCGTGAATATTTTGGAACCGTTAAGAAGGAAGCCGCCCTCTGTGCGAGTGGCACGTGTACGTAAAGAGGCGGCATCGGAACCCGAATTAGGCTCGGTGATTGCAAACGCTGCGACTTTCTCACCCAGCAAAGCCGGTTTCAAATACTTGTTATGTAAGTTCTCATTACCCCACTGAAAAACGGTGTGCGTTGCCGTTGAGCCTTGCATACACACACCCGCAGCGAAACTCATAGAGCCTCGTGCCAGCTCTTCACATAATACGGAGAAACAGGTAAAGGGATACTTCAAGCCACTACCGCCAACCGTTTCCGGATACATGATTCCGTAATAACCCAGATCACCCAACTCTTTGAACAGTTCATGAGAAAAATCGTTCGCATTATCGAGCGCCTCCGCCTGGGGACACAGCCGCTCGTCGACCCAACGCGCAATATGATGTCGAAATTCGTTCGCCTCGGCTTCTAACTCGTCTCGACTGAAATCGGTTCGTAAAGGTGCGGAACTCATTGGTTTATCCCTTTCGCTTGGGGTTACTCATACACATCATTATCAGCAAGGGTTATCTACCCCTGAGAATGGCGTTGAACCTTATTGGCCTTACGTTCCAGAAAATCGCGCAAACGCTGCTTGGCTTCATCGTCTCCTTGAGCAATGCCAACCATCAGCATTTCGGTAAACAGCCCTGTTTGCGGATCTTGCTCGCAAATACGAGGGATGGATTGGATAACGGCAAAATTCGCTAATGGCGCGTTTTTTGCAATACGTTTGGCCAGTTCAATCCCTTTCTGCAATCCCTGGCCAGGGTCAACCAGATATTGAGAGAGTCGCAAAATATGATGTGCCTCTTCAGCCTCGTACACCCGTCCTGACAGCATCATATCGATCACCGTCGCAGCTCCGATAAGACGAGGCAGGCGAACAGACCCTCCTGAGCCCAGAAAAATGCCGCGCGTACCCTCGGGAAGAGCGTAATAGGCACTCCGCTCGGCAACGCGAATATGTGTTGAAGCCGCAAACTCCAGCCCACCCCCGATAACAGCACCATGAAGCACCGAAATAACCGGCACTTTACAAAACTGCACAGTGTCATTCAGGCGCTGCCCAATAATTGACGTATCAAAACTCTCGGCGACAGAGGTTTCTTTCAGTTCATTCAAGTCAAGACCGGCGCAAAAATCGCCGCCGGCACCGTGCACCACCACACCCTGCACATGTGCTGGAATGCTTGAAAAAAAGATCTGCATACCCAGCACCAACTCATCACAGAGTGCATTGCGTTTATGTGCACGATTTAAAGTTAAAACAGCAATGGTGTCATCCAACTTAACCGATAAACTTTCAGGTAATGGAACGGGCCACTTATAAGATTCACTCATCATTTCTTCATAGTTGGAGGGACACGTCATGCCCCTAGTTTTTCCTGTAACTTCAATACGTCGACCAAACCCTCATCGCGCCATTTAACCCAATGCTGAACCGACTCGCCCTGCGATACTTCCTGCGCAGCATTAACCAGTTTTTGAACAAGCTCAGGCGTAAGCGTCACCGACGCAGATGGCGTCCACCATTCCTGAATGGCCTGGCCGGCATGATCCAGAATGCCTTGCATCCCCTTGTCACCTCCTGCTAAATGCAACGTTAGCAATCCGCCCATTAAAGCCCACCGCGGCCCCAAACCGCAACGAACGGCGGCATCGATATCGCGTGCGCTTGCGATTCCATCTTGCAAACACGCCACCGCTTCGCGCATTAATGCAAACTGCAAACGATTGGCCATATGACCATTGGTTTCAGCATGCAAACAAATCGGTTGTTTGTGCAGAGAACGGGCGAAATCCATTGCCCAATCAACCACAACCGGAGAAGTTTTCCGCCCGCCCACCACTTCAACAAGCGGAATTAAATGGGTAGGGTTAAATGGATGTAAAACGACTAACCGCTCAGGATACGTGCAGGCCTCTTGCATGGCACTAGGTGGAATTCCGCCCGTGCTTGAAAGAATAATTTTGCTGGGAGCCGCGACAGCCTCAACCTCATATAAAAGTTGTTTCTTTATCTCCAAATGCTCCGGACAATTCTCTTGAATCACATCCGCCATGCGGGCAGCCTCTCCCGCCGAAGAGACGAAACGTATCCGATCAAGTGGGGGATGCGGCAACTTGGTGCGACCCAACTCACACAAGGCAGGCCAGGCATTGGAAACAAAATCATTCACATTTTCAGGTGCATTGGGTGACGGGTCATATGCAATGACCTCCAGACCGTGAGCCAGGAAGAGTGCAATCCAACTGGCACCCACCGACCCCGTGCCTAATACGGCAACAACACCTATTTCATCGATTTTCTTATAAATAATGTTATCCATGTATATCCAATTATCTGCAACAGACTCAGTGCAGACTGTTTCGCATCTCAGAAACCCATGAAAACAGTTTAGAGCTTGACTGATTATTTGAATAATGCAGAAGGCTTATAAGAGTTAACCAATTTATGGATAACTAAAAAACAAGCACATCACTTTTCAGCATAGGCAAAAAACGATATAACAACCTTCGTTATTCAGGCTTTCAACCCAAGCGCGCGCAGGCATTCACCAATTTGATCCAGAGCCTGCGGATTGGCCAACGCATCGCGATTGTCGCTGCGAGCCGACCCATTCACCAGGCGCGCCACCGCCAACTCCACTTTCTTGCCGCTGCGGGTGTAGGGAATATCGGGCACGGCCAGAATATGACGCGGCACATGTCGTGGGCTGGCCCCTTCACGAATACGGGTGCGTAACTCCTTTATCAAGGCATCATTTAAGTCATGGCCTGGGGCGGGAACAATCAGTAGCACCACTTCCACATCACCATCCACCTGACGCCCCACCACCAAGCTGTCTTTTACAGCATCCACCGTTTCAACCTGACGGTAGATTTCTGCGGTGCCAATGCGCACCCCGCCGGGGTTCAACGTGGCGTCGGAACGACCATAAATGATGGCGCCGCCCGTATCAGTGAATTCGATAAAATCACCATGCGCCCAGACACCTGGGTAAGTATCAAAGTACGCATCGCGATATCGGCTGCCCTCGGGGTCGTTCCAGAACGCCACCGGCATCGACGGCAAGGGCTGCCTGCACACCAGCTCACCCCGCCCGGCCTGCACCTCATGACCCTGGTCATCAAATGCCGTCACATCGGCCCCCAACATCTTGCCCTGAATCTCGCCCCGGCGTACCGACAAGGTGGGCACACACCCGACAAAGCAGCCGCAAATGTCGGTGCCACCCGCAATGGAGCCTAATAATGCCTGCGGTACCCCGTCGGCATAAAACCAGTCATAATCTTCAGGCAACAACGGGGAGCCCGTAGAGAACACCACCCGCAGCTTTTGCAGGGTATGGGTTTGCGTAGGCGTTAAATTGGCTTTGCGACACCCGGCAATAAAACGAGCACTGGTCCCAAAGTGGGTCACGCCCTCGTTCGCGGCCAGTTCCCACAGATAACTTAAATTCGGATACCCCGGAGACCCATCAACCGTCACCAGGCGCGCGCCCGTGAGCAGGCCCGACGCCTGCCAATTCCACATCATCCAGCCGCAAGTGGTGAAATACATCAGGCTATCGCCCGGCCCGATGTCTCCATGCAGCATGAGCTCTTTGGCATGGTTCAACAAGATGCCGCCCGTGCCATGCACAATGCACTTGGGCTTACCGGTGGTACCGGAAGAAAACAGAATGTAGACCGGATGATCAAACGGCACGGGTGTATAACTGGGCGCCTGGCCTGCCCCCGCCTGCAAAGCTGCCTCCCAGGACACCACGCCGGGACCTTGCGGCATGGCCTGCCCGGGTACCTGTTCAATGGCCACCACCCCTTTTAGGGTTGGCAAACCCTGGCGGATCGCCTGAAAATCCTCAGTGCGGCTAAACACCTTGCCACCGTACCCATACCCGTTCACGATCACCAGCATGGCCGGCTCAATTTGCGAGAACCGATCCAAAATAGCACCCACACCGAAATCGGGTGAGGCCGAACTGAAAATCGCGCCCATACTGCTCGTGGCCAGCATGGCCACGAGCGCTTCATAGCCATTGGTCACAATAGCGGCAACCCGATCGCCTTTAACAACGCCCTGACTTTTAAAATAGGCCTCCAGGGCGCCCACGTCTGCTTTTAATTGCGCATACGTGCGACGCAATACCGGACGGGTTTCGCAATACGCCACGACCGCTTCATCATTGGCCTGCTCGCCTTCGGCCAACCTGAGCAGGTTCCCGGCGAAGTTCAAAGTCATGCCGGGAAACCATTGCGCGCCGGGCATAGCGTGACTGCCCAGAACCGCAGAGGCCGGCTCAACAGACGTTAAACCGCAGAAATCCCACACGGCACGCCAAAAGGCTTGAGGTTCGGATACCGACCAATGATGTAAAGACTGATAATCGTAAAACGGTCCGTACCCCGTGGTAGCCAAATAGCGCCTAAACTGCGCTAATTTGCATTTCTCACTCAGATACTTCCCGGGCTGCCACACAACCGGACTCAATCCCATCAATACGGCCTCTTCAAAATCGGTACTACTTTGTTTTTGCCATATCACCCGTGGACAGTTAACGCCACTTCCGGATGTAATTTTTCATACGCTTGCGCCAAAACAGGGTCACGCTTTTTGATATCGGCATGACTCACCCGCCCTGTTCTCGTCATATAGCTGTACGCGAACTCAACGGGCGTTAAATCATGAACCAATTTATCCATTTGCTCATACCAGTCAATACTGGTGTTAGCCGCATCCCATATTTTCTTCATAGGAGGCAAACGGGAGGCCTGAAACTCCGTAAGCGCACATGTAATATCAGTTGTCCCCGCATTTTTAAAGGCTTTGTACAACGCAACCGCGTCCTCCATTGCTAAACGGGTTCCAGAACCAATTGAAAAATGGGCAGTACGCAAAGCATCACCAATTAACACCACATTATCGAAACTCCAACGTTCATTCCAGATAACCGGAAACTGCCGCCAATATGAATGGTTGGAAATGATGGGATGTCCTTCCAGGTCTTTCGCAAAGACCTTTTCGCAATACCGCACAGTTTCTTCAGCACTCATGGACTCAAACCCGACACGCTGCCAGGTGTCCTCCTCAACCTCTACGAGAAACGTACTTCGATCTGGCCTGTACCGATAGTGGTGGGCACAGAATACGCCGTGCCCTGTCTCCCGAAAGGTTAATGTAAGACTGTTGAATGCCTTGGTGGTGCCGTACCAGATAAAACGATTCGAACGCCAATCGGTGGTTGTCTCAAAATTGGCTTCGTTTTCCGTTCGAAGCCAGGAAAACGCCCCATTAGCACCAACATACAAATCGGCGTCGCCCATCTGCGACAAAGCCGTCACTTCGGTTTCAAAATGCAACTTGACCCCAAGCGCCTCAACGTAATCGTATAAAAGCGTCAACAGCTCCAAGCGCCCGATTGACGCAAAACCATTACCCGCGACCGGTATCGCCGTGTCGTTATGAACAATGGTTATCTCAGGCCAATTTTCAAGGTGCCGACTTAAATATTGATACAACGCATCGTCGTCAGTCCGCAGAAATTCCAGCGCCTTATCCGAGAATACAACGCCAAACCCCCACGTTGCATCCTTGGGGTTGCGCTCATAAATCGCAATATCATGAACAGGATCCAAACGCTTCATGAGCGCGGCAAAATACAATCCGGCAGGACCTGCACCAAGGATTCTGATTTTCATTCGTTTCTCCAGCCAATAAAGCCTACTTCAACTTACATTCTGCGTGGTAGGCATCTTTATGACTTTCGAGGGGTGTATCAATATGCTTCATCGCAACGTCTTCGCCTGTTTTTACAGCTTGGAAAGCATAGAAATTCTGAATCGGCATATTGTTGTTATTGAACTTAAACGGCCCTCTGACCGACTCAAAACTAGCACCCGCCTCCTTTACCGCAGCAGCGAATTTCGCGTTGTCGGCCACATCGCCATCAACGCTTTCAATGGCCGCACCCAACAAATTGGCAGCGTCGTACCCCGCCGCTGAGTACAAACTGGGAACACGACCATATTTTTCCTTGTAGGCCTTTACAAACTCTTCGCTTGCCTCGTTCTCAAGGGATGCATCCCACATCGCACCGGCAATAACCCCATCGGCAAGTCCCTTCAATGCCGGCAAGGTTGTACCATCAACAGTAAACACAGACAAAACGGGTACTTTATCCAGCATGCCTGCCTGGCGCATTTGTTTCACAAAATTAATGCCTAAACCGCCGGGATAAAATACAAACACCGCTTCGGGAGCAGAAGCTTGCAACATGGTAATTTCAGCCGAGAAATCAGTTTGTGATAAAGGGGTGTAAACCTCATCAACCACCTCGCCTTTGTAAAAACGTTTAAAACCTGCCAACATTTCCTTTCCAGCCTGATAGTTCGGAGCCATCAGGTAAACATTATTAAAATTATTTTTTTGGGCATAAACACCCATCGCTTCAGCTGGACCATCACTTTGCCATGCAGTAGAAAACACATTAGGCTGACAACCCGCTCCTGAAAGTGTCAACGGGCCTGAATTGGTGGCAATTGCAACGACACCAGACTCACGTATAGGCGGCAGCATTGCCATCAGTACATTTGTAAAACCCATGCCGACAATAGCATCAACATTATCTTGGTCAATAAGTTTTCTGGCAGCCTGGAGGCCAATCTCTGGCTTAACCTGATCGTCCTCCCGAATCACTTCAACCGTTTCACCACCCAACTTTCCGTTGTTCCGCTCAACCGCCAACATAAAACCATCGTATTGATCCTGGCCCAATGCCGCTGCCGGCCCGGAAAGCGCACCGGTAAAGCCAATCTTGACATCAGCGACTGCTTGATGACCAATTAATGACACGGTCAGGGCGCACGCCAGCAAGTATTTCTTTTTCATCATTGTCTCCTTTATCGATCAAGATATGAACAGTGCGTTTATCGCCGCAACGGATGAGCGTCAATCAATACAAAGCCCACCCGTGCCGGCTTATCACTTCGATTACTCCATGCGTGGCTTGTACCGCGTTGAACAAGTACATCACCCGCTTTCATGCAAACCTCATCCTCATCAAGAACAGCCCAAATCTCGCCTTCGATCACAAATGCGTAATCGACTGATTCCGTGGTATGCATCATTTCATGGCGTGACGCGTCTTCCTCCAGAGCCTCGGCGCCCGAATCGCCCATTGAGGCAAAAGCCGCTTCGCGTTTCCATTTGCCGATATACTCTTTGTCGGGCGGAAACTCCACGACCCTAAAAACCGTTCCGCTTTTGGGCGGAGCAAGAACGATTGGCAAGCTGCAAGGGTCAATATCACCCTCGTTACTGGCAGGCGCCGATTCGGTTTTCCATATATCCGTCACACCGAAATTCGACACCCCAGCCAGCGACATCTTGTGAGGCGAAGGGGCATCAGTTAGCACAACCGAACGCCCCACCTCGTTATGCCCGGTCACAATTCGTCTGACCGGGCGAAAAGTGGGTTCTGCCACAACTCATCTCCTATCTTTTTAAAGCCCAAAACCAGCCGACACCATTCAAACATCATGATGCCCGGCCAGATACTGAACACTTATTGTTTAAGAGGTGGCAGCCCCATAATCTCGCGGGCTTCAGTCGGCGTCGCGGGCTCGTAGCCCAATTCACGAATAATTCGCACCATTCTTTCAACCAACATAAGATTAGTTGCCTGAACACCGGGCTCATACATCAGATTGTCTTCCAATCCGACCCGAACATGCCCTCCCATCAATACCGCCTGTGTCGTTGCGGGTAACTGAGCAGCCCCAATAGCACTCACGTTAAACACGACGTCTTTGGGAAGGTGATCAACCATTTGCTGAAGAATTTTCGGGGTATAGGGCAATGCACCTTGGAATGCGTTCACGCCAAGCACGATGTTGATGAAGTACGGTGGCTTATCAAATCCCGCCGCAATCGCCTTGTTCACTTCTTGCACAATGTCAGAAAGGCTGAAAACCTCCCATTCCGGCTTGATGCCCCGTTCCATCATGCCTTCAGCCAACTCGCGTATTCTGCTAGGCGTCGTTGGTACCAGGATTTCTTTATCGCCAAAACTGGCACAAATTGTCTGAGCGTCAAGCGTGCACATTTCAACGCCAGGCGCTTGCATCCCTTTTATGCGTTGCTCAAAATTAATTTCCCACAGCCCATTATTAAGCTGGTGGACCATATCGCCGTTAATGCCACCGCCTGTCGAGTTATTCAATACGATGTCGCACTTTTCACGAATGAGCGTATTCATCTCGCCATAAATGGCCGGATCACACGTCGCCTCGTCATCCTGGGCACGACGTGCATGCAATGCAACAACGCTCGCCCCTGCGTTATAGCAACGGTATACGTCTTCTGCTATTTCTTGTGGTTGAGTTGGTAGATTAGGGTTCTGTTTCTTGCTGGCCATTCCCCCTGTCGGCGCAACTGTCACAATGACTTTCTGTTTACCCATTGAATGGTCTCCTTTCAATGCCGCGAGCCAATCCTGCGGCTAATGAAAGAATTCTATGGGAGCCATTGATATTTGAATAATGTTAAACAGTCATTGCCATTATTCATATAATGGATAACAAACAATTCATGTTTAATTGCCTTTACACAAACGTTTCAAATGTGTGTTCGCAACCATCAACAAAGGAGCTTCAAAATACGATGGAACCTCGTCTTCTGGAATATATGCTTCGCGTGGCGGAACTGGGAAGCATCAACAAAGCAGCCGCCGACCTTCATGTGTCCCAGCCGGCCCTATCACGTCATATTGCGGCACTTGAGCGGGAAATGGGTACAAAATTATTTCAACGCTCACAAGGGGGTGTAAAACTAACGGATTCAGGAAAGCTGCTTGCCGACAAGGCACGACCACTTTTACGACAACTTTCCATTATCAAAGAGCAGGTCGGCGAAATGGCAGCGGGCCAGCTTTCCATTGGCATACCTCCTTCCTGGAATCAAGTGTTCACTACGCAATACATAAGCCAGCTGGTGCAACGCCACCCGGATATAAAATTGCGCGTTCACGAGGGTGTCAGCCACATCCTGCGCGAACAGATGCTGGCCGGCATATTGGATTTATGCGTTATTCCGTTTGATTTTGCACCACCCACCGGTTTCAAACAGACACCGCTAGCCCGGGAGCCCTTGGTTATAGTCGGGGGGGAAGACTCAGGACTCAGCCCAGAGATTCCGGTTTTTCTCAATAAACTCGATGGGGTCAAGCTGATTTTGCCTGGTCGCCCCAACCAGCTTCGGGTACAAATAGAACACATGCTCGCCCGAAAAGGGCTTCGATTTAATGGTGCGGTTGAAACCGACACCCTAAGTTTATGCCTTCAACTGGCGAAAGAAGGGTTTGGTTTAACGGTTGTTCCTGCATGTGCCGTAAGCACAAGCATTTTGGATCAATCCATACATTGGAGTCCCATCAAACGTATTTACCTCACCTGGTCGCTTTTCGAGAACCAGTCCCGTTCACACTCTCAAGCCGTGCGGGAAGGGAAAAAACTATTATTTGAAACAATACAAAGCGCAGTGGAGAAAAAAAACTGGTATGGGCTTGAGCCATTGGGAGTACTCGCTAAAATGACTAGCGGCTCAACGCCACAGCCTGCATAAATGCCCGAATCTTGCCTTCGCATTTAACGCCGCCGGAAATTTCTACTCCGCTACTGACATCGACGGCAAACGGTGCCACCTGCGCAATTGCCGCTCCAACTGTTTCCACATTCAATCCGCCCGCCAGCACAACCGGCTTTGACTCAGGGCTTGCAATAACCATTTCCAAAAGCCCTAGATCAAACTGTTTACCGCTACCGCCGTACCCGGCGCTGTAACTGTCGAACAACCACGCACTGGCCGAGCGATACCGGAGACACGTGTCCAATACCGCCTGCGGGGTATCCAAACCCGGCGCACCAACGCGAAAGGCTTTCATATATCGACGACCATACTGCTCACACTCGTCGGGGCTTTCATCCCCGTGGAATTGCAGCACGTCGGGTTGCACTTGATCAATAACTTGTTGCACATCCTCATTTGAAGCGTTCACAAAAAGCGCCACAACACTTACCATGGCCGGAACCAGGTTGCGCAAATCGCTCGCGTTTTCGGGTAATACATAACGGCTGCTGGGTGGATAAAAAACCAAACCAACGGCGTCGGCACCCGCCGCCACCGCAGCGTTCACATCTTCAGCCCGAGTTAAACCACATATTTTCACGCGTGTGCGGATTTTCTTCATTTTCTGCCCAATAACACCAGCCATTCACAACAGCCTTCAGGTTTTACCAAAGCTCTATTTTAACGAGCAATGAAACGGCGGTCCGGTCAAAGCAAAACAGCGCCGCAAATCTCTTGACAACCCCTACCGTACTGTTCCATTTATTGTTGTTTTCCTGATATCGACTCGCTTATTTCTGTTGCCGCACCCGCAGAGCTGAAGTACGCTTTGCAAATTTAAGATCGGGCCTGAATACATGGACCTTTTACACGCCGCCTTTCAGCATTCTCCCGATATCCTCGTCATTATGCAGGTGGACGATAAAGGCACGACATTCAGATACACCGAAGCCAATGAGCAGTTTGAAATTGCCACTGGCCTGCAACGCTCCCAATTAATCGGGAAAACACCACACGACCTTTTCACTCCTGATGAAGCCAGGCGCCTGTTGAACGAATACCAGCGCTGCCTGCAAACACAAAATACTGTCGAATTCGACCAAGTCATTAGCGTTCCCGCCGGCGAAAGAGACTGGAACATTCGCGTGGCGCCGTTAAGGTCGCATCCAGGTTACTTCCTGATCAGTGCACGCGACATCACATGGTCTCGCGATTTGGTTCAACAACTCGATGCCATTTCCGATTATCTACCAGGCTTTGTATACCAATTGTGTTATCAACCGCCCGATCATTGGGAATTTACATTCGTAGGGCGTACTGTCACACAAATGTTCGGCATATCTGTGGAGGACGTTCGCAATGACGCCGGCCTGCTGCTCGATCGCATCCATCCTGACGACCATGATTGGGTTTTGAGCAGCAGTATTGAAGCCGGTGACTCCCTGCTTCCATGGCATGCCCAATTCAGAATGCAGCACACGAACGGCACAACCCTCTGGGTTGAGGCTCGAGACTTACCCCAACGCTTGTCTGACGGCACCATTACCTGGACGGGTTACGTGAACGATATTACCGCTCGACACAAGTTGGAAGAAGAGGTAAAACATCTTGCCTTGCACGATCCGTTAACCGGCCTGGCGAATCGTTGGTGCTTTCTGGATCGACTGGATACAGCGTTATCCCAAACACGTTTACGAGGCCGTTCGTTAGCGTTGTTCTATATAGATCTGGATCACTTCAAGCCGGTAAACGACCAATATGGCCATGCGGTGGGAGACGAACTGTTGAAACAAGTCAGCCGGCGAATTTCGCACTTCCTGCGCACAACAGATCTGGCAGGGCGTATAGGAGGTGACGAATTCATGGTTTACCTCCTGGAAGACACGCAACCCGAAAAATGCATGGATATTGCCACCCGTCTATGCGAAGCATTGCAAAACCCCTTTCAATTGGGGCCCTACCAAGCCAACATTTCCGCCAGTATCGGCATTGCGTTATACCCCGAACACGGTGTTGATGTTCACAGCTTGAGCCATGCCGCCGACAAAGCGATGTACCAAGCTAAAAATGGTGGCCGCAGCAAAGCAGTCATGGCTCAATCCACTCGCTTTAACCAAGAAAACCAAAGTGCAGCTTAAAGTTTTCTTGTGCTGATAATTGCGGCAAATTAAATGAATCGGGATAATCGACCCGTGCAAAATACAAGCCGTCAGGAGCAAAGGTAGGTGGCGCCAGACGACGATCTTTGTCGTGAAGCAAAGTGGTTACGGATTCGGGCGTCATGCGCTGCAAGCCCACATAAATCAGCATACCCATTAAGTTACGCACCATGTGGTGTAAAAACGCATTAGCCTTAAATGTAAAGACGTAGTAAACACCGTGCTGCTCAATGTCGACCTGTTGCAAGTCGCGCACCGGGCTGGCTGCCTGACACTCAGACGCTCGAAAGCTGCTGAAATCGTGCTCACCTAACAAGCGTGCCGCCGCTTCTTTCATGAGAGTCAGGTTCAAGGGATAAAAAACCCAACCCACCCGCCGATGCACCAAAGGCGAACGAATTCGATCGTTACGAACAACATAAATATAGGTGCGGGCTGTTGCCGAAAAACGAGCATGAAAATCGTTGGTAACTGGCTTCACCCAGTTTACGGAAATACTGGGCGGCAACAAACCATTTAACGCCCTTGTCCATGACTCAAGCGAACGATTAACCGGCGTATCCAGGTGTACGACTTGCTCAAGGGCATGGACGCCTGCGTCGGTACGCCCGGAACAAACCGTCGCCACCGGCTCAGTGATGAACTGGTGAACTGCCCGCTGAAATTGATCTTGTACCGTTTGGCCATGCGGCTGGCTTTGCCAACCGCGCCAAGGTGAGCCGTCGTAAGACACACCCAATGCCAGTCGAGTCATACCTTATCTGCGTTTTTCCGTTTGACCGGTTTCCGTCGAATCGTCGAGATCGAGATTAATGCTCTGCAAACGCTCACGCACCATCTCCTCTGTAATAACGGCATCGGAGTCATCGTCACGCTCAGCGCCAACACGACGCAGCAGCCAAGCAACGATCAAAACAATAAGCGCGAGTGCACCGCTAATGACAATCAGCAAATTATTCATGAACCACGTAGAAAGTGAATCGGAGTCTTTATTGGCATCTTCGACAGATGCAGCCGCTTCAGCACTCGAAGGCTTACTAGCGGACCCGGCTTGGGCAGCGGAAGAAGCATTCCCCGCCAATGCCCCTGATGTGCCTTCTGTTATGGTGCTGCCGGCGTTAGTACTGGTACCGGCGTTGGCGGGGCTGGTCGAACCATCACTGCCCGACGTGACGACACTCTTATCCTGACCCGTTCCCGGCACGTTATCGTTACGCCCGTTATTTGCCGAGGCAGTATCAGAACCGGGCATTTCGCCATCAACCATTTCCTTCAACTGCTCAACCGTTTCTTCTACTGTTTTTGCACCATCCACCACGGCTTGATGAGCAGCGGTACCTTGCTGCTGCAAAGCCTGATTCAAATTCTTAACGTTATCTTCAAGTTGATTAACGCGCTGACGGGCCTCTTCAGTATTGCGCTCAAGCGCAAGCTGATCATCGCTACTCACTGACACTGTACTTGAGCCGGCCGTGTCGCCGTTTGCCTGCGCAGTTGAACCTCCGCCACCGTTCTGACCCCCTGCGTTCACCACCGATGACGAATTAGCTGAGGGAGAATTTGCCGGCGTTGTAGATGCTTGCGCTGATTGCAGCACAAGACGGTCTTGTTGTTGGACGGCCGGAGCAGGCGTAGAACCAACTTCGGGTGCTGTGACCTCACCGCGATCAGTTGCTTGCGCAGTAGCAGGCTCAGCGCGTGCAACTTCACCCGCCAAACGCTGCCGATATTCGGCAAAAGCCCCTGCATGTTTTTGAAAGATTTCCCGTGCTTCTCGATCGGACAAAGCCGCAAGCTGCTGCCCGCCCGGCACATTTAATGTTGCGCCCGCCTTGATTAAATTAACGTTATCGTTAATGAATGCCTGCGGATTCGCCTGCATTACCCCAATCATCCATTGATATACGCTGATACCCGGAACCGCATGGCGACGCGCCAGGGCAAACAAAGTATCACCGCGACGAATTTGAATGGATGTGGCCGCAGCATCACCCGGCGTACCCACTGCCCCGGAACCAGAAGCCGTTACGCCGCCACTCGCACGTGCCACTTCGAGATCGGCCGGAGCCAACAAACTAACCTGATGTTGCATCTGACCGGACGACGAACGCACCGCCAGCAGCAAATCTGCCACGCTTGAAGAAAGTGGTTGACTGGAGCGGACGGTAATGAGCTTTGACCCGGCCTTAACGCCGTCAACCACGGCAACTTGCATCGTTGCCGGGTCAACCGGCGGCGTCAAACCCGCCTGCTCCCAGGCCGGCGCGGCCGCTACCGAAACCACCAAGGAGTCACGCTCTTGGTCGGTTAACGCGTGCACCGGTACCTGAATCTGCAGGGGCTGACCCACAGGGGACAGTAAACGCGAATGACCAAAACTTATCGCATAAACTGAAGAACTTACAGCTAATGAGGCTAATGCCGTGAGGTAAGCCAAACGAACTGCCAAAGGTTTTACAGTTACGCGACAAGAATCATTCATATTACAGTTCGCCCAAAGTGATACGTAACATGCGGCGCAATGGTTCGGCCGCGCCCCAAAGAAGCTGATCGCCCACCGTAAAGGCGCTCAGATACTGAGATCCCATGGACATTTTGCGTAAACGCCCCACCGGAATATCGAGCGTGCCCGTTACTGCCACCGGAGTCAGATCGTTTACAGTGGATTCTTTTTCGTTAGGCACAACTTTCGCCCATTTGGAACCGTCGCGAATAATATCGGATATCTCGTCCAGAGGCACGTCTTTCTTCAGGCGAATGGTTAACGCCTGACTATGGCAACGCATGGCACCAATACGGACGCACAAACCATCGATACGCGTTGGTTCCGTGCCAAACGCTTCGCCGCGGCCCAGAATTTTATTGGTTTCGGCTTCCGCCTTCCATTCTTCACGAGACACGCCATTGCCCAGATCACGATCAATCCAGGGAATGAGGCTGCCCGCTAAAGGAACCTGGAATTGCTCTCGAGGCAAGTTAGGATCTTTCTGAACATCAAGCACGCCGCGATCTATTTCCAAAATGGCCGAAGCGGGATAATCGAGTAACGATTTAACAGATTGATTAATAATGCCAAACTGCGTAAGCAACTCACGCATGTGTTGGGCACCACCACCGGAAGCGGCCTGGTATGTCATGCTGGTCATCCAATCGACCAGATCTTTGTTAAACAGGCCTGCCAGGCCCATGAGCATGCAACTTACCGTGCAGTTGCCACCCACAAAGTTCTTGACACCTCGCTTCATTGCCGCATCAATAACAGGCCGATTCACCGGATCCAGCACGATAATGGCGTCTTCAGCCATGCGTAATGTGCTGGCGGCATCAATCCAAACGCCATCCCAGCCGGCATCGCGCAACTGCCCGTGCACTTTAGTGGTGTAGTCTCCACCTTGAGCCGTTACGATCACGGGCAGCTTTTTGAGTGCCTCGATATCGTACGCATCTTGCAGGGGCCCGGCGCCGTCAGCCCAGGCAGGTGCTTTTCCACCCGCATTACTGGTTGAAAAGAACACCGGATTGAATAAGGAAAAATCATTTTCGTCGCGCATGCGCTGCATGAGCACTGAGCCCACCATGCCGCGCCAACCGACTAAGCCTACTGATTGGGTCATAAAAAATCACTGTCTATTTAAGAAACAAACGGCTATTTTAACGCCTTAAGCACCGCATCGCCCATTTCCGACGTAGAAACACGTGTAGTGCCTTCCTCGTGGATATCCAGCGTACGCAAACCTTGTTTCAACACCGACTGCACGGCTGCCTCAATTCGCTTTGCCTGCTCATCCGCGTTCAACGAATATCGCAGCATCATGGCAGCCGACAAAATGGTTGCCAGTGGGTTGGCGATATTTTGGCCGGCGATATCAGGGGCCGAGCCGTGACTGGGCTCATACAAACCCTGGTTCGATTCATTCAGAGAAGCTGAAGGCAACATGCCAATGGAGCCCGTCAGCATTGAGGCCTCGTCGGACAAAATGTCACCAAACAGGTTCCCTGTCACGATTACATCGAATGCCTTGGGTGCACGCACCAATTGCATTGCCGCATTATCGACATACATGTGGGTTAACTCAACATCTGGATAGGATTTCGCGACGTCAATCACGATATCGCGCCAAAACTGAGACGTTTCCAATACATTGGCTTTATCGACGCTGCATAATTTCTTATTACGTTTGCGCGCCGCCTGAAATCCAACATGCGCGATACGACGTACCTCAGGTTCTGTATACAACATAGTGTCAAACCCTTGCCGCTCTCCCTTGAAAGGACCATCGGGCGCTTCACGCACACCACGCGGGCTACCAAAATAAATATCGCCGGTTAGCTCACGAACAATCAGAATATCCAAACCCGCCACCACTTCCGGCTTAAGCGAAGAAGCGTTCGCCAGCTCTTCATACAAAATCGCCGGACGTAAATTAGCAAACAAACCCAAGGCTTTGCGCAAGCCCAGAATAGCCTGTTCCGGCCGGTGCTCGCGAGGAAGGGAGTCGTATTTCCAATCGCCAACCGCACCGAACAAAATAGCATCGGCGCTTTTTGCCAATTCCAGCGTGGCGGGCGGCAACGGGTGACCGTGCTGCGCGTAGGCGGCCCCCCCAACCGGTTGTGTCTCAAAACTCAAATCGAGATTCAGCGCACTTAGGACGCGCAAAGCCTGATCAATAATTTCCGGACCGATTCCATCACCGGGTAAAACTGCAATCTTTCGGGTCATTCTGGGTTCTCTGAATGTTCTGGTTTAATGTGTCGTGATCGTAAAGCCGGGCCTGAACCGACTCATTTAGCCGGGCAGGCCCTCAAGCCAAGGGAAACGCGCAAGACGATCGGCCTCGAAAGCACGAATTTTGTCGGCCTTCTGTAATGTCGTCGCAATGTCGTCCAGACCATTCAGCAAACAATGTTTACGGAAAGGCTCAACGTCAAACTTCAACACATCACCATTCGGCTTGGCAATGGTTTGCGCTTCAAGGTCGACAGTCAGCTCATAGCCGGGCGTTGCCTCCATTTCACGGAACAGCTCGGATACGACATCTTCCGGTTGCACAATAGGCAACAAACCATTTTTGAAGCAGTTATTGAAAAAAATATCGGCGTACGATGGCGCGATAATGGCCCTGAAGCCGAACTGCAGCAAAGCCCAGGGCGCATGCTCACGGCTGGAACCACAACCGAAATTCTTGCGGGTCAGCAAAATTGAAGCACCCTGATAACGAGGCTGGTTCAAAGAGAAATCTGGATTCAACGGGCGCTTCGAGTTGTCCATTCCCGGTTCACCTACGTCGAGATAACGCAAGGTATCAAACAAATTCGGGCCGAACCCGGTTCTTTTGATCGACTTCAAAAACTGTTTGGGCATGATCAAGTCAGTGTCAACGTTTTCACGATCAAGCGGCGCAACCAGGCCCTTATGAGTGGTAAAAGCTTCCATGATCTACTCCTTAACTGAATTGACGAACGTCGACAAAATGACCGGCCACCGCTGCAGCGGCTGCCATCGCGGGGCTAACCAGATGTGATCGCCCACCCTGACCCTGCCGACCTTCAAAGTTGCGGTTTGATGTCGACGCACCGCGTTCACCAGGCTCAAGACGATCGGCATTCATGGCCAGACACATAGAGCAACCCGGCTCACGCCATTCGAAGCCCGCCTCAAGGAAAATTTTGTCCAAACCTTCTTTTTCAGCCTGCCGCTTGACCAAGCCCGACCCCGGCACAACCATGGCCTGTTTGATGTTCGCTGCCACTTTCTTGCCTTTAACGACCGCCGCCGCCGCACGCATGTCTTCAATACGCGAATTAGTACAGGATCCGATGAACACCCGATCGGGTTTGATTTCCGTCATAGGGGTATTGGGCTCAAGACCCATATACTTCAACGCACCTTCCATACCGCTGCGCTTTACGGGATCTTTTTCCAAAGCGGGATCCGGTACCCTGCCTGACACAGAAACCACCATTTCAGGCGACGTGCCCCATGTCACCTGGGGCTGCACATCGGCAGCATTCAACTTAATGACACGATCAAAGTGCGCACCCTCGTCGGAATGCAGGGTACGCCAATATTCAACAGCTTGATCCCACATTTCCCCGGTGGGCGAATAGGGCCGATTACGGAAGTACTCAACGGTTTTATCATCGACCGCCACCATGCCCGACCGAGCCCCTGCCTCGATGGCCATATTACACATGGTCATGCGACCTTCAATCGACAAATTTCGTACCGCACTACCCGCGAACTCAATGGCATAGCCGGTTGCCCCTGCCGTACCAATTTCACCGATGATATACAACACCAAGTCTTTGGCTGAACAGCCGAACGGCAATTCGCCATCGACCTCAATCAACATGTTCTTGCTCTTTTTCATGAGCAAGGTTTGAGTGGCCATTGCGTGTTCAACTTCGGATGTACCGATACCGAATGCCAAAGCCGCCACTGCACCATGGGTACTGGTGTGGGAGTCACCGCACACCACCGTCATCCCAGGCAATGTCGCCCCCTGCTCCGGCCCAATAACGTGCACAATGCCTTGACGCATGTCGTTCATGCGAAATTCGGTAATACCGTATTTCTCGCAATTGTTATCCAACGTTTCGACCTGGATACGGGAAATCTCATCCTTGATGCCCTGATCGCGCGCTGTCGTGGGTACATTGTGATCGGCCACGGCCAAATTGGCACTGATCCGCCATGGTTTTCGTCCCGCCAACGCCAGCCCCTCAAAAGCCTGAGGGCTGGTTACTTCGTGCAACAGTTGTCGGTCGATATAAAGCAAACAGGTGCCATCGGACTCCTGATGCACGACGTGGGCATTCCAAAGTTTGTCGTAAAGGGTTTCAGCCATAATAGTGCTCTCTGAGAATCGAAAAAGAAACGATAAGCCTATTATGCCAAGCTCTTACGCTAGTACAAGAAGATAATTTATACTAGTACTGCAACTAACAGGCTATGCACACTCCGGTTAACGACCTTGAGTGCGTTCGTACAAAGGCATCACTTGATTCGCTATCACTTGTAAATCCTGGATACGAGTGTCAGGAGAAGGATGGGTCGATAAGAATTCAGGTGGCGCGTTACCACGGTCGAGCGCTGCCATTTTTTGCCACAAGGTGACTGCGGCGTTGGGGTTATAGCCCGCACGCGCGGCCAGTTCCGTCCCGATACGGTCTGCCTCGATTTCGTGGGTGCGGCTATTGGGCAAGGTGAACATCACATTGGTTAAAGCATTGCCCAAATTGGCTGAGGCCTGGCTACCCGTCACAGCCGCCAATACCGACAACCCCAATTGCGTGGCCATTTGCTGAGACACTTGTTCACGCGAGTGCTCGCGTAACGCATGCGCAATTTCATGACCGATAACGGCAGCAAGTTCATCGTCGGTAGGGTTCAACCGGTTGATCAGGCCGCTGTATACCGCAATCTTGCCACCCGGCATACACCATGCATTCACCTGATTATCATTCAACACATGAACTTCCCAGTTCCATTGGGCGGCATCGGAACGAAACACCCCTGCTTGGGCAATCAAGCGTTGCGCGATATTTTGAACCCGGCGTGTTTGAGCAGCATTCGTGTCCAGCTTCCCCTGTGCCCGGGCCTGTGACAACAAACTGTTGTATTGTTGCGCCGCCTCTTGCTGCAAAGCCTGTTCAGAGACCAGCCCTGACATGTACTGCTGGCGTTCAACGCCCACTGCGCCAGACTGCGTTGTTTGCACGCCGGCACAACCTGAAATCACTAAAGTGGCAGCCAGTACGCCGGCACTGAAAATACGGTTAAATTTCAATTTGCCCATGGTGAACTCCCGACCCGAACTTTCGTTAACACATAAACGTGCTTGATTGGTTACGCTGTCACGACTTAACCGCATTGCGCGCGGTGTCGCAACGCATGATCCATTAACACCAATGCCAATAACGCCTCTGCAATTGGCGTAGCACGAATACCCACACAAGGGTCGTGACGCCCCAAGGTTTGAACTTCAACGGGCTCATTGGCACGATTCACTGAACGCCGCATTACCCGAATGCTGGACGTTGGCTTAATTGCCAGGGAAACGGTTAGCGGCTGGCCCGACGAAACACCGCCCAGCACGCCCCCGGCGTTATTACCGACAAAACCTTCGGGCGTAATTTCGTCCCCGTGTTCAGAGCCACGTTGTGCAACAGCATCGAAACCCGCGCCAATTGACACCCCTTTCACCGCGTTTAACCCCATCATGGCATGGGCGATATCGGCATCGAGGCGATCATAAATGGGTTCACCCCAGCCGGCTGGAACATTTTCAGCCACGACTTCAATACGCGCCCCAATGGAATCCCCATCGCGTCGCAATTGGTCCATATAAGCCTCAAGTTCCGGAACAATGTCCGCGTTCGGTGCGAAAAACGGATTCTGCCCCACCATCTCCCAATTAACAAAAGGAATGGGAATTTCGCCCAATTGACTCATATAACCGCGCACTTGAACACCGAATGTTTGGGCCAACCATTTCTTCGCAATGGCACCGGCGGCAACTGTTGGGGCGGTAAGCCGGGCGGAAGAACGACCGCCGCCTCGCGGATCACGATGCGCATACTTGCGCCAATAGGCGTAATCGGCATGCCCTGGTCGAAATGTGTCCTCGATATTGCTGTAGTCTTTACTGCGTGCATCAGTGTTACGAATAAGCAGGCCTATTGGCGTTCCGGTGGTTAGTCCGTTATACACACCCGACAATATCTCAACCGTGTCTGGTTCTTTGCGCTGGGTAACATGGCGCGAGGTACCGGGCTTGCGACGATCCAGTTCCGCCTGTATATCCGCTTCCGACAATGGCAAACCGGGAGGGCAGCCATCGACAACGGCACCAATGGCCGGGCCGTGCGACTCACCAAAGTTTGAAACACAAAACAGTTTTCCAAGAGTATTGCCCGACATAATGTCCAGTCACGAAAATAATAAACACACCAAAGCGTGATTATCGCATTAAGAGGAGCAGCTTACTTCCAGGTGCCGGGCCCACTCGGGGGCCGCCTGCGCATAAGCCTCAAACCCCGGCCGTTCTGTATACGGATCGCGCAATACCGTCATTAAGGCATCAATGACGGATGCATCATCTTTCTCTGCCGCATCAATCGCTTGCTGCGCCAAATGGTTGCGCAATACATAAAGCGGGTTAGCAGACAACATTTGAGTCACCCGGTCGGCTTCGCTGCGCCCATCAAACTGCACGCGCCGGCGGTACTGTTCCAGCCACTCGCGCGCCGGAGCCGGCTCGTCGAACAGAGCCAGAAAGGATTCCGGCTGATCGAGGGCCGTCGACAAGCGACGAAAACTGAGCGTGAAATCCGCCGATTGAGTATGTAATAACCGCCACCACTCGTCCACCAGGTCCTGATCTTGCTCATGCCAGGACAGCCAACCGAATTTGCGCACAAGATTTCCCTGATAAGCCTGCAGAAAGGCGCCCTCAAACACCTGCAACTGCGTTTTCAACTCATCGGGCTCCAAACCCAATGCCGTTAAACTGCTGGCCAGGCGATACAGGTTCCAGTGCATAACCGCCGGCTGCACATTCCAGGCGTAGCGACCATGCGTGTCGGTGTGGTTGCAAACGTGGTTTATACGGAAGCCATCCATAAACCCATAAGGCCCATAATCAAGCGTAATGCCCAAAATCGACATGTTGTCAGTGTTCATTACGCCATGACAAAAGCCACACGTTTGCCAATCGGCCACCAAGCGCGCCGACTTCACCACGACTTCGTTTAAAAATCGCAAAATAGTGTCGCGACTTAAGTCGGTTTGTGCCGACTCTTGGGCAGCCAGGCACTGTGGGTAAAACCGCGGCACAACGTAGCGCAGCAACAATTTCAGGCTGTCTGGATCTTGCGCCCAATGTTCGAAAGTACCAAAACGTACGAACGAAGGCGCCACCCGCGTAACCACGGCCGCAGCTTCCTGTGTTTCCCGATAGACCGGATCGTCGGCCACCACCAGCGACAACGCCCGGGTGGTAGGGATGCCCAGACCGGCCATTGCCTCTCCGGCAAGATATTCGCGCACCGAGGAGCGCACAACGGCACGGCCGTCACCCATCCGTGAATACGGCGTTAACCCCGATCCTTTCAACTGCAACTCCTGGGGGCCTGCATCGGTTGCGATTTCCCCCAACAGGTGCGCGCGACCATCACCCAATTGCCCGGCCCACACACCAAACTGATGTCCGCTATAAACGGCTGCCAAGGTTTGCCCGCCGGGTAAAGGCTCCGAACCCGAAACCACCTTGAGAAACGCCGGGCTTTGAAGGTCTGCCTCCCGCAGGCCAAGCGCATGCGCAACTTCATTGTTTACATGCAACAGCCTTGGATTCGTTAAGGGTTGCGTTTCAAGCCGCGTATAAAAACGGGCCGGCAGATCATCGGCAAACGAATTTTCAATGTGCAAATGCCCAAACGAATTAATGCTCATTTCGCCCCCTTTGCGTTCGCTGCTTTTTTGGCCGCCTGTGCTGCTTTCTTCGCCGGGCGCAAATACATTAAGGCGCAAATGTAAAAAACAAAAGACAAAACGATTTCCACGCCGGCCAGCATTGCCGACATGGCATTCGGGTCGGAATAAGCCCGTACCACACCTTCCATAAAATATAGAAGAATCAACATGCTGGCCCATTGCATGGTGTATACGTTACCTTTTAGAACACCGCGCAAAGGCAACAATAAAGGCAAGACTTTCAACACCAATAAGGAGCCACCCGGGCGAAGCGGCGCCCAAAACAATTCCCACGCCAGGCCCAATGCAATCAAGCCGATTAAGGAAGCCGAAGCCGTATACCGCAAGTAAGGATTTAATTGAACGTTCATACTGGTATTATTACCCGAATGCCAAGCCACGTCTCGAGAGTCCACGATATCAATGAGTGCAAAGTCGCCGCAACCCACTGATCACGAAAAAAAAACTTCCACCACCACGGCCAAATTGACGCAAAAATGGCATGATGCGGCAAAAGTGCTGGCGTATGCCGCGGCTCATGCAAAAGATAAAAAACTTACCCAGGTTGCCTCAAGCCTAACCTTCACCACGGTTCTTGCCTTGGTGCCCATGCTGGCGGTTTTCCTTTCGTTGTTCACCGCCTTCCCGCTGTTCGCGGAATTTCGCGAAGCACTGGAAAACTTCCTGGTGAACAGCCTGATGCCCCCCACCGTATCCGATACCGTTATGCGGTATTTGAATATGTTTGCCGAACAGGCCTCGGGGCTCACTGCCATCGGCACCGTATTTCTGCTGGTGGTGTCGATCATGCTGATCATGACCATCGATACCGTTCTGAATGATATTTGGCAGGTTGAACAGCAGCGGCCTTTGCCGCAACGCATTCTCGTGTACTGGGCGATTATCTCGGCCGGCCCCATTCTGGCGGGCGCCAGCCTTTGGGCTACGTCGTATCTGGCTCAGCAATCAGCATTCGACGTCGGGCATATTGCCCGCTCCATGCGGATTGCACTCTCGGTCATTCCGGTGGTTATTACCGGGCTCGCTTTCAGTGCACTGTTCGTTTTTGTACCCAACCGCCATGTATTTTGGCGAGACGCGTTGGCGGGAGGGTTCGGCACCGCTATTGTTCTCGAAATAATGAAAGCCGGTTTTGCCTACTACATCACGCAATTTCCCTCTTACACCGTTATTTACGGCGCGTTTGCCACGCTACCTATCTTCCTGCTGTGGATTTATTTGTCGTGGCTGGCGATTTTATTTGGGGCCACTGTGGCCGCCACACTGCCCTCACTACGGTTGCGTCGATGGGCCGAGAAACGCAAAACGGGTGCGGCTTTCATTGATGCCGTGCGCATCCTGCGCCTTTTGCGCAGTACACAAAATACGCCAAACCCGGGTCGCAGCACGCGTTTTTTGGGCGCCCACATGCGCCTGCACGCCAACGAATTGCTCTCGGTGCTGCGCGCCCTTAAAAAATTGGGTATTGTCGTGCCAACCCAGGAGAAAGGCATGGACCACTGGGTATTAGCGTGCGACATTCGCGAAGCAAAATTATCGACGTTAATCGATCAATTTCTTCTCGACAGGCATCAGCCCGAATTACAGGAAGACCCTTTCCTGCTCGAAGCGTTAGCGCACGCTTTGTCAGATTGCCCCAACATAACGCTGGAAGACTTGTTCAACGAAACAATCCCGCTATCGGAAACGCCCGAATTGTTGGAGAATAAAGAAACCACACCGAAGTCTGGGGAGACGCATCATGCTTAAAGTTAGTGAAATACTGCGGGTTAAAGGCCACACGCTTTACACCGCTACGCCGGAAACACCCATTAAACAAGCGCTTGAAACCATGGCCGAACAAGATATTGGGTCGCTGGTTATTATGGAACACGGCGAACTGGTTGGCATGGTGACCTTCCGCGAAATTATTCGCCACTTACATGGCAACCATGGCGCCACAGGCGACTTCACGATCCGCAGCATTATGGACGACGCGCCCGTTAGCGTCACACCCAACACCAGCGCCGAAGAAGTGCAACGGCTCATGCTCGACAAACATGCACGCTACATGCCTGTAATGGATGGCCCTGTTTTGCTGGGCGTCATTTCGTTCTACGACATGGCGCAGGCCATTGTGGCCGCGCAGCGTTTCGAAAACAACATGCTGAAGGCCTACATTCGAGACTGGCCAACCGAACTGGACGAAGAAAGCAACAACACCAGGCCGCCTAAGCACTAACGGAACGATGGCCGGCCACATGTTCATAGGCGCGGGTAATTAACAGGGGATCCTGCTCATTCAAATGCGCAGGGTCCGACAGCATTTGACGCCAGCGCCTGGCCCCCGGGCGGCCGGATAACCAACCCAGCATAGGGCGCACCACCATACGCAAAGGAACGCCTTGCCGGACCTGTTCAGCGGCATAATCAACCATACTTTGCAGCACTTGCGCCTCTTCTGATACCGGGCTTTGCGGCCACAAACGTCTTGAGAGCGTCGACAGCACGGCCGGGTCATGCCAGGCAGCCCTGCCTAACATCACGCCGTCAAACCGATGCAACAACGCAACCGCCTGATCAACTTCGGCGATTCCCCCATTCAGTACAAAAACAGCGTCGGGAAAATCATTGCGCAACAATTCAGCTACGTTGTAACGCAAAGGCGGTATCTCACGGTTATCCTTCGGGCTCAACCCCTTAAGGACCGCATTGCGGGCATGCACGATAAACACACGGCATCCTGTCTGGTGCAAAGTCCCCACAAAATCGCGCACCATACCGTAAGACTCGTCGTAATCGAGCCCCAAACGGTGTTTAACGGTAACCGGAACGGTTACGGCATCCTGCATTGCTTTAACGCAATCGGCCACCAGCTCTGCTTCGGCCATTAAACAGGCGCCAAACGCCCCTTTTTGCACTCGCTCCGATGGGCAGCCGCAATTCAAATTGATTTCATCGTATCCCCACTCCTGGCCCACTTGTGCAGCAGCGCCCAACGCCGCCGGCTCACTGCCGCCAAGCTGTAAGGCGACCGGATGTTCAATGGCATTAAAATCGAGCAAACGCGATCGATTGCCATGTTCAATTGCACCCGTTGTAATCATTTCCGTGTAAAGGCGCACATGCGGGGCCAGTAAACGATGAAAATACCGGCAATGGCGATCTGTCACGTCGATCATGGGAGCGACACAAACACGCCAACCTTCGCTACCTGCGCGAAAATGGGTTGGGCTAAACGGGTTTTCTTGGGCTGAAGCCTGCACACCACACCTTAAATAACTT
Source organism: Pusillimonas sp. DMV24BSW_D (assembly GCF_011388195.1). Taxonomy (NCBI): domain Bacteria; kingdom Pseudomonadati; phylum Pseudomonadota; class Betaproteobacteria; order Burkholderiales; family Alcaligenaceae; genus Neopusillimonas; species Neopusillimonas aestuarii. The sequence goes on along the minus strand of NZ_CP049990.1, from coordinate 2,088,221 downwards.
TGTCTGAGCATTTTAACGCGGACATCGCTACACGATCTTGCGTCGTAGTCTAAAATCAGTCCTTTATGTCTGAATTATTCGTGGTGACATGGCCGTATTTACCCCCGTATCCGAAGCCGATGCAGAAACATTATTAACCCAGTTCAACCTGGGTAAGCTGGTTTCTCTTCGAGGAATTACCGCCGGAATCGAAAACACCAATTACTTTCTAAGCACCACGGGCGGGGAATACGTTCTTACCGTATTTGAAGTACTGACCTTTGAACAGTTGCCGTTTTATATCGAACTGATGCATCATTTGGCCGAACGCCATATTCCCGTACCGGAGCCGCAAACCAGCAAACAAGGACGCCGTTTAACGACGCTGCACGGCAAGCCCTGCGCCATCGTAACGCGCCTGTCCGGAGGCTACGAGCCCGACCCCAGCGAGCGCCATTGCAGATTGGCCGGCCAAACATTGGCGCAAACACATTTAGCAGGTGCGTCATTTCCCATGCACCAACCCAATTTAAGGGGGCTATCGTGGTGGCAGGAAACCATTCCCAAACTGCTCACTTTTCTAACACCGGTACAAAACACCCTTATTCAAACCGTATTAAAAGAACAATCGGAATTTGCCCAAACCCAGCTTTATCAAAACCTTCCTTATGGTCCGGCACATTGCGACTTGTTTCGCGACAACGTCTTATTCGATGGTACGTATGAACAACCTCGAATGGGCGGCCTGATCGATTTTTACTTTGCCGGTTGCGACACATGGCTCTTTGATGTGGCGGTAAGCATTAATGACTGGTGCATACACCGTAATACCGGTGAGTTTGATATAGGAAAAGCGACGGCTTGGTTACAAGCCTATGCCGAGATTCGACCATTCACTGAGGCGGAACAACACGCCTGGCCACTCGTTCTCCAGGCGGCTGCATTGCGTTTCTGGGTGTCACGCCTGTACGATTATTTTCTGCCCCGACCTGCACAGACACTCAAGCCACATGACCCACGCCATTTCGAAATCGTGCTTCAGGCCCGGCGCAACGGCAATAACCCAGAACTACCTAAAGTAACAACGTAACAATGCAAGCGGCCATACTTCCGATCACTGCCGGATGGCAATGGATTATCGACGGTTTCAATCTTTTCCGGCGCCAACCATTAGCCATGTTTTTCTGGAGCCTGATGACAGGTCTGCTCATTACGCTTACCTATCTCATACCCTTATTTGGCCAGATTTTCCTGATCGCGGCCATGCCATCCTTAACCTACATCACACTGAACGCATGTCGCCAAATTGAGGCAGGTCGCCCCATGCTGCCAGGTATGTGGCTCACGCCTTTAAAAGACGCGCAGGCGCGTGCGGGGCTCATCCGGTTGGGGTTGGCTTACCTCGCCTGCTGCCTGGCGGCCGGATTTATTGCCACCTTGCCCTTTCTCGATCAGATCATGGCCGCATTGAATAACGAGTCTTTCGATGAAACGGCACTGCTGTCCGCCATTCAAGGCCCATTTCTAACGTTCGGCTTGCTCTATATTCTTATTTCAGCGCTATTCTGGCATGCGCCAGCGCTAATTGGCTGGCATCGGCTGAAAATGTCGCAAGCATTGTTTTTCTCCATGGTTGCATGCTGGAGAAACAAGTTTCCTTTCATGTTGTACGGCGCCACCTGGATCGGGCTGTTTTTCGTTGCCCAAACACTGGGAGATGTATTGGCTGCCTCTGGGCTATCGGCCACGATAACTCAATTAATCATGACACCGATTAACCTGGTGATCGCCGCCATTCTGTATTGCAGCTTCTATCCTACTTACATGAGCATTTTTGGGCGCTCGGCTTATAACCAGGCCGACCAAACCGGCTCAAGCCCCGACGGCAACTGAGGTAGTTGGCCAAGATCAATTCGACTTTCTTCAGGGCTGTGAAAGTCGGAGCCGCGCGATGCAAGAAAGCCATAGCGTCGGGCAATTTTGGCATACTCAAGATATTGTTCGGGATAATGGCTACCCGTTACCACTTCAATAGCCTGGCCACCCAAGTCGCGGAAAGCATCAAACAACTCGCTGAATTGGGTAGAGGAAAACCGATAACGGCCCGGATGCGCTACCACTGCTACACCGCCTGCCGCATGAATCCAGCCCAAAGCTTGTTGCAGCGATGCCCACTGCACCCCCACAAAGCCAGGCTTTCCCTCACCCAGATATGAATCGAATACTTGTTGTAGCCGCTTGCAATAACCCTGGTCCAACATGAAACGGGCGAAATGTGTACGACTTAGCAGCAACGCATTGCCGGCATAGCTCAAAGCCCCCTCGTAGCAGCCGGGAAAACCATGCTTTTCAAGCTTATCGCCCATTGCCCGTGCGCGATCCGCCCGCCGCCGCCGCACCTCTTCCAAACCGTTCACCAATTGGGTATTCGCCGGATCAATATTCAACCCGACAATATGAATCGTACGATTCATCCAGGTGACCGAAACTTCCACGCCGGGGATAAACTGCAGTCTCTGCTCATTGGCGGCGGCTCCTGCCGCGGTTAAACCAGATAGTTCATCGTGATCCGTCAGCGACCAGATTTGTACCCCTTGTCGTGCAGCGCGCAGCGCCAATTCGCGCGGATCCAACACTCCGTCGGACCGGCTGGAGTGGCAATGCAAATCGGCGTTGACTTCCAAAAGATTCATTTTCAATTCGAAGGGGAAACAAACATCATTGTAGCGAACCCTGCTGTGACTTATTGTGGGGTCACATTAGGCATTGTGTGTTGCCAGTAACGACGTTGTAATTGACGCTCCGACTGCACCACCAAACCGCTTTGACGTGACCGCACACTAACGGCGCCATCGCGATCCGAGCGCCATACCTTAGCTCCTTGACGCTGCCAGCGGGCCACGGTTTGTGACGCAGGATGGCCGTAGCGGTTCATTAGCCCAACCTGAACCAAAACATGGCGGGCACCACTGGCTGACACAAACGCAGGTGTTGACGACTTCGCCGAGCCATGATGAGGTGCGACCATGACGTCAACGCGCTGCATGCCACGATCAGCCAACGCGACCTCCTCTGCCTTGCCGATATCGCCGGGCAATAGAGCTGCGTGATAAGCACCCTGAATACGCAATACGCACGAAGCGGCATTGCGCACTTTTGAACCCGCCTGCGCCGATACGTTGTGTTTCAACGGCCATAGAAATGAAAATGTCACGCCATCCATTGTCCACCTCGTGCCGTAGCGGCAGGGTGACTGCGCCAACGGTGCATTCTTTTGCAAAAAAGGCTGCCTTAAGCGGCCCGCTTCAATGGATAGATAACGACCCAAAGGAAACGACGAAAACGACTGCTCCACTTTGGTGTTCTCCAATACCGAGCGTACACCCCCTGCGTGATCAATATCCGCATGCGATACGATCATGATATCGAGTTTGCGCTCACCTAACGCACGCAAAAAAGGCACAATTGTTCGCATTCCCTGGTCCGACTGGGCACTATGCCGCAACCCGCTATCAAACAATAAGACGTGCTCCGCCGTTTGCACCACGAGGGCGCTGCCTTGACCGACATCCAACGCGTACAGTGTCCACTCGCCCGCTGCCGGGCGGAGCGGTTGCCAGGTCAGCGCCGGCAACATCAAAAGCCAGCCCATTGATCTTAACGGAAACCCGTAAGGTGCGATTGCCAGCACAATGCCAAGCAAAGCAAGCACGGTAAGCGATATCGGCGCAGCTGCAACGGTGAAACTCGCCCACGGCAACTCAGCCAACCAAACAGTTGGCTGCATCATTACGCTAAAGGCGGTATGGGCAAACCATGAAATACCGAAACAAAAACCGACAAAAGCCGGAACCAGCACTTGCAGCAAGGCAAACAAACCCAGTAGAAGTGCTAGGGGTGTCACAATAAAACTAATAATCGGAATAGCGTAAGCATTCACCAATGGCGAGACAATCGACACCTCGTGGAAAATAAGCGCAAGCGCCGGCATCAAGCCTACCGTGATGGCCATTTGCAGACACGTTATTGACATTGCCGCGCTGCATACAGTTTGATAACGCGAACCGCGCTCCTTGCTCAGAAGTCGACCCCACCAGGCGGCGCTGGCCAATAAAATCGCAACCGCCCCGAACGACAACCAGAACCCACTGGCCAGCAACGCCCATGGGTCGAGCAACACCACAATAACGGCTACCGCACTTAGCAAGCGAGACGCAGATAAAGGAACGCGCAAAAATTGGGCGGCACCAATAACCGACAGCATAAGAAAAGTTCGTCGCGCGGGAACCCCCCAACCAGCCAACAAACAGTACAGCCAGGCAATCGTCAACGCCACCACCGCCGCCGCCATACGTGCCGGGATATATTCTGACAAACCGACCCCGCGCCAACGCAATCGACGCCAAAGCCAAAACACCGCCAACCCCCCAACGGCGGCAATCATCGTGATATGGCTGCCACTAATGCTAACCAAGTGGGTAATGCCGCTACGATTAAAAATGATCCAATCATTTGCGCTTACGCTGGCCTGATCACCAATGGTGAGCGCCAGCAGTACCGCACCGTAACGTTTATCTTCCACAAAAGGCAGCATCGCCTTGCGCACGTAATAACGCGCACGCTGCGCCGAAACTGCAAGCCCCGCCCAACCTTCATCCCTTAAATATCGGGGGTTACCCCGCACACGCCCTACGGCGCGTATGCCGTCGGCAAACACATAGGCTTCATAATCAAAACCATGCGGGTTACGTGCGCCATGAGGCGTCTTCAATATCAACGCCATTTTCCAAACCTGTCCCGGAATGATTTCCGGGAAGTGAGCAACCTCGCCTTGCTCGTCGGCATAGGGTCCGGCGTAACCTTTTGCGCCCCAATTCACCATAATGCGCGACGGAACACCGGAAGGCCGGGACGATAATACTTCAGCCTCAAACTGACGGCTTCGTGCCTTGATACGCGGCAAGCCGGCAACACGCAGTTCAACACGAGACACCAGGTTCTCGTTCGACAGAGCCAAACGATCGTGCAAACGGGATTCTGCACGCAACACAACATACGTAAAGGTGGAGCCAAATGCCCACAGCATCAGCAATACCGTTGCACACGCGCGCGACCACGCAGGTTTGCGACGCAGCAATACACAAAACAAAGCCGTCAGCACACTCAGTGCACCAAAAAAAATTGCCTGCACCGTTAATCCCGGTAACGACGGCAACAACTGGACAAGACCAGCCCCACACAGCATGGCAACCGCAACTAGCCGACCCCGCAACGAAACTCTCCCCAAATAAACACAGACTAGCTGTATTCCTTCAAGACCGACGAAAGACAGGCACCTAACCATCACAGGCATAACTACGAATTGTTTTTGTTATGATTTCGCGGGCACAAACGGAGAACAATCTTGAAAGTTATTATTGCTGGAGCAGGAATTGGAGGTTTAACGCTGGCACTGATGCTGCACCAACGCGGTATTGAATGTGAACTTTATGAAAGCGTGCCGGAGCTCAAACCATTAGGGGTCGGTATTAATCTTCTACCCCATGCAGCCAATGAAATGGACCAGCTCGGGCTACTGGACACCTTGGCCGGTAACGCGGTGCAAACCTCCGCCCTGCACTACTACAACAAGTTCGGACAAAGCATCTGGCAGGAGCCCCGCGGCATGGCGGCGGGTTATCCGGTGCCACAACTTTCCATTCATCGCGGTCGGCTGCAAATGCTGCTTGCCCGAGCTGTTGAAGAGCGCTTGGGTGCCGGATGCATCCGAACCGGCATGACATTTACAGAACTCACTCAAGACGACCAGGGTGTCACCGCGACCTTTATTGAGCGCCAAACGGGTGAGCATCACAATGTGCGCGGCGACATCCTGGTTGGCGCCGACGGCATCCATTCGGCCGTACGTAAATTTTTCTACCCAGCGAACGACGAATTTCAGTTTTCCGGGCGTATTCTATGGCGCGCGGTCAGTTACACCCAACCCTTCCTGGATGGGCGCACCATGTTTATGGCCGGCTACCAGGATGAGAAATTCGTCGCGTACCCCATTCTCGATCCGAATACCCCCGAAGGGCTGTGTGCCGTTAACTGGATTGCAGAACTGACGGTTGGTGAACAGCCGTCCAGCACCGACTGGAACCGTAAAGTAGACCAGAGCGTTTTCCGTGGCCCCTTCCAAAGTTGGAAATGGGACTGGATCGACATTCCAGCCCTCATTGATCAGGCTACGGCAGTGTATGAATTTCCGTTGGTAGACAAGAACCCGCTGCCGCGCTGGTCATTCCAACAAACCACGCTCATGGGCGACGCCGCGCATCCTTTGTACCCTATTGGCTCAAACGGTTCTGCGCAAGCCATTCTAGACGCCCGTTGCCTGGCTGATCATTTACGCAATGCAAAAGATCGGCCGGGCGCCAGGCTCGAGCACGTTCTGAAGGAATACGAAGCCGACCGCTTGCCACCCACCACGGGCATTATCCTGCGAAATCGTCTGAATGGGCCGGAACAAGTGATGCAAATGGCGCATGAGCGCGCCCCGAACGGCTTCAATCACATTCATGATGTGGTCAGCTACGAAGAGCTTGAAGCGGTGTCGCTGCGTTACAAACGTTTGGCCGGGTTCGACCCCAAAGCACTGAAACGAAGTTAAACAGCTAGCACAAAGCGGCAAGCCGGGGTAACACCCGGTACGCCGCGCGTGTCGTTTCAGCGGCAATATCTTCCAACGGCATGTCACGCAGGCCGGCCAATGTTTGCGCAATTGGGTATAACTGCGCGGGCTCGTTGCGTAATTGTTGAGCCGCCCCCTTTGCAGCAGAGTCTTTTGTTACGCCGGCCTTTGTTCCCAGCCACGCAGGGGGAATATCGGGAGCATCAGTTTCCAGCACCAGGTTTTCCAGCGGCAGTTGCGTTGCCAACCGGCGAATACGCAAGGCGCGTTCAAAAGTCATGGCGCCGCCGATTCCCAACGCAAAACCGAGGCCGATAAACTGCTGGGCCTGCTGGAAGCTGCCATTGAATGCATGCGCTGTGCCGCCAATAAACGGGCGCCGACGCAAACCTTTCAGTAAGGCGTCTTGCGAGCGGCGCACATGCAAAATAACCGGCAAATTAAACTTCACGGCAAGATCAAGCTGTGCTTCATAAAAGCGTATTTGTTTATCAACCATTGCCGGAACGCGAAGTTCGGGTACAAAAAAATCCAGACCGATTTCACCCACAGCAACCAGCTTGGGGTCGTGAATGTTGGCCGCCAACGCAGCCTCAAGCCGGTTCAAATCCGCTTGTGCCGCTTGAGGCACAAATAAAGGATGAATACCCAGCGCATAAACCGCCTCGGGCACAGCGTGGGCTAACTGGCGTACCTCGTCAAAATTTCCCGCCTCAACCGCCGGAATTACCATGCGGCCCACACCAGCATGCCGGGCGCGCTGAATGACTTCTGAGCGATCTTGCAGGAACTCAATCGCATCGAGATGGCAATGGGTATCAATTAACATGACTGTGTTTGGCTTTGTATTCAGCAACGTCTACCAAAACACCATTGTCCATATAAAGCTGCCTATGTGCCAGCGCAGCCAGTTCAATATCATGCGTCACAATTGCAAATGCCGTTCCCAATTCACGATTAATCCGCACCAGCAAATCGAACATCGCTTTGGCGGTTTGACGATCGAGGTTGCCGGTGGGCTCATCGGCCAGCACACAAGCCGGTTGCGTGACAAGCGCTCGTGCCAGCGCCACGCGTTGCCGCTCGCCGCCCGACAACTGACCTGGGAAATGACGTTCACGCTTTTCAAGCCCTACTTGCTTAAGCATTTCATGCGCTGCCTGCCTGGCATCCGGGCGACTAAGGCGGCGTACGATTAAAGGCATAGCCACGTTATCGAGCGCGGTAAACTCCGGCAGCAAGTGATGGAACTGATACACAAACCCCAAATTTCGATTACGAACCTGGCTGCGCTGTGCCTCCGACAACCCGGTACTCACCCGGCCGTCGATAACGACTTGCCCTGACGAGGGGGAATCGAGCAAGCCCAAAATATGCAATAAAGTACTTTTTCCAGACCCCGAAGCACCCACGATGGCCACAATTTCAGCCGGGTGCACTTCAATGCTAACCCCGCTCAGTACCTCAACCCGGGAACCACCTTCTTCATAGTTTTTAACCAGGTCGCTGGCCGATAAAACGGCGGGCTGAACAGGTTTGGAAACAGTTTCAGTCATGACGCAACACCCTTGCCGGTTGCAGGCGTGAAGCCCGCCAACTGGGATACAACGTAGCCAACAACGACAAGATCAGCGAGGTAAGCGCAATCGTGACGATATCCGACATTTGCGGATTCGACGGCAACTCACTAATGAAATAGATTTGTTGGGGCAAAAACTCGATTCCCATCAGGTTTTCAATAAACGGTACGATCACGTCGATGTTATAGGCAACCAACATGCCCAATGCAACCCCCAATACGGTGCCAACCACACCAATCAACGCCCCTTGAATTAAAAAGATACGCCCAATCTCCCGGGGTGTGGCGCCGAGTGTTCGCAAAATCGCAATATCCGACTGCTTGTCTTTAACCGCCATAACTAACGACGAGAGCAGATTGAATGCGGCAACAGCCACAATCAGGGCCAAAATCAAAAACATCATGCGTTTTTCTGTTTGCACGGCGGCGAACCACGTTCGATTATTCTGTGTCCAATCGCGGGCCCCCACCCCTTGTATATCGAAGGCCAGCTCACGCGCCACAAGTGGCGCCTGCTGCATATCATGAATTCGAAGGCGGACGCCGGCAGCGCCACTATCACGAAACACCCGTGCCGCATCTTCAACATTCACGAAGGCCAGCGAGGCGTCGTATTCGTAATAACCGGAAGAATAAATGCCGGCAACCGTAAATTGACGCATGCGGGGGCTGAATCCCGCCGGCGAAACCGACCCTTGCGCGGCCAGAACCATCACGGCATCACCCACCAAAACACCGAGTGATCGCGCCAATTGATTGCCCAACACCATTTCAAAACTACCGGGCGTTAATGCAGACAAATCGCCCTCAATCATTTGCCCCTGTAAATCAGACACCGCCTGTTCCTGCGACGGGTCGACACCCCGCAATTGCGTGCCGACCAACGTACTGCCGCGCGCCAACATGGCCTGTGCCGATACAAAGGGGGCCGCTCCCGAGACAGCGTCATTCTCAGCCGCTTTTGCGGCAATTGACTGCCATTGCTCAAGCGATTGCATTGGCGTTGCGCCGGGAACGAACAGTTCAATATGCGGCAAAACAGACAACATGCGGTCGCGAACCTGAGTCTGGAACCCATTCATCACCGACAAAACAATAATCAGTGCCGCCACGCCCAGGGCAATGCCGGCCATGGAACTCGCCGCGATAAAAGAAACAAAACGATCACGCCGACCCGACCTGCCCCGCACCCGGGCCAGACCGGCATAACGCGCACCAATCCAAAACTCATAGGCCATCGTTACAACCACCTTTCAACCATTCACACTACAATACCAGACATGCAAATTGTCATTCCCGGCGCACTTCCCGCGACATCCACTGCACAATCGCTTATACCTTACCTGGCCCAGCGCACGCCGAAGCTGATCCAATGGTTTGCGCGCAGCCACGCCCGCGCTGAGCAGGTGAATTTACTCACTGTTGCCTGCACTGCAACCGAGTACTGGACGCTATCGCACACACGCGCGTTTAAGCCTTCAGCCAACCAAAACGTGTCTAGTGGACTGGGGCCTTTCCTTGAGCCCGACAACGAACAACCAGATACACCGGTATGGGTTGTCGAGCTGGTTCATGTCTCTCCCTCCCAAAACGGCGCCGCATTACTCACTGCAAATCAACTTGAGATTTCGCAGCAAGAGAGTGTATCTCTATTCGAATCAGCACGTGGGGTCTTCTTGCATTATGGTTATGAACTACGCCCCGGTCGGCATCCCGCCCGCTGGATCGTCACATTACCCGATGGCCTGTACCCAGCCAGCGTCAGTCCTGCATTGGTGGCAAACACAAATGTGAATGAGTGGTGGCCGCAGGATACGGCAAGCCGCCCATGGCGACAGCTCGTGAATGAGTTGCAAATGACCTGGTACGATCACCCGGTTAACCTGGCCCGCAACGCCCAGGGCCAGGCGGCCATCAACAGCATCTGGCTTTATGGCGGTGCCACAACAAGCCAACTGAATTCTGTGCACAACGGGCCGGCAACGCAATGGCATCACGATTTGCTGGAACCCTTTCAGGCAGAAGACTGGGGCCAATGGCTTGAGCGTCTCCAGCATCTGGAACCGACGCTGATCGAAGCTTTGAATGGGCGTGACACATTAAAAGCTGAGTTGGTATTAATAGGCGAAGACCGGGTGGTGACACTTCAGCCAAGCGCTTTAACGCGCTTGCGTGCACGATTGCCCGGCCAGGCGACACATTGGAGAAATTGGTGGTCACCCCTAAACTAAAAGTCAGGTCCGGCAACCAGGAAGCCACCCGAAAACTGATTGATGCGGGTGTACATCCGCTTATGGCACGGCTTTTTGCGGCCCGCGGAGTGAACAGCGCAAGTGATATGTCGCACCACTGGGGCGTTCTGGTTCCACCCTCAAAGTTAACCCATGTGGATACCGCAGCCGTTCAGTTAGCCAACGCAATTGAAGCCCAACGCAAACTGCTGGTCGTGGCTGACTACGACTGCGACGGTGCAACCGCGTGTGCCGTCGCAATTCGCGCGTTGCGCAGCATGGGGGCCAACGTCGATTTCCTGGTTCCCAATCGTTTTGAAACCGGTTACGGGCTTTCACCCGAAGTCGTCGAGCTTGCCACGCGCCACCCCAACGGCAAGCCAGACCTGATTATCACCGTAGACAACGGCATCGCCAGTGTCGATGGCGTAGATGCCGCAAAACAAGCTGATATCGAAGTCCTGGTGACCGATCACCATTTACCGGGAGACATACTCCCGGCCGCCCTTGCAATCGTTAATCCGAACCAGCCCGGCTGCGGGTTTCCCTCAAAAAACCTCGCAGGCGTAGGCGTAATTTTCTATTTAATGCTGGCCTTGCGTGCCGAACTGCGCCGGCGGAACATTTACGCCCCCGACGGCGGCCCGAGGCTGGATCAATTGGCCGATTTGGTTGCACTGGGCACCGTAGCCGATGTCGTTAAGCTGGATGCCAATAACCGTTTATTGGTAACCCAAGGGTTGATGAAAATCCGCAAAGGCTTGATGCAACCAGGTATCCGCGCGTTATTCGCGGTCGCTGCACGCGAACCGGCCCAAGCGAGCGCATTCGATTTAGGCTTCGCACTTGGGCCGCGTATTAATGCGGCAGGCCGTTTGGCAGACATGAGTCTAGGCATCAACTGCCTCATCAGCAACGATGAAGGCGAAGCCTTAACCCTGGCTCGCGAACTCGACCGTATGAATCAGGAGCGGCGTGGCATTGAGCACGAAATGCAAGACCAGGCGCTGGATGCAATCGACCCGGGCCGGCTGGACACCACCTCATCAGTTTGTGTGTATCATCCGGAATGGCATCAAGGCGTGATCGGCCTGGTCGCATCCAGACTGAAAGAAAAATACTGGCGTCCCACCCTTGCCTTCGCTCGCGATGACAGCGGGCAACTACGCGGCTCTGGTCGCTCCATTCCCGACGTCCATCTCAGAGACGCGCTCGACCTGGTCTCGAAGCGCTGTCCGAATACCATTTTGAAATTTGGGGGCCATGCCATGGCGGCCGGCTTAACCTTGCGCGAAACGGGTTTTGCCGAATTCCAGAAAGCATTCGACGACGCTGTACGCACACTATCAGGCAAAACCCGGTTTGAACCCGAAATTGAAACCGATGGGTCACTCGAAACGGGGTATGCCAATGCCGAGGTTGCCGGCATGTTGCAACGTCAGGTATGGGGAGCCGGTTTTCCCGCCCCCATTTTCTCCGACTCTTTCCACGTGCAACAGCAGCGTATTTTGAAAGAAAAACATCTTAAACTAACGCTTGAGCGCGGACATCAACGTTTCGAAGCAATCTGGTTTAACCACGCAACGCCGCTGCCCGAACGTATTCAAGCTGCCTATCGACTGGACCAAAACATATGGAACGGACGCGTAAGTGCACAACTGATTATCGAGTATGCTGAAGCTGAATAAGCATTTGTTTAGCCACTTGTTCAGCTGTAAGGTAGGTCGTATCGACTTGGGCATGTGCCAGGGCGTACAGTTTGCAGCGCGCCTCGAGCGACGCAAGAATATTGGCCATGGCTTCATCGCGCAAAGCCGGCGTGGCAATACGGGCGTCGTGCTGCTTCATAACCCGCTGGAAATGCACCTCGGGCGTGGCATGCAACCAGCAAACAAAGAATGAATGCAATAGCAGTTCATAGGTAGCCGGCTCGGCCACAATGCCGCCGCCGGTGGCAATAATTACTTGCGGATAATGCGCAATAACCTGCTCAAGGCAATCTCGCTCAAGTCGCCGAAAGCCCGACTGACCATAGATCGAGAAAAATTCGCTCAAAGCCATGCCGGCACGTTCCGCCACAAGCGCATTCAACTCAACAAAAGGCATACCCAAGGCCTGCGACAACAAGGGGCCTGTCGAGGATTTTCCCGCGCCGCGTAATCCTATTAAGGCAATACGATGAGGCGCGTCGGCGCAGTTAGCCTTGCCATGCCCCAGACTTTCAACCAGATGACTGCGAATTTCACGCAAAGAGTCGGGAGTTTGACGTTTAAGTAATTCGACGATGAGCGCGTAGTCCACCCCATATTCATCCTGATCGGACAAAAGACTATCCATCGACACATTCAAGGCTCGTGCCAGGCGCTGGAGCACTGAGATTGACACATTGCCGTCTCCCTTCTCGACCCGCGACAGGTACGGCAACGAAATATCAGACTCTGCAGCCAACTGTTTCATGGTCATGGCGCGTGCAGCACGTTTACGCCTCACACGCTGCCCCAGGCGCAAACACAGGGATTGGATCCCTTGCTCGTCGTGATCTGTAACCGTCATGACAAACCTGTGCTCAGGGACGAATCACTTCAGGCCCGGATTGTGAGTCATAAAGCGCTTCCACGTTCATTTCACGGCGCTGCAAAACCGCCCGCTGATTGGTGTAGCCCTTGTCGGTAATCTCACCATCGTCAACTGAAGGCGGGGAATCCAATAGCGACGCCCGTTCAGCATGCGTTGAGCTGGCTGGATGCGCTTTCTTTAGCCGCGCCAAACCCTGCTGTACAACCTCCACGACTTTAGGATGGGCAATGACCTCGCTAACCGGTGCACCCTCATCCAATCCGGCCAATTGCCGGCAGGCAGCAAAATTGGGGAAAACAAGAAACCCAATATCGTCCCGGTCGTGACCCGTTACCACAATATCCTGCGCGACTGGGGCCAAATATTCCAGGCCTTTCACTCGTACATTACCTACGCTTACCCAAGTGCCGGTTGTAAGCTTGAAGTCTTCGGAAACACGGCCGTCAAAAATCAACCCAGCCTCGGGGCGTTGCGGGTCGGCAAACCGAACGGCATCACCGATCTTGTAATAGCCCTCTTCGTCGAACGCTGCCTGAGTGACGTCGGGTTGCTTGAAATATCCTGGTGTAACAACCGGTCCTTTTACACGCACCTCGAGCTTATCACCGCCGGGAGCCAATTTAAGTGTGACACCGGGTACCGGAAGGCCAATAACGCCCGACCGATCTGCCTGGAAGTGGCAATCCGTTGCCAAAGGTGAGGTTTCCGTGGACCCCCACGCCGTAACCATAGGTACGGGATACCCCAGCTCTGCACGCGACATTTCGATTAAGCCGTCCCACAAATGCTGAGGTAACGCTGCCCCCGCGTAGAAAATAAGCTGCAATCGGGAAAAGAACTGTTTGCGCAACGCCGTATCCGTTTTCAACGTTGCCAGCAGCATATCGAAGGCACGCGGTACATTCATATAAAGCGTCGGTGCGATATCGCGCAAATTCGCAATACTGGTTTCGAACAAACCCGGAACCGGTTTGCCACCGTCCAGGTAGAGTGTTCCCCCATGCTTGAGCACCATATTGAAATTGTGATTGCTACCAAACGTATGATTCCAGGGTAACCAATCGAGCAATATGGGTGGCTCTTCTTTCAGGAAAGGCCATACCTGCTCTTTCGCCTGCTGGCTTGAGCAAAGCATACGCTGCGTATTCAACACCCCTTTCGGGTAACCGGTAGAACCCGATGTAAACAATATCTTGGCAACTGTTTCGGGCGTAACGGCAGCGTAAGCCTTATTCACCAGAGCCAGGTCGGACTGCATCAGCATTTCGGAAATGCGTAAGGCGTTCAACCCTTCACAAGCGTCTTCATCAGCCACCACCAGCTGGGCCTGATGCAATGACTCGATTGATTTCAAAGCAGCCTGGAAACGCGCCACCCCGCCGACATAAATAACACCCGGATTCAGGCGCTCAACAAGGTTTCTAAGCTTCTCGTGATCTTTCGACATCAACGAGTACGCCGGAGAAATTGACGCATAAGGGATACCGACGTGCATGGCGGCCAGCATCAGCAATGCATGATCAACACTGTTGTCGGTTAAAACGCAGACAGGGCGATCGGGTGTAACGCGGTTTTTCAACAACCACGTACCCAAACGTTGAACTTTGTCGAGCGTTTGCGCATACGTTAAGCCCTGCCACAAGCCCGCAGGGCTGCGCTGAGCTATAAATTCGCGATCAGGTGCCGATTCAGCCCAATATTCAAGATACTCGCCCACACAGCGCGCATAGGGCGCGAGCGCAACAGGGTTATCAAGCAAAATGGTACCGTCGTCGCGTTCTGTAAGCGCAACAGCCGGCGTTGCAAAAATCGAACCCGTTCCCTGACTATTCATTAGTTGTCTCCAGCAAACTTTGGATTATTTCTTTATTTATAGGGCAAAAGCCCGAACAAATACTATACGCAAATAATTATATTGAAGCAATTTATAGTTTATATGCGTTTTGAATTGAACTTATGGCATCATGTTTGCATGACTACCGTTCCGTTATTTCCGCTCAGTCGCGCCTTGTTCCCAGGTGGGGTTTTACACCTGCGCATCTTTGAAGTGCGTTATTTAGACATGATTCAACAATGTCTCGACAACAACATAGAATTCGGTGTCGTTGCACTGACCAGCGGCAGCGAAGTTCGCCTCCCGATGACGCAAGAAACTTTTATCGAGACAGGAACGCTGGCGCGCATCAACGAAGCACAAACGATTATGCCGGGCTTGATGCAAATTCAATGCTCAGGCACACACCGTTTTCAATTAGAAAAGTCAACGCAGAAAGCAAATGGTCTTTGGGAGGCGGAAATTTCCCTATTGCCGACTGAACAATCGATTACCATTACCGACGATCTTCAAGCTTGTGCCGATGCATTAGGCAAAGTCATTGCCGACCTGCAGCGCGATGGCGTGCCTCCGGAAGCAATGCCAATCAGCCCGCCGTTTATGTTAAGCGACACCGCCTGGGTTGCAAACCGGTGGGCCGAACTTCTACCATTACCCGCCACCCAAAAGGCACTCTTGCTGAGGGAAAATGACCCGGTTCAAAGACTCGACTTACTCCGCGAGGTTCTCCTGGTGAAAGGACTGATTAAATGAAGTCCCGCTCCTACCGCCCCAAAGTCGGCCTCATCCTGGGTAGCGGCTCAGCTCGGGGATGGGCCCATATCGGCGTCATTAACGAACTGAACAAAGCAGGTATTCAACCCGATATCGTTTGCGGCACGTCAATTGGCGCGCTCGTAGGTGCTGTTTATGCCGGCGGGCATCTGGGCGAATTGGAAAAATGGGTGACCAAACTAGGGCTTAAAGACGTCGTCTCATTCATGGACCTCACCTTAACCGGTGGCGTCCTGAAAGGCGAGAGACTCATGGCTTTTTTTCGGCAGAAATTCAAAGACTGCGATATTGAAGACTTGGGCGTACCGTTCGGTGCCGTCGCCACATCGCTATACAGCGGAGCTGAAATCTGGCTGCGCAGCGGCAGTACGCTGGGTGCAGTCAGGGCCTCCATTGCTCTGCCTGCTTTATTTGCACCTGTACGTCACAACGGCCAAATACTGGTTGACGGTGGCCTGGTTAACCCGGTGCCTGTTTCACTGGCACGCGCCATGGGGGCAGATATCCTGATTGCGGTCGACCTGAATTCCGATTTGCTGGGCCGACATTTGCGTCGAGGAGAACAACCTGAGGCCGATTCACGCTCGCCCTCACCCGACCACCCCGACAGTGAACAAAGCACCGAATGGGTCAAACGCATTCAGAACAATCTGAATGCGCTGCTGCCAACCTGGAACGACGACGACGATGACGAACCCCAGATCCCGTCCATGCTGGATGTCGTCGCCTCAAGCATCAATATTATGCAGGAACGCATTACTCGCAGCCGCATGGTGGGCGAGCCGCCCCACATTACCATTGCGCCCCGGCTGGCGCATCTTGGCTTGCTCGATTTTCATCGCGCCGAAGAAGCCATTGAAGCAGGCGCACAAACCGCCCGGGAATGCATACCGGCAATTAAAGCATTCGACATTCGAACGTCCGGTTAACGCAAGAACCAGTTCGATGCCCGTGTGAGCGGCGCCATCACCATACGGTTTACCGAAGCAGGCAAATCCAGCGGTTTGGTCACCATTTTTATCGCCATTGATACCGGATAATGGCGACGCAACCCTTTGGCCAGACGACGGCAAAGAATATTGAACTCTTCGCGATTCGCTCCACTGCCTTTGTGAACCTGATACACATGCCAAAGAGCGCAGTCGGCGTCGGAGGAGCGCGCTTCCAGGATGCGACGCTTCAATGCACCGAACACCTTCCAGCGCCCCGGATTCTGCGTTTCACGATATTTCCGGAAATACTGGAAAAAATGCTTGTAATGACTTACCTCGTCGGCACGAATACGTTGGGCAATACCGGCCAGCACCGGCTCGGTTGCCTGACTGGCCAGCGCCGTGTAAAAGGTGGCCGTCCCCGTTTCCACGACACAACGCGCGACCATTTCCAGACCCTGGGTAGGTTCAAGCTCATCGGCCGTACACATAGCGGAATATTCAGTAAAAAAGCTCTGGTACGCGCGTTCCCAGTCGAACTCAGGCCAAACATGTTGCGTATAAGCTTTCAACACATAACCATGCCGCAACTCTTCATGCTGCCATTTGGTTTCGAGCCATTCCTGAATCTCTGGCGCGTCGGAATAATATTCGATCAGGTTACGCGTATACAGATCGGCGGCAATTTCAATGAATGATGCGCCGGCCACCATGTAAAACAAATCTTCATTGTCGCGAACAAGCTCAAGGTCGACATCATGTAGCGGCACATTGTCTAATGACCAGTCTGAACTCAAGGAATCGAAAGTTCTTGCCGTCACTTCACTCATAGCTCTACTCCAACCCGATAGAAAAACATGGTTTGATATTCTCTTTGCTATGGTAAACCACTACCGGTAAAAATTTCATGCCATACTTTAAATCGAAATATTCAGGGCGTATTTTTCTGTAAAAAATAGGAAACCAATTGTATGTCTTGCACCCAATTCTGTGACTCACCCGAACGTTATGGTTTAGTTTCCCGCATACTCCATTGGGGGATGGCTTTGGTATTACTTTGGCAGTTCACCTCTGTCATTATCCATGCGCTGTTCGAGAAAACCGGTATCGATAAATTTTTCTGGGGAACACATAAATCGGTGGGTTCATTACTGATGGTGCTGATTCTTTTACGTGTACTGTGGGCGCTCGCCAATCTGCGCAAACGCCCACCCGCTGTCAGTAAATGGTCAATCACGGGACATATTGTTTTATACATTCTCATGTTCGCCATACCTGTCATTGCACTTATTCGCCAGTATGGCTCAGGAAAAGCTTTCTCCCCCTTTGGCATCCCTCTCATGCCAGGTTTCGATGAAACCAACAAAATTGAATGGATGATTGATCTGGGTGGCAATTTCCATGGTTTGCTGGGCTGGACACTATTGGCAGCTGCATTGGGGCACGCCGCAGCGGTGCTTTGGCATTATTTGCGCGGAGATCGTTACGTGCTTGAACGCATGAAATGAAGAGGCCACACTTGTGAGTGAAATAAGGGTTTTCCTTGACACATCAAAGGGTCTCACGCTACCCTATATAAATCGTTATCTATAAAGATAGTCATCAATTCAAGGGCTTGGTTATAAAAATAGCCGAACCCTATCAATCCGGGGCCCGCATGCCCGGCCCTGCTTTTCACAGCCCGCGCTGTGCTTTTTTGTACCCCGTTAAACAACGGCCGGCCTCACAAGGGCTACCTGTTTCAGGTGGCAATGCCCAGGCATTGCTGTGCGGCCGACTATTACAAGAGGAAACTGTACTCATGGCTAAAGAAGAATTACTTGAAATGACCGGCTCGGTAACCGAAGTCCTCCCCGACTCCCGTTTTCGCGTAACGCTGGAAAACGGCCACCCCATCGTGGCATACACCGGCGGCAAAATGCGCAAGCACCACATTCGTATTCTTGCCGGTGACAAAGTCAAACTGGAAATGTCTCCCTACGATCTCAGCAAAGGCCGTATTGTATTTCGCCATATCGAAGGCCGCCCGCCCATGGCACGCAACAACCGGCGTTAAGCCTAATGCGCGTTACAGGTTCGCCCTGCTTCAGATTAACAAACTAAATAACGGGTGACGGCGTCATGAAATGTTCAAGAACGCCCGATCGCTCATCAATGTCGGCCCATCTGCGGGTATCCGGAAACGTAATAACGGCGAGGCTCGCAGGTGGAAATTCATGCCTCAGTCGCACCACCGCATTTTTACTTCCCCGACCTGTCAGCTTCAAAGCCAACCCTTGCATTCCTGGGTTATGTCCCACTAGCAGCAAAGTCTGGCGTGAATCGGGTTGCGCCCCAAGCACATCCAGCAATGCCGCTATACCTGCCTCATAAATACGGTTTTCATAAAGACATTGAACCGCCGTTGGCAGTCGCTTCTGTACTTGCGCCCAAGTTTGCCGGGTACGTTGTGCAGGCGAGATAACAGCCAGATCCGGAATAAAACCTTCCGTCGCCATAAGCCTGCCCACCTCCAACGCTTCGGTTAGGCCGCGTTCGCTTAAATTTCGCTCGATATCTCCACCGCTTTCCGCAAAGCCGGCATGCGCATGTCTTAGCAATAGTAAACGTCGAACCTGATCAGGCATTACATTACTCATTCAGAAAGACTCACCAATACTTAATCAAAAAAGCCTACGTTCGGCAAGAACGCGATATTTACCGCCGCCACCAGGCACAGCACAGGGAACAGACCCGGCCAACACCACTCTTCGGGCCTGCCAACAGACCGGTTCCCGTAGAAGACTATGCGGCGCCACAACCTTTCGAGCCAACGTCACATGCGGCCGAAACGGTATTTTCTTGTCCCACCAAATTTCGTGCTTGTCTAGAGAATTGCCTAGCATACGCCATAATTGATCCAAGGGCTGCGGCGTGATCTTTGGCCCTACCCAACTGACCTTAATATTCGGGAAACTATTTAACTCTGTTAAATCGAGCGAAAACGCTTCCGGGAGCGGCAAATCTCTTAAGATGGCGTGCAAGACGGGCTGGTTCTCTTCGGGCTGTATCCCTAAAAAAGCCAAAGTAAGGTGCATATCGTTCGGATGGGTGTGTCTCCCAGCCAGATTTTCTTGCAACTTTGCCAACCTCCCGGCTGTTTCGGCATCGGGCCACAATGCATAAAATAATCGGCTGGGTTGCGAAGCGGCGTCGGCCGACGGCACGGGTATCGGATCGGACAATATACTCATTGCATGAGCATACTAGAGCCCAAGGGCGAGTGCATCTTTTTCACTGACAAAAAAGCCCACCACATTGCTTGTGGTGGGCTTGATGCGTTGGGGCCGGGCCCGCCGCGACTAACCAAAAATCAGGCCGTCGCATTTTCGGTCGTCGTCACCTCTTCCTCATCGGAAACTGAACTGCGAATCAGATGATCGAACGCGCCCAATGCAGCCTTGGCGCCGTCCCCTGCCGCAATCACAATTTGCTTGTAGGGAACCGTCGTAACGTCACCCGCCGCAAACACACCCGGCACTGACGTTTGCCCTTTGGCGTCAATCTCAATCTCGCCAAACTTACTCAAGGATAGACTGTCTTTGAGCCACTCGGTATTAGGAACCAAACCAATCTGAATGAAGACCCCTTCCAGATCAATTTTTTTGGATTCTCCGGACTGTCGATCTTTATATGTCAGACCATTCACCTTCTTACCGTCGCCGAGAATTTCGGTGGTTTGGGCGGAAACGATAACTTCAACGTTCGACAGGCTGCGTAGTTTACGCTGCAATACCGCATCGGCCTTAAGTTCGTCGGCAAACTCAAGGAGGGTAACGTGGCGCACCACACCGGCCAAATCAATAGCCGCCTCAACACCCGAGTTACCACCGCCGATAACCGCAACGTCTTTGCCTTTGAACAAGGGGCCATCGCAGTGTGGGCAGTATGCTACGCCGGCATTGCGATATTCGTCTTCACCCGGTACGTTGATGTTGCGCCAGCGAGCGCCCGTTGCCAAAATAACCGACTTACCTTTCAGCGAAGCACCGTTAGCCAGCTTCACTTCAATCATTTTGCCGGGAATCAGCTTTTCGGCCCGTTGCACATTCATGATGTCGACGTCGTAGGTTTTAACGTGCTCTTCAAGTGCTGCGGCAAACTTCGGCCCGTCGGTTTCTTTAACGGAAATAAAGTTTTCAATGGCATTGGTATCGAGTACTTGCCCGCCGAAACGCTCAGCCACAATACCTGTACGGATACCTTTACGCGCAGCATAAACCGCCGCAGCCGCGCCGGCTGGCCCACCGCCCACAATCAATACATCGTAAGGCTCACGAGAACTCAATTCTTCAGCTTTACGCGAACTGGCACCCGTATCCAACTGAGCCAGAATTTCTTCAACGCTGGAGCGACCCTGGCCGAACTTCTCGCCATTCAGGAACATAGTGGGAACCGACATAATTTGTCGGGCGTCCACTTCATCCTGATACAAGGCACCATCGATGGCCACGTGCTTGATGCGTGGATTAATAATCGACATTGCATTCAATGCCTGAACCACATCGGGGCAGTTCTGGCAGGACAGCGAGAAATACGTTTCAAACTCGTAGTCACCATCAAGATTGCGAATCTGTTCAATAACCGCTTCGTCCAGCTTGATGGGATGCCCCCCAACCTGCAGTAATGCCAGGACAAGAGACGTAAATTCGTGCCCCATGGGGATACCGGCAAAGGTAATGCCAATATCGGTACCCGCACGACGGATTTCAAACGAAGGTTTGCGCTGTGAGTCGCCGCTTTCAACCAATGTCACCTTGTCAGACATGGATTCAATTTCCTGCAGCAGTTCGCGCAGCTCAGTCGACTTCGCGCCACCGTCTAAATGAGCCACCAGCTCAACGGGCTCGGAAATACGTTCCATATAAGACTGCAACTGGTCTTTTACATTGGCTTCTAACATAACGTTCACCTTCTTCTGTGTTTTGTCTATTCAAAAAGTCGCGGCGCGGTTTTTGGCCGTACCGCGACCGGTTCGGAAGCGTGGCCCGTTTTGGCAGGCCACACTCTCCTTCTTAAAGCAGAACCGAATGCCTTGCTTAGATCTTGCCAACCAAATCGAGGGAAGGCTTCAGTGTTTCAGCGCCTTCTTCCCACTTGGCAGGGCAAACTTCACCGGGGTGAGCGGCAATGTACTGTGCAGCACGTACTTTACGCAGCAACTCGTCGGCTTTACGGCCGATACCGTTGTCGTGCACTTCCATAGCCTTGATCTCACCTTCAGGGTTCACAACAAATGTGCCACGCAGCGCCAGGCCTTCTTCTTCGATCAGTACTTCGAAGTTGCGAGCCAGCACCTGGGTGGGGTCGCCCAACATGGGGTACTGCACTTTTTTGATGGCAGCCGATGTATCGTGCCATGCTTTGTGCGAGAAGTGGGTATCGCAAGAAACGGCATACACCTCAGTGCCCAGTTTCTGGAATTCTGGATACAGGTCGGCCAAGTCTTCCAGCTCGGTGGGACACACGAATGTGAAGTCTGCGGGGTAGAAAACGAACACAGACCATTTGCCTTTCACGGACTCATCAGTTACTTCAGAAAATTTGCCGTTTTGAAAAGCCTGTACTTTGAAAGGTTTGATTTTGGTGTTGATAAGAGACATGTCTTAATTCCTCTGTGTTGTGGTTAAAAATAGGGGTTAAAACTGAATACAGGGTCAGTATAGGCAAGCCCCATACATTTGTAAAATTGATTGATTTAATAACCTTGGTTGTTTTTTTCTATTAAGAATACAAAATAGCCAAAGAATCTGCTTTAACAATTTAAATGGGGCATGAGTGCGTGTTTACAAGTACGTTAAAATGCTAAGTTATCGTAAAACATGCTGATTTCAGGAATATTTATGGAAGTGGAACAACAAAACCAGCTTTTGGCTCGTATAGACGACTATACCCAGCGGCAACATGCGCTACGGGGGTATCTTTGACTTCGCCGGCAAATCTGAACGTCTGCAAGTGGTAAACGCCGAGCTTGAAAGCCCCGACGTATGGAACGACCCCAAACATGCCCAGGATCTGGGTCGCGAAAAGAAAAGTCTGGAAATCGTCGTTCAAACATTATCTGATCTGGAAACCGGCCTGAACGAAGCCAAAGAACTTTTTGAATTGGCCAGTGCCGACGACGACACAGAAACCCTGCAAGCGATCGAAGCCGATTGCAATGCTTTGGGCGAGCGTCTGGAAGAGCTTGAGTTCCGACGCATGTTTAACAACCCGGCAGATCCGCTGAACTGTTTCATTGATATCCAGGCCGGCGCAGGTGGAACCGAAGCGCAAGACTGGGCCTCCATGCTGTTGCGCCAATACTTACGTTATTGTGAACGCAAAGAATTCAAAACTGAAGTCCTGGAAGAGTCGCCCGGCGAAGTCGCCGGTATCAAGTCAGCCACCATCAAGGTGGAAGGCGACTACGCCTTCGGCTTTCTGCGCACGGAGTCGGGTGTGCACAGACTTGTGCGTAAAAGCCCGTTCGACTCGTCCAACGGGCGCCATACTTCTTTCGCCAGCGTCTTTGTCTATCCCGAGGTCGACGACTCAATTGAAATCGACGTTAATCCGGCCGATCTACGTGTTGACACCTACCGCGCCAGCGGCGCCGGCGGCCAACACATTAACAAGACCGACTCGGCCGTTCGCCTTACCCACATACCCACCGGTATTGTCGTGCAATGCCAGAATGATCGCTCGCAACACCGCAACCGTGCCGAAGCCATGCAAATGCTGAAATCGCGCCTGTATGAACTGGAAATGCGCCAGCGCATGGCCGAACAGCAAAAAATGGAAGACGCCAAAACCGACGTGGGCTGGGGGCACCAAATTCGCTCTTACGTGCTGGACCAAAGCCGCATCAAAGACTTGCGCACCAGTGTCGAAATTTCAAACACGCAAAAAGTACTCGACGGCGACCTGGACCCTTTTATTCAAGCCAGCCTGAAGCAAGGGGTTTAGCACCTGTTTCGCTAACGAGGCCCGGCGGCGGTCACAGCCGCCGCTCCCACTACCTAACATCGCCCTGCTGTTTACATACCTAATCTTTCCACGAAAGTTATGACCCATTCCTCCGATCCTGCTGCGCCTGTTGCCGAAGAAAATCACCTTATTGCAGAACGTCGCCAAAAACTTGCGCGGCTGCGTGAAGACGGCGTAGCCTTTCCCAATGACTTCGCACCCGACGATAAAGCCGCCGACCTGCAGGCCGCGTATCACGACCATGACAAACCCGCTCTGGAAGCGCTCGCGCAGCCCGCTAAAGTAGCGGGCCGTATTATGCTTAAACGCGTCATGGGCAAAGCCAGCTTCGCCACATTACAAGACGGCAGCGGCCGGATCCAGATCTACCTGGACAAAAACGGCGTGGGCGACGAGGCCTATGAGTCGTTCAAAACCTGGGATATCGGTGACATCATCGGCGTCGAGGGCACGCTTTTCAAAACCAACAAAGGTGAGTTATCGGTACGAGCCGCCGGCATTCGCATGTTGGCCAAATCACTGCGCCCCTTACCCGACAAATTCCACGGCGTAACCGATCAGGAGCTGCGTTATCGTCAGCGTTATGTCGACCTGATCATGAACGAACAAACGCGCCACACGTTTATGGCACGTAGCAAAGCGATTGGCCGCATTCGTCAGTACATGCTCGACGCCGGTTTCATGGAAGTGGAAACGCCCATGCTGCACCCTATTCCCGGCGGCGCGACAGCTAAACCTTTCGTGACACACCATAATGCGCTCGACATGGAAATGTATTTGCGCATTGCCCCCGAGCTTTATTTGAAGCGCTTAATTGTGGGCGGCTTTGAGCGCGTATTCGAGCTGAACCGGAATTTCCGTAATGAAGGCGTCAGCCCGCGGCATAACCCCGAATTCACCATGATGGAATTCTATGCGGCCTATACCAATTACCACTGGTTGATGGATTTCACTGAATCGCTGATTCGCCAGGCGGCGATTGCTGCAACGGGTAGCGCCACGTTTACTTATCAAGATCAGGAGCTTGACCTGGCCGCGCCTTTCGATCGTCTCACAATTATTCAAGCCATACAAAAGTACTGCCCCCAATACACCCAGGTACAGCTTGAAGATATCAACTTCCTGCGCGCCGAACTTAAAAAGTTGCGTGTTGACGTTGACGCCCCACCACTGAAGCAAGCCGGCATCGGCGCCTTGCAATTGGCTTTATTCGAAGAAACGGCCGAAGCGCAGCTTTGGAATCCAACTTTTATTGTGGACTATCCTGTTGAGGTGTCGCCGCTGGCACGGGCCTCAGATAATCACCCCGGAATTACCGAGCGCTTCGAGCTGTTCATTACAGGTCGTGAAATGGCTAACGGGTTTTCAGAATTGAACGACCCTGAAGATCAGGCGGCCCGTTTTCATGCCCAAGTTGAAGCCAAAGACGCCGGCGACGAGGAAGCCATGTATTACGACGCCGACTACATTCGAGCGCTTGAATACGGTATGCCACCCACGGGCGGTTGTGGTATCGGAATTGACCGTTTAATGATGTTGCTTACCGACAGCCACAGTATTCGCGACGTGCTTTTATTTCCGCATTTACGACGCGAAGATTAAATAATCAACTTACCATTAAGCAGCACGCAAAGCGCTGCTTAATGGTTTTCCTTTGCATGATTAATTGAATACTTGGGGATTTCAACCGTTAAGTCTTCGTCGGCAATTTTCGCCTGGCAGGAAAGCCGTGAAGTGGGCGTTAATCCCCACGCGCGGTCTAAATAATCTTCCTCGTTATCCGTCGCCTCGTCCAGGGAATCAAACCCCTCACGCACAATCACGTGACACGTAGTACAGGCGCACGACAATTCGCAGGCATGTTCAATTTCGACATGGTTATCGAGTAGCACCCGACAAATGGATTCACCCGAGGGTGCGTTCTCTATAACCGCGCCTTCCGGACAAACTTCGGGGTGAGGCAAAACTGTAATTTTCGGCATAATACTTCTAAGTTATGGCTTGGAGACTTCATCAAGACTGCGACCCGACAATGCGCGGCGAATACTGCGATCCATTCTTCGGGCGGCAAACGAGTCGGTAGCCTGTGAAAGACGTTCAACCGTCTGGCGCACCGCATCGGCAGTGGCGTTACCTTCTTTCAGCACCGCCCAGCCAACTTGCATGACGTCATCCACCTGCGCACGCTCATCGTTATCAAGAAGGTCGCCGTCTGACTCCAGTGCAGACTGCACCGACTCCAGCAACTGGCTTAACTCAACCTGCTGCTCACGCAAGGCACGTGCCTGTGCATCTTCCGACGCATGACTCATTCCCTCACTTAGCATGCGGGCAACTTCGTCATCGGATAAACCATAAGAAGGCTTCACCGAGACGCTGGCTTCGGCACCCGTGCTTTCCTCACGCGCGCTAACATTCAATAGACCATCGGCGTCGACCTGGAACGTAACCTGAATGCGTGCGGCACCGGCAACCATGGGCGGAATGTCTCTTAATTCAAAACGCGCCAGCGAACGACAGTCGGACACCAGATCACGCTCACCCTGAACAACGTGGATACTCATGGCTGTTTGGCCATCTTTAAAGGTCGTGAATTCTTGAGCACGCGCCACCGGAATGGTGCTGTTACGCGGAATGACACGCTCAACCAACCCGCCCATGGTCTCCAGACCCAGCGACAGGGGCGTGACGTCGAGCAAGAGCCAGTCTTCACCCGGCGCACGATTGCCCACCAGCAAGTTGGCTTGCAAGGCTGCGCCCAAAGCCACCACCTGATCGGGATCGAGATCGTTCAACGGGTCGGAACCAAACAGTTTTCCTACTTCGCGCTGAATGACAGGCATGCGCGTAGCGCCACCCACCATGACCACGCCTTTTACGTCAGTTATTTCAAGATCTGCATCACGCAGCGTTTTGCGCGCACGGTCAAGAGTCCGACTGACAAGTGGCTGCGCCCAGGACTCGAATTGATCGCGACCCAGCTTCATTTCCACTGTATCGGCCCCTACTTGGGCGCTGAACACAGTTTCATCGGCATCGGTCAGCGCTTCGCGCGCCGCCCGGGCCGCCACATACAAAGCACGGACGTCTTCCTTGCGATCTAGCTTTAGCGAATGCGATTGAACAACCTGCTTAACAATTTCAGTGTCGAAATCATCACCGCCAAGCTGGGTATCACCGCCTGTCGCAACAACCTCAAACACGCCTTTGCTTAAACGCAGAATAGAAATATCGAAAGTGCCGCCGCCCAAATCGTAAACCGCATAAACCCCTTCAGCCGCGTGATCAAGGCCATAGGCAATTGCGGCAGCCGTGGGCTCATTCAACAAACGCAACACAGTCAGACCAGCCAAACGACCTGCGTCTCGGGTTGCCTGACGTTGAGCATCATCGAAATAGGCGGGCACAGTAATAACCGCGCCAACCAGGTCACCGCCCAGCACCATTTCGGCACGTGTCCGCAACGACTTAAGGATTTCGCTGGAAACCTCAACCGGGCTGAAATCACCCTGCACGGTACGCAGTCGCACCATATCGTCACCTTCGGCAAAATCGTACGCGGCACCCTCAGCCTGAGCCTCGGCCAAAGACCGCCCCATAAAACGCTTCACCGACGCAATAGTATTTCGCGTATCGCTTGCCTGATGTTCACGCGCTTCGTATCCTACCTGCACATCGCCACTGGACAAATAGCGCACGACCGATGGCAACAACACGCGATCGTGTTCATCGGCCAGTACTTCGGGCGCACTGCTGCGCACCGCGCCAACCAATGAATGCGTTGTACCCAGATCGATACCAACAGCAAGTTTACGTTGATGTGGAACCGGGGAGTCGCCCGGTTCGGAAATTTGCAATAAAGCCATAAATAATTATTGGTTCCGGTCTGCCAGTTCGTGTTTTGCCACCTGAATTTCGCTTAGCAGCTTATCCAGGAACATCCATTCGCGCACCTTCGCAGCAGCCGCATTCGAATCGTCATGTTCGTCGATAAGCGCAGCAACATGGCATTGCATATCTGCAATCGCCTCTTTGATCTCTGTATCCAACGCTAAAAAGGCTTCGGGCTTTGCCACCGACTTCGCCTCGTCGAGCGCTTCGCGCCACTCCATTTGGCGCATCAGAAAAGCCCCATCCATTCGCGTGTTGCTTTCGGTTTGCAAATCGCATCCGGCCAGCTCGCATAAGTAGCGTGCGCGCGCCAAAGGTTGCTTAAGCACCCGATACCCTTCATTAATGGTCGATGCCCACTGCATGGCGACACGCTTTTCTGCTGAGGTGGCATTGGCGAAACGGTCGGGGTGCACTTGCCCCGCCAGTTGTCGCCAACGTGCTTCAAGCAAATGCGTATCCAGTGCGAAAGTTTGCGGAAAATTGAATAACCCGAAGTAATTTTGAGACGACACACTACACCGTAAATGATTCGCCGCAACCGCACGTTGCCTTTTCGTTGGGGTTCGTGAACCTAAACCCCTCGTTCAAGCCTTCGCGACCATAATCAAGTTGTGTTCCCTCAAGGTACGGCAAGCTTTTCGCGTCGATAAAAACCTTTACACCGTGCTGTTCAAAAACCGAATCATCGGCATTTGGCTCATCGACATATTCAAGCTTGTACGCCATACCGGAGCAACCCGTTGTACGCACACCCAAGCGCAAACCCAGGCCCTTGCCACGTTTTGCCAAATAGCGGCTGACATGATCAGCCGCTTGCGGAGTAAGCGTAATACCCATATTTTTAATCCTGTTTGCTATGCGTTTCCTTGTAATTCTGGACAGCCGCCTTGATGGCGTCTTCGGCCAGAATGGAACAGTGAATTTTCACCGGTGGCAAAGCCAGCTCTTCAGCAATTTGCGTATTACGAATTTCCATTGCCTGATCAAGCGTTTTGCCTTTAACCCATTCGGTCACCAACGAACTGGAAGCAATAGCCGAACCGCAACCATAAGTTTTAAAACGCGCGTCTTCAATGACGCCCGATTCATTCACCTTAATTTGCAGTTTCATGACGTCGCCACAGGCAGGGGCGCCAACCATACCAGTACCCACGCCGGCATCGCCTTTTTCAAAGCCACCCACGTTGCGGGGGTTTTCATAGTGATCCAGTACTTTTTCGCTATAAGCCATGATGTGCTCCTTGTATTTCTCTTAAATCTTTAGTGTGCGGCCCATTGAACCGTGTCCAGGTCAACCCCTTCCTGCACCATTTCCCACAGCGGGGACATATCGCGCAGTTTGCCAACCCGGGCCTTCAATAGTTCGACGGCAAAATCAACATCTTGTTCAGTAGTAAAGCGCCCCAAGGTGAAACGAATGGAACTGTGTGCCAACTCGTCGTTCCGACCTAATGCGCGTAATACATAGGACGGTTCCAGACTCGCAGAAGTACAGGCCGAACCACTGGAGACTGCCAGTTCTTTGATGGCCATAATGAGTGACTCACCTTCCACGTAGTTGAAACTCACGTTCAGGTTATGCGGAACACGTCGCTCCATATCACCATTCAGGTACACCTCTTCAATTTCCGAAACCCCGTTCCACAGGCGGTCGCGCAGAACACGAATGCGTTCATTTTCTGTACCCATCTCTTGTTTAGCCAAACGGAAAGCCTCACCCATACCTACGATTTGGTGCGTTGGCAACGTACCTGAGCGGAAACCCCGTTCGTGACCGCCACCATGAATTTGCGCCAAAATGCGAATACGAGGTTTACGGCGGATAAACAGTGCACCCATGCCTTTCGGGCCATAAGTTTTATGTGCCGAAAAAGACATCAGGTCTACCTTTAGCTTTTGTAGATCGATTTCCACTTTACCCGTTGCTTGGGCGGCATCAACATGGAAAATAATGCCTTTTTCGCGGCAAATTTCGCCAATGGTTTCAATATCCTGAATAACACCGATTTCGTTGTTCACCATTAAGACAGACACCACACTGGTATCAGGGCGCAACGCTTGCTTGAAGACTTCAAGATCAAGCAAACCGTTTTCTTGAACATCGAGGTAAGTGACCTCAAAACCCTGGCGCTCAAGTTCACGACAGGTATCAAGCGTAGCCTTGTGCTCGGTTTTCAGCGTAATAATGTGTTTACCGCGCTCGGCGTAAAAATGCGCGGCGCCTTTCACCGCCAGGTTAATGGATTCCGTTGCGCCGGATGTCCAGATAATTTCACGCGAATCGGCATTCACCAGGTCGGCAACCTGGGCACGCGCCTGTTCCACCGCCTCTTCCGCTTCCCAACCGAAAGCATGGCTGCGCGACGCAGGATTACCGTAATGCTCGTAAAGCCACGGAACCATTTTCTCGACAACGCGGGGGTCAACCGGCGTTGTGGATGAGTAATCTAAATAAACAGGACGTGAAGACATCAACCAACTCCTTATTAAACCGGCATGGACGGCGCGACCTTGGCGCTCGCCACCTTACTAACTTTAACTGTGTTTTCGTTTCTTTCTGCAGAGGCATCGTGCAATGCCCGCATGCGTTGCTTGTCGACCAGATCTTGCAGCGAGACCGAATCGAGGTATTCCACCATTTTGTGATTTAACGTTGTCCAGAGCTCGTGTGTCATGCAACGGCTTGAATGCCCTGTACGACCCACGTTGCAATCTTCCTTGCCGCCACAGCTAGTGGCGTCGAGCGGTTCGTCGACTGCGAATACGATATCGGCCACGGTGACATCACGCGCCAAACGAGCCAGAGAATAACCGCCACCCGGACCCCGCACACTGTCAACCAATTCGTGGCGACGCAGCTTACCGAACAATTGCTCCAGGTAAGACAGCGATATGTTTTGCCTTTGACTGATTGCCGCCAACGTAACCGGGCCGCTGTGCTGACGCAGCGCCAAGTCGATCATGGCGGTAACGGCAAAGCGCCCTTTTGTGGTTAAACGCATATGATTTCCTTGCCAGTGTCTGTGCAAACAACAGGAATGAATCTCAACTGATAAATTCCCGACTATTTGACTCAAGTATAGCAAATACCCGACTGAATTGCTAGGTTAAACAGATACAAAAAACCGGGCTAAAGCCCGGCTTTTCAAAGAAGACTATAAGCGTAGTCCCAACAACCTGAACACCCGTAAACGGCTGCCTTAAGCTGCCTGGTACTGGGTAGCGCGCTTGCGAACAACTTCGAGTACACCTTGACAAGCATCCTCAAGGTAATCGAGTACCTTGTTGAAACCATCGGGACCGCCATAATAGGGGTCGGCAATTGTGGCTTCCTCGAACTCATTAGCAAAACGCATAAGCAGCATCAGTTTGTGCCGATACACCCGGGGGCACTGTTGCTGCAATGCGGAAAGATTTTCCCAGTCCATTACCAGAATGAAGTCGAACTCGCGGAAATCATCGGCAGTGACTTGACGGGCAACGCATTGAGAAATGTCGTAACCACGCTTGCGTGCCGCAGCCTGAGCCCGCGCGTCGGGGGACTCACCCACATGAAAACCATGTGTAGCAGCCGAATCAACACCCACCAGACCAGAAAGACCCGCTTCTTCGATCATTTGACGAAAAACGCCTTCTGCGCTGGGCGAGCGGCAAATATTACCTGTGCAAACAAAAAGTACCTTAGTCATCATGGGTGAGATTGTGAGGGAAAACCCGAAATAAGGCAATAGATTTAAGCGTAAAATTTTTCTTCACACAAGACGATTTGTTGTGAAGGTATCATGCAAAGTCCGGTTTAATCAGATCCCGCGACGAGGCGGCACGACATGCCAAACCTACTCAGAAAGATTGCCAGATCTGGAATAATGCAGTGCAACAAGCGTCTCGGAGCTGCATTTTCATCGTAATTCCGGAAAAAGGCATAAAACAGGTGTCATCCGGATGACAAGTAGCCCCTTCTCGCCTTTTTGAGCCAACATCGTTGCAATTTAGCAACAGCCTAACGCCTACCGCAGAAGACACACGGAGCAAATAAGTTTTTCACATTACTGTATAAGTAAATCAACTTGGATTGAGCAAAACTTGCTCTTTTAAACGGTTCAACGCGTCGCGCGCGGCGGCTGCCTGTTCAAACTCCAGGTTGCGGGCATGATCAAGCATCTGCTTCTCCAAACGGCGTATCTCACGAGCCAATAGCCGATCATCGCTTAAAAGTTCAGCAGGAATACTGTCGTCGTGCGACGGCTTGTTGGGCTGCTCAACACCATCAATCATTTCGCGCACGGCCTTGTTAACCCCTTGAGCCACAATGCCATGCTCTTCATTGAAGGCCAGTTGCTTATCGCGACGGCGCTGCGTTTCGTCGATTGCACGGCGCATCGAGTCTGTAACACGATCAGCATACAAAATGGCACGACCATTCAAATTCCGGGCAGCCCGCCCGATCGTCTGTATAAGGCTTCGTTCGGAACGCAAGAACCCTTCTTTGTCGGCGTCCAAAATTGCAACCAGCGATACCTCAGGAATATCCAACCCTTCCCGCAGCAGGTTAATACCGACCAAAACATCAAACACCCCCAGGCGCAAGTCACGGATAATTTCCACACGCTCAACGGTATCGATATCTGAATGCAAATAACGCACCTTCAAACCATTTTCAGCAAGGTAATCGGTTAAATCTTCGGACATCCGCTTGGTTAGCGTCGTAACCAATACCCGCTCCTGCACGGCAACGCGCAACTTGATTTCGCCCAAGAGGTCATCAACCTGTGTTACCGCAGGTCGCACCTCGACCTCGGGATCCACCAGACCGGTTGGCCTGACAACCTGCTCAACAACATTATCTGCATGCTCATGTTCATAACGCGAAGGCGTTGCGGAAACAAAAACAGTTTGACGCATTCGCGCTTCAAATTCTTCCATTTTCAACGGCCGATTATCCAATGCCGACGGCAATCGAAAACCATACGTTACAAGGGTTTCTTTACGCGACCGGTCTCCTTTATACATGGCACCCAACTGGCCGATCGTGACGTGGCTTTCATCAATAAACATCAGGGCATCGTCGGGAAGGTAGTCGATCAACGTCGGCGGCGGCTCTCCGGGTGCCGCCCCGGAAAGATGGCGTGAGTAATTTTCGATCCCCTTGCAGAAACCCAGTTCCTGCAACATTTCCAGATCGAAGCGGGTGCGCTGTTCAAGACGTTGCGCTTCAACCAGTTTGTGATCATCCAGCAAAATTTTTGTGCGCTCGCGCAATTCCGCCTTAATAGTTTCAATTGCGCGCAACACAGTTTCACGTGGGGTCACGTAATGCGAACGCGGGAACACAGTGAATCGTAAAACCTTCTGACGCACCTTTCCGGTTAAAGGGTCGAACAATTGCAGGGTTTCCACTTCATCGTCGAACAACGTAATGCGCACTGCCAGTTCGGCGTTTTCCGCAGGAAACACATCGATTGTTTCACCTCGTGCCCGAAACGTGCCGCGCACAAACTCAACGTCGTTACGTTCATATTGCATGGCAACCAACCGGGCCAGCAACTCCTGGCGCGGCACCCGGTCACCCGTTCTCAGCGTCAATACCATCGCATGGTAGTCGCCGGGATTACCGATACCATAGATGCAGGAAACCGAGCCAACGATAATGGTGTCGCGCCGCTCCAGCAGACTTTTGGTTGCCGATAAACGCATTTGCTCGATATGGTCGTTAATTGACGAATCCTTTTCGATAAACAAATCACGCGTGGGCACATAAGCTTCGGGTTGGTAGTAGTCGTAATACGACACAAAATACTCCACCGCATTTTTCGGGAAGAACTCACGAAACTCGGCATAAAGCTGAGCGGCAAGCGTTTTGTTGGGCGCCAGCACCAGGGCCGGCCGGCCGGTACGCGCAATCACATTGGCCATGGAAAACGTCTTGCCCGATCCCGTTACCCCCAATAGCGTTTGGAACATCAAACCGTCATCGACTCCTTCCACCAAAGCATCAATTGCCGCCGGCTGATCGCCGGCGGGCGGATAAGGCTGGTAAAGTTCAAAAGGGCTATTCGGATACTGCACAAAGCCCGGTGTTTTCACGGCCATGCTGGACACCTAAGGGTAAACCCCTTATTATCTCATTAATTATCTTCCCTCACACATCACAGGTAATATGACCTCAATTTTCGAATCCGTTGAATTAGCTCCCCGCGATCCCATCCTAGGATTAAACGAACAATACAACACTGACACCCGGTCCGAAAAAGTCAATCTGGGTGTGGGCGTGTACTACGATGACAATGGCCGTGTACCCTTGCTCAAAGCCGTGCGTGAAGCCGAAAAAGCACGTATTGAACAGGCTGCGCCACGCGCCTATCTGCCCATCGACGGCCTGGCGCCTTACAACAAAGGTGCCCAAACCCTGCTACTTGGCCAGAACCACGAATTGGCCGCTTCCGGGCGCGCCCTTACCGTTCAAACCCTGGGCGGCACAGGCGCCCTTAAAATCGGTGCCGACTTCCTAAGACAGGTTCAACCCAACGCCAAAGTTGTCATCAGCAACCCCAGTTGGGCAAACCATCGGGGTATTTTTGAGCGAGCCGGCTTCCAGGTCGACCAGTACCCTTATTACAACCCTGAAACACACGGGTTCGATTTCGACGGCATGCTGGCGGCATTGAAGACACTGCCAAAAGGCACAATCGTCGTACTGCATGCATGCTGCCACAACCCCACAGGGGTTGATCCTTCAGCCGAACAGTGGAAGCAAATCGCCGAAACCGTTAAAGAAACCGGCTTGGTTCCTTTCCTGGATATCGCCTATCAAGGATTCGGCGACGGCCTCGAAGACGACGCCTCCGTTGTGCGTTTATTTGCGGGCTTGGATATTTCCGTGCTAATCAGCTCCTCGTTTTCCAAATCGTTTTCGCTATACGGCGAACGAGTCGGTGCACTAACACTCCTTTGCGCGTCTAAAGACGAAAGCGCCCGGGTTCTTAGCCAACTGAAAATAGTCATCCGCACCAACTACTCCAACCCGCCCACTCATGGCGGCACGGTCGTTTCCACAGTCTTGAATACCCCCGAACTTTATCAACTGTGGGTCGAGGAACTCAGCGGCATGCGTAACCGCATTCGCGATATGCGAGCGCAATTGGTGCAGAAGCTCAAAGACCACGGCGTAACTCAAAACTTTGATTTTGTTTTGGCGCAACGTGGCATGTTTTCTTACTCGGGCCTAACCAAAGAGCAAGTAGAAGCATTACGCGCCGATCATGGTGTTTATGCGGTTGGTAGCGGTCGTATTTGCGTTGCCGCATTAAATAGTGGCAACATCGATCACGTTGCGAAATCTATCGCAAAAGTGCTCTAAACAAATCATATTGGCCAGGGTAGTAAAAGCTTGCCAATTTATATCCGCTAGGGCAGAATAAGGGCTGTATAAAAATACAGCCCTTATTCCATGGCCATCAAACTTACCTCACGCCAACAAGAAATTCTTGATCTTATCCGTGCGCAAATTGCGCGCACGGGTTTTCCCCCCACGCGTGCTGAAATTGCAAAAGAGCTGGGTTTCAAGTCAGCCAACGCGGCGGAAGATCACCTTAAGGCCCTTGCCAAAAAAGGGGCGATAGAACTCACTGCCGGGGCATCACGAGGCATTCGCCTGAAAGTGGAAGCCGATCCTGAACCAGCGTTATCACAAACCAGTCTGTCGTCGGGCGTACTCTTCAACCCGCTGGTACTACCCGTAGTTGGGCGCGTTGCCGCCGGCAGCCCTATTCTGGCCAGTGAACATGTCGAACGGGAACTGTCGGTAGAACCATCATTATTTACGGCCACCCCTCACTATTTGCTTAAGGTGCGGGGCCTCAGCATGCGCGACGCCGGCATCCTCGACGGCGACCTGCTCGCGGTTCGCAAAACAGCCGAAGCGCGTAACGGGCAAATTGTCGTTGCCCGACTGGGCGACGACGTTACCGTTAAACGTTTACATCGCGAAAACGGGCAAATTCAGCTTCTTCCGGAAAATCCCGATTTCTCCCCCATTATTGTCGATGCAAGCAACGAATTCGCTCTGGAAGGCATTGCGGTGGGGCTCATTCGCACCATGCAATAGCTTAAAATTCACAACCCTTTGTAATCGGGCTTGCGCTTCTCAAGAAACGCTTTCATCCCTTCTTGCTTATCCTGGGTGGCAAACAATAGTTGCAACGCTTTTCGTTCAAGCGCAAGTGCTGCGCCCAACGACGCATCGGCACCGTGTAAAACCACTTCTTTAATTTGTTGTAAAGCAATAGGCGGCTGACCGGCCAAATGTTGCGCTAACTCAAGGCAATGTGGCATGAGTTCTGCGTCGTCAACCACTTTGCTGACCAAGCCCATATCATAGGCTTCATCAGCACTGATCAAATAACCTGTCATGCACAAGTACATGGCACGGAACTTGCCAATTGCACGGGTTAAACGTTGCGTCCCCCCGGCTCCGGGCATAATTCCCACCCGAACCTCGGGTTGGCCGAAACGGGCGCTACGCGCGGACACAATCATATCGGCATTCATGGCAAGTTCCAGGCCCCCACCCAAAGCATAGCCCGCCACCGCCGCAATAACCGGAACAGGGCACTCGGCCACGGCAGCCCATAAGCGTTCCGTATGGCGGTGATACATCTGCACCGCATCAATCCGAGACATATCTTCAATGTCCGCCCCGGCGGCAAAAAACTTGTCACCGCCGGTGAGAATGACGCAACGTAATTCAGCGTTATCGGCCAACGATCTGAACACCGCGGCCAACTCTTTACGAATCCCCAGATCGAGGGCATTGCGCACATGAGGACGATTCAAGCGCACAATCGCAATATGCGCGGATGGGAACTCAAGTAATACCTCATTACCAGCAGACGAAGCGTCAAGTTGAGCTTTTTTTTGATCAGACATTCTTTTTCCTCGCAGCTATTTATAACGGGCAATTTTGATCGAAATCAGGTTTTCGCTTTGCTTTCAACGAGGCCAACCCCTCTTTCGCGTCGGGACCTGTAAAACCCATAAATTCCAATGCCAACGACGTATCGAAAGTAGGCCCGGCCATCCGCAACCAATTATTCAGCGCATATTTCGTCCAACGCAAAGCGGAAGGCGAGCCGTTTGCCAGACGGGTGGCAATTTCAAGCGACTTTGCTTCCAGCTCCGACGCATCAGTACATAGCGACACCAAACCGATTCGCTCAGCCTCCTCACCGGAGACACTTTCGCACAACATTAAATAGTATTTTGCCTTGGCCATGCCACAAAGCAACGGCCACACAATAGCGGCATGGTCTCCGGCGGCCACTCCCAATCGGGTGTGGCCATCGATAATGCGTGCATCTTTAGCGGCAATGGAGATATCAGCCAACAAGCCGGCCACTAAACCCGCACCCACTGCCGGCCCTTCCATCGCCGAAACAATAGGCTTGGAACAATTAATCACGTTATAAACCAGGTCTCTTGCCTCTTTCCACACACGCGATAACACCGTAAAGTCTTCCGTCATCTCTTTGACGAGGTCCAGGTCGCCACCCGACGAAAAAGCCCCCTTTGAACCACGGATAATGGCAACGGAAACATCAGGGTCAGCATCAATATCACGCCACACCCGCACGAGCTCCCCATGCATGACGGCATCGGCGGAATTCAAACGTCCTGGGTTGGCCATAGTAATGCGCAATACGCCTGGTGCAGGTTCATCGAACTGCAAACGCTGATAACTTTCATAAACTGAGTTCATATTTTTTTCTCCTTGCCTTGCCAATACTTATCGCGCAGCAGGTTCTTTTGAATTTTGCCGATCGGTGTTTTGGGGAAGTTCTCGACAAATTTGACTTGCCGCGGACGCTTGAAACGCGCCAGACGTCGGGCACAATGATCGACAATTTCCTCTTCCGTTAACGAGGCAGCTGACTTCAGCAACACGTACGCAATTGGTATCTCACCCCATTTATCGTCAGGGATGCCAAACACTGCACACTCGGCCACAGCGTCAAGTTCATAAATGGCATTCTCAATTTCCTTGGGATACACATTTTCCCCACCGGAAATAATCATGTCTTTGGCGCGATCAACCAACGTAATGAAGCCATCTTCGTCCATAACGGCCAAGTCGCCGGTTACCGCCCAACCATTGCGCCAAAAGGCGGCG
Organism: Pusillimonas sp. DMV24BSW_D; assembly: GCF_011388195.1. NCBI lineage: Bacteria > Pseudomonadati > Pseudomonadota > Betaproteobacteria > Burkholderiales > Alcaligenaceae > Neopusillimonas > Neopusillimonas aestuarii. Next base: position 2,050,575 of record NZ_CP049990.1, on the reverse strand, counting down.
GTTTGCTCGGGTTCGTTGTAATACTCAAGCATGACATTATTGCCTCGGGATGCCACTTCGCCAATTTGGCCTCGTGGCACCGGATGTCCTTCAGTATCAATCAACGCAATGTCTACGTTGTAAGCCTGACGCCCGATTGAACCAAGCTTGTCTTGCAAATACCAAGCCCGTAACGACGTTAACACGCCCATTTCAGACTGACCGTAAATTTGTGTCATGGCCACATTGGGCAACAATCGCATCATTTCCTTCTGAACCCAATCGGGCATGGGTGCACCGGCGAACGACACCTTGCGCCAGCTTTCATAGGCGCCGGCATCAAATCCTGGGTCGCTCACAACCATAGCGATTTGTGTCGGCACCATAAACGCAGCCGTCATGCGATTTTGTCGCACCATTTGCGCGAAAGCATCTGGGCTCCATTTAGTTAGAAAAACGCTTGTTGCCCCCACCAGCACTGCAGGCTGAAACATTATGTTCAAAGCAGCAACATGAAATAGCGGTGTGACCATGCCAATGACATCGCGCTCATCCAACGCTTCCTCCATGGCAACTGTATGCGCCGTAATGTAGCGATTCAAATGACTGCAAAGCACACCTTTGGGGCGCCCAGTCGTGCCACCGGTATATGTCATGCAAAATGGATCTTCAGGTTTAAGCTCAATGTCGGGATAACTTTCATCGCCTGCCGCATAAAAATCAGCCAAATCAGTATCATCGGTATCACCACCAATACTTACATACCGGCTCAATAGAGGTGGTTGCCCTTTTACACCTTCCACTTTGTCTTTAAAAAGGGACTCATAAATCAATGTCGTGACATCGGCTTTTTCCAGAACAAAAGCCAATTCGTCAGGTGAATACAGAGTCGAGACGTTCACCAGTACGGCTCCCGACCGCGCGACACCAAAAAAAACAACCGCATACTCCAAGCGATTACGACACAGCATCGCAACTTTTTCGCCTTTTTTAATACCGGTGGAAATTAAAGCATTCGCTAACTTATTTGCCGTCCGGTTCAAATCCTCATAGGTAATCGTCTGGTCCTCCCAGATGACAGCTGTTTTAAAAGGGAAGCGCTCGGCGGAGCGGCGCAACATATCGCCAGCCAACATGATGGTCTCCTGTTAGTCAATGTACGATCGCTCGGCGACCATGGCACATTGATCATCATTTGTGTAATCGAGCCAATCTTAATATGATTGCGCGAAAAACTATTCCGCCATGCAAAAAACAGGAGATAGAACGAATGACTGGAGCCAAAGACCGGCAGTTTGTTGACGCATTGGCCCGGGGGCTGGCTATTCTAGAATGCCTGTCTCGCGCCGAAAAACCATTGGGAAACGGCGACCTTGCCAGGCTAATCACTTTACCGCCATCCACAGTCAGCCGCTTAACACATACCTTGACTGAACTGGGCTACCTTCGACGCTCCGATCAGGGGCGAACCTATGAACTAACTCCAAAAAATCTCACATTAGGCTATCCGCTACTGGCAGGCATGGGTCTGCGCGACCGTGTTCGCCCTCATCTGGCCCGAATCAGCGAACAAACCGGACACACCGTGGCTTTGGCAATCCAGGATGGCCTGCACATGTGCTACGTTGATGTTGTGCAAGGAAGTGATTTTCATGCCATTCGGCTGGCCACGGGTGGCCGTTTGAGAATGAATGTATCGGCAGCCGGTATTGCGACGTTGGCGGCCATGCCGAAACAAAAGCGCTGGTCTACCCTGCTGCGCTTAAGAACTGAAATGGAACATCGCCATGAAGACGTACGTGAGCTGGAAAATGCATTGGAAGCTTGCTATCGCCTAGGCTATGCCATGGTACGCAATACCTGGCACGAAGGAATTGGCGGTGTTTCTGTTCCGATTCTTTGGCAGGGTGCCTACGGTGCATTGGCCATGCCGGTTCCAACAAAAACCGTCAGTGCACAACGCATGCACAACGAGCTGGCGCCGAAGTTACTGACCGCGGCAGGCGAAATTGGGGCGGCACCGTTACAAATGCCGGCATACTAACCGTCCGGGCAAGCCTACCTTAACTGCGCCCTGACGGCGCGTTCTCAACAAATTGGCGCAAACGTTTTTGCGTGGCGGCTTGCGTCCACATATACATGAAACCATCCAGTTGCGGCCCAATAGGCGATTGCAAAAAACCCTGCCGGCACAACTGCTTCATGTGGGCAGTTGCCTCATACGGGGCAACTGTGCTCAATTCAAACGCCCCCTCAGCCATCTCGGTGCGATCATTGTGATAACCGGAAATCAATCCAAGTTGACACGCACGCTCAGCCTCCATTCCAACAGCATCACACAATAGCAACTCCGCCTTGGCGGGTGCCGTGCGATAACGAATAAGTTCGACAATGTCGGGAAATAAGCCAAGCCCAAGCAACACCTCCGGGAACCGTAACTTGGCTTGCCGCTGCATGACACAACGATCAGCAGCCAAAGCCAACATAGCACCCACGCCAACGGCATGGCCCTCAGCCACCACACCCACTCGACTGGGCGAATGAAATACAGCGCGAGTCAACAACAAAAAAGACTCGAATGTGTCAGCCACTTGCTGATCCGGCAGTTTAATCAACTCAGCAAGATCAAAACCAGAGCAAAAAAAACGACCTGCGTTTTTAGGCACAAAACAAATTGGTTCGTGGCACTGCTGCGCCTCGTTAAATAGCTCGAGTAACTCACGAATATGCGCCGCACTGACACTGTTGTCAGCCGAAACACCAACAGAAATTTTAACCATCACCGTACTACTTCATTAAACCCGGCAACCAAAGCGCAAGGCCGGGTATGGAAGTCACGAGTGCGACTGATACCAAAAAAGCCAGCACAAATGGCAGCGCACCCAAAAATATCTTTTGCACTGGCACCTCGGGCGCGACTGAACGCACAATGAAAATGTTCATGCCTAAAGGCGGCGTAATTAAACCCACTTCAACCACCATTACAACCAACACACCGAAAAGTATCGGATCGATACCCAACGCAACCGTAACTGGATAAAAAACGGGGATAGTTAACAAAATCATCCCCATCGAGTCCATGAAGCACCCTAACACAATGTAAACTGCCAGAATAGCAGCCAGCACCCAAATGGGCGCAACGTCCAACCCGATGACGAAATCCCGTAATGCACCGGAAATACCCGTTACGGAAAGAAACGTTGCATAAAGCGCTGAGCCGATAATAATAAAAAAAATCATGGCCGAAGTGCCGGCCGTTTCACAAAGCGCACCTGCAAGATTAGTCCAGGATAACCCTCCACGAAACCACGCAATAATTAATGTTCCAAGCGTACCGACAGCCGCCGACTCTGTCGCGGTAAAGTACCCTGCGTACAAACCGCCCAACACAATGACCACCAAACCCACCAGGCTAAGCACGCCGGCCTTGGGAACGTCGAGCCGGGGATCATTGGGATCAGCACGCGGCGCACTGGCGGGGCGCAGTCCGACCCAAACAATAACGGTAATAACAAACGTAAGGGTTAACAAAATACCCGGCAATATGCCTGCCGCAAACATTTCACGAATAGATTGCTCGGTAAGCAAACCATATACAACAAGCATTACAGAAGGCGGAATAAGAATTCCAATCGTACCTCCAGCAGCAATGGTGCCCGAAGAAATGGCGGGACTATAACCACGATTCAGCATTTCGCCAATGGAGATCCGACCGATTGTCGCCGCAGTGGCAAGTGAAGAGCCCGAAAGCGTGGAAAAGCCCGCACAGGCAAGAATAGTTGAAACACAGAGGCCTCCCGGCATCCGCCCCACCCACCTACTGGCCAAAAGAAACAAGTCTCGACTGAGCCCGGCATAGGCGGCCAGGTTACCCATTAAAATGAACAACGGGATAACCGAAAGGCCATAAATAGTGACGTTAATAGGGGCCCCGGCCAATTGAAACCACGCCGCAAACTCACCTTGTACAAGATAAATACCCGTTACGGCTGTAAGCATCATGGCAACGGCAATTGGAATACGTAATGCAATTAATGCAAGTAACGCAACCGAACACCAGACACCGACAGCCAGATCTCCTGTCATGACGGGCTTCCATTGGCACTTACGCGCCGGCCTTGATAGAACAAACGAACCAGCTCCCGCCAAAAAAGACAAAGCAAAACAGGCACTGACAACAAAGGCCCCACTGCGAGCGGAATCCAATCAAAGTAGGTGGGCAAGCCGAGATCAGACGTTACCCCTCCATACCCACGCACGTTTAACATGCGAATCGTGATCTGCCAGGCCAATAACGCAACAACAGTCAGCGTCACAAACGCGCTGGCAACGATAACGAACTGTTTCAACCGGGCCGGTAACGCATCGGTAAAAAGCTCAACAGTGATATGGCTACCCTGCCAGAAAGCAAAGGGTAGCGCCAAGCCAATCATCCAGCGCATCGCAAGGGTTACCGCTTCCCAGATGCCAGGAATACCCATACCGAAGTTACGCCCGATCACATCGAAACAAGTAGCGAAACCCATGACCACCAGAAGAACGACACCGGCCAATAGACACAACCAACGAGCGATTGCGCCGACCGCGTCATACACACGTTCTGCTGCGTTCAACGCCATAAACTATTGCTTTTGCAACTCAGCTGCGCGACGAACCGCCATATCGTAAATTTCCTTACCCGGTAAGCCCGCTTTATCGGCTTCCTGAATACCGGCATCGATGACGGGTACAGCCCGTTCACGCCACAGTTTCTGTTGTTCGGGGGTGAGGGTGATGAAAACATTCCCGCGTTCTTTAACGTAAGCACGCCCTTCGTCCTCTGAGGCATCCCATGCGCGGCCAACGGCAATAGCTTCTTTCATACCGGAGTTATCGTCGATAACCATCTGAAGGTCTTGCGGGAGGCTGTTGTACTTGGCCTCGTTCATGATCAGATAAAACGTAAGCACATACATCGGAAAATCGATGTGGTAACTAACCAATTCGCCCAAGCGCAACCCTTTCATGGCGTCGTATGGGAATGCCACGCCGTCGAGCACCCCACGTTCCAGGCTTTCATAAGCCTGGGGGGCCGGTACACCTACTGGATCGGCCCCAAGTGACGATAACAGTGAACGCACAGGGGGTGAAGGAAAACGAATTCGCTTCCCCTTCAAGCCTTCAAGGTCCCGAACTTCATCTTTGGTATTCACGATACCGGCATGATGGGTATGCAAATACAACACTTTCACACCTTCAAATTCTTTGTCCATATAGCCCTTTTCGAAGGCTTCCATGACAACCTGAGAGGCGTTCTCAGCGCGTTTGAAAATGAAAGGAAGTTCCATGATAGACATGGCGGGAAAACGTCCTGGCGTCGCTCCCGGCATACTCCAGCCGATATCGGCAACACCACCGCGAACGCCGTCGAAAATCTCGTTCACGGCCAACAACTGCCCGGCAGGATAAATTGTGATTTTGAGCCGGCCATCGGAAGCTTTTTCGATACGCTCGGCCCACTCAGGCAAGATTTTGGCCGCCATATTATGCATTGGCGGCAAATAATGCGCCAAGCGCAATTCATGTACTTCTTTGGCATGAGCAATGCCAGAAAAAGCCAAAACGCCAACGAATAAACCAGATACCAGTGTTTTCAACATCGTTGTCTCCTAGACGCGCGCAAAATGCAGCTTAATAATTTTTAATTTTAATAATCAGAATGTCTCAAATACCTTCAATCCGCAAGCCAAAATTACAATTCGTATTTTCGCTTAGCGGAAAAGTGATGTGGGATACCAAAACAAACGCATCAAATTCGATTTCGAAACACCAAGTACGACCGCCAAAAAAAATTGCCCCGCTTTTCAAAACGGGGCAATTTTCATACGGCAAAGTTCCTAAGTTTACTGGTACTGCTAATAGTTCATGGAATTAGTGCTTGATCACGTTATCGGTACCGGACTCACCGGACGTCTTTGAATTGGCGATCGACTCAGCCGTAAGGCGTGCCACTTCTTCGTCAGACAAAGCTTGTGGCATGTCTTGCAACGCAACTTCAAGCACACGGTCAATCCAGCGAACCGGCACAATCTCTAACTGGTTTTTAACGTTGTCAGGAATATCCTGCAAATCCTTCACGTTTTCCTCGGGAATCAAAACCGTTTTGATGCCGCCCCGGTGTGCTGCCAAAAGTTTCTCTTTCAGACCGCCAATGGGCAATACTTCGCCACGCAAAGTAATTTCACCGGTCATGGCGACGTCGGACCGAACAGGAATGCCGGTAAGGGCCGAAACCATCGCTGTTGTAACCGCGATACCCGCCGATGGGCCGTCTTTGGGTGTTGCACCCTCGGGAAAGTGGATATGAATATCGCGCTTTTCAAAAACCGACGACAAAATACCCCATTTCTGAGCCCTTGCCCGAACAACAGTGCGTGCGGTTTCAACAGACTCTTTCATAACGTCGCCCAACGAGCCGGTACGAATGACATTGCCTTTGCCCGGCATATCCGCCACTTCGATAGTCAGCAGATCGCCGCCCACTTCCGTCCAGGCCAAACCGGTGACCTGGCCAACCTTGTTCTCTTTTTCGGCCATGCCGAAATTGAAACGACGAACGCCCAGGAAGTCGTTTAAATTCTCCGACGTGATGACAACTTTCTCAATGGACGTATCGCCCTGCTGGGATTGAGACTTGCGACGCGATTTGGTGAGTTCAGGATACTTTTCCAGCATTTGCTTCACAACCTTGCGACACAACTTGCTGATTTCGCGCTCAAGCGCACGAACACCCGCTTCGCGCGTGTAATAGCGAACAATGTCGCGCACAGCAGATTCCTGTACTTCCATTTCCCCTTCACGCACGCCGTTGTTCTTCATGAGCTTGGGTAACAAGTGGTCGAAAGCAATGTGTACTTTTTCGTCTTCCGTATAACCCGACAACCGGATCACTTCCATGCGATCAAGCAGCGCAGGTGGAATATTCAGCGTATTGCTCGTAGCCACGAACATCACATCGGACAAGTCGAAGTCGACTTCGATATAGTGATCCTGGAATGTATGGTTCTGCTCCGGATCCAAGACCTCAAGCAGCGCCGACGATGGATCGCCGCGAAAATCAGCGCCCATTTTGTCGATCTCATCAAGCAGAAACAAGGGGTTACGCACCGCAACCTTGGACATGTTCTGCAGAATCTTGCCGGGCATTGAACCAATATAGGTACGACGGTGCCCACGAATTTCAGCCTCGTCGCGTACGCCACCCAACGCCATGCGCACAAACTTGCGGTTGGTTGCACGCGCAATGGACTGACCCAAAGAGGTTTTACCCACGCCCGGAGGGCCGACCAAACACAAAATAGGCGCTTTCAGTTTATCTACCCGTTGCTGAACGGCAAGATACTCAACAATACGTTCCTTCACTTTTTCAAGGCCGTAATGGTCGGCATCAAGCACGCTTTCCGCATTGGTAATAGAGTTGTTGATTCGACTTTTTTTGCGCCAGGGCAAACCAATAAGTGTATCGATGTAGTTGCGCACAACGGTCGCCTCAGCCGACATAGGCGACATGAGCTTAAGCTTTTTCAGTTCAGACTCAGCCTTCTTGAGTGCTTCTTTCGGAAGCTGTGCGGCTTGAATTTTCTTCTCAAGCTCTTCAAGATCGGCTCCATCCTCGCCTTCGCCGAGCTCTTTCTGAATCGCTTTAACCTGCTCGTTCAGATAATAGTCGCGCTGGCTTTTTTCCATTTGCTTCTTCACCCGGCCGCGAATGCGCTTTTCGACCTGGAGAATATCAATTTCCGACTCCAGCTGTGACAACAGGTTTTCCAGGCGCTCAGTAGTATTGACCACCTCGAGCATCTGCTGTTTTTGCTCCAACTTGAGCGGCAAATGCGCAGCAACCGTGTCGGCCAAGCGGCCTGCTTCATCGATACCGCTTAAAGAAGTCAGAATTTCCTGAGGGATTTTCTTGTTTAATTTAACGTACTGCTCGAACTGAGCAACGACCGCACGGCGAAGCGCTTCCGCTTCAGCCGCCTGGCCCTCGTCAGCCGGCAATACCTGGACATTCGAATTGAAATGTGTTTCTGCGTCGGTAACTGAATTAACTTTGGCACGCTGCAAACCCTCGACCAGCACTTTTACGGTGCCATCGGGCAGTTTCAGCATTTGCAAAATACTGGCAACACAACCAATTTGATGCAAGTCTTCAGGTGTGGGGTCATCCTTGCCGGCGGATTTTTGCGCAACCAGCATAATGTTGTTGCCGGCTTCCATCGCCATTTCCAGCGCTTTGATTGAGCGAGGACGACCGACAAACAAAGGAATCACCATGTGCGGAAACACCACCACATCGCGCAAAGGCAACAATGGGAGATCCATGGGTTCTGAGGAGAGAATCTGGCTCGCAGACATAGTCATTTCCTTAATAAAACAGCTTCAGAAACAAAAGGGAAGCCAGCGCCTCCCTTTTGTAAGTACTGCACATACGTTGTAAGTGGTGACTAACGCCGATATTTCAAGACCCTAAGCTGCCGCATTCTTCAGTTTCGGCGAATCAGACTTCTTGTCTTTGGAGGAGGTTTGTTCAGCTTCCTCTTCAGCGTAAATCAGCAAGGGCGCACCGCCACCCACAACCGCATTTTCGTCGAGTATGACTCTTTTGACATTTTTTTGCGAGGGGAGTTCATACATGGTGCCCAGCAGAGCCTGCTCAACAATGGAGCGCAAGCCCCGCGCGCCGGTACGCCGCTTGAGAGCCCGCAGTGCGATGGCTTGAAGTGCTTCAGGCCGCACCTCAAGCTCGACATCTTCCATTTCAAACAATTTCTGGAACTGCTTGATAATAGAGTTGCGCGGCTCGGTAAGAATACGGACCAGAGTGCCCTCCTCAAGCTCTTCCAACGTTGCCACAACGGGCAAACGCCCAACCAGCTCAGGAATAAGTCCAAACTTAACCAAATCTTCCGGTTCAACTTCGGCAAAGAGTTCACCTACTCCACGTTCCGATTTGGCACGTACGGAAGCAGAAAAACCAATACCGGATTTTTCGGTGCGGTCGCGAATAACTTTTTCAAGGCCGTCGAAGGCGCCACCCACAATGAACAAGATATTGGTGGTGTCAACCTGTACGAAATCTTGATTCGGATGCTTGCGCCCACCTTGCGGCGGCACGGAAGCCACAGTACCTTCAATGAGTTTCAGCAGTGCCTGCTGCACCCCTTCCCCAGACACGTCACGAGTAATGGAGGGATTGTCGGACTTGCGCGAGATCTTGTCGATTTCATCGATGTAGATAATGGCGCGCTGAGCCTTGTCGACATCGTAGTTGCAGTTTTGAAGCAACTTTTGAATGATGTTTTCGACGTCTTCACCCACATAACCAGCTTCGGTTAGCGTTGTGGCATCAGCCATGACAAAGGGCACATCGAGCATGCGGGCCAGCGTTTGTGCCAGCAGCGTTTTACCCGAACCCGTAGGCCCGATCAGTAAAATATTACTTTTAGTGAGCTCAACATCGTCGCCTTTGACCTCACCGTAACGGATCCGCTTGTAATGGTTGTAAACCGCAACCGCCAGGCTTCGCTTGGGCATTTCCTGACCAATGACGTAGCCATCGAGAAACGCTTTGATTTCCTGTGGCGTCGGCAACTCATTACGCACTGCGTTGCGCGCAGCTTCCCGGGTTTCCTCGCGAATGATATCGGTGCACAGGTCAATACACTCATCGCAAATGAACACCGACGGACCCGCAATAAGCTTTCGAACCTCATGCTGGCTTTTGTTGCAAAACGAGCAATGCAACACTTTCTCGTCGGCGGATCCTTTTTTTTCTGCCATAAAAACTCTTTGACCTATCCGTTGCAGCTGCACCGGCCAAATAAGAACCCGGGCAGCTTTGAGTTTGTGGTAATACCTATGGTACCACCAGATGTTGACGTTTATTCGTCGGTACGGGAAACCAGAACCTTATCGATTAGGCCGTAAGACGCTGCGTCTTCTGCCGACATAAAGTTGTCTCGCTCAGTATCCTGGGCGATACGCTCAACAGGTTGACCCGTATTTTCCGCCAAAATATTGTTCAGACGCTCACGCAAGCTAAGAATTTCCTTGGCTTGAATTTGAATGTCGGATGCCTGACCCTGCGCCCCACCTGATGGCTGATGAATCATGATTCGCGAATTAGGCAGCGCATAACGCTTGCCCTTGGCGCCGGCAGCCAACAAAAACGCACCCATGCTCGCAGCCAAACCCGTGCATAACGTGGATACATCAGGTTTGACGAACTGCATCGTATCGTAAATGGCCATGCCCGCATATACCGAGCCACCGGGCGAATTAATGTACAAGGAAATATCCTTGCCTGGGTTTTCGGACTCAAGAAACAGCAGTTGCGCCACAACCAGGTTGGCCGACTGGTCGTTAACCGGGCCAACGAAGAAAATTACGCGCTCGCGTAGCAAGCGAGAGTAAATATCGTAAGACCGCTCGCCACGGCCCGATTGTTCAACCACAATCGGGACATAGCCTAGACCAGTGGGCGTAACTGAGTTGTCGCCATGCATGGCGGCATAGAAATCCGTAAATCGCTGCATTTATGCAGTCCCCATTAATTCGTCAAAATCCACTTTTTCGTCGGTAACCTGAGCCTTGGACAAAACGTGGTCAACCACGTTGTCTTCCAGTACCACCGCCTCGATTTCAGCACGACGCTGACGATCTGACAAATAGTAGGTTACAACCTGAGCAGGCTGCTCGTAATTCTGGGCCATTTCTTCAATGCGGGCGCGAACCTGTTCAGGTTTAGCCTGCAACTCGGCCGTTTCAACCAATTTCGAAACCAACAAACCAAGGCGTACACGACGCTCGGACTCTGCCGCGAATGCCTCTTTGGGAATTGGAATGGATTCGGCGTTAGGTACACCACGCTGTTTCAAGTCTTCGCGAGCGGCGGCAACCCGGTTTTCGGCGTCGCTATCGACAAGCGCTTTGGGCACGTCGAATTGACCGGCTTCAAGCAGGGAGTCAAACACGCTGGCTTTCGTGCGGGAACGCGCACGCGCCTTCACTTCACGCTCGATGTTGGAGCGGATATCGGTCATGAGCTTGTCGACGTCGCCATCGGGCTGACCCAATTGCTTTGCAAACTCGGCATCGACTTCCGGCAAAATAGGTTCGGCCACTTCCGTAATGGTGATTTTGAATTCTGCCGTTTTACCTGCCACTTCCTTGCCTTGGTAATCTTCAGGAAAGGTCAGCGGGAAGGTGTTGGTGTCACCGGCTTTCAGGCCGCGCACGGCCGTTTCGAACTCGGGCAACATGCGGCCCTGGCCCAATACAAAAGGAAACTTTTCAGCCGACCCGCCCTCAAAGGGCTCGCCATCGATTGTGCCGACGAAATCGAGCGTTACGCGATCGTCGTCTTGTGCTTCACGACCGTCACGCGCTTCGTAGTTCGCACGCTGCTTACGCAGGATATCAAGTGTACGATTCATTTCGGTTTCACCGACTTCCGATTCCGAGCGTGTCACCTTCAACGCGGCAAGATCGGGAACGGTAATTTCCGGATAAACCTCGAACGTGGCGGAGAAAGCCATGGTGCCCTCTTCTACGCCCTCTGTTTTGGGTTCCAGGTTCGGTGTGCCGGCAATACGCAGGTTAGCCTCTTCAATGACCTTCTCGAACGCTTTACCCACTTCAGTGTTGATAACGTCGTAGCGAATGCCGGGTCCATGGTTACGTTCAATGATGGACAGCGGCGCTTTGCCTGGGCGAAAGCCTTGAATTTTGGCGGTACGTGCAACGCGCTTGAGCTGCGATTGGACTTCTTTTTCGATATCTGCCACCGAAACGACCACATCAACACGACGCTCAAGGCCTGAGAGATTTTCAACCACGGGCTGCATTAGGAACCTATATAAAAGATTTAAAAATTGAAAGACAAATAATCAAATGGAACAGACCATTTTACCGGAAAGTTTACGACGTTACAGGCGAGTGCTTATTTGCGTCTAAGACGCGCCAAACACGCTGCCCCACACCTCAGCAATATCGTCGGCCTGCCACCCGCCCTGTTGATAAGCCACCTTGACTTCCTCAGGGCGCGACCACAATGCCAGTTTGTCGCCCCCCAGGCCAATGCACTGGCCGGTTATGTGCTGCGCCTGCGCTGACGCCAGAAACACAAACAAAGGGGCCACCTCTTGCGGCAACCCCATACCCATGCCCATACGAACCTCGGGCGGTAAAGATTCACCGCGCTGGGCGGCGGCCACATGCGCTTCCATTCCTGGTATGGAGGCCACCATTTGAGTTAACGCCATCGGCAACACGGCATTCACCGTTACGTTCATACGTGCACACTCCATGGCCCATGTGCGTGTGAACCCTACGATGCCTGCTTTGGCAGCCGAATAATTGCCCTGGCCAAAATTACCTTTTTGGCCCGCCAAAGACGAAACCAGAATCAACCGGCCGCCGTCATTTTGGCTACGAAAATGACGTACCGCTGCGCGAGCGCAGGTAAACGTCCCGCGCAAGTGCGTCTCGATGACCTGATCAAAATCATCGTCACTCATATTCCATAAGACCTTGTCGCGCAATATGCCGGCATTGGTCACCATGATATCCAAACGCCCAAAAGCTGAAACAGCACGCTCAACACACTGATCGGCCGCCTCGCTACTGCCAATAGCGGCCACTTGCGCAGTTGCCCGCCCCCCCGCAGCCACTATCGAATCTACCGCTGCCTGGGCACGATCGGCGTCGATATCGTTCACGACCACCGCCGCGCCCGCCTTTGCCAACCCCTGAGCGGCCGACAAGCCCAAGCCTTGGCCGCTTCCCGTCACGACGGCCACTTTTCCTTGCAAATCAATCATTTTTTTCCCGAGAAATTATCGGCCGCGGAAAACCGGTTTGCGCTTTTCCATAAATGCACGTGGCCCCTCCTGGGCATCCGCGCTGGCCATTATCGTTTTATAGCTGTCATCTTCCAAGGCATAACCGACAGACAACGGCTCATCCATTGCAGAACGCGCAACCCGCTTAATTTCCTTAACCGCCAATGGACCATTGGCGGCGATACGGGCCGCAACTTTTCCAGCGCGTTCTAATAATTGTTCCGGCTCAACCACTTCGTTAATCAGCCCCAGCTGTAAAGCTGTTTCGGCATTAATCATTTCACCGGTAAGGAGCATGTGCATTGCCTGACACCAGGAAACCTGGCGCGGCAAGCGAGCCAGTGTCCCTGCAAAAGGAATCAACCCATGCTTGACCTCGGGCCATCCGAACATCGCCTGGGGCGTTGCAATTCTAATATCGGTTCCCAGCAAGATCTCAGCCCCGGCGGCCACACAAACACCATTGACTGCGGCAATGACCGGTTTACTAAGCGGCTCGTTGCGCAGCGGCGCAACGGATCGCACCCGGGGATCGTCGAGCAAACGCTGGTCCCAACTATCGGCCGGCAACCGCGCGCCGCTGAACAGCGGCAGTGTCTTGCCCAGGTCTCCCCCAGAGCAGAACGCCTGTGTTCCGACCCCGGTTAAGATCGCAACCTGCAAATCAGCGTTTGCTTCGAACGCGTCGAGCGTGTCAACCAGACGACACAATAACTCAGGACTAAGCGCATTATGCGCGTCAGGTCGGTTTAACGTAATGGTTAGCACACCATCCGCAACATCAGTCAGTAAAACAGGGGTCATCATCATCCAAAGTAAACGACACCCTACCCCCGAAGAAAATCAACCTGCAAAGGCAAGGTACCCAATGTTTGTTTAAGATTGGCAAACTGATTATCATCAAGTGACGCAGGAATATTAACTGTGGCCACCACGCCGCGTGCCTGAGCGGAACACTGCACACTTACGGTATCAGGCAAACTCAACGCCTGAATGATATCCCTGATTTTTGTCTCGGCCGCCAGCGCACGCAAGGTGGGTTTGTAAATTTTCCCGATTGGCGTGGTTGGCATCGTTTCAAGAATCATGACCCGCTTGGGTACAGCCGGCCGCTCGGGCACATAGGGTGTGGCCTGTTCCAGTAAAGCAGCAGGGCTCGATGCGGCGCCCTCTTTTAACGTAACGAATACAACCGGTAACTCGCCTGCGTAGGCATCAGGCTCACCCACCGCGGCGCATGTACTCACATCAGAAAGCTTTAGAAACGCCTCCTCGATAAGGCCTGGGTCGATATTATGGCCGCTGCGGATGATTAAATCCTTACTGCGCCCGGTAAGATAAATATAACCATCCTTATCCACATGCCCCAAATCGCCGGAAAGCAACCAGTTGTCGTCAGTAAAGGTACCCTCGGCCTGGGTGGGATCGAGATACCCTGTGCTAACGTGCGGCCCTCTTATGGCAATGATACCCGTTTCCCCCGGCGGGCAAAATGCCGTTAAACGCGATTGCGAAGCCGTTTCAAGCGGCACCGCCACCACTTCGGAGTAAGGCAGGCGTACGCCGACTGAGCCCGGATGACGCGGCGCAAGGCACGGTTCAATCGAAACAATACCCGCGCATTCCGTCATTCCGAAGATATTACGCACGGCAACATCACATTGCGATTCAAACTTTTGCGCCAACTCGCTGGGCAAAGGCGAACCACCGGTTAAAGCCCAGCGTATCGCTTTCGCCTGCCCTGGTAACCTGGGTACACCCAGCAAGGCGGACAACACAGTCGGCACGCAACCAAAATGGGTAATTTCGTGTTTGTCGGCAAAACGCCAGGCGTTCTTGATGAAATCCTGATTGCGCAAGCCGGTTAGCGTTGGCAAAAACAACGTAGCGCCCGCGGCCAAAGGTGCTAGCCCATACACAAACGTTCCGGCAACGTGAAACAGCGGGAACCCATTTAAAATACGGTCACCTGGCTGCATAGCGTAATAACATGCGCCAAACCAACTGGTATGCACCTCGTTGCGATGGCTATGCCGCAAAATTTTTGGTAATCCGGTCGTCCCCCCGGTATGAAAAAGCGCAGCGGTGCTATCCGGATTCAACTCATTCTGAAAACCGCCCTCTTCAGGATATTCCAGCAGCCGCCTCTGAAATGATGCATCCTGCGGATTACGTTCATTCGGATCGATTTCCAACACATGTTCGACGCAGCCGGCCAATTCGGCTGCACGATGCGCCTGCGCGTTAATCGACAGCGACTCACATGGAGCCAGGGTCACCACCACACGCGCGCTCGTTTTACGCAGCAGTTGGGCAATATGTTCGGCACCCAAAAGGTAATTGATCGGGAAAGCGCAACCGGCCATTTGTGCCCCCCACAACGCAAATAACGCCGAAGGAATGTGAGGCACCAGCAATGCAACCGGCTCCTCGCGTTGCACACCAAGAGAACGAAAAAGATGGGCGGCACGAATGCACTGACGTTGAAACGCGTCAAATGTCCAGGTCATATAAGCCCCGTCAGGGTCCGCATCTTCCTGGAAATGCACCGCTGTGGTGGCGCCGTAGCTTGACACCGCATAGTCGAGCAAGGCAGCCGTTGAATGAAACGGAACCGCCTTCTCATACGGTTCACGTTCCATCGTCACTATGTCGCTCAGGCCGGCAATCTCGGCACGGGAAACAGACATCACACTACTCATGGCTTTTACTGCTCCAGTTTCCATTTGCCGTTTTCAACGCTGACCATCACTTGGCCACGCTCATCCAACCCATTATGATTTTCCGGACTCATGTTGAAAACACCCTCAGGGCTCACGACCTCTTCCATGTTTTCCAGTGCATCACGCAATGCCTGGCGAAATTCGGGCGTGCCAGGCTTTGCACTCTCCATTGCAACAGGAATAGCGGCATTCAGCATGCTGTAGGCCGTCCATGCCGTCGAACCAAATAAAGAACGGGAACCGTCACCGTATTCACTTTCGTACTTGGTCACATACTCAACGCCGGCCTTCTTGGTTGGGTGATCCTCCGGTAGTTGCTCGGCGACAAGTACCGGCGCAACCGCCAAACGCGTTCCCTCAACCGCTTTTCCACCGATACGTAAATAATCGGCATTCGCGACGCCGTGAGTTTGATAAATCGTGCCCTTGTAACCACGTTTGACCAGCTCTAACTGAGGCGTAGCGCCGGGCGTACCAAAACTGAAGATATAAACCGCGTCGGGTTTGGCTGCCATCACTTGAAGCGCTTGGGTAGTGGCCGAAATATCCTGGGCGCCAATTCGGGCGGTAACAGGAATCTCGATACCCGCTTCTTTTGCCTGATCCTGAAATGCCTTCAAAAACCCCTCGCCATAACCCGTGGTTACCGCGATGACTCCCACGCGCTTGATATCACGGGCTTTCATATCTTTAATTACACGTTGAACCGACAACGCTTCGGGCGCGGGAATCTTGAATGCCCAGGTTCGAGACCCCTCCTGAGGCTCAATAATGGCGTTACCGCCCCCCAGCGATACCAGCGGTGTTTTATTGCGACCAGCTACCTCCATGATCGCAATGGATGGTGGCGTAATTGACGACCCAACCAGCACATCCACCTTTTCTTCGGAAATCAACTTCGATGCCAATCTCCCGGCTTCGGTTGGATCACTGCCATCATTCATGATAATGACGCGAGCGGGTTCGCCACCAATTTCTTTCGGCCAGAGCTTAACTGTATTTTCTGCCGGCTGACCCAACGAAGCGGCCGGCCCGGTGAGGGAAAGGATCACACCTACTGTCACTTCAGCTGAAGCGGCAGTATTTGCAGCAACAGCCAGCGTCGTCGCGCCGGCCATCACTGTTTGACGCCAAAATGACGCCTTCCGGATAAATTGAAAACGCATTACGTGTCTCCTTTTGGTTTATTTTTAAGCTGCCCCAGTGTTTAACAATTGATCTGCGGCCTGCCTTATACTAGGCAAATAAGAAAGAAAACACTGTCATCCGAAAAGATGACACGTATTCGACAAAACACGAGGTACAAAATGCGTGCATGGAGACTCGAGGGCGCGGCCTCAGATGCCGCGCTAATACAAGACACCGTTGCAAAAATTGTCACCGGCATTGGTGTGGAGAACTTCTCCCACCAAGTCTTGCAGCAGGTAAACCGCGTCATGCCGGTAGGGTGTTGGTCGGTTTACCGGGTGGGCGGATCGCAACCTCGCATGTTCTTGTCAAGCACCTACCAACGCAAAGACACCACTGCCGATAGCTGGCGTGCGTATCTCTCCGGTCCTCACCTGGCCGACAACAGCTTCATTCTCGACAGCACTGGAATTACCAGCCCTGCCATAACCCACTTAACGGCGGAGGAAATTCCCACACCCCTGCACCGCGACAAAGTCTACCGGCAGTTCGACATGAGCGAACGCCTGTCGGTTGTTGAGGCTGAGTCGCAAAGTGAAATTTTCGCCCTGAACTTTTATCGTTATAACGATCAACGTTTATACAGCGATCACGAACTCGCCGCGTTTGAAGCTTTAGCGCCGGCCCTGCTGGCCGCCGTTCGACGCCACCTGGCTCTTTCACAGCAATCGCACTTAACCAATGCCATGTCAGTGGACGCCGTTCGCCTCACATTCCAGGCGCGTCGCCCAGACCTGACAGAACGAGAGCTCGATGTTGTGGCCCGAACCGTATTGGGGATGAGCTATGAGGGCATTGCGACAGACTTGGGTTTAAAGCTACCTACAGTCAAAACATATAGAAACCGGGCATTCGACAGATTGGGCATTCATTTTCGAAATGAACTGGTGAGGTATTATTTGCTGCTCGCCGGCGCGGCCAAATAAAAACAATCCGACTTTTCTCGGTTGCGTTCACAACCTAAATAACAAGCTGAACTGCTCAGCACAACAATTACGCCAAAGCATTGCCTCTCTTCATATAAGTCTTGTATCCTTTGGTTAAGGGAGGAATTATGTTGAATCATGTCAGTGGCGTCCGCTTATTCTATAAACGCATTTCCTCCATTTTTTGCGCTCTGGTCGCGCTACTGATTCTCCCAGGTACCTTTGCCACCTCGCTGGCTCAGGAAGCCGCAAAGTCCGGCGCCGTAGCAACATCGCAAGGCTTTATGGATCCCGCGGGCCCCGTAGCTGCAGCCCAGCTATCACACTTCGGAACAATCAGCTTGATCATGGCCGCACTCGTGATCATTCCGATCTTTATTGCAATTCCTATTATTCTGATACGCTACCGTCGCGGAGCACGTGGCGCCTACAAACCCGATTGGGAGTTCAATTGGGGGGTCGAACTGTTCATCTGGGGTTTGCCCGTCGTAATCATTATCCTGCTGGCCACCGCCTTATGGAAAGACACTCACAAATACGACCCTTATACGCCGCTAGGTGAGGACCCACTTCAAATTCAGGTCGTATCGCTCGACTGGAAATTCCTTTTCCTTTACCCGGAACAAGGTATCGCCACGGTCAACTTCCTAGCTTTGCCCGAAAAACGCCCGGTCACGCTTACGCTAACCAGCGGCACTGTCATGCAATCGTTCATGGTCCCTCGCCTGGCCGGGCAGATATACACAATGGCAGGCATGACAACAAAACTGAACCTTATCGCCGACGAGCCAGGCACGTACCTGGGTCGCAACATGCAATACAACGGCACCGGGTTTGCCGCGCAATCGTTCCGCACTGAAGTTATGGCACACGACGCGTTCACTGCCTGGGCCGAAAAAATGCGCAACGCCCCCAAGCAGCTTAACTGGCAAGGGTACGAAACGCTGCTTAAACCCTCCATTGTCAGGGAACCCATGCTCTACTCCTCATTCGACCCGGAACTCTTCAACAAAATCATTACCAGCTTTGCGCCCGAACGGCTCAACATGACTGCCGACATGCACAAACAACACGGCCATCAAGAAGTGGCGAAGGTGAACAAATGACCTGGGAAACAATATTTGGGCGACTCACTTGGGACTCCCTGGTTTTTTCCGGTGCCATAGAAAACCCGTCCGCAAGCGAATTCGTTGCCTCGGGCGCGGGCAGCGTTGTGGTACTTGGGGGCATCGCCTTATTCATATTGCTCGCCGTCATGAAGTGGTGGCGACCGCTCTGGACAGATTGGCTCACCAGCGTCGATCACAAGAAGGTCGGCATCATGTACATCGTACTGGCCATTGTCATGTTCTTGCGCGCGGTCATCGAAGCCGCCGTGATGCGTTCGCAACAATTGGCCGCCTACGATGGCGCGGGTTACCTTTCGGCCGACCATTTTGGCCAGCTCTTCACCACGCATGGCACGATCATGATTTTCTTCGTGGCCATGCCCTTTATTACGGGTCTGATGAACTACGTGATGCCACTGCAAATCGGCGCACGCGACGTCAGTTTCCCCCGGCTTAACGCTATTTCGCTCATGCTGACGGTGGCCGGCGCCATACTGGTGATGATTTCGCTGGTCGTGGGCAAATTCTCAACCGGTGGCTGGACAGCCTACCCGCCCTACACCGGCATCGAATTCAGCCCCGGAGAAGGGGTCGATTATTGGATATGGGCCGTCACGCTAGGCTCTATAGGCTCCACGCTAACAGGCATTAACTTCGCCGTTACCATCTACAAGAAGCGCTGCCCGGGCATGAACCTTTTCCGCATGCCGATGTTCACCTGGACGACGCTCTGCACATCCATCCTGATGATTTTCGCCATGGCGCCGTTAACGGCGGCCAGCTTAATGCTTGCACTCGACCGCTACGCCGATTTCCATTTCTTCACCAATGGCGACGGCGGCAACATGATGAATTTCGCCAATCTTTTTTGGCTGTTCGGTCATCCTGAAGTGTACATTCTTGTGCTCCCCGCCTTCGGCGTTTGGTCTGAGGTAGTTTCAACGTTTTCCGGCAAACGTATCTACGGTTATACCTCGCTGGTGTGCGCAACCATGTGCATTGCCGTCTTTTCATTCTGCGTCTGGCTACACCATTTTTTCACTATGGGCCAAAGCGCCGGCGTGAACGCTGCGTTCGGCATTGCCACCATGCTCATCGGCATTCCTACAGGGGTGAAAATCTACGACTGGATGCTAACCATGTACCGTGGCCGCATCCGTTTTACCGTACCCATGCTGTTCCACATCAATTTCCTGTTCATGTTCGTGCTGGGTGGCTCTACGGGCATCTTGCTGGCCAACCCCACAATCGACTTTCAGGTCCACAATTCGCTGTTCCTGGTAGCCCATTTCCACAACGTGATCATTCCCGGCGTTCTGTTCGGCATGTTTGCCGCCGTGCAGTTCTGGTTTCCAAAGGCGTTCGGCTTTCGCCTGCATGAAGGGCTGGGCCGCAAGGCGTTCTGGTTCCTCGCGCCCGGCTTCGTGTTGGCTTTCTTCCCGTTGTACTGGATCGGCATGATGGGGGCAACACGCCGCACGGCAACATGGGCCGACCCCGCCTATCACATCTGGTTTGCCATTGCCATGTTGGGCGCCGCAATGATTTTGGCCGGTACTGCGCTGCTCATTGCCCAAGTGGTTGTTTCCGTGAAGCGCCGCAAAGAGCTGGCCGTGCCGCTGGGCGATCCCTGGGACGGCCGTTCGCTAGAGTGGTCTATTCCCGCTCCCGCGCCGAGCTGGAACTTCGCGGTCGTGCCAACGGTGTTTTCTCAAGACGCGTTCGATGCCGCCAAATGCAACGGCACCGCGTACCAAGCGCCGGCCAAATATGAAGACATTCATGTGCCACGTAACTCTGCCATAGCCCCGCTGATCGGTCTTTTTGCCTGCGCTAGTGCGTTCGGCCTGATCTGGCACATTTGGTGGCTGGCTATTATCGGGTTTGTCATGGTTTGGGCGGTCGTCATTGTCAGCTCATTCAATCTTGATACTGAAGAAACCATCCCTGCCGACGTGGTCCGCGCTCAAAACGAGGCTTTCCTCGAAGCCGTTCGCAACGCTCCCGGTGTCACGCGTGATGATGAAACCAGTTCAGCCAACCAAGGCAAAGCAGTACCGGAACGACATGAAAATAGATTTGCGCAGAATATGAAAGGCAACATGACTGAGGCCACGACATGAAGCTTTATCAACGTCTCCATCCCGGTGTTAATCTGGGGCCAACCGACCCGGAAAGCCACGAGGAGGCCGAAGAGAAGATCTTCGGTTTTTGGATCTTTTTGATGAGTGATCTGGTCCTGTTTTCGGTCCTGTTCGCCACTTATGCAGCAATGAGCATACAAGGCGTTGCGCAAGGCCCGAGCCCGAAGGACATTTTTGACCTGAGCCCGGTCTTTCTTGAAACAATGGTACTGCTTGCCTCCAGCTTTACCTTCGGGCTGGCCATACTCGAGCTCAAATACCGGAAAAATCAAAGACGACTAGCGCTCTGGCTTACGCTTACCGGGCTGCTGGGTGCCTTATTCGTTGGCCTTGAATTAAACGACTATCGCATACTGTTAGCGGAACATGGCGCCGCCCCGCAAACCAGCGGTTTTCTCTCTGCTTATTATCTTCTTACCGGCACACACGCGCTGCACGTTTCGGTTGCCATCATTTGGCTTATTGTTCTTGCTGTTCAGCTTGCCACATTGGGCCCAGTTGGTCCGGTCAAACTGAGGCTGATGCGGCTAGCGCTTTTCTGGCACATGCTCGACATCATCTGGATCGGCATTTTCACCTTTGTTTATTTATACGGGGTCGTTTTATGAAACAGGGTGTTTCTTCAACCGGGCATCACGAGGAAAGTGCAGAACAGCGCGACTACGTTAAGGGTCTTGTGCTCGCCTTCGTTTTAACCGTCGCCTCTTTTTCAGTGGTCTGGTTCAAATTGCTAACCGGCCCGGCTGCATTAATTTTGCTCGGCATCCTCGCACTGGTTCAGTGCGCTGCACAGATTCGGTATTTTTTGCATGTAGACGGCCGCTCACACCGCGACGACCTGCTGTTGATCCTGTTCACGTCGCTTATCGTTTTGATTATCGTCGGCGGAACGATCTGGATCTTGTGGAATCAGCATGCACGCATGATGTAAGACAAAACAATCATATATTCTCGCTCATGATACGTTGTTCGGGTACGCCATCGTTCAGTCCCAGTGACTTACCCACTCTATATTTCAAGTAGAGATCACCGAACCAAGGGGGGTCTGATATGCAAGAATTTTTTCCTGCCTCACCTCATATTGTTATTGTAGGTGGTGGTGTTGCCGGCATTGAAATGGCAACACAGCTTGCACGCAAACAGCGCCACGGCCTCGCTCGTTACCATATTTCATTAATAGATTGTGATACCGCCCATGTCTGGAAGCCGATGCTTCACACTATTGCTGCAGGCACCCGAGACGTAGGCCAACAGCAGACTCCGTTTGCCGCCCAAGCGCGTGCTGCGGGGTTCAAATATGAGCCAGGTGAAATGTGCGGACTTGATCGCGTCAAGCGCGAAATATTGCTTGCCCCGATATTGGCCAACGACGGCCATGAGTTGGTTCCCGCCAGACGCGTGCGTTACGACGTGTTGATATTCGCCGTCGGAAGTACCGCAAATGATTTTGGTATTTGCGGCGTACACGAGCATTGCGTGATGATCGACTCTCGACGCCAGGCGCTTTCGTTCAACGAATCAATTCGAAACCATATTTTCGAGAGTATCGGCCGGAATCGTGATTTGCGAATCAGTATCGTTGGGGCGGGTGCAACGGGTGTAGAGCTTGCTGCTGAACTGATGCAGTTGGCAGATGAAACTCAGGCCTATGGCGCCCCTGGGCTGCGTGAACGGGTTCGAATTACGCTCATTGAAGCAACGGACAGGATTCTTGGCGCATTTCCAAAACGTGTCTCTGCGCTAGCCACTCAACGATTACGGAAATTAGGTATCGAGGTGCTGCTGGACACGCGAGTGAGTTCGGCACGCGAAGATGGGTTCGAATTGAGTAATGCGGACTTCTTACCGGCCACAGTGCGGGTTTGGGCTGCAGGCGTGAAAGCGCCCGAATTCCTTGCCCACCTAGAAGGGCTCGATACCAAACCCAACAACACACTGGTGATCAACCCCACTTTGCAAACAGTTCGGGACCCATCTATATTTGCGGTAGGCGATTGCGCGAGCCTAGTCCTACCCGGCCGCGAGCATCCCTTACCACCAACGGCCCAGGTAGCGCATCAACAAGCCCGCTATCTGGTTCGACATCTACCTGCTTTACTCGAAAACAAACCCGTTCCCCCTTTCAGGTATCGCGATTTTGGCGCCCTTGTTTCGATTGGAGACTACGATGCCTACGGCTCCCTGGGCAAGTTCCGGCTGTTTCGGGGCGGATTCATACGTGGGCGCCTTGCGTCATTCAGCCACATGGCACTCTATCGCACACACCAAGCCAGATTGCACGGCTTTTGGCGTGGCGGCTTACTTTGGCTGGTTGACTTGATTAATTCACGGGTTAAGCCTCCAGTCCGTCTGGACTGAGTCCGGCACATATTAAAACCACCCGCCACCACACAGTTAAGTCAAGCTAAGGTCGGACAGTTAAACTTCTCAAGAAAAAACAGGGAATGCACATGTCGATAAATTGGCCATGGGGCCGGGCCATTCGGGCTGCGATCAGTATCTTTCTGCCTTTTATGGGTGGGCTCATGCTAGACAACATCATGGCAGGGATGTGGGTTGCCATGGGATGTCTGATGATGATCACCGGGGAAATATCAGGGCGTTACCGTGACGTATACCGGGCCATGCTTATTTCTGCATTGATCGGCTCATTGGGATACCTGGCTGGGTACTTGCATATATTGCCATGGAGCATTGTTGTTGTAATGATGATGCTGTCGGGAGCGGTAGCCCAACTCCTTAGCGGCGTTAGCCATACCTTATCAATTGCAATGCTGCAATTTTTATTGTTGGCCTCTATTGCCTTGGGGGTCCCTTCGATCAATAACTTTTGGATGCCCGTTTTTCTGTACCTTGCGGGTATGGCACTTTACGCGCTTGTATTAAGCATTGAAATTGTGATCTGCAAATACAACACGCTCCAGTCGAAAAACAAATATAAAACGTCGAAGGCTGCAGATCAAAGCCCCAAAAGCAAATCAGTAGAGTTTAATTTTGTAAAACCATCAGGTTTTCAATATGCGCAGAGCGGCGCCTTAGCAGTATGCCTGGGCATCGCCTATGGCATTCACTGGGTTGATGATAATCCACATTGGTTCTGGATTCCACTCGCCGTAGGACTCATCATGAAACCTGACCTGGGCCCAATTCATAAACGGGCTCGCCAACGGATAACCGGAACATTACTGGGCGTTATCCTCGGCGTGTTGATCTTAATCGTCATTCCCAAAAGTTATGCTTTTGTTCTGATTATGGCCGTATTGGCCGGCATATTACCTTGGGCAATGAAATACTCGTATGCCCTGCAGGCCGTTTTTCTGACACCATTAATCTTGATGTTGATTAACATCATTCTACCTGGCAGCGCCGATATAAATTACGCGATTCAACGATTATTGGACACCATCATCGGAAGCATGATTGTTATTGCGTTTGGCTACCTGCCCTTGAAATGGTATCAGTCAAAATATCTGAAACATTAAGTCCGGCCGAACGGCCTTGTCGGTGACCTACAAGCCAAGAATAGATGGTGCGAACGGAGAGACTCGAACTCTCACACCTCTCGGCGCCAGAACCTAAATCTGGTGCGTCTACCAATTCCGCCACGTTCGCATGTATGGGAAGCCAGATAGTATAACAGTAGAAACCTGCCTCAGTAAAACCAGAACGCAATATAAACAAGTTTTTGGGGCTTGTTAAAATGGCCGGCTACACGCAACCAGCGCATACAACATAATGAACCCGCTTCTTGGCAACCTGCATCCTTATCCGTTCGAAAAACTTCGACAGCTATTAGCGCAAAATACCGCCGCGCCTCATTCCAACCCGATCAGCCTATCAATTGGTGAACCCAAGCACGATACGCCGCCTTTCATCAAGGAAGTGCTCAGTGCTTCTTTGGATGGGCTTGCGGCGTATCCGCCCACCAAAGGCGACGTAGCGCTACGGGAAACGATTGCCCAATGGATTGCGCGGCGATACGACATTCCAGCCCCAAACCCCGATACGCAAATCCTGCCGGCACTGGGGTCGCGCGAGGCGCTGTTTTCGTTTACCCAGGCGGTCATCGACCCAATGGCCAACGCTTATGTTGTTTGCCCAAACCCCTTCTACCAAATCTATGAAGGTGCCGCCATTCTGGCCGGTGCGCAGCCATACTACATTAACGCCGAAGCTGAACGCCAATTTGGTTATGACTGGCAAGCCGTCCCGCGCGATGTATGGCAGCGCACGCGGTTGGTGTTTGTCTGTTCGCCCGGCAACCCGGCCGGCAACGTGATGACACTGGACGAATGGCGCACTTTGTTCGCTCTCAGTGATGAATTCAACTTTGTCATTGCAGCCGACGAGTGCTATTCCGAAATTTACTTTAATGAAGCTGACAAGCCATTGGGCGGCCTACAAGCCGCGCGACAACTGGGGCGTGACACATACAAGAACCTGGTCTGTTTTTCCAGCCTGTCGAAGCGGTCTAATGTGCCCGGGTTACGGTCGGGCTTTGTGGCCGGCGATGCCGACATCATGAAAGCCTTTCTTTTGTATCGAACTTACCATGGCAGCGCCATGAGCGCGGTGGTGTCGAAAGCCAGTATCGCCGCCTGGAATGACGAACAGCATGTTGCCGAGAACCGACGCCTGTATCGCGAAAAATTCGATGCTGTCCTGCCGATCCTGCAACCGGTGCTAAATGTTGAAAAGCCGCAAGCTGGTTTTTACCTATGGGCCGCCACACCCTACTCTGACACTGAATTTGCGCTAGACCTGCATACCCAAACAGGCGTAACCGTTTTGCCAGGCAGCTTTCTGGCCCGCGAGGCACACGGCATAAACCCAGGCCATAACCGCGTGCGAATGGCACTGGTAGCGGGTAAGGAACAGTGCATAGAAGCCGCCTATCGCATCGCCGCCTTTTTAAAGCAACGGGCGTAGCAATAACGAAGCGACTCACCAGACCCAACAGGCCAGACAGAGTCAACTACAATCAAGTCATCGTTTTCAACTTCTAACCTTTAACCTAAAAAACTATCATGAGTCACGATTTACAAAACACCATTGAACAGGCTTGGGAAAACCGCGCCGATATCAGCCCCACCACTGCCGGTGCAGCCGTGCGCGAAGCCGTTGCAGATACCCTGGCCAAGCTCGATCAGGGCACATTGCGCGTCGCTGAAAAGCAAAACGGCGACTGGGTTGTGCACCAGTGGGTTAAAAAAGCCGTGCTACTGTCATTTCGCCTTGAAAACAACCATATTGTTGGTCAGGCACCGGTTCAGTACTACGACAAAGTGGGTCTGAAATTTGCCGACTACACCGAAGCCGATTTCGCCAAAGGCGGATTCCGCGTCGTACCACCGGCCGTTGCGCGCAAAGGCTCCTTCATTGGAAAGAATGTGGTGCTGATGCCTTCTTATGTCAATATCGGCGCCTATGTCGATGAAGGCAGCATGGTCGACACCTGGGCCACCGTCGGATCTTGCGCTCAAATCGGCAAAAACGTTCACTTGTCGGGTGGCGTGGGTATTGGCGGCGTACTGGAGCCACTGCAGGCCAATCCCACCATTATTGAAGACAATTGCTTTATTGGCGCCCGCTCGGAAGTCGTGGAAGGCGTCATTGTGGAAGAAAACTCGGTGCTGGCCATGGGCGTGTTCCTGTCACAAAGCACCAAAATCTACGACCGCACTACAGGTGAAGTCGTATACGGTCGTGTTCCATCAGGCTCCGTTGTGGTGCCCGGCACCTTGCCTGCAGCCGATGGCTCACACAGCCTGGCCTGCGCGGTAATTGTGAAGCGTGTTGATGCACAAACGCGCGCCAAAACCAGCATTAACGAACTATTGAGGGCCTAATGTCTTCTGTGCTGGAGTTCACCAAAGCACTCATCGCCCGCCCGTCGGTTACGCCCGACGATGCGGGCTGCCAGCCCATGCTGTCGGAACGCCTTGCCGGCGTGGGATTCAAAGGCGAAACGCTGGTGTTTGAAGAAGTCACTAACCTCTGGTTGCGCAAAGGCACTCAGGCTCCGTGTGTCGTGTTTGCCGGCCATACCGACGTAGTACCCACCGGCCCGCTTGAGCAATGGGATACCGACCCTTTCGAACCCACGGAAAAAAACGGCTTTCTATACGGGCGCGGCGCGGCCGACATGAAAAGTTCCATTGCCGCCTTTACCATTGCTGCTGAAGAATTCGTTACCCAACACCCCGATCATAAGGGGTCAATCGCCATGCTTATTACATCGGACGAAGAAGGTCCGTCTGTAAATGGCACGGTGAAAGTGTGCCAAGCCTTGTCGGCGCGTAATGAAAAATTTGATTTCTGTATTGTGGGCGAGCCCACGTCATCCAAAACATTGGGCGATACGGTTAAAAACGGGCGGCGCGGCTCGTTATCCGGCCATTTAACGGTTAAAGGAAAACAAGGCCATGTCGCGTATCCGCATCTGGCCATTAACCCGATTCACGTTCTGGCCCCAGCTTTGCAGGAGCTCACACAAGAAGAATGGGACACCGGCAACGAATATTTCCCACCCACAACATTTCAAATTTCCAATTTGCATTCCGGCACCGGCGCCACCAATGTCGTGCCCGGCGCGGCTGAAATCATGTTCAACTTCCGGTTTTCCACCGAAAGCACGCCGGAATCACTGAAACAGCGGGTACATGCCATACTCGACCGCCATCATATCGAATACGACCTACTCTGGACGCTTAGCGGCGAACCCTTCTTAACTGAAACAGGCGCCTTAAGCCAAGCGTTATGCCAGGCCATTAAAGATGAAACCGGGGTAAAAGCCGAACTGTCCACCACGGGTGGTACCTCAGACGGCCGTTTTATTGCAAAAATTTGCCCGCAAGTGGTGGAGTTTGGCCCCATTAATGCCAGCATCCATCAAATTAACGAACATATCGACCTTGCCGCCCTGGAGCCGTTAAAGAACATTTATCGGCGCACGCTTGAAAACCTGTTGCTTAATTAACCAGGAGCCGGTTATGCACCCCTCTGCCCATACCGAACTTTTCACCGTCCGCGATTTATTGCGTTACACCGTTACCCAATTCAACGCGGCTCAGCTGAGTTTTGGGCACGGCTCCGACAACGCCTGGGATGAAGCAGTTTATCTATTGCTGCACACCTTGCATTTACCGCTCGACACGCTGGATCCGTTCCTCGACGCCCGGGTGTTGCCCGAAGAACGCGAGCGCTATCTAAAGCTGGTAGCGCGTCGGTTGGATGAACGCGTACCCGCTGCTTACCTGACCGGTGAAGCGTGGTTGCAAGGGCACCGCTTTTTTGTCGATCCTCGGGTCATTGTGCCGCGCTCACCCATTTCCGAGTTACTGGCCGACAACCTTGAACCTTGGGTGGTTGACCCCGACGACATCGACTTTGTGCTCGACTTGTGCACGGGCTCGGGGTGTCTGGCCATTCTGGCTGCGCTGGCCTTCCCCAATGCTCAGGTCGATGCCGTCGATGTGTCGGAGCACGCACTGGAGGTGGCCGACCAGAATATTGAATACTTCGGCCTGGATGGCCGAGTCACCGTGCACCAAAGCGATCTGTTCAACAACCTACCCGATTGCCAATACAACCTGATTATTTGCAACCCACCTTACGTCAACAGCCATTCAATGGAATCGCTTCCGGCAGAATATCGCCATGAACCCACCAACGCGCTGGCAGGCGGAGACGACGGCATGGATCTGGTACGCCGTATCCTGAACGATGCACCCC
Source organism: Pusillimonas sp. DMV24BSW_D (assembly GCF_011388195.1). Classification (NCBI taxonomy): domain Bacteria; kingdom Pseudomonadati; phylum Pseudomonadota; class Betaproteobacteria; order Burkholderiales; family Alcaligenaceae; genus Neopusillimonas; species Neopusillimonas aestuarii. Next base: position 2,021,891 of record NZ_CP049990.1, on the reverse strand, counting down.
AATTTCTGGCGCCCAACGGCTTACTGGTACTGGAAATAGGCAATGAATTCGAAAACTTCATTACTGCCTTCCCCGAATTTGAGCCGGTATGGCTCAGCACGGCAAATGCCGACAACCAGATTCTGCTACTGACGCGGGAGCAATTGGCGTCGTGATTCGAGCAAGTGGCATTACCCTGCGCCGGGGAACCAAAGTTCTGCTGGACGACACCAGTTTCGTTGTTAACCCGGGCGAGCGACTGGGCATTGTGGGCAAGAACGGTGCGGGGAAGTCCACCCTCTTCGCGCTATTGAAAGGTGAACTTGACCTGGATGCAGGTAACCTGGAAATGCCCGCATCGTGGCGCATTGCCAGTGTGGAACAAGACATTCATCACCCCCAGCGGCCTGCCCGCGAATTCGTTATCGACGGCGACAAAGGTTTGCGTCAGTTACAGGCCGAACGCGAACAGACGCCCGACGCCGAAGGCCACCGTATCGCTGAACTGGAAACCGCCCTGGTCGAAGCCGACGCCTGGACAGCGCCCTCACGGGCGGAGCAGCTTCTGGCGGGGTTGGGTTTCACTCCCGACACCTGGATGAAACCGGTGAATGAATTTTCCGGCGGCTGGCAAATGCGTTTGGCACTGGCCCGCGCTCTCATGGCGCCCTCGGAACTATTGCTGCTGGATGAACCCACGAACCACCTGGACCTTGACGCCATGCTTTGGCTGGAGAAATGGCTGGCAGCCTATTCCGGTACGGTCATTGTCATTTCCCACGATACCGAGTTCCTCGACGCTGTTGCCCGCAGCATTCTGCATTTCGACCAGGCCAAACTGGTTCGCTACAAAGGCGGTTATGAAGACTTCCTGACGCAACGTGCGGAACGTATGCGCCAAACCCGTTTGGCGTGGGAGCGGCAAACACGGGAAACCGCCCGTTTGAAACAGTTTATTGACCGCTTCAAGGCCAAAGCCACCAAAGCCAAGCAAGCCCAAAGTCGGGTTAAAGCGCTGGCACGTATGGAAACTTTGGCGCCCCTGCACGCTGAAGCGGGTATCGACCTATATCTGCCCTCGCCAGACTCAATGCCGGATCCGCTTTTGATTCTGGATGACATCACAACGGGGTATCGGTCTGGGCAAAGTGAGACCCCGATTTTGAAGAACGTGAGGCTGATGCTGCGTGGCGGTGCCCGAATTGGCGTTCTGGGCGTGAACGGTGCCGGCAAAAGCACCCTGATCAAAACGCTGGCGCAAGAACTGCCTGCGTTGGCCGGACATTACCGCCCTTCCAAAGGCTTGAATATCGGCTACTTTGCCCAGCATCAACTTGAAATGCTGGATGCCGGCAGCACACCGCTGCAACACCTTGTCCGCATTGCCCCTGACGAGCGTGAGCAAACCCTGCGCAATTATCTGGGCCGCTTTGGTTTTAGCGGCGATATGGTTAATCAGAATATTGCACCGTTATCGGGTGGGGAAAAAGCACGTTTGGCCCTGGCTCTGATTGTTTGGCAAAAGCCCAACTTGCTGCTTCTTGACGAGCCCAGCAACCACCTGGATGTTGACACCCGAGAAGCGCTGGCCACTGCGCTGGCAGAGTACGACGGCAGTATGCTATTGGTATCGCATGATCGCCACCTACTGCGCACCACGGTTGACGAATTCTGGATTGTGGCCGACGGTGGCGTAACCGAATTCGACGGCGATCTGGACGACTACCGCGAGTGGCTTTTGCAACGTAGCGCCCAGCAACGTACTGAGGCGCGGGAAGAGGCCCGCGATGCGGGCAATGAAAACTCAAACAGCGGCGCCGGCGAAACGGAGGCCGACCGAAAAGCGCGTAAGCGGCTAGAAGCTGAAGCACGCCAGCGTTTGTCGGCTCAGCGCAAACCGCTTGAAAAAGAATTGCATACCATTGAAAAAAAGATGGACACCTTGCGTGAACGCCTTCAAACGCTGGATGCCACAATTGCCGACACCGAGTTGTATACCGACGCCCGGCGAGATGAGCGGGTGAAAGTATTAGCGGAGCATGGCGAATTAAACAAACAGTTAGAACAGGCCGAAACCCGCTGGCTGGAGCTACAAGAAGAAATAGAAGCGCTGGAACAGCAGTTTAATGAAGCAACGCACCCGTAAGGGGGTGCATTAACCTTAACTGGAAACGATATCCAGTTTCGCTACACCCAGCGCCAGCGTTTTCGTCCCCACGTCGCGAAACTGAATTTGTGCCTGAGCATCGTTGCCCATGCCGCTTAAGCCAATAATCGTACCGTCACCAAACTTGGCATGATGTACGCCTTGACCAATGCGAAATAGTTTTTCACCCACCGTGACACCACTAGTCGCGAGGCGCGGTTCGCGCGGCGACATCGCGCCGGTAGACGGACGATTATAGGCATCGCCACGCCGATACCCGCCGCCCGACCACGACGAGCCCATGCTTGAACCCATTGCGGCACCCATGGTCGACACCTTAGGCGTCAGCCATTTCAAATGGGCGTCAGGAATTTCCTCCAGAAAGCGCGAGCGCATGGCATAACGGGTTTGCCCATGCAACATTCGGCTTTGCGCCAACGTAAGATATAAACGCTTGCGCGCCCGTGTCATGGCCACGTACATTAAACGGCGTTCCTCTTCCAACCCGCCTTGCTCGGTCAGGCTGTTTTCATGTGGAAACAGGCCCTCTTCCAAACCGGTCATAAAGACCGAGTCGAACTCAAGCCCTTTCGCCGCGTGCACTGTCATGAGTTGAATGGCGTCTTCACCGGCACGCGCCTGATTATCACCGGCTTCCAGTGAGGCATGCGACAAGAATGCATCAAGCGGTGACATGGTAGGAGGCCCCGCCATATCGAGGGGGTCAAACGCTTCCCGTGCCGCTTGCGACAACGCCGGTTCGCCCACCATACCTTCCTCACCCACAAAAACCGCCGCCGCGTTCACCAATTCCTGAAGGTTCTCAAGGCGATCCTCGCCCTCTTTCTCGCCCATATAGAAGTCACGTAGGCCGCTGTGATGCACCACATGCTCAATTATTTCAGGAAGCGGCAGATAATGTGCCTGTTCGGTTAGTTGCGCCAACAGTTCGGCGAAAGCCTGCAACTTGAGACCACTTTTGCCGCTTAAGGAATCCACAGCACCATACAGGCTGGAACCGGCGGCCCGCGCTGCGTCACCCAACTGCTCCAACGTACGCGCGCCAATGCCGCGCGCGGGGAAATTCACTACCCGAAGCCAAGATGTATCGTCATTGGGGTTGGTAATCAAGCGTAAATATGCCAGCGCATGCTTGACTTCCTGACGCTCAAAAAAGCGCAGGCCGCCATAAACCTTGTACGGCAAGCCGCTGGAAAACAAAGCATGTTCAATAACACGCGATTGTGCGTTGCTTCGATACAGTACGGCAATGTCGCTACGTGTGTGACCATCATTTACCAATGACTTGATTTCATCCACGACCCATTGTGCCTCGAGCAAGTCGGTACCTTGCTCACACACACGCACCGGCTCGCCTTCTCCCTCTTCGGTCCACAGGTTCTTCCCCAGACGGGCTGCGTTATGTGCAATCAGCGCGTTGGCCGAATCCAGAATATGACCGTGGGAACGATAATTCTGCTCAAGGCGAATGACATTGCCTTTGGCATAATCGCGTTCGAATGCGGCCATATTGCCCACATTGGCGCCGCGAAACGCATAAATAGATTGGTCGTCGTCCCCTACGGCAAACAATGACGCCCCCCCCCCAGCCAGCAACTTTAGCCAACGGTACTGTAAATCGTTGGTGTCCTGAAATTCGTCGATAAGAATATGCTGAAAACGGCGCTGATAGTGTTCACGAATAGGTGCGTTGCGCGACAAAAGCTCATAGGCACGCAGCAACAACTCGGCAAAATCCACGACGCCTTCACGCTCACACTGGGCCTGGTATTGCTCGTATATGCTGATTAGACCGCGGCGGTGGGCATCCCAGGCATCAACCAGGTCGGGTCGCAAACCCTGCTCTTTAGAGCCGTTAATGAAACGCTGAACATCACGCGGCGGGTATTTGTCGTCATCAATACCGGCCGCCTTGATTAAACGCTTAATAGCCGATAGTTGATCGGCTGAATCCAATATTTGAAAGGTTTGCGGCAAGCCCGCGTCGCGATGATGCGCCCGCAACAAGCGGTTGCACAAGCCATGAAACGTACCCACCCACATGCCGCGGGTATTAATGGGTAATAAGGACGATAAGCGCGTGAGCATCTCACGCGCTGATTTATTGGTAAAGGTAACCGCCAACAGTCCGAATGGACTCACCTGACTGGTTTGAATAAGCCAGGCCATGCGGGTGGTCAGCACCCGGGTTTTACCACTGCCTGCACCGGCCAGCACAAGGGCATGGCCTTCAGGCAGGGTAACAGCAGCTTGTTGTTGTTCGTTAAGCGACCCGATCATGCCGCATAGCGGCGCAGACGCAAGGCGAACTGCTCAAGCCCTTCAATGCCGCTTTGCTGAGCCCGATGGCACCAGGCTTGCAAATCTTGCAGCAATTGTTCACTGCTGGCACTTGAGCTTTCCCATATACGGGTAAGCTCTGTGCGCATTTGAACCAATGTGGATAGCGACTGATTCTGCGCCAGAACGATATCGAGGTCGGCCTTTTGCGCAGGCTCTAACCGGCTTTCATCCGTATGATGCAACCAGTTTTTGGCACGCGCCAGCAACGACCAGTGACAATCGGCGCTGCCGATGCGACGCTGGGGCTTTAGACGGGCGAGTTCATCGGATGCCGTTTTCTTCAGCATGTCGGTGTAGCGGGCCAGCACTTCATAGCGGTGCAAAATAATGCCTTCCAATGTGCTCTCACTAACCGCCGGCACAACCGGCTTCAGCTTCAGCTTGGGCGCCATACGACGCACTTTGGCCAAGCCTAAAACACGCAGCATTTGAATATAACCCCAGCCAATGTCGAACTCGTACCACTTGGTGGAAAACTTGGCCGACGTGCCATAAGCGTGATGGTTGTTATGAAGTTCTTCGCCACCGATAATTAAACCGATGGGAAACACATTCGTGCTGGTGTCCGGGCTGGCGTAATTGCGATAGCCCCAGAAATGACCCAGGCCATTCACCACACCGGCAGCCCAGAACGGAATCCAGGCCATTTGGATCGCCCATACGGTTAGGCCCAGGAAACCAAACAGCGCAACGTCGATAGCCAGCATGATCAGGATACCCATCACACTGTGACGCGAATAGATGTTCTTTTCCATCCAGTCATCGGGCGTGCCGTAGCCGAAACGCTTGAGCGTTTCTTCATTGGTCGACTCGCGACGGTACAGTTCCGCACCCTGGAAAAAAACCCGGTTAATACCGAATACCATAGGTGAGTGAGGGTCGCCCTCACGTTCGCACTTGGCATGATGCTTACGGTGAATGGCAACCCATTCTTTGGTCACCATACCGGTGGTCATCCAAAGCCAGAAGCGGAAAAAGTGCATGACTGCCGGATGCAGATCAATGCCCCGATGCGCTTGGCTACGGTGCAGAAAAAGCGTAACGGCAACGATGGTAATGTGCGTTAAAACCAGCGCCACCAATGCAACCTGCCACCACGAAAACTGCAGTAAACCACCGGAAAGAAAAGAAAGAATGTAATCCATAAACCTGTTCAGGCCTTTTAAAGTAAAACCAACTAAGTGTAGCGTAGATGAATGCTGTATGACAGGGGTTGTTGCAATTAGTTCTTGGCCCGTTCCAGCACTGCAGCGAAAAAGCCGTCTGTTCCGTGGGTGTCGGGCCTTAAAACCATATAGGGAGTATCAAACGTTAGGTTTTTACAACGGTCTGTAAGGATATCGCCGGCATTCAACAAGGAAAAATCGGAATTTTCCGCCAGAAAAGCCTCCACCTGCTGCTGATTCTCTTCGGGCAACACGCTGCACGTCGCATAAACCAGCCGCCCGCCCGGCGCCACGCAGGCAGACGCCTGTTTAAGAATACGACTCTGCAAGGCGCAAAGCTCTTGCACTGATTCGGGACTTTGGCGCCATTTCAAATCGGGATTGCGCCGCAACGTTCCCAACCCGCTGCACGGCGCGTCGACCAAAACCCGATGTGCCTTCCCACGCAAACGCCGGACACGCTGATCGTTATCGTCTGCAATAACCACCGGCACAATGTTCGATAAACCGCTGCGGGCAAAACGCGGCTTGGCACGCGCCAGCCGCGCAGCTGAAACGTCGAACGCGTACAGGCGTCCGGTAGAACGCATCAATGCACCCAGAAGTAACGTTTTGCCCCCCGCGCCGGCGCAATAATCAATGACCATTTCACCGCGCTTGGGCGCCAACAAGGCAGCCAGTAACTGGCTGCCTTCATCCTGCACCTCAATTTCACCCTTCTCAAACAGAGACCACCGGTTCACGGGCGGACGACTGTGAATTCGAATACCCCACGGCGAATAAGGTGTAGGTTGCGGATCTAGTGTTGCAGCCGGCCCTGCTTCCAGCAAGCGCAGCACCGTATCGCGATCGGTTTTAAACGGATTCACCCGCAAATCCAGCGGCGCATTGCTATTCAGCGCAACAATAAGGGACTCACCATCAGGCAGCGCCTGCATCCGCTGAACGAGCCAATCGGGCAAACTTTCTCGCACGGCCAGCGGCAAAGTCCCCAAGTCAACCTGCGTGACGTGCTCCAGCCATACTTGCTCATGCTCCGACAAGGCCTGCAACAGCACCTCGGGCCGCATGATGCCCGATAACCCCATAATGGCCAGCCGACGCGACAATGGCCCTTGCCCGCTTTCCGCAAGATGGCGATATAGACGTAAATGACGCAGCGTTTTGAAAAAAGCGTCAGCCAACTCGCTACGATCTCGCGAGCCCATTTTTGGATTCATACGCATCCAACGCGACAGCACCGCGTCCGCCGGATGAATCCACTTCACCGCCTGATCGAGCACAGCCCTGAGCTGTTCAATACGGATTGCGGCCGGCGACACCGCACCGGCATCACTCTTGCCGCTTCGGTTATTGCGCTGTGCCGACTTGCCTTTCTCCGATGTGCTGTGACGTGTCGGTACGGTCACGCCCGCGCCATGTTTTCGACCGTCAGACCTGCGTGGATGATTCATTTCCTGCCCTAAGTATTTTTAACTGCGCCGGAGACTCCGACGACGACAATGCAACATAAGCGCGTGGGGCAACGCCGGCCACGTCGACTCGCCCATTTTTATTCAACGCGACACGCCCCTGTACCAGCCAGGTCACCACATCGGGATACAAACGGTGCTCGGCCAACCGCACCCGATCGGCCAAACGCCGGGGGGTGTCATCGGGATGCACAAAGACGGCAACCTGGGCCACGATGGGCCCGCTATCAAGATCGGGCGTCACAAAGTGTACCGTGCACCCATGCCATTGAACGCCGGCTGCCAAAGCCTGCTCATGCGTTCGCAACCCCGGAAAGGCCGGCAGCAACGACGGATGGATGTTCAGCATGCGCCCCGCATATTGCTCGACGAAACCCGGCGCCAGCACACGCATAAACCCGGCCAGCAAAATGTAATCGGGCTGCTCCCGGGCAACCACATCCGCCAGGGCGGTATCCCATTGGCGCCGTGTTGAAAAAGCGGCGGACGCCACCACATGCGTGGTGAGACCTTGCTCACGGGCCCACGCCACACCGGGGGCGTCGGGGTCGCTGGACACGACCGCCACGACCTCGGCGTTCAGGTTTTGTTGCCGAATTCGGTGCACAATAGCCCGCATATTTGTGCCCTGCCCGGAAATCATGATGAGCAGACGACATGAACGGCCATCTTGCGGTGCATCGCTAGTTTGAATAAATGACAAAATGATTTCCCTGAGCAACCCAACATAAAATTGTAAACTGTTGTTCGTGAAAAATACCCTTAAAATTTATCGGTCTCTGCCCCGCCACGATAATCATTGTCCAAGTGCCGTCACAATCGGCAATTTCGACGGTGTGCATCGGGGCCACCAAACCATTCTTGCGCGGGTGGCGCATATCGCCGCGCAACGCCAGTTGGCCTCAACGGTCATGACCTTCCATCCGCACCCGCGTGTGTATTTTGCCCGCAAAGGCAATCGGCCGGAACTCATGCCCACTCAAATCAGCAGTTTGCGCGATAAGGTTTGGGGCATTAATCGCCTGAATATTCAACAACTGGCATTATTGCGGTTTAACGAAGCGTTAGCCAACCTGACGGCTGACGAATTCGTTCAGCAAATGTTAATTCAGGGTTTGAACACACGCTGGCTTCTGGTGGGCGAAGATTTCCGCTACGGCCATAAACGGCTTGGCGATATTGAACACCTGCGCCGCGCCGGCCGACGTAACGGCTTCGAAGTGGAAATCATCACCGATGTCGTCGATGAACACGGTCACCGTATTTCCAGCTCAGAAGTCCGCACCGCCCTGGCCGTGGGCAATCTCGACCGTGCCGCGCATTTGCTGGGCCACCCTTATCGCATCAGCGGGCATGTGGTGCATGGCAAGAAGCTGGGCCGTACACTGGGCTACCCCACCCTGAATATCCGCGTACCAGAGCTGTGCGCCGCCCGCTCGGGCATTTACGTCGTACAAGCCTACGGTCTGGCAGAGCAACCGTTAAATGGTGTGGCCAGCCTGGGTGTGCGCCCCACCGTTGATGAAGCGGGGCGAATCATGCTGGAAGTGCACTTGTTCGACTGCAATATCGACGCTTACGGTAAACTCACACGTATAGAATTCCTGAAGTTTCTTCGCGACGAAGAGAAATTTCCCGACTTACCGACAATGACCGCCGCCATCGACAACGATGCGCAGCGCGCTCGCGATTACTTTTCGCTCCATGGACTATAGAAAAACGCTTAACCTGCCCGAAACTCCTTTCCCAATGCGCGGCGACCTGGCCAAGCGAGAACCCAAATGGGTTGCCGAATGGGAGGAAAACAGAATTTACGCCGCCATCAGGCAAGCCAGTAAAGGTCGCCCCAAGTTCGTACTGCACGACGGCCCCCCCTACGCCAACGGCGATATTCATATTGGCCATGCCGTCAACAAGGTGTTGAAAGACATCATCGTGAAAAGTCGCAATATGGACGGCTACGACGCGCACTACGTACCCGGCTGGGATTGCCATGGCATGCCCATTGAAATTCAAATTGAAAAAAAGTACGGTAAACATTTACCGGTAGAGGAAGTGCAAGCGAAAGCGCGCGCCTATGCGCACGAGCAAATAGAACGTCAGCGTGTCGACTTCAAACGCCTGGGCGTGTTGGCCGACTGGTCGAACCCCTACCTCACCATGAACTACCAGAATGAAGCGAACGAACTGCGGGCACTGGGTCGCATCATGGAAAAAGGGTTCGTATTTCGTGGCCTGAAACCGGTTAACTGGTGTTTCGACTGCGGGTCGGCGCTGGCTGAAGCAGAAGTCGAATACGCCGATCGCACCGACCCCGCCGTTTACGTAGCCTTCCCGTTCAATGACCCTGAAGCCGTTGCCAAAGCATTTGAACTGAAGGAAGCGAAAACAGGCGCGATTGTGATCTGGACGACCACCCCTTGGACACTACCTGCCAACCAGGCATTAAATGTGCATCCGGAATTAGATTATGCGCTGGTTGAACTGAACAGCCCGCGCGCCGGCAGCAGCTGCCTGTTGATTGCCGCCGAACGAGTGGAAAGTTGTTTGCAGGAATGGGAACTGGAGGGCACGGTTATTGCACAATGCAAAGGCAGTGTCCTGGCCGGCCTGGAATTCCGCCATCCCCTTTACAGCGTTCACGACGGCTATCAGCGTATTGCCCCTGTTTATCTGGCGGACTACGTTTCCTTGGAAACCGGTACCGGCGTGGTGCATGCCGCCCCGGCATATGGGGTTGACGATTTCTTGTCATGCCGCTCGCATGGGTTGCACGACGACGACATCATTAACCCGGTCATGGGCGATGGTCATTATGTCAATTCGCTTCCCCTGTTTGGTGGCCAGCTTATCTGGAAAGCCAACCCGGAAATCGTGAAAGCGATCGACTCAGCGGGCAACCTGCTTAAACAGGATCCACTCAAGCACAGCTACATGCACTGCTGGCGCCATAAAACACCGGTTATTTACCGTGCCACCAGCCAATGGTTTGCGGGCATGGACCGCGAACCCTCAAGCGGGCCCACACTGCGCGAAATGGCGCTGAACGGCGTGGAGAGCACACAGTTCTTTCCCTCCTGGGGGCGTGCACGCCTTCATGCCATGATTGCTAACCGCCCCGACTGGACCTTATCGCGCCAGCGTCAGTGGGGCGTACCGATGGCATTTTTCGTTCACAAGGAAACCGGTGAACTTCACCCCCGCACACCTGAATTGCTTGAGCAAGTGGCACAGCGGGTGGAAAAAGAAGGCATCGAAGCCTGGCAAAGCTTGGATCCCGCTGAATTATTGGGTGACGAGGCGCCACTATACGAAAAGAATCGCGACACACTCGACGTCTGGTTCGACTCGGGTACCACGCATGCCACCGTGCTGGGCGGGCGTGACCACGACATGAACGGGTCGCACGCAGATGAACTCACCTGGCCGGCCGACCTGTACCTGGAAGGCTCTGACCAACATCGCGGCTGGTTCCACTCTTCATTGCTTACCAGTTGCATGCTCTATGGGCGCGCACCCTATAAAGCCTTACTGACCCACGGTTTTGTGGTCGACGGCAAAGGGCGCAAAATGAGCAAATCGGTGGGTAACGTCGTGGCCCCACAAAAAGTATCCGATGCTTTAGGGGCGGAAATTCTGCGTCTGTGGACCGCATCCACCGACTATTCCGGTGAGCTGTCGATTTCCGATGAAATTCTGAAGCGGGTTGTTGAAGGCTACCGCCGGATTCGCAACACCTTGAAGTTTCTTTTGGGCAACATCAACGACTTCGACCTGAAACGCGATGGCCTAGCCATTAACGAATTGTTCGAAATCGACCGCTATGCCCTGGTCATGACCCAAACCATGCAAGACGAAGTGCTGGAATGCTACCGACGCTACGAATTCCACACTGCCGTATCGCGCTTGCAAATTTTCTGCTCGGAAGATCTGGGGGCGTTCTACCTCGACATTCTTAAAGACCGCCTGTACACAACCGGCGCCCAAAGCCAGGCGCGCCGCTCGGCGCAAACAGCGCTTTATCACATTACTCATGCACTGCTGCGCCTCATGGCGCCTATTTTGTCGTTCACAGCCGAAGAGGCGTGGAAAGACTTACACAACGGCAATACGCTTACTATTTTTACCGAACGCTATCATGCCCTGCCGGCACAAGCGAATGCCAATGAGCTGTCGGAAAAATGGGCACGTTTGCGTGAAATTCGCGCCGAAGCCATGCGCCGCATTGAAGACGTTCGGGCCACCGGTCAAATCGGTTCCTCGCTGGCTGCGGAGCTCGATATCTATGCGCACGGCAGCGACCTTGCCTTTTTACGCTCGCTGGATGACGATTTGCGCTTTATTATGATTGTTTCCCGTGCCACCGTACACGATCGCGAAGGCGAGATGGCTATTAAGGTGAGTCCAACTCAGCAAGAAAAGTGCGAACGTTGCTGGCATCACCGCGCCGACGTCGGGCAGAACACGGACCATCCCACTATATGTGGCCGATGCACCTCCAACCTCTTTGAAACAGGCGAATCACGCCATTATGCCTAAGCAGCCACGCGCCTTTGTTGCCTGGCTGCTGGGTGCGGCCGTCATTGTCGGCCTCGACCAGTGGACCAAGGTGTACTTCGACTCGACGTTAACGTATGGCCAGCGTCTGCCGGTTTTATCATTCTTCGATTTCACCTTGTTATACAACCCAGGCGCCGCATTTAGCTTTCTGTCCGATGGCCAGGGCTGGCAACGCTGGTTGTTTACCATTATTGCAGTAGGCGCAATTGTGCTCATTTTGCATCTGCTCTGGCGCAGCCGCGGCCAGCACCTGTTTTGCGTGGCGCTTATGGCAATTCTGGGCGGGGCAATCGGTAACCTGATTGATCGTGTCCAACATGGCCACGTCGTCGATTTCTTGCTATTTTATTGGCAGCAATGGCATTTTCCGGCATTCAACATCGCCGATGTCTCAATTACCGTAGGTGCGATATTGCTGATTCTTGATGAAATACGCCGCATTCGGCGGCAGGCGAAAAAAAACCATGAGTGATCTTGATCACAAACAGATTGTGCTTGGCCTAAGTGGCGGGATTGCCTGCTATAAAAGCGCCGAACTGCTGCGCAGAATGCAAGACGAAGGTGCAGTCATTAACGTTGTCATGACACAGTCGGCTACCCGGTTCATTACACCGGTTACTTTCCAGGCGTTGTCAGGTAACCCCGTTTACACCGACGCCTGGGACACTCGGGTCCCGAACAACATGGCGCACATCAACTTAAGCCGCCAAGCCGATGCCATTGTTATTGCCCCGGCCAGCGCCAACCTGCTGGCGCGATTAGCCAATGGCCTGGCCGACGACTTACTCACCACCCTGTGCCTGGCGCGTGGAAATTGCCCTTTGCTGGTAGCGCCGGCCATGAATCGTGAAATGTGGGAGCATCCCGCCACGCAGCGAAATATACGGCAACTGCGTAGCGACGGCGTGCTTGTTCTTGGGCCTGGAACCGGAGATCAGGCTTGCGGGGAAACGGGTGACGGTAGAATGCTGGAGCCGCACGAACTGCTTGCTGAAGTCATTGCTTTTTTTCAACCCAAATTACTGTCCGGAAAGCGCGTACTTGTTACGGCAGGCCCCACGGCCGAACGCGTAGACCCCGTGCGCGTGATCAGCAACCGCTCATCAGGGAAAACCGGTTACGCCATTGCCCGCGCAGCGCGCGAGGCCGGCGCCAACGTCACACTGGTTTCCGGGCCGACCGCGTTGCCGTGCCCTTACGGAGTTAAACGCATTAGCGTGGAAAGTGCTCGGGAAATGCATGCGCACGTATTAGGGCAAGCGCACAACGCAGACATCTTTATTTCGGTTGCGGCGGTCGCCGATTGGCACGTAAGTAACGCAAGTGAACAGAAACTGAAGAAAACCGATAGAAATGGGCCGCAGCCGCCGCACATTGCATTTGCACCCAACCCCGACATTCTTGCTGAAGTGGCTGCGCTTAAAGACGGTCCCTGGTGTGTCGGCTTCGCCGCGGAAACCGAAAACCTCCATGAATATGCGCAAGCCAAACGCCAACGCAAAAATATTCCGCTACTGGTGGGCAACCTGGCACAAGACGCCATGGATGCGGACACCACCACTTTTGTCCTGTTTGATCAGAACGGTCATCAAGACCTTCCCCTTCTGCCCAAGCAACAAGCCGCACGCGAGCTGATTCATGCCATCGCCAACCGCATTTCCGATCGCGCCTGAAACGCCCGCCGTCGACTTTATTCTGAGTAATCAATGGAACAACTGGTAAACGACCTGACGCAATTTATTCACGCCAACCAGGAATGGGCGGGGCTTATTCTTGGGCTGATGACAATGGGCGAATCGTTGCTTATTGTGGGTATTGCGATTCCCGCCACCGCCATTATGCTGGTCGTTGGCGGTTTAATCGGTAGCGGCACTGTGGAACCGCTACCTGTCATTGGCTGGGGCATTCTGGGCGCCATTATCGGCGACGGCATCTCTTACTACATTGGCCGTTGGCTAGGGCCACAGATTATCCACCGTTGGCCGCTCAATCGCCAAAAGCGTGCTGTGGCACGAGCCCGTTTGTTTTTTTACAAATATGGCATGTTATCGATATTCGGCGGACGTTTCCTGGGGCCGTTAAGAGCTGTAATACCAACCGTTGCCGGTATCATGAAAATGCGCCATTGGCGTTTCCAGGTGGCCAATATCGCGTCGGCATTTGTGTGGGTTCCGGTTATGCTATTGCCCGGCTATCTTACCGCGCGCAGTATCGGTTCACTCGGCTCGAACGGGGGCAACGCCAGTATTATTATCAGCTCCGTGCTATCGGTTGTCATTGCGGTTTGGATTACCCTGGTCGTCATTCGCAAACGCCGTACGCGCCCTACCGATCAATAAACAGTAAACAGCAAAAACCGTGAACCAACGTAAAACGATTGACGTCAAAATTCTTGATTCGCGCATGCGCGAGGCACTGCCCCAGTACGCAACCACAGGATCGGCCGGCCTCGACTTGCGGGCTTGCCTGGACCAAACGCTAGTTCTGGAGCCGGGTCAAACCGAACTTGTGCCTACCGGCCTGGCAATCCACATTGCCGACCCCCATTACGCGGCCATGATTCTGCCGCGTTCAGGCCTTGGGCACAAGCACGGCATTGTGCTGGGCAATCTGGTCGGTTTAATCGACTCCGACTACCAGGGCCCCCTGATGGTGTCAGCCTGGAACCGAGGTGCGCAACCCTTCAAACTGGAACCCATGGAACGACTGGCACAATTGATCATCGTGCCGGTTGTGCAGGCCAACTTCAACCTTGTAGACGCATTTGAAGACAGCGACCGCGGACAAGGTGGATTCGGCAGCACCGGCCGAAGCTAACAGCCAAGGCCGGCGAGCCACGCCCGATTTTGCCGACCAAGTTAAACCGTTATTCAGGCCTTCGCCTGCGCGCACCCTTGAAACACCAAACCTGGTACGTTTAGCTGCGCAGGCGGCGCAATGTTTCCATTGGGCTGCGCTTGTGCCGCTGAGATTTGCTGCGCAATTAACCCCGCAAGCACTTGCAGACTTTCGCGATGAGTATCTATTAACGGTGCCAAACCTGTGCCTACTGTTTTGGACATTGTGGCCCGGCACACTGAGGTAGGTGCTTTGTCTGTCGTGCCCGTTTGCCCCTGCAAGCGCCACGTTACATCAATAACAGACGCGGCGTTATACACAGAATCAAACCGCTGTACATCAAGATTAACCAACCATACACGCAAGCCATCGGGTACAGCAGAAAGTGGTAAATCGGGCACCCCCAGGCGCTGGGTAAGCACGCTAGACACTGCCAAACGGAGCTCATCGGGCAATGGCGATGCCCACAAACTCGCATTCAACACGCTGACGTCGCCACTGCGCCCTTTGAGCACTATTTGTGAGCGGTCCAACTGAGCCGGCACCTGCACCGGTCGCACACTAATGACGTAATCGAACCCATCTTGGGTACGTGTTTGGTCAGCCCCGCCGGAAGCGGCCGGTTGCAAACTGTAGTACCGCTCAGCATCGGTTGCACAAGCGGTCAGCCCGGCAAGCGTCATGGCGGCCAGCAATACACGCCCGGTTTTCAACAACAACACGATCTCCCCTCCTATTCCGGATAGCGGTCTGGTGGCGTTCCGGTAATTAACGCGTTCGGGTGGCTTTGCAAATAATCACCCAGATTACGCAAGGAGCGAGCCGCTCCGTTCAGTTCGCGCAGGGTGCCTTGCAGATTTTCATTCATGGAGGAGTCGTCGGACAGCATGGCGTCGATTCGCTCGAGTGCATCTTTCGCTGCGGCCAACGCTTCGGTTGTTTGCGGCGCAACTTCCGTATTCAACGTGTTCAATGTGCGATTCAACGATTGCAAACTCTTTTGCAAATCGTTGCCGATACCTTCAAACGGAACTGCCTCTATTTTGCTGACAATCTTCATAATCTGTTCTTGCAAACGATCAAAACTGCCTGCAATGGTTGGAATAACAAGCGGCGTGCGCATCGGGTCGAAGTCGACCGGCTCCGCGTCGCGAATGATATCCAGCGAAACATATTGCTGCCCGGTCAGCAGGTTTGACGTTTTTAGTTGCGCGCGCAAACCATGCTGCACCATCGGCCCCAACAGTTGACGGCCGGGATATTTATTTTCCGGATCAAGTGATTTCACCCGTTCATAGGCAGTGCCAAACCGGCGCGGATAGATATTCGTTTTGACAAGAATGTAAAAGCGCCGCTTCTCGGTATCAAACTCAAGGTCGATATCGTAGACCTTGCCCAGTTCCATTCCCCGAAAATCAACCGGCGCTCCAACTTCAAGCCCACGCACCGAGTTGTTGAAAATCATGTCGACCCTGAACGGTGGGCCATCGGGTTCGGCTTTGGCTTCAAGTTCAGAATTGAATAAATCGAATACCGTTTCCGGTTTCGCCGGTATCTCGTTGGCGGGATTAACATTCGTAAACGCAATTCCACCTGCAACAATGGACGACAACGTGCCTGTTTGCACCTCGACACCCGAAGCGCCCAAGGAAACGCGTATGCCACTGGCATTCCAAAAACGCGAGTCGGACGTCACGTAACGATCGTTCGGCTCGTCGACGAAAATCTGAATATCAACCGAACTGCCGTCTTTATTTAGTTCGTAGTCGATGACCCGCCCGACAGGAATTTGCCGGTAATAAACCTGCGAACCAATCTCCAACGAGCCCAGGTCGGCGGCGTGCAAGACATAACGCGTCCCCGAACGGTCGTGGGTTACCGCCGGGGGTTTCTCCAGGCCGGTGAACGTATACTTTTCCGCTTGGTTCTGGTTATTGTCACTTTCAATATCAACAGCAATGTAAGGCCCCGACAGAAGCGTACCCAAGCCAGATACCCCACTCATTTCCAGGCGCGGCTTTACCACCCAAAAACGTGTGCCGTCTCGTGCAATGTAATCGGCTGCATCATGATCAATTTGTGCTTTCACAATTACATTCGAGCGATCGGCACCAACGTCGATGTCGGTGACTACGCCGATCACGACATCTTTATAACGAACCTTGGTTTGATCGATTTCAAGCCCTTCGGCCGACTCAAACGTGATGGAGAGCGTTGGCCCCGTATTGAGCCAATTGCGCACAAGCAGCGACCCGCCCACCAGCGCGGCCACAAACGGCACCAGCCAAATCCAGGAAATACGCCAGGCGCGACGCTCCTTCACGCTTGGTTTATCGGCCTTCAAAGTTGAGGGCGATTTTTGTTCTGTTTGCCGTACCGGTTCATCCGCCATGCTGTATGCTCTTCTCCAACCGATTACCTTGATCCCAACCCAGCCTCGGATCATAACTCATGGCCGCAAACATTGTAAGGATGACCACCAAACCGAAACTGGCCGCGCCCAGACCGGGAATAATCTGAACCAAACCAGGAAAGTCAGCCATGGATGACAGGAAAATCACCACAAAGACGTCCAGCATCGACCACTGCCCCACCAACTCCACCATTTCATACAAACGTGTTCGCTGACGCTGCATTAAAGGCCCCCGCCAATGCCGTACTGTCATGAGCGCCGCCAAAACCAATATTTTGGTTAACGGCACAACAACGCTGGCAATAAAAACGATCAGGGCTAGATCCCAAGAACCCAACTGCCACAACTCAATCACACCTCCCAGAATGGTGTGCGACTCGGTGCCAATCGGCATGCGCATCGTCATAACGGGATACAGGTTGGCTGGAAAATACAAAATAGCCGCGGCTGCCAGAAACGCCCAGGCACGCGAATTCGACTTTGGTTTGCGCAAATGAAAATAAGCACTGCAACGATCACATATTTTGCCGGGTTTATTACGTGGCATGTCTTGCACGTAACCACATGCTGTACACCCGGCAATATGGTTCGTAGCAAGCGCCGCTCCCGAACGGGCAACCAACCCTTCGTCTTCGGCGTCGTGCCACAGCCGGTGGGCTGAAACACGGCTAAGCGCCGTTAACATAAACGCCAGTAGCCCAAACGCCCATAGCCCGGTCGCGGGCGTCAGCCGTGCCAAATCGGCCATTTTCACCATGGAAACCAGCATTGCCAAAAACAGCACCGGTATCATGCTCCAATGCGACAACACCTCCAGCATTCGCAAACCAAAACGAAAATCCCAAGGTAAACGACGCTTGCGCACCGCCTGTATGGCCCACATCAAAAACAAAATCTGTCCCAATGGAAACGCAAACACAAACAAACCGGCCATGAGCGCTACGGCGTAATCGCCACTGAGCCACGTTAAGTAAAGCGCATGAGGAAAAGACGCCTCAACGGTTTTACCGGATAAGGAAATATGCGCAACCGGGAACAGGTTGGCCAACATGAAAACAAACAACGACGTCCAGCACAACGCCAGCCAGCCTTCCAGCGAAACACGTGAATGGCGGTAGAGTTCATAACCGCACTGAACGCACGACGCGATTGCGCCCGGGGCAATGGGCGTTCGCTCATGCAACCGGGCGCAGTGCGGGCAAATAACCAGAGGAGGATTGGCCATTTAGTCTATAAGTTCGGCTTCCGAAACAGTGGGAGGCGATTGTTTCGACTGCCCCGAAGCAGAAGAGTCATCGGGGAACAACAAAACAACCTGATCCTTGTCATCGAGATCGACCGTGACATTACCGCCATCGGTAAGGCGCCCAAACAAGAGCTCATCGGCCAAAGCCCGCCGAATGGTGTCTTGAATAAGACGCTGCATGGGACGCGCACCCATAAGCGGATCGAAACCTTTCTTGGCCAGATATTCGCGCAGGGTATCGGAAAACACGACTTCAACCCGTTTTTCGTGAAGCTGGTCTTCAAGCTGCATGAGGAACTTGTCGACCACCCGCAGAATAATTTCGCGGGTAAGCGGGGTAAAGCTGATGATGGCGTCGAGACGGTTGCGGAACTCAGGCGTGAACAGCCGCTTGATTTCCGCCATTTCGTCGCCGCTTTCCTTGGTGTTGGCAAAACCAATCGTGTTGCGATTCAGCACTTCGGCGCCCGCATTCGTGGTCATGATAATGATGACATTGCGGAAATCAGCCTTGCGCCCGTTGTTATCGGTTAGCGTGCCATGATCCATGACCTGCAACAGAATGTTGTAAACATCGGGATGCGCTTTTTCGATTTCATCGAGCAGCAGAACACAATGCGGCTGTTTGGCAACGGCCTCGGTAAGCAAGCCCCCCTGATCAAAACCGACATACCCCGGAGGCGCGCCGATAAGCCGTGAAACCGCATGTCGCTCCATGTATTCCGACATATCGAAACGCAGCAGTTCAACACCCAATGTAAACGCAAGCTGGCGTGCCACTTCGGTTTTGCCCACACCAGTGGGCCCCGAAAACAAGAACGAGCCAATTGGTTTGTCGGGGCGACCCAAACCGGAACGCGCCATTTTAATAGCCGCCGACAACGCCTCGATAGCAGTGTCCTGCCCAAATACCGTTGCTTTAAGGTCGCGGTCGAGCGTGGCAAGCTTGTTGCGGTCGTCGGACGATACACTGGCCGGCGGAATACGCGCAATTTTCGCTACTGTTGCTTCGATTTCGGCTTTGCCAATGGTTTTCTTCTTGCGCGAACGCGGCAGCAAACGCTGTGCGGCGCCCGCCTCATCGATGACGTCAATGGCCTTGTCGGGCAGGAAACGGTCATTAATATGGCGCGCCGACAACTCAGCAGCAGACGTGAGCGCGGCAGCGGTGTATTTCACCCCATGATGCGCCTCGAAATGAGACTTCAGGCCACGCAAGATTTGAATGGTCTGCGGCACCGTTGGTTCAGCGACATCGATTTTCTGGAAACGTCGCGACAATGCGTGATCTTTCTCGAAGATGCCACGGTACTCGTTGTAGGTAGTTGCGCCAATACACTTGAGCTTGCCCGACGACAAGGCCGGTTTCAATAAATTGGAGGCATCAAGTGTGCCACCCGACGCCGAACCGGCACCGATAAGAGTGTGGATTTCGTCGATGAACAGCACTGCATTGACATTATCTTGCAATGACTTCAGCACGGCTTTCAGGCGTTGCTCGAAATCACCACGATACTTGGTACCTGCCAGCAACGCGCCCATGTCGAGCGCATAAACCTGGGCGTTTTCCAGAATTTCCGGGACATCGCCACGCGTAATGCGCCAAGCCAAACCTTCAGCAATGGCCGTTTTACCCACGCCGGCCTCACCAACCAGTAGTGGGTTGTTCTTGCGTCGCCGGCACAAAACCTGAATGACACGCTCTACTTCCGACTCACGGCCGATAAGTGGATCGATACGACCCTGGCGGGCTTCGGCGTTCAGGTCGAGCGCATAGAGTTCGAGCGGCGATTTCTGCTGGTCGGACTTGGCTGAGTCGGTATCACTGCCTGAACTGGACGACGAAGCGGCCTTGGGGGAAGGCTCGGTACGCGGAGGTTCAGGTGTTTTGGTGATACCGTGCGACAAATAATTAACGACATCGAGCCGTGTAACACCTTGCTGCAGCAAATAGTACACGGCATGTGAATCTTTTTCGCCATACATCGCCACCAGCACATTGGCACCCGTTACGGTGTTCTTGCTGGAGCTGCCGGAGGACACATGCATGATGGCGCGTTGGATAACACGTTGAAAACCCAAAGTGGGTTGCGTGTCGACCTCGCCTTCCCCAGGCGCAATAGGTGTGTTGTCGGCAATGAATTTGCGCAAATCGGCGCGCAATGTTTCAACGTCGGCCGAGCAGGCTTTCAAAACCTCGGCCGCAGCAGCGTTGTCGAGCAGCGACAACAGCAAGTGCTCGACGGTTATAAATTCATGTCTTGCGTTCCGGGCTTCAACAAAGGCCAGATGCAAACTAACTTCCAGTTCTTCAGAGATCACGCTTCCTCCTAGTGCCGAAGCGGATAAACCACTATTTCAACAACTATTCTACGACTAATCCGACTTAACAGTATCACCCATTAAGCGCCGAGTACACTGGGTGTGACCCGATTACATCAAAAAAGTTTAACTGCCCGATACGTTGCATTCGAATAACAACATTGCGGGCTTCATGCATCGGGCGCCGGTTCCATTATGCACTGTAAAGGGTGTTGCCGGGCGCGCGCCAGTTGCCGCACCATTTCAACACGGGTCGCCGCGATGTCGCGGGTGTAAATACCACACACGCCTCGCCCTTCGTGATGCACTTTCAACATAATGTGCGACGCCTCTTCCGGTGTTTTATCGAACACGCGTTGCAGCACATTCACCACAAACTCCATCGGCGTGTAGTCATCATTCAGCAGTACAACCTGGTACATGGGCGGCGGTTTAAGGGCCTCTTTTTCGCGCTCCAGGACCGTATCCCGTTGAATATCTGTGTTTGTTGCCATGATTTCAGATCAAAAACTAAGTAATTTCCATAGTTGACTGCCAATGATTACATTGCGCATTATCAACATGTTCTGGTTACAACGCTGGTTTACCAGCTTATCCCGAACCCACAGGCTACCGCAAAAGACGGTTTCCTGGTTTTAACCCAACATTAGCAGAGAGAGGCAGTACGTATGTCCGAAGACTTAAGCACCACCGCAGTCGGGGAGGCCCCTAAGCTGAGTGGAACCGTCAAATGGTTCAACGACGCAAAGGGTTTTGGTTTTATCACCCCTGATAATGGGGGCGAAGACCTTTTTGCACACTTTTCGTCCATTCAAATGAACGGGTTCAAAACCCTGAAAGAAGGTCAGAAAGTTATGTTTGAAATTGCCCAGGGCCCCAAGGGTAAACAGGCTTTGAACATTACCGCTGCCTCCTGAAAAACAATTATTTCAGAACACCAATAAGAATGGCTGATTTTTTACAAACAACGAGGCAACACCTCGTTGTTTTTTATTTTGCAACAATTATTTCGGTATTGTCGGCTTTGGGTGCTCAGCCACTTCGAGCCCAGACAATCCTGCCAACCACCGAACTTTCCATAAACCAAATTACGGTTCAAGCGGAAATCGCAGCAACACCGGCAAGCCTGAAACGCGGGCTGATGTTTCGTGAATCGCTACCACCCAATCACGGCATGCTGTTCGTTTTCAACCAGCCGCAGATTCAATGCTTCTGGATGAAGAACACCCCTTTACCACTATCGATTGCATTTATTAATGAAATGGGGGTTATTACCCGCATTACCGATATGCAACCGCGCTCGGAACAAACACACTGCCCGCCGGGGGAAGTATCCTACGCGCTGGAAATGGCGCAAGGCTGGTTCAGCCAATACGGCATTACTGCCGGGGCCCGTATCGACAACCTGCCTGCGCCGCCTAAGCCTTAAACGCGCTCAAGAATCACGGCAATACCCTGACCCACGCCAATACACATGGTGCACAAGGCGTAACGACCACCCGTACGATGCAAATGATACATGGCCGTTGTAGCCAGACGTGCCCCGCTGGCACCCAATGGGTGGCCAAGCGCAATGGCACCACCATAAGGATTGACGCGCGGGTCGTCGTCGGCCACGTTCAGCATACGCAAGGTTGCGAGGCCTTGGGCGGCAAACGCTTCGTTCAGCTCGATGACGTCCATTTGATCAATGGTTAAGTCCGCCACCTGAAGCACTTTTTCCGATGCGGGCGCCGGGCCGATACCCATAATCCGCGGCTCAACACCGGCGGTTGCCATCGCCACCACGCGCGCTTTCGGCGTTAAACCCAACTTGCTCGCAGACTCTTCCGACGCCACCAGCATTGCGCAGGCGCCGTCATTCACGCCCGATGCATTGCCGGCCGTGACCGTGCCGTCAGGGCGAACCACCGGCTTCAAACGCGCCAATGCTTCCATCGACGTTTCCCGAGGGTGCTCGTCGGTATCCACCACCACCGGATCGCCCTTGCGCTGCGGAATGGTGACCGAAACAATTTCATCTTTGAAAATGCCTTGCTTCTGAGCGGCAGCGGTTTTGGTTTGGCTGGCCAGCGCAAATTTGTCTTGATCTTCGCGCGAAACCTTGAACTGATCAGCTACGTTTTCCGCCGTCTCGGGCATGGAATCCACACCATATTGCTGCTTCATGAGCTTGTTGACGAAACGCCAGCCAATGGTGGTGTCATAAATGGAAGCACTGCGGGAAAACGCGGTCTCAGCTTTCCCCATGACGAACGGCGCACGGCTCATGCTTTCAACCCCACCGGCAATCATGAAATCAACATCACCCGACCGAATGGCGCGCGCAGCCGAGCCAAGAGAATCGAGACTGGAGCCGCACAGGCGATTGACGGTTGAACCGGGCACTGTATGAGGCAAGCCCGCCAACAATGCCGCCATACGCGCCACGTTACGGTTATCCTCACCCGCCTGATTGGCGCAGCCGTAGATCACATCGTCGAGTTGCGCCCAATCAACGTTGGGATGACGCTCCATGAGCGCCTTTAGAGGAATCGCAGCGAGGTCGTCGGTGCGTACAGACGACAAAGCGCCGCCATAGCGACCAAAAGGGGTGCGAACAGCGTCGCAGATAAATGCTTGTTTAGTCATGATGAAAACCTGAGGGTTTTGAAAAAACAAACCCTGCCACGCAGCGCGCAGCAGGGGTTGGAGCACTGAAATAAATCAGTGAAAAATGCGCTGCAGAGAAAACTGCCCCCCTGATATTAACCCAGGTTCTTGGCCGCGAAATCCCAGTTCACCACATTCCAGAAGCTTTCCAGATACTTGGGACGCGCATTACGGTAATCGATATAGTAAGCGTGTTCCCATACGTCACAGGTTAGCAGCGGCGCATCAGATGTCGTAAGCGGTGTAGCGGCATTGCTTGTGTTCACGATATCGAGCGAGCCGTCGGATTTTTTTACCAGCCAGGTCCAGCCCGAGCCGAAGTTGCCGGCGGCCGACTTGTTGAAGGCTTCTTTGAATGCGGCAACGCTGCCCCATTTGGCATTGATGGCTTCGGCCAACTTACCGGAAGGCTCACCACCACCATTGGGCGACATGCTGTTCCAGTAAAAAGTGTGGTTCCAAACCTGGGCTGCGTTGTTGAAGACACCACCGGAAGATTTTTTGACAATATCTTCCAGGGAAGCCGATTCAAACTCGGTTCCGGCAACCAGATTATTCAGGTTCGTGACATAAGTTTGGTGATGTTTGCCGTAATGGAACTCGAGTGTTTCTTTCGAAATGGTGGGTTCCAACGCGTCGAGCGCGTAAGGCAGTTCAGGAAGCGTAAAAGCCATAATCAATTTCCTTATAAAAGGTGAATGAACAATACATCACAAAGCCTGTGTTAACGCTATATTTTAAGCGTTTCTATAACAGGCTGCGCGTTTTCAATACTTCGACATCGGCCGCGCCCTGAGCCAGCTCAAGCAACAGCCGGTCGCCTGCGTTCAAGTCTAACGCATTTTTAACCAGAACCCCGTTCTGGTCGCGAACCAGAGCATAACCACGCGCCAGAATATGCTTCGGGCTAAGCGCCTGCAGCGTTTGTTCCGCGGCCTCAAGCCGCGCCCGAGGCCGGCGAAACTGGCGTGAACCCACTGCCGCCAGGCGCTGGGTTAAACGATCAAGCTCCTGGCGCCGACGCGCAACCGACGGTAACGCGGCATTCAAGCGTGTTTTTAACAAATTCAACCGTGCCGCTTCAAGCTCGGTATTTCTGCGGGCGGCACGATGCAGGCGCGCGGCAAGCGACTGCAAACCTTCGCGCTGCTGATTCAAACGCTGACGGGGTGACACCAATTGTGACATTGCACGGTCGAGCCGCATTGAAAGGCGCTCAAGTAACCGTTGCTGGTGCCGCGATAACGCGCGATGAAATTCAAAGGTTTGCTCCAGCAAGGCCTGGCGCGGCGCACACGAAAGCTCGGCGGCGGCAGTGGGTGTGGGTGCTCGCAAATCGGCCACAAAATCGGCAATACTGAAATCTGTTTCATGACCCACCCCGCAAATCACCGGGACCGGGCTAGCCACAACCGTTCGGGCCAGCGCCTCGTCGTTAAATGCCCAAAGATCTTCCAAACTGCCCCCGCCTCGAACCAACAGGATCACGTCGACCTCGGCCCGACTGTATGCGGTTTCCAACGCCTGCACCAAAGCCGCAGGCGCATCGGCTCCTTGAACCGGCGCAGGGTAAACCACAACGGAAATATGCGGAGCCCGACGCGCGAATGACGTGAGCACATCGCGCAACGCAGCCGCAGCCAACGACGTCACTACACCCACCGCCTTGGGCATGGTCGGTATCGGCCGTTTACGTGCCGGATCAAACAAACCCTCCGACTCCAGTTTCGCCTTAAGCCTTAAAAAAGCCTCGTGCAAATCACCTTGACCCGCCCGACGCAGGGTGTCGATTTGCAGTTGGTAATCGCCACGCGGTTCGTACAATGTAACGACCGCTCGAAACTCGAACTGCTCGCCAACGCGGGGAACGAGACCAACAGTTTGCGCCCGCCCCCGAAACATAACGGCCCGCACGGCCGCCCGGTCGTCTTTAATGGTGAAGTACCAATGCCCGGACGCTGCCTGAGTGAAGTTGGAAATTTCCCCTTTTACCCAAATGCGCGCAAAGTGCCCTTCAAGCAATGCACCCACCGCACGATTCAATTGACTTACCGTCAGGATCGAATCGGCTGGGGTAGAACCATTTGTGAAAACAAGAGAATCAGGCGGCATGATTTTGATTTGGCTAATGGCTTAACATTTGTAACTTTGTGTAAATTTCAATGCAAAAAAACGCCGTAGGCCAAATAACAGAGGAAAAAAACAAAGCTTAGCCTTGATCATAGCATTCGTCCCTGACTCGGACCTTAAAAGTAACTTCTATCCACAGAAAAGCCGGGAATGTCAAATTGGCCGTATATCAAGCCGATTAGGGGATAATCTTTTATCAAACTTTAAATTATCAATATAAGCCATTGATTATAAATAATTTTATATATTTCAAAGAAATGACTGATTATTGACCACTGAACTGCCAGACCACGTAAAACAACGCGTTGCCTATACTTTTGCACAAAATTATCCACAGTTTCTGTGGATACCCTTCGCAAACCCTTTATTCACGCCAATCTGTCCTCCAAAACGCCTAAATTTCCTAGGTTACAATTTGATAACTATCACTTTCCAGAGGCTTTATTGTTGCTGTCCGGCGCTTCCGGCTTAAAATGGGCGCTTCCCTGTTCCATCGAATTGGATAATTGTCCGGAGATCTGTTTTGCTGCAAATCATTCATGACGCCGGCTGGCCAATCTGGCTGCTGATTGTGACATCAGTGCTGGGCCTTGCCCTTATCATTGAACGTTTCCTGTCGTTACGCACCAAACTGATTGTGCCCGAACACCTGTTAGACCGGGTCACCGAACTTATGCGGCAAAAATCCCCCTCTTCCAATGCCTTGGAAAAACTGGCCTCCAGTTCTCCCTTGGGGCGTGTGTTGGCCGAGGTAATCGCTGTGCGCCGACACGACACCATTTATCGCCAGGCGGCAATCGAAGATGTCGGCAAAGATGTCGCGTACCGCCTGAACCGTTATGTTCCCAGCCTGGCAACTATCGCGGTTGTATCGCCTTTGCTGGGTTTGTTCGGCACCGTGGTAGGGATGATCGAAATCTTTGCGTCCTATACGCCGGCTGGCGGCGACCCGGCCCAACTGGCCCGCGGCATATCGGTGGCACTGTACAACACGGGTTTCGGCATTATTATTGCTGTGCCCGCCCTTATTTTTCATCGTTTCTTCCGAGCTCGGGTCGACCATTTCCTGCATCAAATCGAACACCAAGCCAGTACGCTTGATCGAATTCTTCAGCAAGACTTACGCAGCACGCCTTCGTCTCCCAACTGAATATGAATTTTCGTCGCCGCATTCAGAATGAAGAGCCCGAGATCAACCTGATCCCGCTCATCGATATTTTGCTGGTCATCCTTATTTTTTTGGCGGCCACGACATCGTTCACACGCTTTCAGCAGCTTAGCGTCACGCTACCCCAGGCCGGCGCGCAAGCCATCGACCCTAACCCGCTCCGCTTAGCCATTAATAAAGACGGCCTGTTCGCGCTCGGCGCCAATTTAGTTGCCGACACCAGCACGCAAGGCCTGACCAACGCCCTGAACAATGCTGCAGGCAACCAAGCGGAACCAGTGTTACTCATTAATGCCGACGCCCAAACTGCGCACGAAAACGTGGTTAAAGCCATGGAGGCGGCCCGCCTGGCGGGCATTCAACGCGTTAATTTCGCTACGCAACAATAAACAACCATGCAGAAACTGCACACCTTTCTCGCCCAGTCCGCACATCGAGTCTGGCAGCGCAAAGGGCTGATCAGCACACTTTTATTGCCGCTGTCCTGGCTGGTGGTGGCCGCGGTTCTTATCAAGCGTCGCCGCCATACGCACATTGCCGCCCACCCCACCTATGGTGTGCCGGTTATCGTTGTTGGCAATATTATGGTGGGGGGTACCGGGAAAACACCCGTGGTAATTGCGCTGGTGAACGCTCTGAAAGCCCTGGGACGCCGGCCGGGGGTAATCAGTCGGGGATATGGGGTAAAGCTTCCCCAACACCAAGCGCGCGTCGGCAAAGGAATCTTGGACCCTAAGCTGTTTGGCGACGAACCCACCCTGATCGCACAAGCCACAGGCACCCCCATTGCCGTTCACCCAAAACGACGTTTGGCCCTGCAGTCACTGGTCAAAACCTATCCCAACGTCGACATTGTGGTGTCGGACGACGGCCTACAACATCTGGCATTGTCGCGCGATATTGAAATCGTGGTGCAAGACGAGCGAGGATTGGGCAATGAACGTGTGTTGCCGGCCGGCCCGCTGCGCGAGCCCGCGTCACGACTGAATAATGTCGACTTAATCGTATTACATCAATCAGGGCCCACACCTCAGGAAGGCAGCCAGCCCGAAACTCACGGGGTTAAGCCGCGTGCTCCCGACACGGAAGTGGCACGGGTACGCATGCGTTTGCAGCCAACCAGTTGCACCCAAATCAGTACCGGCCAAGTCGTGCCGTGGCCGGAATGGGTAAAAGAACATCGGGAGCGCGGTCTGGGTGCTGTCGCAGCTATTGGCCAACCCCAACGATTTTTCGGCCTGCTTAAACAACAAGGGTTGAACCCCGACCCCGCCATTGCGCTACCCGACCATTCACCCGATATTGCATCGGCTGTGCAAGAAGTAAATCAAGCGGTTATCCTGGTAACCGATAAAGACGCGGTCAAACTTCAGGACACCACCGACTCGCGATTATGGTCGGTACAGGTGGCACCGCGCTTCTCGGATCCACAATGGGTACAAACGCTATTAAAGCGACTACAATCGAACCCTGCGCCCGGGCAAAACGGATAAAACGCCGTTTCCTTGCCCGCAATACGTCATACGGACACCTGTTATGGACTCAAATCTACTTGAAGTGCTGGTTTGCCCCTTGTGTAAAGGCCCTTTGCATCACGATCATGCCAATCACGAACTCATTTGCAAGGCCGATCGCCTTGCCTACCCCATTCGCGACGGCATTCCGGTTATGCTGGAAAACGAGGCACGTGACCTGAATGAGTCGAATGCGACACAGAGCACATCAAATTCGTGAGCTTTACCGCCATTATCCCCGCACGGCGGGCTTCCACCCGGTTACCCAACAAGCCATTGCTCGACATCGCCGGCAAGCCGCTGGTTGTGCGTACCGCTGAACAAGCAGCCAAATCGAACGCCGACCGCATTCTTATCGCCACCGACGACACTGACATTCTCCAGGCCGTTGAGCATGCCGGGTTTCAATGCCAATTAACCCGTGCCGACCACCCCACCGGCACCGACCGTTTGGCCGAGGTTGCGCAGCAGTTAAACCTGAGTCCCGACGACATTGTTGTAAATGTGCAAGGTGACGAACCCCTTATCGACCCCGAACTCATTAACCAGGTTGCCGCGTTATTGCAAAGCCAACCCGATGCGGCCATTGCCACCTGCGCCTCGCCCATTACCGAAGCACATAAACTGTTCAACCCTAATATTGTCAAGGTGGTGTGCAATCATCGGCAACAAGCCTTATACTTCTCCCGGGCGCCCATCCCTTGGGCGCGCGATGCGCTTGCCGATGGCAGCCGCGTACTCGCCCCCAATCTTCCCGCATTGCATCATATTGGCCTTTACGCGTATAAAGTCGGTTTTCTGAACACGTTTCCGCACTTGCCCACCGGCCCACTTGAAATGTTCGAGTCACTCGAGCAGTTGCGGGCGCTTGAGAATGGTTTCGGGATAGCGGTTCACATTGCGCAAGCTCATCCGGCTGCGGGGGTCGATACCGCCGCCGATCTGGAACGCGTACGCGCCATTTTCGCAAATCGGTTATAAAAGCGTGTTCAAAACGAGGTGTCCGGCGGTTATATTGCTGCGTCGCGACAAAACAAAACACCAGAAAGAAGAAGTTTTTACGGAGGTATTTCCATGCGACTGATCCTGCTCGGTCCACCCGGTGCCGGCAAAGGCACGCAAGCCACGTTTATTACCCAGGAATTTGGCATTCCCCAAATTTCCACGGGCGACATGTTGCGGGCGGCGGTAAAAGCACAAACCCCGCTGGGCCTGGAAGCCAAAAAAATCATGGATGCCGGCGGGCTGGTTTCCGACGACATCATTATCGGCCTGGTTAAAGACCGCCTGCAGGAAGATGACTGCCGCAACGGCTACCTGTTCGACGGCTTTCCGCGCACCATTCCGCAGGCGGATGCCTTGAAAGAAGCGAATATTTCGCTGGACTTCGTCGTCGAAATGGTTGTGCCCGAAGAAAACATTATCGAGCGCATGAGCGGTCGGCGTGTCCATCCTGCCAGCGGCCGCAGCTACCACGTAAAATTCAACCCACCCAAAACACCCGACACCGACGATGTCACCGGTGAACCGTTGGTGCAGCGCGACGACGACAAGGAAGAAACCGTACGCCATCGTCTGGCCGTTTATCAAGAGCAAACCCGCCCTCTGGTGGATTACTACTCTGGATGGGCACAATCGAACGATGCCGCCGCCCCACAGTTCCACCAGATTCAAGGTGTAGGCAGCGTGGAAGAAATTCGCAACCGTATTTTTGCAATCCTGAAGAAGTAAAGCGTAAAGGAGCAACATGGACATCAAAGACAAAGTATTCATCGTCACCGGCGGTGCCTCAGGATTGGGCGCCGGAACCGCACGTATGCTGGTTAAAGAAGGCGCCAAAGTCGTCTTGGCCGATGTGCAAGACGAACCCGGCCAGGCACTGGCCAAAGAGCTCGGCCAAACCTATGTGCACTGCGACGTGACCCAGGAAGCCGATGCGCAAGCCGTTATTGAGGCGGCGCGTCAACAAGGTCGCCTGTTCGGCCTGGTGAACTGTGCCGGTATCGCCCCAGCGTCGCGCACAGTGGGCAAAAACGGCCCTCACGCCCTGGAAACATTCCAGAAAGTCGTTATGGTGAATCTGGTGGGGACGTTCAACATGTCGCGTTTGGCGGCTGCCGCCATGAGCGAAAACGAACCCGAACCCACCGGCGAACGTGGTGTATTGATTAATACCGCTTCCGTTGCCGCCTTCGACGGCCAAATTGGCCAAGCTGCCTATGCCGCATCGAAAGCCGGTGTGGCGGGTATGACGCTTCCCATTGCGCGCGACCTTTCCAAACTGGGCATTCGCTGCATGACCATTGCCCCAGGCATTTTCGGCACCCCCATGGTGTACGGCATGCCCCAAGAGGTGCAAGACTCGCTGGCCGCCAGCATTCCCTTCCCCTCCCGCCTGGGCACCCCGGAAGACTACGCCAAGCTGGTGCACAGCATTGTGACCAACGAAATGCTGAACGGCGAAACGATTCGTCTGGACGGCGCCATTCGCATGGCACCAAAATAAATTAAAAGTATGGGCTTGTTCCGGTCTGCGGCAACAGTCAGCAGCTTTACCCTGCTATCGCGAATCACTGGTTTGGTTCGCGATATTTTTATTGCCGGCTCGTTTGGCGCAGGCCCCCTGACTGACGCCTTTTGGGTAGCCTTTCGCATCCCGAACCTATTACGCCGTTTGTTTGCGGAAGGCGCGTTTGCCCAAGCGTTTGTGCCTATTCTGGGGCAAACACGTGAACAGGAAAGCCCGGAGCGGGTACGCGAATTACTGGATCGGGTGGCATTATTGTTAACGGTTGTGCTGATGACCGTGACATTAATCGGCATGTTGGCTGCACCCTGGGTGGTCAGCGCTATGGCCAGCGGCATGTTGAATCCCGATCGCCAAACCGAATTCGAGGCGGCGGTTTGGATGACTCGTGCCATGTTCCCGTATATTTTGTGCATGTCACTGGTAGCGTTTGCCTCAGGTGTGCTGAACACATGGCGGCGCTTCGCGGTGCCGGCCTTTACACCCGTGCTGCTTAACCTTTGCATGATTCTGGCGTGCCTGTTTCTGCTGCCCCACTTCAGCACGCCTATTTATGCCCTGGCAATTGGAGTTCTTGCCGGGGGTGTGGCACAGTTAGCCGTCCAATGGGTCGCCCTGGCGCGCCTGGGTTTATTGCCACGCTACTCGTTTCGCCTGCGCCAGTCCTTGCAAGACAGCACCGTGCGCTACATCATGCGCCAGATGCTGCCCGCAATCCTGGGGGTCTCGGTAGCGCAAATCTCCTTGCTCATCAACACCAATATCGCCACTTGGCTGGCAGCCGGCAGCGTGACATGGCTGTCTTTTGCCGACCGGCTCATGGAATTTCCCACTGCTTTGCTGGGCGTGGCGCTGGGCACGGTGCTGCTCCCCAGCTTATCGGCTGCCCATGCGCAAAGCGACTACGATCGTTACAACCACCTGCTCGACTGGGGGCTGCGTCTGGTTGTTTTATTAGGGTTACCCGCGGCTTTGGGCCTGGCATTGCTCAGCGAGGGGATGGTGGCCACCCTATTTAACTACGGCGCCTTCACCGCTTACGATGTCGCGCAAACCGAGGTGGCGGCCATGGCTTATTCCGCAGGGTTGGTGGGTCTGCTGGCAATCAAGATTCTGGCTCCCGGCTTTTACGCCAAACAAGATATTCGTACCCCGGTGAAAATTGCCCTGGTCGTGCTGGTACTCACCCAATTATTCAATTTGATTTTCGTTCCTCTATTCGATCACGCCGGTCTGGCGCTTTCAATCGGGCTGGGTGCCAGTGTGAATGCCCTATTGCTGCTTACCCTGTTGCTACGTCGCCGCACGTACAAGCCGGCGCCGGGCTGGGGCCTATTTATGCTGCGCGCCCTTCCCGCCCTGCTGGCAATGGGGGCCGTACTTTATAGCGTAAACCACACTGTAAATTGGGTGGACCCCGCCTTATCAGCCGGCTTGCGCGTTGCCCTTTTGCTGGGCACCATCGCCCTGGCCGGCGCGGCTTATTTTGCGGTGTTGTTTCTATTTGGTTTTCGCCCACGCGACTTTACAAAAAGGGCTGCCTAAGTTAGAATCTTTGTCTTTGCTAATTAAACACACTTAATCCGTACGAAATAACTATGGCCAATACCGCACAAGCACGTAAACGCGCCCGCCAGGCGATTAAACTGAACAAGCATAACTCCAGCTTGCGTTCCATGCTGCGCACGTCTATTAAACGTGTTCGCCAGGCAATCGACGCAGGCGACCAGGAAGCTGCGAACACCGTTCTGCGCTCCACCGCCAGCATTATCGACCGCGTTGCCGACAAAAAAATCATCCACAAAAACAAAGCTGCCCGCCACAAAAGCCGCCTGTCTGCTGCTGTGAAAGCTATGGCTTCCTAAGGAAGTCGGCACGGTTTAATTGGCAAAAAGCTGTCAGTAAACACTGTCAGAACAAAACAGGTAACCAGCCAATAATTTTGGCACGTTACGTTACCGCAAACAGGGTGCTTTTTCAGCACCCTGTTTTTTTGCCCGAAACAAACAACAATGTGCAGGTATAATCGGCATAGGGGGCAGTTCTAGTGAACTGCACCCCTGCCACACCACCCGGCATGCGGGTGCGCACCGGGCGGTTCGAGAAGTTGAGGCTTAAGAGAGTCTGGGAACACCGAGTCGGTCGAAGTGGGCAATTGGCAAGGCCGCATTGAGTGACCCGCCACTATTGCGCCACCAGCTGCGGGAATTTGCCGCCACCCATCGGGCGACAGTAAAACTCACCCCCAAGGCGCGCAACTCCCGGAACATCGTCTTGCCTCGTTTCCATTGCCTGAGCTGAATGGCCCTTAACCGATGACGAATCCACTTGTCCAGCCCACGCCAGACCTGGTGGACTTGCGCCAATCGGAAGTAGCCCTTCCATCCCAGGATATACACTCGGAGCCGATCAACCACCTGCTGCATACTGCGCCCGCCCGAGCGGCGCGTCAGTTGCCGCACACATTGCTTGAACGTGGCGAGCGCTTTGGTCGCCACCCGACGCTTGACCTCCCCTTTAGGGTCCACCCAGAAGCTATAGCCCAGAAACTTGCGGTCGGTAAACACGCTGGCGACCGCGCTTTTGATCTCGTTGACCCTCAAGCGCAGCCGGGCGTATAGCCGCCGCAGTAAGCCCATTACCCGTTCACCCGCGCGACGGCTGTGAACGTAAACGTTGCAGTCATCAGCGTAACGCACGAAGCAGTGACCCCGGCGTTCTAACTCCTTGTCCACCTCATCGAGCAGCACGTTGGCCAGCAACGGCGAGAGCGGCCCGCCTTGCGGCGTACCCTCATACCGTTGGACGGCCACGCCGCCATCCATAATGCCGCTATTCAGATACGACCGAATCAGCCGGATCACGCCAGCATCCGCCAGGCGTTTCTGTAGGCGGTCAATCAGAATGTCGTGGTTGACCCGGTCAAAGAACTTCTCCAAGTCCACGTCCACCACGATACGGCGACCGGACTGCACGTACGAATGCGCGGCCAGAACCGCGTCATGCGCACGGCGCCCCGGCCTGAAGCCGTAACTGTGTTCGCTGAAAGTGGGGTCAAGCAAGGGTTGCAGTACTTGCAGCAGCGCCTGCTGGATCAGACGATCCGTCACCGTCGGGATACCCAGCTCGCGCTGGCTACCGTCAGGCTTGGGAATCATCACCCGTCGTACCGGACTGGGCCGGTACGTTCCCGCAAGCAGTTCGGCACGAATGACAGGCCAT
The DNA here is from genome assembly GCF_011388195.1 of Pusillimonas sp. DMV24BSW_D. Taxonomy (NCBI): domain Bacteria; kingdom Pseudomonadati; phylum Pseudomonadota; class Betaproteobacteria; order Burkholderiales; family Alcaligenaceae; genus Neopusillimonas; species Neopusillimonas aestuarii. Next base: position 1,988,172 of record NZ_CP049990.1, on the reverse strand, counting down.
GTGGTCACCAGGCGACGGGCAGTCTGGTCTATGTCCAATCCGTCCACGCCGGCTGCGCCTTTGTTGGCCCGCACCCGCTTGAACGCCGCTTGCAGGTTCTCTCTTGTCAGCGCCGCTTGCAGCAGCGCCAACCCTGTACTCTCATTCCCATATCGCGGGCAGCCCATTTCCTCGCTGACAGGACCACCAGCGGCTTCACCGCTGACTACGCCCGCCCGCTCCACTAACGTGGACATCTGAGGCAATACGAATTGCATCGACATGTCGAGTCATACTCCTTCTCGTTTGGTCCTTCGTCGCCTCGTTCCCGGCCTTAGCGGCCCTGCTACTACGACTACTATGACCTCTGCTGAGTCCTCGCTCCGGCTCGACGCCGTTACCCTTTCAGGATCAAGGCGAGGGTTCCCCAGGTAAGAACGCACTCCTTCACTGCACAACCGCCGGATTTACGCCACCTCGCCTTGATCACAACAGCTTCACGGCTTTTTGCCCGCTCGCCCTGCTTGATGACGCCTTCTATCCGATTCTTGTTCATCGGCTCGCAGCTTATGCTCCACGCTTCCTCCCCACGCTCGGTCACCCTCACGCAGTTGCGCTTCACTTCATTCGCTGTGATCAACTTATGGCGGGACTTGCACCCGCAGGAGTGCGCCCATGCTGGGCGCACAAAAAAGCCCGGTTAGTCCGGGCGTTCTGGCGGGGCCTCTACTTCTGCCGTTTTCAGCTTATTGCTACGGGCGAAATCCACAACAAAATTCCAGGCTAGCGGTTCGAGATCGCGCAAACGTGGATCAACCGCTACGCAACGCACACCATCAATATAGGTAGGCAGTACATAAGGGGAATACGTAAGACGGTTGGCGGGCATACCAGGTGGCCGAAACTGTGACATGACCCCTGCAAGGCGTTCGGCCCAATCGCTTGGCCGAAAACGCTGGCCGGACTCCGTTACGCCGTAAATAATGAACTGCTGCACGATACTTTCACGGGAATTTTGCGTGGCTGCATTGTACTGCTTTAGGCGCCGAATCGCAGGGCCACCCCAAAATTGTTTATCATACTCAATTAAACTTCTTTGCAAGCGAATCAAGGTTGATCATGTCTCAAACCCAGTCTCCCGCAGCGCCCTTGCGCCACTTCCTGCAATTCAACGACTTCACTCACGACGAAATCCTATATGTGCTTGAGCGTGCGCGCCTCATTAAAGACAAATTCAAGCGTTATCAACCGCACCACACCCTGCACGACCGCACCCTGGCGATGGTGTTTGAAAAAGCCAGCACCCGTACCCGTGTCTCGTTTGAAGCGGGTATGTATCAAATGGGCGGCTCGGTCATTCACTTAACAACAGGCGACTCCCAACTTGGGCGTTCTGAACCCATTGAAGACACCGCGCGCGTGGTATCGCGCATGGTCGACCTGGTCATGATCCGCACTTTCGAGCAAACGCGTATTGAACGCTTTGCCGCCCACTCACGCGTGCCGGTTATCAACGGCCTAACCAACGAGTTTCACCCCTGCCAGATCCTGGCTGACATTTTCACATTTATAGAACACCTGGGTCCCATAGAAGGCAAAACCGTTGCGTGGATCGGCGACGGTAACAATATGTCGTACACATGGCTTCAGGCCGCCGAAATGCTGGGCTTTACGCTACATATTTCAACCCCGGTCGGCTACGAGCTGGACCCCGAGCGCATCGGCACACCTCCGGAAAGCGTATTACGCGTGTTTAGCGACCCCATGGAAGCCTGCAAGGGCGCGCACCTGGTAACCACCGATGTCTGGACCAGCATGGGTTACGAAGAAGAGAATGAAGCCCGTCGTAAAGCCTTTGCCGACTGGTGCGTTGATGAAGAGATGATGGCGGTGGCCGACCCCAAAGCCATTTTCATGCACTGTCTGCCGGCTCACCGCGGGGAAGAGGTAACCGGCGACGTAATAGACGGCCCGCAAAGCGTGGTGTGGGACGAAGCGGAAAACCGCATGCACGTACAAAAAGCGCTGATGGAGTTTTTGTTGTTGGGTAAACGCAGCGGTTAAAGCAGATTAAACAGCCGTCTGAACCAGCCCCAACAAAAAAAGAGCCCTGAAAAGGGCTCTTTAACCATTTACGACTTGTCTTTACTCGCGTCTTTCAACGTAGGCAACGGTGCCCCTTTCTTCGACGTTAGCAAACCCACGTCAAGGTAAGTTCGCAATTTGTCGCGTGTATCCACAATATCCAGGTTCCGCATCGTAAGCTGTCCAATGCGATCGCGCGGCGAGAAGGCCGATTCGCCCTTTTCCATGGTAAGCCGCTCAGCCTGATAAGTAAGGTTGGGCGAGGTCGTGTCCAGCAGGGAGTAATCATTCCCACGGCGCAGCTCAACCGTCACTTCACCGGTAACCGCACCGGCCACCCAGCGTTGCGAAGCTTCGCGCAGCATAATGGCTTGCGGGTCGAACCAGCGGCCCTGGTACAGCAAACGGCCCAGCTTCAAACCGTTCATGCGATATTGCTCGATAGTGTCTTCGTTGTGAATACCGGTAACCAGGCGCTCGTAGGCAATAAACAATAACGCCATGCCCGGGGCTTCGTAAATACCGCGGCTTTTGGCCTCGATAATGCGATTTTCAATTTGGTCGCTCATCCCGAGGCCGTGACGCCCACCAATGCGGTTGGCCTCCATGACCAATTCAACCGCATCACTGAACGTTTTGCCATTCAATGCAACGGGTTGCCCTTCTTCGAAACGAATGGTGACAGTTTCGGGCTTGATTTCAACGTCATCACGCCAGAAAGGCACACCCATAATAGGTTGAACAATCTTGATACCGGTGTTCAGGTATTCCAGATCTTTTGCCTCGTGTGTCGCACCCAACATGTTGGAGTCGGTGGAATAGGCTTTCTCGGCCGACATTTTGTAGCCGAAACCATGCTTTTGCATGTATTCCGACATTTCAGCACGCCCGCCCAGCTCGTCGATAAAGACCTGGTCGAGCCAGGGTTTGTAAATTTTTAGATCGGGGTTGGTGAGCAAGCCATAGCGGTAAAACCGCTCGATATCGTTACCCTTGAACGTACTGCCGTCACCCCAAATATGAACGTCGTCTTCCTTCATGGCCGCCACCAACATAGTGCCGGTTACCGCACGACCAATAGGTGTGGTGTTGAAATAGGTAATACCGGCGGTGGTGACGTGAAATGCACCGCACTGCAACGCCGCAATCCCTTCGGCCACCAATTGCGGGCGGCAATCAATTAAGCGGGCGTTTTCTGCACCATACTCGCGCGCGCGCTTGGGGATAATGTCGTAATCGGGCTCATCGGGCTGGCCCAAATTGGCGGTATATGCGTAAGGAATTGCGCCTTTTTCCCGCATCCAAAGCAAAGCGGCACTGGTGTCGAGGCCGCCGGAAAAGGCAATGCCGACCTTCTGGCCAACAGGAACGTCTTGAAGAATTGTGGTCATTATTTGCGCCGAAATAGATCGATTGGGTAAAGGGTAGATTCTACTACGAGGCCATGGCGCCGTCTTTCGAGCGCGGTAAGGTCATACCCAATGCAGGCAAGTCGTTGGGCTGATCGACGTCTTGTAGCACGCCGTCAGTTTCAACATTAACCCAATGTATGTCAGCGCTGTGCGCCTGCAAAATGCTGCGCGCGCCTTCGTCGCCCTGCAATCGGCTAAGGGCGGGCAAAAACGACGGCCCCCACAAAATAGGGTTGCCCGGCTGCCCTTTGTAGCGCGGCCGGCAAATTTCAATGGTTTCATCCAACTGAAAGGCGTCCATTAGCGCGTTCAACGCTGCCGCATTAACACGTGGCATATCGCCCAAACAGATTAGTACGCCTTCCGTATCGGGTACCAAGCCAACACCCGCCGCCACCGAATGGCCCATGCCTTGCATGTGGTCGGGATTATGGACAAACTGTACCGACAGGCCTGCCAGGGCCTGCTCAATTTCAGGGGCGTTGTACCCCAGCACCACAATAACGCGACTGCAGTTTGAGGCCAGGGCCTGAAGCACAACCTGCCGCACCATAGGCATACCCCTGTAAGGCAAAAGCAACTTATTGTGCAAGCCCATACGGCGGCTGGACCCGGCTGCCAACACAACGCAGGCAACCTCGCGGAACGGTGTACTGGAAAAAACCATAACCTGCTGTTTGCCTCGAATCTGGATATTAATAATATTTCAAAATAGTAACAGAATCTAACCTAATGCGAATAGGTAAGGTTACGGTAGACATTTAGCGTAATGTTTAATAATTTCATGGCTCTGCGTAGCACCAAACACATTTCAGTATCTTCGGAAAGGACTCAACCCATCATGCTGCAACTTGGATTCAACGACCCTCAGTTCGAAGTTTGGGCCCAACGCGCCTTAATGAATATTGCCGAAGGTGGATGCGAACTGGGCGAAGTGCTGTCGCTAGCGCCGCGCATTCCCGCCGGTGACACCGACATCTGGTACCGTGAATGGTGCGCGCTGGCCAACCGTCTTTATGAACAAGCCGGAGAATGCCGGAATAAAGGCCATTTAATTAGCGCCCGACAGCTTTACCAACGTGCCGCTACCTACTACAGAACATCTTACCCTCTACTGTTCGGCGCTCCCACCGACCCCCGTGTGCTTGAAGCCTACCGGAACGAAGCGCGCACCTTTCACTGTGCCACGCAATTGTTCAGCCCGCCCATTGAGGTGCAAACCATGCCGTTTGAAAACACCACCCTGCCCGGCTATTTCTACAGCGGAGGTCACGGCAAACGACCATTACTGATTTGCACCAATGGGTACGACGACACCCTGCACACCATGCATTATGCCCACGCCGTCTCCGCCCAGCGGCGCGGCTATCATGTGCTGACCTTCGACGGCCCCGGCCAAGGCGCGCCCCTAATAGAACACGGCTTAACGTTACGACCCGATTGGGAGAACGTGGTGGGCGCCGTGCTGGACCACATTCTGACTCGCCCCGATATCGACGCAAGCAAAGTGGCCCTGACCGGCTGGAGCTTCGGCGGCTTCCTGGCGCCCCGTGCCGCTGCCGGTGAACCCCGTATTAAAGCCCTGATTGCCGACCCCGGCCAATGGGACATGACCGCCGCCATCGCCGGCATGCTGAAACGCATGGGTGCCGAAGACCTGGTGGCCGCCCTGCCCAACGTGCCCGAAGAAGCCAATGCCCCCATTATGCAGGCCATTGAACACAACCCCGCCTTAAAATGGACCCTGGTGCAACGCGGGTTCTGGGTACATGGCGTGAGTTCATTCACGGAATATGTCAAAGCCTTGGCCGAATTCACCGTGTCGGACTGCGTACACCAAATTCAATGCCCGGCATTCATTACCCAGGCTGAAAACGACCCTATTGCAGGGGCTGCCGACGTACTGTTCAACGCCATTGAGGCACCCAAAACCTTTAAACGTTTTACGGCACAGGAAGGTGCCGGCGACCATTGCGAAGCCATGGCCAGGTCGGTTTACCACCAGCACGCTTACGATTGGCTGGATACCCTGTTTAAAGACTAGCGTTTGGGTGCGCCTTTTACACGTGTCCGTTGCCTGGGTTCATTCGGTAATGCCTCATAAACCTTACGTACCAATTCCGCCCCATACTGACGCTCCAGCTTGCGCACGATGAAGTGGCCTTGAGCCATTTCCTGGAAATGGTCCATGAACAAGGTATTAATGGCCGCCCCGCCGGCCGCACCGATAGCGGGAATGGCCTGCGCCGCCATTTTTTCGGTTACCTGCACGCCAAAGCGCTTGGCCACCTTGGCAATGAGCCGCACCATAATTGGTGCACCTTGCTCTACCAGGCCTTTTTCCGCCACATACCGCCCTGCTTCTGTAATGGATTGCGCCAGCACCGTGCGCACTGCGAAATACCCGCTTTCGGCGGCGTCGTCATCTTGTGTTTTCCCGCCCAGGGCAAACACCTCTATGCACGCACGCCGTGTATCCTCAGAAGAAAGAGACTCACCATGGCTGCGCGCTACATCGGCTACCGAGCGCAACATGATGGTGGTGGAAATAGGCAGCTCCACCGCCAGCGCCGCCAACCCAAAGAAGCCCCCTACACCGCCCGACACCGCCACACCCACCTGATGCCAGCGATTCGATGCCGCTTTTCCCGGCACATCCGTTAAGGTATACAGCGCCGCGTTCGACGCCTTGCGTAACGCCTTTTCAGTCACCACCCCAATCTTGTTCGACCATGACGCCGGCAAGCGGGCCAGGCCTTTTTCAATCGGCATGCCAATGACGCTGGTAATGCGCGTGGCCAGGCCGGGATGCTCTAACAAAGCCTTTGCATAGCGCAACTGCGCCAGGTCATCCGGCGCCAGCTGGCCGAAAACAGCATGGGGATCGGCATGAAACGACACGAATTCGTTCATGAAAACTCCAAAGAAATCAAAGTGTCATGACCCCAGGCAAGCCGGACTCAAGCACACATTACGCCCTGATGATACTGCGGGACAAACATGACCTGAAAAAAATTTCATTCAGCTTCCCTAAAGTTTATTTTCGCCGCGTCGTTAATGCCACTGAACAGGAAGCGTACTAACCTTTCTGGCAACCGGGCGAATACCCTTCGCCAATTTTTCTTACAGGAGTTACTCATGTCAGTAATTAACACCAACTACCTTTCTCTGGTTGCCCAAAACAACCTGCAGAAATCGCAGTCTGCCTTAGGCACTGCAATTGAGCGACTGTCGTCCGGTCTGCGTATTAACAGCGCCAAAGACGACGCCGCCGGCCAGGCCATCGCCAACCGCATGGGCGCACAAATCAATGGCTTGACGCAAGCTGCACGTAATGCCAACGACGGTATCTCGGCCGCGCAAACCACGGAAGGCGCGTTGAACCAAATCAACGACAACCTCCAGCGCATCCGCGTACTGACCGTTCAAGCTGAAAACGGCACCAACAGCGATGACGACTTGACCTCCATCCAGAATGAAATCGGCCAGCGCCTGGAAGAAATCAACCGTATCTCCAGCGAAACCGAATTCAACGGTGTGAACGTACTGGCTGAAGACAACACGCTGCGTATTCAAGTGGGTGCCAACGACGGGCAGGTCATTGAAGTTAACCTGCAAAAAATCGACGTCGCATCGTTGAGCCTGGAAGGCTTTAACGTGAACGGCCAAGGCGAAATCGCAAACGAAGCCGCTACCGCCGATGACCTGACTTTGGCCGGCTTCACACAAGGTGCCACCAACGCCAATGGTTCGGTCACCTACACGAAAGACACAAACAACGACGCAGCCACCTCCGACAACCTGTTCGCCGCATTGGCAGACGGCGATACCGTTACTTACACAGGCACAGATACAGGTTATGGCGTAGCTGCAACAGCAAACTACACCTACGACGCCGACACTGACAGCTTCTCGTTTGATGCTGCAAACGCCGGCGCTGCTGCCGTAGCCACCGCACTTACGCCTGCAACAGGCGGCACAACAGAAGCTACTGTCACCATTGGTGGCTCCAGCCAAGACGTTCTAATCGACAGCAATGGCAATTTCACCGCCGCTGACGATGGTGCAGTGCTTTATCTCGATGCCACTGGCAACCTGACCAAGAACAACGCTGGAACTGACCCTGCCGCTACTGCAACCAACGTTGCAGCTGCCTTGGCTGGCGCCGGCGGTGCCGGCGACACCATTACTGTAGGCAACACAACTTACACAGGCGATGGTGCAGCAATCGACGTAACAGGCGCATCAATCAGCAAAGATGGTTTGCAAAACCTGGCTGACGCTGCTAACGGCGCGACTGCATACTCTGTTACCTTGGGTGCAGACACATACGACGTTGAAATCGGCGGTGCTGTTGAAGACGCAACCAACGCTGTAATGTACACAGATGCTGACGGTGCTTTGACAACCGACACGACTACAACCACCACTTACTTTGCACAAGAAAGCGGTGTGGTCACTGACGACGCAGGTGCTCAGGTTTACGTTGACGGAGACGGTGAGTTCACCCTGGATTCCACAACAACCGGGGCCCGCACCGACAACCCACTCGACGTGCTCGACGCCGCGCTGGCTCAAGTTGACTCGCTTCGTTCCGATCTGGGTGCCATCCAGAACCGTTTCGAATCGGCCATCACCAACTTGCAGACCACGTCCAACAACCTGTCAGCCGCTCAGTCGCGTATTCAAGACGCCGACTACTCGGTTGAGGTGGCCAACATGACTCGTGCCCAGATCCTGCAACAAGCAGGTACCTCGGTACTGGCTCAGGCCAACCAGATTCCCCAGGGCGTACTCTCGCTCCTGCGTTAATCTGAAACCGGCAAACTGATGCGTACTTGGCAATAAAGTACTCGTCAGAAAAAGCCCGACTTAATCTCCTCCAAAAGGTTAAGTCGGGCAGCGCGATACAACGGCAGTACAAACAACACCAAAATTAGGCAAACCGTTGGACGACTGCCCTGGCAGAAACCCAACAAGCCGGGGGTTCCGTTATGTCAGTAATTAACACCAACTACCTTTCTCTGGTTGCCCAGAACAACCTGCAGAAGTCGCAGTCTGCCCTAGGCACTGCAATTGAGCGACTGTCGTCCGGTCTGCGTATTAACAGCGCCAAAGACGACGCCGCCGGCCAGGCCATCGCCAACCGCATGGGCGCACAAATCAATGGTTTGACACAAGCTGCCCGTAATGCCAACGACGGTATCTCGGCCGCGCAAACCACGGAAGGCGCGTTGAACCAAATCAACGACAACCTCCAGCGCATCCGCGTACTGACCGTTCAAGCTGAAAACGGCACCAACAGCGATGACGACTTGACCTCCATCCAGAATGAAATCGGCCAGCGCCTGGAAGAAATCAACCGTATCTCCAGCGAAACCGAATTTAACGGTGTGAACGTACTGGCTGAAGACAACACGCTACGTATTCAAGTGGGTGCCAACGACGGACAGGTCATTGAAGTTAACCTGCAAAAAATCGACGTCGCATCGTTGAGCCTGGAAGGCTTTAACGTGAACGGCCAAGGTGCTGTGGCTAACGACGCTGCTACCGCCGATGACCTGACTTTGGCCGGCTTCACACAAGGTGCCACCAACGCCAATGGTTCGGTCACCTACACGAAAGACACAAACAACGACGCAGCCACCTCCGACAACCTGTTCGCCGCATTGGCAGACGGCGATACCGTTACCTACACAGGAACAGATACAGGGTTGGGCCTCAGTGCGTCAGGCGGCACGTATACTTACGATTCGGCGTCAGACTCTTTTAGTTTTAATGTCGATCATGCACTCGATCCCGATGTGGCAACTTATATTACACCGGCAACCGGCGAAACCACTGAAGCCACTGTCACTATAGGCGGCTCCAGCCAAGACATCCTTATCGACAGCAATGGCAACATTACTGCAGCAGACGATGGCGCCCAACTCTATCTTGATGCCACCGGTAATCTAACCAAAAACAACGCCGGCACAGATCCAGCAGCCACTGCCAGTGGCCTTGCTGCGGCCATGGCAAATGATAACGGCGACAAAATTGAAATTGGCGATGCCGCTTACGTAAGTGACGGCGTTGATTTTATGGTCAGCAACGTCTCCATAAGCCGTGAAGGCTTAAAGAATCTCGCTGACGCGGCTAACGGTGCGACTGCATACTCGGTCACTTTGAGTGGCACTGAATATGGCGTTCAAGTTGGCGGTACGGTAACAGACGACATGGGCGCTGTTCCTCAATACATTGATGCCAACGGCGCTCTAACTACCAACGCTATCACAACCACCACTTACTTCGCACAAGAAAGTGGTGTTGTCACCGACGATGCAGGTGCTCAGGTTTACGTTGACGGAGACGGTGAGTTCACCCTGGACTCCACAACAACCGGTGCCCGTACCGACAACCCGCTCGACGTGCTTGACGCCGCGCTGGCTCAAGTTGACTCGCTTCGTTCCGACCTGGGTGCCATCCAGAACCGTTTCGAATCGGCCATCACCAACTTGCAGACCACGTCCAACAACCTGTCAGCCGCTCAGTCGCGTATTCAAGACGCCGACTACTCGGTTGAGGTGGCCAACATGACTCGTGCCCAGATCCTGCAACAAGCAGGTACCTCGGTACTGGCTCAGGCCAACCAGATTCCTCAGGGCGTACTCTCGCTCCTGCGCTAATCTTTCAACGTTGTCTCCCAACGTTCAAGCGGGGCTTCAGCCCCGCTTTTTTTATTACACTGGGGGTTTGTAGCCCTACCCAAAAGGCGCGCTCATGCAAGATAATGATTACCGTCGGCTTATTGCCCAATTGCAGGAAGTCATTAATGACACGGTTAAAACCATTGACGATTTCGAAGCCAGAGGAATGAATGGCGAACTGCAAGCGGAATACGAACAACTGCATGCTATTTTGCAAAAAGCTACCGCCGATCAGCGTCGGTACCAGCACGCGTTGCTGGAATCGGTGCGCAATCAGAACAGAGAAGGCGAACAAGGCCGCACCGACCCGGAAATTTAAGGTAGATTACGCCAGCCCTTTTTCGGTTTCGGAAATATGACTGACATTATTTTCCCCTTTATTGGCGGCATTGGCCTGTTCTTGATCGGCATGATGCTGCTATCGGAAGGCCTGATCGCCTTTGCCGGCCCGGCGCTGCGCCGTGGGCTTGTCCGATTTACCGGCACGCCGCTGAAGGCGTTTACGTCGGGCGCCTTGGCTACGGCGTTGGTGCAGTCGTCAAGCGCCACCACGGTCACTCTAATTGGCTTCGTCAGTGCAGGCTTAGTGACCTTCGCGCAAGCTATAGGTTTCGTCATCGGCGCCAGTTTGGGCAACACTGCAACGGGCTGGATTGTGGCGGTGCTGGGCCTGAAGATTAACTTCGGTTTTTACACCCTGCCGTTAATTGGCCTGGGCGCCCTGTTAAAACTATTAGCACACGGACGTTGGCGCGATATGGGTGTGGCCATGGCCGGCTTCGGCATGATTTTTCTGGGCTTAAGCACCTTACAGGCCGGCATGCGGGATCTTTCCGCCATGGTGGACCTGGCCGCATTGCCCATGGGCGGTTTGGGCGCCCATACACTGATTATGCTTATCGGTCTGATCATGACCATTATTCTGCAATCGTCCTCTGCCGCCATTGCCACCACACTGACTGCGCTTTACACACAAACCATTAATTTCGACCAGGCCGCGGCCTTGGTGGTGGGCGCTGCCATTGGTACCACAGTAACCGGCGCGCTGGTGGCGATTGGAGCGACTATTGCCGCCAAGCGCACGGCCTACGCCAATATTTTGTTTAATCTGGCCACCGGCATGATTGCCATTTTGTTGTTGCCGGGCTTTCTGGCCGTCACGCACTTCTTAAGCCAAAAGATAGAAGTGTCACCCGGCACCATTAGCCTGGTGTTGTTTCATACCTTATTTATAAGCTTGGGCGCCGCCCTGTTCCTGCCGTTTGCAAACCAATTCGCACGGCTCGTTGAACGTTTCGTTCCCGCCCCTGCAGACGATATCGCCGGTAACCTGGACGACAGCTTATTGCAGGTTCCTGAGGTCGCGTTGGAGGCCTCTCAGCGCGCCTTGGAACGTATTGCCACTATTTTGTTCAACAGTTACCACCAGGCGTTGGAAGAAACCCCGCATGCTGTCCCAGGGAAACTATCGCAACAAACGCAAGAGGCATTGGACCACGCCTACGCTTTCATCAGCCGCATTCCGCTGGAAAGCGACGATACGTTGTTAGCGCAACAACGTATTGCACAGTTACACGCCACCGACCATTTAATTCGCTTGCGCCAGCGCTTGCTGGAACTGAATCAACTGGTGCTCGACCTGAACAACCCGCAATATGCCACCGCCCTTGCGCACCATCAGCGCCTGCTGGAGCTGGCCGGCCCTTTGCTCTTATTAGCTGCGCCTGAAAACCGCAATACAAACAGCCCCGACCCCGATACAATCATGGACGACATGAATGCCGAAGCCGATGCGTTACAGGCCCAGGCCAAACACATGCGCCAAATGCTACTACAAGGGTCAAGCCATCAGCACACCGCCGTGGCAGAGGTATTGAAAACCACCGACACGGTACGCTGGTTGGATCGCACCGGCCACCATATTGCGCGTATTTGCCACTATCTACATCAAGCGCGCCGGTTCATTCAATCTAAATCTTCCAAGTCTTCTGCCGTTAACCCATAAAGCAATTTCAACTTTTTGGCGGCGGTATGAACCCCTCAACCCTTATTGGTATTTTGGCCAGCATTGTCTTGCTTGGCGTTGTCTTGTTTTTCTCGGCGGAAAACCCAAGCCAGTTTATCGACTTGCCCGGCCTAGGCATTGTGTTAATTGGTACGCTGGCCGCCACCTTTATCAGTTACCCGTTGAAAGAGGTTATGCGCATTTTCGGACTTATCGGGACCGTTATGCGCAACGAGCGTATGTACGCCCAAAAAGATATTGAAGAACTCGTCTCCATATCCAAAATCTGGATGTCGGGCGATATTCAGAAAGTGGAAAAAGCGCTGGAAAAAGTGTCGAATCCCTTCCTGAAAACCGGGGTGCAACTCATTATCGATATGACGCCGGAGCAAGATATTATCGACTTGTTGCAATGGCGTATCTCCAAGTTGCGCGCCAAAGAACACGCCGAGGCGCAGTTATTCCGAACCATGGCCGGTTATGCACCGGCCTTCGGCATGATTGGTACGCTTATAGGGCTGGTGAACCTGATGTTCATGCTGGGAGACGGCGACATGACGGCCATTGGCCAGCAAATGTCACTGGCCCTCATGACCACGTTTTACGGCATTTTGCTGGCTAACCTGGTTTTCAAGCCCATAGCCGTTAAACTGGAACGTCGCACGGAAGAGCGCGTGGCGTTAATGAATATGGTCATGCAAGGGCTTTCCATGATGAGCCAAAAACGCCGCCCGGCTTTCATGCGCGAAACACTGAAAACCTTTATGGCCGACTACGAAGATGAACTGAACGATGGTAACAACGGTGAGGCAGTCTCGGAGTTGCGGCCATGACACCACGCCCCACCGGCCGTCGCACGCTACTTGAGGAAATTGAACAACGCAAACGCGAACACGCTCAACAACAAACGAATGGGCACGAAGCCCATGTCAATGGGCCGCGGCGGGGTATTCACAACAAGAAATGGTATTTTGAACCGCAATCACGCGAACACTCGGACGGCTGGTTACTGACCTACCTGGACACCATTACGCTATTGTTGGTGCTGTTATTGGTCATGTTAACCATGGCCGGAAAAAAAGACGATAACCAACAAGGCCAGGGCGTGCTGCCCGCACAAACGGGTTTACTGAACCAACAGGCAAACGTCTTGCCCAATGGCATGCCGTTACCCATTCCCTTACCTGCGGCCGTGCATGAACGCTCAGAACAAACCCAAGACCTTACCCAGGGGTTGAATCTGGACAATCTAGGCGAGAACGTTGAAGTTGTGATGAACGACAAATCAGTCAGCTTCCGGATCAACAGCGAAATTCTGTTCGGATCAGGCGAGGCGCAACTTAGCCTGGGTGGGCTCGAAGTATTGCAGCGCCTGGCTCATACACTGAAAGACAGCCCACACACTATTACCATCGAAGGGCACACCGACGCTATCCCCATTCGCAGCGCACGCTTCCCATCGAACTGGGAACTCTCAAGTGCCCGTGCCGGTAGTGTAGTGCGTTACCTTGAAGCCAACGGTATTGCAAGCCGGCGACTACGGGCGGTCGGCTATGCCGACACCCGCCCGCTGGCCCAAAACAACACAACGGCGAATCGGGCCCTGAACCGGCGTGTGGAATTAATTCTGGAGATGCCTGCTACACAAAACGGCCAGGCACATTAATGTTCAAACGCTGAATTAAGTCTTTGCAATATTGGCGTGCATCACTCATTATTTTTTCATGATCCACAAACTGTGCCTGACCCTGTTCATAAGCGATACGGCCGTCTACCATAGTTAAGCTAACGTCACGCCCAGAAGCACAATAAACCAAGCTGGCTACCGGGTCGACACAAGGTGTCATATGAGCCCCCTGCAACGACACGACGGCGATATCAGCCAGTTTGCCCGGAACAAGGCAGCCTGCATCAATACCGGCCATTTCCGCTCCACCCCGCGTCGCCAGTTCAAATGCTTCAGCAGCACGCGTCGATTCGGGATTCAGCGTGTGCAGACGTTGAACGTAGACCATTTGACGCATAATCTGGAACATGTCCATTAAATGGCCGGCCGCCCCATCGGCACCCATGCCAATAGACGCCCCCGCGCTGCGCAAATCGCGCAAGCGCATCGCGCCCGAAGCCAGATACTCGTTTGACATCGGGTTGTGCGCAATGCCGCAAGCTGCCGAGCCGGTAATCTCCACCTCTTGGTCATCCAGCCAAATTGCATGGGCGAACGTGGCATCGCGCCCCAACAAGCCCTGTTGCTGCATCCAGACAAACGGTCGAAGTCCGTATGCCTCTTGATAGATTTCAGGATCGCTTTGGGCTTCGGAGCAATGGGTTTGCCATGGCACACCGAACTCACGCGCCATTTCCACCAGGCCGTGCACCAAATCCTGATCGTTGTAAATAACATTCACCGGCGAAGGCCAAATCGCCACGCGGTCACTGCGCCACTCATTCAGGCAGGCACGCATATTGTCCAATTCCTGGGCCACGGTATTGCGGAACAACATCGGATTCAGGTGGTTGTCACGAGCAACGTTGGTGAACGGACCGAATACGCCGCGCGCAATGGCGCCGCGCAACCCCATATCGTGTAATACACCGGCGACCTGCAAGCTGGTTTGCACATCGTTAGGCGCGTAATGGTTGTCGATAATGGTGGTGGTTCCCGAAGACAACGACTCCAGCGCCGCCACGCGAACAGCGGCCAGCGCTTCGCCCGGCGTAATACCACCTGCCAAAGGCAACATGAATTTTTCCAGCCACTCCCACAAAGCCATGCCGTCACCCAACCCGCGCCCCGCCACCTGGAACAGGTGATTGTGCGTATCGATCAGGCCTGGAATCACCACATGACCTTCACACAACACCACGCGCTGAGCCTTCCAGCCGGCCATATCACGCACCGGGCCGACTGCGGCAATACGGTTCCCTTGAACCGCAACTGCGCCATTTTCAATAATGCGACGGTCATCATCCATGGTGACCACCACACCGCCGGTTAACAAAACATCACACGTTTGCACCACTGCTTACCCCCGTACCGACTCAAGATGCGGCTGCTCTTCAAGCAACTCAGGATTGTCGGTGACGCTTATGCCTTCTTTGTTGCTGCCATTAAAGTAGAGATTCAGAATAACGGCTGAAATAACCGACAACAACACCCCGCTATTCAGCAAAGGGGTCAGGTATTCCGGCGCAGCACCGAAAAATTTAGGCGACACCATGGGAATAAGCCCTACACCCAGGCTAATGGCCAGAATAAACATATTGTGACGATTGTTTTTGAAGTCGACCGCCTGCAAAATGCGAATGCCCGAAGCCGCCACCATACCGAACATAATCAAAGCCGCGCCACCCAATACATAATGGGGAATGGCGGCCACAATGTGCGCCATTTTAGGGAACAAAGCCAGCGCCACCAAAATAGCCGCAGCCACCACACACACGAAACGGCTGCGCACCCCGGTAATCCCCACCAGGCCGATATTCTGCGCATATGAGGTATAGGGGAATGTGTTGAAGATACCGCCAATTACTGCTCCCATGGCGTCAGTACGCAAACCACGGGCGAAATCTTCTTTTTCAAGCTTGCGGTTGGTAATAATGGCCAGCGAATAAAACAGGCCAATAGACTCGATCATTGTAATGATGACGACCAACGTCATGGTTAGAATCGAGCTCCATTCAAACACCGGAAAGCCAAACTGAAACGGACGAACCATTTGCACCCAGGGCATGTCATCCAGACCTTGAAAGCTGACATTGCCCGTTGCCATGGCCAGCAACATGCCGGCAGCCAAACCGACCAGAATGGCGATACTACTCATAAATCCTTTGAAGAAACGCGCCACCAAAAGCGTAATCAGCAATACAAAGCCGGCGGTTCCGATGTACTTGAACGAACCAAAATCTTCAACACCGTAACCGCCGCCCGCCCAAACAATCGCCACGCCGAACAAGCTCACGCCCAGAGACGTTAAGGTCGTCCCGGTAACGATAGGAGGAAACAGCCATAACAACCGTATTACCAAGGGCACAATCAACACCCCGATTATGCCCGCCCCAATAATGGCGCCATATAAGCCGGGAAGCCCCATTTCGGGGTTCAAACCGATGGCAATCATGGGTGCAATACCCGCATAGGAAATACCCATCATGACCGGAAGGCGAATGCCCAGCCAGCGCCCAATACCGAACGCCTGTAAAAACGACACAATGCCGCAGCAAAGCAAATCAGCCGTAATCAACAATGCAATGTGATCTTGCGGCAGGCCCAGCGCACCGCCGACAATAAGCGGTACCGTAATGGCACCGGCGTACATCACCAGCACATGCTGCAGGCCCAATGTAAACATTCGGCCTGCAGGCAAGACCTCGTCGACCTCGTCCCTTGAGTTGTTATTTGTACTCATTTGTCTCTCTCCAGAATGCCGGGGTTGACCCGTTCTCGTTAATGTCTGTACTTGTTTATGTCACTGCTGAACCGAAGCAATTTACCCCGGGGTCCTGCCTAACTCATGCTTTGAGCTTTCCTATAAACCTTTTCGTCAAAAAATGTTGCCAACAAACCCGCCAGCGTAGCCGGGGCTTCCAGCGGTGCAATATGCCCGCAGTCCGTCAAGCGCTCAAACCATGCATTGGGGATACGCTTCGCCATTTCCTGCATCACCTCAGCACGCACAAACGTACGATCACCGTTTACCAGCAGTACCGGCATCGATAACTTGGGTAAGGCGTCCCAGTGGTTGTCGCGGCGAAACGGCCATTGCTTATAGAAGAAAGGGTCGTGTTGCCGGCACCAGCCGCCCTGCGTGGCGTGCCGAACCGATTGGCGGGCCCAGAGTTCAAGCAAAGTATCCGGCGCAGACGGATTCGCCCCACGCTCCCATTTGCGCACTTGCTCCACCTTTTCAAAGTGTTGTGGGCGCTCGGGAACAGCGAACTCATCGACACTAAAGCTGGGCTCCACTTCCACAATGGAAAAGCGCCTTACGCGCTGCGGATGCGCGGCGGCATAAGCCATCCCCACCAGTGCCCCCCACGACAAACCAGCCATGTCCACCTGCTCAGCACCCAAGGCACTGATCACAGCTTCTAAGTCGGCCACATGGTCTTCCGTGGTATAGGCATGGTCAACAGACCAATCACTCTCTCCATGGCCACGCATGTCCAGCGCAATCACGGGGCGCGATGCGGCTAATGCCTGCGCGACGTCATGCCATAACCAGGCCGACCCTGTTACCCCATGCAGCAGCAACAAGGGCGGCTGATCACCGTGCTCGCTAAAAACCAGGGCATGAATAACGCCTTGCACGCCCTTGAAATAGCGATGACGCACGGGTGCGCTTTCAAGTACGCGTTGCGTCATACCGCCTCCTTTTTCATGCTCAATTCGCCTAACCAACGGCGGTATTCCATGGTGACCACATCGGCATCTCGCATGGGGCGTTCGCGCTCGCTTGGGTCGCGCGGGCGCAGGCTAATCCAAACCGGTTGTTGCGACTCAATAATGGGTTTGTCTTGCGCCAGCACCTCAGCCTCGAAGTCCATGAAAAAGGCGTCATAAACCGGTTCAGTGCCAAAGTCGCGCGCCTGCCACCAGAAACTGCGGGTCGTATGCTCATCCACCGGGCTGGCCGACATGAACAACACATAACGTTTTCCGTTAGGAAAAGTCCGCTTCAAATGCACGGTGTGTGGCATGGTGACGTGGTACTCATTCACGGGCTCAATCCACTCTTCCGTCAGGCCCAGCAGTTTTTTCTTCAAACCTACACCGGGCTCTTTTACGCCGCTGCGATCAAACCGCAATACATGACCTTCACGCCACACATCCACCGCGTTAACCCGCGGATTCTTGCGACTGCCAATGGTGCCGTCATGCACATACGCAAAGTGGCTGAAATCCACAAAGTTTTCCAGCCGACGCGGCGAGCTGGTTTTCCAATCGTACGTGGGGCCTTGCAACACGCGGTAGCTAGGGTCGTTCAGTTCCGGAAACTCGGGTGCCGCAAACTCAGGTTCTTCCAGGCACACCCAAACCATGCCGGCTTGTTCGGCCACCGCGTAGGTTTGCACCGATGCCCGAATGCTATCGACCAACTCTTCGCGTGCCGGTGTGCGCACGCATTGGCCATTCAAATTGAAACGCCAGCCATGGTACGGGCATTCAATCGTGTCATCCACAATTTGCCCCAAGGCCAGATTCGTGCCCTTGTGCGGGCATCGTGAATCCATGGCGCGTACGTCTCCATTCAAACGGGCCACCACCAGGCTACGCCCTAAAAGCGTGACCTCAATTGGCTTGTCGAGAACATCACTGCTGTAGGCCACCGGATGCCAGAACCGGCGCAATGCCGCGTACAAAGGGTTTTCATTTGTCGTATCGAGTTTCATGTTCGCCCTCCTACAGAAAATGCGCACCACCGTTCACCAACAGGCTTTGACCCGTTATGAAATCGGAACCTTCGCTTAGCAGGAACAAGGCGGCACCCACCATGTCTTGCGGGGTTTGTGTGCGTTTCAGGCAGCGCCCGGCCACGGTACGGATATCCGCTTCTTCGCCTTGTTTTGCGGTGATGTCCTCATCGGGAATCAGGTCGGGGCACAATGTATTCACCTGGATGTTGTGTTGACCCATTTCGCGCGCCAGCGAACGCGACAACCCGACAATGGCCGCCTTCGACGAGACATAATGCAGGAAGTTTGGAACACCTTTGTAAGGCGTGTTCGATGAAATATTCACAATCTTTCCGCTGCCCTGGGCTTTCATTTGCGGAAACACAGCTTTACAGCATTGCCACAAGCCTCGCACATTAATGGCGTAGCAACGGTCCCACTCTTCAGCGGGAATATCCATGAAGGATCCAAAAGTACAACCTTTAAAAAAACCGGCGTTATTAATAATGCCGTCGATACGCCCGAATGTGTGAACCGTGGCCTGCGCCATGGCTTCGGTTGATGCGTTATCAGCGACATCAACCTGCACCGCCATCGCGCGTCCGCCCTTTTCTTCGTATTGTTTTGCCTGTTGCGAAAGGTCATTCAAATCGGCCATCACCAAATTGGCGCCTTCAGCCACCAAAGCATCGCAATACGCCATGCCAATGTTGCCGCCCGCGCCGGTCACAATAATGGTTTTGCCGGAAAAAGCTTGAGCCATAAAACTCGCTCCTGATTATCGTTATGAGTTGGAATGCGTTGTCTGACAGATAACAGGAACAGATTTAACCACCGCTCTTTTCATCATACAATTCAATTTATTTTATTTTTTATTAAGAAAAAATTATGAATATAACGCTGCGTCAGCTACGGGCTTTTGTGGCGGTTGCTGAACATCAGCAATTCACGCGGGCTGCCCAACAGATTCACATTACACAAGCCGCACTCAGCATGCTTGTGCGTGATCTGGAACAAGAAGTGGGGTTACGACTGTTCGACCGCCATACGCGCATGGTGAAACTTACCGACGCGGGCAGGGAGCTGTTAGGCATGGCCAAGCGCATTTTGTCGGAGGTGGAAACCACGATTGAACACTCACGCGATTTCACCACCTACCAACGCGGGCGCGTAACCGTCGCCAGCGGCACCGTGTTGGCCGCCGTTTTATTAAGTCCTTTCATGCGGCTTTTTCGCGATCAGTATCCAGGCATAAAACTACAACTGCGCGATATGGCCGAACAAGATCTGCAACGCCGCTTGCTGGAGGATGATATTGACATGGGCGTGGGAACACGACGCGAAGCGCACGATGAAATCGACAGCACGCCGCTCTTTTCCGATACATACATTGCGGTACTACCACCCAAACACCCTTTGGGCACACGTAACAGCATCAGTTGGAAGCAACTGTGCAATGAGCCGTTTATTGCGTTGTCGCGCTCCAGCCCCTTGCGGCGTGAAATCGATCAGCACCTGACACGGCTTGGTCTTTCCCTGAAAGAGATGCACGAAGTTTCGTTCCATACAACGGTGCTGGCCATGGTACGCAACGGCTTGGGAGTTTCCGTATTACCGGCGAACTCGCAGGAGGTGCCGGAAGCACAAGGCTTGCAATTCAGAAAGCTCTCGACTCACAAATTAAAAAGAGAAACCGCCCTGTTTCAACTGCGCCACCGGTCCCTCTCACCGGCAGCGCAATTATTCAAGGACGCTCTTCTGAACTACGTGAAGAAGGCAAAGATGCCTGCCCGTACCACACCGTAACGCTACCGCGCACATACACGTTGGGATCAAGCGGCCCTTCGCCGGGTACGGTATACACAAGATAAACCGGCCGATTTGCCGGTACACCGTAAAAGCGCGATGTGGTCGCCGACGCGCCGTTCACTTCCATACAGTGTGGGGCCTGAAGATCGACACACACACGAGCTTGTACGGGAACGCGCGTTTGGCCTGAAAGCTGCACTTGCACACGCAGCATGGCCGCGCTATTCGGCAATGGCTGCGGCGGCGTGTAAGCCACCACTACAGGAACACCGCGCGTATGGATGGGTGGGCTGGACTGTTCAACGGTATAAGCAGGTTGCGCGAATACCGGTCGGCCGGCTAACAAGACAGCCAATAAGCCTAACGCCCACGCCCTGAATAATTTCAAACTTTATACCTCGTACATGGGCTTATTATCGTTCAAACGCAGCCAACCTTTGGCCACGCGGTAAATCATCCAGATCACGTTGGCGAACATAATGGCGTAACCAATTAGAATGAACGTTGTAATGAAACCTACAACAAACCATAGCAACGCAAACCAGAAAGTACGCATTTGCCAGCGAAAATGGGATGCCAACCAAGTACCCTGCGCCTCAGAAAGCTTGATGTAATTAATGACGATCCCCACAACACTGGTTAAACCCACAAAAAACGCAATGGCCTGCAAGGCATAAACAACGGTAACGATTGTGCGAAGCGAGCGAATTTTTTCGGGATCGGAACCATTGGTATTTTGCGAAACGGGGTTGGTGTAATCGACAGTCATGAATCATTCCTTTGGGTTTTTAACTTCGTACTTCCGGCTAAGGTTGACGGCGCCCTACGACAGGCCTATGCTAAGTTCAGACTGGTCGTTAAAAATGAACGCTAACGCCCGGCCAAGGCATATTGTAAACAGCAATAGCGGCCTTTTTTCAGTATCGGCATCACGCCGGCCCTGTACAAGGAGTCGTACATGAAAAAGAACCCTTCGTCCACGCTGCCGCCCGGCAGTACCGGGCAGCATGAAGCGCTACAGGCAAAAGAAGAAATCTTCCTTGCCCAGGAACGTCAGAACCCGGAATCCCCTTACTACCAAGGCAACGTCGACCCTGCCAAACAGCGTCGACGTTTTTTATTGGGCAGCGTTGCCGCCCTGGGCGCGGGAGCGTTGGCGCGGCCCGCCTTCGCCGAAGCGCCGCCGGGCGCGATTGAGCGCGAGGTATTCCCCGACCCCACCAAACACCAGGGCGTCGGGGTGGGTGTCGACGACGGCGGTTACGGGCGCCGATCCCAATTCGAAACAGAAGTACGCTGGCGCTACCCCACCAAAACCACCGAATCGTCCTGGAGCATGACGCCGCTGGCCAGCAGCATGGGGATCATCACCCCGTCGGGTCTGCACTATGAACGGCATCACGGCGGCATTACCACTATCGACCCGGCCAAACATGTTTTGTATGTGCACGGCATGGTGAAAGAACCAAAAAAATACCACATGGAAGCGATCAGGCGCTTTCCCATGATGTCGCGCATCTGCTTCCTTGAATGTTCGGGCAACGGGTTAACAGAATGGATCAAACCCACACTGAAATCCGTTCAAGGTACCCATGGTCTCACGTCCACATCGGAATGGACGGGAGTGCCGCTGTCAACCATTCTGGATGAGTCGGTGTTGAAATCCGGGGCCAAATGGTTGCTGGCCGAAGGTGGTGATGCCGCCGTCATGACGCGTAGCATTCCCATTGAAAAAGCCATGGCCGACTGTTTTCTGGCCTACGGGCAAAACGGCGAGGCCATTCGCCCTGAGCAAGGCTACCCGCTGCGGCTCGTGGTACCGGGATACGAAGGCAATATGTGCATTAAGTGGCTGCGTCGGCTGGAAGTATCCGACATGCCGTTCATGACACGCGAAGAAACCTCGAAATACACCGACCTGCTGCCCGACGGCACAGCCTTGCAGTTTTCATTCACGATGGAGGCCAAGTCGGTTATTACCTACCCCTCGGGTGAAATGCTGTTACAAAAGCCCGGTTTTTACGAAATTACGGGGTTGGCCTGGTCGGGTCACGGGCTCGTTAAAAAAGTAGAAGTTTCCGTTGACGGCGGCAAGAACTGGCGCGAAGCCAAATTGCATGGCCCGATTCTACCCATGTGTCACACGCGCTTTACCATCCCGTGGGAATGGGACGGCAAGGAAGCCATATTGCAAAGTCGTTGCATTGATGAAACCGGCTATGTTCAACCCACTATTGGTGAGCTGATTGAAAAGCGCGGCACCAACGGGCCGTTGGCGTCGGTGTATCACTTGAACGGCATCCAAAGCTGGAAAGTTGCTTCTACGGGGGAGGTTACAAATGTCCACCACTACTAAATATGCGCGCGCCGGGCGCGCGACTGCCGCCGTATTCGCTCTGGGACTCGGTTTAGGCATGAACGCCTGGGCGGATAATCACGGCCCCGACAAAACTTATAATTTTGGTGAGCCGGCCACCGCAGAAGATTTAAAGCCGTTCTTTTCACCTTTGCCCGACGGGCGGGGCCTACCCAAAGGCTCCGGTACCGTCATGCAGGGCGAAAAGGTCTACCAACAACAATGCCTGGCTTGTCATGGCGTTAACCTTGAAGGCGGTATCGGCGACCGCCTGGCAGGCGGACGGGGAACCCTGGTCAACAACAACCCGGAGAAAGCGCCGGTTAAAACCGTGGAAAGTTATTGGCCTTACGCCACCACGCTGTTCGATTACGTAAAACGGGCCATGCCCTTCGACCGCCCCGGCAGCATGACAGACGACGAAGTGTATGCCGTGTCGGCCTATATACTTTGGAAAGGCAATATTATTGAGAAAGACGCAACCTTGAACCAGGATAATCTTGCAAAAATTGAAATGCCCAACCGAAACGGCTTTAAGCCGGCCAATCGCTAACATAAAAAACCATTTGGCAAGCCGGCATCGCGCCCTCCTGGTACTGGGCGCGATGCTTTTTTACTGTATTTTTCTACCCGCCAATCATGCCGCTCTGGCACAAGGCAAAACCGCTGCGGACTTGGCAAATGGGCTATCGACAACGGTTGTGACCCTGCCAAACTGGCTGGACGGCAACGGCAAACCGGTTAACCAGACTCTGGACGCGCTGGAAACCCTAACCAACGCAAACCACCAGGGTCTGGACCCCGCCGATTACCACACCGCCGCTTTGTGGGGGCAATTTACCCGTTTGGCCGATGGCGAAACGTTAACGCCCCTTGAACAGCAGGCACTTAACGCGCAACTAACGTCAAGTTTGGAAAAATACCTGAACGATTTGCGCAACGGCCGGGTGGATCCTCACGAAGTGCACCAAAAGTTCAAGCCGCGGCCCCAACCCGTTTTCGACGCCCGGGCTTACATAGCCGAGGCTTTCCAACAAAACCGCGTGCGCGAGGCATTGCGCGAGGCCCGACCCCAAGTGCCCATGTACGATGCTCTGGTAAATGCCATGGCGCAATACCGTTTGTTGGCACAACACCCGGCCTGGTCGACTCCCTTACCCATGCCCCAGGGCAAAAAGCTCGAGCCCGGTCAACCCTACACGGCCCTCGAAACGTTAACAAGCCGCCTGATTGCCTTGGGAGACCTGCCCATTGAAACTCAAGCACCCCATGAATACGACAAAACACTCGAAACCGGAGTGCGCGCATTTCAGTTGCGACACGGCCTGGAAACCGACGGCATTATCGGCCCGGCCACATTACGCCAATTGAACGTTTCCCCTGAACAGCGCTATGAGCAGATGACGCTGACCCTGGAGCGTTTGCGCTGGACACCTCTGCAATCACACCGACGCATGATTGTGGTGAACGTACCGGAATTTGTCTTGCGTGCCTACGAAACCGACCAGCAAGGCAATATCGACCTGAAGCTGCGTATGAAAGTCATTGTGGGAAGGGCCCTGGATACCTCTACACCCGTGTTCGACGAAGACATGCGCTTTATCGAATTCAGCCCCTATTGGAATGTACCGCCTTCCATCGCACGAGGCGAAACCATTCCACGCCTAAAACGCGACCCCGCCTACTTCAACCGCCAGGGCTTTGAGTTTGTAAAAAGCGATGGTTCAGTGTCCTCACAACTATCCGAAGCCAACCTGCAGGCCGTTCTGAACGGGCAGGCGCGTATTCGCCAGCGCCCCGGCCCGTTAAATGCATTGGGCGACATCAAGTTTATTTTTCCGAACAACACCAACATTTTTCTTCACCACACCCCGGCGCCCCAATTGTTTGAGCGCTCGCGGCGCGACTTCAGCCACGGCTGTATTCGCGTGGAAGAGCCGGTCTCACTGGCCCAATTTGTTCTGGAAAACGACCCGGCTTGGACGCGCGAGCGAATTGAGCAAGCCATGCAGGCAGGCAAATCGCAAACCATTCGCCTGAATGAACCCATTCCAGTTGTACTGGCATACGGCACAGTCATCATACGGGAAGGTAAAGTCTATTTTTACGACGACCTCTACGGCCACGATGCCAGTTTAAGTAAAGCATTGAAAAAAAAGCGATAATAGCCGGTAAGTTGTTTTTTGGAGGCTTCCCTATGCCACCCCATCATCACCTGAAATCGCCCGCTCGCACGGTGTCGCGCCGCGCCTTTTTGCGCCGCGCCGGCGTACTATCACTGCTTGGCGTTGCACCCGCCATTTCAACCCCCGCCATCGCCGGAATTCGCGTTTTCCAACGCGACATTGCGCTTGACCACACCCACACACTCGAAAAAGTGCAACTGGTTTATGCGTTAAACGATGATTATCTTCCCCCCGCACTGCAACGCCTGAACGTGTTCTTGCGAGACCACTATTCAGGAGCCGTAGGCACCATGGATCCCGCTCTGTACGACCAGCTCAACCAAATCCGCACGCTCTTGAGCGTAAAAGATTCGTTCGAAGTGATCTCGGGCTATCGAGACCCTAAAACCAACGAGCGCCTGCGTAAAACCCGAGGCGGCGGGGTGGCCAAGCGCAGCCTGCACATGGAGGGCAAAGCAATCGACGTTCGGCTGCCCGGTGTGCCGCTGGCCGAACTGCGCGACGCCGCCATTTCCCTGAAAGCCGGTGGCGTGGGCTACTACCCCAAAGACCAGTTCATTCACGTTGACACCGGCAGGGTGCGCACCTGGTAAAACTCGCGCTGAAAAATCGATTTTCGAAAAACAGGAAACCGGCGACAACTGCCGGTTTTTTTTCATGATTACGCACGAAATGGCCATAAAAGTATCGTATTATTGTGAGGCCAAAATCCAATAAATTATCATCCCACCCGAGGCTCGATGACCTTACTGCTGATCCTGGCTTTACCTTTTCTAGGAAGTATTATTGCGGCGTTTCTACCCAGTAACGCGCGTAACATCGAAGCATGGCTGGCCGGTTTCATCGCACTGGGCTGCGTGGGTTTGTTAGTGGGCTTTTATCCACAAGTAGCAACCGGCGAAATTATTGAACTCAAACTGGCTTGGATCCCTTCCGCGCTGGAAATCGACTTTGTTTTGCGTTTAGACGGCTACGCCTGGCTGTTTGCCATGCTGGTGTCCATCATGGGCGCACTGATTGTGCTGTACGCCCGCTATTACATGTCGCCCAAAGACCCTGTGCCAAGGTTCTTCTCATTTTTCTTGCTGTTCATGGGCTCCATGCTGGGTGTGGTTTTATCCGGCAATCTCATTCAGCTGGTGGTGTTCTGGGAACTCACCAGTTTGTCGTCTTTCATGCTCATTGCCTATTGGAACCACCGGCTTGACGCCCGCCGGGGCGCTCGTATGGCACTAACCATCACCGGTATGGGCGGATTGTGCCTACTGGCGGGCATGCTGATGCTGGGCCACGTCGCCGGCAGTTACGACCTCGATAAAGTGTTGGCGGCGGGCGAGCAAATCCGCGCTCACCCTTGGTATACGGCCATTATTATTTTGGTGGCGGTGGGCGCCCTGACCAAAAGTGCCCAATTTCCGTTTCATATCTGGCTGCCGAATGCCATGGCCGCCCCCACCCCAGTATCCGCTTATCTACATTCGGCCACTATGGTGAAAGCAGGTGTCTTCCTGCTCGCGCGTTTCTGGCCGGTCTTGGCCGGCACAGATGAATGGTTCTGGATTATTGGCGGCGCTGGGCTTATTACGCTGGTCATGGGTTCTTACGCCGCGATTTTCCAAAATGACATGAAAGGGGTGCTGGCCTACTCCACCATTGGGCATTTGGGCCTGATTACCCTGCTGCTGGGCATGAACAGTACCTTGGGCCTGATTGCTGCGGTCTTCCACATGATGAATCACGCCACGTTCAAAGCATCGCTGTTCATGGCTGCAGGCATTGTCGACCACGAAACAGGCACCCGGGACATGTCGAGGCTATCGGGTTTACGACACGCTATGCCGGTCACCACCACCCTGGCGATTGTGGCGGCGGCATCCATGGCCGGCGTTCCCCTACTGAACGGCTTTCTGTCGAAAGAAATGTTTTTTGCGGAAACCGTATTTGTGGCGCAAGGCTCCATTATTGAACAAATTCTGCCGCTTTGCGCTGTGGTAGCCGGCGCCTTTGCCGTAACCTACTCCCTGCGATTCATTTACACCGTTTTCTTCGGGCCTGTTGCCACCGACCTGCCCAAGGCCCCGCACGAACCCCCTTTCTGGATGCTGGTTCCCAGTGCCTTATTGGTTCTAACCTGCCTGGTCGTGGGTATCTTCCCGCGTTACACATTAGGCCCACTCCTCCTGTCGGCCTCGACTTCCATCCTGGGTGCCGACACACCACCCTACAGCCTCAAGGTTTGGCACGGATTCAATCTGCCCTTGGTCATGAGCCTGGTTGCCCTGGCCGGTGGTATCGCCCTATGGCTCATCATGCGGCGCCTCGACAAAATGCATACCGGCCGCTCGCCGCTTCTTTACCGCTTGAACGGGCGCCAAACCTTCGAAGCCCTGCTTGAATTTATCGATCGTGGCGCTTCACATCTGCTCGACTGGGTTGCTTCAGTCCGTCTGCAAACACAACTGATGCTGGTGGTGGCGGTAACCGTCGTGGTTGCCGCCTTGCCCTTATTGGAAAATGGCTGGTGGCAGCCCGAACTGGCAACACCGGTTAACCTGTTTTTCCTGGTGTTGTGGATCGCCGGCGGAGCCTGTGCAGTAGGCGCTGCCGTTCAAGCCAAATACCATCGTCCCGCTGCATTGGCCATGGCCGGTGGCGCCGGGCTTACCACGGCGATGACGTTCGCGTGGTTCTCAGCCCCCGATCTGGCCCTGACCCAACTCGTTGTGGAAGTGGTGACTGTTGTGCTTATTCTGCTGGGGCTGCGCTGGTTGCCGCCCCGTGTACGTGCAGAAGAAACGTACGTACTGGATCGCGTTAAAGCACTCACCCGACGTTCTCGCGACATTATTCTGGCCGTAGCCGGCGGCGCCGGCATTGCCGTGATCTCCTATGCCATCATGACGCGCCCCTTCGACAACGAAATCTCACGCTTTTTTGTCACCAATTCGGTTCCCGAAGGGCATGGTTCGAATGTGGTGAATGTCATTCTGGTCGATTTCCGTAGCTTCGACACCTTGGGTGAAATTTGCGTCTTAGGTATTGTGGCGCTTATTGTCTATGCGTTGCTGCGTCGCTTCCGTCCGCCACCGGAAACCATTAAAGACGGCCCGTTACGTCGGCAAAAAGGCACAGGCCCAAATATTCCCGCTGAAGTGGAAAAGCCGGAATCGAAGGACGTATTAACGCCCAGTGGCCCGCTTAAAATACCAGCCGTCCTGGCACGCCTTCTGCTACCCATGGCGGCGCTGGTTTCATTGTTTTTCCTTTTACGAGGCCATAACCTGCCCGGCGGCGGCTTTATCGCCGGCCTTATTTTTGCGGCAGCCATTATTCTGCAATATGTTGTGGGCGGTGTGCTGTGGGTCGAGGCCAGGCAAAACCTGAAACCCCAGTACTGGATGGGAATCGGCCTTCTGGTAGCCGCCGGCGCCGCGCTATCGGCTTGGTGGAGCATGCGCCCCTTTCTTTCCGCCTTCAAGCTTGAAGTAGCCATCCCAGGGGTCGGCATCA
Source organism: Pusillimonas sp. DMV24BSW_D (assembly GCF_011388195.1). NCBI lineage: Bacteria > Pseudomonadati > Pseudomonadota > Betaproteobacteria > Burkholderiales > Alcaligenaceae > Neopusillimonas > Neopusillimonas aestuarii. The sequence continues at coordinate 1,959,745 of NZ_CP049990.1, read as the reverse complement.
TACCTATTTCAACCGTGCTGATTTTCGATATTGGCGTTTATATGCTGGTCATCGGCTCAACCGTGTTGATTTTAGTGGCCCTTGCTCACCAGTCGCTGCGCTTCCGGCGTAAACCTGCTGCGCCACGCCCCACCCCCAGCCCAGAGGAGGCCGGCTAATGGAAATTGTTCTGGCATTGGCCATCGGTGTATTAACCGGCTCCGGCATCTGGCTTATTTTGCGCCCTCGCACTTTTCAGGTCATTATGGGGCTTACGTTACTGTCGTACGCCGTCAATTTATTCATCTTTTCTATGGGGCGGCTTACGATTGGCGCACCACCGGTTATTGATGAAGCAAAAGGGCTGGATCCGGCACTTTACGCCGACCCAGTACCCCAGGCCTTGGTCCTCACAGCCATTGTCATTAGTTTCGCCACCACAGCATTATTCCTGGTCGTTCTGCTGGCATCGCGCGGCTTGGCCGGAAATGACCATGTCGATGGGCGGGAGGCGGATCTGTGAACGCGCTGTTGGCCCACTTTCCTATTTTGCCGGTCGTTATTCCCCTGGTTATAGGGGGATTGCTTATTGTTATTAAAGACACGCATCGCCATTTGCGGCTGGCGTTGTCGTTTGCCTCAGTAGCGCTGCAATTGGCGGTTGCCGTTCAGCTCTTGTTCATCACATCCGGGTACGAGCCCGATCTCTGGCCTTACCAGGTTGCGGTGTACTTGTTAGGCGACTGGCCGGCGCCATTCGGCATTGTGGCGGTCGCCGACCGCCTGGCCGCTGTCATGCTTACGCTCACGGCGTTCCTGGGGCTCACCGTTCTCATGTATTCCACGGCACGCTGGGATCGCGCGGGCGTGCACTTTCTGCCGCTCTTTCAATTTTTGTTAATGGGCCTGAACGGTGCATTTCTAACCGGCGACCTTTTTAACCTGTTTGTGTTTTTCGAAGTCATGCTGGCGGCCTCATACGGCTTAATGTTGCATGGTTCCGGAGAAATGAGAGTGACGTCCGGCTTGCATTACATTGCGGTCAACCTGGTTGCCTCATTGCTATTACTCATCGCCATCGCCCTGATTTATGGTGTAACCGGCACCTTGAACATGGCCGATTTGGCCATTCGGGCCGGGGAGCTTCAGGCAGGCGACCGGCGTTTGTTTGAAACCGCCGCCGCCATACTTGGAGTGGCCTTTCTAATTAAAGCCGCCGCCTGGCCTTTGAATTTCTGGCTGGCGCCCGCCTACGCAAATGCCTGCCCTCCTGTTGCAGCGGTATTTTGTATCATGACCAAAGTGGGCATTTACGCCCTGCTGCGCCTGGGCTCGTTATTGCAACCCACCGGAGCCCCGGCCGCGTTTGGCGGCGAATGGATGTACCCGGTCGGTCTGGCCACCCTTATTTTCGGCACGATCGGCATATTGGCTGCTTACCACGCAGAACGCGTCGCCTCGTACTGCGTCATCATTTCTGCGGGTACCCTGCTATCAGCATTGGGAATGCCCGGAGTCGCCATGACTGGGCCGGCGTTGTTCTATTTAATCAGCTCCGTCGTCGCAACAGCGGCATTTTTCCTGCTGCTTGAAATGGTTGAACGCACCCGTAGCGTTGGCGCCGATATTCTGGCGGTTAGTATGGAAGCATTCGACCTGGACGACCCCGACACCAACCTATCGGAACGTACCGACACGGTAGTGGGCGTCGCCATTCCCGCCGCCATGGCGTTTCTGGGTTTGAGCTTTATTGCCAGCGCCATTTTAATTGCCGGGCTTCCCCCCCTGTCGGGCTTTGTGGCCAAGTTTTCTTTGTTATCGGCGGCTTTTCAAACCTCGGAAACCATGCCCTCAATGGCGGCATGGTTCCTGGTCGGCGCGGTTCTGTTTGCCAGCCTGGCCGCCATTCTGGCAATGGCGCGCACCGGCATTCGCCTTTTCTGGGCAAATGAAACGGTTACGCCACGTTTACGCGTCAGTGAGGCGGCACCGGTAGCCGCTTTGGTGTTTGCCGGCATTGCCCTGGCTATCTGGGCTGGGCCGGTACTGGATTTCATGAACGAAACAGCCATCTCATTGGACAATCCCGAGACCTATATTGATGCCGTCCTGTCGCATGACCCAGTACGTAAACTGGGGAACGGAGGCGGGTCATGAAAAAAGTGATTAACTGGTTAATGCTGCCGGCGCTGTTAACCGTGTTATGGCTACTGCTTAACCAAACATTGGCATGGTCCCAGGTAGTATTGGGCGCGGTGTTGTCGCTGCTACTTGCTTGGGCGGCCATGGCCTTGCGCCCGTTGCGCTCTCATCCCAAAAAACCGCTGGTCATTATCAGTTTGTTTTTTAAAGTCGTCGTCGACATTACAAAATCAAACATTGCCGTTTTCAAGATTATCTGGTTCAAGCCGGCCAATCATACGCCGGGATTTATCCGCATTCCACTTGAACTTAAAGACCCGCACGGCTTGGCGGCTTTGGCTTGCATCCTAACGTATACGCCGGGTACGGTCTGGTCGGGATATTCCGACGAAAGCGGTGTTATGACCCTGCACGTGCTTGATCTGGAAGATACTCAAGGTTGGATTGACCTCGTTAAAAACCGTTATGAACGCCCACTGATGGAGATTTTCGAATGATGGACACCGTTCTGATTTGGGCCGGCACGTTCGCCCTGTTTTGTTTTGCCCTGGCCTTCACCTGCGCCACGCTACGCCTGTTATTGGGCCCCACACCCCAAGATCGCGTATTGGCGGTTGACACCATGTACATCAATGGCATTTGTATCGTCCTGGTGTTGGGGGTGAATTTCGCCACCAGCGTTTACTTCGATATCGCCCTTGTTATGGCGCTGTTCGGCTTTATCAGCTCGTCGGTCATGGCTAAATTCCTGTTTAAAGGCGAGGTCATTCAGCCATGAACAGTCTGCCTCTATGGGCTTCGATCCCGGCCACACTTATGTTGATTGTCAGCGGCGTTCTAACCCTGACCGGGTCACTGGGCTTGTTGCGTTTCAAGCGGTTCTACTCGCGCATGCATGCCCCCACCCTGGGTAACACACTGGGTGTCACGTTAGTCTTGCTTTCCTCAGCACTTGTCTCCAGCGCCCTGTTGCAACGCGCGGTTATTCACGAACTTCTTATCACTTTCTTTCTGATTGTGACATCGCCGATTACCGCCATTTTGCTCATGCAAGCCGGGCTACGCCGCGACCCGCGCCAGCCTTTGTCGAATGACAGCCACGATGTCGTCGACTCTGACTGAAAACTTTTTTTACGTTTAGGGTAGTTAAGAATTAGGGTTTGTGCCAATATAAAAGCGTGTTATTCATCCTTAACGGAGGGAACAATGACAAGCACAAAACGAATTGGTATCTTAACTTTGGCCTTGGGCGGCGTTTTTGCCATGGCGGGCGCCAACGCACAAACCCAAACACCCGAACAGCGTTACCAACAAGAACTACGTCAATGCGAGCAGCTTAGCCCAACCGTGGATATGCAGGCATGTAAACGCGAAGCCGGCGCTGCACTGCAAGCCTCCCGACGTGGCAACCTGCAAAACCACAACGGTATGAATTATGATCAAAACAGAACAGAACGGTGCGCGGCATTACCCGCCGGCCAGCGTGATGAATGCATGATGCAAATGTCGGGCCAAAACACCCGCACCATGGGGAGCGTTGAAGAAGGCGGCATTTTGCGGGAAACAACCATTACCGTTCCGGCAACCCAGTAACACTGCCTGGTATGCGGTTCGGGCTAAAGCTCGAGCTGCATCCCCATTTCCACCACTTTATTCGGTGGGATCTTGTAGAACCGTGTACTGCGCGCCGCGTTGCGTGCCATGAAAGCAAACAACACACGGCGCCAACGTTGATGCCACGCAATTTTGCGCACCACAATAATACTTTGACGCGATAAGAAGTAAGACATTTGCAGCGGCTCAAGCTCGACTTCCGGATGTTCCTGAGCAACCTGCTCCAGCAACTGCGGCACGTTGGGCTCTTGCTTAAAACCCCAACGTGCAACAATCTGCCACGACGACCGACTGGTTTGTTCCAACGCGTAGCGCTCGGTATACGAAACATAAGGGACGTCGGCCACGTCGACCGTGACAAACAAAACATGCTCATGCAGGACTTTGTTGTGTTTCAAATTGTGCAGCAATGCCGGCGGCACTGTGTTCACAATCATGCTCATGAAGACAGCGGTTCCGGGGACGCGGTTGGGCGGATATTCCTCAAGCCCCTGCATAAACTGTTTCAGCGGTTGCTGGCCATCGGCCAACGTATGATGAATTTGGTCGCGTCCGGTTTTCCAGGTCAACATTAAGGTTAGCAACACGATCGCAATCGAAAACGGCAACCAACCTCCGTCGGCAATTTTTTGCGTATTCGACGTGAATAGCAAAATATCGATGAGTAAAAACAAAGTGAGCAGAACAAACCAACCCACCCGACGCAAACCGGTACTACCGCGCGGAAGGACGGAAAATGCCAGCAGGGTTGTCATCAGCATGGTGGCCGTTACGGCAAAGCCATAAGCACTGGCCAAGTTCGCCGAAGATTGAAACCCCAGCACTAGAATCATGACCCCAACAAACAACGCCTGGTTCACTCGCGGAAGAAAGATTTGCCCTTCTTCTTTTGCAGAGGTGTGCAAAATCTCCATACGTGGCCAGAATCCAAGTTGTACCGCTTGGCGAGTAACCGAAAAAGCGCCTGAGATAACGGCCTGAGATGCAATAACGGTTGCCATCGTGGCCAAAATAACCAGAGGTATCAGCCCCCATGACGGCGCCATAAGAAAGAACGGATTGCGTAAGGTGGAGGGGTCGGCAATTAAAAGCGCGCCTTGCCCGAAGTAACACAACAACAGGCCCGGCAAAACAATACCAAACCACGCACGGCGGATAGCACTACGGCCATAATGCCCCATGTCGGCATAAAGCGTTTCCGAACCTGTTAGCGCCAACACCACCGCACCCAGCAATAAATAAGTGCTTAAAGGTGCCTCATCCATAAGCCGAAGCGCCCACAAGGGGTTCAAAGCCATAATAATTTCCGGTGTCTGGAAAATACGCCAGGCCCCCAAAATACCGATTACAGTAAACCAAATCAGCATAATCGGCCCGAAAAATTTGCCAATTGCACCGGTTCCGTGACGCTGCACCAGAAACAAGGCAATGATCAGGCCCGCGGCAATTGGCACAATCCAATCGTCGAACGTGTGGGAAACAACACTGACCCCCTCTACCGCAGACAGCACCGAAATTGCCGGTGTGATTACGCTATCGCCATAAAACAAACAGGCCCCGATGAGCCCAAGCACGGTAATCACCCAGCGCTTGCGGCCAGAACGACCCCGCCCGGCCAGCTCCATTAACGAAAGCGTGCCCCCCTCGCCTTTATTATCGGCTCTTAACATTAAGGTAACGTACTTAAGCGACACCACAATCATTAACAGCCAAAACAACAAAGACAGAACGCCCAGAACCTCTTCAGTACTATAGGTGCCAAAATGGGATAAAGCCGCGCGAACGGTATAAAGCGGGCTGGTGCCAATATCACCGTAAACCACGCCAAGCGCACCCACAACCAACGCAGAACGAGCGTTTGAACCTATGTGGCCACTTTCCGACACCGAATGATTTGACATAAAAAGCCTTGTTGAACACCGGGTAAAGGATTAACCCCGATTCAGCCCGGCGCCGATGCGTGGGCCGGGAAACACAATATTAATGCGGGTACCGCTAAACTCGGGACGACTAACCAGTTTCCAACCGGCACCGTGCGCCTGCGCAATTTCCTGCACAATAGCCAGCCCCAACCCCGACCCTTCGCTCTCTGGTTTGGGCGCACGATAGAACGCCTCAAAAGCGCGCAACTGCGCTTCGGGCGCTATGCCACTGCCATTGTCCTCCACCGACATGGACGGCGGCGTTTGCCCAACATGCAACACAATACGGGTGGCGCCTTTACCGTATCGCAAGGCGTTATCAATCAAATTGCTTAGCAACGCCTCAAGCAACAAAGGATCTGCATCCACCCACACCGGTAACTCCGGCGCGTGCAACTGTAAATCAATCTTGTGTGACCGCGCAACCGGTACCCATTCCAACGCGGTTTGACGCACCCAATCGGCCAAATCAAGCCGCCGGAAAGTTTCTTTAATTTGCCCCGACGAGTCGGCGCGCGCCAACACCAGTAACTGCTGTCCTAAACGAATCATGCGATCGGTTACCGCTTTGATTCGCTCAGCCCGCGCGCGTACGTCATCCGGCAACGGTTGCGCCAGCATGAGCTCGCACTCAAGACGCAGACCGGTCAAAGGCGTTCGTAACTGATGCGCGGCATGACCCACGAAACGACGTTGCCCTTGGGTTGCCTCATTCAAACGCGCAAGCAAATCATTAATATGGTTGACAACCGGCGCCGCTTCGGTTGTAACGCCTTCGATATTCAACGGAGACAGATCATCGGCCGAGCGCTTCTGTATTTCATCAGCCAGTTTGTTTACCGAGCTGAGCCCCGACTTAACGCCCACCACCAGAACCCAAATAAACAGCAGCACCAGAATGGCCTGGCCGGCAAGCATAATCCAGAAAATATCGCGCAACATCCAGACCGACAAATTAATTCGGCTGGTAATGATCCATGTAACAGCCAAGTCGACCGCCACCAGAAACATAACCGGTGGCAATAAACGGAGAATTAAATGTCGCGCCAGCGACCCACGGGGAAAAAGCGTGCGCAAAGGTTTGAAATCAAGCCGCACTGTCAAGATCAAGAAGATAGCCGAAACCACGAATGGTTTGAATGCCCACGCCCTTACCTTCCAGGCGCTTGCGCAGGCGGTAAATATAGACTTCGACCGCGTTCTCGCTGAAGTCGCCATCCCAGGCCGACAGCGAATTCACGATTTGCCGTTTGGTGACCACTCGGCCGGCACGCCCCATAAGCATTTCAAGCACTGAGAGCTCTCGTACCGACAAATTCAGGCGATCTCCATTAATACGAACTTCTCGCCCTACGGTGTCGAACGACAGTTGGCCCACCTCAATGGTGGGCTGAGCCTGACCCGCCCGCCGTCTGGCAAACGCCCTGACACGAGCGGCAAGCTCAGCAAGTTCGAAGGGTTTGGTGACGTAATCATCGGCTCCGGCATCCAGGCCTGCAACACGGTCATCCAACCCATCGCGCGCCGTGAGAATCAAAACGGATTCTTGGTGACCGTTGGCACGAATCTGAGTAAGCAAACCCAACCCGCTGACGTCAGGCAGGTTCAGATCCAGAATAAGCAAATCGTAATCTTGCGCTTTTAGTGCCTTAAGCGCCGGTGCACCGGCCTCAAGCCAGTCGACGGCGTATCCCTGCGCGGTTAAAAACTCGCGCAGCGCATGGCCCAACGTGGTGTCGTCTTCAATTACCAGGACTCGCATGCGCAGATTCTAGCGCTTTTTCTCCAGGACGGGTAATGAATCCCACTTTTTGCATGCCCGCCTGCTTCGCACCGGCCATAATTTGAGCCAACACATCGTAACGTGTGTCACGATCGGCGCGAATGTGAAGATTTGGCTGCGGCTCGAGAACAGCCTGTTCCGCAAGCAACTGGGGTAAGGCGTCGAGCGTTACCGCCTGCTCGTTCCAGAAAATCTGACCCTGCGCATCGACGGCCAAATCGATGATATCGGGCTTCTGTGTAACGGGTTCAGACGAAGCCTGCGGCACATTGATTTGGATCGAATGCGTCAGCAACGGGGCCGTCACCATGAAAATAACCAACAGTACCAACATGACGTCAATCAGCGGCACCATGTTGATTTCCGATTGCGTCTGGCCACCGCCGTTGTTATTAAAGCTACCGAATGCCATATTGAATCCTGCCCTGAAGTTTACTCATTAAGCCTGGGCGGCGCGGGTGGCCGGCCGCTTCGAACTTACTTGCTGGCCGGTCGTAAGGAAAGTAAACAGGTCGTGCGCAAAAGCATCGAGCCGTGCCAGATAGACCCGGTTGGTACGCACAAAAGCGTTATACGCCAAGACAGCGGGAATAGCTACGGCCAAACCCAACCCGGTCATGACCAACGCCTCGCCCACAGGCCCGGCAATACGGCTGATTGAAACGCCGTCCGACAAGCCAATGCCGATCAGTGCATGGTAAACACCCCACACCGTACCGAACAACCCCACAAACGGCGCGGTTGAGCCAATGGAAGCCAACACGGTAAGACCGTTTTCAAGCTTGGCGGTTTCTTCATCAATAACCTTGCGGATTGTACGAGTAACAAAAGCATTGGTAGAGCCTTTTTCCTCCAGCCGCACCGCACCATATTTTTCATGGTGGTTGCGTGCATGAATGGCATGACTGGCCAAATGAGAAAAGGGTTCGTTGGCACCATGGGTGGCAATTTCGTTCTCTACCTGTTCCAGCGAACTGGCCGCCCAAAACTGCTGCAGAAATCGTTCCGAGCGACGGCCGATACGCCAGTTCGTAATCGACTTCACAAAAATCAAATACCAGCTGGTCAGCGACATCAGCACCAGAATCACGAACAAGGCTTTGCCCACCATGTCGCTTTGCGCGATGAACTCAAGCATCCCGGGCTGTTCCTGCGTAATACCGGCCATTTCAGTTAGTACCGGTGCCGCCGAATTCGTGGCTTCCTGCACCAATGTGGTCGTTGACTCGATATTTTCGCTTGCCGCCTGAGCAACGATTGTGATCAGTGATTGCAATACTTCAGACATAGGTCTTCCTATAAGACAAATTCAAAAGGGATATCCGCCAGCGCCGGATAAGCCACACCATTTTCTGTATAAGGTCGAAAACGAGCTTTGCGTGCCGCATCGAGGGCGGCATTATCCAACCGGGAATGGCCCGACGAACGCTGTACCGACACTTTTTGAACATCTCCTTGCGGAGAAATCAGCACGCGAACCACGACGCGCCCGGTTTCACCACGCCGGATAGAGAGACGGGGATACTCGGGTACGGGGCGACGCCCTTGGTAGTCAACCTGCCCCACCACGCGCGGGCGGTCGGGATCGACCGGCGCCTGGGGTGCTTTGGGCGGTGCTTTCTCGCTTGCCTGCCCACCGGCCTGAGCGGTTTTCTCGGCCTTGGTTACATCGGGTTTAGGCTGTGGTTTTGGCTTCGGCTTCGGCTTGGGTTTGGGTTTGGGTTTGGGTTTGGGTTTCGGCGCGGATTTGGGCTCGGGCGGTGGCTCGGGTTTAGGTTCCGGTTCCGGCTCAGGCTTTGGTTCGGGCTCCGGCAACACCATTTCGGGTTCAGGCATTTCCGTTGGCGTCCATTCGGGTTCGGGAATCGGCTCCGGTTCGGGCATGATGTCCGGCTCAGGCATCTCGGTGGGTGTCCACTCAGGTTCCGGGATAGGTTCGAGCTCGGGCTCCTCGACCGGCTCAACGGTTTCTTCGACCGGGGCCGTATCTACCACCTCATCGGAAATTTCAACATACTGAATGGTCGTGGCTTCCGGCAAGGAAAGCTCGGATTGCTGCTCGGACGAGAACCAAATGGTGGCAGCCAATGCTGCATGAACGCCGAGCATGCCCGCAAGGGCAAAAAGCTTGACGCCATAAGATGGCTGGCCGGGGCCGGAGGAATGAAACGACATGAACGAAACGACTTAAGTGAAAGTGACAAGACCATGCTTGCCGCCCGTAGATAACGGAAAACGCAACAATAACAGAAATGCGAATTATTCGCAATATTAAAACATGTTTTCTATCATTCAGGCTTTTTTAACACTCGCACCAGTGTTCGCAATTGGGCATGCAACGACCAGAAAGAGTCTTCGCCTAGTTCAGCAAGGATGTGTGACTCCACCTGTGCTACGGCCTTATCGCAATCGTCTAGCAAAGCCTGCCCTTTGCGCGTTAATACAATGGGAATAACCCTGCCCTGCGCCGCTTCCAATCGCCGTGAAATCAGGCCTTTACGCTCCATTAAATTCACCATTTCATTAGCCGATTGCGGTGAAATCAAAGAACGTTCGGCCAATTTGGCGTTCGACATATGAGCATGGGTTCGAAATACAGAAAGAAACGTATATTGGGCTACCGTTAGCCCGAACGGGGCCAGGCGCACGCGCAGTTGTTTATTCAGCTTTCTGTCGAGCCTGCCAATAAGGTAAGCAAACCCGGTTGGATGATCAGGCAAGGCTTGACGTGAATCAATTTGCTTTTTTGCTGAGCTCATAATGTAGTTGCCTGTCGTTTGAACTGGAGGTAGTATAAGCCTATGTCAGGTAATCTGATATACACGGAAAATAATCATTGGGTAAAAGTGTTGCCGTAAGTGTGCAATACGTTAGCCCGGCCAGCAACACATTCTGCTTGTTGTTGTGCATTACATCCTGGAGACACGCATGAAACGTTTATTCAAAACGACTATTCTCGCAGCCGCATTGGGCCTCACCGTTTCAACGGCTTCCGCTGAAGAGCTTGATATCGGTGTGGTATTGTCGTTAACCGGCCCCGCATCCGGTCTGGGCATTCCAACCAATACAGGCTTTAAATTATGGCCCGATACAGTCGGCGGCCTGAAGTACAACCTTATTGTGCTCGACGACGCCAGTAACCCTGCGCAGGCCCAGAAAAACGCACAAAAGCTGGTTACTGAAGACAAGGTCGACGTCATCCTGGGCTCCAGCACCACCACCCCGGCCATTGCCATGGGCGAAACCGCCGCTAGCAGCAAAACCGTTCAACTCGCGATTTCCCCGGCCGAGTTCCCCGACGGCAAAGGCACCTGGACATTCCGTTTGCCACAGTCCACCGGCGTGATGGCCGGCGGTATTATTAATCACATGAAGGCCAACGATATTAAAAGCTTTGCCTTCATCGGCTATAACGACGCTTATGGCGACAGCTGGTTTCGCGATCTTAAAGAACAAGCCGAAGCGGCCGGCATCAAAATTACCACTGAAGAGCGCTACGCCCGTGCCGACACCAGCGTAACCGCGCAAGCACTTAAAGCCATTGCCAGCGAACCCGATGCCATCGTCATTGTTGCTTCCGGTTCAGGCTCGGCCATGCCCCACACTACCGTGGTCGATCGCGGCTTCAAGGGTACGATTTACCAAACCCACAGCGCCGCTTCACGCGACCTGATCCGTCTGGGCGGAAAAGCCGTTGAGGGTTCATTCGTTATCTCGGGTTTAGCGGTATTACCTGAAGGCCTGCCGGCAGACCACCCCTCCAAGAAATTGGCAACTGACTTTGTTAATGCCTACGAAAAAGAATACGGAGCGGGTACCCGCAACCAGTTCGCCGCCCATGCCTTCGATGCCTGGTTAATTTTAGACAAGGTCGTTCCCGTCGCCTTGAAAAAAGGGAAGCCCGGTACGGAAGAGTTCCGCGTAGCCCTTAAAGACGCACTGGAAAATTACGGCAGCATTCCTATTACGCAGGGCGTCATCACTTACACGAAAGATGACCACTTCGGCTTCGACGACCAGGCACGCATGATGCTTACCATTGAAGACGGCGCATTCAAAGCGGCTAAATAACAACCGCGTCGCTGCATTAGCAACGCAGCCTTATAGCTTTCTATAGGGCGCACACTGAAAAGGCAGTGAAGATTCACTGCCTTTTCCACATATAAATCAAACGTAAAAAAACCACTTGTTTTACCAAGTGGTTTAATTTTTTTCACGAAATTGAGTGGTGGGTGCTACAGGGGTCGAACCTGTGACCTACGCCTTGTAAGGGCGCCGCTCTACCAACTGAGCTAAGCACCCCTTGTTCCATTTTTATCAACAATAACAGTTGTTTTTTGTTGAACTGAAATGGGGTCACTTCACTTCGTGTAACGCGAGTCGAATTATAGACAACTATTTTTATTGTTGCAAGTTGGCTACTTTAACGACCCACGTGACCAAAGCCGAAAACGGCCAAACAACGCCAGATTAGTTAACAGCGTCTTTCAGGGCCTTACCAGGACGGAACTTGGGCACCTTGGCTTTTTTGATTTTAATTGCTTCGCCAGTGCGCGGATTACGGCCTGTACGGGCGGCACGCTCGGAGACGGCAAATGTACCGAAACCCACAAGGGTAACGCTGCCTTTCTTTTTAAGCGTGGTTTTAACTGCACCAATAAATGCCTCTAGAGCGCGACCGGCGTCGGCTTTTGAAAGGTCTGCTTTGGTGGAAATGTGCTCGATAAGCTCAGTTTTATTCATTAAGGATTACCCCTAAAAATTATTATTGCCAAGCAAGAAAACCCCAGCTTACTTGGCACCCCATTAACAAACACAGCACTGTTTTGCGCTGCCGTGAACTGCTAAAAACTGTTTGCCTTTAAACCAGGTAGGTATTCGAAGGCCAAGGCATATTAAGCCTAGGAACCCTGGGTATGTCAAGCAAAAAAAGCTGAAAACCCGCATAACCATTATGTTCGGCGACACAGCCTGTGCCCCGTAATATAAAACTGCAAGTCAACAAATACAATACCCAGGAAACAATTCGTGCCAGAAAATTTTATCTGTTTGTTATTGATACAACGCTATAACGCCTATTAAGGTAACAACGCCTGGTCGAAATCACTAAGCAAATCTTGCGTATCCTCGATACCCACGGACACCCTGAGCATGTTGTCGCCAATGCCCATCAGCGCACGTTTTTCGGGCCCCATTTCATAATAAATAGTGTGAGCAACAGGCAACACGAGAGTTCGTGTATCACCCAAATGAGTCGCCAGCACAAGCACCTTCAAACGATTCAGGAAATCAAATACGTCGATTTCCGGCACAAGCTCAACTGAAAGCAACGCACCAAAGCACCCATTGAAATAGTCGGCGGCCCGCAGGTGTTGAGGATGCGCCGACAAGCCGGGATACATGACTTTCGAAACCTTGTCGTGTGAATCCAGATATTGCGCCAAGGCCAACGCGTTGGCACACGCCCTATCCATGCGCAGCGATAAGGTTTCCGCCCCCACAGCCAGGCGATGAGCGGCGTCTGAACCTAACGTTGCCCCCATGTCGCGCAAGCCTTTCTTCTTGATTTGGGTGAGACCCCACATAGTTGGCTTGCCTTTACGATACGCATCGGCAATATTGGGATACACGGACCAGTCGAATAAACCCGTTTCGGTCACCATACCACCCAAAGCATTGCCATGCCCGCCAATATATTTGGACAACGAATTCACCACCAGCGACGCTTTAAAATCGATACCGCGACACAACCAGGGAGACGACAACGTGTTGTCGACCACATACACCAACCCCTCTTGTTCGCACCATTGCCCCAGACCTTTCAAGTCGGCGATTTGGGTGCCTGGGTTGGCAATGGTTTCCGTGAAAACCATACGCGTTTCTTTACGACGCGCAGCCTTCACCTGCTCAACATCCGTTGCGTCAACCAGCGTCACCTCCACACCCAGGTCTGACAAAGTGCCGAACAAGCTGTTGGTGTTGCCAAAAATGTATTGGCTGGAGATAAGGTGATCGCCCTTTTTCAACAACGTAAAGAAAGTAGCAGTCAGCGCCGCCATACCGGTGGAAAACGAAACCGAACTTACGCCCCCTTCCATTTGCGTAACTTTCTGCTCCAGCGCCGCAGTGGTAGGCGTGCCCTGCCTCGCATAGGTAAATCCCGATTTGCCTTGAAAAACAGCAGCAAGTTCCCGGGCATCGGCAAACGCATATTCCGTTGACGGGTGCAACGGTTTGTGAACCCCGCCATGCTCAACGCCACTGCGACGATCGGAGTGCAGGATATTGGTGGAAAATCCGTTGGTTTTCATCTGATTCTCAAGCTTTTTGTGCTGTGCGTTGGCGCACGGTTTCATATAAACAGACAGCGCCGGCCACGCTCACATTCAGGCTTTCAACCGAGCCCAGCATGGGAATGTGCACCAATTCATCGCAGGTTTCACGCGTTAAGCGCCGCATCCCCTCACCTTCTGCACCCATGACCCAAGCCATTGGGCGCGTTGCCTGAACGGTATGTAGGGAGCCGGAAGACTGATCGTCGGTTCCGACCAGCCAAACGTTGCGCTCTTTAAGCCGACGCATGGTGCGGGCCAGATTCGTGACCATAAGATAAGGAACCGTTTCTGCGGCGCCGCATGCAACACGTTGAACCGTTGCATTCAACCCCACGGCGCGATCTTTCGGCGCAATCACTGCATGCACACCGGCCGCGTCGGCCGTACGCAAACAGGCACCCAGATTGTGGGGGTCGGTCACTCCGTCGAGCAGAAGAAACAAAGGGGTTTCGCCCCGGTCTTCAAGCAGATCAAGCACTTCGTCGATGTCTTGCGCCAAGACCTGTTTGTCGGCCATGGCCAGCACACCCTGATGTTTTAACCCCTTGGCAATGCCATCAAGCCGTTGGGCAGGCACTTGCAGCACCTTAACCCCAGCCTGACCGGCTTGTTGCACTAACGCATGCATTCGTTTGTCGCGGCGCGAAGCATCAACATACACTTCCTTAACTGAAGACGGAGCATGGCGTAAACGGGCTACCACTGCGTGAAAGCCCGCCAAAACCTGATGGGACGACATAAATTTCCTTGAAAAACAGCGATTCGCTAACCGCTATTTTAAACGCCGTCGCCCCAAAACCCTACTTGCGCCCACGCCGCCCGGCTTTACGGCCTGAAGAACCTTGCTTTTGCGGCGATGTGCTGCGTTTTGCAGCAGCACGCCGTTGGCGCGCATTGGTGCCCTTCAGAGCCGGCGGCTTGGACGAAGCAGCCTTTTTCACGCGCTTGGGTGCGACACCGCCTGGATCCTCAACGGCCTTTTGCAGCGTCTTGAAACTGGTGTCCTTGACCAAACGGAACTCAATACGACGCGCCTCAAGGTCAACACGCGCCACCTGCACATGTACTGCATCGGTTAAGCGATAACGAATACCCGTGCGCTCGCCGCGCAACTCGTGCATGGCTTCGTTGTACTGGAAATAATCGGAGCCCAACTCCGATACATGCACCATCCCTTCCACAAACAAGGTGTCCAACGTAATGAAAATGCCAAATGGTGCCACGCCCGTCACGCGGCCACTGAATACTTCACCCACATGTTCTTTCACAAACCAGCATTTAAGCCACGCCTCAACATCGCGCGAGGCATCGTCAGCACGCCGTTCACGCGCCGACAACAATAAACCCAGTTTTTCCCAAACCGCTTTTTCCTGATCTTTCTTGGGCAACGCTGAAATAGCGGGTGCATCGTCGATTTGGGGAATATAGCGACGCCCTTCGATCACCGACTTGATAACGCGATGCGTGAGTAAGTCGGGGTAACGTCGAATGGGCGAGGTAAAGTGGGCGTAATGCTCGTACGCTAAACCAAAGTGGCCGGACTCTTCAGGGCTGTAAATAGCCTGCTGCATCGATCGCAAGCACATGGTTTGAATAACTTCGTAATCGGGGCGCCCACGAGCGGCCTTTATTAGCCGGGCGTAATCTTCGGTGGAAGGGTCATCCCCCCCCGTTAAGGAAAGGCCGATATTGCGAAGGTAATCGCGCAGTTGTTGCAGCTTTTCGGGTGTTGGGCCCTCATGAACGCGATACAAACCGATGCGCTTGTTGCGCTTCATGAAATCAGCCGCACAGGTGTTGGCCGCCAACATACATTCTTCAATTAAGCGGTGGGCATCATTACGTTCATAAGCCACAATTTTTTCAATACGGCCCAGTGGATTACAAAGAATTTTGGTTTCAACCGTGTCGAAATCAATCGCTCCGCGCTTAGCGCGGGTTTCAAACAACAGTTGGAACAAGTCATACAAATGACGAACATAGGGGTAAACCGCACTCATGCCTTTAGCTGCAGGGCCGTCGGGTTGTTGCAGCGCCGACCACACTTCAGTGTAGGTTGTGCGGGCATGCGAATGAATAACCGCATTGTAAAACTGATAGGCTGACACGCTGCCAGCCTTGGAGCCTGACGCAGAAATCACCATATCGCACACCAGAACCACGCGATCAACGTGCGGGTTCAGGGAGCAGATACCGTTAGACAAGGCCTCGGGAAGCATGGGAATAACGCGCCGGGGAAAGTACACACTGGTACCCCGTTCAATCGCGTCATCGTCAAGCGGATCTCCCGGCTTCACATAATGGCTCACATCGGCAATGGCAACCAACAAGCGCCAGCCCGGCCGCCGGCGCTTTTCCGTACCCAGATTCACCGGTTCGCAATACACCGCGTCATCGAAGTCGCGGGCGTCTTCACCGTCGATGGTGATAAAAGGCACATCGCGTAAATCGACACGCCCTTCAAGATCAGGCTGCCTTACCGACGAAGGCGTGCGCTCGGCCTGGCGCACCGCCGCGTCGGAAAATTCGTGAGGAACATCGAACTTGCGCACCGCAATTTCAATTTCCATTCCCGGGTCATCAATTTCACCTAATACCTCAACCACTCTGCCTAACGGCTGAGTATGGCGCGTGGGTTGTTGCACGATTTCCACCGTAACCACCTGCCCAGGTTGAGCGGCCCCCGTCTCGCCTGCAGGAATAAGTACATCGTGCTTAATGCGTTGATCTTCCGGCACCACAATATGCGCACCGCGTTCGTACAAAAACCGACCGACCAAACGATTGGTTTTACGTTCAACCACTTCCACAATCGTAGCTTGCGGACGCCCGCGATAATCGCCGTCAACCTTAGCCAGGACGCGATCGCCGTGCAGCACTTTGAGCATTTCGCGTGGCAAGAGAAACACATCGGGCCCCCCGTCTTCACGCACCAGGAACCCAAAACCATCGCGATGCCCCTGAACCCGGCCCGCGATGAAGTCCATTTTCTTATTCACCAATAGCTTGCCGCCGGCGTTATAGAGTAGCTGGCCGTCGCGCTCCATGGCACGCAGGCGGCGGTCGAAACCGGTGGATAACGGGACTTGTGCCCCCAAACTGCGAGCGAGGTCTTCTACGCCAATGGGTTTGCCCACTTGCCGCAGCTGCGCAAGAATAGATTCGCGACTGGGCACTTCGGGATCGAAATCGGCGGGCAGCAACGGCAGCCCGGCGTCGAGTTCGTCGCCATTTAAATCGGACTCATTAGAGGGGGTGTTTTTTGTTCGCTTAACCAAGTAGGGTACTTCCCATTAACTGAAAAATTGTTGTATAATTTTGTTCTTGTCGATTTGCGTTAAGCACCGGCAAACCACGCAGGCTTACAAAGCTGTGCGGGTGCAAAAATGTAGTGCTTTAACAGGGCTTACATTAGCATACTCTTAAGTATTTAAGGGCCCAGGTGGCGGAATTGGTAGACGCGCATGGTTCAGGTCCATGTGCCGCAAGGTGTGGAGGTTCGAGTCCTCTCCTGGGCACCAGTGTTATACATAGAAAACCCAGCTAAGCAGCTTGTTTAGCTGGGTTTTTTGTTTATAAGCGAGTTTCCCCCAGTATCGCTGGGAAACCGGGTTCGGTGTCAGCAATAACGCCCCATATAAACCGCTTTAACGCGCTGAACCGACCAGGCATACAACGCCATAATCACAGCCAAGGCGAAAAAATATGAAAGCGGTAGCGATTGAAATTTGAAATAACTCGCCAGCGGGCCCATGGGCAGAAAAATGCCCACTGCAACAATACCAACACTGCCCAACGCCAGAGGCAGTGAAGCCTTACTCTCGACGAATGGTCGCTTCTCTGTTCGAATTAAATGGACGATTAACGTTTGCGTAATCAACCCCGCCACAAACCATCCCGACTGAAAAAGGCTTTGCTCTTGAACGCTATTTGCACTGTATACAAACCAAAGCAACGCAAAAACTAAAATATCAAAAATGAACTGACCCCATAAAGTTGGACGGTCAGGTTGGACTAGCTAGGCTAAGGACTGAATTCGGTATTGCACCGGACTCAGTCCTTTTAGTTTTAGCTTGATCCGCTCATTATTGTAGTAATGAATGTAATGCTTGAGTCCTACTTGTAGCTGCTCAATGCTAGCGAACTTATTCAGGTGAAAGAACTCGGCTTTCAGCGTACCGAAGAAACTTTCCATCGCTGCGTTATCCAGGCAGTTTCCCCTTCTGGACATACTTTGAGTCAATGACTTGCTCGCGAGTAGATCACGGTACCAAGACATTTGATACTGCCAGCCCTGGTCCGAATGCACCACAGGTCTGTCATGCTCGCCCAGGCATAGAAGTGCTTTTTGCAGCATTTTTCCCACCATCTTGAAGACCGGGCGCTTGGCCGTTTCGTAGGCAACGATTTCGCCGTTGTACAAATCCATCACCGGCGACAAGTACAGCTTTTCGTCACCTACCCTAAACTCGGTCACATCGGTCACCCACTTCAGGTTCGGCCTTGTCGCGTCGAATTGCCGTTGCAGGACGTTGGGAGCTACTTTGCCGACGGTGCCCTTATAGGAACGGTATTTCTTGACCCGTACTAATGACTTCAGTTGCAAGAGTCCCATCAACCGTTGCACCCTCTTATGGTTGACGGGCACATTCATTTGGCGCAGCGTGGCCGTAATGCGCCGATAGCCATACCGGCCTTTGTGCTGTGTAAAAATTGAAATAATCGTCGTCTTCAAGTCGGCGTGCTTGTCGGTCAGCCCAGTAGAACGCACATGGTAGTAGAACGTACTGCGAGACAGGCCTGCTATGCTAAGCAGCGTCGCCAATGGGTGCGCATGCCTCAATCCAGTCACGATTTGCGCTTTTTCAGCGTTGCTGCACGCTTTGTCTGGATCAAGGCATCGAGCTTTTTTAGATACGCATTCTCCGCACGCAGATACTCATTTTCTTCACGCAGTTGCGCAAGTGTGCGTTCTTCTGAGGTTGACTCGTCAACCGGCTTGGGGGGCTTGGCAGGCATTTTCCTTGGGCGACCTCGTCGGTCCTTCAGTGCGTCCAGACCCCCCATATCATACTGGCGTTTCCACTTCGATATGTGGTCAGCACACCGAATATCAAACAAGGCAGCCGTCTCTCGCAGTGACAACCTCCCGTGCTGCATCCGCTCCAGTACAGATAGCTTGAAGGCAACATCGTAGCTGGCTCCCTTGGGCCGTAGCCCTAACGCGCCATGCAAGCGATAGCTATCAACCCACTGTTTTACTGTCCCACCATCCAGGCCGTGAATACGGGCGACAAGTACATAGCCGCCAACTCGCCCCGACAAATAATCCAGCACTACTTTTAGCTTGAACTGCCCATCGTACTTCGCCATGAAAAACACCCCAAAGGTTAGATTGGTGTCCAACTTTTGGGGTGCAGTTCACGCGTGTGGTTGGCTCAATTACCGACATCACCGAAAAAAAACTGCTTGAAGAGCAATTACGCCACTCGCAACGCCTTGAGGCAGTCGGCCAATTAACCAGCGGTATTGCACACGATTTCAACAACCTGCTCACAATCGTGCTTGCTAACGCAGGTCAACTTGCTGATGAACTGCCTGCGGATAGCCAACAACAGCATCTTGCAACCATGATGAAAACGGCGGCAACCAAAGGGGCGGGATTAATTCGCAACTTAATGGCATTTTCACGCCAACAAGAACTTCATGCCCGGCCTGTGCATATCAATAGCCTGATTATCGACATGCGGGATTTAATCAAACATACACTAGGCACGCATTTCTCATTGCATGTGCACCTGCAAGCTAACCCATGTATTGCCTTTATTGACCCCAGCCAGCTTGAAAGCGCGCTGCTCAATTTAACAGCCAATGCACGCGATGCCATGAGCGATGCCGGCGCCCTGACAATTCACACGGCAAACGTCAGTTTTGATTCCTTGAAAACATCGACCAATTCGAAGAACAAAGGCACATTCGTCATGGTTGAGGTCAGCGATACTGGCAGCGGTATTGATACACAAATCAAAGAAAGAATCTTCGACCCTTTCTTTACAACCAAGGAAGTGGGCAAAGGCAGTGGGCTGGGCCTTAGCATGGTCTACGGATTTGTAAAACAATCCCACGGGTTTGTTGATATCGACTCCCGTTTAGGCCAGGGCACCACCCTACGATTGTATTTTCCGCTGTACGAAAACGGCACCGACAGGCTTCCTTCACACGAGCACGACTTCACCACGGAGAACACGCCTACGGTAATCGTCGAAACAACAACGGTACTGCTTGTGGAAGATGAGCCCATGGTGCGGCAAATGCTCGTGCAACAGCTAACTCGACTGGGCTACACCGTTATAACCGCAAAAAACGGCGAAGAAGGGCTGCGTGAACTAACAGAACACCCGGAGATTGGGCTGCTCTTCACCGATATGATGATGCCCGGCGGCCTAGACGGCTACGAGTTGGCCAAACTCGCTCAACAACATAACCCCACAATTCGGGTTGTGCTCTCGTCTGGTTATTCGGGCAAACTGGCCGATGCACATAAGCGCACTGCTGAGGGTTATTGGGTTTTGCCCAAGCCATACTTAAGAGCAGAGTTATCTGCTGTGTTGAAAAACGCACTATCTCAGCCGGCTTAAATATAAACAGCCCAAGCCAAAACTTATCCCAACTCGAAGCTGGTTACCCCGTAAATACTGTGAATGGCCAAATTGGGCGCCGGCCCCGTATACATGCGTGCCGTCTCAAACACAGGTTGCATATTATTGCTTTCAACCAACGCCAGCGCGTGGGGATTTGTTTGCGGAATATCCAACTGCACTTGTGGCCCCGGTTCAACCTGGCTGACCAAAGCCTCGTACAGCATTTGTGCAATGTGTGGGCCGTGGGCAAACAAGGGGCCAATTTTGTATCCCATTTTGCATGGGCGAATAACGCCATAGCCTTGCATAACGCCGTCTTTCATGCAGGCTTTGGCAACCGTTCCGGGTCGCGTTATCCAACTCGAAAGAAATGCTGTTCTGGGTGCAGGAAATAAAGCGCGATCAAACGCAAAAAGCACTGCTTCAGGCACTTTGGCCAAATCGACAACAGAAGTGTTGAACGAATCCTTACGGCTCGTTGTTCCTTGATACCGAACGTTGTTATATGCAAACTCGAAGCCGCTTTTACGGTAATTTTCTTGTTGCGCAACCACACCATCCAAACCAATAAGACGCCCTTCCAGGCGTTGCATGGCGGCATTCCATAGTTTCAACCCATACCCCTGCTGCCGATAACCCGGCGCCACAATATAAAAACCGATAAATCCGAAATGCTCGCCGTAACGCACCGCAGAAATGCACGCAACGGGTTTATCGTTCAGCAACCCCACCAAAAAACCGTCGGAATCTGCGACATAAAAAGCATCCGCATCATGCAAACCCGGATTCCAGCCTTCAGTTGCCGCCCACTCCACGCACAAATCAATTTCGGGCCGAGTCATACAACGGATGGTGTAGTTTGTTTCCTTCATAGCGCCTCGATTCAGTTTGCCTTGATATTGCTGTTCTTTTTTCTATTTTTTCCTATAATAGACACATGCTGATTTCGGGCCAACTTTTTTCGGCCTGCACAGCACCAGGAGGACGACCTCCCCCATTGCTCGGGAACACATATCGGGACGGCCCGGCTCTTCACAAAGGAGTCATCATGGCCTGGGTTTCCCTTTTTATTGCGGGTGTTCTTGAAGTAATTTGGGCATTTTCAATGAAGCTGTCTCACGGCTTTACCAAACCCCTTCCTACTGTCATTACGCTGGTTACCATGGCTGCAAGCTTCGCCTTGCTGGCATATGCAATGCGTTCGTTACCGCTGGGCACAGCCTACACAATCTGGACAGGCATCGGCGCCATTGGTGCGTTTCTGGTCGGTATTGTGGTGCTGGGCGAGCAGCTGAACGCCCTACGCGTATTGGCCGCGATATTGATTGTGTCGGGATTGTTGTTAATGAAGCTGTCCAGTGCTGAATAAACCCTTCAACGCGCAGCGTTCCATAACAAAGAGGAATCGATATCCTCAATTCGAACACGGCCGGTAAGCAACATCGCCATTTCCAGCTCGGTGCGCAAAACATGCAATACATGCGCTACACCAGCGGCACCGGCCGTAGCCAAACCATAGATTTGAGGGCGCCCAATAAGCACTGCGCGGGCTCCCAAGGCCAGGGCTTTCAGAATATCGGTTCCCCTGCGTATACCGCCATCTAGCAGCACCGGTACGTCTTTACCCACTACCCTGACCACATTGGGCAACACATCAATCGTGGCAGGCACGCCATCAAGAACCCGACCGCCGTGATTCGAAACAATAATGCCGGCACAGCCTGCGCGCACGGCGTGTTCGGCGTCTGCCGGGTGCACGACCCCTTTTACCAAGACGGGCAACCGGGTTTGGGCCATCAACTGCGCCAGACTCTCCCAGGTAGGCACAACGCTTCGAAGCGGCCCCGATAAACGCTGATTCAATCTGGCTTGTGCGTTCGATGCTTTAGGTACGGCCTCAAGATTCACCGCCTGAACATCGGCCGGTAACGTGAAACCCACACGCTGCTCTTCATTTCTTAAGCCATTAACGGGGGCATCCACTGTCACCACCAAAGCCTGGTAACCAGCGGCTTCGGCACGCCGAACCAGCCGCAAAGTGTTGTCGAACTCGGGTTGTATATAAAGTTGAAACCACAATGGAGTTTTCGCGCGCTGTGCAATCTCTTCCAGCGTAAAACTAGCCTGCGTGCTCACTACCATCGGCGAACCCAGCGCAGAAGCACCCAAAACAGTGGCCAGTTCGCCATCTACATGCGCCAGTTTCTGATAAGCAACCGGTGCCAACATAATGGGATGCGCAAACGTTTGCCCAAACAGTGTCACTCCCGTTGAAGCCCCTGCAGTAGAGCACATCACATGAGGCAACAACTGTAATCGCTGGAAAGCGTTGATGTTCTCTGCTGCGGTATGTCCATCGCCGGCGCCCGCGTTCAAATACGCCCAGGCTTGTTCCGTTACCCGCTCGCGCGCATAGGGCAAGTAATCGGATAAAGAAGCGATAGTGTTCGGGATTTGATCAAGTTTTTGAAGTGTCACGGGTTAGACCATTCCCTGATAAGGTTGTGATATACACCAGTCAGACGCGCAACGGTTTGCGTATCGGCATTGTGCAGTGTCAGTGCCTGTATCGACTGATCCAGCTCCAAAAGCATACGACGCTTATGGTCTTCCCGTACCAAGCTTTGAACCCAGAAGAACGACGCCACTCTGGCCCCACGCGAAACCGGATTTACCCGATGCACGCTGCTGGCCGGATACACCATAAGATGCCCCGCAGGCAGTTTAATGGTTTGGGTGCCGTAAGTATCCTCAATTACCAACTCACCGCCATCGTACTCATCGGGATGGCTTAGAAACAAGGTTGCGGAAATATCACTTCGCAAGCGGTCCGATGAGCCAGGAACGGCAAAAACCGCGTTATCGATATGGTTTCCATAAACACCGCCGCCCTGATATCGGTTAAACCGTGGAGGCAAAATACGTGCCGGCAACGTTGCCGCTACGAACTCCGGGCATTGGCTCAAGGCCGCCAAAATTATTTCAGCCAATTCACGCGCAACAGGATGATCAAGCGGCAATTGCTCATTCTGCTTAACTTGAGCCGCTATATGCCCCGCTGTTTCACTACCGTTCACCCAGCTGGCTGACGCTAATGCTTGCTGAAAAGCACTCACTTCTTCAGAACTCAACAAATCGGGAATTACTGTAATCATTCTTATTCAGCTAATTTTCAACGTTGTAAAAGTTGACATTTTACCGCAATAAAACAATTTATTTGGTTTATGATTATGAGAATTATTCTTATTCAATATGAGTTAGGGAGAAAAAGTGAGTCGCAATATTACTCAAAAATCGCGACGTGCAGCCCCGTCTTTGGCGCTGGCGTTGGCTTCTTCAGCTGTTTTTGTTCCAAGCCATGTTTTTGGCCAAACTAACGGTCAAGCTACACAATTACCGTCTATTACTGTCGAAGGTCAACGCGGCCAATCTTACACAGTTCGGGAGGCTTCACAAACCAAGTTTACCGCTCCGCTGCTGGATACCCCGAAAACGGTTCAAATCATTCCGCAGGCGATCATTCAAGACAGCGCGGCGACATCATTGGAGGATGTCCTGCGCAATGTCCCAGGTATTACCTTCGGCGCCGGTGAAGGTGGGCAACCCCTTGCCGATCGCCCTTTTATTCGCGGCATGGCCTCTGGCAACAATGTATATGTTGACGGCGTGCGCGATCCAGGCGGCCAAACGCGCGAGGTGTTCAACCTTGAATCGGTCGAAGTCATTAAAGGCGCAGACTCGGCTTACAGCGGCCGAGGTTCGGGCGGCGGCAGTATCAATTTATCGAGCAAACGAGCTCGCCTAGGTAACTTTGTGGAAGGCGATGTTGGGTTGGGTACCGACCATTATTGGCGCGGCACGGCTGACGGCAACTGGCAATTCGCTGAACACGCCGCCTTCCGGCTGAATGTGTTGGGGGCAAAAGGTAATACACCGGGCCGCGAAGTGGTTGACTATAAGAAATTCGGTATTGCGCCGTCACTGTCGTTCGGCCTGGGAACGCCCACACGCGTAACACTGAGCTACTACCACCTGCAAACAGACGGCATGCCGGATTACGGCGTGCCCACCGCGCGCAAAGCCCCGCAATTGGGAAATGCCGCAGGCATTCTGGATGTGGACCGCAGCACGTTCTATGGCGTACTGGATCGCGATTACCAAAAAACGCGAGCCGATATCGGCACACTGGAAATCGAGCATGATTTTACTGAACGTCTGACATTTCGTAATGCCACACGTTATGGCGAAACGCTGAACGATTACGTTGTGACCAACCCAGGCGACGGCACAGTCGGCTTCGACCCCACAACCAACACCTACTGGTTAAAACGTGGCACAAAATCGCGCTGGCAAAAATCCACCTTGCTATCGAACGTGAGTGAGTTGTACGGCAAATTTGAAACCGGCAGCCTTAAACACAGCTTTAATCTGGGCGTTGAGCTGACACGGGAAACCAACAAAAATGCCAGCTATGCGGTGAACACCCGCAACGGCAGCGCCTGCCCGGCCGGTGCAGGTTTCAGTGCAACCGACCTTGATTGCACGCCTTACCTTAACCCTAACCCGCATGACCCATGGACAGGCTCAATCAACCGGTCTGCGCTCAATCAAGACGCGACCTCGACCACACGATCCGTTTATGCCTTCGATACCATCGACCTGAACGAACGCTTCCAGATTAGTGCGGGTGTACGATTGGATAATTACCGTATTTCAGGTGACTATTTAGCGCGCGGGGCGACTAACCCTAAGTCAGCCGACGGCGAATGGACCATGTTCAACTACCAGCTCGGGCTGGTTTATAAACCGGCGCATAACGGTAGCATTTACTTATCGTATGCCACAGCCTCAACGCCCCCGACCATTTCAGGCGGTGACCAGGAAAGTCTGAGCGCTGGGCTGAATGAGCTAAAACCTGAGCGTAGTAGCACCATTGAACTGGGAACGAAGTGGGATGTATTGGACGAAAAACTGAGTCTTACTGCAGCCTTGTTCCAGAACGAACGCAAAGACGCGCAAATTGAAGTTGCCCCTAATATTTACGAACAAGCAGGCAAAACGCGCGTTCGCGGCCTTGAACTAGGCGTATCGGGGCAAATTACACCAAAATGGAATGTATTTGGCGGCTATACCTATATGGACAGCGAACTGCTGAAGGGCGCCTATGATGGCGTTAACGAAGGTGACCCACTGGCAAACACGCCCAAGCACAGTTTCAGCCTTTGGAGCACATATGCGGTAACGCCACGTTTAACCGTTGGGGGTGGCGCCTACTATGTCGGGAAAACATTTGGGGGTAACCAGGGCACAGCCGGCGGCGGGCAATGGGAAGTTTATATGCCGTCGTATTGGCGTTTCGACGCGATGGCATCGTATCGGTTCAACGACCGATTCAGCGTGCGTTTGAATGCCTTGAACCTGACCGACAAGGTCTATTACAAACGTACCAACGGGGTTCATCATGCCGATTTTGGACCGGGTCGGCAGTTTATTTTAAGTGCCAACTTACGCTATTAACCCGCGCAACGTTCATGCTAAATTGACAAGGCTGGCTCATCACCGGCCTTGTTTTTTCAACAAAACAAACCACGAAGGAAAGTCGTGTCAGTTCAGCATAGCGAAAAAACCCACCAGGAGATCATTTCTGGGCTTACTGCAAACCCAGCACATATTTCCCCAAAATACCTTTACGATGAACTGGGTTCGCGCTTGTTTACCGCGATCACTGAACTTCCGGAGTACTATCCGACCCGCACGGAAGCGGAAATACTAAAACGACATAGCCTTGAAATTAAGCATGCTGTTGGTGCAACCTCAACGTTGATCGACTTGGGCGCAGGCGATGGTGAAAAAGCGACGGCACTGTTCGAGCCCTTTCAAATCAAGCGCTATGTTGCAGTGGATATTTCAGCGGCTTTTCTGAAAACCGCGCTGGCACGCCTGCAAAGCCGCTACCCACATATAGAAATGGTTGCGGTGGCACAAGACTTTTCGCATTCGCTACACTTACCCGCCGAAACCGGTACCGATCCGCGTTTATTCTTTTACCCGGGTTCGAGCATTGGTAATTTCAGCCCAGCCGATGCACTGGCTTTTTTGCAACGTGTTCATGCGGCTTGCCCGAATGGCCGGCTATTAATAGGTGTGGATCTGGTCAAGCCCGCCGACATACTTGAACATGCCTACGACGACGCGCTGCAAGTGACTGCCGCTTTCAATCGGAATATTTTGCGCCACATCAATCAATTGGCGCAAACCAATTTCAATATCCATGAATGGCGGCACATTGCCCTGTTCAATACCGATGAGTCACGCATTGAAATGCATCTGGAGGCCACCCAGGGGACAATCGTTACCTGGCCCAATGGACAGCGTCAATTCGTTGCCGGTGAACGAATTCACACCGAAAGCTCTTACAAGTGGAAAACAGATGCCTTCGCCGCTCTACTGAAACAGGCGGGGTTCAAAGACTGTCACTATTGGACAGACGATAAAAACTGGTTTGCGGTGTTTGTCGCCGAAGCTTAACGCGTATTCTTATTCGCAGCGTTGATTTTTAAAACTCACAACGCACATGAACGGAACCCCGCATGAATATCGCACCGTTCGGGCGGAAAGAAATTCCGGTAACGCGGATGCGCCATCCGGGCATCAGTTGCCCAACTGGCTCCTTTCAATACGTAGCGGTGCTCTTCAAACCCAAAGCGGGAATAGTCACGATAAGGGTGCGCAACAAAACCATCGAATGGCACAAAGCGGCTGGAGGTCCACTCCCATACCTGCCCCCATTGGAAATCGGACGCGTGGTAAGCCGCATACTCCCACTCCGCCTCGGTCGGTAAGCGTCGACCCGCCCAACGACACCAGGCATCGGCCTGATCTTTGGAAATATGAACAGCGGGCGCATCAAGATTCAACTCAACCCGCTGCCCGAAATGGCAGGCCTGCCAAACACCACCCTGCTTACGAACATAACGCGGCATCGTCACGGCGCCTGCGTCAACCGCAGGCAGGAAACGACGCCAACTGACAGGCCGGTTATCGATACTGAACGCAGGCAACCGAACAGGATGAGCCGGTAGTTCGTTATCGAAAGCAAAGAAACGATGGGTATCTTGAGTCAGCTCAGCGTCATCGCCTGGTGCAGGATCCGACCAACCCAACTGCCATGTGGTTGTCGGAATTGAAAGAGCTTTTAATTCCCCCGGTTTTAAGCCTTCCTTTTCCGACGTATTTTTAATAAGGGAGGCCGGCAACGGAATCTCCAGCGCCTGCGCCATATATATGCACGCCTCGGCATGCATGTCCTCATGAAACAAGGCCAAACGATAAAAATACAAATCTTCACC
This sequence comes from Pusillimonas sp. DMV24BSW_D, assembly GCF_011388195.1. Classification (NCBI taxonomy): domain Bacteria; kingdom Pseudomonadati; phylum Pseudomonadota; class Betaproteobacteria; order Burkholderiales; family Alcaligenaceae; genus Neopusillimonas; species Neopusillimonas aestuarii. The sequence goes on along the minus strand of NZ_CP049990.1, from coordinate 1,931,980 downwards.
GCGCTGGGCGTCGTGTTCAAGCAAATGCAGGGTCTCTTCAAAGGTAGACTGCATGTAGGCGCGTGTCGACTCAAGATCGGGCAGCGGCAAATCCCAACGGGTTTTATGCGGCACATTGCTGGAGTCGTAAAATTTATCCTCGTCACGCATATGCCCCGCTGGGCGGATGTGATCGGGATTGCAGTGAATTCCGGCTTGCCGCTGTAAGTTGCGCGCTGTCCAGAATGCCTGAAACCAGGCAACATGGCCAAACTCCCACCGGGGCGGGTTCAATTCGGTACTATAGGGAACCGGCAATTCAGGCCCTAGCGCGTCAACGTAGGCTTGCAGCAAGGTTAATGTCTTCTCGCGCGCAGCCTGTAATGCTGTTGAAAGCTCTTCCGCATTATTGCAACGCGCCGTTTGCGCAACTGAGAAATCCACTGCCATGGCACTCAACTCCAACCAAAAACCGAAGGTTACCATTGTCACCCCTTCTTTGGCCGCCGCCAATAACGGGAACTGGCAAACTGTGCGCCGCTGGGCCAGCGCCATTGCCCCTATTGCACAGGTGAGCATTGTGCAGCAATGGCCTGGTGACGACACCTCAGCCGAGAAAAGCGATGTTCTAATCGCGCTGCATGCGCGGCGCTCAGCGCCTTCCATATCCAATTGGTATGCTTGCCATGGTTCGCGCGGCTTGGCCGTTATATTGGCCGGTACCGATTTATATCGCGATATTCAATACGACCTGGACGCTCAACGGTCAATGAAACAAGCGCACAGCCTGGTGTTATTGCAAGAAAAAGCGCCCGAGGCATTAGCGCCGGCCGAACAGAAAAAAGCGCGTGTCATTTTCCAATCCACATCGCAACGCAAACCATTAAGCAAAACGTTACGACACTTAAATGTTCTGATGGTCGGACATTTGCGCCCGGAAAAGGCGCCGCAAACCCTATTTCAAGTGGCGCATCTTTTGAAAGATCACCGCGATATTTATATCGATCACATCGGCAGGGTATTGGAACCGGCGCTGGGCAAAGCGGCGCAGCAAACCATGCTTGAAGCGCCAAATTACCGTTGGTTAGCCGAGTTACCCCATGGCATTGTGCGACGCCGTATTCAACGCGCGCATGTACTCGTACACACAAGTGCAATGGAAGGCGGTGCACATGTTGTTATGGAGGCCGTTAACAGCGGGACACCCGTTTTGGCCTCGGATGTTGACGGCAATATCGGCATGCTGGGCAACAACTATGAAGGCTATTTCCCGTTCAATAACGCAAATGTACTGGCTGAACGCATTCAAGAATGCCGCGCAACGCAAAGCGATGAAAATGGCTTGTTGAATGTATTAAGCGAGCAATGTCGTGACCGGGCCAAACTATTCGACCCGAAAGTTGAACAACACGCGATCCAAACACTGGTTAAAGACTTACTCGGAGTGTCCTGAATGCAGCAAGCGTCTTCCCCAGTGGTACGCGATATTGTTTTGGTGGGCGGTGGCCACAGCCACGTGATGGTGCTGCGTATGTTCGCCATGAGGCCCATGCCAGGCGTGCGCCTTACGGTCATTTGCACCGATACCGACACCCCTTATTCCGGTATGTTGCCAGGCTATGTAGCCGGCCATTACAGTTACGACGACGTGCACATCGACATACGAAAACTGGCCGAGTTTGCCGGCGCGCGCTATTTCAAAGATGAAGTCACCGGCATTGATCGCAACATGCAACGCGTGTTGTGTCGCAACCGGCCGCCGGTGCCGTACGATGTATTGTCGATTAATGTGGGTGCAACACCCGCCATTCATGCCGTACCTGGGGCGCTTGAACACAGCATCCCCGTTAAACCCATTCGGCATTTCAATGAGCGCTGGCTGGCTTTGCTGGGCCGAATGCGGGAAAGAACGCAACCCACAACCATTGCCGTAGTGGGTGCCGGCGCCGGCGGTGTCGAGCTCACCTTAGCCATACAGCACCGTTTAAAACATGAAATGGCGAAATGGGGCCGCACAGCCGATACCGTAAAGTTCCATCTGTTTTCAGCCGACCCCGTTATTTTGCCCACCCACAACGCGCGCGTACGTGCAGCGTTCATGCGCACGCTGGAATCGCGTGGCGTCAACGTTCACCTTTCTGCCAAAGTTACCCGCCTGGAAGAAGATTGCTTGCATACAGAGAACGGCAACACATTCACCACGCATGAAACGTTCTGGGTAACACAAGCCACCGGCCCCGCATGGTTAAAAGAGACCGGGCTGGCGCTTGATGAGAATAACTTCATAAAGGTACGTGAAACGCTGCAAACAGAAACCGACCCACTAATTTTTGCAGCCGGCGATTGCGTGACCTTTACCCGCCGCCGATTGGAAAAAGCCGGTGTCTTCGCTGTGCGGATGGGCAAGCCGTTGAACGATAATTTACGTCATACCCTAGAGCAAAAGCCTTTGATACCTTACCGGCCGCAACAAAAATGGCTGGCACTCATCAGCACGGGCGACCAACATGCGATTGCCTCGCGCGGTGCGCTCTATGCCAAAGGCAATTGGGTCTGGCGATGGAAAGATCAAATCGATCGCCGTTTTATGCGCAAGTTCAACGAACTTGAGCCGGCTATGTCGCACCAGACGGAAGCAGCGCAAAGCCCCATTCCTTTAAAGCAGGAAGAACAAACCCAGGCCATTTCTGCGATTGCCATGCGTTGTGGCGGCTGCGGCGCCAAAGTGGGCGCCGGCGTTCTGTCCAACGCACTGGCCAATATTGAACCCCTTAACCGGCCGGAGGTTCTTATAGGCCTGCATGCGCCCGACGACGCGGCGGTGGTGAAGGTACCCCCCGGCAAAGCCATGGTGCACACCGTCGATTTTTTTCGTGCTTTCATCAACGACCCTTATTTGTTCGGCCGTATCGCGGCCAACCATGCCCTGGGAGATGTTTTTGCCATGGGCGGCGACCCAATGTCGGCCACCGCAGTGGCCACCGTTCCTCCGGGTCTTGAGTCCAAAGTGGAAGACACCGTTTTCCAAATGATGAAAGGTGCGGTGGAAGTATTGAATGAAGCCGGCTGTGCGCTGGTGGGCGGCCATACCGGTGAAGGGCAAGAATTGGCCTTGGGGTTTGCGGTTAACGGTGTCGTGAACGAATCGCTTGAAGGGGTTTTGACCAAAGGTGCCATGCGCCCGGGTGATGTACTTATTCTAACCAAGCCCATCGGCACCGGCACCTTGTTTGCCGCCCACGCCCAATTAAAAGCAAAAGGCCGCTGGATCGACAATGCCCTAGCCTATATGCAGATGTCGAACCGCCTGGCCATGCCTTGCTTAATCGAACACGGTGCCACCGCATGCACAGACTTAACCGGATTTGGCCTGTTGGGCCACCTGGTGGAAATGACGCGTCCATCCGGTGTGGATGCCGAAATCGATCTGGATGCTCTGCCTGTACTAGAAGGCGCAACGGAGACAGCCGCCCTGGGGATTCTGAGTTCACTACAACCGGCCAACGTACGCCTGCGCCGGGCGCTGCAGAACCAGGAAGCAGCCGTGTCGCACCCGCACTACCCACTCATTTTCGACCCGCAAACTGCGGGTGGATTATTGGCCAGTGTGCCGGCCGAGCACGCGGATGCCGCTATAGCGGCACTGCAGGCACTGGGATATCCTGCCGTAAAAATTGGACGCGTTCTTGCGCAAGGAGATGCAATGGCGCCGATCAAATTAATTCTTTAGAGATTTTGATAAGGCAGCAGGCAGCGTCAATTCAACACCTAAGCCACCATGCCCTGATGTATAGGCGCTAACCTGCCCTCCATAACTTTGCACCAAATCATGAACAATCGACAGACCCAGCCCTGACCCAGGGATTTGCTCGTCTAATCGAGTGCCCCGTTGAAATACACGCGCGTGATCTGATTGGGCCAGGCCGGGACCATCGTCTTCTATACAAACAACCACCCAGCGCTTTTCAGCAGCTTCCCGCTCAAAGAGGCGAACCCACACCTGCTGTGTCGCCCATTTGCAAGCGTTATCCAATACATTGCCCAGTATTTCCTGCAAATCATGCGCACCACCTTGAAAGGCAATTTTCGGCGCGTCGAATGCCAAATGAAGCTCAACCCCTTTATCGCGATATAACTGCTTAAGGGTGCGAACCAGCCCATCCATAACCGGCTCAACCGGCGTGAACATACCCGGCGTGCGTGCTACTGAGGCAGCCCGGGCCCACGCCAAATGGTAATCGACATGGCGCCGTGCCTGAGAAACCTGCTCGTCAACCAGCAATGCCAGTTCGTCATTGTTCTGCTGCGCCGCATTCGCCAATACCGACAACGGTGTTTTAAGGGCATGGGCCAAATTTCCGGCTTGAGTACGCGCGCGCTGCACAATCTCGTCGTTACTGCGCAACACCTGATTGAACTCATCTACCAACGGTTGAATTTCCGATGGGTAACGACCAAGAATTTGACGCTCTGAGCCGGTACGTACTTTTGTCAGTTCGCGTCGTAAGCTGATGAGAGGTTTTAACCCCAGCCACAACTGCATGATTGTTGCGGCGATCATACCCAAAACCAGTACCGCCAACGCCCCCATCAGTAACCGCGTGAATTGCTTCAACGGTGCAATAAGTAATTGTTCGTTTGCGGCAACGGTTAACTGATAACGCGCCTGACCTTCCGCCGGCGTAACCACGCGCGACAGTCCATAAAACTGGGCCCCTGCACCGGCATCAAAAAGCGTCAGGTGCGAGCGGCTGCCCTGCGTCTGTAAATCAGACACTCTAAGCGTCTGATCCCACAAAGAACGCGAATGCGCCACAACCGGACGCTCAACCACGCTGCCTGAAAACTTATTCGCCTGCCAGTACAAGCCTGAAAGCGGTTGCTCAAATCTGGGGTCACTCGGCTCAATAGCAAACGTTATGTTTTCGTTTTCATCTACCGACAAGCCCGCCACCAATTGATTCATGTACACACGCAATTCCGAAGCCAACTGGCGTTCTAGGTGCTGACGAAACAAGCCATTTAACCCCCAACCGGCCACACCGGCAGTCACAAGAATCCACACAAGCGTTCCCACGAACAAGCGTCCGCGCAGCGAATGACTGACAGCGCGCAAGCTACGCCTCATTCAGATGCCTCGTTTATGCGATATCCCAGCCCACGAACTGTTTCAATGGTATTTGGCGGCAATTTTCTGCGTAGTCGTCCGATAAAAACATCGATTGTGTTGGAGTCGCGATCGAAATCTTGCGCGTAAATATGCTCAATTAAACTTGACCGCGAAACAATCTCGCCCGCATGCTGCATTAAGCTTGCCAAGACCCGATACTCATGAGAGGTAAGATTCACGGGCACGCCGTTCACAGACACCCTTGCCGAACGCGTATCCAGCATAATCGAACCGCACTGCCATTGGGCGCTGGCATGTTTACCATTTCGGCGAATCAGGGCACGTAGGCGGGCAAGCAACTCCTCCATATGAAACGGCTTGGTCAAATAGTCATCGGCCCCTGCATCGATACCATTTACCTTCTCGTCCCAACCATCGCGTGCCGTTAATAACAAAACCGGCATATTCTTCCCGTTAGCGCGCCATTTCCGCAGAACCGTCAGGCCGTCCAGAACCGGCAAACCCAAATCGAGAACGACTGCATCATAAGACTCGGTATCCCCTTTGAAATGGGCGTCTTCGCCATCGTGGGCAACATCCACAGCATAACCTGCACCACATAGCGCCTGCTCCAACTGGCGAGCCAGCGCAGGATCATCTTCAACAACCAACAAACGCATAGTTAGTCTTTCCCATACCGAATATTGCGACCTTTCGCCTTCAGCACCTCACCATTTACCGCGTTAACTTCGAGTTTCAAAATGGAGCCTGCCGGCTGAAGCAACTTTATCTCATACAAATAAAGCCCGTCGTCTTCTTCAAATTCTATTTCAACCGGTTCGCCCGGAAAATCACGACTAACCTTATCCAGTACATCGCGTAAAGAAAGCACTTTTCCGTCGAGCAAGGCTTGCCGGGCGCGGTCATGATCATCATTATCGCCATCCGCAAAACTTAGCAATGGAAAGATGGATGCAACTGAAGCAAAAACCACGACAAGGAACGCTGTTCTAAAAGATCGCATTATTCATGCCCTTTGAGTAATAACTATAAGAACGGTTTTATTACATACAACATGAACAAAACATGAACGCCGGCTTCATGTGTTGTTCACAGCACCCTGACCACAATAGCAACTGTTTTCGGATTGGCCGAATTCTTTATCAGGAGAAAGTTATGTTCAAAGGTTTACGTAAACTCGTTATTGTTACCACCCTTGGCAGTGCCGGCCTAATTGCTCTGGGCCTTCCCGCCTATGCGCAAAATAATGTAAACGCGTCACAAACATCAAGCGTTTCGGAACAGGCGCCAAAAAAATGGCTTGATATGCGCGATATTTTGTCCCGCGTGGAGTCGGTCGGATACACCGATATTCGCGAAGTTGAAAAAGAAAGAAGTGGTTACGAAGTGAAAGCCCGGAATCAACGCGGAGAGCGCGTCAAGCTGTTAGCGCCGGTGTAATACTGATCCACCCCGTCGGAGTAAATCTGACCCATCTGGGCAATGATGGTGGCTTTTTGGCCATCGATAATGTTGACTCAGGAGCAAGCAGTGGAGATCAAGGTAATGGCGCGTCGAGGCGTCAGTATTAGGGAGATGGCCCGGCAGTTGGGCTGTTCGCGCAACACGATAAGGCGATACCTGCGTGAGGCAGACGCCCAGCAGTACAGACCCCGTAATGCGAGGCCAACTAAGCTGGATCCATATAAAGACTATTTGCACGGGCGAATTGAAGCTGCTCGGCCACATTGGATTCCGGCAGCCGTGCTGTTGCGAGAGATTCGCGAGCTCGGTTATCCCGGTGGCGTTACTCAACTCAAGGAGTTCCTGAACGGCTACAAACGTCAGGAGTCCGAACCGGTTGTACGTTTTGAGACGCCGCCTGGCAAACAGATGCAAGCCGATTTCACGCATATCCGGCGGGGCCGTGATCCTTTGTTGGCTTTCGTCGCTACGCTGGGCTACAGCCGTTCGAGTTGGGTACGGTTTACCACTGATGAACGCGCTGATACGTGGTTCGGGTGTCTGCGCCAGGCTTTCATCTATTTTGGTGGCGTGCCCGAGCATGTGCTGTTTGATAACGCAGGTGCCATTATCATTGAGCGCGATGCCTATGGCGATGGTCACCATCGTTGGCATGGCGGACTGCTGGCAGTGGCCCAGGAGTTTGGCTTTATCCCACGTGTTTGCCAGCCTTATCGGGCCAAGACCAAGGGTAAGGTTGAACGCTTCAACGGCTACCTGAAGGGCAGTTTCTGCGTACCGCTGGCTGCTACGCTCAAGCAGGCTGGCCTGCGGTTCGACGCAACAGCAGCAAACGCTCACATTGGCCGATGGCTGACAGAAGTAGCGGACCAACGGTTACACGGTACGACCGGGGAGCGGCCCGCCAAGAGGCTGCAAGAAGAGAGATTGACCTTGCTGCCGTTACCCCAGCAACACCAGAGCATCCTTGTGCCGGCAGCGTCTCAGCGGCCGGTTCCGTTGGAGAGTTTCCAGCACCCGCTCTCTGTCTATAACGAGTTGCTGGAGGTGCGTGCATGAATCTGCAACACAACCGGATCGAGCAGTTATGTGATGTACTGAAGCTGGAGCGCATCGCCAGTGAGTGGCCCGCCATTGCTCAGCAGTGCGCCCGCGAGGACGCCAGCCATAGCGATTTTCTGGAGCGTTTGCTGGGTATGGAGAACGACGCCCGGATTGAACGCCAGCGTACCGCACTGATGAAGATTGCCACATTACCGTCGGTCAAGACCATTGAGGATTATGACTTCGCCTTTGCAAGCGGCGCCCCTCGTGCTCAGATTCAAGAACTGGCAGCCTTGACCTTTATCGAGCGTGCCGAGAATATTGTGTTCCTCGGCCCAAGCGGCGTGGGCAAGAGCCACTTGGCGCAAGCCTTGGCGTACCGGGCTGTGATGGCTGGCATTAAAACCCGCTTCCTGACTGCCGCTGATCTGATGATGCAGTTGGCCACGGCTCATAAACAAGATCGACTTAAGCAGTACTTTAACCGCGCCATCATAGGGCCGCGATTGTTGATTATCGACGAGATCGGCTATTTGCCCTTCGGGCGCGAACAAGCAAATCTCTTCTTTAACGTGGTGGCCCAGCGCTATGAGCGAACCAGTATCATCGTCACCAGCAATCTGCCCTTTAGCCAATGGTCTTCATGCTTTGCTGAAGATCAAACCCTGACCGCCGCCTTGCTTGACCGGTTGCTGCACCACGCCCATATCGTGCAGATTGCTGGCGAAAGCTATCGGCTCAAAGACAAACGAAAGGCGGGAAATATCAAGGTAAAAAATTAAGTTTCGGAATGCCGGGGTGGGTCAATTTTACTCCGACGCTTCCGACGAAAATGGGTCAGATTTCAACCGGCATTGACATCAAGCTATACGTTGAACCCATTAGTGGAAACATTATCAACGAAAAGCGACGTGATGAAGATCACGACTAAGACGCCGTTAAAGCTCTGAAAACCTCACTTTGCCAAATCAAAAAGCCCCTGCTGAGTCGGGGGCTTGAAGCAAAACATGAAAGCCAAAAATGCCATTTTTCTCTTAATCGCGACATTAACCCTGGCGTGGTCATGGAATGCTCTGTACTTGTCTCAATTATCAGGAGACGGCTTATGGGTTCTTCGTCAACTTGGAATGTATCTAACAGGACAACTATCCATTGCCTTGATGTCTATTTCCATGATTCTGGCAACGCGGCCTGTGTGGCTTGAATCCCTGTTCAATGGCATGGACAAACTCTATGGTTTGCATAAATGGCTGGGGATTACCGGGGCGGGCTTTGCTATCGCGCACTGGCTCTTCAAAGAAGCGGGAGGACCTATTTCAGACCTGATAGGTAAGACAGGCAGACCCAAACTGGAGGTTTTACCTGTCATGCAGGGGTTGCACTCGATCGCAAAAGACCTAGGAGAATGGGGCTTTTACGTTCTACTTATCATGGTCGCGTTAAGCATGTGGAAATTCATCCCCTACCACCTCTGGCGCCGAATCCATAAATTCATCCCAGCTTTATATGTAGTACTTGTCGTCCATTCCATTGCCTTAATGCCTGCAAGTTACTGGGGCAGCGTGAACGGCATAGTTATCGCAGCGCTACTATTTTTTGGGATCATTGCCACCTTTACTACATTGACCAAACGTATCGGTCGTAAACGCACTCATGTTGGCCGTGTCGTTATGATTCGCCCCCATGCAAATCAAATACTGGAAGTCATTTGCGACCCCGGACCCAACTGGAGCGGACACAAGCCCGGACAATTTGTTTTCCTAACGTTTGATCAAGACGAAGGTGCACACCCTTTTACCATTGCGTCTGCACCAAAAGAGTCAAGCACTACGCAACTTACCTTCCATATTAAAAATCTCGGCGACTACACAGCAAAGCTGGCCCAAACTCTAAGAATCGATCAACCTGTTGCTATTGAGGGTCCGTACGGAAAATTTCAGTGTAATCAAGGCAGAAAAAATGCCTCGCAGGTATGGCTGGCCGCAGGAGTTGGTATCACCCCATTCCTGGCGTGGATCGAGGCACTACAAAACAAAACACTTAACCGGCCAACCAGCTTGCATTACGTGGTAACGCAGCGGGACGGAAACCACTTTGTATCGTTACTAGAACAAAAGTGCCGCGAAATTACTAATTTGGAATTCCATGTGCACGAAACAAAGACAAAAGGCCGTTTTAACGCCGACACTTTTCTATCTGCGCTATCACAAGGTAAAGCGATAGACCTCTGGTTTTGCGGCCCATCAAAACTGGCACACCATATCCACAAGGCGCTGAAAACACGAGGCCTGTCAAACGTTGACATACATCAGGAATTATTCAATTTCAGATAGTTTCGTACCGAATTGATGCTTTTTTGATATTCATTTGACGAATTTTTGTTGCTTCGCGCGCTATCTTTACCGGACTTTTCATCACATTATTGACTGGAGTACGCCGGTGTTTAAAGAATCGCGCGCCCCTAAATCGAAAAATTCGGACAACAGAAAATTGCTGTTGTCCGTTATCGTGCCTGTATACAACGAAAGGCAGGCTCTGCCCGTTTTATACCAGCGAGTTCAGGCCGTTTTGCAATCCGTGCCAATGGAAAACGAGTTGATTCTCGTCGACGACGGCAGCAAGGACGGCAGTGACGACTGGATTGCAGACCTTGCATTACGTGTGCCCAATGTCCGGGCCGTTCGCTTGAGCCGAAACTTCGGCAAGGAGGCGGCGCTTACGGCGGGCATTGATCATGCCAATGGGGACGCGGTCATTATTCTGGATGCCGACCTTCAAGATCCACCTGAGCTCATTCCAAAAATGCTGGCGGCATGGCATGAGGGCGCCGACGTTGTCGCCATGAAGCGACGATCCAGAGCCGGGGAAAGCTTCGCCAAGAAAGCCAGTGCGCATTTTTTTTATCGACTACTGAATCGCATTAGTGACACCGATATTCCGGAAGACACCGGAGATTTTCGGTTAATGAGCCGAAAAGCAGTCAACGCACTGGCAGCCTTACCCGAGCGCAACCGTTACATGAAAGGGTTATTCGCATGGATCGGACTACCGACAACCGTGATTGAGTATGACCGCGCACCGCGCGCAGCTGGCCAGAGCCAGTGGAATTACCTGAGTTTGTTTCGTTTGGCTTTTGAGGGAATTACCTCTTTTTCAATTGCCCCATTGCGCCTTGCCACCCTGGCCGGCGTCACAACCGCGTTACTGGGCATTCTCTTCGCCGGATGGATTGTGATTAAAACCCTGGTGCTGGGCGAACCCACGCCCGGGTACCCCTCTCTGATTGCATTAATTACGTTCCTAGGTGGCGTGCAATTAATTTCCATCGGCCTGCTTGGCGAATACATGGGCAAAACCTATTTCGAAGCGAAACAACGCCCAGTTTATGTGGTGCGTGACGTCTTACAAACAAAGGCTGCCCACCTACCCCAAACCCGTACACAAGGACAACAACGTGATGCGGCGTAACACTGGCTTTTTTGTTTTATTAGGTATTTCTTTGTTGGTTCCCTTAATTGCCATGACGCTTATTCCGTTGGCCGATACCTCGGAGCCCCGTTATGCCGAAATTGCCCGACTCATGTATGAGTCGGGCGACTGGATTACCCCCTGGTTTGCGCCTGGCAATCCATTTTGGGGTAAGCCCCCCCTTTCGTTCTGGCTGCAAGCCGCCTCAATGCATCTTTTTGGCCCCACTGAATTTGCAGCAAGGTTACCCTCCTGGCTTGCCACCGTCATTACGCTTGGTTTGCTTTATCGTTGCTGCGCAACCCTATTCAACGCCACAACCGCACGCCTTGCTGTTCTGATTTACGCTACATGTGCGCTGTCATTTATATCTTCGGGCGCCGTTCTAACTGACCCTTTTCTCGCGTTGGGGACTACCCTTTGCATGACCGGATGGATTATGGCGGCAAACTCGTCGAAAGTCTTCTGGCGCTATAGCTTTTTTATTGGACTGGTTGTTGGCTTGCTGGCTAAAGGCCCTCTGATTCTTGTTCTGTCAGGCGGCGCAATTGTCCTGTGGATGCTCTTTTACCCGCAAGCCCGCAGAACGACCCTCTCGTTGCCATGGGCCAAAGGCATTGCCCTCACGATCCTGTTAAGTGCGCCCTGGTATCTTGCCGCAGAAATCAAAACCCCTGGGTTCCTGAACTACTTCTTCGTGGGAGAGCACTTTCTGCGTTTTATCGACCCGGGCTGGGAAGGCGACCTATATGGCACCGCTCACAAAGCGCCATTTGGAACCATCTGGTACTACTGGCTCCAGGCGTCCTTCCCATGGGGTTTCGCAGGGTTGGTTATTCTGATGAAAGGTTTGCTTCAAACAACGCAACGAACCAAGATGCGTCAATATTTGTCAGACCCACGCCTGGGCTATTTTCTGGCTTGGAGCCTTTTTACGCCCCTTTTCTTCACCGTGTCGGGCAATATCCTTTGGACGTACATTCTGCCGTCACTAGGGGGCTTTAGCATCTACCTGGCCTACGCCTGGCCAAAATCCAGTACAAAACAATATTCGGCGAGCGAAAAGACAAGTTTCGCCACGCGAGCGGCCGGGCCCACATTCCTAGCCATGATTGCACCCAGCGCTATCGTGGCACTTATCGTGGTGGTGTCTTACACCCCACAACTGCTTAAAACCGAAAAACTGCTCGTGCAACATACCCGCACAACCAGCCCTTCAGATATTCCTCTTTATTACCTTGACGAAGTCCCATTCTCTGCGCGATTCTATTCTTTTGAGTCGGCAAAACCCCTTAAAGAGCATGAAATCATCAATAAAATGAATTCGGGGCAAAATTTTTGGCTGGCTGTGCCGAAGAACCGTCTGGAGTCGACGGAAACTCGATTCAATCAACCTGTTTTCGCCACCAAACAGCACAATTTATATTTAATTAACAGCCCAGGACAGTACGAGCTGACGGCACGGGCAAAACAAACCCATTTGAATGATCCCATCACCCAATGAGCGACACCCAACTCAAAATTTTAATTGTGGAAGATCACAAGGCGTTAGCGGAAAACTTGTATGAGTTTTTTGGGCAAAACCCCCGCTATATCCTCGACTTCGCGCCCGACGGGTTAACCGCTTTGCACCTGATTGCCGGTCACCACTACGACGTTATTATTCTTGATGTGATGCTGCCGGGCGTATCAGGCTTTGAAATTTGCAAGCGTATACGGCTTGATCTCAAACAAAGTACGCCCATTATTCTGATGACAGCCAAAGACTTATTAGAAGATAAGGAAACCGGCTTTGGTGTCGGTGCAGACGATTACTTGGTCAAACCGTTTAATTTACGGGAACTGCAACTTCGTGTTGAAGCCTTGGCGCGGCGTCACGACAAACGCAATGCCACATTAAGCAGCATTCCGGGGCTCTCTTACAACGCCACCACGCGCGCGGTTGTTGTCGCCGGGCACCCGCCGCTTGAGTTAACCGGCACGTCGGCCCGAATTTTCGAACAACTCATCAACGCTTACCCCGACTTGGTGTCTTACGAGCAAATTGCGGACGCAGTTTGGGGCGACCACGAGGTTGACCGACACACCATTCGCACACATGCTTATGCACTTCGAAAACTGCTTCAACAGCAGTTTGGAACACCACTGATAAAAACCCGGCATGGTCTTGGTTACCATTTAATTGCGCCCGGCGAGTCTAACTAATGCGATCCATTTCCCATCGAATTTATCGAACCTCGGCACTGATCAGCCTAATTTCACTTATCGTTGTGTTTCTGGGTGTTACCTGGGTAAGCGAGGACCTGGAATCAACCATGCTTCGAGTGGAGTTAACGCAAGAACGCGAGTTTTTTCTGGGCGAAAATTTTGATCCGGAACAATCCATTTTGCGTGAAACTTCCGGCCTAATTCTGGCTTATATACCAAACGCCAAAACACGCAATAAACCTAACGACCTATCCCCGTCGTCTTCTGTACCTCGCATCTTTGAGGGACTTGACCCTGGATTTTCCGGAGAAGTTTACAAAAACGACGAAACCTACCTTATTTCCGTACAAGAACTGCAACATGGCGTGCTTTATCTGGCCAGGAACATTACCCATTTCGAAAAGCGCGAATGGCTGTTTAGATTAGCTTTATTGATTGTTATCGTGCTGGTTGCCGCCGTTACCGCCCTCTTTTCAATTATCGAAGCAAAGCGCATTGTTAAACCATTAAAATTGCTTTCAAACGAAATTGAAAAGCTGCCCGTCGGTGCCAATATGTCCCGGTTGCCAAGTAACTGGCAAGATGCAGAACTACATAGTATTGCCAGTTCTTTCAACCTATTTGTTACACAACTTGAAGCCTACGTTCAAAGGGAAAAGTCATTGCTGAATATGGCCAGCCATGAGTTCCGGACACCTTTGGCTGTGATCTCGGGTGCCATCGACATTCTTGAAACGCGCGGTACGCTGAACACGCAAGACCGGGCAACCGTTGCCCGTATCCGGCGCGCCACCAGCGAGATGCAGATCAATGTGAACGCGCTGCTCACCCTTGCCCGCAAAGAAACAGTAAACACAACTGCCACCCAAACGGTATCTCTCCCATCGGTTATTCATCAAACAATTGAAGACTTATCGCTTAATTTTGCAGTGGATTCACGCTTGAATTTCATAGCCCATCAACCTGTGGAGGTGCACGCAGACCCTGCCCTGGTGCAAATGCTGCTGCGCAATCTTCTGCAAAACGCACTGCAACACACCAGTGGCAAGGTCTATGTTGAGGTAGACGAAAACATCTTGGAAATTCGCGATGAAGGGCCAGGACTGACTAAGGCGGCCCACACTTTACTCACTTCGACGGGCCCTGCTCGCTCCCCCAGCGCGGTAAGCTCGGGTTTAGGTCTTTATTTGGTTACATTAATCGCAGAGCGCCTGGCTTGGCCACTGGAACTTGCGCAACCAGAGGGCAAAGGCACGACAATACGTCTACATATCAATCACCATTAAACGCCCGCGCAGTGCGCTTACCGTTGAGGTTCCGACACCCAATATGAGATATTTGATCTTCCTAGGCTCCTCGAGGAAAAGCTCGCCCCCGAATCCACCCCGTTTGGGTGAACACGTTACCCAAGCCTGCAAGCGCTATTTTCAGCAAGCCTATCCGCAACACGAAATTGAAATCATTGACCCGCTCTTGATCGACACGGGTTCCGTTTTCAAACCCCATTTTGCTTACGGCCAACGGACCGTTCCAGAAACACTGGACACACTGGCAAACAAGGTTCAACGCGCAAACGGTTACCTTATGGTGAGCCCGGAATACAATCACAGTATGAGCCCCGCACTAGCACACTTGTTAAACCATTTTGGCAGCTCCAACTTTGCGTTCAAGCCCAGCCTTATTGTTACCTACTCTGCCGGCCAATGGGGAGGCGTACGTGCCGCGGTAGGGATGCGAAGCTTCTTGTCGGAACTGGGTTGCCTGCCCGTTTCCACCATGGTGCATGTTCCCAAAGCCGCTGAAGTTTTTGATAACGAAGGATGCTGCCTTGACGCGGACTCAGACGCACAATGGGCTTCTTATTTTGACAGAGGCTTCAACCAGTTAGTATGGTGGGCACAGGCAGCAGCAACCCACGCTGAACAGATCGACCCCCACGACCTGATCAAACACTTTCAGCGTGATCCTTCCCAGCGCAATGCGCCTTGAAAACGGCTCGTTCTAAAAACGGAGAACGCAAAGCGTCTTCGTTGAACAGCACAACAGTTAAACCTTCTAGTGGCCCATGAGTTTATCCATGGCACCGGGTTTATCATGCACGGCAAAACGGTCAACCAATGTTGAGCTGGCTTCATCCAAACCCACAACCTCAACTTCGGTTCCCTCGCGACGAAACTTCAGAATGACTGAATCCAGCGAACTAATCGCAGTGATATCCCAAAAACGTGCGCGATTCAGATCGATCACTACTTTTTCAATTACCTCCTTGAAGTCAAACGAAGCGGTGAATTTCTCGGACGAAGCAAAGAAAACCTGGCCCATAATGGTGTACACCCGTTCACGCCCCTCGTTGCGTATTTCAGATGTAATACGCAACACCCGCCCCACTTTATGTGCGAAGAAAATACCACTTAACAAGACACCGACCAGGACACCTTTTGCCAAATCATGCGTTGCGACAACCACAATCACTGTAGAGACCATCACAATGCTTGACGTTTTCGGGTGACGCACTAGGTCACGTAGCGAACCCCAGCTAAATGTACCGATTGACACCATAATCATGACGGCCACCAATGCCGCCATTGGGATTTTCTCGACCCATGGGCCCAAAAACACCACCAAAATCAACAAAAACAAGCCAGCCACGAAGGTCGACAAGCGGCCCCGCCCACCCGATTTCACGTTAATAACCGATTGCCCGATCATGGCGCACCCCGCCATGCCGCCCAGGAAACCCGTTGCGATATTGGCAACCCCCTGCCCGGCACACTCGCGATTCTTGTCGCTGCGTGTATCTGTCAGGTCGTCAACAATTTGTGCCGTTAGCAAAGACTCAAGCAAACCCACCACGGCTAACGTCGCTGCATAAGGAAAAATAATCTGCAGGGCTTCGAAATTCAGCGGAATATCAGGCAACAAGAACACCGGCAAAGTATCCGGCAACTCACCCATATCGCCAACGGTGCGGATATCCAGCCCCAGTGTTAGTGAAACGACCGTTAACACCACGATGCAGACTAAAGGCGACGGAACCGACCGGGTGACGTACGGAAACAAATAAATAATTCCCAGGCCGCCGGCCACCATAACGTAAACCGCCCATGGAACATTAATCAACTCAGGCAATTGCGCCATAAAAATAAGGATGGCCAAGGCATTAACGAAACCCGTAATCACCGAACGAGAGACAAATCGCATTAATACGCCCAGCCGCAGCAACCCAGCCAGAATTTGAAGCACACCGGTAAGAATAGTGGCAGCCAGCAAATACTCCAGCCCATGCTCTTTGACCAGCGTAATCATCACCAACGCCATGGCCGCGGTAGCTGCTGAAATCATGCCCGGACGCCCACCGGTAAAAGAGATAACGACCGCAATACTGAACGAGGCATATAAACCAATTTTGGGGTCGACCCCGGCAATAATGGAGAACGCGATGGCTTCGGGAATAAGGGCTAACGCAACTACGATACCCGCCAGAATATCGTCGCGAATGTTGGAAAACCACTCTTCTTGAATTTTTTTGAATTGCATGGGGGAAGCTCAACAATTTGCAAATTAAAGCGAACCCACGAGCAGATAACAAATCGCAGCCGGCAACAATCTCTTTTTTGGGCAGCTGCAAGACACGCCCGCACGGGAACGGCTAGTTTTTGCAAAGTTTATGGAAGTACGCTGCAAGCCCGGAAACCTTGACGGCTGGGCTTGAACACGGCGCAAAAATCAGGCTGGATCGGTTCAATGAAACCAATCAGAGAAGAAAGGAAATTTACATGGGTCGGTAAGTTAAAACGCCAGTGGCAAAGACCAACACAGCGCAGAACGGATTAAACGTCGGTGCGGCTATCGGCACCGAAGCCCGGGATTTTAACATGTGGCCATGGAAAACACCGGCTCTTACTGGGCATTAAAGCAAATGAAGCGCTTTAGCCTGGTCAGATAATTCGTCTCTGAAATTGGGATGCGCGATAGAAATAAGTTGTTTGGCGCGCTCCGTTGACGAAAGCCCTTTTAAATTAATAACACCATATTCAGTTGCGACATATTGCGTGTCAATTCTCAAATCAGTCACAACGCCAGATAACTTAGGCACGATTTTGCTAATTTGGGCTTGTTTTGCCGTTGACTCAAAAGCCAGAATAGATTTGCCACCTTTAGATAAATACGCACCCCGCACAAAATCGTTCTGGCCGCCCGGCCCGCCAAATTGCCGGCCATGAATATTTTCAGCATTAACCTGCCCATATAAATCAATTTCAATCAATGCGTTCACTGAAATGACATTATCATTTTGGGAAATAATGGAAGGGTTATTCACATAATCGACCGGGTACGTTTCCATGGAAGGATTATCATTTATGTATTCATACATTGCTTCGTCTCCGAAAGCCAATGTAAATACGTGCTTGCTTCGATTAATGTTTTTCTTTTTTCCGGTCACTATTCCCTTTCTAACAAGGTCTACCATCCCCGGCGACAGCAATTCAGAATGAATGCCTAAATCGTTATGGTTTAACAAATATTGGCAGACGGCATCAGGTACGCCGCCCACACCCATTTGAATGGTTGCGCCATCGGGAATAAGCTTTGCAATTGCTTCGCCAATTATCTTGTCTTCCGGCAGTGGCGCTCTGGGGTTCAGCGCAACAAGAGGAACCGTATTTTCAACAATCGCGTCAACCTCTGATATGTGAACCAGTGAGTCACCAAAGACGCGCGGCATATTTTCATTCACTTCAACAATCAGTTTTTTTGCGCATCGGGCCGCTGTGGACGTGTAGTCATTATTCGTGCCAAATGTGAAATACCCCGACTTATCCATCGGGCTGACAGTAACAACACAGGTATCCAAATCAATGGCCTCGCGAAAGTACCGCGGCATATGGCTGAAGGAATTAGGCACATAGAAAATAACCTTGCGTCCGTTATCCGCATCGCCTTGCTTTATAAGCTGGCGTTCTTTAGATCCCAGAAACCCAGGGTGCGGCTTAATGACGTCCATGAGTTCATATTGCAGTATTGTGTTATTTGCAGGCTCTTCTGCATGCAGGTAATACACGCGCAACTCATCGAAACCGCGGGCCTTTGCACGGTTGGCAATCGCGGCTAATAAAGCGGGTGGCTGTGACACAGCCATGCCAAACGCGATATTGGCGTTTCTTTTTATTAATTGAACCGCCTGTTCTGCGCTGGTTAATTTTTGTTTGTATTGTGTATTAAACATAATTAGTACCCTGCACTTTCATATGGGCCCATGCCTTTTTTATAGATCAAAAAATGGCGTTCATATATGCACACCAATTCACCCTTCTGGTTATACGCGCTTGATTTAACATGCATAATGCCTTGCGCAGGTCGCGACTTGGATTCTCGTTTATCAAGAATCTCGGAAACCGCATAAATCGTGTCGCCGGCGTAAACTGGTTTGATTAACTTAATGTTATTCCAGCCCAAATTGGCCACCACGCGGTCGAACGTTCTTGTCGTTAACGCCGTTAACACACCCACTAAAAAAGGCTCGGCAATCAACATGCCATTTTTAGAAAACTGCGCAATATAGTGGCTGTCGGAATACTGCGGAGAAAGCTCAAGCGAGCGCAGCGCGTGCAAGCGATTTTCTTCTTCCGTAAACGTTTTTCCCGGGCGGTGCTCATAAATTTCACCCGGCATCAGGTCTTCGTAATAAATACCCACCTGCTCTATAAAGCTGCCGTCTTTCAATAACCGATGGGATGCGAATTTATCATCCTCAACACCGCTGCTGCGCACCGTATCACCATTATCCAACGGGTGTTTTCCGGCCTTAAAAACAAGTATCTTGTATTCAATTTTTGCAACTTCATCGCCGTTTTGGTTAAGGCCCCTGGTAACAACGGTAAGCAGACCCACATCCTTGTTTCCCGGATAATCTTCTTTTGTTTTTATCGTCGATTCCGCATATAGGGTATCGCCACCAAATACGGGGTGTGTCATCGCAATGTCGACAAACTCAATAATGCCCAGCTTTCGATGAAACGTTTTGGAGGTCATGCCCATGATTTTCTGTAGCGTCATTGTGCTCACGCCCAGGCAGTTTTTCCATTCTGTTTGTGACGCATAGTGCGCGTCATAATGCAGTTGTGCACTATTAATCGTATCCAAGGCTTCTTCAGCGTTGTCTTGCTGGCTAACCGTCATACCCGGTCGATGATGAAAAACCTGCCCGGCTTCGAATTGTTCAAAATCCAAACCGAAATGCTCCCGATATCGGTTTTCATCAATCTTTACATAGGCTTTAAATGGCATCATTGCTCTGCTCCTGTATGTTTTTATAAGGACAAGATACGTTTGGCAGAGCGATAGACGGGCACATCAATCATCTTGCCGTTTAACTCACACGCATTCCCGTGCGCACCTTCATATGCAGCAACAATCGCCTTTGCTTTTTCAGTTTCCTCTTTCGAGGGGGAAAACGTGTTCATAATCGGCACGATATGTTTGGGGTGAATCGATAATTTGCAGGTAAAACCCATTGCTTTTATTTTTTGTGTTTCAGCGATAAGGTTGCTGTCGTCCGGATCCTGCAGGTGCAGATAAGGGACATCAATGGCTGCAACACCACCGTACGCCGCAGCTTGTACGATTTGCGCCCGCGCAGAATATAAAGGCTCCCAATCCATTGTGGCGCCAATATCCGCGGCAAAATCGGCGCCGCCAAAAATAAGGCCGACTACGTTGTCGGCCTGTGCAATTTGATGGGCTTGCGCTAATCCTTTAGCGGTTTCAATTAACGGAAGTACGGGTACGGTACTGGGGGACAATATTTCATTGATAATTTCAATTTCATGCGCGCTTTCTGATTTTGGCAACACAAGCATATCGGGGCGTACGTTCGCATCACATAATGCCGATAAATCTTTCAGGCCGGCGCGGGTACGAATCGAGTTAATACGCAAACACTCGATAAAACGCCCGGAAGGGGTGCGCCCTTGTAAATATGCAATCGCCTGCTCTCTGGCGCTGTCTTTTTCATCTAAAGAAATTGCATCTTCCAGGTCAATAATCAGCCCGTCGGCGTGTAATTCCTTTGCTTTTTCAAACCGCTCGGGGCGATTGGCCGGGGTAAATAGTAAACAGCGCGCCAAGAACATAGTTTTCTCCTTCACCCGAGAATAGGTGTGTCTATGCTGGCGTATTATTATTGTGGAGCGTAACGAAACGCAACGTTTTTTTGGTACGGCTCGTTTTATTTGACCCTCTACGGTTCAACGCCCGCAAAACACTTTCAAGGCAAGGCCACAACAACTGCTGCCGGGTCAACCCTGGCCCAAGCAGTTTGCCCAACCTGCAATGCCGGCCCCCCATTCTGAAACCCGACCAAAATCGCCCCGCAGCCCAAACGCATTGAAACTTCCGCTTTCCTGGTCGTAGCAGCTACTGCCTCGACCTGTCCGCTCAGTGCATTCTGCGTTTCATCAGCAGGATAGGCCGTTTGAACTGGCACTGCGGTTGCTTTACACAGTGCCAACACCTTTAAACCCGGCGCCAGACCAAGTAACTGCGCACTTTCATGCGTAACCACGGACCGCATTAAAGTACCGTCAGACAGCGCCAGCGTAACGCTTTGGCCCTGCTCACCCGGCACGAGTTCACGCACTGTGCACAGCCATTGATTACGCATGCTGGTTCTAAGACCAAACGTTACATGGTGGCCTGTATCCGAAGCCTGCTGCATTGCAACCTGCCGCACCCTCGCGAAATAGTCAAAAGCCTCCAACACCTTGCGCCCGGCTGCTGTCAGTTGCGCCCCACCCCCGCCACTGCCACCCACTGCCTTTTCCACCAGCGGCGTGCCAGCCAGGTTACCCAGCGTTTCAATGGCCTGCCAGGCTGCCTTGTAACTGATGCCGGCGTCCCGAGCTGCCTCTGAAATGGAACCCACGGCGTCGATACGGCGCAAAACGTCAATGCGCTTATCGGTGATGTCATGCCCTAACGCGGCATCCAGCCTGAATGTTGATGAACTCTTCATACGTAACTTGCCAAACAAAAACGTTACCGGTAGCATACTCGCTATTCCATTACTGAATAGCGAAACCGGAAATAAAAATGGGTGTCCCACTGAAAATAATACGCGCTTCTTTAGTGTTGGCGAGCCTGTTTGTGAATGGTATTGCACACGCAGCAACAGCCAACATCGCGGTGGCGGCCAATTTTGCTGCACCCGTGAAAGAAATTGCTCAAACCTTTGAGAGCGAAAGCGGACACCAGTTAACCATCTCTGTGGGGTCAACCGGCAAGCTGTTCTCGCAAATTCAGAACGGCGCCCCGTTCGATGTTTTTCTGGCAGCTGACACAGAAACACCCGGAAAAGCAGAGGAAGCCGGGTTGTCGGTGCCCGAGACACGTTTTACCTACGCAATAGGAAAACTGGTGTTATGGAGCCCGGATGGCGGCTTGGCAGAAGATGAAGCATCCGTACTAGAAACTGACCGATTCGAGCGTATTGCCATGGCCAATCCAAAAGTTGCACCGTATGGCCTGGCCACCGAACAGGTCATCAAGAAACTGGATCTGGTCGACACCTTGAGCGGAAAATGGGTGTTCGGGCAAAGTATCGGCCAGACCTATCAGTTCATTGCCAGCGGCAATGTACCTTTGGGGTTTGTGGCGTTATCGCAAGTATTCAGCCGGGGCAAGATTCAATCGGGCTCAGCCTGGATTGTTCCCGAAAACATTTACACGCCATTGGCACAAGATGCTCAACTTCTTAAGCATGGCCATAATAACGCCGCCGCCACCGCGTTTATCGCGTTTCTTAAAAGCCCCACCGCGCTCGCAATTATTGAGTCTTTTGGGTACGGTTTGCCGGAACGCTAACCAACACCGCTTTGAACACAGCTTTTTCAACCATGCCACTCGATCCGCAAACCTGGTCCGCTATTTACCTCACCATGAAACTGGCAGGGCTAACAACCGTTGTGTTGTTGATTCTAAGCACCCCCCTGGCCTGGTGGTTATCACAAACGCATTCGCGCTGGCGAGCTCCCATTAGCGCATTGGTAACTTTGCCGCTGGTGTTGCCTCCCACGGTGCTGGGTTTTTATTTACTGGTGGCAATGGGGCCGGCAGGCCCTCTGGGCCAAATCACCCAGTATCTGGGTTGGGGCGTACTGTCTTTTACATTTACCGGGCTGCTTATTGGTTCACTGATTTTTTCGCTGCCGTTTGCGGTTCAACCCATTCAGCATGCGTTCGAATCCATTGGCCCACGCCCGCTGGAAGCTGCAGCTACGCTACGCGCCAGCCCCGTGAACGCTTTTATAACCGTGGCCCTGCCTCTTGCACGCCCGGGTCTTATCACCGCCGCCATTTTGACCTTTGCACATACGGTGGGAGAATTCGGCGTTGTCCTGATGATAGGCGGTAATATTCCCGGCCAAACAAGCGTGGTGTCCACCCAAATATACAGCCACGTTGAAGCAATGGAATACAGCCAGGCGCACTGGCTGGCAGCCGGCATGGTGATCTTTTCATTTGCGGTGCTCATGTGCCTGTCGCTTTTCAAACGCAAAGGATCGGGCGTGCTTCGATGAACCCAATAAGCAACCACATTTGCCTGAAGCTGCCTCGTGCCGACTTTGTGCTCAACGTCGACCTAACTTTGCCGGCAACCGGCATTACAGTTTTATTTGGTGTTTCGGGCTCGGGTAAAACCAGTATCCTACGCTGTGTTGCCGGCCTGGAACGCGGTAATGGCGTGGTACAAATCGGTAGCGACATATGGCAAGACAGCGGCCGCAAGCTGTTTCGGCCTACGTGGAAACGCCCTATAGGCTACGTTTTCCAGGAAGCCAGCCTGTTCGAACACCTGAACGTACAAGACAACCTTGAATATGGCTTGCGCCGTTCGGGTAAAAAGCATGACCGGCGCCCTTTGGATGAAGCAATCGAGCTACTGGGCATCGGGCATTTTCTGCAACGCCGCCCTCAGGCGCTCTCGGGCGGGGAGCGCCAACGTGTGGCCATTGCCCGCGCGCTGGCCGCCCACCCACAACTCCTGCTCCTCGACGAACCCATGGCATCGCTCGATTTAGCGCGCCGCCACGAAATTTTGCCGTGGCTGGAGCGCCTGCGCGATCAACTGGCGATTCCCATGCTGTATGTCACGCACTCAGCCGATGAGCTGAGCCGCTTGGCCGACCACGTGGTTGTAATGGATAAAGGCCAGGCTATTGCAACGGGTTCAGTAGAGGACATCCTGACATCAACCCAATACCCGGCATTAACGGGCGATGAAGCCAGTGCAGTTTTAAGTGGTGTGGTGGAAGAAAAAGAAGCCCAATGGCATTTGGCTAAGGTTGCGGTTCATGGTGGCGTAATATGGGTGCGCGACGATGGCTTTAGCATTGGGCAAACCATTCGCCTGCGCATCATGGCGCGCGATGTCAGCTTATCGACCAGTCGCGCGGCCCATACCAGTATTCAGAACCACCTGCAGGCCACCATTGAACATATTATTAACGACACTCACCCGGCCCAAAAACTGGTGCGCCTGAACTGCGCCGGACAGGCCTTGCTGGCGCGCATTACCAGCAAGGCCGCTAACGACCTTGCGCTGATACCGGGCAGCAAAGTATGGGCTCACGTAAAGGCCGGCGGTGTGGGTACTTGACAGGCTTTATATACACCCACTCACGCTCAGAATGCCAGCCGCATGGCAACGTGTTCAATGCCCGCTTCCATATAAATGTCGCCTTCCGCCTGAAAACCCATGTCTTCATAAAAGGAACGGGCGTGGTACTGAGCTGAAAGCTCAACCCCCGGCAAACCCTGCCGCCGGGCCTGTTGCATGAGTGCCTGCATGATCATGCGGCCAATACCTCGCCCCCGCCAAGGCTTTAACACCGCTACCCGGCCAATATGGCCGTCGGGCAATAAGCGCCCGGTACCCACTGGCTGACCGTCCTCCAAATAAGCAACAACATGAGTTGAAACCGCATCGAACTCATCAAGCTCTAATTCTGGCGGCACGTGTTGTTCAACAATAAATACGTCGTGCCGAACCGGCATGGCATCGTGCCGGCACTGCTGCCATACACCAACCACAACACGAATGGACTCAGGCACCAGATTTTCTTTCATGTACGGGCCCATCAGACAATTCTTCTTTTACCGCTGAACCCCGTGGAGGGTAATCCAGCGTTTCGCGCATCTCGGCCTTATCTTGCCAGGCGAAATCGGGAAATGGCAACTTGCCCTCTTCTCTCCATTGATGCACCTGCGCCTCACTGGCCTGCACTCGATCGGCGTCCGGCAGGCTGTCAGTAGCGTTGTAGTGCACCATTGAGGGCACCGCGAGCTTGGTGCCCGCTTCACTCACAATCTGCATCATGCGCAAATAGATATCTTCACGAATCCCCAGGTATTCGGAATAATCAACCGACATCACATAAGCAAAGACAGAAATATCAAGAGAATGGGAGCCGAACCCACCAAACCGAACCCGTAAAGGGTCAGCTGCAACCTTGGGATGACTTAACAGCATCTTGCGCAATTCGGCCAAAACATAGCGCAATTGATCCGGCGTGGTTTCATAACGCAAACTAATGATCGGGTTCAAAAACATGCTGTCGCGCTTTGCATAGTTTTCAATCTGCATATTTGAAAACTCGCTGTTCGGAACCGTAAGCAAAGTGCGATCAAGTGTCCTAATTCGAGTCGAGCGCATCCCAATAAACTCTACTGTGCCGGTCTTGTCTCCGAACCGGCAATAATCGCCCACCGCAATCGGCTTATCGAAATACAAGGTAATGCCGGATATAAAGTTCTGCAAGGTTGACTGCGCAGCCAGCGCAACGGCCAAACCACCGATCCCCAAACCCGCCAAAACACTTTGATAAGGCACTTGCAACACATCGGCCAGCATCAAAATAGCAAACACAATGACAATAATACGCAGAATCCCAGCAATAAAGGACACCAACGTAATATTGTTTCCTTTCAGCGTTTCAACATTACGAATTCTGGCGGCAACTAGCTTGATAGTCAGCAATGTCAAGACCATGAGCGACAATACAATACATGACCAGCTAATCGTTACCAACGCAACTTGAACCAGATCAGGAAAGCTGAGCACACGATCAGCCAGACGCAATGCCACCCCCAGGCTGAACACCCGGAACGACCACAAAAAAAACCCGCGAACGACCGGGCCATGCGCATCGCCACCACTTCGCTTCAGAACGCCGTAAAAAAACAAATTCACCAATTTGCCAACTGCGTAAGCAACCACTAACGTAAGCAGCAACCCCAGCCACTGCCACAACTCCATGACACCAACAGGCCGCACAAAGGTAGGACTCATTTCACGGATTGCATCACGCGTTCTGAAATAAAGGCTTTCAGGCTGCGCTTGAAGCTCAATAATATTGTTGGCGGGCAGATTATCCAGCGCCGCATACAAACTACGGATCGTGCGAAGCGTATCAGGCGTAAACTGCCATATGACGCCCTCTTTCGTTAAAACTGGGCCAATAGCAATGCGGCCTAACGGATGTTCGAAAAAAATATACGGCTCGGAACGTATTGGATTGTCGGGCACCTCCTGCCAGGTAATGGCTCCCAACCGACGCAAAGACCTGTAAACATACCGGGCTAAACGCGGCCCTTCATACTCACGTGCCAGGGCCGATAAATCAGCCATATTCAGGGTTTCCATAGCACGCTCTGCACCATCAACACCGCCATAGCTGAAGGAACGTACCAAAGTTTTGAGAGTATCGCGGGGCGAAAGCAAATCACCACTGCGCTCGCCGAGTAAGCTTGCATGTGCAGCCTGGGCACGCGTTAATACATCTTCCAACAATTCAATTGGCAAAGCCTGAATGAACCAGTCGCCATTTCTGCGTAAAAACTTCAAGTCCAGCGAGACCGATGTCCCGGCTTGATTAAGAGTGGCCGTAAACGTGTCTGCATTGTCATCGGACTGAATCTCCCACACTCTGAAAGTCATGCTATTTACAACGTTAAACAACAAACTGGTGTAATCCAGCTCGCTTATCGTTTGCCCAGGAAGCGTTGAAAAATCAATAAAATGCGAAGCCTCACTTTGCAACTCCATACGACCTGGTCCGACAGCATTCATTACCGCAAGAAAATGATAGAGCGTCATTGCGGGCGACGACTGGTCTATGGAGTAACCCATAAACTGGTTATCGTCAGATACCCGTACGGCGGTAAGCCATTCTCCGGTTCCAAATCGGGCAGTAAAGGTTCGACCATCGCCGGCCATAATGGCCACAAAGGTGCCCTCACGGCCGCCCTCACTCCAGGTACCGCGCAGCTCTTGACCTAGCGCACTTCCTTTTATGGTGCCACCGAACAGCGGATATTCCCCGCTGACCTGATCTCCTGTTTGTTCCAACGTAATACGAGCTGCTCGATGCCGCCAGGTACTATCCCACTCGCCCGACCAACTCGCCGCAACGGCCTGAGCAGACCACAAGAAAAACAGGGAGAAAAAGAAAAGACACTGCCAAAAATGGCGGTTGCAAAATGCTGTCATTGATTGCCGTTATAGTTATCACATCGGCAACAACTATACTTTAATCGCAATCGTGGTGACGACAGCAACACAAAATTTAAGCACCGCCAATTGCCACACGCGAAATAATTAACCTGATAGCTAATCACTATCTGGTGCGTCATCGTCCTCATCGGCTTTCAACAAATCAGCATGGTGGTCACCCTGATAACGCAACACCCTTCGCCCCCCTTCAGACGTGCCCTGGTCAAAGACATCGTCGGTTGCATCCAGCAACCAGTGCGCCGTGCGACGGCGCTGATGATACATACGTAAATTAAGAAGCTGGAAACGGTTCACATCGGTCTCCTGAATAGATAAGTCAAGCGCCCCGAGTGCACGCAAAACAGTTTGTTAGCCTACGCTATTACACATGAAGATGACAACACTTTCTGCTATGGTTAATACCTGTCGCGATTCATACTGCCTGCTTCGGAGTACCGCATGAACAAATTGCTTACCCGCCATACCGCGTTTTATATTGTTATTGTGCTGGCCCTGTTCTTTTCCTGGCTTGCGCTGGTAGTACATTTTGCCTGGTGGCCGGTTGCGCTTGCATTCATCGGGCTCACAGTTCTGGGCATTTACGACCTGAATCAAACACGCCATGCAATTCGTCGGAATTACCCCGTCATCGGCAATCTGCGCTATTTATTCGAATTCATTCGCCCCGAAATCCGCCAGTATTTTATAGAAAGCGATAAAGACGAACTACCGTTTTCCCGGGCCGAACGCTCGTTGGTGTACCAACGCGCCAAGCACGATATGGACAAACGACCATTTGGCACCCAAAACGACGTTTACGGCAACGATTACGAATGGATCAACCATTCCATGGTGCCCACACACCTTGCCGATACGGATTTCAGAATACAAGTGGGCGGCGAAAACTGCACTCAGCCCTACGCCATGTCGGTATTAAACATCTCAGCAATGAGTTTCGGGGCGCTCTCGGCCAATGCCGTACGGGCATTGAATAAAGGTGCTCAACTTGGAGGGTTCGCACATGACACCGGCGAAGGCGGCATTAGCCTTTACCACCTGGAACACGGCGGTGATCTTATCTGGAATATTGGTTCCGGCTATTTCGGCTGCCGCGATGCCCAGGGTAATTTCTCGGAAGAGGAGTTTACGAAGCGCGCCACGCAGCCCAGTGTAAAAATGATTGAGCTCAAACTGTCGCAAGGAGCCAAACCAGGCCATGGCGGCATGCTGCCGGCGGCAAAGGTCACACCGGAAATCGCGCGTGCAAGAGGTATCCCCGTTGGCGAAGACTGTATTTCTCCCGCCCATCACAGCGCCTTTTCAACGCCCATTGAAATGATGGAATTCATCGCCCGCCTGCGCGAACTTTCCGGCGGCAAACC
This sequence comes from Pusillimonas sp. DMV24BSW_D, assembly GCF_011388195.1. NCBI lineage: Bacteria > Pseudomonadati > Pseudomonadota > Betaproteobacteria > Burkholderiales > Alcaligenaceae > Neopusillimonas > Neopusillimonas aestuarii. The sequence goes on along the minus strand of NZ_CP049990.1, from coordinate 1,903,752 downwards.
CGTTGGCTTCAAAATGTGTATTGGTCACCCCTGGGAATGGTTTGCGATTGCCAAAGCCATGTTGAAAACAGGGATTACACCTGACTTTATTGTGGTCGACGGCGCAGAAGGCGGCACCGGAGCTGCGCCTATTGAATTTGTTGACCACGTAGGTACCCCGCTGCGTGAAGGGCTGCGGCTGGTACATAACACCCTGGTTGGGGTTGGCCTGCGCAGGAAAATCAAACTGGGGGCATCAGGCAAGATTATCAGCGCCTTCGACATGGCCCGTATTATGGCATTGGGTGCCGATTGGTGTAACAGTGCGCGCGGCTTTATGTTCGCAGTAGGCTGTATACAAGCCCAGGTTTGCCATACAGGCCAGTGCCCAACCGGCGTCACAACCCAAGACCCGAAACGGCAGGCTGCTATCGTGGTGGGAGACAAATCGGAACGGGTAGCCCATTTTCACGACAACACACTGAGCGCGCTTGGGGAGCTGCTGGGTGCGGCCGGCCTGACCCACCCTGGCGACCTGCGTCCACACCATATTGCGCGGCGTATTTCGAATCTGGAGGTTCGTATGCTGTCGGCCATTTTCCCCGATATGCATGAAGGTGAAATCCTTGAAGGAAAATTCCGCCAAACGATCTTTCGTGTTGGCTGGCCCATGGCACAGGCAGAATCATTTGAACCCTTATATAGCCTAAGCGAAGCCATGTCGGAAATTGATGCACGAGCAGCATAAACCTAGTAGAAACACTAGGTTGAAGACAGGCAGCGGCAGCGTTAAATTGAACTTACTGCCCCATAGGGGCAGTTCCACCGCTCTCCGAAGCGGTGCCACCACACCGGCCCGTAAAGCCGTGTGTCAACTGCCGCAAGGGCAGTAAGGCCTCACCAGAAGGTGGGGCCTTTTCATTGAGTGGCTGTCAAAGTGTCTGCGTCAGGTAAAGCGCCCAATTCGCGCCAATAAAATTTTTTGCTGCGACTCACGTACCAACGAAAAAACTTATGGTATAGTAGCGGTCTTCCGAGCGGCGCATTAGCTCAGCTGGTTAGAGCGACGGAATCATAATCCGCAGGTCCCCTGTTCGAATCAGGGATGCGCCACCAAGAATATCAAGCACTTACGCCACCTTTAACCGGGTGGCGTTTTTGCTTTCTGACGCTCGTTGATCCCATGCACCAGCGCCGTAATATATGCGGTAAAAATAGGGAAAGTCGTCATTCCCACCACGGCCAACACAGCAGTGCAAATTTTCCCCACAGCCGTCACCGGAATAATGTTCGACCCCACGGTGGTGACCGTCATGGAGGCCCACCACAGTACGTCTGGATAAGATTTCACCAATGGGTTCACGCCCGATTCGAATGCGAAGAAAATGAGGGTTTGAAAGTAAGCTATGGCAATGAAAATGGCCAAATAGATAATCAACAAACCGGAAATGAAACTGTTCACCGCCATTTTCACTAATATGGCCAGCGCAAAACCGCCCCGGATAATGGGCAGAAAATGAATGACGTAGAACGCTTCACTGGAAAGGTCGACCGAAAAGTAGTTCAACAGAAAGGCATAGGGTATCGACAAAACAATCAGTACGAAATTCCTGCCAAAGAAACGCAAACGGTTGTGCGCAATAATGAATTGCAACAGGAAGTCCAGCAAAAAGTAGATACACACACCAAACTGGATTTGATCATAAATGGAATCGCCTACGAATGCGGCATTGCTAAACGCCTCTACGGAGATGCTTACAATCAATAAAACCGAGGCCAACACACCAAAAATATTCAGCAATTGAATTGTTTTGTGTTTCCAAGGAGTGCCAGCGTGCGTTGTCATGCAATAAGTGGGCGTTGTTAAGAATGATTAAAAACCAAGTTCGTTGCTACATACCGATTCAAGACAAATCAGATATTAAACGCAAAAAAGGCCGAAAACCCCAAAAGCGGTTTTCGGCCTTCCCTACTTCTTGTACAGCAACTTACGCTGTTACGTGCAAACGCGTTCCAACCGAACCACTATTCGCCAACTTAGGTTCAAGCGGCGACATAATCTGTTCAACCATTTGTTTCTGGTTATCCAGCGTTTTGCGCAACAACGCAATTTGCTGATCCTGCTGGGCGCTAGCGTTTTTCAACCCCATATACGCGCTTACAGCAGACTCAACTGACGAAAGTTCCATAAAAAACTCCCTTGATACGGGTGGCCAGAAATGGCACCCTTATGAGGTAACGGCCAGGCTACCCATAATCTTTAGTATCAACCTACCCAAAACCTAATCCCAGCGTTGATGGTACGAAAAAATAGGCAAATGCCACTGAAACCGAATGGCCAGCAACCGCAGTACCAAACCGAAAGCAAAACACACCAGCGCATTCAACTCAAAAGCGACATCGAAAGCGCGCAAACTTAAGAACAGCACGCAAACCGCCAACGAGACACTGGCATACAGTTCTTTGCGAAACACCACAGGCACCTGGTTGCACAATACATCGCGTATTACCCCACCGCTAATGCCCGTCATCATGCCGGCAATAATCACCACCACAATTGGGTAATTATGCTCCAGCGCCACATTGCAACCAATTAGCGAAAACGCAATCAGCCCCATGGCATCCAATAGCAGAAACAACCGCTTTATATGATGCAGATACCGGGCAATTAACGTGGTAATTAAGCCGGCCGATACAACGATATAAACGTATTCAGGATGTTGTGTCCAATGTACGGGATAATGGCCCAGCACCACATCACGTAAAGTGCCGCCGCCCAGGGCCGTGACAAAAGCAATAACCGACACCCCAAACACATCCATATTGCGACGCCCGGCCGCCAGCGCACCCGACATGGCTTCGGCCGTTATTGCAATCAAGTAAATGACCAACAACATTAACTGTCTTTTTCTTCTTCTATGAGCTTACCGGTAACCGCGTCAACTTTCACCTCCCACTCTTGGCCTTTCGAATCAAGAATCGTGACTTTATAAACGTAATTGCCGCGATTGTTTTCCAGCTCGGTATCCATGATGCGCCCGCGCCGCGCTTCCAGCGCTGTTTGATTCAAACCCTCGAAAGGTTTGATGATACCGTCGCTGGCCAAACGATAAGCTTCATCTACACGTACGTCATCGGCGTGACCCAAACTACTGGCCAAAGTGAATATCGTACCAACCACCAGCTTCATTGTTATTGTTTTCACGAACAGGTCTCCTTGGTATTGAAAAGTAAAAGGCCGCCCTAACGGCGGCCTTCGCTGACACTGTTTATTTGCCTTGCATAATGCGCGAGGCCTCCGATTTGGCCGTGGTAAGCGCCGTCACTGCAGGATACTGCCCGCCAAGCGCTTCATCCAGCTTTTTATGGAACATTTCGCGAATTTGCGGGTAATTCTTTATTTTGAACCCACGCCCTGTCTCAGAGGGCGGCTTGGCGTACACGGCAACCAATTCACGCCAAGGCTCAATACCGTGATCTTTGTAATAACCTTCACCCGTTTGCTCGAATGCTTGCTTGGTTAATGGCAGAAAACCCGTTTCCTGATACCAGCGGGCAGCGTTGTCGGGTTCTGCCAACCAGGCCAGGAACTTAACCGTTGCCTTGTGCTCTTCATCGGTATGTCCAGACGTTGCCCAAAGGCCTGTGCCATCCAGGAATGGACTACCCGGCGCTTTGGTAACCTGCGGATAATACGGCAGACCTGTTAAGCCGAATTTCAATGTATCCAACTCAATGAAACGACCGATATTGCTCGACTCAGACCACAATACGGAACATTCATCTGCAGCAAAAAGGTCTGGAGCAAACACGTTGGGTTCCGGGTCAACAAGCAGCTCGGAACGAACCCAGGCGATCATTAATGACAAATGTCGCACGAACGTAGTGTCGAATGTGAATGCCGCCGATTGGGCTTTGGTACCGTTGTCGGCCGAAGTGAAAAACTGATTATTGACTGCGGCCAGATTTTCCAGGTTCACGGAAACGGATTGGTCGGTAATGGCAGGACAATTACGCGTGGCTTTATTTGCCAAGTCGACCAGCTGTTCCTGCAAGCCATACCACGAGCGCTGTGGAACCGCCGGAGACATGCCTGCTTTCTCGAAAGCGCGGATGTTATAGAACATAACCGGCACATCGATCATGTAGGGAAACGCCAGCAACCGGCCACGTGCGTCACGCATGCTCAAATTCTGCGGTGCCACAAACCACTGGGCATGTTTAATGGGATACTTCGCCAGTAAAGTATGCAAAGGCGCAATGTATTTCTGGGCGGCCAAGGCTTCCGGATCGCGATTGTCGTCAATTTGCACTAGATGCGGTGTTTTCTGTTTATCTCTCACCCGTTCCAGCAAAGCCGGCTCGATTTCACGCGATGTATTAAACGTTTTGATCTCAACACGAACCTCGCTTTGTTCGCTATTGAAGTCATCGACCAGATCGTCGAAAACCGCCTGATTATGGGGGATAAGCGAAACCCAGACCTGAACATCCGTTGCCGCTTGCGCCGCACCAAACCCCAGAACCGACACCAGCATTGCAGCCAGCCGCGTACGCAACAACCTGGGCGTACGTTCAAACGCATGTAATCTCATACCGTGAATCAACCTAGAAAAGGGAAATCGGGCTCGGGCGTTTGGCCCGAAACAAGGTCGGCCAGTACACGCCCCGACCCCACGCCCATCGTCCAGCCCAACGTGCCATGCCCGGTGTTCAAATACAGGTTGGACACACGGGTACGACCGATTAAAGGCACATTCGAGGGTGTGGAGGGACGCAAACCCGACCAAAAAGCAACATTATCAAAATCAAGGGCACTTGGAAATAGCTCGTGCGCCAACACAACAAGGTTTCTGCAACGGTTTGTATTCAAGGAACGACTATACCCAGCCAGTTCGGCTGTACCCGCCATACGCAAGCTGTCACCCAGCCGACTGAAAACAACCTTATGCTCACTGTCGGTCAGGCTGACGACCGGGGCTGCATCAGGATTCACCACTTTGAAAGTTGCCGAATAACCCTTGGCCGGATACACCGGGCAAGACACCCCTAGCGGGCTAACCAAGTGCGGTGTAAAACTGCCTAAAGCCGCGACATAAGCATCGCCCGTGATCGTGTGAAAAGTCCCATCGGGGTCTACCACCTCAACCCCGGTCACCTTGCCGCCATCAGCCGTAAGCCGATTGATTTGGGTTGAGAAACGAAACTCCACACCGGCCTCTTCAGCTTTCTTCGCCAACGCGCTGGTAAATAAATACACATCGCCGCTTTCATCCAGCTCGGTGTAATCGCCCCCGACAATTGAGTCGGCCACCGGTGATAGGGCCGGTTCAATTTGCAATACTTCTTCTTTGCTCACAATGCGCCGATCGAGACCGTAGTCACGCATATACCCTGCTGCCTGCTGGGAAGCGTCGAACTGTTCGTTATTACGGTAAAAATTCAAAATACCGCGACTCAGGTGGTTGTACTCAATACCCAGCTCTTCGCGCATGCTTTTCAGCGTTTGCAAGCTATATTCGGCCAACGCCACCATAGAGCGAATATTCTTGGGCACCCGCGCCGCGCGGCATTCAAGCAAAAACTGCAGCCCCCATGCCCATTGGCGCCAGTCGGCCTGCGGCCTGAATACCATGGGCGCGCTGTCTTTGAGCAACCATTTCAATAACTTCATGGGCGTTTGGGGGTTCGCCCAAGGTTCAGCATAAGAAACCGAAATCTGGCATCCGTTGGCACGGCTGGTTTCCTGCGCCGGGCCGGGCTGGCGGTCGATCACAACCACGTCATGACCGGCCTGCTTCAGCCACCAGGCGGAAGCAACGCCGATTATTCCACTACCCAATACCACGACTTTCATGAACGCTCACCTTTAGTCAATTCAAACGGCGGACCCTGTTTCCCGCAGCGGGCACCACATTAAAGCGTTATTTGTGCGTGTCCGCCTGCGAGGTGAATGCGTCCGCATAGAACTCATTGTCAGGCAAACCCGCCTGCCGGGTAAAGTCTTTACGCGCCGCTTCCACCATAGCCGGGGCACCGCAGGCATATACCTGGTGGCCGGACAAGTCGGGAATGTCTTCGAGTACTGCCTGATGCACAAACCCGCTGCGCCCTGCCCAGTTATCTTCCGGCAAAGCATCGGAAACAACCGGGACATAATTAAAATCAGGTAACGTTTCAGCCCATTGCTGTGCCAAATCGTTCATGTACAGATCACCCGGGCGGCGCCCGCCCCAATACAATACGACCGGGCGAACATGACCCGTTTGTTGCATGCGCTCTACCAGCGCCTTAATAGGGGCAAAACCGGTTCCGCTGGCAAGCAACACAACCGGTTTATCGCTGTCTTCACGCAAGAAGAACGAACCCAACGGACCTTCCACACGCAAGATTTCCCGCACTTTCATGGCCGTTTCACCGACCCCAAAAACGTGGTCGGTAAAAACACCACCCGGCATATGCCGAATGTGCAACTCCACCATATTATCGTCAGAGGGCGGGTTGGCCATGGAATAACTGCGCCGCTCGCCGGATTTCAAAATGAACTCCAGATACTGACCGGCGTAATAGCGAAAAGGTTCGGCCGGCGGCAATTGCAACTTCACCACCATAACGTCATCGCGAACACGCTCCAAACCCATCACACGTGACGGCATTTTGCGAATCTGGATATCGCCTGCCATGCGGATTTCCTGCGCCTCAATCACCATATCCGAATCAGGCTTGGCCTGACAAAACAAGGTATAGCCCTCTTTCAACTCTTCGGGCGATAAAATCTGGGCGGGCGCGGAACCGGCCTCAAACCGACCCGACACAACCTTGCCTTTGCACGTTGAGCACGCGCCTGTGCGACAACTGTAAGGGAGAATAATATCGGCTGCCAAAGCAGCATCCAGCACCGTTTCGCCGGGCGCGACCGGGAATGTATGACCTGTAGGTTGAACCGTTACCGTAAAACTCATTGTTGTGATTACCTGCAATTTAATAAATTAGGCACGCCGCAGCTGGGGCTGTTTAACCTTCACGGCCAATGAGCGGCCTTTACGCGCCCGCTTGCCTGTGTACACTTCCATTTCCGCCTCATCCAGTACAACATCCGTTTGCTTATTACGGTAAACACCGCTCAAACACACGCCGGCCGGGCCAACGGCACTCCACTGCTCAAGACGGTCACCCGAATCGAGCCCCATCAGGATCGTGCCACGACCGCCCCCTGAAAGCGTCTTGAATTCAGATAAATCGACAATCAAAAAGCGTCCTTTACGCGTTAACATCGCCAAGGCTTTGTCGGATTCCTGCAAACCAATGGGCTTAAGCATGGCATCGCCTTTTTCCAGCGTAACAAATTGCTTGCCCGCTTTCTGACGCGTCGTCATGTCTTTCAGTTTTGACATGAAACCATAACCCGACTGTGTGCCCAGGAACCAGGCTTGCTCGGCATCGCCGGCCACCATATGCACCACTTGGGCGCCCTGCTCCAGGTCAATAAGCGACGTTACCGGCTGGCCATCGCCACGGGCCGACGGCAAACTGGCAACCGGCACGGTATATACCCGCCCGGTCGACGATAATGCCACCAAATTATCGGTGGTTCGACACTCGATAGCGTCGTACAGGCTGTCACCCATTTTGAAGTTGAACTGCGCAGCATCGTGGCCATGCCCCTGGCGCGCGCGTAGCCACCCTTTTTGAGACACAATCACCGTAACCGGCTCGTCGACCACTTTCGTTTCCAGCACCGCTTTTTCAGCCACTTCAATGAGGGTACGCCGATCATCGCCATACTGTTTGGTATCGGCTTCAATCTCTTTGATAATTTGGCGCTTCAAGGCCGACGGGCTTGCAAGCAGCGCCTCCAGGCGACTTTGCTCTTCTTTCTGAGCAGCCAGTTCTTTTTCAATTTTGAAACCTTCCAACTTGGCCAACTGGCGCAAGCGCATTTCCAGAATGTCTTCGGCTTGGCGTTCGGAAAGGTCGAACCGCTCCATGAGTGCAGGACGCGGCTCATCCGACTCGCGAATAGTCTGAATCACCTCATCAACATTCAAATAAACCACCATGCGCCCTTCCAGCACATGGATACGATCAGTTACCTTGTCGAGACGATATTGAGTGCGCCGGGTAACCGTTTCGCTACGAAAACCCAGCCACTCAGTCAAGATGTCGCGCAACGCACGCTGACCGGGACGGCCATCGGTACCGATACATACCAGGTTAATCGACACATTGCCCTCAAGGCTTGTTTGTGCCAATAAGGTGTTCACAAATTCGTCACGATCAATACGGCTGCTCTTGGGCTCAAAAACCAAACGCACCGCGGCCTGCTTGCCCGACTCGTCGCGCACCGCGTCCAACAAGCTAAGCATTAACGCCTTCGTTTGCTGCTGATCGGCCGTCAGCGACTTTTTACCTGTTTTCACCTTGGGATTCGTACGATCCTCAATCTCTTCCAGGATCTTTTGCGACGACGTACCGGGCGGCAATTCAGTGACGACCAATTGCCACTGGCCCCGCGCCAACTCTTCAAATTGCCAGCGCGCTCGCGCTTTAATAGACCCTCGACCGCTGCGATACACGGCGGCGATGTCCTCCGGCGGCGAAATAATTTGCCCACCCCCTGCAAAATCAGGGCCTGGAATCATTTCAAACAATTCATCATCAGGTAATTTGGGGTTACGCAGCAAGGCCACGCAAGCCTGCGCCACTTCACGCAAATTATGCGAAGGCACCTCGGTGGCCATCCCAACTGCAATCCCCGAAGCGCCATTCAGCAACATAACGGGCAAGCGCGCTGGCAATAACTGCGGCTCCTTCTGACTGCCATCGTAATTGGCAATAAACTCAACCGTCCCTTCGCCCAGTTCGTCGAGCAAAATACGGGAAAATGGTGTTAAGCGGGCTTCCGTATAGCGCATGGCAGCAGCGTTATCACCGTCGCGCGAGCCAAAGTTTCCGTGCCCGTCGACCAAGGGATAGCGCAGTGAAAAGTTCTGCGCCATCCGTACCATGGCATCGTAAGCCGCCTGATCGCCATGGGGATGATACTTACCCAGAACGTCACCCACCACGCGGGCCGATTTCACAGGTTTGGCGCCCGGCCCCAGGCCCATGGCGTGCATGGCATACAAAATACGACGCTGCACGGGCTTCTGGCCATCGGCCACATCGGGCAGCGCCCGCCCCCGCACCACTGAAACCGCATAATCAAGGTACGCCTGTTCGGCGTAAAGACCCAGCGTGAGCTGTTCGCCGCCTTCATCACTATCAAATAAACCTACTTGTGTGCTGTCCATAATTTCCTGCTAAGGCTGTCGTACAAAGGGAGTCGTGGGGCCGTTACACATCTACATCGGCCAGGTTGCCTTTTTCCTCCAGCCAGGCCCGGCGCTGCGCCGACTCACCCTTGCCCATCAACATATCAAACATGTCGACTGTCGCTTCCATACCCAGATCACCATAACTCACCGCCACCAAACGACGCGTGTCGGGATTCATGGTGGTTTCCCATAACTGTTCGGCGCTCATCTCGCCCAGACCCTTGAAGCGGCTGATACTCCAAACCCCCTCACGTATGCCTTCTGCGCGCAATTTGTCTTGCACCGCTTCCAGCTCGCCATGATCAAGACAATACAGTTTACGAGCGGTACGCTTGCCTTGAGCGGGTACATCGACACGAAATAGCGGTGGCCTCGCCACGTAAACATTCCCCGCCTCGACCAGGCGGGGGAAATGGCGGAAGAACAAGGTAAGCAGCAACACTTGAATATGCGAGCCGTCGACGTCGGCATCCGACAAAATACAGACCCGCCCATAACGCAAACCCGACAAATCCACCTGATCGCCAGGGCCGTGGGGGTCGACCCCGATTGCCACGGAAATATCGTGGATTTCGTTATTGGCAAATAACCGGTCGCGGTCAACTTCCCACGAGTTCAAAACCTTGCCTCGCAAAGGCAAAATAGCCTGGAAGGTTTTGTCGCGCCCCATTTTTGCAGACCCGCCGGCCGAGTCGCCCTCGACCAGGAACAACTCAGTGCGTTCAGGATCGTTGGATTCACAATCGGTTAGCTTACCTGGTAGAACGGCAACGCCCGAACTTTTACGCTTCTCGACTTTCTGGGCCGAACGCGCACGGGCCTGGGCCTGACGAATGGCACTTTCGGCCAATTTCTTGCCGGCCTCTACATCGGCATGCAGCGTTAACTCCAGTGCGTTTTTTACATAGGCGCTTACCAGCCGCACGGCATCACGACTATTCAGGCGTTCCTTGATCTGCCCCTGAAACTGAGGGTCGAGAACTTTTGCCGACAGTACGAAGCTGGCTCGCGCAAAAACATCTTCCGGCAACAGCTTCACCCCTTTCGGAATCAAGCTATGCAGTTCAGCAAATGACTTCACCGCATTGAATAAACCATCGCGCAGCCCTGCCTCATGCGTGCCGCCCGCCGGTGTTGGGATCAAATTTACATAGGATTCACGCACCACAGGGCCTTCAGTCGACCAGACAACGGCCCAGTGCGCCCCCTCTCCCTCGGAAAATGCATCGTCGCCCGCCTCGGCGTACCGCTTGCCTTCAAACAGAGGCACAATCCGTTCGGCTTCGCCCAACGCCTCATTCAAATAGCCTTTCAATCCGTCGTCATATTGCCATTCGCGCGTTTCCCCGGTTTTTTCAATAGTCAGCGAAACTTTGACACCACTAAGCAATACTGCCTTGCTGCGTAACGAATGCACCAGGTCGGCAGCGGGAATGACGGCGGAATCGAAATACTTGGGATTGGGCCATACGCGCACGCGAGTGCCCGAACGGCGCTTGCCTACCGAACCTTGCAGCGTCAGGGGTTCAACCACATCACCATTCTGGAACGCCAGCCGATGCGCCTGAGCATCACGCCAAACGTCCACCTCAAGACGAGTCGATAACGCATTCGTGACCGATACGCCGACTCCGTGCAACCCGCCTGAAAAGGCATAGGCACCGCCCGCTTTCTTGTCGAACTTGCCACCGGCGTGCAAGCGCGTGAAAACAATTTCCACCACCGGCACCTGCTCTTCTGGATGCAGACCAACCGGAATACCCCGGCCGTCGTCTTCAACCGAAATACTGCCGTCGGTATGCAACGTGACACTGATTTTGCCGCCGAACCCTGCCAGCGCCTCATCGGCCGCGTTATCAATCACTTCCTGAATGATATGTAGTGGATTTTCGGTGCGCGTATACATGCCCGGCCGCTGCCGTACCGGCTCCAGGCCTTTCAGAACCTTGATGGACCCTTCGTCGTACTGTGGTGCGTTCGCCAAATGACCCCCTGAGATCGAACAAATGAAAAAACCGTATTTTGCCTGACTTCGCGCGACTCAGTAGTCAGGTAAAGCGGGCTAATGTTATGCTTAGTATAGTTTTTTCAGTAACCTGAACTTTTTCTCACATCATGAGTGACCTCATCAAAACCGTAACCGATGCCAATTTTGAAGCCGAAGTGCTTCAATCCGATGTACCCGTCCTGGTCGATTATTGGGCTGCCTGGTGCGGCCCGTGCAAAATGATTGCACCGCTGCTCGACGAAGCTGCACAAACCTTTCAGGGTCGTGTTACTATCGCGAAACTGAATGTCGACGAAAACCCCGACGTCCCCGCCAAATATGGCGTACGCGGCATCCCAACGCTCATGCTGTTCAAAAACGGCGAAGCAGCGGTTACCAAGGTAGGGGCCATGTCAAAGTCGCAACTGAACAGCTTTCTTGAAGAAGCTCTGTAAACCACCTTTTAATTTTGTCTTGCGCGCAGGCCTGTCTAGGCCTGCCATCAACGCATAACTTCCCTTCCCTTTTCTCTCCATGCATCTCACCGAACTTAAAGCACTGCATATTTCGCAGTTGCTCGAAATGGCCGCCAGTCTGGATATCGACAATGCCAGCCGTTTACGCAAACAGGAAATCATGTTTGCCATCATGAAACGGCGCGCCAAGCAAGGCGAACAGATTTTCGGCGATGGCGTTCTTGAAGTGTTGCCCGACGGCTTTGGCTTCTTGCGCTCGCCTGAAACTTCGTACCTGGCCAGCACCGACGACATCTATATCTCCCCCTCCCAGATACGGCGTTTCAACCTGCATACGGGCGATTCCATTGAAGGTGAGGTGCGCACACCAAAAGACGGCGAACGCTATTTTGCCTTGGTAAAGGTCGACAAGGTTAACGGAATGCAGCCCGAGGCCATCAAACACCGCATTATGTTTGAGAACCTCACGCCGCTGCACCCGAACCAGGTCATGACGCTGGAACGCGACATTAAAAGCGAAGAGAACATTACAGGGCGTATTCTGGATATCTTCGCACCTATGGGGAAAGGCCAGCGCGCGCTGATTGTGGCCAGCCCCAAATCAGGTAAAACGGTCATGATGCAGCACATTGCCCATGCCATCACCACGAACTACCCGGAAGCCTACGTTATTGTGCTGCTGGTCGACGAGCGCCCGGAAGAAGTGACCGAAATGCAACGCACCGTTCGCGGTGAGGTTGTGGCTTCCACCTTCGACGAACCTGCAACCCGCCACGTTCAAGTAGCCGAAATGGTCATCGAAAAAGCCAAGCGGCTGGTTGAACTCAAAAAAGACGTGGTCATTCTGCTCGACTCCATCACCCGTCTGGCCCGTGCCTACAACACCGTTGTGCCGTCATCAGGCAAAGTACTTACCGGTGGTGTCGATGCCAACGCCCTGCAACGGCCCAAACGCTTTTTCGGTGCGGCACGTAACCTGGAAGAAGGTGGCTCATTAACCATTATTGGCACGGCCCTTATTGAAACCGGCAGCCGCATGGACGAAGTCATTTACGAAGAATTCAAAGGCACAGGCAACTCTGAAGTGCATCTGGAACGTCGCCTGGCTGAAAAACGGGTGTACCCGGCCATCAACCTGAATAAATCGGGTACCCGTCGAGAAGAATTGCTGATCAAGCCCGATCTTTTACAAAAAGTGTGGGTGTTGCGCAAGTTCATTCACGATATGGACGAAGTGGCAGCCATGGAATTCATCCTGGACAAAATCCGCGCAACCAAAAACAACGCGGACTTCTTCGAGATGATGAAAAAGTAAGATCATCTCAACCCACACAAGCCTCTCAAATGAGAGGCTTGGTGCATCATGGCCCGGCCATAACGGGCCAGATAAAACAATTTTCTTTAGCCACTGTGCCGGTATTCTCGTGGCCGGCACAAAACTACAGAGCAAAAACGAATGAAACTACCCAGTCTTAATCAGTACCTGGAGCAGCTCCAGGTACGCGACCCCCACCAGCCTGAATTCATGCAAGCCGTTAAAGAAGTCATGGCGTCACTGTGGCCATTCATCGAACAAAACCCGCAGTATGCGGAACAAGGCCTATTGAATCGCATTGTGGAACCAGAACGCGTTATTCAGTTTCGTGTTTCCTGGGTGAACGACAAGGGCGAAGTACAAACCAACCGCGCTTTCCGTGTTCAGCATAGCTCGGCTATTGGCCCTTACAAAGGCGGTATGCGTTTTCACCCTTCGGTGAACCTATCCATTCTGAAGTTCCTGGCGTTCGAGCAGACCTTCAAAAACGCCCTTACCACATTGCCCATGGGGGCCGGTAAAGGTGGGTCCGACTTCAACCCGAAAGGCAAGTCAGACGGCGAGGTCATGCGTTTTTGTCAGGCACTTATTTTTGAACTGTACCGCCACCTGGGGCCAGATACCGACGTACCGGCAGGTGATATCGGTGTGGGCGCTCGCGAAGTAGGCTACATGACCGGCATGATGAAGAAACTGTCGAACTCAGCTGCCAGCGTCTTTACCGGTAAGGGGCTGTCGTTCGGCGGCAGCTTGATCCGCCCAGAAGCCACGGGATACGGCACGGTGTACTTTGCAGAAGAAATGCTCAAGCATGCCGGGCGCTCGCTCGACGGCATGACCGTTTCGGTTTCCGGTTCGGGCAATGTGGCGCAATATGCCATTGAAAAATGCATGCAAATCGGCGCCAAAGTCATTACCGTTTCCGACTCCGACGGCTGTGTTGTCGACCCTGCCGGCTTCACCCCGGAAAAACTGGCACTGTTGATGGATATTAAAAACAACCGTCGTGAACGGTTGGTTACCTATGCCAAAGAGCTGAACCTGACATACGAGCAAGGTAAACGCCCCTGGCATGTTCCAGTCGAAGTCGCCATGCCCTGCGCCACCCAGAATGAACTGGAAATCGACGATGCCAAGACACTGATCAATAATGGGGTACGCTGCATTTCTGAAGGCGCAAACATGCCCACCACCATTGATGCCGCCGAATGCTTTATTAAAGCAGGCGTGCTGTATGCGCCTGGCAAAGCCAGTAACGCAGGCGGTGTGGCCGTTTCAGGCCTTGAAATGAGCCAGAATTCGGCACGGTTGTCGTGGACACGTGAAGACGTTGACGCCAAGTTGCATGCCATTATGCGTGACATTCATCAGAATTGCGTGCGTTATGGCCAGCAGGGTGACAAAGTGAACTATGTCGACGGGGCCAACATCGCAGGCTTCGTAAAAGTGGCCGATGCGATGCTGCAACAAGGCGTTTACTGACACCAAGGAATGCACGTGACTAAACAGATTGGGTTGGCCGGTGGTTCATAACACCACCAGAAGGCCAACCCCTTCTTATTTCAGCTCACGCAACTGTGGATCGGCCCAGGTTCCGGAAACATCATAATGAACCGTCATCGCCTTGCTAAGCGGTGCTTTCAAAAGCCATTGCGTTAGGAACGCCCCGACACCCACAATCGGATTAATAATACCTGCGGCCACCGAGGCCCCGCTCATATCCAGGTTAGGCACCACCATCGCCTGTAAATCAAGCGTTTCATTCACCACATTGACGTCGCCACCCAGGCTGATTGTGCCTACTGCGCTATTTACGCGAAAGTTATTGGTACTCATCACGCCACTTTGAATTTGTATGGAGCCTTCCAGTAAATCAAACGGAAACCCTTGCGCAAACGCCCCTTCGGGATTCGCGTCGAATGAAAGAATCCGCTGCAAAGACTGCAATGACAGTAACTCCAAAACACGTGCCGACCTTGAGTTCACGGAGCTTAAACGCCCTTTCTCCAACTTAACGTTCAACTGCCCCTGCAAGTCAGACTTCTGAAAACGCCACGGCAGATTATTCCAGGTGAGTGTGCCTTCGACATAACCATGGCCGCCGGTTACCGCCCGCTTCAATCCCACATGATCAAGAAACCGCCCCAGGTCCTGGACCGCCAAAGAGGCATTCAGCGACAAGCCCCGGTTGCCGCCGTCCAGCCGCCAGGCGCCTTTCCCGTTTAGCGTTGCACCGGTATTTTTAATTTCCAATTGATCAATATTCAGAACGCGGCCGGCGCCCGAGGCGGAACCATTGAGTGTCACGGCGCCCACACTTTCGCCGTACACCACCAGATCGTCCACCACCAGATTAAGTGACGGTATTTTGAAGTCTTCGAATCGTGATTCAGACGGCGGCTTGATTTCAGTCGTTGGTTCCGGGGCATCCGGGTTCCCTAACGCCAGCCGGGCAAACTTACCCTCAAGTGAAGCCGGTTTGCCCAAGATAGGTTCCCGCCACCATAACGTACCGGCAGTCTGGCTGGAACTGATATCCACTCGCCATCCATCGGGTTGCCTAAGCGGCGACAACGTTAACGTTGCCTTGGTCAAGTCAACATCCTGTACACGCAAGCGATCAGACTGAATACGAACTTGATTGAGTGCCGGCAACAAGCCTGGGGACGCTGAGGCTTCCTGAGACGGGGAACCCATCAAGGCCAGCCAGGCGTCCAGATCCAACGCCGGATACCGAACGTCAATACTCATTCCGACATCAGGAAGCGCCAGTGGTTGATTCAACGCTATCACTGCACGGTTGAAATATGCTCCTTTCACGGCTGGATCACGGCGCATGTCCATGCGAATGTCGCTACCGATACGCACCTGCAACTGAGCCCGCCCTTGCCCCAGCGGCGCCCACCTAGCCTCAAGCTCCTTGCTTTCATCGGCAAATTTGCCTAAAGGACTAGGCAAGTCAATACGCATGCCCTTCAGGTTCGACGTTAAGGCGATATCGTAACGCCCGGCCGGCGTACGCTCGACCGCAACCCGATAGGCAGCCCGCCCCTCCAGGCCCACGTCATTACTTAACCCGGCGAAACGGGCAATGGCTTGAGAGCTTGCTTCGCCTGCAATCACAAGGTTCTTATTATCACCGCCCAGCCCCCCCGAAATGGCTAGTACGCCTCCCAAAGCAGTTGCTTTGACACCCTGCGAACGAATGCCGGTATCGGAAAAATCAAGCTGGCCGTTCACTCCCGACATAACCGGCATAACGGAATCTAGTTGGAAGGTTCCGCCATTGAACACGACGGACCCCGACACGGTTGTTTTATCGGTATCGTAAAGTGGCACATTCAACCATAAAGGCACATTCCAGACACCGTCGGCGCGTGCCTCGTCCAAAGCATTGTCCAGCAGTCCACCCAGCGGCGAATGTCGGTTTAACGCCAGATAAGCGGTGGCCGGCGCCGATGACTGCCCCTCAATCGACAATATGGCGTTGTCTTCAATATTGGGGATACGTGCCAACACCCGATTAAGAGTGATAGCAGGGCCGTCGCCCGGTATTACGCTACCCGCATTTGCCTGAACACGGAGATCAACCCCGGTTAACGATGCCAAGCCGTTCAAACCCTCCAGGCGCGGCCACCCCTGACTATCGGGTGTTGACGGCACATAATCGATAATGGCGTCCTTGAGCGGGCCTCCCACATAAAAGTACCCTTTTTCAGGCGCATCGCCGAATGGAAAAGCAGCCAGATCACCACGCAATACAAACCCGGCCCCCAACAACTGGCCCTGCACCAAGCCGGTAGACATCCAGTCGCGTGCATCGGCATCCACTTCCAGCGGCAGATAACGATGAATGGCGCTCAAGCTTGCCCGGGCAAAGCGACCCTGCGTTTCCACCGCCCCCAATGACAGGGCCGGATCGTCATGCCAATGCCCCTCAAAGGAGACATCCATATCGGCATTGACGATGCGGGCGACATGTAAATCAAGCTGCTTTAGCGCGCCCTGTTCGTGGCTTAGCTTTCCACCCAACCGGATATCATCGAAAGCCAGTGGGTTGCTGAAGATCGACGGCATGTCAACATCCATGGCTTGCAAACGAACGCCAAAAGCCAACTGCGTTGCCTCCGTGCTCTGCGCTGCGCCGCTATGGAGAGGAAGCTCGCCCTGTGCAAAAACACGCATATCGTCTACTTTGATTTCGGCGTTTTCAGCACCGCTCCACTGGGCGTTCATGACTTTTGCGTCAAGCGTCACCCGCGGTGCCTGATTACGCTGCGCCTCCACCCAGGCCTGCGTCGACACCATGGCACTTTGCAGCGCTATTGGCACGTCAGCCCACGGCGCCCAGGCCACAGAATTCATGTTTTGCATGTCTGCATAAGCCCGAGCCTTCCAGGCGGGCAATGAGCCCGCCTGCGCCGACATTGCGGCAGTCGTTAAGTCTTGTTCGAACTGCAGCTCAACCAATAATTCTGCTGAATGCATCAAAGCCTGTGCGCCGGCTCGCATACGCGCCTGATAGGTGCGGCCATCCCCCTCGAACTGAATATAAACGTTTTCCAATGACAAAACCGGGGCATTGCGCAACTCGTCTTTCCAATGCACCGTTGCCTGCGTCAGGACGAGCGACTTCTGGCCCAGTAACCATTGCAGCGCCGGGGGCGACGTTTTATCGTTATTATCGCCATCAAATATATCAATCTCGTGCCCAAGCACCCAAAAATTATTTTGCGGATCGCGGCGCACGTCCAGTTCCAGGCCTTGGGCCTGCAAGGTGGAAAACTGAACCTGCCCACGCAACAACGCGAGCCAACTCAGTTGGGCACGCACGCGGGGCAGGCTAAGCACCGGGTCATTGCTATTATCGTGAATACGCAAACCGGTTATGTCGAAGCTGGGATTCAGGCCTTTCCAATCGGCCCGCAACCGCTCCAGGGAAACCTCTCCCCCCATCGTCTGCGATAGTTGCTGCTCAATTGCGGAACGCCAGGTATCAATGTTAGGCAATATCCCGTAGCGCAAAACGAGAATGGCCGACGCCAAAGCGAGATAAATGAACAGGGCCAGCCAACCCAGCCGGCGTAGTATTTTAGGAAACGAACGCACGAAATCCCTGATTAACCTAACAACATGACAAGCGCGTTTTGCGGTATCTTGTTCGACTTATACCCGAATTTTCTGGTTGCGTCTTACACGTTTTAGCATGAACCACACTACGCCGATACAAACTGCTTCCCGTTGGTCGGGGGCACTGCGACGAAAGCTCGCAGGCAGCCCCGAGTTTGAAACCTGGCTTGAACAAGCCGCCCAAGAACCGGTTACGCCCACCCGCATCGACCAATGGTTTCTGGATGCCATACAGGCCGATTCAGCCGAGGCCATTGTACCGCTTGATACGCTGCGCAAAGCGCTGCGCGAAATCCGTAGCCAGGTGTTTTACACCATCCTTGTGCGCGACCTGGCAAAACTGGCCGATCTCAAAGAAGTCGTTAAAGCCATGTCGTATTTGGCCGACCTGGCGATTGCGCAAGCCTATCGCACGGTCGCAACGGAACTGGCTGAAATTCATGGCACACCGATTGACCCTAGCACCGGGAAACCCCAGGAAATGCTCATCCTGGCGATGGGGAAACTGGGCGGACGTGAACTCAATGTCTCGTCTGATATCGACCTCATTATGCTGTACGGTGAGGAAGGCGAAACGGGCGGGCGGCGCAAAATCAGCCATCACGAATTCTATGGGCGCGTAACACAACGGATGATGCCCATTCTTTCGGAACCCGATCAGTATGGCGTCGTTTTTCGCACCGACCTGCGCTTGCGCCCCGACGGCGACTCGGGTCCTTTGGCCTGGAGCCTGGACGCACTGGAAAATTATTTGGTCACCCAGGGACGGGAATGGGAGCGCTATGCCTGGCTTAAAGCCCGCGTTGTGCCTGCCAAAGCGTTTGACGACAGTGATCCGAAACCCCAGCGCGCGCAATTGGAAGCACTGCGTCGCCCATTTGTCTACCGCAAATATTTTGATTTCGATGCGTTGTCGTCGCTGCGCGCATTGCGCGAACGCATTCGGGAAGACTGGAACCGCCGCGCCACCCGGCGCAACGGTATCGACGCCAAACACAATATCAAACTGGGCGATGGCGGAATCCGGGAAATTGAGTTTGTGGTGCAACTGAATCAGCTTATCCGAGGCGGCCGCACGCCTTCGCTGCAAAAACGCAATCTGCTGAAAGCCTTGAAGCAACAATTCTCAGCCGGGATCATTGAAGAAACGTTGTCGCGTCGCCTCGAAGAAGCATACTTGTTTTTGCGTCGAACAGAGCACCTTCTTCAATACCGTGAAGACGAACAAACGCACTTGTTGCCACACAATCCCGAATTACGTGAAGAACTTGCCTTTGCCATGGGCATGGCCAGTTCCGAGTTCGAGGAAACGCTGAATGCACACCGGGCGTTCGTCAATGGCACTTTCCGCAACGCCTTTCGCCTCGCGGGGATGGGAGAGTCGCAGGAAGAGGAAAACGACAACCCCACCATGGATACCAGCCCCGACGAGCTGGAAGACGAGGTCAAAGCCTATTTTGGTGAGGCCAGTGAATCCGTTGCGCAACGCATTCAGGCTTTGATGAAAAGCCATCGTATCCGCAGCCTGCCCACCAGCAGCCGCAAACGCGTTAAAACCCTGCTGCCTGCCATGCTGGAAACGGCGCATCGAACCAGCAACCCCGAACAAACCGCCATTCGTCTATGCGACTTAGTGGAACAAATCGCGCAGCGCAGCCCGTATCTGGCCTTGCTTGCCGAGTACCCCGAAACGCTTGCACGGGTTGCCCGAATTATTGGCGCCAGCCCCTGGGCGGCGCAATACCTGCGTCAATACCCACTTCTGCTCGACAGCCTGATCGAATGGCATTCGCTCATGGATCCGCCCAATTTCAACGAACTGGCACAACAGTTACGCAGCGAGCTCGACGCCTGCCTGCTGCCGTCGGGCCAACCCGACGTTGAACAGCAAATGAATTTAATGCGCGATTTGCAGCGTCAGATCAGTTTTCAATTACTGGCACAAGACCTGGGCGGTGTATTAAGCGTTGAAAAGCTGGCCGACCAACTATCGGCGCTGGCCGATATGTTGTTGAACGAAACCATCGAGCGTGTATGGCCCATGGTGCAACCCAAAGAACAGCGCCACCAGCCCGTCCCTCCCCATCACTTCGCCGTCATTGCCTACGGCCGCCTGGGTGGCAAAGAACTTGGTTATGCATCCGACCTCGATCTGGTGTTCCTATACGACGACGAGCGCGAAGACGCCGCCGAAACCTACGCGAAGCTGGGGCGACGAATGGCCTCGTGGCTTTCCACCATGACATCATCCGGCCGTCTGTACGAAATTGACCTGCGCTTGCGACCCGACGGCGATGCCGGTGTATTGGCGGTTTCCGTTGATGCATTCGAACAATATCAGCTTACCCACGCCTGGCCCTGGGAGCATCAGGCCATCACCCGGGCCCGCTTTGCCGCCGGTGACCCCGGCGTTGGGGAACGCTTCGAGGCCACGCGTCGTAAAGTATTGCTGCTGGAGCGCGACCCTGCCACGCTTTATAAAAATGTGAAGGAAATGCGCAGCAAAATCGCGGCCGGCCATCCAAACCGCAGTGAACTGTTCGACCTGAAACATGACCGGGGCGGCATGGTGGATATTGAGTTTATTACGCAATACCTGGTGCTCAGCCACGCCCGCGAACACCCTGTATTACTGGAAAACCTGGGCAACATCACCCTGCTGAAACTGGCTTCCGAGGCAAAGCTTATTCCGGCCGCACTTGCCCGGGAAGTCTCTGATGCATACCGGGTCTTTCGCAAAGCGCAACATAGCTTGCGTTTGCAGGGTGCCGAAGCCGCCCGGGTTTCCCAGGATGAGTTCGTGGTTGAACGCGATGCGGTCATTGCACTTTGGAATACGGTCTTACCGGATTAAAATACGCTTTATGAGTGATTACAAACGCCCCCAACTTCAGCTACCCGACAACCGCAGGAAAGTGCTGTTGCATTCGTGCTGCGCGCCCTGTTCGGGCGAAGTCATGGAAGCCATGACTGCCTCGGGTATCGAATACAGTATTTTCTTCTACAACCCGAATATTCACCCCGACCGTGAATACGAGATTCGCAAAAACGAGAATATCCGCTTTGCTGAAGAACACAACATCGAGTTCATCGACGCCGATTACGACCGCGACAATTGGTTCGAGCGCGTGAAAGGGCTGGAAAATGAACCCGAACGCGGCGAACGCTGCACGGTCTGTTTCGATATGCGTTTCGAACGCACCGCGCTTTATGCACACGAGAACGGGTTCGATACCATTACCAGTTCGTTGGGCATTTCACGCTGGAAAGACATGAATCAAATTAATGGTTGTGGCGAGCGTGCCGCCGCCCGCTACCCTGACCTGGCCTACTGGACTTACAACTGGCGCAAAGGCGGCGGGTCGGCCCGCATGATCGAAATCAGCAAGCGGGAAAACTTTTATCAGCAAGAATACTGCGGCTGCATTTACTCACTGCGCGACACCAATCGTCATCGTCGAGCACAAGGGCGCGAAGCCATTGAAATCGGTGTGAAGTTCTACGGGCGAGAAGAAACGCTATAGAAAAAGGCCCGCTTCTTTAAGCGGGCCTTGTTTCCTTTACTGCAATGTCCGTTCAAACACGAACTTGTCGTCGCGCCAATCCACGGGAATGACATCTTTGGGGCCGAAACGGCCTTCCAGAATCAACTTGGCGACCGGGTTTTCAATATGCTGCTGAATAGCCCGCTTCAACGGACGGGCGCCAAATACAGGGTCGAATCCCGCATGCGCCAGTTGCGCCAGTGCAGCATCAGACACTTCGAGCCGCATTTCGTGCTGTGCCAAACGCGCCTGCAAACGCTGGATCTGAATGCGGGCAATAGACTCAATATGCTTGGCCTCTAATCCGTGGAACACGACCACTTCATCAATACGGTTCAGGAACTCGGGACGGAACGAGGTCTTCAATTCTTCCCACACGACTTCCTTCACCACCTCGTAGGGTTGCCCCGCCATACTTTGGATATGATGCGAACCAAGGTTCGATGTCATCACAATCACCGTATTGCGAAAATCCACAGTACGACCCTGGCCGTCGGTCAGGCGACCGTCGTCAAGCACCTGCAAAAGCACATTGAAGACATCCGGATGCGCCTTTTCCACTTCATCCAGCAAAATCACGCTATATGGCTTACGACGTACAGCCTCGGTTAAATAACCACCCTCTTCGTAACCCACATACCCCGGCGGCGCACCAATCAACCGTGCCACCGAGTGCTTTTCCATAAATTCGCTCATATCGATCCGAATCATATGGTCTTCGGAGTCGAACAAGAAATCAGCCAGTGCTTTGGTCAACTCGGTTTTGCCGACGCCGGTGGGGCCAAGGAACAGGAATGAGCCATAGGGCCGTGCAGGGTCGGCCAGCCCGGCGCGGGAGCGGCGGATAGCGTCGGCCACGAGGCTCACCGCTTCGTCCTGCCCTACGACGCGGCGATGCAGATGGCTTTCCATACCAAGCAACTTCTCCCGTTCGCCCTGCATCATTTTTGACACCGGAATACCGGTTGCGCGCGACACCACTTCAGCAATTTCTTCAGCACCCACTTCCGTGCGCAGCAAACGCGGCTTGTCGGACTTCTCCTGCTCTTCGCCACTTCCTGCTTCCGCCGCCTTCAGGCGCGCTTCAAGCTCGGGCAATTTCCCGTACTGAAGTTCAGCCAGCTTATCAAACTGACCTTTGCGTTGCAGCTCGGCCATCTCGGCACGGGTGCGCTCAATTTCTTCCTTCACCGATTGTGAACCCTGAACAGCGGCTTTCTCCGACTTCCAGATTTCCTCGTAGTCGTTATATTCGCGCTGCAATTTCTCCAGTTCATCTTCAATGACTTTCAAACGACGCATGGAGCCTTCATCAGTTTCCTTCTTCACCGCCTCGCGCTCGATTTTCAGCTGAATAATGCGACGATCCAGCTTATCCATCACTTCCGGTTTGGAGTCGATCTCCATACGGATACGCGCGGCCGCCTCATCAATCAGGTCGATAGCCTTGTCCGGCAGGAAACGGTCGGTAATGTAGCGATGTGACAACTCGGCCGCCGCCACAATGGCCGGATCGGTGATCGCCACGCCGTGGTGAAGCTCATAGCGTTCTTGCAAACCGCGCAAAATAGCAATGGTGGACTCGACATCAGGCTCGTCTACCAGCACTTTCTGGAAACGACGCTCAAGGGCGGCATCTTTCTCAATATATTTGCGGTATTCGTCCAACGTGGTAGCACCAATGCAATGCAACTCGCCGCGCGACAGCGCCGGCTTCAGCATATTGCCGGCATCCATGGCGCCTTCGGCCTTACCGGCTCCCACCATAGTGTGCAACTCATCGATAAAGACAATAATGCCGCCCTGATCTTGCGACAGCTCTTTCAACACCGCTTTCAGGCGTTCCTCGAATTCACCACGATACTTGGCGCCGGCCAGCAATGCAGCCAGATCCAGTGATAGCACCCGCTTGCCCTTCAGTGTTTCAGGCACTTCATTATTGATAATCCGCTGGGCAAGGCCTTCCACAATCGCCGTTTTACCCACCCCCGGCTCACCAATCAACACAGGGTTGTTCTTCGTGCGACGCTGCAGAATCTGGATAGTGCGACGGATTTCGTCATCGCGGCCGATCACCGGATCCAGCTTCCCCTCACGCGCGCGCTCGGTTAAATCGGTCGTATATTTCGACAAAGCCTCACGGTTCGACTCCCCTTCCGGATCGCCCACCGTGGCACCACCGCGCACCGCCTCAATGGCGGTTTCCAAAGGTTTGCGTTGCGCGCCCGCTTCACGCAGCAAGCGGCCGGCTTCACATTTGTCGTCGACCAACACCAGCAAAAAAAGCTCGCTGGCAATATAGGCGTCGCCGCGGTTCGAGGCTTCTTTATCAGTGCGTGCGAGAACCGATTGCAGCTCCCGCCCAATTTGCACATTCCCTGCCGAACCGGGCACTTGCGCCAAGGACTTGATGGCAGAGCTAACCGCCGGCGCCAGTCGATTCACCGCCACGCCCGCTCGCGCCAGCAAACTCCCCGCCCCGCTGTCTGTGTCCGCCAGCAAAGCCGACAGCAAGTGCAACGGGTCGATATACTGATTATCGTTCTGAATTGCAAGACTTTGCGCATCGGCAAGGGCTTGCTGAAATTTGGTTGTTAGTTTGTCGAATCGCATAGTCTTCTTTCAAAATTAAGGCTGAGCATTTGCTCGAATAGTGATTAAATAAGGCCGCAGCGCAGCATTTCAAGATGTGAAAAATGGATAAATTCAAACAACTGGAAAGTTTTGTGTCGGTCGCGACACTGGGAAGCCTTTCGGCCGCAGCCCGGGCCGAGGGGGTTGCCCCCACAATGATGGGGCGCCGCATGGATGCGCTGGAAAAACGGCTGGGAGTGAAATTGCTGGTGCGTTCGACTCGGCGTTTGTCGCTGACCACGGAAGGCACTGCCTTCCTGGACAAGGCCCAATCCATTCTGAAAGAACTGACCGAAGCCGAGAGCCAGGTGGCGCAAGGCAGCGCCCGCCCCAGTGGCGAACTGCGCATTAGCGCGCCTGCGGGGTTTGGTCGGCGCCACATCGCCCCGCTGGTACCGGCTTTTTTGCAACGCTATCCCGAAATCAACATTACGCTCGACCTGACCGACCGACTGGTCGACCTGATTGAAGAACGTTACGATTGCGCCATTCGAATCGGCGACCTGGATGACTCGCAGTTCATCGGGATGCGCCTGGCAGATAACCGCCGCATCATTGTGGCCTCGCCCCATTACCTCAAACACTTTGGCCGCCCCCGTACCCCCGACGACCTGATCCAGCACAATTGTCTGTCGTTCGGCAGCCAGGGAAATCAGTCGAAAGGGTGGTTGCTTCAACACAACGGTAAAGTGAGGGCGTACAGGGTCAAAGGTACTCTTACCAGTACCGACGGGTCGGTTTTGCTGGAATGGGCGCTGGCCGGTTGTGGGTTGGCATGGCGATCGCTGTGGGAGGTACGGCAAGAAATTGAAGCAGGCCGTCTTGTAAGTGTGCTCGATGAGTACGCCGCTCCCCCAAATGGTATTTTTGCCATTCTTACAGAACGCAAACATCAACCCCGACGCCTGCGGGTCTTCGTGGAAATGCTGAAAAATACCTACGCCCAGCCCAGCTATTGGGATGGGCACTAGGCCGTTCATACCAATCACATTTGATGCGAAGATAATTTGCATAAGGTGTCAATCGTTACACAAACATGTACAATTGCCGTCAGGTCGTTCCATAAGCTTTTTGCACCGTCATATAAGCCCCCCTCTTTACACGGCCCGCCCAGGCGCCACGATGTCTATGCAGAAACGAATTCCTCTGACACCAGACTCAAGCCGTTGCTCAACCTGTATGTTGAACAACCTATGCCTGCCCGTGGGCATGTCAACCATTGATATCAGCCGTTTCGAAGAAGTAGTACAGGAACGTTTACGCATTCCAAAAGGCGAAAGCCTGTTCGAAGCGGGCGATCGCGCCGACGCCATTTTCGGCATTCGGGTGGGGTCACTCAAAACACAACTGGAAGACGCTTCGGGCCATGTGCAGGTAACGGGCTTTCTGTTACCAGGGGAAATTGCCGGGCTCGACGGCTTTTTGGAAGGCCGGCAGTTATCCCATGCGGTTGCACTGGAAGATACCGAAGTGTGCGTTGCACGCGTGGATGAAATCGACCGCGTCGCGGCGCACATCCCGTCACTGCAGCAACAGTTACGGCGTCTGACCAGCACGGAAATGAAGCGCTCGCACCAGTTGGTCGTATCACTGGGCGTTTTACGCTCCGAACAACGCCTTGCCGCCTTTCTGGTGAATATGTCACAACGGCTATCCATCCTGGGTTATTCCTCGTCTGAATTCATTCTGCGCATGAGCCGGGAAGAAATCGGCAATTATTTAGGTCTGACACTGGAAACAGTCAGCCGACTGTTCTCCCGTTTCGCACGTGAAAACCTCATCCGCATTCACCAACGCGAAGTCAAATTGCTCGACCTGCCCGCGCTGCGCGATTTAGCCGGCACCGACTGCGGGTAGCCCACCCTGTCACTCAACGATCAGGCAACTGATCGACCCCTTCCGCCGGGGCCATGTACAACGTCAGCGCACTCGACAACGCAGTCATAATCCAGAATAGAAAGAAGCCTGCTGTGTACACAACCTCGCGGCTAAAATGCATCGAGCCGAACACGGCAATATCCAGCGGATCAATTAATGCAAATACCGTGGCACTGCCCGCCCCCGCAAATAAAAACGAGGGCCACAGTATCCACATTAGCGAATAACGGCTCATGGTGATTGTCTCCTGTTATGGGCTGCCGTCTCGGCAGACGTGTTTTTAGCGTCCATCTCCGGCAACGGCGCATCTTGTATTTTTTGCACGACCAAACCTTTACGCTGCCCACCATCGTGAATCGCTTGATCACTGTAATAATGCACTGCCAGTACAATCGTTACCGCGCAGCCCACCAAGGTAATAAACGGGCCGGCCATCAAAATCCAGGGCCAGGGCTCTTTCCACCAGGGGCGCGTGTCAGTATGGTTGGAATCTTGTTTCATTGTGGGACATAAAAACTGGTTTGCTCAACAAGCTGCGCGCCTGATCCAGAGACCGACTCGGCACTGACGACAAACGAAATACTGTGCACGCCGGGGCCGGCCTGGTCTGCAGGCAAGCGCACCAACACAGGCACCAACCGATGGCTGCCACCCTCTATTTCAATTGTGCCGGTGGGTTCACCTGTGGCAGCCAGCAATTCAAGCCCCGGTAAGCCGTCGGCACGCAATGTAACGGCAAGCGCCTCATCATCCGTGTTCATAATCTGCAAGCGATAAACATTCTCGATTAAATTGCCTGGAATTTCACGACCCAGACTGCCGCGGTCGCGAATGATATCCATTTTCAGAGTTTCGCGGGTGAGCAACGAGAAAGCGAATCCTGCTGCAATAACCGCCATCAGCCCCATATAAAACAGCACACGCGGCCGCAAAACCCGCTTGCGTGCTTGCGACTGGGTAAGGTCTTCTGTTATGGCGGCGCCCGAGGTATAGCGAATCAGGCCTTTCGGGTAACCCACCTTGTCCATCACCTGATCACAAGCGTCGACACAGGCGCCGCAACCGATGCACATGTACTGCAAGCCATCGCGAATATCAATACCCGTTGGGCAAACCTGAACACACAAGGTGCAATCAACGCAATCACCCATGCCCGCTTCTTTATGATCAATTTGTCGTGAACGCCCCCCTCTGGGTTCACCCCGCTTGTAGTCATAAGTCACGACAAAGGTGTCGTCATCGACCATTACACTTTGAAAGCGCGCATACGGGCACATGTATTTGCAAACCGCCTCGCGCATGAATCCTGCGTTACCCCATGTGGCAAAAGCATAGAACAGCATCCAGAACCACTGCCATGGACCAAGCGAGAAAGCGACCAAATCGGCGCCTAACGCACGGATAGGCGCGAAATAGCCAATAAAAGTAAAACCTGTCCAAAAGGCAATAACAATCCAAACGACATGTTTGGCCGCTTTCAACCGAAATTTACGCCACGACCAGGGTTGACCGTCGAGTCGAATACGCGCCAGACGATCACCTTCAATTTTGCGCTCAACCCACATGAAAATTTCGGTATAAACCGTTTGCGGACACGCATAGCCACAAAACAATCGCCCGGCAATGGCGGTAAACAAAAATAGGGCAAATGCCGACAAAACAAGCAAGACGGCCAAATACACGACGTCTTGCGGCCACAGCACCATGCCGAAGATATAAAATTTACGGGCGCCCAAATCGAACAGCACCGCCTGGCGGTCGCCCCAGGTTAACCAGGGCAGCCCATAAAAAATGGCCTGTGTGAACAGCACCATAATGACGCGCCAGCGGGCATAAAGCCCCGTCACCGCGCGCGGATAAACCTTGCTGCGAACATCGGTAAGCGCTTTCTCGACCTGTGGTGAAACCCCACCCCGACGCGGCGCGGGCGCCACCTTGGGAGGCTGCCACGCGGGCGCAGCGCCCTGACCCGTCTGGATCAGGTCCTCCGACTGAGCAATAGGTTTCTTATCCATGTGCGCTCCTGCTTGAAAACGCGACGATATACAGCCTGGTTAACGAGGAGAGTTTGATCGCCCCCATACCCAGGCCGCCAACATACGAATCTGTTCAGGCGTCAGCACGCCCTCTTGAGCCGGCATCTGGTTATCGCGACCATTCAAAATGGTTTTCACAATCACATCGGCCGAACTACCATAAAGCCAGACGTCGTCGGTAAGATTTGGCGCGCCCAGCGCCTGGTTACCCTTGCCGTCAACACCGTGGCAAGCCACGCAATTATTCTCGAAACCTTGCTTTCCCCTTACGACCTGCAAAGGATCACTGGCCAGGCCCGAGAGTGAACGAACATATTGCGCGATATCCGCTGCCTGATTCGCACTGACTTGTGCGCTCATGGGCGGCATCACTCCATGACGCCCTTTGGTAATGGACGTCATGATTTGGTCGGGCGAACCACCATAAAGCCAATCTTTATCAGTTAAGTTCGGAAAACTGACCGATCCGCGCGCATCCGACCCATGACATTGCGCACAGTTATTCAGGAATAAACGCTCACCAATCTGCCGGGCCTGCGGGTCGGCCGCGACCTGCTCAATAGGCATGGCCTCGTAACGCGCGTAGAACGGACGAATACGTTCAGACAATGCTTCCTGCGACTGCTTAACCTCCTGAGCTGTGGAGTAATTCAAAATCCCGTTAAAAATTCCCAGGCCGGGATACAAAACCAAATAACCCACGCTAAAAACACATAAGGCCAGATAAAAAACGGTCCACCAGCGCGGCACGGGATTGTTCAACTCCATGAGATTGCCATCCCACACATGCCCGGTGTTCTTGGCCTCTTTCACTTCCTTACCCAGCCAACGACGCTGGGTAAACAGCAACCAGACACAGAAAATAATTCCCGCCGCCGTCATGATGGCAATGAAATAAGCCCAAAAACTGCTCACGAAATCAGTCATGAGAATCCCCTTTTTCTTGCGTGCCAGGTGCCTTTTTCTTGTCGTTGCTCAGATTGTCTTCATCCGGCTGCATAAACGGCAGCATGGAAGCGTCTTTGTTGGCTTTCTTGCGGCCTTTTGAGAACGCCCACACCACAATGGCAAGAAAAGTGATCAACGCAACGAGCGTGACAATACCGTTAACAATACCCATAGCTATCGACTCCCTTCTGCAACAGCGCGGGCCGCAGCTTCACGCCCGGCCACACCCAGACTTTGCAAATACATCACCAGGGCATCTTCCTCGGTTCGACCTTGCAATTGCTCCGGGGCTTGTGCAATTTGCTCGTCGGTATAAGGCACACCAATCGCCCTTAGAGCACGCATGCGAGCCTGCACATCCACACCGTCGACCGAGTTATGTTGAAGCCAGGGATAAGCCGGCATGTTTGATTCGGGTACCAGGTCGCGCGGATTGCGCAAGTGAATACGGTGCCATTCGTCGGAGTAA
Source organism: Pusillimonas sp. DMV24BSW_D (assembly GCF_011388195.1). Taxonomy (NCBI): domain Bacteria; kingdom Pseudomonadati; phylum Pseudomonadota; class Betaproteobacteria; order Burkholderiales; family Alcaligenaceae; genus Neopusillimonas; species Neopusillimonas aestuarii. The sequence goes on along the minus strand of NZ_CP049990.1, from coordinate 1,874,038 downwards.
CGGCCGCCGACACGGGCCAGATCGGGCCCGGTGCGTTTAGAGCCCCATAAAAACGGATGGTCGTACACAAACTCACCGGCTAACGAGTAAGGGCCGTATCGTTGCACTTCCGATTGCAGCATACGAATCTGTTGCGAATGACACCCCACACACCCTTCACGAATATAGATATCGCGCCCAACCAGTTGAAGCGCTTCGTAGGGCTCGACCCCTTCCGTCGGTTCCGTTGTGGAATGCTGAAAGTAAAGCGGCACAATCTGCACCAGGCCGGCAAAGCTCACCACCAGAATACTGGCAATAATGAGCAAGCCGATATTGGTTTCCAGTGTTTCGTGACTGAAAAATTTTTTCTTTTGGTTGGCCATTCATCTACTCCTTAAGCCGACACCGGGCCTGGCACAGGTTTATCGGAGGGTGGCCCCACAAGCTCCGGCTGGGTGCTGTCGGGGTTATACAAATAAACCACCGGGTTGGGCTTGTCCTGCCCCTGCAACGTCTTCCAGGTGTTCCAGGCCATAACCAGCATGCCGGCCAGAAAGAAGAATCCACCGAGCAAACGAATGGCGTACAACGGGTACGTTGCCTGCAGTGCTTCAACAAAGCTGTAAACCAGGGTGCCGTCTTCAGCCGTGGCGCGCCACATTAACCCCTGCATGACACCGGCAACCCACATTGAGGCGATATACAGCACCACCCCGATCGTGGCCAGCCAAAAATGCAGCTCAACCTGTTTGGGACTGGCCATTTCCGAGCGGCCATACAAACGTGGAATCATGTAGTAGAAGGAACCAAAAATAGTCATCGCAACCCAACCGAGCGCACCCACGTGCACGTGCCCCACTGTCCAGTCGGTGTAATGTGACAAGGCATTCACCGTACGGATCGACAGCATTGAGCCCTCAAAAGTCGCCATGCCGTAGAAAGACAAGCCTGTGACCAGGAACTTCAAAATGGTATCGGTACGCAAGCGGTGCCATGCACCTGATACGGTCATGATGCCGTTAATCATGCCGCCCCATGACGGTGCCAGCAAAATCAAGGAAAAGATCATGCCCAGTGCCTGGGTCCAGTCGGGCAAAGAGGTGTAATGCAAATGGTGCGGGCCGGCCCACATATAGGTAAAGGCCAGCGCCCAGAAATGCACAATAGACAGGCGATAAGAATAGATTGGCCGGTTCGCCTGCTTGGGCACGAAGTAATACATCATGCCCAGGAAGCTGGTGGTAAGGAAAAACCCCACCGCATTATGCCCATACCACCACTGCACCATGGCATCTTGCACGCCTGAATAGACGGAATACGATTTCCACATGGAAACCGGAATTTCAATGTTGTTGAAAATATGCAGGATGGCGATGGTTAGGATATACGAACCAAAAAACCAATTGGCCACGTAAATGTGCTTTACCCGGCGTTTAAAGATGGTGCCGAAGAACACGACGGCGTAAGCCACCCAAACCAGTGTGATCAGAATATCAATCGGCCATTCGTATTCGGCATACTCTTTGGTGCTGGTATAACCCAGAGGCAAGGTTAAAAAACCGGCCAGCAAACAAACTTGCCAACCCCAAAACGTAAAGGCCGCCAGCTTATCGGAAAACAAACGCACCTGACAGGTTCGCTGCACCACGTAGTACGAGGTTGCAAACAAAGCCGTACCGCCGAAGGCAAAAATCACGGTATTGGTATGAACCGGGCGCAAACGCCCGTAACTAAGCCACGGCGTATTGAAATTCAAATCGGGCCAGATCAACTGTGCCGCGATAAGAACGCCTACTGCCATGCCCACAACCCCCCACACAATGGTCATGACGGTAAATTGCCTGACCACCCCATAGTTGAAGGTTTCTGGCTGCTTATCCCGCGTGCCGGAATTGCCCATAAAAATCCCCTAAAACAAAAAACACATGATTAATTTCTAACTTTTTGTCGGCTTGACTTGTTTATTCGCTGCTATCACGTCGTGCTTCTTTCTCTGCGTCCCGCTCTTGCATCTTGGGTTCCGGCGTATCGTTATCCTCCAGAATTGATCGCGCCGCCTCGTCGGTATCTTCAAACTGCCCTGAAAAAATGGCCCACCAAAAAGCGGCACCGATTAACACGACCAATATGAGCGAAATAGGTAACAATAAATACAGCGCCCCCATTGGCCTAACCCTGAACGGCCCGGCCCACCCACACGCCGGCCAGTTCACGGGATTGTCGGCGATACAAACGCAAAGCATTTGCCGCTACGGCAAGCGACGACACCAGCATGGTGATCGCCGCCAACCAGGGTTGCACATAACCCAATGCCGCTAAAGGTGTAAGCAATAAGTGCCATATCATGGAACCATACAAATTCTGATGCGCTACCCGCGTTGTGTCTTTGGATAATTGCTCAAGGCGACGGGAAGACACTTGCTGACGCTTATACAAACTGGCATGCGCAGCGGCAATAGCCGTGGGCACCGACATTGCCAAGGCACACGGGCAACTGATTACCAGCAAAGCAACCGTCACCGCTACGGCATGTTCCGGTGCGAAAACAAACCAATATGCCCCCGCCAGCGCGGCCAAAGTAAGTTGCGCAACGGTAAACCAAAGCGCGATACGGTCGGCCCCCGCCGACAAAGCATGGCGTAATGACTGAATATTTTCATGAAAAGCGCCGTGCGCCATGGTTTGTTGCGCGCAAAACTCCAAGTAGCGTGCCGTGAGCAGGAAAGCTACAAACATAGTGACCGACTCAAAATACACTTCACCGTGGTTAACCCAGGTAGCGTAAACGCTGGGAATAAACGCCGCCGAAATACCCAGTGCAACGGGGACATCCATGGTAATAACACGTGAACGGGAGCGGCCCAGTGCTCCTTTCCAAACCGGCCATGCGCAATACAAAATGACGGGTACCGTAAGAACCAGACTTAACCAATTCAGCAACACAATGGCGTCATCGAGGAATAATTGATTTTCGACTGACATAGGTTGATTGCGTAAATAGCCTGGGAACGCAAACATCATGACCTGCATCATGCCCAACCACGCCAAACCCAATCGTGCCACCATGTGGCGTCGTGCATTTCGGTCGGCCGGTGCCATGGCGACCGGAGGGGCGAATAAGGACATTACGGACATGACAAAACTGTACCTGATAGTAAGCTTTAGTTCATTGATTTAAATCAAGCACAGTAAAATATTCACATGACTGTCTCAATTTGCCTACCCTTTTCCAAAACAAAATGTCGTCTCCCCCTTTAGATCAGGCCCCCCTTGGTCGCGATGTCGCCTACCCCACACATTACGACCCCAGTGTGCTTTTCCCGGTTAACCGGGAAACCAACCGGGCGCAGCTACCCTTCATTCCGAACTGGGTCGGCGCCGATATCTGGCATGCCTACGAAGTGTCTTGGCTTAACACACGCGGCAAACCAATAGTGGCCATGGCCCGTTTTATCGTGCCGCATAACACCCCCCACATTATTGAATCAAAGTCCTTCAAACTCTATCTGAACAGCTTTAACGAAAGCCGATTCAACTCAATAAGCAGTGTGCAACAACATTTGGAAAAAGATTTATCGTCAGTAGCAGGTGGGCAGGTTGAAGTGGTATTAACCGAGTTGCACGAGATTCAAACCATACAATGTGCCCCGCTGGAGGGCCTGAATATTGACGGCGCCGACGTCGACATTGAGCATTACCAACCCAATGCGGGCCTACTAAAGTGCACAACAAACCCGCAAATGGTTAACGAAACACTTACGTCCGACTTATTGAAATCAAACTGCCCGGTCACCGGGCAACCAGATTGGGGCAGCCTGCAAATCCAATACAAAGGCCTCCAAATTGATCGTGAATCATTGTTGAAATACATTGTGTCGCTACGCCAACACACAGAATTCCACGAGCACTGCGTGGAAAAGATTTATTGCGATATTTGGCAGGCATGCCAACCTGAATTTTTATTTGTGTATGCCTGCTATACACGCCGCGGAGGTTTGGACATTAACCCATGGCGCAGCAGTGGGCCCCTGGTATTTGAACCGGCCCGCACGCCACGCCAATAAGTTTTAAGACAGAACCAGGCGGTGGTTATGCGGGCGCCGCCCCGGTGGCTTTGCGCTGTGCAACCGTATGGCCGATAACCAAGGCAACCACCGCAGCAAGCGCGAACGTAATAGCAGCACCCACCCACGGGCCCTGACGGAACCCGGCGTCGAGTAGAATACCGAATACAACCGGGCCAATGGATGCACCAACATCCATGCCTGAATACACCAACCCGTATACCGTGCCGGTTGCCCCTTTGGGCGTCACGCTGCGCACCAGCATGTCGCGCGACGGCGCAGCAATACCGGCGCAAAAACCACCTAACCCGACCATGACAATGGCCAGCCAGGGATGCAACATACCCGACGCCAGCAACACCAGAATGAGGCCGGCAAGAATCAAAGACCCGGCCACCGTCATTTCATTGCGGCGGCTTGCGCCAACCAGAAAACCCCCGGCAATCATGCCGGCCGCAGACGCCAGCATATAGCCCGACAAAGCCGTGCCGGCCAAGACTTTATCAATACCGTATACCTGCCCAAGCATGGGAATGGTAAAGCTTTGCACTGCTGAAAGCGACATGGTTGAGCACGTGAAGAAAAAGAACGCACCCCATAAAACAGGCTGCTTAATTAAAGTCACAAAGGTTTCGGCGACCGATTTCGACGCCAAGGATGCCGGGTCGCCTTTATGATCGACAGGCGCGCTGATTTTACGCCCGACAATATTTCGCCCCGAAAGCAGGTCACGCCCCAACCAGACAACAACCAAAATGACACCCAGCAAAGCCGCCGCACCAAAAGTAGCAACACGCCAATCGGCCACATAAATTAACGCCGACATAAACACCGGGGTAAGCGCCCAACCCAAGTTCCCCGTGAACCCGTGCGTACTGTATGCGTGGCCCAAACGATAGCGGCTTACGCGGTGGTTAATAATGGAATAATCGACCGGATGGAAAACAGAATTGCCGACCCCGCCAATAAAGGCCGCCAAAAGCAATAAGGCGTAACCGTTCGAAAACCCGATAAGTACGCCGGACAACACGAAACAAGCCAAGCCAAAATGCAAGACCGGTGCGGGCCCGATACGGTCGACAATAAAACCGGACGACGCCTGGCCCACACCCGACGTGATGAAGAAGACGGACACCAGCAAGCCCAACTGGCTGTAGCTGAAACCGAACTCATTGGCCAGAGACAAAAACAAGGTTGGGAGAACCAATTGAAAAAAGTGCGAACCGGCGTGTGCGGCGCCAATCAAGCTAATGATTTTCCAATCGTTTTTTTGAACCTGGGGGCTATCGGGAATATCTTCGACGGTAGTGGCAACCATAATCTTCTACATTCGGCTAAACGCCTGCTGCAACGATGCGTGGCAGGCTCAGGAAGCGCGCTCCCGGATTTGCGGCCAGGCGCGGCGCAGGTAATAAAACATGGACCATACGGTGAGAATGGCCGCAACTATGATCAGTATACTGCCTACCTGCATGGATGACACCCCGAACAAAGACTGACCATACAACAAACAGGGAATCGCCACCATTTGCGCAGCTGTTTTAAACTTACCCAGCCAGTGTACCGCCACACTGCCGCTGGCGCCAATTTGTGCCATCCATTCACGCAGGGCCGAAATAGTGATTTCACGGCCGATAATAATAAGCGCAATGAAAATATCAACCCGTTGCAAATCGAGCAGCACGAGCAAAGCCGCGCACACCATGAGCTTATCGGCGACCGGGTCGAGAAATGCGCCGAACGCCGAAGTTTGGTTCCACCGCCGGGCCAGCCAGCCATCGAACCAATCGGTTAACGCCGCCACAATAAATGCCGAGGCGGCCAGCGTGTCACGCAATGCCTCTCCCCCCAACCATCCGGCAGGAAGGTAAAACAGCGCAACGACCAGCGGGATCAACGCAATCCGCAGCCAGGTCAGAATCATCGGTGTGTTCAATGGCATAGTCGTAATACTAACTTATCGCAGCGCATAATAGATGCGCTCGGCCAATTCGGCTGAAATACCATCCACCTGGCATAAGTCGTCGATGCTGGCTGCCGCCACGCCCGACAGCCCGCCAAAACGCGCCAACAACTTCTGGCGGCGTTTAGCGCCGACACCTTCAATTTGCTCCAACCGTGAAACATTGCGGGCCTTGGCCCGCTGGGCCCGCATTCCGGTAATCGCAAAACGATGAGCCTCATCGCGAATCTGCGCAATAAGCATTAACGCCGCCGACTCTTTCCCCAATGCAACCGGTTCCCGATCGTCGGCAAAAACCAACGTTTCCAAACCCACACGACGACCCTCACCTTTCGCCACGCCCACCAAAGTGGAAATATCCAGACCGAGTTCGGCAAATACTTGTCGCGCAATGCTGACTTGGCCTTTACCGCCGTCGACCAGTACCAAAGACGGCATGGGCGCCTGCCCATCGGCAACACGTGAAAACCGGCGCGTTAAAACCTGCCGCATTGCCGCGTAGTCGTCGCCCGGCGCGACTCCGGCAATGTTATAGCGACGATATAAAGAGGTTTGCATTTCGTGATGTTTGAACACCACACAAGACGCTTGCGTGGCCTCACCGGCAGTATGACTAATATCAAAACACTCAATATACAAAGCGTCCAATGCGGTTTCGTCGGTTTCCAGCCCCAGGGCTTCAGCCAGGGCACGGGTTCGTGTTACACGAGCGCCCGACTCCGTGAGCATACGGGCCAGTGCCATTTGCGCATTCTTCTGGGCCTGTTCCAACCATGATCGACGCATGGCTTGCGGCCGTGTCAGCACTCGGGTACGCACGCCCAACTGCTCCTGCAGCAATGCAACCAAATCGCTATCAGATAACGCATGGGAACAAATCAACAAGGGGGGTAAAGGACTATCAAGATAATGTTGCGCCACAAATGCCGACAAAATTTCACCCGGCTCATCGTCCTGCGTGTGCGTTGGGAAAAAAGCTTTATCGCCTAAGTGACGTCCGCCACGCACCATAGCCAGATTCACGCAAACTCGCCCTCCGGCAATGGCCACGGCAATAATATCGGCATCCTCATCGCCGATTTTCTCCATAGTTTGTTGCTGCAGAACACTGGCCAATGCCGCCATTTGGTCTCGCAAAACGGCGGCCTCTTCAAACGCCAGGCGCTCGGACGCCTCTTGCATGCGCCCTTCCATGTCGCGCATCACCTCACCGGCTTGCCCATCAAGAAATCGTACCGCACGATCAACATCATGCTGATAGTCTTTAATGGAAATCACGCCCACGCACGGTGCCGAACACCGACCAATTTGATGCAACAAACAAGGGCGCGACCGATGCGCATACACGCTGTCTTCACAAGTGCGTAAACGGAACACCCGCTGCAAAATCTGGATAGTCTCGCGCACAGCCCACGAGTTCGGATAAGGCCCGAAATACCGCCCCTTGCCGCTTGTGGTGCCCCTGTAGTAAGCAATGCGGGGCGCTTCATGCCCGGTAATTTGCAAATAGGGATACGATTTGTCATCGCGAAAAAGAATGTTATAGCGGGGCCGCAAACGTTTGATTAAATTGTTTTCCAACAACAACGCTTCGGCTTCCGTGCGCGTAACCGTGACTTCAACCCGTTTAACCCGCGCCACCATGTGGGCGATACGCGGGCTCGACAGATTCTTCTGGAAATAAGACGAAACCCGCTTTTTAAGATCGCGCGCCTTGCCTACATACAAGACCTCGTCATTTTCATCCAAATGACGATACACGCCCGGCAAATGGGGGAGATCAGCCAGAAATGATTTCAGATTGAAGGTCTCGGGCATACTGATATCGTGACTGATTTTGTAAGGCATCCCAATTGGCACACGCAAAGCGCGGCGCTAGTTGACGAATGCGGGCAACCGCCTCGGCATGATTTTCAGGCTGCTCAAGCTGCTGTAAAAGCGTGTCGGCCAAATCGGGACGATTGCACACCAGCACCATATCGCATCCTGCCCCCAACGCCGCTTGCGCACGCGCCAGAATATCACCCGCAACCGAAGCGCCTTCCATCGTTAAATCGTCGGAAAACACCACCCCTTCGTAGCCGAGCTGCTCACGTAAAATATGCTGAATCCAGTAACGGGAAAATCCGGCCGGATGCGCATCAACCTTCGGATAAATAACATGGGCGGGCATCACCGAAGGCAACACCATGTCGCCCAGCCATCCATAAGGGGCGGCATCTTCACGCATGATTTCCTCAAGCGAGCGGTCGTCAACCGGAATCTCGTGGTGCGAGTCAGCCGCCACATAGCCATGGCCGGGAAAATGCTTGCCGCATGCCGCCATGCCGGCCAGCATCAGCCCCTGAATCAAAGCGCGTGCCAACATAGCCACAACCTGGGGCTCACGATGAAAAGCACGATCGCCAATCACGGAGCTCTGGCCGTAATCCAGATCGAGTACCGGCGTGAAACTTAAATCAACACCGCACGCACGCAGTTCAGCACCCAATACATAACCCGTTTCGGTCGCCAGGCGCATGGCTGCCAAAGAGTCATCCTCCCAGATTTCACCAAAGCGGCGCATACACGGCAGAGGCGTAAAGCCATCGGACTTGAAACGCTGAACACGCCCACCTTCGTGGTCAACCGCAATAAGCAAGGGTTCGTCGCGTACCGCGTGAATCTCGGCGCACAACTGCGTGAGTTGCGTTCGACTTTCAAAGTTACGCGCAAAAAGGATAACGCCGCCTACATGCGGATGACGCAAACGCGCTACTTCGTGAGGCTCAAGACTCAATCCTTCTACATCGACCATGACCTGGCCAGGCGGCAACACCGCAACCATAATGCTCCCTTGGCCGCTCAGGCCGACTTTGACTCTACCAAAACAAATGCAATCACCATATCTTTCTCATCGCTCACGGAAACATGTGCGGCACCAAAGCGCTCGGCGTACCAATCGGCCAATATACCGTTCAGCTTCACTTGCGGCTTGCCGCCTGGTGCGTTCAGGGTTTCCATACGCGTCCAGCTCATGGGGCTATGCAAACCCAGCCCGATCGCTTTGGAGAAGGCTTCTTTGGCGGCAAACCGCGTGGCCAGATAACGGGTTCCCCGCGCCGGATCACGCGCGCGCCGGCGTTCGAAAACCTGCAATTCGCCCGGGCCCAAAATGCGCTGGGCGAAACGTAAACCAAACCGCTTAAAAGCCGCCTCGAAACGGCTGACAACGGCAATATCGGTACCTATACCGGCCACCGCACCCGGCATGCTCGGCAGCATATTAACGCCCCTTGAACACCGGCGTGCGTTTTTCCATAAACGCTGCAACACCTTCGGCGTAATCGTCGCTGTAACCCAAATCACGCATTAAATCACGCTCCAGATCCAATTGTTCAGCCAGAGTATGACCCAGGCTTTGGTTCAGCGCGTGTTTAGCCGCCGCCAACCCCTTCGTGGGTGCAGTTGAAAAGTGTTGTGCCAATTCATTCAGGCGACCTTCGAACGCGTCGTCGGCAACGCACTCCCAAATAAGCCCCCATTGCTCGGCTTTGCGGGCGCTTATTTTCTCGCCCAACAACGCCATGCCCATAGCCCGGGCCGACCCCACCAAACGCGGTAAGGCATAAGTGCCGCCCGTGTCGGGCAACAAGCCCAGCCGACAAAACGGCTCGATGAAGACAGCCGATTCGCGCGCAATAACAATATCGCCCGCCAAGGCAAGATTCGCTCCGGCACCGGCGGCAACCCCGTTGACACCCACCACGACCGGCATGGGTAATGCGCGCAAGCGTTTAACCAGCGGGCCGTAGTTCTTCTCGATACTTTCACCCAAGTCCACCCGTGCCTGACCCGGTTTGGCGACACGCGCAGATAGATCCTGCCCAGCGCAAAAACCTCGCCCCGCGCCGGTAATAACCAAGACCCGCGGAGTTTGGTTTTCAACGTGTGTCATGGCTTCACGCATCGCCTCATGCATTTGTGCCGTGAAGCTGTTGAGCTTGTCGGGGCGATTCAGCGTAATGCGCGCGATGCCGTTCTGAATCGACAACAGCACGCTGCTGTCGGAAAGAGAAATAGTTGTGTCACTCATGAGGCAGCAGAGGTATCCAGTTTAAGAAAATGTTCACGATAGTGTTTAAGTTCATCGATTGATTCGTAAATATCGGCCAACGCCTCGTGACGGCTTTGTTTAACGAAACTTTTGTACACTTCAGGCCTCCAACGTAAGGCCAGCTCTTTCAAAGTACTCACGTCGAGGTTGCGATAATGGAAGAAAGCCTCCAGCCGCGGCATGTACTTCACTAAAAAACGGCGGTCCTGGCCAACAGTGTTGCCGCACAGTGGTGATTTTCCGGCCGGCACATGTTGCGCCAAAAATTTCAACAAGGTCTCTTCGGCTTCTTGTTCCGTGATGGTCGAGGCCTTGACTTTGTCGGTCAAGCCGGTACGGCCGTGGGTCGATGTGTTCCATTTGTCCATCGCATCCAGAATTTCATTGCTCTGGTGGATCACCATGACCGGCCCTTCCGCCACCAAGGTAAGATCGGGCTCCGTAATCACCACCGCAGCTTCAATGATGCGCTCTTTTTCCGGATCGAGACCCGTCATTTCCAGGTCGAGCCAGATTAAACGTTGTTCTTTATTAACCGCCATATAATCATCCCTTAAAACACCAATTTTCGCATAACTGTCCAGTGCCTATGTTCACCATTCTGTTTGTTGCCTTTCTGTTTGCCGATATCGTGACGCGCCTTTGGTTGGGCTGGCGTCAAATTCGCCATGTTCACCAACATCGCAACGAGGTGCCGGCTGCATTTGCCGACCGTATCAGCCTGCGCAGTCACCAACGAGCGGCCGACTACACCCACGGCAAGATCCAAGTCAGCATGATGGAAACCCTGGTGGACGCCGCCGTTCTCATAGGGCTCACCTTATTGGGCGGCTTGCAATTCCTGGATGTTGAACTGGCCCGCCTTATCGAGAATGAAATGCTGCGTCAATTAGCACTTATCGGCTCTGTAGTGTTAATTATGGGGGTGGTCAACCTGCCCTTTTCCTTATGGCGCAAATTTCGCCTTGAGGCACGTTTTGGCTTCAACCGAATGACACCTGCCCTGTTTTTCAGCGACCTGGCGAAGGGATTACTGGTAACCCTGATTCTGGGCCTGCCGCTGGCGGCCTTGGTCCTTTGGGTTATGGGCAATGCCGGCGCCAATTGGCATTGGTGGGCCTGGGGTATTTGGGTGGCTTTTAACATGGCGATTATGTGGCTATTCCCCACCGTTATCGCACCGCTGTTCAACAAATTCACCCCGCTGGACAACCCCGAACTGGCTGAACGTATTCATAATCTGGCGAAACGTTGTGGCTTCGCGATCAACGGCTTGTTCGTCATGGACGGATCAAAGCGTTCGGCACACGGCAACGCGTATTTCACCGGCTTCGGCAAGTCGCGTCGCATTGTGTTTTTCGATACATTGCTTTCAAAATTATCGGGCGAGGAAATCGAAGCCGTACTGGCGCATGAGCTGGGACACTTCAAGTTCAAGCATATTATTAAACGCATGGCCCTAAGTTTCCTCCTGGCCCTCATCTTCTTTCAGGTATTGGGATGGCTCTCGCAACAAGTTTGGTTTTACACCGATCTGGGTGTTATTCCGCAACTGGGTCGACCAAACGACGCGCTGGCATTGATACTGTTCTTCCTGGTTGTTCCCGTTTTCACATTCTGGGTTACGCCATTACTCAGTTTGCTGTCGCGGCGCGACGAATTCCAGGCCGACCATTTCGCCGCCCAACAAGCCAGCCCCGATGCATTGGTATCGGCGTTGGTCAAACTGTACGACGATAACGCGGCTACGCTCACCCCCGACCCCCTCCACTCCGCTTTCTACGATAGCCACCCGCCGGCGGCCATTCGTATCCAAAAACTGAAGTACGGTCTTTAAGTGCGCAAACCGAACGTCATGGGGAATGAAAAAGAAGTGTGTGGCCGGGTCGTCAGCGCGCACGGGCGGCATTACACCATTGAGCTAACTGATGGTACCCAACGCACCTGTTTCCCTAAAGGCAAGAAAACCGATGCCGCCGTTGGCGACAACGTGCTCGTTCAACTGGAGGGCGAGGAAGAGGGGGTGATCGTCAAACGTCTCGAGCGCCGTAATTTGCTGTATCGCTCAGACGACATGCGCACAAAACAGTTCGCAGCGAACGTCGACCTGCTACTTATCGTCGTAGCAACCACCCCTGCCTTCTCCGACGACCTGGTGGGTCGCGCCCTGGTGGCCGCGCGAGCCGCCGGCATTCATTGCCTTATTATTCTGAATAAGGCTGATATACAAGAAAATTTAAAGACTGCACGTGAACGCCTTAAACCGTTCTCAGCGTTCGACATACCCGTTATTGAGCTCAGTGCGCTAAACGCCGATCAGGTCAACGCAACCTTGCTGCCGCATTTGCGCGATAAAACCTGTTTGCTACTGGGGCAAAGCGGTATGGGTAAGTCAACTTTGTTGAACACGCTTATTCCCAATGCAAAAGCGCAAACCCAGGCCCATTCTATTGCCCTTGATGCGGGCAAACACACCACCACCAGCACACGCTTATACGATTTACCCCAAGGCGGACATTTAATTGATTCACCCGGCTTTCAAAACTTCGGCTTGTATCACCTGAGCAATACCGAAATAGAAGCCGGGTTCGCCGAGTTCGCCCCCTACACAGGGCAATGTCGGTTCTACAACTGTTCCCACCGCCACGAGCCGGGCTGTGCCATTCTGGAGGCGGTAAAAAGCGGTGCCATTCCACCCTCAAGGCACGCACTGTACGTAAGACTGCTTGCCGAGAATGAGGCGCAAGGCCGGTATTAGCAGCCAAAGATAACGGCCTTTACAGCTGTTTATGTGCAGCGGCCAAATAATGATAGAAATTTCGCACCAATGCCGCCGTCGCGCCCCAAATAAAATAGTTGTTCCAGGGCATGGAAAAATACAAACGCTGACGGCCGTCGGGTAATGTTGCCTGGTGAAGCTGATGTTGCCGTGGATCCATTAAGTACGACAAAGGCACTTCAAACACCTCGGCAACTTCCGATTGATCGGGCTGCACCACAAAGCCAGGCTTCACCAACCCGATAACCGGCTGCATAGTATAGCCGGTAGAGGTAATAAAACCGGGTTGCGTTCCAATCAGTTGTATGTGATCGGGCCCAATACCCACCTCTTCGTGGGTTTCCCTGAGCGCCGCGGCAATGACGTCGGCATCATGCAACTCAATTCGCCCCCCGGGAAAGCAGATCTGGCCGGCGTGCGATGTAAGGTGGTCCGTTCTGCGTGTAAACAAAACATGCAAACCTTTTTCACGTTGAATGAGGGGGAAAAAAACAGCGGCCGGAATCATGCCGGAATGATCCGGCAACAATAAACCGGTTTTGGGGTCGCGATGAACCAAAAAATCTTTTGCAAAAACCGGTTCCACCTGCCACTCAATATTCCGATTGAATGCCTGTGCAATGAAGTCTGCCTGCAGTGCAGAGTCTGGCAAAGGACTCAAAACAGCATTGGGTGCAATCACGGGTTGAGCTTGCGGGTCAAACGAAAGTTTGACAACAGGACGTACTCGACAGGGAGGAATGGAAGGATTTTGCGACATAAACCACAAAAAAACAAAGGCACCGCCCGGGGTGCCTTTGCTTAACTGGAGCAGAAAAAGTGCTTATTCAGCTGCTTTTTTGTCTGCCTTGCGAACCAGTTTTTCTTTAATACGCGCCGATTTACCCGAACGGTTACGCAGGTAGTAAAGTTTAGCACGACGAACGTCGCCGCGGCGCTTGACTTCGATGGAAGCAATTTGAGGAGAGTAAAGCTGGAATGTACGCTCTACCGCTTCACCCGAAGAAATTTTACGAACGATGAACGAAGAGTTCAAACCACGGTTGCGACGTGCAATTACAACACCTTCATACGCCTGCACACGCTTGCGGTTACCTTCAACCACGTTTACGTTAACAACAACGGTATCGCCAGGCCCAAACTCGGGGCGGGGTTCACCATTGGTAAGACGAGCAATTTCTTCTTGCTCCAACTGTTGGATAAGATCCACGATAGACTCCATAAATCATCATGTTCAGGGCATGTTTGAATAACACATTTTTACGGCATGTTTAAACCACATGCTTTGTTTGTAAAAAGCCCAGCAGAGGATGAGGTTGCAAAGCCCACAATTATATAAGAGAAAGAAGAGTATGAAAAGCGAACATTTCTATTTCGCGTTGACAGTTAAAAACCGCCTAAAGTGCCCAGCCACATAAGACCCGGAATGGTTGCCCCCCAAACCACTACCAATAAAACATCTGAAACCATTGCGGCACGGGTAAGCCGGCCTTTGCTTTCGGTGCCGCCTGCATCAGTACCACTGCCCGCATACTGGCCGGACGGTGAGGATTTCGATCGTGGAAAAGATGCAGCGGGTGTAAAGGGCCATTTTGAGACCCCGGATTGATTCGCGCCGCGTGTTTGACGACCGTTTTTCACTGTTTCGGCGCGGTGGCCATTGTGTGTGAAGGAATTCATGCTTGCCTCGCTATTAAGCCTTTATTAAGCCTGTTTGAACCACATACAAACAGAAACTGAATAAAAAATTCACTGTTGTTAAATACAGTATTTTTATACTGTATAAAACAACAGTGAATTTGGCAAGCACTTTTTCGTGCAATAAATCGTTTGGCCGGGCTGAACCCGGCCGCCGGCACGATTTACAACGCGTCGGTAAGCTCAGGCACGGCTTTGAATAAATCCGCCACCAAGCCGTAATCGGCCACACCGAAAATCGGCGCCTCGGCGTCTTTATTGATTGCCACAATAACCTTGGAATCTTTCATGCCGGCCAAATGCTGAATAGCGCCGGAAATCCCCACCGCCACATACAACTGCGGCGCAACGATTTTGCCGGTTTGACCCACCTGCCAATCGTTCGGAGCATATCCTGAATCAACTGCGGCACGTGAAGCGCCCAACGCGGCACCCAGCTTGTCGGCCAATGGCTCAAGAATTTTGAAGTTTTCTGCGCTACCCATGCCACGACCACCGGAAACCACTGCACTGGCACCCGCCAGTTCCGGCCGATCACTTTTCGCCAGTTCGCGTCCCACAAAAGACGACAAGCCGGAATCGTCGACTGGACTGACCGACTCAACCGACGCCTGCCCACCCTCGGGCGCAACGCCGTCAAAGGCTGTCGTGCGAACCGTGATTACTTTCACCGCATCGCCCGACTGAACCGTTGCAATAGCATTACCTGCATAAATAGGACGTTGGAACGTATCAGGAGCATCGACCGAAACAATATCGGAAATTTGAGCAACATCAAGCTTGGCGGCAACACGCGGCGCCACGTTCTTGCCCGAAGCAGTCGCCGCAAACAAAATATGAGAATAATCGGAGGCCAGGGCCAGCACTTGGGCGGAGGCATTTTCAGCCAACCCCTCGGCCAGCGATGCGCCATCGGCCAACAAAACTTTGGCCACCCCTTGCGCCTTGGCAGCCTGATCAGCCGCTGCCTGGGCACCTTGACCCATTACCAGAACATGGACGTCGCCACCCAACTTCGCAGCCGCCGCCAGGACGTTATAGGTTGCCCCTTTCAACTGGGCATTATCGTGTTCAGCAATTACCAGAATCGACATAATTACACCACCTTCGCTTCGTTCTTCAGTTTATCGACCAACGCCGGCACATCAGCAACCACCACACCAGCCGAGCGCACGGGCGGTTCAGCCACTTTCAAGGTCTTAAGACGGGGCGCGACATCGACACCCAACTCATCGGGGGTAAGCGTGTCGATGGTTTTTTTCTTCGCCTTCATAATGTTGGGCAGCGTGACGTAACGCGGCTCATTCAGGCGTAAATCGGTTGTAACAATGGCGGGCAACTTCAAGGAAATCGTTTCAAGACCGCCGTCAATTTCACGTGTGACCTTTGCCGTGTCGCCCGAAACCTCAACTTTGCTGGCAAACGTAGCCTGGGGCCAATTCAACAACGCAGCCAACATTTGACCCGTTTGGTTGGCATCGTCGTCGATAGCCTGCTTACCCAGAATCACGAGCTGCGGCGCTTCTTTTTCAACAACGGCTTTCAGCAGTTTCGCAACCGCCAAAGGCTGCAACTCTGCGTCGGTTTGCACTAAAACAGAGCGGTCGGCACCAATGGCCATTGCCGTGCGCAAGGTTTCCTGACATTGCTGAACCCCGCACGATACTGCAACCACTTCCGTTGCCGCCCCTTGCTCCTTCAGGCGCGTTGCTTCTTCAACAGCAATTTCGTCGAAGGGGTTCATAGACATTTTGACGTTGGCGATATCAACGCCGCTTTCATCGGATTTCACGCGTACCTTGACGTTGTAATCAACCACACGCTTGACGGGCACCAAAACCTTCATCGAGCAGTTCCTCCGGGGGATTAAAATTTTTCCATTTTACAGCTTAGCCAATGCCTTGACATGGGCAACCGCACTGCGCCCAAGCGCAGACAAGTTGTAACCACCTTCAAGAAAGCTTACGACGCGACCCTGCGCCGACGCCTCAGCCTGGGCCACAATTTGTTCAGTGATCCAGGCGTAATCGTTTTCCACCAAACCCAGCTGAGCCAATTCGTCTTCCCTGTGGGCATCGAACCCAGCCGATACAAAAATAAACTCGGGTTCAAAAGCCTGCAAACGCGGCAGCCAATGATCTGAAATCAATTTTCTAACCACGTCACCGGTTGCATAGGCCTCAACTGGTATGTTTAACATATTTTCTGATTTTTTTTCAGTGTGTACATTAGGAAATATCAAATTCTGATAAAAGCTGCACATCAAAACCCTTGCGTCGCCTGCAAACATTTCTGCGGTTCCATTGCCATGGTGCACATCGAAATCGATAATAGCAACTTTTTCCAGATTATATTTTTCAAGTGCATACGCTACAGTTACACCGATATTATTCAAAAAACAGAACCCCATCGCCTGATCGGGCCGGGCGTGATGCCCCGGGGGACGAACCGCACAAAATGCGTTTTGAGCCTGTCTGGTCATAATTTCATCCACCGCCGTTAATCCAGCGCCGGCAGCTGCCAGTGCTGCGGCCAACGTATGGGGATTCATATAAGTATCTGGATCAACCTCAAAATACCCGCTCGACGGTACATGTTTTTTCAAGAAGCTCAGGTGTGCCTGGGTATGAACCCGCAGTAAATCAGCATCACTCGCCTCGCGCGCCTCGCATGATCGCAACAACCCCGCAATCCCATTCGCCAGAAACTGGTCATTAATCGCGTCGAGGCGTTCGGGACACTCGGGATGCCAGCTACCCATTTCGTGCAGATGACAGGCAGGATGAGTAATATATAGGGTCTGCATAAGGAAGATTATGTTCAAAGCCGTAAAAGTATTGCAAGCTTCAATCGTTATGGTTCTGGCGGGATGCGCCTCGGCCCCAAACGTCGCAACCAGCCAAGCACAAAGCCCAGGCACCGCTATCCATGACAATCCGGTATCGGCCGGCCCAGCGTCTGAAACAACCACCACTTTGGCATACGTCGCACCGCGCGCAGCAGAGGCGCCGGCCATTCAGGCCGGCGGATCGATTAACCAGGCCAAAGGTTTTACCGACGCCAACGGAAGGTTACTACCCGACATTCAGGCCTACGCCAACGAAGTATCACAAACCAGAAACGTTCCGCTGAACCATGTTACGCAACTCTTGCAAGCCGCACACTATAACCCAAAGGTCGCTCGCCTGATGACGCCGTCCTCAGGGCGCATAAAACGTAGTTGGGTCACTTATAGAAAACGTTATGTTGAACCGGTGCGAATTAACCAGGGTGTAAGTTTCTGGCAGGAGCACCAGGCATTACTCGACAATACCGCAAAGCGTTACGGCGTACCGGTATCGGTTATTGTTGCCATTATCGGCGTTGAAACGCTTTATGGGCGATATACCGGAAGTTTTGCCGTTCTCGACGCACTGGCCACCCTGGGCTTCCGCAATCCCGATCCGAACCGTCCTGAACGCAGCCAATTATTTCGCGACCAATTGGCAGACCTGATTGAACTGGACTGGAAAAAAGAACTCGATGCAATGAACGTGACGGGTTCATTTGCCGGCGCCATGGGCCTGCCACAATTCATGCCGGGCAGTTTGCGCCGTTTTGCCGCCGACGGCGACCAGGACAGTAGAATTAATCTGCACCACAGTGTTGCCGATGCTGTTGCATCGGTTGCCCGATTCCTGCGGCTGCACGGCTGGGAGCCCGGCCTACCGGTTTTCGCACCGGTTATTGTGCCCGCCGACGCAGCCAAATGGGTCGATGGCGGTCTAACACCCAATCTAACCTGGCCTGAACTACAAAAAACCGGTTTCCAGGCGCGCGCCGGGCACGAAAACGATGCCTGGACACGCCACCCCGTCGGCGTAATCGACCTATTGGATGAACCACGCAACCTGGCCGAATACCGGGTTGCCACACCTAATTTTTTTGCATTAACCGAATACAACCGCAGCTATTTCTATGCCACTTCCGTGGCTGAACTCGCTAACATCCTGGCTGATCGCATGGGCTACGGGCACGCATTTTGAGTTAGTCGGCGGGGTTAAATACACCCGTCGACAAGTAACGGTCGCCGCGATCACACACAATAAACACAATAGTCGCGTTTTCCACCCGCTCTGAGACGCGCAACGCGGCTATCAGTGCCCCGGCAGACGATATGCCGCCAAAAATCCCCTCTTCGGCAGCCAAGCGTCGCGCCATGTTTTCTGCTTCCGATTGTTCAATCAGTTCGAACACGTCAACCTTCGAGGGATCGTAAATCTTCGGCTGGTAGGCGGTGGACCATTTACGAATACCCGGAATTTGCGACCCCTCGGCCGGCTGTGCACCAATAATTTGAATATTGGGATTTTTGCCGCGCAAATACATGCCAACCCCCATAATGGTGCCCGTTGTACCCATTGCGCTCACGAAATGGGTAATTTCACCTTCGGTTTGCTCCCAAAGCTCGGGGCCGGTGGTGTCGATGTGGGCCTGGAAGTTGTCGGGATTGGCAAATTGATCGAGCACTTTGCCTTTGCCTTCGGCCTGCATTTTCATCGCCAAGTCACGCGCATACTCCATGCCACCATCGCTCGCTTTGGTAAGAATCAGTTCCGCACCATAAGCCGCCATTGATGCCCGACGCTCAAGCGAGAGATTGTCGGGCATGATCAGAATCATGCGGTATCCACGAATGGCGGCGGCCATGGCAAGTGCAATACCCGTATTGCCGCTGGTTGCTTCAATGAGAGTATCGCCGGGCTTGATTTCACCTCGGGCCTCGGCACGACGAATCATTGAGGCCGCCGGACGGTCTTTTACCGACCCGGCCGGGTTGTTTCCCTCGAGCTTGGCCAAAATGACATTCCCCCGCTTTTGCGCGAGGCTGCCCGGAATCCGTTGCAAGCGAACCAAAGGGGTATTTCCGATGGTATCTTCAATCGTCATGTATGTTTTCATGGCGCAAATCATACACCTTGTTCGGGCTGTTTGGCATAGTACCCGACCCCAAAGTAAGGCCGGCCGTTCGTAAGGCTGCGACCTTGGCCGGGCCAATACCCCGCACACGATCAGATAAGTCTTCAAACGACTCATAACTGCCGCCACGCGCCCGCTCCTGAATAATAATACCGGCGGTTTTGGGGCCGATGCCTTTCACCGTCTCGAGTTGCGCCAGCGTGGCGGCATTGACGTCGACCGCATGCGCGGTGTTGGCATAAGTCGTTCCAAGTAATGCAAGGCACAGGCAAGTTCGGGACAACTGCTTGACCCATCCCGGCGCCGTGGCGGACTCACGCCAGGTTGTATCCGAAGGTTTGGCTACCGTTGACTCAGTAAAGGGATTCATGAAAGCGCTCCTGATAAGAAAAAACATCGGGGGATATCCCCGATGTTTGATCTTGCGTGAAAGCGCTCAAAACCGATACGGACCCGTCTGCGGTTTATCCATGCGTAAAGCTACGCACCCACAGGGGCCGACTGACGCGCTTATAAGCGCCCTTGCCCCAGCAGATATTGCATATATTTGGTCACCCCAGTATGCACGTCGTGGAAAGGTTTGTCGTACCCGGCCTCCCGCAACTGGGTTAAATCGGCCTGGGTGTGACTTTGATAGCGCCCTTTCAGGTCTTCCGGAAAGTCAATGTAGTGAATAAGCTGTTGATCCACCAATTCCTGCAATGACAGCTCCGACTCGCCTTCAGCCATACGCAAGGCGTTGACAACAGCGCACGCAACGTCGTTGAAAGGCTGAGCCCGACCCGTTCCACAATTAAAGATACCGGAAATTTCGGGATGCTCAAGGAAATACAAATTAACCTCTACGGCATCGTCTACATAAATAAAGTCGCGCTGTTGCCCTCCGTCGGGGTAGCCATCCCAGCCACCAAACAGGCGTACATGGCTCTCTTCGCGATATTGGTTGGCATTATGAAAGGCAACCGAAGACATGCGCC
Organism: Pusillimonas sp. DMV24BSW_D; assembly: GCF_011388195.1. Lineage (NCBI taxonomy): Bacteria > Pseudomonadati > Pseudomonadota > Betaproteobacteria > Burkholderiales > Alcaligenaceae > Neopusillimonas > Neopusillimonas aestuarii. Next base: position 1,853,520 of record NZ_CP049990.1, on the reverse strand, counting down.
CTTTGTGCTGTTCATGAGGTCCATACACGTTGAAGTAACGTAAACCCACCGCCGGCGCCGTCAATGCACTTAAACGGCGGCGCAAAACCTGATCAAACAAAAATTTTGAATAGCCGTAAACATTCAGCGGTGATTCATACAAAATATCTTCAATGTAACTGGGACCCGCACCATAAACCGCCGCCGATGAAGCGTAAATAAAAGGTACCTTGGCTTGCTGGCACCATTCGAACAGCTCCAGGGTGACACGATAATTATTATCCATCATGTACTGGCCGTTACGTTCTGTTGTGTCGGAGCAGGCCCCCTGATGAAAGACCGCTTCTATGCCTGACAACTGACCCTTCAAAAGGCGCTCTCGAAACACGTCTTTATGCAAATAATCGGCAATGTTCAGGTTAACCAAATTAATGAATTTATCGCCGTCTGTGAGGTCATCGACAACCAAAATATCGTTGATGCCCCGTACATTCAACCCTTTTACAATATTGCTGCCAATAAAACCGGCACCTCCGGTAACCACAATCATCTTAACTCTCCTACTGTTACCACCGACGTGCCCAATTTACCCACGGCAACGCCGCCGGCTCGATTAGCCCATGCCACGGCATCCTCCCACGACAACCCCGCGGCGCGCATCAGCGCAAGCGTTGCCAATACCGTATCACCTGCGCCGGAAACATCGAACACCTCTTGAGCGGCTGCATCGACATGAAAACGCGACCCATCAAGAAACAGCGTCATTCCTTGTTCGGAGCGCGTTACCAATAACGCTTCAAGTGCCAGTTTATGGCGCAAAGCCTGCGCCCGCATCTCAAGATCGGCCTCAGAAGACCAATAACCCACCGCCTCACGCATTTCCTGCCGGTTCGGCGTAATAATGGTTGCCCCTTTATAACGCTGGTAATCATGCCCTTTAGGATCGACCAATACCGGGCGATTCGCCGCCCGCGCCATGTCGATTAAGACCTCGACATGGGCAAGCGCACCCTTGGCATAGTCAGAGAGCACAACCACATCATGATGCTGCAACTGCGCGTCAAATAATGCTTTTACCTGAGCCAGGCTGGCCTCGCCGGGGTGCTCTTCGAAATCAATACGCAACATTTGCTGTTGCCGCCCAAGCACTCGCATTTTCAGCGTGGTATGCAATACAGGATCGGTAACCAGACAAGTTGCAATATTATCCTGCGCGGCGAGATTTTCAATTTCAACCCCGGCCTCATCGTCGCCCACCACCCCAATCAGGGTAGTTTGCCCGCCCAACGCAGCAATATTGCGTGCCACGTTAGCCGCGCCTCCCAAACGGTTCTCGCGGCGCGCAACATGCACAACCGGAACCGGTGCTTCGGGCGAAATACGCTCCACCTCTCCGAACCAATAGCGGTCAAGCATAATATCGCCCACCACCAACACTCGCGCCCGCGCCACTTTATCTTGCGGGAAGACCGTCATCTTATTTCCTCCAGACGCCGGGGTGGATAGGTTTCCCACGCATTGCAACCCGGGCATTGCCAGTAATAATTGCGCGCCTCAAAGCCGCATTGGGTGCAGGCATAACGATCTAAACGCTGACTGTGCTTATGAATAAGACTACGCAGCAGGCTGAGGTCGGCCTGAGCCACAGCCGTTGCCGCGGGGGAATCAGCTTGAGCCCGGTGATCAACCGCCAGTTCGGCCTCAAGAAGACGGTCGAGCCCTAGTAAAGATGGTTTCGACCGCAGCGCTTCCCGTGCAAAAGCCCATGCCGGGCCATAACCCTCCTGGCTGCGTAGTTCACGAAAGACCAGATTGAACAAGTCAAGCGATGGATACAGGGCGTAGTGCGACTTTAAAATAGCCAAGCCTTGGTCCACCTGGCCGGACTGGCGATAATTTTCAAGGAGATCCGCCGCCACCAGGCCGGCGTAATCAGGCGCGTCGGACAAAATTGATTCCAAATAAACCCGCTCTGGACCCGACTCACCTTTGGCACGACACAAAGCTGCCCGTAATATGGCAATACGAGCTTGATATGCCGCCCCTTTTCGCTGCACTTTAAGGATTCTGGCCGCATTCTCCGCGGCGTCAAGGGCAGTTTGTGCAACGTCGAGCTTGGCCGGCTTTTGCGACAACGCACTCAGCGCCTGTTCACACTGATAATGAACCAACTGCGGAACAGGCTCATCAACCAACGCAGTTAAACGCTTTACCGCCTCTATTGCCCGAGGCCAATCGTGCTCAGACTCATAAATTCTAATCAGGGCTCGCACTGCTGAAACGGCAAAACGCGTATGCTCCACCTGCAAGAAAGCCTCTTCGGCACGATCAAGCATGCCCGCCTTCAAATAATCGTGCGCTATTTCATGCAATGCATGTTCACGCTCCGCCTGGGGCAAATCGGCACGCGACAACAAACTTTGGTGCACCCGAATCGCCCGTTCCATTTCTCCCCGGCGCCGGAACAAACTACCCAATGCAAAATGCAGCTCCGTCGTCTCGGGATCGAGCTTGGCCACCTCGACAAATGCATCAATTGCACGATCGGGCTCTTCATTCAGAATAAAGTTCAGACCCTTGAAGTAAGAGTCGGGCAAGCTGCGGGTTTCAGACAACATTTGCCGAATATCCACGCGTGCAGCAATCCAGCCCAAGCCAAACAGAACGGGAACGGCAATGAGCCACCACGGTTCGAAATCCATGTATCAAGCCTTGTATATTGGAATCAGGCAATAAAAAAGTACTACAGCGGTGCCAACGGTACGACCGGCTCAGGATCCGAATGCCCCTGAACTTCGCGCGTTGCAAGGCTGTCCTGCAAACGTTGAACCTCACGTTGCGTTTTTTTCAATTCCCGCCTGCGACGCAGCGTGGCCGGCACAACAGCGAGCAGCGCAAACGCAATACCAACAACAAACGCCACCAGCATGACAACAATAAGTGGCACACCCGACACAACATGGTCACCATAGAAGCCGACCTCAACCGGATTCGTGTTTTTCAAGGCAAACAATAAAACAACGACAAAGATAATCAGTCGCAATGCCCATACGATATAGCGCATGACAATGGCTCCGCAAATATTTCAGTGACGACAATTGTAAAGGGAATTTATCGACGACAGCCGCTCGGACACATCTGAAATGAAAAAACCGGAACCATTGCGGGTTCCGGCTTCTTCGGTACAGCAAATTTGCTCTGGCGTGCGTTAGCTAGCCATGCGCAATTTTCGTGTCGTACGACGTTGGAAAAAGTTCAGCTTTCTCTGCCTTGTTACCGGCCTGTTCCTGCTCAAATGCCGCGTCAACCCGCTCACGCAGCTCTTTACCGGCCTTGAAATGGGGAACCTGTTTACCCGGCACCATGACTTTTTCTCCCGATTTGGGATTGCGCCCTACACGAGGCGCCCGCTTCGATAAAGAGAAACTGCCAAAGCCACGGATTTCAATGCGCTGACCATCGGCCAACGCCTGAGTCATGGCTTCAAGCACCGTTTTCACAGCCAGGTCGGTATCACGCAACGCAAGTTGCGGATACCGGGTGGCCAATAAGGCGATCAGTTCTGACTTAGTCACACCAATTAACCGTCGTCGCGTTGCTGGTCGAGCTTGGCTTTCAGCAATGCACCCAGATTGGTTGTACCGGACGACGCACTTGCTTCAGTCATACGCTGCAGTGTTTCAGCAGTTTCAGCGTTATCACGAGCCTTGATGGACAATTGAATGGAACGCGCCTTGCGATCCACGTTGATGATCATGGCTTCAACGCTTTCGCCTTCTTTCAACACCGTTGTGGCGTCTTCAACACGACCACTGGAAATTTCAGAGGCACGCAGATAGCCATCGACGTCGAGCGACAGATTGATGACGGCACCTTTCGCTTCAACTGATTTGATCACGCCGGGAACAACTGCACCCTTGTCGTAAGTAGCAACGAAGTTGTTGAAGGGGTCGCCCTCAAGTTGCTTGATGCCCAGGGAAATACGCTCTTTATCAGTGTCGATACCCAAGACAACGGCTTCGATTTCATCGCCCTTCTTGAAGTTGCGAACTGCTTCTTCACCTGTATCGGACCAGGACAGGTCGGACAAATGCACCAGACCGTCGATACCACCAGGCAAGCCCACGAATACGCCAAAATCAGTGATGGATTTGATTGCACCGCTAACCTTATCACCGCGCTTGAAGTTCATGGCGAACTCTTCCCACGGATTCTGGCGGCACTGCTTCATGCCCAGCGAAATACGACGACGATCTTCATCGATTTCCAGAACCATGACTTCAACTTCTTCACCCAGGGTGACAACTTTGCGCGGGTCAACGTTCTTGTTGGTCCAATCCATTTCGGAAACGTGAACCAGGCCTTCAATACCGTCTTCAACCTCGACAAATGAACCGTAGTCGGTAAGGTTCGTGACTTTACCGAACAAACGCGTACCTTGTGGGTAACGACGCGCCAGACCGATCCAGGGATCTTCGCCCAATTGCTTCACACCCAGTGAAACACGGCTCTTCTCTTGATCGAACTTGAGTACTTTGGCTTCCACTTCCTGGCCAACGGACAGAACTTCGGAAGGATGACGCACACGGCGCCATGCCATGTCGGTAATGTGCAAGAGACCGTCGATACCACCCAGGTCGATAAACGCGCCGTAGTCGGTGATGTTCTTGACGATACCTTTGACAACTGCACCTTCGTGCAATGTTTCGAGCAGCTTTTCGCGCTCTTCGCCCATGCTGGCCTCAAGCACCGCACGGCGCGACAGCACAACGTTATTGCGCTTGCGATCGAGTTTGATAACTTTGAAATCAAGCGTTTTGCCCTCGTAGGGCGTGGTGTCTTTAACAGGACGCATGTCGACCAGTGAGCCGGGCAGGAATGCACGGATACCGTTCGTCATGACAGTAAGACCACCCTTCACTTTGCCGGTGATGGTGCCGTTAACCAGTTCGCCGGATTCCAGCGCCTGTTCGAGCGACAGCCAGGCCGACAGGCGCTTGGCGCGATCACGCGACAGAATGGTGTCGCCGTAGCCATTTTCGAGCGAATCAATCGCAACCGAAACAAAATCACCTTCCTTGACTTCCAGCTCGCCCTGATCATTCAGGAACTCTTCCAGCGGAATCAAAGCTTCCGATTTAAGGCCGGCGTTAACAACGACGAAATTGTGATCAACACGAAGGACTTCTGCCGAAATAACTTCGCCAGACTTCATGTCTTGGGTTTTCAGACTTTCAGCAAAAAGATCGGCAAAGCTTTCGCCGCCAATAGCGGCTTCAGGGGTTAAAGTTGAGGACATTAAATTCAATCCATAGGCCAAGATGGCCGGTAAAAACACACCAAGGCAACCATTGCCCCAGTGGAGTTAAACATTGCCTGAAAAACTGAATACGTTGGAATAACGCGGCTTCCAGCTAAATTCAGGCCCCAATTTTCGACCAGTGGTCGAGTACTGCATTCACGGTTTCTTCAATGGTTAAATTTGAAGAATCAATGGTGATGGCATCGGGTGCAGGTACCAGCGGCGCATTGCTGCGGGTACGGTCACGCTCATCGCGCGCCTGCAGATCCTCCATCAAACTCGAAAGGTTAGCAGAAAAACCCTTTTCCTTCAACTGCTTACAGCGTCTTTCAGCGCGCGCCGCAACATCGGCCACTAAAAATATTTTTAAAGGGGCATCTGGGAACACAACCGTACCCATATCCCGGCCATCGGCCACCAGCCCAGGCAGCCGCCTGAATGCGCGCTGGCGCTCCAATAGTGCCTGTCGGACCATACCGAAAGCGGCAATGCGCGAAGCAAATACACCAACAGGTTCCTCACGAATCGCCGCCGTTACATCCCGGCCGTCCAGCCAGATCGCGCCATGATGAAACTGCACATCCAGACCGGCGGCAATTCGTGCCGCCTCGGCTTCATTGCTATCGACCACCCCATTTTGCATGCAGGCCAGCGCAGTCAGACGATACAACGCACCACTATCAAGCACCGCCCAACCCAAGTGCTGTGCCACACGCTGTGCCACTGTGCCCTTGCCGGATGCGGTGGGCCCATCAATCGCAATGACCGGAACATCTTGCGTATTAATCGTCATTTCACCAGTTTGCTATAGATGTTGAAATAATCAGGAAAGGTTTTGCTAACGCATGCGGGCTCAAGAATGGTTACCGGTACCGGTCCAAACGCCGCCAACGAAAAACACATAGCCATCCGATGGTCGTCGTAGGTTTCAATCTCGGCCGCCCGCCAACTGCCGGGCGTTGCCGGAGGGGTGACCCTTAACCAATCAGACCCCGACTCAACTTGCGCGCCCAGTTTCGCCAATTCAGTATGCATCGCGTGGATTCGATCGGTCTCTTTTACGCGCCAGCTTCCGATATTGCGCAACCGGCAAGGGCCGTCAGCGTACAGAGCCAAAGCAGCAGCCGTCATCGCCGCGTCGGGAATAAGGTTGAAATCTTTATCGAAGGCACGTAACCGCCCCCCCTTGGCCACGCACGGCCCTGAAACAGAAACCGAATGCGCTCCCCAACTCACCTGCGCGCCCATTTCCTCCAACGTTTGCGCAAAGGCAATGTCTCCCTGAATACTGTCTGCACCCACGCCATGCACGGTAACCGGGCCGCCCCCAATGGCACCCAACGCCATAAAGTACGAAGCTGAAGAGGCGTCGCCTTCGACCATGATCTCGCCCGGCGAAACATAGTGAGCATCAGCCGGCACCGTAAAGCGGGACCAACCTTCACGTTTAACCTGCACGCCGAAATGTGCCATTAAATTAAGCGTGATCAAAATATAGGGTTTCGAAATCAGGTCACCCTCGACCTCAATAACAAGGGGTTGCCCCATTCGGGCTGTAGCCAGCGGCGCCGCCATGAGCAAAGCCGTAAGAAACTGGCTGGAAACCGACCCCTTAACGCGCGTGAACGGATTCACGGTTGTTTGCGCGGGTGAAATTTTCAATGGCGGATAGCCCGTCTGGGCCTCATATTGAATGCCGGCTCCCAGTTGTTGCAAAGCATCGACAAGGTCGCCAATCGGTCGTTCATGCATGCGCGGCACACCCGACAACCGGAAGTTCCCACCCATCAGGGCCAGTGCCGCAGTAAGCGGCCGAAACGCCGTACCGGCATTTCCAAGAAACAAATCCGCTTGCTGGTTTTTAAAAACCGCCTGGCCTGTTACCCACACTTCGGTATCAGACTCCCGCTGAAGCGTCAGGCCCAACGCTTCCAACGCCGCCAGCATGACCCGAGTGTCGTCCGAATCCAATAACCCCCGAATCCGCGTTTGCCCCTGCGCCAGTGCGGCCAGTAACAACACGCGATTGGAAATGCTTTTGGATCCCGGCAGCGTCATTTGTCCGGACGCTTCAGTGGAGGGCGGCAACACCAGACGACCCAACGTCTCTCTGACACCGGAAGAACTCATGACAAACCGCTCCTGCTACCCCAAAAACGCCGCGCCAAAGCGGCGCGTTCAAGCATGTCGTAAAGCTTTTGCGCATCTTCTTCGCGCAAGGCCGATTCGGCCGCATCAAGCGTGACACGAAAATCGTTGAGTTCACGCAACACCGCTTCACGATTGGCCATAAAAATATCGCGCCACATTTCGGCCGACCCAGCCGCCACACGAGTAAAATCCCGGAAACCGGTTCCGGCCAAACCAAGACGCAAATCAGCGTCGGCGCAAGCCGCGACCTGCTCCATAAAAACAGAAGCCAGAAAGTGGGGCAAGTGGCTCACCGACGCCAAAGCGCGATCGTGACTTTCCGGATCCATTAGTACAACCCGTGCCCCCACGGCCTCCCATAACTGAGTTAGCTGCTGACGCATCACCGCTGAGTTTTCAGGCAAAGGCGTAAGTACAACATGCCTACCTTCATATAGGCCTGCTTCGGCAGACTCGGGGCCGGTCTTTTCAGCGCCCGCAATGGGGTGACCCGGCACGAACTGCCCAACGCGCGCTCCCAAGGCTTCGTATGCCGCTTTCACAACGTCGGCCTTAGTACTGCCTGCGTCGGTTAACAGCGTGGTTTCTTTCAAATGAGGCGCCAACCCGCGAAACAAGGCCGGCATGGAGCCCACCGGCGAAGCCAGCAAAATAACGTCGGCCTGGCCGGCCGCCTCTTCAAGCGATACCGCCTCGTCGATAAGTCCCAGGCGCTTGGCCTGCGCCAACGGCCCTGGCCGCCGCCCTACACCCAGCACGCGCTTAACCCGCCCTGCTTTGCGTAACGCCGCCGCAAATGAACCACCAATCAGGCCCACGCCCACAATGGCCAAAACATCAATCGACGGGAAAGGCGGAGAGTTGTCCATGCAATTCGCCCCGTTATTGCACGGGGTAAGAACCCAGCACCTTGAAAAAAGCGGCGCGTTTCTTCAAATCAACCAGCGTTGCCTTAACGGCAGGGTCGCTTTGATGCCCCAAAACATCGACATAGAAATAATATTCCCACTGACCGGTGCGGGCCGGTCGCGACTCCAGCCGCGACATCGACACGCCGTTGCGGGCAATGGGCTCCAACATGTCATAAACTGCACCGGCGCGGTTCGGTACTGCCAAAATAAGGCTTGTTTTGTCGTGACCGGACGGGGCGACGTCGTCGGCACCCACCACCAGAAAACGGGTGCGATTATGCGGGTCATCTTGAATACCCGGCGCCACAACTTTCAAATTCCAGGCATCGGCCGCAGCCACCCCTGCAATCGCAGCCACGCCGGCGTCCTCAGCCGCCACCCGCGCCGCTTCGGCATTACTGGACGCCGCATCGCGACTCAGTTGCGGATAGTGTCGGCCCAGCCAAGCCTGACATTGCGCCAATGCCTGCGGATGCGCCATTACCGTGGTAATGCCGTCCATCGTCCCCGATTGCGTCATCAGGCAATGCTGAATGCTGAGTGAGCGCTCACCCATGACCTTCAGAGACGAATTTAATAACAAATCCAATGTCCGGCTGACAGCGCCCTCTGTGGAGTTCTCCACAGGTACCATGCCAATATCCGCCTGACCCGACTCAACCGCGCGAAACACTTCATCGAAATTCGCGCACGGCATTTTTTGAACGGAATGACCAAACTGTTCTAAGGCGGCCTGCTCTGAAAACGAGCCCTGCGGACCCAGATAGGCCACAATCAACGTGCGCTCCAGACCACGGCAGACAGAAATAATTTCACGCCATACCGACTCAATGCCTTCTTCCGTGAACGGGCCTTGGTTCAGTGATTGCAAATGGCGAATCAAGCTGGCCTCACGCTCGGGTTTCAGTACCGGACCGGCGGCATCAAAAGCCTCTTTTACTTCACCAACTTGCTGTGCCGTGCGGGCACGCCGATTCAACAAAGACAAAATTTCCTTATCAATCGCGTCAATTGCTTCACGCAACGGCGTCAAACTGGCCTGCAAATCTTTATCCATGGCAAACTTTTCTTATCCGTGGCGACGTTCAAACTCTTGCATGAAATTCACCAGCGCCTGCACGCCCTCAAGCGGCATGGCATTGTAGATGGATGCGCGCATCCCGCCTACACTTTTGTGCCCTTTCAACTGAAACAAACCCGCCTGCTCTGATTCAGCCAGAAACGTTGTGTTCAATGCTTCGTTGGCCAGAAAAAACGGTACATTCATGCGAGAACGCACGCTGGGATGAACCCGATTTTCATAAAAGCCGGAGGCGTCGATATAGCTGTACAGCGCCTTGGCCTTTTGAATATTGGCCTGCTCGATGGCGGCGACCCCACCGTGTTGCTTGAGCCACTTGAATACCAGGCCCATGACGTAAATTGCGTAAGTGGGCGGCGTATTGAACATGGAGTCCGAGGCCGCCACATTCGCGTAGTCGAAAGCCGAGGGGCAGTGCGGTAAAGCGTGACCGATTAAGTCTTTGCGAATCATAACCAGCGTGACTCCGGCCGGGCCAGCGTTCTTTTGGGCACCGGCATACACCAAACCAACATTGGAAAAATCAATGGGTCGCGACAGTATGTGTGATGACGCATCCACTACCAACGGCACCCCTTTCGCACCCAAAGCATTCAGATCTGGCCAATTAACGAACTCCACGCCGCCAATCGTTTCATTGCTGCACAGGTGCACATAGGCGGCATCGTCGCGCAACTGCCATTGCGCCGGCTCGGGAAACCAGGTGAAAGCTGCCTGGGAAAGACCATTGATCACGGAAGCGCATCCGCTACTGCCTGCCACGGCAATATCGCCGTAGCGCCGGGCCTCTTTGCAGGACTTTTCCGACCAGATTCCCGATAACACGTAATCGGCCTTGCCCAAACCCTGACGACCTATCAGGTTCAATGGAATAATGGCATTTTCAGCGGTGGCACCGCCCTGCATAAACAAAATTTCAAAATCATCAGGAACAGACAACAGCTCACGCAGATCGTCGTGGGCCTCATTGATGATTTGAAGAAAATGTTTGCCGCGGTGACTCATCTCCATAACCGACAAGCCACTGCCATGCCAGTCGGTCATTTCCTGCGCGGCCTGCTCCAGCACCGGCAATGGCAGCGCTGAAGGGCCGGCGGAAAAATTCCAGGGGCGCATTAGCGATCCTCCGAATCCGAGTCGTTTGAATCATCGGCGGGCGAATCGTTCCCGCTTTGATCGCCGGTATCTGTCGCATCGTTGCTATCCGCAGCGCTTGCGCCTTCGAGATCATCATTTTCAACGTCGTCTAAAAGCTCGACATCGTCGACATCACTTTCCACAATACGACGCACGCCCGACAAATAGCTGTTTTCATCGACGTTGATTAACGTGACACCCTGCGTGGCGCGACCCATTTCACGAATTTCAGATACACGTGTGCGAATTAACACGCCCGAATTTGTAATGAGCATGATTTCGTCACTGGCGTGCACCAACACGGCGCTGACCATTTTGCCGTTACGCGCGCTGGCCTGAATAGCAATCATGCCCTTCGTGCCACGACCATGGCGGGTATATTCTGTAATAGGCGTACGTTTGCCATAGCCGTTTTCGGTGGCGGTAAGCACGCTGAGCGATTCGTCGTTCGACACCAGCATGGAAATAACGGTTTGCCCGTCTTCCAGCATCATGCCTCGTACACCACGCGCGGTGCGGCCCATGGGACGGACGTCGTTTTCATCGAAGCGCACTGCCTTGCCCGCATCGGAGAACAACATAATATCGTGCTTGCCATCGGTAAGCTCGGCACCGATAAGGTAATCGCCCTCGTCGAGCCCAACCGCAATAATGCCGGCTTTGCGCGGGTTGGAGAAATCAGACAACGGTGTTTTCTTAACCGTACCGCGTGACGTTGCCATGAAGACAAAGTGATCTTCGCTGAACTCTTTTACAGACAGCACTACGGTAATTTTCTCGCCGTCCATGAGCGGGAACATATTCACAATCGGTCGACCACGCGAGTTGCGCGACCCTTGCGGCACCTCCCACACCTTCAGCCAATACACGCGGCCGTGATCGGAGAAGCACAAGAGATAATCATGCGTGTTGGCGATGAAGAGTTGATCGACAAAATCGTTCTCTTTCATGGTGGTGGCCTGCTTGCCACGACCGCCCCGTTTCTGCGCCCGGTATTCAGACAACGGCTGGCTCTTGATATAACCCGATTGCGATAACGTCACCACCATATCCATGGGAGTGATCAGGTCTTCAGTATCGAGTTCGGTTGCGTTGTGCTCAATTTCCGAAAGACGAATGTCTTTTGTGCCGGTGGAGAACTCATTCTTAATGGCAGCGAGTTCGTCGGCAATAATGTTGGTAATACGCTCAGGACGCGCAAGGATATCGAGCAAATCAGTGATCGTATCCATGATGTCTTTATACTCATTAACGATCTTGTCTTGCTCGAGGCCGGTAAGGCGCTGCAGGCGCATATTCAGGATTTCCTGCGCCTGTGTATCGCTTAAACGATACATGCCGTCGTCTTGCAAACCGAAGCCTTCGGGCAACGATTCAGGCCGGTACGCTACCCGACCGCCTGGTGTCTCACCCGCATCGGCGCGCTGAAGCATTTCGCGCACCAGCGAGGAGTCCCACGAACGCGACATGAGTTCCTGACGCGCCACCGGCGGCGTTGGCGCAGCCTTGATAATGGCGATGAAGTCGTCGATATTGGCTAGCGCCACCGCCAAACCTTCCAGCACATGGCCGCGCTCGCGCGCCTTGCGCAGCTGATAAACAGTGCGACGCGTAACGACTTCCCGACGATGCGACAGGAAGTACTCAACAATTTGCTTCAGGTTCAACAAGCGCGGCTGGCCGTCGACCAGCGCCACAAAGTTCATACCGAAGGTGTCTTGCAACTGCGTGTGCTTGTACAGATTATTCAGCACCACTTCCGGCACTTCGCCGCGCTTAAGCTCGATAACAAGACGCATCCCGTCTTTGTCGGACTCGTCGCGAATATCGGAAATGCCTTCGATTTTCTTTTCGTTGACCAGTTCCGCAATGCGTTCCTGCAACGTTTTCTTGTTCACCTGATACGGAATGGCATCAACAATAATCGCCTGCCGATTTCCCTTTTCAAGGTCTTCAAAATGCGTTTTGGCACGCATAATGACGCGGCCGCGCCCCGTGCGATAACCTTCCCGTACACCGGAAACACCGTAGATAATGCCGCCAGTAGGAAAGTCGGGTGCAGGAATAAGCTCGATAAGCTCATCAACCGTACACTCGGGATTACGCAAGCAATACAGACAGCCGTCGACCACTTCCGACAAATTGTGTGGCGGAATATTGGTGGCCATACCGACTGCGATACCGGCACTGCCGTTCACCAGCAGATTGGGCAAACGCGAAGGCAACAGCAACGGCTCCTGCTCACTGCCGTCGTAGTTGGGGCCGAAATCCACCGTTTCCTGATCTATATCAGCCAATAATTCATGCGCGATCTTGGCCAAGCGGATTTCCGTGTAACGCATGGCGGCGGCGCTGTCACCATCGACCGAGCCAAAATTGCCCTGGCCGTCGACAAGCGGATAACGCAGCGAGAAGTTCTGTGCCATGCGAACAATGGTGTCGTACACGGCGGAATCACCATGAGGGTGATATTTACCGATGACGTCACCCACAATACGCGCAGACTTCTTGTACGCGCGGTTCCAGTCGTTGTTAAGCTCATGCATGGCGAACAGCACACGACGATGAACCGGCTTCAAGCCGTCGCGAACATCCGGCAGCGCACGCCCCACAATTACGCTCATCGCGTAATCAAGATAGCTGCGGCGCATCTCCTCTTCCAGCGAAATAGGAAGCGTCTCCTTGGCGAAGGAATCCATATAGTTTCAGTTCTTGAAGAAAATTAGGTTGGCTGACCCACTTTGGGCGAATGGCAAATTCTAGCACCTTCCAATCTTACCTTTGCCGTTGCCTAAAACCAACAATATCGGGAAACTTAAGGTAGAATTACGCACAACTGGACACGTCATGCCCATATAGGGGTAACGAACAACACGAAAATGCCGTAAGATTCGGCCTAACAAAGCATGAAAATCCAGTGCAATTCTTTGAACCAAACCATTGCATTGCTATACTGGTTACGTTTTTTATATGCGGCGGAGGTTCGCTGCGGTCACTTACCAGCATTAAGCTCAAACGAGGAGAAACATGAATAAACCCTCCAAATTCGCACTAGCCCTTGCTATTGCCGCCTTTTCGGCTTCCGGTGCAGTTTCTGCGCAAACCATCGACAACTGGCAGAATTCTTCTGGTGGCCCCGTTATGAACGGCACCAACGAATTGTGCTGGCGCGATAGCTTCTGGACACCCGCTACAGGCCTGCCCGGCTGTGACGGTGTACCCGTTGCTCAGCAAGAACCTGTTCAAGCACCTCAAGCAACGAAAGTTGTTCTGAACGCCGACACCTTCTTCGACTTCGACAAATCCACGTTGAAGCCTGCTGGTCGTCAAGTTCTGGATCAAGTTGCTGCTCAGGCACAAGGCTTGAATCTTGAAACCGTTATCGCTGTTGGTCACACCGACTCCATCGGTACCGAACAGTACAACATGGGCTTGTCCCAGCGTCGTGCCAACACGGTTAAAGAGTACCTGGTTAGCAAAGGTATTCCTGCCAACCGTATCTACGCTGAAGGCAAAGGTGAGTCCGATCCTATCGCCAGCAACGCTACTCGCGAAGGTCGTGCACAAAACCGCCGTGTAGAGATCGAAATTGTAGGTACCCGCAAGTAATTTGCGCGTATAACGCTACAATTAAGGGGTGCCCTCGGGCACCCCTTTTCGTTTTTTGGGCCGTAACATGACACAAACCTCTGCTTCCAATAATGCGTCCTCATCCAGCGCCACAACAAATAATGTCGACCCGGCCGAGCTGGAAAAATTCAGCGCACTGGCATCGCGCTGGTGGGATCCCGAAAGTGAATTCAAGCCGCTTCATGCCATTAACCCCCTGCGCCTGAACTGGATACGCGAAACGGTAGGTTCACTCGACGGCAAAAACATTGTCGACGTAGGCTGCGGTGGCGGTATTCTGGCGGAAAGTATGGCCACCAGCGGGGGAAACGTTACGGGCATCGACCTGGCAAAGAAATCGTTAACGGTTGCCAAGCTGCATAGTTTGGAATCGGGCGTAAAAGTGAATTACGAAGAGATCAGCGCCGAAGACTTCGCTAACCAACATGCCGGCCAGTTCGATGTCGTCACATGTATGGAAATGCTGGAACACGTCCCCGATCCGGCTGCTATTGTGCAGGCATGCGGGCAAATGCTGAAACCGGGTGGTTGGGCGTTTTTTTCCACCTTGAACCGCAATCCCAAATCATTTCTGTTCGCCATTGTGGGTGCCGAATACGTTTTACGTTTGTTGCCTCGCGGCACGCACAGCTACGAAAACTTCGTCAAACCTAGCGAGCTGGCCCAGGCAGCGCGCCTGGGCGGCCTGGAAGTAGAAAAAATGGCGGGCATGGAATACAACCCAATAACCGATATTTACAAGTTATCGCGCGACACCTCGGTGAACTACCTCATGGCAACACGTAAAGTCCTGTAATGCAAAAACTGATTCTGTTCGATTTCGACGGCACACTGGCCGACACAGCACCCGACCTGGCCGCCGCGGCCAACACCATGCGTGTGCAAAAAGGGCTTGAACCGCTACCCTACGAAGTCTTGCGCCCGATGGCGTCGCAAGGCGCGCGCGGTTTATTGAAAGCCGGCTTAGATTTAACCCCGGATCACCCCGAGTATGAAGAACATCGTATACGTTTTCTAAGCGAATACGAAAAACAAATGACCTCGCTCACACGACTTTTCCCTGGTGTCGGTGAGCTTCTGGCAACGTTGAAAGCGGAAGGGTTTCAGTGGGGCATCGTCACCAACAAAGTTGAATACCTGGCGGTTCCCATTGTGCGGCATCTGCAACTTGAGGCCGAGTGCGCGGTAACGGTGGGCGGCGATACGGCTGGGCACGCCAAGCCCCACCCTGCTCCCTTGTTGTACGCAGCGGAAAAAACCGGATTCCAGCCGGAAGACTGCATTTATGTGGGCGACGATGAACGCGATATTGTCGCGGGCAAGGCTGCAGGCATGCCCACTATTGCGGCGGCTTATGGCTATTGCCAGGTAAATGATATTCCGCGCTGGAACGCCGATGCGGTAGTGGATTCAGCGCACGACATTTGGCCTGCCGTACAGGCGTTGTTGCAACGAGTGGCGTAATTGTGGCGGCAGTAGGAACTATTTGCGAAGATGCCCCTCTAACCCTTTGTTATACGTTACAATCGTTGTTCCACTAAGGGGTCGATCTGGCTTCGACGTGGGTCGCGAAACAGCGTAGGGCATGCCGAGCACCAGTTCGCTCGTAAATCCACTGGAAAAAATATAAACGCCAACGACGAGCGTTTCGCTCTGGCCGCTTAAGCGGTGAGCCGCTGCACTAGTTTGTCTTTGGGCTAGGTAGGGAAACCTACAGCAGCGTCATATACAAGGAATCGGCATTAGCTGGGTTACGAAGTTAATGCTTAAATCTTAGTGACTCGCCAAGGAAGGGCCCGTCAGCCGGCATGATCCGAGGTTAAAATTTTAAAATGGGTTGACTAAGCATGTAGAACTGCCTGCAGAGGTCCCGCGGACGGGGGTTCAATTCCCCCCGACTCCACCAGACGCAAAAGGGCGTGAGTGATTTTTCATTCACGCCCTTTTTTTGTTCTGGGGATTGGGTTTGGGTTCTTAACGCGGCCGTGGTGCTGCGGTTTATACCGGCGGGCATCGCACGGCTCTTCGGGCTGCCCGCTGCACTCAGGCCGCGCGGGGCGGAGGCGGAACTCGCGGAATCGACCTGCCCCCGGCAGGTCGAAAACGCTCCGCTCGAACACCCGCCTCCTTGCCTCCCCGCACACCCTGGTTTCGCGGCGTGCTCAAAGCCCGACGGTATAAACCGCAGCACCACGACCTAGACGCCGGACTACAGAATAGACCACGACTTTCTGAAGCGCGCCGGCGACAGTAAAGCTGCTCAACGCTGCCTCACCCAGCCGGTCAAGGGCCTAGGTGGCGAGTTACCTATCAATATGATCGCCTCGTCGGACCAAACCAATGCTGTTCTAGACCTTATCGGTGGGTTGGAACATGGCGTACTTGTTTGAGTAATGAGCTCGGCTAGTGAATCCCAGCCTCGCATGTAGCAAGAACACATCCAGCATAAGATGAAGTTCGTAGTCGTCCAGTTTTTGGCCTGCTTGGAGTTTGTTGGAAATTCCGTCTATTAGCTCATCGCCCGTGCTCCCGTCACCAACGATATCGAGCGCCAGCTCCAAATGCTTTCCTGTGAGCGCCTCTTCTCTCTTGAGCCGGCGTTTGATGTGCCCAAACCTCGCACTGATGCTTTTCGTTGCATTGACCATAGCTATCCTCCTTCCATATAAGCTATATGGAAAGCATAGGGAGAGATCGCGCCGCGCTCAATGGACCTGGTGTCACCTGGCACACTTACAGTCAAGGGAAATATTTTTTGTATCAGCAAGGATGCTCTTGGGTATCTGCAGAGCCGACCTATACTTGTTAACCAGTATTAAGCTGGTGGACCGGTTTCGGTCAATTTCGCTACAACGCAATTCAAAGACGATGACTCCAATAAACTACTCAATCAGTCCTGAGCTAAAGCAATCCTGTGAAGACTACGATCAGTACATCCAGGCAATCCTTCAACCGGCAATGCGTCAGTTGCAACGCGGTATTAATGCGGAGAAGGTTGAGTTGCATCAGATCTTTGGAGCCAACCTATTTATCGCGCATGTGGTCGACTACATCCAGGCGATCCGACGTGCAGACGGAATCAAGGAAACCAGAGTCAATTTGGTGAAGAAGTTTGATCAAGTGTTTAGTGTGCCTGGAGCGCGGATAGGCAACAGAAAAATTGAATTAATCGATGCCGTCAACAATGCGCTAAAGCACATTCGACTTGACCCTACGCGGTATAAGGAACTCGAACAGCACTATGGTCCGATCTCCTTCCAGAGCTTGGTTCAGGAGGGCGAACGGAACCGGCCAGACTTTTATAGATTGTTTTTTGACTCAGAAAAATATTATTGTTCGTAGTTTACCGGTGAAAGGTTGGCGGCATAACCATACCGCCGAATCGGGTTGTAGAACATATCTCCAGCTTATTGCTAGGTATTTCAGAAGTGAAGACCAACGGGGCAGTATCAACGATTGAACAGATCAATAAAGCGGTCAAGTATATAAATTAACCGTTTGAATATAAGTATATTTTCCAGCAAACTCATCAATTCGAATTCCTGCCCGAAACCACTAATAAAATCTTATGCTTATACCCGACAAGCATAAGAGTTCACAGAGATGAGAATATTCCATTACGATGACACCGATTATTTCCTTACAGGCTACGAGGAAATCAGCGACGATGCATCCATTCCTCACGCAGCCACCGACATCCCACCCCCGGAGGTTAACGAGTGGCCAATAGATGAAGTGCCCGTATACGACAAGGATAATAAGCGCTGGGCGTTCAGAAAAAACGATTTCTGGGAAGTCTCCGTAACAGAGAAGTGCTTTTATTCCGGACGAGACTCAGATGATCCTGTCTATTTGGTTGGTGATCGGGGCCGCACATCTTACCAATCACAATTAATGCACATCGCAAATAGCCTGCCTGGAGTCAACCTCCCGAGAGTTGGGCGCCTGCCAAATTTCATTTCTACGCTCCAAACGATCGACCATATTGATGCAACAATCGAACAATTAGAAAAATCGTTCTCGGACCTTCACAGCGGTAAGATGACCATGATCGTGGGACCTAAGGCCAACCACTATCATATGTTGGTAGAAGGTCTAATTGGAACAATTAGGTGTTTTCTTGATGACTTAGCCACCGTGCTCTTCTTATCCGCCTTTGAAGCATATAAGCCATGGAGATTTCCCATCATGGTAGACGGCTTTTCTACCCTATTTGATGAAGACAAGGCAATAAGAAAGATCAAGAAAACGCTTGCTGCGCCTTCAGGAACCCTGGAGGATATCGAACAAATTTTCAAGAGCTTACGCTCGACCGTTTTCGGAAACAATACGCGTTTCCTAAGTACCGTTCAAAGCATGAATAATTGCTACAAACACTCCGTGACCGCAAGTATCGGAAGAAAGCTATTTGGTAGAGACTACCCAACCGTTGAGGTTGTTGGCATACCCGGAATTCATGGAAGCATGAGTCACTTGACCTACCATAACAGCAGCCTTCGACAGATTATCTTGGGCCTAAAAGACTATATAAGGGACCTGACTGCGCGCGCCTCCGTGAGCCAGGGGAAACGCGCTGACTTCGACTATGTATGCATCTGTGGTGGGCACCGTGTACACACATATAACTGGGTACTAAACGGTCCCCTTATGCCAACTTGACAACGGGCAGGCTGTCCAACATGAAGACAAAAAATAAATCGTCCTATTTTTGGGCCCAGATTTCTCTGGCTTCACGTATAAACAGGACATGAATACTGCATGTTTTCCTAAAATCGCAATGAAAAGTCAAAAACCGCCTTGATTTTCCCAATGTTGAGCGGTTGCTTCCTTAATCCTCATCACCGTAACCTTCAACTGCAACGCCAAGTCGATACACTCCTCGGATCCCTTCTCGCGGATATTTCTATCAGGTATTGAAGTCGGTGCACCATTCTCTTCTACTGCAACATACAGGGCATGCTGCTTAATCTTATCAAGCCGAGCCTTCTTTTTTCTTGCTGAAACTCATCCTATATTGATTGTCGTGATGACTCGAAGGGTGTCAAGGGCGCTAACAGCGAGCAAGGTTAGGGCCGCTGCACGAGGCTGACGACTAACAAAGAGATGCTTTAATCCCAACGCATGCGAGGATTTGCTCCCCTAGGGGGAAAAAGAATATCGGAAGTCACATATTTTAACTTGCGGCGAGGTTATATTTAACGACACAAACGTTTCAGGGGCTTTTTGCTGTCTGAAACACAAGCAGCCACCTATCATTAAGCGATTCGAACCAAACCAGAGACTTCATTCACAACAATCTGAACATGTCCTCTACTTGCGGCACAAACGTCATGAAGACCAGCATTAGGAACAGCAGCAGGACAAAGGGTAGGCATCCCTTGAAAACGCGCATGACAGGCACTTTGCTGATGGCGCTGATCGCAAACAGATTCAGCCCGATCGGAGGTGTAATCACCGCAATTTCCATATTCAGAATCAGCAGCATGCCAAAAAAAACAGGGTCAATATCAAACCCCATAATCATCGGCATGAGAATAGGCATCGTAATCAAAATAACGGAAATGACTTCCAGCGCCATGCCAATCAGGAAGAACAGCAACATGACCCCAACGAGGAACTCGGTACTGCTTAAGTTCATCGCCATGATGCCGTCAAATAAAACATGGGGTATGCGCTCGCTTGTAATGGCATAGCCAAATAACTGGGCCCCCGCCAGAATCATCATGATGATGCTGGACATTTTGGCGGAACTGGTGAGGATCGGAAGCAGCCCTTTAACGGAAACGCCGTAACACAATGCCAGAAATATGGCATATACAGAGCTAATTGCAGCAGCCTCCATGGGCGTAAAGTAACCGGAATAAATCCCGCCCAGAACAATCACGGGAGACATCAGCACACCAAATGCCGATTTAAAAGCCGCGAGCCGTTCGCGCGAACTTGCCTTTGGCTGAGGCGGCACGCCGGAAGCCCGGCTATATCCATACGCAACAACCGTTAAAAGCGCGGTCAGAATAATGCCCACGATCGCGCCCGCGGTAAACAACCTGGCAATTGACGTTTCAGTCACGATGCCATAAATCACCAGCGGCACCGACGGGGGCAACAAGATGCCCAGTCCACCCGCACTGGCAATAAGGCCAACCGAGAACGTCCGGTCGTATCCACGTTTGACCATTTCCGGAATCAGAATCGTGCCTACCGCGGCAGCAGTGGCAACCGAACTGCCACTGATCGACGAAAACATGACGGTCGCAAAAACCGCCACCACGGGCAAGCCACCGCGTGTATGGCGTATCAGGACGTCAATGAAATGAATCAATCGGTTGGTGGCACCCGTGCGGCTCATCACCTCGGCTGCCAGAATAAAAAAGGGAATAGCCAGCAAGCTGGGTGTGCTCAACGCGCTAAACAGTTGCGAGGCCAGTGTCGCAGGCATGGCGTCTTGCACAAGCAAATACACAAGACCACACAAGCCTAATGCGAACGCAATCGGCATTCCACTTGCCAGGCCAACAGCAAATGTCGTCAAAAATGAAAACATGGGTCAGTTCCTACCACAGTCATGTTGCTGAAGATTCGGCCTGCTCTGATTGCGGATCAGCGGCACCTGTCAAGAGAGAAACAAATCGCTGAATCAACCGCAGCGACAAAAGCGCGCCACCCAAAGGCAAAATGACCTGAGGTATCCACATTGGCATGCGCAGCATCGTCATGGACACTTCACCCAGCATATGGCTTTCCATGACCAGCTCCCAACCCGAGTAGGTCAGATACAAGGCAAAGAAAAGGGACAAGAGTGTGCCGATCATGTCCAGAATCCGACCGGCCGTTTTAGGGAGCACGGTGAAAATCACATCGATTCGCACATGCTGGTTGGACTTGACTGCCAGCGCAGCGGTAAAAAGAATGCTCCAGATAATGGCATAGGCGGCAATTTCATCACCGCCTATGATTGAAAACCCAAAGACTGACCGCAGGAATATTTGCAGAACAATAATAAATACCGACAGCGTCAGGAACAGCCCGCCAATGAATATTTCAAGACGATCCCACGCACGACCGACCGTGCTTAGCATATTACGCATGGTGGGCTTGCCTCCTGTCTTGTCGTCTTACTGACCCGCAGCGCTTTGAATCTCGGCAATGAGCTTGCGTACCGGCTCACTTTGACTTTCATAAACGTTTTTGTATTTATCCCGCCATTGCGCCAGTACTTCGCCATCAACTTCTTGGATCACAACGCCATTATCCACCAGGGTTTTCTCGGCAGCAGCCGAGTTCGAGACCGAGACGTCGTGATTCCATTTTTGTGCGTCGGCCATGGCTTTCATCAACGCATTGCGATGATCTTCACTCAATTTGTCCCAGCGTGCCTGGTTAATAACAACGGCATAACCGCCATGTTGCTGCAATACACGGGTCATGCCGGTTAAAACTTCGTACCAACGTGCGGATGCGGCCAGCGTGACAGTGGTAATGGCGCCGTTCACCAACCCTTGCTGCAGGGCCAAATAAACATCGGGAGCTTGAATGGATACAGGTGATGCGCCTACAACTCTCACACCCTCTTCAAGAGGTGCCGAAGGCGTTACACGAATCTTGCGACCCTCCATATCTTCGGGCTTAACCACCGGTTCGCCACTGGTATAGATATAACCCGGACCATCATTCCACAAGCCAATACCGCGAACTTTGAATTGATCAAGATCTTTCAGCAGTGTTTGACCGATATCACCCTCGAACACCTTGATGCTGTGCTCAAAAGAATTGAACAAACCGGGCTGATTGAAAATCTCCCAACGATCATCCAAAGGCACGTAATAGGAAGTTAAAGGAGCAACAATATCAACCTGACCACGAATTGCGGCACGAATTTCATCTTTAGAAGAAACCAACTGCGCGCCCGGATAAACATCAATACGCAACGTACCGTTGCTATACTCGTCAACCTTCTCCGCAAACAATTTAATTGTTCGGGCTTTAATCGTGTTTTCTGGAAGATCATGCGGAAACTTGAGCGCAACTACTTCGCTTGCCATTGCGCCAGAGACAAGTAAGCTACCCAATGCTGCAACGAAATATCGTAAAGCTTTCATCATTGTTCCTTATAAACAGAAGGCCCTGCTCCCTGCCCTATAAACGCGATGTCCAATATGCAGGGAAGCAAACACAAAAAATGAGATCGTTATAGCGCAATAACTTGATCCATTTTCATAACATTCTATTTATAGGACAATAGGTACTACCCCTTAGTCACATTACTAGCCGGGTAACCGCGGCCGTCACATCTATCTCAATCAGTAACCCCGACACCGCCAGTCCAGTTACACCAATAATCGTTTGAGCGGGGTGTTCCTGACTACCCCACACCGATTCAATGGCCGCAGTGATCACTTCAAACTCTGTGGGGTGAAGCGTATAAATAGTCCGTCGCACCACATCGCCCCAACCGGCGCTCACTGCCTTCAACGCCACTTCTATATTGCGCATTACCGCCTGGGTTTGAGCGCCCAAATCTTCCCCACCCACAACGAAAAATCAGGCGCCAGTGCAACCTGGCCGGCAATACAGGCACCCAGGCCGGCGTTTGGGTCGGGCCCACACATGAATGTCCTGTGCCCGATTGACCTGCTGAGCTATTAAACCCTCAATCCCTAAGATAGAATCGACTGGGGACATCGGCATTACCCCCATTGAACGTGTTTCTTCGCAAAAACAAGTCTAATGAATGTCGTTATCCTTCTTTTATGATAAAAAGCCCTCTTGTGCAGTCTGCGGATCATGGCCAGCGTCAGCGGGCGCTTGCGGCTCAGGACTTCGTAGACTCGGTTGCTCTTGCCGATGATCGGCTCAAGATCTTTGTGTCAGCTGGCTGAGTCCAGGCCGCATATGAGCGCGCTGGGCGTGGATTACTACCACCGCCCCCCACGGCGCAGCCGCTCCAGTTCCATCTGGTTCAAACGCGCCGCCTCATATTCGGCATAAGCCCGCTCATCAGACTCGTAACGCCCTTCGTAAATGCAACTTCGCGGATTCCTCTGGCATTCCGGGCTTCCCACAACCGAGCCCGGCCCCATCGCGCGCTCGCCCGAGAAAGCTGGCCCACCCGATGAACACCCTGCCGCCACAGCCAGAATACAGATTGCCGCGCCATACCCGCCTAACTTATTAAGAACCATTTGATTTGCCTTTTAACGATGCCAAGGTCATTGTAAATGCGCCCGCGGCTTTCCAAACGTGAAATAATTAAACAAAAAACCCACACTTCAAAAAGGAGACAATCATGAGAAGAATAAAATGGCTTGCCGCCACCGCCCTTGCGTTAAGCACGGTCTTATGTGGCCCCGCCATGGCACAGAAGCCGCAATTCATTAACGTATTAACGGGTGGACAAAGCGGTGTGTATTACCCACTAGGCGTTGCCCTATCGCAAATTTATGCACAGGAAATCACCAACGCCAAAGCCACAGCTCAGGTAACCAAAGCATCGGCCGAGAACATGAACCTGCTACAAGCGGGGCGTGGGGAACTGGCTTTTGCATTGGCTGATACGGTCTCAGATGCATGGAATGGCTCTAAAGAAGCCGGGTTTCCCAACAAGTTGGATAAGCTGCGCGGCTTATCGGCCACTTACAACAACTACGTCCAAATCGTCGCTAACGCCGATTCGGGCATTCGTTCCTTGGCCGATCTGAAAGGCAAACGCGTTTCAGTCGGCGCGGCACGTTCGGGCACCGAATTGAATGCCCGAGCCGTCTTTAAAGCGGCCGGGCTTTCTTACGATGACCTGGGCAAGGTTGAATACCTGCCTTTCGGCGAGTCGGTTGAGCTTATGAAAAACCGTCAGCTGGATGCCACACTGCAATCCGCAGGTTTAGGGGTGGCATCCATTCGCGATTTGGCCACCGCGGTTGATATTGTGGTCGTACCGGTCCCCGCTGAAACCGTGGAAAAAATCGGGAATGCGGCTTATCAACCTTCGGTCATACCGGCCAATACCTACGAAGGCCAAACTGACGATGTGCAAACGGCAGCGATTCCCAATTTTCTGGTAACGCAGTCCGAAGTTTCCGACGACCTAGCCTACGCGATGACAAAAGCAATGTACGAGAACCTAAACAAGCTCGCCGCCGCCCACAACGCAGCCAAGGCCATTAAACCTGAAAATGCGGTGAAGGGAATGCCGGTGCCAATTCATCCGGGTGCAGAACGCTACTACCGTGAAGTGGGCATTGTGAAGTAGCGCCGGCGCCTTCGTACAGCATGAGTTCCTCTCCCCGGTCCGCTATTGCTGATATCCCGCGCAGCGTGTTCTGGGTTGCGCTGGCGTTTTCGGCGTTCCAAATCTACATGGCGGCCTTCCACCCGTTATCCAGCCTGGTCATACGGGCAATACACGTTGGGTTTGTTGTACTGCTTATTTTCATGCTGGAGCCGGTCGCCACCTCACGGGGCGGCCGTTTCTTCAGTTGGGCTTTGGGTGGCATTGCATTCGTTTTCAGTCTGTATCACTGGGTCTTTGAAAGCGACTTAACGGCGCGTGCCGGCATGCTTACGCCCACGGATACCTTAGTGGGCGTTGTGCTACTGATATTGGTTTTTGAAGCGGCCCGGCGCATGATGGGGTGGGCACTGCCTTTTATTTGCGGCCTGTTTCTTCTGTATGGCCTATTCGGTGAATACTTGCCCGGCATGCTGCAACACCGGGGCTACGGGTTCGACCAAATCATCGGAACATTAAGTTTTGGTACGGAAGGCATTTACGGCACGCCCACATACGTGTCGTCCACCTACATTTTCCTGTTCATTCTGTTTGGTGCGTTTCTTGAGCAAGCGGGCATGATTACGCTATTTACCAACTTTGCCATGGGCATGGTTGGGCATACGCGCGGCGGCCCGGCAAAAGTCTCCGTCATCAGCTCAGGCTTCATGGGCACCATTAATGGCTCCGGGGTGGCGAATGTTGTCACAACCGGGCAGTTCACTATTCCCTTAATGAAGCGCTTTGGCTATGCCCCTGCTTTTGCGGGCGGGGTCGAGGCCACCTCCAGCATGGGGGGGCAAATTATGCCGCCGGTCATGGGGGCTGTGGCGTTCATTATGGCTGAAACGCTGAACGTACCCTATATCGACATTTGCAAGGCGGCGCTTATTCCCGCACTTCTGTATTTTGTCACTATTTTCTGGACAGTCCACCTTGAGGCCGGGCGCAAAGGCCTGCATGGGTTAGACAAAAAAGACTGCCCCGATCCTTGGGCCGCGCTTAAAGAACGTTGGTATTTGCTGCTCCCCCTGCTGGGTTTGATCGCACTGTTATTTTCAGGCTATACCCCAATGTTTTCCGGCACCATTGGCCTTGCGCTTACCGTTGTCCTCATTTTCGGCGCGGCCATAGTACAAGGCATCAGCCGACAAAGTGCGCGTTATCTTTTCTGGGTACTGCTGGCCTTTGCGTGCGGGGGCTTCCTGGAGTTTGGTGTCATCACATTCTTCGTCGTAACGGCAATGCTGGTAGCGTTGTTGTTAATCGGCAGAAAAGAGACGAATGCCTTGCGCCTTGCCGTTGAAGCCCTGGTAATGGGCGCTCGTCATGCATTACCGGTTGCCATTGCCTGCGCTCTGGTCGGTGTCATTATCGGCATTATTAATTTAACTGGGGTGGCCACCACTTTAGGCGGATACATTATCAGCATCGGCCAAGGCAACTTGTTTTTAGCTTTGCTACTCACCATGCTGACTTGCCTGATTCTAGGGATGGGCATACCCACAATTCCCAATTACATTCTCACCAGCTCACTGGCCGCGCCCATTTTGCTTGAGTTGGGGGTGCCGCTCATTGTCTCGCACATGTTCGTCTTTTATTTCGGCATTATGGCCGACCTAACGCCGCCCGTGGCGTTGGCTTGCTTTGCCGCTTCGCCGATCGCCAAAGCACCTGGGCTGCAAATCAGTGTTCAGGCACTTCGTGTTGCCGTGGCTGGTTTCATCATGCCTTATATGGCCGTATATGCGCCGGCGCTTATGTTACAAGGAGACGGCGGCGCCACGGCAGTCATGTATATCGTAGTCAAAGCGTTACTGGCCATTGGGCTATGGGGAGCGGGTGCCATCGGCTATTTATTTGGCCCGCTGGGGTGGCTTAGCCGCGTTATCGCTATTTCGGCGGCCGCTTTACTGGTTGTGGCCGCCCCCATTACCGATGAGATCGGCATTACGCTTTGCGTTGGTTTTATTATCTGGCATGCGTGGCGTCACCCAGAAAAACGCATGCACCCGGAGTCGGAGTAATGTCGGGTGTTGCTGTACTTGGTGTCTGCTTTGCCCTGGCAGGTCTCCCTTCGTTACCACCCTTATTTGTGCCCGCTACGGAGTTCACACTTGCCTGGACCCACTCCATTGAAAAAGTAAGATGGGAAGAGGATTATGCCGTCGAATCATTCAATAACAAGCTAGGTGCCCGACTGGTGGCCACCCAGGCGCGTATAAAAGGATCCGCGGCGGGAATGGAACCGCCCGAAGAAGCGGTATTGCATCATGGCTGGTATGAATACAAACCAACGAAAACGTACCCTTCCACCCTACGCCTGATGCGTTCAAAATACGTGCCCGACTATCGTTGGTGCCAAAAAGAACAATGCCTGCCGCTTTCGGCGGTCATGCCCTCGGACGGCGACGTGACCCTGATTTATGCGTGTACAGAACATAACACCGCTCAAGGTGAATAAGCCCGACTCATTGCTCTGCTTGTGCCCCGGCAACTTTCAATCGTTCCTGCTCCAGCGTACGCTCCAGCAGCGCTTCGTAAATCGGCCGCCCACCCAACCATTTTGCGCAAATATGGGCACACAGGCAGGTTATCGCCAAAGGCAACAATAATTGGTACGTTCCGGTGAGCTCAGCCACCAGAATAATGCCAACCGTGGGCGCGTGTACCGACGCAGTAAACAAACCTCCCATGGCGGCAATGCCGAACGCAACCGGATCGACTCCCGCATGAGGAAACAGTATTTCAACCATGGTGCCGCAAGCCAGGCCAACGCACATTGCCAATGCCAGAATAGGCGCAAAAATACCACCCGGCACCCCGGAAGCATAACTGGCAGTCGAAGTAAAAAACCGGACAACCACCAGCAGAAGCAACATCAATAAACCCGGTGAATCGAAGTTGAAACGCTGAATCATGTGCTCTCCCCCCGTTACCGCCATGGGAAATACCATGAGCAAAGCACCCACAACCAGGCCCACACCAGCAGGGAAAGCATAGGGCAGGCGAGCATGGCAAAGTGTGGCGAGCTGAGCCGCACCCAACAAACCACGATTCAACAAAACGCCAAAGGCGCCCAATAAAACGCCTAATGGAACGAAAGCCAAAAGCAGGGGTAATGACACACCTTCGCCATGCAAGGTCATACTTAAGTCCGGCGCTACACCGCCCACCCACTCGGTCATTACAGTAGCCACAACGCAAGCGATCCCAACCGCGACATAATTCCGAAAAGAGAACGGAAACTGTCGACGCATTTCTTCTGCCACGAACACCATGGAAGCAACCGGGGCGTTGAATGCACATGCCAAGCCGGCACCTGCACCGGCTGCCAGAAGCCCCTTGCGTTCCTGTACCAAAACACGCAATTTATCGGACAATCCGGCAGCAATAGCCGCGCCAATATGAATTGTCGGGCCTTCACGCCCCAACACAAGACCGGATGAAATAGACAAAACGCCGCAGAAAAACTTAATGGGCAGAACGCGCTGCCAACGCACAACCCGTTTACCCTCCATGGCGCCCTCAATTTCCTGAACGCCACTTCCGCCTGCTTCGGGTGCGAATCGCTTAACAATGAAAACACAGAAAACGGCGACACTCATGGTGACCAGCGCACCTACGGCAATACGCGCCGCCCCTTGCAACTGGCTGCCCAACCATTGCGGCCACTGAGAAAGCCAATCAATCAGTAGATGGAAGTAGCCCCCCACCACACCAACGGCAATACCGATAACAAGAGCAATAAAGAAATAAACTGCATCGGCATATCGGCCGTCTGGATTAGACATTTTGAAAGAGCCCACAAGCTTCGAAAGAAAACGGGCTTATTCTGACTGAGTCGTATCCAGACGGCAAGCCAAATACCAGGTTATGCTCACAAACCGAGCTTTCTGGGCAACCACAAAACGATTTCCGGGAACAATGCCACCAATGCAAGGCCAATCAACTGCAGAATGACAAAAGGAATAATCCCCGCATAAATATGTTGCATGGTCACACCGGGTATCTTCGCCCCCTTCATGTAGAACAAGGCGTACCCAAACGGCGGTGTCAGATAAGAGGTTTGCAGATTAACCGCCAGCAAAATGGCAAACCACACCAAAAAGTCGCTTTGTGCAACATGACTTCCCAAATCCATTGTTTCCAGAATGGGGGTAAAAACGGGCAAAATAATCAGAATAATTTCAATCCAGTCGAAAAAGAAACCCATCACGAAAACAACAAGCAACATTAATACCAGCACACCTACAGGGCCAACGCCCAAGTTATCAAAGAACTCGGCAATAATGTCATCGCCCCCCAAAGAGCGGAAAACGTAAGAAAATGCCGTCGCGCCCAAAAAAATCATAAAGAGCATAGCGTTGGTTTTGGCGGACCGCACCAGTACATCTTTCATCACTGAAAATTTCAAATTCCGTTTCGCCGCCGCAAGCAGTATTGCACCGAAAGCTCCTACACCACCGGCCTCAGTGGGAGTTGCCCAACCAAAAAATATGGAACCCAGCACCAACACAATCAGGAAAACCGGCGGGATAAAGCTGCGGAAAATCAAAGACCATAGTTCGGCGCTGTCGGCTGGCGCCTCATCGGCATGCATGCGCGGCGCCAGCTTAGGCTTGACCATGCAAACAACAAAAATGTAAACCATGTACAAGGCCGCGAGCACCAGCCCTGGAAACAAGGCACCCATGAACAAGGAACCCACCGACACGGCCAAAAGATCAGCCAGAATGACCAGCATGATGCTGGGCGGAATCAAAATACCCAAAGTGCCGGAAGCAGCGATCGTACCGGTTGAAAGCTGCACCTGATACCCGCGTTGCAACATCACAGGCAAAGCAAGCAGCGTCATCATGATGACCGAGGCACCCACAATACCGGTCGTCGCCGCCAAAATAGTTCCCATCATGGTGACGGAAATCGCCAGCCCACCGGGCACCCGCCTTAACAACACTTGCAGGCAATGCAAAAGGTCGATGGCAATGCCGCTTCGCTCGAGCATGGTTCCCATGAAAATAAACATGGGTATAGCGACAAGAATGGGCTTTTCAGCCACGCTACCCCAGATGCGAGCGGTGATGTTGTAAAACTCGATTAACGCAAAATAATCAACATAAAAACCAATAAGGCCAAAAGTAAGCGCCGTTCCGCCAAGCACAAACGCAACGGGGTAGCCGGTAAACATCAACACGGCCAGCATGACAAACATAAACAGGGGAAGATTGCTAATAATGTCCATTTTTTATCGCCCGGATTGCAAGGTTATGTTTACAGGATTCTCGTCTTCGACCGACTCCACTTCCATGGTGGTCGTTGAGACAAGGTCCGGCCTGAACAATCGGACAATATTGCGCAACAAAATACTGATACCGCTAATTGCAAGCACCAACGTGCCTAAAGGAATGGCTGATTTGATCAGCCAGCGATAGGGCAGCCCAGTGGCGGACGACGAAATTTCGCTGACTTCCCACGAGCGCTGGGTTAGCTCTATACCGTAATAAATGACAACAAAACAAAACGGCAGCAACATCAACAGGCAACCCAGGATCTCAATAATGCAGAGCGCGCACCGCCCCAGCCTTTCACTCACAATTTCAATACGTACGTGGGTGTTGTGAACATAGCCCAAACCCAGACAAAACATGAACAAAATGGTGTGCAAGTGCCACTCAAGCTCTTGCAGTTTGGATGAACCGGTTGAAAAAAAATGACGCCCTACGACGTCGATAATAATGACCGCAACCAGCACCAAAGCCGACCAAGCAGCAATGACCCCCACCCTTTCGACGAACCGACCCAGCGCGTTCGACAACCTCAACATGCCCTGCATCTCCTGCCCCACCTTATTCTATGTTGTCCAATGCCTCAATGAAAAAGGGGGCTTCGCCCTAACGTTGCAGCGAAACCCCTTCTTCATGCCCTGTTATTGATCTTTAACAGTACTAACCTGACGCCACGGTTTATATTCTTCGCGGAACTTGGCGTAATGTTCATACGCTTCTTTGAACTCAGGGTAATTGGCAGACTCTTCAACGACCACTTCTTCCCACGCATTGCGAAATGCCTGGATAATTTCGGGCGACCACTCATGCGCCGTCACACCTTTTTCTTCAATGGCTTTCAATGCCGCCGCCTGCTTGGCTTCCCCTTCGGCAATAGCCTGCCGAACGTTATCACCACACATCATCTCAATTTGGGCCTGCTGGGTTTTGGACAGCTCGTTCCATTTATCCATGTTGATGATGAGTTCGTACAGCGTGGCAGGTTGGTGCCAGCCAGGGAAATAATAATGCTTGGCCACCTGATGGAAACCGAGCTGCAAATCAACCGCAGGCATGGCAAATTCGGCTGCGTCGATCGTACCCAGCTCAAGTGCAGGGTAAATATCACCGGCTGGAATCAACTGAGCAGACACACCCAGTTTCTCTACGACTTTGGCACCCAAGCCGAAAATGCGCATTTTCAATCCGTTTAGATCCTCGACGGAATTGATTTCCTTTCTGAACCATCCTGACGCCTCAGATACCGTACCGCCACACATAATGCCTTTGATATTGTTCTTGGCATAAATTTCTTCGTATCGTTCTTTGCCGCCACCGTAATAGAAGAATGCCAGCATCTCAGGCCACTCCGGGCCAAACGGCACAGCCGAGTATATTGCCAAGGCAGGGTGCTTGCCATAGTAATACCCGGAAATCCCCCAACAAGCATTCACTGCCCCGTTGGACACAGCATCGAAACACTCGGCCGGCGGAATAAGAGCTCCTGGTTCAAACACCTGGAACTGAATATTGTTGCCGGAAACAGCTTTAACCTTCTTTGAAATGTCGGTAATTTGCGTACCAACATGGGGTAACTTGGTTGGGAACCAACTTTGCACCTTCCACCTGACCGGTTTGTCATCGGCCATTGCTGCACCGCTACCCAGCGCCAACCCCGTTACAACGGCCAGTGTCGCCGTTCTTAGATACCAACTTACAGGCTTTCTCACAATACACCTCCTCAATGGTGAAACGACTTCTTTTTGTCTTACAACTGCCACGCATCCAACTTAACCCATAGTTTCCTAAAGTACAACAAATATTTCCTAACAAAACCATAGGGTTTTCATTTATATTTACTTAAATGAAATTATTGCCTATATAAGTTGCATTTTATGAAACATAGTCGTACGATATCTTCGAGTTCAGTCATCGCACTCAACCCCGAACACACCTGGAGATCAACACATGTCCGAAACACACTTCAAAGAACGCCTTAAAGGCAAACTGGAACCCACCATCGGCGGATCAACTTACGTTGACCCGGAAAAGCTGGAATGGCAAAAATCACAGTTCGATAAAATCTGGATGAAGGTTTTGTACCGGAACGACGATGAAGGCGAAATGACGGTTCTACTCAAATGGGAACCCGGTGCCGTCCTGCCATTTCATCGCCACCCGGAAATTGAACAAAGTTTCGTCCTTGAAGGGTCGTTCTATGATCACGACGGCATATGTCGGGCGGGCCAGTATGTTTGGCGCAAACCCGGGTCATTACATGAAACGCACTCCGACGAAGGCTGCCTGCTTCTGGCTATTTATCGCAAACCAAATGTATTTTTCAACACAGCCGGGTTCGAAAAAAAGAGTTAAATCCATCTGGCCGGAACAGCGTTGCCGGCCAAAATCCGCGCTTAATGCAGCTTGGCGAGTTAGAATAAGAAACAGCACAAACAGCTAACTCGCCACCCCTCCACAAGAGCACTAATGGCATAGCGGATACACACACCCATGAAGGCACAGAAAAACACCATTGCCCCAACCCGCTCAAAACGCATTTCCGCCGGGCGCAAATCTGCCCCCCCGCAACCCGCCCAAATCAGCAGTGACGAAATCGCTGTATGCGAACGCCTGAAAGCGCTACGCATCAGCAGTGGGCTGACGCTCGACGCGCTCGCTGAACGGTCAGGCTTTACCAAAGGGTATCTGTCGAAAATAGAGAACGGAAAGAGTGCGCCCCCCATTGCCTCACTGGCGCGCATTGCCCGTTCAATGAACCAGGATTTAAGCTATTTCTTTGTTGATCCTACTCAACCCGACGATGCAATTGAGGCCGGTGCAGATGCCAAGGTATCCGTGGTGCATCGATGGGAACGCAAGCCGGTTGTGCGCGGCGGCACGGGCTTTGGCTATGATTACGTTAGCCTCGCGCACAAAAAGGCCCATAAACACATGGAGCCTTTTATTTTCACCTTCCCATCGGAAGTCGATATCGACACCTATTTCGAGCATCCCGGAGAAGAATTTATTTATATTCTTGCCGGCGAGGTTGAATTTGAAATAAAAATCGACGGGCACCTAAGACGCTGGACGCTTGAGCCGGGCGACAGCATTTACTTTGAGTCCAGCCTGCCACACCGGGGGCGCAGCCCCAGCGGAGACGCCCAGGCCTTGGTTGTCGTAATGGAAAATAATCCGGACTCCGAAGAGAGCGAAGCAAACTCTTAGCGGCGATACCGGTTGACGCTAAGTGCGAATAAGCAGGTGTAGCTTATCTTTTACATCGGCCCACTTTTCCGCATCGGCCAATGCCTCAACCTGCACCTGCGCGTGATCAAACTCCTTTGACAATGTCGCATTCAAGTCCACGTAGCGCTGACGCTCCGAGACATCAAGCTCGTAGTCGGCCACGATTGCGGACACAGGACAAGCCGGCACACACACCGTGCAATTAACACAAACCTCAGGATCAATGACGACAAAATTTTCGCCGACCCTGAACGCATCAACGGGGCAAGCATCAACACAATCCCCATAACGGCAAGCAATACAGGCCTCAGTTACCACACAGGTCATCACGCCCCCTTTTTTTGTTGCCTAAAATGAAACACTGTCTTATTATAGGAAACAATTAAAGCAAGTCAACCAGGAGCCTCAATGCGGATTGCCGTCGTACTCTATGATTTTGTCGAGCCTATTGAAATCGGTATTTTGGGCACCCTCTCAATGGCCAAGCGTGTCGACCCCACACTCACCTACTTCACGGTATCCGAAAACGGGGGGATGGTTGAGTTGCAGAATGGCTTAAGAGTGGAAACGGACTATTCCTTCAACAATGCACCACCGTCCGACGTTGTCATGGTCACCGGAGGGCCGGGCTGGAAGAACCAGGTCAAGAACGAACGTATCCTTTCCTTCCTTCAAAGCCGCCGTCAGCACACCCCCTGTATCGCCAGCGTTTGCACCGGCGCAATGATCTTGGCGGCAGCAGGCTTGCTTGACGGCAAACGCGCCACGACCAAGGTACCGGTAATAGAGCCCGAGGTCTGCCCGCTCCAGACTTTGGAAGAGAACCACCCTTCCGTACACACAATGCATGCGCTTGTGGTCGACGAAGGTGAGGTGGTTACCGGGGGCGGTGTAAGCCTTTGCGTTGATTTGACGCTGTACCTGCTGGAGCGATTTCTGGGTGAAACCGTTGCCGACGAAACAGCCCGCATTATGGAGTATGGTGCAGCGCGAAGTGCGAATCGAAAGCGCCTGGCAACCCACATCGCATCATCGAGTTCCTCCTAGGAAACAAGACATCCCCGCCCTAACCCTGTATGCTAAATAGGAACCGGCTCGCCTGCGCCCGGTTCCGGGCCACCTGTTGCCAGCCGGCGAACATTTAAGGAGGTCTCATATGGAAAAAGACCCAAATAAGGGATTTGTTGCGGTGCTGGGCTGGAGCCTGCGCTGTATTGATGCGCTCGAAAATTTCGACCGGCGCTATATTGTTGTCGCCCCGCCCTGGGCTGAAGATTACGCCAAAGAACATAATATTCCGTTTATATCCTGGGATTTCGAGCGTCTTAACGATCGCTCTTATGAATTGGCTATCACCTTGCAGGAAATGGGCGTTGATGTCGCTGTCCCCCTGTTCGAAGAAACAGTGGAATGGGCCGGCGCTGTTAACTCGGTACTGCTCGACAACCCCCGCCTGCTTGGCCAGTCGATGTTGTTCCGCGACAAGTCACTCATGAAGCGCCGCGCACAATTAGGCGGTATCCGCGTAGGCATTTTCGAAGAAGCCATGGATCGAAACGACGTGATCCGGTTTCTGAAACGGGTGAACCAGACCTTGCTCAAGCTTGACGGCGACCCAAACGACCCTATTCACTTCAAGGCATTCGATAAGGCCGGTTGTTTGGGCCATCGGGTTATTCGCACGGCCGACGATGTCGCCACAATTTCCGACGACGAGTTCCCCGCTTTAATGGAAAGTCATCTAAGCGGCTGGGAATTCGCAGTGGAAGCCTGGATTAAAGACCGAAAAATCCAGTTTCTTAATATTTCCGAGTATGTCTCGCTAGGCTACTCTGTATTCGTGCCGGCCACCCCTGAACTGGAAAAATGGCGTGGGCGCATTACACAGGAAATAGAAAAGCTTATTGAAGTGTTTGATATCGATTTCGGTTTTATTCACCCCGAATACTTTGTGACGAGCGACGGCACCATGTATTTTGGCGAAGTGGCCTACCGTCCGCCCGGCTTCAACGTATTTGAGCTGCTTGAGCGGGTTTACGAATTCAATGGCTATCAGGCACTTGTCATGGCGTTTGACCCAAAAACAACGCAAGAAGAGCTCGACGCGTTTTTCCCCACACCGGTTGAGGATGCCAACGGCCACGCAGGATGCTTTGGCGTTTACCCACGTCGCCGTGTCGTGAGCGAGCTTTCTTTACCAGACGAAACCGTTAACGATCCGTATTTCGAGTTTCACGAACTGGTGCCGCCGCTCGAACAAAAGGTTACAAAACGCTCGGCATTTGGTACACATTGGGGGCTGATCTATTTCCACGGTGAAGATCCGCACCGCCTGCGCGACCTGCTTAAGGCACAAGAAGATCTTGATTTTTATGTTTAAGGATAGTGTTTTGCCAAATGGGTAACCCGCTTTACACAACGGAATCGGCGCAAAGCCATTCCCCAACAGTTAATCCGGCATCTCTTGACTCGATGCTTTCCAAGTTCGACCACATGTTGTCTCAACTTGAAAAGGCTTCAACTGTTGGTAAGGCAACATATCAAAGCCGAATACTGGAGGCCACTTGCCGGCTCTTGAAACAGCCCGACAGCATTGCCGCGCTTCAAGGGCGAATTCAACGCCTTGACCAAGCAGGCATTTTTGCCGGTACCGACTGGAGCACCCCTGCCCAACTCTTGCCGGGGCTGGTAAAGAACACGCTTGAAAAAGCGGAACCCCAAACTGTTGCACTTGAATGTTTAAGCTTGCTGCGGTTTTTGGCAGTCGCGCAATATACCTACCGCGTAAACGGGTTGCCCGCAGCGCAAGCTCGCCATTTTTTAACGCAGGTACTGGCCTTGAATCTCGACCGGATTCTGGGCACCGCTTCTGAAGTATCGCGTGTTCGCGAAGGCCCGATGGGCCCGACAATTGACCAGCTGTTAAAACACGTTCTGGAGCAGATCGGCGCGGAAAGTATCCTGAGCCGCCTGGTGGATGAGGTGTGGCGTATCCTAACCCAGCGACCCTTGCAGGTTGGGCCAGTGAAGTCAATGATTGTACAAATCGCCGTCGCCTTGCACGCCGACCAGAACGGCATGAGCGATACCCGCGCTGTGGGGGCTGACCGCCTTATTAGCGCGCTGTTCGGCCCCACGCACTTATGCCGCGACGACCCTGGTCTTGAGGTTTACACGCAACGCCTGAACGCGGCCGACCGCGGTGCACTGCAAGCGGAAGCCATGGGTATGGCCCGCGCCATGCACGACACCGGTCTGGTATCCGACTACCAGGTGGGCTTTGTGCAATTTATTATGGCCTCCGATCACCAAGATCTTCTACCTCAAGTACTGGGCCTATCCAGTACCGGCCTGGATTGCCTGCGCTGCTATCAACCATTGGTTAATCAGCTTATTAAAGAATCGGTTCATATCGGGACCGGAGAAGCCATTTTAGGTATTGCGCTCATGCTTGAACGCGGCATTTTGTATTCGCCGCCTATCGCCCCGTCGTTGTGGCGGCTTTTAGCGACAGAGCCCAGTGCTACCTGTACCCATTCTTTAGAAATTGCTTTTGGCTCCACTATTCCTGCCCGACAACGCATGATTGCCGGGGTTATGCAGATGTTGGGGCAACCGCTGGGGGTGGGCCAGGGCAACAACCCCACTTGTCAATCAGCACGCGCCTTATCAATGTGGGCGTTGAATGATCCCGACTACCTGCTGTGGTTATTGGCCCAGGTCACCCATAACGACCGCATTATTATGCATATCGAAGGGCAACCGCTCGATTCAAGCCAACTACAGCTTGGCTTGGCATCGAACATTCCGCTGGATGCCGACGCAGTGTCAATTCTGCTGGTACCCCACCTTGATCGTCTTTATGCAGAAATGGGCCGGCGCGTGGCAGGTCGTGGCGAAGATCCGCACAAGTGGATTAATCCGGAACTCCACGGTTGGTGGGTAGGGCGCGACTTTTATATTGCAGTCGACATCGCAACCGGGCAGTTAAAGCACTACCATCAATTCATTACATCGTTCTACCAAACCTACCATCCGCTATATAACGGCAACGAACCCATTATTCACCCCCAACCGGCGGGAATCGCAGTCACCGACAGTTCAGGCGGGTTTGTAGGTTGGCATGCAATTACCATTATTCGCGTCGCATTTGACCAGAACAACGAAATGCGGGTGTATTTTTTCAACCCTAACAACGACAGCGGTCAAGACTGGGGCAATGGCACTGTGGTTTCAACACAAGGCAGTGGCGAATTGCCGGGCGAAGGGTCGTTGCCTTTTGCCGACTTTGCCTCGCGTCTATATATTTTCCACGACGACGGCTTGAAAGGGGCTGAAAAGCCGCCCGTTGAAGTGAGCGTCGTCGAAGATGTATACGAAAAAGCCAAAGCAAGTTGGGCGGCCGGTCGTCTGGCGGAAAGCCCCCTACAAGCCACAAAAAACGTATGACCCGGATTACGGCTGTGGGCTCGGCCCTGCCTTAGCCCCCGCGTGAAACGGTTTGCTAAGAAACCCTGAGCCCGTCAGACCAAATCGCCAGGGGGTTTCCACAGCCTTGCTGATACCAATACGCGGCCCCACGCTCACCGGTAGGGGTGCATCAGCCGCCCACACCTCAAAAGGCGGCCTGTCAAGCGGATGGCCGTTGTAATCACGGTGAATCGCCAGCGCCTGCCCCACCCGGCCGGGCCCTGAACATAAGTCGCGCAACGGTCGGCCGTCTCGACGCTCTCGTATGACGTCCAAACCATATAGTGGCTCCAATGCCCTGATTAATACGCCCGCGCCATGCCCTTGCTCTCGACAAACAAAATTCAAGCACCAATGAATACCATACGACCGGTAAACATAGGCGCATCCAGGAGGCCCAAACATGGCTTGATTACGGCTTGTTGGTCCGCCAAAGCAGTGTGACGCCGGGTCATCCCGATCGTAAGCCTCGGTTTCCACAATTCGACCTCCCACGCCATCCACAAGCAGTATCGCCCCGATAAGACGGCGAGCCACGCGCGATGCGTCGTCATTAAAGTCACACGATTTCAACTGCAACGTCATTTCCTCAACCTCGTGTCACGTTCCAAAGCCACCCCCTGCTTCTTTGTTTTGCGCCTATATTATGCAATGCCCTTGTTCATAACGTAGCACTTCCGGTTTGCCCAAAAGGACTTTATATGAACGTCTCATGCGCTCGTTATCGTGTCCCTATGCATCTGTTTAATGCGTTTTGCCTCACACTGTTGCTCTCAGTCTTCTCCGTGTTTCCGGCCATTGCACAAAACGCCGACACACCCCATCCCGCACTTAAAGACGGCCAAATTGTGCTGATTCGACATGCCTATGCGCCCGGCGGAGGCGACCCCGACAATTTCACATTGGGTCAATGCGCCACCCAACGCAACTTGAACGAAACCGGCCGCGAACAGGCACGACATATTGGTCAATGGTTTCGTAACCAGTCGGTTGCAGTGGCCCAAGTCTTAAGCTCGCAATGGTGTCGTTGCATGGAGACAGCCACATTAGCCTTTCCCAACCAAGTCACCGATGCACCGGAATTCAATTCTTTTTTCAGCAATCGACAAACCGAAGCGATGCAAACCCAACGCGCGCTGGTTCGATTTGCACGGTGGGACGGCCCCGGGCTGATGGTGGTGGTAACACACCAAGTAAACATCACAGCACTGACGGGGATTGTGCCCAAATCGGGTGAAGGTATCGTAGTGGAATATAAAAATGGAGCAGTTCAAGTCGTTGAAAGGCTTGATTTTGGCTTTCACTAACACCAATCGGTAGCATTTACGCATGTCGACTACAATCGATTTGTTTACTACACCGATTTCCAGGAGTGCGTTATGTCGAAATTGTTGCCCGCCGTGGATCCCGATGGCTTGCTCGAATATTCGGTTGTCTACACCGATCGAGCTCTAAACCACATGTCGGCGCTTTTTCAAGGCGTAATGAAG
Organism: Pusillimonas sp. DMV24BSW_D; assembly: GCF_011388195.1. Classification (NCBI taxonomy): domain Bacteria; kingdom Pseudomonadati; phylum Pseudomonadota; class Betaproteobacteria; order Burkholderiales; family Alcaligenaceae; genus Neopusillimonas; species Neopusillimonas aestuarii. Next base: position 1,814,589 of record NZ_CP049990.1, on the reverse strand, counting down.
GATGTTTCCAGCGCGATGAAACGAGTATACAACGCCGACGCGACCATCATCGTACCCGGCAGCGGAACCTTCGGTATGGAAGCCGTTGCCCGCCAGTTTGCCCACGGAAAAAGGTGTATGGTTTTGCGCAACGGTTGGTTTAGCTATCGTTGGTCGCAAATCTTCGACATGGGAAACATTCCAGCCGACACGCATGTGCTGAAAGCACGCCCGATGCAAACGGGGAGCCAGGCGGCTTTTGCTCCGGCGCCTATTGAAGAAGTTGTTCAGGCCATTCACGAATACAAACCCGATCTTTTATTCGCGCCACACGTAGAGACGGCCTCAGGCATTATGTTGCCGGACAACTACCTGAAACAGGTCGGTGACGCGGTGCGGGCCAATGGCGGGCTGTTCGTTCTGGACTGCATAGCATCAGGCGCCATGTGGGTCGACATGAAAAGCTCGAATGTGGATATCCTAATCAGCGCCCCTCAAAAAGGTTGGTCGGCATCGGCCTGTTGCGGCTTGGTGATGTTAAGCGACCGCGCACTGGGTCGTATTGAGGAAACCACCAGTTCAAGCTTTGCCTGTGATCTACGCAAATGGCTGCAAATTATGCAGGCCTACGAAAAAGGCGGTCATGCCTACCACGCAACGATGCCAACGGATGCGTTAGTGGTATTGCGCGATGCCATTGCCCAAACCGAGGCGGAAGGCCTCGAGCAAACTAAAGCGCGTCAGCGCGAATTGGGGCAAGCAGTACGCAAGCTGCTCGGCGGGTGCGGTTACAAAAGCGTGGCGGCGCCCGGCTTCGAAGCGCCAGGCGTCGTTGTAAGTTACACAACCAATCCGGATATCCACTCATCCCGCGCATTCACCCAAATTGGCCTGCAAACTGCTGCCGGTGTGCCCTTGCAATGCGATGAGCCCGCCGATTTCATGACCTTCCGCCTGGGCTTGTTCGGCCTGGACAAATTACAGAATGTTGACCGCACGGTTGCCCTGTTCGCCGATGCGCTGGGGCAGATAGCCGCGACCTATCGGACGGAGCAACAGGCTTAAGCACCGGTTGCATTCGCGTTGACATTACGGGCGCCAAAGCCGGTGCCCGTAATGTCTCTTTCCCCATATCTTTATTTCCAAGAGAAATAAAGATATTTTTTTATATTATTTCTAATTCTATCGGCTCATCTCTACAATGAAAACCAGATTTTTAAACTCTCCTTTAAAAAGTGTTTTTCTATATGAGCCGTCTTACTATTCACACCCTCGACTCCGCCCCTGAAGCCGCTAAAGAGCGCCTGGAAACTGCGAAAAAGAACAACGGTTTTCTCCCAAACCTGATTGGCGTTTTGGCTAACGCCCCCACCGCCCTGGAAACATACCAGGTTGTTGGTGGCATTAACGCCAAATCCGGCCTGACTCCTGAAGAACGTGAAGTCGTACAAATTACAGCCGCTACGCTGAATGGCTGCGGTTTCTGCGTAGCAGGTCACACAGCTCTTTCACGTAAGAAACTGGGTATGCCCGAAGAGGTCATTCAAGCGTTACGCAAAACCGAAGCATTGAACGACGCCAAATTAAACGCTCTCGCCCAATTCACGATTGCTGTGATGGAAAACAAAGGCGATGTATCAGATGACACATTACAAGCGTTTTTCGAAGCGGGCTATACCGAAGCCAATGCACTTGAGGCTGTTTTAGGCGTCAGTTTGGCAACGCTTTGCAACTACGCCAACAACTTGGCTCGCACCCCCATCAACCCTGAACTGCAACCCCACGCCTGAAATTAACGACCCACAGGTAATACTAGGACGTCAACCCCATGAATCAATCAGAAGCAATCATCAATGCCATTTCCCAGCAGGCCCGCACCGAATTGCGCCCTCTGGCCGATGCCATCGACCGCGAAGGCTTCTACCCGGAAACGTATTTACGCGAGCTGGGCAAACTGGGAGGCTTTGCCGCTGCTATCCCAGAGGAATATGATGGCCTGGGGCTAGACCTGTCCACCCAAGTTGAGATCACCACCTCAATTTCCCGTGAATGTGGTTCAACTGGATTCATGGTGTGGTGTCAGTCGACTTGTGCCTGGTATTTATTGCACTCCCCCAATCAAGAGGTTCGTGAACGTTACCTGAAAGATGTTGCGCGTGCGCGTATTCTGGCCGGAACAGGCATGTCGAATACCGTCAAGCATTTGGCCGGCATAGAAAAAATCAATCTACGCGCAGTGCGAACCGAAAACGGCTATCAGGTAAGTGGGTCTTTGCCATGGGTTTCCAACATCAGCGCCGACCATCTGGCCGTGGTGGCCGCCTACGTGCAAGACGAGGGCTACATTATGTTCGCCGTACGTTGCGATACCCCTGGCGTGTCCCTGCGGCCTTGCCTGGAGTTTTCGGGCATGGAAGGTACACAGACTCTATGCATTCGCTTCGACAAAGTTGCGCTTAACCAAACCGACATCATTGCTCACCCGGAGCAGTTCGGTGATTACATTAAACGCATTAAACCAGGATTCGTGCTCGGACAAACCGGCATGGGCTTGGGCATTATCGAAGCCAGTGTGGAAACGATGGAAGATACAAATGCTACACATGCGCACGTAAACGTCTTTCTAGACGATCAAGCCGACGATTTAAGCGCGGAACTACAACCGTTGAAATCGCGTATTAAAGAACTGGCAAGAGCCACCAAAAATGGCAACCCGGAAGTGCTGGATGTGTTAAAGGCGCGGCTGGCAACCTCTGAGCTCTGCTTGCGTGCCACGCATTCGGCCGTACTTCATACCGGCGCCAAAGGCTATCTCATGAATCATCCCGCCCAGCGCCGCCAGCGTGAGGCCGTATTCGTCGCCATCGTTACCCCGGCGCTCAAACATTTACGCAAAGAGATTCACGCTATCGAACACCCCGACGAACAAGCTCAGGCCGCTTGATTTCGTCCAATAACATTAGCAGCATCATGCAAACTCGCCCCGCCTCCGCCACCGACATCGTCTTGCAAGCCCATAACATTGAACTGGGCTATGTACGTGAAAGTCAACCACGGCATACCGTCCTAACCGACTTTTCACTGACCGTGGCGCAAGGCGAAACCGTCGCCATTTTAGGCCCCAGCGGAGTCGGAAAGTCGTCGCTGCTGCGCGTTCTTGCCGGTTTGCAAACTGCGCAGGCCGGCACCGTACATTTACACGGACAATTGGTAAAAGGCCCCCATCCCAGGTTGGGCTTTGTCTTCCAGGACCCCAGCCTTTTACCGTGGCTCAACTTGGAAGAAAACGTTGGTTTCGGGCTCGATTTCAAGCATCAGCCTCATTTAAGCGACCAGGAAAAACGCCAACGAATCAACACCGCCATTAATGAAGTCGGTTTAAGTACTGCCCGCAGCCGCTATCCTACCGAGCTTTCAGGCGGCATGGCCCAACGTACTGCACTGGCACGCTGCCTGGCGCGTCAACCTGAAATTCTCTTGCTCGACGAACCGTTTAGCGCCCTAGACGAAATTACCCGGGAAGAAATGCAGCAGTTACTGCGCAGCATTACACAAACACACCACGCCGCAGCCGTTTTGGTTACGCACGATATCGACGAAGCACTTACCTTGGCCGACCGCATCATACTCATTGGGCATCAACCCGGTCGCCTGGTTGGAGAATGGCGTATTCCGCTACCCCATCCGCGTGATGAAGCAATCGATGCACTTGAGCCTATTCGTCTTGAAATCGTGCATGCCTTGCGCAAAGCACGTCCCAAATCCGCAACCACGGTTGCCCACTGAGCTCCGATCACCATGAAAAAAACCGACCTTTCCCAAAACGAACCTGTCGCCACACAAGAAGCACGTCGTCAGTTTCTAAAATTGTCGTCGCTGTTTACCGCAGCAGGCGCGCTTCCCTTGCTTAATTTGCACAAGCAAGCGCGTGCAGCGGAAGCGGATGCCCCTCTAAGAATTGGCTACCTTCCCATTACAGACGCCACACCATTGCTGGTGGCCCATAACAATGGCATTTTCGAACAACAAGGCATTAAAGTTGAGAAGCCGCGTTTATTCAGAAGCTGGGCGCAATTGGTTGAGGCCTTTCTGGCCGGACAGGTCAACGCGGTACACCTGCTCTCACCCATGACTATCTGGGCCCGCTACGGAAGCCAATCGAAGGCCAAGGTCGTGGCGTGGAATCATATGTCCGGATCGGGCCTGACCGTTCAACCAAACATCAACGACTTGTCTGACCTGGGCGGCACAACTGTGGCCATTCCCTTCTGGTATTCAATCCATAACGTCGTACTGCAACACCTGCTTAAAAGTAAAGGCCTGGAATCGATCGCCGACGGCGAGCCGGGCCCCAAGCAAGTCAAGCTTGTTGTCATGGCGCCATCCGATATGCTGCCTGCATTGGCCAACCGCCGCATTTCGGGCTATATCGTGGCGGAACCATTCAACGCAGCGGCCGAACAACTGAAAGTAGGCAAAATCCTGCGTTTCACCGGCGACGTATGGAAAGACCATGCGTGCTGTGTTGTTCTAATGCACGAGGAAGACACTGTGAACCGCCCCGAATGGTCTCAGGCCGTAGTGAACGGGATTGTTCAGGCACAGGCATGGATTCAGGACAACCGTGAGGAAACGGCTCGAATCCTGTCGAAAGAGCACGATCAGCGCTATACACCGCATGCCTATGAAACTTTGGCCCAAGTACTCGTACCGGCAAAACTGGATCGCGCCATGTATGAAAAAGACGGCGCCATCGTCAACAAAGAATGGGAAGAAAAGCGCATTGACTTCCAGCCCTACCCCTTCCCCAGCTATACAGAAGAGTTGGTGCGCCGACTAAAAGATACCTTGGTCTCGGGGCGCAATGACTTCCTGGCTGAACTGGATCCAGCCTATGTTGCAAAAGACTTGGTCGACGACCGCTTTGCCCGCAAAGCGATCGAGTCAATCGGTGGTTTGCCGGTGTTCGGCCTTCAGCCCGACTACGAACGCCAAGAAATCATTACGGTTTAATCAGGAGTCGCCATGCTAAAAGCCCTTTCATTTTCTGTTCCAGGAAAACGCACACTGTTGAGCCTGACGGGCCTGCTGGTGCTGATCGGGCTGTGGTCGCTGGGAACCCGTTGGCTGCAACAAGACATTGGCCTGGCAGGTTTGCTGGGACCTGAAGAAACATTTCAAAACCTGTTCAGCTTGCTGGCAGATAATCAGCTTACCATTCACACCTTAACCAGTATGAAACGGGTTCTGATCGGGTTGTTTCTGGCTTTGTTAATCGGCATTCCCGTCGGCTTGGCCATTGGGAGTTCGCGCACACTTGAAAACAGCACCAGCAGCGCATTTCAGTTTTTGCGCATGATCTCACCGTTGTCTTGGATGCCGATTGCCGTCATGATTTTCGGCATTGGTGATGCCCCCATTTACTTCCTGCTTACCTTTGCCGCAGTATGGCCGATTGTTCTGAATACGGCCGCCGGGGTAAAACAGCTGGATAAGAAATGGCTGATGTTGGCCAAAAGTTTAAGTGCCACCCGCTGGGAACTGCTTTCCCGTATTATCATGCCGGGAATCCTGGGCCACATCCTTACCGGTGCGCGTTTGGCAATAGGGATTATCTGGATTGTTCTGGTGCCCTGCGAAATGCTGGGGGTCAGCTCAGGCCTAGGTTACTTTATTCTGGATACACGAGACCGCCTGGCTTACTCCGAACTCATGGCCGTTATTGTGCTCATTGGCGCTTTGGGCTTTATGCTGGACACCATTGCCCAGAAACTGTACCAGCGCTGGACTCATACGCCGCAACCTTAAGCTTGTTGCTCAACCCGTTTCCGGTCTTGCTCACGAATGGCTTGCCGGAACCGGCCCGCTGCATAATGGTAGAACGGCTGGGGCGTAATCTGGCGGGAAACTACAGAAGCCAACAACGATGCCAACAATAACCAAAACAGCATGGGCTGGCTACCGGTCATTTCCATTGTAATCACACTGGCGGTCAGTGGTGCCTGCGTTGCGCCGGCTAAAAATGCAGCCATACCTAACAACGCAAGCACTTCGGGGTCGGACAACTCATTAAAAACATGCGCCAACTCAGCGCCAATCCCTGCGCCTGTGGTTAAAGCGGGCGTAAAAATCCCCCCCGGAATACCCGACCAATACGTCACAACTGTTGCCAACAACTTGCTGATGCCGAAGCCGGCCTCAACCTCGGCACCGCCCGATAAAGCCTGGGCGGCAATGCCGTACCCGGTTCCATAAACCGTGTGATGCGTTAACGTGCCGAGCGCCGCCAAGATTAACCCTAGCAGAAAGGCCATTTGAATCGGGTGGCGCCGTATCCAGCCCCGCATACGAGAAGGCGCAAACGCCGCGGCACCTTTGGCCAATAACCTTGAAAAAACTCCGGCGGCTACACCGCAAATGCCGCCGGCCAAAACCACACCCCAGATTAACTGCCGATAAGGGGCCTGCGTATCAAACATACCAAAGTAAGGATTGTTCCCCATCAGTGCAACGACAATAAAGCCACTTGCCAATACACCCAACAGAACCATTCTTTGCCATTTAAACGACACCCCTCGCCCGAGCTCTTCAATGGCAAAAATGACGCCGGCCAAAGGTGCATTAAATGCCGCAGCCAAACCGCCCGCCGCTCCGGTGGCGATCAATTCCGAAGTTTGCACATGAATGAGCGGAACACCCAGCACTCTGCAACACTTTCCCCACGCCAGCATTAAAGCCGCCCCAACCTGAACCGACGGCCCTTCGCGCCCAACCGAAGCCCCCGCGATAAGCGCCAGAAAAGTGAGCGGAATTTTCCATAAAGCCTGTGCCAACGACACCAAACGACCACGCCCCGAATCATCCGGCAAGGACATGGCGGCAATCACCTGCGGGATCCCGCTTCCGGCGGCAAAAGGGGCAAAGCGACGTGTCATCCAGCAGAGCAAAGCCAAACTACATGGAATAACAATCCACACAGCCCATGGCGCCAGCGCCACCCATTGCTGATTCAACTTAATGCCCCAATCCACCAGATGCGCGAATCCGATAGATACCAGGGAAACCAGCCCTGCCCCAACCAGCACCAGTGAAAACTGTAAAGAACGGCGTGAGAATCTATTTAAGTGACGGACTCGTCGGCGCAGAGAAGAGCGTATCCGTTTAAGCGAAGAATCAGGATTTTTTATCGACATGCAAAAGTTTCGGAAAACAACTTAACGCGGTGGAAACAAACGATTCGAAAGGTCGGTCAGATTCCGGCGATCTGTTTCAAGATTTAAAACCTGCATCGCACGTTCCAGCGCCAGACCGGCGTGATCACGAGCGGCCTCACCCAAAGTATCAGGTTGAAGTTCAGCCAAGTGGCTGAGCACTTTCTGCAGCCGTACCTGAACCTCGATCATCCCGGCACCGTCCCGGGCAATAGGAGTAAAAAAATCGTTAAACACATCTTGTGGGTCGAGCGGCGACATCCAAACATTTTCACACAAGGGTTTGCCTCCTTTGCCTGCCCGTCGGACGTCGCTACGGCCAGCAGCACGGTGCTCCCAACAAGACAGTATTCGCACTGAACGGCTCAGAACATCAATGGCCGTTCCCGGATCATTCATGGCGGGAGAGAGAGCACGCGACGCAATTTCAGCTAATACACACATCCCGTAGCGTGGATCCTGATCAAAAGACCTCTCGGCATCCAGCGAAAAAGCGCCTTGCAATATGCCACGTTGCTCGTCAGTCAGGGAACCGTCGATTTTCGCCAGCGAGGTGCTGGGGTTGACAAAAGACCCTGGGGCGGCCAAAACATAAACTTTCACGCCCCATTCACAAGCGCACTCCGATAGCTTTTGAGTATCGATATGCTCAACATAGGCCACTTTCCAGGCCGGCAGCGTCTGCGCCGTATCCGGGATCACCGAAAGATCGGTTAAAGGATTCGCCCCCAAACAAGGATGCTCAACCCAGTATTCAAGCGCCGCGTGGGCCGCCTTTTCCACTCTTTCAGTTGTATTCCCCACCCGGCCGAAATGCGTTAGGTGGGAAATCCAGCGTAATAAGGTTAACGCCACAATCAAAATCATGGCCAGAGACACAACAAACAACAATACCCGCCCGCCATCACCGTAAGCACCGGCATTCAAGCCCACAATACCCACCAGGCTAAAAAGAAACGCCCCCAGAAATGTCGATAGAACGTTCTGGGTGGTCGTGTCCTGCATAAGCAAGCGCGTTGCCCGGGGTGTCACACTGGACGTCGCCGCACTGTAGGCCGACACCATAACGGTGAGCGAAAAAGTTGTAACAGCCAGCATGCTGCTGGCCATAATATCGAGAATTTGGTCTACGGCATCGGCACCAATACGCCCGCCGAAATCAGCCGGGATATAGGGATCAATCCAAATGGCCACCAACGCTGTCACAATGGCTAATAAGGAATACAGCAAAGCCCGAACCCACAAGGTGCGGGAAAACTGCTTCAACAACCAGTCCCATTTGGAAATCATCGCAATAAGCCTTGTTTAGGATGGGGAATAAGGCAACGCACGTTTGTGGGCGGTGCGGCGAAAAATATCCACAATCCGTTCAAAGACATCCGGCGCAACCACTTTCCCTTCAAGGAAGTCATCAAGCTGGTCATAGGTGAGCCCAAACGCATGCTCATCCGGTCTCTGAGGAGCCAGTGACTCAAGGTCAGCAGTCGGTACTTTATATACAAGGTCATCAGGGGCGCCCAATGCATGTGCCAAGGCTCTGACCCGCCTTTTCGACAAACCCGTAAGCGGCGTAAGATCGGCGGCACCGTCACCAAATTTGGTAAAAAATCCCATCAAGGCCTCTGCCGCGTGGTCAGTTCCCACCACGACCCCGCCATAAGCACCCGCAACAGCATACTGCGCAATCATGCGTTGGCGCGCCTTAATATTCCCCAAAACGAAATCCTCGTGAAAAGCATCCCGAAAGCCGGTACCGCCAGCTTTAACCGCTTGCAACATTGAGTCGGAAGCGGCCTTGATATTAACCGTGACAACCTCATCGGGCTTGATCACGCCCAGGCTCGCCTGGGCCTCACTTTCATCTTTTTGCTCACCGTAAGGCAAGCGCATGGCATAGAACCGTGCAGAACCACCTTGCGCGCGTATGGTTTCAACCGCCTGTTGGCACAAACAGCCGGCCACCAAAGAATCAACCCCGCCACTGATACCCAATACGAGAGAATCAATACGATGACGTTTCAGGTAATCGGCCAGAAAGCCGGCGCGCCGGGAAATCTGTGCATCAACATCGAAGTGCTCATCAACGCACAACTCGGTTCTGATTTGACTCTGGAGGGAAATTTGTTCAGCAGACAACATGGGCATCCTTACACGCTGAAAGCGGCATTTCAAAAGAGGTATGATAGCTGATGACTTATCCGATTATGCGATGACCGTCGCACTGTTGTACAACTCAACCATTAGGGAAACAACATATGTCTTTGAAGTTGCACGTTATTATCTGCAGCACACGGCCCACCCGCGTGGGCCCGTCGGTGGCGAAATGGTTTGCCGAATATGCCAAAAACCACGGCACGGGTTTTGATGTCAATCTGGTGGATCTGGCCGAAGTTGACCTGCCACTGTTTAACGAACCAAACCATCCGGTACAACGCAACTATCAGTTCGATTACACCAAGCGCTGGAGCGAAATTGTAGAATCGGGCGATGCATTTGTTTTTGTTACGCCGGAATACAACTACAACCCTCCCCCGTCTTTCTACAATGCGCTTACTTACCTCAGCAAAGAGTGGAACTATAAAACCTGCGGGTTTGTGGGCTACGGTGGGGCTTCCGGCGGTGTACGGGCGATTCAATCAGCCAAAACACTGGTTACCACCTTGAAAATGATGCCCATGACCGAGTGCGTCATGGTCCCTATGGTTGCCACCATGATCGACGATGACAAAAACTTCAAGTCGAACGAATTAATAGAGAAATCGGCCGATGCCATGCTCACCGAGCTGAAGAAATGGGCGGCCGCAATCAAACCCATTCGCGGTTAATCCATCATTTTTCATAGGGGTGATGCCATGTCTCAACCCACGCCTGTTGACCAAAACACTGAAACTGTCACGCACTCACGAAATGTAGAGCGCCTGGTGGCGGGCCAGCCCACATCAGACGGCGCAGGTGTGCGCCTGACGCGTGTCATCACCCAGCATCTGCAACGACGGCTCGACCCTTATCTTATGCTTGATGCTTTCGGCAGCGATAACCCGGATGACTATATCGCAGGCTTTCCCAACCATCCACATCGCGGGTTTGAAACCATTACGTATATGATTGCCGGCCGCATGCGTCATAACGATAGTCGCGGCAACGAAGGGATTCTGCAAAATGGCGGTGTGCAATGGATGACCGCCGGACGCGGCATTATTCATTCTGAGCTCCCTGAGCAGGAAGCCGGTGTCATGGAAGGATTTCAACTGTGGCTGAACTTACCCGCCAATGAAAAAATGGGCGAACCGGCCTATAAAGACATCCAAAACGACGACATTGCAGAGATACAACCCAGTGCCAACGTAAAAGCACGCGTTATTGCAGGAACCAGCCATGGTGTAAGCGGCGCGATTCAGCATCCGGTTACCCAACCCCTCTATCTTGATGTCCATTTTTCCGGCCCAAGCCATTTCAGGCAATCACTTAAACCAGATCACAATGCCTTTATTTTTGTCTATCGGGGAGCGGTTACCGTAAACGGTAAAGCTATCCCCCTGAAACATATGGCAATACTCGAAAACGACCCACAGGCCGACGGCGTCGTTATTGAGACCGACGATACTGCAAAACTCATTCTAATCGCCGGTCGGCCGCTTAAAGAGCCCATCGCGCAATACGGCCCGTTCGTCATGAATACGCAACAGGAAATTATTCAGGCAGTTACGGATTTTCAGGAAGGTCGGCTAAGTTAAACCAATGCCCCATTTTGGCGGCTTTGGTTTGCAGATAGCCCTCGTTATAACGATTGCGGTTAACCTGCAATGGAACACGTGCCACCACTTCAATACCATTTTCACGCAAGGCATCAACCTTACGGGGGTTATTGGTCATTAAACGTAATTGCGTCACCCCAAAATGCTCGAGCATGGGGCGGCAAACGTCGTAGCGACGCATATCTGCCGGAAACCCCAAGCGCACATTCGCCTCGACCGTATCAGCGCCTTCATCTTGCAGGCTATAGGCCCGAATTTTATTAACCAGCCCAATACCCCGCCCTTCCTGACGCAAATAAAGCAGCACACCCCGGCCTTCGGCCGCAATTGCCTGCAAAGCTGCCTCAAGCTGGGCGCCGCAATCACAGCGCTGGCTAAAAAGCGCGTCTCCTGTCAGACACTCGGAATGCACTCGCGCCAATACGGGCTCGGTGGTGCTTAAGTCGCCAAGCGTCATGGCGACATGTTCTTTACCGCTTTCGGGTGAGACAAAAGCGTGCAAAGAAAAAACAGCCCAGGGGGTGGGCAGCTTACAGGTGGCTACGTAGTCCAATTTGGTACTCTGAGAAACGGCAAATGCGCCGCTTGCTGGGTTCGGCAAAAGCTAAAGATTAACATTCTTTGACGGTCAGAGCAGATTCTGAAAATCAATCGATCCCGGATCGGTATCCCATTGCCCTTGCGCCAGGGCCGCCCTTATGCGGCCGATCGCCTGAGCCCGCAACTGGGAAATGCGCCCTTCCGTCACACCCAATACGGCGGCCGCTTCCTTCTGGTTCAAGTCTTGTTCAAATTGTAACGACAGCAGGAGCTGCTCCCGTTCCGGCAACCGACTGATGGCGTCGACCAACGCGCTTCTAAGCCCTTGCGACATAATCTGCTGCAAAGGATTCGTCCAATGTTGAGCGGACTCATCCGAGGGCAGGGCCTCTTCCGCAATGCGAGTACCTTCACCATGAAAACGAGACAAGTCCTCGTAATGCACAACCTGTACACCCTGAGCGCCCTCAAGCATTTCTTGGTACTCCGCCAGCGACACGCCGAGCTCTTCGGCCAACTCCGTCTCGGTCGCGGGGCGCATAAGACGTTGCTCCGAAGCATGAATCGCCTGTTCAATGACTCGGCCTTTCGCCCGCACACTGCGCGGCAGCCAGTCTTGCGTTCTTAGTTCGTCGAGCATGGCACCGCGAATACGCGTTACGGCATAAGTTTCAAACTGCGCCTCAGGCACCTGCTGGTAACGCCGAACTGCGTCGAGCAAGCCCATCATGCCCGCCTGTAAGAGGTCGTCGAGTTCGACGCTGGACGGTAGCCGCGAGATAAGCTGCAGCGCAAGCCGCCGCACCATAGGTGCGTGTTCAGTTACGAGCTGTTCTTCAGAAACGGGCATTCGCTGGAAAGACAATGAAAAAAACCTGAAATAGCATTTTCGCCTGAATAAGCGTCGGCAAACTGGGTGATTTACACCCCATTAGCAGTGTAATTCCGTTCTTTGGCCTGCTTAACCGGGAAATAACCCTAAAGATTATTCACACAATGCCGTTAAACGGTTCAAGCATGCATCTTAACCTGAATGCGCTCATACTCCGGGAGTCAGCCCAATGATTAACTCAGTTTCAACCAACTTTGCCGTTTCCACCGGTACGCCGGTAACAACTGATACTGCGCCGGTGCTGAATCGACCGGAGCCCGCTCAAAAAGTGACCGCCACCGAACGCGCGCTGGACGGCCGGTTAAGCCCGGACGCCGATCAGCCGAATCTCACTGTCGACGCTACAAACAAAGCGCTCGACGAAGTGAACGGACATTTACAGGCCTGGTCAACGGGAATGCAGTTCAAGTTCGACGAAGAAGCGCAGCGAATTGTCGTGTCTATTGTCGATAATCATAGCGGGGAGGTATTACGCACTGTCCCCTCCGAGGCCGTATTGCAGGTCGCAAAAATGATTGTACAAATGCAAGGCCAGGGCGTGGATACCAAAGTATAAGCAATCAATTAATTTATTGACTGCTTGGTTAAAAGGCAATCTGGAAAAGTAACGACGCATTTGGCAGCAGACACTAGCTTTGAAATACGCTTAGTCGAGTCAAAATAGCGTAACAGGAGATTCAAGAAAATGGCTATTTCCGCAATCGGCGTTGGATCCGGGCTTCCGCTCGACGAACTCCTTTCCGACCTAAGAGCAAGTGAAAACATCGCATTGCAGCAAATCAAAACGCGGCAAGCCGATGTTCAAAACCGCATTTCAGCCTACGGAAAAATAAAAAGCGCGTTTGAAGCTTTTCAGAAAGCAGGACAAACGCTTTCGAAAGAAGGTACGTTCGGCGCTTACAAAGCCAACACTAGCGCGGAGTCATTCAGTGCCACGGCGGAAACAAGTGCCGTCTCGGGCCAATACAACATCACCGTAGAGTCGTTGGCCACCACGCAAACATTAGTTGCCCAAGGTTTGGCAAGCCGCACCGACGCCAATGGCACCGACGGTGTGATCACATTCACTTTCGGCGACGGATCAACCAAAACACTCGACCTCACCGGAAAAGACACGTCAATCGACGGCATTATCGAAGCCATTAACGCCGACGACAGCCTTGGTGTGCAAGCCACTGTATTGAACGACGGCTCGGCCAACCCCTATCGTCTTATGCTGTCGAGCACGGAAACAGGTACAGACGCCGCAATTACACAAATTGACATCACCGGCAACACCGACGGCGCAGGCAGCCCTTTGGAAGATTTGCTGAATTTTGGTACGGCGGGCTCCACTTTGCAGGAACAAGCGGCATCCAATGCCGAAATTACTGTCAACGGCATCACGATTACCAGCCAAACAAATTCTATTGAAGATGCAATTGAAGGTGTAAAGCTCGACTTAACGGAAGCGAACCCGGGCAAAATCGAGACATTGTCCATCACTCGCGACGACAGCACGGCAAAATCGGCCATTGAAACGTTCGTCAAAGCGTATAACGCGCTTCAAGGCACAATTAAGTCACTTACGTCTTACAACACCGAAACACAAACGGCCAACACGCTCACCGGCGACTCAATGGCCCGGCGTATTCAGAACGAGGCCCGTGAAATTGTCAATTCGTTCACCTCTTCAGGCGACGTCAGAACGCTGTCGCAAATGGGTATTACAACGAACTTGACCTCAGGCGAGCTCACCATTGATCAGGAAAAACTAACGGCTGCACTGGAGAACAACCTGGATGATGTTCAGAATCTTTTGACCGGCGGCAATGGAATCGCCACCCGCCTTGAGCAAAGCGCCGAGAATATCCTGGATGCAAATGGGCTTATAGCGGCGGCAACCAACGGCGCCAAGAGCATTTCCGAACGCCTGCAAGAGCAGTACGAAACAACCTCTGCGCGTATCGATGCCCGCATGGCAAATTACAAGCAACAATTCTCAGCGTTAGACGGCATGATTGCCGAAATGAACTCTTTAAGCAGTTATCTAACCCAACAAATGGGTATGTTGGAAAATCTCAGCAGCGGAAATAAAGAATGACCTATTCATTTGCACGCGGTCCCCGGGCAACCCGTTCCGCCAATGCCTACGCCAGCATAGACCTTGAAACCAAGGTCATGAGTGCCAGCCCTGAACGCCTGATTACCCTGCTATACGACGGCGCTCTTGCCGCCATGGCGAAAGCTAAACTGTATATGCAAAACAACAACCCGGCGGGTCGCGGCACAGCGATCTCCAAAGCCATTGAAATCGTTGACTGTGGGTTGAAGGCCAGTATCAATACAGAAGCCGGTGGCGAGGTAGCGCAAAGCCTGATCGCCACTTACGAGCTCATCACACGTAATTTGCTGCTGGCCAATCTGAACGCCGACATTGAACGACTTGAGGCGGCCGAAAAAGCCCTTTCTGAAATTGCCGATGCCTGGCGATCTGCGGTCGATGTAAAAAAGCCCGCAGCTGTGGCCTCGTGAACGTTACGTTACGAAATACACAAGCGGACACACCTGCGCTGTTAATCCCACCTATACTTACTTTCGACCTATGTTCGCCGACAATATCGCCATGAGCCGCTCGAAGTCTATATTGAATCAATACAAAATCATCGCCAACCTGTCGGGAAAAATGGTTCAGCTGGCGCGCGACAACCAATGGGATGAAGTGGTGGCCACCAGTCGAGAATACTCCGAGGCGGTACAAGAGTTGCGCCAATACGAACCTCTGGACGACCACGATCGCCTTGCGCGTAAACCCTTGCTACAAAAAATTCTGCGTGACGATGCCGAAATCAGAGACCTTGCGGCGCCGGAGCTGGCCCGACTGGGCTCACTGCTGGGCAGCATGAAGCGTCATCAGAATGTTTTGCAAACCTATTTGGCACCGCCTAAATCCAGGCCATGAGCGTAAACGGTCCGTCCGGTCTGGGTACCCTGCTGGTTCAGCGTCTGGATGCTGTTCTTGGCACTTCACTATCTCAACAAACCAATTTAGTGAATGGCGCAAGGCCCGACGCCATTACTCAAACACCTGAAACACTACGCAACGACGCCGCCCAAAACAGAGTGACCCGTGACACCCGGGAGGCCATCGATCAAGTTCAACGCCACGGCGAACGAGCGACCCGCCAGGCGGTGGAGCGCGCCAAGATCGACGCACACAAGTCATTGCTTGAAGGCGGAGGCGACCAACCCAACACCCGAGCCACCGCCTCGGCGCCAACCACTCTGGGGGCCGCCGCACGCACGATTTTGGCGTTATTGCAAAACTTTCCTGAACAAGCTGCCGTTGTGCGCGGTCAACAGCCACTCATTCAACCACAAGGAAAAGCAACCCAGAATCCCGGCAACGCGCCGACAAATGCGCAAAGTAGTGCCCCAGGTCAGGGTGCAGCACAAGCACGTGGCGCATCATCATTGCCACACACGCACGTATCCTCTCAGGCATTGGCCCAAACCTTAAGCCAAACTGTGCAGTCCAGCGGTTTGTTTTACGAATCCCATTTAAGCGCTTTATCGTTCGGCAAATACGCCGCATCGGCACTGCGCGGCGAACCTCAGGCCCTGCTTACCGGTGGATCGAATGCGCAGGCCGGCGGGCAGGCTCCGGCGTCAACGTCACAATCGGCCGCCCATTCACAAGGCACGTTGCAGCCCGGCACATCAAACGCCCAACCTGCCCAAACGCCATCATCACAAGGGGGCGCCGGCAGTTCAACCGCCCCCCTTCCCCGGGCAGAGTCAACCACCAGCCCTTTACAACAAACGAGCCAAACCCATGCTTCTTCAAGCGCAAATACAAGCGCTTCAACGGGGGCGGCTGCAAACGCAAGCACGGGTACTCCCGGCTCAGGCATCGCATTAGCCGCCCTACACCCTGAAACGCACACGCTTGTTCGCCAACAACTTGAAGTTTTGGCCAATCAAGGCTTCATATGGAAGGGTGAAGCATGGGCCGGCACCGATCTGGAAATGCACATACAGCGGCGTGAGCCGGACTCTAACGAACAAGACACCGATTTCGCCCACTGGGCAACGCGTTTAAAGTTAACGCTTCCCAACCTTGGCGAGGTCGACGTTCGCTTAAACCTGAACGGCGCTTCGCTGCAAATGGCCATTGTGGCCCCGGAATCTGCACCTTTTTTGAAAGAAAACACACCCGCGCTGCACCAGCGCCTTGATCTGGCCGGGCTTCAACTGGCGCAAATTACTGTAGCCCAGCACCAAGCAATGGCGGAAGATAATAGTGAACAGGCCGACTCTACCCATTCAAGGTAAGCGCAGTTCAGCTGTTGCCATTACCTACGATAAAAAAGACAGTGCCCCAAAAGTAGTCGCCAAGGGGTACGGCTCTTTGGCGGAAAACATCATCAAAACAGCACAAGAACACGGGCTGTATGTACATGAATCACCCGAACTGGTTGGCCTGCTAATGCAAGTGGATCTCGATCAACATATTCCGCCTGAACTCTATCAGGCCGTTGCAGAACTGCTTGCCTGGCTTTACGCGCTTGAATCACGAGACGGCGAGTTTACCGGCGAAGCATAACAACACGCTGCGTGCGTATTTAAACCGGCATGCTCGCAATTTCCTGGTAGGCCGCTACCAAGCGGTTTCGAACCTGTACGGTTGCCTGAAATGCAACACTGGCCTTTTGCATGTCGATCATCACGTCGTTCAGCGAAATGTCGGGCGCCCCAAGCTGAAAAGCTTTGGCTTGTGAAGTAGCTTGCGTTTGCATATCGGATACTTTATGCAAAGATCGCTGCAACTCTGCGGCAAATCCCCCGGGCTCGGCAACCGGCCCGGCCGCTTTTCGCTCGAACCCCGACGCTGCGTCGGCAACCGATCGCATCTGGGCAAGCACATCCTCAATGGCAGACAGCTGTGAAACACTCATGAAGCTTTCCATATAAACGTCAAGATGACGCGTTTACTATAACGCCGCCATAAGCTTTCAAAGGCAGTTAACAAACGGCAAAAATGGCCGTTTTTCATCAATAAAACCATCACAGTCATTCCACACCGCGCTTCTAATACCACACTAAACTCTCCCGTCACGAAGCCGTTAACCGGAAAAAGCACCCAAAAGTGGTGCTTTTCTAAGCTTGGTCGAAGATCGATACACGCAATAATCCAGTCTCCGATTATTAACGTTGTATCGAATGCGTACTTTGTCTTTCACCCAGCCAATCCGTTTGCCCAGCTCAGTCGCTCTGCAAGCCCGAGGTGATCGATGAGCCAGGCGTCCGCTTTGCTGGCTCGTTTCCCCGCCGCTGCAAAATTGGGCCAGCTTCCCAAGCCGGTTCTTATTGGTATTGCGTCGGGCATCCTGGCCTTAATTGTTGTTATTGCACTCTGGGCTCGACCGGCCGACTACAAGGTTTTGTTTTCAAACCTGGAAGACCGCGATGGTGGGGCGATTGTTGCCGCCTTAAGCCAAATGAATGTGCCGTACCGTATTTCCAACAACGGAACTGCTATTCTTGTCCCCGCCGATCAAGTTCACGCCACGCGTCTGCAACTTGCGGAACAAGGTTTACCCCAAAGTGGTGAGGTGGGCTTCGAGCTCCTCGATAATACCCAGTTCGGGGCCAGCCAGTTTACCGAGCAAGTCACCTATCAACGTGCTCTTGAGGGCGAACTTGCCAGCTCGGTCGAAGCAGTACACAGTGTAAAAAACGCCCGCGTTCACCTTGCCATACCGCGTGAATCGCTGTTTGTGCGTCAACGGCAAGACCCCACGGCGTCCGTTCTGATTACGCTATATCCAGGGCGAACGCTTAGCGAAGCCCAGGTTTCAGCAATAACCTGGCTGGTTTCCGCAAGCATCCCAAAGCTATCGCCTGAAAAAGTATCGGTAGTCGATCAAACCGGCCGCTTGTTAACTCAACCGTCCGGAGAAGCGGGTCTGCAGAATAGTCGCCGATCCCTTATTAATGACGTCGAACAGCGCACAGTAGAGCGCATTATGAATCTACTCACTCCGCTCGTCGGGGCGGGCAATGTACGGGCCCAGGCCAGCGCCGACTTCGACTTTTCAGTACGCGAACAAACTTCCGAAGTCTATCGCCCGAACCAAACACCCGGTGAAGCGGCGGTTCGCAGCAAACAAATCAGTTCGTCGGACCAATACGATGTTCTGCCGCCGGCCGGTGTACCGGGCGCGTTAACCAACCAGCCACCAGTCAACGCGCAAGCGCCGATCGTTGAACCGCCTGCGGCCCCGGACGACGCAGCCGCGCAAAACAACGAAGCCGACAACGCCAACAACAACCAAAACGGCAACGCGAACAACAACGCACCTGAAGGGCCGGCGTCGATTCAGCGCGACTCTACCGTCAACTACGAAGTTGACCGTACGATCAGCCACGTCAAGGGCCCTGCAGGCTCACTTCGTCGCCTGTCTGTCGCGGTCGTGCTGAACCATCGGCTTAACCAGGAAGGAGAATACGAGCCCCTACCCGAGGCCACGTTGGCAAACATCGAGCAAATTGTGCGCGATGCGATGGGCTATTCGCAAGAACGCGGAGACACTGTCACCGTCATCAACAGTCCGTTTTCGGAAAATCAACAGCCGGAAATTCCGGTTTGGAAAAACCCGCACTACCACGACCTTGCACTCGAGGCACTTGAGTACCTGTTGATTGCTCTGGCCGTATTTATTGTGTGGCGCAAAGTGTTGCGACCGCTGATTCAGAGCCTGGGTCAATCTCGTGTCGCAACCGAACCGGCCGAGCCGGACTCTTCAGCAGCCAGTGCGCTACGACGCAGCACTGAGGCCGACGAAATGCGGCGCGCTTCGGATATTTCCCGTTACGAAGAAAACTTGAAATCCGCCCGCGAACTGGCCGAGAAAGACCCTCGTGCGGTTGCAATGGTACTAAGAGCATGGATGGATAAAAATGGCAAACCTTGAAAATGACATGGAGCGCTGCGCCGTTTTGTTGATGTCCCTGGGCGAGGACGTAGCAGCCGAGGTCTTCAAACATCTTTCAGCGCCCGAGATCCAACGGATCAGCGGTGCCATGGCGAACCTTAAGCAATTCACCCGCAAAGATGTAGATCAGGTTATTTCGGAGTTTCGCCAAGAGGCTGACCAGTTCATGGCGGTTTCGATCGGCTCGGAAGACTACATCCGCTCGGTATTGACCAAGGCATTGGGCAATGACCGTGCCGCCGGGCTCATCGAAGACATTCTTGATGCCGAAGCCGGTGCAGGAGGTATTGATGCACTGAATTGGCTTGATGCAAACAGTGTTGCAGAGCTCATTGCCGACGAACACCCCCAAATTATCGCCACCATTTTGGTACACCTGGAGCGAGACCGCGCTTCTGCGGTACTTGAGCTCTTGCCTGAGCGTTTGCGCAACGATGTCATGCTGCGTATTGCCACCTTTGGCGGGGTACAACCTACTGCTCTGTCTGAGCTAACCGACGTGCTGAATAACCTGCTGTCCGGTCAGGGCGCCAAACGCAGCAAACTGGGCGGTGTTCGCACAGCCGCCGAAATTCTGAATTTCATGAGCTCCTCGGAAGAGGAATTGGTGATGAGCAATCTGCAACAGCTCGACGCAGATCTTGCCCAGCGCATTTCAGAGGAAATGTTTGTATTCGACAACCTTGTCGATATCGAAAACTCAGCCATTCAACTCATTCTCAAGGAAATCAACACCGACGGCCTCACAATCGCACTCAAAGGCGCGCCTGAAGAACTGCGCGCCAAATTCCTCGGCAATATGTCGAACCGCGCCGCAGAGATGTTGCGTGACGACCTGGAGGCCCAAGGCCCTGTGCGAATGTCCAAGGTCGAAGAAGAACAGAAAAATATTCTGGGTGTTGCACGGCGACTGGCAGAGTCAGGCCAAATTAGCCTGACCCGACTTGGAAATGACGAATATGTCTAACCCAAACGCGTCCAACTCGAACTCACCTATGGCCTGGCGGCGCCTGGAACTGCATGAACTAAGCAGTCAGGCAAGCAGTCGCGTTGCTCAACCGGTTAACGAGAACGATCTGAAAGAACCTGGGCGGGCGCGCCAGTTTTCTCCTGAGAAGCTCAACCGCGCCGCGCTGCGTGCGAACGCGCCCGCCGAATCGGACATACCCCAAGACGTACTTCAGGAGCTTGAACGTATCAGCCTGAACGCGCGCGAAGAGGCCACTCGAAAAGGTTTTGAACAGGGCAAACAACAAGGCTTGAAAGAAGGTCGCGCAGCGGGCCACGCGGAAGGCTTTAAAGCGGGTCACGATGAGGGATATCAGGATGGCCATAAAGAGGGTTACGAAAACGGTCTGCGCGAGGGTCAAACCTTGTCGGGCGAAGAGGCCCTGAAAATGAAGATGCTTGCCGACAATCTGGGCGAATCACTCAGCCGGATTGATCAACAAGTCAGCGATGCTTTGGTAACACTGGCTTTGGACATTGCGCGTCAGGTTATTCGTACCGCACTTGCGGCTCGACCCGAATACATTATTGAAACTGTACAAGACATTCTTCTTACAGAAACATCGGAGCAAGGCTTTTTATGCATCCGCATGCATCCCGACGATATCGCTATTGTGCGCCGTCACCTTAAAGACGACCCTAGACTTCAAAAATGGCAACTATTAAGTGACGCAACCATTGAGCCCGGCGGTTGTATGGCCGAAACGTCTTTAGGCAGCATCGATGCCACCTTGCAAACACGCTGGAGCCGCGTGGCTGGGCTATTGCGGGAAAACACACAATGGCTGGAGGAAAGCTGATGGGCGAGCCTGCACTACCCTCCACCGCCCAACACTGGTTCGACCGGCTTGAAACGGCCTCGAACCTGGTCAGTACCACTGAGTCCTGGAATGCCTATGGTCGCGTCACCCGTGCCACCGGCTTAATTCTAGAAGCCACCGGATTGCGTCTGGCCGTGGGCGCCGCATGCCGCGTAGAAATTTCCGCCCGCCACAATCAATGGGCGGAAGCGGAAGTGGTGGGTTTTCATGGCAACACGCTGTTTCTCATGCCGCAAAGCGATATATCGGGCCTGCCTCCGGGCGCACGCGTCATGCCCGCCGAAACGGCTGTTTTAAACACCCCCAACACTCAAAAACGGGGAAACCAACGCCCTTCAGCCATTACGACTCAAGCGCGTCATTTGCCGGTTGGGGACGCTTTACTGGGGCGTGTCCTTGATGGCGCCGGTCGGCCACTCGATAATCTGGGGCCGTTAAAAAATGTTGCGCAAGCCCCGCTCAGCGCCGTCGCGCTCAATCCGCTAGAACGCGCGCCCATCCGATCCGTCCTCGACGTCGGTGTGCGGGCGATCAATGGTCTGCTCACCGTGGGTCGCGGCCAACGCATGGGCTTGTTTGCCGGATCCGGCGTGGGTAAAAGCGTATTGCTTGGCATGATGGCACGCTACACAAAAGCCGATGTCATTGTCGTGGGGTTAATCGGCGAAAGGGGTCGTGAAGTACAGGAATTCATTGAACACAACCTTGGACCTGACGGTTTGCAGCGGTCTGTAGTCGTTGCCGCACCAGCCGACGTCTCACCCCTTCTACGCATTCAGGGCGCCGTTTACGCCACTCGACTCGCGGAACATTTTCGCGATGACGGGAAAAACGTTCTGTTGATTATGGACTCCCTGACACGTTACGCCATGGCGCAACGGGAAATTGCACTGGCGATTGGTGAGCCGCCCGCCACAAAAGGCTACCCCCCTTCCGTTTTTGCCAAATTACCTGCGTTGGTGGAACGTGCGGGAAACGGCGCCCCGGTGAATGGCAAACCCGCCGGTTCCATTACCGCGTTCTACACAGTGCTTACCGAAGCCGACGACCAGCAGGACCCAATCGCCGATTCGGCAAGGGCCATCCTCGACGGTCACGTCGTGCTTTCACGCCAACTTGCCGAAGCCGGCCACTACCCCGCCATTGACATTGAAGCGTCGATTTCAAGGGTCATGGCGGGCATCGTACCCGGAGAGCGCATCACCATGGTGCACCAGTTCAAGCAAATGCTTTCCCGCTACCAACGCAACCGCGACTTGCTGGCGGTGGGTGCCTACAAAGCGGGAAGCGATCCGAAAATTGATGAAGCGATTCACAAATATCCCTGGCTTGAAGCTTTTCTTCAACAGGGGATACAAGAGCGTGTCGACTATGACGCCGCCTGCCATGATCTCGCGGCGTTGATGGGGCAAAAAAACTCAGGAGGACTAAATGGCTAAGAGTTCCGCATTAACAACCCTGATCGACCTCACCAAAGATAAAACCAATGACGTTGCAAAACAGCTACAAAGCCTGACATCCAGCCGTCAGAGCGCGCATGAGCAGCTTGAAACATTGCATACCTACCGACAAGATTACGCCCAGCGTCTTCAACAAGCGATGACCACCGGCTTGTCAGCGGCGAATTATCACAATTTTAGGCAGTTTATCGCCACTTTGGACGACGCTATTTCGCAGCAAAATAAAGTCGTGGCGCAAATTGACGCTAACGTCGAGCTACGCAAGAAAGAGTGGGTCGACCAAAAGCGACAACTGTCGTCCTATGAAACCTTGTTAAATCGCCAGGAACGGCAGGCCGCCCAACGCGAGAATCGAATTGAGCAACGCACGAACGATGAATTGTCAATGAACCTTTTTCGCCGCGCGCACCACAGTCATTAACGGAGCACTCACAGCATGAACGCACCTACACCGGTTTCCGCGCTGAACGTACTGGCCCGTCCTGAAAGAAGCGCATCGCCTCAAGCTTCAACGAACGACAGTGGCCCTTCTTTCTCAAGCGCTCTGGAACAACAGAAAAAGGCGGTTGCGCAGAACGAAAAGCCGTCTAATACCGCCCGCCCAACGGAATCGAAACCCGAAACTGCTAACGATCAAGCCGTTAGCGAGCGCCATTCGCACGCAAACAAGAACACAGAGCAAGAGGCCGATCGATCGGCGCAAAGCGAAGCATCGGCAGAGAAAACCGTATCCAACACAACAAACAGCGACAAACAGGCTGAGGATGACAGACTGCACGGCAACGAGGAAAAGCAACTTGCCGCCTCCGCCCAAACGAAGGCCTCGCTTGAGTCATTGATCCACGGACTGCCCCCTCCCACCGTTGAAAAAGCGATAGGGCAACCCGCTGCGTCTGATCCGAAGCATGCGCCGGAAACAAATCCTGCAGTAACGGAAAAAACGGAAAAAAGAAATATTTCCGCCAATGAAATTCTTGTCGACAAATCGGCAACGAATTCCGTAAAAAATCGGCCCGCAGCCTTAGGCGAAACGCAGGAAGCCACTAGCAACACGGCGGTTAACGGCACAAGCAACCGGGAAGCGAGCCTGCTCAGCGCGCAAACGGTCGGACATCAGGCCGGCGCAGCGATTGTAAAAACCAATGGGCGCGCCAATACAGCTCAAACTGAATTGCTGAGCGGCCGAGTCAGCGCTCATAAGCTCGACGGCACCCACCCCCAACAAATCGAGGCTGCCTTTAACCGGTCCGAAAACACCTCCGCATTCCTTGACCGTGTTGTCGAAGCGCGACGCATGAGCGGGCAACAATTACTGCAAAGTCGGCTCCACAACGATATCGCTGCCATAACCGCCGACCGCACAGCAGGCGGCTCTGAAGCCGTTTCAGGCATCCTCATGGGAAGCCCGAACACCAGCGCTTTTTCGCTCGGGTCGGCGACGGTGTCAACACCCGTGGGGCACCCTCAATGGGGCCGTGACTTCAGCCAGCAGGTCGGTTCGTTTGGGCAGCACCTCAAGAACGGGCTACAAACCATCGAATTACGCCTGGACCCACCCGATTTGGGGCCGATTCGCATCTCCTTGAGCATGTCGGACAACGTCGCCCAGGCTTCGTTCATTTCCCCTCATGCCGCAGTGCGTCACGCTGTGGAACAGGCGCTTCCACAATTGCAAGAGCAGTTAGCGCAAGCCGGGATCTCGTTAGGGCAAACATCGGTCGGCGAACAACATCAGCCAGGGCAAGGACCCCAACACACGGCAATGTCGAACACCACAACAAATTCCTCGTCATCCGGTGACGCTCATGCCACTGACGAAACAGCCCAACCCCAGACTGCCGCCCAGCGTTCTCACAATGGGCAAGTTGATACCTTTGCCTAATCTGTTTGAGTTGTAGAAAATTAATGAAATTACTGAAACTTAGCTTACTTGTCGTTGCCATTATTGCCGTTACCTTGGGCAGCACGTTTTATTACTTGTCGGCAACGGGTGTGTTGGGTGCTTCCGAAGCGCAAGCTCAAAACACGCTGGAAACAGCTCCGCCCATCAAACCTATTTTCCTGCCGCTGGAGCCCTTTACCGTTACGTTGCGTGACAACGATAGCCTGAATCGCATTCTATACGTGGAAATTACCTTGCGAACGGGCGATGAAGCATCGAAGCTGCATCTGGAACAATATATGCCTGAAGTACGTAACCGCATCATCACGGCACTTTCAAGCTACTCGCCTTCATTTCTGCAAACAAACGACGGCCGTGCAACCCTGGCCCGGGAAATACAGGCATCTTTACAAGAACCTTACGAACCCGACCCCACTAAAGCCAAACTCTCCAGCGTGTTGTTTACCGCTTTTGTGATCCAGTAAATGTCGTACTCCAACTTTCTCTCGCAAGACGAAGTCGATGCCATTATCGCCAACATGACCGGCGAGGACGCCAATGCGTCCAAAAAATCGGGTACAGCCGATTCCGGCGTTCGTCCGTACGACTTAAGCTCGCCCGACCGGGTGGTGCGGCATCGCATGCACACGCTGGAGCTGATTCACGAGCGCTTTGGCCGGCGCATGCGCGCCGTGCTATTGAATTTCATGCGACGTAACGCCGACATCACGGTGTCGGCAATTCGCATACAAAAATACTCCGACTTCGAACGCAACTTGCCTGTTCCAAGCAATCTGAACATGATTGCCATGAAGCCGCTAAGAGGCACCGCACTATTCACATTCGATCCCAATCTCGTGTTCCTCATCATCGACAGTATGTTTGGCGGTCACGGCCGCTACAACACTCGGGTGGAAGGACGGGATTTCACAACCACCGAACAACGCATTATCAGCCGCCTGGTGAACGTGACACTTGACTGTTACAAGGGGTGCTGGGAAAGTATTTACCCGCTTGAACTGGAATACATTCGATCCGAAATGTACACCAAGTTCGCCAGTATCACGAGCGGCAATGAAATCGTTGTGGTCTGTTCGTTCCAAATTGAAATTGGCGCAGCCGGCGGGCACTTGAACATCTGCATTCCCTACTCCATGATCGAACCGATTCGCGACGTGCTGTCGCGACCGCTTCAAGACACCACACTCGAATCCACCGACCAACGCTGGATGCAGCAACTTTCCGGCGAAGTACGCAGTGCGGAAGTTGAACTGGTTGCCGAATTCGGACACATCGACACCACCGTCGGTGGATTGGTCCGAATGAAAGTAAACGACATTTTGCCGCTTGATTTGCTTCCAAATATTGTTGCCCACGTTGGAGGTGTACCGATATTGGAATGCGGTTACGGCACCCATAACCATCACTACGCCTTGCGGGTAGAAAAAACCTTGTCCCCAGCGAAAACTGAATTTACTCGAGCTTCTCACCATGACTGATCCGACTCACGATCCCGATAAAGACCCGAACCAAAAAAACGCCCAGGAAACGCCTGAGGAGTTGGATACGGATTGGGCTGCCGCCCTGTCAGAACAAGCTGCGGGCACCCAAGGCACCCAGGCGGATGGTTTGAAAAGCGATATGGATGATTGGGCTGCAGCGCTTGCCGAGCAAACCGCTGCAACGCAACCGCAAACCGACGACACCGTGGAAGACGCTTCCACACAAGACAGCCCTGCAACAGAGCAAGCAGAAACAAGCGCCACCGAACAAGGCCTTGACCCAAACCTCGCACGCCCTGCAGCAGAACAGGTTTTCCAGCCGCTTTCAAGCGCAACCACCGGTGTTGGCAGCGATATCGACATGATTATGGATATCCCCGTTCAACTCACTGTTGAACTGGGTCGCACCAAGCTCACCATCAAAAACATCCTGCAATTAGGCCAAGGTTCCATTGTTGAGCTCGACGGGCTGGCGGGTGAGCCGATGGATATTTTCGTGAACGGGTATTTAATTGCCCAAGGCGAAGTGGTGGTGGTTGATGACAAATACGGGATTCGTCTCACCGATATTATTACGCCGTCAGACCGGCTACACCGACTGAATAGCCGTCGATAATTATGGAAGCACCTGAAGTCCTTCAACCTATTCTTGCCCTGCTTTTTATTCTTGCGCTTATTCTAGGCGGGGCATGGGTTGCACGCCGTACGGGCTTGTTGAAAACACGCGGTAAAGCAACGGCCATCCGGGTTGTAGGGTCTCAAAGCCTGGGTGGGCGCAGTTTCATCTCGATTGTCGAAGTCGAGAACGCGCGTTTGGTCATTGGTGTAACGCCGCAAAATATTTCCTTGTTGCATACGCTGGAAAACAAAGCAACAACCAACTCAACCCCCTCCGACGCATAAATACACGCTGTCATGAACCGTCTGTCCGGCGCCTTTCCCTGCATGAAAAGCTTTGCTCTTATCAGCCTGTTGCTGATATTGGCCTTGTTATGCCAAGACGCAATGGCCCAAGCCACCCTACCGGCCTTCACCACCACGCCCGGGCCAAACGGCGAACAGACCTACTCACTCAGTCTGCAGACCTTGCTACTGCTGACGATGCTATCGTTTCTGCCGGCCATGTTGCTTATGATGACCGGCTTTACGCGCATTATTATCGTTCTGAGCCTGCTTCGAAACGCCATGGGTACCGGCGCTTCGCCACCCAATTCCGTGCTCATCGGCCTGGCCCTGTTCCTGACCATCTTCGCCATGTCACCGGTGCTCGACGAAGTCTATACAACAGCTTATCTGCCTCTCAGCCAGGGGGAACTTTCGTTCGAGGCGGCGCTGGCCGAAGGATCACGCCCGTTTCACGCGTTTATGCTCAGCCATACGCGCGAAACCGATTTGGCCCTTTTTGCCAACATGTCTAACGCCGGCGAATTCCAAACCCCGCAAGATGTGCCGTTGCGCGTATTGGTGCCCGCTTTTGTGACCAGCGAACTTAAAACAGCATTTCAAATCGGCTTTACGATTTTCATCCCGTTCTTGATAATTGACCTTGTCGTGGCCAGTGTACTGATGGCACTAGGGATGATGATGGTACCGCCGGTCACCATTTCATTACCTTTCAAGCTCATGCTCTTTGTATTGGCCGATGGCTGGCACCTGCTGCTGGGTTCACTTGCCCGCAGTTTTTATTGATACGGAGGACTCGACCCGATGACCCCTGAAACCGTCATGTCGATGACCTACACCGCGCTGAAAGTAGCCTTCTTCCTGGCAGGCCCTGTCTTGCTCATTACGCTGGCGGTGGGTTTGTTAATCAGTATTTTCCAAGCTGCCACGCAAATTAACGAGATGACGCTATCGTTTATTCCGAAGCTGCTGGCAATCGGCGTCACGCTCGCACTCATGGGCCCCTGGCTGATCGGCACTATGGTGGATTACATCAGGCAGTTGCTGCTCTCCTTACCCACTTTGGCCGGCTAACGCGCCATGATCTCCGTTGACCTGACCCAACTCTACGGCTGGATCAACACCTTTCTCTGGCCCTTTGCCCGGTTACTTGCATTTATTGGGGCAGTACCTTTGCTGGGCGAGTCTTCTATTCCCAATCGCGCAAAGGTAGGCTTGGCCGCCTTCACCGCAATGCTTATCGCCCCCACCCTGCCCCCCATGCCGGCCATTTCTCCAGCTTCTTATGAAGGTTTATTCATTCTGCTACAGCAAATATTAATTGGCATTTTGCTGGGTCTTGTCATGCGCGTGGTGTTTGCCGCAGTGCAAACCGCCGGTGAATTCATCGGCCTCCAAATGGGGTTGTCTTTTGCATCGTTCTTCGACCCGGCAACGGGTGCGAATACTGCCGTGTTGTCGCGGCTGATGAATATGATCGCCATGTTGCTTTTCATTGCGCTCAACGGCCATCTGCTTATGCTGGCAGGCTTTATACGAAGCTTCGATATTCTGCCCATTCAAAATAGCGGGATTAACCTAAACGGGCTCCCCGTTTTATTTGAATGGAGTGCGCAGGTAATGATTGCCGGCATGTTGCTTGCTTTGCCATTAATTATTGTTTTGCTCACTATCAGCCTGGCGCTGGGCATTTTGAACAGAACAGCACAGCAACTATCTGTCTTCGCGGTAGGCTTTCCCATCAGCCTGATGGTGGGAATCATTCTGCTATGGGTTGTACTTCCCCAGACATCTCCCTTCTTGCGCCGTCTTTTCGATGCCGGATTCAGCGCAATGGGGCGCCTGATGAGTGCTCTCTAAAACTATTTCAAGGGATACGCGACGGCCTGCGACGACACCGTTTGCTCCAGTTCGGGATTCGGCTGACGCACAGGACTCGGCGGTGGCGGCATCTGGGTATAGCCGCTAGCCGAATCAGCAGGTTGCTTTGGTGACGGCAACACATTATTACTGTCCACCACCGCCTCAAAGCGCCCATCCGGGCTAAACCTTAGAATCAAATTACGTCGGTAATAAGCTGCGTCGGTCAATACCGTTATTTTATGTTCCCACTGGGCCAACATCGCGCCATTTAACTGGGAATAAGTATTAACCGGTTCCGCACCCAAAAGGCGCACAGCTTGTGTATAAGTTGTTTGACCCGGCACAAACTCCGCCAGCGCCATTTCATTAAAAGAACGCCCACTGGTGGCACAGCCCGACAGAAACGCTAAAGCGCTCCCCGCTACTGCTGCTTTAAACACACAAAAAAGGCGCTCACGCCGACACAAGCCGAATTTCGTCAATTAATGTCAGCCTTTCATATTGAACATACTGGTTGCCT
This sequence comes from Pusillimonas sp. DMV24BSW_D, assembly GCF_011388195.1. Classification (NCBI taxonomy): domain Bacteria; kingdom Pseudomonadati; phylum Pseudomonadota; class Betaproteobacteria; order Burkholderiales; family Alcaligenaceae; genus Neopusillimonas; species Neopusillimonas aestuarii. Next base: position 1,785,276 of record NZ_CP049990.1, on the reverse strand, counting down.
GGATCTTTTTGAACGCCATGGAAGCGGCATCAAGCGCGGCGGTGCGCAATTGCAGCTGCGCAATGGCTTCGTAGTAATCAACGTCTTCAAGCCGGGAAAGGTCTTGCGCATAACTTAGGTCACGTACATTGCTATTGGCATCGATGGCGTCAATTTCACTCAACCGGGTACCAACAGACGACACCACAGTTTGTACCTGGTCGAAGTTCACATCAAGGCGCTGCATGGCCGAGGCAAGAACGTTCTGATAATTCGCATGTGCTGCGGGATCACCCTGAACAGGTGTTTTCAGCGCTGCAATAATGTCATCAAGCGCGTCAAACACGTTCAGGTTAGTGGACGGCTCCACAGGCTCAACGGAAAAAGCGTAACCATCGTTCGGCACCCCTTCAAAAGCCACTTCAAGGCCGCCGCCCAAATCCAGAACCCCTCCAGGGCCTGGATCCGTGTAATTGACCCAGGGGCCGGTCGCGCCGTCGACGGTTAGCTGATATTGAAGCGTACCTGCATTATCCTGGAACGCAACGTCAACCTGTTTGCCCATATACTCACCGGCGGGGTCGGTGACACCCGGCTTGCCTAAAACGGCCGTGCCTTCCGTGCCTAGGGCCGACTGCTGCGCGGAAATAAAGGGGTCTGTCACGAAAACCGGCTCGACACTAAAGGCATCACCATCAGCAGGCATGCCTGAGAATGCCACCTGTACGCCACCCGGCAAGGCCAATGTTTCGGTTGAGTCATCGTAGGCAACAGGCACGCTCGGGCCGGAAAGAATGTAATCGGCCGCATCGCGCACGGTAACGCTGTACTGCATGGAACCATCACCCGCTTCCGTGAACGACAGCTCGAACTTCGCGCCCACATATTGCCCTTTCGGATCGGCAATAACGGGTTTACCGATAATGCCGGTACCTTGATTTCCCGCTGCCACATGCGTGATGTAATCGCGGGCACCAGGCGCCGCTTTGGTGAAGATATCCAACCCCGTATCGGCCGAATCGAGTTGTCGTGTTTGATCGACCTGAATCAGGCGGCGCCCTTCATCACCCTGGTAACTTACCGCACCGAACGAATCGGCGATAAACGGCGGCCGGCTGCCGGAATGACCTGAGAAAAGATACTGCCCATTGCCGTCGGTTGCGTTGGCCAGCCCCATAAGATTATCTTTGGCGTTCTCCAGCACGTTGGCCAGAACCCCGCGATCGGCGTCTGACAAGGTACCGTTGCCGGCTTCGACCAAGCGGGTTTTAAGGCCCGAAAGCAAAGTTGAAACCGAATCGAGCGTATTTTCCTGAATACCCAGTTGGGTTTTGGCAATTTGGCGGTTTTCGGCATAACGCACGTTGAGCGACTGAGATTGCGCAATATTGATTGTTTGTGCAGCGGCAAGCGGATCGTCGGCCGGCGTAATCATGCGACGCCCGGTTCCTACCTGCTGGTAACGATGCATGAGGTCGGACTGCTGCAAATTAATGGTTCGCAGACCGGTCTCAAAGAACAAGTTAGAACTAATACGCATCACGCCACCCCTTCACACCGGAAAATTCGAAATAAATTATTGACGTAAGCTCAGCAACGTATCAAACAACGTTGAACTGACATCAATGAGCCTTGAGGCTGCACGAAAGTGCTCTTGATAGCGCTCAAGGTTGACATATTCTTCGTTCAGGTTGACACCCGAAATTGCCTGTTGCGCTGCAAAATTCTGCTGGACCAGCGTGTCCTGTGCCTTCTGAGCAGTTTGATTTTGCTGCGTCTGCACCCCTATCGTATTCACAATTTGCGAAAACGACTCGTTTAAGCTCATGGTGCCGTTCCCCAGCACCTTGTCAGTTTGCAATTGCGCCAACTTCAACGCGTTTCCATTATCGGCATCACCCGCATCACTTCCTGCTGCGGCAATTGAGGCCGGGTTGGAAATATTCAGTTTGATATCTGAAGCAGAACCACGCGTGGGTGTCATTGTCCAGCGATCACCCGCCAACGCGGTACCGGAAAAATCCATTTCGATTCCGTCGATGGTCACGGGGAAGGTCGTTCCCTCGTACATGAGGTTGCCATCGGGCTGACGAACAATAGAATAATTGGCGCCGTTATAGCTGATTTGATAATCACTTGCGGTAAGGTCATTTGCGTTGACAAAAGACGCGGAAAATTCACCATTTCCCTGATTTCGTTCCGACGCACTGACAGACGGATCGGGCAGAGAGAAAAACGCCTCCCCCGGGCGGCCAACCTGATCAAACCCCTGCTCATGCTGCGCGTTAACCGCCATGGCCAAACCGGTGGCAAGACGGCCCAAATCGTTTTGAACGGCATCCAGTGTTTGCGAGCGATACTGCAATAAGCCGCCCAATTTGCCACCCCGAATATATTGATCACCAATTTCGGTCATGGTGGTCTTTCCGTTGCCTGCCGGCATCGCATAACTCACCACGGTGCGGCTGGGATCGTCGATGGATGGACCGGCCTGTAAAGGATAAACCGTGTCGGAACTCAGCAGTACTTGTCCGCGACCAAAAGACAACCCGAAACGGTCGCCCTGCTCAATAACGTTTACCCCTACCAACTCGTTCAATTCGGCCACGGCCTGATCGCGCTTATCGAGCAAATCGTTCGGTGCATGTCCCGATCCGGCTGCTTTGGCGGTAACGATTTGATTATTCAAATCGTGGACTCGCTCGACGTAACTGTTAATTTGGCGCACAACCGTATTAACCTGTGTATTAATATTGCTACGTTGATCATTCAGAAACGCATTGGTGTCATTCAACTGACCCACCAGGCTGGACGCGCGGCCCAACAGTTCCTGACGGGCTGCCGGATCGGCGGGGGAGGAGGCTACGGCCTGCATGCCGTCGAAGAATTTTTGCAGCGCCGGCGAAATGCCCACCGTACGGTCGGCCATAATATTATTGACTTGCGTAATTTCCGTACCATACGCACCCAGTTCCGCCCCTTTGCTCTGGGAGTCGACCAATTGCCGATAAAGAAAATTGTTGTAGGCGCGATCGATCGTATCAACCTGGACACCCAAACCCACGTAACCGGCGCCGGTTGCCTGTGCCCCGGCGGTGGAAACCTTGACCGATTGGCGGTTATACCCTTCCGTTGCGGCATTGTTAATATTATGGCCGGTGGTTTGTAACCGGTTTTGTGCAGCCTGAATGCCGGAAAGGCCCAAATTCGATAAGTTCATAGTGTTTCCAAACAATTAACAGCAAGAACGGAACATAACCGGTTTACGGCAGGAATCCCGGAATATTTACCCCTATCCCCGGCTGCCCGCAGACGGCCCCCGCACCATAAAGGAATCCAGGCGATCATCCAGATACCCCATGATTGAAATCAACTTCTCGGCATACTTGGGATCGGTTGCGTAGCCCGCCTCATGCACCTTAACTGCCGCCGTTTCCGCGTTAGGTGCCGTCAGTACGGCCTGATAACGATCATTCTGGCTGATAAGCCGGGCGTAATCGGCAAATGATTCGGCGTAGGAATCATAAGCGCGAAATGCCTGCACCATTTTCTGTGGCTTGCCATCAATAAATTCCGTCGTCACGATATTGGCAACTTTGCCTTCCCAACTCCCGGTGGCTTTAATGCCAAACAGGTTATAACTGTTTGAGCCGTCTTCCATTTTGATTTCACGACGCCCCCACCCCGACTCCAGCGCAGCCTGACTCAAAATCAGCTTGGCGGGAATGCCGGATTCCTGAGCTGCATGACGGGCGGCGTCGCCCATTTTGGTAACAAACTGCTCGATATGGCCCGGCGCACCGCGAATCGCGCTTAACAATGCCTCCCCGGTGCGGCGCCCGGACTCAACAACCGGAGAGCTTGCCAACATATCAAGTAATTCGGAAATAGAATCAGCAATTTCTTTTCGTGCTTCGGCAGGCCCCTGAATGGAAAACGACTGCAAGCCGCGATCGGCGGCCAGCCGGGGATCGGTCTTAACATCGCTTATCCCCCGCATTTGATCAAGCAGCGCTTGCGCAAGGCCCGTACCTGTTTCGGCCAGATTGGAAGCCATTTGCTCATCGGCCATACTTTGGGCCAGGCGTGTCTGATTGCTTTCAAGCAACCCTTCCAACCCAACATCACCGGCCCTGGCCTGCTTCATGATTTGCTGCAAAAAAAGCGCCTCGAATTGCTTGGCAATCTCTTTTTGTGCCGCGGGATCCTGACCATTGGAATGGCGGGCCGTATAACCCAGCCGGTTTAAATGGCTGAAGTCCATTGCGCTGGCGCCGGCATCGGGGCGGGGTAAAAAATAGGGCATTGCCGTCATGAGTGCCGCCTATTAAATAATTTCCAGATCGGCGCGCAAAGCGCCCGCACTTTTCAGGGTTTGCAGGATCGACAACAAATCCTGCGGTGTTGCACCCAACGCATTTAACGCTTGGACAACATCGGCCAGGTTTGCGCTGGTTTGCACACGCTTGATACTGCCGGTATCCGTTCTTAATGCAATTTCGGTGTTCTCGGTGACAACCGTTTCCCCGCCGGCAAACGGCGTATCCGGTTGATTCACCTGTTCCTGGCGGCTGATCGAGACCGACAAATTGCCATAAGCGACGGCCGCTTCATCAATGGTGACAGTACGATTCATCACGACCGAGCCGGTACGCGCATTAATAATGACTTTGGCCCGAACCGGAGGTAATTTAACCTGCAGATTTTCAACTTCCGACAAAAACGCCGCCTGTCGCGACGGGTCAAGTGGACCCCGCAACTGAACCAGACGCCCGTCGAGCACCGAGGCCGTACTCGGGCCAAACTTTCTGTTCAGCGCCGCAGCAACATTCTGCGCAATCCCGAAATCGGTTGTATTCATTTCCAGGTTAATAAAACCATCGCGAATGTAAGTAGTGGGAACGGATTGCTCGACAATTGCACCGTCGGGAATAATGCCGCCATTCAACTGATTAACCTGCACACTGGAGCCGCCGGCCTGGGCACCGGCCCCACCGACCAGCAAGTTGCCCTGAGCAAGTGCATACACCTGCCCGTTCGCCCCTTTCAAAGGCGTCATCAGCAAGGTACCACCGCGCAGACTCTTGGCATTACCCATCGATGACACGACAACATCAATCGTTTGCCCCGGCCTGGTGAACGCAGGCAGCCGCCCCGTTACCATCACCGCCGCCACATTGCGCAGCTGCATATTGGTCCCTTGCGGCAACGTTACGCCCAATTGCGACAACATATTGGTAAGACTTTGCTGCGTAAAAGGCGATTGGCGCACCTGATCGCCACTGCCGTCGAGCCCGACCACCAAACCATAGCCAATCAATTGGTTCTCCCGCACCCCCTGAATCGATGCCAAGTCCTTGATACGCTCGGCATGCGCCGATGGCGTCACGGCAAAAAACAAAAGCGCAAGCAATAACCAGGCTAACCCGCCCTTTAAGCTAATGCCCCACTTTGCACGGCCATGTTTGTTCAACACTATTTTCATCCTTGTCAGAACGGCGAAATATTCAGGAAAAACCGTTGCAACCAACCCATGGTCTGTACTTCGTCCATGCGACCTTTGCTGCGAAACTCAATACGTGCGTCGGCAACGCGTGTCGACGGGACAGTGCCGTCGCCTGCAATCGACCGGGGGTCAACTACGCCGGAAAACCGGATATGCTCCGAACCGCGATTGATCGCGATCTGTTTGTCGCCGGCCACCTGCAAATTGCCGTTGGGCAAAACGCCGATCACTGTTGTCGTTAAAGTCCCGGTGAAAGTATTATTCGCCTCGCTGGCTCCGCTGCCTTCCGCTACGTTATTACCATTCATATCGAAACTTTGCTGCGGACCCAGGCCAGGCGGGAAAAAGTCGGGTACGGCATCCATGCCAAAGCCGGCGCTACCGGAACGGCTGCTTTCGGTTGAAACACGTTTTGCCGCATTGGTGCGTTCCTGAATCAGGATCGTGACGATATCGCCCACATTACGGGGTCGGCGATCTTCGAACAGTGGATAGTTTCCATAAGCCGTTGGTTGATAAATCGCCCCATTGGCTTGAGGCGCCGTCGTCACCATAGGAGGCGGGGGCGCCGTTAACGGCCCTGTCACGATCGGTTCAGGCGGAATCATGGCGCACCCATGTAATACGAGTGCAACCACACCAACCGTCACGAAACGCACATACTTCATCATTTCCAACACAACCCGTTTATCAAAAAATTACAATTGCGTTAACCGCGACAACATTTGATCGGATGTCTGGATTGCCTTGCTGTTCATTTCATAACTACGTTGCGTCGTAATCATGTTCACCAACTCTTCGGCCACATTCACATTCGACGTTTCCACATAATTCTGCAAAACCAGCCCGGCACCATCCAGACCCGGCTGCGCGAAATTGGCCGGCCCTGAAGCGTCTGTTTCGGCATACAGATTCTCGCCCATACTTTGCAACCCGGTGGGGTTGATGAAGGTGCTTAACTGCAACTGCCCGACTTCCACATTAATACCCACTGCGCCGGGCTGGGTTACCGACACGGTACCGTCGCGCTCAATCGTGACACTTAAAGCGTTATCCGGGATATTGATCGGAGGCTGAACAGGATAGCCTCCGGCTGTCACCATTTGCCCGTTTTGATCAACCTGAAGACTGCCATCACGCGTGTAGGCAAAAGTGCCGTCAGGCATTTCAACCTGGATAAATCCGCGCCCCTGAATCGCAATATCCAACGGGTTGCCGGTTTCACGCAAATTTCCCTGCGTGTGAATCCGCTCGGTTGCCACAGTGCGTACACCCGTACCAACTTGCAGGCCCGAAGGAAGTTGGTTGGCAGCGCCTACCTGGGCGCCCGGTTGCCGAATGGTTTGATACATTAGGTCTTCAAATACAGCACGGCTGCGCTTGAAGCCCGACGTATTCACGTTGGCCAGGTTATTGGAAATGACATCCATATTGGTTTGCTGCGACTCCAAACCTGTTTTGGCAATCCAGAGAGATCGAATCATTTTTCTATTCCTTGGTGAAGCAGCCCAACGGCTGCGTTCACAGTTACGTTATTCCGTGTTCTTAACCGTTGGCCGACAAAATTGAATTGGCGCGCTCCGCATTGCGGTCGGCATCTTGTATGGCTTTCATTTGCATTTCGAACATACGACCGTTTTTAATCATGCCGACCATGGTTTCAGCGGCACTCACATTGCTTTTTTCGATGAACCCGGAAATCATGCGTACATTGGGATCGGCAGGCGCCGCCACCACCCCTTCACCGGGATTAAACCGAAACAGGCCGTCGTCGCCGCGTTCCAGATTCTCAGCAGGCGGATTGACCAATTTCAATTGACCAATAACCTGAATATCGGCTGGGTTGTCACCCGCGCCCAAAGCGGTAATAAATCCATCGCTGGAAAACGTGACACTACCGCGGTCTGGAACCTGAACCGGTTGCCCATCATTGCTTAGCACCGGCAAACCCGACTGCCCCACCAGCAAGCCCTGCGCGTTCACGGCAAAATCGCCTGCCCGTGTGTACGCTTCCTGGCCACCCGGTGTTTGTACGGCAAACCAGCCTTCGCCAGTAATGGCCAGATCAAGCGCGTGGCCTGTTTCCGTCATGGTGCCTTGCGTAAGACGACTACCCGGGGTGGAAGCAACCGTTCCCACACGGGTCGATAGTTCACCCTGGTGTGCTTGAAACGGCACCGCCCGGAAATTAGCCAACTGCGCCCGGAAACCAGACGTATTAACGTTGGCCATATTGTTGCTCAGCACCGACTGCTGCTCCAGTACCCGGGCGGCACCACCGGCCGCAATATAGGCAACTCGATCCATTACGCTACCCTGTTATTAACGCATGGAGATCAGATTCTGAACGATCTGATCCTGCGTTTTAATGGTTTGGGCATTGGCCTGGTAGAAGCGTTGGGCAATAATCATATTCACCAACTCTTGACTCATATCGACGTTCGACTCTTCAATCGCCTGACCTTTAATTGTGGCCAGACCATTTGTGCCCGGACGACCCACAATAGGTTGGCCCGACGCACCGGTTTCAATCCACGAGTTATCACCGAACGCCTTCAACCCATTTAAATTATTGAAATTGGCCAGCGCCACATAACCAATCGTGCGCAACTCGCCGTTGGTGTAACTGGCAATCACCGAGCCGTCGGTATCAACCGACAAACCGGCATATTCACCCGTGGGAAAACCGTCTTGCGTAAAGTTGTAGGAAAAATCGCCACTGAACTGTGTGGAACCGGTGTAATCAAAGGTTAGCTCCAGCGCATCGGCCGGCGCGTCGGCGCCGCCGGGATTAGGAATAACCAAATTTGCGTTGGTTCCCGTCTTCAGGCGGCCCGCTGTATCGTAGGTGATTTCGTGAGGTGTTGCGGCATTGACAACATTTCCATCAAGGGCGTAATAGACATCCCACTGTGAATCGCCGCCACCACCGGGACGTTTCACAAAATACTGAATCATTTGATGCGAATTACCCACCGAGTCGTATACGGTTAAAGGTAATGTGTGCGTATAACTTTCCGGATCGGTAAGGCTGAAAGGATGAGCAATAATAGGAGCGGTATAAGCTGTACCAACGGTCGCACTCTCTCCCAACGCACCGGCGGGGCTGGCTGCTTGCCCTGTCGTTGTAGCCAGGGTAACGGCAGTAGCATTCGTTCCGATCGCATCATTTGCGGCGGTGTAGTTACCATCAGGCAAACTAACCGGGTTAGGTGTAGCTGCGGTATCAAACCAGGAAATCTGCCCTGTCGACCCAATGCGATACTGATATTCCGTATAGGTTGCACCGCCGTCGTCGCTCATAAACACGTTACCTAACACTTCCGTTACACCCGTTTCATACACCGGGTTTGCATTCGCATCCATATTGGCGCGCGTCGTAACATCCGCTGAGGCACGCGGGGGCAGATTACCTACCGGGACCGTCAACGCCTGCAGATCATCCCCGATCAAACCGAAGCCTGTTAAGCGCTGACCCTGAGCATTGACGATGAAATTATCTTTATCGGCAAAGAATTGCCCGTTTCGGGTATATAAAACATTGCCGTTCGGGTCTTCGGTGCGGAACAAGCCTTTGGTACCGTCAATGGCCAAGTCAAGCGAATTACCGGTATTGCTGATCGAACCTACCGTGAAGCGCTGGTTTACGGATGCCACCTTCACACCCAAACCCACCTGCGAATTAGCAAAGACGTCGGAGAATGTGACCGACGACGACTTAAAACCCACCGTTCCCGCATTGGCAATGTTATTGCCAATAACATCCAGCTCTTGCGCTGCGGCATTCAGACCACTTAAACCCTGACCGAAACCCATAATGTTTTCCTTTCAAATTTAACTTTCAACGTTGCCGGCCCAAACTTTCGAGCCGGGTCGGCCAAATTCAACGAATAAAACCCACGCCGTTACATAATCTTGCGTACGTCGAACAAAGAACGCGCACCCATAAGCCCTAAATCCAGTTGCACCCCTGAAGAGGAGTACGCAATGCTGGATACGTGTCCATACGTGAGCGCCTCGATGCCAACCGCAGAGCCATCCGCCCCCACACCCGACACATCGAGCGTGTAGGCACCGTCGGGTACTGGCTCGCCGGAATCATTCAAACCGTCCCACTCAAGCGACACCACACCTGCATTCACCGGGCCTAACTCGACGTTGCGCACAGCCTTCCCACTACCGTCCAAAATGGCTACTTTCACTTTTTCCGCCGGTGAGATAAGGTCAATACCAAAGGGCGTTGCAACCTTGGTATTGGGATCATCCGGGGAGCTACCGGTGGAAATTTTGTTACCGGTCACTAGAACTTCTTTACCAATCAGTGTTGCCGCCTGCATGGATTGCGTCATATCCATTTGGCCCGACAGCGCCTGCAACGTTTTATTCAGTTGCGTAATACCGTTCACAGTTTCCATCTGCGCCAACTGCGATGTAAACTCGGCATTCTCCATCGGATTCAACGGATCCTGATTACGTATCTGAGTAATAAGCAGAGTCATGAACTGGTTTTTCATGTCCTCTGCGCGCTTGGCCGCCTCGGCAGTGGACGCCGCCAGTGAGCCTGCGGATGTTGCCTGTGCTATTGTGTTCGGATCGACAGTGGTCACAGTCGCACCTCCAGAAAATTTAAAAATATTTCAATAACGGCTTATTGCCCGATGGAAAGCGTGCGGCTCATCAGCGCCTTGGCCGTATTTACCACTTCTACATTGGCCTGATATGAACGGGAAGCGGAAATCATATTGACGGTTTCCGCCACGACATCGACGTTCGGCATTTCGACATACCCTTCAGCGTTGGCCAAAGGGTGATCGGGTTGATACTCCATGCGGGCGGGCGCATTGCTTTCGACCACACTCGATACCTGAACACCCCCCACCGCACCTGCGTACGCCTGCCCTGGTACGGGCGCCATTTCGAAAACAACCTGTCGTGCCTTGTATGCCTGACCGTTAGGCCCCGCTACGCTATCTGCATTGGCCAAATTGCTGGCAGCCACATTCATGCGCTGCGACTGCGCTGTCATGGCGGAACCGGCTATCTGGAAAATACTGAAAGTGGACATGGAGTCACTCCTTAAATACGACCGAGGCGGCCACGTGCAATTTATTGCTGCAACGCGGCGATCAAGCCCTTGATTCTTTGTGAAATAATGGTGAGATCAGTTTGATAACGCATGGTGTTGTCGGCGAACGCAACGCGCTCAAGATCCATATCAACGGTATTGCCGTCCAAACTGGGTTGAACCGGCTGCCGATACAACAATTCCGCACGGGCGGGCGACTGCGCCTTTCCTGGAATATGTCGTTCCGAAGTCAGCGCCAACGAGGTATCCGGCAAACTCAGTGAACCGCCCCCCATCGCCTCTTTCAGGGCTTGGGTGAAATCAAAATCGCGCGCCTTATAATTAGGCGTATCGGCATTGGCAATATTCGCACTGAGCACTTCCTGGCGCTGTTCACGCAAGCGAACGGCTTCCTGAAAAAAGCTTAAGTCATTACTGATACGATCTACCATCTTGATTACCTGCAGACATGTTCACAACATTCATCAGGTTGTATGGTAGTGGCCGACAAGGCAAGACAAACCCGGAAATAACGCGCCATTTATGCTCCAATTCCGGGATTGAATGTAAACGGCCCTTACTACAATACGGTTATGCGTAAAATAATCGTTTCGCTCGGGCTCATTATGTTGGTGCTACAACCAGTAGCTCACAGTGTCGCCCAAGCCGCCACTCAAACTCCAGAAGAGCTGAATCTCCAAAAGAAAATGCTTGCTTTCCTGGAGAGCAAGGCGGCGAGCTGGGACGGCACGCTACAGGCCCAAATTGAGCCACCCAATATTAAAAATCAACCCAAGTGCGAAAATGTCGAGATTTTCATACCGGGGCGCGGGGCCACGTTGCGGCCAACCGTCACATTAGGCATTCGCTGTTTGGGGCCCAAACCCTGGGTTAGTTACACACAAGCGAACATTCGCATCGACGGCAACTACTACATTACGGCCCGCCCCATCAGGGCAGGCACCACCCTGAGCATGCAAGACCTGGAGCGACGCAAGGGGGATCTTCTTCGCCTGCCCAGGGGAACACTGATCGACCCCGAACAACTGGTGGGTTACATCACACGCTATCGGCTCAATGCAAGAAAGCCTATTAAGGCCTCGGCCATACGCAGCCCACTATCAATTGAACGCGGCCAAATGGTTTACATGGAAGTACGCGGAGTGGGCTTTGTGGCACGCAGCGAAGGCAAAGCCATGGAAGACGGTGAACCTGGGGATCATATCCAGGTGCGCACCGCGTCCGGGCAAATTGTTACAGCCACGATACTGGATGCCCACACCGTACTTGTTCCCATGTAACGTTCCGTATCAAACATAGTATGGGTAACCCTAAAGTTTTGCACGGCGCAGCCGTTATTCCCTATACTAAGCTTGGCAATGTGCCGGGCACCCAGAATTACCGGAGTCTGTCGTGAAAATCACACCATCCATCAAGAATACCGCAGTCACCCCCGCGACACCATCGCGCCAAGGGCCTGCACAAGCCGCCCAAAACAATACGGGTGGCAAAACGGCGGTCGACCTCAGCCCAGCCGCGCGCCAATTGGCCAATTTGCAAAATGGCGAAAACGACATCGACATGGCGCGCGTACAACAAATCAAAGATGCCCTGGCATCGGGCCAATTAAAAATCAACCCCGAACGCATTGCCGACGGTTTGCTGGCAAGCGCAAGGGAACTACTGAAATAAACAAGCGGTGCGCATGCTAGGTACCGGTTTTATTAACAAGGCTTGACCATGACAGACTCCCAGGCCCGGCTTCAGCCCCTGCAAGCTCAATTGCAACAGGAACTGCATCTTACGCAGCAGTTTTTCAATCTACTCAACGAAGAATCCCAGGTATTGGAAACCGGCCAACCCGACGACCTCAACCGGACAACTTCGTTGAAAGAGAAAATCGCAGAAGATCTGCATGCTGCAACGCAGCGTCGCGGATCACTGCTCGAAGCATTAAATTTACCCAATAACCTTCAGGGCCTGCGTGCCGCTGCCGCCCAACAGCCCGAACTTTCTGCACTTGTCGAGGAATTAGGCACCCTGTCAGACCGGGCACAACGCCTGAACGAACAAAACGGCAATATTATTAATGCGTTGCTAACCAACACGCAACGAATGATGGCGGCATTACAAACACTTACCGGTAACAACACGGTTTATGATGCGTCGGGCAAAAAGAAAGCTGCCACGGTTGCGGCCGACATACCCCGCTTGAAACCCCTTAAAGCAGGCTAGCCCGCCTCCAGCCCGACATACGTTCAGCGTATCAGGCGGTCATTTCCTTCAAGGTAAATAACTTCATCATGGCGGAAACGGCTTCCGCCTGATTTGGTTGTACCTTACCGCTTAAGCCCTGAATAGCGCTGAGCAACGTATGGCCGTCGGGCGACTGGAAAGCATCCCAGGTTGTCAAACCAACTTGCATTGCTGTTAATGCGCGTCGCGACACTGCATCGGCCCACTGGCGCTGTGCCAGCATGGGCCACCAGCGAGCAGCAAACTTCAGTGCCGTCTTGTGCTCGGCATGTACCAGCAAAGCCAACGCCAAGGCGTCAACCTGAGCAGCCACGGATGTCGCATCGGCAAGGCCTGTGGCCTCACGCAAAACCGTACCATCACGACGGTCGACCACACGCACAGCAACCAACTGAACCGGTGTATAACCATTCTGGCGCGAAAAAAGACTCACCTCCCGGCTCGCCACCCAAACAACCAATTGCCCGCGTTCTACGCCTTGAACCATTGCGCGCTCGTAACGCGCACCCAGGGCGCCGACGGGATGAAAATCCAGTGTTTTTACAACTGCGCCAACGGTCGTGGCACTACCGTCATCGACAATTCGGGTTGTACGCGTACAGGCAGACAGCCAGGCTAACCCCTGGGCGGTTGCCGACTGCCAGACAGATATCGTCGCGCCGTCAAAAAGATGTAGCAAGGGCAAGTCGCGGATATTCCCCGCGGCCCATTGCATTTGCTTTTGCAGGGACTCATAGCCCGTTGGCGCCCGCAGCGCCGTTTCTCCATCGGAGGCACGCCATCCATCGGGCAACGTTAACTGCTGATACGGTGAGCACCAGGGCTCCCCCGCATGATTAAGCAGCACGGTGGCACGCAACCGCCCCGCTCCCCCGGCCGACTCATCACGCAAACCCACATGATCGTGCAGAGCCAACACGTATTGGTTGGCGTCTTCGGCAAATTCGTTTCGCGCCACACCCAGAAAATGTTGCGTGAGCGACCCCATGCTGTCGGCGGCCTCGCCCTTGAAGTAAGCGCGCCAAAGTGCGTAGGTCTCACTGGCCAGGACGTTTTCGTCGATATAGCGGCCGGCCTGCTCAATTTCGTCCACTTCAAGCGGCGCCTTGCTTGACCGTGCAACCGTTAACAAATTCGGCAATAAAGCCCGACGCTGAGTGGTTTGACCCGCCTTGTCGTCGCGCGGGCGTGACTGTTCGGACATTGACATTAAAGCTGCAAAGTCGGCCTCGGACGGTGCGTACAAAGCCGACGCCTGCTGATGTTTTACCAGTGCTTTGTCGACCAGTTCGTTAGCCGTCATATGTGCCAAGTTCTGCGGAACTTTCTGACCATCGGAAACATAACAAACCGGCAGTTGATACCGTATAACAGTGTCCAGAACCGCTCCCAGGCGTGTTGCTTCGTCGATCTTGGTAATAATGCTTCCGCGCAACGGGCTACCGCCGTCATGCGTATAACGACGCGCCACTTCATCAAGCGTGTCGCCATGACTTGACGCATTCAGAACCAATAATCGGCTTACTTCGCGCCCCGCCGCCGATAACATGGCCGCTTGCTCTGAAACAAAGCGATCACGCTGACTGATACCGACATTGTCGATAATGATTATTTGATGTGCGGCGACCGAGGCAATAATACGCCGTAATTCTTCTGTATCCTGAACGACATGCACCGGCACATGCATCATTTTGCCGTAAATCTTCAATTGCTCATGCGCACCAATACGATAGGTATCAGTGGTAAGCAGCACCACATTCTCGGCCCCGTATTTTTTGACACACCGTGCGGCAAGCTTGGCTACCGTCGTGGTTTTTCCCACCCCCGTAGGCCCAACCAGGGCAATGGCCGCTCCCGGACGCCACAATGCCTCTTCGCGTTCGAGCACCGGAAGACTTTTAACCAATTCAGTGCGCGCCCATTGTAAAGCCGCACGCGAACCCAACCCTTCCGGCAGCCCCTTCAACATGGCCCGCAGAAGCGCCGTGCTGAAACCGAACCCCAGCAACGTCTGAAACAAACTGACTGCCTGAGGGACACGCCGCAACTGATTTCCCCACATCAATTCATCAATACGAGACTCAAGTGCCCCTTGCAAAGCACCAATGGCTCCCATTACGTCGGCGCCAGGCGGCAATGCGGGTGTCGCGGCGGGCATCACCGCGGCAGCGGAACCCGCCTGCGCAGGCACGTGCGGCTTAGGTTGAGCCGGCTTTGACTGTTGCGGCGCAGGTTGAACAGGCGGGCGTGATATTGCGCTACGCATGGTAACCGGACCGGCCGTACTGCTTTTGGCTACTTCCTCATCAGCGATCCGACGCACAATCTCCGGCGACAGTGAAGTTTCATCGGTGGCAAGAATCTCCACCCCCCCATTGACCCGACGGTTGGAAATGATTAAGGCGTCCGGCCCCAAAGCCAGACGTACCTGACGCATCGCTTCACGATTGGTTATTCCGAAGAATCGGCTGACATTCATGCATTACCTCCACCGATCACTGCAGTTACGCGCAGGATACGCTCTTCGGGAATTTCAAAGTTCGACAATACACCCATATGGGGAAAATGATGGCGCAAGAAGCGCGACAAAGCAGAACGTAACACAGGCGACACGACCAATACCGCCGGATCACCGTTCGCTTCTTGCTGCTGTACCGTACGCTGGGCCTCCTGCAACAAGGTATCCGCCAGCCCTGGCTCCAATGCGCCACTGCTTGTCACCGCTTGGTTTAAGACGCGTTCCAGCTTGGGGTCCAACCCAATGACACGAACCTCATCACCACTTGGGAACCACTGCTGTGTAATAGCGCGTCCCAAGGCGATTCGAATCTGTTGTAACAACTCTGACGGATCAGGCCCCGTTCCGGCGGTGTTGGCAGCCGCCAACCGGGGCGCATTTTCGGCAATACTTTCAACAATCGTGCGAGCGTCCCGTATCGGCACCTCTTCCTCAAGCAACCCGCGCAGTATCTTTTGCAACAAGGTCAGACTAATGGTTTTGGGAACAAGATCTTCAACCAATTTGGGCGCGTCCCGACCGATGTGATCCAACAACTGCTGAACTTCTTGCCTGCCCAACAATTGCGAACCGTGACGATGCATTAAATGATTTAAATGCGTGGCGATCACGGTACTGGCATCAACCACCGTGTACCCCGCAATTTGTGCTTGCTCGCGCATTGCAACGTCAATCCAGACCGCAGGCAAGCCAAATGCCGGATCAGTGGTGGGCGTCCCTTCAAGCTTCATGGCAACCTCGCCCGGGTCAATCGCCATCCATTGGTCCGTCATGGCAACACCACGCCCCACTTCCACACCCGACAGCAAAATACGATATTCGTTCGGCTTCAGTTCAAGATTGTCGCGAATATGCACAACCGGGGGCAGGAAGCCGACGTCCTGCGCATACTTCTTGCGTAAACTGCGTATCCGATGCAGCAGCTCACCCCCTTGCGAGTGATCCACAAGGGAAATAAGCCGATAACCTACCTCTAGACCCAAGGGGTCGACCAGCGCCACATCGTCCCAACTGGCTTCGGCTGCTGCGGCCTCCGCGGCCGCCTGTTGAACCTGCGGGTCGGGTGCCTCGGCCTCCTTCGTTTTCTGTTGACGCTTATAAAGGAGCCAGCCACTGCCGGCCAGGACAGCAGACAACAGCAAAAACGCAAAATGCGGCATATTGGGAATCAAGCCCATCGCACCCAGAATGCCCGCTGTAATGAACATCACCGTTGGATTATTCAGTAACTGGCCAATCATCTGCTGGCCAATGTCTTCATCTGTTGCCACCCGTGACACCACAACGCCGGCAGCAGTGGAAATCACGAGTGCGGGAATTTGTGCCACCAAACCATCACCAATCGCAAGAATGGTATAGACTTCGCCGGCCTCGCCAAACGAAAGACCATGCTGCGCCACACCCACGATCAACCCCCCTACAATATTGATCACCATAATCAGCAAGCCGGCTACGGCATCACCACGTACAAACTTGCTCGCCCCGTCCATGGAACCGTAGAACTCGGCCTCCTGAGCAACTTCAGCTCGGCGGGAGCGCGCGTCTTCCTCGCCAATTAGCCCGGCGTTCAAATCGGCGTCGATTGCCATTTGTTTACCCGGCATCGCATCCAACGTGAAACGTGCGCCCACCTCGGCGATACGGCCCGCCCCTTTTGTGATCACCATGAAATTAATGATGACCAAAATAATGAAAACGATAATGCCAACGGCAAAGTTGCCGCCAATCAGGAAGTGCCCAAACGCCTCGATTACCTGCCCGGCCGCGTCGGGCCCCTGGTGACCATTCAACAAGACCACCCGGGTGGAAGCCACATTCAGCGCCAGCCGAAGCAAGGTCGTAAACAAAAGGACGGCCGGAAACGCAGCGAAATCCAACGGTTTTTTGGTAAACATAGCCACCAGCAACACCATAATGGCCATTGAGATATTGAAGGTGAAAAGCAAATCCAGAATAACCGGCGGCAACGGCAAAACCATCATGGACAAAACCATGAGAATCAACACCGGCCCCGCCAGGAATCGGGCGTGCTGTGAACCGTTAAGCTTGAATAAGGCGATGAAGTTATTCATAGATATTTGTTAATTGCTTCAGGTGGCACCATTAGCCTGCGGGTCCAGCGCGTCGGGAACAGGTAAATCGGCGGGGTGCTGCGGCTCTGCGGCCAACCCTTCCTTCCAGCTGCGCAACTGGAATACCCAGGCCAATACTTCAGCCACCGCTTTATACAGCTCGGCAGGAATTTCCTGGCCTAACTCAACGTGCTCATGCAGCGCGCGCGCAAGCGGCGGCGCGCTCAGCTGCGGAACATCGTGCTCTTGAGCCAACATTCGAATGCGTGCGGCAATCAGACCTGACCCTTTGGCAACCACACACGGCGCACCAAACCCGCCGGCTTCATATTTCAATGCAACGGCGTAATGCGTCGGATTAGTGACGACCACATCGGCCTTCGGTACTTCCGCCATCATGCGACGGCGCGCCATGGCTCGCTGCTGCTGACGTATCCTGGCCTTTACGTGAGGATCCCCGTCGCTCTCTTTGTGTTCCTGCTTGACGTCCTGCCGGCTCATACGCAGTTTTTTATGGTGGCTGTACAACTGCCATGGCACGTCAATTAGCACAATAAGTAACAGCGCCGCCACGATCAGTGCACAACAAAGCGCGACCAGGCGCATCCCGGCTGCGAGCGCCTGCGTTGTAGGCGCATACATTAGTGCGATCATTTGATCCTGATACGACCAAATCACCACCGCCGCGATACCTCCGATCACAATGGCTTTTGCAATGGTTTTCAGTAACTCGACGAGCGTTTGCGCGGAAAACAGACGCATCACGCCTTTCAAAGGGTTCAACCGTTCAAACTTCGGTTGCAGGGCCTTACCAGAGAACAGTAACCCGCCCAATGACACAGAGGAAATAACGGCCAGAACCACCAGCGCACCGAAAACAGGAAATAAAAGCACCAGGGCTTCCCAGGCCGCATTCACCGCCTGGCTTGTCATGACACCCACATCGGTTCCCACACGCACATCGAAAGCCATGCCAGACCGGATCACACCCCGTAAAACGCGATAAAACTCAGCGCCCAGAAACCATAGCGCCGCCACCCCGCCCGCCAGAAGCATCAGGGTATTAAGCTCACGAGAGCGCGCAACCTGCCCTTCTTCTCGCGCCTTTTCAAGGCGCCTGGGCGTTGCGGCTTCGGTTTTTTCGAGATCGCTTTCCTCGGCCATGGGTGAAAACTGCTTGCGGCAAACAACAGATAGAACAAATGACGGCCCATTGTATGGGCGGCCTTGTTTTACCTATCGGCGAAGTAACGCCTATAAAACCGCTTAATTCCACCGACCTCGGATGATTCCACGGCAACCCGCCCGGAATCAAAGGGGGAACTAGAACCCCAGGCTGGACAACAAATCGTCGACCTGATCCTGGTTTGAGACCACATCCGGCTTCTCAGCAGGTTTAATCTGCGGGCCGTTCAACAGTTGGCCAATTTCCTTGCGTTTGGCTTCTCGCTCTTCTTCCGGTAAGTGGCTGATCAGCACCTGGATGAGTTCAGTTTCTATGGAATTAATGACGCCCAGCATACGGGAAATGACCTGGCCCGTCAGATCCTGAAAATCTTGCGCCATGATGATTTCCAGAATTTGCTGCTGCGCCACTTTCGTTCTGTCGGGAATATCCTGCAGTAATGAACGCGTGTCGTCTACCAGCTCACGCGCTTGCGCCAGCTCGGCGGGTTGATCGAACCATGCCTGCCAGCGCTGATCCAACGCTTCAGCCCTTTTTTGCATCTCTTCCTGAGCGGGCTGCATTTCTTCGGCGACATTCAACACCCGCGTGGCCGCCTGTTCGGTTTTATGCGCCACATAGTCCAGACGCTCACGCGCATCGGGAATGGCGTCGGCGGCCTCGGTAATCGCGCGATCGAGTCCCAGTTCACGCATACTTTCGCGCAACATACGCGTAACATTGGCGACCTGTTGAATAAGTTCAGGCGCATTGGCGTCTGCGCCTGGTTTTATGTGATTGCTCTCTGTCGACATACGGCCCCCTACCCACCCTGCTTGTCAAAGATCTTGTTGATTTTCTCCTCTAGCACTGCCGCAGTGAAGGGTTTAACCACGTAACCGTTTGCACCTGCCTTGGCTGCTGCAACAATATTTTCCTTCTTGGCTTCGGCGGTCACCATGAGCACAGGCGTCTTACCGAGCTTTTCATCCGCGCGAATTGCCTGCAACATCGATAGGCCGTCCATATTGGGCATGTTCCAATCGGATACGACAAGGTCAAAATTGTTATCGCGAACCTTATCCAACCCCATCTGCCCGTCCTCGGCCTCGTCGACATTCTCAAAACCCAGGTCTTTCAATAAGTTACGAATAATTCGGCGCATGGTTGGAAAATCATCCACCACCAGAATCTTGATGTTTTTCTGTACCACTTTGCACTCCCAAAAAATTGAATACGCTAAATGCAAACGCAATAAAAATTAAACCCGATGTCCGTACGCGCCGGCACTACCAAGCAAGGTCTCGCTCATTTGCGACAAGGGCACGGCCTGATCCGTCGCACCTATTAGCAGCGCTTCGCGAGGCATCCCGAATACAACACAACTGGCTTCATCTTGCGCGAAGGTGGTCGCGCCCGCCTGCTTCATGGCCAGCATGCCTTGGGCACCATCTTTACCCATCCCGGTTAAAAGTGCGCCCACGGCATTTTTTCCCGCCACTTCCGCCACCGAGTGAAACAGTACATCGACCGATGGTCGATGCCGATTCACCGGCTCGGTTTCTTCCAAATGGATAACATAATTGGCGCCCGAACGCGCCAACTTCATGTGCGCTACGCCGCCTGGCGCAAGATACACATGCCCCGGCAGTATTCGCTCTCCGTCTTGCGCCTCATGAACGCTCACTGCGCAAATATTATCAAGGCGCTGTACGAAAGAGCGCGTAAACCCAGCCGGCATATGCTGCGTGATGAGAACTGCAGGGCTATTCGCCGGCATCGGCATGAGCACTTGGCGAATCGCCTCAGTTCCCCCTGTTGAAGCGCCAATCGCGATCAACTTTTCCGTAGTCGAAAAAACTGGACTTAAACGGCGCGGGGTGTCGCCTTTATCTGTAGCCGGACGTGGTTTCGGACGCGACTTGGCGGCCACCCGAATCTTCTCGGCGATCAGGTCACTATATTCAACCAAACCATCGCGCAAGCCCAGCTTGGGCTTTGTAACAAAATCGACTGCACCCAACTCGAGTGCACGAATCGTCACCTCTGAGTTACGTTCAGTCAGCGACGACACCATCACTACAGGCATAGGCCGCAACCGCATTAAACGCTCGAGAAAATCAAGCCCGTCCATCCGCGGCATTTCAACATCAAGCGTCAGGACGTCAGGATTACGCTGTTTGATCAACTCCCGCGCAACCAAAGGGTCCGGCGCAACCGCCACGACTTCCATATCGGGCTGCCCGTTGATGATTTCCTTCATCAAACCACGCACCAACGCAGAATCATCGACACACAAAACCCGAATCTTGCTCATTCAACTACCTTTTTCATTCAAACACCCAAAACCGTACCTTAACCCACCGCCGTATACACTGTTTGCCCTTGCAGCTTGAAGCGTTTTGTCAGATAGGTGAAGTTTTCCGAATGTCCGGCAAACAATAAGCCATCTTTTTTCAATAAGGGGGCAAAGCGGTCGAGCAGCACGCTTTGCGTGTCGCGATCGAAGTAGATCATGGTGTTACGACAAAATATCGCATCGAACTTACCGTCAACGGGCCAACGGGAGTCGAGCAGATTCAACGGTTCAAAATCGATCATGTCGCGCAGTATTGGCTTGACCCTGACCAACCCCGCTTTAGCCGCCGTACCTCTAAGAAAATACTTTTTGAGTAATTCCTCGGGAATATCCTTGACGCGCTCCAGGGTATAAACACCTTTACGTGCCCGGGCGATGGCCTGAGTATCGATATCGGTAGCCCAAACGCGGCACTGCCCCTGCGCGGCCGGTAGCGCCTCACGCAAAGTCATCGCTAGCGAATATGGCTCCTCACCGGTCGAGGCCGCTGCACACCAAATTGATATGGGCTTGCTTCGGGTTCGAACGAACTTTTTCAATATTTCAAAATGATGCTGTTCGCGAAAAAAAGCGGTATGGTTGATGGTGAAAGCGTTCACGAAATCATGCCATTCAGCCGAATCGGGGCTTTGCGCCAAAACAGACAAATAAGCACCTACGCTTTCAGCGCCCATTCGACGCGCCCGCATACCCAGCGTGCGAATCGCCATTTCACGTTTATGTTCACCCAGCAAAATACCGGTGCGTGCCTTCAACATACGCGCGGCACGCTCAAACTCTTCCGGCTCAACGGCCAGCACGCTAGGCGCCAGTTGAGCAAACAATGATGTCGTAGTCAATTTATGCCGCTTATCAGGTAACAGCCTGCTCTACCAGCGCCATTTCATTGCTGGTCATGAGTTTTTCAATATCGACCAGAATAATCATACGTTCGCCGACGGTGCCGATGCCCGTTAAATACTCCGTGGAAAAAGCCGTGCCGAACTGCGGCGCGGCACTGGTTTGCGATGGATTCAACATTAAAACGTCGGATACGCCGTCAACAACCACGCCCACAACCCGCGAGGCAATATTCAGAATAACCACAACAGTTTGCTGGTTATATTCCACGTTATCCAGGTTGAATTTGATACGCATGTCGACAATGGGCACGATAACGCCACGCAAATTGGTTACGCCCTTGATAAAAGAAGGGACGTTGGCAATACGGGTGACGCTTTGATCGTCGTATCCACGAATTTCCTGAACTTTCAGGATATCGATACCATACTCCTGGTTGGCAAGGGTAAAAATAAGATATTCCTTGCCATCACCCTCAGTGGAGCCGGCTTTGTTCTGCGCGTCATTAAGCATAATGTTCTCCGATAACAGTCATATTGGGGCTGGGGGTAACGCCCTTGTTACGCGTCATGCGCATTAAGGCAAACACATCAACAATCAGCGCAACACTACCGTCACCCAGAATGGTGGCAGCTGATATGCCGGGGATTTTCCGGTAATTGGCTTCCAGGTTCTTGACCACCACTTGTTGCTGACCCACCAAATGGTCGACCAGCAGGGCAAACCGGCTTTCCTCGGCCTGTAAAATAACCGCAATCGACTGGTTGATATCTGTTTGGGCTCCCTCAACATTGAAAATGTCATGCAGCGCTACGAGCGGGAGGTATTCTCCCCGAACATGCAGTACTTGTTCGGTTTGCGAAATATGGTGTATTTGCTCAGCGCTTGGCTGCAATGATTCGGTAACGTGGCTAAGCGGCAACACAAAAATCTCCTGTCCCACCTGAACTGACATACCGTCAAGAATGGCGAGCGTTAGCGGCAGAAAGATTCGTGTTGTCGTGCCCTGCCCAGGCCGTGAGCTAAGCTGGATATGCCCACCCATGTCTTGAATATTGCGGCGTACCACATCCATACCCACACCCCGACCCGATATCTCGGTTACTTTTTCGGCGGTGGAGAACCCAGGTGCAAAGATCAATTGCCAGACTTCTTCATCCGGCGTGCTGTCACTAACCGGCATGCCGCGCTCGGCAGCCTTTCGCAAGATGCGCTCGCGGCTCAGGCCACCGCCGTCATCGGCAACCTCAATTACAATCTGCCCACCCAAGTGCTGAGCGGACAACGTTAAATTACCTTCGACTGGTTTATCGTTTGCAGCACGCACTTCGGGCGCCTCAATGCCGTGGTCGATACTATTGCGCACTAAATGCGTTAAGGGATCGATAATGCGTTCAATCAGGCTTTTATCCAGCTCCGTGGCCTGACCTTTGGTCGTCAGGCGAATTTGCTTGCCCAGCTTGGCTGCCGATTCCCGCACGACACGGGGAAAGCGGCTGAACACGTAATCCATTGGCATCATGCGAATCGACATCACCGCTTCCTGCAAGTCCCTTGCGTTGCGCTCGAGATGCTCGATACCATTCAGCAAACGATCATGTATAACGGGATCAAGCGAAGACGCCGTTTGAACCAGCATCGCCTGGGTGATAACCAACTCACCAACCAAGTTGATGATTTGATCAACCTTTTCAACCCCCACCCGTAATGTTGACTCTTTAGAGACTGCACGGGCCGCATCACGCTGAGCACCCGGGGAGTCGGCCACCAGCACATCGGTTACGTTGTCGGCCACGTTAGTATCGACGTGTGCCGGTTCAACAGCGGCATCGGCTATCGGCTTTTCATCTTCACTTGCCGAGTCTGACGGCAACGCAGCATGAACGACTGTTACTTGGCCGGCATCGATGACAAAACAACAGACCGCCTCAATGTCAGCGGCGGTCTCGGTCGTTTCAAGCCATAGCTGCAGGGTGTCGCCATGACGTTCACGATGCAAAATGGAACCCATCAGAGCCATTTCGGCCTCTAGCGATGCGGCATCTTTGTCGTTTAATCGCAACAACGTAATATGTAGTGGTCCCGTTTGCGCCGGCGAGGCGGCATCAGGTTCCAAGGACACTTGCGCGGAACTTGTCTCAACCGCAGGTTCAGACTGCGTCTGCCCTGCGTTCGGATCAGGCAAATCCATAACCTGCCCCCCTTTTTCCTCAACAGCCAACTGCTGCAATTGCCGGCAAATGCGCTCATAAGCCTGTTCATCGGGTCGCTCACCGTTGCGATATGCAGACACTTGATCAGATAACACGTCTTTCGTTTCCAGGAAAAGGTCAATCATGTCTTTACGCAGAGCCATCTCGCCCATGCGCAAGGCGTCGAGCAGGTTCTCGAGCAAATGAGTGGTATTGGCCAGTTCACCAAAACAGCCAAAAGTACCCGCCCCACCTTTAATTGAATGCGCAGCCCGGAAAATGGCATTTAATTGATCTATGTCGGGCTGTTCTATATTCAATTGAAGCAGTGTTTGCTCCATTTCGGCGAGCAGTTCATCCGCTTCATCGAAAAACATGTCGTAGAACTGGCTAAGGTCGACACCTTCGCTCATAAGTATCCTTCTTTACCGCGTTTGGTTGCTTTCCGGCGATCGGGCCCCTGTTACCGCTTCGGAGCCCGACGCCCCCATGGAATTTTCAACAGCTTCAGCGACATTGCCTTGCGCATCGACCGACAAATTACCTGTGGCATTTTCTTGATCGATTCGACGCTCGGTGCGCTGATTGAGTACTACCAAGCTAATACGACGGTTAACGGCGGCATTGGGATCATCTTTAATTAGATTAACGGTTGAGGCCAAACCAAGGATGCGTTTGACCTTACCTTCTTGCATGCCGCCGGCCACTAATTCCTGACGTGCCGCGTTGGCCCGGTCGGCTGACAACTCCCAATTACTGTAGGCACGTTCGCCGCGCGCATACTGTTGTGCATCGGTATGCCCTGAAATGGTCACCGAATTTGAAATTTGGTTAAACAAAGGGCCAAGCTCACGCAAGATGGTACGCATATAAGGTTGCACCACCGCACTACCGATTTGAAACATGGGCCGATTTTGTTGATCGACGATTTGAATGCGTAAGCCTTCCGGTGTCATATCGAGCAGCAATTGTGGGCGAAACTGGCGCAAGACCGGATCAGTATCGATGAGCGCTTCGAGCTGGGTTTTCAAATCCTGCAGTCGTTGCGTATCGCGCTGGTCGTTCTCCTGATTCGCGGGGCGCACCGGCAAGGGGTTCTTATTCGGAATCACGCTGGGCGACTGCCCAGGAATAATCGATTTACTGTCATTGGTTCGCTCACCGCCACGAATGGCATCCATTAACGGCATGCGGAAATACTCGGCCATTTCCCCTAGACTCTCCCGCGGGATAAGCGCAACCAGCCACATCACAAGAAAAAAAGCCATCATCGCCGTCACGTAATCGGCATAGGCAATCTTCCACGCGCCCCCATGATGGGCGGCGTGTTCACGGCGCTTGCGGCGTATAACGATCCGGGGCGCATCACTCATGAGGTTCCCCCTGTTTACTTACGACCTGCCGAGCGCGCCTGACGCACATGCTCTTCCAGTTCCTGGAACGACGGACGCTCATCAGAGAACAACACCTTGCGCCCGAACTCAACCGCCAACTGCGGCGGGTAACCGTTCATATAGGCAAGTAATGTAACTTTAATGCACTCAAGCACCTTCAACGAAGCTTCGTTGCGCCGCTCCATGGCTGAAGCGGCCGGTGCCACAAACCCGTAGGCCAGCAAAATACCCAAAAACGTCCCGACCATGGCTTTGGAAATAAGATCGGCCAAAACGGCAGGAGGCTGATCAACCGAGGCCAGCGCTTTAATGACGCCCAGCACCGCTGCTACGATCCCGAAGGCGGGAAGCGCATCGGCAACAACCGATAAAGCACGCGATGGAACGCTGACTTCCTGATGGTGGGCATCCAGCTCCTGGTCCATTAAGGTTTCGATTTCAAAGGGACTCATATTGCCGCTAATCATCAAACGCATATAGTCGGTTATGAACTCGACCAAATGATGATCTTTCAAAATTCGGGGATACTCCGCAAAAACCGGACTTTTATCCGGCTCTTCGATGTCGGCCTCAATCGTCATCAGGCCGTCGCGACGCGCTTTGTTCAACAATACAAAAAGCAGCGCCATAAGTTCCATATACAGGGCTTTGTCGTAAGGCGTGCGGCGAAATATTCCCGGGATGGCCTTGAGCAACAGCTTGATGGAGCGCATGTTGTTCGCCGCCAGGTAGGCACCCAGCGCCGCGCCCCCAATTAAAACGAATTCGAACGGCTGATACAAGGCGCCAAGATAGCCTCCCAACCCCACATAGCTGCCGAAAACCGACACAAAGACGATGACAAAACCTAACAATATCAGCACGGGTAAACCTCTGATTAATCCTATGAGCGCACTATCATCGCCTGATTCACCCAAAATAAAAATGCCCGTCAACGGGCATTTTTACACCTAAATCCGGCGGCTAAAAAACCAAACAGGGCATTCAAACGGTTACAACCGGCTCCTCGGCCTTGCGACGCGCGCGATTGGCGCGTGTTTTACCCGCTCTCGGTGGGGGCCGGCATATCGCGCAAACAAAGCCTTTCTGAGGGTCGTGGGCATGCGCAACAAAATGCCCTGTACAACGCTCACACTGAGATAATTGCAACAGACCACTTTCAAAAAACCTAACCAACATCCAGGCACGGGTAAAACTCAGCAAGGGCTCCGAAGTATCAACGCCACCGCGACCGGCCCCGGCCTGCTCCAGGTAAACCTTGTAGGCCTCAATAAGCGCGTAAGCGTTCTTTGAAGGCGTATGCTCGTGAATATACGAATAAATATTGTAAAAAAGGCTTGAATGAATATTAGGAAGCCACGTCATGAACCAATCAACCGAGAATGGCAACATTCCCTTGGGAGGCGAGCAACCTTTAACTTCGCGATAAAGTTTCGCGAGCCGGTCGTAACTAAGCGAAGTTTCCGCCTGAAGCACTTGGAGACGGGCCCCCAACGAAACCATTTGTGAAGCCAGCATTATTTCTTCGGCTTCTTTAGCGACGCTTTTAATGGCCATGACGATATCCTTAGAACGAATCAGACGGCTTTATCACGAAGCCGCAACTTCTTCGCGACGCGACAGCAATATAGTGGAGTGAGCTTGCTGCAAAACGCCGTCGAGCACACCGCGTGTTAAAGAAGTAAGCAATGCCGCATCATCAAGGCGGAAACCGCAAACCAATGAACTTGAACTTGCCAGGCGAACCAACTGTGCCGGAGAAAGTTGCAAAAGAATATCGGCGGCATCTTTACCAATACCCAGGCGGAACATACCGCTTGCCAGGTTATCGCGTAACAAACGTTGGGCCAGCATAAGATACGACAGGTTGACTTCCTGAATATCCTGCGTAATGTTATTTGTTTGAACTGACACGGTAGTATTCCTTTAAAGATAGAGACAATTGGATTGGCTCAAATTCTAGTGAAACATCTCGACAAGATTATGACAAACAGCTGGTAACAAATGAAAAATCATTTAAAACAAATAGGCCATTTTTCATATAAATCAGAAACTTAGACCAAAAGGCCTAGATTCACCCAATTGCTCAAAATATCGAAAAACACTTAGCCCAAAGTAAGTTGCAACTAGAAGAGACGAAGGCAAACCAAAAATTATTAAATAAAAACAAATACTTAGGCTTTTTCGCTCTTTTTAAGCCAACTTAAATTGTTAAGTTTTGTTTTATGACGAACAAAATGTACAACACAACCGATGACTAATGGACTAGGCCTTAAAGCCCATTTACTTAAATTTAATTTTAATGTATGAGTAGAAAATATTTACTGGCACTTGATCAAGGCACTTCAAGCTCGCGCAGCGTGTTGTTCGACACGCACGGGCAATTAATTGCCATTGATCAAAAAGAAGTGTTGCCTGGTTTTCCCGCTCCCGGCTTGGTGGAACACGACCCCCATGCACTTTGGCGTACCCAGCTCGAAACGGCGCAAAATGTCATTGCACGCGCCGGCATTTCCGCCCGGGATATTCTGACCATTGGAATAACAAACCAACGAGAAACACTGGTTGCCTGGAACCGGCTAACCGGCGAGCCATTGTGCCCGGCACTGGTCTGGCAAGACCGGCGCACACAAGCCTTGTGTGAACAACTTATAGAATCCGGGCACGAGGCTCTGGTCCAATCGCGCAGCGGTTTGCGTATCGACGCCTATTTCTCGGCGGGCAAAGCCAAGTGGATACTCGACCACATACCTGCCGCAAAGGCCTGCGCCGACGCCGGCCACCTGGCACTGGGAACCGTTGATTCCTGGCTACTCTGGAACCTAACCAAAGGCGCCAATTTCGCTACCGATTTAACCAATGCATCGCGCACTTTGCTTTTCAATATTCGCGAAAACCATTGGGACACATTGCTGCTTGATTTGTTCGAACTGAAATCCTCATATTTTCCGGAAGTTCACCCGTCCGCGCATCAATTTGGTTTTGCCGACCCGCAATGGCTTGGCCACCCAATTCCCATAAATGGAATGGCAGGCGATCAACAAAGCGCCCTTTTCGGCCAGGCATGTTTTAAACCGGGCATGGCTAAAAATACCTACGGCACCGGCTGCTTTGCCCTGATGAACTCAGGCGGCACATTTCAGCTATCAGCTAATGGGTTGATCACCACACTTAATGCACAATCAACGTTGAGCTCACCCAGTTATGCCGCCGAGGGCAGTGTTTTTGTAGGCGGTGCCGTCGTTCAGTGGCTGCGCGACGGCTTGCACGCTTTCGAACGTAGCGCCGATATCGAAAAGCTAGCCCGCAGTGTGCCCGATAACGGCGGGGTTACCGTCGTTCCGGCTTTCTCGGGATTGGGCGCTCCCTATTGGCAACCCGATGCCCGAGGCACCATTACCGGGCTAACACGCGGCACGACACTCGCACATATTGCCCGCGCAGCACTTGAGAGTATTGCGTTCCAAAGTACCGCGCTATTACAAGCAATGAATCGCGATGCCCAAGCAACCGCGCGGGCGGAGCTTTCAGAACTGCGGGTAGACGGTGGCGCCAGCAGCAATAATTTATTAATGCAATTTCAGGCCGACTTATTGGGTATCCCGGTTATTCGTCCGGCGGTAACCGAAACAACCGCCTTGGGCGCCGCATGGTTGGCGGGCTTGAACGCGGGAATATACAGCCACACCGACGAACTGGCCGAATTGTGGCAGACTGACACTTGTTTCACGCCTTCAATGACACGCGACGAGGCTGCCGGGAAAATGGCCCAATGGGAGTTTGCTGTTCGCCAAGCCTGTGTTCCTCAATAATTTAGTGTTATGCCCACGCCCCTGCCAACCATCACCCCAAAGCATTTATACCCAATCGCCGACGATTGCACTGCCGACAACGCCTATCAATGGATCAACCAAGGCGCGCATCTGCTTTGGTCGGGCGATTACCACAATGGCATTCAATTGCTGTCAGCCTTAAAGCGGCGCACCGATAAAAAACGCAAACAGCAGTCAGGGCCCATTAACGCAGAGGCGTTTCACCGCTATCGCATGTTTCAGTCTCAAAAGGCCAGCCTTTTAAACCGACTACTTATTAAAGTGGGCCCTGAATACGCACTCGACTTGAAACGAGCGCCCGATCTTCGAGGCGCATGTGAGGCGGCCTTCGGCGAACTCTCAAACGAAACCCTGATCCCGCTTCGTATGGTTCAAGGTGCGCTCAGCGCCTACGCCTGGCAAAACAAAGGGGTCCATATTCCCGCACTGCCCGAGCCTATTCATGTTCGCTACGGCGTTTTTTCACCGGTGCGGGGAGAATATCTGAACCTGATCCAGACCGCGAAACTGCCGGCGAACACTCAGTGCGCATTCGACATCGGAACGGGTAGCGGAGTCATCGCGGCCATTCTCGCGCAACGCGGCGTCCCGGAAGTTATCGCTACCGATACCAGTGAAGATGCCATTATTTGTGCCGCTGAGAATTTCGCGCGTCTAAAGCTTCAACATGCCATTCGGCTGGTTCAGGCCGACTTATTCCCGCCGCAACCCGCACTCGCCGATTTGATCGTCTGCAATCCACCTTGGATACCCGCACGCCCAACATCGCCAATAGAAGCCGCGGTATATGATCCCGGCAACGAAATGCTGGAAAGGTTTTTATCGCAAGTAACACAACACCTGAATCCAAACGGCCAAGTATGGCTGGTGATGTCGAACCTGGCCGAACTTATTCAACTTCGCCCACCAGACTTCATACCCTATTTGGCTGAAAAGCTTGGCTTACGCGTCATTGAGCGCCTTGACACCAAGCCCGGACACGCGAAATCCAAAAATACAAACGACCCTTTATATGAAGCGCGCGCCCGCGAAGTAACCAGCCTATGGAAACTCACTCCTTCCGCCGGCGCAACCGCTAAACTATGAGCACTCTTCGAACACGGAAACATCGAGATATTTATGCTGCGTAAAGCCCTGATCCCTATTGCAGTCTTCATCATTGTTTTGGTCGCACTCACCTTTGGCGAAACAGTGGGTACCCAAATGCTGCGTTGGCTCAACCACTTAACCGGCCTGGTTATCCATAATTTCGCGGATGTCTGGTACGCGGTTGAAATATTTGTTCGCACGCATTTCACCAAAATTATCATTGCATTGGTTTTAACCGTTCCAATCAGCGTTTGGCTCATTCGGCATCAGGGTGAAAAACTGGCCCGTGGCGTCAGCACCCGCAAAATGGCGATTATCCTGGCAATTTTCCTGGGCTGGCTGGGCGCCCACCGTTTTTATCTGGGCCAGATCGGCTGGGGAATTATTTATTTGATTATTTTGTGGGTGTTCGCGCCTCTGGTCGTCATAATCAGCTTGATTGATGCAATTCGGTATGCTTTCATGAGCGACGATGAATTTCCTGCAGTGCAATCGTAACCTGCGGCAAACCCTGATACATTTATGCGGGAAAATGCCGTTACATTATGTGGCATTGAAAATAGGGGACACAAAATGATCATGGTTTTGCCATTTCTCACCGGCGCCATCGCCGCCTGGCTCGGCGTTATGGGCAAACGGCGCGCCTGCCTGTGGGCGTGGTTTATAACATTCGTTATATTTATTGCATGGTGCCAATACCA
Organism: Pusillimonas sp. DMV24BSW_D; assembly: GCF_011388195.1. NCBI lineage: Bacteria > Pseudomonadati > Pseudomonadota > Betaproteobacteria > Burkholderiales > Alcaligenaceae > Neopusillimonas > Neopusillimonas aestuarii. Next base: position 1,754,307 of record NZ_CP049990.1, on the reverse strand, counting down.
CATGACTGACTCTTTGCCGATTTCACTCTAAGGCTACCATGAGCAATTATCACGTTAGTGCTGCATTCACTTTTCCCCGTTTTCTGAATACGTTGGGGCTGATCGGAATTACTTTCGTACTGGCCTTCGCTTTTGTCTGGCAGTTTGCGTATAACGAACTACCCTGCCCCCTTTGCCTGCTTCAGCGCGTGGCTTTCATGCTGGTGGGGATCGGCTTTTTGCTGAACGCCCGTTTCGGTTCGTCGCCCATGCATTACGGCATTACAATTTTATCGGCCATTGGTGGTGCAATCGCCTCCGGTCGCCAAACTTTGCTGCACATCGCACCGGGCGATCCAGGATTCGGCAGCCCTTTTCTTGGCATGCACTTCTATACCTGGGCTCTCATTCTGTTCGTAATCATTATTGCTTACTGCGCAGTTATGCTAATGCTTGACCGCACCCTGAACGGCACCGTTGTTACCACACCACCCAACGGGATGGTTCGCTTAATAATGTGGTTGTTCGTGCTCATGATCGTGGGCAATCTCGCTTCCACTTTTTTAGAATGCGGCTTGGGTGCGTGCCCCGACAATCCCACCGAATATCTCATGCTTAAATAGCCAGGCGTACTATTATGGAAAACAAAACGGCCCGGCTCACAGTGCTGATCGACCCGCGCAAAAAAGAAGCGTTCGAACAACTGTGCGCCGCCCAAGACATCACCCCGTCGCAGGTTGTCAGGCAACTGATTCGTGGTTATCTGGCTGATCACGGCGTCAATTACACCTCGGAACCAACTGAACCGCCTAACACGGTAAAAACCAATAATTAACCCGTTGTATTTTTGTGTGGTTTCAGCCGGGGAATAAACTGCAGCCACGACAACACCACCCCTACACACACCGCCACGACCAAATCGAAAAATACGGTTAGAGCGAAGGTAACCAGCAACGTCAACGTATCGAGCCACGACGCACGACGAAAAAGTGTCAATGCATGCGGTATTTCACTCATATTCCATGCCACGACGAACAATATTGCAGCCAATGTTGCAAGTGGAACATGGCCGGCGTAAGGCGCCAAAACAAGAATAATCAGGATTAACGTCACGGCATGGACGATACCGGCGATGGGGCTTGACCCGCCGCTGCGGATATTGGTTGCCGTGCGTGCGATGGCGCCGGTTGCCGCGAACCCGCCGAACAAAGGGGAAAAAATATTAGCCAACCCTTGCCCAAACAGCTCTCGATTCGAATGGTGGCGTGTTCCCGCCATGCGATCAGCGACTGAAGCGGAAAGAAGTGACTCAATTGCGCCCAACATGGCAATGGCCAATGCCGGGCCCAACAATTGAAGCCAGCGCGCATAGTCCCAATCGAGGCTTTGAAACGTTGGCAACGCCCTGGGAATATCGCCATACACGGAACCGATCGTCGGCAACCATTCAAATCCAAACAACGCCTGCATGAGCGTCAGGACAACCAAGGCTAACAATGGCCCGGGAATACGACCCAACCGGTAAGGCAACCATCTTGGCACAACCACCAACACCAATGACACCAACGCTACGGCGGTGACAGCCCAGCTTAGATCAGGAAACGCCTGAACTAACGCCCATAACTTTTGGTGAAAATGCCCTTCAGGTGCAACCGGCAAACCGAAAAAGTCTTTCCATTGTCCAACCCAGATAATTACACCAATACCGGCGGTAAAGCCAATGATCACAGGAGGGGGAATATACGGGATCACGCCGCCCAAACGAAAAAGTGCAAGCAATACCAGAATAGCGCCCGCCATGAGCGTCGCGATTTGCAAACCATCGATACCATGGCGCGCAACAATATCGGCCAAGATAACAATAAATGCACCGGTGGGCCCCGCAATTTGCACCCGGCTGCCGCCGAACACTGACACGCACAAGCCCGCGACAATTGCCGTATACAAGCCTTGCTCCGGCTTTACCCCGGAAGCAATGGCAAACGCCATACCTAACGGAAGTGCCACCACGCCGACGATCAGGCCTGCCACGATATTGGGAAGCCAGTAACGACGCCTGAATAAACCGGCATGCCAGGCTTCGACCAAAGCAAACATTCAAGTACCTTCAAGCAAAAAGAAGAGTTATGTTAATTAAATTAACATTAAAAAATAATCAAATAATATTAAAGTAGGAGAAATCCATTTTCAACGCGTCAACGTTCACGGATGTTGCTTTCCTGCTGCAAACACGCACAAAAGCACTACAATATCCCCCCAATTAACCTTTTCCGAGAATGAAAGTGAGAAAAGTTGTCGCCGGTAAGTTGCACGGCATTCGCGTCACCGGAGCCGATCTCGATTACCACGGATCCATCACTCTGGACCCGGATCACTGTGAGGCAGCAGGGATTCTGCCAATGGAGTTTGTCGACATCTGGAATAAAAATTCCGGTGCGCGTATCAGTACCTATGTGATATATGGCGAGCGCGGTTCGCAGTGTTGCATTCTGAATGGTGCAGCGGCTCGCACCTGCCAGAAAGGCGACGAAATTATCATTTGCAATTCGGTTTACGTTACCGAATCGGAAATCGAACAAATCAACCCTGTCATCCTGACCTTCCACCCCGACAACTCCATTGATGAAAGGCTTAGCTACGACGTTTCGCGCGATAGCCAGAACCGCCTCAGCTTCAATATCATCAAACACGTCTAACTCCTTTTTCAGAAACACTTTCTTTTTTCTCTGAAATCGGTACAATTTGCCACGTTATCGCTAGGGGTGTCGCCCGGTCATTTACCGTAGGCGTCTGAGAGAGTCCCTTGGAACCTGTTGAGATCATCCTCGCGCAGGAAAGCGACCTTCGTCTTGAATGGCATTCGTGCAACTTTCCTGGCGGGGCTGTCGCCCCTGCATTTTTGGAAAGTTGCCCGCTATGAACACCTCTTCTTCAACCAACCAGGCCCTTACCCCTGTTCCCGAATCCGACCGCGTTTTCGGCTGGCACGAACATGCTTCACTATGGTTCAGCCTGGGCGTTGGACTGTTGGTCATGCAAGTGGGGGCCTACCTTGTCCCATCAGTGGGCACGCGCGACGCCGCTATCGCAATTATCTGCGGCTCGATTATTGGCGCCGGCCTGCTCGCCTGGGTTGCCCGAACCGGTTGCCGCAGTGGATTGTCGAGTGCGGGGTTGATACACCGCACGTACGGCAGTCATTTCGCTCGTCTACCTGTCATTCTGAATATTGTGCAGCTTCTGGGCTGGACCACCTTCGAAATGGTGATTATGCGAGAAGGTACCACCGCCATTGCAAATCAGGCTTTCGGGCTGGAGTTGAGCGGCACCTTGGGCGTCATTGTAATCACCCTGTTTTGGGGGGCTATTCTGCTGGCATTGCTGGCAGGATCCATGATTAAGCTGGTACGCAAACTCATTGCGCGATTTGCCCTGCCTCTGGTCATTTTGTCCTTACTGTGGCTTAGCTGGCAATTCCTGGTGTTGCTAAATGAACAAGGCTTGAGCGCTGTTTGGGATCGGCCGGGTAACGGCCAAATGGGGCTGTTCTCGGCCATGGATCTGGTCATTGCAATGCCTATTTCCTGGCTGCCGCTAGTAGCCGACTACGCACGCCACGGCCGCAGCACGAAAGGTGCCCTGGGCGGCACCTGGTTGGGGTACGCCATTGCCAATATCTGGTGCTACAGCCTGGGGGTCATCATCGTCAGTGTTGCAGAGCCCGATGCAGGTCTGGTTAACGCGCTTTTGCTGGCGCAAGGCGGCTTGGTTGCACTGGGTCTGATCATGATCGATGAGCTGGACAACGCCTACGGCGACCTGTATTCGGGGTCGGTCTCCACCCATAGTTTGTTGCCAAAATGGAGTATCAGGCGCTGGGGCATGACGCTGGCGGTTATCAGCATGGTGTTCGCCACGGTTTTACCCATTCACACGCTTGAACCGTTTCTACTGATGTTAAGTTCCATTTTCGTACCCCTTTACGGCGTGATTCTGGGGCGCCACGGTATTGGAACGGGTGCGATTGCAGACAACAATAAACGGGCCGACTGGTCGGCTGCAACAATCTGGATATTGGGCATTGTGTGCTACCACAGTGTAGGACATTGGGTGCCGGGCCTGGGCTCAGCACTGCCAACCTTGGCGTTTACCTTTTTACTCGCCTTTGGCACGCGCAGCGCTGCAACACGCATTACCTCGTAACAGCAGTAACATTTTTATAATTATCGGAACGCAAGGTAATACGTAAAATTCCTACACTTGAACCATCTTAATAACAAGAGGTTCAACAATGCGATTTGCAAAAACCACCTCCGTAATCAGTGCGTTAACGCTGGCAATCGCTTCCTCGATGGCGCTGGCTAAAGGGCCAGACCATCGAGGGCCGCATCACGGCAAAGGCCATTCCGCCAAACATTGGGATGGCGGCAAGCACCAGAAACGCGCACATCGACAAGCAGAACGATACAAGCGGCATCACGATCGCCATTATGACCGTGGACGAAACTACCATGACCGCCGCTACTCAGGAATCGATATTTATGTATCTTTCTTCGGTGACCGACATCGCAGGCTTGCGCGCGATTATTACCAAGAACACTATTACGGCCATTGCCCGCCCGGGCTGGCAATGAAACGCAATGGCTGCATGCCCCCTGGGCAAGCAAAAAAATGGCGAAGGGGGTACCCGCTTGGCCCCGACATTACGTATTACGATCTGGATCGACACTTGCGTATTCGTTTGGGCCCGCCCCCCGACGGACACCGTTACGTGCGTGTTGCGTCTGACATCTTGCTGTTGGCAGTGGGCACCAACCTGGTAGTTGATGCCATTGAAAACCTGGGCCGCTATTAAATCATTCAAAAACACCCCGGCACCAAATTGGTTCGGGGTGTACCCTATTCGCAACATTAAGCACCGTAAGCTGTTACAGCGCAAAAATGCCACTTAGCGGCCGGCTTGCTTGGCGGTAAGCCCGCCTTTTACACGAATATTCGTTTTCAGAATGTCATGCAAAATGCCGTGAATCTGGTCTTGAGAATAACCTGTTACTTCGTTGGCCAGCTTGCCAAACGCCGCCAGTAACTCGGCTTTCTGTTCTTCCGTACGCCCTTCAATCATGTCGACGTGGAAAATAATGCCCGGCGCATCCCATTGCCCACCATCCAGGTAGTGGCCTTCCGGCAATTCATGTAACATCACGCGGACTGAAGGCAAAGCGGAACCCAAAACCTGAACAATGGCATCGCTGGATTTTTCAATCAGCTGCTTTTTCTGAACATTGTTCAAACCTGAAGTGGTGGTAATGGTGACGTATGGCATGACTACCCTTTAAAAGTTATTGAAACTGGATGGCCATTATCGCTTTATGGCCGCTTTTTTTACAAGTCAAAAATCGAACGCTAACACGGTAGCAAGCCGGAGTGAACTGAATGAACTGGACGCAGGAACTGATCGACAGTGCAATATGGCTTTCACAAGTATATGTCGTTACGCTGATATGCTTCGGTTTAACGGTTTGGTTTCTGGCACGTCGCACAGTGTGGGGGCGTCAATTCTGGCAACTTTCGGGTGGCTATTTTTCCCCCCGACGCAGTTGGAAACCCATTCTTACCATTGCTTTTATTCTGCTCCTGACCCTGGCCGGCGTGCGTTTACAGGTGTTGTTTTCAAACTGGTATAACACCATGTACAGCGCCCTTCAGGATTTGAATGAAGCGGCATTCTGGCTGGCAATGTGGTTGTTTGCAGCCCTGGCCACCGTCCATGTTTTGCGATCGCTACTCGACTACTATGTCCAGCAGGCATTTTCAATTCATTGGCGAACCTGGCTGAACAACCAATTGCTTGGCCGTTGGCTCGACCGCCAATCCTACTATCGCACCCAGCACCTGGAAAAAGGCGTCGATAACCCCGACCAACGTATTCAATACGACGTCACGGTATTCGTGCAGTCGTCACTGACGCTGTCCATGGGCGTGGTCGACGCACTGGTATCAACGGTTGCCTTTACCCTTATTTTATGGGGCTTGTCGGGGCCGCTGGGCTTGTTTGGCGTTGAAATTCCCCGTGCCATGGTATTTCTGGTTTTTATTTATGTTTTGGTGGCCACCCTATTGGCAATTCGAATCGGCCGACCGTTGATCATGCTGAACTTTTTGAATGAACGTTTCAATGCCGACTATCGTTACGCACTGGTCAGGTTACGCGAATATTCAGAAAGTATTGCTTTCTACGCCGGGGAAAAAGTGGAAAGCACGCTCCTACGCGGCCGATTTGCGCAAGTGATCAGCAATGCCTGGGCGATTGTGTATCGATCATTGAAGTTTTTGGGTTTTAACTTTTCGGTTACGCAGGCGGCCGTTGTTTTTCCATTCATTATTCAGGCCAAACGCTTCTTCTCCGAGCAAATCACGCTGGGCGATCTGATGCAGACAGCACAGGCATTCGGGCGCCTGCAAGACAATCTTTCATTTTTCCGCAATGCCTACGATGAGTTCGCATCGTACCGTGCAACACTCGACCGTCTAACCGGATTCAACCGGGCGATTGATGAGGCGCAGCAATTACCCCGCCCCAACCTTAATGACCATGCAGACCACCTTACCATCCGAAATTTAACGGTACACACTCCCAACAACCGGTTGCTGATAGACAAACTCGACCTCTCCCTTAAGCCGGGCGATGCCCTGCTTACTCGCGGGCCATCCGGCTCGGGCAAAACAACGCTATTACGTGCCATTGCCGGCCTGTGGCCTTTCTGTGAGGGTGATATCGAACGGCCTCAAGACCACCTGCTATTCCTGGCACAAAAACCGTACTTGCCACTGGGCTCACTGCGCCAGGCTTTGTATTATCCGCACATAGTCAGCACGCGGGAAGGCCTGTTTATCGACCGCGAAGAACAGAAAGAGGCGGCAGTGGCAAGTTCCGGCTCAGCACCCCAGAATCTGGATGAGCAGGTCGAAACTCCCTCCACAGTCACCCCTTTGGCGACGCATCAAGACCCCCAGGCACGCGAAATACTGGAACAAATTCAACTGGGCCATTTAACTGACCGGCTCGATGAGGTGAATGACTGGAGCCGGATTTTGTCGTTGGGTGAACAACAACGGCTGGGGTTCGGTCGGCTGATGGTGGCGCGCCCAAAAGTTGCTTTCCTGGATGAAGCCACTTCCGCAATGGACGAAGGCCTGGAAGACGCCATGTACCGCTTGATTCGCCGGCATTTACCGGATACCGTCTTAATTAGCGTCGGACATCGCAGTACACTGGTTCGACATCATGCCAAACAACTTAACTTAAAAGGAAACGGTCAGTGGTCGATATCGAACGACCTGCCGGCCTGACACCGCCATGCTCTCTTATACGATCCTGAAGCATCTGCACGTTACCGCAGCCGTTATCAGCCTGGTGTTCTTTATTGTGCGCGCATACTGGTCGGTCATGCGCTCGCCCAGACTGCAGGGCCGGTTTGTGCGCATTGCACCGCATGTAGTTGACACGATTCTTTTAGTGTGCGGCCTTGCCCTGGCCTTCATGATCGGCTTTCACCAAACCTGGATCCTGGCCAAGATCATTGGTGTTATTTTCTACATTGCGGTTGGCATGGTCGCCATCAAGAAAGGCAAAACCGCAACAACCCGCGCGCTTGCCGCAGTCGTTGCCGTACTGATCTTTTTCTATATTGTTGGTGTCGCTTTAACGCATAACCCATTGTCGTGGTGGTCGTAGCAAGGCGCCAAACTAGCGCCTTCCCCGGCCCAGTACGATCACACCGGTTAACACAAAGGCAGTACCAATAAGTTGCAGCACAGTAATGGGCTCACCCAGCAACCAGGCCGCCAAAAACAATACCGAAACGGGGCCGATAAGGCCAAGCTGTGACGTTAAAGGTGCTCCGATTCGAGCCACGGCCCACATAATCATGAATGTGGGCGCAACCGTGTTCAACGTGGCATGAATCAAAGATAACTGATAAACCGGCCAGGGCTGTTGCAGGCCCGCCCACGAATGGACCCAGAAAAACTGCGCAATTGTAAAGGCAGCCGATACTGACATTGCATAGGCAACCAGGCGTGTCGCCCCAACCACTTTGATAATTTCGGCCGAGCCAATCAAATATACCGAGTAACACAAGGCCGACGCCAGCACAAACCCGGCGCCGACAATCACGGCCGGACCGGCAAACGATAAGTCGTGCAAGAACACAAAAACAACGCCTGCGTATGATAAGGCCAGCGCCAACCACTGGCGCGGCGCAATCGGGCGCTTGAAATACAATGCAGTGATAAGCAGGACGAAAGTTGGCGAAAGGTACAACACCACGCGCTCCAAACCGGCCGAAATCGTCTGCAGGCCCAGGAATGCGAGAAAACTGGATAAGTAATAACCGATGAAGCCAAGCAGCACAATTTGCCAGCGCTGACGCACGGTCAGACGCGGGATTAATCCTTTACGCGCCTTGTTCGCCTGGTATGCAGCAACCGCAAGAAAGATAGGCCCAGAAAGAAGCATTCTGAAGCCGATAATCGTAACGGCATCGACCCCTTCGTAAAGATAGGTCATTTTGACAACAACACCCTTGGCCGAAAAGAAGATCGCGCCAAGAATCGCCAGACAATAACCTGCCCAAAACCGCTTTGCAGAATTAACCGGCATCATTCAATAAATAAAGGGATCGACACAACAAGCAACACGACATAAATAAAGGGATACAACCGCCCTATTATGCGATTCAGGGAGCGGGCCGCATCGGCCCCCCTTTCGGTAAACACGGCGGCAACCAGGCATGAAGTTAACAGACTGATCGTTAGCATAATGATGGTGACGTTAAACAACACGTCGGCCAGCGTTAAGTAATGCACCACCGGCAACTCGCGCCCCAAGACAAACTTCAAGGCAATGGTAGTGAGTATCAGCGTTGTTGTCCCCCCGATTCTTGGTGAAGAAAAAGCAGGCTGCACGGTGGGGTTGAGCCATAACAGGCCCCACGATGCCAACGCGATAACAATTAAAGGGAGTAAAACCTTGTGAACGCCGTCAAGAAAATCATGTTCCACCCGAATATCAATGTCGATTTGTGGATACAAGTTGCTGGAATGCACCATGCGAGTACGTTCGCTAACGCTCCAACCCACATCCTCGGGAACCCAGTTACCGTGAATAACCCGATCAACCGCTGCAAGATCCTCTTTCGGTGTCAGCTCACCCAATTCAAACTCGATTTGCCCGCGGTCCATTGCCGCGCTGGTTAAGGTAAGGCTTAACGTTAAATGACCAAATGGAAACCATGTTAGCTCACCATCGAAACGCGGCGTTGCCGAGAACTTCTCACGCAACTCCACATGACCATCGGGCCAGATACTAAGCGAGTACACCCGTGCAACTGACAACCCCTTTTCGCCATTAACGTCGATAATCGGATGCCAGATTTGTTGTAACTGCTGTTCCGCGCGCGCGCCCATCCAGATGCGCGGCCCCGGTCTGCCGGGCTCCGGTTCAAACTCCAAACGGGGATCATGCCAGCGCATACCGAACTGCGCAGTTAAGTCGAAGGTGCCGGAGCCCAACTTAATATCGTTGATATCCTCAAGCTTCAGGTCAACATTCACCAACGTTGGCTTGTCGGGACTGGGCGGAGGAATATCAGCCCACGCCGGCTGCAGCACAATACAGAACAACAACGCAAAAAAAATATGCCGACCGAATTTTGCAACACTCATTCTAAAACCTTTACCCAGCTTAAAACCCCATCAGGCCAAGTCTTGGCAATCATACTTTGCCCAAGCTTCATATAACCAAAGGACGACATATTAACCTGCACCCTGCAATTCGGACTCCAGGCGGGCCGCCACGGTTTCAAGCACCGTAATCCGCGCGTGGTGTTTATCGTTGGCCGACACGAGATGCCAAGGGCTAAGAGATGTATGGGTACGGCCCAGCATGTCATTCGTTGCTACCCAGTATGCATCCCATTTGCGCCGATTACGCCAATCCTCAGGCGTTATTTTGAAAGACTTAAAAGGTGATTTCCGGCGCGCATGAAATCGTTCCAGTTGTTCCTCTTTGGTAATGGCCAGCCAGAACTTGATCACAATGGCACCGTTGTCAATCATTTGCTGTTCGAACTGATTGATTTCGTCGTATGCATGCTCCCACTGCAACGGCTCTATAAACGACTCCACCCGTTCAACCAAGACACGCCCGTACCACGAACGATCGAAAATAGCGATTCGCCCAGGCTTGGGCAACCGCCGCCAAAAACGCCATAAATAAGGGCGCGCCCGCTCTTCGTCGGTGGGCGCTGAAATGGGAATGGCCCGGTACTGGCGCGCATCCAATGCCGCCGTAATACGACGAATCGCGCCCCCTTTACCGGCAGCATCCTGGCCTTCAAACACCAGCACCAGTGAGCGATTTTTGAATTTCGTGTCGCGCAACATACGTGCCAACCGACCTTGCAAAGCAGGCAATTGATTTTGATAGTCGGCTTTCTTGAGCTTGGCTGAGAAATCAATTCCGTCGAGCGAGACGGGCGATATACAAGACAATGACTCGGGCGGCTCTGAACAGAACGGATAAACCGGACGCCAACTCGGCGACGGCCGTTTACGTAAGCCTTTGAGTACCGCTTGCGCTGTGCTGATGACCCGATACAAATCATGCGCTGAAGGAACAATTTGCCATGGTATGCGCGGTTCGTGCGTTAAGCTCATTGCCACGGCCCCGGCACGGCGCGCACGATCGAATTTTTTACGTACTTTGAAATCAAGCGACTCTACCTGCCAGGCAGTCTCCGGGTTAGCCAGCAACCCATCTATGCGCGCCTGCTGGGCCTGCTTCGACATGTGAAACCAAAGCTTAACAACCTGTACCCCGTTACGACTTAAGGTCGTTTCGAAATCACGAATGGCGTGCGTCACCGCCTCCACCTGTTTCCAATCAGGTCGCTTTTTCTTCAATAATTCAAATAACGGCCGATACCACGAGCCGAACACAATTCCGGTAGTGCCTTTTGGAGGCATATGTTGCCAATAGCGCCATAACGGTGGCATAAATGATGCGGGCACTTCAGGTTCACCAAAAGCAAGTGTGTGAACATAACGCGCATCCATCCACTCATTCAACAGATTAATGCAGCGGCCTTTACCGACACCGTCAATACCGGCAATCACAATTAACAACGCCTGATTCGCTCGCCGCAAATGCGCATACTGTGCTTTCAGCAACTGAAGTCGAAGGAGTTGTGCCTGTTGCAGACCTGTCGCTTCATCAATAATCGGGTCTGCTTCGGCACGCTCAAGCAAAGCCGCAATATGCGGCGAAATCGGAAACGAATCAGGGCTGTTTTTCATTAAACGCCCCTCAGGCAGTTTGCCCCGTTTGCACTTCAAGCGGCTGAAACTGAACCGACAAGCGCTGAGCCAGACGGTGTGAAAGTGCCATAATGGTCAGCGTCAGGTGCTTATCCGGCAGGTGCGGAACGACGCCGCCATCACACACGTACAGGTTATCGAAACCGTGCACGCGCAGATGGCCGTCGACCACGCCTTCGGACGCATCGGCCGACATGGCGGTGGTACCCGCATAATGAATACCGGTGCCACTGTTGTCGCGGGTTTCATAAATCATTGTGGAAGAGGCCGACTTCAAAATTTTCCGGCCCCATGCCATCATGACGTCCATTTGCTCATGAACCGATTCCGGCATGGTGAAATCAACCGCCACCTGCCTCACCCCGTAACGATCCGTGGTGTCGGCGAGCCGGACTTTATTATCGAGTTTGCGCTCGCCGGCACAAAAGAGCCCAAGCGTGACGTAACTGTAAAACAGGTACTTTGCCATCCGTTCCTTGATGCGTGGCGGCATCCATTTCATTTGACCCAGGTAGTGAGGGACATCGGGAATACCGTGAATGGCGTGACCAATAAACGGAAATTCGGCGCCATCGGCCAACTTGCCGCGCGACATTAAGATCAGCAAATCGCCGTAACCAATGTCGTAATCGCGCTGCTTGCCCCACAGCCGACGCAATGAAGTGGACAACACCACCTTAGGATTATCCTGCAAGCCGCGACCCAGCATATCGCCTGCGTTACCCAAACCCTGGGGATCGGTTGCATCTGCGGAATTGAACAAAATACGGGGCGTTTCGACGGCCCCCGTTGCCAACACCACCACGCGTGCCCGAACCCGGCGCTTTTCCTGCGTTTGCGTGTCGAGGTACTCTACTTCATCAACTTGATTATTGTGTTGCGCACTGCGCAACACACGCAACACCTTTGCATTAGAGACCAAACGGTAGTTTGCCAGCGTAGCAATTTCAGGCAACAAGCGTGCCGTAAACTTGTAAACCGAACCTACCGGGCAGCCAGAGGTACAAATGCCGGTGGACACGCAGGACGTGGCCATCCCCTGACGCGTATTAATGGCTTTACGATTGGGAATCGCATAAGAATAGCCATCTTTCAGCTTTTGCACGGCATCAACAATCATGTGATCGGCCGGACGCAAAGGTTTGGGCTCAATGAACTCACCATCCGGAAGCGCATCAAGACCTTCACGTGTTCCACAGACTGTAATGAGTTTTTCGACCGCACTGTAATGTGAATCCAGCGATTGGCCTTCAATTGGCCAATACTTGAAATCTTCGCGGGCGAATCGCACGCTAACCCCATTCCATAAATTTTGCAGCCCATTAACCGCCAAAACCTGAAAATGCTGAAAGCCCCCTTGGGGACGCGCTGTTGAGCCGTGTTGACCGTCGGCAAACAAGGGGTGAACAAACAGGCTGTCGTGCGGATCGCTGGGCCAAACAGTGTTCCGACCTATACCGAAAGTGGAGCCCGGACCCGGTGGCATAACCGTTTTAAAGAAATCGTCTTGAAGACGCGGACCTTGTTCAAGTGACCAGACACTCACACCGGCCTTGGCCAACTGATGAGCAAGAATACCGCCCCCTGCGCCTGTTCCTACAATACACACATCGCAATCATAGTCACGCTCCACGCGAATCTCCTTTGTTGTCCACTTGCGGCTCTCCAACCCATTGCAAAAACGACGGCGAGGCAAACCGGATATGTTCAAAAAACGCCACGAAAGTCTCGCGTTCGGGCCCCATATCGTGCTGCGTTAGCGTTTGCCCCGGCCGGCCGCCGACCCGCGCATAAACAATGCGCAGCGCCGTGCGAACCTGACGATTGTCGTAACCCACTTCGCTAATTCGGTTAATTAAAGGGCGCAAATAGGTACGATACGGACTGAACTCGACAAGTTGAGTCAGCATTTCATGCGCCTGATCCTGGGTAATGTCCGGTGCGTCGGTGTGCATAGACGGTGGTGCAAACTGACCCAACATATGAAACGGACGGCCCGACAACAAATGTTTTTCGATGTCTTCGAGCGAAACACCGCTGGTTTCAGGAATACGCAAATAGGTAAAGATCACGCCTGCAACACAGACCAGCGCGTAAATGCCGAACACCCCGCCCAGCCCAAGCGACGACACCAGAACCGGAAACGAAAACACGACCAGAAAATTAAAACCCCAATTAGTAAGCGAGGTAACGCCCATCGCCATGCCACGCACATGAGATGGAAAAATTTCAGCCATCATGACCCAGGGCAAAGGACCGATACTGGCGGCAAAGGCCGCGATATAAAGCGCCATACCGATGACGGCAAGAATATCGAGCGACTGTATACCGGTTGCCGCACCCACGGCAATCATGCCCAAACCCAACGCGGTGCCCACGAACCCCAAGAACAAGAGGCGACGACGCCCGATGCGGTCGATAAGATACATACCAACCAACGTCATGAGTACATTAACCACCCCGACGCCAATCGTGGCCATGAGCTGGGTGGAGCCGGAATCAAAACCGGCCTCTTGAAAAACCGTAGGCGCATAGTAAATAACGGCGTTAATGCCACTTAGCTGTTGCAGGAAAAAGAGCCCGATACCCACAATGAACGCCGGCCGGACGACAGGTGCCAGCAAATCGGCCCAACGACCGGAACCGTTCGTGTCCATCGCCGCTTTAATATGCCCAAGCTCTGATTCAATTTCATGCTGACTTACAGACGTACCACGGACCCGTTGCAGGGCACGTCGAGCGTCTTCGGTACGCCCTTTCAAAATGTACCAGCGCGGCGTATCTTTCAAAACCGCCATGCCAAGGAACAGGGCAATACCCGGCAAAGCGCCCAGCATAAACATAGTGCGCCACTTATCGTCGAAGGCGAAATTCACCAGATAGGCCGAAAGAATACCAATGGTAATGGCAAGCTGATAAACCGAAACCAGCATACCGCGCTGCTTACTGGGCGCGCTTTCAGAGATATATAAAGGCGCCACCATCGCGGCCACCCCCACCGCCAGGCCCAGCACTAACCGGCATCCTGTCAGCACCCACACCCCCGGCGCCAAGCCGGCGCACAACGCACCGATCACGAACAAAACAGACGCAAACAATAGGGTTTGACGACGACCGAAACGCTCGGCCAACGACCCGGCCAATAAAGCACCGAACAGCGCGCCAAACGGCACGGCGGCTGTCATCATGCCCTCTTCCAGCGAGGTTATCTGAAACTCGGCGCGCAAAGACGACAGCGCGCCGGCAATCACCCCTTCATCGAAACCAAACAGAATGCCGGCAAGACCCGCCACCAACGCAACAAAATAAATCACCTGACTCTCCCTGAGTTTTTTGATTGGTTGTTTTACAGGCGATCGATTCAGCGTAAGACCGCGCGAGATACTTTCTTAATGGCTGTAATAATGTCGTCGATATCGTTATCTTTCAAAACAGAGGCAATGGTGAGCAATGCGCCGCGTGCATGCATCGCGTCGCATTCCGGCAACGCGCCATGCTCATAGCTGTACTGCTCTGCAAATGAATTCAGCGGATGCGACCATGGAAAGCCATCGGCGCTGTTCGAACGTTTATTCACCAGGCTTGGAATATTGGAATACCAGTGCAGGCCCCAATCACGCATGGTCAGGCAAGCCAGGCTGCCGTCCGGCCCCCGAATCCCCTCGGCTTTCAGGGCATCGACAAAGCGTTGCGCATGATCTTCCGTGGGTAATAGCATCAGCATGAAAGGCCCGGAGTCTCCGGCAGGATCGGGCACATGACGAAACTCAAGGCCTGGTGTGCCCTCGAGCGCTTCGCGGATACGCCATTTCGCCCCTCGCATCGCGCCAGTAATTTTCTCCAGCTTGCGCATTTGTGCCAGCGCCATGGCCCCGGTTAATTCCGGCATGCGTGCGCCAACGCCCCAAAGCTGGGTATTCGGGTCGGAGGTGTCAAGCCGCCCTGCCGGGGTACGCGGATATCCCAAGTCGTGCAACGCAACGATCCGTTTGAACAACGCATCGCTCTGCGTAACAACCATGCCTCCCTCGCCGGATGTCATGTTTTTGTTCAACTGAAAACTGAACACACCGATATCACCGAACGTGCCAACGGCCTGCCCTTTAAAGCTGGCTCCCGAAGCCTGTGCACAATCTTCAATAAGGGCCAGACGATTTTCCCGGCAGATGGCCGCAATTTCGTCGATCCGCCCCGGGGCTCCGCTCATGTGAACGCATAACACCGCCCGCGTTTGCGGCCCGATCTTGTCTCGCAAATCGTTCGGGTCCAGGCAAAATGTGTTGTCGACATCCACCAGGCGGGGGATGGCACCCGAGCGCACAACGGCAGATACGCAACTGACCCATAAATATCCGGGCACCAGTACCTCGTCGCCGGGCCCCAGCCCCAACGCCGACATGGCAATGCTTAAGCCTGCCGTGCCGGAGGACACGCCTAAAGCATGCTTGTGCCCATATTTCTCGCACCATTCTTTCTCGAAAACGTCGACCATATGCTGGGCCTGCGGCCCGTAGAAGCGGAACGGGCTGTGTGCATCGACCACCCGCATAACCAATTCGCGTTCTTCTTCATTCATCCATCCTGCGCCTGGAAATTCCCAGGGCAATGGTTCGGTTCTAACAGGTTGGCCGCCATCAATGGCCAGTTGCTCGGCGGACGTAGAAGCAGAATTCGACGACATAACGGGTAACTCCAGAATGACAAGGGGTGGTCGGACAGCGTCGCACAGTGTAAAGTCAGGAACCGTTGAAGTCTATGCGGAATAACCAATAAAAAAGGACAGTGCTTTGAGAGGTTTGGACCCCAGTTATCGCGTTGCCGCCCTGGTTTGCTGTTTCGGCATTTTGTTTGGTTTTGGCATCACCTCTATTGCCGGCGTACTGGAACGCTTAGCCGTGATATTCCAGCTCAATACCAGCGCTCAGGAAACACTGGTTTCAACGTTGGTCATTGCCTGCTTTGCGGGTGCCATGCTGGCCGCCCCCTTGTCTTCACGCTGGGGAAGACGCCCTGTTATGTATCTGGCATTCGCTTTAACCTTGGCCGGGTATGCCGTGATTCTTTCCGAACCTGCGTACGGCGTTCTGATCGGTGCGCGCCTGGCTTTAGGCTTATCGATCGGGCTGTCGTCCATGGTCGTACCTATGTACGCCGCTGAAACTACCCCGGCCCGAAAACGCGGCGCCGTCGTGGCTCTTTTTCAGCTGGCCATCACGGCGGGCATCTTACTGTCGTACACCGTGGCACTGCTGTTCGTGTCGTCTTGGTCGTGGTTCCACATTATGGGCGTTGGCATCATTCCCGGCGTTTTGGGTGTTTTGGTTTTATTTAATCTTCCGGAAAGCCCACGCTGGCTAAGCGCAAAGTCACGGTTGGAAGAGGCCGGGAAGGCTGCGCAGGCGTTATCCCTGCAGCAAGAGTGGCATGAAGCCGCACGCCAGGAAGAAAACCTCGATGCAAACACACATGTGCCCCCCGCAGCACACCCGGCCACCCCCACAAAAAAATCCCGCACCAGCATTGTTGCCGTGCTGGTGCTGTGCAGTACGCTTTTCATTCTGCAAAATTTCAGCGGCATCGACGCCATCCTCTATTATGCCCCCCACCTCTTCCAGACACTGGGGTTTGCGCCCGGCACTGCCTCACTGGCCGCCACGTTCGGGCTCGGGCTGGCCAATTTTCTGGCTACCATTGTTGCGCTGAAACTGGTCGACAACGCCGGGCGACGTCCATTGCTGATTTTCGGCTCCGCTCTCATGACGGTCGGCCTGGCGCTGGTCATTTTGGCGTCACTCTATGCCATGCCCTATATTGGGCTAATTGGCTTGTGCCTCTTTATCATTGCGTTTGCCATCAGCCTGGGGCCCTTACCCTATGTCATGATGTCTGAGCTTTTCCCCAGTGCAATCCGTGAAAACGGCATTGCCGTCGCCTCTTCAATCAGTTGGCTTTTCAACGCCACCATTGCATTTACTTTCCTGTCGGTCATCAATGCCATCGGGTTAAGCGCCACAATTGGCATTTTCATGGTGGTTTGCCTAATGTCACTGATCATCAGCATCATTTATTTGCCGGAAACCCGGCGCGTTCGCCTAGAGGACATTGAAACCAAGGTCATGCAGGGCGAAAAGCTGCGCAATCTTGGGTTGCCACGCGGTACCGGGCCGAATACTTAGCCTGCTTGTTTTTTGCTTCCAAGGAGTCATCATGCATACCATCACCTGGTTGTTTCTTATTGCCGCCCTACTCCCGATTATTGCGGCCGGGTGCGCAAAAGCCGGCGCCAAAGGCTTCGATAATGAACAACCCCGCCCTTGGCTGGCTGCTTTGCAAGGTTGGCGTGCGCGGGCGAATGCAGCACAAACCAATACCTTTGAAGCCTTGCCGTTTTTCTTTGCCGCCTGCCTGTACGCCCTGCACCAGAACGCCAACCCAGGCTGGCTGGCCGGCCTGATGGGCGCCTGGATTATCGTGCGCCTGGGCTACCTGGCCTGCTATATCGGGGGATACGGCACGCTTCGCAGCCTGGTCTGGACACTGGCCCTGGCGCTAAATATTGCCATTCTGTTTGCCTGAAGAATCAGTATGCACATTACCAACGCACGTTTGCCCCAACAGGAAGGTTTGTGGCAACTTCAACTCTCAAACGACCGTATTGAGCGTATCGCCCCCGCCGGCGAGAACCTGCCCGCAAACGAGCAATCAGGCAGCCTTGATGCACAAGAAGGGTTGGTGATCGCCCCATTTGTGGAGCCGCACATTCATCTAGACACCACCCAAACGGCCGGGCAACCCAACTGGAACCAATCGGGAACGCTGTTTGAGGGCATTGAACGCTGGGCCGAACGCAAATCCATGCTGAACATGGAAGATGTTAAAAGCCGTGCGTGGACCACTCTGAAATGGCATATTGCCAACGGAGTACAACACGTACGCACTCATGTTGACGTTTCCGATGCCTCCTTAATGGCCTTGAAAGCCATGCTGGAAGTGCGCAGTGAAGTGTCGCCCTGGGTTGATCTGCAAATCGTGGCCTTCCCTCAAGAAGGTATTTTGTCGTATCCCAATGGCGAAGAATTGCTTGATGAGGCCCTGCGCATGGGCGCCGACGTCGTGGGCGCGATTCCCCATTTTGAGTTCACACGCGAACTGGGCGTTGAATCGCTGCACAAAGCCGTTGCATTAGCCATGAAGTACGACCGCCCCATAGATGTGCATTGCGACGAAATTGACGACGAACAATCCCGATTTCTGGAAACACTGGCGATGTTGGCTTACCGGGAGGGCCTGGGCGCAAAGGTAACCGCCAGCCATACCACTGCCATGCACAGCTACAACGGCGCCTATACCTCGCGCCTGATGCGTTTGCTGAGAATGTCGGGCATTAACTTCGTCGCCAACCCTTTGGTGAACATTCACCTGCAAGGGCGTTTCGACACCTACCCCAAACGCCGAGGCATTACCCGGGTTAAAGAGTTGCTGGCCGAAGGCCTGAATGTGTGCTTCGGCCACGACGACGTGTTCGACCCCTGGTACCCGCTCGGCACAGCCAATATGCTGCAAGTACTGCACATGGGCATGCATATTACCCAAATGATGGGCTATCAGGAACTGGACGAGGGGCTCGACCTGATCACCACACGTAGCGCCACCACCCTGGGCCTGGCCAATTATGGTATTCAGGAAGGCAAAGCCGCCAACCTGGTTATCCTGCCCGCAACCAGCGGCTTCGACGCCCTGCGACGTCAGGTTCGTGCGCATTACTCTGTGCGTGCAGGGCGTGTTATTGCACACACGCCACCCAGCACCACAACCATTTATTTAAACCAGGACGAAACTGTATCGTTTCGGTAGAACAAAAGGTCACACGCTACAAATAGGCCCGAATACGCTCTGCCATCGCTTCCAGTTCCTCGCGCGCCACGGGTTCGGCTGCATGCATACGCAACACCACCCCTTTTTCATGCGGAATCACATGAAAATGGCAATGTGGTACCGTTTGCCCCGCGGCCACCCCATTCAACTGGGCAATATGAATGCCCTCAACGCCTAACGCCTTTTTCACGGCAATCGCCATGCGGCGCGTCACGCGAATACACGCCTGGGCCCCCTCTTCCGACACATCCAGCAAGGTTTCAGCCGGCTCTTTGGGAATAACAAGCAAATGCCCATCAGCCTGTGGCATTAAGTCCATGAACACCAACGTGCGCTCATCTTCATACACCCTTACACAAGGCGCCTCGCCACGCAGAATTTTGGCAAAAATATTATTGCTGTCGTAAGCCATCCAAGCTCTCCGATGTTGTTATTGACCAAATAGAAATTGTATGGGGGTATTGTATCGGCACAATATGCTTACGCCGGAACAAAGCAGTAATATTCGTCAGCAACGCTTTTTACCAGGTTGCTACGTACTCAACACCCACCGGACTACCCATGGACCTGACCCTCGCCCTGTTCATTCTTGTTTATATTGCCATGGGAGTGGGGCATTTACCCGGCTTCACGGTCGATCGTACCGGTGCCGCGCTATTGGGCGCCATGCTGTTGATTGTTTTTGGACGCATCACACCAACGCAAGCCTGGACGTCGATCGACGTCAATACCATTGGTTTGCTGTTCGGCCTGATGGTGGTGTCGGCGGCGTTTGTCGTGGGTGGGTTTTACGACTGGACGGCCCGGAAAGTGGGCGAACTAAAAGTCGGCCCAAGCACGCTGCTGGGCCTGTTGATTGTGGTGGGCGGCGTGTTATCGGCCTTACTGACCAACGATGTCGTTGTCGTTGCCATGACACCGGTTCTATGCGCGATTACGCTGGCACGCAAGCTGAACCCGGTACCTTTTCTATTAGGGTTTTGTTTTGCCACCAACGTGGGGTCAACCGCCACATTAATCGGCAGCCCGCAAAACATGATTATTGCGCAAACATTGAACATCTCGTTCACCAGCTTTTCAAGTATTACGCTTGTACCATCGGTCATTGGTCTCCTGCTCATCTGGCTCGTACTCATGTTGTGCTATCGCGAGCGCTGGGTGCTTGACGCATCAGTCACAACCGCCACTGCACAAACGCCACAGCCCGTAACGCCCACCATTGCGCTGAACCCGGTGGAAACATTGAAAGCCGGCATTGTCACGCTGGCCCTGATCGCAGCGTTCATATTTACCGATTGGCCCCATATGCTGATTGCCCTGGCGGGCGCCAGCATACTGCTGCTGAATCGCAAAATAGCCTCGGGCGACATGCTGATGCACGTTGACGGTAACCTGCTGTTATTGCTTATGGGGCTGTTCGTGGTGAATGCGGCCATGGCGGCCACAGGCCTTCCACAAACACTATTAGGTGATATTAAAAATGCAGGCATAGGCCTGTATTCGCCTATTCCGATGCTGCTGATCTCCGGCGTGTTAAGCAATATCGTAGGCAACAGCCCTGCAGTCATGCTGCTTGCACCATTTTTGTCGGGCGCGGGTCAAAGTGAAACACTGGGCGCTGCCATTGCCCTGGGCACCGGCTTTTCATCAAACGCCATTGTGTTCGGTAGCCTGGCGGGAATTATTGTTGTAGAACAGGCACGCGCTCAGGGCGTAATCATTAGTTTCGGAGAATTTTTACGCGGCGGCGTGCCGGTAACGCTGGCAAGCACGTTACTGGCAATTGGCTGGATTTTATATTTGGGTGCTTAAATGGTGCCGATGAGAGGAGTCGAACCCCCGACCTTCGCATTACGAATGCGCTGCTCTACCAACTGAGCTACATCGGCTGAAAGATTCAGGGTTGCGATTATAGCGTTTTTTGAAAGCGCCTTCTAAAACTGCATGCGTTTTCAGACAAAGCCGCGCTTTTTCGCCAACAGTTCGCGCTCAAGGCGTCCAACATAGCGCTGCACCATATTAATGGCTGAATTCGACGGGTTCACGAACGCACAGCCCAAACGCAGGCGTGTTTTGCCGTTGGTAAGGGTTTGGTCGGTTACGTGTTGAATACGCAACGCAGCTGTTAGATTCCCCACGTCGGGCAGCGCGATCTGGCAATCTTCATAAATCGTACCAATGGAGTGCTCGGGCAATTGCTGCTCATCGTAAAGCCCTATTCCACCAATGCTGATATCGGCAAGCGGCAAACGAACTTTGCGGGTTTTGCTCTCTTCACTGAGCGTAATGGTACACATAACCGGGTTCACGACCGGAGTTTCGATTCGATAAGCATCCCGACGCTGCAAATACGATAAAGCCGTTGGCATTGCCGCCTCAAGCGCAGGTTTACCTTCGAATTCACAGGACGTCAGAGGCGGGCACACAAACTTGACATGAATGCGATCCAGCGTGGCTTGGCCAATGAGCTTGCGGGCACGCAGCACCTGCTGCGTCACTGCGGGGTCGTTGAAGGAATCGACGACCAAGCGGTTTTCTTTTGAATCGATATCGAGCACCGTGGTAATGGCAGACGCTTCCTGACCAAGCACGTATACGTGAACCAGTGATTTACTGAGTTTAATATTACGCAACACCGACTGAATTTCCAGCGGTGCCGTTAACGTATACGGATCATCCGGATCAATATCATCAACAGGCTCCATCGGGCTCTGGTTTTCACTCATGGCTATGACTCATTCGCAATAATTTTATTTGCACTGAAACGTTTAACGACCACTCAGTTGAAATCTTTAGCTAGCGCCCATGGTGCGCTTTGATTGCCGCAGGAAACAATGACCATACCGACATGAACAACGCCGCCAGCAACGGGCCAATAACAAAACCGTTCAACCCAAACGTCGCCAAGCCGCCCAAGGTGGATACCAGCACAACGTAATCGGGCATTTTCGTATCCTTACCGACCAACAGCGGGCGCAAAATATTATCGACAAGGCCGATAACAAACACGCCGAACGCAATAAGAATAGTTGCATCAACGTAGGCCCCCGTAACCAGAAAATACACGGCAACCGGGAACCAGATAATTGCGGCGCCCACAGCCGGTAATAACGACAGGAACGCCATAATGACGCCCCACAACAAGGCCCCTTCGATTCCCAGCACCCAGAAAATGAAGCCGCCTAGCGCGCCCTGAGTGGCGGCAACCACAATATTGCCCTTGATCGTGGCACGCACCACCGTGATGAACTTTTGAATGAGCATAAGTTTATGTTCATCGTCCAAAGGCATAAGCAACTTAACCGTACGAGCCAGGTGGGCACCATCACGCAACAGGAAAAAAAGCAAATACAACATAATGCCCAGGCTAATCACGACACCCGCCGTGTTCTGGCCAATACTCACGGCCTGACCCGCAATAAACTTGCTCCCCTCAAGGGCGCCCGCCGATAGCTTTTCCTGAAGACTGAACATATCCCCCAGCCCAAGCTCTTGCAATAATTGGTGCACGGAAGCCGGCAACGCATCGACAATGCGCTCGTAGTACAAGCCGAGATTCAACTCACCACTCTCAAGGCGCTGGTAAATCAATGCCCCTTCCCGCAGTAAAGCACTAATGAGCACGAGCAGCGGCAAAATCACAATGACAAGACAAATGAATAATGTCGCGAGTGCAGACAAATTCGGATAACGGGGAAAGCGCTCGGTAATGCGCCGGTGCAAGGGCGAAAAACTTACCGCCAGAACAGCTCCCCAAAATATCGCGCTGTAATAAGGCAGCAACAGCCAACCGAATGCCAGTGACACTACAATTAACAGGGTCACAAAGCTGCGGTAATACGTACCATTTTCGCCCATGTATGCTCCGTATGTTCCAATAATTTGAGCCGATCCGCTTCCAAAAGCGGACAAGCAGCCATCATACCGCTAAACTTCTGCAAACCGTTTACTTAACCCCGAACGCACCCGAAAAATGAGCCTCATCCCTTCCCGCATTTCCGCTTCATCATCAAACAGTTCATCGGTCGCCCCACTACTGGTGCTGATCATTTATCTTTTAGGGATGATCGCGCTCTGGACGATATCCACCGCTGCGAGCCATCGGGCCCCCTACCTGGATGGCATGGAAGGGCTTATTTGGGCGTCCAGCCTGGAATGGGGATACGCCAAACACCCCCCTCTCCCCACCTGGATTCTGTATGTGCTTGTTGAACTATTCGGCCGGGAAGTATGGGTTTCTTTTTTTGCCGGGCAGCTTATGTCGGCGGCGGCATTGGTTTTTGTATACCTTTTTGGCTGTGAGATTACTTCCGCGCGACGCGCCCTCCTGGCCACTGTCATGGTGTCGGTCACCATGTACTTTTCGCTTCGGTCAACCATCTACAACCATAATACGGCGCAGCTTTGGTCAATTGCCGCCTGCGTTTGGCTGTTTTATCGCGCATTGAAATTCGACTCCCTGGTTAATTGGGCCGCGCTGGGTTTCGTCGCCGCCTTGGCCATGCTCACCAAATACAGTGCTCTGGTTCAGTTCGCTGCATTTTTTCTTTTCATGCTTGTGCATGGGGATTTGCGTCGCAAGTCAGTTCAAAAAGGCTTGCTGGTAGGCGCCTGCATATTCCTTGTTACGTTGCTACCGCACTTGCTGTGGCTAATCAGCCACCATTTCGCTCCCCTGCAGTACGCCGACGCCTCCATGCAAAGCAACAGCTATTCGCAAGCATGGCAAAGTATTATCGCGTTCGTGCTCGACCAACTGGCACGCCTGAGCCCCATGGTTCTGCTTTGGGGTGCGCTGTGGTACTGGCAACGACGCAAGCCCATTGAAACGCTTCACCTGGTCACCGACCAAACCTATGCGGGCATGCTGAATGCGGGCGCGCGACAGTTCCTGCTATGGGTGGGGCTGAGCCCCTTTATTTTAACGGTTGCCATTTCGGCAGCCTTGGGAACCAGCCTGACCGCATCGTGGGGCACGACTTTTTTTGTTCTGTTCGGCTTCTACGCCTTCTGGAAACTGAAAGGCAACGACCGTATCTGGCTGCAACGCACCCTGGTTCTGGCGGTTGCAATGCAACTGATCATGGCACTCGCTTACGGGCTGGCGCGCGGCCCCATTGCGGAATATGCGGGGCGCGACGCCCGGTCGGTTTTTGCCGGGCCGGAGCTGGCAAGCAAACTTAATGCCATATGGGAACAACACGTTCCCAATACACCCGTGCCCCTGGTGGCGTCGGACCGATGGTTTGGCGGTAATATCGCCCTGAACCTGAATCGCAACACCCAGGTTTTCATTGGTGCCAACTACTTCCAGTCACCTTGGCTTGATCCGGCAACGGCATTGAATTGCGGCGCCCTCGTAGTTTACGCACCCCAAGCAAAAGGATATTGGTCCCCCCAACTGATTGCGCTGTATGAGTCGGCCGGCATAAAGGGGGAGTTCGAACAACACTGGTCGCGCTCCAAGCGTAGCCCGTCGTTCATGGTTAAATGGGGTATTATCCCGCCCGGGCCGCAATGCGGTCGGGTGAAGAACTAAACGGCAGGCCAGTTTGCCTATAAAAGTTTTTGTGTGCTATAGTATTGTTCTTTCAATTCCCCGATAGCTCAGTCGGTAGAGCGACGGACTGTTAATCCGCAGGTCACTGGTTCGAACCCAGTTCGGGGAGCCAAAATTCAAAAAAACGCCAATCCTTCGGGGTTGGCGTTTTTGTTTTTTAAAGACATAATCCTTTCAGCAAAAACATTGCCGTTCAATTCAAGATCAATAACCTTACAAAGGCCAAGGATGCGCATTTCCAACCCAACATACAGCGCCACGCGATGGGCACGCCGACATGTTGGGGAATATCACACCGGGCTCTACATGATCACGTCGATATGCGGCCTTATTGACGCGGTGTGTTTTCTGGCGCTGGGCGGTGCCTTTGCGGAAATGATGACGGGCAACCTGCTTTTGCTGGCCCTAACTGTGGGAACAGGAACCCACTTTTCCAATATGGATCATTACATCACCGCCATTGTCGCGTTTACCTTCGGCGCACTACTTGGCGGTTACATCGTTAATGCGGCCAGGCAAAGCGGGCGATACCAGCGCGTTGGGTACGTTGTAGAGTGGTTCGTGCTTGTTTGTGCATGCGTGCTGGCACTAACAACAGCCCCGCGGCCCGATAGCTGGAGCGGAATTGCGTTGGTTAGCATGCTCGCCTTTTCCATGGGTATCCAGAATGCAATTGTCCGCTCTTACGGCATTCAGGATTTGGCCACGAATGTCATGACCATGACCTATACGGCAATCTTTGCCGACTCCCATTTCGTTAAAGGAAATAACCCGCGCTGGCAAAGACGGGTAGGCTCCGTACTGCTGTTTTTTACCAGTGCGGTTATTGGAGCCTTGCTGCTGCACTTCGGCGTGGCGGTGCCCCTGATTCTGGCGACCACCATTTTTACCCTGGCTTTGTATCCCCTTCTTTTTGGCCGTCGACACGACGAGGCTCCGGCCCCTAAGCACTAATCTTCTATTTTCCGAAAACGTTGTCGAGCCAGTTGTAAATGACTGCGTTGGAAAGCGGCAAATTACCCAATTGGCAGTGCATGTCGGCGCCCTCTTCCGGCTCAAAAATGCGGCTGGTTACCGGCCCGGATACCGCTTGCCGAAACCGTTCGTGTTGGCGAAACGCCTCGTCGCCTTCGCCGGCACCCACCAGCGCCAACGAGGGACACTGGATTGCCGCCAAATTCTCAACCCGATAATCTCTCAATACATCAATCCATTCGGAAAAACGCTCAACGCCGAAACGACGACAAGCCGACTTGAAGGCCAGCTTTATCTCCTGAGTCATGTATTGCTCGGGGACCTCGTCCACCTCGGCCAAAGAAACGTCCTCGTCCGGCGGCACTTCATCACTTTCAAGATGCGCGAACCCACGCATATAGGCGCCCAGGTCAATAATGGGAGAGTTAACAATTAATGCCCGAATCCGTTGATCATGCGCCGCCGCCCGTGAGGCGAAGTATCCGCCATAGCTGATTCCGTACAGCGCCAAACGCTCGGGCGCCACCTTTTGATGTCGAACGGCGTAATCAATAACGGCCGAGATGGGTTTTTCGTAGTCGGGCCGAAACAAAAGATGAGGATAGCGGCGCAGACAACCCACTTGCCCGGGCCCTTCTGCAATCAATACGTTATAGCCACGACTCAACGCATCGGCGGCCGATTGAAAATACAGCTCTTCCCCGGTTCCGTCGAACCCCGTCATGATGATGACAGTTCTGCCGTCGGCGGAACCTGATACCGGCTGCATAAAGTAACCCGGCAAGTCATGCCCTTCGAATGGAATATCGACAGCCGCAATATGGTGCGCCAACATGCCCGCAGCCCGAATAAAGGCATTACGGGATTCCTGCCCGAAACGCAACGCCCCATCGCCGTAGGGATCGGAATAGTATTCCGACGAACGATAATAATTGGCGGCCCGCAGCAAAGCGGATGCCGCCGCCGGCAGATGCCCTTGTTTAACGTTCTGATCGGCCGTTTTGACCAAGCGATCGGCCAAGGGGGAAAATGCACCGGGCCATTCACGCGGATCGTTGTTAACCATGTGTGCCCTGGCGGCAAACACTTCTCCTGCCGTACTGCCGCCGGCGCCGGCCGCGCCCAGCAAGCGCATCAGTTGGAAGTCCATTTCCGCTGATTTGAAACCGGCAATGCGTGTTGCCGTTCGCTCTACTCCAGCCATGCTTTTCCTCTTAAGAAAGACCCTTGCAGCATCAAAAGGCCCCGCAACACAGGTTAAACCCGCCCAACCTTATGGCACTGAACCCACATAATATTGTTGCCACTTTTCACGCGTGTTGTTCGGCACTTCCTGAGGGTAATCCCCCTGAACAATCGCCTGCAAAATAGCTTCTCTTTCAGGCGTGATACGTGTTGCAAAACTGGCCGATTTAGTCACACCGCTAAGCACGCCCTGAACATAGTAGCGCTGCTGATTATCATCGTAAACCAGTACCGGCGACCCACTTTGGCCTTTGGTGGCAAAACATTCCGTACGGTACAAAATACGGGCAAAAAGCCGAATGCGGCAGTCAGACTGAATATAGGCGCCGTATAGCTCTTTATCGTTCGGATAACCCAGAGTCGTCATCACACCGGGTGTGGTTCCATCGGCGGCGCGAAACGGAACAACGCCGGCCGCCTCGCTTATACGCTGACCCTTTCGATTCAAACCCACTTCAACCAAGGCAAGGTCATAGCGCAAATTACCGGCTGTTTTGCGGTCAAGCTGGTATTGAACCGGGCGATAGTAGCGTAAGACAGGAAAAGAGCCAAAAGGCTCACCGTTATTAGCTCGCGCGCCGGGGAAAAAATCAATTTTCCCATAGGGCTCACCCAAATCGTTGAACAGGCAATGCACCACGGTTAGCACAAATTGAGGTGCCACTGCCGTTCCGGTGCAATGCCGGGTGCGGTCGACCCCCGTTGCCCGGATTTGCCCGACGGCTTTTTCATAATCTTTGACCGCTCCTGAAGTCAGCGCTCGCCGATTATCGGTACGAGCGTCTGCGATAGGCGGACGCGCCAAGACGATTGAAAAAACCAACAAAAATACAAGCGCTACTATGGGTTTCAAAGCTTGATAGAGCATAGTTCAACGCCGTGTTATACGATACCCGTCGCGGCCGGCCTCTTTGGTTTCATACAAAGCCTCATCTGCGTAACGCAACAACGTTTTAGCCCGTTCAGCATGATCCGGATAAAGTGCAATTCCAATGCTGCAGCCTATTTCAACGGTGGCGTCATTTAAGGCAAAAGGTTCGCGCAGGGCATCGACCACTTTTTGGGCGACACCCTCAACCTGGGCGAGGCCGTCGATATCTTCCAGCACCAACACAAATTCATCCCCCCCCAAACGGGCCACAAAATCGCTCTTACGCAGCGTTCGCACCAGGCGAACCGCAATCTGCTTCAATAACTGATCGCCTGTTTCGTGCCCATACGTATCATTTACCGGCTTGAAGTGGTCCAGATCCATAAAACACACGGCCAACTTCAACTGACGCCGGCTGGCGCGCTCGATTGCTTTTTCCAAATGATCAAGCAATAAAAAACGATTCGGCAACGCCGTTAGCGGGTCGTACAACGCACGCCGTCGCAACCTTTCTTCTTGATCTTTCTGATCTGAAATGTCGTTGAACACGCCGACATAATGCGTGATTTGGTTGGCGGCGTTGCGAATGACGCTAATACTCAACAATTCGGGGAATTGCTCACCATTCTTGCGCTGGGCCCAAACTTCGCCTTCCCAGTGGCCACTCATTAATAGACGGCCGGTTAATGCACGAAAGAAAGAACCATCGTGCTTACCGGTGGGCCAGTGCAGCAAGGCCGACATGCTTTTGCCCCTCACTTCTTCTTTGTTATAACCGGTAATTCGGGTGAAGGCAGGATTCACCGACACAATATTGCCTTGCTGGTCCAAAATGACCATTGCCTCGGCCGCCTGCTCAACCGCCGCTGCGGTAAGCCTTAACTCCTGCTCTAAGGCGGCACGTTCGGTAATATCCTGCACCATGCCAATAATTTTCTTCAAGCGACCATGGCGGTCGGTACGCGCTTTCGCTCTTAAAACCAATAAACGAACACCATCCTGGCTTGCAAAAGTGTGCTCAAGTTCGATTTCATCCACGTCCAGATTCTGAACTGACGACAACGCTTCTTGCAAACGCGTACGATCAGGCTCAGGTACGAAAGCAAGATAGGCCTGGCAGTTCCTGGGCGTTTGTGAGGTGGGCAAACCAAGCGCCATAAGCGTTCCATCATTTGTCCTGAGACGATCGTCGGAAGGCCGCCATTCCCACACCCCCATCCGGGCAATCAGCTGTGCTTGCGCCAGCCGCGCATTCTTTTTCTCAAGTTCTTCCTCGTATCGCACCGACTCGATGAACCGGGCAATGTCGCGCCCCAGAATACGCAACAGCCCTTTCAGATCTTCCTCAAGGGGTTCGCAATCACGACGAACCAGCTCAATCACGCCCAGCAACTTCTGACCATGTTGCAAAGGAAACGCCACTGCGTTGCACCATCCGGTCTGCGTTGAAATTGCATGGCGGCTATGGCTCGCTTCAGTGCTGAGGTCTGGCACCCAGACAATATCTTTCGCGCCCAACACCTGAGCCGGCAAATCGTCTACCTGCTCCAGCGCCAGTTCACGCGAAGCATCAATGTAATCAGACACGTCCTCATCAATTTCCGACCATTCATACAAGTTAATCTGCTCATCATCGAAAACCCACGCAAGCGCGAGATCCCAACTTTTGTTGCGTGCAATGGCCTGTAGCACCTGGGGTAGAGCTTCTTCCTCGGACTCGGATTCGGCAAGAATCGCGGACACGTCGTATTGCAAATACAATCGACGAACAAGGGCCGTCGAGTGCGCAAGCCGCGCCTCGAGCTCTTGCACAGAGGTCGGAACCGTCTTTACCACAATAAATATAAATACCTGAAACAGACCTGATCCGGTCTTTGAGTGCAATGCTACGCAGGAAGAAAAGTCGGCCCGCCATTTAGGCAGGCCGACTTATTTTAGCGCATGCTCAATCAGGATTGTGGTTTTTCTTCTTCAGGCTCTTCCATCTTCCACGGCAGAATACCCGGCGATACATGCAGGAAATGCATATACTTTTCGAACTGATCGAGAATATCGCTGATGATGTCCTGACTGTCGCATCCGTATACATCGTAAGCCTGCCCACCCCTGCGCAAAAACACTTCCGCACGGTAGTAATGTTTATCACCGTCGACATCGCGCGACATTTCCGGGTAGGCAAAATCAGGCATCGCATAAGCACGCAAACGCACTTCGTAAACGAACTCAAGTTGACCTTTCTTGAATACCTCGAAGCGGGCGCGATATTGTTCCTGATCGAAAGCAACCGTTGCCTCCCAGCCTTGTTGCTCCAGCTCTTGCTCTACCCGTTGCATGCTGGGGTAAACCGTATTTGCAATAAACCGTGACACGTCGGCCTTTGCCGGAAAATCCACCAGGTTGGCCAAACGCTTTTTCCAGAAACCCGGGCCTTCCTTATGATGGCGGCCTTGCATGGACTGTTGCAGGCTTACTTCATGATGACTTTCAATAACGAGGGCGCGCCACATACCCACCGCAGCAATCAGCATAATAATGGCAAACGGCAAAGCACTAACAATTGAAGCGGTTTGCAAGGCACTAAGCCCACCTGCAACGAGTAGCGTAATCGCAACAAGACCCGACAGTGAAGCCCAAAATACCCGCTGCCACACCGGGCTTTTCGCTGCACCACCCGACGCCAGCGAGTCAACCACCAGTGCGCCCGAATCAGCCGAAGTCACAAAGAAGGTGGAAATCAACACCACCGCCAAAAAAGAAATAATACCCGACAAGGGCAGCCTTTCAAGTAGTTGGAACAGCGCCACGGCATGATCGGCTTGTACCTGGTCGATAAGACTTGTGTAGCCTTCCACCATGATCATATGCAGAGCGGTGTCGCCGAAAATCGAAAACCACAAGAAGGTAAAGATGGTTGGCACGAACATGACGCCCACGACGAACTGGCGAATCGTGCGGCCGCGGCTGATTTTCGCAATAAACAACCCAACAAACGGCGCCCAGGCGATTGTCCAGGCAAAAATAAACAGAGTCCAGTTGCCAATCCAGCCGCTGGACGTATACGCTTGCAGGTTAAAAGTACGCTCGACAATATTGCTGAGGTAACTGCCTGTGTTCTGCATGAACGTATTCAAGATGAAAACCGTGGGGCCGGTGACAAAAACGAACAGCATTAATGACACCGCCAGAATCATGTTCAGCAGCGACAAACGTTTAATGCCTTTGTCCATCCCCGCCACCACCGAAATGGTAGCCAACGCCGTAATAACAATAATGCACGTTACCTGCACCCAGGTTGCAACAGGAATAGTCGGCCAAAGGTAATTCAAACCTGCATTAATTTGCGCCACTGACAAACCCAGTGTAGTGGCCAGGCCGAACGTAGTACCTAAAATGGCAAAGGTATCAACAGCATGCCCTGCGGGGCCGTAAATTTTGTCGCCGATAAGAGGGTAAAGCGTTGAACGCATGGAGAGCGGCAGGCCGTGGCGAAACGCAAAATACGCCAGTACAAGCCCGACCAGACCGTAAATGGCCCAAATATGAAAACCCCAGTGGAAAAAAGCAATTTGCATGGCCTGCTTGGCCGCATCCACCGTAAGTGCCGGGCCTTCCGGCGGCAAAGCATAATGCAACACCGGCTCGGCCACACCAAAAAACAGAAGCGCAATACCGTACCCCGCCGAAAACAACATGGCAAACCACGATGGAAAACTATATTCCGGTTCGGCGTGATCCGGCCCGAGCTTGATTTGGCCCCATTGCGTAAAGCAAATGGAAACAATAAATACCAAAAAAATGGCAACGGCCAGCATGTAAAACCAGCCAAAATTCTGCGTAATATACGTTAGCGTGACGGAAAATAACTCGCCGGCTAAAGTTGGGTTGCTGATGGTACCGATGACCATCAAACCAATCACAATAACTGCGGGTATAAACACGGGGATCAACACCGTTGATCCGCGCAGAATTTGATTGTTGTTCTGCATAAATGGTTACCTTTGGCTATGGAGCAATTAGGGTAACATCATGCTACGCAGGTAGTGCAACCCGGTATTGCCCCCGGTTGCAACCCTTACGCGTTCACTGTAACGTGAAGTGCGTCCAATTGGCTGCGGCATCTTGCTCCATGGGCCGCGCGATATGAAAGCCCTGGGCGAAATTACAGCCGATTTCACGCAGGAACTGCAAAGTTTGCGCGTCTTCAACCCCTTCCGCCGTCGACTGGATCCCCAGGCTTTGCCCCAGGCTCACAATGGCCTGAATCACCTGACGCGACTCAGACGACGAGGCCGCTGTAATCACGAACGATTTATCCACCTTAAGCTCCGAAAATGGTAAACGAACCAGTTGCAGCAAAGAGGAGAAGCCCGTTCCCAAATCATCAATCGAAAGATGAAAGCCTTTCATGCGCATCCGGGTTAAGAGGTCAAGCGATGCAACTGGATCCTCCATGGCACTGGTTTCGGTTAACTCAAAAATGAGCTGGTCGGCCGGCACCCCCGCTTCAGTGCAGCGTGCCAGTAATTTGTCAACGAATGCATCATCGAGCCGTGAACGCGCCGATAAATTAATAGACAAACGCACCGACGAACGGGCATAGCGAGGTGCAAACCAACTGAGGCTAATATCCAGCATGCGCTCGGTCAGCGCATCGATCATGCCGGTATTTTCAGCTGACGCTATAAACCGGTCGGGAGGAATAAAACCATGCTGAGGATGATTCCACCGCATCAGTGCCTCGAACCCAACCAAGTCGCCGCTAAAACAGGAAATTTTCGGTTGATACATGGCAAAAAAGTGGTCTTGATCCAAAGCCGACTGCAAATCAGCGGCGTCGGGCGAATAAACCTGTGTACCCGCTCCACCCTTGCGTCCGCCCGTAGCAGTTATCACTAACGGTTCACTTAAGTCGAACAGCTTACGCAATGCAGAGGGCATGAACGGCTTGGGCAACACCCCCACAATATTCAAGCCACGCTCCGTGGCCGATCTTCCGGCGGCATCCAGTACCCGGTGATCCACGCCGCTGGTCACGATAATCCGCGCCTCGCACTGACGCTGAGCCAACCTGGCAAGCACTTCCACGCCGTCCATTTCGGGCATGATCAAATCAATGGCTATGTGATCAGGCCGCCACTCGTCGACGCCTTGAAAAAAAGCTTCCGGGCTTAAGGTGAACCGGGTTTCAAACCCGCTGGCGCGGGCGATCAGCTCGATGGTTTGACCCACCCCCGGATCATCATCGAGAATCAATAAGCGACGCGTATTATTGGACATATCAGGGCTCCTGACCCGTTGGTTCACTTAAGGCCTGCCAAACTTTCTCAGCAAGCTCCACCCGACGATAAGGTTTATTCAGTAGTAGCACCCCAGGATCCAACCGGCCATGATGCACAATCGCGTTCTCAGTGTAGCCGGAGGTATAGAGTACTTTTAAACCAGGCCGCAACAGCCTGGCCTGATCCGCCAATTGCCGGCCGCTTAGCCCCCCCGGCATGACCACATCGGTGAACAGCAAATCGCAGCGGACATCGGAACGAAGAATATCCAACGCCCGTTTGCCATCTTCGGCGCACACCACGTTATAACCCAAGCCAAGTAATTGCGAGCGGGCATATTCACGCACCAAATGATCATCCTCGACCAGCAAAATGGTTTGCCCGCCGCCTCGAGTGCTTTCAACCTCGGCAGTGGCTGGTTCAACCCATTGCTCGGTGGTTCTGGGAAGATACATTTTCACGGTGGTTCCCTGACCAGGTTCGGAATAAACCGTCATGTGGCCACCCGACTGTTTGAGAAAGCCAAATACCATGGGCAAACCCAGACCCGTGCCTTGGCCGCGAGGCTTAGTCGTGAAAAAAGGCTCGAAAAGGCGTTTCATGTTTTCAGGGGGAATCCCGCAACCGGTATCGGAGACCGCAATCATTACATACTGGCCGGGGCTGAGGTCGGGGTGTTCACGGGCATAATCGCTGCTAAACCAAACGTTCCCGGTCTCAATGGTAAGGCGCCCCCCACTCATCATGGCATCGCGCGCGTTAATGGCCAGATTCAACAGTGCGTCCTCCAACTGGGAGGGGTCGGCCATAGCAGACCACAAACCGGCCCCCATAACAAACTCCAACTCAATATGTTCGCCCAGGGTGCGTATCAACAGACTTTGCATATCTGTGACCACGCGGCTTACATTCAGTGCCCGGGGCTCAAGCGGCTGGCGACGTGCAAATGCCAGCAAACGCTTGGTGAGCTCAGCGCCTTTCGACCCCGCCTGTGCAATCATTTTGGCCGATGTTGACAGTTCCGGCCGGTCATCCAGACTTTCCACCAGCAATTCGGCATTACCGACCATGACTGTCAGCAAATTATTAAAGTCGTGGGCAACCCCGCCGGTTAACTGTCCGATCGCATCCATGCGTTGCAAATGACGCACACGATCCTCCAGCAACTTTCTTTCACTGATATCTCGCTCAACCGCGACCCAATGGGTATACCAACCGGTATCGTCGGCCATGGGCACGATGTCGATTTCAATCCAATACTCGTCGCCTGCCTTGGTGTAGTTCAGCAGTTCGGCTCGCACAGGGCGCCAATTTTGTATCGCCTGGCGAATGCGATCAAGCTCGGCCCTCGATGTACCCGAGCCCTGCAATATGCGGGGCGACTTGCCAATGACTTCCTCCCGGCTGTACCCCGTGCGACGAACAAATGCGTCGTTAACATAGACAATGCGCGGCCCAGGGTCATTAATCGGCTCGGCTTCGGTAATAATAACCACGTCATTCAGGCGCGACACGGCCGTTTCAAGCAAACGTAAATGGGCCAGCGCATTATGACTACGGGTCATGTCCTGAAAATAAACAGCCAACCCCTCTTTTGAAGGGTACGCATGAACCTGGAACCAGGTTTCAAGCGGCGGATAAAACTGTTCGAATACAACCGGCTGCCCGGTTTTCATCGCGCGACGATATTCCACTTCGAACGTAGTTCCCCGGGCCGGAGCAAACTCAACCCAGACATTACGGCCAATCAATTCCTTACGGTCACGCTTGAGCAGTTTCTCGGCTTGCCCGTTCAGATAAGTAAAATTCCATTCGGTATCCAACGTAAAAAACGCATCCGTAATACTTTCCAATGTGTTGAACAGCCGGGTAGCCAAATCGCGGGCTTCCTGGGCGACCCTGCGCTGCTCGTGAACGTCGGTTAGGGAACCGAACCATTTGAGTGTGCCGTCGACTTGATCGCGAACCCGGACGGCGCGCGCCAAATGCCAGCGGTATTCGCCATCGGCGCGACGCAAACGCATTTCAACCTCATACGGCTGCCCAGTTTGCAAGGCACGTTGCCACACTTCGAGCACAAACGGCATATCGTCGGGGTGCACATAGTGCTGCCATTGATCTTTCTCGAGACGTCGATGGGCCACGTTCGCATATTCAAAGAACAGGGGAGTGACATACTCGATATCGCCATTTTCAGCGGCCGTCCAGACAGTAATAGGCATGGATTCCGCCAATTGCTGGAAGCGTTGCAAACTGACTCTTGAGGCCTGCTCTGCGATTTTTCTCGCCGTGATGTCCTGTAGCGCGCCTTCGATTTTGATAACGTCGCCGTCTGCGTTCACAACCGCCCGGCCTGAAGCATGAACCCATACGATTTGGCCGTCTGGCAAAACAATGCGCGATTCAACGTTGAAAGGCTCTTTTGTGCTGAGGGTTCTTTGAACTGTGCTGCGTAAATACGCCTGCTCATTTTCCGCATAATACGAAAACGCTTCGTCCAGTGAGGCGGGGTTATAACCGGCGGCCTTACCGTGTATACGCGCCACGTGGTCAGACCAACTCACCACCCCCGTTTGCAAATCGACAGACCACCCCCCCAACCCGCCGGCTGACGCCGCCACTTCAAGCAAATGACGTTGGTCGGAAAGGGTTTGCCGGGCATCGACCAATGCCCTGTGTGAGTCTATTAACGCTTGTGTGGCCCGAACACGCACAACAACCAGCCAGCCGGTAACCAAAATGGCGGCAATCGACATGATTCGATTCAGCCAGGCGAACTCTTGCGGGTAACCCGCAATCACAGGAGGCGAAAGCCACGCCCCCAGCAGAACCAGTAAGACAGCCACCAACGTGACTGCGAGGGTAAAGCCCACCCGCCTGACCTGTATCGTGAATAACACGACCGGCGCATACAAAACGCCCACTGTCAGGCCCAAATGCGTTACGGAATCCAGCCATAAAATGGCTGCCATCAGCACGGCAATCACAACCGCTGAAGTATTTTTTATTATCATCGATATTCTTTTTCAAACAGGCCTAGTGCGATTTTTCCACGTGTGTCCGTCTGAAAAACCGACGGGAAATCCATTTTTCGAGTTCCGCAATAAAAAACACCATCGCTCCTACGCATAACACCTTGACCCAGTCTACCCAGGTTAAGGCCACCGAAGAAAATAAAGTATGCATCAATGGTACATAGGTAAACACCATTTGCAACAAAATACAAAACAAAATAGCGACCAAGCAATGAGGACTTCCCAGTAGTCCATCGCGACTCAATACTGAAGAGTCGATGCGGCGGCTATTAATGAGATAGAACATTTCGCTAAATACCACGGCATTCACCGCCAGCGTGCGGGCCGTTGCAGTGTCGCGCCCCAACGACAACTCCCAAAAGAATAAAGTCAAAGCACCGGTAGCCATGAGTATTGAAACAAACAGCACGCGCCATGCGAAAAAGCCGGATAATAGCTTTTCAGAGGGCAAACGCGGCGGTCGGCGCATAATGCCCCGCTCAGGCGGCTCGAACGCGAGCGCCAAGCCCAGGGTACTAACCGTCACCATATTGATCCAAAGCACCTGGGCAGGCGTAAGCGGCAGTGCCAAACCCAAAACCAGAGCAGCGATAACAATTAATACCTCGCCACCATTGGTCGGCAACATGAACAAAATAAACTTTTTCACATTGTCGTAAACCGCCCTTCCTTCACGCACGGCGACGGCAATGGTGGCAAAGTTATCGTTTGCCAGCACCATATCAGCGGCCTCTTTCGCCGCCTCGGTCCCTTTTTGCCCCATCGCCACACCCACATCGGCACGTTTTAGCGCAGGGGCATCATTCACGCCGTCTCCCGTCATGGCCACGACGTGCCCATGATGTTGCAATGCCCCCACCAACCGTAATTTGTGTTCAGGACTCGCTCGAGCAAAGACGTCGACCTCGGACACAGCCTGCTCCAGGCTTGCATCATCCATAAGCGCTATTTCGGCGCCCGTTAACACCGGTTTGCCACGACCGATATTAAGTAACGCCCCCACTGCTTTAGCGGTATCAGCATGATCCCCTGTAATCATCTTCACGCGGATACCGACATGATGACAATCAGCAACCGCCGCAATAGCCTCTTCTCGCGGTGAATCGATCATGCCGACCAACCCTAATAAAACAAAGCCTTTATGCATGTCATCAAATGAAAGACAAGGACCTTGCGGGTCGGCTTGCTTGTGGGCCAGCGCAAGCAAACGCAAACCCCGTGCGGCAATATCATTGGCCATACGACGCCAGTAATCCGGATTAATCGGTTGCAATGTGTCGTCGTGAGCCTGATAACCGCACATTTCCAACACCCGTTCCGGCGCCCCCTTCACGAAAATCCAAGACCGCTCGTTCACATCACGATGATGGGTCGCCATATAGCGGTTTTCCGACTCAAAGGGAATCGAATCAACCCGGGGCCATTGTGTGAAACGATCCACTTC
Source organism: Pusillimonas sp. DMV24BSW_D (assembly GCF_011388195.1). Taxonomy (NCBI): domain Bacteria; kingdom Pseudomonadati; phylum Pseudomonadota; class Betaproteobacteria; order Burkholderiales; family Alcaligenaceae; genus Neopusillimonas; species Neopusillimonas aestuarii. The sequence continues at coordinate 1,716,665 of NZ_CP049990.1, read as the reverse complement.
GCTCATGCCCGCTTTGCGGCCAAGCACCAACAGCGCACCTTCAGTGGGATCGCCCTCCACCCACCACTGATGATCCTTGTTATGCAGTGCTGCATCGTTGCATAAGGCGCCAACCGTCAGGAGTCGGTTAAGAAGTGCATGTTGCGCCGCCTCGACAACCCGGCCATCCCGTAAAAATCTGCCTTTGGGTTCGTAGCCTACCCCTTCAACATCAACGACATACTCAGCAAGCGCAATGCGTTGAGCCGTCATTTCGTTGCGCGTTAACGTACCTGTTTTGTCACTGCAAATGACCGTGACCGATCCTAAGGTTTCAACGGCGGGCAAACGTCGAATAATGGCGTGCTGACGCGCCATGCGCTGAACTCCCAGCGCAAGCGTAACTGTCATGATCGCCGGCAGGCCTTCGGGTATGGCGGCAGCAACCAATGCCACCACAAGCATAAACATAGTAATGAGCGGTTCACCCCGAACCACCGTGCCGAATACGAAAACCAGCGCTGCGACCACAACAATCACCAACGCCAACAGGTAAGAAAAATGGTTGATTTGGCGCATCATGGGCGTGCCCACGTCGCCTATTGAGGCAAGCATTTGGTTGATATGCCCGAGTTCGGTATGGGTTGCCGTAGCAACAACCCACCCTGTCGCCTGGCCGTTTACAACCACAGTACCTGCATAAGCCATGCAGTATCGATCGCCAAGCGGGGCGTTTGCTTGTGCCGCTTCAGTGCCTTTTTCAACCGGAACCGATTCGCCCGTCAGCGCGGCTTCCTCAACCTTCAAGGTTTTCACACCCACCAAACGCATATCGGCAGGCACTCTATCGCCGGGGTTCAAGATAACCAAGTCGCCGGGAACCAGAACCGCTGCGTCGACCTCAATACGGCGCCCACCGCGAACCACCGTGGCACGGGGGGCGAGCATGTTGCGGATGGCATCAAGCGCCGACTCAGCCTTGCCTTCTTGAATAAAACCGATGATCGCGTTGACGACAATCGCCGCCGATAGAACAGCCGTATCAACCCAATACCCAAATATGGCAGTGACAACTGCTGCAACCAGCATGATGTAAAGCAAAATATTCTGAAACTGCGCAAAGAATCGCCGCACCGGACCCCGTTTGCGTGGCGGCGCCAAACGGTTGGGACCCACCTCTTGGAGTCGCTGTGCCGCCACCTCTTGCGTAATGCCTTGATCTGACGTGGCCAACGCTGAACGAGTCGCATCAACCGTCAAGGTATGCCAACTGCTCATAGAACGATTCCGATTTGGTTCAGTACCGTCCGTCATGATTTAGGCCCCCGTCAGAACCCGCAGTGTCTTGTTGGCGATGACCCACTCCTCGTTCGTCGGCACAACCAAAACAGAAACGGCGGACTCGCCGGTCGCAATGCTTGAAGCGTTGCGTTGATTTGCCTGCCCATCGAGCGTCAGCCCCAACCACTCAAGATGCCGGCAAACCCGCGCTCTTATTTCCGGGCAGTTTTCACCAATACCGGCGGTGAATACAAGCGTATCCAATCCACCCAGCGCAACGCACAACCCGGCAATGCTTTCTGCTGTCCGATAAGCAAAGTAAGCCAGAGCCAACTCCGCCTGCGGCTGATCGCTCGCCAACAACTCCCGCATATCAGTTAACCCCGATAAGCCCTTCAGGCCCGACTCATAATAAAGAACATGCTGTATGTCCTCATGGGACATCCCCTGTTCCATCATCCAAAGCACAACCCCGGCATCCAGACGCCCGGGCCGTGTACACATGGGCAAGCCGTCGAGCGCGGTAAAACCCATGGTTGTCTCAACGCTCAGGCCCGCCTTCATTGCGCAAGCCGAGGCGCCCGACCCCAAATGCGCCACAATCACCCGCCCGTCAGCCTTTTGCTGATAATGCCGCTTCAAATGGCCGGCAATGTATTCATAGGAAAGACCATGAAACCCATACCGACGCACGCCTTGCTGGAAAAAACGCTCGGGAATGGCGAAACGCTCGACTACGTCGCGATGCCCGCGATGAAACGCAGTATCGAAACAAGCCACTTGCGGCAATAACGGGTGGCGTTGGCCAATAACATGCACCGGATGCAAATTGTTGCGTTGATGCAAAGGTGCCAACGACGCGAGCCCCTCCAACTCCTGAAGCACCGCAGGGGTAACCAGAACGCTGTCGTGATAGTTCGGGCCGCCGTGCACAATGCGATGGCCAACTGCATCGGGGTCGCGCTTCAGGTTCTGTGCCAACCAGTCGGATACCAAAGCCTGCGCCTGGTCGAGCGAAGACACCTCGTGCGCCGCAAGCTCCCGGTCTACCAGTCCGGGACGATCTGAACTGCCAACGCGAAAACGGGGCGAGGTCGAACCAATACCGGTAACCCGCCCCGAGTATGTCAAATCCAACACCTTGTCGCCGTCGCTCTCATACACGCCAAATTTCAAACTGGAGCTACCGGCATTAACAACAAGTAATAGCGGATTCATGGCGTCATAAACCTGTTAAGTGGCAGGCAATTTCCTGCCCGACAACCAGCGTGCATAACACACCGCAACCGCGCACGAGGCCAACCGTGTTTGTTCGGAATCCGCCCGGCTTGTAAGAATAATGGGCACCCGTGCGCCCACCACCACACCCGCGGCCAATGCGCCGGATAAGAAAGTCAGATTTTTGGCCAGCATGTTACCGGCCTCAAGATCGGGTACAACCAAAATCTGGGCATACCCTGCAACTTTGGAGTGAATGCCTTTGATACGCGCAGCATCAGGGCTAATGGCATTATCGAGCGCCAAAGGCCCATCGATTACCCCCCCTTCAATTTGCCCCCGATCAGCCATCTTGCACAGCGCGGCGGCATCAATTGTGCTGGGCATCCTGGGATTAATTTGCTCAACCGCCGCCAGGATCGCAACCTTGGGCTTGCCCAACCCCAGCGCATGATGCAGCTCAATGGCATTGCGCACAATATCAGCTTTGGTCTCAAGATCGGGAAAAATGTTGATGGCAGCATCGGTAATGAACAGTAATTCCGCGTGGCCAGGTACATCCATCATGAACACATGGCTAAGCTTTCGGTTTGTACGCAACCCGCTTTGCGCGCCCAACACCGCATGCATCAACTCGTCGGTATGCAAACTGCCTTTCATGAGCAGCGCCGCTTGGCCTGACTTGACCAAATCGACCGCTAAATCAGCCGACGCATGGCTATGGGGGGTGTCGCGCACCTGAAACTGGTCCAGATCGAGACCAAGCCCCTTCGCTGCTTTGGCCAGACGGATGCGAGGCCCCACCAAAATGGGTTCAAAAATGCCCTGCTCTTTTGCTGCGGCTGCTGACGCTAAAGACACATCATCGCAAGGATGCGCCACGGCACAAACCAGCTTGCTCCCTTCCGAGACGGCGCGATCTATAAAAACCTGGTAACGGGAATTGCCTCGGTGCATCTGCGACCTTTCACAAAATAATGTGACGTAATGATCAATACATGTGTTGACCACCATTCATGGCAACGTTCGCCCCAGTCATGAAGGCTGCGGGCTCGCTGCATATAAACGCAACCAATGCAGCAATTTCCGACGGCTTGCCCAGACGGCCCATTGGAATTTGAGGCAACACCTGCGACTCAAGCACATCTTCGGGCACTTGAGCCACCATAGGCGTGTCGAGGTATCCCGGCGACACGGCATTTACCGTGACACCTTTACGCGCCACTTCGAGGGCCAGAGCTTTGGTGAACCCAACAATACCTGCTTTGGCGGCCGAGTAATTGGTTTGGCCATACGCGCCTTTGCTGCCGTTAACCGACGAAATACTTACAATACGACCCCAACCCCGCTCAACCATGGCGCCATAGAACAAGCCGGTCATGTTGAAAACCGAATCAAGGTTGGTCCGCAACACGGCATCCCAATTGCTCTTGCTCATTTTGCCCAACGAAGAATCGCGCGTTATCCCCGCATTATTGATCAGAATATCAATTTTCGCACCGTCGGCGGCAAGCTGGTCAGCGCCTTGCCGGCAAGACTCATAATCAGACACATCAACACCCACCGCCCGAAATTCGTAGCCCTGCTCGCGTAAGCGGCCAAGCCATGGCTCGGGATCCTCATGCTCGGGAAAATACGTGACCCACACCGTATGCCCGGCATCATGAAGCGTTTTGGCAATTGCTTCGCCCAAACACCCCATCCCCCCCGTTACCAGAGCCGTTCTTTTCGTCATACCTGATCCTCAAGAAAAGAGTTCAATTGCTTTCTGTACCACCGCATACAGTGTTGCCAAAAGGCCGATGCCCAGCAGCACCATACCGGGATTCCGGTCACGCAGACCAAAACCGATAATCAGCAAAATCACACCGATAACAAAAACAATCAGTACGGTATTGTTATGAAAAAACATCACGCCCCTCCCGTCGCCCGCCATTGATCAGGCATGATGGTAACGTCAAATTGTGACATTGTGGCAAGCAAGCAAAACAAATCAGAGCACGCCCTGGAAGAGACGCTGCAAAAATTCCGTCAGCCCAACCATTTCGCCGTTCAACCGAATGGTGTCCTCCTCGTAGGAGGCATTCATTTTCAATGTGTTGTTTTCATACACCGCCAAGCCTGCACGGCTCAGGCGCCCGGCATAAAGATCGAACACCATTCTTGCCATCGCCGACGCGCGTTGCCGCTCTTCGTCGCTTAGCTGTATGAAAAGCTCCTCAAAGAACGGCTTTTCAATCTCGGCGTCCAGATGCAACCGCCCTAATACAGCCAACAGCAATTGATCGGCAGGTGCATCAAGCAAGGCCTGATCGGGTTCAACGAAATCGGCATCCAGTTGAATCCGTGCCTGCCCTTGAGAATTGGTCCATACAACAGGCCCCAGAGTCAATGCCGGCTGATTGCCCAGGAACTCAAACAAACCGGCCCTAAGACGACGTGCCTGGTCGTCATCCAGCTGCGGTAACCCCTCCTCTGTGCCGGCGTCTTCCAACCGCATGGCATCATATTCCTGTACCAGCTTTGTGAGTGCAGTCATGTTCAACTGGTCGGCCGAAACCTGAGCAACGATAGACCCCAACGGAGCGCCGCCAAACTCGACCGCGTCGACGCCGTAGCTAATTTGACCGGTTAGCAATTCGTCGGCTTGGGTTGCCTGCAAGGCCACCTGAGTCCCACTCAGCACAATGTCCTGCATTTCAGGCTCAATCAGACCAATGCGTTCCACCTTCACCACACTATCTAAAGTGCGCTCACCACTTTGCGAAAGAGCATTTTCACTTTCAAGCGAGATCGCATCCAGCGCCATGACACTGCCATACACATCGGTCATTTCAAGCTTGTCGAAACCGCCGGAGGCGACATGCGACTGAAAATGATCGCTAAAACGGATATCGACTTGCCCGCCGCTGAAAACGACTTTACTGCCATCCGCCTCGCTAAAATTCGCTTCACGAAAAATCCAGTTTGAAACGCCTGTTCCACCAAAACCGACAAAAGTGCGAACGACCACGGGGGAGGCGCCGTCAAGGCTGTTTACCCAACTCTCGGTCGATTCGGTTTTTTGCAAACGCGCTTCGCTAAACGCCAAACCGGGCGCCCAGTGCCCTTGCTGCAAGGCTGCTAAAGGGAAAGGGCCATGTTGCAAATTATCAGTGAATACATAACTGACAACGCGCCCATCTTCTTCACGCCATTGCATCTCATATTCGGCCTGCGACGTGAAAACGCCGCGGTCATAGCTTCGGATACGGATCTGAACATCTTGTGCACCGGTCTCCGGCCCCATTGCCTTTAACACCTGCTCATTTGCCTGCGCCAATTCGTGTTCAATTAACGATTGTGCCTCGCGCCCCGTATACCAGGACGACGCACCATACAGCGCAACGACAACAACCAAAAAAGCCAGGAGAAATTTGAAGACTTTCATCAGGATCCTTGTGTGGTTTTCAACGACAGCCCCTTGGGTAGAGGAAATGCCACGTTTTCCTCTACGCCGGGCAGCGTGCGGACGGAAACCGCCCCCAGCGTTTTTAATCTGGCCACCACACTTTCCACCAAGACTTCCGGCGCAGATGCCCCGGCTGTCAGACCCACCCGCCTGGCATTCTTGAGCCATTCAGACTGGATCATATCGGGGTCATCAATAAGGTAAGCCTGCGCGCCGCCTCTTTCGGCCACTTCGCGCAATCGGTTCGAGTTTGAGCTATTCACACTCCCCACCACCAGCACAAGATCGCACTCCGGCGCCATGATTTTGACGGCGTCCTGACGGTTTTGAGTGGCATAACAAATATCACTCTTCTTGGGTTCTACAATACCGGGAAAACGCGAGCGCAAAGCTTGCGCCACTTTTGCAGCATCATCAACCGACAAAGTCGTTTGCGTGACAAAAGCCAGATTTTCAGGATTCAAAACTTCCAGCGCCCAGACGTCCTCGGGCGTTTCCACCAGATACATACCACCCTCGGCCTGACCCAATGTCCCTTCAACCTCAGGATGGCCCCGGTGGCCGATCATGATAATTTCACGCCCAGCCTGGCGCATACGGGCCACTTCCACGTGAACCTTGGTGACTAATGGGCATGTTGCATCAAAAATTTGCAAACCCAGATCCTGAGCTTGTTGGCGAACCTGCCGCGACACCCCGTGTGCGGAAAACACCACAATAGCGCCCTGGGGCGCCTGATCCAGCTCATCGATAAAAATAGCGCCTTTTTCACGCAAGTCATTCACAACGAACCGGTTATGCACTATTTCATGGCGGACATAGATAGGCGCACCGTGAAGCTTGAGCGCACGCTCGACAATTTCAATTGCACGATCAACACCAGCGCAAAAGCCACGTGGTTGCGCCAAAACAATTTCAGTTGTCGACAAATCCGGTTGTTCAATCATCACATTACCCCCAACAGCGAAACATCCAGCCGCAGGTCGGCACCCGCCAGCGGATGGTTGAAATCAAATAAAGCAGCGTCATCCCGACTCTCTTTACAAACGCCTGAATACTTCAACCCCTCAGGAGAGGTAAAAGTAACAATATCTCCCGGCTCGTACTGCATGCCCGGCTCGGAGTGCTGGTCGAGCAATTTGCGCCCCACCCATTGAATCAACTCGGGGTTACGATCGCCATAGGCTTGTGCCGCTGGTATCTCTGCAGAGAACTCAGCACCTTCGGCTCGCCCAACCAAAACCTGCTCCAGGCTGGGCGACCATTGCCCCATGCCTAATTGCAAGGTGGCGGGATTGCCGCTGAACGTATCGGCAAACACCGACCCCTTGCCCGGGCCGGAAATAATTGTGATTCGATAATGCAAGGTCAGGTAAGAGTCCGGTTGGACAAAAACATTCACTGAGTCAGAGGAGGAGGTCAAAATCTGTCACCGTTAAAGGTCTTCATTAATTTGACTATTTTAGAGCCTCCCATGACACATCGCCTAACCCGGCCCCGGCCGGTGCCAAACAGCGCCCCAAGCCGGGAGCGACCACGTGAACGTTTGCTTACCCACGGCGCCCATAGCCTGACCAACGCCGAACTGCTCGCCATTATTTTGCGTACAGGTATTCGCGGCTGTGATGCCGTTACGCTGGGTCAACAACTGATCGAACACTTTCGCGGATTACGCTGCTTATTAAGCGCCGACTCAAAATCCCTGCTTGAAATGACCGGACTGGGTCAGGCCAAAACCTGTGAGCTACTTGCAATCAACGAACTCAACCGACGCGCACTCCAGGAAGAGTTGCAGCATGGGCGGGCACTGGATCAGCCGGAACGCGTAAAACTCTATTGCACGGCTTCCATCGGCCATCGCAAAATAGAACATTGCATGGCACTGTACCTTGACAGCCAATTCCGCCTGATTGAAAGCGAAGAAGTCTCCCGAGGGACGTTAACGCAAGCCTCGGTTTACCCGCGCGAGATAGTTAAATCGGCACTGCATCATCACGCCGCCGCCTTGATCCTCGCACACAACCACCCATCAGGTGTAACCGAAGCAAGTCAAGCCGACCTCGCCCTGACACGACATTTGAAAAACGCACTTGCGTTGGTCGACATCCGCTTGCTTGATCACTTGATTGTGACGCCGACACAAGCAATTTCGCTGGCTGAACAAGGACAGGTATAAACCGTACCCCTTACATGATAGACACATCATAAAAGCGCTCGACCTAAAATAACGGCCATGCTAAAATTAATGGTTACCCTGGATACGTAGTTGGCTGCCCCTGAAAATAGGAGCAAGATCCATCTGGCGACCCGAAATTTTAATTATCAGGAATTTCATCATGAAAGAAGGCATTCATCCCGAATACCGCGAAGTTGTGTTTCTAGACCAACAAACGGGCAACAAATTTATTTCGCGCTCAACTTTGAACTCTCGTGAAACAACCGAGATCGACGGCAAAACCTATCCGCTGTTCAAGTGCGAAGTCACTTCGGAATCCCACCCTTTCTACACTGGCGCACAAACACGTATTGTGGAAACCGGCCGTGTCGAGAAATTCCGCGCCCGCTTTGCCCGCACTACCGGCACCCTGAAAAAAGGCGCCTGATATCAGCGGCAACGCAAAGCTACCCTCTCTGCCGCGCCCAATAGCGCGGCAGTTGGAAAAGGCAGCCAAACGGCTGCCTTTTTAATTTAAGATTCCCCTTTTAAGCATCGTCTTATTGTCAGAACGTGGCGCCTCATCATCCTCGATCCACTCCGGCACGACTCACCGCCCCGGCAACCGCAAAACTGCCGAGGCTCTATTTGCTATTGTTGGGCATTATTTACATTTTTGCCGGCCTGTTCTTTCGCGAACCGTGGAAAACCGACGATATCGTTGGCCTGGCCACAATGCTTACCGCACTGAACGGCCCCGACCAAGCTGCCTGGCTTCCCCAAATAGGCAGTTTTGCGCATGCTCAGGACGGCCCCCTGGCAATGTGGGTTGGCGCTGCGTTTATTAGCGTCTTTACCCCCATTTTTACGCTATTCACCCAAACACTCGACGCGCAGATTATTGCCTCACGCTTACCCAATTTACTTTGGTTCGGCCTAATGGTAGGCGCCGTGTGGTACGCCACCTACCTTTTAGGGCGACGACCCGAACCACAACCTCTGCGTTTACCGTTCGGTGGCGAGCCCACCGAGCGCGACTATGGCCGCATGATAGCCGACGCCTCACTGCTGCTGATTCTGGCAACTGCCGGCATTATGTGGCGCATGCACGAAACCTCGGAAGTGCCGGTCATTATTGCCGTACAAGCCGTAGCCTTTTACTCGATTGTTCGTATGCTCGACCGTCCATTGTCGGGCGCAATCACACTCGGTCTGGCTATCGGAGCCGCGCTTTTAGCGCGCGGCTGGATTGGCGCCCTGCCAATTTACCTTGCCATTGCCACTGCATTTTTACCGACTGCCGCTTTACGAGCCAGATTGAAATGGGTCGGCTTGTCGGTGTTGATCGGCACCCTGCTTTGCCTCGCGTGGTGGATTCCCGCGCAAAGCCTGAACCCATATTGGGCTCAATATTGGTGGTTATGGAATATTGAATCGTTCACATTCCCCAGTTGGCGCGAAGTATTCAGTATTTTCCGCGATCTGCCCTGGTTTCTTTGGCCCACCTGGCCTTTCGCACTGATGGCATTGTGGCAATGGCGATCATGGCTGCGCGCACCCCATGTATGGTTGCCCCTGATGTTTGCGCTCTGGCCCTTCATCACAATGCTGTTCCTGGCCGATTCCTTTGAACCGGAATACAGCTTAATGGCGGTACCTTTCGCCGTGATGGCGGCCTTCGCGCTGCCGACCTTGCGACGCGGCATGGTGAATTCACTCGATTGGTTTGCAGTCATGTGTTTCTCCCTCACCATCGCAACCGTGTGGTTAGGCTGGGTTGCCTTGCAGGCAGGATGGCCCGAGCAAATTTCCGACAACATTGCCCGGCAAACCGAGGGTTATGATGCGTATGTCTCCTGGCCCGCCGTAACCATTGCGTTGGCCGGTACCGTCGCCTGGCTGGTTCTTGTTCGCTGGCGCGTATTGCACCGCCCTGCGGCACTGTGGCGCGGTACGGTGCTGTCCGCCGGAGGTATCGTCACCACCTGGCTGTTACTCGTTACCCTCTGGATGCCGGCACTTGACTACGTCCGTAGCTACCGCGATGTATCAAACTCACTGAGCCAGGCAATCGAAACGCACCAGCGTGATAACGAATGTGTACAAGCCATAGATCTGGGCGTGGGACAACGCGCTGCATTTTATGTTTTTAATGGCCTGGACCCAACCAGCAACCGCAACTGTGCTCTTGCAATTATTCAAACAAGCCCTCAAGCGCTGGACGCCGGGATGCATCCGCTAGGCAACATGAACGTCACATTGCTATGGGAAGGCAAACGCCGGCCCGAACGCCGTGAACTTTTTCAGCTAGTTCGTATTCATGCACAATGAACAACCCCGGCACGCATTCTTTGTTTTTCTATATCAAGGAAACACTTAAACAAGCCTGGCCGGTTCTCATCAGTGCCTGGGCGGGCATTGCATTCGGTGTACTGGACACCACCATGGTCGGACACGCAAGCGCCGCCGACCTTCAGGCGATGGCATTATCCGTCTCCATTTATTTAACAGTTTTCATTGGGTTGATGGGCGTGGTTCATGCACTTATCCCTATCATCGGCCAATATTTCGGTGCCCGCCAGCCTGCCCGGGTAGGGCATGCATGGGGGCAAGGCGTTTGGCTTTCCTTCGGTCTGGCCGGTGTCGGCAGCATCGCGCTGTTTTCCCCCAACCTGTGGCTGATGTTCTCGGGCACGATCGAACCTGAAGTGCGAAACGGCGTAACATGGTACTTGCGCATGTTAATTATTGCGCTTCCCGCGAGCCTGCTTTTTCGTACTATCTATTGCCTGGGCACCGCCGTATCACGACCCAAAATTGTCATGACAATCAACCTGGTCAGTGTCGGTTTCAAAGCATTGTTCAACTGGATTTTCATTTTCGGCAAATTCGGAATGCCTGCGTTGGGTGCCGTCGGCGCAGGTCTGTCTTCAGCCATTGTCGCCTGGATGACTTTAGTCATTGGATTATGGGTCATCACACATGACCCATTCTTCAAGCCCTTTCAATTAAGGCTGGGACGCCCCGACTGGGCGGAACTTAAATCGCTGTTGCGCCTGGGCTTGCCGATGGGTGGCTCATACCTGGTTGAAGTCTGTGCCTTCACATTCATGGCTTTGCTGGTTGCCCGGGAAGGCATGTTCGTAACGGGGGGGCATCAGATTATGGCGAACCTGGCCGCGCTATGTTACATGCTGCCCATGGCGATCGGTATTGCATCAGCGTCACTGACCGCTCAAGCGATCGGAGCACAAGCACCGCATCGGGCCCTGTTAACCGGGCGGGCCGGGTTGGCCGTCGTCGTCATGGGCGCCAGCCTGACTGTTGTACTCATTCTGGTTTTCCGCGACTTGATTGTGTCGGCCTATACAGATGATACCAAGGTGGCCGCTGTCGCTTTAACCCTGTTAACGATACTGCCGCTATTTCTTTTCTGTGATGCCATGCAATGCATCATGACCTACTTGTTGCGAGCGTATAAGGTTGCGGTTGTGCCACTGATCATGCAAGTGGTGGCGCTGACCGTTTTTGGTTTGGTTGGCGGCTGGCTGCTGGGCTTCGGCCCCTGGAAAGGCGCACTTCAACCCCTGCTGGATATTCTTATGCCCGGCGCCCCGGTTGGGGCCGGCAGCCTTTGGTTCATGGCCGCACTGGGGCTGGGCTTATCAGCAATCTTGCTGAAATTCTGGTACGGGCGCATCGTGCGCCAATACCAGAACCAGTTTAGACATTGAATATTACCGATAAATATAATTGCGACGCCACGGGTAGGCCTCATCGGCGGGATAATCAAGTTCATCGTGACGCCCGGTCGCCTTATGCTTTAACAAAACCTGATGCAAGGCAATCCAGCCCTGTTCAAAGCCCAACGCACAACCGGCCAGATAAATGCGATAAGCACGCAAAGACTTATCGCCCTGCTCGCCCGGCTTCAGGGTTTTACGCGCGGCATCCAGATTCGCCTCCAGCGTGTCGCTCCAGTGCCACAAGGTACGCGCATAATGCGGACGCAAATTTTCAACGTCGACATCCTCCAGGCCACTTAACGCAATCTTGGCCAGCTCATTGCTGATGTGGGTGAGCTCACCGCCGGGGAAAATATATTTTTCAATAAAGCGTCCCATGCCAGCGCCCACTTCGGCGTTATATACGCCACCTGCGGTAATGCCATGATTCATAATCAAGCCGCCGGGTGCCAGCAAACGACGAAGTTTTGCAAAATACGCTTCCAGTTGCGCCCGCCCGACGTGTTCGAACATGCCAACGGACGCAATCTTGTCGTATGGCCGGGACTCGTCGAGATCGCGGTAATCGAGCAAATTCATGCGTACGCGCCCGCTCAAACCTTTTTCCTCTATCAAACGATTCACATGAGCATGTTGATTTTTCGATAAGGTGATACCAGTGGCGTCAACACCGTAATTCTCGGCCGCCCAAAGCAACAAACCACCCCACCCGGCGCCGATATCAAGAAAACGCTCACCGCTTTTCAAATCAAGTTTGCGGCAGATGTGGTCGAGTTTGGCCTCTTGCGCCTGCGCCAGTGTCATATCGGGCTCGCGGAAATATGCGCACGAATACACACGACGAGGATCCAGCCAAAGCGCGTAAAATTCGTCGGACAAATCATAATGGAACTGAATTTGTTCAGCGTCGCGGGCTGTCGAGTGGCGACGAATAGACACCAAGTGCCGGAGCAGCGCCGTTAACCAGTTCCCTTTGGCCGCATCAACAGGGTTTTGATCCAGAATCGCCGCCGCAATTTTCATCAGGTTGCGCATACTGCCCTCAACCACGAAGCGGCCCTCTACATAATCCTCACCCAAATTTCCGGCCTGGCCGGTGGCAAAATTCACTAACGTCGCACGATCTTTGACGATTAGTTTCATTTCCGGGTTTGAGGCCCCAACTGTTTCACCACCCGGCAATTGCATTTGCACTGAGACAGGCAACGCCGCCAGTTTTTTTTCTACCATCGACAAAACCGAACTCACACTCCGCTCCCTATGTAAACAAACAAAAACAAGTCTAGATACATATCCTCGACGCGGCATTCTTCACCACGCTTCTTTTTTGTGCCGTCAATTTAGCATTATTCCGTCATATCGAGTACGAAACGTGCCGCACGGCCATTTTCTTCATGTTAACTAAATTTCACTTACATTAGCATTTCAATTTCTATTACACTGACGACTTTTGAATGCACGTCCGCTCGCACGACCTGCCTTCAGTAAAGTTGAATTATGATGAATATTCCTGGATGGCTACTGCTCATGGGCGCCCTGACCGCCCTGGGGCCTCTTGCCATCGACATGTATCTCCCGGCGTTTCCCAACATCGCACAAGGGCTGGGTGCTTCCCAAGGCGAGGTGGAAAGAACACTGGCCAGTTACCTTTTCGGCCTTTCACTGGCGCAATTGGCCTACGGCCCGGTTGCCGATCGATTTGGCCGCAAAAAGCCCCTGATCTTCGGCGTTACCCTCTTCACCCTGGCATCCATTGGTTGCGCCTTCACAAACGATGTCACTCATCTCACTCTCTTACGCATTGTTCAGGCCTTTGGTGGGGCCGCCGGCATGGTCATTCCCCGCGCAGTCATTCGCGACAATCTGGAAACGCGTGATGCCTCAAAAGCACTTTCCTTATTGATTTTGATCATGGGCGTCACCCCCATTCTGGGGCCCATTCTTGGTGCCCAAGTCATGTTTATCGGCGGCTGGCGTGGCATTTTCGTCATTATGGTGGTGTGCGGCGCTTTGCTTGTTTACGCCGCTGCGCGCCATATGCGGGAAACACTCCCCGTAGAAAAGCAGATCCCGCTTAACATTCGCAATATCGGGCGCAATTACTGGGCACTGCTGCAGCATCGACAGTTTATGTTTTACTCACTGGCGGGCGGGTTTGGCTCTGCCGGGTTGTTTACCTACATAGCAGGTTCACCCAGAGTGCTAATCGATGTTTATGGAGTCGACCCCGAATATTTCGGCTTTCTGTTCGGTCTGAACGCAGCGTCACTTATCGCCATGTCGCAACTTAGCGCGCGGCTGCTAAACCGCCACAGTCCAGAAAAATTGCTCAAACTGGCGCAAAACAGTATTGTTATTGTCGCGCTTATAGGGGTTGCGCTTACGTTGGCAGGGGTTTTGAACTTGTGGCTGTTCATGGTGTGCCTCATGGCATTTATGGCCAGCCAGGGTTTCGTTCTCCCGAATTCGGGGGCGCTTGCGCTGAATCACCAGGGCAAGCGACTGGGGTCGGCATCGGCCTTAATGGGTACAATTCAAATGCTTTGCGGAACGATGGCCGGGCTTGCGATTAGTGCATGGCACACCGATACGGCATTACCCATGATGGGGCTCTTGCTGATCAGTGCGGCATTTTCCTGGCTTTCAGGTCGAATGGCGTTTAGTCCGCCCGCTAAAACCGCTTGATATAAATACACTTTTCGTATTAGAATAGCAGGCTTAGTTGAAATAACTTTCGAATTTTTCGGTTTTACTTAATTACTACTTTATTGCTACAAGCCTTGTAGAACGCAGTTGCCACGGCCTGAAAGTGCGGCCCGGTAAAAGAACAAGGTCAGGTAGAAAAGGGGCAAAATTATGGCACGCGTATGCCAAGTTACAGGCAAAGGCCCAATGGTGGGCAACAATGTTTCACACGCTAACAACAAAACCAAGCGTCGTTTTCTTCCCAACCTGCAAACACGTCGTTTCTGGGTTGAAAGTGAAAACCGCTGGGTGCGCCTGCGTGTCAGCACCAACGCCCTGCGCACTATCGACAAAAACGGCATCGACGCCGTTCTGGCCGACCTCCGCGCACGCGGCGAAGCGGTTTAACTTATTGCTAGCGTAAAGGAAACTTATCATGGCTAAAGGTATTCGCGAAAAGATCAAGCTCGAGTCCACCGCCGGCACGGGCCACTTCTATACCACCACCAAGAACAAGCGCAACATGCCCGAGAAAATGCTCATCAAGAAATTTGATCCGGTCGCGCGCAAACATGTGGACTACAAGGAAACCAAGCTTAAATAAGCCCTGAAGCTTGGCCCTGAAAACCCTGCCCCGGCAGGGTTTTTTTATATCCGGCAATGCCGGCCAATGCCTTTTGCACTCTTCTGAAACGCAAGCCCGACATGCACCCTATAATGTGGGGTTTGCACTTATACCAACCCATACAAAGACCATGCAGGAACGATACAACCCCACCGAAGTTGAAGCGGCCGCACAGGCAAAGTGGCAACAGCAAGACGCCTACCGTGTAACGGAACATGCCAAGAACAAGAATGGCGAACCCAAGCCAAAATTCTACGCCTGCTCCATGCTGCCCTACCCCAGCGGCAAACTCCACATGGGCCACGTACGTAACTACACCATCAACGACATGATGGCGCGGCAATTGCGTATGCGCGGTTACAACGTACTGATGCCAATGGGCTGGGACGCTTTCGGCATGCCGGCGGAAAACGCCGCGATGAAATCAGGGGTTCCCCCTGCAAAATGGACATACGACAACATTGCCTACATGAAGAAGCAAATGCAGGCAATGGGGCTGGCTATCGACTGGTCGCGCGAAATGTGTGCCTGCGACCCCAGCTACTACAAATGGAATCAATGGCTATTCCTGAAAATGCTGGAAAAAGGCATTGCGTATCGCAAAACACAAGTCGTGAACTGGGACCCGGTAGATCAAACGGTTTTAGCCAACGAGCAGGTGATCGATGGCCGTGGCTGGCGTTCGGGCGCACCGGTCGAAAAGCGCGAAATTCCCGGCTACTACCTGCGTATTACAGACTATGCCGACGAATTGCTTGACCAGGTGAAGAATGGTTTGCCGGGCTGGCCCGAGCGCGTTCGCTTAATGCAGGAAAACTGGATCGGTAAAAGTGAAGGCGTGCGTTTCGCCTTTACGCACGATATTCGCAACGCAAATAACGAGTTGATTCAAGACGGCCGCATGTACGTGTTCACCACACGTGCCGATACCATCATGGGGGTAACTTTTTGCGCTGTTGCGCCCGAGCACCCTCTGGCCGAGCATGCCGCCGCTACCAACCCGAAGCTTGCTGCATTTATTGAATCCTGCCAACAAGGCGGTACAACGGAAGCTGAAATTGCAACGCGCGAAAAAGAGGGCATGCCAACCGGGCTAACGGTAAAGCATCCGCTTACCGGTGAGCCTGTCGATGTCTGGGTGGGAAATTACGTACTCATGAGCTACGGTGACGGCGCCGTCATGGGCGTACCGGCACACGACGAGCGCGATTTCGCCTTCGCCAAAAAGTACAACCTGCCCATTAAACCGGTCATTGAAGTCGAAGGGAAAGCGTATTCCACCGACAACTGGCAGGAATGGTATGGCGACAAACAACTGGGTATAACGGTTAATTCAGCGCCTTATAACGGACTTGGCCACGCGCAAGCGGTGGATGCCATTGCCAAAGACCTTTCAGCAAAAGGCCTGGGCGAAAAACAAACCACCTGGCGTCTGCGCGATTGGGGCATTTCCCGCCAGCGCTACTGGGGTACGCCCATTCCCATTATCCACTGCGATACTTGCGGCCCAGTTCCCGTACCCGAACAAGACCTGCCTGTTGTTTTGCCCGACGACCTCATCCCCGACGGCACGGGTAATCCGCTGGCCAAGAACGAGGCCTTCCTGTCGTGCTCATGCCCGAAATGCGGTGCGCCCGCGCGACGCGAAACCGACACCATGGACACCTTTGTCGATTCATCATGGTATTTCATGCGCTACACCTCACCCGGTAACGATCAAGCCATGGTCGACGAGCGCAATGATTACTGGATGCCGATGGACCAATACATTGGCGGCATTGAGCACGCGGTGTTGCACTTGCTGTATGCACGTTTCTGGACGCGTGTCATGCGCGACCTGGGGCTGGTGAAATTCAGCGAACCCTTTACCCGGCTGCTCTGCCAGGGCATGGTGCTCAATCACATCTATTCCCGCAAGAATGCGCAAGGCGGCATCGAATACTTCTGGCCCGACGAGGTCGAGAACCAGTACGACGAAAAAGGCGCCATCACCGGCGCACGCCTTAAGACCGATAATTCAGCCATTGAGTACGGCGGAATCGGCACGATGTCGAAATCGAAAAACAACGGTGTCGACCCCCAATCCTTAATTGACACCATGGGTGCAGACACTGCACGTTTATTCGTGATGTTTGCCAGCCCGCCTGAACAAACTCTTGAATGGTCCGATTCGGGTGTCGACGGCGCACACCGGTTTCTTCGCAGGCTGTGGCTTTTTGCCCACGCACAGCACAATTCGGTTAAAGCAGGCTTGCAAGCCGGCCAACCGAACTGGTCAAACGCCGACGAAACCAGCCAAACGCTGCGACGCGAAATTCATGGCCTTTTGAAACAGGCTGATTACGATTACCAACGCATCCAGTACAACACGGTGGTATCGGCCTGCATGAAAATGCTGAACACACTGGAAAGCGCCAAGCTGCCCGACACACCCGCAGCGCAACAGGCTTTGGCAGAAACACTGGGCATATTATTGCGTGTTCTCTATCCGGTTGTACCCCATATTACCTGGCAACTTTGGCAGGAGCTGGGTTACAGTGCGAACTTTGGCGACCTGCTCGATGCCCCTTGGCCGGAAGTGGATGAACAAGCGCTGATTGCCGATGAAATCGAACTGATGGTGCAAATTAACGGCAAGCTTCGGGGCAGCCTGAAGGTTGCAAATGGCGCCCCTAAAGCCGAAATCGAACAACTGGCTTCGCAGCACGATGCCGTCAGTCGCTTTCTCGAAGGCCGCCCTGTAAAACGAATCATTGTTGTACCTGGAAAACTGGTCAATATTGTTGGATAACACCACTATGCATCATGCCGCCCTGCCCGCTTCGTCCGTCTTTACCGCGCGACACTCGTTGCGCTGGCTCGTTGCAGTAGGGCTGTTGGCGCTTTTAACCGCCTGCGGCTTTCGCCTTAAGGGCCAAACGCCTCTGCCGTTTCAAACGATGTACACCAATATTGCCGAGAACTCTGCTTTCGGTGCGCAACTGCGCCGTGTCATTCGCGCCACGTCACCCAACACCCGTTTTGTGGAAGACCCGAAAGAAGCACAAGTGCACTTAACGCAACTTTCGCTTACACGCGATCTCGAAGAGGTTTCAATCAGTGTTGAAGGGCAAGTAGAAGTATATGAGCTCAGTGTCACCATTGTCTTCCAGCTCACCGACGCCGAAGGTCATATTTTGCTGGCACCCACCACGCTCGGCACAACACGTGAGATTCCCTACGACTCCGGCGCACTGCAGGCGAAACAAGGTGAAATTGGCTCGTTGTATGTTGAAATGCAACAAAGTCTCATTGATCGTATGGTGCGCCGTATCACTTCACCCGAGGTCATGAAGGCGTACGAAAATGCAGACACCTTGCCTATTGATGAAAGCCAGGTACAAAATGACAATGCGCCCGTACAGGATGACGACTTAGGCATCGATCGCGATTTGCTGCGTATGCCGAACATGAATCCAACCAGTTCTTTTTATTAACGGTCAAAGATTTTCGCCATGCCCCGCAGGCTTGACCCCGACACTTTTTCCAAAAGTCTGGAGAAAGCAAACGCACTCGACGCACTCTACGTCATTTCCGGCGACGAGCCTTTGCTTGTAACCGAGGCAACCGATGCCTTGCGTCAGGCCGCGCGCAACGCCCTTTATACTGAGCGCAGCAGTTTTGTCATGGACGCCCGCAGCGATTGGGCGGAAGTTGATGGTGCCATGCAGAATCTTTCACTATTTGGTGACCGTCGCCTGATTGAAATTCAGATTCCAACCGGCAAACCGGGAAAGAGTGGTGCCGAAGCTTTAATAAGCTTGGCAAAACGCCAAAACGACGCCGGAGCCGAGGAGGTTTCCTGCGTTGTGTCCTTGCCTCGGCTCGACAAAGCTGGCCGAGCCTCAAAATGGGCCACCGCATTATGGCAATCAGCCACCGTGGTTGAAATACCCCTTGTTCAACGTCACGACTTGCCCCAATGGATTGGTCGACGCCTGGCACGCCAGAATCAATCAACCGACACCGCAACGGAACACTGGATTGCCGATCGTGTGGAAGGTAACTTGCTGGCCGCACATCAGGAAATCATGAAGCTCGGTTTGTTGTATCCGGAAGGCCGGCTTGACCCTTCTGAAGTGGAACGTGCCGTTTTAAACGTCGCACGCTATGACGTTTTCAGCCTGCGCGACTCAATGCTTTCAGGACAGTCGGCGCGGGCGCTTAAAGTATTGTCAGGCCTGAAAGCCGAAGGAGAAGCCTTGCCTTTGGTATTATGGGCTGTTGCCGACGAGATACGGATCCTTTCACGACTTTCGCTTGCCGTACGACAAGGCCACCCCTTAAGTGAGCTTATGCGTACCCATCGGTTGTTCGGGCAACGCGAAACGATCGCCCGGAGGGCTCTTGAAACAGTCAAGCCGGCGGTATGGGCCGCATCGATTCAACACGCGCACGACATCGACCGCCTGATCAAGGGCTTGAACGTAAGCGGCCGCTTGCCGGATCCATGGGAAGAGCTGGCCCGACTCGTGTTACGTATCTCATTGGCCACCTCGAAAAAACCTAATCAATCACCCCGGCAAGCAGCATGAAAGATCAAGATATCGCCAACCTCGTCAATCTTCTGGGCCAACAGGCACGAAAAGCATCGCGCATACTTATGGTCGCCTCCGATCAAGCAAAAGCGCACGCGTTACACAGTATGGCAACCCAGTTGGAAAGCCGAAAAACGTGGCTGCAAGACGAGAATGCAAAAGACCTCGAAACAGCTCGTCGAAATCAATTGTCACCCGCGCTGCTCGATCGCCTTACGCTGTCCGACAAAGCGCTGCAAACAATGATCACGGGTTTGCGTCAAATAGCCGACATGCCGGATCCCGTAGGAAGCCAGACAGCCACGGTCACGCGTCCAAACGGCATGCGTGTGAGCCAAATGCGGGTTCCTTTGGGGGTTATAGGGATCATTTATGAATCGCGCCCTAACGTAACCATTGATGCTGCGGCACTTTGCCTGAAATCAGGCAACGCCACCATCTTGCGCGGCGGCAGTGAAGCATTTCATAGTAACCGTGCGCTGGGTCAAATTATTCAAGCCGGCCTCAAAGAGGCCGGCTTGCCTGAACAAGCTGTACAGGTTGTGGATACAACTGATCGCGCCGCAGTCGGCTGTTTAATCACCTTAACCGACTATATCGACGTTATTATTCCCCGTGGCGGAAAAGGGCTTATTACCCGCTTGGCGGCGGAAGCCAAAGTACCGCTGCTCAAGCACCTGGACGGAAACTGCCACGTATATATCGACCGAGCCGCCGACCCGGATAAAGCCCACGATATTGCTGTAAACGCAAAAACGTATCGTTATGGGGTGTGCGGGGCAATGGAAACACTTTTGGTGCACGAAGATATCGCCCCGGCCGTTTTGCCGCGTATTGCGAACACGCTCACCAGCAAAGGCGTTGAACTGCGAGGTTGCGATAAAACACGAGCGTTGGTGCCACAGGCCTCGGCAGCTACCGAAGAAGACTGGCAAACCGAGTACCTTGCCCCTATCCTGGCCATTCGCGTCGTTAACACGCTAGATGAGGCAATAAACCATATAGCCCACTACAGTTCAGGCCATACGGAAGCCATTGTCACCGAACATATCGGCGCGGCAACCCAATTCCAGCGCTATGTGGATTCCAGCTCTGTTTACGTTAACCTGCCCACTTGCTTTGCTGACGGCTTTGAGTACGGATTGGGGGCGGAAATTGGCATTTCAACCAACCGGATGCATGCGCGCGGCCCAGTGGGGCTGGAAGGCTTAACCACATTGAAATGGGTGTTAACCGGAGACGGCCAGCTACGCGGCTAATACAAATGATGCTTTGGATTAAAACCTTCCATGTTCTATTTGTCATCTCCTGGTTTGCCGGCTTGTTTTATTTGCCACGTATTTATGTCAACCTTGCGCAACACAATTCACCGGATACCCACACCCGATTAATCGGTATGGCTGGTCGGCTGTTTCGCTTCATGACGATTCTGGCGATTCCGGCGGTGGTATTGGGGTTGTGGCTTTACCTGGGTTATGGCCTGGGGCGCGGCCAGGGCTGGATGCATGCGAAACTGGGACTCGTCGTTCTGCTGCTCGCGTATCACGGCGTCTGCTACCGCTATCTGCAGCTTTTCCAGCAAAACCGCAATTCCCACTCGGAAAAATTTTATCGCTGGTTTAATGAAATACCGGTGCTTTTGCTTACCCTGGTTCTCATCATGGTATTCATTCGTCCCTTCTAGCCTCGGGCCGCCCCATGACCGACACGTCAAAAAAGAAAACATTAACGCTACAACGCAAACCCGCTCAGCACCAGGAAGATGCAGGCAAACCCCGCAGGCGCAGTGGTGCGCGGGCACGCCATGTGGCGCAACAGGAAATCACAAAACAGAAGTATGCGACACCTGCGCCGGTGGTGCCGCAAGAAAAAGAGAAAGCCCCCTCACGCAAGCATGAACGTAAGCCCTTCGTGAAACAGGCCCAGGTCTATCAGGTTTTTGTTCCTTGCCCGCACGGTCTTGAATTGCCCTTGTCTATGGAGTTGCAAGCCCTGGGTTTCGAGTCGGCTGAAGCCGACCGCGCAGGCTGTCGGTTAAAAACAGACTGGACGGGCGTCATGCGCATTAACCTCTTTTCCCGGCTGGCCACACGCGTTTTGGTTCAACTTTCCCATGCGCCGGTTCGCCACGAGGAAGATATCTTCGATCTGGCCTACCACACGCCGTGGGAACGCTGGTTTGGCGCTGAACAAACACTTCGGGTGGACACCTCGGCTATTCGAAGCCCGATGAAAAGCCTGCAATTTTGCAACCTGCGCACAAAAGACGCCATTTGCGACCGCCTGCGTGATCAGGAAGGGGAACGACCCAGTATTGACACTGTCCGTCCCGACGCCCGCGTCCACCTTTTCCTCGACGAAACCTCGGCCACCCTCTATTTGGACACATCAGGCGAATCGTTGTTCAAGCGAGGCTGGCGACTGGATAAAGGCGAAGCCCCCATTCGCGAAAACCTGGCTGCCGGCCTACTTGCACTATCGGGCTGGAATCCGGATGCTCCCTTGTTGGACCCATTCTGCGGCAGCGGCACGATTATGATCGAAGCGGCGTGGATTGCCTTGGGTGTGCCGCCCGGCATCTGGCGCCCTTTTGCTTTTGAACGTCTACGCGACCATCCGTTCCGGCACTGGCGAGACATCAAAGACGAAGCCCGTGACGCCATTCGTACGCATCTTGAAACGCCTCTTGTGGGAACAGATGTCGACCCGCAAGCTATTGCCGCAGCGCAGCAAAATCAAGATCGAGCCCGACTGGCGCCCGATACAATTCGATTTGAGGTAGCCGACGCACGCAATGTCATTCCGCCCGCCGGCAACGGTTGGTTGGTCACCAACCCGCCTTACGGCGAGCGCCTTCCCGACGAAGCTTTAACGCTCTGGCAGGAATGGGCGAGCAACCTGAAGCAGCATTACGATGGGTGGCATGTACACATTATTTCAAATGACCTCGCACTGCCACAAAAAATGCGGCTCAAACCTCTTAAGCGCTACCCACTCCATAATGGAGCACTAGATTGCCGGTTATTCGGTTTTGATATTGTGAAAGACCAATACCGAACCTAAAGAAGCGCATACACTGTAGTTTTAAAAACACAAATTGCACCTCGGAACGCCTTTTTTATGCAACGCAACAACTAGGCTTGCACTTTCCTAGGGTTTTCCCTATAATAGGGTTAACCCTGAACGAAACGTTCAATTTTTACGAAAGAGAGGCCAGTTATGAACAAACTACACAGCGATATCCGTCTTACCGATGAACTTGAGCGCCAACTGATGCAAGCCGCCATTGAGGAGCAAAACCGCTTCCGCCCCGGTCGTGCACTGAAGAAGCTGTTCACCAAGCTGGGTGGTAATGTTAACAAGGCAACGACGGTAAATGTTGCTCCTAGCCGCAACGTTGAATCGGCTGCTTAATTAGGCCCCAACGTATTGCAAGAACCCGCTGCGAAACGAAGCAGGTTCCAAAAAGCCGCGCAAGCGGCTTTTTTTATAACTTAACGACACATTCCAGGCAATTTATTGGGTGATAATGACGTTTTCCTGAACGTTTGAACTACTTATTTAGTTGCGCAATGCAAAAAACATCCCGTGAATCACACTACCCCAATAGCATGAACACGCCCAGTCGTTGGCGCCGTTTTTCCAGCATGATGTACGAAGGCGTGTTGCTTTTTGCCGTGGTTTTTCTGGCCAGTTATCTATTCGACACGTTAACCCAGAGCCGAAGCGGGCTTATGTTCCGGCACGAAAGACAAGTCGCGCTTTTTCTCGCTATCGGTATTTACTTTGTATTGTCTTGGAAATACAAAGGCCAAACCTTGCCGATGAAAACCTGGAATATCCGCCTAATCGACAAAAACGGCCTGCCTCCTACCGTCGGACGATTGATACTCCGTTATGTTTTGGCCTGGCCAATTCCCCTTATTGCAATCCTTCTTATTCAAGGGCTAAGCCGCATTACGGGCTACCCCTCCACCGATCTACTGATTGTATTTGCACCTTTTACCCTTTTCATCTGGACGTGGTTCGACCCGGACCGCCAGTTCCTTCACGATCGAATACTTGGAACACGGCTCATATCAGTGTAAACCCTAGCCTTTGAGGCTTTGTAACAATAAATCGTTGCATAGATAGCCTGCTTCGTTCATGCTTGCACCGGTAACACAGCTACCGCGCCAGTAGTGCGCGCCGTTGATTTATCGGACACCTATGAACGACCAGTATCCGGAGCTGTACTCATCATTCCGTTGGCTTGTTCCATCACAGTTTAATATTGCGCAATATTGCCTTTTGCGATGGGCATCCAATACGCTGGAAGGGCGTCGCCCTGCGGTATTTGCCGAAAACGAGTTCGGCGAGACAGCCGTGCGTACTTTTGGCCAACTGGCCGAAACCACGGGCAAACTGGCTAATGGCCTGCTGAAAATGGGTATCGGCCGCGGTGACCGGGTTGCAGTGGCCATGGGCCAATCACCCGAATACATTACCGCCTGCATGGCAATTCTTGCAGTTGGTGCAATTGTTGTACCAATTCCCACTATTCTTAACGCTAAACAGGTCACCGAACGCCTGAGTCACGCCCAGGCCCGGGCGGCCATCATAGATATGCCTCATGCACCCGGCATCCTGCAAGCATATGGTCAATATCCCGGGCTCAGCCAGATTATCAGTTTCGGTTTCCAGCACGAGTTAACACTATCGTGGAGCAGCCTGCTGGCCCGTCAGAACAGCGACTTGCACGTCGCCCCCACGCTCTCCTCCAGTCCGGCCTTTTTGCTCTATCCCATCGGCCCCACACCCACCCTGAAGGGGGTTGTTTTACCGCATAGCGCATTAATTGGCGTCTTACCCGGGTTCGTCGCATCGCAGAATTGGTTTCCGCAGTCCAAAGATATTTTCTGGACGCAACATTATTGGACTCATATCGACGGTCTTTTAGGGGGGTTGCTGCCCTGCCTGTATTTCGGTCGCCCGATTGTCGCGCTTGACGGCCATTTGTCCACCCGGCAAACCATTGAATGCCTGCAAAAATACAAAGTGACAAATGTCAGCCTGCCCTACTCATCGCTGCGGGCCGTGATGGAAGAGCCCCACGCCGATTTCAACGGTCTGTCGGTGCGGGCAATTATGTCAACCGGCGAACACCCCTCTGAACAAGTCCATGAATGGTGTGAAAACACGCTTGGGTTAACGCCAAACCATGTATACGGGCAAACCGAAGCACCCTATATTATCGGCCATAGCCATGTTCGCTGGCCCGCGCGCCCAGGCAGTATGGGCAAAGCTTTTCCAGGCCATTTAGTCACCGTACTCGACGACGCCGGGCGCCCATGTCCGGCCGGCGTCAGCGGGCAAATAGCCGTCAACAGATACGACATCCACGGTTTTCCCGATCCGGCATTATTTCTGGGTTACTGGCAAGATGACACATCAACCCAGCAAACATTTCTGCGCGACTGGTATCTCACGGGCGAATGCGCGCGTATCGATCGCGATGGGTATTTCTGGTATGTTGGGCATCACTCAAACAATGAAAGCCACGTAACTGCAAAGCGCAATGGTTCGGTATCATTAAGCCTTTGACACCTTTTCCATTGTTGTAACCATGCCTATCTACCAATTCAAAAACCTGACACCCCACATTGACCCGGACACATTCATTTTCGACAGCGCCGATATCATCGGCGACGTTCACCTGGCTGCCGGCGTCAGTATTTGGTCGAACGTTGCCATTCGCGGCGACAACGCACGCATTACCATCGGCGAGGGAAGCAATGTTCAGGAAGGCAGCGTACTACACGTTGATGAAGGCGTACCCTTGAATATCGGGCGTCGTGTTACGGTGGGGCATCAAGCCATGCTGCACGGCTGCACAATACAAGATGGGGCGCTTATCGGCATGCAGGCCATCGTATTGAACCATGCTGTTGTGGGAAGAAACTGCCTGATTGGCGCCGGCGCCATTATTCCAGAGGGCCGTGAAATTCCCGATGGCTCACTGGTTGTGGGTGTCGGGAAAATCCTACGCCAACTGAGCGACGAAGAAATCCAGACAATGCATGCCAACACGCAGCACTATATCGATCGCGGCCATGAGTACAAGCGCGATCTGGTCAGGCTGGCGTAAAGCCTGCTCAACGCCCCAATAAGCTAAAATGGTCGGCATGAGCGACCTTCTTAAAAAATACCTGTTTCAAGACAACAGCACCCGCATTCAGGCGGTTCGGTTAACCCAGGCCTGGCAAACCGGCATGGCCCATCAGCATCTGCCCGATTGCGTTCGTAACTTATTGGGCGAGCTCATGTCGGCGGCCGTCTTATTGGCATCGAACATCAAGTTCAATGGGTCGCTGGTACTGCAATTACAGGGCGACGGCCCTGTTTCGCTCATCGTCGTCGAGTGCAACGCCGATCTCACAATTCGGGCGACGGCCACATTGCGTGAAGGGGCCGAGATCCCCGACAATGGATCACTGCAAAGTTTGTTGAACACCCAAGGTGAGGGTCGTTTCAGCGTTATTTTGGATCCAGACAAGAACACAACCGACTTGCAACCTTACCAGGGAATTGTGCCGCTTGAAGGCGAAACCGTTGCACAAGTGCTCGAACACTATATGCAACACTCGGAACAACTTGACACCCGCCTGTGGCTGGCTGCCGACGAAAACAGCAGTAGTGGCTTGCTGTTGCAAAAACTGCCCGATCACGGAGGCAACGCAGACGCCTCTTCAGAGGAATCATGGAACCGCGCGGTTACGCTGGCCGATACCTTACAACCCGAAGAGCTGCGCGAATTGGGTGTCGACACAATAATCAAACGTCTCTTCTGGGAAGAAACGTTACTGACTTTTGAGCCGCAATCCATACGGTGGCACTGCCCCTGCACCCGCGAACGAGTCGGTAATATGCTGCGTATGCTTGGGCGCGATGAAGTGGAAAGTATTCTGACTGAGCGTGAGACGGTCGACGTTTCGTGCAATTTTTGCGGGAAACCCTATCAATTCGATGCGGTTGATTGTGCAAGCTTGTTTACGCACAATCCCGACAGCGCGCATGCGCACCCTCGCTCAATTCATTAAACGCCTACCGTAGAAGTCGCAATCGACAAGCCATCTCAGGCAAAGCCAAAATAAGGGTATGACGAAAATCAACCCGGCTTTGATCCCACCTTCAAGTCGATGCCCCCTGAAAACAACTTACAGTGCCGTATTACACCGCGCATACGCGCGGTATGAAAAGGGCGCGAGCATGGTCGAGTTTTCGCTCATTACGTTACCCATGATCCTTGCCGGAGTTGGCGCGGTCGAACTAACACATTGGATTTACACACGTCAGGCTGTCGGGGCGGCGCTTGTCAGCGCCGCTAAAGCGGGCAGCATTCACCACGCCCATCCCTCTGCCATGGCCCACGCGTTCAAGCAAAGTACGCTCACCTTGCATGAGGCTACGCCAAGCGGGAAAGCTTCTCCCTGGCATATTCAAGTTCGTTCGCCATCCGCCGCCGTTTTCAGCGACTTCCCCGCAAACTTGCCCGGCAACACGCTCAATTACCCGGCTATCCGCAATAGTTATCAACGTGAACAACATTTGAAGGCCATGAAAAACGGTTGGGGAAACGGTATCGGTCCGGAATCAGGCGAAACCATTTTCCAGGCCAATACCCTATCACTGTTGCTAACGTATCAATACACGCCGCTGGTGCCGGGCTTATCCGCTCTGACACCAGGCCCACTTATTATTCGTCGGGAAGCACAGGTAGTGATGCAATCCAACCCTGTACTCTGGCCGGACACCATTCATACACAGGTTAGCCGCGAACCCTGGCAAGGGGCCTCACCGGAAATAAACGCTGAAACCAATCTGAAAACAGCGCCGCATACCCCGCAACACAAACCAATTGAAGGCTTTCCAGAAACCAACCCCAACGCCCCGAACACCAATAATGGGTCCATTGATCCTGAACCCGATTCAGACGTAAGCTGCGTCAACGGGGAGCTGTATCGGAACGCAAAATACGCACAAAGACGTCACCCTCTTTCACCATCCCCAATTCCGACCGCGCACGCTCTTCAACAGCCGTCGTTCCGGCTCGCAAATCGTGTACCTCCGCTGCCAAAGCGTTGTTACGCATCGTAAGGGCTTCGTTTTCGGCTTGCTGCTCGGCCACTCGGGCCTCAAGTTCCGCCACCCGGCTCCAACTGTCTTTACCCCACCACAACGGATATTGAATCGCCAGGGTCAGTATCACCAGCACCAGCAGAAGCAATCGCATGCCCGCTCCCTGTCAGCCCCCGGGCTCGGGGGCATACCTGTTGTTTAACGCAAGTTGTAGAAAGCCTCGCGACCGGGGAACGATGCGACTTCAGCGAGCTCTTCCTCGATACGAAGCAACTGGTTGTACTTGGCCATGCGGTCGGAGCGTGACAATGAACCTGTTTTAATTTGCATGGCGTTAGTTGCCACTGCAATATCGGCAATGGTGGCGTCTTCCGTTTCACCCGAGCGATGCGAAATGACTGCGGTATAACCTGCGCGCTTGGCCATTTCAATCGCGGCGAAGGTTTCGGTCAGTGTGCCGATCTGGTTAATCTTGATCAGAATGGAATTGGCAACGCCTTGCTCGATACCCTGCTTCAAAATGGCAGTGTTGGTTACGAAAAGGTCATCACCCACCAGTTGCACTTTCTTGCCCAGTTGGTCCGTTAAGATTTTCCAGCCATCCCAATCATTTTCGGCCATACCATCTTCAATGGTAATAATGGGATATTTATCGCACCATGTTGCCAACAGGTTCGCAAAATCGGCAGCCTCGAGAGACACACCACCTTCACCGGCCAAATGGTATTTACCATCGCGATAAAACTCGGAGCTGGCGCAATCAAGGCCCAACGCAATTTGAGAACCGGCTTCGTAGCCGGCCGCATCGATTGCCTGCAGAATCAACTGAATTGCCGCCTCATGATTGGCAACATTCGGCGCAAAACCACCCTCGTCGCCCACCGCTGTCGACATACCCTGATCGTGAATCAGTTTTTTAAGCGCGTGAAAAACCTCGGCACCCATGCGCAGCGACTCACGGAAGCTGCTCGCACCCACCGGGAGAATCATGAACTCCTGCATATCGAGAGTATTGTTCGCGTGCGCGCCGCCATTAATAACGTTCATCATCGGCACCGGCATTTGCATAGGGCCGCTGCCGCCGAAATACCGATACAGCGAGAGACCTGAGTCATCGGCGGCGGCACGTGCAACGGCCATACTGGCCGCCAAAATCGCATTAGCACCCAGACGACCTTTTGATTCCGTTCCATCGAGATCAATTAACGTGCGATCGACAAACGTTTGCTCTTGCGCGTCCAAACCCATCAGCGCTTCGGATATTTCGGTATTCAAATGCTCAACGGCTTTCAACACCCCTTTGCCCAGATAACGGGTTGGATCGCCGTCACGCAACTCAATGGCTTCACGCGCCCCCGTTGATGCACCCGAAGGAACCGCAGCCCGACCCATTGCACCGGACTCCAGCAATACATCACACTCAACGGTTGGGTTCCCGCGCGAATCCAGAATCTCGCGCCCGATGATATCTACAATAGCACTCATGATTTGAAATACCCTGCCTGAATTTAAAAAGTCATTGAATTAGAAAAGCATTGTACTGCGATGCCCGGCTATGCCCATTACCTTCGCTCGTTATGCGTCAAGTCTACTTTTTCAAGATGCTCAACGGCTCTTACCCGCCAGCCCAGCTCGTCTTTAATACGACAACGTAAAGCGTCCGCCGCCTCGGGTTCGCCATGCACCAGAAAAGTATGAGACGGTGCCTGACGAAAACCATTTAACCAACGCAGAATCTCATTCGCATCGGCATGGGCTGAAAGCATGGAAAGATTATCAAGCTCCGCTTTCACCGGAATATACTCTCCGTGAATTTTGATTGTTTGGGCCCCAGCCAGCATTTTAGCGCCGCGCGTTCCCGCCGCCTGATAACCGGCGAACAAAACTGACGACCGGGGGTCGGGTGCATAGCGTTTCAAATGGTGAATAACGCGCCCCCCCGTCGCCATCCCGCTTGCCGAAATAATAATTTTCGGCATCACTGACGTATCCAAAGCCTTGGACTCTTCCACACTTTCAATACGCGTTGCCACCGCATTAACATCGCGCACTTGTGCTTTAGTTAATTTCTGTTCGCCCGGATAGTCGCAATGAATTTCCTGAGCCCTGACCGACATAGGGCTATCGAGATAAATGGGCATATTCTGCGGCAACCGGTGTTGCGAGCGCAGACGATACAAATAATAAAGCAGCAGTTGCACTCGCCCGACTGCAAACGCAGGAATTACAACCGTCCCGCCCCGCTCTGCAGTGCGCACGATCAATGTTTCCAACACGCTCTCCGGGGGGCTTGAGTCGTGGGAGCGATCACCGTACGTGGACTCCAGAACGAGATAATCGGCTTGCTCGATAAGATCGGGATCAGGCATGACCGGATCGTTATAACGACCCAAATCACCGGAAAATACCAGGGTACGGCCATCCCACTTCACTTCCACAATGGACGCGCCCAATATGTGCCCGGCCCGATGCAATTTGATCTTTATATTTCCGGCAATCGGGTGAAACGAATCACGCTCAAGAGGCTGAAACAAGTCAATGGCACGTTGCGCGTCTTTTCTTGTGTAAAGCGGCAGGGCCGGGTCATGAGAAGACAGGTTATGCCTGTTTGCGAACTCTGCATCGGACTCTTGAATGTGTGCACTGTCGAGCAGTAGCACCTGAGCCAACTCCAGCGTGGCCGGTGACGCATAAATTGGCCCTTTGAAACCATCGCGCACCAGGCGCGGCAAATAGCCCGAGTGATCGAGGTGTGCGTGAGTCAGCACAACGGCATCGATGCCGGCCGGATCAACCGGAAAAGGAGCC
Source organism: Pusillimonas sp. DMV24BSW_D (assembly GCF_011388195.1). Lineage (NCBI taxonomy): Bacteria > Pseudomonadati > Pseudomonadota > Betaproteobacteria > Burkholderiales > Alcaligenaceae > Neopusillimonas > Neopusillimonas aestuarii. The sequence goes on along the minus strand of NZ_CP049990.1, from coordinate 1,686,022 downwards.
CAATTGCGTTGACGTAAAAACTTCAACCCCTGAAACAGCCCGCAATCGACCAGGACACGTTTACCGCCGGATTCGAGCAAATGGCGCGAGCCGGTAACAGTGCCTGCCGCCCCAAGGAACGATAATTCCATAGCCTTTCCCCCTAATAGGGTCAATCGAACGCAAACAGGCCGTTTTCCTTAACGCAACGATCGATGCTGACCAACGATTTCAATAAACTGGGCATTAAATGCAACGGCACAGCGTTGGGCCCGTCGGACAACGCCTTCTCGGGCTCGGGGTGTGTTTCCATAAACAGACCCGCAATACCCACCGCAACTGCAGCCCTTGCCAACACCGGAACGAACTCTCGTTGCCCGCCGGACGCATTTCCCAACCCTCCCGGCAGTTGTACGGAATGCGTTGCATCGAAAACAACCGGACACCCCGTTTCACGCATGATAGCCAACGAACGCATATCCGACACCAAATTGTTGTAGCCGAACGAAACACCGCGTTCGCACACCAGAATATTATTGCCATCGTGGCCGGCGTCCAAAGAGGCTTCACGCGCTTTGTTCACAACCTGTGTCATATCATGCGGTGCCAGAAACTGGCCTTTCTTGATATTGACCGGTTTTCCCGTTGCGGCGCAAGCCTGGATAAAGTCGGTTTGCCGACATAGAAACGCGGGGGTTTGCATGATATCAACCACCTGCGCAACTTCGTTCACTTGGCTGATCTCATGCACATCGGTTAAAACCGGCACGCCCAATTGCGCCCGAACGTCGGCCAGAATTTGCAGGCCCTCTTGCATGCCGGGCCCCCGAAACGACTTGCCCGAGCTGCGATTAGCCTTATCAAAAGAGCTTTTGTAAATAAATGGAATTCCAAGGGCGGCCGTCATTTCCTTGAGTTGGCCGGCCGTGTCGAACGCCATTTGACGCGACTCAATAACACACGGACCCGCAATAAGGAAAAAAGGGTTCTCAAGCGCCGCTTCGAATCCGCACAATTTCATACAAGCGCCTTTTGCTTGCGCTGCGCCTGATGCGCAAGCGCCGCTTTGATATAACTCGTAAACAGCGGGTGGCCGCTACGCGGCGTTGATGTGAATTCAGGGTGAAACTGCACGCCCATAAACCATGGGTGATCAGGTAGCTCCATGATTTCAGGCAACTGCTCGGTGGGTGTACGGGCACTAATAACCAATCCCGACTCTTCCAGGCGTGATACATACACGTTATTCACCTCGTAACGGTGACGATGCCGCTCATAGACTTCATCTCCGTATATGCGTTGCGCCCTGGTTCCTGGTTTAACGGGACAGCGTTGCGCGCCTTTGCGCATGGTTCCGCCCAGGTCGGATGATTCATCGCGCTTTTCAACCCGCCCTTCCCGGTCTTGCCATTCCGTAATAAGCGCCACCACCGGATGCGGAGTGGAAGGGTCGAACTCGGTACTGTTCGCGCCACCCAGCTGCGCCACGTTGCGAGCGAACTCAACCACGGCAAGCTGCATGCCTAAACAGATGCCAAGATAAGGTACATTATTTTCACGGGCATAACGAATGGCGGCAATTTTGCCTTCGGTTCCCCGCTTGCCGAAACCACCCGGCACCAAAATGGCATCGAGATGAGCGAGACATTCCGGCCCTTCCGTTTCAATCACCTCGGAATCGATGTATTCAATGGAAACATGCGACTCGGTATGAATCCCGGCGTGAATCAGTGCCTCGGTTAATGATTTGTATGATTCGGTTAAGTCAACGTATTTGCCAACCATGCCGATACGAATCTCGTTGCGAGGGTTTTCAATAGCCGCAACCAACTGATTCCATTCCGACAAATCAGCCGGTGGGGCAGTAAGGGCCAACGCTTCACAAACAAGATTATCCAGCCCCTGTGCATGCAACATGGCCGGGATTTTGTAAATTGAATCGACATCCCAAACCGAGATGACGGCATCAAGCGGCACATTTGAAAACAGTGAAATTTTTGCACGTTCATCGTCGGGAATCCGACGGTCGGCGCGGCACAACAAAGCATGCGGATAGATACCAATTTCACGCAACTTTTGCACCGAGTGCTGGGTGGGTTTGGTTTTCAGTTCACCGGCCGATGGAATGTAAGGCACCAAGGTAAGATGCACAAACGCAGCCTGATTGCGCCCCAGACGCAGGCTCATTTGACGCGCCGCTTCCAGAAAAGGCAAAGACTCGATGTCGCCCACCGTGCCGCCAATTTCCACAATTGCAATATCGGCATTCCCCTCGTAGGCGGCTTTGGCCCCACGCGCAATGAAATCCTGGATTTCATTGGTAATGTGCGGAATGACCTGGACCGTTTTACCAAGATAATCGCCGCGGCGCTCTTTGCGCAAGACGGACTCGTAAATCTGCCCGGTGGTGAAATTGTTCACCTTGCGCATACGCGTAGAAATAAAGCGCTCGTAGTGGCCCAGATCAAGATCGGTTTCGGCCCCATCTTCAGTCACGAAGACCTCCCCGTGCTGGAAAGGACTCATGGTGCCCGGATCCACATTAATGTAGGGATCCAGTTTCAACATGGTGACGCGCAAGCCGCGCGATTCAAGAATGGCAGCCAGAGAAGCAGCAGCGATGCCTTTGCCTAGCGAAGACACCACCCCACCCGTTACAAATACATATTTTGTCATCGGTTTTCAGCACCCGGGATCACCAGGCGGTAGCGGGAAATTGAAATTATAGCCGACACACCCCAACCTTACAGGGGCTCGGTGCGAGTGATCAACCAATTCTTTGCTGCGCCGCTAACATGCGGCAATAAACGTTGCCGTACTTGCCCATGATAATGGTTCAACCACTGTCTGTCGGTATCCGTCATGAGCGTGGGCTCAATGCAACGTGTATCAATCGGGCACAGCGTAAGCGTTTCAAACTGCAGGAAATCACCAAAATCAGTTTGTCGGGCCGGTTGGCAGGCGATTAAGTTCTCGATACGAATGCCCCATTGGCCCGGACGATACAACCCCGGTTCATTTGACGTCACCATACCCACCTGCATGGGCACAGCGCGTGGAGCGCGATAGGAAATGGATTGCGGCCCCTCATGCACATTCAGGAAGTACCCCACACCATGCCCCGTACCGTGGCCAAACTCCAACCCTGACTGCCAAAGAGGCATGCGTGCAAGCACATCGAGCGTCGAGCCGGCCACCCCTTTCGGAAACACCGCCTGAGACAAAGCAATCATCCCTTTAAGCACTAAAGTGTAATCATGTTTTTGGGATGCAGTGAGCGTGCCGATGGGAACAACCCGGGTGATGTCTGTTGTACCTCCCAGGTACTGCCCTCCCGAGTCGATCAGCAGCAAGCCATCCCCCTCTATCCAGGCGTGCGACTGCTCAGTAGCCTGATAGTGCGGCATGGCGCCATTGGCGTTAAACGCAGCAATCGTGGAAAAGCTGGGACAGACGAAATGCGGCCGACGGGCACGCGCGGCGGTAATGCGCTCATCCACCATGAGCTCAGACACTCTTTCCTTCCCAACGCGATCTTCGAACCAGGCAAAAAACTCACACAACGCCGCACCATCCATTTCCATGGTCTCGCGAATATGGGCCAGTTCCGCCTCGGTCTTGCATGCCTTCATTATTTGCGAAGGATTGTCGGCCTCGCATTGTTTAACAAACGCTGCCGACGACAAGAGCCCCGCCGTCGTGCGAGCCGGATCGAACAACAAAGTATCCGACTCCGGCAAGCAGGCAAGTACACCGGCCAAAGCGTCGTAAGACTCCAGCACAATGCCATCCACCTCAAGATCACGTCGCAATTCATCCGGAATTTTGGATTGATCGATAAAAAGACGGGCGTCGCGCTCCCCAATTAAGAAATGGCTGAGAAAAACCGGGTTATAAGCCACATCCTGACCACGCAGATTCAGTATCCAGGCGATATCGTCGAGCGACGACAACCAATGCCACTGGGCTTTCTTTTCACTCATTTCCTTGCGAACCGCCGCCAGCTTGTCGGCGCGACTGCGACCCGCAAAATGCGATGCGTGTGCATAAACCGGCGCATGCGGCAACGCAGGGCGATCCGCCCAAACCTCACCCGGCAAATCGAGATCGGTTTGCAGCCGAATTGCTGAACCAGACAAGACCTGTAGCCACTGCCGATGAGCGGCAACGCTAAGCGTGTCACCATCAACGGCAACGCAGTCGCCGGCCGCCAGATTCAAAACAAGCCAATCGGATGGAGACGGCACCCCTTCTTGCCCGGCCCGCATAAGCTCAATGTCAGTATCGGTCAGATCAACAATCGCTTGTTCCCAGTAGCGGCTGTCGGTCCATAAACCCGCAAAATCAGGCGTTACCAGCAGTGTGCCGGCCGACCCTTGAAAACCACTTAACCAGGCACGCGTTTGCCAATGTTCAGGCAGATATTCAGACAAATGCGGATCAGCCGAGAGAACCACGCAGGCCTTCACCCCTCGGGAAAGCATCAATTCACGCAAGTGCTGAATCCGCTTTTTGATGACAATTTGAGTTTCAGACATTCACACCTTCTTGTTCGTCAAGCCGACCGTGCACGCGCTTCAAACGCGCAGGCAGGCCATATCGGAAGTACAATGCACAAAGTATACGCCCACAGAAAACATATAACGGAGGTCAACATCCATGGCTGAACGCGAATCGATGGAATACGACGTAGTGGTGGTCGGCGCCGGGCCGGCCGGCTTGTCAGCCGCCATCCGCCTGAAACAACTCGCCAACGACAAAGGGCAAGACATCAATGTCTGTGTCCTGGAAAAAGCATCGGAAGTCGGCGCCCATATTTTGTCGGGCGCGGTCATGGATCCGAAAGCACTCACCGAACTGATCCCCGACTGGAAAGAAAAAGGCGCGCCGCTGAATACCGAAGTCAAGGAGGACAAATTCCTCTTCCTGACGCAAAAAGGCGCACGGGCAACCCCTAACTGGCTATTGCCTGAGTGTTTTCAAAACCACGGCAACTACGTTGTCCGCCTGGGCGAAGTAACCCAGTGGCTGGGCGAACAAGCTGAGGCGCTGGGCGTGGAAATTTTCCCCGGCTTTTCGGCCGCTGAAGTGCTGTACGACGAAAATGGCGCTGTAAAAGGGGTGGCCACCGGCGATATGGGCGTGGCGCGCGACGGCTCTGAAACACCTAATTACCAGCCCGGCATGGAACTGCATGCGCGGTACACCATTTTTGCCGAAGGCTCGCGCGGCCAACTGGGGCGTCAGTTAATCGAACGCTTCAAGCTTGATCAAGGCAAAGATCCGCAAAGCTACGCAATCGGCATCAAAGAAATGTGGGAGGTCGACCCTTCACAATCCAAACCCGGCCTGGTCGTTCACACTGCCGGATGGCCGCTCGATGCCGATACCTATGGCGGCTCCTTCCTGTATCACCTCGACAACAACCTGGTTGTGGTGGGGCTGGTCGTTGGCCTGGACTACGCCAACCCGTGGCTCTCTCCTTATGAAGAGTTCCAACGCTATAAAACCCACCCGGCCATCCGCTCAACGTTTGAAGGGGGCAAGCGCATTGCCTATGGTGCCCGCTCGCTTACCGCCGGCGGCCTGCTATCGCTACCAAAACTTTGTTTCCCCGGGGGGGTACTGGTGGGCTGTGAGGCAGGCACCCTGAACGCTTCCCGCATCAAAGGAAGCCACGCGGCCATTAAAACCGGCGCTCTGGCAGCCGAAGCCGCGTTCGACGCGCTGGCGGCAGAACGCAGCCGCGACGAACTAACCACTTACCCGCAGGCATTTGAAAAATCGTGGCTTTATGAAGAGCTCAATAAGTCACGTAACTTCAAACAATGGTTCAAGAAAGGCCGTACAGTCGCCACCATCATGACCGGCGTAGAACAGTGGTTACTGAAAGGCAAAATGCCCTGGACCATCCACCGCACCAAGCCCGACCACGCCTGTTTGCAACCGGCGGCTGAATGCGCCCGTATCGACTACCCCAAACCCGACGGCAAACTCACCTTCGACAAACTCAGTTCAGTATTTTTGTCGAACACCAACCACGAGGAAAACCAGCCGATCCACTTAACGTTGAAAGACGCTTCGGTTCCGGTTGCTGTTAATCTGGCGAAATATGGTGGACCGGAAGCGCGCTATTGTCCGGCAGGCGTATATGAATTCGTGAAAACGGAAAACGGCGAAGATCAATTACAAATTAACGCGCAGAACTGTGTGCATTGCAAAACCTGCGACATAAAGGACCCAACCCAAAATATTGTTTGGGTAACCCCCCAAGGGGGTGAAGGCCCGGTTTACAACGGCATGTAAAAAAACCGTATAAAAAATGGGCGCCTCATGTTCGCAGAGGCGCCCATTTTTTTACCTAAACCACATCCGCCTTTAAACCGACTGCGATAACTGGTCGAGAATTGTTGGGTTTTCAAGCGTGGAAACGTCTTGCGTAATTTCCTCGCCCCGGGCTACGTTACGCAACAAACGCCGCATAATTTTGCCAGACCGGGTTTTCGGTAAATTTTCGCCGAAACGGATATCTTTCGGCTTGGCAATCGGGCCAATTTCCTTGGCCACCCAATCACGCAGCTCTTTGGCAATTTTTGCTGCCTCGTCACCCTCAGGCAAACTCCGCTTCAACACAACAAACGCCACAATAGCCTCGCCCGTCGTATCATCCGGCCGCCCGACTACTGCCGCCTCCGCCACCAACGAGTGGGACACCAGGGCAGACTCAATTTCCATCGTACCCAGGCGATGGCCTGATACATTCAACACGTCGTCGACGCGACCCATAATCCAGAAATACCCGTCGGTATCACGTTGCGCGCCATCGCCGGCAAGGTAATAGCCTTTCATTTCAGGCGGGAAATAGTTTTTCTTGAAACGCTCGGGGTCGCCCCAAATGGTTCGAATCATAGCGGGCCAGGGGCGCTTCACAACCAAAAAGCCACCAGTGCCGGACTTAACATCGGTGCCACTCTCATCAACAATGGCCATCTCGATACCAGGCAACGGCAAGGTGCACGAGCCCGGTTTCAGCGGCGTCACACCCGGCAAAGGCGTGATCATGTGGCCCCCGGTTTCAGTTTGCCACCACGTATCCAGAATGGGGCAACGCTCTCGACCCACCTCCTTGAAATACCACATCCAGGCCTCAGGGTTAATGGGCTCACCTACTGAACCGATGATGCGCAAACTGTTCAAATCGTACTTGCGCGGGTGACACTCCGGCTGTGCTTCCGCCGCTTTGATAAGCGAACGAATCGCCGTCGGCGCCGTGTAGAAGATACTCACTTCGTGTCGTTGAATCATCTCCCAAAAACGGCCCGCGTTGGGATAGGTCGGTACGCCCTCGAACATCACCTGCGTAATACCTGCGGCCAACGGCCCATAGACAATATATGTATGACCTGTAATCCAGCCGACATCGGCGGTACACCAGTAAACATCAGACTCTTTAGCATCGAAGGCCCATTTCACCGTAAGAGAGGCCCACAACAAATAGCCTGCCGATGCATGCTGAACGCCCTTGGGCTTGCCCGTTGAGCCCGAGGTATAAAGAATGAACAACGGATGCTCGGCATTAACCGGTACCGGCTCACACGGCCCGGCCTTCCCTTCGCATACATCATGCATCCAAAGGTCGCGCCCTTCATGCCACTGCACTTTGCCGCCGGTGCGTTTATAAACGACAACGTGTCGCACGGCCTCGCAGCCCCCCGTGGCAATGGCTTCATCGACCGCCGGCTTTAATGCAATGGTTTTCCCACCCCGCATTTGCTCATCGGCGGTAATCACCAGCGACGCTCCTACGTCCACCAAACGCTCGTGGATACTTTTGGAAGAGAAACCACCGAATACAACCGAATGGATCATGCCCAACCGCACGCATGCCTGCATGGCCACCACCGCCTCGATCGACATCGGCAGATAAATAATGGCACGATCACCCTTCTTATAGCCCAACGCTTTCAAGCCGTTGGCAAACTCACATACCCGATCGTAAAGTTCACGATAGGTAACGCGCAGCACCTTACCGTCGTCGGTTTCAAAAATAATGGCGGTTTTATTTTCGGTGGGCGTGCCCAGATGGCGGTCAAGGCAATTCGCCGACACATTCAACTCACCGTCGGAAAACCATTTATAGAACGGCGCCTCAGACTCATCGAGCACCTGCGTGAAGGGGGTGGTCCAATTAAGATGTTCCTTGGCCAGACGCCCCCAAAACTCATTCGGATCTTGCCGTGCTTCCTGTACCAGATCATCGTAAGCCTGCATACCGGAAATGGTTGCGTCTTTCTCTATGCCGGCAAACGGTGGAAACACGCGATTTTCAACCAGCACCGATTTAATATCTGTAGATGCCATTCTCATTACTCCTCGTTCAATGAATTTTCATGGCCTGACAGAGAGTAAGTATCGCGCACCTTGACGCCGCGCGCAAAATCAAGCCTTTGTAACACCACCAAACCCGCAACAAAAAACAAACCGGTTACCAAGAGTGCCTGCCGATGGTTGCCATCGGTTAGCCAGGTAACCAGGCCGTACGTGAACGGACCCACGACAGCCGCCAATTGAATGGCGAACGTCCAAAGCGAATAAAATTCCGCCAACCGACCCTGTGGCGCCAGCGCGCCCACCATGGCACGCCCGGCGCTCTGACTTGTGCCCATGCATAAGCCGGCCAATCCGGCAGCGATCCAGAATATCCATTCGCTGACTGCGGCATAGGCAACCAACACCATCAGAATCCAACCCATCAGGGTCAAAGCAAGCGCTTTTTTATGACCCGCCCGATCCTGAAAATGTCCAAACGTCAGGGCACCTGTCGCCGCAGCGATATTCACCACAAAGACCAGTAACATTGTTTTGGCCATGGTAAACCCCATGGCCTGATTGGCATACACTGCGGCCAGTGTCACCACCACAGCAATCCCGGCTTGATAAAACGCCCCGCATATCAGCAACAGGCGAAAATCGGGAAAAAAACCGGATGTTTCCCGCCAGGCGTGCTTCAGTTGTTTAAGCGGAGCGGAACGTGACCGCCGATTCGGCAACGAGCGGTCGTGCAACAGAAGGAACGATGGCAGCGCTGACAATGCAAACAAACCGGCCGTGAACAGCATGACGATTGCGACATACTGAGGGGCTTCAAACCCTCCGGCGGCAAGTGACGTAACGATATATAACGAAAACCCCAAAGCCAGCATACCGCCAAAGTAACCAAACCCCCAGCCCCAGCCTGATACACGACCCAACGCATTAGGCTGTGCAATTTCCGGCAGAAACGCGGCAATAACCGACTCACCCACACAGTAACAATAATTCGATACGGCCAAAATCACCAGCCCCAGCAACACAGCGCCAGGCCCAACCACAGCAAGCATGGCCGTAGCCGCCACACAACCAAGCGTGCTTAAGAATAAAACACGACGCTTCTTCCCGCTTGCATCGGCATACGCCCCCAAAGAGGGCATGGTGAACATAACCAGCAAATACGATACTGACAAGGCCGCTGTGAGCGCGAGAGTACCCCATGACCGCCCCTGAGCGACCACCGACACAAAATAGCTGTTGAACACCGTGGTCAGAACAACCGTGGTGTAGCCTGAGTTGGCGAAATCGTACATCGCCCAAGCCCACAACTCCCGACGACGCACGCCGGGACGCAGCGCGTTCGTAAATGCTGAGGGCTGAGGGGCTGTTCTGACTGACCCCGTCATGTATTGCAGTACAACACGTTGCGTAACACTGATTAGCGTTAAAGCTTAAGCGCGGCAATCCCGGCACGCGCAATTTCGGCGTCATCAGACGACTTCACGCCGGAAACACCGACGGCGCCAACGACATGGCCATCTGCAATTACAGGCACACCGCCTTCCAACAAACCATCGAGATTGGGCGCCGACAGGAACGCAACACGCCCTTGAGCAATAATATCTTCGAAGATTTTTGTTTCCCGGCGCCCCATTGCCGCTGTTCTGGCTTTCGCTTCCGACATTTTGGCTGTCATGGGGGTCGCGCCGTCGAGACGCACCATACCCAGCAGGTGGCCGCCATCGTCGGTCACTGAAATCGCCACCGCCCAATTATTGGTTTTGGCAAAATCCGTTGCCGCAGTCAAAATTTTTGTGACGTCGCTCGCGCCGAGTACAGGTTTGGTATTCATCGGACTGTCTCCTTTAGTATGTAATGCGTTGTTCAACGATGAACCCGCATAATGCCATAAGTTCCCCATCGCAACCCGAACGGCGCAACACGTGCGATTTGTAACATTTCACGCTTTACCTGACACAAAGTTTTGGTTAAACTCGGGCACGCAAAAAACGCCAACCAGCAACAGGCCATAATACTTAGGCCTTTTATCGGGGAACCATGTCGGATAACGTGCCAGTTTTATCTGGGAGCCAACGTCGCGCGCCAATCGTATCGGTCGGTGTAAAAGTATTCGTCTTCGCTGCGGTCACTTTTTTGGCAGGGTGCGCGTCTACCGACCCCGGTTCTCAAGCCGGTGCCGGCCGCGAAGCTTATCAGGCACATTTGCGCTCCGATCCGCTGGGGGCTTATCTGGCCAAAAACGATTTCGGCCTTAGCCGGGCCTCTGAAACGTATTACAACGATTCACGTGCGCTTGCCAGCGCGGCGTTGGAACATTTGGGGGTCGACTACAAATTCGGGGGCGATGAACCCGACACCGGCTTCGACTGCAGTGGGTTGGTTATTTATGCTGCCGAAAAATCGCTCGGTTTGAAGCTCCCCCGCCGTTCAGCCGACATTGCCCGTCAGGGTATTGCGGTCAAACAATCGGAACTACGCAAAGGTGATTTGGTGTTTTTTAACACCTTGGGCAGTCGCTTCTCACATGTAGGCATTTACCTGGGAAATAAAGAATTCGTCCATGCGCCCCGCCGGGGCGCCCAGGTAAGGGTTGAAAGCATGGACATTGCTTACTGGAAGAAACGCTACAACGGGGCACGCCGGCTCGGGCCTGAAACCTTGCACTCAGCTTCGCTGCAGTAGCCGCATTGCATCAGCGCTTGCTGCATACAACACACCGACCTGCGGCAAGCCACAACCCTTACACCAGAACGCTGGGCTGCCATCCGGAACGTTTTCATTACGTTATGGCCCAGAAAATCAGTTAACAAAATTAATAAATCCGTGCCTGAGGGCAATTGCAAATTTTTCTTCTGATGGGCGGGATCCCGGCCGCTAATGTGCCGGTGAATAGAAATATTATGACCCTTCAACAAATCAGGAATATTGCCTAAGCGATCGGCACCCACAATTACCGCATTTACACACGTCGTCATAATGACCCCTTTTGCCTTTAAATTAAGACAAACGATAATCATTCTTATTTGTATTGTCAATCAGTATCAACAACTACGACGAAATTATTTATTCGGATACAGGCGTTTTCTCCAGCGCCTGTTGCACGACTTCACGTGTGAGCTCGGGTGCCAGCATTTCCAGCAAAGCATAAACATAATCACGTAAAAACACACCCTGCTTCATCGCTACGCGGGTTACATGAGTTCCGAACAAATGCCCAACTGGAATGCCCACCAAACCTTTGTCTCGACGCGGGTCGTAGGCAATACCCGCGATAATGCCTATTCCCAGGCCGACATCGACATAGGTTTTAATAACGTCGGCATCAATTGCTTCCAAAACGATGTCGGGGGTGATATGACGAGTTTCAAAAACTTCATCAATGACACGACGCCCGGAAAACTGGCGATCATACGTAACGATGGGATATTGCGCCAGTTGTTCCAGCGTTAAATTGCGCGCCTGCGACGATGTCAGCTCCGTTAACGGGTGGTCTGGCTTCACCACAACAACGTGCTCCCATGAAACAACCGGCAAGGCAACCAGGCCCGGGGTATGTGCCAGCGACTCGGTAGCAATGGCAAGATCCGCTTGTTCATGTAACACCATTTGCGCCAAAGTGGGAGGGTTTCCTTCCGCCAAAGACATTCTGACCTTGGGAAAACGGGCCCGAAACGCCGGAATCACCTTAGGCAACAAATACCGCGCTTGGGCATGAGTACAACCAATCACCAAGCCACCCTCGTCTTTCTGGGCAAACTCGTCACTGACCTTTTTGAGGTTATCCACCTCGCGCATGATGCGTTCAATAACCTGGGCTACGACAGCGCCCGGTTTGGTCAAACCTTTAATGCGTTTTCCATGACGCTCGAATATTTTGACGCCCAACTCCTCCTCGAACTCAATAATCGATTTCGACACCCCTGGCTGGGATGTGTACAAAGAGCGGGCGGCTTCCGTTAAATTATAGTTGCGTCGAATGGTTTCTCGCACGAAGCGAAATTGCTGAAGATTCATTTTTTACCCCGTATAGGGGCAAAATTATACGTAATATAGAAACAAATTCAAATAATATTCAGTAATAAGCCTATACCCAAAAAGCAGGTTGGTCAGGATGCAGGCTTGGGAGGCTTCGGTGCGCGAATACGTAATTTGCGCCACATCATGAACACCATTAAGGCTAGAAAAATGGCATGAACTAACCAAATGCCCACATAAAAGTTCAGTTGGCCTGTGCCAATCCAGCCACGCGACAGGTTAATCAGGTTCATGTACAACAAGCCCACCAAACCCGCAATCAAGACATCACCGGAACGCCCCAGGCGTGGATTCACCGCGCCCAATGGAATCGCCAGCAAAGCCAGGTTCAACGCCGCAAGCGGTAAAGCGAGACGCCACATAATTTGAGAGTCGGCGTTATCGTTATTGTCGCTGAACAACTGTTGCGTGGGACGCGCCTTTATTTGACTCTCTGCCTGTGCACGCAGCGCCTCGGGGGTTGTATCGCTCTCCCCTTCAAGGCGAAAACCATAACGCTGAAAATCAAGCAAACGGAATTCAGTTTGACCCGGTTTCAAATCGTACCGGTGCCCCTCCGACAAAACCAGAAAACGATCGCCGTTATCCTGCGTTTCAACCCGCGCGCTATTGGCGGTTACCACGCTCAGCCAGCCATCATCTTTAATTCGGGCCACAACCTTACCCAGCTCATCGCCTTCATTCACAGGCTCTTCTGCAAAAAATACCCGCGCACCGTTTTCAGTCTCAATAAACTGCCCGGCCGTCACTTTGGACAAATCAGATCGCTGCTCATAACGCTGACGATACTCAGCAATTTGCCGATAAGCCCACGGCGACGCGAACAAGGTAAGAAAAGCGATAAGCATGGCCGCCGGCACGGCAATACGCATCACCGGCCCAATCCAGTCTTTTAACGACAGGCCGCTGGCGAACCACACTACCATTTCCGACTCACGAAAGTTACGTGTTACGGTGGTAAGAACAGCAATAAACAATGAAACCGACAAAATAACCGGCAAGGCGGTAATACTTGAAAACGTCGCCAGGCCGAACACAACGTCGGCACCAATGCTGCCACTGGCGGCGTCACCCAACAGCCGAACCAGCAGGACACTAAGCCAAACCACCAATAACGTGGAAAAAACCACGCCGGCATGACTCATGATTTCGGATACGACAGATCGTTTGAATAGAGACATAAACAAAAATGCGAGATAATCAACAACACTCTGCCGATCAACTACGGAAAGCTTATATGGAATTCAGCACACAAACCAACGCAGCACCGAACCAAATTAAAACTGCGGCACTGGCTGTCGGCGTTTTTGCCGAAGGCCAGCTCACACAACCTGCGCAACTGCTCGATCAAACCTGCAACGGCGCGCTATCGCGTATTGTTAAAAGCGAATTTCCCGGCAAAGCCGGGACCCAAACCCTGCTTAGAAACCTCGACGGCATTGCCGCCGAGCGGATCATTTTAATCGGGTTAGGCAAACAAGACAGCTACAACAGCAAAATTCATGCAAATGCCGAACTGGCATTTGCAAAATATTGCATCCAGGCGCAGGTCGCGGAAGGTGTGTCCACCCTTGCAAGCCTCGATTACCAGGAAACGGGAATTCGGCAGCGCGCCCAAATTGCCGCAACCGCAGCCAGCCAGGCCACTTATCACTATGATGCCACGCTGGGGAAAGAAAACCGCAACAAACCCGCCAAATTAAAAAAAATAACGCAATGGGTCAGTCGTGGCGACGCCGCGCAGGCAAAACTGGGCCTGCAAGCCGGACAGGCAATCGGCAATGGTATGCAGCTAACCCGTTTGCTGGGCGACTTGCCGGGCAATGTTTGTACCCCCACCTACCTGGGCCAAACCGCGAAGAAACTGTCGAAAGAGTTCAAAACGTTGAAAGCTGAAGTATTAGGGCTAAAACAGATTCAGGATCTCAAGATGAATGCGTTCCTGTCGGTTGCCAAAGGCTCAGACGAACCTCCCGCATTTATTGTCCTGAAGTACACCCCTCCTGCCGGAAAAACGAAAACGGCGCGCGGCAAGAAGCCCTACGTACTTGTCGGTAAAGGCATTACGTTCGACTCGGGAGGGATATCCATTAAGCCCGGCGCAAACATGGACGAGATGAAATACGACATGTGCGGTGCGGCAAGTGTGCTGGGAGCCATGCGGGCGGTTGCCGAGTTGGAACTTAACCATTCAGTGATTGGTGTCATCCCCGCATGCGAAAACCTGCCCAGTGGGCGGGCGAACAAGCCTGGCGATGTGGTTACCAGCATGTCGGGGCAAACGATTGAAATTCTTAATACCGACGCCGAAGGTCGCCTGGTTCTGTGCGATGCGCTCACTTATGTTGAGCGGTTCAAACCCCAGGCAGTGATCGATATCGCCACGCTTACCGGTGCATGTGTTGTCGCTCTGGGCCATGTCAATACGGGCCTTTTCTCACCGAACGATGAGCTTGCAACACAATTGCAAACAGCCGGGCGGCAAACCAATGATCCCGCATGGCGCCTTCCACTTGATGACGCCTATCAGGAGCAATTACGGTCTAATTTTGCCGACATGGCCAATATTGGTGGGCCACCCGCTGGATCGGTGACTGCGGCGTGTTTCTTGTCACGCTATACCAAAGCCTATGACTGGGCTCACCTCGACATTGCCGGTACGGCATGGCGCAGCGGCAAAGAAAAAGGCGCTTCAGGCCGTCCCGTCCCATTACTCATTCAATTTCTGCTTAACCAGAATTGAGCGTAATGGCACGAATCGACTTTGCATTCGGTGCCCAGGATCGTTTGCGAACCGCCTGTGAGGTGGTTCGCAAACACCACCAGCAGGGCCGTCTTTTACTGATTTACTGCAGTCAAGCCGAATTTTTGGGGCAGTTCGACCAGTTGTTATGGTCGTTTGAGCCGGATGCGTTTATCCCTCATGTCGACGCGGACGACCCCCTGGCTTCATGCACGCCGGTGTTACTGACCACAAGGCCGCCTGAACCGACTATGCACACGCAGGCTGACACTCAGCCCGTATGGCTGCTCAACCTTGATACAGCATGCCCTTCCACCGCGCATCAATTTGAACGTATTCTTGAAATTGTCAGTTTGCAACCAGGCGACATTGAACCGGCACGACAACGCTGGCTTGATTACAAAAATGACGGCCACAAGCTCCATGCACACGACCTTTCCGCGCGCACACCCACTTGATGTTCAGCATGGTGTCAGTTAAGCTTCCAACTAGGAACTCTTGGTGTATTTGCAGGTCAGATACACTGAGGTCAAAAAATTTTTGTACGATCATGACACTCAATTAAAAGGATTCACTATGAGCGACTCCCGTCAACCCTCTTTCCCTGGCCGGGAAACCTACGGTGCGGCCTCCCAAGAGGTTGTACGTAATCGCGTCTTGCGTAATACGTACTGGCTGCTGGCGTTGTCCTTGATTCCCACGGTTTTAGGCGCCTGGGTGGGTGTTGCCACCGGCATTAACTCCGCGATGGCGTCCAGCCCCGGCATGAGTCTTATCTTGTTCTTTGTGGGTGCGTTTGGCCTTATGTACCTGGTTGAAAAAAACAAGAACAGCAGCATAGGGGTTGCGTTTCTACTTGCCTTTACGTTTTTCATGGGCCTGATGCTGTCGCGGCTCATTGGATTTATATTAGGTATGGGTAACGGCACCCAGCTAATCATGATGGCTTTCGGCGGCACAGCCGTTGTTTTCGGCGCAATGGCCAGTATTGCCACTACAACAAAGCGTGATTTCACTCACCTGCAAAAATTCCTGTTCATCGGCGTCATTCTGTTGATCGTGGCGGCGGTCGCTAACGTTTTCCTGCAATTGCCGGCCTTAATGCTCACTATTTCCGTGATCGCCATCGGGCTGTTCTCCGTCCTGTTATTGGTCGACTTGCAGCGCATTGTGAACGGAGGCGAAACCAATTACGTCTCTGCAACAATGGCGGTTTATCTCGACCTGTACAACATATTTGCCAACTTGCTCATGTTATTAGGCATTTTTGGTGGCGACGGCGATTAGGCGGTTTAAACGGAACAAGCGTTCCCGCTTTAGCATTTCAATCAGCGGCTCGTCATAACGGCGAGCCGTTTTTTCATCTCCCAGAAGCGCACTCAAGGCTTCATATACAAGTTCGCCGTGTGTTTGAAAACATAACGCCAGGAACGCATCGGGCTCCCAGCGCTGAATACCCAGCCGACGCAACTCACTGCGGTTGAAATCTTTTATATTTCGGGTCAGGATGCCCACCGGGCAGCCTGGGTTCTGCTCCTGAACAGCACGGGCTACTGCAATAACATGCCAATCTTTAGGATCGCTGTATTTCAAACCCGTTTTATAAACCGACACATCCCCTTGATCGGCATTGGGAAAATCTGATTGCAGAGCCAGCCATTGAGCACGAACATCCTCTTTCGGCACAGACCAAAGACGTTCGGCTGTACGGCACCACTCGTCAGCTATTATCGGACTCCAGGCTACGCAAAAAACATTTTCAGTAGCCAGGCGCAACAGCACCGGGCGCAGAACATTGGAAATGAGCACACATGTATCGAGCACCACAAAACGAGGCAGTGTAGTCGTCACAACCGTTGCAGCGCCATTAACACCGCCCGCGTACGCAACGGCCGGCCTACCAGCAAGGAATCAATGCGTTCGCGAAGACTGCGCCGCAGTTCCGGCTCAGAAGCGGGATCGTCGAAATCAGGAGGGGCACCCTCCAGGCCATAACCGGTTTCATGTAAAAGAATCCATTCGAACCGACGCAGTGCCGACGCAGCGGCGGATCCCGCAGCCAGTTGTATCAGCGCGGCATCATAAGCCTCGAACAATGCGGGATGCGGATCTTCGCGCGGTAAAAGCGAGAGCAGCAACTCGTTCATATACCACGCCGACATGAGCGTTCGCCCCGACAATGGCCTGAGCCCTGCGTTATCAGCGCGTGTGAGGGTCTTTACATCCCCACCACCCGACCACGACAAATGCAAAGGCTGAAACCCGGCCAATACGCTGCGTAACGACGAGTAAGGGCGTTTCGCCCCTTTGGCAACCATCGCAACAATGCCGTGATCACGCGAAAACACCTGAATCAATAGAGACGTTTCACGCCAGGGAACAGCATGAAGCAGATAGGCCAAGCCATTCGTAACCCGGATAACCCGTTTACTCATATCCCAAATCGCGCAATGAAGACTCGCGCGCCGACCACCCTTTTCGGACCTTTATATACACCTCAAGATGTACCGGCTTTTCAAGTAGTTTTTCAATATCCTGACGGGCTTCGGTGGCAATACGCTTCATATGCATGCCCTGAGCTCCCAGCAAAATCGGACGATGCGTTTCACGCTCAACAACAATGCACGCCGCAATTCGGGCACCACGCTCGTGCTCCTCCCATTGCTCTATCACAACGGTACAAGCGTAGGGCAATTCATCACCTACCAGACGAAATACTTTTTCACGGATCAGTTCGGCCACAATGAAACGCATCGGGCGATCGGTCAGTGTATCGGCTTCGAACATCGGTTCGCCCTCGGGCAAACGCGCAGCAATTTCATCGAGCAACACGTTAAGTTGCGTGTCTTTGACCGCGCTAACCGGAACGACTGCTGCATACGGGTGCTTAGCCATCAAATCGTTTACGAACCCGAAAAGACTGTTTTTGTCTTTCAACTGATCGACCTTGCTAAGCACAAGAATGGTTTTCTGCGACGTCGGCAACAGCGGTAACAACTCTTCATCGCCCTTGGACCACTTGCCGGCCTCAACCACATGCAACACAACATCAACATCGGCCAATGCCTGGGTAACGACGCGATTCATCATACGGTTCATCGTACCGCCATGCCGCGTTTGAAACCCCGGCGTATCGACAAAAACAAACTGTTCGCGCTCGCGGGTTAGCACCCCATTAATACGATGCCGGGTCGTTTGAGCCTTACGTGACACAATGGATATTTTAGAACCGATTAACGCATTGGTCAGCGTCGACTTACCCACATTGGGGCGCCCGACTACTGCAACAAAGCCGCACCGAAAGGCTGAATTCATTTATTTTCCTGAGATACGGCTACCGGTAACGTCAGTTGCGCGTTTTTTCGCGCACGTGCGCGCCCTGCCGCCCCTTTAGCCGGCGCCATTTGCTGAATTAAAGCAATAACCTGTGTCGCGGCAAGTTGCTCCGCCGCCCGGCGGCTTGACCCGGACGCAGTCACTTTTATATCGAGCTTGGGTACCGAACATTCGACATCGAACATTTGATTATGCGCAGCTCCGTGCGTGCCGACAACGGTATATTGTGGCAATTCAAGCTTGCGACCTTGGAGCACTTCCTGCAAAAGGGTTTTGGGGTCCTTGCCAAGTGTCTTTGGATCAACATTCTCGAGCTTGGGAGCATACAAACCGCCAATAACCTTGCGCGCCGCGTCAAAACCCTGATCGAGAAAAACTGCGCCAAAAACCGCCTCAAGCGCATCCGCCAAAATAGAAGGACGACGAAAACCCCCGCTTTTCAGCTCCCCTTCCCCCAAACGAAGAAAATTCGACAAATTAAGGTTTTGAGCGATCTCAGCTAACGATGCCTGTTTAACCAAATTAGCCCGCAGCCTCGATAAATCGCCCTCATCGACCTTTGGAAACTGGTGAAACAATAAAGACGCCACCACAAAGTTAAGTATGGCATCACCCAAAAACTCAAACCGCTCGTTGTGACGGGCATTATGGCTTCGGTGCGTTAAGGCTTGCTCAAGCAATGAAGGGTCGGAAAAGGTGTAACCCAGCGCTTTCTCAAGATTTGCAAGTTTTTCCATTAGTTAAACCGACCTATTCGGCCCAAGTCACCGAAATTCATCCAGATAAAAAACGCACGGCCTACGATATTCTCATCGGGTACGAAACCCCAATAACGGCTGTCGAGACTATTGTCGCGATTATCACCCATGACAAAATAATGCGCTTCAGGTACAACACACCGGACACCACCTGAAAAATAGTTGCAGTTCTTTCGGTAGGGGTAATCGGTAATGGGCATGAGGTCCTGGCGCCGTTGACGGTCGAGAAGAATTCGATGTTTATCCGCCCCCAGCGTTTCAATGAACTCACTCACATATGATGAACGATCAGGCTCGTAAAAGTCACCTGCCCGCTCGAGGGGTACCTCTTGCCCATTCAAATAAAGCACTTTATTTCGATAGACCACCTCATCACCGGGCACGCCCACCACACGCTTGATATAGTCCACATTGGTATCAACCGGATAACGAAATACAATCACATCTCCCCGATCCGGGTTTCCCAAAGGCACCACTTTGCGGTCGATTACGGGCAAGCGAATACCGTAATCAAACTTGTTAACCAGAATTAAATCACCATTTTGCAAAGTTGGCAGCATCGAACCCGAAGGAATGCGAAACGGTTCGACAATAAATGAGCGTAGAACAAACACAAACAGAATGACCGGAAAAAAGCTCACGCAGTACTCAATAAGCCAAGGCACTTTATGGGCTTTCTCGTATGCCTCGCGCCTTAACTTTGCCGCTTCAACCGATCCGACGCCCGCAGGAGCAGCATCGTAACGCGCCATTTCCTCAGCGGCACGTTGGCGCCGGCGGGATCGCAGGAAAAAATAGTCCAGAAACCAGACGACACCGGTAACGACCAATAAAACAAACAAAATCAGCGCAAAATCCCAACTCATATCGTTATTTATTCCTATAGCTGCTACGCAACATCACTTGTCGTCGACCTGAAGAATGGCAAGAAACGCTTCCTGCGGAATTTCAACGTTACCCACCTGTTTCATCCGCTTTTTACCGGCTTTCTGTTTCTCAAGGAGTTTTTTCTTGCGTGAAATGTCGCCACCATAACATTTGGCCAAAACATTCTTGCGCAAAGCCTTAACACTTTCACGCGCAATAATTTCCGAGCCGATCGCCGCCTGAATAGCGATATCGAACATTTGACGGGGAATCAAGCCTCGCATTTTGGCGCAAACCTCGCGCCCGCGATACCGTGCATTGCTTCGGTGCACCATCATTGACAAGGCATCGACGCGATCGCCGTTAATGAGCAAGTCCACCCGAACAACATCGGATGAGCGATATTCGATGAAGTCATAATCCATCGACGCATAGCCACGCGATACGGATTTCAAACGATCGAAGAAATCGAGTACGATTTCCGCCAGAGGCATTTCGTAAACCAGTTGTACCTGGCGCCCGTGGTAGGTCATGTCGGCCTGAATGCCCCGCTTGTTATTACACAAAGCCATGACCGGCCCCACGTAATCTTGTGGCATGAACAAGGTAACTTTGACAATTGGCTCACGAATGTCGGTTATGGCACCCACTTCCGGCATACGTGACGGACTTTCAACCATAATAACCGTACCGTCACGCTGCTCAACCTCGTACACGACAGACGGCGCTGTCGTGATGATGTCCATATCGAACTCTCGTTCCAGCCGTTCCTGCACAATTTCCATGTGCAGCAGACCCAGAAAACCACATCGGAAGCCAAAACCCAGTGCCTGGGAGACTTCAGGCTCAAACATCAGCGACGAATCATTCAGGCGCAATTTTTCCAAAGAGTCGCGCAGCTGGTCGTACTCGCTGCTCTCTACCGGATACAGACCTGCAAAGACCTGCGGCTTTACTTCTTTAAAGCCGGGTAACGGCTTGTCGGCGGGACGGTTGGCCAATGTAACCGTATCACCCACCTTGGCATTCGCCAACTCTTTGATTCCGGCAATCACGAAACCAACCTGCCCCGCCGATAGCTGTTCACACGGTACTGATTTCGGTGTGAAAATGCCGATTTGCTCGCACAAATGTGTGAAACCTGTCGCCATCAGGCGAATTTTGTCTTTTGGCTTCAATACACCATTCACAATGCGCACAAGCATCACGACACCCACATAATTATCGAACCAGGAATCGATAATGAGAGCCTGTAGCGGAGCGTCTGGGTCCCCTTTGGGCGGCGGCACTTTGGCAACAACCTGCTCAAGAATTTCGTCAATCCCCATACCCGTTTTGGCGCTTGCCAAAACAGCATCCGATGCATCAAGACCGATTACGTCCTCAATTTCCTGACGGGCCGCCTCAGGCTCGGCCGACGGCAAATCCATTTTGTTCAGCACGGGAATCACTTCGACGCCTTGCTCGATTGCTGTATAACAATTTGCGACGGTTTGAGCCTCGACGCCTTGCGAGGCGTCAACAACAAGCAATGCCCCCTCGCACGCAGACAAAGAACGGCTCACCTCGTAGGAAAAATCGACGTGGCCGGGCGTATCGATAAGGTTCAACGCATAGACCTTTCCGTCTTGTGCTGTATAGGACAGTGAAGCCGTTTGAGCCTTGATTGTAATGCCACGCTCACGTTCAATATCCATTGAATCAAGTACTTGCGCAGCCATTTCGCGGTCTTGCAGACCACCGCAACGGTGAATCAGGCGATCGGCCAAAGTGGATTTGCCATGATCGATATGGGCAATAATGGAAAAATTGCGGATGTGGTTCATAAACCTGAATGAATAAAATCCGGGCTGAGATAACAGCCACGGATAAAAATATAAGCAAAAAGAGGAGCGCACTGGGCGCCCCTCTTGTAGCGACTACCGCATTTTAGCCGGTTTGGCGAATTATTTTGTGGGCGTTACAACAACCCATTGTGTTTGCCCTTCACGATACACCAGTAATGCCGCAGTTTTTGAAGTATCAAGCCCCGCAACCGTTTTGGCGAACTGTTCAGGATTGGTGATGTCCGTTTCATTCACCGTCAGAATAATGTCTCCGGGCGCAATACCTGCCATGGCTGCCGGACCTTTGGCCGCCGTCACCATCACACCCTGCTTAAGGTTCTCGCTTTCGAGGATGTCGGCAGGCACCGGCTGTACTCCGAGGCCCAGTGCATTGGTTGCCATTTCCTCAGCCTGTGAGCCGGATTCGGATGGGGTCGCCGCATCGTCGGACTCAAACTCGCCGACACGAACGCGCAGCGATACCTCTTTGCCTTTGCGCCACACTTTCATGGTTGCTCGGGTATCCGGTTTGGTCCCCCCCACAATACGGGGTAAATCCGACCATTGAACAATTGGCTCGCCATTGAAATCGGTTATTACATCGCCCGCCTGAACTCCTGCCTTATCGGCAGGCCCATCACGCTGAACGTGACTGACCATGGCGCCCTTGGCGCTATCCAGCCCAATTGCTTTGGCCACTTCCTCTGAGACCGGCCCAATCTGAACGCCAATGCGACCACGCGTAACCTTGCCGTGCTCTTTCAACTGTTCAACAACACGCATGGCTTCATCAATGGGAATGGCCAACGAAATACCCATGAATCCGCCGCTGCGGGATACTATTTGCGAGTTAATACCCACCACTTCACCGCCCAAATTCAACAGCGGTCCACCCGAGTTGCCGGGATTCACTGCAACATCGGTTTGAATGAACGGAAGATAATCGCCTGTGTCGCGATTGATGGCGCTAACAATACCCGAAGTAACCGTTGATTCCAGACCAAAAGGGGATCCGATAGCCAACACCCATTGCCCCTTCTTAAGGGTGGTGGATGTGCCAATCGGCAAAGGTTTCAAATTTTTCGCATCGATTTTAATGAGTGCAACGTCGGTTCGTGCATCTGTGCCAACTACTTCAGCTTCGTACTCCTGACCATCTGTGAAGGTGACATGAATGTCCGACGCCCCTGCGACAACGTGCGTGTTGGTCAGGATGTAGCCATCTTCGGAAATAATGAACCCGGAACCCACCCCCCTGGGAACAGTACGCTCCTGGGGTTGTGCCCCATCCGGTGCCGGCGCGCCAGGAGGTCCTCCACGACCGGGAGGAACAAAATCGGGGCCGAAAAACCAGCGAAACAACTCATAGGGGTCGGTACCCGGCCCCATTTGAGAGCGTACGGGAATGCTCTCGGTCGTACGAATATTCACAACCGACCCTTCCGATTGCGCCACCACTTCGGTGAAGTCGGGAACGGTTAGCGTTGGTACGGGAGTGGTTTGTGCCTGTACCGACACCGCTGCTCCCGCCAAGACGCAGGCAGCCATCGCGCCTGCAAAAAACCGTTTCACGCGTCCTTCAACGCTGGTTGTTCGCATCATGAAATCTCCTTGAAAATAAATTATTGTTGTCCGGTCGGGGGCTCGACATATTGCGTTTGCTCGGCAATACCCTGCAAGGTGGATGCAGGAATAATACCCACGGCTGTCAGCCAATAATCATCGATTCGTGTGCCGTAAACGTTGATAGCACCATTACGCATTACGCCCTTTTGCAAGGTGCGTGTCTGGTTCGCCGCATCAAACGCTTCAATGAACACCGAAACCGTAGCCAACCCATCAGACAACACGACATGCTTTACCGCGTCGCCCGACTTCATGGGGCGAGCAAGCTGCTTCGTAAAAGAAAAGCCTGGAGGCGATTGAATACGCCATCCCGACTCTGTAACGTCAATGTCGCGTGTTGAAATTTGTACCTTTTTCCAGTCTGACGTATCCCATGAAGGGTCCAGCTCTTCACTGACAACATTTTCACCGGTTTGTAGCATGGTAAAGGCAATTTCATCGATAACATCTTGGTCACTGACGGTTTGAGCCTTGATTAATAATTTAGTTTCCGTGTCGACACAAAATTTGTAACCATATCGGTCATCCGCGCGCGGCTCAACGTGAATCATCTGGCATTCACGCCCTGCAACACGTGTCGTGT
This sequence comes from Pusillimonas sp. DMV24BSW_D, assembly GCF_011388195.1. NCBI lineage: Bacteria > Pseudomonadati > Pseudomonadota > Betaproteobacteria > Burkholderiales > Alcaligenaceae > Neopusillimonas > Neopusillimonas aestuarii. The sequence continues at coordinate 1,661,938 of NZ_CP049990.1, read as the reverse complement.
CTGTATCACTGAAAAACAACTCATAGTGATCGACAATCGCATCGGTATTACCCAAAAACAGGCTGGGAAACCGATCTGTACGCGCTTTATCGACCAAAACGAGATTTTTCTCGGGTATCAGACAAAGCTGGGTTTCATTATGCCGGATAAATTCGCGCGGCGAACCATCAAGCACCTCGAGTCGCTCGCGCTCTCCCGTGCCATCAACCAAGTGAACAATACGGGATGAGCGCATGGTTCCACGCTCCGTGTAAGTAAATACACCCGCATAATCAGTATTGCGCGCCGCTTGCTGCGCCTGCTGCAACAACTCAAACACCGCTTTATATGGCTTCTCGTTCTGTTGCGCCTGGACCGAAGGCAACACAGCCAGCACACCCACCAATAACCAAGCCATGTGCCAGGCTGACATCTGCCGAGTTACCCTTCTCATTGTACCCCGGCCCCCGCTTGAAACGATACCTGCCGCACTGGGTTCACACCAGCGAACTGTTGATGCGCACTCACGTAATCGTGCAAGCCTGATTCATCAGCCGTCGCCAATACTGGGGGATTATCGTTACCCTGTCCGCCGACAAAGTACGGCAACGCAACCCACACAACCGACGCCACTGCGGCGGCAACCGCCAACCCCGATACACCTGCACGCCAGACAGGCGACGGTTTGCGAAACCGGGGAGCGACGATGGCCGGCTCATCATCGATTGCTTTTGACACACGGGCATAAAAACGGTCTGAGGGTTGCAGTGCCAGCTCGTTGCTGCGCATAACATCGCCAATCAAATGGTAGGTATCCCACAATTGCCTGCCATAAGGGGTATCGAGATCTTCAGCTCGAATTTCCGCTTCCCCATCGACCCAGGTGGAAACACTTTCCTCCCATGAAGGATCGTAATCGGAACGCGTTTGAGTATGCATAATTGTCACTCCTTACCACCGTTGCGTGTCTGCCCCTGTGTCCAGCACAGGGCGCAGCTGCGCCGCAATTGCCTCTCGCGCACGAAAAATACGCGAGCGAACTGTTCCTATGGGACAACCCATCGCCTGGGCGATATCCTCATAGCTCATACCTTCAATTTCTCGCAGCACAATAGCGGTGCGCAACTCTTCGGGCAGCGCATCGATTGCCTCATTAACTGTACTGATCACCTGTCGACTGGCCAGAACCGATTCGGGCGTACTGATATCGGTTAGGTTGTCAATTTGGTCAAAAGTTTCATCATCTTCATTCGAAACAATTGACGAAGACATCGGGCGACGTTGACTGGAGGCCTGCCAGTTCCGCGCAGTATTGATCGCAATGCGATACAGCCACGTATAAAACGCGCTGTCGCCTCGGAATTGCGGCAAGGCGCGGTACGCCTTAATAAACGCCTCTTGCGCCACATCCTCCACTTCGGACGGCTCGCGGATCATACGCGACAATAAACGCATGATTTTGCGTTGGTACTTCAATACCAATAAGTCGTAAGCCCGCTTGTCACCCCGCTGAACGCGAGCAACCAGTTCCGCATCTACATCACGCTCGCTCACGCACACCCCCTGCCGCCGCGATGTGTTGGGCAACCAGCATACCCAGCGCACGCCACGCCTGCTCGGGTACTCGAGATTTCCAGACTGTTAATTCCATAATTTGGTTCGCCCCGGAAGCTTCCTGTGTAAAGCGCAATGTCGTCCAAAACGCATTGGGCCAGACCCGCTTCAATAATACCTGACGTTCACTTCCATGATGGGCGACATAGAACCAGCCCCCGTTTTCGAAACGCAAAGAACCCCGTGCGAATAAAGAATGCACAACGCGACGTCGACAACACAAAAAAGTAGCCAACGTCGCGCTCAGGAACAGCACAAAGCTTTGAAACACAAGAATTAACGACACCAACAAAAGCACAGTGACAGTGACGAACCAGACCCAAAAAGGCGTCCTGACCTGCCACTCGACCGGCTTTTGCATTCCGGTTGCCACCTAAACCCGTCGCACCAGCATCGACCCGTTCGTGCCGCCAAAACCGAACGAATTAGACAGAGCAACATCAATTTTCATGTCGCGTGCCTCGTTGGCGCAATAATCAAGGTCACAATCAGGATCTTGATTAAAAATATTGATAGTCGGGGGCGACACTTGGTGATACACCGCCAGCGTTGTAAAAACGGCTTCGATTCCGCCCGCTGCGCCCAGTAAGTGGCCTGTCATGGATTTAGTGGAATTAACCACCAGATGACGCGCATGATCACCAAAGGCAAGCTTCAGTGCTTCCGTTTCATTTTTATCGCCAAGAGGGGTTGATGTGCCGTGGGCATTGACATAAGAGATCTCGGTGGGATCGATGTCGCCGTTACGCATAGCCAACAGCATTGCACGACGCGGACCGTCTTTGTCAGGCGAAGTAATATGATGAGCATCCGAGCTCATTCCGTATCCGGCAAACTCACCGTAAATACGAGCGCCGCGTTTACGGGCATGCTCATACTCCTCAAGAACCAGCACACCGGCACCTTCACCAAGCACGAAGCCGTCCCGGTCGACATCCCAAGGCCGCGATGCGGTTCCCGGATCATCATTTCGAGTAGACAAGGCTCGCATAGCGGCAAAACCACCGACACCCAATGGCGAAACCGTCGACTCGGCACCACCGGCAACCATGACATCGGCATCCCCGTATTCGATGAGACGGGCGGCGTCGCCAATTGAGTGCAAACCTGTTGTGCAAGCTGACACCACGGCGTAGCTGGGCCCCTTCAAGCCCAACATAATCGACAACTGTCCGGAAACGAGATTAATGAGCGATCCCGGCACAAAAAACGGCGAAATACGCCGCGCGCCGCGCGCCAGATACTCGGATTGCGTTTCCTCGATGCGAGGCAAACCACCGATACCGGAACCGACGATGACACCAATACGATCAGCATTCTCGTCGGTAACTTCCAGGCCGGCATCCTTCCATGCCTGCACGCCCGCCGCCACGCCGTAATGGATAAAGGTATCCATTTGCTTGGCTTCTTTGGCCGACATGTAGTCCGTGACGTCGAAGTCCTTTACTTCCGCCGCGATCTGCGCGTTCAGACCTGAGGCATCAAAACGTGTGATAGGACCCACACCCGAACGCCCGCTAACCAAGTTACTCCAGGCGTTGTCGATATCATTCCCCACGGGCGAAATAATACCCAGACCCGTTATGACGACACGTCGCTTCACAGATGACTCCTAGAAATAAAAAAAGCGGTTTAAAGCCAGCCTATTCATGCAGGCGCAATTACTGCCACTGCCACCGCCAATAGACTCTCTAGAAACCGCTCCGACTCGAGTTGCGCTGAGCGCAACTCCGAGCCTTTTTGTTGAAATTATTCTTTGCTGTGCGAGTTGATGTACTCGACGGCTTGTTGAACGGTCGTAATTTTCTCTGCTTCCTCGTCAGGGATTTCAGTTTCGAATTCGTCTTCGAGTGCCATTACGAGCTCGACCATATCGAGCGAATCGGCACCGAGGTCGTCAAGGAAGGAAGATTCGTTTTTGATCTCGGCTTCGTTAACGCCAAGTTGTTCAGCGACGATCTTCTTGACGCGCTGTTCGATGCTTTCCATGCAGTTCTCCAATTAGGGAAAAATTCCCGCGAATTATAGCCAAACGTATTGAATAATAGGAAACGGCTATGACAAAAAAAACAGTGTTTCAATACTTGCCATACACAAAGCTGTACCGGCGACAGCATTGGAACACCTCGTACCAAAACAGGATTTTAACCTGTATGAATCATCACATGTACATCCCGCCATTTACATGAAGCGTTGTACCTGTAATGTAACCTGCCTCGGGCGCTGCCAAAAAAGCCACGGCATTCGCAATATCGGCCGGTGCGCCCAAGCGTCCCAGCGGAATTTGAGATAAAAGTGCCGAAGTTTGCGCTTCACCCAATGCGCGCGTCATGTCAGTTTCAATAAAACCCGGCGCAACGCAATTTACCGTAATATCGCGGCTGCCCAGCTCACGCGCCAGGGCTTTGGTCATCCCGGTAACGCCTGCTTTTGCCGCCGCATAATTTGCCTGACCAGGATTGCCGCTGGCACCGACAACCGAGGTGATATTGATTATCCGCCCCCAACGCGCTTTCATCATGGTTTTGAGCACGCCACGCGATAAACGGAAAACTGCGGAAAGGTTGGTGTTGATCACATCCGACCAATCATCATCCTTCAAACGCATCGCCAGGTTGTCACGTGTAATACCCGCATTATTGACCAAAATGTGCGGCCCGCCTTCATTGGCTCCGATATCCGCCAACAAGGCATCGCACGCAGCGCCGTCTGTTACGTTCAGCACGACCCCGCGCCCACCAAAGTCGGCCAGCATGGCCGAAATGCTATCGGCCCCGCTTTGCGACGTTGCCGTTCCAACCACCTTCGCGCCCCGTGCGGCCAGTTCAAGGGCAATGGCTTTACCAATCCCACGCGTTGCGCCGGTTACCAGCGCAACCTTTCCTTCCAGTTGCTCACTCATGATGCCCCCTTGATGGTTTCCAACACCGAATCCAGCGACGCGGGATCCGTAATCGACAGACCGACAAGATCTCGGTCGATACGTTTGGTAAGACCTGCCAGCACTTTACCCGGCCCACACTCGACAACATGGGTGACACCCTGAGCTTTCATTGCCTGCAATGTCTCGACCCAGCGCACCGGGTGCCAGGCCTGGCGAACCAATGCATCCTTGATGGCTTCAGGCTCCGCAGGAGAGGCCACGTCGACATTGTTGACCAAAGGCACTTGGGGGGGCATTAGGTTGACACCGGCCAATGCGTTCTGAAGCACTTTGGCGGCAGGCTCGAGCAAGCTTGAATGAAAAGGGGCGGAGACAGGCAAAACCAAAGCGCGCTTGGCGCCTGCCTCGCGTGCCCGCTCACACGCGCGTTCCACCGCCGCCTTATGACCGGCAATCACGACTTGGGCCGGCGCGTTGTAATTTACAGCCTCGACCACCTCGTTTTGTGCGGCCTCGGCGCACAATTGGCGAACCTGATCATCATCCAGACCCAAAATCGCCGCCATTCCGCCACTGCCCACCGGCACCGCAGCCTGCATGGCATCAGCACGAACACGCACAAGACGTACGGCGTCGGCCAAAGTAAGCGCGTTAACCGCTGTTAGGGCGGAATACTCACCCAAACTGTGCCCTGCCACCAGGTGCGGCACCGGGCCGCCGGCATCACGCCAGGCACGGTAAACGGCGACAGACGCGCTTAACATCACTGGTTGGGTGTTGGTCGTTAAGTTCAGGTCTTCAGCGGGGCCTTGAGCAATAAGCGCGGCCAGGTCCTGTCCCAGCGCATCAGACGCTTCGGCGAGTGCAGACTGCACAATGGAATTACCTGACCAGGCATCCATCATACCTACGGATTGAGACCCTTGCCCCGGAAATACAAAAGCAACTTTCATGACAATTGAATTGATTTATTTGAACGCGAAATATGGCAAATTTGCGTGATTTTACATGCGGGCAAGCACAGAGCCCCAAGTGAATCCGCCACCCACACCCTGCATGAGTACCACATCCCCTTTTTTGATACGGCCGTCACGGCGAGCGACATCGAGCGCAAGCGGCACACTGGCAGCGGAGGTGTTGGCATGTTGATCGAGTGTGATAACAATTTTTTCTGTTGGAATGCCCAACTTTTTACCCAGGAAGTTAAGGATACGGACATTCGCTTGATGCGGAACCATCCAATCGATATCCGCCAAACTAACGCCGGCCGACCGACAAACATCATGCGCAGACTTTGATAATGCGTTGACCGCCATTTTAAACACGGCCTGACCATCCATTCGCACAAAAGGATCACCCACTACCTGCCCGGCCTCGATACGACCGTTGGCACATAGAATGCCCTGTTGACTGCCGTCGGCATGAAGCTCTGCGGCCAGAATACCCGGCTCATCGGCAGCCTTGAGCACCACTGCGCCCGCGCCATCGCCAAACAGCACACACGTGCGTCGATCGTCCCAATCAAGGATACTGGAAAAGATTTCGGCGCCAATGACCAAAGCGGTACGTGCACGGCCCGCCTGAATAAACGCATCGGCAGTGGTTAACGCGTAAACAAAACCACTACACACGGCCTGCACATCGAATGCCGCTCCCTGACGAATACCCAATTGAGCTTGCACCAGGCATGCCGTACTGGGAAAAATGACGTCAGGCGTTGAGGTAGCCACAATCAGCAAATCGATATCTGCGGGAGCAACCCCCGCATCAGCCATCGCAATTTTTGCCGCCTCAGTAGCCAGCATGCTGGTTTTAACATCCGGGCCGGCGATATGCCGTTGCCGGATACCCGTGCGCTCGGTAATCCATTCATCGGAGGTTTCGACCCCCCGGGTCGCCAACTCAGCGGCCAGATTATCGTTTGACACCACACGAGGCGGCAAATAGCCCCCCGTTCCTGCTATCTTGGCATAAGGCATAGTGAAACCACTTCCATTGGATGGCAGCTTATGCTGCCCGACCCGTTACATCGTTAGACACATTCGCTTGCAGCGACTTGGCTTTGGCAAGGCTTTGGTGCAAGTCATGAATTGCCGTCGTCGTTCCTTCCAGAAGACCGTTATTTACGGCTTCCCTTGCGCGCTGCAAGGCGCAGCCAAAAGCATAAACATCAGCGGAGCCATGGCTTTTAATGACAATGCCCCGCAAACCCAGCAAAGCGGCGCCATTGTAACGGCGGTTATCCACTTTCTTACGAAAACGATTCAACACCGGCGACGCAATCAGCCCCGCCAACATCGACAAAATCCCGCTTTTGAACTCAGCGCGAATCATGGTTGCCACCATACGCGCCAGGCCTTCCATGGACTTCAGAACGACATTACCCACAAAACCATCGCAAACAATGACGTCGACAGTACCCTTGCAAATATCATCGCCTTCGACATTGCCGTAAAAATTCAGACCACTGCCACGCAACAACTCAGCCGCTTGCTTAACGACTTCGTTTCCCTTGATGACTTCTTCACCTATATTCAACAAGCCAACTTTGGGCGCACCAGTGCCGTAAAGTGCACTCACCAGAGCCGTACCCATAATGGCGAACTGCAACAGATGCTGCGCTGAACAATCTACGTTGGCGCCCAAATCGAGAACAGTGGTCGCGCCGCCATGCTGATTGGGAATCGACGCAGCGATTGCCGGTCGATCAATGCCGTCGAGCGTTTTCAACACATAACGGGAAATTGCCATCCAGGCGCCGGTATTCCCAGCGGAAATGCAGGCGTCTGCGACCCCATCTTTGACCGCCTGTGCTGCAACCCGCATGGAAGAATCTTTCTTGCGACGCAAAGCGACCTCGACCGGGTCGTCCATAGCGACGACTTCGGAAGCGGGAAGTATTTGATACCAATCGGCACGGTCGCAACCTAACCGCGCCAACTGAGACTGAATGGCGACGGCGTCGCCAACCAGCAAGAAGGTGGTATCGGGAAAACGTTGCGCAAACTGGTATGAAGCGGTAACCGTAACGGAAACCCCTACATCACCGCCCATACAGTCTACGGCGATTCGAATCTTCTTATGTGGCATTAATTAGGCAACCTGACGACAGATTGCTGAAATACCGGTTTATTCGTCGTTCTTTGTTTTCAGCACTTTACGGCCACGATAGAAACCGTTGGGGCTGATGTGGTGACGAAGATGCAATTCGCCTGTGTTTGGCTCAATCGCGGTGGGAGGCGTGGTAAGAGAATCGTGCGCACGATGCATTCCGCGCTTGGACGAACTCTTTTTATTTTGTTGAACAGCCATGATGACTCCTGGTAAAGGGGTTTTTTACCCCCGGGGTTAATTCAAAACAATCAATTCTTTTTAAGCTGCTCAAGCACCGAGAATGGTGATTGACGCCTGGTTTCCTGTTCCTGGGAAGAGGCAGACCGATCTGCCTGAATTCCGTTATCCGACGGGCACTCGTGATGCTTTGGCACATAGGGCATCGCCAGGATCAGTTCGTCTTCAACAAAGCCTAGCACGCTAAACCGTTTTGACCCAACAATACGCTCGATACCGTCGTCATCAAGATCGTCAGAATCTTGCTCAGCCGGTGTTCGCACCAGCTCAACCCGGTTATCGACGTTAATATTGCAAATAAACGGACGCAGGCAACGCTGGCATTCAAGCATGGGTTCTGCGTGCGCGGTAACGTGCAAAAAGTACCGGCCGGAAGCAGTGTTTTCACCTTCCAGCGTCCAGTTCACAAAGCTTTCACGCTGTGCATCAGGCTGGGCAAGCTGGCCATCCAGCATGCGGGTAAATAACCCAAGAGGCGCCTGACCCTGCAAAAACGACCCCGCCCGCGCAAAACCAAGGGCGTCGATAAGTGAATCACTCACGGGTTGCTCTTTGCCTATTAAAGAAAACATTAGATAATACCGCTTTCACCACTCTTGCGTCAAACCTTCTGGAAGAACCCCGGCCTATGCGTCTGATTCTGGCATCAAGCTCACCTTACCGCCGCGCACTGCTTGAAAGACTGCGGTTGCCATTCGAAACCATTGCACCCGATATCGACGAAACACCCCTGAAAAACGAAAGCCCGATTGAGCTTGCTCTACGGCTGGCGGAGGAGAAAGCAACGATCGTTGCCAAAAGCAACCCAAGTGCCGTCGTCATTGGGTCCGACCAGGTGGCCACCATTAATGGTGTCGCCATCGGCAAACCGGGCAACCATGAGCGCGCAATGAATCAGCTTAAAATGCTAAGCGGCCAGACGGTCATGTTCCACACCGCGCTATGCGTTTCGCACGAAGGGGCAACGGAAACTGAAAATATCGTTACCCATTGCCGCTTCCGGGTGCTGAACGAAGCCGAAATTCATTATTACCTCGACCAGGAAAAACCCTACGACACAGCCGGTAGCGCCAAGGCCGAGTCTCTGGGCATCACCCTGATGGAGCATATTCGTTCGGACGACCCTACCGCCATTATCGGCCTTCCTCTCATTACATTAAGCCGTATGCTGCGCCGGTTTAACATTAATCCTTTGCAACCGGATTCGCCGTAACCATGCCACAGACTCTTCACTTGATCCCTGTCAGCCTGGGGGAAAGCCCCGCATCACGCTGGCTCCCTCTCGAAGCACAAACGACGACGAGCAAACTCGATTACTACATTGCCGAGAACGCCAAAACCGCGCGCGCGTTCTTGAAGTTGATCGGCACCGAAAAGCCAATACAAGACATCACCATCCACGCATTGTCCCGCAACACCGACGCTACGCAAATACGCCAGTGGCTAAAGCAATCAGGCGCAACCGGCGACATCGGCCTGGTATCCGAAGCAGGATGCCCTGCTGTGGCCGACCCCGGCGCACTGGTCGTACAAACAGCTCATGAAATGGGAATACGGGTGGCGCCCTGGACAGGCCCCTCCTCAATCATTCTTGGGCTAATGGCAAGCGGCCTGAATGGGCAGAATTTTGTATTTCATGGCTATGCGCCTGTTGCCCCCGCTGAACGGGCACAACAGCTGCGCGCATGGGAGGCTGCGTCACGCAAAGCCCGGCAAACACAAATATTCATTGAAACACCGTACCGCAACGATGCCATGTTCGAAACTTTGATCCTGACACTTTCCGGATCTACCCGACTCTGTATCGCACGCGCCCTCACCACCGACCATGAATGGATACAAACCCACTCTATCGATGACTGGAAAAAACGGCCTGCCCCGGTTTTACAGAAACAACCCACTTTATTTCTCTTTCAGGCCTGATTCAGCAAATCATGACATGGCAAGCACCGGTGGGTAACAACCGGCCACTATTTATGGTGCCTTAATTGAATAATACGCGGCAGGCACAACAAAAACACCACGGCCAAATAAATCCATACCTCAAAAAAATCGTTTTTACCGGCCCTAACCAGCCAAAAATGCCATATCGACAGCGCAATTGCGGGATAAATACCGTAATGCAAGCGCTTCCAATTGCGCCCGAGGCGACGCATCCAGCCATAAGTAGACGTTAAAGCCAAGGGCGTGAGCAATACAAACGCGACGACCCCCACCGTAATAAACCAGCGTGTCACCACATCGAGCCACATCGCTTCCAAACCAAAACCCTGTTCCCAAAAGGCCCAGCCCAGAAGGTGCAAAATCGAATAAAAATAGGCGAATAAACCTAACATGCGACGATGCTTCAACAAGACCGATATCCGGGCATAGCGGCTTAATGGCGTTGCCAGCAGGACAACACATAATGCCACCAGCGCCCACTCACCAGAAGAGCGAATCAGATATTCGGGCGGGTTCGCGGTTAGCCCCCCGGTTAAACCCAGCCCCACCCACAAAAAAAATGGATACAGGCAGGCAAAAAACATCAACACCGAAATCATTATTATTTGTTAGCTTAGTAATAACGCGACAAATCCATGCCTGAATATAGCGACGCAACCTGCTCGCCGTAGCCATTGAACATTTGGGTGGGCAGCCGAGGGGCAAACAAGCCTCCCGAACCAATACGCCTTTCGGTCGCCTGACTCCACCGTGGATGCGGAACATCAGGGTTCACGTTGGCGTAAAAACCATATTCGTGCGGCGCGATACGGACCCAACTGGTTTCGGGCTGCTTTTCAGTCAGGCGAATATGAACAATAGACTTGCCTGATTTAAAACCGTACTTCCAGGGGATGGCGACACGCACAGGGGCTCCATTGGCAACCGGCAGCGCTTTGCCATACACACCGAACACAAGCAGGGTAAGAGGATTCATCGCCTCATCAAGCCGCAACCCCTCTAGATAAGGCCAGTCGATAATCCGGCTGCGCAGCCCAGGCATCGCGTCGGGTTGCATGTCGGTAATGAATTCCACGTATTTCGCATTACCCGTCGGCTCCACCGCCTTCAACAAAGCTGATAACGGGTAGCCATTCCAGGGTATCACCATCGACCATCCTTCCACACAGCGCATGCGGTATACCCGTTCCTCAAGTGCCGCGAGCTTCAAAAGGTCGTCCAGGTCAAACTCCTGAGGGCGCAAAACTTCGCCATCCACTTTAACTTTCCACGGCTGCAGACGCATGTCCCCGCCATACCGCGCCGGATCCTCCTTGCCGGTACCGAACTCATAAAAATTGTTGTAGGTTGTGACGTCCTCTTCAGGCGTGAGCTTTTCGTCGGCACCAAATTCGGGATTACGTTGGCCGTAACTTATGCCCTCCCGGCCCCAAGCCTGCAGCGGCAAAGACGACAAAACCCCCGCCCCCATCGCCGCTCCAACGCGCTGCAACCACTTTCGGCGCGAGGTCCAGATGTATTCCGGTGTAATTTCAGACGGTGCAATTTGCGGTATCTTGAATCGAGACATTTCACCCACCTTCGTTTTGATTTCACGAAGCCGGGTCACCCCGACTAACGTACTACTGGAACCAGCCGCCCAGACAGCCAGTCGCTCATTTCCTCAACACTGTGAACCAACACAGTCGGCTCCGCGCCAAACAAAGTATCCACATCGTGTGCGCCGTAGCTAACCGCAATACTGTCGATACCCGCGTTATGCGCCATGACAACGTCGTGCGTTGTGTCACCTACCATCACCACCCGATCCGGATCCAGACCCAAACCATGAATAATGTCGAACAACATGGTTGGATCCGGCTTTCCTTTTGCCTCATCGGCACACCGAGTCATGTCAAAATAATGCTGCAGGTTCGACGCCTGCAACACCCGATCAAGCCCGACCCGGCCTTTCCCGGTCGCCACGGCAAGACTGACCCGTTCCTCTTTTAAGCCCGAGAGCACCTCGGGAATCCCTTCAAACAACGGAATCGTTTGATCATTTTGGAAAAAATGATGCTTGTAACGGTCCACAAATGCAGAAAGCTGGTCAGCCGGTAAATCAGGCGCCACATGATAAAGCGCGCTTTCCAATGACAAGCCAATTACCCAGGCGGCCCGCTCACGAGGCGGCACCGGCAGTTGCATATCGGCGCACGCCAACTGAATCGCACTTACAATAGACTGGGTGGAATCCATAATGGTTCCGTCCCAATCAAAAATAACCGCATCATACTGTTTCAAGACATCTGCTCCAGCTCTGTAAGAAGGGCCTGACATGCAGGCGGAAGTGCGGCCTCGAGTTTCAGTATTTCACCGCCGACTGGATGAGGAATATCCAGTTTCCAGGCATGCAGAAACATACGATTGAACCCATGCCGCGAAAAACGGGCCCTGACTTCATCGTGGCCGTATTTGTCGTCCCCCACAATGGGATATCCACTGGCCGCCAGATGTACGCGAATCTGATGTGTCCGCCCGGTTTTCAATTCCGCCTCGACTAACGAAAAGCGACCACCGTAGCGGTGCATCAAATTAATAATCGTGTGTGCCGGCTTTCCCAAGGCATCTACCTTGACACGCCGCTCACCAGATGCGGTCAACCATTTCAACAAAGGTTGGCGCAAATGCTGCCGGTCATTTTGCCAATCGCCCTCCACCAAAGCCAGATAACGTTTGCGCCCCTTCCCTTCACGCATCATTTCATGCAAAGCCACCAGCGCAACCCGCTTTTTCGCAATAATAAGCAAACCAGACGTCTCACGATCAAGACGATGCGCAAGTTCGAGAAACTTGGCTGCCGGGCGGGCGGCACGCAACTGCTCTATGACCCCGAAAGAAACTCCGCTACCACCATGCACGGCAACACCGGCAGGCTTGTCGATAACCAAGAGGGCATCGTCTTCGTAAACAACCGGAAAGCTGGCTGCCGGCGCAGACGGTCGGGCGTTTGGATCGGCCATGCGAAACGGCGGCACGCGAACCGCATCTCCCTCTAGTAGCCGATACTCTGCTTGGCACCGCCCTTTGTTCACTCGAACCTGCCCAGAGCGAATGGCTTTGTAAATATGACTTTTCGGCACCCCTTTGCAGGTTTTCAACAAAAAATTATCAATGCGCTGCCCAGCTTGCTCCGCGCCGATTTGTAACGTTTGAACGACCATATTCATGGTTTGTAAAGATTCCGGTTTGCGCATAGACAAAACAGGCATATAATCTTATTAGCCTATAGAAGCTGAAACCCACCTGCGTAGAGACGAAAGTGTTACGTCTCCGTGGGTCGCGAAAGACCATATTGTACTGCTTACGTGTTTCAGCTTCCGGGCCAATCGGTCGCCGGAGCGTCATGCGTCGGCGCAATAGCAGAAGAAGAAAAAACTGCTTTTGTGTCAGACACTGCGCAAACCGCGTGCGACGTTTTAGTCTTTGCTTCGTTACTCGAAAGTTTTAATGCACCAGATGCGCGCAAACGGCGCATCTGCTGTTCCCAGCAAATTGTTCGTCAACCACGTTAATTATTGTGAATCTGACCTTCCTGCTGCCTGAACCGTGTGCCAAGTGGCAAGTCATTCCTGCCTAACGAAAAAGGTGGACGCCCCCTGACATCGGTCAGCCGGCACTCCTTTTCTTTGCAAAACTAAACGTCTCACACCGAGTGGTCCAAGGTCGTGCGCCAGCCATGTGGCGTGCCATGACTACGGAGAAATACACTCATGAAACGCATGTTGTTCAATGCAACGCACCAAGAAGAGTTGCGCGTTGCCATTGTCGACGGTCAGAAACTCATCGACCTCGACATTGAAACCGCCGGGCGCGAACAGCGCAAAGGCAATATCTACAAAGGGGTCATCACCCGCATCGAACCAGGCCTTGAAGCATGCTTTGTCAGCTATGGCGAAGAACGCCACGGCTTTCTACCCTTCAAGGAAATCGCACGCGGCTACTTTAAAGACGGTGTCGATGTTCGGTCTGCGCGCATCCAGGATGCGGTCTACGAAGGCCAGGAACTGATCGTTCAGGTTGAGAAAGAAGAGCGCGGCAACAAAGGCGCCGCACTGACCACTTTTGTTTCGCTGGCCGGACGCTACCTTGTTCTGATGCCGAACAATCCTCGCGGGGGTGGTGTATCACGCCGGGTGGAAGGCGAAGAGCGCCAGGAACTGCGCGAAGCAATGGATCAGCTCGACGTTCCTCAAGGCATGAGTATCATTGCGCGCACCGCCGGTATTGGCCGAAGCGCAGAAGAATTGCAATGGGACTTATCCTACCTTCTGCAACTCTGGACAGCGATTGACACGGCAGCAAAAGATAATGCGGCCCCAATCCTCATCTACCTAGAGTCCAGCCTGGTTATCCGCGCCATTCGCGACTATTTCTCGCCTGAAATCGGCGAAATTCTGATCGACACTGAAGAAATCGCCGAGCAAGCCACCGCGTTCATGAGCGTGGTTATGCCCGATAACGTCCAGCGGGTTAAGGTTTATAAAGACGACGTCCCGCTTTTCTCACGATTCCAGATCGAACACCAAATTGAAACCGCTTATGCCCGCACGGTACAGTTGCCGTCAGGCGGTGCCGTCGTTATTGATCACACGGAAGCATTGGTGGCAGTCGACGTCAACTCGGCACGGTCAACGCGTGGCGCCGATATCGAAGAAACGGCCATGCGAACCAATCTGGAAGCAGCCGACGAAGTTGCCCGTCAGCTTCGTTTGCGCGACCTTGGCGGCCTGATTGTCATTGACTTCATCGACATGGAAGACAACAAGAATCAGCGTCTTGTTGAACAACGCCTGCGCGATGCCTTGCACTTTGACCGCGCCCGGGTCCAAATGGGCAAAATTTCCCGTTTCGGCCTCATGGAGCTGTCGCGACAGCGGCTGCGCCCTGCATTGAACGAGGGCTCTCACATTACCTGCCCTCGCTGCAACGGCACCGGCGTTATCCGCGACGCAGAGTCCAGTGCACTTCACGTACTGCGCCTGTTGCAAGAAGAAGCCATGAAAGAACACACGGCCGCCTTGCATGCACAGGTACCGGTCGATGTTGCCACGTTCCTGCTGAACGAAAAGCGCGCCGACATCACCAAAATCGAATCGCGCCTGAAGGTTAACCTGGTTCTGATTCCCAACAAGAACCTGGAAACACCTCATCACCACATTGAGCGTTTGCGGCACGACGATCCTCGCCTGGACAATGCCGTCACCAGTTTCCAACTGGTGGAAGCGCCTGACACCGACATTAGCTATCCAGGTAGCAAAGAAACTGATAGCAAGCCACGTCAGGAAGCCATTGTTAAAAGCATTACCCACGCACAGCCGGCGCCGGTAGTAGCGGTAACGGCTCCTACGGCAGTTACCGGAACGATTGCTTCGGGCCAGTCTGCTGCGCAACAGGCAACCAGTTTGTTCAAACGCCTGATGAATTGGCTCAGCGGTACAGGGAGCACCAGTAGTACCCAGGCTGCTTCAACCCCTGAAGCAAGCGAAGAGTCGAAAGAAAAAACTGAACATCGTTCACGGCGGCGCGGCGGACGAGGACGTCGTCGTAACGAAAACGACACGACGGCTGAAAAAACATCTCACCAACAAGGTGGGCGTCGGACGCGACATCGGTCGGAAGAGAACGACTCAAAAGAAACGTCCGATACGGTCGTAGCAAAGGACAACACGTCCGATGACAGCCAAAATGAAGAGCGCACCAGCTCAAATCGACGTGGGCGCCGCGGACGTGGCCGAAACCGGCGTGATCGCAACGACCCCGCGGTTGATCAAAACGCGCAATCAAACAATGACGCTGTCGAAACAACCGATACGCCAACAGCCGCGTCAGACCGGCCACAGGCAAAAGATGCGCAACACAACGTCAACGAGAAAGAAGATCAGAAAGTTGAAGCGGATGACGACAACGCCTCTGCCGAGACGCACGATACCGGTACCGAACGCAAGCGCCGTCGTCGTCGTAGCCGTCGCGGGCGTCGCAGCTCTGCGGAAACCGGAGCAGCAAGCGCCGAGTCGAACACTGATCTCTCAGCGGATCAGAATACGGAAGCACAAACAGCCAAAACCACTTCAGAACCTGTAGCCGTTCCTGCTCCTGTTGCCAATCAAGAACAGGCAGACACCGCCAAACTTGAAGCGGCTGAAGAAACTGCTAATGCCTCTGAGTCAACCGCTCAGGAAACACCAAGGGTTCAAGAAGCGCCAACGGCTCAAGAAGCACCAGCGGTTCAAGAAGAGCCAACGGCTCAGGAAGTACCTGCCGTTGCTCAAGAGGAAACCCCGGCAAATGTTGAACCTGTTGAAGCTGCCAAACCTGAGGCACAGCCTGACGCAGCAAAACAGAACGCGGAAGTCGTTCAAACGGGTGAGGTACTCACCGCCGATACCGAAAACGGAACTGAAGTAACCACAGAAGCAGTCACCGAACCGTCTGAGACAGAGGCGAAAGAGCAACCGCAACAAGTGTCAACCGCAACCCATAAAGCCAACGGCTTGCATCACTCCAAGGTTGCCGATACGGGCTCCTCGCTAAAAGACCTTGTTGCCTCATCGGGGCTGCAGCTGGTGGAGACACGCCCTGATGCTGTCAAGCCTCAAAACAGCACGGCCACTTCAGCATCTGCTTCACTTGGCCGGCCACGTAAATCGGCGGTCGTCATTCACGACGAGCCGTTACAACAAGTCGAAACGAGCGCCAAGCAATAATCCTTTTGAAGCAACAAAAATGGCCGGGAAACTATTTGGTTTTCCGGCCATTTTTTTACTTAATAACTAACGCTCATTCCATACGAGCGATTGCCTCAACGGGTTGACGGGTAAGCAACGCCAGGATATGCGCGAGCTCTTTGCGCATCTCACGACGATCAACCACACAATCAATCGCGCCTTTCTCAAGCAGGAATTCCGCGCGCTGAAAGCCTTCAGGCAGTTTTTCCCTGACTGTTTGTTCAATTACCCGAGGGCCGGCAAAACCAATTAACGCCTTGGGCTCCGCCACCACCACATCGCCCATAAAAGCAAAACTGGCGGATACCCCACCCATTGTCGGGTCGGTAAGAACACTAATAAACGGCAATCCTTCTTGCGACAGGCGCGTGAGCATGGCATTCGTTTTAGCCATTTGCATGAGCGAAAACAAGCTTTCCTGCATGCGCGCACCACCCGAGGCTGCCACACAAATAAACGGGCAGCGTAAACGAATCGCTTCTTGTACGCCTCTAACAAAACGTTCACCCACTACCGAGCCCATTGAGCCACCCATGAACTCGAACTCAAAGCACGACAGCACGACAGGTAATGTAAGAATCCGCCCACTCATGACCACCATTGCCTCAGTTTCACCTGTTTGCCGGGTGGCCTGAGTCACCCTGTCGGGATACTTTTTGGAGTCTTTGAATTTCAAAGGATCGACGGGCCGGGTATTTTCACCGATCTCCACCCGCCCATCCGGGTCGAGCAAAGCATCAATACGCCGGCGCGCGCCGATTCTCATGTGGTGACTGCAATTGGGGCAAACATTCAGCGTTGCCGCCAAGTCGTCTTTATAGAGTACTGATTCGCAGCCCGGACACTTAATCCACAAGCCCTCTGGGACACGCCGCGAACTAGCATCATTATTCCGGTTAATCCGCGGCGGCAGAATTTTGTCAATCCAGCTCATTGTAATTTTCCTGATTGAAGTTTTATTGTTTAACCGAGAGCCTGACGAATCCCCGCCAACCACGCTCCGGCTGCCTTGACTGCGGCCTGATCGGCCTCATGACCATTTGCCTGGGCCACGGCCTCTTCCATGGTTTCAATCAATTTACTGCCAATAATAACGGCGTCGCACACCTGCCCCACACGCTGCGCGCTTTGTGCATCGCGAATGCCAAAGCCCACCCCAATAGGAATGGAAACATGACGGCGAATCGCCTGTACACGTTGCTCAACCTCGGAAAGATCGATGGTGGCAGCGCCGGTTACCCCTTTCAATGACACATAGTACACATATCCGCGCGCGATTTCGGCAACTTTTTGAATTCGCGCATCGGTAGATGTGGGGGCCAATAAAAATATAGGGGCAACGTCGACGTCGTCTAGATAGCGGGCGAACTCAAGCATTTCCTCGGGTGGGTAATCAACAACCAACACGCCGTCTACGCCCACTTCCCGCGCTTTCCGGGCGAACTCAAGCTGCCCGTAACGTTCAACCGGGTTGGCATAACCCATTAACACCACCGGTGTTGTTTTATCACTTTCCCTAAACGCCTGAACCATGTCGAAAACATGGCGCATCCCAACCCCTTTTTCGATGGCACGCTGGGTTGCACGTTGCACTACCGGGCCATCGGCCATCGGATCGGAAAAAGGCACACCTAACTCAATAACGTCGGCACCGGCCGCAACAAGCGCATGCATGAGCGGAACCGTTGCCTGTGGCGAGGGGTCGCCTGCCGTGATGTAGGGGATGAGCGCCGCCCGCCCCTTCGTTCTCGCGAAGGCCGCTGCCAAACGATCGGTTTGGGCTTGTGTTACCTGACTCATAATTTGATTCCGCTCATTTCAGCCACGGTGTGCATATCCTTATCGCCGCGACCGGACAAATTCACCAAAATAATTTGGTCTTTCGACAACGTAGGTGCCAGCTTGACGGCGTGCGCAATGGCATGGGAAGACTCCAGCGCAGGCATGATTCCCTCGGTACGACAGCACTTGTGAAATGCTTCCAACGCCTCGGCATCCGTAATGCCCACATACTCGGCACGCTTCGAATCTTTCAACCAGGCGTGTTCAGGCCCAACACCAGGGTAGTCAAGCCCGGCAGAGATTGAGTGTGTTTCCTGAATCTGTCCATGCTCGTCTTGCATAATATAAGTGCGATTACCGTGCAGAACCCCCACCACTCCGGCATTAAGGGACGCAGCATGGCGACCGGTATCAAGCCCGTCTCCCGCCGCCTCAACACCAATCAGCTTCACATTCGACTCGTTGATATAGGGGTAAAAAATGCCCATGGCGTTGGACCCCCCCCCGACCGACGCCAACACGTAATCCGGCTGACGACCCGCGTACTCCGGCATTTGTGCAAGACACTCAGTGCCGATAACAGATTGGAAATCGCGTACCATCGCAGGGTAAGGATGCGGCCCCGCAACCGTTCCGATGATGTAAAAGGTGTTTTCGACGTTGGTCACCCAATCGCGCATGGCTTCATTCAAAGCATCTTTCAATGTGCGCGAGCCGGACTCTACCGGCACGACTGTGGCGCCCAGCAGCTTCATGCGATATACGTTGGACGCTTGACGTCGGACATCTTCACTGCCCATATATACAACGCACTCAAGACCATAACGCGCTGCTACGGTTGCCGTGGCCACGCCATGCTGCCCTGCTCCGGTTTCGGCAATGATGCGAGGCTTGCCCATACGTCGGGCCAACAATATCTGCCCAATGCAGTTGTTGATTTTGTGCGCCCCCGTGTGGTTAAGGTCTTCACGCTTGAACCAGATTTGGGCGCCCCCGAGCTCTTCCGACCATCGCTTGGCGTGATACACCGGACTGGGCCGCCCCACGAAATGCTTTAGCTCGTAATCGAACTCACGCAGAAAGTCGGGATCTTCTTTGAATTTGTCATAGGCCTGACGCAACTCGTCGAGTGCGTGCACCAGGGTTTCGGCAACAAACGAACCACCGTAGGGCCCGAAATGCCCTTTTTCGTCTGGGAACTGATAAGGTTTCAAGGAATAACTCTCTGGTTGGGCCGGTATTAGCGGCTTAATAACAACTTAGGGCCATTTTAACAGCGACCGAACTTTCCCGCGGAACGCACGCAGTTACAAGCGGGTCGCGCTAAAGCCTGGAATTTCATTCAGGGCGGTCAGGGCGCGGGTGATTTGATCACCATTTTGCACTTCAACGGTAAAAATCATATGGGCCAACGAACGACGGCTTTGCGTATTGACACCAATTACATTTAAGCGAAGACGACCGAAAACATCGGTAATATCTCGCAAAAGATTCAGTCGATCCGGGGCATGAATACTCACGGCAACCGGATAGACGCGATCCTGGGTGTCGCCCCAACTCACCTCAATGATACGCTCCGGGTGCTTGATGGCGAGTGCCGAGAATGCCTGGCAGTCGGACCGATGAATCGATACACCGCGCCCTCTTGTAACGAACCCGCGAATATCATCGGGTGGAGCCGGGCGGCAACAGCGTGCCAACTGTGTCATGAGTGAGTCAACGCCCACAACCAGCACACCGCTCTTACCCGACCGGGTCACGTTATCCGCCGCGCCTTCCAGTTGAAGTCGCCCAGGCCCAACAGGTGTGGTTTCGCTTACGCTCCCATCACGTTCCTGACGAAAATGTTGATCAATATGGCGCAGGCTGAATTCATCTTTCGCCACAGCAACATACAGATCATCAGCACGGGCGAAACCCAATTGGTCTGCCAACTGCTCCAGGTTGACAGCGGTTTTGCCAAGTCGCTGCAACTCGCGCTCAACCAGTGCATGCCCCTGAGCAATACGTTCCTGTAGCTCAATGGCATTAAACCAGGCCCTGACCTTGGCGCGAGAACGGTTGCTGGCCAGATAACCCAGTTGCGTGTTCAGCCAATCGCGCGACGGCCCCCCCGACTTTGCCGTAATGATTTCAACGGTTTGGCCGGTTTGCAGATTTGTCAGCAGTGGCACCATCTGGCCATCCACCCGGGCTCCGCGGCAGCGATGGCCCAAATCAGTATGCAACGCATAAGCAAAATCAACCGGTGTAGCGCCGGCCGGCAACTCAATAACACGCGCCTGCGGCGTTAAAACGTAGATTCGCTCATCTGCCACAGTTTTTGCAGCGCTTGCGGCCGAACTTCTGCCTGGCGAAGCTTCTTTGGGGGACGCGTCGTCGGCTTTGCCCCAGGACAAAAGCTGACGCATCCAGGCCACTTTACGGTCGTACTCCGAGGCGGCAACCTGCGTTCCACCTTTAGGGCCGGCCTCTTTATAACGCCAATGCGCGGCCATACCGTATTCAGCAAACTGATGCATCTCGTGGGTACGAATCTGCACTTCGAAAGGCTTGCCATCGGCATCTGCAACAACCGTATGCAAAGATCGGTAACCATTCGGCTTGGGCCTCGAAATGTAATCATCAAATTCTTCGCTGATCGGACTCCACATGGAATGCACCAGGGCAAGCGCTGCATAGCAGTCGCGCTCATCATTAACAATCACCCGCAATGCACGCAAATCGTACAGTTGCCCGAAAGACAACTGTTTGTTGCGCATCTTGTTCCAGATGCTGTAGATGTGTTTGGGTCGCCCCGACACATCGGCCTGCACCCCCTCGTTTTGCAACGCCTGCCTAAGCCGGCTTACTACCCGGTCAATGAACTGCTCGCGCTCAACCCGCTTTTCCTCCAGTTCCTTGGCAATCATTTTGTACGTTTCCGGCTGCAAAAAGCGAAAAGCCAAATCCTCAATTTCCCACTTTAATTGCCAAATTCCGAGGCGGTTAGCCAACGGCGCATACAACTCCATGGTTTCCTGGGCCAGGTTCGGAGGACATACTGTTTTGGAGCTAGCGTGCCAACGCAACGTTTGCAACCGGGAAGCCAGGCGCAGCAGAACGATTCGCAAATCGGCCGCCATGGCAAGCAACATTTTGCGCTGCAGCTCTCTTTGATCTACACCGGTTCGTGGGTCATCAGTATTAAGCCTGGCCATCCTGCTCATACCAAGCAGCTTTCGGGCTCCCTGCACCAAAGACGCGATCTCGCTGCCAAATTTCTTTACCAGTGGATCTTTACGCCCCGTTAAAAAAGTGTCTTCCGACGAAATAGGCGCAAGCACCGCACTTGCACGCGTTGCCGCATCGGCTTTCATTTCCGCCAGAATACAAACTACGGCCGCGGCATGCGTATCCAATGGCTCACCAGTGCTGGCACGCTGCCCTTCAAGTAAAGGTTGGGCGGTGCGCACAGCCTGAACCAGTAGCGCATGCCCCGGGGGATCAAGACCTTCAGCTGCTTGTGCCAGCCAAACAGCGTTGAATGGCGCTTGCAGCCCAGCGGTGTCACCAGACTCAGACGTCACGCTTCACCTCATGCTCAAACAGGCGGCAATTGAAACACCTGCCGCAAATAAGCCAAGTAGGCCGGATCATCACACATTGTTTTTTCAGGTGCGTCAGACACTTTGGCAACGGGCTGCCCATTGCAACGTACCATTTTCATCACAATTTGCAGTGGCTCATGACCCAGATCGTTAGTCAGATTGGTACCAATTCCAAACGACACTTTACAACGGCCGGAAAACTGCTTGGCCAGCTCGATAGCGCGCGGAAAGGTTAAAGCGTCGGAAAAAACCAACGTTTTGGTTCGTGGATCGACCCGATTGGCGACGTAATGCGCGAGCAGGCGTTCACCCCACTGGAATGGGTCGCCGGAGTCGTGACGCGCGCCATCGAAGAGCTTGCAAAAATACATGTCGAAATCGCGTAAGAAAGCGTCCATACCGTATACATCTGACAACGCAATACCCAAGTCGCCCCTGTATTCCTTCGCCCAGGTTTCAAGCGCAAAAACCTGTGAGTCGCGCAAACGCGGCCCTAATGCCTGGCACGCCTGCAGATACTCATGCCCCATGGTACCCAAAGGGGTCACGCCATGCTTTCGCGCAAGAAATATATTGCTCGTTCCGGCGAAATGCGCGCCCATTTGATCGTGCATCGTTTCCACTACTTCATCGTGCCATTGCTTGGAAAACCGACGTCGCGTGCCGTACTCTGCAACGCGGAAATCCGCCAGCGCCGGATCATCTATCACGAGATTCATTTTCTTACGTAGCCGACGGCGCCCTTCATCCCAACCAGGTTCTTTGCAGGTATTGCGAAAAAACACTTCATTCACAATGGCCAGAACAGGTATTTCGAACAGAATGGTGTGCAGCCACGACCCCTTCACGGAAATGGCGATTTCGCCGGGAAGTTCGCCATGATCAATATGAATACATTTTTCGGGCAAATGAAACAACCCGAGAAAATCAACAAAATCACTTTTAATAAACCGCAGCCCGCGCAAATACTCGAGCTCATCATCGGTGAATTCCAATTGACACAAGGCATGCACCTCTTCACGGATTTCATCGAGATAAGGCGCCAAATTGACGTTGGGCGTGCGACATTTATACCGATACTCCACCTGCGCAGCGGGAAAATGATGCAAAACCACTTGCATCATGGTGAATTTATATAGGTCGGTATCCAAAAGTGATGTAATGATCATGTGTTCGCTTGCGCTGCCTACGCGGGTTGCCTTCCGGGTAATTGAATCATTATTAGGTAAAATGCCCGTAAGGGGTTTTACCCAATGTATCAAAACAGGCATTGTAATGTTTAACCTGGCATCTCACATTGCGGTCGCGCAAGGTATACGTCACAAACCTGAATGTCATTTTTGCCGGAGTCTCTGAATGACCCACGTGGTTACCGAAAACTGTATTAAATGTAAGTACACTGATTGTGTCGACGTCTGCCCTGTCGATTGCTTCCGGGAAGGGCCCAATTTTCTCGTTATCGACCCCGACGAATGCATCGACTGCGCGGTTTGCGTGCCTGAGTGCCCGGCCAACGCCATTTTCGCGGAAGAGGATGTTCCTGCCGACCAGGTTCGCTTTATCCAGATCAATGCAGATCTTTCCCCGGAATTCGGACCCATAAACCGCTCGAAAGGCGGCTTGCCCGACGCCGATGAATGGAATGGGGTTGAAGGTAAAGAACAGCATCTGGAAAGATAGGGCATGACTGAACAGAAATACACACGCCAGAAAGTTTTACAAGTTCGTGAGTGGGTACCGGGGAAGTTGCTATCCATCAAGGTAAGCCGCCCAGACAACTTCAAGTTCAAAGGCGGCCAATACGCACGTCTTGGGCTATCGGAAAAAATCGAAACAGACACCGAACCTTCAATCTGGCGGGCGTATTCAATGGTGAATGGGCCTGACCAGACACCACTGGAGTTTTATTCCATCGTCGTGCCCGAAGGTGAGTTCAGCCCTCGTTTGGCCGCCTTGAAACCGGGCGACACCATTTACATCGACAACACGGTTTTCGGCTTTTTGACGGCCGACCGCTTTGAACCGGGTGGTACGCTATGGATGATCGCCACCGGAACCGGGCTGTCGGCGTACCTGTCGATGCTGAACGATCCCGCCACATGGGCGGCCTTCGATCAAATCATCCTGATTCACGGCGTACGCACCAAAGACGAACTTGCTTACAGCGAAGAAATACGCCAGTGGCAGGCTGATAGCGGCACCCAAGCCTTGCCGGCAAAGTTTGTCTACCTTGCCATCCCAACCCGTGAGCCCATGCCCGGCGTTCCACAAGAACGCATTACGACACTTATCGAGAATGGCGAGCTCGAAAAACTGGCCCACTGCCCATTAGACCCGGACCGCAACAAAATCATGCTTTGCGGAAACCCTGAAATGCTGGCTGACGCCCGTGCCATACTGAAGAAGAAAGGTTTTGCCGTCGGTCGACGCGGCAACCCGGGCAATCTTGCCGTTGAAAATTATTGGTAAACCCATCCCCTGTCACAAAAAGGAAACCACTCGCAATGCTTTACGATCTACACGAATTGCAACGCACTTTTCTCATGCCGCTCGTTTCCTTTACCGGTCAGGGCTCGCAACTATTTACCCACCCATACAGCCCCCTCTCGTACACACCGGTATCTCGCCATATTGCCGCAACATACGAGCTCATGCACCGGTTGGGCAAAGCCTATGAAAAGCCCGAATGGGACATTGACCACACTGTCATCGACGGAAAAAAAATTCCGGTAGAACCGCAAAGCGTCAAAGAACTTCCGTTTTGTAAGCTCATCCATTTCAAGCGTGAAGAACCAGTCGACCGAGACCTGCCAACCGTATTACTGGTTGCGCCCTTATCCGGACATCACGCCACGCTGTTAAGAGACACAGTAAAGTCGTTTTTACCTGCGCATGAGGTATACATTACCGATTGGGTCGATGCCCGCATGGTCTCGCTGCGCGACGGCGCTTTTCACTTACATGATTACGTAAACTACATTCGTGATTTCCTGCACTACCTGGGGCCCGGCGCACATGTGGTGTCGGTATGCCAACCCACTGTTCCCGTACTGGGCGCGGTATCACTTATGGCTGCAGACAGCGACCCATGCCTGCCCGTCAGCATGACCCTCATGGGCGGTCCCATCGATGCGCGGGAGTCTCCCACGCAAGTTAACCGTCTTGCCACAACGCAATCACACTCGTGGTTCGAAAACAACCTGATCCATCGCGTTCCGGCCAAATACCCGGGCGCCGGCCGTCGGGTTTATCCCGGCTTTCTGCAGCATGCGGGGTTTATCGCCATGAATCCGGATCGCCACATGGAATCGCATTACGATTTCTATCTGGATTTGGTCAAGGGTGACGATGACGACGCTGAATCGCACCGTCGTTTCTACGATGAATATAACGCCGTTCTCGACATGCCGGCTGAGTTCTATCTGGACACAATCGATATCGTATTCCAACAACATCTTCTGCCACGCGGATGCTGGGATGTACAAGGAGAGCGTGTTGATCCAGGGAAAATAAAGGGCGTCCACCTGTTAACCATTGAGGGCGAACTCGACGATATTTCCGGACAAGGTCAAACGCATGCCGCGCATGAACTGTGCACCGCCATTCCAGCCAAGTACAAACATCGTTACACGGCAGCGGGTTCAGGGCATTACGGTATATTTTCCGGCCGGCGCTGGAGGAATATTATTTATCCGGAACTGGCTCAATTCATTGCCAATGCACGTCCAGCTTCATGAACCAGAACGCGCTTGTTGAACAAGTCGATGCAATTTTGCCGCAAACACAATGCACGCAATGCGGGTACAACGGCTGCCTGCCCTATGCGCAAGCCATTGTCACCGAGCATGCACCCATCAATCGATGTCCCCCTGGGGGGGACGCCGGCATTGAGGCCTTGTCTCGCTTGTTGAACCGCGCTGTTACCGCACTTGACACAAACTGCGGGCAGCCTGAACCACTGCAAGTAGCCCAAATCGACGAGGCGCATTGCATTGGTTGCACCCTGTGCATACAGGCTTGCCCAACCGACGCCATTGTGGGCGCTTCAAAACTCATGCACACCGTCCTACCCGACTCCTGTACGGGATGCAAACTTTGTGTTGCCCCATGCCCGGTAGACTGTATCAATATGGTTCCGGCTGAACGGGAATGGACTGCCGAAGATGCCGACAAGGCACGTACAAACACCCGGCGTCGCGAAGCGCGTCTGAAACGCAAGCATCCTGAAGACCAACCACTGGCTGCACGCACGCTCAGCAACAAGGCCGCACTAACTGCTTCTGCCAACAATGATGCAGAAGCCCGCAAAAAAACCATTGCTGATGCGCTGGCACGTGCACGGGCCCGACGTCGGGGCCAAACACCGTGAATCAACAAAAACGCAAAGCCATCTTTGCCCGCCTGCAGAGCGCCAATCCGAACCCCACCACCGAACTGGAATATGAAACCAACTTCCAGTTGCTGATTGCCGTCATCCTATCGGCGCAAGCAACCGACAAATCGGTCAATCTTGCCACCGCCCGTTTCTTTCCTGAGTTCGGAACACCCGAAGGTATTTTGTCTCTGGGGCTGGAAGGCCTAACCGAAAAAATCAAATCAATTGGGCTTTATCGAACCAAAGCGGAAAATGTGATCAAAACGTGCCGGATCCTTTTGGAACAACACAATGGCCAAGTCCCCCAAGATCGCGCGGCACTTGAAGCACTGCCCGGGGTAGGCCGAAAAACAGCCAACGTCGTGCTCAACACGGCCTTTGGTCATCCCACCATCGCAGTTGATACGCATATTTTCCGTGTCGCCAACCGCACACGCCTGGCTCCGGGCAAAACAGTGCTGGAGGTTGAAAGAAAACTGGAAAAGGTGGTTGCGCAAGAATACAAGCTGGACGCACATCATTGGCTGATTTTGCATGGTCGCTACGTATGCCTGGCACGTAAACCCAAATGCAAGCAATGCGGCATTAACGATTTATGTGAATACAAAGAAAAATCAGGGATTGTCCCGCTATGACAAACCCTCATTTGCTTTTGGTTCGAGTCCCGTCATACTGACGTCTGGCTGAACACTGTTCTGTATTTCACAAGCAATCATAAGGGGGTTGCATGGCGCACCCTGCCCTCGAAATCAAAAACCTGAATGCGTGGTACGACGATCATACCCACGTCCTCAAAGGCATCGACCTTACCGTCATGCCCGGCCAGGTTATTGGTTTACTCGGCGACAATGGCTCCGGCCGCACAACCACGCTTCGCTCACTTCTCGGCCTAACAGGCACCAGAACCGGTTCAGTGAGAGTCAACGGTGTTGAGTCCATTCATATGCCCCCACAGAAAATCGCCCATTTAGGTATTAGTTACGGGCCTGACGAACACACGCTTGCCGAAGACCTAAGCTGCGAAGAAAACCTGCTCAAACCAATGCAGGCAACAGAGACACTGGGCGGGGGGATGTCATTGGCGGGCATTTACGAACTCATGCCGCTTTTACGACATTTCCGGCATCACCCCGTAGCACATTTATCAACGCCTGAAAGGCAATTACTTGCTGTTGCAAAAGTATTGCGGCAGGGAACCAACATACTGTTGCTAGACGAAATCAGTGACAGCATCACGCCCAATATAGCCCACATTCTCAGCCACGCCATTAGCACACTGAAAACACAGGGCTACACCATTGTCATGGCGGATCATCAACCGGGCGCTGCCGCCCAGGTTACCGACTACTTTCACGTCATTAAAAATGGGCAGCTACTGAATAGTTTTTCACCGGCACCTACCTGGGACGAGCTGGATACACCACCTGCGCCCCCACAAGCTGCACCCCCTATGCCACTTCAGCCTTCTTGTTCCCCAGCCCCAGATAGCTCTCGATAACACGCGGATTGTCGCTAAGCTCTTTGGCCGGCCCCTCGAGAATCACCTCGCCGGTTTCCAGCACGTAGCCGTAATCAGCCACCTGCAGGGCAGCACGGGCATTTTGCTCGACCAGCAAAATCGAAACGCCGGTCTGCCGCAACCGTGCAATAATCTGAAAAATTTCACGCACAATACGCGGCGCCAGACCAAGACTAGGCTCGTCAAGCATTAGCAATTCCGGTTGCGCCATTAGCGCACGCCCCACTGCAAGCATTTGCCGTTCACCGCCGGAAAGCGTGCCGGCATGCTGTATGCGACGCTCTTTCAAACGGGGGAAAAGCTCATAAACCTCATCGATTTTATCTTTCCAGCCCGTTTTGCCGGCGCGGTAAAGACGAAAGCCACCCAATAACAGATTGTCTTCAACAGACATACTGCCGAATAATTCACGCGTTTCAGGAACAAGGGAGATGCCATGCGCCACCCTTTGCTCAACCTGCCAACCGGAAATATCACGGTCGCGATACCGCACTTCCCCCGTGCAGTGTCCATTACTGGGCAAAGAACCCATAAGCGAATTCAGTAAGGTCGACTTACCCGCGCCGTTGCCCCCAATGACGGTAACAATATGGCCTTGGGCCACTTTAATACTCGCCTCATTCAGGGCAGTCACCTTGCCATACTGTGATGTCAGGCTGTTCACCTGCAAGACCAGATTTTCCGTTGCGCTCATGCCACACCCCCTGCCGTTGCCGACGCGTGTCCATCGACACCGTCGTCCAGATCAAGCCCTTCTTCGATGCCCCCCAGGTAAGCCTCAAGCACTGCCGGGTTCTTCTGGATTTCTTCCGGGCGACCTTCGGCAATTTTGGTACCGAAGTCCATCACCACCAGATGATCGGTGAGGTTCATCACGAAATCCATATCGTGCTCAACCAAGAGAATACTCATGCCCTCATTACGCAGTTGATCCAGCACTTTCGCCAACTCCTGCTTTTCTTTGTAACGCAGGCCAGCCGCAGGCTCATCGAGCAGCAGCAACACGGGATCAGCCGCCAAAGCCCGCGCAATTTCGAGAATACGTTGTTGCCCCAGCGCCAGATTGCCGGCCTCTTCATACAGATGATCACCTAGACCCACACGCTCAAGCTGAACAGCCGCTTCGTGAAGTAGCTCGGCTTCACTCTTGCGTTCGGTATGCAGCGTGGCCGACACCACCCCTACGTTGCGGCGCAAATGCGCGCCAATTGCGACGTTTTCGAGGACGGTCATGGTAGGCAGCAACTGAACATGCTGAAACGTACGGCCCACGCCCAACTTTGCAATTTCGCGTGAACGCAGCTTTTCAAGCTGATGGCCCATAAAATTTACCGCTCCGCTGGTAACCGGCAGAACACCTGTTATTAGATTAAACGTTGTACTTTTACCTGCACCATTAGGGCCGATCAGGCCCATGATTTCGCCGGCCTTCAGTTTGAAACTAATATCGTTAACAGCAACCAACCCCCCGAACTCTTTGCGAGCACCTTCAACCTCAAGCACCAACTTGCCTTGCTCGGGCCGAGTGCGTTGCGGCAGTTGCTCCGCCTTGGGCGGCGGCGCCATACGGCGGGTTGCACCTTGCCCAGTAACACTATTCCACGCAGACGCAATCAATGGCCATATACCATCGCGCGCATATTGCAGCACCAACACCATCAGAACCCCAAACACAACCAGCTCGAAGTTCGCTGTCGTGTCGAGAATAGCAGGCAGGACATTCTGGATTTGGTCTTTAAGTGTCAGGATAGCTCCGGAACCAACGATAGCGCCCCAGACACTGCTGCTCCCCCCAACCACGGCCATGAACAAATACTCGATACCGTAGTTCAAGCCAAAAGGACTGGGACTCACTGCGCGTTGCATATGTGCATACAACCAGCCCGACAGACAAGCCAACAAAGCGGCATAAACAAAAATAATAATTTTGTACGATGCCATATTGATGCCGAAAGACTCAGCCATGACCGAACCACTCTTGAGAGCACGAATGGCTCGCCCAGGGCGGGAGCTCAGCAGGTTATACGTACCCCACATAGCCAACAGCACGCACACCCAGATCAAATAGAAAATTTCGCGCCCGCTGTCCAGGGAAAAGCCAAACACATTAACGGGCTGAATGCCGGCAATCCCGTCGTACTGGCCCAGAAACGCCATGTTCCCGAACAGGTAATAAAGCGACAAACCCCAGGCGATTGTGCCCAGCGGCAAATAATGCCCTGACAAACGCAACGTGATGGCACCAAGCACATAAGCCACGACCAGCGTCAGCACCAAGCCGATGATAAGCGCCAGCCAGGGAGACCAGCCCGCTGCCGTAGTGAGGTAAGCAGTGGAGTAGGCACCCAACCCCACAAACGCCGCCTGACCGAAAGACGTTAACCCGCCCACGCCCGTAAGCAGCACAAGCCCTAAAACGACCAAAGACGCAAGGCCAATGTAATTCAACTGCGTGACCCAGAATTCCGGGGTAGCCGACCATTGAGGCACAAACGCCATAAAAACAACGAAGAGAATGAGTATGAATCTGTTCATGGCTTAATCCTCGTCGTCGTGATGATGAGTGCCGAACGAACGCCACAACAGCACAGGAATGATCAGTGTAAACACAATAACCTCTTTGTAAGCACTGGCCCAGAACGATGAAAATGCCTCGAGAATACCCACGAAAAGCGCACCGACGGCAGTAACGGGGTAGCTGACCAAACCGCCGATAATGGCGGCGACAAAACCTTTAAGCCCAATTAAAAAGCCGGTGTCGTAATAAATGGTGGTTACCGGTGCAATAAGCATGCCGGACAGCGCGCCAATGGCGGCTGCAAGCGTGAATGTAAGACTGCCCGACATATTGGTGCTAATACCCATAAGCCGCGCCCCGCGCCGGTTCACGGCTGTGGCGCGCAACGCACGACCATACAGGGTTTTACCGAAAAACAGCCACAACGCAATGATGAGGACCGCTGCTGTGCCCAATACGAAGAAGGTTTGTGCCGACCAGGAAATAACCCCCATGGACACCTCACCTTCCAGGAAGGCCGGAGTACGCCACCCTTCTGCACCGAAAAACACCAGGCCCAGACCCAACATGGCGAAGTGAACCGCAACCGAGATAATCAGTAAAACCAATACACTGGCTTCCGCCACCGGTTGGTAGGCAATACGATAGATCATCGGGCCCAACGGAATAACCAACGCTAGCGCAAACACGACGTTCAACCAGAGCGGCGTAGTCTCGCTAATGACATACGGTGCCAATAAATACAACGCAACAGGCAATACCAGGGAACCAAGGGCCGCCCGGGGCAATGTCGACCAGTCTTTATTGCGCGCCGCTGACCAGAGCTGCATGAGAAATGTCACCACCCCCGCAATAAGCAACATGGCTACCGTACCGGGAATTTTCCCATTCGCCATAAAGGCCAACGTGAGCGCGCCATAAGCAACAAACTCGCCCTGGGGAATGAAAATAACCCGGGTAACGGCAAAAACAAGCACCAGAGCAAGCCCAAGCAGCGCATACACTGCACCATTCAGAACCCCGTCTTGGAGCAAAATAAGAAAAATTGTTGAGTCCATCTACAACACCAAAAAAAAGACAACAACGTGTCTTGACGTAGAAAAGTCGCTCATGAAACAGCGTTCACCTAATATTCGCAAACCAGCTTACTTTCTAAACCTAAAGAATTATGCCTAATTCATCAACCGGTGTCTTTACGGGGTTTCCCTGTTGTCTTTATCAAAGTCGTTTAACATTAGAGTTAACTCCGCATAGATGTTACTGGTACTAAAAGGCTCAGAATGGAAAAAATTCGCAAGTCGGAAACCGAATGGCGGGCGCAGCTTACGCCCGAAGAATACTATGTTACCCGCGAAAAAGGCACGGAACGTGCCTTCACAGGCCGATATTGGAACACAACCGAATCGGGAATCTATCGCTGCGTGGGTTGCGGAACACCGCTATTTGCTTCCGATACCAAGTTTGACGCCGGATGCGGGTGGCCAAGCTATTTTGCCCCTCTCAATCCCGATCTGGTTCTGGAAGAAACGGATACGTCGCACGGCATGATTCGCACTGAAGTCATCTGCAAAGTATGCGACTCGCATCTGGGCCATGTTTTTCCCGACGGCCCACCGCCAACGGGCCTGCGCTACTGTATCAACTCCCTTTCATTAAAATTCGAACCGGAAAAATGAAAAAACTGCTGTTCGACCTTTTCCCCCTAATTCTGTTTTTTATCGCTTATCGGTATGCCGACATCTACTTGGCAACCGGCGTAGCTATCGTCGCAGCCATCGGCCAGTTCGTTTGGCTAAAAGCGATGGCAAAAAAAATTGAAGCCACTCACTGGATCAACCTGACCGTGATCGTTTTGTTCGGTGGCGCCACGCTGCTATTACAGAACGATGCGTTCATTAAATGGAAGCCCACGGTTCTTTACTGGATCTTCGGCATCGTCTTGCTGGGAGGCCGTTATTTGTTCAAGCGCAACCTTATGCAAAAACTCATGGGGGCACAAATTGAACTTCCGCCTGCTGTTTGGGACAAACTCAACATAAGTTGGGCAACGTTTTTTATTTGCTCAGGCGCCTTGAATCTTTACGTTGCATTTTCAGGCCGGTTTTCAGAGTCGCAATGGGTCAACTTCAAGGTTTTCGGCCTAATGGCTTTATTGCTGGTTTTTGTTGTTGTGCAATCTATTTGGCTTAGCCGCCACATGAAAGATACCCCATGAACCACCCCCAATCATCTCAAACTCAAGACCGTATCCAACTTGTTCGCGAGCGCCTGCAAACGCTCGCACCGTCAACCCTTGAAATTATTGATGAGTCGCACTTGCATGCGGGTCATGCCGGTGCACAAACCGGAGCCAGTCATTTACGTGTCATCATCAGCAGTGCGCAGTTCAACGGGCTGCGCCCGCTTGCCCGTCATCGCCTCGTGTATGATCAGGTCCAGGATCTGATCCCCTTTCCCATTCATGCTTTGGCCATTGTGGCCACAGCCAACGCTTAAGGATGTGTATGAAGAAACTTGTTATGTTCGCTGCTGCTTTTGCCGTTTCCGCTCCGCTGTACGCCCAGAACGTGGCTACAGTGAATGGCAAAGCCATCACCCAAGACCAGCTCGACCAATTTATTAGTTTGCTGGTCAGTCAGGGCGCAAAAGAATCCCCGGAACTGCGCGAACAGGTAAAACAAGAAATGATCGGTCGTCTGGTTGCCGTGCAAGCGGCTGAGCGTGCCGGTGTCGACAAGGAACCCGAAGTGCGTCAGGAGCTGGAACTGGCGCGCCAAGGTATTCTGGTTCGCGCCCTTATGGAAAACTATCTCGAAAAAAATCCCGTTACGGATAAACAGATTGAAGAGGAATACGAAGCTATCAAGAAAGCCCAGTCTGATCGCAAAGAATACAAAATCCGTCACATTCTGGTTGAGGAAGAACAGGCCGCCCGCGACCTTCTCGCCCAAATCGAAGCGAACGAAATAAGCTTTGAAAATGCTGCCAAGGAACACTCAATAGACAAAGGAACAGGCAGCCAAGGCGGTGATTTAGGCTGGTCGACCACCAGTAGCTATGTACCGCCATTTGCACAGGCTGTTGAAAGCATGGAAAAAGGGCAACGCACCAGCGACCCGGTGCAATCGCAATTTGGCTGGCATATTATTGAACTGGAAGATATCCGGCCGGTTACTTTCCCTGCGCTGGCCGAAGTTAAGCCCCAGTTACAGGAAATGCTGCAACAGGAAAAATTGTCGCAATACCAGGAAGAATTAATGGAAAAAGCAAAGATCCAATAAGGCTTGAAACACAGTTAAAAAGGGTTAAGCTGCGCTCAGGTGAAATCAGGCCTGAGCCAGCAGCTCCCTTAAGCCTTGCTCATCCAGAACCGCAACCCCAAGTTCTTGAGCCTTGGTCAATTTGCTGCCTGCGTCGTCGCCGGCAACCACATACGCGGTTTTCTTTGAAACAGACCCACTTACTTTTCCACCGGCAGCCATAATCATGCGCGTGGCTTCATCGCGCGTTAAGGACGGAAGCGTACCCGTTAATACAAAGGTCTTGCCGGCCAGCAACTGGCGGTTTGGTTCGCTTTCCACCTTGGCCTGCACACCGGCCTGCTCCAATAAATGCACAATATCGCGATTGTGAGCCTCGGCGAAAAACTCCAGAACGGAATGCGCCACAACCGGCCCGACATCAGGAACCGTCATGAGCGCGTCTTCGTCGGCATTCATGATGGCCTGTATGGAACCAAAATGACGAGCCAGATCACGTGCCGTCGTTTCACCAACATGCCGGATACCTAACGCGAACACCAAACGCCCCAAAGCCGGCGCACGGGCAGCATCAATTGCCTTCACAAGATTTTCGGCCGACTTGCGGCCCATTCGCTCGTAGTTCAACAACTCTTCAACGCGCAATGAAAACAAATCGGCAATAGACTTTATACGCCCGCTGTCGACCAGTTGATCTACCAGTTTTTCGCCCAAACCTTCAATATCAAGCGCTTTTCTACCCGCGGCGTGTATCAGGCTTTGTTTACGTTGTGCAGCACAAAAAAGCCCACCCGTGCAACGGGAGACCGCCTCTCCCTCAAGCCGATGAATTGTCGACCCACAAACAGGACACTGTTTCGGCATCACGAAAAAAGCGGCGCTCTCCGGCCGCAACTCAGGCACCGGCCCCACCACCTCGGGAATGACATCGCCGGCGCGCCGGACAACCACCGTATCGCCGATACGCACATCTTTGCGGCGAATTTCGTCTTCGTTATGCAACGTGGCGTTCGTTACGGTTACCCCGCCCACAAAAACCGGTTTCAGACGGGCAACAGGTGTAATCGCGCCCGTTCTCCCAACCTGAATATCGATACCCAACAACACGGTCGTTTCCTCTTGGGCGGGGAACTTGTGGGCAATGGCAAAACGTGGGGCACGTGCTACGAAACCGAGCACCTCCTGAGCCTCAAGCGAATTCACCTTGTACACGACGCCGTCGATATCGAAGGGTAAAGAAGAGCGCCGTTGCCCGACGTTACCGTAGAAATCCAACATGCCTTGCGCACCTTTAACCACTTCGCGGTCACGATTAACCGGCAAGCCCAGTTGATCGAACCAGTCGAGCATCTCAGCTTGCGTGGCACGCAAATCAGTGTCGATTTCACCCCACCCATAAGCAAAAAAACGCAATGGGCGACGGGCGGTAATCCGGGGATCGAGCTGCCTTAAACTGCCGGCAGCTGCGTTGCGCGGGTTCACAAAAACTTTCTCGCCACGTGCTTGCTGGCTTTCGTTCAGACGCTGAAAGTCGCGAATATTGATGAACACCTCGCCACGCACTTCGAGCACACTGGGATAACCCTGCTTCAACTGCAGGGGCACAGAGCGCAGCGTGCGAATATTGGATGTAATGTCCTCCCCTTCCTGACCATCACCCCGTGTCGCTGCCTGCACAAGTCTGCCCGCCTCGTAACGCAAGTTCACGGCCAGCCCATCGAACTTATATTCGGCGTGATAAGCCACATGCTCGCCGTCTTTCAACAAACCGCTGCCCAGCAGACCGTCCGTCACGCGACGGTCGAACGCCTGGATATCGTCTGGGTCAAAGCCATTACCCAGCGATAACATCGGTACTTTATGTCGCACACTATCAAAAGCATCCAGCGGTGCTGCGCCGACGCGCTGGGTGGGAGACTCGGGCGTAACCAATTCGGGATGCTGTGCCTCAAGGTCAGCCAGCTCCTGCATCAGCCGGTCGTACTGTGCATCGGAAATCACAGGGGCGTCCAAAACGTAATACCGATGGTTATGCAGCGCGATATCGTCGCGCAACCGGGCGACCTTCTTGAGCACCGTTTCCGAAATATCAAACAATGAACCGGTCACGAAAACAACCTTGCCGTACGCTCATCGCCCGGCGTAAACCCGGCTTGCTCCAAGCGCTCATAAAGTGGCGTAAGCTGCTCATCGATACGTGCGTCGGCCGACTCAGTAACAGGGCGCCCCTGGTCATCCACCAACTGAGCCTGGAAACGCTGAGCCAGGTCACGCCCCACTCCCGCCATTCGGCTGAATGCTTGACTGTCACTGGGACTGTTCGGAATATCAAGCAGCAAATCAAGACGCGAGACGCTTGCACCCTTGAAGCCGGCAGCCGCTTCACCATCAAACATAAGCGCGAAGCGGGCTTGCCCGGACTCGGCCACCCAAACATACTGATTAACCAGCATCACGAAACCAGCGTCTTCCACAACCGAGCATACTTTGCCAAGAGGTTGCGCGCCGTTGAGTTGAACCACCAAGCCCACCTGGGCATCCAGGTTGGCGCAAAACTCGTCCAGCCGCTCAGCACGACTTACAACTTCATCTTGCTCGGGTCCTTCGACGGAGCCATCAAATCGTTCGGCCAAGCCCTGAGCCGCGGTCCAAAGACGAGACCACTCGACATCAGTGAGCGGGCCGGCACGGTTGGCGAGCAAAATCGCCAATTGGATTGACACACACGACTCCTCTGCAGGTAAACCGGCGCGATGAACACCAGTAGTAGTTTCTGCAAAAATACGTACCGGCTTGCTGCTACTGACCGCCAAAGTTCGAGTTGCATCTTTCAATTGGGCACCAGATACGGGTTGCGCGAAGACAACATCAATCACCGCCTCGCACAAGGGATCAACCTCGTCGACATCATCACCACCGGATTCACTTTCAGCAACCACGTCAAGACTTTCCCCCAGACCCGGCTCGCGACGACCAACGGTTGGCGGCAGGCCTCCCAACAACGGATCTTCATCAGTTTGCGGAAAATTTTCCTGCATATGCCGACGTACACGCCTGTCTTGCCACCAGTTAAAAACCAGCACGGCAAAAATCAGGACAACCCCCAGGGCAACCAGCCCGATCTGCAAATCGCTCATGTACGCACTCCGCTTAGCGGTTTCATGGTTTTCATAGTGTATTCAATTACGCTTGCGCCAATTGCATGGCAGACTCGATATCGACTGCAACAATACGCGAAACGCCCTGCTCCTGCATTGTGACACCAATTAATTGCCGTGCCATCTGCATGGCAATTTTGTTATGTGAGATAAACAAAAACTGGGTTTGCTCACTCATATTGGTGACGAGGCTCGCATAACGTTCGGTGTTGGCATCATCCAATGGGGCATCAACCTCGTCGAGCAAACAAAACGGCGCCGGGTTAAGTTTAAACAGTGCAAAAACCAATGCCGTTGCGGTTAAGGCTTTTTCTCCCCCCGACAACAAATGAATTGTGCTGTTTCGCTTGCCCGGAGGCTGCGCCATTACCTGTACGCCGGCATCAAGAATTTCTTCGCCGGTGATAATCAGCTTGGCTTCACCACCACCAAACAATTTTGGAAACAGCTCACCAAAATGATGATTGACGGTGTCGAATGTTTCCTGCAACAACGCGCGGGTTTCCCGATCAATTTTGCGGATTGCATCTTCCAGCGTTTCAATTGCATTACATAAGTCGGTATGCTGGGAATCCAGATATGATTTACGCTCGCGCGCCTGCCCCAGCTCCTCAAGCGCCGCCAGATTTACTGCGCCTAAGCCATCTACCTCGCGCGAAATACGCTGTACTTCGGATTGCAGCCAACCCACGCGCTGCCATGACTCAGCCTGCTCTTCAAGAAAACGTCGTAACGTATCGCGATCAACCTGCTGAGCATCGAGCTGCTCTGAAAACTGCTCAACGGCCAGTCTTGCCGCCTGCTCCTGCAACTGCAATTCGGTAATTTTTGACCGCAGCGGCTCCAACTGACGCTCATTTTCCAGCCGCTTTTCATCGGCTTCACGCAGCCCGGCGGCCAGATTATCGAGTTCGATTCGAGCCTGGCCCAACACCTCCTCACAAGCAGCGCGTTCTTCCAATGCATCTTGCAACCCGGCCTGGGCCGCCGAAGCATCCAGTTCCGCTAATTCATTTTGCAGCGAGGCCAGTTCGTCGACGGCTTTGCTACCCTGCTCGCGCGCCAGACTGAAATTGCGGCGCAAATCGTCGATACGTGTTTGCAAGGTACGTTCTGCAAACTCGGATTCCTGTACCCGACGCTCAAGTTCACGCACGCGCCGGCGCGCTTGTTCCGCCTCATTGGCAAGCGCCTCCCCCGACAGTTGCGCATCTTCGTAACGGCCTTGTTGCTCTGCCAACGACTCATCCAGCGACTGAAAACGCATTTCGGCTTCTTCGCGAATGCCTTTCAACGTTTCCGTTTGAGTTGCAATCTCGGTTAACTCGTCGCGAATCTGATTGGCACGCTGGCCCGACTGTTCGGCAAGCTGAACGAGCCGGGAGTGTTCAAGTTGTATATCGTGCAAACGGCGCGTCATTTCCGCCACCCGGGTACGTGCCGGAGGCAGCGCCTGACCCGCCTCTTTCCAGGCGGCCTCCGCGCGGGCCACAGCCGCGACTGCCTGATCAGCCATCAGCTGGCGCGCCTTTATTTCCCTTTGCAGATTAGCGATTTCCTTCTGCCGTGCCAGCATGCCCGCCTGATCGGTATCGGGCGCATAGTAACGAATACTGTGGGCATCAATAATATGCCCTGACGGCACGACGAAATACCCTTGACCGTTGGGTAAGTCGCTACGCAAACGCATGGCTTGTTCTATGGAGTCGGCGGTATAAACATGGGCCAGCCAATGCTCCAGCAAGCTGCGCAGATCGGCGTCATTAACCCGCAACAAACGCGACAACGGTGTTAACGACGCTTGATTTGACGGTGGTTTACCGGCGATAGGATGTTGATAAAACGCTAACTTCGAGGGTGGAGGGTCGTTAACAAACGCCTGAGCCATTTCAAGCTGGCGCATTTCGAGCGCACCCATGACATCGCCCAGTGCGGCCTCCAACGCCGGCTCCCAGCCAGAGTCGATACCTAAGTGCTGCCACAACCGCGACATATTCGCCAAGCCATGCTTTTCAAGCCAAGGTTGAAGTTTGCCTTGCGTTTGGACATCTTGCTGCAATTTTTCCAAAGCGGTTAAACGCGCCTCAAGGCGTGCAAGCGCAGCCGCTTCCTCCTGAGAACTACGTTGGGCGTCGCGCCGCCCTTCATCGAGCTCCGGCAGGCGTTCTTCAAGCTCCAGTAAACGCGCCTGAGCCTCTTCTTGCTGACCCGACAACATTTCCATGTCGCCCGCCAATTGGTCAATACGCTCGGGGTCGGGCGCATCAAGTGAGCGCAACGTGGCTTCCAGACGCTCCCGGCGTACCGTCAACGCTTCAAGCTGACGATCAGCATCACGTTGGGACTGAGCCGCCAACGCCAAATCCTGCTCTATACGTGATAAACCGGAACGCATGTCGTCACGGGCGGCGCCGGCCGAACGCACCCGCTCTTCAATTCCCGGCAATGCCGCGCAAGCGTCGTCGACCTGGAGTCTAAGCTCCTCCGTTTGCGCGGCCGCTTCCTCCAGAGCAACGTCGGAGGCGGCGATTTGCTCTTCACAGTGCATTTGCTGTGCCTGCCATTCCTGCTGCTGGGTTTCCAAGTGCGTGCGACGTGCCTGCACTCTTGCGCGAGAATCCACAACATGGCGAATTTCAGCCTCAAGACGACTTACTTGCGCCCCCGCTTCGTACAACTTGCCCTGGGCCGCGTGCACACGGTCACCGGCCGCATAATGCGCCTGTCGACGCGACTCAAGCTCAGACTCAATCCGTCTTAAGCCGGCCGCCGCCGCCTCAAGTTCGGTTTGTGCTTTTTCAATCGCAACGAATTTCGTTTTCTGATCGTTACGCGCACCCTCTTCTTTCAACAACCACAATGCATGCTGTTTGCGTTCGCCTTCTTCCTGCAACCCGCGATAGCGCGTCGCCACTTCCGCCTGAGCCTCAAGCTTTTCAAGTTGGGTATCGAGCTCCCGCAGAATATCCTCAACCCGACTTAGGTTTTCACGAGTATCCGCCAGGCGATTTTCAGTTTCACGGCGACGCTCTTTATAGCGGGAAACCCCCGCCGCCTCTTCAAGATAAACACGAAGATCTTCGGGGCGCGCTTCGATGAGACGATTAATCATGCCCTGGCCAATAATGGCGTAGCCGCGCGTACCTAACCCCGTCCCCAGAAAAATGTCGTGGATGTCGCGACGGCGAACTTGCTGATTATTAATGTAATAGCTGCTGGTTCCATCACGCGTCAGCACGCGACGCACGGCAATCTCTGCATACGTGCTCCATTGCCCCGACGCACGCCCATCGCTATTGTCGAAAACCAACTCCACCGACGCCCTTGCTGAGGCTTTACGCTGACCTGACCCATTAAAAATGACGTCTTGCATGGATTCCCCACGCAATTCCGACGCACGGGTTTCACCAAGCACCCAGCGCACTGCATCGATAATATTCGACTTGCCGCAACCGTTGGGGCCCACCACCCCGACCAGTTGACTGGGCGTTGGGATGACAGTGGGCTCAACAAACGACTTGAAACCAGCGAGCTTGATTTGAGTTAGACGCACAATGCAAGAGTCTTCAAAACGATTACGGAAAGGTCGAATTTTATCGTTTGTATGATACCCCAGGACAAAGCGCCTCAGTCGGGGCGCTATACTCTGTATCCAAACATGGTTTCCGGCTACCCGGCACTCTAACCCGCAACTGGGGCGTTTAGATTGAAAAAAGGTTTTTATCTGGTCATGGCGGCCCAGGCGCTCTCGTCGCTGGCTGATAACGCGCTACTCATTGCCGCCATTGCAATTATTGTGGATCTTCAGGGCCCCGACTGGATGGCCCCGATGATGAAATGGTGGTTCGCACTTTCTTACGTTGTGTTGGCTGCTTTTGTAGGCGCTTTCGCCGACTCGTTCCCGAAAGGGAAAGTCATGTTTGCCACCAATGCCGTAAAGGTCACAGGCTGCATCATCATGTTCAGCTATCAAAGCTTCGGTTTTGAAGTTGGCGGCCAGCTTGCGCTTATTTTCTGCGCTTACACGCTGGTTGGCGTGGGCGCAGCCGCTTATTCACCGGCAAAATACGGC
The DNA here is from genome assembly GCF_011388195.1 of Pusillimonas sp. DMV24BSW_D. Taxonomy (NCBI): domain Bacteria; kingdom Pseudomonadati; phylum Pseudomonadota; class Betaproteobacteria; order Burkholderiales; family Alcaligenaceae; genus Neopusillimonas; species Neopusillimonas aestuarii. Next base: position 1,621,125 of record NZ_CP049990.1, on the reverse strand, counting down.
ATCGTTACTGAAATGCTTCCCCCCGACCAACTGGTTAAAGGCAATAGCTGGATTGAAGGCCTGACGGTGCTTAGCATTATTTTCGGCACGGTACTGGGCGGCATACTTATTAACCCAAATGTTTCCGCCGTTTTGTTGGCGAACCCCGTTATTGGCAGCGTAGTCGAAAGCCGGGGTGAGGCAGCCATTTTTGTGATTGGTCTTGTGTATTTCATGGCGGCGGCCTGCAACCTTCTGATTCCAAACACCAACATTAGTTACCCCAAACAACAAACGCACCCCCTCAAACTTGTGCGCGAATTCAGTTACTACGTTAAAACGCTGTGGAGCGACAAACTAGGACAAATATCGTTAGCTGTAACCACATTATTCTGGGGCGCCGGCGCAACACTGCAGCTCATTCTTATTGAGTGGGGTGCGCAGCATTTGGGCTACCGCCTGGATCAGGCTTCGATACTGATGGGCGTGGCCGCTGTCGGCACCGTAATAGGGGCCGTATTTGCCGGGCGTGTACCGCTTAAAAAAGCCTTCTCGGTATTGCCGCTTGGTGTGATCATGGGGTTTGTCGTGCTGCTGATGCCCGTGGTGTACTCCCCTTGGACTGTTTATGCGTTATTGATTTTAATTGGGGCTTTGTCGGGGTTTTTCGTTGTGCCCATGAATGCCATGTTGCAGCACCGGGGACACGTGCTTCTTTCGGCGGGGCACTCAATTGCGGTGCAAAACTTCAATGAACAATTGAACATTCTGTTGATGCTGGGCATATACAGTTTACTGCTCTGGCTTAATTTGCCCATCAATATCATTATTGTTATTTTTGGCCTGCTGGTTGCCCTGTTAATGATTGTTTTTGCACGTTGGCATTACCTGAACCAGAAACGCGACCCCTCTTTAAAAGACCAAATCGGGCAACATGGCCACGGCCAGGCATTGCACTAACGCGTTACTCGTTCGTCTGGCTTTCTGAAGAACTTTCCTTAAGCCGTCGCGCCAATTGCATATCCCGCCAGACCTGGGCCTTGTGCCGACCACGCAACAGTAGCGCAGCGGGGTGATAAGTCACCACTACGGGAATTCGGCCATGCGGCGCGGTGTAGGTGTGCACGCGCTCACGTAATTGTTCAATATCGTCCTTTTCCTGCAGCAACGCTCCGGCAGCCAACCAGCCCAACACCAGAATGGCCCGAGGTCGAATCTGTTCAATTTGCGCCTGCAAAAACGGTAAGCAAGCCTCTATTTCTTCTTTCCTGGGAACACGCCCCCCGCGAGGCCGACACTTTATTGCGTTCGCATAATAGAACGAGGCATGCGGGGCCAGACCTGAGGCCTCAAAAATAAGCTGCAATAACCGGCCGGCCGCTCCCTGAAAAGGCAGTCCGACCTGATCATCGTGGTCTCCCGGAGCTTCACCAATGACCATCCAGTCGGGTGACGCGGTTTGGCCATTGCCGAAGACCGCCTGATGACGCCCGGCATGTAAACCACAGCGGGTACATCCGGCTGCCTCTGCTTTCAAGGAATCAAGATCTGCCGGCAAAATCGCCTGTTCGACAACGGCAGGAGCCTTTTCCCGTTTGGTCGGCAGACCTGGCAACTTAGTCGGCTCTGATTCAGGCTTTGTCGACGCTTGCCTCTTCAAACCCTGGGGGGAATCTGCATCTTTATCAGCATCTGTCTGTGTCGCATCAAATGCAACCTGCAACAGGCGTCGGTCGAGACCCAATTCCTGCAACCATGCCATCTGCAGGGGCGTTAAAACGTGAAATCGTTCGGGCCTTGTCATGACGCCCCCGTCGCGCTCAAATCTTTTTGCAAAACCAAAGCATCTTCCCTTTGGCCACGAGCGGCCGGGTAATACCCTTTCCTGACGCTTAACGATTGAAAGCCGCGATTACGATAAAAATTCAACGCTTTCAAATTGGACTGGCGAACCTCGAGCAACATCGAAACCAGGCCTTTGTCGCGTGCTGCCTGTTCGGCATGGCGTAAAAGCACGTAGCCGACGCCTCCACGCTGCAGTTGGGGGGCCACTGCAATAACCAGCAAGTGAGCCACATCGGGTGCGAACATAACCACACTAAAGCCAACTACCTTGTTTTGCTGAAGCGCGACCCAGGCGCCATAGCCTGCGTTCAAGGCATCGGCAAAATTGCCTCGCGTCCAGGGAAACGATTGAACTTCTGCTTCGATATCAACGACCGCATCCAAATGTTCCAGACGCATGGGTTCAATACGCAACTTGCCGTGCACCCTGGGATTCCCCCCCAGCCCTTTTTCTCTCTCTTGCGTCGTGAACGCGACTTTGTCGCGCACATAGAGCGGTGCAGCTTCGGCAGGTGTCATAAAGTGACCGGATTGAAATAACTGCAACCCCTGCAAGGCAATGGACTTTGCGTCGAGAGGAACGCCGGAGAGCACTTGCAACGGGTACGCGTTACCGGCGACCACAACTGTTGCAGTAAACTGCAGTGACGGATGGGCCTGAATACCATCACCCACCATTTCCACATAGCCAATGGCACCGGGCAGCACCCACTCGCGGGCTTGTTGGTCCAGCCAATAGTCGAAATCTTCCGCTGCCACCAGCACACACGGTTGAATTTCCTGCCAGGCTGCTTGTGTTTCCCGCATGCCTGAAGCGAGCCAGTAGGCAGCGACATAAAGTTCGCCCATCCGGGCGTCCTGAACCACAATGCGGCACACTCCCGGCGCCCTGACCGGGCCTGCAGACGCCGCGATTGCTTGCAATGTCGGCACTGGCACAACCGATACCCCTAACGCGTAAGCCATTCCCTGCGCCACCCCACACGCCACCCGTAAACCAGTAAACCCACCAGGGCCTTGCCCAAAAACCACCAGATCCAGGTCGTCACGTGTTAACCCGGTTTGATTCAACAAACGCTCCGCCAAAGGCAAAACCTGTTCGGCATGCCCCTGCGACGAGTGACTCGCAGACACAACCTGCAGTGCGCCGTCACGCTCGGTCAAGAGCGCCACGCTGCAGGTTGTTGTGGATGTTTCAAATGCAATCAGATTGAAGGCCATGTCGGGCATTTTATGCCAGTTGCGCCTAGGTGCCATGGAGAGATCGCAACGCCGGCCGGGTGCACTAAAAAAATTACCAAAAACGCCAAGGCGGTGATAAGCTTAAAGAGAATGAAAATTATGTAATATCTTGCTACCGGCTACTATACGGGCTTGCCCGTCCCTGTTACATTTTCGACCATGAACACACAAAACCCGTCTCCTGCACGAAAAATACTGGTCGTCGACGACGATCCACGTCTGCGCGACCTATTGCGTCGCTACTTATCTGAACAAGGCTTCAACGTATTTGTTGCCGAAGACGCCAAGGAAATGAGCAAACTTTGGCAGCGCGAGCACTTCGACCTTCTGGTGCTCGACCTCATGCTGCCCGGTGAAGATGGTTTGTCGATTTGCCGGCGCTTACGCGGCAGCCACGACAACACACCCATTATCATGCTTACAGCCAAAGCTGAAGAAATTGATCGCATTGTCGGGCTTGAGATGGGGGCCGACGACTATTTGTCCAAGCCATTCAATCCGCGCGAATTATTGGCCCGTGTGAATGCAATTTTGCGCCGCCGTGGTACTGAAGAGCACCCCGGCGCACCCAGCCAGGATAACGAGGCAATCGAATTCGGGCCTTATGTGCTGAATCTGTCTACCCGCACGCTCACGCGCAACAACGAGACCGTCCCCATTACGACGGGCGAATTCTCGGTTCTGAAAGTATTCGCGCGCCACCCTAAAATTCCCCTATCACGCGACAAACTCATGGAATTGGCACGTGGGCGCGAATATGAAGCGTTCGACCGCAGTCTCGATGTGCAAATATCCCGTTTGCGCAAACTGATCGAGCCTAACCCGTCCAAACCCATTTTCATTCAAACCGTCTGGGGGCTGGGGTACGTTTTTATCCCCGATGGCGGTAATTAAACAAAAATGCCGCTTCTGAAAAAACAGTTGCAGCGTTTCACTTCGAAGATCCGGCTGAGTCTTTTCAGCCGGTCTTTTTTGCTCCTCGCCCTTCTGATGCTGGTTAGCCTGGGAACATGGCTGCACGTATTTTTCAGCATGGAAGAAGGCCCCCGCGCCACCCAAATGGCGCAACGGGTCACAACATCGGTCAGTATCACCCGATCTGCGTTAATTTATGCACCGCAAGAGGTCAGACCCGCTCTGTTGCTGGATCTGGCAACCAAAGAAAGCTTGCGCGTCCAACCCCGCGAACCAACAGATGAACTTGAACCGATCCCGGAGTCAAGTTATTGGGATCATGTTGTTGAGGAAATAAAAACCCGTCTGGGGCCCAACGCGCAGGTCATGTGGTCGGTTAACCAGGTTCCCGGCATTTGGGTCAGTTTCGATATTGAAAATGACCACTACTGGCTGGTGTTTGATCGCGAACAACTCGGGCTAACCGTTGGCTTGCAATGGTTCTGGTGGGGCGCTACCGCACTTTTGCTGGCACTGATCGGCTCGGCAATCAGCGTCAGCTTTGTCAATCGCCCGCTGGCCCAATTGGCCAGAGTGGCCCGACAAGTCGCCCGGGGGCAAATACCGTCCCCCCTGCCACAAGCGGGCCCACTGGAAGTGCGGGAAATGAATGACGCGTTCAACCGCATGCTCAGTGACCTGCGTCGTATTGAAGCCGATCGCGAAATTATGCTGGCCGGTATTTCCCACGACTTGCGCACCCCGCTGGCACGCATGCGTCTGGAAATAGAAATGAGCAATGTCGACGATGAAGCCCGACAGGCAATCGATGAAGATCTGGCGCAGGTCGACCACAGCATTGGGCAGCTTATGGAATACGCTCGGCCGGCGGCCGCCCTGCCCGAAAAAGGCATTGATATTTCGAAAGTTCTGCACGATATCTACGAGCGTGAAAGAACACACACAGAGGCACTAGGTGGCCACCTGACGGCAGACATCCCCGACAAGCTCACCGCCCGTATCACCGCGCACGACTTAAAACGTATTGTCGGCAACCTCATTGAGAACGCACGCCGCTATGGTCGCTCACCCGTCGACGACAGTTGTCACATCCATTTAAGTGCCAGACAAGAGCGATCACAAACCTTGATCGAGGTCAGCGACAAGGGGGCGGGTGTTGAAGCCTCTGAGATCGAACGTCTGTTACGCCCGTTTTCACGCGGGGAAGCGGCGCGAACCGGCGTTAGCGGAGCAGGCCTGGGGTTAGCCATTGTCGAGCGCCTGCTGGGGCATGTTGGCGGCCGCCTAACGCTCATCTCACCACCCTCAGGCGGCCTTATTGCACGCATTGCCCTGCCCCTGGCTCGCCACTAAAACCGGCTGAATCGCATACAATCAACTGAGCGGGCGCAAAGTTGTGCCCAGAAAAACCTCGCAGGAGTGCACATGAAAACAGTGGGAGACAAACTGGAACCTTTCAAGGTTACCGGCGTGAAACCCGGCTTTAGTCAGCATGAGGAAAACGGGGTGTCTGCGTTCGAGGACATCACGGAAAGTTCATTCCCGGGCAAATGGAAAGTCGTTTATTTTTACCCGAAAGATTTCACTTTCGTTTGCCCCACCGAAATTGTTGGTTTCAACGACCTGACTGAACAGTTCGATAAGCGCGACGCGATTCTCATGGGAGGCTCGTCTGATAACGAACACGTTAAACTGGCATGGCGCCGTGAAAACGCCGATCTGGCCAAGCTTGCCCATTTCCAGTTCGCCGACACCAGCGGTGCATTAATCGACCAACTGGGCATTCGTGAACGCAACGAGGGCGTCGCGTTACGCGCCACTTTTATTATCGACCCCGACAACGTTATTCAGCATGTCTCGGTTAATACACTCGACGTAGGACGCAATCCGAAAGAAATTTTGCGAATTCTCGATGCCTTGCAAACGGAAGAGTTGTGCCCCTGCGGTCGCGAGCCCGGTGGTGAAACGCTTTAAGACACTAGGGGCGAAATAGCAGCACGCTTGCGTTGGCTGCAATGCCTTCCTTACGCCCCAGGTAGCCAAGACCTTCATTTGTTTTCGCCTTGATGTTGACTTGACCGGCGTCAATTTGAAGGTCATCCGCTATATATTGAATCATGTCTGCGACATAAGGCGCCATTTTTGGCGCCTGTGCATGTATTGTGGCGTCGATATTGCCCACCAACCAGCCGGCTTCACGTACCAACTGGTAAGCATCTCGCAACAGTATGCGGCTATCGGCCCCTTTAAAACGTGGATCAGTATCAGGAAAATGACGACCAATATCCCCCAGCCCTGCCCCGCCGAGCAAAGCGTCGGTAAGCGCATGCAGCAACGCATCGGCGTCGGAGTGCCCCTGAAGACCTTTCTCATAGGGAATTGTCACGCCGCCCAGAATAAGTGGACGACCCTCAACAAACGCATGAACATCAAACCCCTGCCCAACACGAATAGACAAACTCATAACCACTTTTCCATCAAATCAAAATCACTTGGCCACGTTACCTTGAAATTGCGCGGATCGCCCGGAATCAGGCGTGGCTCAACCCCATAACGCTCCATGGCCGACGCCTCATCCGTGATTTCGACACCAGCCCGGTGGGCCTGCAAAAGCGCTTTGCGCAACAGCTCAGCAGGAAACATTTGCGGTGTTTGAGCCAACCATAACGATTCCCGGGAAAGCGTTCCGGCAACGGCATAACGGGTTGCGGGCTTGCCGGCAGTGCCGGTTAAAACGCAACCCTCGGCCGGAGCAAATGCAGCCGCTTTATGCGCCTTTTTAACTGTGTCTGCAACCGGCAGAGCCAACAAACCGCCCTGTTGTTCATACAAACAGATGTCAATTAAGCGATTTAAACTGGAAAGCGGCAACCCTGGTCGTGCCGCATCATGGACCAAAACCCAGGCGTCATTATCTAAAGCGGCATCAGCCAGACCCGCCGAAACGGTTTCAGCCCGTGTTGGCCCGCCCACCGGGCGCACAACCACCCGCGCTAAACCGTCAAGCACTGCCTGGGCTCGCGAATCGTCGGCTGCGACCACAACCCTGACCTGCTCCACGCGCGGATCAGCCAACAACGCCTCCACCGACCAGCGCAACATGGGCTTGCCCTTAAGCAATCGATATTGCTTGGGCACGGCAGCGCCTTCGTTAGAGGTATCCAAAGCGCGCTGACCCACTCCGGCTGCGGGCACGATCGCAATAATTTTCTTAGACATAACAAACCGATTTTATAATGCACAGTGAAATGACAACCGAAATATTTTCCGACGCTCACGCCGTCCCCAATTTGCTGCCCTCATTATCTCAACTGCTCAAGGCCGTTAAACCCGGTGCGCGATATGCAATACCGCCACCGGCCGGTTCGGGCGACGCCTGGTTGCTTGCCGAACTCAGCACACAGGCCAAACGCCCCATTCTCGTTCTATGCGCCGAACCACTCACTGCACAACGTCTCGCCGACGAAATACATTTATTCAATCCCAAATTAAACGTTAGACCTTTACCCGACTGGGAAACACTGCCTTACGATGGCTTCTCACCTCATCAGGACCTCGTTTCAGAACGCCTTCACACCCTGCACGCCTTGATGCAGCAAAACGTCGATATTCTGACGGTACCTGTCAGCACAGCGCTTTACCGCCTGCCTCCGCCCGCGTTCCTGGCAGCTTATACCTTTTCATTTCGCCAAGGGGACTCGTTGAATGAAGAGGCATTGCGCGAACAGCTCATGTTGGCCAACTATGCGCATGTAAGTCAGGTTACCGCGCCCGGAGAATTCAGTATACGTGGTGGCCTGATTGACCTTTTCCCCATGGGGTCGGCCGTGCCGTATCGCATCGACTTGTTCGACGATGAAATTGAGACGATTCGAAGTTTTGACGTTGACACACAACGCAGTATTTATCCGGTTAAAGAGGTCCAGCTTTTACCTGGCCGGGAATTCCCCATGGACGAGGAAGCACGCAATCAATTCCGTGCGCGCTTTCGTGAGGTTTTCGAAGGCGATCCTTCACGGGCGCTGCCCTATCGCGACATTGGAAACGGCATTGCGTTCGCCGGGGTAGAGTACTATTTGCCGCTTTTCTTTGAAAAGACGGCCACCCTGTTTGATTACTTGAGTGCCGATACACTTGTCGTTACCCTGGGCCTGGTTGAAAACGCCATTACCCATTTCACCCAAGACACCCAAAGCCGTTATCAATTCCTGAAAAGCGACCGGGAAAGACCCGTACTGCCGCCGTCAACCCTCTTCCTCGATGCAGAGACGTTTTTTCACACACTAGGCGAGTTCGCCCGAGTCAGCGTGGCAGACGAAGGGGAACATGTTGAAATTCAAGCCAACCCGGATGTCGCGGTGGCGCGGCGTGCGGATGACCCACTGGCCAAACTGCGCCAACTCGTTACGCATTCCTCCGGGCAAATCGTCCTTTGCGCCGACTCTGCGGGGCGTCGGGAAACCTTGTTGCAAATGCTCACTGAGTTTGATTTGCGCCCGGACGCAATTGTTGACTCCCTGAACGATGCGTTGCGACATGCTCCCGGTTTTATTCTTACCGTCGCTCCCCTTGATCGCGGCTTTCAACTGCCCCATGTTCCGCTCACGCTCTTAACCGAAAACAATCTATACCCCGGTCATACACACGGAGTGCGACGCCAGCGGCGCGGCCAGGAAAGGGGCAGCAATGTTGAGGCTATGGTCCGTGATTTGTCGGAATTGCGCGAAGGCGATCCGGTGGTACACGTTGATCATGGCATCGGACGCTACAAAGGCCTGATCAACATGGACCTGGGTGAAGGCACGATGGAGTTCCTGCACCTGGAATACGCCTCGGGCAGCACCCTATATGTCCCGGTTTCTCAACTGCACGTGATCTCTCGCTACAGTGGTACCGACCCGGAACATGCCCCGCTGCATCAACTGGGCTCAGGCCAGTGGGATAAAGCGCGGCGCAGGGCTGCAAAGAATGTGCGCGATGCCGCTGCCGAATTACTGGCGCTTTACGCCATGCGCGCCGCCCGACAAGGCCATCAGTTCAAGCTCCCCATTACCGACTACGAAACTTTCGCAGAAGGCTTCGGTTTTGAAGAGACGATTGATCAGGCCAACGCGATTGAAGCCGTGCTTCAAGACATGACCTCCAACAAACCCATGGATCGTCTTGTATGCGGTGATGTCGGCTTCGGCAAAACCGAGGTTGCCCTGCGTGCTGCTTTCCTTGCCGTAGCCAACGGCAAGCAAGTCGCGTTGCTATGTCCCACGACACTATTGGCGGAGCAGCATGCGCAAACCTTCTCCGACCGCTTTGCCGACTGGCCGGTCAATATTGTTGAGCTCTCGCGCTTTCGCTCTACCAAAGAAGTCAATGCGGCGATCGAAGGGCTCAAGAACGGTAAAGTCGACATCGTGATCGGCACGCACAAAATTCTGTCAAAAGACGTTAAGTACAAATCTCTGGGGCTGGTCATCATCGACGAAGAACATCGTTTCGGTGTCCGCCAGAAAGAGGCGTTGAAAGCCCTTCGCGCCGAAGTCGATGTGTTGACACTAACCGCCACACCGATTCCCCGTACTCTGGGCATGTCGTTGGAAGGCATCCGGGATTTCTCGGTAATCGCCACCGCACCTCAGAAACGACTGGCAATCAAAACGTTCGTGCGCCGTGAGGATGGCAGTACCATCCGCGAAGCAGTGTTGCGCGAGCTGAAACGCGGCGGCCAGGTGTACTTTCTGCATAACGAAGTCGACACCATCCATAACCGTCGGGCACGGCTGGAAGAATTGGTTCCGGAAGCGCGTATCGCTGTGGCACACGGCCAGATGCCCGAGCGTGAACTGGAAAATGTCATGAAGGGCTTTTATCAGCAACGCTTCAATGTGTTGCTATGCACCACTATTATTGAAACGGGTATCGACGTTCCCAGTGCCAACACCATTATTATCCACCGCGCCGATCGCCTGGGGTTGGCTCAATTACACCAATTGCGTGGCCGGGTGGGTCGTTCGCACCATCAAGCCTATGCCTACTTGCTAACGCCCGGCGAAGATGCCATTACAAGCAACGCCAAGAAACGACTAGAAGCCATTCAAGCCATGGAGGAACTTGGCTCTGGCTTTTTCCTGGCCATGCACGATCTGGAGATCCGGGGAACCGGCGAAGTTCTGGGGGAATCGCAATCAGGCAATATCCAGGAAGTGGGCTTCGCCATGTACTCCGACATGTTGAATACAGCAGTTAAAGCGCTTAAAAATGGCGAAGAGCCCGACCTGGAATCGCCTTTCGACGCCAAATGCGAGGTTAACCTGCACACCCCTACGTTATTGCCGGCCGACTATTGCCCGGACGTTCACGCACGCCTTGGGCTATACAAGAAAATGGCGCATGCCACCAGCCCCGACGACCTCACATCGATTCAGGAAGAATTAATTGATCGTTATGGCAAACTGCCCGATGCCGCCCGGACTTTATTGGCTACGCATCAATTGCGTCTGGTTGCAGAGCCATTGGGTATTACCAAAATCGATGCTGGAGAAACGCAGGCGCTTATCCAGTTTTCAGCAAAACCTAATGTCGACCCCGTCAAGATTATCGAACTGGTGCAAAGTCAGCGCCACGTTAAACTGGCGGGGCAGGACAAATTGAAAATTGAAATGAAACCCGTCGAAAAGAACACTTCGCTAGAACTCATTCAAGCCAGAATAACCGTCTTGCGCAATATTCTGAACGCGCTGGAATAAAGACCCACCCACCTTCGCGCCACGACAAGCGTTTTCACTTAAATCGTTATCACCTTTTGTCATGACCCATCTCGTCATTCAAGCACCGAACTTAAATCCTACCCACGTTGAGAAAGTCGCAGCGGTCGCTCAGGCGGCAAGCATACAACGCATCAGCAGCACGGCCACTTGTCTGCAGAATATCGACGTTGAAGAACAGGAGTTGATTAGGCAAACATGCGACGCATTGGGTGTCGACGGCGCATTTCTTGAAGAAATCAAACCTTTTTCTGATTGCCGCGTGCTGGCCATGGACATGGACTCAACGCTCATTAATATTGAATGTATCGATGAAATTGCGGATATGGTTGGCCGTAAGCCTGAAGTTGCCGCGATTACGGAAGCTGCCATGCGAGGCGAAATAAAAGACTTTGCCGAAAGCCTGCGGCGTCGCGTGGCGTTACTTCAGGGCGTTTCCGTTCATGATCTGGACAAGGTGTTTGAAGAGCGGTTGCGCCTGAATGCCGGCGCCGAAAAACTTATTCAAACAGCTCAGGCGGCTGGGCTGAAAACCATGCTGGTATCCGGTGGGTTCACGCTCTATACCGAGCGCCTGAAGGAAAAGCTGGGTCTGGATTTCGCTTTTGCCAACACCCTTGAAATAGAACAGGGAAAACTCACTGGGAAGGTTCTGGGCGACATTGTTGACGCGCAAGGCAAAGCAGACCACTTAACCTGGCTGGCCAAAGAAACACAAGCCGAGCCTTCACAGATCATTGCGCTGGGAGACGGGGCAAATGATTTAAAGATGCTGGCGCTATCGTATTATTCGGTTGCTTATCGTGCCAAACCCATTGTTCGGCAACAAACCCATTTCAGTTTGAACGTAAGCGGCCTTGACGCCGTACTGAACTGGTTCAAGCACTAATCCTATTAGCGACGACGCAGCAGATAACGATAAACGTAACCGGGGTAAGCCATAACCAAAAAAAGGCTTAACGTAATCACGTAGAATTCCCAGTTTTGCTGAAACACATTGCCCATGCTGGCCTCAAACGCAAAGGCCAGCAAACCAATCAGGCAATAAAAAACCAAAACTTCACACAAGCGAAGCAAAAATGGCTTAACGCCACTTTTGTGCATCCGCCGCCCTGGGTAGGCCAACACCGCCCCAAACAGCACACTCATTACGACCACGCGCAAGATCAGACCAAGAGGCCCGGCAATACTTCTGCCAATCCACACCCATGTAATCCAGGCGAAGGCCGCTAAAACAGCAAAAAACAGCAAAGACTCCAGCCAACGAAGCGGCCCATTTGGGAATCGACCGCCGGGAGCCGCCCAGGGCACTACCAGATAAGAGCGCTCGACCAGAAACGGCAGATTCGCTGTTACCAGTGACAAGCCCACTAAAAGCACAATGGCAAGCGTAAGATCCATAGCCGGCAGCTTCCGTTAAGTTGTTACGTTACGTTCAGGCAAAACGACACGCTTAAAACCCGAGCGAGCTATCGATAACCGCAACGCATAAGGCCATTAAACCGCCCGGCAAAATACCCAAAACCAGAATGGCCAGACCGTTAACCGACATTAATGTACTGGATACCGTTCCTGCCGGTACAGCGGGCGCCCCCTCTTCAGGTTCGTCGAAGTACGCTACCTTTACAACACGCAAATAGTAAAACGCCCCAATAAGCGAGAACAATACGGCAATGACAGCAACAGTCACATGACCTGCTCCGATTAAGGCCTGCAGTACGGTCAGCTTGGCGTAGAACCCTGCCAGTGGAGGAATACCCGCCAATGAAAACATGGCAAGCAAAAGAATCCCGGCCAATAAGGGGCTACGCTGGTTCAACCCCTTCAAGTCAGAAATTTCTTCACACTCAAAGCCCTGGCGACTCAGCAATAAAATAATCCCGAACGAGGCAAGCGTTGTGAGCACGTACACCAACATATAAAACAACGCAGCGCCGTAAGCTTCGGTAGAGACCAGCGGTTGATCTTGAGTGACACCCGAAAGCAAGCCCAGAAACACAAAGCCCATATGCGAAATGGTTGAGTACGCCAGCATGCGTTTAAAGTTGGTTTGCACAATGGCCGTAAGATTACCAATGGCCAGCGACAATACAGCCAAAATCAGTAACATCGGCTGCCAGTCACTCGACAAACCGTGCAGGCCGTCGACCAGCAAACGCATCACAATGGCAAAAGCGGCAATTTTTGGCGCGGCGCCTACGATGAGGGTTACGGAGGTAGGTGCGCCCTGATAAACATCGGGCACCCACATATGAAATGGTACTGCCCCCAATTTAAACGCCAAACCCGCCACAACGAAAACCAGCCCGAACACCAAGGGCAGCGTTTCAGCTTGATCACTTTCGATAACCTGCGCAATGCCTGCCAAATCGAGATTACCGGTGGCACCGTATAACATGGACAAACCGTAAAGCAATATGCCGGACGCCAGGGAGCCCAACACGAAATACTTCATGGCGGATTCCGTCGATTGAATGTGGTCACGACGCAATGCTATCAGTGCATACAAAGCGAACGACATCAGCTCAATGCCTAGATAGACGGTTAACAAATTACCGGCCGAAATCATCACCATTTGCCCTAACAGGGCAAACAGCGTCAGCGTGTAGAACTCCCCTCCACGCGCCATCATGTCGCGCTTTTCGGCATACTCCCGCCCATAGATAAGCGTTACGGCAACGGCAATGTAAGAAGCAATCTTAAGAAAATGCGACAGGTCATCGACGACATACAAACCGTTGAATGTCGCCCCTTCAAGGCCCTGCATCCACTGATAGGCACTGACAACCGTCAGCACCCCCAAAGTGCACAGCGTCAACCCATAAGTACGTAAACGGGTCTGGCTGTCGCTGAACGCATCGATCAGCAATACGGCCATGGCCAGAATCAAGAGCAGAATCTCGGGTAATGCCATAGAGAACAAAAATTGATATTGCATAATGATTCAGGCCTACAGTTTCGAAACAGAGACATGTTGCAGCAATGCCTCAACCGAGACATGCATGACATCGGTAAACGGCTTCGGATAAATGCCCATGTAAAGCACAGCGACCGCCATCACACCCAGAATGAGGAATTCGCGCGCATTCAGATCCGACATGCCGCGTACTTCTTCGTTGGTGATGTCACCAAAAGCCACGCGCTTGACCATCCATAATGAATACGCAGCGCCGAGAATCAACGCAGTGGCCGCCAGCAAGCCAATCCAGAAGTTGTATTCAACTGCGCCCATAATGACCGTAAATTCGCCGACAAAACCACTGGTTGCAGGCAAGCCGGCATTGGCCATGGAAAACAACACAAACAAGGTGACAAAACGCGGCATGACATTCACTACGCCGCCGTACGCGTCGATGCGACGTGTATGCATGCGGTCGTAAAGTACGCCAATACAAAGGAACATCGCACCTGAAACGAAACCATGCGAGATCATTTGAACAATGGCCCCTTCAACACCGGCGGTATTGAAAATGAAAAAGCCCAGGGTCACAAAGCCCATATGCGCCACCGAAGAGTACGCCACCAGTTTTTTCATGTCGTCTTGCACAATGGCGACCAGGCCAATGTATATCACTGCAATCAACGACAGTGAAATCATGAGCCAGGCGAGATCTTGTGATGCATCGGGCGCGATCGGCAGCGAAAAGCGCAAGAAACCATAAGCCCCCAGCTTCAACATGATAGCGGCCAGCACTACCGACCCCCCCGTCGGTGCTTCAACGTGTGCATCGGGTAACCAGGTATGTACCGGCCACATCGGCACTTTCACAGCGAAGGCAGCCAGCATTGCCAGGAAGATCAGCACTTGAGGGGTGTAGGCCAGCGGCAGTTGATGCCAGGTTTGAATATCGAAAGAGCCGCCGGAGGCGTGCCACAAATAGATGAACGCAACCAACGTTAGTAACGAACCCAACAAGGTATACAGAAAAAACTTGAATGCCGCATAGACCCGATTCGGACCGCCCCATGCCCCGATAATGATGTACATGGGTATCAGGGTGGCTTCGAAGAAAACATAAAACAGCAGACCGTCGAGCGCGGCAAACACACCCACCATCAAACCCGACAAAATCAGGAACGCAGCCATATACTGCGCCACTTTGCGCGTAATGACTTCCCAACCGGCCACCACCACAATGATAGTAATAAACGCGGTCAACAGCACAAACCACAGGGAGATTCCATCGATGCCGAGGTGGTAATTAACGGCAAACGTTTCAATCCATGGTGATTTTTCCACGAACTGCATGTCGGCTGTGTTGTTGTTGAAACCGACATACAAGGGCAACGTGGCCAGAAAGCCCAGAACAGCACCCGCCAATGACAGCCAGCGCGTCAGACCGGGCCGGTCGTCGCGGCCCAGCAGCAGCACCAGAAGGCCTGCCACTATGGGCACAAAAATCGACAAGGTAAGCCAAGGAAGAGAGGAAGACGCCATATCGCTAGCCATCAGTGAACCATCAGCACAAAATAGGTTAGAAACGCCAGAATGCCGATAATCATGGCAAACGCGTAGTGATAAATGTAGCCGGACTGGATATGCCGGCTAACGGCCGCCACCATGCCAACCACATGGGCACTGCCATTAACCAGCACACCGTCGATGAAGCCGCGGTCACCCTTCTGCCACAGGCCACGACCCAGGCACCGCGCGCCGCGCATAATAACCTGCTCGTTGAACCAGTCGGCATAGTATTTGTTTTCCAGCACTGTGTTCAGCCCGGAAAGCTTCGACTTGATGGCTGCCGGCACGGCAGGATTCACCATGTAGCAATACCAGCAAATAACGAAGCCTGCGACCACCAACCAGAATGGCAGCGTGATAAAACCGTGCAAGCCATAAGCCAGCCAGCCGTGCCAGCCTTCAGACAGATCCGCCATGGCCGGGTGCGACGGCAGGTTTGCAATAACACCACTAAAGTAGCCGTTGAACAGCAAGGGGTCGACAAACCAGATACCTGCAATCACCGACGGAATCGCCAGCAATACCAGCGGTAGCGTTACCACCCAGGGTGATTCATGGGGCGCACCGCCATGATGAGCATGATCATCGTGACCGTGGCTACCATGCTCTGGCGTGCCATGCGCAGGGAAGCGCTCTTTGCCATGGAAGACAAGAAAATATACGCGGAAGGAATAAAGCGAAGTCACCAATACGCCAATCAGGGTTGCGTAATAGGCAAAACCCGCGCCCCACACATTTGCCGCGCCGGCCGCTTCGATAATGTGTTCCTTCGAGTAGTAACCTGAAAAGAACGGGGTACCCACCAGGGCTAGCGTCCCCATCAGGAAAGTAATCCAGGTAATCGGCATATATTTTCGCAGGCCACCCATGTTGCGAATATCCTGGTCGTGATGCATGCCGATAATGACGGAGCCCGCACCCAGGAACAGCAACGCTTTGAAAAAAGCGTGCGTCATTAAGTGGAAAATGGCCACCGAGTATGCTGATGCACCCAGCGCAACTGTCATGTAGCCCAGCTGGGAAAGCGTGGAATAAGCGACAACGCGCTTGATGTCATTCTGGATAATCCCCAGAATACCCAGGAACAGGGCGCCGATGGCACCAATGACGATAATGAATGACAAAGCCGTATCGGAAAGTTCGAATACCGGTGAAAAGCGGGCCACCATAAAAATACCGGCGGTAACCATTGTGGCTGCGTGGATCAGCGCCGAAATAGGTGTCGGGCCTTCCATCGAATCGGGCAGCCAGGAATGCAACGGCACCTGGGCGGATTTACCCATGGCACCGATAAACAGGCAAATACACGCCACCGTAATAAGCGACCAATCGGTGCCGGGGAACGACGTTTCCGCCAGTGAACCTGCCTGTGAGAAAACCTGGTCGTAATTCATGCTGCCGGTATAGGCAAACAGCAAGCCAATACCCAAAATAAAACCAAAATCGCCGACACGGTTAATGAGAAACGCTTTCATATTGGCGAAAATAGCGGTTGGACGGGTATACCAGAAACCAATCAGCAAATACGACACCAAGCCCACCGCTTCCCAACCGAAAAACAGTTGCAGCATATTGTTGGCCATAACCAGCATGAGCATGGAAAAGGTGAACAATGAAATGTAGGCGAAAAAGCGCTGGTAACCCGGGTCATCTGCCATATAGCCAATGGTGTAAATGTGCACCATGAGTGAAACTGACGTGACGATCACCATCATTAAAGCAGTCAGGCTATCGATTAAAAAGCCGATTTCGATAGAGGTGCCGCCAATGGCATTCCATGTGTATACGGCGCCATTAAAGGTTTCCCCATTCAGTACCTGAAACAGCACCACAACCGAGCCAATGAACGAAATAAGCACACCCAGAATGGTGATGCTATGGGCAGCCGAGCGACCCACCTGACGCCCCAGAAACCCTGTACCGAAAAGACCCGCCAATATCGCCCCCACCAATGGAGCCAAGGCAACAACAAGATATAAAGTGGTTGAACTCATAGTTATTTATTCCATCAACCGTTCAGGTGATCCAGTTCTTCAACATTGATGGTGTTCAGGTTACGGAACAACAACACCAAAATAGCCAGACCGATTGCAGCCTCAGCGGCGGCAACGGTAAGAATGAAGAACACGAAGACCTGACCCGAGGCTTCGCCCAGCCAGGTGGAAAACGCCACAAAATTAATATTGGCCGACAGAAGAATCAGCTCAATGGACATGAGCAGAATCAACAAATTTCGTCGATTCACAAAAAAACCAAAAACACCGATGCAGAAAAGAATGGCTGCCAGAACCAGATAGTGGGCCAAGGTAATGGTCATTATTTTTCCCCCTGGTCGCGCGACTCATCGACCTTTTCAGTTTGAGACGGCAGGTTAACCAGACGCACGCGATCTTTGGCCCGCACTTTTACCTGCTGCGACGGATTGCTGTACTTCACATCGCGTCGACGACGCAGGGTAAGTGCAATTGCCGCAACCATGCCGACCAGCAAAATAACCGCACCAACTTCAACGGCGAAAAAATATTGGCCGTACATGAGCTCGCCCAGTGAAGCGGTATTGTTGTAACCCGCTTGCTGCGCTGCCGGGCCGCCGCTGTCGCCCCATGTGGTAATGAGCACAAAGGCCATTTCCAGCACCATGATCAACCCGATAATCAGACCCATGGGCAAATACGCTTTCACTCCACGGCGCAGATTTTCCATCCGCACATCAAGCATCATGACGACGAACAAGAAAAGCACCATCACCGCGCCCACATAAACCAGCACAAGCAACAAACCAAGGAATTCTGCACCGATCAGAATCCACAGCATTGCAGCATTAAAGAATGCCAGAATCAGATTCAATACGGCGGTAACCGGGCTTGCAGCGGTAATAACGCGAAACGCGGCCACCACCAGAACAACGGCCAACAAATAAAACAGGACAGTAGCAAATGTCATAAGAGTCAGTCCTGATGATCAGCGATAAGGCGCGTCTTCGGATCGACGGCGCGCAATTTCAGATTCGTAGCGATCACCGATCGCCAGCAACATGTCTTTGGTGTAGTAGAGATCGCCCCGTTTTTCACCGTGGTATTCATGGATATGCGTTTCCACAATAGAATCGACTGGACAGCTCTCTTCACAAAACCCACAGAAGATACATTTGGCCAGGTCAATGTCGTAGCGGCTAGTACGGCGGGAGCCGTCATCGCGCTCTTCCGATTCAATCGTAATGGCCAGGGCAGGACACACTGCCTCACAGAGCTTGCAGGCAATGCAACGCTCTTCACCATTCGGATAACGACGCAATGCATGCAACCCGCGAAAACGCGGTGAAGCAGGCGTTTTTTCCTGCGGATAGCGCAACGTCACTTTCCGCTTGAAAAAATTTTTGCCGGTTAACCGCATGCCTTTAAGCATTTCGGTAAGCATTAAACTGCCAAAAAAATCTTTAATCGCTTCCATATCTAGCCCCAGTTAACCCTTTATTGCCAAATATTCCACGGCGTTTGCATCCAGATCGCCACAACAACCAGCCAGACACCCGTCAATGGAATAAATACTTTCCAGCCCAGGCGCATAATTTGGTCGTAGCGATAACGGGGAAACGTTGCACGGAACCACACAAACAGGGAAACTACGAAAAAGGTCTTGAGACCTAGCCACAACCAGCCTGGAATCCAGGTGAAGGGTGCGATATCAATAATGGGCAGCCAACCACCCAGAAACATAATGGAGGCCATGGCCGACAACAGAATCATATTGGCGTACTCGCCCAGGAAGAACAGCGCGAAAGCCGTACCCGAGTACTCCACCATATGGCCGGCAACAATTTCCGACTCACCTTCCACGACATCGAATGGATGTCGGTTGGTTTCCGCCACACAGGACACCACGTAAATAACAAACAGCGGCAGCAGTGGCAGCCAGTTCCACGACAGGAAGTTCAGCCCCATATCGGCAAACAGGCCACGGTCTTGACCCAACACAATATTGCTTAAATTCAGCGAACCCGATACCAGCAGTACCGTAACCAACACGAACCCGATTGCCAGTTCATACGAAACCATTTGAGCCGCTGCGCGCATTGCGCCCAAAAAAGCATATTTCGAATTCGATGCCCACCCTGCGACAATAACGCCGTAGACCCCCACCGACGTAATGGCCATCAGGTAAAGCAAGCCCGCATTAATATCGGAAAGCACGAGCTCGGGCCCAAACGGAATGATGGCCCAGGCGGCTAAAGCCGGCATTAGCGTGACAACCGGTGCCAGAATAAACAAAACCTTATTCGCCTGACTGGGAACCACCAGTTCTTTTGTGAGCAATTTAAAAACGTCGGCAAACGGTTGCAGCAGCCCCCGCGGCCCCACCCGTGTGGGCCCCAGGCGAATATGCATGGCACCGATCATTTTCCGTTCCCAATAGGTAAGGTAGGCAACGCAAAGAATGATCGGAACGGCAATCACCACAATTTTTACCAGCGTCCAAACCACATACCACGCAGTTGGCCCGATCAGACCCGCCCCAAACTCGTTAATTGTGTTCAGCCATTCCATTTAGGCACGCTCCAACGTAACTTGGCCAAAGGCACTACCCAGGTCAACGGTTTGCGGAAACGCTGTAGCAACACGCACAGTACCCGGCGCCACGGCGTCGTCTGCCTGTACTTGCAAAACCACCTGCCCGGTTTCTGAACGAACCCGCGCGGCATCGCCTGCTTGCAAACCATATTGCTTCAATGTTTCGACATGCGCGCGCAAAACGGGCGGACGGGAGGCCGGCGTTTCCTGCAAAGGTTTGGCGCGACGAACAATTGAGTCACTACGATACACCGGCACATCGGCAACGCGTTCAAGCCCCTCGACCTCATTCACCAAGGCCGGCGCAATACGAACTTCGTTGGATAGCCTTTCATGCGCGTTGGGCGACAACACGGCATCGCGCACCGCCTCTGATGTCTCTTCGTCGAAACCCGACAATTCGAATAAGTTACCCAGAACACGCAACACTTTCCAGGCTGGACGCGTTTCACCGAATGGCGCCGCTGTGCCACGGAAGCTTTGCGCACGCCCCTCCGCATTCACAAACGTGCCCGACGTTTCTGTGTAGGGAGAAACCGGCAACATAACATCGGCCCAATCAGCAGCCGCATTGGCGTAAGGGGTAAGCGCCACGTTGAACTCCGCCTGCTTCAGGGTTTGCACAGCTTGCCGGCCGTTATCGGCATCAAACAGGGGTTCAGCGTGCATGACAACATACGCTTTTAATGGCTTGCTTAGCATTTGCGCAGCCGTTTGCGCGCCGACGGCCGGTACAGCCCCTGCCAAATAACCACCTACCGTGTTACCACCGGTTGTCAGCAACCCAAGACGCCCTTTCGCCAGCCGTGCAACCTCTTGTGCATTGGCCGCAATCTGAGAAGCAAAAGGCGAAGTGACCGCGGTGTTACCCAACAAAATGGCAACACGTTGACCTGAAGCCAACATTTCGGCAACACGTTTTGCCGCGTCCGAGATTTTGACACCCGCGAAAGCCTGAGCAGGTGATTCACCGGCAGACTCAGCCAATGCCACCGCGACTTCCGCCAGCGCGTTGGGCAGGGCTGAAGGTTTTACTTCAAAATGGGACGCAACATTCATGAGCGGATCGTCGTAGGCGCTACCAATAAATGCGATCTGGGTACCCATTTTGGCGGCCTGACGCAAGCGTTGCGCCATGAGAGGCTGATCTTTGCGGATAAAACTGCCTACAACCAAAACACGATCCAGCGTATTCAACTCGGCAACCGGCATGCCAAGCCAAGGGGCACCCTGGAATGCCTGGACAAAATCCGTATCGTTATAGCGCAGACGAAAATCAATATTTTCCGAACCAAGGCTGCGCGTAAGCCGGGCCAATAGCGATAACTCTTCCACCGTAGCCAGTTCACTGCCCAATGCGCCGATTTGATTCGCACCGTGTTGGTCGCGTACTTTGTTCAGGCCTTTCACTACAGCCTGCAACGCATCGCCCCAAGACGCTTCCGACCAATTGCCGTCGGCGTCTTTCACCATGGGATGCGCCAGGCGATCGCCGGCATACAAACCGGTATAGGCAAAACGATCACGGTCGGAAATCCAGCACTCGTTAACCTCTTCATTTTCGAAGGGAACGACACGCATCACCTGATCGTTCTTCACTTGTACAACAAGGTTCGCACCCAGGCTGTCGTGCGGGCTAACCGACCGGCGACGCGCCAGCTCCCATGTACGTGCCGAATAGCGGAACGGCTTGGAGGTCAGCGCCCCAACCGGGCAGATGTCGATCATGTTTCCCGACAGTTCGGACTCGACTGCTCGACCCACGAAGCTGGTAATTTCGGAGTGTTCTCCCCGGTTAATCATCCCCAGTTCCATCATGCCGCCGATTTCCTGACCGAAGCGTACACAACGTGTGCAATGAATACAGCGCGGCATTTCCTCTGCGGAAATGAGCGGCCCCATCTCTTTATGAAAGACCACGCGCTTCTCTTCTTTATAGCGCGAAGCCGACTCGCCGTAGCCCACCGACAAATCTTGCAATTGGCACTCACCGCCCTGATCGCAAATGGGACAATCGAGAGGGTGATTGATCAGCAGGAACTCCATGACGCTTTCTTGTGCCGCCACCGCTTTTTCAGACGCGGTGTGAACAACCATGCCGTTGGAGGCCGGGGTGGCACAAGCGGGCATGGGTTTGGGGGCTTTCTCAACCTCAACCAAACACATGCGGCAGTTGGCCGCAATAGACAATTTCTTGTGATAGCAAAAATGCGGCACATACAGCCCGAGCTTATTGGCCGCATGCATAACCATGCTGCCTTCGGGCACTTCAACTTTCTTGCCGTCGATGGTGAGTTCAACCATTAGCGTATCCTGACCCTACAAATATTTGGGCACCACACAGCTTTTATGCTCGATGTGGTGTGCGAACTCGTCGCGGAAATGCTTGATAAAGCTGCGAACGGGCATGGCTGCAGCATCGCCCAGTGCACAAATCGTGCGGCCCATAATGTTATGCGCAACGGAATCAAGAACCTCAAGGTCTTCCGGACGCCCTTGACCGTGCTCAATTCGATGCACCATGCGATACAACCAGCCCGTACCCTCGCGACACGGTGTGCACTGCCCGCAGCTTTCTTCATAGTAAAAATAAGACAGACGCATCAAAGATTTCACCATGCAGCGGGTTTCGTCCATGACGATGACGGCCCCCGAACCCAGCATCGAGCCGGCCTTGGTAATGCCGTCGTAATCCATGGTGGTTTCCATCATGACGTCGCCCGGCACCACCGGAGCACTCGACCCTCCGGGAATCACCGCTTTGATTTTACGCCCGCCACGCATGCCGCCTGCCAACTTCAAAAGCTCCGAAAACGGCGTGCCCATTGGAACTTCATAATTCCCGGGCAATTCAACGTCGCCCGACACAGAAAACAGCTTTGTGCCGCCATTATTGGGGATACCGGTTTCCAGATAGGCTTGACCGCTGTTGCGGAAAATCCAGGGCACCGCAGCGAACGTTTCCGTGTTGTTAATGGTGGTGGGCTTGCCGTATAAACCGTAGCTGGCGGGGAAAGGCGGTTTGAAACGTGGCTGACCTTTCTTGCCTTCCAACGACTCCAACAATGCGGTTTCTTCCCCGCAAATATAGGCGCCGTAACCATGGAATGCGTGCAACTGGAAGCTGAAATTGCTGCCCAGGATTTTGTCACCCAGAAAACCGGCTTTACGCGCTTCTTCCAGCGCTTCTTCGAAACGATCATATATTTCGAAAATTTCGCCGTGAATATAGTTGTAGCCCACGCTGCAACCCATGGCGTAAGCTGCAATGGCCATACCTTCAATGACAATATGCGGGTTGAAGCGAAGAATATCGCGATCTTTGAACGTACCCGGTTCGCCTTCGTCTGAGTTACACACCAGATATTTCTGACCAGGTAAGTTGCGGGGCATGAAGCTCCACTTCAAACCGGTGGGAAAGCCTGCCCCCCCACGACCACGCAAACCAGAGGTTTTAACCTCTTCAATGACGTCTTCCGGTGTCATGCCGGAGGACAAAATTTTGCGCAAGGCTTCATACCCGCCCCGCTTTACGTAATCTTCCAGGCGCCAATTCGTGCCATCGAGACCGGCCACGATTTGCGGGCTGATATGACGACCATGAAAAATCATACTGCGCGACAAGTCGTTGTTGGGCGCAATATCGAGGCCTTCCGAAAATTTTTGCAAAATAGCGGCGGTGCTCATTGCGCCCCCCCGTTCTGTTTCAATTCATTGATCATGGCATCGATCTTTTCCGGCATCATGCGCACACACATGTGCTTGTTGTTCACCAACATGACCGGGGAATCTCCACAAGCGCCCATGCACTCACCCTCAACCAATGAGAAGAGACCGTCTTGCGTTGTTTCATGAAAACCGATACCCAACGTTTTCTTCAAATGCTCCGCTGCGCTAACGCCGTCGCGCAAAGCACAGGGCAAATTAGTGCACACGGATATTTTGAAACGACCAGGAAGCTGGGTATCGAACATGTTGTAGAACGTTGCCACCTCTTGAACAGCAATAGGTGGAACCTGCAAATAACGGGCAACATCTTCAATAACGTCGATAGAAACCCAACCTTTCTCGTCTTGGGCTATGGCCAATGCAGCCATAATGGCTGATTGCTTCTGTTCTTCGGGGAACTTGATCAGTTCCCGGTCAATTTTCTGATAGGCTTTTTCGGAAAGCAGCATAGTTTGATCCGGTCGTTACCTTGGCTTGCGCCCGTTAGCGGTCAATTTCACCAAACACAATATCGAGCGTACCGATAATGGTTACCGCATCGGCAATCATGTGCCCACGTGACATTTCATCAAGCGCTTGCAAATGCGCAAACCCCGGCGCACGAATTTTCAAGCGATACGGCTTATTGGCCCCATCGGAAATCATGTAAATACCAAATTCGCCTTTGGGATGTTCAACCGCACTGTAGGCCTCGCCACGCGGCACATGCATCCCTTCGGAAAACAACTTGAAATGGTGAATGAGATCTTCCATCCCGGTTTTCATTTCCTCGCGCGAAGGCGGCGCGACTTTGTGGTTGTCGACGATGACCGGGCCGGGGTTATTGCGCAACCACTCAACGCACTGGCGAATAATGCGGTTACTTTCACGCATTTCAGCCACACGCACCAGATAACGATCGTAGCTGTCGCCGTTCACACCTACCGGTATGTCGAAATCGAGGCGATCGTACACTTCGTAAGGTTGTGTGCGACGCAAATCCCATTCCACACCGGAACCACGCAGCATAGGCCCGGTAAAGCCCAGCGCTTTGGCGCGATCCGGGTCGACTACACCAACGCCCACCAAACGCTGCTTCCAGATGCGATTGTCGGTTAGCAGTGTTTCGTATTCATCAATACAGGTTGGGAAACGATTGGTGAAATCTTCGATGAAGTCGAGCAATGAGCCGGAACGTGCATCGTTCATGGCTTTTAATTCTTTGGCACTGCGGTATTGGCTGCTTTCACCATACTGCGGCATGGTGTCAGGCAGGTCGCGATACACGCCGCCCGGGCGATAGTATGCCGCATGCATGCGGGCACCAGACACGGCTTCGTAACAATCCATTAAGTCTTCACGCTCGCGGAACGTATAAAGAAATACCGCCATGGCGCCCACGTCGAGCGCATGCGAGCCGAGAGACATTAAATGATTCAGAATCCGGGTGATTTCGTCGAACATGACCCGGATATACTGCGCGCGCAACGGCACATCTATGCCGGCGAGCTTTTCAATCGCCATCACATAGGCGTGCTCATTGCACATCATGGAAACGTAATCAAGACGATCCATGTAAGGCAAGCTTTGCAAATAAGTTTTGTGCTCGGCCAGTTTTTCGGTAGCGCGATGCAACAAACCAATGTGAGGATCGGCTCGCTGAATAACTTCGCCGTCGAGCTCAAGAACCAGGCGCAACACGCCGTGTGCCGCAGGGTGCTGAGGCCCGAAGTTCAGGGTGTAATTCTTGATTTCAGCCATGTTATCGCTCTACTCCGTAGCCCTCTTCACGCACGATACGCGGCGTAATTTCGCGCGGCTCAATGGAAACCGGCTGATAAATCACCCGTTTCTGCTCGGTGTCGTAACGCATTTCAACGTTGCCCGACAGAGGGAAATCTTTGCGGAAGGGATGCCCGATAAACCCATAATCGGTAAGAATGCGCCGCAAATCAGGGTGACCTTCGAACACAATGCCATACAAATCGAATGCTTCGCGCTCGAACCAGTTCACCGAAGGCCAGACATTGAACAGCGTATCTATCACGGGGAATTCATCGTTTTGCACCCATGTACGAACTCGCAACCGCCAATTGTGCGCAACAGACAGCAGGTGAATCACAACGGCATAACGTTGAGGAAACTTGGGCGGCGCAACCTGCGCGGCGGGTTCGCCGTATGTGGCGTAATCGACCCCGCATAAATCGATGCATAGTTCGAAAGACAATGCCGGTGTATCACGCAAAGCAGTGCAGACATCTACCCACTGGCCCGCCGGGACATCAAGAGTGAGCTCGTTCAACGCTTCCTTCAGGGAACAGTTTTGGGCAAACTGTGTCTGCAGGTGATTTTTCAGAGTTTCAAGCCGGGTCATAATAAATTCGTCGGACGATTTAAAGGGGCGCGCAAATTAGCGGGCGATGGTGTTGGTGAGGCGAATTTTATTTTGCATTTGCAAAAGCCCGTAAACCAGCGCTTCCGCTGTGGGGGGGCACCCCGGCACATAAACATCGACCGGGACAATTCGATCGCAGCCCCTGACGACAGAATAAGAATAGTGATAATAGCCGCCCCCGTTCGCACAGGAGCCCATGGAAACCACCCAACGCGGCTCAGGCATTTGGTCGTAAACCTTGCGCAAGGCAGGTGCCATTTTGTTGCACAAAGTGCCGGCCACGATCATGAGATCGGACTGACGCGGACTGGGGCGAAAAATAATACCGAATTGGTCAAGGTCGTAGCGCGCCGCGCCGGCGTGCATCATTTCCACGGCACAGCAAGCCAGACCGAATGTCATTGGCCACAAAGAACCGGTTTTGGCCCAGTTCAAAAACTTGTCTGCACTGGTCGTGATAAAGCCTTCTTTCAGAATGCCGTCGATTGCCATGATTTAGCCCAAATAACGATAAATGCCGTATGCCGGCCATAACAAATCTGCCACGCGCAGCGTCGACTACTCCCAGTCGAGCGCGCCCTTCTTCCACTCGTAAAGGAAACCAACGGTGAGCACCGCCAGAAATACCATTACAGTCCAGAACCCAACCATGCCCAGGGCATCGTTCGCAATTGCCCAGGGGAAAAGAAAGGCAATTTCAAGATCGAACAAAATGAAGAGAATGGCAACCAGGTAATAACGCACATCGAACTTCATGCGCGAATCATCGAATGCTTCGAAACCACACTCGTAGGGAGACAACTTTTCAGCATCAGGGCGATGAGGCCCCAACACGCGGCCAACCGTTAAAAGCGCAAAGCCAATGCCCGTGGCAACAATAACAAACAGCAGAACGGGGAAATACTCTTGCAGGTTCATGCCATGCGTCCAACCGTGATAAGTAAACTTTTGGATTGTATCATTTTGCGAACGCACATTTGGGGGTTAACCCTGTTTTGATACAAAACAACGACGCAAAACAAAAGCCACCCCGAGAGGTGGCTTTTGTCTTTTACGACGCGTTCAGATTTGAAGCGAAATACAACTTCAAATTAGAACTGGTGACGCAAGCCAACAGCGAACTGAGTAGCTTTCAGGTCGTCTTGGAAGTTGACGTTGTCAGCATAAGAACCCAAAGCGTAGATGTTGGTACGCTTGGACAGCTTGTAGCTGTAGCCAAGGCTGTATACGCTCTGCTTGTCCTCACCCCAGTTGTAGATACCAGCGTTGCTGGGATCAGACATCATCCAGCTGGCCATGATCTTGCCGGCGGAACCAACAGGTGCGCTCAGACCCAAAGCGTAGGAATTCACTTTCAGGTTGTCGTTAACGGCGAACGAATCGAGTTCAAGACCGTCGGACAAGTTACCCTGGAAGTCGCCCAGGTAGCTGTTGCTGCCCAAGCTGGAGTTAGCGGAGAACCAGCCATTACGTGTTTGACCACCTGCAGCGTGAACTTTAACTACTTCGAAGTCATAGCTCAGAGCCAGATTCCAGGACTTAACTGTTACACCGCTGTCAGCAGCAGCTACGCCGGCAGCTTCGCTGTTCTTGAACTGGTCATAAACCAATGCGGCGGCCAGAGGGCCGTTTGCGTAACGCAAACCCGTTGTCCAGGAACGCACGTTGGGATCACCGCCACCCGAACGCTTGAATTCCTGATTGCCGTCGGCATTAAAGGAATAACCAACACCGAACTGGAAGCCGGAGAAGCTGGGGGTTTGATACATGATCATGTTGTCGAGGCGGTGATTTCCAGCAACGCTAAATGCCGATCCAACACTCGCTTGGCCGAAAGTCGTACCAAAAGGAGTTGCAATATCCGCGAAGTATTTCGAGGCGATATTGGCTTGACGGCCAAAGTCGAGACGCCCCCAGGAATCGGACATTAAACCAACAGTAGCATGGCGACCGAACAAACGCTGACCCTGACCGGATTCACCTGTACCCAGGTCGAAACCACTTTCCAATTGGAAAACCGCCTTCAGACCTTCACCCAGATCTTCGGTACCCTTCAAGCCCCAGCGGTTGCCGGAGTTGATACCGCTGACCATACCAGTGTTTGTGCCTTTAACGTCGGCGCCGGCAGCATCAGTACCTTTGAATTGCTGGTAACCAAAACCACCGTCAACGCGGCCGTACAGCGTAACGGAAGTTTCAGCTTGTACCGCACCTGCAGCGAAGCCGGCGATCAACGCGGCTGTAAGCAGACTTTTTTTCATGAGTAAATCTCCGTAGATTTGAGTTGAGTGGCAACCCGGTCATTGCCCAGTTGCCTTGTTGAACTCCGCGATGGGAAGTTGAAGAGTATTCCAACAAAAATCCCGACTTCTTGCCATCACAAACACGCAAAAACCCGGTTCTTTCTGTTTTTGTGTTGCTAACCGACAACAAAAGTGATCAAAAAATGATCAAAACAAAGGGTTTTCACTGATCTGAATAACCCTAGGAAAATTTCTTCCAAAAGAATAAAAAAGCCAACTTTAAACCGATGTTTTATTTTAAATAGAATTGTTAAACATTTGTTTCATTTAATATTTTCTAATTATAAATTCTGTACCGTACAGTACAAATATAAATCATAAAAGAGACTGTCAATTTAGAAAAACGTGTAATAACAATCGACTACGGGATAGTTCTAATACCAAAATCAAAACTGAAACATTTTTGTCATATTTCAAGGGCTTTCTAAAGGGTGCGCAAGTGGTGATCCCACGCTACCGATTGATCGCTTTTTATCACTTTGGGCTCGTCCATACCGGAGCGCCAGTACGCCCACCGACCAAACCCACTATTCACGATGACCCCCCCCTGTGAAGCCGGTGCAACACCACACCCGTCGGGCAGATCGTGCATCGCAAGAAACGTCTTGCTTTCGGCATCCCAATAGGCCACCACCCCCCCTACCGGGCTACTTGCCGCGACAACACGGGTGATGGGGTCGAACGCGATTGAACCCACATAATGTTGCATGGCATGCCAGATTTCGTCGTCGGCCTGCACCCACTCAAGGGGGCCCGGCCCGCTGTGATAACCCACCAAAGGTACCTGATGCGCACGACTTCCTTGATACTGGCAGCCAAACCACACAGATTGCTGATGATCCAGAACCACGTGCCTGATAGATTGCTGATGTTGGTGAGCGGGTAAAACGTGGCGCGACAGCATTTGGCCATTGGATACATCCAAATAGGCCAATGACGCTTGCATGGTGTCGCGATTCAATACCAGCTTGTCGTAATCCGGATGCGTCAACAAGCCGCCATTGGCAACACATAAACGGTGTTGCTTTACATCAAGAATTATTTCGTGGGGGCCGATACCTGCAGACGCCCACTCCCCCACTCTGTCGAATCCGCCCGAGGATGGGTTCAACCGATAAAGACCAATCATGCCACGCCCGGCCTCAAAATCGTTCTCAGCCGCATACAGTAATTGCCCATCGGCTGAAAACGCACCATGGCCCGAAAAGTGGCGCCCTTGTGGGGTATGAAAAACCTGTGCCGGCTCGTTCAATTTGCCGGGATCACAGGAAAACATCACCGCTTGCGTACCTGGCTGTCGCGCAAACGCCACCACTGTGCCGCTGCTTGAGTCAAGCGCAAAACTGTGTCCCCGCCCTGACAGCCTGACGGAGCGCAAGACCTGCCCCCCTTCCGTTAGCAGCACCGCCTCATAATTGCCGCCAAACTTACGTGCCGCCAGATACAGTGGTCCGCGTAACGCGGAGCCGGGCTCCACCGCCGCCCTGACCGCTCGCTGAGGTGCCACAGCGGCCACAAATGCCAAGCCCAGCCATTGTCGTCGGTTAATCCCCATCGAGTGCGTTAAACCCTACGTTGACACCTAACGCCAACGCAAGATCGGCATCGGTTAAATCTTTCGCATTATCAACAATACGTCCCAAAAGCATCCACTCCTGTCGCAAGGAAGGCGACGGAACTGCTTCATCTGCCAAAGGCAACGCGTTAGCCTGTTGCGCTGCGCGGCCCAGTTCCGCTTCAATTTGCTCCACAATCCATTCCTGATCAGCAGGCAACAAATCGGGGGCAAGCACAAAGGCCCGCATCCCCGTCAGTGAAGCCGCGATCGCTGGGCCGGTTAAACCGCTGCGCCAATACGGCGCCTTCTTGACCGCCACTTTTGTCTCAGACCCCATTAACGGCGGGGCAAGTTGAATATCGCGCACAAACTGCAAACCAGTCGATAACGCCTTGACGCCTTCCGACAAAATCTCCTGGTTGCTGCGATAGACCGGATTATTTGCCCCAGGCTTAACAAAACGCTGCGCATACTCGCCATTGGGCAATAACCACGCCTCACTTAACTCACCGGCTACTGACGCAATGTTTTTCGTAAGATCAGCGGCATAACGGCACAGCGGCCTGCGCTCATCTGCCGACAAGAAATGATTCAACACGCCTTTATCCCGATACAAAACATACTCCAGCGCCGGAAGCCCTTGAACCGCAACACTCGACTGCCCGATCGGCACGGCAGGCTCTTCACCCTGATATTGCTGCAGCATGCCCGAAACCTGCCGCAGCATGACACCACGGGGGTCAGGCCAAAAACTTAAACGTTCATAGCGATTGTCTTCAACCAAAGGGCCAAACCGCAGGAAGGCCGCACCCGACCAGGCTTTAACGACCGACTCAAAATCCGAAGCGGTTTTATGCAGCCACGCCGGATCCGCCTCGATACACCCTTGTTCAACATGCTGCTGCAAGTTACGTGACTGTTGCGCCAAATGCTGAAAACCCGGCGCAATCGCGCGTTCAACCCACAGTCGGCCGACCTCGCTGCCGGCAACTGACGCAGAATGCTTTTCGCTACCTTGCGCCAACGCAGGTTTCACACCCATATAACTTAATATCGCCACCATACAAAACGCCGTCATCCGTACGGCGCAAGCGTGTGCCTTCGTCTCAAGGCGCTTCATAAAGACTCCAGGAATTTCAATAAATTGTCGCGATCTTTTGGCGTCATGGCGGCCACGCGGTCTCGCGCAGCCTGTGCCTCGCCGCCATGCCACATCACGGCCTCCAGTAACGTTCGGGCTCTCCCGTCGTGCAGCCAGGTCGCGTTCGGATTAACCGTTTTGGTAAGCCCAATACCCCACAAAGGCGGCGTACGCCATTCCCGCGCCCATGCGCCTCCTTCATCGGCCAGGCCCGGCCCCATATCGTGCAGTAACATATCGGTATACGGCCAAATCAGTTGGAATTGATGGGCGGGATGCGTTGCATCTCGGCGCGTGACATATTTAGGCACATGGCAGGCCACGCAGTTGGCTTCGTAAAACAACTTTTTCCCGGCCAACACCCGCGCATCATTAACATTTCTGCGTTGAGGCAACGCCAGGTTTTCGGAATACCGGCTGACGAAATCCAGCAGCTCACCCGGTACCTCATGCGCCCCCTGACTTTTTTGAACACCATGCGGCATCTTGAAACACGCCTTTTGAGCAGACGTGCATTCGCCATACGGTGACGGCACCAAAGGAGTCGACAAACCCATATCGGCGGAAAACGCCACTGCGGCCTGCTGCTTGACGCTAGGCTGCTCGGCTTTCCAACCGAAACGCCCCAAGGCTTTTTCACCCGTAACAAGGTCTTCCACCCAACGTACACGCCCGGTAATACCGTCTTGTTTTGCCTCAGGGCGATTGATATTACGAAAAATATCGTTAGGGTGAATCGCCTCAAGCAGACCTAATCCAACCATTGGCGAAGCCAACCGAGGGGATAAACGCACATCTTTATGCAGCGGGCCATATGCCAAGTCGGTTAGCTCGTAAACCGGCTTCATCAACTCAACTGTTTCGCCGCCGTTCAAAGCAACTTCCTGCGATTCATACCGAATCTGCAAATCCCCCTCTCGACTTAAACCGGGAACAGCAAAAGGCTGAAACTGATGACCATAGATAGGATCGGGCGCCTCTAAGGCCTCGATCACTGAATCGACGGCGTCGTCTTGATTATGGGCCAATGACAAACGTATCAATAAGGCCATATTCCCCGTGAGCGCTTCGGGGTCAAACCCCGGCACCGTGCCTCGACCATCTTTGACATGGCATGCCTGGCAGGATCGGGCGTTGAATAGCGGCCCCAATCCATCGGACGCAAGTGTAGACGAGGGCGACGAAACCCAGTCTTTGCGAAATAAACCGTTCCCGACAAGAAACTGCTGGCGCTCTTCAAAACTTAAGTTGGCAGCCGGATGGGAAAAAATATCGGCATTCACTCGCTTATCAACTGTTCCCGCGCCGCCTTGCATAACTTCAAACGACTCGGCTTGCGAGAAGTCTTCAGTGTAGTCGGTCACCGCCTGAACCCGTTCATAAGACGCATCAGACAAATCGGGTCGCGCCTGATCGGGTGCGACTTGCTGCGATTGGCTGTACGCCGGCCCACCGATTGCAAGACAGAATGCAAGCAACAGAGACCGGCCACCCATGGCATAGTGCGCGAACTGCGTCATGAGTCGTCTGCTTATTGGAAGACGGCCGAGGGACCGTCAAGGCTGTCAGAGCCTTCGATTTGAACTCCGCCCAAGTCGAGCAATGCAATCACCCGCTCAATGCTACGCGTTTGCGCAACAAGATGATCCACCACCGATTGCACTACCGCGTTGCCTTCGGCGTTGCCTGATGCAATCATTTGATCGTACGTTTCAACGTGTTTCGCGCGTTCACGCATGATTTCCATCGCTGCCAGCGTGGCCGACAACCGTGAGCGCATTTCTTCGTCCAGCTTGGGGTCATGTTGGCGTACCAAATCGCTTAACGACGGGCCTTCTGTTAATGTGCCGTCAACCGCAAGATACTCGCCCAAATAAACGTTTTGCATCCCTAATTGGTTGTAGTAGTGTGAATTATGGGTGTTGTCCGAGAAACAATCGTGCTCTTCTTCCGGATCATGAAGAATCAAACCCAGTTTGATGCGTTCACCCGCCAGCTCTCCGTAAGAAAGACTACCCAGCCCGGTCAGCATGGCGATCAGACCCGCTTTAGGATCCAACACAACCGCTTCACGCGCCTGGCCCTGATCCTGCCAATATGACACCATTTGTTCGAGGTCGGACACCAGCATGTCGGTTACCACACGTAAGTATTGAGCTCGACGTTCACAATTTCCGTTGGTGCAGTTTTCAAAGCTGTAATCAGTATAAGGGCGGTTACCCGAGTGCCGCTCCTGCGGGGTGCCACTGCGCCCTTCCGGAGCAGGCCCCGTGCCATTCAAGTCTTGCCCCCAAAGTAAAAACTCAACAGCGTGATAGCCCGTTGCAACGTTCGCCTCATTACCATCCGCTTCATGCAATACATTACGCAATAAATCAGGGGTGATTTCCGAGGCGTCAACTGATTGCCCACCAATTTTCAACTGCGGATTAGCAATGACATTCACCACATAATAGGCATTTAAATCGGAGTCAGTGCCATACGACGCATCAACATAATCAATCATGCCCTCGTCAAGCGGCCAGGCATTCACCTTGCCTTCCCAGGCATCCACAATGGGGTTGCCGAAACGATATGCCTCAGTTTGCTGATAAGGTACACGCGAGTCGATCCAGGCTTGGCGCGCCGCCGCCATGGTTTCGGCACTGGGTTTTTCCAAAAGCAAATTGATCGACGCCTGAAGATCGCGTGCAGAATCCAGTGCATCTGTATAGGCAGCGTGCGCAATGTCTGCATAGGTTTTGGTTACAGCTTCGGGTGTGGCGGCCCACGAGGCGGACGAAACCATCAACAGCACCGCTCCAAACACATGCCCCAACTTGGATAACTTAATCATGCTTTATCTCGCCCTTAACCGTTGTTTTCAATTTCAATACTGAGATTGTAAACGATTTGCATTTACTAATCAGCATCTAAGCCGGTTCATCAACGGTGAATGAAAGCGCCACGCGAAAAAAAACCGCAACCTTCAGGGTACCTACCCGGACTGGTTACGGTTTTTTAAAATTCTGGTGCCGACGGCGAGACTCGAACTCGCACAGCTCTCGCCACTACCCCCTCAAGATAGCGTGTCTACCAATTCCACCACGTCGGCTAAATTGCTTGTTAGCAAAGCACGCTATTTTAGCATGCTTTTAACAATTTATTCTGTTGCTGCGTTAGAAGCGGGTACCTCAGGCACCTCGGCAGACGACGTGCCGTCTGTTCCGGCGTTGGGCGTTGCAGGTACCTGGGAACCCATGCCGGGAACTTCAGAACCTGTGGCAGGCACTTCGGAACCCGCACCCGGAGCTTGAGGAACCGCGGGGCCTTCCACCGGCGCTTCTTCTTCATAGCCCTGCATGATACCCGAATCAAGAATGGAGTCACCCGTACGGTGTGACACCCAGGCCAGGCCGATTGTTGAGGCAAAGAAAATAACCGCCGCCCATTTGGTCATGCGCGACAAAAAATTCGCCGCACCCGTTGCGCCAAAGACGCTGCCGGCCGAACCACTGCCGAAAGCCGCCCCCATGTCGGCGCCTTTACCTTGCTGCAACAGCACCAACACAATAATGCTTAGCGAGGAAATTACCTGAATCGCCAGAAGAAAAGAAGACAACCATTCCATTTTGAAATTACTCCGGGCCCTTAGGCCGCCGCTATACGTAAAAATTCTTCCGCCACCAACGATGCGCCGCCCACCAGCGCGCCATCGATGTCCGGCATGGCAAACAAACTTGCCGCATTGGCAGCCTTAACACTGCCACCATATAAAACCTGCACCTGCTCTGCACCCAATTCGCGCAACGCCGCGCGGATCAGTGCATGCACTTCCTGCGCCTGCTCGGGCGTTGCCGTACGCCCGGTGCCAATAGCCCAAACCGGTTCGTAAGCAATAACCATTTTGGCCACCGCTTGTGGCCCCAACGCCAAAACCGGCTTTAACTGAGCCGCAATAACATCGGCAGTTTCACCCGCCTCTTGCTCTTGCAGGGTTTCCCCAATACAAACAACCGGAACCAAACCCGCCTGCAGGGCAGCTTGTGCTTTTTGTGCCACTAGTTCACTTGACTCGCCATGATAGCTGCGACGCTCGGAATGGCCAACCAGCACCCAGCGGCAATTGAAGTCGCACAACATGGCTGTACTGACTTCACCGGTGTAAGCACCCGATTCGTGTACGCTCACATCTTGGGCGCCCCAGGACACCTTGCTGGTTTCCAATAAAGCCTGGGCCTGAGCCAGATAGGGAAACGGCACACATACCCCCACATCCGCACTAACGTCGGCACCGGCGCGCAGCGCTTCCAGCAACTTGACGTTGTCGGCCAGGCTGCCGTTCATTTTCCAATTGCCAATAACCAAACGTTGACGCGCTTGCGAGGTAGTCATGAGTAAAGCCGGGATCGAATAAACCCGCTATTGTAGCGTGATTTATTCGATCTCGTTGAGCCTGTCGCGGTTAAACCGTGAGAATAATTTTACCGATTTGCTCGCCCGCTTCCATCATGGCATGTGCCTTGGCGGCCTCTTCAAGCGGGAAAGTAGCATGAACAATAGGCTTAATCTTGCCGGCTTCAAGTAACGGCCATACATGTTCACGCAACGAGTGCGCCACTTCCGCCTTGAAACTAACCGAACGCGGACGCAAGGTTGACCCCGTTACCGTTAAACGGCGACGTAAAATCTGACCGAAATCCAGCGTGCCCTTCACGCCACCCAATAAGGCAATAATCACGATTCGCCCATCATCAGCCAAACATTTCAAGTCGCGGTTAATGTAATCGCCCGCCACCATATCCAGAATGACATTCACCCCTTGGCCATCGGTCAGGGCACGAATCTCTTCAACGAAATCCTGTGTTTTGTAATTAATCCCTTTGGCGGCGCCCAGTTTTTCAACTGCCTGCACTCGCTCATCACTTCCCGCTGTGGCATAAACAGGGTTACCCATGGCTACGGCAAGTTGAATGGCCGTCGTGCCAATACCACTGGCTCCGCCATGAACCAGCAACGACTCTCCTTTTGCCAGGCGCCCGCGATCGAACACATTGCTCCAAACCGTGAAATACGTTTCAGGCAAACCCGCCGCCTCGATATCGGACAAACCTTTGGGAATCGGCAGGCACTGATCGATCGGTGCGACGCAATATTCCGCGTAACCGCCACCGGTAATTAAAGCGCAAACCTTGTCACCCTTGGCAAAGCCGCTGTCGCCGACATTACCGTCGACAATTTCACCTACAACCTCAAGGCCTGGAATGTCAGAAGCACCGGGAGGCGGCGGATAATTACCTGCGCGCTGCAAAGCATCCGGCCGGTTTACCCCCGCCGAAATCACCCTCAGCAACACTTCGTTTTCATTGGGCACCGGCATGGGGCGCTCGGCAGGCACCAGCACTTCAGGCCCGCCCGCCTGGGTAATTTCCACCACTTTCATGACAAGTACTCCTTGGACAATTCAAAGCGCATAGGCTAAACTAGCGGGCTTGCATTGGCAAGTTAAGCTTACAGTAGTAGTAGCAAGCCTAGCACCAACGCGTAATTAGACCATTTTCAGGAAGCGTGGCAGAGCGGTTGAATGCACTGGTCTTGAAAACCAGCGAGGGTTTGCGCCCTCCGTGAGTTCGAATCTCACCGCTTCCGCCAAATAAATAAATCAAGCCCCTGATGATCAGGGGCTTTTTTATCTACCTTATCTGCATTTGACGTGCCATTTATAATGGAAAGCCTAATTTAAAAGGAGCTCTACATGACCCAAGCCTCAGCCCGCCATATTCTTGTTGATACCGAAGACCGCTGTCTCGAGCTTAAAGCATCCATTGAAAACGGCGCCGATTTTGCCCAGGTTGCCAAAGAGAACTCGCGCTGCCCTTCGTCGAACGATGGCGGCAACCTCGGCACCTTCGGCAGAGGTCAAATGGTGCGGGAATTCGATGAGGTCGTATTCAGCGCTCCTGTCGGCGTCGTTCAAGGCCCCGTCAAAACGCAGTTTGGTTTTCATCTGGTTGAAGTCACCGGCCGTCAAGACTAACTAGTACGACTGCCAGATACCGCGCGGGGCAGGTGGCACCAGGCTGCTTTAAGGGCCTTATGCCTGGCACACTTGCCTTGAAAAACCAACTAAAGCCCTTATTTGCGCGCCAGTATATCGGCCACAATTTGCCCGGAACCACCACCCAAACCCGGCCCAGGATGGGTAGAGGCGCCAATGTGATACACATTTTTATAAGGCGTACGATGTCCGCGCGCGCCGGAGCTGCCGGCAAAAGGCCGTAACCAAAAGAATTGATCGGGCGAGCATACGCCGGAATAAGGGTCACCACCCACCAAATTGCAATTCATGGCTTCCAAATCGCCAGGTGAAAACGCCTTACGACCAATAATTAATTCGCCCAGCCCAGGCAACACCGTTTCAATACGCTTTTGAATTCGATCGGCCATGGCCTCGCGCACGGTTCCATTCCAGCGCCCGTCGGACGGCACCTGAATTTCACCCGCAGCGTCGCCCTTCAGCCGTGAAGGCATGTCTTGCAGTTGCAGCCATAGAATCCATTTACCCTCTGGTGCCCGGCCGGCATCAACCGCAACGGGCTGGCCAATGGCGATGGTGGGGAAGCGCGGCAACAAACCATTATTGGCTTCCACCACAGACAGCGCTACGTTCTCCATGCTTTCGGTTAAGTGCACCAAAGGCACTTTCAACATTTCAGGATCACGCCAAGGCGCAGGCCCGTTCAAGGCAAAATGCACCTGCATACAACCGCGCCCGAAGTGATAACCCTTGGCGCGCTGGTTGAGTTTCTGCGGTATGTTGGGCAACAACCGCTCGTAAAGCTGAGGTGGCGTGACATTACAAACCACTGCTTCGCCGGCCTGGTACGCTTGGCCATTAGCCACTACGCCCGTAGCCTTTGAACCGCTTACGGTAACCGACTCAACCTCTGTGCCGGTTAAAACCTGCCCGCCCCGCTGTTCAATAAAAGTTTGCAGGGCCTCTACCAAACGCTGACCACCGCCTTTTACCACCGGCATACCCCCGGCAACAACTGCGGCAAAGGTAAGTTTGCCCATTAAGGCGGCGCCGGCATCGTCGGGGCCCAAGCCTGAATGCAGCACCCAGGGGCTCATCATGGCACGGGTAATATCGGAATTCAGCTCGCGATACGACCAACGCCTGAATGATTCCACCGATTCCGACGTAAACTGCAACAAACCGTCGAGCCCTCGCTTACGCCATTCAGAAAAGAACAAACGCATTACCTTACCGCTGTAGGGCGAGTGACCCAGCAAACCGAATGTCAGTGCGGCGTCTTGCTCGAACAGTTTGGCCGCCATTGCGCCGAACGCGTCTCCGTCGCCCGGCGCAATGGCATTAATGCGTTTTACGCTGTCTTCGATATCCTGCTTTAAGGCCAACAACTGACCGTCGGGTGTGGCGATGCCCGTGGTGTACTCGTTGGCCACGAACTCAACACCCAACGCAGCCAGATCATCTTTCAGCTCGGCATACGCGCCGCCGCCCATAAAAAGCGGATACCACGACGACAACACCTCGTGCGTGAAGCCAGGAAACAGCGTTTCGGTGCGAATACAGCCACCGAGCCGATCGTTACGCTCGAGCACTAAAACCGACTTTCCCCGTTTGGCTAAAAGAGCGGCGCACGCCAACGAATTCATGCCGCCACCCACCACAATGATCTGGGCTTGATTACTCATAATTAGACCTTAAGGTACCAGTGCCAACACACGCAACGGGCTACCCGACCCCCCTTTAATCTTCAACGGTGCAGCCACAATAATGGCGCCTGTCGGCGGCAACTGATCAAGATTATTCAGGCATTGCAAACCGTATTTGTTGGCGCCATGCATGAGTGTATGACAAGGATAAGGCATGGGCCAACCGAACGACTGCCCCGCATCGGTGTTAATGGTTTCGACACCGAAACCCAACACATCGCGCTCTTTAATCATCCACTCCACGGCTTCTTGCGAAGGCCCGGGGGTGTGTGCGCCGTCTTCCTTAACGTTGGCGTAGGAAGCCGGATCTTTCTCGAGGCGAGCAGCCCAACCTGTGCGAAAGATTACCCAACAGCCTTTGGGAATCGTGCCGTGCTTGTCTTCCCATTGCTTTAAATAATCAACGGTCAGCACCCAATCGTCATTTTCTGCAACCTGGGCCGTCGCATCAACGACCACTGCAGGCGCAATAAAATTCTTGGGGTCGATGGAATCAACCGTGTTGTTAGGATGATCTTTACCGGTAACCCAGTGAATCGGCGCATCGAAGTGCGTACCTGTGTGTTCGCCACAGGTAAAGTTATTCCAGTACCAGGCCGGTCCGGCATCGTTGTACTGAGAGATTGTCTCCATTTTGAATGCCGTGACCTGACCGAATTGCGGCGGCAATTGCAAGGCAGGAAAATCTGACGACAAAGTGTGGGTAAGATCAACCACCTTGAAATTGCCGGTAGCCAGTTGTTCAAGACTATTTGTAGCGGTACTCATACTCTCTCCTTTAGTTGAAACCTCAATTATCTAAACGACAATTTCGCACGATTTAATCGAAATATCAAACCTTATCGAACTTAATGCTGTCAAACCATTCATCATCCATTTCCGGCAATGGAATGGCATCGATCAGCGCGTGCGTTACTTCGCTTTGAGGGGCGTCAAAAACCTGATCACAGCGGCCGGCCTCGACAATTTCACCACGATTCAACACCATTACCTGCGAACACACGGTGCGAATAACGGAAAGGTCGTGACTAATAAACGCAATCGTCAGATTCATATCAGCAGCCAAGCCACGCAACAGGGTAAGCACCTGTGCCTGCGACGACACGTCAAGCCCGGACACAATTTCATCCGCCAATATAAAGGCAGGATTCAACGCCACCGCGCGCGCAATTCCCACGCGCTGGCGTTGTCCGCCCGATAATTCATGTGGATAGCGTTTTGCAAAAGCCGTCGACAAGCCTACTCGCTCCAGCGCTTCATACGCTTTTTTCTCGGGAGCATCGATGCCATAGCGCTTGATTGGCGAAGCCACAATGCGACCCACCGTATGACGTGGGTTCAGCGACGACATGGGATCCTGGAAAATCATTTGCAGGTCGCGCCTTAAGGGTTTGAGCTGGGCCTCATCGAGATGCGAAATATCTTTACCTCGAAACAGAACCTGCCCGGAAGACACGCCAAGCAACCGAACCAGAACACGCCCCAACGTTGACTTTCCCGAACCACTTTCACCCACGATGCCGGTAATTTCACCTGCCGGCAAATCGAAGGACAACCCCTTTAAAATTTCAATACGCGGCGCAGGCCCGAATAAGGGCTTGCGCGTCATGTCGGGCAAGGCAAGATGCAGATCTCTTACTGAAAATAATGACTCAGCCATGCGACCCCCCATTTACGTCGGAAAGCGCGACTTCTTGCGTCAACGCCGCTATCAGCTCCGCCGGCACCGGCCGCATCGGTTCATTAGGATGAGTGTAACGCGGTGTCGCGCTAATGAGTGCACGCGTATAAGGATGTTGAGGGTTGGCGAAAATACTGGCGGTATCAGCGCTTTCCATGACCTTTCCTGCAAATAAGACCGTCACGGTTTGACTGATTTTGGCCACAACACCCATGTCGTGGGTCACAAACAGTACTGCCGTGCCGGATTCCGCTTGCAGCTCGCGAATAAGCCGCAGAATTTGCTTTTGTACAGTCACATCAAGCGCGGTTGTGGGTTCGTCGGCAACGATAAGCTTGGGTTTGGGCGCAAATGCTGCGGCAATCAATACCCGCTGTCGCATGCCACCGGAAAGCTCGTGTGGGTAAGACGACATGACCCGTTTGGGGTCACGAATATACACTCGCTCGAGCAACTCCAAAGCGCGCGCCTGGGCGGCATCCTGACGCCAGCCCAAGCGTTTCACCAGCCTTTCTGTAATTTGCGGCCCAATGCGCCGGGAAGGGTTCAAGGCGGTAAGTGGATCCTGCGGAATAAGCGATGCGGTGGCTGCAACGGTTTGGCGGCGCTGTGCAGCACTATGTTGATCGAGATTTTCTCCTTGCAAAAGAATTTCACCCGACGTGATCTCGATGTTGCGCGGCAATACACCCAACACGGCTTTACCGATCATACTTTTACCGGCCCCGCTTTCGCCCACCAGCGCCCGAACCTCACCCGGCTTTACCTCTAATGAAACCTGACGCAGCAAGCGCTGACCCCCACGCAAGGCGACATTCAGATCCTTAACCTCAAGTATTGGCTGCGCACTATTAATAGGTGTCATGCCGCTTACCTCGACAAAGGGTCAAACTGCGCTTTCAATCCTTCACCCAGCTGGCTAAAGGAAAGCACGGTAAGGAAGAGCACGACCAATGGCGCTACCAGCACCCACCACGCGAAATGAATGGATGCTCTGCCTTCAGCAATCATACCGCCCCACGTAGGCGAATCGGAAGAGATGGATAAGTTCACAAAACTTAAAATGGCTTCCACAATAACGGCCACCCCCATTTCAAGCGCCAATAAAGCCACAATAGTGGGAAGGACGTTAGGCATCACCTCGCCCACTAATGTCCCCATACGGGTTGCGCCGCCGATTTTCGCCGAATGCACGTAATCCATGCGTGTTTGCACCATCGCCTCAGCGCGAATGACGCGGGCGAAACGCGTCCAATCGATAATCGCAATGGCCAGAATAACGGATGTCAGCCCCGTGCCCAGCACAGCCACCAGCAAAATGGAAAACAGAACCGGTGGAAATGCCATCCATACGTCGATCAGCCGGGAGACCACCCTGTCGACCCAACCCCCGAAATAGCCCGCCAGCAGCCCCAATACAGAACCGAAAACACAGGCCGCCGTTGCCGCGACCAGCGCAACAGTCAGCGCGATCCGAGCACCGTAAATAACGCGGGACAACACATCGCGCCCGAGGCTGTCAGTACCAAGGTAATATCCCGCTTCATAGCCGTCGAACCCAAAAGGTGGAAGCCGCCCGTACAGCAAGTCCTGAGTAAGCGGATTATGCGGTGCAATCCACGGCGCCAGTAAGGCCGCCAGTACCAGCACCGTAAGCCAACCCGCCGACAACCAAAGACGAAAGTTGAACTGACGCGCCCTTGCCCTGGGCTCAGCGCGCAATACACCGGATGTCGCTTCAGCCATGACGCAACCTCGGATTCAGGACGGTATAGAGCAAATCGACCACCAAATTAACCAATATAAACAAGCAGGCAAACATCAATACAATGCCCTGAATAAGAGGCAAATCGCGATTTATGACGGCATCAATCGCCATATTCCCCAAACCTTCATAAGCAAATAAACGTTCGACAATCACAGTGCCGCCGATCAAGAACGTGAACTGCACGCCTATTAGCGTTAGCGTGGGCAATGCCGCATTGCGCAAGGCCTCGCGCAAGATCACTTGCGTCTCGGTAAACCCTCGTACACGCGCTAGAACGGTGTAATCGAGTTGCAGCACTTCTTTCAGGCTTTGCTTGAGTAACTGCGAAATAATGGCGGCCAACGGTAATGCCAAGGCCAGTGCGGGCATCAGCATATGCGCCAACAAGTTTTGCAAAACGTCGAAACGCAAGCGCAACAATGCC
Organism: Pusillimonas sp. DMV24BSW_D; assembly: GCF_011388195.1. Lineage (NCBI taxonomy): Bacteria > Pseudomonadati > Pseudomonadota > Betaproteobacteria > Burkholderiales > Alcaligenaceae > Neopusillimonas > Neopusillimonas aestuarii. Next base: position 1,578,653 of record NZ_CP049990.1, on the reverse strand, counting down.
TCAAATAAATAGAAATGGGTAGTGAAGTCGAAATCCAACTGCGGCGAAACCCGTCCGGAAATATAAAACACAGGCCATAACACGCCAAACAACAAAATAAGCAACAAACCCCACAAAAAGTCGGGGATCGATAACGTAGCCCCGTTAAATAGGTCGACCGCTGTTTCAGTGCTTCGACCGCGCTCTTTCGCGCCCAACACCGCCGTGAAACCCCCAATCGCCAACGCAATCAACAACGCCAGAATTGATAACTCCAGCGTGGCAGGCAAACGGGCCAAAACCAGTTCCGCAACCGGTTGCTTTAACGTAATTGACGTGCCGAAATCACCCTGAAGAACACCCCCCGCCCATATAAAAAACTGTTGAACCAGGGGTTTATCAAGACCATACAAGGCGGTTAAAGCGGCAATATCAGCCTCGGATGCGCCGGGCGATATCATCATGGCAATAGGGTTACCCGGTGCAACCCGAATAAGAATAAACACCACAATGGCCACACCAACAAGCGTTACCAGCATTGTGGCCAAACGAATAAGAATGGGTTTCAGCATGAAAACTACAACGGCGTTGCGAAAGAAAGCGGGTGGCTCTTAAGAACCACCCGCCAGGGTGCCTGACGTATTACCTTAAGACGCCGGCTTCATGGAAGCGGGTGTGACATCACCCGTTGCGGTGGGCGGCACCACGACCTTATCGGAATGAATAACCGGCAGCACGTACTGCAAAATCGGAATGACGTAACCGTTCTCCAAAATGTAGGCACTGACATCTTTCCAGCCCTGGATTCGTTTGGCTTCATCAGGTTCCGCCCACAAGGGCCCGATCTTTTCGATGAGGTCGGGCGTATCCCATACCGAGTGTGGCGACGGACCGAACATGGCATGACCGGTTGACGTGGTGGGATCACCAATAGCGTTACCCCAGTTATAGAACGCAGCGGGAGCCAGTTGGTCGGCGGCACGTAATTCAAAATGCTTGGCAATTTCGTAAATTTCGATATCGGCCTCGATACCCACCTTACGCCACATCCCCACGATAGCCTGAATCATTTCGTAGTCTTTGGGTTTGAAACCACGCGTGGTCTGGATGGTGAATTTCACCGGGTTATCGGTGGAGTAACCCGAGGCTGCCAGCAACTCTTTGGCTTTTTCCGGGTTGTACTCCATTTTCAGGTTCGGATCGAAAGCATCGTACTCAGGTGCCTCCAACGTGGCCAACGGAACGCCGTAACCACGCAGCAAACGATCGATAATTAATTGCTTATCAATCGCATGATGCGCCGCCAGGCGAACGTTTTTATCGAGCATGGGGCCTACATCGTTCAGGAAGATCATACCCACGTCGGCAATAGGGAAGGCCTCGCCCTTCAGACCTGGCTCTTGCTTCAGGCGGTCAAATTCTTCATAGGGGATTTCCATCGTGACCTGGGCGTTACCCGATTCGATTTCCGCAACGCGACTGGCTGCATCGGGCACGAATTTAATGGTGACCGTCTCGAACGCGGGCTTGCCCCCCCAGTAGTCTTCATTTGCCACCAAACGCATGTAAGCACCTCGCTCGTAAGCATCGAGCTTGTAAGGCCCTGTGCCAATCGGTGCTTTTTCAAAGCCTTCCGCCCCCACTTTCTCGTAATACGCCTTAGGCAAAACATAGCCGGTAAGGAACGCCATCCATTTGAAAATTGTGGGTTCAAATTGCACCACGTCGGCGGTCACGACATTGCCGTCTACTTTAAAGTTGGCCAGATTCTTCCAGACAAACTGGCCGGGATTTCCGGTGGCGGGGTCGCCGGCGCGTTCCAATGACCAGGCGACGTCTTCGGCCGTAAAGTCGGAGCCGTCGTGCCATTTGACCCCTTCTCGCACCACCATACGAACTTTCTTGTTGTCGTCGGTAAAGCCCCATTCGGTGAGCAAGCCGGGGGAAAAGCTCAGGTCGGGCTCTTGCTGGATAAAGCGATCGAAAACCGACAGATACAAAGCCTGCAGTTTCGGATTTACCGCCGACGGGCCGGTGGTTGGATCCCAACTGGGCAGCCCTGTGTTGTACGCAATAACAAGGTCTTTACCGCCATTCTGTGCAAAGGCGGGCATACCAAGTGCCGAGATACCGGCCGCTGTCATGCTGAACTGCAAAAAGTCGCGTCGGGTTTGCTTCATGGTGGGTTCCCTTTTTTAGTACTTAAGTAAGTGACGATTTACTTTTCATATTAATGTTTGAAGGTTGAAATACCCACTGGTATTAACCCCAAATCATCCCCGCAAATCTTGCGCCACCATATATCCGGAACCCGCCCCGGTGCCTGCACCCGGCCACACTGCCGCCCCCACCATATGCAGCCCTTTCACCGGGGTGTGCCCATCGGCAAAACCCAGCACCGGGCGAAAGAGAAAATTCTGGAACAAATGGTGTGACCCGCAAATTTGATCGCCGCCCACGAGATTCGGATTTTCCGACTCCAGGTCAAGGGGCGAAACCACATGACGCTTCAATATCAGACCGGACAAACCCGGTGCGTATTGTTCAACTTGTTGTATGACGCGATCGGCGTAGGCCTCTTTTATGTCGCCCCACGCACGGCCCTGAATGATACCGGCTGCATCACCCACCACCTGTGCCGGCAAACAGCGTACCTGCACCCACAGCACATGTTTACCCTCTGGCGCCCTGGACGCGTCGTAAACCGTGGGTTGCCCCACTACCAGCACAGGCTGGCTGGGCAACAACCCCGCCATTGCCTGCTGATAGGTTTGCGCCAATACGTCGATAGACGGGCCGATATGGACATACGCGAATTGACGCAACGCTTCCGCCTGCCAGGCAGGCAAGTCGGACAAGGCTAAATGAATCATCATCGTGCCGGGCGCGTGTCGAAAGGCCTTCATACCCTGATCGAATCGTGCATCGCCGCTATGGTCGGACAGCATGTTCAATAGCGCGCGCGGTGCCACGTTAGCCAAAACGCGGTCGGCCTGCACCGTTTCCCCATTTGTCAGTTGAACGCCTCGGGCATGACCGCTTGCAACTGTAATGGAGGCGACCTCAGCATCACAACGCACCTGCCCACCACGCGACTCAATCAGCTTGATGAGCGAACGCGTAACCGTATCAGCTCCGCCTTTGCCTATGACCATACCCATCGCCTGACCGCCAAAACTTTCCAGGTAGGGAAATATCGCTCCACCGGAAATATCCGGCGCAAAATCAAGGTGCAAACCCCAAGTTGACAGTGCCGCATGCAGACGCGGGTCGGAGAAAGTTTGCTCCACCCAATTTCGGGGAGAAGACACAATTAAACGTTTAAGCTCAAACAAGCCGGCAAGCCCAAGGCTGCGAAAGATCTGCCATCCGGCTTTTGTCAGCCCCCGCTTGGACATCCTGGCCGAAAGCAAAGCCACCAAGGCACCCGCATTGGCCGGAAACGACGCAAGCCCAGCCTTCCACGCGGCTTTGTCCTGCGCGTTGGGAATTGTGGCTAACGTTTCTTCAATGTCGGTTGATACACCGAAGTAGTCGCCGTTGGGGAACACAGACGCAAACGGGCGGTTAACCGGCACAAACTCCAAACCGTGCATAGCCAGTGTTTCCGCATGGCTCTTATGAAAGCCCGACCCGGCAAACATGGATAAATTCATAGCCGCCACGTCGTGGCGAAACCCGGGTAATGTCAGTTCTTCTGTACGTACCGCACCGCCCGGACGATCCAAACGCTCAAGTACGGTTACTTCATGGCCGGCCAGAGCCAGCTCTGCTGCTGCGACCAAGCCGTTAATTCCCGAGCCAATTACAACGACTTTCATTTGTGCTCCTGATCGTTAAAACCTCAAACGGGCCCAACCTTGAAAATATTAAGCGCGGTCTTCCACCTTAATCACAATCGCCATCGCGGAATCGCCCGCCGCACAACCCACGAACATTCCGTACCCGCCCCCCTTGATCACCAGCATTTCAATCAACTCGATAACCGCGCGCAGCCCCATGGGCGACTGGGGATGCCCCCAGACCAACGAGCAACCATAATCGTTAAAGCCTTCAAGCGACAACCCTAGCTCTTTAGCCAGCACCAGGTCATTTACCGCAAAAGGATTATGCGTTTTGATGGCGGTTAGATCGTTCACTGTCAGGTTGGCGGCTTGCAACGCCCGGCGCGCTGCGGGAATGGTTGCCGCCGGCATATGAGCCGCTTTTACCCGTGCCTGCCCAAACGACACAATACTAACTTTAATGCCTGGGTCACGCGATAACGCCTTCGCCTGGTCAGCATTCGTCAGCACAATGCCGGCGTTGCCGTCGGCCGGGTGCGTTTGGCCGCCAAATGTAACCGTCCCGCCTTCCATAACCGGCTTTAACTTGGCTAACCCTTCACGTGTCGTGGGGAAAATGCCCTCATCTCCCGAAAGCACTGTTTGCTCTTTTCTGAACCGGGCATCGGGCACACTGAAAGGCAGGTCCATGAAGCGGCGCAAGAATGCACTGTCGTCCTTTAACGCATTTTCATACTGCGCATAACGGATGAGTGTCAGTTCATTTTGCTCGTCGGTGGTGAAACCATATTCTTTGGCAACGTTTTCCGCGGTGGTTACCATATTGACACCGGTGTAGGGATCCCAGTTGAAACTATCGAGCACCCAATTTTCATGATCTCCCGTTCCACCAGGCCCTTGGGGTGCGGGATAATAAATATGCGGCCCATTCGATATGCGGTCGCAAGCAATGGCCAGCGCCACCTGTGAGTCGCCTTCGCGGATGGTTGACGCCACCGTTTGCAATAGCCGCACGCCGGTTGCGCAAGCCTGGCTAATGGTAGGGCCGGCAAGGTGGGGTATACCCATTTCACCTGCAAGCCAAGGCAAGCCATAGAAAGACCCTTTTTGTGGTACCGACATGCCCAAGGCCGCAAAGTCGAAACTTTCCGGGTCGACCTGCCGTCGCTTCAACGCATCTTTTGCAACATGCGCCGCAAATTTCAAACTATGCAAATGCGACAAACTACCTTGCCACCGGGCAAACGGCGTCGACCAATAAGCACCATAAGGGATTTCAATTTCTGACATAAATTAACTCCAAAATTTACGGGATACTGGTGACAAAACCCCGACTCAAGCTTGCTACTTTTTCAAACCCGGCATCTTTCAAAATCGACACGGCCAACGAAGAACGCCGGCCCGACCGGCACATGGCAACCACCGGTTTATCTCGCGGAATTTCTTCGAGACGGTCACGCAACTGGTTCAACGGAATGTGCACATCAACCAAACGCCTGGACTGAGGATTGTCTTTCACCTCATCATCCAGCCGCACGTCGAGCACCGTGACCTCGCCCAAATGCTGCTCCAGCCACTCCTCATCAATTTCAGGTACGCCGGCGTAGGTAATACGGATATCGCCCCAACCCGGTTCCTCCGGGAGTTTACCGTTCTCTGGACGGCCACTGCGCAAATTGGCCGGCACAGCTTCGTCAATTAATTTCGGATGCGGTAATTTCATTGCATTCATATATTCAACAAAATCCGTTTCGCTGGCCCCTGCACCAACGCGCGCGTTGAACGCTTTTTCTTCGCCGATCGTGCTGACTGTGCGGCCCTGATAGTCGTGCGCAGGATACACCAGGCAGGGATCGGGTAAAGCAAACAACTTGCCGGTAATTGAGTGGTACAAGCGATGTGCACTACCCTGCTGAAAATCACTGCGCCCGCATCCACGAATCAGAAGCGTGTCACCAGTAAAGACCATTGACTCGTCTTCTAGAATAAAGCTCATGCAACCGTCGGTATGACCCGGTGTTGAGATCGCCTTTAACCGAACACCCTTTACCCCAAACTCCTCGCCCTCCTCCAGCGCCACGTCGGTATGATCGGCATTAATCACCTTCGCTGATGCAATCCGACACCCTGTTTTCTGTCTGAGCAACCATGCCGCCGTAATGTGATCCGCATGCGCATGCGTGTCCGCAACAAGCACCAACGTCAAACCCAGTTCCCGAATCAGTGCCAAATCACGACGCACTTGCCCAAATACCGGATCAATCAGCATCGCCTGCCGGTGAGTTTCATCTGCGAGCAAATAAGTATAGGTTGAAGATGTGTTGTCGAATAACTGGCGAAAAATCATAACGACACCCTATAAATAAATTACCAGATAACCATATTACCCAAGCTTCGTTGACAGTAAAGGCGCGATGCTTGATGCTTATCAATACCGGGTTGGATATTTACCCAGACAACCTATGGAAAACCCGAATTATTTGCGCTAGTATTAATGAGTAGTGCGACACCGGATGAATCTGAACCGGATAACAATTTAAAGCAGTCCATTTTCAAGAAAGAGGTTAAACCATGTCATTACGTATTAACGACGTTGCTCCCAATTTCACCGTCGACTCAACCGCCGGCAAAATCACACTACACGACTGGATCGGCGACAGCTACGCGATTCTGTTCTCACACCCCAAAGATTTCACCCCCGTCTGCACCACGGAATTCGGCGCGGTTGCCCAATTGGCACCCGAGTTCGAAAAGCGCAACACGAAAGTGTTGGGTGTTTCAGTAGACAGCGTTGACGACCACCAGAAATGGAAACGCGACATCGAAAAAGTGGCGGGAGCACCGGCCAACTTCCCCATTATCGACGACACGTCTTTGGAAGTCTCCAAGCTCTACAACATGCTGCCTGCCGACGCCTATTTGCCCGACGGGCGCACGCCGGCCGACAGCGCAACAGTTCGCACTGTGTTTATTATCGGCCCCGACAAAAAAGTACGCCTGACGATGTCTTATCCTATGTCGGTCGGCCGCAATTTTGCCGAAATTCTGCGCGCACTGGATGCCGTTCAGGCTACCGACGGGGTACCTATTGCCACTCCCGCCAACTGGACACCCGGTCAGGACGTTATCGTTGCCCTGAGCCTAAAAGACGACCAGGCCCGTGAAAAATTCGGTGAGCTGGACATTAAGTTGCCTTACCTGCGCTATGCCAAAGCACCGAAAAAATAAGTTCAACTAATTCAGTAACTTATACATTCCGAGCCCCGCTCAACCCATATCGGTTAAGCGGGGTTTTTTCTTATTTAGCCAGTTGTTTTACCCATTGTTCGAAAGGCTCGGGCCTGCAAAACAAATACCCCTGATACACCACATCACCCCGGGCACTCAGGAAATCAGCCTGTTCATGTGTTTCCACCCCCTCGGCAACAACCTGCAGATTCATATGGTATGCAACCGCCAGAATCGACTCAACAAGCGCGGCGCTATCTTTTGCATTGGGTGCATCCTGAACAAATGTTTTGTCGATTTTCAGCTCGTGTATTGGTAAATGCTTAATGTAAGTCAATGAGGAATAGCCGGTGCCGAAATCGTCCAGGGAAAAATGAATGCCAAGCTTTGTTAACGTGCGCATTTTTTCGGTTACATCGACCAGATCATGGATCCACAATGATTCTGTTACTTCAAAAGTCAGCCGTGCGGGGTTCGCGCCGGTTGCCTGCAGGATATGCTGAACCGACGCGAGAAAGCCAGGGTGCATGAAATGACGCGGGCTAATATTGACCGCCAATCGCCCCGGAATTAAGCCATTTGAATCTTTGGCCAGTATTTCGCACGCCCCGTGCAACACCCACTCTCCCAATTCAACGATTAAATCGGTTTCTTCCGCGATTGGGATAAACACGCCTGGCGAGATCAGCCCGCGCTCAGGGTGCAGCCAGCGTACAAACGTTTCGGCACCAACCACGTTGCCTTTGGTGTTAACTTGCGATTGAAAATACAGGCGTAGTTGATTATCGGCAATAGCAACGCGCAATTCGCGCTCGATTTGAAACTGTTGCTCCGCCACTACCGACATGGACTGTTCATAAAAGATACTTTGATTGCCGCCTTTCCACTTGGCCCGGTGCATGGCAATATCGGAGCGTTTCAACACTTGAACCGGCGTATCGAAGCGGTCGTGCGGAAAAAACGTCACCCCAATGCTCACAAAAACCGGTATCTTCAGATCGTCGAGTTCAACCGGTGTTCGCAATTCCGCTCTGATACGCGTAATCCAGTCAGTCACTACCTGCTCCAACTGGGAATCCGATGCAAAATTTTCGTTCAGCAAAACAAAAAAATCGCCGCCGGACATGCGCGCCAACGTACCATTTTGCCCCAGCGTCTCTTTCAACCGGCGGGCCACTTCCTGCAACAAACGATCGCCCACGTCGTAGCCCCTGGCATCGTTCAGCCGCGAAAACCGATCGAGATGAATCAGTAATACAGCACCTTTTTCCCCTGAACCTAAACACAGCGACAAGGCATTGTCGACTTGCTCAGCCAGATAATGGCGATTGGGTAACGTAGTAAGCGCATCGTAATAGGCCAACCATTTCAGATTCTCCCGGGTCTTCTCCTGTTCCTCGTAATCCTGAAACAAAAGACACACCGCTGCCGTGCCCGCAGGGTAAGCCAATAAAACGGTTAGCCAGATCTGTTCAACAATCGCAAACCCTACCCCATTGGGAAGCAACAGAAACAAGAGCAGCATGAACAAATGCACCGCCAGCCCCGCACCGAATGCCTGGACGGCCGTTAAACTGCCGTATCGCTGTCGGAAATAGTAGAAAATAACGCCGATTCCCGCCGACATGACAATTGTGGCAACCCCAACCGGCATGCCGGCACCACCCAACCAAATACGATAGGCTCCCACCAGTAACGCCGACACCCCAGCGGACACAGGCCCGCCAAAAAGGCCCGCTATAAACAACACAATAGAGCGGCCATCGAAAATAATGCCTTCGCCGTACTCCAGGGGAGCCAACATGCCCACCACGGCGACCGCACCCAACAACAACCCTAAAATAACCTTGCGCGACACCTTTTCACGCTTGTTGCGTGACACCACAACCTGATAAAAAACCATCAGGGAAAGCAGCAGACTAATGTTATAGATGAGATCGATGAGCAACATTTAGGGTCAACTGAAACAGGGCATTGCCAGCATACACCAAGCGCGTGCAACGGCAACGCCGACCCCGATTAGCGTTTGTACCAACAACAACTAGTTAGAACCGAAAATCTCCGCAACCTTTTTGCGCAACCACTTATGGGCCGGGTCGTGCTGCATACGCTCATGCCAGCTTTGCCGCACGTAATACGACGGCATGTCGACAGGTAATTTCATGACACGAACATCGTGCGCACGCGCGAGCAACTTGGCTGCGCGGCCTGGCAACGTAGCGATTAGGTTGGAACTGCCCACGACCGTTGCCACGCCGATGAAATTGGGCACCTGAACGCCTACTTTGCGATTCAGGCCCTGCTGCTGGAGATTATGCTCAATGATCAGATGGCCGGTGCCGGACGTTTTCACAATCACGTGCTCCTCATCCTGAAAACTTCGAACAGTCAGTGCCTCTTTAACCCGCGGATGATCTTCGCGTACCAAACAGGCGAACCCGTCTTCAAACAACTTTTGCTGAACATACCGTCCGTCAAGATCGGGCACGAATCCCAATGCCAAATCAACATCTCCATGCTGGAGCTGATCGGCAATTTCATTGGTAATTGTGATGACATCAACCTGAATATGCGGTGCAATATCGCGGAATGTGTTCAAGATATGCGGTAACACCACAATTTGCCCCACGTCGGTCATGGCAATGCGAAACAATCGTGCGTCATTCGCAGGATCAAACCGGGGCTGGTAGGCCATGGTTGCCTCAAGCAAAGCAATTGCATTGGCGACCAACTCGTGTAATTGTTCAGCAATAGGCGTGGGAACCATTTTGCCGCCGACACGAACAAACAACGGGTCACCAAAATGCTGACGCAAACGCCCCAAAGCGAGGCTAACAGCCGGTTGCGTCAAATTCAGATTTTCCGCTGCACGAGACAAGTTTCGCGTTTTACAGATCTCATCGAACAATTGAAGCAGCTTCAAATCGATATTGGCCAGCTTCTTCATAACCACGCCTAATGAAAAGTATAAAGTTGATTATATTGAATTAGAGTAGGCGACAACCGAGAATACGGGATAAAGGAGAAAACCGTATATGAATGAAACAACTCACTCGGCTAACGCCCCCATTCTTATTGTGGGCGGCGGCATCGGCGGCTGTGCTGCCGCAATCATGCTAGGTAAAGCCGGTTACGCAGTATCGTTGCTTGAGCAAGCAGATGAACTCTCGGAAATTGGCGCCGGCATTCAATTAGGGCCCAACGCGTTCAGAATGTTCGATGCATTGGGTATTACCGCCGAAATAGAAAAAAGCGTTGTTTATCCAGAGCATCTGGTCATGATGGACGGCCTGACCGGCGATCAGGTTACCAGCATGAAAATGGGCCAGGCCTTTATTGATCGGTTCGGCAAGCCTTACGGCGTTATTTATCGCGCCGATTTGCACCGCGCGCTGGTTGAAGCCTGTGAAAATAACGACAACGTGACGATTCACACGGGCTGCAAAGTCGCAGAGTATGACGATACAGGCAATAGCGTTAGAGTCACCACCGAAGACAATCGCACTTTTGACGGCGCAGCGCTCATTGGTTGCGACGGCCTCTGGTCGCGCATTCGCAGCCGGCTTTTGAATGACGGGCCGCCGCGGGTTGCAGGCCATATTGCCTACCGCGCGGTTCTTCCCATTGAGGAAGTTCCCAAGCATCTGTACCGCAATGATATGGTTTTATGGGCCGGCCCACGCAACCACCTGGTTCACTACCCGTTGCGAAAAGGGGCGCTGTACAACCTGGTCGCCGTCTTCCACAGCGACCGCTATGTAGAAGGTTGGGACGCCAAGGCCGACCCCGAGGAATTGCACGCCCGCTTTGCACACAACTGCGAACCGGTAAAAGAGCTTCTGTCAAAAATTGAAACCTGGCGGATGTGGGTGTTGTGCGATCGGGAGCCGGTTAAAACGTGGTCGAAGGGCCGTGTAACATTGCTTGGCGACGCCGCCCACCCCATGCTTCAATATATGGCGCAGGGTGCCGCCATGGCCATGGAAGACGCGGTTTGCCTGGCCGGCGAACTACGAAACACACAGAACTTCGAGCAGGCGTTCGCACGCTACCAGGATAAGCGCTACTTGCGTACAGGGCGTGTTCAACTGACCGCGCGATTGTATGGCGAAGCCTACCACGCAGCCGGCGTTACGCGTGAATTGCGTAATAATATGCTTGAGTCGCGAACGGACCACCAAGGTTACGAAAGCCTTGCGTGGCTTTACGATCCATCGAACTCGCCCGCTTTTTAGAAAATCCGGAAACGCAAGTTCGACCTGAACAATAAAAACCTGTCATTTTGATGAAACAATAAAGTAATTGTTGGAGGAGCAAACAATGATTTGGCTGAAAAACACCTGGTATGTTGCCGCCTTTGAGCATGAACTCGAAGAAACAACCATTAACCGTAAGTTGCTGGGCGAAAATGTCATTATTTATCGCACGTCTGAAGGCGAAACTACCGCTTTGCAAGACCTTTGCCCTCATCGCCTGATGCCCTTATCGGTCGGCAAACGGATTGGCGACGAACTCCAATGCGGTTATCACGGCATGAAGTTCAATGCCCAAGGCACATGCACGACCATTCCAGGGCAAACCCAAATTCCGGCAAAAGCCTGTGTCAAACGTTTTCCAACTGTATTGCGCCACGGTTTTGTGTGGATCTGGATGGGAGATCCAGAGTTGGCCTCCGACACCCTGATTCCCGATGTTCACTGGAATGATTCGCCTGGCTGGACGCCTTCGCTGGGTTACCATCATTTCGAATGCGACTTTCGTCTTATGAACGATAACTTGCTTGATCTGAGTCATGAAAGTTATGTGCATACCCGCACTATCGGCAATGAAGAAGAAGAGTCAATCGCCAACTACCCTCTTAACGTGACGGTAAACGGTGATCGCCTCATTCGTGCGCACCGCGAAATGCCGAATATCGATCCTCCCCCTTTCTTCGAAATGGTGCTCAAAAGCAGTAGCCCGATCAATCGCTGGCAAACAGCGATTAACCTGATGCCGGGCATCAACATGACCGACGTGGGTGTATACCCTGTTGAGAAAGACCGCTCACAGGCTCACGTCATGCATGTTCTGCACTTGCTCACCCCCGAAACGGAAAAATCCACCCACTATTTCTGGGCGGTTGACCGCAACTTTGATCTGGGCGACGACAAACTCACCCAGGGCATCAAAAAATCCATTGACGACACCTTTAATGAAGACAAGGTTATTCTTGAAATCCAACAAAAACAGCTGGATGAAATGGGGGGAGAAAGTATCCCCAACGTTGCTATCCGACTGGACGAAGCTGCCGTAAGGGCGCGCAGAATGCTGGATATGCAAATTCAAAAGGAAGCCAAAGACCCGAAAACGGTACTGGAGCCCCTGCCGCTGCTTGAGGAAGCTGAACCAGAAGCGGCCGAGGCCTAGCCGCATGCAAAAACTCTGTCGCGTTTTTCGTCCGTTCGCTTTTGCAACTGTAAGCATCTTTGCTGGGGCCGCGGCCCCAGCAATGGCCACCCCCCTGGACTTGGTCCTGGGGGCGTCACCCAGCGATGATGTAATCGCCTTGGCACAACCAGACCCAGGTCAGGCGATTGCTGCATTACCCAAAATTGTTAAACGCATTATGGAGCGCAGCGGCATACCTGGGCTGGCCGTCGCGGTCGTGCACAACAACCAGGTTGTGTTTCGCCAGGGTTTTGGCGTTCGCGAAGTCGGCAAAGCTGAACCCGTGAATGAAGATACTGTCTTCATGCTCGCCTCTTTGTCGAAGTCATTAACGGCCTCTCTTATTGCCACGCAGATAACGCAAGGGAGGGTAAGCTGGGCCGACCCCGTTGTTCAGCATTTACCCAAGTTTCAACTAAAAGACGCCTACGTCACTCAAAACGCAACCATCGGCGACTTTATGGCGCACCGTACCGGTCTGCCGTTCGCTGCGGGTGATGCACTGGAAGACTTGGGGTACGACCGCGACTACATCCTTGGCAAATTACACCTGCTTGACCTGAACCCGTTCAGGTCTTCTTACGCGTACGCTAATTTCGGCACGACCACAGCCGGTCAGGCCGTTGCCGCGGCGGCCGGCCAACCGTACGAAGCGTTATTGGAAAAGGACTTGTTCCTGCCTTTGGGTATGACAGCGTCAAGTGCAAGACACGAAGACTACCTCGCGCACCGGAATCGAGCATCTTTGCATGCTTTAACCAAGGGTGAATTCAAGCCACTATACAAACGCAACCCCAATGCGCAAGCCCCTGCAGGCGGTGTTTCATCCAACATCAAAGATATGTCGCAATGGCTGAAATTTTTGCTGGCCAATGGCAAACTCGACGGGAAAACCATTGCATCACAAGAATCTCTGGTTCCTGCCATGAGCATTCAAACCATTACCCACCAAGTGGCAACCGACATATCGCGCCCCAGCGCCTACGGCTTTGGTTTCGACTACGGAATCGAAGCAAATGGACGCACGACGATAAACCATTCAGGCGCTTTCCTGCTGGGCACAGGCACCCATTTTCGTATCGTGCCATCGGCCGACCTGGGCATTATTGTTTTAACGAATGCCAGCCCGGTCGGCGCAGCCGAAGCGATTGCAGCGGAGTTTATCGACCTTGTCTCTTACGGTGAAGTCAGACGTGACTGGTATGCAGGCTACAATCATGTTTTGTCGGGCATGTTCGACCCTGTTGGTGATTTAGTTGGTAAAGCACCTCCCGCGGAACCCAAAGCAGCCCTGCCCCTGAATCAATACACCGGCCAGTTCAACAACAACTATTTTGGCCCGGCACGCATTCAATTAAACAAGGGCAAACTGCAAATAGCTTTGGGGCCAACGCCACAAACCTACCCTTTAACCCATTGGGACGGCAATACCTTTGCCATGAAGCCATTCAGTGAAAATGAACCCGCCGGCTCTATTTCATCGGTTAAATTCCACACCGAAAATGGCACAATAACGGGCTTTACCGTGAACTATCTTGACCGCTACCAACAAGGTAACTGGATCAAACAGCAGCAGGTTAACTAACCACGCATAGCCAACCCTACCGCCGCCACCAGCTTTTCGCGGCGGTACGGCTTATGCAAAACATCGTCGTCCAGATCGGCCTGACCCAGCGAAGCATGTATGTCATGCCCTGCGTAACCCGTGGTGTACAAAACTTTCAACTCAGGCCTTAAGACACGCGCGCGTTTAACCAGTTCGCGCCCGTTCATGCCGGGCATCAAAATATCGGTAAACAATAAATCACACTCTTGCCCCGCGCGTAAAAACGCAAGCGCCTGTTCAGGTGTTTGAGCCGGGCAAACATGATAGCCCGCCGATTTCAGTGCGCTTTCCACGTACGCGCGAACGTCGGCATCGTCTTCAACCACCATCACCGTTCCCCTGGCTTTTAGCGCAACTTGAGCTAAGGTTGAAGCTGCCTTGCCAGTTGTTGCGTCACCCTGGGCGCACGGTAAATAGAGGGTGAATTTCGCCCCCTGCCCTTGTTCCGATTCAACACTAACATGACCTCCCGACTGAAGCGTAAAGCCAAAGACCATCGCCAATCCAAGACCCGAGCCCTGCCCTTCGGCCTTGGTTGTAAAAAAGGGTTCAAATACATGGGGCAAGTCATCTGCGGCAATGCCCGCGCCAGTATCGGCCACCGATAAGACAACATAGCGACCCGGAGCCAGATTCGAATCCATTTCCAACTCATTGCTTTCATCATCAACCTGTATTGCGCTGGCTGAAATATTAAAACTGCCTCCCTCAACCATCGCATCACGAGCGTTAACAGCCAAATTCAACAGGGCGTTATCCAACTGTCCGGCGTCGACAAGAATAGGGGGCAGGTCTGCAGGGAAATCAAAATTGATGTGAATTCGCGTACCCAATACATTCTTTAGCAGCGGCAACATGCCACGCACTACTGTTTCAACATTCAAAGTCTCTGGTTCAAGTGGTTGACGGCGGGCGACTGCAAGTAAATGACGGGTTAGTTCCGCCCCTTTTTCAGCTGCCTGCAGAATCATGTTCGCCAGCGTAATCAAACGTGGGTCGCGCTGCACTTCTTCCGACAACAACTGAGCATTACCCAAGATAACGGTTAAAAGATTGTTGAAGTCGTGTGCCACACCACCGGTTAACTGACCAAGCGACTCCAATCGTTGTGTTCGTTGTATTTGCTCTTCCAGCCTAATCTGCCGGGTCCTGTCGGTGAGGCCTCCAACCACGCGTTTCGCTCTGCCGCTCTCGTCTCGAAGAATGTGCGAGCGATCATCAACATGCAACCAATGTCCGTTACCATGCCGCAACCGGTACTTAACGAACCGGATCTGCACATCCGACTGTAAATCTTGCTCAAGTGAATCCAGTACCCGAACACGATCATCAGGATGCAACAACGCCTGCCAAAGTGAGCCTAACTGATCGGCGGCGGGCACAGGATGCCCCAGAACCGGAAACCAACCCGCGCTGACCCAGTAACGGTTAGTGGCGATATCCCAATCCCAAGCCACGTCGGTTGTTGCTTCGGCAAGCAAGCGAAAGCGTTCCTCACTTTCGCGCAGCGCGGCTTCCGCGCGCTCCCGCCTTTCTATATCCTGCCGTAACACCCGATTCACACGCTCAAGTTCGGTTGATTTCTCTTCGAGCTTGCGCACCAGAGTATGGCTATACAACTTGAATAAGGGCTCATTTTCATAACGCGCCAATGCCGCCTGATGGGACGGCCGAGTCACAAATCCACGCTCAAGCACTTCATTCATAACCGACAAAAAGACATCGGGCTCAGTGGGTTTCAGCAAGAACTCGTCGCAACCAAGATCACGAGCCAGCTTTTCATCTTCGGGTTCGGTATACGTTGCGGTATAAACAATAAATGGAATGCCCTGCAAAAGGGGATCGCTTTTCCAGGCTTGTAACAATGCATAGCCGTCCATTTGCGGCATCAGCAAATCAGAAATAACAATATCGGGAGGCGCTGCCTGCGCCTTTTCAAGTGCCACTGCACCATTGGGAGCCGCCATCACCTGATGCCCAACCGCCTCAAGCAGCGCACGCAGGTAATAAACATTCTCTTCCTTGTCGTCAACAACCAGAGCCTGAGCCACGCCGGCCTCCTGATTCCGCGCTGTCACAATACGCTTCAACCTGCATTACAAATGTATCCGGGTCGATCGGCTTTTCAACATAGCCGTCACAACCAGACTCAATCGCCCGCTCACGGTCGCCCGGCATTGCATATGACGTGACCGCCACAATGGGAATATGAGCCGTTGACGCGTGGCGACGAAGTTCCGCCGCAACATCATAACCATGCATGGTCGGGAGCTGAATATCAAGCAAAATAAGATCGGGCCGCCACTGCTGAGCCTTGCGTATCCCGGACGCCCCGTCAATCGCGGATTGCACCGTATGACCGCGCTTTTCGAGAAGGAAAGTCAGCAAATACCGGTTTTGTTCGTTATCTTCAATAATCAGTATCTGTAACGGCAATAAGGTCATGACATCTCCAGCGGTAGCGTCACTGTGAAAACGGTACCTTCCGACCACACACTGCGTACCGTAATCGTTCCTCCAAGCAACTTAACGAGTCGCGAGCATATTGCCAGGCCCAGACCGGTACCCTCGTGCGCCCGCGTGAGCCCATTATCGACCTGACTAAAAGGCTGAAACAACGTACCGATATCTTCAGGCCTGATGCCAATGCCGGTGTCATGAACCTGAATGCGAAGGGCTTGGCATGGCGGCACCTTCTCGTTTACATGAAACGCCGGATCCAAGGTTAGTTGAATAACAGCGCCGCCTTCGTCTGTAAATTTAATTGCATTATTTAATAAGTTAATAAGAATTTGTTCCACCCTACGGCGATCGCTATACATACTGCCGACATCGGGCGCAATTTCCATCTGCAAACGCAAACCTTTTTGTTCCGCCAGCGGCTGAACCAAACCGACTACTTTCTGAGCTGAATCGGCAATATTGAAGGCCTCAGCGCGTACCTGGAGTTGGCCCGCCTCAATTTTTGATAAATCGAGCACATCGTTAATTAGGTCAAGCAAATGTCGTGCGCTCCCGCGCACCATGCCTAACTGGCGTTGCTGCTCGGGAGTCAGCGGGCCGGCCATACCCTGTAAAACGATGCCGGTAAACCCAATAATAGAATTCAACGGCGTTCGTAATTCGTGTGACATGGTTGCCAGAAAAGCCGACTTTAAACGGTCTGCATCGCGCGCCCTGTTCAGGGCATTTTCCAATTCATGGGTACGACCGGACACCTTCTCCTCAAGCGATCCATTTAGCTCGCGCAGTGCCGCATAAGCCTGCTCCAGCGCACCAAACGCCTTCCACATTAACCAAAAGAGTAATGCCGACGTTACCGCGACAAACCCCAACCCTTTGAAAACACTCCAACGTGCCAATGTTTCCTGATCCAAGGCAAAACTGAGCAATGCATAATCTGAAAAATAGATCCAGACGATGGACACCATTGCATAAACCAAGGTGATGGTGGAAACCCGGGAGCGTGGCGACCAAACCGCCCGCGAACGCCGGGAGGTAAAGACCGCAGAGGAAAAAGCCCCCTTCCGTTTACGAACGGGCGCGTCGAAATTAGCCATTGTTCTCCTGCCCTGCCCATCGTCCGAAAAAGATTATTGAATATAGAGCGGCGCTCCTCACACCGTCAACGAAAACTTGGCGAAAAGAATGTACGCTGCATCTGTACTGATTGACCTTGTATGCCAGACACGCAAATTTATGTCATAATTTGGGGCTTCGCGTCCATGGCGGAATTGGTAGACGCAAGAGACTTAAAATCTCTCGCCCATAGGGCGTGCCGGTTCGATTCCGGCTGGACGCACCACCCTGTTTTCCCTACTCTGAAGCCTTCTGGGTTTCTCCGTTACATTTACCGGTACAGCACCTAACGACGTATTTCAACCACGCTCGTTTTTATCCCGATTGACACAGTATCAAGAAACCTTATACAAATCGGATAAACCGGTATAGAATCCAAAAAACAAATAAGAAGCAATAACAAATAACAAGATTCCGGCATCCCGGCATGTGTCGTGCCGAAGATGCGCCCACAAGGGAGGGCCGTAATGGCTTACAGAAGTCAAACCTGCGCAAGGTTGTTCTGTTGCAAACAAGCGGTAACGCTAACCGCAAGGGGTTTTGTCAGCCCCGCGATTCACGCCCTTGAACATCTGCTACACCAAAGAATACTTTCAACCCCGCCGCAGTGCGGGGTTGTTTCGTATACGGCCACCCGGCCTGTGCAAGCCCGGGTCGCTGTTCATAGGGGGAGACGCACGTGGCATAAGTGTGCCTCATGGAGACAACGACAAGGAGTTATTTATGGTGGACAAAACATCCTCTGACGCCTATTGGAAGGCAAATCTCCGCATTATCTTGATTTCACTCATTATCTGGTTCATTTGCTCTTTCGGTCTTGGCATTATTCTGCGCCCCGCCCTAATGGGCATCTCGGTAGGCGGAGCAGATTTCGGGTTCTGGATGGCTCAGAACGGTTCGATCTACGTATTCATCATACTGATCTTCGTTTATGCGAAGTTGATGAATTCCCTGGATCGCGAACACGGCGTTGAAGAGTAAGGGGAACCCTATGGATCAATTTGTCCTTAATCTGATATTTGTCGGGGTCACCTTCGCCATTTATATCGGTATCGCCTTCTGGTCACGTGCGGCCTCAACGTCCGAGTTCTACGCAGCCGGCCAGGGAGTGCACCCGGTACTCAACGGGATGGCTACAGGGGCCGACTGGATGTCCGCCGCTTCGTTCATTTCCATGGCTGGTATCATCGCTCTGGCGCCTACCGGCGGCTACACACAGTCTGCCTTTCTTATGGGGTGGACAGGCGGTTATGTGTTGCTGGCGCTGCTACTTGCTCCCTACCTTCGAAAGTTCGGCAAATTCACTGTCCCGGAATTCATTGGTGAACGTTTCTATTCAAACGGGGCGCGTGTCCTGGCCGTCATCTGCCTTATCGTCATTTCCATTACTTACGTGATCGGACAAATGCGCGGTGTTGGGGTGACGTTCTCTCGTTTCCTAGAGGTGTCCACCGATGTCGGCCTTTATATCGGTGCCGCAATCGTATTTATTTACGCGGTATTCGGGGGGATGAAAGGCATTACCTATACTCAGGTGGCGCAATATGTCGTGCTCATTATTGCGTATACGGTACCGGCGCTTTTTATCTCACTGAATCTCACCGGAACCGTTATTCCCCAACTGGGTTTTATCGGTGGGTATGCGCCTTCAGGTGGGGATATCAGCCTATTAACCAAACTCAATGAGGTGGTCACTGAGCTTGGCTTCACCGCCTATACGGCAGATACGCCCAATCGGCTTAACATGTTCCTGTTCACGCTTTCGCTCATGATTGGCACGGCGGGCTTACCACACGTCATTATCCGCTTCTTCACCGTACCCAAAGTGGCGGATGCCCGCTCCTCTGCAGGCTGGGCGTTGGTATTCATTGCCTTGCTTTACACCGTAGCACCCGCAGTAGGCTCAATGGCTCGTCTGAACCTGACCACCACCATGTGGCCGGCCGCCATCACCAGCACCGCTACCAGCGGCCCCGCGCTTTCCCTGGAGGACATTCAAACCAAGCCCGAGCTTTCATGGATTCGCACGTGGGAGGCAACCGGCCTGCTGAATATGGAAGACAAAAATGGCGACGGCCGAATCCAGTACTACAACGATAAAGCCCCAGCCGACTCACCCATTATGCAAATGGCTCAAGAGCGCGGCTGGAAAGGCAACGAACTGGTGAAAATCGACAACGACATCATGGTCTTGGCCAATCCGGAAATTGCGGGGCTACCAGGTTGGGTGATTGCGTTGGTGGCAGCCGGGGCACTTGCTGCAGCACTCTCAACAGCGGCGGGGCTATTGCTTGCTATTTCGTCAGCCATCTCTCACGATTTGATCAAAGGGTCCATTAAGCCCGACATTACCGAAAAAGGAGAACTCACGGCGGCACGAATATCCATGACCTTTGCCATTATCCTGGCAACCTGGCTGGGGCTTAACCCCCCGGGCTTCGCCGCGCAGGTGGTGGCGCTGGCCTTTGGTCTGGCCGCGGCAACCATCTTCCCTGCACTCATGATGGGCATCTTCTGGAAACGCATCAATAAGCAAGGCGCCATTGCCGGTATGTTAATCGGCCTGCTGTTCACTGCCATTTACATCTTTGTGTACAAAGGCTGGTTCTTCATCCCCGGCACCAACAACCTGCCAGATACCGCCGCAAACTATGTCTTTGGTATATCGCCACTTTCGATCGGCGCAGTGGGGGCGTTGGTTAATTTTGTTGTGGCTTATCTGGTGTCGTCGGCCACTGCGGCCCCTCCGCAACATGTTCAGGAATTGGTCGAATCAATCCGCGTTCCGAAAGGAGCCGGTGCCGCGACACACCATTAACCTGAGACAAATCGGGCGGGGTTCCCTGCCCGGACTTTTTCACATGAAGGGTACGCCATTGCGGCGTACCCATTTTCTTCAAACCGCCCATGGTACAAACCGTCTTGTCGCGTTCCGAAGCTGTTGAATTTCTTGAAACTGTGGCCCCCTATAATGGTTTGCCCGCCAGTCAACTGAGCGCCCTGGCCGAAACAGTTTCGACCCGTCATTACTCAAGTGGTGAGTTTGTTTACAAAATCGACGCGCCACTTGAAGGCCTTCATATTATTGTTTCGGGCACCATTGACATCAGTGATCGCGATGGAAAGCGCGTGTCTCAATTGGCAAAAAGGCAAAGCTTCGGCGAGCGCGGCCTACTACGTGACGGCAAGGCGTCTACCACCGCCCGTGCCAAAACAGACGCTGTAACATTACTGATACCCGCTGCGACACTGCATCAACTTATCAAACAGTTTCCAGCCGTAGCGCATTACTTCTATTACGGCGAACGGGCACGACACCAACCCGGCGACCTCAACTCCCTGAGGGTCAGAGACTTAATCACGCGCAAAGCCATCTCGTGCACACCCGAAACCACCGCGGCCGGCGCTGCACAAACCATGCGTGATCAGAATATCTCATGCCTGGCGGTTGTCACGGCAGACACACAGAAACTGGTGGGGATGATTACGGTTCGCGACTTAACCTTTCGTGTACTCGCTCAGGCACTGGATGCCTCGGTTCCCGTACGCGAGGTCATGACACCCAACCCCCCCACGCTATCACCGAATGCACTGGGCTCGGATGTGTTGCGCACTATGATGGAGCACAACATCGGCCATCTTGCCGTGATTGATCGGGATCAGTTCTCGGGCATTATCACGCAAACCGACCTAACCCGTTTCCAGGCCGTCAGTAGCGCCTTGCTCATTCACGATATCAGCCAGGCAAGCAGTATTGAGAAAATGGTGGGCATCACCTCGACGCTACCCCGTTTGCTGGTACAAATGGTGGCCGGCCAGCAGCGCCACGAAATCGTCACTCGCCATATCACCGATATTACCGATGCCATTACCCGCCGCTTACTCGCGATGGCTGAGGAGCACTTGGGCGCCCCCCCTGTACCTTACCTATGGCTCGCCTGTGGCAGTCAGGGGCGGCAGGAACAAACCGGTGTTTCCGACCAGGATAATTGCCTGTTTCTGGACGACCGCGTCACGCCCGACGACATGCCGTACTTTGAACAACTTGCCCGCTTTGTGTGCGACGGCTTGAATGCGTGCGGCTATGTTTACTGCCCGGGCGACATGATGGCAAGCAACTCGAGATGGCGACAACCGGTATCCACTTGGCGAAACTACTTTGATACTTGAATGAAACGCCATGCGCCTGAATCACATATGCTGGCCTCGGTTATGTTCGATCTGCGCCCTATTGCAGGCAAGACCGACCTGTTTCAAAACCTGCAGGCCGAAACGCTTGAAGCCGCTTCAAAAAAATCCATTTTTATGGCCCATATGGTCGCCAACAGCCTGAAACATACTCCGCCTTTGGGGTTGCTGCGCGGCTTCTCAACGGTTCGAACAACACGCGGCGGCAACCAGGTCGACTTGAAACATAACGGCGTCATTCCAGTAACTGATCTGGCTCGGGTTTACGCACTGCAAAGCCAACTTAGGGAAATCAACACACGTGCGCGCCTCCAAGCCGCCGAACAAGTCGGCATGATTTCAAGCGCCGGGGCGAGGGAACTGATTGCAGCCTACGATTTAATTGCAACGCTGCGACTAGAAAACCAAATGCGCCTCATCCAGGCAGGACAAAAACCCGATAACTACCTATCACTTTCTGAATTACCTGATTTTCAACGTCATCATTTGCGCGATGCTTTTGTCGTTGTAAGAACGATGCAGGCTGCTATTAGCCAAGGCCGCAGAATGCCGGTATAAAACCAATACGGGCAAAATATTCACAGGAGACTTCTTTTTCATGCTGGGTGATTACATCGCGATGCTGGCCATTGGCGTACTGGCCGCCTGTCTTGTTTTTATTCTCGGGCGACTCATGCGGCGAAGGGGGCGCCAGTTACCGCGCTGGATCATGCCTTTCGCAATCGGTGCTTCAGTCATCACCTATTCCGTTTGGAATGAGTACACCTGGTTTAACCGCATGCAATCCGCACTACCCGATCACGTTGTTGTCGTAGGGACGGGCGAACGCGCGATGCCGTGGGCGCCCTGGACCTATCTTGCCCCTGTCGTTTCACGTTTTGTGGCTGTCGATACTGCCGGCATCAGCCGGTCGGAAATGCGCCCGGAATTGGTTCGAATTCAGGTATTTCTGGTTGAAAGATGGCAAGCAACACGCACCGCCGTCGTTGCTTTCGACTGCAATAAAAAGCTACGTGCCGATTTAAGTGCCACCGCCCGTTTGTCTGCCGATGCGACACTTACCGGAACGCAGTGGCAGCCGGCCCAGAACGATACCGCATTGCTGGAAATAGCGTGCGAACACAAAGCCCGGCCCACTTAACCCAGCAACGTCATATGGCAACTTCGCAC
Source organism: Pusillimonas sp. DMV24BSW_D (assembly GCF_011388195.1). NCBI lineage: Bacteria > Pseudomonadati > Pseudomonadota > Betaproteobacteria > Burkholderiales > Alcaligenaceae > Neopusillimonas > Neopusillimonas aestuarii. Next base: position 1,555,688 of record NZ_CP049990.1, on the reverse strand, counting down.
CGCCCCCGACGCCGCCTGGCCCTGTTATTTGCGGGTCTGGCGACAGGCTGCCTTGCAGCCCTGGCCGGCGGGTTAATTTATGGCTACCATCGGGCAAATGATCCTGACATTCTGGAAGCCGTTGTCATCGGTGGCGTCATTGCCGGTTTTGTTATTAGCGGTCTGATTACCTGGGTCTGGTTACTAATCGACGAAAATATCGCCCGACGTGCACAGCGTTTAACTGGTTTGATACGTGCCGGCACACACAGCCAAATCACCCAGTTTCCCCACGCTGCTCCTAACCCCTACTTGGGCGACCTTGAAACTGCGGCCACTGAGCTTGCCCACGCTTACCTGGACACACGCACCATTCTGCAGCGGACGGTTGAGCGGGAAACTGAACAACTGGCGCTTGAAAAGACGAGGTTGGAAAGACTGTTAGGCGACGTTCCTGTCGGTGTGATGATCTGTTCCGCAGAGCATCAACTTGTGTTTTACAACGGTCACGTCATGAGCTTGTTGGGCGGCCTTGAAACTGGGATCTCACCGGGTTTGAATCGACCGGTTTCCGATTATCTCTATACCTCGTCAATAGAACACGCATACGAGCGATTGCTACGCACGCAAGATCCGGAGGCTGCATCGGATATTCTTTGCGCTACCGTCGAGGAAGGACGCGTTTTAGCTGCACGTATGCGCCTTCTCGACGAAACACCCGGCTCCGAAACAGATGGGCGGCAGCGCCTGCCCGGTTACATACTGACAATCAGAGATGTAACAGGGGATCTTGCCACACACAGCATTCGGGCCAACACCGATCGCCCCGGTGATTGGCCATTATCCATGATCCGCTCCAGCGACCTCGCAGCTACGTTGCAAGCAACCTTGCGCAGCAAAGGTCTGCTGATTGCTATCGACAGCACCGAACTCATATTACGCTGCGATGGTTTTCAAATCATTGCTGTGCTCTCGTTACTGGTACAGCGCCTGCCGTCCCCCGCAGAACAAATCAAGCTGGTTATCACGCCCGAAGAAGCCGGCGCGAAGCTTCAAGTCGAATGGCAGGGGAAGCCGCTGGAGCAACACGATCTGGATACGTTGTCCGGTCAGCCTGTCGATGTTGGCCTGGCAAATATGACCGTGAAAGGCATTCTTTCAATCCACGGCGCCTATTGGCTGGCCAACTCACATGCCGCCAGGCCGCAGGTAAATTTGTTTCTGCGTGAAGCACGGTTGGCTCAGCGCCGCCCACCTTCCATACCACGAACGGTTGTATACGACTTCGGTTTGCTATCAAAAGCCGGTAATGCGGAAGTCTCGGCCACGCAATTAGACGAACTGACCTATGTTGTATTCGATACGGAAACAACCGGCCTAAATGCCGAACAAGACGATATCGTGCAAATTGCAGCTGTACGTATTGTGAACGGTCGTCGCATACAAAATGAAGTATTTGATACGCTGGTAAACCCCGGGCGCACCATCCCTGCCGCAAGCACAAAGGTGCACGGAATTACCGACGCCATGGTTGCCAATGCACCGGATATCTCCACCGCCGTCCAGCGCTTTCACAAATTTTCCCGAAACGCGGTTTTGGTGGCACACAATGCGCCATTCGATATGGGCTTCCTGAAAAAATATGAAGCCCAAACCGGCTGTCGCTTTTCCAATCCTATACTTGATACTGTGCTGTTATCGGCCGTGTTGTTTGGCGAAAGAGAAAGCCATAGCCTTGACGCCCTGGCGCATCGACTGAGCATCACGATTTCCGAAGAAGCCCGCCATACGGCTATTGGCGACGCCACCGCAACAGCGGACGCCATACTTAAGATTATCCCTGCGTTGAAGGCACGCAATCTAAATACGTTTGGCGATGTGCTGAAAGAGGTACGAACCCACCGACGCTTACTGCAAGATCTGAATGGTTGAGCAGAACCTGATTTGTACCTCATCCACCGGCAGGCACAGCGTATGTCTGTTTCTCGATATCGATGAAACAAAAAATTATGCCGGGACGTACCCGGCATAATTTTTTCAAACTAACGCAGAAGGTTATTCTGCGGCTGGGGCAGCGGGCGGAACCGGCTCGGTTGGACCTCCTTGTGCCTCGATACCACCGATCGCCTTCATGGACAAACGCAAACGACCTTTGTCATCGGCTTCAATCACTTTGATTTTCACTACCTGACCTACTTTCAACACATCATTGATATTGTTGATACGGTAATTGGCAATTTCGGAAATATGAAGCAAACCGTCACGGCCTGGCAAAACCTGCACAATGGCGCCGAAGTCGAGCAAACGCAGAACCGGGCCTTCATAGTCTTGCCCTACTTCAACGTCGGCCGTAAGCTCTTTGATACGACGCTCGGCTTCACGGGCTTTGTCGAGGTCGGCGCTGGAAATGGTAATAGTGCCATCGTCGCCGATGTCGATATTAGTACCTGTCTCTTCAGTCAGCGCACGAATGGTGGCGCCACCTTTACCGATTACGTCGCGGATTTTTTCAGGGTTGATTTTCACCGTAAGCATGCGCGGGGCAAACTCGGAAAGTTCGGTACGCGACCCTTCAATGGCTTCTTTCATTTTACCCAGAATATGCATACGCCCTTCATTGGCCTGCGCCAAAGCAACCTGCATGATTTCGCGGGTAATACCCTGAATCTTGATGTCCATTTGCAGTGCGGTAACACCGGTTTGTGTGCCGGCCACCTTGAAATCCATATCGCCCAGGTGATCTTCATCACCCAGAATATCGGTAAGCACTGCAAACTTGCCACCGTCTTTGATAAGACCCATCGCCACGCCGGCAACGTGATCTTTAACCGGCACACCGGCATCCATCATGGCTAACGAACCACCGCATACGGACGCCATAGAGGACGAGCCATTAGACTCGGTAATTTCCGACACAATACGGATGGTGTACTGGAAATCTTCCGGGGCCGGCAACGCAGCAATTAGGGCACGCTTGGCCAAACGGCCATGACCAATTTCCCGACGTTTGGGCGAGCCGAAACGGCCGGTTTCACCTGTTGAGAACGGTGGAAAGTTGTAATGCAACATGAAGCGATCGCGACTTTCACCCATTACCGAATCAATAATCTGTTCGTCTTGTTTGGTACCAAGTGTGGAGATCACCAACGCCTGGGTTTCACCGCGGGTAAACAAGGCACTGCCGTGAGTACGAGGCAAAACACCCAAACGAATACTGATGGGGCGAACAGTGCGTGTATCGCGCCCGTCGATGCGGGGCTCCCCAGCCAAAATTTGCCCACGCACAATGGCCGACTCCAGATCAAACAGAATATTCTCAACTTCCACTGAATCGGGCACAGGTGCTTCTTTAGCCGCGGCATGCTCTTCAAGTTTGGTTTTTACTTCAGCATAAACCTCGCGCAGGCGTGTAGTACGCACTTGCTTTTCGCGGATTTGATAAGCCTCTTTCAAACCCTCTTCTGCAACTGCTTTAACTGCTGTGATCAAAGCCTCGTTGCGGGCCGGTGCCTGCCAATCCCACTCGGGCTTGCCTGCTTCGCTTACCAAATCATGAATGGCATTGATGGCGGCTTGCATTTGTTCGTGACCAAACATCACACCATTCAACATGACCTCTTCCGACAGCTCTTTCGCTTCGGATTCAACCATGAGTACGGCCGCTTCCGTACCGGCAACCACCAGATTCATACCCGACACCTGCAACTGCGAAGTGGTGGGATTCAAAACGTAATCGCCGTCGACATAACCCACTCGCGCTGCGCCGATAGGCCCATTGAACGGAATGCCCGAAATAGCCAAAGCGGCGGAAGCGCCAATCATGGCGGGAATGTCGGGGTCTACTTCCGGATTCACCGACAGCACATGAATAATGACCTGTACTTCGTTGTAAAAACCTTCCGGAAACAAAGGGCGCAATGGGCGGTCAATCAGGCGCGATGTAAGCGTTTCCTTTTCAGAAGGACGGCCTTCGCGCTTAAAGAACCCACCGGGAATACGACCAACCGAATAAGTCTTTTCGACGTAATCGACGGTTAACGGGAAAAAATCCTGCCCGGGCTTGGCATTTTTGGCGGCAACAACCGTTGCCAGCACCACGGTATCATCAACTGATACCAATACGGCACCTGTTGCCTGGCGAGCAATCTCGCCGGTTTCCATTACAACAGTGTGTTGGCCGTACTGGAACGACTTGGTCACTTTATTAAACATTACACAGTATCCTTACAATAAAAAAACCGTGCACACCACGATTGTCTCGTAGTGTCCACGGTTGTACATCATGGGGAACCAGCCCCTGATATCACTTACGCAAGCCAAGCTTTTCAATAAGCGTGCGGTAAGCGTCGGGATTACGGCTCTTTAGGTAATCGAGCAATTTGCGACGGCGACTAACCATGCGCAATAAACCGCGACGCGAATGGTGGTCTTTTTTATGCGTTTTGAAGTGGTCGGTCAGTTCGTTGATGCGAGCGGTGAGCAATGCCACCTGAACTTCCGGAGAACCGGTGTCGCCCTGCTTGCGCGCGAACTGCGAAACAATATCGGACTTCTTGATTTCTGCTACAGACATGATGAGATTTCCTCTTGAACATGCGACAAGGCCGAGGTGCCTTGACGTGAACGATAGATAAATACGACTAACTGCCTATGCCACCCAAACCAAGTGGGCCAAATACGGCAAGACAGATGTGGAATTATAACTGATCCGGTAGAATTTGCAGGAACGTACTGCCAGGTGCAACTTCCATGAAAACCATTCTATTCAAATCGGTTTTAATTTCAGGCGTGCTTGCGTTAATAACCGGATGCGCCAGCATCACTTCCGTTCCCCCTGGAACACCGGCCCAACAAATGATCGGCCGGTTCGGCACCCCAACCTATCAATGTCCGCTTGAAAACGGCGGTACACGGTTAATCTGGAGCCTGCAGCCTTTTGGTCAGCAGGCCTGGGCCACCAATACCGATAAAGAGGGGCGAACTGAAGGGGTAAAACCTGTTTTAACCGACGCGCATTTCAGTATGTTGCGCGAGGGCGTATGGACACCGGAAAAACTGCTTTGTGAATTCGGGCCACCGGCCGAAAAGTCAGCGGTTGGTCTGCCGTCTGTGCGCCAAATTGTATGGAGCTACCGTTACCAGCAGGACGGCGTATGGAACTCGCTTATGCATGTTTATTTAGGGCGAGACGGCAACCAGGTAACCCGTTTTCACCCCGGGCCCGACCCTATGTACGAACGCAACCGGTTCGGCATGTTCTAACGATTTTCGGCGTCGTTGCCAGGTGGCTGATCCTCGTTAGCGCGCCTGAAGCTTAATTGCTTTGCCTTGCGCAAACGCCACAACAAAACGCCCCAACCCGACAAACCATACACCACAAATAAACCGAACAAGACAACCGGAGGATCGCTGGAGACAAACACAAACGCGGCTACCAATACCAAAATGACCCAAAACGGAACACTGCGACCCAGCGCAAAACTCTTGCCGCTGTAGAAAGGCAAGTTGGTGACCATGGCCACACCTGCATAGACCGTTACCGCGAAAGCTATCCAGGCAATTGCGCCATCTTGCAAGTGAAACTTGTTGTCAACGGCGAGCCACATAAAACCCGCCACCAAAGCGGCAGCGGCCGGACTAGGCAACCCCTGGAAGAAACGCTTGTCGACCACCGCAATATTGGTATTGAACCGTGCCAGCCTTAATGCCGCCCCGACCACATAAATAAACGCAGCCAACCAGCCCCATCGACCAAGGTCATGCAACATCCATTCGTACATGATGAGTGCAGGGGCAATACCAAACGACGTCATGTCAGCCATGGAATCGTATTGCTCACCGAATGCAGACTGCGTATTGGTGAGGCGGGCCACGCGACCGTCCATGCCATCGAACACCAAAGCCAGAAACAACGCAATAGCAGCAATTTCATAGCGACCATTCATGGCTTGCACAATGCCATAAAAGCCGGCGAACAAATTAGCCGTTGTGAATGCATTGGGCAGCAAATAAATACTGCGGCGTCGGCGGGTTTCGTCTGAAGACAAATTAGGCATAAAGAAAATTAACTTGAAAGTTCAGCCAGCACTGTACTGGTCGCGCTGACCTTGTCTCCGATTGCAACCCGGGGCCGTGAACCCAGCGGCAAATAAACATCGACCCGGGAACCAAAACGGATAAAACCATAACGTTGACCGCTGTACAAGCGCTCACCTTCCTTAGCGTAGCAAAGAATCCGCTTTGCCACCAACCCGGCCACTTGAACTGCGGTAACAGTTTGCCCGGAATCTGTTTTAAGTACCATGGCGTTACGCTCGTTTTCAAGCGACGCTTTGTCGAGTGCAGCATTAAAAAACTTGCCAGGGAAATACGCAATCGACTCCACCGTACCATTTACGGGAGAGCGATTTGAATGCACATTGAAAACATTCATGAACACGCTTATTTTCAGCGCCTGACGATTGGCGTAGGGGTCGTGCGTTTCTTCAACCGCCACAATACGTCCGTCGGCGGGGCTTAACACATTCGCTTCGCCATCGGGCGCCACGCGCTCCGGATCACGGAAAAACTGCAGCACAAACAAGGCCAGCAGCCAGAAAATTACTGATACGCCTGGTGACCAAAGCGTAACCACAATTGCAACCACAACAGCGATGGCCAGAAAAGGCCAACCTTCGCGAGCAATAACAGGATGGGGGTAAGGCGGTTTTTTCATAGGCTTCAAAGAAAAAGCGGGGCCAGGCCTTGCAACAACTGCAGCGAACCTGACCCCGCTTTATGGATCCGGAAAGATCTTAGTTCTTGGATTGATCAACCAATTTGTTGGCCGCAATCCAAGGCATCATTGCACGCAACTTGCCACCGACCTGCTCAATTTGAGACTCGGCGTTCAAACGACGACGCGAAAGAATGGTGGGCGCCCCGGCCTGATTTTCAAGGATGAAGCTCTTGGCGTAATCACCTGTTTGAATATCACGCAGAACCTGACGCATAGCATTTTTGGTCTCTTCCGTAACAATGCGGGGGCCGGTGACATATTCACCGTACTCTGCATTGTTGGAGATCGAGTAGTTCATGTTGGCAATGCCGCCTTCGTAGATCAGGTCGACAATCAGTTTCAGCTCGTGCAGGCACTCGAAATATGCCATTTCAGGTGCATAACCGGCTTCAACCAGTGTTTCAAAGCCAGCCTTGATCAGTTCAACGGTACCACCGCACAGAACGGCCTGCTCGCCGAACAAATCGGTTTCGGTTTCTTCACGGAAGTTGGTTTCAATGATACCGGCACGGCCGCTACCAATGGCGCAAGCGTACGAAAGCGCGATATCGCGTGCGGCGCCGGATTTGTCTTGATGAACCGCCACCAACGCGGGAACACCGCCGCCTTGGCTATAAGTGCCGCGAACGGTATGGCCCGGTGCCTTGGGCGCAACCATGATGACGTCGACGTCGGCACGCGGCTGAACCTGACCATAATGGACGTTGAAGCCGTGAGCAAACGCCAACACAGCACCCGACTTCAGGTTCGCGTCGACGTGATCTTTATATACCTGAGCAATATTTTCATCGGGCAACAGAATCATGACAACATCGGCACTTTTTACCGCGTCGGCCACTTCAGCCACTTTCAGGCCGGCGTTTTCCGCTTTCGACCATGACGCACCGCTTTTACGCAAACCCACCACGACATTCACGCCGGACTCATGCAGATTAAGCGCATGGGCGTGACCCTGCGAACCATAACCGATGATGGCAACCTGTTTACCTTTCACCAGCGAGAGGTCACAATCTTTGTCGTAAAAAACTTTCATTTATCTTGCTCCAGTACAAAGCGTATTTTAGTAGAGCCGGGTTTACGCCGACCCATAATGGTTAATCGAATGCCCGCCTGAGGCGGGCAAAAATGTCCTGCAAACCTACAATTTTAAAACACGTTCGCCTCGACCAATGCCGGACACGCCCGTACGGACGGTTTCCAGAATGGCACTACGGTCGAGCGCACCGATAAAGGCTTCAATTTTTTCCTGATTACCGGTCAGTTCAATGGTGTAAGCCTTATCGGTTACATCGACGATATGACCGCGGAAAATGTCGGCCATTCGCTTGATTTCCTCGCGCTCTTTACCCACAGCCCGAACCTTGATCAGCATCAGTTCGCGACGAATATGCGGCCCTTCGGAAAGATCGACCACTTTCACCACATCGATAAGACGATTCAGGTGCTTGGTAATTTGCTCGATAACTTCATCGGAACCCGTCGTGACGATTGTCATGCGCGACAGCGTAGTGTCTTCGGTTGGCGCGACTGTTAACGTTTCAATGTTATAGGCACGTGCCGAAAAAAGCCCCACCACACGAGACAATGCGCCGGGTTCGTTTTCAATAAGGATGGAAATGACATGTTTCATAAGTCTGCCCTTATAACTCTTCTGAACCCAGCAACATTTCCGTCAGGCCACGACCTGCTTTCACCATCGGCCAAACGTTTTCCGTTTGGTCGGTAATGAAATCAAGGAACACCAAACGATCTTTATGTTTGCCGAATGCTTCGCGCAACGCCGGTTCGACGTCGGCGGGTTTATCAATAAGCAGACCTACGTGGCCGTAACTTTCCACCAATTTAACGAAGTCAGGCAAGGCATCGACATACGATTCCGAGTAGCGCGAACCGTAATCAATTTGCTGCCACTGGCGAACCATGCCCAGATAACGATTATTCAGGCAAAGAATTTTAGGTGACAAATGATATTGTTTGCAGGTGGACAATTCCTGAATGTTCATCTGAATGGAACCTTCACCCGTAATCACCGCCACATCACGCCCGGGGTTGGCCATTTGCGCCCCCATGGCATAAGGCAAACCCACGCCCATGGTGCCCAGGCCACCGGAGTTGATCCACTGACGCGGCTCTTTGAAGCCGTAATACTGCGCCGCCCACATTTGATGCTGGCCGACATCGGACGTGACAATGGCATTGCCACCCGTCACTTCCCAGAGCTTTTCAACAACAAACTGAGGTTTGATCACCTCATCGGACGACTTATAGCGCAAGCATTCTTTGCCGCGCCAAGTATTGATTTGCTTCCACCACGGATCAATACGCGCCGGGTCAGTGCGGTCTTCCGCCACCGCCATTTGCGAATAAAGATTGGTAAATTCCTGCAGAACGTCCTTAACATTACCAACGATAGGTACATCGACCTTGACACGCTTGGAAATGGAGGATGGGTCGATGTCGATATGAATGATTTTGCGTTGGTTTTGCGCAAAGTGCTTGGGATTACCAATAACACGGTCGTCGAAACGCGCACCGACGGCGACCAGCACATCGCAGTTCTGCATGGCCATATTGGCTTCGTAAGTACCGTGCATGCCGGGCATGCCCACGAAACGCGGGTCGGTGGATGCGATCGCACCCAAGCCCATTAAAGTGTTGGTACACGGTGCGCCCACCAAATCAACCAATTGGCGCAGCTCATCAGCTGCATCGGCCAACACAACACCCCCACCGGAATAAATCATGGGGCGCTCTGCCGTCAGCAGCATTTGCACGGCTTTTTTAATTTGCCCCTGATGCCCTTTCACAACCGGCATATAGGAGCGCATCGCCACTTCGCCCTTTTGGGCAGTGTACTTGCAGGTCGCAATGGTAATGTCTTTGGGAATATCGACCAACACGGGGCCGGGACGCCCTGTTTTGGCGATATAAAACGCCTTGCGCATGGTTTCGGCAAGGTCTTTTATGTCACGTACCAGGAAGTTGTGTTTGACACAGGGGCGTGTGATACCCACTGCATCACACTCTTGGAAGGCATCCTCACCAATGACCGCTGTCGGCACCTGACCACTAATGATCACCATGGGGATGGAGTCCATGTATGCAGTGGCAATGCCTGTAACAGCATTCGTTAAGCCAGGCCCACTGGTGACCAGCGCAACGCCTATTTTATTGGACGAACGGGAGTACGCATCGGCCGCATGAACAGCAGCCTGTTCGTGACGAACCAGAATATGCTTGAAGCTATCTTGCTTGTAGATTGCGTCGTAGATGTAAAGTACCGCACCACCGGGATAGCCGAATATGTGATCAACACCTTGTTCAGCCAGGCAGCGCACTACGATGTCGGCGCCATTGAGTTCCATAATAAATTCCTTTCATAACCGGCCCTGACACACCGACTGGCCCTTACGGCCCGGGCTGCACCGGCATCGGCAACATAATCCGGCGCTTTGTGACCCACGGAGCCACGCCACCCAGACACCTTGCAGAACCGACACGCACCCATCGACATGCAGTGCACGCATTCAAACGAATGCAAGAGGTAGAAACGGAAAGCGTTGGCAACACACGCTTGTGGCGCGGCCAACCGCAAATCGCACGTTAAATATTGAGGCGCAAGAAACCAGGCGGATAACCCGGCAAAAAGCCATACCTTTACGGCTCACCCAGGATAAGCAGGCGAACCAAACGATTACTTTACCGCGTTGCAGCAACAGAATCAAATGGAAACGTTTGATTTTGCAGATTAAATCGGCCAACGTCGCACATTTCACACATTAAGCCTCTATACTTGAAAACTTCCAGCGGGCTCTGTGCCTACAGAACAACGCAGTAAACGCAACAAATATGGCTTCCACCCTCCCCCAACTGCAGCGTTTTTTTTACAGCCACTATTTTCTTGGCGGACTGCGCCAGGCAACCGGCGTCATTATTCCGGCACTGTTTCTAAGTTTTTTTTTCCAACAATACGGCATGGCAATGGTGGCTGCTATCGGCGCCGCCTGCGTTGCCGTTATCGATCAACCAGGCAGCCCGCGCCGCTATAGCTTCAACAACATGATCGGCGCAGTCTTGCTTGGAACACTGACCACTGCCGTTACCGGATTAAGTACGACACACCCGATTCTGCTCTGGTTTGTCATCCCCACCCTGTGTTTCATTTTTTCAATGTTTACTGTGTACGGCCGCCAGGGTGGTCTGATGGGATTTGCCTGCCTGTTCATCATGACGCTGACAATGCGTCAGCCCCTGGAAACACATGAAGTCCTTATCCATACATTAAGCTCATTCGGTGGCGGCGTTTTTTACTTTGCATTCAGCGCTTTTATTCACCGTGTTTTCTGGCATCGGGAAGAGCGGCAAGCACTTTCAGTTGCCCTTTTTTCCACCGCCGACTACATCGAAGCGCGATCACGCTTATACGACGTCAATCACGACCTGGAAGAAAGTTACCGCCAATTGATGCGCACACAATCGGCCATGACCGATACGCAACAAGCCGCCCGAAACACCGTATTACGCGAGCTCCCCACCGGTCAGTCACGCTCCGATCAGCAACGTTACACCGCATTGAATATATTCATTGATATGGTCGCGCTGCTTGACACCCTGGTGGCAACGCAAACCGACTATGCAACCTTGCAACGCACCCTGGCTACCAGCGATGTTCTCATTTTTGCTCGGGATGCTCTGCGCAAACTGGCCAACAACACGCGTCAAATTGCTCTCGATGTTGCCCGCCACAAACCCGTCACGGAACGCAGCAGTGTTAAGGCGGAAATACGGGCTATTGAATACGAGCTGGAGCTATATCGACAAAATGGTTTTGCTCAAGGCAACGCTGAGGTCTATACACTTTTGGTTCAAGTGCTGCGCCGTTTACGTAACGCGGCGCGCATTGTGGAACGCATGACGGAACACACCCACGCACGGCGGGCGTCTTCTTTGGTTGATACCCGTCTTAATAAAACCCTGGGCCGCTTCCTGACACACAATGAGTTGCGCCTTGGCATGATCACCAGCAACCTGCGGCTGGACTCTCCCAGTTTTCGTTATGCGGTTCGAGTCACCATTGCCGCAATCATCGCACTGGCGATCGACCACGGTTTAACCCTGCTACTTCAGATGTCAGGGCGCGATCCCGGTTTCACGATACATGGCTACTGGATTATTCTGACGACCATTATTGTGCTCAAGCCAGGGTACGCCCTGACACGACAACGCAACCTGCTTCGTTTGCTGGGTACTTTCATAGGCTGCCTGCTGGCGCTGATTATTCTGAACCTCAACCCGCATATCGACATTTATTTCTTTATCCTGGTTGTCGCGTGCGTATTGGGGTACAGCATGCTTCAGCTTAACTTTATGGCCTCGGCGACCTTCAATACCCTGTGTATCCTGCTGGCTTTCAATTTAACCGCTCCGGCGTCAACCTTCCTTATTGGCGAACGCTTGGTTGATACGGTAATCGGCAGCCTGGTCGCCCTGGGGTGCAGCTACATTCTGCCTTGGTGGGAACACAATTTCATGGGTTCGCTGGCTAAAGCGGCACGTACAGCCAACCATCGCTTCTACCGCACCGGGCTGCAGTATGCCGACTTAAACCGCACGCTTGTAGGCATCGAAAATCAAACAGTCAATTCCTCGATCGCAAAAGACCTTGATGTTGCAACGCTCACCCAGCAAGTCCATGAGGCCGACGTCAATTGGCGCCTGGCTCGCAAGAACGCTTACATTGCGCTGGGTAACCTAACGTCGGCGTTTTACCGAATGATGGCGGAACCCACTCGGTGTCAGAAGAATGTTCCCGAGGTCAACCACCTACTCATCCAGAATCACTTGCTGGCATCGCAAATCAGTGCTGCGATTCCACTATTGGCGCAACTGCCCGAGATTCCAACAGGCATCCAACAGTCGCTCGACGCCATCGACGCATTATTGGAAGACCGTAATGTACCGATTCCAGTGAGCATTGAAACTGAAGGAGATTTGGCGGCGCTAGCCTACCCGATTCGGCAAATGAGCCGCGCCGCACAATTGATTCACCAGGAAATGCAAGTCTTCGAAAAGCCGCAAAGCGGGCCACAAGCTATACTTGCCTAGCGTAGGGATCTTCAATCGGCCTGGGCGCCTTACTGGCAAAAAACCAAACTGCTGTCAGTGCCTGCAAGCCCAGTAACAGATACCATGCGGTCATATGTGCAACTGCCGGATACACCCCTGCGGTAATCGGTTCCCACAATTCCACCACCCAACCAATTACGTTCTGAAACAGGAAGATAAGAAAAAACACCAACATATTGAAGGTTGTACCCACACGGCCCAGCATATGACGGGGGAACGTTTCTACCAGCACGGCGTAGATCAAAATGTTCGTACCGCCCAGAAAGCCGTAGGAGGCCCACAAGAAAATGCGCGGCACGGGCGCGTCCAGCAAAATCATCAATTGCACCAACATAAAGCAACCGGTGAATACACCGACCAAGTGATACAGACTAATACCCATTTTCTCGATACGACGCGCGGCAACCCCAGACACTATGCTGCCAATCACTGCAGCAAAGCCCAACATGGACACCAAGCCGTCGACAGTCGATAGCGGCAAGTTCTTCACGTCCAGCAGATACGGCTTCATCCACAAAGATTGGACCCCATAAAATACACCGCTGGCCGTTGAGGGAAACAACACAATCTGCCAAAACAACGGGGTTTTCGCGAGCTCCCAAGTACCGAGAAACTGCGAACCCAAGCCGGGGCGCGCTTTGTCTGGCGTCCGCCCAGGCCCCACGTCGCGAGAACCAAAATACAACAAACCCGCGACCACAACCGTGATAAATGCGACCAAATAGCTGGCCACTTGCCAGGAAATGACGCCAAGAAGAAGCGCGAGCGGCGTTCCAACTACGGCGCCACCCAAACCCCCAATTGCCACCACACCCCCGTTCACCATTGGTAAGCGGTGGGTAGGAAAAGTGAATGCCATGGCTTGGAAGGCGGCACCCAAACAAACCGAGACGCCAATACCAATAAGCAACCTCCCTACCATGAGGCTGGTTAAGCTCTCGCTTAAGCCAAACACCACGGCACCTACAGCGGCCACCAGCATAAACGCAGCATTAACGCGGCGCGGCCCCCACGTATCAAGCGCGGCTCCGGCCGGAATCTGAGCCAACGCAAAACCTAGAAAATACAAACTGGTTAGCATGCCGAGGTCGCCCGCCGACAAGCCAATTTCCGAGGTTAAAAACGGCGCAAAGCCAATGTTAATACCGCGATAAAGATAAGAAACAAAATACCCAAACGAAAAGAACAAAAAAACCCGTGTTGCGTTCTGCATGCCATCCCTTCGCATTAAGCCTGTTTACGGCGGAAAACCAGTTTGGCATCCGTCGAGGCCGAAGCATCGTAGGCATATCCTTCAGAAGCAAATTGCGTCAATTTCTTGGGGTCATCTACTTTATTTTCAATGACAAAACGCGCCATTAAGCCGCGCGCCCGCTTGGCATGAAAGCTAATCACTTTCCAGGCCCCGTTTTTATAATCCTGAAACACGCACTGAATGACATCAGCCGACAGTGTCTTTTTATCGACTGCCTTGAAATACTCTTCCGACGCCAAATTCAGAATAATTTTGGATTTATGATCTTTCAGGCGTGCATTTAAATATTCGGCAATTGAACTACCCCAATACTCATACAGGTTTTTGCCATTTGGGTTTTCAAGCCTGGTACCCATTTCAAGCCGATAAGGCTGCATGAGATCAAGCGGGCGCAACACCCCATACAGGCCGCTCAGAATCGCAACGTGGTCTTGTGCCCATTTCAGTTGCGCATCCGATAGCGAGGGCGCCTCCAGGCCTTCGTATACATCCCCATTGAAAGCCAGCGCAGCCTGACGGGCGTTTTTCAAAGTGAATTTAGAAGTCCAATTGCTGTAACGTTCAACGTTCAGCTCTGCAAGCGAATCACTCAGGCTCATCAATTCGCCCACCTCGGCAGCCGACTTCTTGCGCAAAATATCAATCAGAGGCTTCGCCTGCTCAACAAAAAGCGGCTGGGTATGCAACGACGTTCGAACGGCCGATTCATAATCCAGCTTTTTCGCTGGTGACAATAAAAGCAACATTTCCCTTTCCTTTACATCAAACCTTTTATAACCAACCCCTTAAGCACACCTAGCGCGCCGTCCAGCCCCCATCCAGGCTCAACGTTGAACCCGTCATTTGCTGGGCGGCATCGGAAGCCAGAAATACTGCGGCCCCGCCAATTTGGTCTGGCATCACAAACTGCAATGAAGGCTGCTTTTCCTCAAGCAGCAACTTTGCCGCCGCTTCAATATCCACCCCATGCTTTTCAGCCAACGCTTCAATTTGACGCTCAACCAAGGGCGTACGCACCCATCCCGGACAAATGGCATTCGCGGTAATGCCCGTTCCCGCGGTTTCCAGCGCTGTCACTTTGGTTAACCCGACCACGCCATGTTTGGCGGCGACATAAGCCGCCTTTTGAGCGGATGCAACCAAACCATGAGCAGAAGCGATATTAATAATGCGCCCCCAACCCTGCTTCTTCATATGCGGCAAAGCAGCCGCGGTTGCGTGAAATACTGCCGACAAATTCAACGCAATAACGGCATCCCAGCGGTCCACCGGAAAATCCTCGATGAAGTCAGTATGCTGAATACCTGCATTATTCACTAAAATATCAATATTGCCCAGCGCCTGAACAGATTGTTCTACAAACTGACGCACTGATTCAGCCTGGCTCAAGTCGGCATGGATGTACTCCACCTTAACCGGGTACTCCAAACGCAAATTAGCTTGCAGTTGTTCAATTTCATTGGCATTCCCAAATCCATTCAGCACGATATCTGCGCCGTTCGCAGCCAGTTCCCGTGCAATTGCCAACCCAATGCCACTGGTTGACCCCGTTACCACTGCTTTCTTTCCTACCAGCATCAATTCCCCTTTCTCTTCGTTCGCATACCTGAGCGGCCCAGAAGGGTTTTATTCTATATAAAAGCCCTAACTGAAACAGCTAACGGTTTGTGCAAGGTGTTTGAATTATTGCTAGAATAGCAGTCTTGCTGAGAAGTGACCGCAACACGGACAGGTGGCAGAGTGGTCGAATGCGCCGGACTCGAAATCCGGTATACGTTTAGGCGTATCGTGAGTTCGAATCTCACCCTGTCCGCCAGTGAGTCAATATTAAAGCCGCCGAAATTGAATTTTGGCGGCTTTTTTGTTTTGGGCTATATGGCGTTACCTTAAAACAGGAGCATACATTAAAGCGACAACGCCACCCTGCTAACGCCCATCGCCGAAAATGCGAACCCCGGATTTAATTATCGCCACGGGCTGGAAGGTCGCTATATACGGCCTTTGTTACTTTCAACAGTGCGCCAGCGCAAATTACGCAACGACAACCAAAATTTCTGAATATGTTCTTATTTTTGGCGTTCGCTCATGTTCTCAGGCTGACGCCGCTGCGCTTCATGCTCATCCAGCATTCGCAACACACGCTCCCGAATCATGGCCTCATGAAGTTCGGTCTGACGCACCTCGTCACGCAACGATTTCAGCAAAGACGCGGCCATGAAGACCATCAGCACCATAAACGGAAACGCAGCCACAATAGAGATCGTTTGCAACGCTTCCAACCCACCGGTCAGCAAAAGGACGGCAGCCACCCCCACCTGCACAACACCCCAGATTAAGCGTAGCGGGCGAGACGGCACCAAAACTCCTTTTGCGGTAAACATCCCCAAAACAAACGTCGCTGAATTAGCCGACGTAATCACAAACAGCACGATGACCAATAGCGTTAACAACCCTGTAAGGTCGTAGGCAGGCAGTAGATCCAGCATCCCGAAAAGCCCGGCACTTACCTCCTCGCTTACCAACATCCCCAGGCCGGCGCCCTCAAACATTTCGAAATACAGCGCTGAGCCACCAAATGTGGAGAACCACAAAGCACTGAGCAAAACAGGGGTACCAATAACGCCCAGCAAGAACTCCCGAATCGTTCGACCCCGCGAGATACGCGCAATGAACGAGCCAACGAACGGCGCCCAGGACAAACCCCATGCCCAATAAAAAATGGTCCACCGTTCAACCCAGTCTTCCCCTGTGTAAGGCGACATAACGAAACTCATGCCGAACATATTGTTGAAGTAGCCACCAACAGCATTGGTCATGGCCGCAGTAATAAAATCGGTCGGCCCTGCAAAGAATACGAAAACCAGTAGTACCGCTGCCAGCACCATATTCAAATCACTGACATAACGCACACCACTTTCCAAAGGAGCCATCGAGCACAACAAAAAGATTAGACTGACCCCTGCCAATATAAGCAGTTGCGAATCAACCGCAAACGGCAAACCAAACACAGCCTGAGCGCCGCTGTTAATCTGAATCATGCCAAGGCCCAGCGTTGTCGCCACCCCAAACACGGTTGATACAACAGCCAGAATATTAATGGCGTGCCCCACACCCCCATTAACCCGGTCGCCCAGTGTTGACCGGAATGCCTCACTGATCAGACCGCCCCGCTGCTGACGAAAACGCACATAGGCAATGGCCAACCCCACTACGGCGAAATTGGCCCACTGGTGAAAGCCCCAGTGAAAAAGGGAATACTGCATTGCTACACTTGCAGCCTGCGGGCTGTATGCCTCGCCTTGGCCCAGTGGCGGGGAAATAAAATGCGTCATGGGTTCGGCCACACCCCAGAAAACCAGCCCGACCCCCATACCGGCCGAAAAGATCATCCCCAGCCAGGACAAATACGAAAATTCCGGCGCTTCACCTTCTGCGCCCAACCGGATGTTGCCATAACGACTTAACGCGATGCCCAGGCAAAAAATCAGAAAGCCGGTAGTAATAACCAGGTAAAGCCAGCCAAAATGCGATGTTGTGAAGTTCAGTGCCTGGGAGGCGCCCGCCGCCAGTTCCGCTGGTTGCAATGCGCCACCCAGCACAAACAAACATAAAATCAATGCAGATATATAGAAAACCCAGCCCGGACGCCCTGAAGTCAAACCTCTTCTCCGATTTGTTTTGTGGGCGTTCTATATTAACTTACGTTAATTTCCTCCCTGAATGGTGCCTCGTGACCGCTCCCAGCAAAGGCGCAGCACACCCGGCGTTCCTGTACGCTTGGCGAAACGTAAAGAAGAGGCTTGCACCGAATACTTGACAGCGATAATATGAAATCACGATGAAAAGTGCTGCGGCGCTGCATCTGATTCGGTTTTGGTCACAGTGCCACAGAGGCTTGCCCTACAGGAGGTTGCCATGGCCGTACAAACACTGAATTTCAATGCCGACCTGAATAACGACGGCACGTATAGCCTATGGGAGTTCTGGCTGGTTGCCAAAGAGCTCTATCGCGTTCCCGGAAACCTTGTGGTCGAAGGACTGGGCAACATTCCATTCATGGCCGACGCACTTAATATCCGGGCCTCTGAGTCAGCCGGTTACGGCAGTTTGAACGGTACGCTGGCCGTTTTAATATCGTTGTTATTTTGGACGGTACTGCTTTTTACAGCGCTATCGTACTTATCGCCCGATGCCACCCCTCAGACGGATTCCGAACAAAAAAGCAACGAAGCTAATTCACATCAATCCGTACGAGAATCCGTAGGCGCCGCCCGACATCACAAGCATCACCACCCCGCTTCAACGTCGCCCATACCAGGCAAAGTCAGGCCGGCCTCGTTAAGCGGGCACTTGGTCAACAAGCCACGCAAGTTCGCCCACTCGCGTCTGCGTCGCCCGAACCACAACCTGTTTTTCTACAAACGTTCCAAGCCGCCCATATAAGGCCGCAACGCGTCTGGCACGATAACGGAACCGTCTTCCTGCTGGTAATTTTCCACCACAGCAACCAGTGCCCGCCCTACAGCCAGACCTGAGCCATTCAACGTGTGCAGATATTCAGGTTTACCTTTTTCAGGGCGGTAACGCGCCTGCAAACGGCGCGCCTGGAAGGCTTCACAGTTCGATACCGAAGAAATTTCGCGCCAGGTATTTTGCGCCGGCAGCCACACTTCAATGTCGTACGTTTTGGCTGCCCCAAAACCCATATCACCGCCACATAACAGCATGACGCGATACGGCACTTTCAACTTCTGCAAAACCGACTCGGCATGCTGCACCATTTCATCCAGGGCGGCGTATGACTCATCGGGATGCGTAATTTGGACTAGCTCAACCTTGTCGAATTGATGCTGACGGATCACGCCACGAACATCTCGCCCGCCGCTACCTGCCTCGGAACGAAAGCAGGGTGTGTGAGCGGTAAGCTTGATAGGCAGATCGGCAACAGGCGTGATCGTGTCACGCATCGACCCCGCCAACGTAATTTCCGAAGTGGAAATCAAATAAAGGTCTTCATGCTCAATCGGATTCCCATGCTCATCCACTGAATGATCATGCCCGCCTTTCGTCACCCAAAACATGTCGTCCTTGAACTTGGGCAACTGGCCCGTTCCATACAAGGTTGAACTGTTCACAATATAAGGCGTGTAGCACTCAGTGTAACCATGGGTTTCTGTTTGCAGATCGAGCATGAATTGCGCCATAGCACGATGCAAACGAGCAGCGTGGCCACGCAACATCATGAAACGCGACCCCGCCAATTTGCGCGCCGATTCGAAATCCAGCCCGAAACGTTCGGCTAGCGTGACGTGATCAAGCGGCTCGAATGCCAAAGGGGCGGGGTTGCCATTGGCGTCGGACTCTCCGGGAATCCAGCGGCGCACTTCAACATTATCGTCGGAAGACGCGCCTTCCGGCACCGACGGGTGCGGTATGTTGGGAATTGTCATGAGCCAATCACTCAATTCCGCCTGAATGTCCGACAACGCGTGTTCCAGCTCTTTGAGCTTGCCGGGAAGAGCTTGTGACTCTTCCATTTCCTTTGATGCATCTTCGCCGCGTGATTTCAATTGGCCAATCAGTTTCGACACAGCGTTGCGGCGCGCCTGCAGATTCTCTGTTTCAACCTGCACTGCCTTACGGCGCGCTTCCAGCGCCTCAAAACGCGCGGTATCGAAGGTGACACCGCGGCGGGCCAGCGCACTGACCACGCTGGATAAATCTTTACGCAACAACTGAGGGTCTAACATAATTGGCCTGAAACTATAAACTTAGCGAAACAACGCCCAATACCTTTACGCCAACGCGGCAATAGCAGTATTCAGCGTTGCACTGGGCTGCATTGCGGCGTCGGCCTTGGCGCTATCCGGACGATAATAACCACCGATATCAACCGGCTTGCCTTGGGTTGCCTTCAGCTCTTCCAGAATCTTCGCTTCATTTTCTTTGAGCGTTTTCGCCAATTGCGTAAACTTGCCCTGCAATTCTGTATCGGTGGTTTGTGAAGCCAGCGCTTGCGCCCAGAACATAATTAAATAGAAGTGGCTGCCGCGGTTATCAAGACCACCCACCTTACGCTCGGGCGACTTGTTTTCATCGAGCAACTTACCCGTAGCCTGATCAAGCGTTTCAGCGAGCAGTTTAGCGCGTGGGTTGTTGTAAGCATTACCCAGATGCTCCAGCGATGCCGCCAAAGCCAGGAACTCGCCCAACGAATCCCAACGCAGGAAGCCCTCTTCCACAAACTGCTGAACGTGTTTGGGCGCTGAACCACCCGCACCGGTTTCAAACAAACCACCACCGGCCATCAGCGGTACGATGGACAGCATTTTCGCACTGGTACCCACTTCCAGAATAGGGAACAGGTCGGTAAGGTAGTCGCGCAACACGTTGCCGGTCACCGAAATAGTGTCTTTACCTTGGCGAATGCGCTCGAGTGAGAACAGCGTGGCATCAACCGGCTTCATAATGCGGATATCCAGACCGTTTGTATCGTGGTCTTTCAGGTAGCGCTCTACCTTCTGAATCAGTTGGGCATCGTGACCGCGTTGTGCGTCAAGCCAGAAAACTGCCGGCGTGTTGCTTAGGCGTGCGCGTGTTACCGCCAGCTTGACCCAGTCTTGAATGGCGGCGTCTTTGGTTTGGCACATGCGCCACAAATCCCCTTTTTCCACCTCGTGCTCAAGCAACACGTTGCCCGCGGCATCGGTGACGCGCACCACGCCGTCGGCAGGAATCACAAAGGTTTTATCGTGAGAACCGTATTCTTCAGCCGCCTGCGCCATCAGGCCGACGTTAGGCACACTGCCCATCGTTGCCGGGTCAAGGGCACCATTTTTCTTGCAGTCTTCAATAACCGCCTGATACACGCCGGAATAGCAGCGATCTGGAATCACAGCCTTCGCTTCCTGCTGCTCACCTTTTGAATTCCACATGGTGCCGGAATCACGCACCACGACAGGCATAGAAGCATCGATAATGACGTCGCTGGGCACGTGCAGGTTGGTGATGCCTTTATCGGAATTCACCATGGCCAACGAAGGGCGCTCGTTATACAAAGCGTCGATATCAGCCTTGATCGCATTTTGCTGATCTTCAGGTAACGCCGCGATTTTTGCGTACAAATCGCCAATGCCGTTGTTGGGATCAAAACCAATCTTTTCAAGCGTATCAGCGTGCTTGGCCAATACCTCTTTATAGAAAACCGACACCACATGACCAAAAATTACCGGGTCGGACACCTT
The DNA here is from genome assembly GCF_011388195.1 of Pusillimonas sp. DMV24BSW_D. NCBI lineage: Bacteria > Pseudomonadati > Pseudomonadota > Betaproteobacteria > Burkholderiales > Alcaligenaceae > Neopusillimonas > Neopusillimonas aestuarii. Next base: position 1,534,306 of record NZ_CP049990.1, on the reverse strand, counting down.
CATCATGGTCGCTTTCAGATGCACGGAAAACAGCACACCCTGTTTTTTGGCATCTTCAATTTGCGCTTCCAGAAAGCTGCGTAATTTGCCGGCCGACAGCACTGCCGCATCAATGACTTCACCGGCTTTCAAGGCGGTTTTTTCTTTCAAAACCGTTTTGCCGCCGTCTTTTGCAGTCAATTCGATTTTGACATCGCCCGCCTGGTCGACCGTAACCGATTTCTCACTACCATAAAAGTCGCCCTCTTCCATGCTGGCGACATGCGCTTTGGAATCGGACTTCCAGGCGCCCATACGATGCGGATGCTTGCGCGCATAATTCTTTACCGACAAAGGCGCCCGGCGATCAGAGTTACCTTCGCGCAAAACGGGATTGACCGCACTGCCTTTGACTTTGTCGTAACGTGCCTTAATGTCTTTTTCTTCATCGTTCTTGGGCTCGTCGGGATAATCAGGCAAGGCGTAGCCCTGAGCCTGCAATTCTTTAATTGCTGCTTTCAGTTGGGGAATAGAGGCACTGATATTCGGTAATTTAATAATGTTGGCTTCCGGCTTTTTCGCCAGCTCACCTAACTCGGCCAACGCATCGGGGGTTTTCTGCTCGGCAGTCAGCTTATCGGGAAACACCGCCAAAATTCGCCCCCCCAGCGAGATGTCACGCGTTTCCATGGCGATCCCGGCGGTGCGCGCAAAAGCCTCTACCATGGGAAGCAGGGAATGGGTTGCCAGAGCAGGCGCCTCGTCGGTCAGGGTATAGATAATCTTAGAAGTCATAGTTTCCTCGTAAACCTGGGTTGGGCTTTTAAATCTTATATAAGATACAAGACAATGATCGTATTATAACGACCACATCACTGCAACGACATTCCTTCAACAATTTCACGGCCGAAGCCCGAACAAGATACTTGACTGGCACCTGGCATCAGACGGGCAAAATCATAGGTAACCACCTTCCGTTCAATCGCGGCCTCAAGCCCCTTCAGAATCAGATCGGCCGCCTCAATCCAGCCCATATGACGCAACATCATCTCGGCTGAAAGAATGGCGGAGCTTGGGTTGACGTAGTCTTTTCCTGCATATTGGGGGGAAGAACCATGGGTTACCTCGAACAACGCAACGGTATCCGAAAGGTTCGCGCCCGGCGCAATCCCGGTGCCCCCAATTTGCGCCGCCAGTGCTGAAGAAAAATAGTCGCCATTCAGATTCGACGTCGCAATGACATCGAACTCCATCGGTCGCAACAGCGATTGAGCCAAGAAAGCATCAGCCAACGTATCTTTCACAACGATGTCCCGACCGGTGCGGGGATTACGAATGCGGCACCGAGGGCCGCCGTCGACCAGTTGTGCATCAAATTCCGTGCGCGCCAACTCGTATCCCCAATCACGAAATGCCCCTTCGGTAAATTTCATAATATTGCCCTTATGTACCAGCGTGACCGAATGACGATCGTGATCAATGGCGTATTGAATCGCTTTTCGCACGAGTCGTTGGGTACCTTCGCGAGAGATGGGCTTAATGCCGATAGCGGTTGTGTCGGGGAATCGGATCTGGCTGCTTTGCAATTCATCCTGAAGAAACTGAATGAGTGCGTGTGCTTGTTTCGACTCGGCCGGGTATTCAATTCCCGCATACACGTCTTCGGCGTTCTCCCTGAAAAGCACCATATTGGTTCTTTCCGGATGACACACCGGTGAAGGCACGCCTTTGATGTAGCGCAACGGCCGCAACGAGACATATAAATCGAGCTGCTGGCGTAAAGCCACATTGAACGAACGAATACCACTGCTTACCGGGGTGGTAAGCGGGCCTTTAATGGCGACGCTGAAGTCCTTGATTGCTTGCACCGTTTCTTTCGGCAAACCTTCTTCGCCATAGATCTGCGCTGCCTTGGCTCCGGCGTACACTTCCATCCAATGAATGGCACGGCGCCCGGCATAGGCCTTATCAACCGCGGCATCAGTCACGCTGCGCATCACCGGCATAATATCCGCTCCGGTACCGTCGCCCTCGATAAAAGGAATTACGGGTTGGTCGGGAACCTGCAGCCCCCCAACAGCATCAACGCAAATTTTTTCCCCTGAGCCGGGCACCTTAATATGTTGGTATGTCATGATTTAACCTCGTCGTCCAGGCTACGCAAGAACGCCATTTTTTCAGCAATTTTTATTTCCATGCCGCGCGCAACCGGCTGATACCAATTTTGCGCCGGCATGCCCTCCGGCAAATAGGTTTCGCCGGCCGCATAGCCGTGCGGCTCATCATGGGCATAACGATACGCATGCCCATACCCTAACTCTTTCATTAGCCGCGTAGGCGCATTACGTAAATGCACAGGCACCTCACGACTTTTATCTTGTTTTACAAATGCCTTTGCTTGATTGTACGCAACATAGCCGGCATTACTTTTGGCGGCAATGGCCAGATACATAACGGCTTGTGCGAGTGCCAATTCACCCTCGGGAGAACCCAGACGATCGTATGTAACTGCCGCCTCGTTGGCGATCTGCATGGCCCGGGGGTCTGCCAAACCAATATCCTCCCATGCCATACGGATAATTCTGCGCGCAAGATACTTGGGATCGGCCCCGCCGTCCAACATGCGACAAAGCCAGTACAAGGAAGCGTCTGGATTCGAGCCCCGAACGGACTTATGCAAAGCACTGATTTGATCGTAAAACGCATCGCCCCCTTTGTCGAAACGGCGCAAGTTCTGCGATAAGGCAACCTCCAGCCATTCGGGATCAATCAGCGACCGACCCGCCGCGCGGGCCGCTTCGGCCACCACTTCCACTGCGTTGATCAAACGACGGGCGTCACCGTCAGCCCAGGCAGCCAACTGTTTGCATGCGTCGTCGCTGAGCGTCAGCACGCCGGCATTCGCTTCGCGGGTTTCATCGTCATTCAATACCGCCAAAGCTTGGGCCGCCAATCGCGTTAAGTCTTCTGGTGAAAGCGGCTCGAGAACATAGACCCTGGCCCGAGACAATAACGCTGAGTTCACCTCAAATGACGGGTTTTCAGTGGTCGCGCCAATAAAAGTGAACAGGCCGCTTTCAACATACGGCAAGAAAGCGTCTTGCTGCGCTTTATTGAAGCGATGCACTTCATCAACAAACAAAATGGTGCGGCGCCCCTGGCCTTGCGCCACCTGTGCGGCAGTGACGGCGTCACGTATATCTTTGACCCCCCCCAATACAGCGGAGATAGCCAGAAATTGAGCATCGAATCCAGCGGCCATCAATCGAGCCAACGTGGTTTTACCCACACCTGGAGGCCCCCAGAAGATCATTGAATGCGGTCGCCCCGACTCAAAGGCAACACGCAACGGCTTGCCTTCACCCAACAAATGTATTTGCCCTGCAACCTGATCCAATGTGCGAGGCCGCAAGCGCTCCGCCAAAGGCGCCCCGGAAGCCAACTTATGGGAAGTGTGAGAAAAAAGATCCATTACTGCCGCAAAACGACATGATCGACGCCATCGGGAACGACAAACCGGAAGGCGTCATCGGGGAGCTCCGGGTTTGTTCGTACCGACTCAAAACGAATCACGGTGGTTTGCCCGAAACCGTCAAGCAGCTTCAGTTCAACCGGCAGGCCGTCCTTAAAGCCCAGATCAACGTGTTGAAATCCGGCATCCGCGCTATTTGGTTTGGCCCGTAACCAGGCAACACCGTTCTTGGCCGGTAACTCTTGAATTTCAAAAGCCTCTTCCAACTCGCCCGAACCAAACAGAATGGCCGCAGGCGACGCCCCGACAGACTCGTCCACCGACCGCTCGGTTACCTGTGCCAGATCGGGGTCGTATTGCATGACCTGCCGACCGTTGGAAACGATTAACTGTTCGTAAGGCTGAATAATTTCCCATTTAAATCGACCGGGCCGCTTGAAGGAAAAGTCGCCGGTTTGCGGGGCCTTTGTTTCACCTGTTTGCGTTTCAGTTTGCTGGGAGAACTTACCGGACGCGGCTTGAACCTGCTCGTTGAACTGGCTTAATTGCGCCCGCGCACTGGTTTGGGCCTGGCCCAACATTGGCAACACACCGATAACAACAGCCAGCAAGAAAGATTTAATCTGCATTAGCGGAATCTCCAGGGACCAGAATTTCACGATTGCCATTTGCCTGCATGGCCGACACCAGTCCGGCTTGCTCCATTTGTTCCAGCAACCGTGCCGCGCGGTTATAACCAATGCGCAAATGACGTTGAACCGAGGAAATAGACGCCCGTTTGTTCTTAAGAATGACCTCAACCGCCTGATCGTACAAAGGATCGGTTTCTGCGTCGGCAAATCCGGTAACACTGCTTACGCCATCACCTGTTTCACCCTCAACCGCTCCTTCCAGCAAGCCCTCAACGTAATTTGGCTCACCCTGCTCTTTCAAGCGCTCCACCACACGATGGACTTCGTCGTCGCTGACGAACGCACCATGCACCCGTACCGGCAATGCTGTGCCGGGAGGCATATAAAGCATATCGCCCTGGCCCAACAGTGTTTCCGCCCCCATTTGATCCAAAATGGTGCGGGAATCAACCTTGGAGGAGACCTGGAAAGCAATACGTGTCGGAATATTTGCCTTGATCAAACCGGTAATTACGTCGACACTGGGGCGCTGTGTCGCCAAAACAAGATGAATCCCTGCAGCGCGGGCTTTCTGCGCCAAACGCGCAATCAGCTCCTCGATTTTCTTGCCCACAACCATCATCAAATCGGCCAGCTCATCGATAACGACCACAATGGTCGGCAACGTCGATAACGGTTCGGGCTCGTCGGGAGTTAGAGAGAAGGGATTCGGAATAGTTTCACCGCGTTTGGTGGCTTCACGAATTTTGTTGTTGTAACCCGCCAAATTACGCACACCCATTTTGCTCATCAACCGATAGCGCTTTTCCATTTCGCCCACGCACCAGTTCAAGGCGTTGGCGGCATGACGCATATCGGTTACAACCGGCGCAAGCAAATGCGGAATCCCTTCGTAAATACTCATTTCAAGCATTTTCGGATCAATCAGGATCAACCGTGTTTGCGACGCGTCGGCCTTGTACAAAAGCGACAGAATCATGGCGTTGATTCCGACCGACTTACCCGAGCCGGTTGTGCCGGCCACCAAAAGGTGAGGCATCTTGGCCAAGTCGGCCACCACCGGGTTGCCGGCAATATCCTTACCCAAAGCGATGGTGAGCGTCGACGCGCCGGAGTGATAAGTTTGCGAGCCGATAATCTCGGATAGCTTCACCATTTGCCGGCGCGGGTTAGGAAGCTCAAGCCCCATTAGATTCTTGCCGGGAATGGTTTCCACCACACGGATGCTAACCAAACTGAGCGCACGTGCCAAGTCTTTGGCCAGATTCACAATTTGACTGCCTTTCACACCAGTGTCGGGCTCAATTTCGTAACGCGTAATGACCGGACCAGCCTGGGCGGCCACAACCGTGACCCTCACCCCGAAATCAGACAATTTCTTCTCGATGAGGCGCGAGGTGAACTCAATGGTTTCCGGCGAAACCGTTTCCGGGGCATCTGTTACGGCGTCCAACAATCCAATTTCAGGAATATCCCCCGAAGCATCGGAGGGTGGCGCAAACAAAGTTTTCTGTTTTTCTTTTTCGGCACGTGCAGACCGCGGAATCGCCACAATGGCCGGCTCGATGCGAACCGGCTGCTCGTGCACCAGCTTTTCCTGAGTGGCAACCACTTTCTCTTCACGTTCAGCCTTTTTGGTTTCTCCTACCTTGCGATCTTCACGAGCAACTTTGAACTGCCAAAGGCGAACCAGTAAACGTTCAACCGCGGCCCCGACCCGCTCAACCACATTAAGCCAGGAAAAACGGAAAAACAGACTTGCGCCCACTGCAATAAACACCAGCAGTAATAGCGACGAGCCTGTCATTCCCAAAAGATACGCCAGCGCCTGACCCAATAACTTGCCCAGTTCGCCGCCGGCCCCTGCCGGCAGGGCCGCCGCGACCGTGGGTCGCTGCAACGCTTCAGTACCCATGACGCCGATAAACAGAAGAAAAAAACCAACCCCGACTTCCCAACGCAGGCGGGGTAAAGGGTCTGGCCGCGCCGAATCAGGCATCAAGTGACCGGTGAGGCGATAAAACCCGACCGCAACACGTTGCGCAAGCAGAATCACCCAAAGCCAGGCCGAATAACCGAATAGGAACAACAACAAATCGGCAATATAAGCGCCCAGCGTACCGCCACGGTTCAATGTTACGCTAGAGTGCACGGAGTGCGACCAGCCGGGGTCAGACGGCGACCAGGTCGCCAGCACCAATGCCAGCCAAGACGCCAGTGCGGCGAAGAAAATCCAACGCGCCTCGCGCAGCAAACCGGATACCCGGGTTTGCAGGGGTGAGGGGCCATTGCGCACATTGCGCGAGGAACGGGTAGGTGCTGCCGGTAATCTAGACATGGACTCATTATAATTGGCTGACACTAATTTCGGATATTCTGTCATGACCACTGCAAAACACGCCAAAGTCATCATTCTTGGATCCGGCCCTGCCGGCTATACCGCGGCCGTCTATGCTGCCCGCGCCAACCTGAAACCCGTTCTCATCACCGGGCTTGAACAGGGAGGCCAGCTCATGACCACAACAGATGTCGACAACTGGCCTGCAGATGCAGCCGGCGTGCAAGGCCCCGACCTCATGCAGCGTTTCCAGGAACATGCTGAACGCTTCGAAACCGAGATGGTATTCGACCATATCGCCGGCGTCGACTTATCAAAACGACCCTTTACCCTTAATGGAGACTCAGGCGACGTCTACACATGCGACGCCCTGATCATCGCCACCGGCGCGTCGGCCCAATACCTGGGTCTTCCGTCTGAAGAGGCGTTCATGGGTCGCGGCGTATCCGCGTGCGCGACATGCGACGGTTTTTTCTATAAAAAACAAGATGTTGTAGTCGTTGGCGGCGGCAATACGGCGGTTGAAGAAGCACTCTACCTTTCAAATATATGCAACTCTGTTACGTTAATTCACCGCCGCGACAAGTTCCGCGCCGAACCCATCATGGTCGACAAAATGATGGAAAAGGTCAACAACGGCAACATGCGCCTGAAGCTTTTCTATGAATTGCAAGAGGTTTTGGGCGACAACAGCGGCGTCACGGGTGTACGTATCCGCAATAACCAATCCAACGAAACTGAAGACCTCGATGTTACCGGTGTGTTTATTGCCATCGGCCACAAACCCAATACAGATATCTTCAGCGGCCAACTGGATATGGAAAATGGCTACATCATTACGAAAAGTGGTTTGAACGGTTTGGCAACGATGTCGTCGGTGCCAGGTGTCTTTGCTGCCGGAGACGTCCAGGATCATGTTTATCGTCAAGCCATTACCAGCGCCGGCACGGGTTGTATGGCGGCACTGGACGCACAGCGCTGGTTGGAGAATGAAGCTTAATAAACACGGCTTGACCGACCTTAAAAAGTTGCACCGACAAGCTTTGGCGGAACCGCCCGAAAAATCAGTCGAACCTGCAGAAAGGCCGAACCATGCCTTAAAAAATCCGCAGGGTCGCCCTTCCGATTCGGGCATCGCTGCTCAAACACTCACGCCTGAAGACCGCGCGTTGTTTAAACGCGCGGTGCGCACAGTTAAACCACTTCGACCTTCGAATATTGTCATTTTGCCGCCCACGCCCAAAGCACACCCCAACGTATTAAGGCAAAAACGGCAATCGGCAACAGGTCGTAACACGGAACCCCTGTCGCAACGCTTTTCCGACCACTACCACCCGTCTCAACCTAAATGGGAACCGGGGAGCTATCTTAGGTTAGGCACTGGCCCCGACGTACTGAAAAACCTAAAACGCGGGAAATGGCCCATTACAGCCAGCCTGGACCTGCATGGTGCAACTCTGGACGAAGCGCGCACGCGCCTGGAGCAGTTCTTGCAGTCATGCCTTTCTCATCGGGTGAAATGCGTCCGTATCGTTCACGGCAAAGGTTACGGCTCGCGCGAAGGAACACCCGTGCTGAAGGATTCAGTTAGAAGATGGTTAACGCAATTCGACGACGTCATTGCATTTACCGAATGCAATGAACAGAATGGCGGGGCGGGTGCGGTACAGGTTTTGCTTGATATTCCCAAAACCCAATCGATTGATTAACAAGTAATAACAAAGCAAAATACAAAGGCCGGTGAATATTCACCGGCCTTTGCTTTTCTTGATTATTATGGGTACCGCTTCCTGCCATTTAATGGCAGATATAGTTTTATATCCGAATTATCGGTTTGCCCATGCAGGGCTTGTCTCCTCACCTGCATGAAACGAATTGTGCACGACTTGCTACAACTTGACACTTAGGGATTGCACTTAGGTCGTGCATAAAGTTACTAAATGGTGCAATCGGTACTCACCACCTTAGGCGTAGCGCACCATTTTGGGGCAAAAAGTTCCGTTTCAAGTGGAATTCTCGTCACATTACCGCCAAACAAGCATCTATTCGAGCCCGGCTTTTCTGCTAAAGTGCAACACATGTCTTTGAAGCCATACACTGTTTAAGTAGGGCAGCAATGCCTGAAGCGCCCCCTGGAATGAAGCAACGACGCACACTCGGTCTGGTTCTGGTCATCAACCTCATCCTTGGCGGGTGCACGGCCATTAACAATCCCAACGGCAAAGGCCCCAGCAACGAAGACATGACGTTTGACCAAATGGTACAAACCGACTTCAACCGCACGGTCACGATTGCCATGCGAGACAACCTCGATAGTTTGAAAGTGCTCACTGAAAAGCTATATCGTCGTAACCCGAACCAATGGCGCAAGACGACCGCAGAAAATATTGAAGAAGCCATTAAGCGCAGCAACACGGCGATTGACGCACGCACGCCGCCCAGCGCACTGCGGGGTTTGAGCGATATACAAATTCTGTCTGTTTCGCTGGATCCCACCTACCCGGGCGACCGGGTTGCGGCGTTTGTGTATGGTTTGGCCGATACCATTATCCGCGCACACAACGGCAAAACCCGCTTCTACGTAACTGACTCAATCGACGCACAACATGTATTCAATGCCGCACGCAACGTAGAAATTGCGGCATGGCTACTGGCCACACGCAAAGACAAACATAACCAGCCTTTATTGTTGGCTAATGAAATCGGCCCCGACGGCACCAACTTAAGTTTCGAACGGGAATTCGGCCAAATCATCGGGCGGCTCGATCTGATTGCCAACCTCATGGACGAAAACCTGCGACGCGTCGGCATCAACTACGTTCAAGGTTTGCTGTTTTTTAATTTTCTGCCAGTGCGCTGAAACGTCGGGCACGTCGTTTTCTGGCCCAAATCACAACACCCGTTATTGCCAAAGCTGCCACAAGCAAACCCATTACCGACATTAAAATACGGCCAAACAAACCTAAAATACGCCCGGAATGCAACGGAAACTGCAGTTGCACGAAAATATCTGCGGCGGTTCCCTTCCAAGGTACGTATTCTCCAAGATATCGACCGTCTTGAGCATCAAAATACATATTCGCTATTTCCATACCCCCGCTGGAATGGTCGGCTCCGGGATGAAAGAATGCCACACTATAAAAACCCATGTTTCTGGCGTAAAAAATGCCGGCAGGCGGACGCTCCCACTGCTCCTGCCGCCCTCTTTCCAGGGCCAGTCGGTGTATGTCCGTGAAAGTGAGGTTGGGCTCGATCGGCTGGTTAAATGGGGTCGACGGCCGGGTTTCAAAAGGACCCGGCGTCACCTTGGAAACCAAGGACATCGCCGGGTAAAACACTTCCCTGTACAGATTCAGGGAAAAAGACGTAAACGCAATAATAAAAATCAAACCCCATGCCCATAGGCCAATAGCACGATGGTAGTCAAAATTCAATTTGTACGCCCCAGCATTCAAGCGCATTTTCCACGCAGGTTTCCAGCGCTGAAACCAACTGGCTCTTGAACGCGCGGTTGTTGAACGCGCAGATGAATTTCGTTTGGGCAGCGTTAAATAGAAGCCAATAAAACTATCCAGCAACCACACTAAAGCAATGATCCCCATTAGCTGATAACCCCAGCGATCAGAGCCCCAAAAAGCCGGAACATGCAAATTCTCGTGCAACTGACGCAAAAATGGCATTAGCGTGCGCGTTGAAAGGGATACATTCGACGTATCGCGCTGCCCGATTATTTCACCGGTTACCGGATCCATGAAAACCTGGTCGTAACCCAAATCGTACAATTGCCCATCCGGCCCAACCCTTGGCTGCACCATGAATGACACAGAATGCCCTGCTTCATATTGCAAAGGCATATAGACAACCTGCGCGCGCGGATCGCCGGCTTCAACCCGACCCGCCAGCTCGTCGAACGGTAAGAAAGTCCCTTCTGAACTGACCGTATAGAGGTCTTTGTTCAACCATTCATCAATTTGATGTTCCCAGGAAATCACCGCACCGGTTAAACCGGCGACAACCAGAAAAAGGGCAATAAACAACCCGACCCAACGGTGCAATAAAGTGGCGACCCGACGCAACATAAAATCAATAACCTGTCGTATACGCCATTAATACTCGAGAGACGCCGAGAGCATGAACGTGCGAGGTGCGCCAACGGTAAGGTAACTTGAACCTGGGTAGCCACCTGCCGACGCCCAATAGTTCTTGTTTGCCACGTTTAAAACATCGGCACGCAATGTAAGCAAGTGGCCTTGCACCTCGGTAAGATAGCGCGCGCCCAAATCAACACGGGTCCAGGCCGGAATTTGCTGTGTATTGGCAGCGTCAACATATTGCGATGAAGTGTGCACCACACGGCCACTTAAAGTCAGCCCACTGGAACCGGGCACATCCCACTCAAGCCCTGCATTAGCAATAAATTTGGGTGCCCCAATAGCGCGGTTACCGTCATTCGCGCCGCCCACCGTTTGCTGTTGTTTTGCATCAAGGAAGGTCATGCCACCCAATACACGCAAACCACGCATCGGCTCACCATAAAAAGTTAATTCCGCGCCACGATTACGCTGTTTTCCGTAAACACCATAGATGCGCGTAGCTGGATCAACATAGGCGGTAGGTTGATCCAGCGTAAACAAAGAAGCACCCAAGCCGATGTCACCGTTATCGAACTTGATACCCACCTCTTTCTGTTTCGTTTTGACTGCATCAAAAGTGGCGCCCAGATTTACCGGTACTGGATTAAAACCCGAGGCCGGGCCAACTTGTGTGAGCCCTTCAATATAATTGGCGTACAGTGAAATAGTATCGGTAGGTTTAACCACCAAACCCACCACCGGCGAAATGGCGGTGGAACGATTCGACGGCTGGTTTGCCTGGCCTGTGTTGTAGTCGTACGATTGATTGTCGATTACCTGATAGCGAGCTCCAACCGTCAGTAAAACGCGCTCTTGTGCGAATGCCAGCGTATCGGAAATAGCAATGCTGTGATTACGCGTTTGCAGTGTGCGCTTGGGATCATCCAACGACCCTCCCGACAACGAGGGTGCCGCCGGCAAAGGTTGCGTTACCGGGTTGTACAAATTCGAATTGGTGGTTGGATAGTACTCGTAGGCGTTCTTGCTTTCAAAATGATAGAAATTAAGCGCAACATTCACTTTGTGCCCAACTGAACCGGTTTCAAATTCCGCCCGCGCCCCAATCTCACCGGTTAACACGCTGTCTTTACGTTCCCCACGAAAAGCGTTCTGAGTCATATCACCCATTGCGTTAGTGACCGTCGGATTAGCAAGCAAAGAAGACTCTTCACTTTCTCTCATACCCAATGCCGCCCAGGCAACAATGCGGTCGGTCACATCGAACTCGCCACGTAAGGTGCCAAAAACATCGCGGGCGTTGGAAAACGTGTAGTCTTGCGCCACATTGCGTTCTGCATCAATAGCCGATGGAATTTCGAGTCCCGAGGCAAACGTGATGCTGGGCTGACTTCTTTTAAGGCGATGATCTTGCCAACCAATGTCGGCAGACAGACGGGCGCGGTCACCTTTCCAGTCGACACCTAAACCGACAGCGCCTAATCGTCGGTGCTCGTCATCCACTGCACTACCACCCGAGCGCGTGACCGCATTTAGCCGTATCCCCGTGCGACTCTCCGAGCCAAACCGCCGAGCCATATCCACGGCTACATAACCCTGATTCCCACTTTCCCAGCCGGCAGACCCACGCATAAGCGGCTCATTAGGCGCCCGCTTGGGTACCACATTGATTGAGCCTCCCAAACCGCTGTTACCCGGAGCCGCCCCGTTGAGAAAAGCGTTGGCCCCTCTGAAAACATCAAGACGCTCGATAAACTCAGCAGCCAGATACTGCCGGGGCAGCAGCCCATACAACCCGTTGTATGTAACGTCGTCGGAATAAAGCGGAAACCCGCGGATCATGTAAAGCTGCTGGTAATTGCCAAACCCCCGTGCAATGCGCACCGTGGGATCACTTTGAAGAATATCCGCCACACTGTGGGCCTGCTGATCACGGATAAACTGGTTTGTATATTCCACACTGTTGAACGGCATATCCATTACATCTACCGTTCCCAATATGCCCAGCCTACTGCCGGTGGCCACCTGCCCTCCAGCAAATACGGGCGATAAGCCTTCAGAAGAAGCATCTGCGCTGGCTTCCACCACAATGGGCTTTAGCGTTTGTACTGATGATTCCTGTGCGCTTGCAGCCCCCCATGACCCCATTAGCGCGAGAGAAAATCCTATAAACGGAACGGTACGATTCATAATAATGTTGATATTGATATTGAAAATTATTATCAATTATTTCAATTTATATTCTGAATTGCAAACCGCAGGGTCAGTAATGTTGTTTATCGACACCGTTCAGCGTTCAAAATGACTCAGTGGCGTGTTAAGCCCCATTTTTGATTCATTTTCAGGGCAGACCGTCACAGCAATATCCAATGTATGCGCGCCACTGCCGATCATCATGCCACGCACCGGGGAAATGTCCGCATAATCACGGCCCCAGCTTAAGGTAATGTGCTCGGTATTCACAAAAATATTGTTGGTGGGGTCGCTATCAATCCATCCAAAGCCGGGCATATAAACAGACACCCAGGCATGCGACGCGTCTGCCCCAACCAGGCGAGCCTGCCCTTCCGGGGGGTGCGTAAGGATATAACCACTAACATAACGCGCAGCCAAACCAACCGAACGTAAACACGACAACATTAGATGCGCGAAGTCCTGGCACACTCCTTTACGATGATCGAACACGTCGGTTACCGGTGTTGACACAGTTGTTGCCGCCGGATCAAAAGTAAACTCTGAATAAATTCTGTTCTGCAAAGCCCGAACAAGCCCACACAAAGATTGACCGGGAAACATCATTTCCCGAGTCCAATCAGCAAACACGCGTTTAACGCGAACATGCGACGACTCGTACAAGAACTTCATCGCCTCAAAATCCGAAGCCGAGTAACGTTTACCCGGTGCAAATCGATAAAAATCAATCACCTCCTCCAACGGCAAATCAACCGATGAAGCAGGCAAGTAGCGTGGTTTAACCTCAACTCTGGAGCGCGACCGGAACTCAAGCTCAGTATGCTCTTGTTCCAGGCAAAACAATAAAACCTCATTGCCGAATGCGTCGCGCATTGTATGGATATGCGACGGTAGTGGCTGAATATCAACGTGACACGAATACACGTCCTGCCAAGGTAATTGCCGCGGTGTCAAGCGCAGAATCTGACGTGACAAACTGACCGGTAATTGATAGCGGTATAAGGTGTCATGCATTACCTGATAGACCATACTGACACTCATGACGCCACCTCGTTACGCACATCGACCACGTCATTATCGTGATAATGGTCTGCGAGTAAGAAGTACTGCCGACTGATGTCACGCGTTAACGTATCCACCAATTTTTGCGCTAGTTCACATAACCCAACCAAACGTTCGCAAACCAGACGATGATCCACTTGAGGCGCAACAAACTGGCCCAGATCAAACGATTGCAACTGCTCACCCAAGGTGTCCAGTAGCGCAACGGATTGCCCACCGTTTAGTTCAAAATCGTTCAAGCGGGAACGAATTTTTTCACACTGATATTTCAGCGAATGCGGGTTGGTCGGATCAAACAAAGTGATGTAAATAACCGACAGCAACTCCGGCTCCCGTCGATAGCGGGCGCGATACGTCACCACACTGTTCAACAGTCTCAGGGCACTACCCTCAAAAATCTTTTGTTCGGCAGAGGGAAGCTGCAAAAAATATGCCATCACCTGTCCGGCATGGCGCAGCCGCTCAACCACCCTTCCCAGTTCAAGGAACGACCAGCCGTCGTCGCGCGTCATCTGCTCATGCACAAACCCGCCCAACGAGGCGCACATTAACGCCAGGTTATCGAGATGCGACTGCACCGCAGGCAATGAACGCGGCATCACTGCCACCGAATTTCGCATTTTGCTGATCACCAGCCAATTGTCTTGCGAGAGCCGCTCTTTAACATTCCACCCACAAAAATAAAGTCGATAAACATTGTTTACCAAAGACTCAACAGCGTCGGACTGGGAAACCGCAGCTCGAAGCAAGTCGAGCGCTCCCTGCGTTGGGTGGTGGACGGCCGGCCCGGCCTGCATAATGAACATTTGCTCACACAACTTGTGCACCAATGCCACTTTTTGTTGATCAATTTGCGTGTCATTGCCCACCAAACCCGCCAGTAATTGCAGACAACGCACAACATGCTCACAACGTGCGCCATAGCGCCCCATCCAAAAAAGGTTGTCACCGACACGCGCTGAAACATCGACATGAGAGGCCAGCAAATCTTCCAGACTCAGGTCCGAAGCTATTTGGGCGTCAGCGGGGTCAGGACCCTCGCCATTCGAAAGCCCTTTTTTGGCGGACAAGGATACCTGGGTTACCCAGACATCCTTGCTCGCCCCCTGATTACGACGAGAAATCAACGTTTGGCTACGGTCATAACCCACATGCGCTATGCCGCCGGGCATGACGGCATAAGTTCCATCCGGCCTGGCCACGGCAAAAACACGCACCAGATAGGGGTAAGCATCCAAAGACGCTGACCCGGCATCGGCAATATCGGGGGTCAGCGCCAGATCCAACGCCTCATGCGCGACATACGCCTGGGGTTGCGCCTCAATACTTTCACGAAGTGACTGCTGTTCTTTTTGGCTCAAAGCACCTACCAAAACCGTATCCTGCCTCATGCCTGTGAACGCAGGTTTAATAACCAGATCATTTAAATGAGCCAACACGTAGTCCAGCGAACCGGCGTCTCCGCACCACCATGTTTGCACCGACGGCATTTTCAATGGCTCACCAAGTACCTTGCTGCACAAACCCGGCAAATACGCTTGCAAGCCGGGCGATTCAAGCACACCACTACCCAGCGCATTTGCCATAATCAGATTGCCTTGCCGAATCGCATGAACCAGCCCGGGCACACCCAACATTGACCCCGCATCCAGTTCCATCGGGTCACACTCCCGATCGTTCATGCAACGCAAAACCACATGGACTTTTCTCAAGCCCCGTAGTGTTTTCATATATAAAAAGTCGTCTCGCACTGTCAGATCGGCGCTTTCGACCAACGGGAAGCCCAACTGACTCGACAAATAGGCATGCTCAAAATAAAGATCGTGTTCCGGACCCGGCGACAAAAGAACGACGATTGGGTTATCAGCACGATTCGCTGCATAGTGCTTAAGCGTCTGCTGCAATGTTTCATAAAAGGCTGTTTGGTGTCGAACATGTGAGGCGGAAAATGCTTCGGCAAGAAGGGGCGCTACGATTTGACGATTCTGCAAAGCGAACCCAGCCCCCCGGCAGTCTTGTGTGTAGTCGGCAATTAATTTCCAGCGCCCGTCGGCGCAACGTGCAATATCGGCCGCATAAAGGTGCAATTTCGGGGTGTCGCTGGGAAGCAAATACTGACAGGGCCACAAGTACCCTTTTTGACCAAGCACTAAAGTGGCCGGAATATCGCTATTCGACAAAAGCTGTTGCTCGCCATAAATATCCGACAAAATGTAATCCAACAGCTTTGCCCGTTGCGCGATCGCGCCGGCAATCGTGGCCCATTCGTCCTGCTCAACCGCTACCGGCACCAAACTTAAACGCCAGGGCTGATACAACCCTTCAACTTCGGAATAAGCGTTATAACTGAGTCCAAAACTGCGTAGCCGTTCAGCTACAAGATCGATATGCTCCTGAAAAGAATTTTCAGCGAAGCCCTCCAACTGGCGCACAAGCGGTACCCAATGAGGTCTTACAGCACCATGTTGATCCAGCAGTTCATTGTAGTGACCGGCATGATTCAAATACTGGTTAAGTAATGCGTCTTGTCTCATTTGAACGGAACCAGAAAATCTCGGCTAATTCGTTCACCCAACTCATTTACACGCGAAAGATAAGTTTCAAGGTATCCATGCAAACCAGTCGCAAAGATTTCACTGACCGAGCCGTATTTTAAGTCGGCATAGAGCCGCCCTGCCATCTTGACCGTTGTGTGAGAAGACGAGTCGTGCAAAGACGCCACCATTTTGGCTACGTTTCCTGTGCACGATGTCAAAGAGCGTGGCATGTCTTCACGCAGTACCAGCAACTCAACTACCGCACGCGAACTAATGGCATCACGATAAAGACGGCGGTAGATTTCAAAGCCGGAAAGCGAACGCAACAATGATGCCCAATAGTAAAACTCTGCTGACACGTCAACCTGGCTACCTGCCGAATCGTGCGGAGTCCCCCGCTGAAATTTAACGTCAAGAATTCGAGCAGTATTGTCTGCACGTTCCAGAAAAGTCCCTAAACGCGTGAAGTGATAAGCCTCATCACGCAACATCGTTCCAACCTGAACACCACGCAATAAATGGGAGCGCAATTTAATCCAGTCAAACAAGCGTACCGGATCTTTTTGCAAAACTCGACCTTTAAGCATTTTGTTCATGTCAAGCCAAGTTCCATTAAGCGTTTCCCACACCTCCGTAGGCAAAACACCACGCACCGCGCGGGCATTCTCCCGGGCTGCGCGAATGCAACTCAACATCGAGGACGGGTTATCGGGATCTTGCACCATAAAATCGATGACATCAGTTGCCGAGGCACGCGCAAATGTCGCGAAGTACTGGTCGGACAACTCGGAAATTTCCAATACACCGCGCCAATTTCCCTCTACATACTGATCGATCGTGTTCAGCAGCGCTGTTTGATAACTTACTTCCAGCATTCGGGCGGTGTTCTCGGCACGTTCCGCATAACGTGCCATCCAGAAAAAATGGTCTGCAGTCCGACTTAACATGCTTGCCCTCGCATCTTTGGCAGTTGTGTGCCGCTTAACTTACAACCCAGGTATCTTTGGTTCCGCCGCCTTGCGACGAGTTAACCACCAACGACCCTTTTTTTAGTGCTACACGTGTCAGCCCACCTTGCACCATGGAAATGCGTTTCGAGCCCGTTAAAACGAAAGGACGCAAATCGATGTGACGCGGGGCAACCCCTTCTTCCACAAAGGTGGGGCATGTAGAAAGCGCCAGAGTGGGTTGCGCAATATAACGGGTCGGATCGGCCTTAATCAGGCTACTAAATGTATCAAGCTCTTTTTTTGTTGCGTAAGGCCCAACCAGCATACCGTACCCTCCGGCCCCATGCGTTTCTTTAACAACCAAATTGGATAAATTCGCCAATACATAACTGAGATCTTCCGGACGTCGGCACACAAAGGTTTCGACGTTCTTCAACAAGGGCTTTTCGCCCAAATAAAACTGAATCATGTCCGGTACATAGGGGTACACCGACTTGTCATCGGCGATACCCGTTCCAATTGCATTGCAGAGCGTTACATTACCCGCACGGTAAACCGACATCAGACCTTTAACACCCAGTTGTGAGTCTTCCCGAAAAACGGCCGGGTCAAGAAAGTCGTCATCAACACGGCGATAAATAACGTCAACCCGCTGAGGACCCCGCGTAGTGCGCATATATAAATAATTATCTTTCACAAAAAGATCTGACCCCTCAACCAGTTCGACACCCATTTGCTGAGCCAAAAAAGCGTGCTCGAAATAGGCCGAGTTATACATGCCGGGCGTAAGAACCACCATTGTGGGGTCGTCCACTCCCCCCGGTTCCGCGCTGGTTAAGGCATCTAGCAACAAACTGGGATAATGCGCTATCGGTGTAATTCGGTTGGACGCAAAAAGTTCGGGAAACAGGCGCATCATCATGCGCCTGTTTTCAAGCATGTAGCTCACTCCGGAAGGCACGCGAAGGTTGTCTTCAAGCACATAAAATTCACCACTTCCCGCGCGAACAATATCAATTCCGGCAATGTGCGCATAAATATTGTGGGGTACATCCACACCCACCATTTCGGGACGAAACTGCGTATTGGCAAGAACCAGATCCTCAGGAATACGATTGGCGCGCAGAATATTTTGCTCGTGATAGATATCGTGCAAAAACATATTCAATGCCGTAACACGCTGACGCAAGCCTTCTTCAAGCAAGGCCCATTCGGCTGCGGGAAAGATGCGCGGAATAATATCAAAAGGTATCGTACGCTCGGTACCCGCCTGATCACCGTACACGGCAAACGTGATACCAACCTGCTGAAAAATAAGCTCGGCTTCTTCCCTTTTATGGGTAATATCCTGGAACGCCTGCTCTTTCAGCCAAGACTCAAACGCTTGGTAGTGTGAACGAACCGCCGGCTTAGTCACGCCCGGATTCACCCACATCTCGTCATAAAACGACATGCATTCCCCCAATTGGAAAAGGTTGAACTCATTTTACATGCCGTCGTTGAACCTGGTTATCGCACTGCAGGCCCAATGTACCGACTTGTTTGCTGCCGCCCAGCGGACACATTACACTCTTTGCTTTGCAATGGCGGACATTGCCTACCCACTTCTAAAACAGAACCCTGCATGGACACCAAACCTAAAGGGCGCAGCATTCGCCCGAACCCCGACAACTGCCCATGGACAAATGTACAGGAAGACGGTCATAACCTGACGGTTGACCAATTCCCCAGTACTGTCATCGTGCAGTTGGCCAACTCCTTGCGACGTGAGGTCACAACCAAATACGCAGAAAAATATGGCCTGACGGTTTCTGAGTGGCGGTTATTATCGCTATTGGCGCGATTTGCACCCATTCCATTCAGCGAGTTGGTGGCCTTGTCGGGCTCCGATAAAGCTTTGGTCAGCCGGACCTTGCGCGCGCTCGAGCAACACGGCTTCTGCAAAGTTCAGCCGGAACCGGGCGGCCACAAGAAAAAACTGATCTGTGAAATTACACATGCTGGACTGACCAAACATGAAATCGTCATGCCGGTGGCCCAACGATTGCAGGCCGCCGTCCTGGCGCAACTGACCAAAACCGAACGCGAAATAATGTATTCCGCGCTCATGAAGCTGCATGAAGCCTGCGATAACGGAAAACTGACACTCGATTAAAGTTTTTCAAAAACAATTTAATTGATGTTTATCCTATGTTGACACATCAACATAATTCGCGCTAATGTGCGCCTACAATCATATGACACAGGGAGCTTGCACCATGAGCGAATCCATTATCGGCGCACGCATTCCGCAAGTAACTGCCCGCACCAAAGTTTCCGGTACAGCCCAATATGCGGGCGATCTGAAAATGGCAGGCATGCTACACGGCAAAGTATTGCGCAGCCCTTATCCCCACGCGCGAATCATTAGCATCGACACCTCGCGTGCCAGAGCACTCAAAGGTGTCAAAGCCGTCCTTACAGGCGAAGACACCCCCACCCGCATGTGGGGCTCTGCACGTAAAGAGCGGCGTATTCTTGCCGCCGGCAAAGTCCGGTTTGCAGGCGAGGAAGTGGCCGCCGTCGCCGCCGTCAGTGATGAAATCGCGCGAGACGCGCTTGAGCTTATTCGCGTTGAGTACGAAGAGCTACCCACTTTGCTAGACCCCTTTTCCGCGTTGGAGCCGGGCGCCATTGAAATTCACGACGGAACCGGCAATATCGCTTATGAAACCCATGTTGACCGGGGTAACGTGGACAAAGGCTTTGATTCAGCAGCCGCTATTTACGAAGCCACGTATGAAATGCCTCCCCAATACCCGGGTTATCTGGAGCCTATGGGCACCCTGGCCGCCGTCGACGGCGATGGTCGCATTACCGTTTGGGCACCCACACAATCTGTATTTATGTCGCGCTCGCGCCTTGCCGAAGCGCTTGATGTCCCTCATTCACGCGTTCGATTCATTCAAACCATAACAGGCGGCGCGTTTGGCGCCAAAGCCGTTGAAGATGCCAACACACCCATTGCGGCGCTGCTGGCATTGAAAACCGGCAAGCCGGTGCGTTTGGTAAACACGCGGCTTGAAGACTTCCTGGGCGCCCCAACCAGCATGGGCGCCACCGTTTGGCTTCGCATGGGGGTTTCAAAAGAGGGCCTCATCGTTGCCAAAGACTCCATGATTATCGGCAACAACGGCGCCTACACAGGGCTGGCCTCACATGTTATTCACGTTACTTCCATGCGCAGCGACTCAATGCACCGCATCGAAAACGTACGGGCACGCGGCAAGCTGGTTTACACCAATCATATCCCCAGCGGCGCATTCCGGGGTTTCGGCGGCCAGCAAATGGCTTTCCCGTTGAATAGCCACCTTACGATGTTGGCTGAAAAAATTGGCATGGACCCAGTTGAAATGCAATTGCGCAATGCCATCCAAACGGGCGACACCAGCGTGCATGGTTGGGTCATGCGCAGTTGCGGGCTGTCCGACTGCATCAAGCAGTCCACTGAAGCCATTGGATGGGCCGATAAACGTGGTTCCAATAAATCGGTCCCTCACACAGCAGCAATTAAGCGCGGGTTGGGGGTTGCAGCCGGCATTCACGTGAGTGCCAATCGGCAATTAGGCAATTGGGACGGTTCCACCGCCGTGGTAAAAATGAACGAGGATGGCCGGGTGACACTTTTATCGGCCGAGTCGGATATGGGGCAAGGCGCCACTACCATGATGGCACAAGTCTGTGCGCATGAACTGGGCATTCCAATCAGCCACGTCACCGTATCGCAACCGGACAGCGACGTATCACCGTTCGGTATCGGCGCCATTGCATCGCGCGTCACCATTATCGCTGGGAATGCCGTGCGCATGGCCGCCAGTGAAGCACGAGAAAAACTGTTTGCCGTCGTTGCAGAAAAACTGAACGTTCAAGCCTCCGACCTTAAGGTCGAGAACGGCGCCATTGTCGTCAAGAACAACCGGGAAAAGTCAGTATCTTTACCCGACGCAGTGCGTTTGCATTTATTCCGACATGGCGGCGAGGGTGTCTACGCCAAAGCCACTTACGACCCGCCTACTGTCATGGCCGACAAAAACTATTACGGCGACGTCGCACCTGCCTATTCATTTGCCGCCCAGGCAGTTGAAGTGGAAGTGGATACTGAAACCGGGCAAGTACGCTTGGTGCAGAGCTACACCTCGGATGACTGCGGCAAAGCCTTGAACCCCATGGCGGTGCACGGACAAACCTCGGGCGCCACGGCCCAATCAACCGGGTGGGCACTCTATGAAAATCTCGACTTCCAGGACGGCCGCCTGATGAACGGCAACTTTGCCGACTACAACATGCCAACGGCTAATTCCGTCCCTACCCTGCAAAGCGGCATTATCGAATCGAACGACCCTAACGGGCCTTATGGGGCGAAAGGTGCGAGCGAGACGGCCATTCTGCCCGGCGCGGCGGCCATCGCAAACGCGGTTTACGATGCCATTGGAGTGCGTATCAACTCGCTGCCCATCACGCCCGAAAAAGTTCTCGCAGCATTGCGCGACAAACGCAATGAAGGAGCGAATCATGCATGATTTTGAATATCTTGAACCAACAACAGCGCAAGACGCATGCAAAATGCTGGCTGATTTTGGTGAAGACAGCCGGATTATTGCCGGAGGGACTGCACTACTGCTGGGTATGCGGCAACGCATGTTGTCACCGTCTCACTTAATTTCCCTGGGTAAGCTCGATAACCTGCGAAAAATTGAGTTTGAAGAAGGTGTCGGCCTACAAATTGGCGCATTGGTACGCCATGCCGATATCGCTCGGTCTGAAGTCATTAACCAACATTTCCCTATCCTGGCCAGCATGGCCTCGCGCCTTGCCAATCCACAAGTGCGAAACGCCGGCACCATTGGTGGCAATCTCTGTTACGGCGACCCCGCTACCGACCCGCCCGGCTGCCTACTGGCACTGGGCGCCCAAATTGTCGTGATGGGTCCGAAAGGAGAACGATGCCTGGCAATTGACGATTTTCTGGTGGATTATTTTCAAACCGCACTGGAACCTGATGAAATCGTAACCCACATCCTGATTCCCGCTTTACCTGACGATGTTCTCGGATCCTACACTCGCTTTCTTAGAACACCAGCCGAGCATCGGCCATTAGTGAATATTGCCCTATTGGCTCAAACAGCAGATCGCAGAACCTGCGGGCAAATTCGCATTGCCATGGGCGCCTCAACCACAACGGCTACCCGCCTTAACAAAGCTGAAGCCTATCTTGAGGGCAAAACCATCACCACCGAAGTCTGTGCGCAGGCAGCCGATCTTGCCGTACAAGACTTATCAACCATATCCGACTCCCGAGGCTCCGCCGAATATCGCCTGGAAATGACGCGTGTTGTATTGCGTCGCTCTCTCGGCGCTTTGTTCAACCTCGATCAGCAATAAGGAGCGATCTATGAGTAAACATACAATCGACGTGACCGTAAATGGCGAGGAAATGACGGTTGAGGTCGTCTCCCGACGTTTGCTGTCCGACTTTCTTAGAGACGACTTAAACCTGACAGGCACAAAACGAGGGTGCGAAACCGGCATTTGCGGCGCATGCTCAGTCATTGTCGACGGTGAGGTGGTGAAATCGTGCTTGTCCCTGGCGGTTCAAGCCAATGGCAAAGACATCACGACGATCGAAGGGCTATCACAAGACGGGCAACTACATCCGGTGCAGGAGTCATTTATGAACTGCGGTGGTTTGCAATGCGGCTATTGCACGCCCGGCTTCATCATGACGGCAACCGCCATGCTCAATCACACGCCCAATCCAACTGAAGAAGAGATCCGCGAAGGCCTGAACGGCAATTTATGCCGTTGCACCGGCTATGTGGGCATTGTTGAGTCCATCCAATCCGCAGCAGGAAAATTAAATGGAAATTGAAAAGAAAATGACAATTGCAGCGCCCAGGGAAAAAGTTTGGGCCATGCTGCTCGACCCTAATGTCATGGGCGCCTGTGTTCCGGGCATGGAATCAATTGACGTTATTAGCGATACAGAATATCTGGTCAGCATCCACGTCAAAATGTCGTTCATCAGTGCGCGTTTCAAAGTCCGCACCTTTGTGGTTGAAACGCGCGAGCCCGAGTACCTGAAAAGCGAAGGTAAAGGGGAAGACTCCAGCCTGACCAGCTCGCTAAAACACACCAGCGAAGTCTTTCTTACTGAGTTAGGCCCCAACGAAACCGAATTTCGCACAATCGTGAACGTTGAGCTTCTTGGCCGTCTGGGCAGTTTCGGCATGAATATGGTGAAAACCAAAGCCGACCGCATGTGGGACGATTTCGGCCGGAAACTGGCTGAACGCATCACGGGTGAAACCCAGCCGGAACCTGCGACAATGAACAAAATCCCATCCACAGCCGAAGGCGAGAGCACATCGGAAGACCAAACCGGCGCTGCGGGCGCCGACAAGGGCTCTTTAATGTCCCGGATGCGTTCGGTATTCGGCTCCTCCTCGTCGTAGAATAGGATATTGGCAATTAATACCGCTTCAACTTAATGTTCAATCCTTCACGAGAGCAAGTTCGCACGTTTTTTACCGAGTCCTGGCAAAAGCATCTGAATAATCAGGTGCTGACGCCGCTTGAAACAATGGCGGTTGACTGGATTCAGCAACATCCCGAATACCACGATGAATTATTGCGCAAAGACGCTCTGAACGCCGAATATACTGTGGAAAGCGGCCGAACCAACCCCTTTCTTCATCTGTCGATGCATCTGGCCATTTCAGAACAACTCTCAATTGATCACCCACCCGGCATTCGCGCAGCGCACGACTCACTGGCACAAAAAGTGGGCGCCCATGGAGCGGCGCATGAAATAATGGAATGTTTGGGTGAAGTCGTATGGGAAGCCCAACGCTTGGGCAAGCCTTTCAATAACGACACCTACCTGGAACTGATTCAGCGCCGCACGACTCGGAGCTGAATTCATTCAAAAAAGGGCGCCGTAAATTGCGCCCCTTTCTCAATAAAATTATCGGCGAACGCCGAAAACGTTACTTGGTGCTAAGCGGCGAAGGCAAGCTGGACAACCAGGCAGCGATGTTTTTCATATCCTGACTGGAAAGCTGGGCAGCGAACGCACCCATAATGGCGTTTTTACGTACATTGGCTGAAGCCGGTTCGCCTTGCTGCCCTCTTTGGTAGGCGCGTAGCGCATGTTCAAGATAGTCGGCATGCTGGCCTGCCAGAATAGGATAAGCAGGCATGGTGGGTGTTTTGGCATCGGCACCATGGCAACTGGCACAGTTGAATTTCTGATAAGCCGCCTGACCGGCCGCCAAATCAGCTGCGGAAGCCAAAGGAGCTACCGCCAACAACGCCGAACCCAACAGGGCGAGTGTTAGTTTCTTCATGAGAGCTCCCGATTATTTGAGGTTGGAATAATAAGCGGCCAGGTCGGCCATGTCTTGTTCAGACAGGCTTTTGGCAATGGCTTCCATTGTGGGGAAGCTTCTTGCACCACTGGCATATTCCTTCAGCGCCGCCACAATGTACTCGGCGTTTTGCCCTGCAATTTTTGGTACATGGTAAACCTCGGGAAAGCTGGACTTGTACCCTTCAATGCCGTGGCAACCAATGCACATGGACACTTTGTTCACCGCGGCTTTCGCATTGGCGGCCCCAGACTCTTGAGCCTGAACCTGCCCGATAAACCCACAGGATGCCATAACGGCTAGCGCAGACAGCGTGCGCGTCATTTTTGTTCGCAACTTCATAGTAGCTCTTGTTTGGCGGTAAATAAACGGCCGACCACCCCTAGGTGACCGACAAATCCTTAGAATTGTACGATAATTATCGACACTACCGTTAACTGATTGGTTAACGTTGCGTGAACTGCATTTTAATACGGACTTTTTCATGACACTTAATCCCGCTTCCAATACAACCCGTTTTGAAGGAACAGATCAATACATTGCCACCGACGATCTCAAACTGGCAGTCAATGCCGCTCTTGCACTTGAGCGCCCCCTGCTTATCAAGGGAGAACCCGGAACAGGCAAAACCATGTTGGCCGAACAACTTGCACGCGCCTTGGGCCGCCCTTTACTGCAATGGCACGTGAAATCCACCACCAAGGCCCATCAAGGGCTTTACGAATACGACGCTGTATCACGCCTGCGCGATTCCCAGTTAGGCGACGAAAAAGTTCGGGACATCGGAAACTACATTGTGAAAGGGGTGCTTTGGGAGGCCTTTGAAGCCGACGAACCCACTGTGGTGCTTATCGATGAAATCGACAAAGCCGACATCGAATTTCCCAACGACCTGTTGCGTGAGCTGGACCAGATGTCCTTCCATGTTTATGAAACGCGTGAAACCATTACTGCCAAGCACCGGCCGCTTATCATCATTACGTCGAACAATGAGAAAGATCTGCCCGACGCATTTTTGCGTCGATGTTTCTTTCACTACATCAACTTTCCCGATCGCGACACACTGCAGGAAATTGTCGACGTTCATTACCCCAACATCAAAAACGACGTGCTTGAAGCAGCACTGGACACCTTTTTCACATTACGTGACGTCCCCGGCCTGAAGAAAAAGCCCTCAACGTCTGAGTTTCTCGACTGGTTGCGACTTCTGGTCGCCGAATCCGTCTCCGCCGACGAAATCGGTGATCCCACTCAAGGGCTTCCCGCCTTATCAGGCGCATTGTTGAAAAATGAGCAAGACCTGACCCTGCTGCAACGATTGGCAGCCGTTACCCGTGCCAGTCAACGACGCTAAGGAAGCTTAAGCCGTTATGTTGCTTGATTTTTTCTATCACCTGCGTGAGCACCGTTTACCCGTCTCTGTTCAGGAGTACCTCACCCTCCTGAGCACATTGAAAAGCAAAATCATGCCACCGTCGCTGAATGATTTCTATTATTTGGCGCGCCTGGTGTTGATTAAAGACGAAACGTTATTCGATCGCTACGATCAGGCGTTCGGCGCCTTCTATCAACAAATTGAAGCAGCCGTGCCAGTCGACAAAGAGATACCGCTCGATTGGCTCATCAAAGAGTTCCAGAAAAAACTAACGCCGGAAGAGAAAGCGGCCATTGAGAAACACGGCTGGGACAAGCTGATGGAGCTTTTCAAGAAAACGCTTGAAGAGCAAGACGAGCGTCATGCCGGCGGCAGCAAATGGATTGGGACGGGTGGCACCTCGGCCTTTGGTCATGGCGGCTATCACCCCGAAGGCATCCGTGTAAATGGTCCGTCGGCCGGTAACCGAACCGCGGTAAAAGTGTGGGAAAAGCGCGAATATCGCGATTACGACGATTCGCAAGAGCTGGGCACACGTAATTTCAAAATGGCTTTGCGCCGTTTACGACGATTCGCTCGCGAAGGTGCCGCGCTGGAACTTGATCTGAACGACACTATTCGGCAAACGGCTCGCAACGCAGGCTTGCTGGACCTCCAACTGGTCCCCGAGCGACATAACGCCGTTAAGGTACTCATGTTGCTCGACGTGGGTGGCAGCATGGACGACCACATCAAACAAGTCGAGGAACTCTTCTCCGCCGCACGCAGTGAATTCCAACACCTGGAGGTGTACTACTTCCACAATTGCCCATACGAATTCCTTTGGCAACACAATCATCGCCGACACTCGGAACGAATTGAAACCTGGGATGTCATACGCAAATACAACGATGACTGGCGGTTGATTATTGTAGGCGATGCAACGATGAGTCCTTACGAGATCCTGACACCCGGTGGCTCGGCGGAGCATCACAATCGGGAAACAGGTGCCGCGTGGTTGCAACGCCTGCTGGATAATTGGCCCCGTTCTGTGTGGCTTAACCCGGAGCCCGAAGGTTATTGGCCCTACCGTCAGTCTATCGGCATTATCCGCGACCTTGTGCACAACCATATGTACGGGGTCACGGTTAGTGGTCTTGAACAGGCCATGCGGCATTTGTCCAAGTAACGATTCCAACGGTTAAACCCAACTTTTCCAGCGCATGCAAACTTCAAATCGACGCCCCGCCTTTTCCTTCAGTTTCTTAAAGCAACCAAACCGCCTGCTGGCAATACTGGCCATGTTTTTACTCCCATGCTCATTTGCATGGGCACAAAACAGCCAAGTTGTTTTGCCTGAAGGCGTCACGGCCGGCCCTGTCGTAGAAGGCACCAGACAGTACACGCTGGAGAACGGGTTAACCGTGCTGCTTAGCCCTGACGCCTCCAAAGCCTCTGTCACCGTCAACATGACTTATCTGGTCGGCTCCCGCCACGAAAACTACGGTCAAACCGGCATGGCGCATTTACTGGAACACATGTTGTTCCGGGGCACCCCAAGTCTACCCAACGCGCTGGCGGAATTCTCAAAACGGGGGCTGCGTGCCAACGGATCCACATCCAGCGACAGAACCAACTATTACGCTACCTTTGCATCCGACCCCGAACTGCTTGAATGGTATTTACGCTGGCAAGCCGACGTCATGGTTAACGCCACCATTTCACGCGCCGATCTCGGCACGGAAATGACTGTTGTCCGCAATGAAATGGAGGCCGGCGAAAACAGCCCTTTCGAATCGCTCATGCAGAAAGTGCAATCGGCTGCCTACCAATGGCACAACTATGGCAACGACACGATTGGTGCACGATCCGACGTTGAGAATGTTGATATCGAGCAATTGCGCGCCTTTTATCGTCTGTACTACCAACCCGACAATGCTGTGCTGATCGTTTCGGGCCGCTTCGATCTGCAAAAGACCCTTAATCTGGTGACAAACGCATTCTCGGAAATTCCACGGCCAAAGCGCAGTCTTCCGCCCGAATACACCATAGAACCTGTCCAGGAAGGGGAGCAAGAGGTTATCGTACGCCGGCAAGGCGGCACGCCGCTGGTGCTCGCGCAATACCATATTCCGGCGGCAGCCAGCCCTGAATTCGTCGCCTTTGATCTTGGCGCCATGATACTGGCCGACACCCCCTCCGGACGCCTTTACAAGGCCTTGGTTCAGAAGGGCCTGGCAGCTCACAGCTTTGGTTTTGCAAGGCCTATGCGGCAGCCGGGCTATGCGCTTTTCGGGGCGCAACTGGAAAACGGCATGAATCCGGACGAAGCGCTGAATATCTTAACCGAAACACTTGAAGACCTTGAAACCCAGCCATTCACCGTCGAGGAGCTTGAGAGAGCACGAACCCAATGGATGACGAGTTGGGAACAAACCCATGCCGACCCCGCCTCGCTGGCTTCAGCGCTTTCTGAAAGTGCAGCATTAGGTGATTGGCGCTTGTTCTACTGGACGCGCGAACAAGCCGAAAAAGCAAATTTAGAAGCCGTCCAGGAAGTCACCTCGGCCTACCTGGTGCCTTCAAACCGCACCACCGGCTTATATATTCCAACGGAATCAACCCAACGTGCCCCAAAACCGAAGGCAACGGATCCAGCCGCGTTGCTGAAAGACTTTGAGGGGCGCGAATTAAACGATCCAACCGCGGCATTCGAAGCCTCTCCCCAGAATATCGACGCGCAAACCGTTCGTGAAACTTTGTCTTTGGACAATGGCACTATTGAACTTGCCTTACTGCCCAAACCCACCCGTGGCGACCGGGTTGAAGCTCGTCTCCTGCTTCAGGCAGGCAGCGCCGAAGACCTGAAAAACCTGCGTACCGTATCAAGCACAGCGGCCGCGTTACTGACCCGTGGAACAACCCAGTACACGCGCCAGGAAATTGCCGACCGCTTCGACCAACTGCAGGCACAGGTAGGCTTTGGCGGAGGCGGTAATCAAGTTGGCATCAATATCTCTGTACCCGGAAAGAATTTACCCGATGTTATAGAACTGGTGGGTCACATTCTGCGCGAAGCCACCTACCCTGCCGAGGAATTGGATCGCTACAAAACCCAAGCTCGCGCTTCAATAGAAAGCGCAATGACACAACCCGGTTCGGTTGCATCTCGCACACTCGCGCGACACGACAACCCGTGGCCACCCTCTGATATTCGTTATGTACCCACTTTCAAAGAGGCGCTGGACGAAATCAATTCACTGAATCGCAATGCACTGATCAACTTTCATCAACGCTTTTACGGGGCGGCCACACTACGTTTCAGTGCAGTTGGCTCATTTAACCCTCAAAATACGAAAAATGCGCTTTTGCAGGCCTTCAAAAACTGGAAATCGGCCCCTGAATATAAACGCATTGAACAGCCTTTCCGCAAGGTGGAGCCGGAACAATTCACCTTACACACACCCGACAAGGCAAACGCCGTTTTCATGGCGTTTCAACCATTAAATGTTCAAGACGATGCCCCCGACTATACGGCCTTGTACGTGGCCAACTACATTCTAGGTGGGTCGTCGTCGTCACGACTATGGTCTCGTATTCGCGTAGAGGAAGGTATTTCGTACGACGTAGGCAGCAGTATTGACGCCTCGGCGTTCGAGCCCAGCGGTGAATGGTCGCTATCGGCCATTCTGGCACCCGAAAACGCGCAGCGTTTCAAACAGGCAATGAATGAGGAGCTTGAACGTGCAATACAGGATGGCTTCACGCAAGAAGAGCTTAACGAAGCTATTCGCGCATTAATGAATTTGCGTCGTTTGAATCGCAGTAACGATGGCGTGCTTGCCAGTGTATGGCTGGACTACATGCAGGAAGGCAGAAGCTTTGCCTGGTCGGCCAAAATAGACAAAGAGCTTGAGGCCCTGACATTGGAGCAGGTCAATGCTGCCGCCCGCAAATATTTTCAGCCTCAAGCCCTGAGTAGCGCCCTGGCGGGGGACTTCCCCAACCAGGCAAACGCCGAAACAAAACAAGGTGAATAAACTTTAACTAAAAAAGTTTTTTACCCGATCTGTCCAGGAGTCGCTTTTGGGGGAGTGTTTCTCCCCACCTTGCGACAAAGACGCCTCGAACTGGCGCAACAATTTCTTTTGGTCTTCGCTGAGTCGTACGGGCGTTTCCACTGCAACGTGGCAGTAGAGATCACCGGGATAACTCGAACGAATACCTTTGATACCCTTGCCGCGCAGACGGAACGTTTTACCTGTTTGCGTGCCCTCGGGAATCGTAATGGAGCCTTTGCCGCTCAGTGTGGGCACCTCAACATCGCCCCCTAATGCAGCCGTCGTGAACGGAATCGTTAGTTCACAATGCAAGTCCTCGCCGTCACGCTGGAAAATAGAATGCTGCTTAAGGTGAATTTCAACGTAAAGGTCGCCGGGCGGCCCACCATTTACGCCGGGTTCGCCATTGCCGGCCGAACGAATTCGCATGCCGTCGTCAATGCCGGCGGGAATCTTGACTTGCAACGTTTTATTGCGTCGAATCCGGCCCACGCCATCGCATGCCACGCACGGATCCGTAATTTCCTTGCCGCTGCCATGACAGGTTGGGCAAGTTTGCTGCACACTGAAAAAACCCTGCTGCATCCGCACCGCGCCATTACCACCGCAAGTACTGCATGTTTGCGGCTGGGTTCCCGGCTTGGCACCTGAGCCTTTGCAAGTATCGCAATTTTCCCAGCTGGGTACCCGTATTTCAGTATCAAAGCCTGTAGCCGCTTGCTCAAGCGAAATTTCCAGGGTGTATTTCAGGTCGGCACCGCGGTACACCTGCGGGCCGCCACGCCGGCCTCCGGCGCCACCAAAAATTTCACCAAAAATATCACCAAAGGCGTCGGCAAAGCCTGCGCCGCCCATACCGGCACCGCCCATGCCGGCACCAGCCGCATTGGGGTCGACACCTGCATGACCGAATCGATCATATGCCGCTCTTTTTTCAGGGTCGCTGAGCATCTCATAAGCTTCTTTCGCTTCCTTGAATTTCTCTTCGGCCTCCTTGCTGTCGGGGTTGCGATCAGGATGATACTTCATGGCCAGCTTGCGGTAGGCCTTTCGTAATTCATCTTCGGTCGCATTTTTCCCTACGCCCAGCACTTCGTAAAAGTCGCGTTTTGCCATATTTTCTTTGCGCCTGCTTGCGCTTAAATTGAATCAGTAATAAACAACAACGCCCGATTTCCGGAAAACACCAGAAACCGGGCTAAGAACCGCTAAAACGAGCCCTTACTTGTCGTCGCGCTTAACTTCTTTGAAGTCGGCATCAACGACGTTCTCGTCTTCCGGTTGCTGGGCGGTCGCGCCATCGGCACCTTGCTGCGCCGCTGCCTGAGCCTGCATATCGGCGTACATCTTTTCGCCGAGCTTCTGCGAAGCTGATGTCAGTGCCTCAACCTTGGCGTCAATCGCTTCCTTGTCGCCATCTTTAAGGACCTCTTCCACTTCCTTGATAGCCGCCTCAATGGCTTCTTTCTCGGAAGCTTCCAGCTTGTCGCCATACTCTTCCAGCGACTTGCGGGTGGAATGTACCAATGCTTCGGCCTGGTTTCGCGTCGTGGCCAATTCGGCTATACGACGGTCTTCTTCAGCATTGACCTCGGCATCTTTCACCATGCGCTCAATTTCGTCATCTGTTAGACCCGAATTGGCTTTAATGGTGATCTTGTTCTCTTTACCGGTACCTTTGTCTTTCGCAGACACATGCAAAATACCATTGGCGTCGATATCGAACGTAACTTCGATTTGCGGCACGCCACGCGGTGACGGCGGAATCCCTTCAAGGTTGAATTCACCCAGGCTCTTGTTACCCGCTGCGATTTCACGCTCACCCTGGAATACCTTGATGGTTACGGCCGGCTGATTGTCGTCGGCAGTTGAGAACACTTGCGAAAAACGGGTGGGAATCGTCGTGTTCTTCTGAATCATCTTGGTCATGACGCCACCAAGCGTTTCAATACCCAGCGACAACGGTGTCACGTCGAGCAGCAAAACGTCTTTGCGATCGCCGGACAATACCGAGCCCTGAATAGCCGCGCCGGCAGCAACCGCTTCATCGGGGTTGACGTCTTTACGTGGATCGCGACCGAAGAACTCTTTAACCTTCTCCTGTACTTTCGGCATGCGTGTCATGCCGCCAACCAAAATCACGTCGTGAATTTCTGAAACCTTGACACCTGCGTCTTTAATGGCAATGCGGCATGGCTCAATGGTGCGCTCGATGAGCTCTTCAACCAATGCCTCCAGTTTGGCGCGCGACAGTTTCAGGTTCAAATGCTTGGGACCTGAGGCATCGGCGGTAATATAAGGCAGGTTAATCTCGGTTTGCTGCGTGGAAGACAGCTCGATCTTGGCTTTCTCAGCCGCCTCTTTCAAGCGCTGCAGAGCCAAAACGTCTTTCGACAAGTCAACGCCGCTTTCTTTCTTGAACTCATCGATAATGTAATCAATGATGCGTTGGTCGAAGTCTTCGCCGCCCAGGAAAGTATCGCCGTTGGTCGACAACACTTCGAACTGCTTTTCACCGTCGATATCGGCGATTTCAATGATCGAGACGTCGAACGTACCACCACCCAGGTCATAAACCGCAATTTTGCGATCGCCTTTTTCGGTCTTATCCATACCGAAAGCCAATGCGGCCGCGGTGGGCTCGTTAATAATACGCTTGACCTCAAGGCCTGCAATGCGCCCGGCATCTTTGGTTGCCTGGCGCTGGCTGTCGTTGAAGTAGGCCGGCACAGTAATGACCGCCTCGGTGACTTCTTCACCCAGATAGTCTTCCGCCGTTTTCTTCATTTTGCGCAACACATCGGCTGACACCTGGGGAGGGGCCAATTGCTTGCCCTGCGCCTCAACCCAAGCATCACCGTTGTCTGCCTTGACGATTTTATAAGGCATCAGATCAATATCTTTCTGAACCGCCTTTTCATCAAATTTACGACCAATCAGGCGCTTGACCGCGTAAAGCGTGTTGGCCGGATTGGTGACTGCCTGACGTTTGGCGGGCGCACCCACCAGAATTTCGCCGTCTTGCATGTACGCCACAATCGACGGCGTGGTGCGCGCACCTTCCGAGTTTTCAATAATGTTGACCTTGCCGCCGTCCATCACAGCAACACAGCTGTTGGTCGTGCCCAGGTCAATACCAATAATTTTGCCCATAATGTATCGCCTTAAAAATTGCGTTCAATTCAGTTGGAAACAAACTTGACTGATTCTTAAGTGGGGCCTGCCTTAAACTTTTCAAGGCATACCCCACAGAGTTTTTTTCTTTGCGCCGTGAGCGCGCCTGACTATTGCGCCGGCTTGCCCGAAGACACCGCCACCAGGGCGGGCCTGAGCACGCGATCAGCAATCGTATAGCCCTTCTGCAGCATTTGCACAACCGCGCCTTCCGGCAGATCGGACGGAACCGAAGAAATGGCCTGGTGCAAATTGGGGTCGAATTTATCACCCTCCGCCGGCGCCACTTCCTTAAGCTGATTACGCTCAAATGCGCCTATCAATTGTTTCAGCGTGGCTTCAACCCCCGACTGCCAAGCTTCGGGGGTTTGATCTTTCAACCCAAGCGCAGCCTCAAGACTGTCTTTAACCGGTACCAGGCTTTCAGCGAATGACTCAATACCGAATTTACGCGCCTTGGCCACATCATCCTGAGCACGACGCCGAATATTCTCGGTTTCCGCTTTCGCCCGTAATAGCTCTTCGTAATACTGACCCACCTGAGCCTGCGCCTCTTCCAGTTTGGCTGCCAACGCCTCGGCCGACTCCAGTTCGACGGCCGGCTCTACATCGGCGGCACCCTCCCCTTCGGATAACACTTCATCTGCAGACTCCGAAGCTTTCGCAACCTGCTTATCGTCCTTAGGGTCAAGGGGCTCATTCTGTTTCGACATAACCACGCACTCCACTTCTGTTTGATTCGATCAAATGCAAATGGGGGCAAGCGCCCCCATTTCAAGACATTAGTACAAATAACTTACGCCTTTTCCGACCACCCCGAAAGATGTCGACGCACAATTTGAGAAAGTGCGTCCACCCATTGGGCATCATCATTCAAACAGGGGATATATCTGAATGTCTCTCCACCGGCCTGCAAAAACGCCTCACGGCACTCTTCTTGAATCTCTTCCAGCGTTTCCAGGCAATCCGCCAAAAAGCCAGGGCACATGACATCAATATGTTTTATCCCCTCCTGGGCCCAAGCCTTCAACGTAGGCTCGGTATAAGGTTGCAACCATTTTTCAGCCCCAAAACGGCTTTGAAACGAGACATAAACGCGTTCGGCGTCTTCCTGCGGTAAATGTGCCTTAATGGCGCGAACTGTATCCATGCAATCGCGATGATAGGGATCGCCTTGCAAAATGGTGCGCTGGGGCAAACCGTGAAAACTAAGCAATAAACGCTCCGGCTTGCCATGCGCATTCCAAAATGCAGTTAATTTGCTCACCAACGCCTGTATGTAGCCGGGATCATCCTGATAGCGCTTGATAAAACGCAGTTCCGGCTGATTACGCAAACGCGCTGTGTGAGCAGTTACGGCGTCGACCACAGTGGCGGTGGTACTGGCCGCATATTGCGGATACAAGGGAACAGTAAGAATACGTTCACACCCGTGCTTGCGCAGTGCGTCGATGCCCGCCTCTATGGAAGGATTTCCGTAACGCATAGCCAATATGACCCGAACATCTGCCCCCCCCGTTTGCAGCGCCTTTTCAAGCCCGGCCGCTTGTGCCTGGCTGTAAACCACCAAGGGGGAACCTTGCTCAAGCCATATTCCCCGATAACGGGGCACCAGCTTGCGAGGCCGCGTTCGCAAAATAATGCCATGCAGGATAATGCGCCAGATCCATTGCGGTATCTCAATAACACGTGGATCCGACAAAAACTGCGCCAAATAACGCCGAATGGCAGATGCAGAGGGCTCATCCGGTGTGCCAAGGTTCACCACCAAAATACCGATCGGCCCAGAAGGCCGTACCGGCGGCTCAGGGTCTAACCCTTGGGGATCATGTGGTTCCGGATAATAGCGGGAAGGAAGTAAAGAAGGCATTGACGCCCTTTAATCGGTTCAGGAAGAAGAGTGATGGCTTAAAGCGTTGGATAACAATTTAGCCGTAATATCAACGATAGGGATGACGCGATCATAAGCCATACGGGTTGGCCCGATTACACCCAGTGTACCCACTACTCTACCGTCGATACCATAGGGCGCAGTAATGACCGAAACGTCCTCAAGCGGCACCAGTTGCGAGTCACCGCCAATGTATATCTGCACGCCTTCCGCCCGGCTGGAAACATCGAGCAACTGAAGTAAATCGGTTTTTTTCTCGAACAGCGCAAACATGCGGCGCAGACGATCCATATCAGAAGCAATATCGGACACGTCGAGCAACTTTCTTTCACCCGAAATATAAACGCCGTCATCGGTTTCATCGGAAACGGTACCCGCTTCAACCGCCTGCTGCATCAGCCGCGAAATATCTTCCTTCAAAGAGGAGAGCTCGTCTTTGATGGCAACACGCACTTCGTTGAACGACTTGCCGGCAAAATGCTGATTAAAAAAATTACTGGCTTCCGTCAGTTCCTGATCGAGATAATCGCGTTGAACAAACAGAATACGATTTTGCACATCGCCGTCCGGCGTGACGATAATCAACAATACACGCCGGTCGGAAAGGCGAATAAATTCAATTTGCCGAAAAACCTGAGTGCGCTTGGGCGCCATTACAACTCCGGCAAAGCGGGTTAAATTCGACAACAAAGTAGCCGCCGCATTCACCGTGCGACTTGGATCGGTTACCGGCAACATTTCCCGAATTTGCGAAGGCTGAAGAATTTCAAAGCGTTGCGTGGCCAGCAAACGATCTACAAAGAGGCGGTAGCCCCTAGGCGTAGGCACACGGCCCGCCGAAGTGTGAGGACTTTGAATCAGGCCAAGTTCTTCTAGGTCGGCCATGACATTGCGAATTGTCGCGGGCGATAGCTCGAACATTTTCGAAAGCGTACGCGAACCGACCGGCTGGCCATCGGCAATGTATCGTTCGATTAATGCTTTCAGCAGTGACTTCGCTCTGTCATCCATGTCCATGGTGATACCTTACACTCCAGCAAGACAAACTTGTCAACAGATCCGCCACAATAACAACGGACACGACCCTATAATAAATTGAACTCACCTAAATCATCATATACAAGGTATCGGCACAATGCATTTTAAAACCGTTGCGCTAATCGGGCGCTACCAAGACTCGGGGCTCGACGCACCACTGCGCAGGCTGGCCCGGCATCTTGAAAGCGCCGGGTGCACTGTGCTGGTTGAATCCGACACGGCAATCAATACCGGCGTTACCGAATTCAAGACGGCATCTTACGCTGAAATAGGCGAACATGCGGATCTTGCCGTCATCATGGGCGGCGACGGCACCATGTTAGGTGCGGGCCGTATTTTGGCGCGCAGCAACGTCCCCCTTATCGGCATCAACCATGGGCGCCTGGGTTTCATCACCGATATTCCCATTCACACCGCCACCGATGCGCTGAGCCAGGTTATTGGGGGCCACTACGACATTGAAGAGCGGCTCATGCTTGAAGGCCGGGTCATGCGCGGCGACCAGGTCATGTTCTCGGGGGTCGCACTGAATGACGTTGTCATCAACCGTGCCGGTCGGGGCGGCATGATTGACCTGCGCGTTGAACTGGACGGAAACTTTATTTACAACCAGCGCGCCGACGGCCTAATCATTTCAACCCCCACGGGTTCAACCGCTTATGCCCTGTCGGCCAATGGGCCCGTTCTGCACCCGCAGTTGCAAACCATCCTGCTTGTTCCAGTCGCCCCACAAACCTTATCCAATCGGCCGATCGTCATTCCCGACAGCGGCGTCCTTAGCATGACAGTCACTGCCCTGGGGCGGGTTGAATCCGGTGCCAGCGTGCATTTCGACATGCAGGCCTGGTCTGAATGCCAACCGGGCGACAGAATCGACGTACAGCGCTCCAAAGACAACGTTCGTTTTGTGCATCCCCTGGGTTATAGCTTCTTTTCAACCCTGCGACGCAAGCTGCTTTGGAACCAGATCCCCCAGCTTTCCAACGAGGGCGAATAATTTATGTTGCGCACCCTGCACCTTCGGGATTTCGTCATTGTTGATCAGGCCGAGTTGCATTTCGACGCCGGCTTTACTGTATTTTCCGGAGAAACCGGCGCGGGCAAATCTATTCTTATCGATGCGCTTTCCCTGGTATTAGGCGCGCGCAGCGATGCCCGTTTTGTTCGCGAAGGCTGTAAACGTACCGACATTAGCGCACTGTTCAGGGCGCCGGAAACCTTAACGCAATGGCTGGAAGAACAAAGCCTGGAAACGGACCACGACGAATTGGTGCTACGGCGCGTAATCGACCAGCAAGGTCGCAGCAAAGCCTACATAAACGGCATTCCGGCCACGCTGGCCCAATTAAAGGAGCTCGGTGAGCATCTTGTCGACATCCACGGCCAGCATGCCCACCAAAGCCTGTTGCAACCTGCCAGCCAACGTGCGCTGCTCGACACGCAGGGGGGCCACAACACCTTGGCGCAAGAAGTACAACAACACTGGCAACACTGGCAAACGGCAAAACGACACCTCGCGCGGGCGCTTGAACAAACCGACAAGCTCAACGAAGAGCGCGACCGTCTGGAATGGCAAGCCTCCGAGTTGGAGCGCCTGGACCTGCAACCGGGGGAATGGGAAACCTTAACCACGGAACATCATCGCCTGGCTCATGCGC
This sequence comes from Pusillimonas sp. DMV24BSW_D, assembly GCF_011388195.1. Taxonomy (NCBI): domain Bacteria; kingdom Pseudomonadati; phylum Pseudomonadota; class Betaproteobacteria; order Burkholderiales; family Alcaligenaceae; genus Neopusillimonas; species Neopusillimonas aestuarii. Next base: position 1,496,470 of record NZ_CP049990.1, on the reverse strand, counting down.
AGTCTTTGCTCGAAAATGCCAATCGTGCACTGGAAGCACTCGACAACGACGACCAAGGGGCGCGCCACTTTTTGAATATGGCCGCACAACAAATGGAACAAATGCTGCGTCACGACGAAGCCGTGCGCAGCTTGTACGAAACACTGGAATCAGCGCGTATTGCCACGGCGGAAACCGTTTCCGACCTCAATGCCTATCTTGACCGCATTGACCTGGATCCAGAGCGGCTGGCGCAGGCGGAACAGCGCATGTCCGCCATTTTCGAACTCGCCCGCAAGTTTCGGATCGAGCCCGAGGATATTCCAGAATTCCAGGCCGAAATTACACAAAAGCTACGCGAAGCCAGTGCCAACGCCGACATTTCTCATCTTCAACAAGACGTCGACACCTATTATCAGCAATATTTGAAAGCCGCCAAAGCACTCTCCAAAGCACGGGCGAAAGCGGCTCAAACCATGTCCCGACAAGTAACCGACGCCATGCAAACATTGGCCATGAAAGGCGGGCGCTTCGAAATTGGCCTGAGTAACGGCGGCGAAACGGCTCACGGGCTTGAAAACATCGAATTTTTAGTCGCAGGCCATACGGGCGCCACCCCGAGGCCATTGGCCAAGGTGGCATCCGGAGGGGAATTGGCCCGCATTTCGCTGGCACTATCGGTTATCGCGAGCCAGGCTGCACGCGTCCCCACCCTGATATTCGATGAGGTCGATAGTGGTGTGGGCGGAGCCGTGGCTGAAGTGGTGGGCCAGTTATTGAAATCGCTGGGGCAACAGCACCAGGTTTTATGCGTAACGCATTTGCCGCAAGTGGCGGCATACGGCCACCATCACTATCGCGTCAGCAAAAGGGTCACACAAAACAAAACCAAGTCGACGATTGAGTTGCTGGCTCCCACTGACCGGGTCGACGAAGTAGCCCGGATGCTGGGGGGGCTGGAAATTACCGACACCACCATTCGTCATGCCAAAGAAATGCTGGCACGCTAACCGGGCCCCCAGCTTATTTGCTGTTGCACTCTTTGCAAATGCCATACAGCATCATGGTATGACTTTCCAGGGTGAACTTCTTTTCCTTGGCAATAATATGCTGGCGCTTTTCAATTTCAGGGTCGGTAAACTCGAGCACCTTGCCGCAACTGGTGCAAATAAGGTGATCGTGGTGGTCGCCGTCGTTAAGTTCAAACACCGCTTTACCGCCGTCGAACTGGCTGCGAGACAGAATACCTGCCTGCTCAAACTGAGTAAGCACCCGGTAAACCGTAGCCAGGCCGATATCCACGTCTTCAGCCAACAGTGCACGATAAACATCTTCGGCGCTATGATGACGCTGGTCGGACTTACGGAAAACATCAAGGATTTTCAGGCGCGGGAACGTCGCCTTCAAACCCATGCTCTTTAATTCATTTTGATCATTCATGTGATAAATCCCGGGCAAAAAGACGGAAATCCGTAGGATGACACGGCAAAAAAACGCCGAATCTCGAGTAACGCTATCATTGCATTTATTGTTAAGCCTTTATCATAACGGTTTTATTCATTTGAATAACAGGGGCAATTCGTGGTAACCACTGTCAAATCCTTCTTTAGAACCTGGCGCAGCAGCCTTGCCATCGGCGTTTTGGCCATTTCACTCTCTGCGTGCGGCGGCACAAAATGGGGTTTTCCCTACCGGGCCGACGTACAACAAGGAAACTGGATCACCGCCGAGCAAGTCGCACGACTGGAACAGGGCATGACACGCGAACAGGTGCGTTTTGTGCTGGGCACCCCGATTTTGCAGGATATTTTCCGCACCAACCGTTGGGATTATGTGTTTTACAACCAACCAGGTTACGGCGAACCGGAAGAACGCCAATTCACTGTCTGGTTTGAAGGGGATGTCCTGGTTCGCTGGGAGGGTGATAAACAACCAAACCGCCAACCATTTCAGTCCAACGACACCGGTAGCGTCGACGAAACGGAAGCCCGTGCGGCTGAACGTGAAGACGACACGGCAACCGAAAACACATCTCGTGAAGAGCAGGTGGGCCCGGATACCGATATCGGTATTAACGTAGAACAACCCCAACGTCCGCAAATCCCTGGGCAAACCAATACTGAACCACTCCGCTAAAAGGAAACCCATGCGTATCGCCATTGCAGGAGCTGACGGCCGAATGGGCCGTATGCTGACTGAAGCCGTCATTCAATCCCCCGACCTTACCCTGAGCGTCGCACTCGACCGCCCCGGCGCGGCGTGCCTTGGTCAGGATGCGGGGGGGTTCCTGGGGCATACAACGGGCGTTCTCATTACCGATGATCTCGACGCCCTGGCAAATGCCGACTGCTTAATCGACTTTACCCGACCTGAGGGCACGCTGACCCATCTGCAGGCCTGCATCAAGCACAACGTGAAGTGTGTTATTGGAACCACCGGCTTTGACACCGAGGGCAAACAAGCAATTCAAGCCGCCGGCCAAAAAACCGCTATCGTCTTTGCATCCAACATGAGCATTGGTGTAAATGCCACATACAAACTATTGGAAATGGCCGCCCGGCTGCTGAACGATGGCTATGATGCCGAAATATTCGAAGCCCACCATCGCAATAAAGTCGACGCACCTTCAGGTACCGCTATTTCAATGGGTGAGACAATCGCGCGTACTTGGGGCAAAAAGCTCGACGACGTGGCCGACTGGGCACGACACGGGCACACCGGCCCACGCAAAGACGGCACAATCGGCTTTTCAGTGCTGCGCGGGGGGGACATTATCGGTGATCACACCGTTTATTTTTGCGGCGACGGTGAACGCATAGAAATCTCGCATCGTTCCAGCAGCCGCGCCACTTACGCGCAAGGCAGCCTGCGCGCGGCTCGCTATCTAGCCCGCAAGGAATTCGGGCTGTTCGACATGCAAGACGTCCTATCGGTGTAACTTATTTCGGTATTTCCAGCGGCGTAAAAAGTACTTCAAACAACGTTTACAGGCTCCTGCTCCAAGTCAACACCATAGCGCAGGCGAATATCCTTACGTATTTCATCGGCCAAATAACGCACCTCAAGCGCGCTTGCCTGGCCGTGATTAACCAACACCAGTGCTTGGCGGCCATGTACTCCTACATTCCGGATGCGCTTACCCTTCCAACCGGCGCGGTCAATTAACCAGCCGGCAGCGAGCTTCATGCCACCTGCCGGCATGGCATAGGCAATGACATTGGGGTGACGACGTTTGATTTCCTCAAACTGGGCGGCACTCACAACCGGGTTCTTAAAGAAACTTCCGGCATTACCCAAAACCGCCGGATCGGGTAACTTCTTACGCCGGATTTCACACACCGCTTCGAATAATGCAGGCGCGGTTACGGCGTTACCCATTGCCCGTAGCCCTTCGTGCCGCGCTAAATCGGGATAACCCAATGTTGGCTGCCATTCGCGCGGCAAGAAAAACTGAACTGACAAAATGAGCCATCTCCCCGGCGCCGATTGTTTAAAAAAACTATCGCGGTATGAAAAACGACATTCTTCACGAGTAAAACAAACCTCTTCGCCACGCGCCATATCCCACGCCTGCACCTGATGCACAAACTGATCAAGCTCAACACCGTAAGCGCCGATATTCTGAACCGGCGCGGCACCCACCGTACCCGGAATCAACGCCAGATTTTCCAACCCGAACCAGCCCTGATCAAGACAATAACGCACAAAGTCGTGCCAATTTTCTCCGGCCTGTGCTTGCACCAGATAACCTTCTGTTGACGCTTCGAGCAGGCGGATTCCCTTCGTTGCAACATGAACCACCAAGGCGTTCACATGAGGCGCCATCACCACGTTGCTGCCCCCACCCAACACAAACACCTGCCTGCACTGGCCGGTAAGCTGAGTAATTGCAGGCAATTGCGCGCGATCGGTAAAACGAACATAAGCCTGTGCTTTGGCCTGCAAGCCAAAAGTATTAAGCGCAGTAAGATCTTGCGCGCAAGGAACGACTGAGTTCAACGGCACTGTTTGTGTCATGTACTAAAACTGCCATATGCAATAAACAACAGCCTGTATTACACCACGTTGAAATAAAAAATATGTTATTATCTTGTTCTTTCGTAGCTAGGAAAATTTTTTGCCCGGCAAAGGAACAGCCAAAGCTGTTAAGTTGCCCAAGTAAAAAATTTCATATATACTGCGAAGCTTCTTGAAACAGGCAACACGGGTTTTAAGAACAAAAAGCAGTGCTTTTTTTGCGGGAATAGCTCAGTTGGTAGAGCGCAACCTTGCCAAGGTTGAGGTCGCGAGTTCGAGACTCGTTTCCCGCTCCAGATACCTAAAGGGAAGCCCACAACGCTTCCCTTTTTTACGTACAATGTAACGTGTACGTTCCCCACGGCGCAATGGCAGAGTGGTTATGCAGCGGATTGCAAATCCGTGTACCCCGGTTCGATTCCGAGTTGCGCCTCCAATATTTACGCGGGTTTCCAGCACTTTCAAAACCTGCCGTGCTTCGCAAAACACCCTTTGCTTCGCAAAAACGAAAATCAGCCCGCCCTTTCGGTGGGCTTTTTGTTGTTAACTGCGCCTTTGCTAAACCCTAAATTGCTGTATATTTATACAGCACAATGAAAGCATCAATTATACGAACCCATCGTTTTGGCAAATTACTTCACGACCGTGATTGGGAAGCGGCCGTTCCCGGTCCAGTTCATATGTATTGGATGCCCCACCCTGAACTAAAGCGAACAACTGCCCGGCTGACCTTGTCGCGTCACGATCAATTCGGAGGCTACATAGCTTCACCTATCCCGGACTTGCATGAACCCGAATTAATAGCGCTCGACAGTGATCGAATAATGGTTGTCACAGGCTTTGAAGAAATCGAGGGACACCGCTACTATCAGACATGGCGGATAATGTTCGAGGACAAAAATGTGTGGCAGGATTCGACAGGCGCGGGAAGTCCATGAATACGGCGAGACGCTGCGTACCAATATGCGCAAAATTCTCGATGACGGTCTCAAGTACAACGTGCCGCCAGGTACCCGCCCAATAGTTTTCCACCGAATAGGCGATGGCACAGAGCAGTTTGACCGCCTGTTTTGGGGGTATAAACCACCCTGGTACAAGCGCGGACCGGCCAGCAACGCGCGCCTGGACACCGTGCTTAAAGGTTCACCCTTTTGGAAGCCCATTCTAACGCGTCGAATCATTGTGCCGGCAGACGGCTGGTATGAGTGGACAGGCGAAAAAGGCGACAAACAGCCGTGGTACATCAGCCCGAAAGATGAAGCGCCGATATTGATGGCAGGGATTACTGCCTGGGAACCAGGCAAAGACGTACTTGCTGAAACGGGGTTCGCGATCGTGACCGATGACGCTGCAGGCGGTATGGTGGACATTCACGACCGACGGCCAATATGTTTAAGCCCCGACAATGCCCTTGAGTGGGTTGACCCAGGTATAACTGTCAACCAAGCGCTTGAGATACTCTCTACCCCAAGGTCGGAATCGGCCTTTCATTGGTGGCAGGTGACCAAAAAGATAGGAAATAGTAGATATCAGTTGGCGGACGCAGGAGAGCCTATTTGACGTGGCAACTCGACGTCTCGCCACATCTTCCGTCCACGTGCTGGCTCCAGAAGTACGGAGTCCCACCGTTTAGTAGCGGCTAATTTGAGCCGCGTTCGGGTTGAGGTAATAAAGGAGCAATTATCTGAGACATAATCCTCCCTTCTACAGCGTGCATGTCGTCTGCCAACTTGTACATGTCACTCAAAGAGACTGGCGATAGATTCTCAAGCCGCTCATACCTCTCAATAAAAAGCTTTCCAACAGCAGGCAATCCGTCTTTGACGCTCCATACCTGATGGATATAGATAGCCCGGCGAGTAAATGCTTCCTTGATCTGCGATGTGATTTGCGCGACATCGTCCTTGAGATGAGGAGCTTTGATTTCAATTAGCGCTTTCAACATTTCGCAAAGCTCACCAATTCGAGCCTTGCCGGTGAACGCTCTACCAACTGAACTATCCAGATTCGCAACATGCCAGATTGCAGTACGGATGAGAACCTCAAGGCTAGAAGAGCATACTGCAATTTGACCTATAGCTTCCTGGTAGGCTTTAGGCGGCCACCTCCAATTTCGCTCTGTAGAGCCTGCTCTTAGAATATCAAGGGCTACGTGATCCTTCTCAGCGCTCGCTATTTCTTTCGCCTCTTCTACTGTTATCGGGATCATCTCTTCACCAATATGGTCATCTTGTGATCCATCCGCTTCATACGCATATACCTGCCATTTTTCTGGAATAAACTTCTTGTAATACTTCATTGGAATCCCCCTGATTTTGCATGGACACCCATATCGTTACAAAGATTATACCATAAGTACGTTTGATCTTGTTGCGTCAGATACGCAGTTCGGACATCATAGATCGACAACTCTAACGCAAACGTTCATATGCCCTTTCACATGCAAACCCAGCTACTTTGAGCCGGTCAGCATATTCAGCGACTTCTCGACCGTTTCGTTCCACCCCTTCGAGCACGTCGATGAGCACACCGATGGTGTCGATACCAGACTCGCTTTTGCCTGAGCTGGCAACGACGGCATTTTCGGATGCTCGACGTAAGCGGGCAAGCTCTGTGCGCAGCCGGCCAGCACTATTACGAGCGGCATCAGCATCAGCCGTAGCCACGGCAATTTTTTCATCAGCATTTTTCGCTACCTCTTCTATTGCGGCCTGACTGGCCTGCTCTATTTGTCGCGCTTTCGCCTGGGCGTTGGCCAGAGCGGTTGCCTGGGCAGTCTCAATGCGACTGATCTTTGCATCGTATCGCCAGCCCTGAACTACCCATACGCCCACTCCAGCCAGAGCGGCCGCAACCACGTACCCTTTCCAACCAATCAGTGCCTTAATCATTTACGACCACCATGCTCAATCGAGTAGTGATTGCCGTCATTGAACCGCCCACCCCATGAGCCACCGATAGACTCCCAATACTCCCCAAGCTGACGATGATCCTCGGTCGAGGTCAAATACTGGCCGTTTTTGAAAAGATTGAAGTCCACCGCCAAGCGTTCTTTATGTAGGCTATTGGCGCTGCTATAAGATTTCTTTTGCCCAACATGTCCGTGCACACGAGGATCGCGGTAAGCATCGCCGAAAGTCAGCTCATAACCTTGGCTATAGGCGAAACAGATCAAGTCCGCAATCATTCGAGTAAATTTTCGTTGTTTCTGACCAAGCGTCATTTTCGATACCTCCACAACCAAGTTTTAATCATCGTGCCGGCGGCAAATACCGCCATGCCCAGCGCACCCAAGGCCATACTCGGGTGCACATCCCCTTCCTGAATAATCAGCGCAGCCCGCCACATGGCCCAAAAGGCGATTAAGGCCATGCCAATTCGTTGCAACAAAGTGCCTGAATAACACTGACTGAACGCGCCGGCCACACAGGCCAGACTGACAAAGCACAACAGCGCAATAACAAACTCTTCCATGGTTCACTCCCGTGGCAGCCCGAGTCGGGCCCGAATAAATTCGCGCACAATCGATGACAAACCGAGATCTGCCCAGATCCGAAATACCGAATCGACAATTGCCATCCCGAAAAGCCCAACCATCAGCCCCAGAAAGCCCTCGCTAATTCCGGTTTTTTGATAAATCCAAGGCGTGGCATACCAAGCCATAACGCCGCCAAACGCAAACAGCGCTAGCTTTCGTTTCCACGATCCTTGTATCCACAGCATTGCCCCCATACTTCCCAGCAAGCCAGGCAGGATCTTTTCCAAGTGGTTAAACCAATCAGCTGGCATCTCTTCCCCTTTCGGTTGGACATAAAAAAAGCCCCTCGAAAGGGGCTGGGTTCAATGGTTGTGGCTGCTAAAGCGTTGCGGCCGTCCTAAATAGGTTATCCAATTCAAGCTCGGTGCCGCCAAGCTGGGCCCACATGGCCTGCAAAAATGCGTTGTTGCGTGCCCAAGTATCGGCGTCGTATTCGATCAGGGCCGCTCGCTTTTGCATAGGGTCCGAAATGGATTCCAAGGCCGCCTCGACGACATCCAGTTTAGTGACTTCCCCGTGCGGTGTTTGCAGCAGTGCTAACCGGCCCTGACGGCGGGTGACAGACTGAGGCACGGGTGCTGGAGGCTCTACGTATGGCTCGGGCGTGTTGCCTTGTGCTATCCAGTCAGCAATATCAATAAGAAAACGGTGTCCACTGCCTTTCATTACAGTAATGTCCCCGTTTATTATGTACGCGTCGTCGTGTTCGATTACTGTTTGTATGTTCATTTTTATAGCTCCGCGTCAATAAATAGCCTGAAGTATGCCTGCACAGAGTTAACTGCTGATTGGATAATTCCATAGCACCCTTGAGGATTTGATGCTGTCGCTACTGATGTATTAGGAACAGCAGAAAATACCGCACCTGACCCACTGCTCAAGACTAAACCTGAATAACTAGGTGTACCCCTTTTTTTAGCCTTAAACTCAACAATAGAAACCTCGCCAAGAGTGGATATAGCATACCCATTTACTAATTCACTGTAACGAAAACATAAGGTTTCTTCAAAAAAACCTCGAAATTCAAAAAGCGTAGGCACTGTACCAGACTCATACTGCACTAAACTAAGGGTTCCTGTACTAAATTCAACGGCCTGGTTCGTCCCGCCGACAGCCGTTCCCAATACTTCACCAGAATTGCCATAACTTCCTGAATCCACACGTCCTTGTGCCGTACCTTGCCAAGACAAAACATGCTGCCCTGACATTAAGTTAACCCCCTCAATAATCTGCATCAATGTGCCAGAAGAAATAGTAATCGTCGTGATATTTTCAACTGTGTTAAACGTGTATGTACACCCACCACTACCTGCTTTCCAGCGATCATGCCCATATTCGCCTGCCGCTAATGTTACGGTACCGGAAACGCCGCGTTGGTTAATTACTGGGTTTCCATTAATAATCTTGTTTCTAAAGCCTGCTAGTTGACCGCCGTTGAGCGAGGCAACGTTAAAGTTTTGCGTTCCATCGCCGTTGCGGTTGGCCTTGTACTGGAATAACTCACCTTCGACCACCCAAGCCGTATCAGCCGCATTACGCCTTTTCAGCAAACCATTGGCGGTATCGGCCCAGGTGCAATAAGGCCCGCATCCGTCCAGCCCTGCCGGATCAGTTGTCCCTGCGAAGTCGGTTGCAATGGTCTGCAATGCTTTGTTGGTATCATCGACTGCATCAGCGCCAGAATACGGCGGTGTTGTGTTTAGCTGGATTGAACTTTGTGTCATATCAATTTCCCATTAAAAAAGCCCCCGAAGGGGCTAGTAACCTTGACTGATCCAGTTAATACTTCGCTCGACTGGCCCGCCGTTTATGATCGTGACGGTGAACCCAGCCGCGTCTGAACTTGTTAGCTTTGCCTGATCGCCTTCCTCGGCGTCCAAAATCGTGATCTGAACGTTTGGTCGAGCATGAAACTCTTTGTCGTACGTGACCGTTAAACCGCCCGTTCCGACCGCCACCTCTTCGGCGCGTTGTGTCAGGTCCGGTACGTCAATCGACCATTCGAATTTGTCGATGAACGGCACAATGAGCGGGTCGCTCGTTTCGAGGATGATTCGCACATCAAAGTATCGAGCGTTGTAAAGGCCGGGTACGTGGTCGCGCCACTGCGTCCAAACGCCTGCAACCTGAGCATGGCGAATCTGAGGTCGAACCGTGATCTTCTGCAAATCTGAGCCATTCAGGATGTCCTCTATCGCAAAAATATCCGGCGCTAGCAAAATATCGGTAGTCAGGTTCCGGGCAATAACGTCAACGTCAAAATCCACCCGAACCGGCGTGACATACCCGATATCGACTTGTTCGGCAATTGGGTTTGTATACGTCCCGCTCGATGCTGGCCCGCCGTACCAAAGAATGTCTTGCTCTTGGAAAACATCAGGTATCGCCAGAAAGTCACCTTGCGGCTCAAGTGTTAGCGAACCGTCATAAACATAGGCACCGCCCGTTAATGTGCCTGTCCAGTCCGGTGCCTCGTCTTGCACGATGATGACGTTGCGAACCAATGTCGCCCCGGATATTTGCAGGCTATCGGCAGGGCCGTAAACAATCGTGCCACGGTAGTTAAATCTCGCCGCTACCCAATACGTACCGTTGCCAACAGCCAAGGTTTCTAGGTTGCTCGTGATCGCCACAATGCGCGAATTGGCCCAATTAGCCCCAAGGCGCACTTCGTATTGAGGCTGACGAATATCAACCACCCTTTCCCAAACCAGCGTTGTCAGGCCGTCTCGGAACACGCTGTTCAGACCGGTGAGCGCCGGTAGTGGCGTTGTCAGGCCTTCAACAGTGTAACTGTTCGTTGTTGGCTGGCCACGCCCGGTAGAACCCACAGGCGTCACCGTCACGTTCACAACATCAAGCGTTTTTGCTTGAATGGATATTTTCCGGTTGTCTGTCCTGACGGCTGGTTGAGCCAGACCGTTAATGCTGAACACGACCTCGGCGGCCATTGAGCGCGACAGCACCCAATTGATACTGACCTCTGATATATCGGCCTGGACGTTAACAAGCGTCTCGGAGAACCCGATACTGAAAACAACCCCAGCCAGCAAAGCACCATCTTTCGGCGGGGTATATAAGTATGGGTTGTTTTCGCTGGCGTAGTATTCGGGGTCGTCGTCAATGGCCTCAAATTTCACCCCATCCTCGGTGGGCTCAACTGACGTAATCTTGAACCTGCGACCAGGCGTTGCCAGTGGATCGAACATCCATACCCAGTCCACGACCGGGACATCCTCATAACCCTCATCGCCCGGCAAGGGAAAGTCCGACATATCCGATGTGATTGTCACGGTATCCACATCGCCCACGGCAGACGTAACCGACACTGTTTTCATCTGGCCCTCAGGCCCACGAATCAACATCGTTCCGGCCCCGTCGGACGGTACCGTGTTTTGAAGCGTGATAACGTTTCCGTCCCTGGCCAGCATCCGGCCCGAGTACCCCCACACGGTTAGGTCATGGCTGATCTGTACCACATCCCCTCGACCGGCCACCCAACCTTCGATATCGGTTTCCCACGACACCCGCCGACGATGCCAAACCTGGCTTGCCGCAAGTAAGTTTGCCTCGCGCCCCGCCATCACTGGATTCGTGCAGCCGTCGAAATCAAGTTGAAGCGGGTTATTCGTTGTTGTTGCGCCAGGTACCTTGACGCGCACCTCATCCATTTGCCAGTTACGCGCAGGATTGATGAAATTGAGCACAATCTCGTCAGCGGTTCCCTCGGCGATGTAATCAATCTCGAACGAACCGGCCTTAATATTGAACGGGCCAAATATCGCTGTAACAGGCAAGTCTGCTGCATCCCACACCACGCCCAATTTGCCGGTCTGCCACGTTGGGGATGCACGGCCAGCCCGAGCGATCATCTGCAAGACTTGCGCCGAAGACATTTTGCGATCAAGCACATAATCAAACGTCAAACCCTTTTGATCGCACCATGCCCCCCAGGCTTTGACCGCCTCAATGTCAATCTGAGCGTCGGGAAGTCCGGCACCATAAACACGGTTGCCACTGGATGAATCATATTTGCCGCGAGCAAACCACAAGAACGACCACGCCGGGTTGCTTGTCGCCGCCCACACCCAGGCCGAGCCATTCCAGACAGGGCAATAGACTTGCGCAATAGCGTTGAACTCATCAATAGCACCGTTTAGTTGCCCGGTGGCCTTTGCTCGTAAAGCAACCCGCTGCTGCCAGGTATAGTCAGCGGTGTCAGGTTGATAAGCCAGAATTTGATTGACTGCCGCCTCGTTCGACTCGCGGCTGTTCTTAATGTCACCGGTAACTTTCCATACGCGTACCTCATATTGGCCAGGGGCGACCGACCACGAAACCGTACGGCGTGTCGGCTCTTGCTTGGCGCCAGTCATGCGCACCCCAGGCGTGCTGGAATACCCAATCACCGGATCAGGCGCTTGGCCCTGCCACGGCTGCCCTAATTGAAACGGATGCGGCTTCCAGCGCCAGCGGCCATAAATCGGTGGGTTGTAGTAGTCGCCTGCAGATATAAGCTCTTGCTCGCCTTCGGTGTGATCTGCGTAGTTCGTCGAGCCGTACTTGTACTGATACATGCCTGCATAGGCGTCAAAATATTCAAGGCTCCAATAGTGCGTGGCATAGATGGCGTCTTGCAACAACCCTATGTCCGTCCACGCCCCACCTACGGGCCGATACTGGATTCGCAAATCAACCGAGCGAGCGTCAATACCCCCGTCATCGCGCACGTAAAAGAGTTGCGCTGCCAGTTCAACAGATATGTAGTTGGTGTTGGCTGCCGTCGTGCGACTGTTTACCACCCCAGAAGCAAGTGCAAAGCCTTGAATCGTGTCTACGTTGCCCGGAAACAGCGTTAATGCGCCTGTGGCATTCGACGTTTGAAGCTGAACACCCTGATAGTTGTTGATCGGCGTGTTGCCAATTTTGAAGTCAGACAACTGAAGAGAGCCGGCCTGCAACCCAAAGTTGAAAACTTGATTCAGGTACTGATCTTCGCCAACGTACTCGGTGTAATAATTTGCACCCAGGTCCGGCACAACCTTGTGGCGCCCGAAAATCAATGTCATCGGCTCCCACGGGCGCAGCCGATTACGCCCACCAGATATGGCGTAAGTCGGGCTGGACTCATACTTGCCGCCCTGGCCGAGCTGTGCGGCCGTAGCGGTAGGCGGGGGTATGAGTGCGTTGATCAGGAGCGTGCCGCCGATCATCAAGGCCGCCCCAGCCAATGCTGAGTAGCTTCCAGCCATTGCCGCTAAACCGCCGAAAGACCCAGCACCATAAGTCAGAACAACAAGTGCAACCATTGCGACAGTGCGCAAGACTTTATTTCCGCCGCCACCACCAATCACACGAGCACGGATCACAACCTGGTCCCCGGTGCGCGGGATCAATTGCTGCCACAAAGCATCAGGCACGCGAACGCCGTTATGCCACACCGCCACAGGACCAGCAGGCACAACAACGCCGGTTCTCTTGATGTACGCGCCTAGCGTTTCACGCTCTCGAAATGCTTCAACAACTGAAAGGCGTCCGTCGCCCACCAATGCATGTGGATGGACTACCAGCGAAGGATTTTCGACGGTTACAGCCATTTATAGAAACCCTCAACCCGATAATGAATGCGTGTCATGTCTCGGAGCCTTTCACGCGTCACGAACTGAAATGACTGGTTGGCATGCAAAACCCACCACTCGCCAGCGGTCCAGCACATGATGCCGATGTGACAGCTATGCCCTCGCCCAACCAGCAACACAGGCTGGCCGTCTGCCGGCGCATTGATGCGTTCCGCATAATCGTCTTTCAAGTCGTTGATCTGCTTAGCCTGGGCGCGAATGGTGGCGGCATGCGCAACGGGCAATGAAATGTCTTTGCCGAATACCTCTTTCGCTACGCGCACCGCCAGTACGGCGCAGTCGGCAGTCTCAGGTATGTACGGAATGCCTACGTAATTGTCAGACCAATGCATTTCTAACGCCCATAAAAAAGGCCCACCGAAGTGAGCCAATAAAAAACCGCCCGGAGGCGGTTATAGATATGTGAGTTTTTTTACCTACAGTTAGGAGAACCTGATTCAATAGTTTTTCTTATTGCTTCAAGTTGCCTTTGGTCGAATACGCCAACATTGTCAACAGTGGCGACTACCTTCGCACTGCTCTCCCCTGTAGCGGACACGTTTACTTTAAGCGACTCTCTGCCGGTGTACATAAACTTAGGTATCGAAACGCGGACAATGCCAGTTTGGTTATCAGTGTATAAGTCTCCGCTCGTAACGAATGTCGACAAACACTCATGGCCGTGCGATTGAGCGCGACGGTACGCCTCTTGATAAGTTACCGATACGTTAAACGCTTCAGACGGATATGTTTTCCCTGGCTCTATACCAGAGCACCCCGCCAGCGCCACGACAATCGACAAAACAATCCACCGCATCAAGCCCCTCATAGGTTCTTTTACATATGGAAATACTAGCACGCAGTATGACAACTTACTAGAACATCGCCGGCGCAGTGATCGTGTCGTAGCGCACTGCAACGGCTGGCTGCATCAGCGTGTTCTGAAAGCCAAGCGTGCTGGATACTTCCATGTTGTTAACCGAAATGCCCGACAAATCTAGCGTCATATCGAATTGATACACATCGGGGTCTGAACGCAGGACCGCGAGGATTCGGCACCGCGCACCTTTGCCGCCATTGCTTACTTCCAGCCATTGCGTGAGCTCGCGTCCAACGTTGTCTACTGCCAATTTTGCAGTGGGCGTTTGCTCATCCACATCGTCAGGCCTGGTCAATCGGAACGAGGTTGCGTGGAACAGCCCACCGTTGCTCGTTATTTCCACCGTGTCATTAACAAACCTTGCCGGCACGACCAGGTCAGCATGAGTGATTTCGATCAACTCGAGTAATGGCTCATCGGGGCTGGTTGCATTTAGAACACGACGACCTTGATTTGTGTACGTCATCCGATTGTCTCTATTTGGCAAGCGGCAACCCAAACTATCCCAGGACTTGTCCACTGGTATTTTCCACCAACGATACGCGCCTGCTTGCTTGTACCGCTGAGCGGATCAATCCATGTAAACCAGCTTGCGCCGCCGTTGATCTCTGTTCTCACCCATTCGTCAAACGAGGCCTTATCGGCCTTGCTGCTTACCTTGATCTGGGCCTCCCGCGTCACTATAGGCGTCGTGTAGCGTGGACGCTGCTTAGCAATGCCGCCATCCATTTCGGTGCGTAAAACACCGTAATCCGGCTCTTCCGAATATCCGGCGCGCAACAGCTTTGCGTATGAAGGAAATGTAGCCATCACATCGACCTTTTAAGTTGGCGAGCATAAGGCCCATTCTTTTGCAAGTCATTCAACATCACCTTGATCATCATCCGTCCCATTGCGTCAAAGCTCACCTCGGGCTGACTTGCTGAAAGGGGTTGACTGGAATTGTTGTTCAGAATGACTTGAGGTGAGCCTCCAGCCGCGGCGCTGCCGACCAGTCCGCCATTTGCATAACCCTTATTGATTCGATCCAATACACCCACCCCCACCCGCTGCGTGGCTTGCTGATTCAACACATACTCACCGCGGTGCACGATACCCGCAGGTTCGTATTTGCCGCCCGGGCCGGTGTAGCCACCAGAATCGAATGACGACCAGGATGCGAAAGTGGGTGGCGTATTCAAATAGCTCTGTGCGCCAAGATCAAACCCCGAGCCTGCCGTAATGCTTGGCCCGAATATGGAACTCACGGCACGACCTATAAGCCCCCCCACTTCCCCGTCTTTACTGTAATTGCCGAACAAAGCTTCAGCTAAGTTTGCCGCCGCTGCATCAGCAACCATGCGCGTAATCATGTCGCCAAATGATTGGCCGATATCCTGGAAGTTGCCAGTGAGGATGCTATATAGGCCGTCACCCAAGGAATTCTGAATATTGCGAGCAGCCTCGAGCGTGAATTCCGAAACACCGTCCATTGTTTTTTCATGAACAATTCCATACTGCTCAGTCATGCGGATAAGCTCACCTTCCGCCTCAAGCAATTGTTCGATGCTGCCATACACGATGTCGCGCTCTTGTTTAGCTTTGCTGGATGAGCCTACCCCATCTGGCCTAACTGTTATCGTGGGCAACTGCATCGCCTCCCACATGCGTAATTCGTCGTTGCTAAAACTATCACGCAAAGCGTCGGTTAAAAGCGGCTTATTCCATATATTTGATAGCTGTTGATTAACTTTTTCTCTGGCTTTTGCGGCTTCTTCAACAATACGTCGCACGCCCTCGTCTGACGCATCAATACCAACTGATTTCGCCATCAGACCCGGCACACCCCAATCTGGCAGAATGTTTGCCATTGTCGCTAATGCCGCTTTACTGTCAGCCACAACAGCGGAGATGCTACTGCCAGCTATTATTACCATGTCTACAACTGCGCTCACAGCGTCATAAACATGAGCAAATACCAAAGCCGTATTCTGCGCCCAGTCATCTAAGTTTTTGTCGTTGCTCAGTTTTTGAGTCTCGCCGAATAGCAACGATGTTTCTTCTTTTGTGTCTTTAAATGCATCAAAAACATCAAGCATCACCGGTAAAAATGAATTTGCCATTGTTGTTGACGCGCCCTTCACAACACCCGTCAGTTGCTGCAAATTCCTGTCTAGTTCTTTCGCCGCCGCAACTGTTTCGTTGGTCATAACAAGGCCAAGACGCTCAGCTTCTGCCCCCATTTCAGACATGCCGGCAGCGCTGTCACGCAACAGCGGAATCAGCAATGACGAATCCGACGCCATTGCTTCCATGTAAAAGATCATCTCGGATTGAGACAACCCTGCTTTTTGTAAGCTGGAAACGTACAAACCCAGAGCATCAGGCCCTGAAAGATTGCGAAACTGCTCGGCGGTGACACCAACCTTTGGCGCAATGTTTTCAAAGAAGTCTGCCATCGGCCCGCCGCCGGTAGTCAGAAAGTCACCGACCCGGTCTTGCGTGTCTTTGAGAATGTCTGATAGTTTTTCCTGCTCAATACCCACCGACTGGGCAGCGTAAGACCAGCGCTGAAGCGTTTCCGCATTTGTACCTGATAGCGTAGACAGCCGATCCAACTCTTTACCGGTCTGCGCCATTTCGTTCGTCCAGGCGACAAAGGCAGCACCTGCCACCGCACCGATGGCCACAAAAGCGGTAGCAGCCCGCTTGGCCTGTCGCTCAAAGTTCTCAAACGTCTTTTTCGCTTGATACTCCGACCGATTCAGGCCGCGCGAAAACTCGGTACTGTCCAGCCCAAGCAAAACGTTTAAGCGACCTAACGCACCACCAGCCATAACGAACACCCATAAAAAAGGCCCTGCCGAAGCAGAGCCGAGAATAAAAAATTATATTTTGTATGAACTCGCTATTGCGGAGCTATGCCCAAATCGGCAGCTATTTGCTCTAAATCTTTCCTAAGATCATCTCTCGGCCATTCGCGAAAGGTACGTCGTGTTCTATTGGCAGTTAACCAATAGACAAGCACGCATGCTGGATCCGAGAATAAGCAAGAATCCAGTGCCCTGTTTCTAACTTGTTGTCGGCGACGATGATCTTTCATCAGATCATTAAGGTCACGTTGAGAAACTTCTTTCAGGGCGTCGCGATACGTATCAGCTATTACATGATAAAGCTCTGTTGGCTTATCTTCAGCATCGGAGTTGATGTCTCTATATACCAGTCTGGCCGCCTCAAACAAACACGTTTGAGCGCTCCTGATGTTTTCAAGTTCCCGAGATATTTCGACGAATATTCCATCTGTTGATTCCATGAGAGCCATACTTCTGGCCACCAATCTTTTTGTGCCCTCATGCACAAATACATCAGCCTTATAAATATCATCATGAACTAGCTCTGCGTACGCGTGTTGTAATAAAGACCTGACTTGCACCTCACAAGCCAAACCCTCCGGGATCTCCACATCCGCCAGGATGCGAGTTGCCGGGTTTCGAACCAAGTAATGCATAGACTGATAATCGAAAACGGAGGGATCAGAAAGAGTCTCGTTTATGTAGTCTCTATCTTTACTAACCGACCAACAACTTCTATTGAGAATTACTCGATCCAAGACATCAATATCCGACCGCAATAAAACGACAAACCGTGCTCCAACCAAGTCAGTCATCTCATCATGTGGATGAGAGTATTTTTTGCGCTCAAGCTTTTCCTTTATCGAATCAATAACCTTGACCCGATACGATGGCTCAATCTTAAAAAAGCTCGCATATCTCGCATCACCAATATCTGCCCGAACACGCGCTTTGATTGTTTCGACAACAAACTCACCCCACTGCGCAAAAGCAGTTTCTTTTGCCGAAAACCAATCAAGAAACTCTGCGTTCATTATTCACTCTTAGTCAACTTCCCAGAAATAGTCACGATAGTAGTATCGTCCTTCGCTTCCTCAACCATAACGAGATCCTCACCATCTGACGGAGTGGTGATTATCACTTTCGAGCTAAATACAAGCTTTCTGCGTCGCTTAATTTTATTCTTGACATACTCAGTATCCTTCACGATAGCATGGGCAGGAAACGCCTGGTTTCTCATGTACTGCTCATAATCATCTGCTTCCGCTGGTTCCAGATACTTTTGAGCAAAGTCTGAAGTTGAAATTGTCGCATCGTTGCTTCTCAACTCCGATCTTAACGTTTCCCCTTTTTCTATCAACTCATCAGCATCATAGTTCCTCGACTCAAAGAACCTCAATGTTTTCTCATAAAAATCCTGCGTCAGCCTTCTATCCGATGCGGCAACATCAGTACCTAAAAAACCAGCATAAAAGTAGTGCGCTGCGTTGCGAGTTTCCGTTGATGTCAGCAAATGATCAAATAAATGAATCGTGTAATCTTCAATATTTCTCAAGCCATCATTAATCCTGGGCCTCGCAACGTTCTGCTGCAGAAAGCCTATTTTAAAAAGACGCTGTGCCTCAGTTAAAAAAATATTCTCTAAATAGCTGATTGTTGCGCCTCCATCCGCAGGAAGCTCAGCTAAGGCGTCCTGCATATCCGCTTTTACAACCGCAACAAAGGGACGCTGAAACTCACCAGTAACTCCTGACATAACCAAAAGCTTGCTTTCTACTAAGGCTTTAATCCCCTGCGCATCGCATAGTAACTGAGCGAAAACTTTCGAAGTTGCTATAAAGTCTTCAACAGTCTCTGTTGCTAACATCATTTGGGCCGCACGCTGAAAAAACCCATGAGCATCAGTATTTTGTATATCTACCCTGATACCTTTAGAGCTGTGACCCAAAGATTTTGCTAGGCGTTTAGAAAACATATCTAAGCCAGCCGGTGGCAACGCTAACAACTCATTTGAACACGAAGGTGTCGCTGTCTCCTTGTTAACCGATCCCGGGATATGGTGGACGATAATACGACTTATTTCCAACTGATCTAAAGCCAACATCGCTACATTCCTTCAAATTGTAAAATTTGAAACAACATAGCAAGGAGTAGCGTAACACACAATACTGTATACAAAAACAGTTATTGTGTTCTTCGACACTGGACGGCTAAACCCCTGTCGATAACTACAAAGGCTATAACTCAACCGCGCCTGCAAATAAATCCTCAAGCGGATCATCGCCCGTACTCTCAAACCAGAACGGCATCAAATCCTCCAGCTTGCCGCCGGCCATCGCCTGTGCAACTCGCGCGGCGTTGTAATCGGAACGCCAGTTACCAAATGGCTGTTTGCGGTAATACTGCTCATACAGCCTGAAATCCGATTCAGGCATTTGCCGCAGCTCTTCGAGGGTTTTCCCCAACGCGAGACTCAGCTCGATCATGAACTCGCGCCGGGGCGTTAGTTTTTTACCTGAAGCGCTCCTGCAATCCTGTTAACCATACGATTCGATAAACCTTTAATAATCTCCACATCGTCTTGATTATCTGGATCGAAAATCCGTTCTTTGCCGTCTTCCGAGTACAGCGCCAATGCAAGGTTTCGCGCGTTCCCATCCTGAGTTCCGGAAGAGTCTAAGTGCTCAATGTCGCCGAAGGTTAACTCTCGAATCAGGACCTTGCCAACACCATCAATTTCAACAACGGCGCTGTTCAGTTTCTGATTGGCGAATGCCTCTTTCAATTGTTTAGCTGACATTTGCCCTCCTTACGCCGCGATGCGGTAGTAATCACCGGAAAGCTGGATGGTGACGCTGGACGTATACACGCCACCGGTCGAACCCTCAGCGCCTACGCCAGTTTGAATGCCGCCGTAATAAAGCATCGTGCCCTGGTTACGTGGCAATACATGCTTGATCCAGAACTTGCCAGCGCTGTTTTCGTACTCTTTGAACTTGTCCTGAACCGTAGTTGCAGGGGCGTAGTTGAAGTTAAACTGAATCGTGCCCGAATCCGCCAGGCCGGGGTCGTACTCGCGGCGGGCAGAACAAAAAGTTGAGACGTCAGTCTGGTTAATCGTGCCACCGGCGCGGTTAAAGCTGTTAACCTCGCACCAATTGGCTGAAAACTCATGTTTGGCCGCTTCGGCACCGGTGATGCTGCCGGGCACCTCAAGGTCAGACCAATCAGCGCCTGCTAGTGTAACGGTGCCGGTTGCTACGTCGCTCACTGCATACTCGCCATCGAAACCCTCACCAACACCCGATATGGTGACGATATCGCCCTTAACCAAAGTGGTCGCGGTAATGTCAATTGTGCCGGGATTCGTCGCGGTGACCGAATCAATAGTTTCAGGCGTTTCAGACACGCCTGTTTGAACGAAAAGTTTCGACCCTTTAACCGGGGTGACTTTGCCTTGTGCCATTTCATTGCTCCAATAAAAAACCCGCACAAGGCGGGTCAGTGTAAAAGTTGAAAGTAATTAGAAGCGGATGCTGTACTCAATCATTCGTCGGTGAAGTTTGGTGTCAGCGTCGTACTCATAAACATCATTGATTCGCTCAGCGTGCTCAAAAGTCGCGTCAATCGCTGAGAATATGGGCGCTCGTAAGCCTGCCAACACGCCGGGATGCCCTGCGTAGGCATCAATCTGCACCCGATAGTCTTCCATGTCCGACGCACCGCAGATCGTATTTTCTGGCGTCACTATTTGCGTGGGCAAGACAATGGCGGTCCATGTCATTCTGTTGGCGTCAGTGGGCAATTTATCCACAGGCACAACGCCAAAATGAACACCAGCGTTGACCAACGGCAAGAGCGCAGTACGTAAATCAGTTTCTAGGCTCATTTTCGGTTCACCTTGCCTATGGTCTGGCCGATCTTCTTGGCTTCGGCTTCCAGGCGTTTGCCCAGCTGCTCTTTAATCTTGTCGGCGGCTTCCATCTTCTTCGCCTCAAAAGCCGGCCTTAGAAAGGGTTTGGCTTCCATCTTGGCAGTGCCAAACTCAAGAAATCGCCAGTAAAAGGCCGAGTCGGCAGTTTTGCCTTTGACCCTCACCCCCACTGCGGTTTCCTGAGTGCCTGGTTGTTTTGGCTTTAGGTTAGCGGTGCGAATGTTCTTCTTTACCTTGCCAGAATCAACCGGCACACGCTGCTTGGCTTCTTTGGCAATGACTCGGGCCCCAGCTGCGGTAGCAGACCGCGCAATACGTTTCTGTACCCCACTGTCCAATTCTTTCAAGGCCATGCCTAGTTCTCGCAATCCTTCAACGCGAACCGCTTGCTTAGCCATTGTTTGCCCCTAATTCACAAACCAGGTCTGTGTACACCCGATCACTCACATCTTCAAGCACGGCGCGTATGTCATAAACCTTGCCTTCGCACAACACTCGCATCCCTGCGGTCACATCGGTTCTACGTCGAATACGAATTGAAGCTTTTACAACCGATACATTAACGCCACTTTTAACCGTTTCAAGGCCTGAAGCATGTTTAACGCTCGCCCAAACAGTGGCAACCTCAACCCAGCCTGATACCGGCACACCCCAATCGTCTTCCGTCGCACTCTGACGCTGAACCTTGATCAGCCGGTCAAGTATTCCCGCTCTCATAAATAGGTCCTGTAGGCGTCAAGCAGACGATCGGCAAACTTGAAATCGGTAACAATGTTGCCAACGTTCACGTCTTCGCGATTCGAGTATAAAGAACCAATACGTAGCAGCATCCAACTTTTGATCTGGCTTGGCACATCAGTCGCATTTGCGTAACCCGCTTCATAGCGAATCATTACTGCATTGGGCTGGCATTTTGTAGCGGGCCAGAAAGTCCCATACGGTCTGACGATCTTCGCTGGCTCACTATAAGTGTCCACTTCATAATCAGCAGAGTCCAGAACCTGGACGTTGCCTGCGACATCCACATATGTCAGGCTCGTAATCGAAACCAAAGGAGGCATCGGAAGCTTGATCTTATCGACAAAGCCGTCCAACCCAAGCTCGAACGTTTGCGGCATCAATGCTCGCCCAGTCAGATGCTCCGCACCTTGGCGAGCCGCGACGATCAGTGACTCAATCATCGCATCTTCCGGATGCGTAGCTGTATCCGACAATGCAGCAATTATCCGCAAGTGCAACTTCGCTTCTTGCAAGGAGACCGGCTCTGCAGCGGGCGGCGTAATTACTTTTAGCGACATGCGGCTATCCAGTGAATGGGCGCCACAAAGGACGCCCTTATTACGTTAAACCGCAGGAGCCAGGTTCAAATGACCCTTAACGATCACAGCTGCTGCGGCGATGGAAGTCCCACTGTTTTGGGTAATAACTACACGCAGATAACGCTTCACACCGCGGTAGCCAACGCTATAGGCGCTGTCGGCCGCCAAACTCGCCGGGAACTCGCCCAGCAAATCACCAGCGGTGACGGCTGCCGAATCAGACAAATCTGACTCATCGCCATGCACCAAACTGACAGTAAAGTCACCCGCGCCGGCAATGGCACCTGTGTTGATAACAACCGTTGCCGAATTGGCGCCCTGCAAATCAACAATGGCTGCGTCGGCTTTGGTCGCTGTGTGCACGGCCGCGGCTAACGCGGACACCACCGCGATATTGTTTTTCAAGTCTTTCATAATGATTTCCTTAAACGCTATTAAAGAAGTGGCCTTAGAGGATCGGCGCTGGGGCCGATACCCTATTAGCTGTTGATCTGCAGAAACTTGACGGCCTCGAAATTCTGTATGCCGCCACCCACCCGCTTGGTCGTGTAAAACAGAACATTAGGCTTACTGGTGTATGGGTCGCGCAACACGCGAATACCAATCCGATCGATGATTAAGTACGCCCGCTTGAAGTCACCAAAGGCAACCGCCAAATTACCGTTCGTGGTCGCAGAGGGCATGCCGTCGTCGGTTTGCACAGGTTTCCCAAGGATGGTGGCAACTTCACCAGCGCCAGTGGGCGGCGCCCAAATGTACGATCCTTCAGCATCCTTAAACTTGCGCACTTTGTTCATCGTGACATCCGACATCAGCCACGAGGCAGCAGTGCGATAGCCGGACTTAAGCGCGTAGTACAGATCAATCAATGCATCTGCTGGGCTGACCGAAGTAGTAGGATCCGCAAAACCACCCGACTTGCCGCTTTTAACAAAGCCAACCTTGCCCCAGGTGTAATTTGCATTGGCAACCACAGGATAAGACAACAGACCACGAGGTTTGGCGACGCCATTTCCGTTAATGAACGCATCCCCTTCCTGCTCGGCAAACTCAATCGACACCTCATCACCTAACCACTGCTCGATATTCATCGAACCGTCGTCCAGCATGGTTTGAGTAGCCCCAGGCTGCGCGTATAGCTCCATTACTGGGAACTCCAGCCCTGACAAGTTAGGCGTGCCTGTTTCGGAGCGAGCTGAGCTCTCACCGACCCAGCCGGAAGTGGCGCCGCCAAGACTGACTAACTTCTTATAAGAAGCTGCGCCGATGGGGCGAACCGTTGCCAGGCCACGCATCGCCGAGAGGGTGCCTAATACGCGGTCAATGGTGTTTTCCATTTCCGAAGGCACAACAAAACCGCCGTCCGGGTCAGATTGCGTTGTGAGGCGAGCCGCCACTTCCAGATCACGCAAACCTGCCTCGGTACCTTTGCGAAACCACTGGTTAAATGCGCTCGCATGAGCGACGACATCTTTGTCTGCCTGCTTTGTGCCACCCATTTCAAAGCCCGCTGCCTTGACGGCGAGTTCTGCAATAGTGGCTTGCATCTCGTTCATGGCCGCATTGATATTCTCCAGCTTGGCAGCGGACAGGGCGTCATGGACGCCTTTCTTAACCTCAGCAAGCTGCGCGTCATTGGAGACCTTAAATTCATGCCAGGCGCGTTGTAGTTCGGCCAGCACTTCCTTAGGATTGGATGCGTCGGCGTGCACCGACTGGATACCGCGAATAAGATGATTGGGTTTCATTGTTTACTCCACAAATGAAAAAGCCCGCACAAATGCGGGCCATGGGTAGGGTTTAGGGTTACTGCCTCAGTGCTGCTATCGCCCGCAAAAGATCGGGCACTAGATCGGTACCAGCGTCGTGCGTAGCACCTGGGGCAGCGTCATGCGTACCCTTAATTTGTTCAAGCAAAGCACGCCGCTCGGAACGCGGCATGCCCTGCTTTGCTAAAAGACTATCTACCCGCCGCTTGGCGGCAAGGGCTGAGTTTTTCTGGTCCTGCTCTTCGATAATCTCGTCGGCAGGCAATAAACCTGTTGCGAACCCGGCGTCGACGGCGGCCTGACCATTCATCCAGGTTTCTGCGTCCATAAGTTGCGCAGCCTCTTTCACATCGATGCCGGCGGCAATAGAGTAAAGGTCGGCCATGCTCGCATCAAACTGATCCATGACGTCGGCAGCGGAGCGCAAATCGTGCCGGTTCCCAATCACCAGCGACCAGGCATTGTGAATCATGATGAATCCCGATTTGGCGACTTGAATCTCATCGCCTGCCATGGCAATAATCGATGCCGCCGACGCCGCCAACCCAACGACCTTGACCGTGATTTTGTGCGGATGCTCACGTAAGAGGTTGTAAATTGCCAACCCTTCGAAAAAATCACCGCCTGGGGAATTGATCAGCACCGTCACGTCGCGAGAACCGATTGCTCGAAGGGCAGCCCCAACTCGTTTTGCCGTCACGCCGTCAGACCAACCGTCAGAACCGACCATGTCGTATATGGTGATCGTGTCGGCGTCCGCCGCGCCTTTGACAGCCGCATCCCACCGCCCCACTGCATCGCTGGGTGCATCCCACTTAACTCCATCGATAGAAAGCGCATTAATTTTCGGTAACTGGCGCAGGCTCATTGCTCGGCTCCTCTTGATTATTACCCGCAGTATTCGGCGGGTCGTAGTACACATCACCGCCCTCGCGCGGGTTCTGATCTTCCATGGCTCGCACCTCATTGGGCGAGTACACGCCCCACTGCAAAGCCTTCACATAACTTTCCCAACGGCCTTTCGCATCACCACGAAGCAGGCCGTTAACATTGAATCTGGCATCTATGGTTTCCCACTCGGCCTCGGGTAGAAGATCGCGTTTGATCGACTCTTCCCATATCTTTATCCAATCATTCAGGGTGTAAGTAACAAACCCAATACCCTGCGACTCGATGCCCGAACCCCAGCTCGTCGTTTTCTCGGTCGCCCCAATCATGTGAGGCGGCACGCCGAAAAACATTGCAATGTCGTAGCGCTGAAAGTCTCGTGTTCCTAACCACTGCGCATCTTCTGCCGAAAGCGAGACAGGGTTTAACTTCATGTTCTCTTCGGCGAGAATCCATTTGCCCGCATTCTCCGCGCCGGCGTTTTTTTCATCGAGAGATTCCTTCAGGTTTTTCGCCGCTTCCGCCGATAACTTGCCCGGATGCTCGATTACCCCACCCGCTAACAGGCCGTTCTTAAAGAGCCGCGCACCCGCCTGTTCAGTCTGCAACGCAAGACCCAACGACTCGCGCATGTTCGACAACACCGACATACCGGTAACGCCATCAAGAGACATCCCGCGAAGGTGCAGAACATCCTTTTGGGCCAGGATCGTGGTCGACCCGTTGGCGCCGCTCACCTTGTATTGCATAGCAAGTGAGTTGAGCTGCTCGGCCTGCACGCGGTCTGGATGCAATGGAATCAAAGCAACAACATTGCGCCCCACCATTACCTTCCGCGCGTATGCGTTACCGCGAAGCAGCAAATGCGCCTGCATCATCCGACGAAACTCGGAAGGCGTTTGCCAAGGATTGGGCTTGACCGTTAATACCGGACGCAGTGGATGGCCGACAGCCGGACGACGGACGTTCTCGCTTTCACGCGCAATTAAGTCAAGCGGGAGTGTCGCTACCGCGCCACCAATAATATTGACGCACCGCCACGCCGCAGCCACGCGCATCGCAGACGCTTCAGTCACTATCGCCCCAGAGCTCGTATTGCCTCCGCGAATAATGTCGCTAAGACTAGCCCCGCCGGCCTGGGCGTGTGGACGCCTGCCGAGAAGCCGGCTAAATATCCCCATCATGTACCCTTGTCAAAATAATAGAACGCCGCGTTGCTCATACACAGACTCTTCTTTCGCCGGTTCCCGGCTGGCCAAACCCGTGGCCATGGTTAGAGCCACAATTCCGTCAACCCGTCCAGTTGCCTTGTCTTTGGCAATTTTGCGGTTCCCTGCCGGGTCCGAGTTGGTAATGGCATTTGCAGCGCACCAAGTTAATACCGGATTGCCCTCGTGTTTAAGCTCACGGTCAAGTAGCCGACGCTCCAGTTCATCAATGGCAGGACCCATATCTTTGAAACCTTGGCCAAAGGGCTCCAAATTTGGCAGGCTTACCCCCTCGTTACCCATCAAAGAGTTCAAGTCTTCAATTCGCCACCGGTCGTAAGCAATTCCTTGAATGTCATACAAGCCAGCAATTTGATGAAGCTGGTGAAGTACAGCCAACTTGTTGATAGCGCGGCCAGGCAAGGCGATTAAATGTCCCGCATCCCGCCACGCTAAGTAAGGCACCCGATCTCGCTCGGCCTTTTCGTGCAACCCGTCACCCGGCAGCCAGAACCACGCCCGGGTTCTCCAAAAAGGGTCATGCTCAACCGGCTCAAAAATCAGCGTGAAGGCGGTTAAATCCTGCGTGCTGGACAAATCCAACCCGCCCCAAGCCCGACGGTCTTCAAGCAACGCATCGTCGACTGGATCATCTTTACAACCCAGCCAAACATCGGCGCCAATCCATGGCGATGCCGCTTCGACCCACTGGCAAAAGTTCAGGCGGCGCACCGTTGACTCTTTACCGGGCATGCCCTTAGCTTCAGTGACCTGTTCCCTCAGATATTTGTAGCCCGGAACCCCGCCGTTTTCTTCTCCCTCGCGACCGAACTGAAGCGAAGGATTTGCCTTGGGCCAGCACGACTCATCTTTAAAAGGATCGTCGCCCTCATCGATGCCGCAGATGAAAGCAAAGAAACTGTCATCCTCGACCAGTCCCGCCGACACCCTGCAACCATATTCGTGGTACTCCCAACAAACGCTTGTTTTGTTCACGCCGCTATTGGTAATCATGA
This sequence comes from Pusillimonas sp. DMV24BSW_D, assembly GCF_011388195.1. Taxonomy (NCBI): domain Bacteria; kingdom Pseudomonadati; phylum Pseudomonadota; class Betaproteobacteria; order Burkholderiales; family Alcaligenaceae; genus Neopusillimonas; species Neopusillimonas aestuarii. The sequence goes on along the minus strand of NZ_CP049990.1, from coordinate 1,469,473 downwards.
AAATCAGCGCTTGGCGCCGGTTTTTTGTGCCGGCCCGCATCATCTCAACCACTGTGCGGCTTTTGTGCTCATGAATCTCATCGAGCAACGCCGTATGGGGCCGAGGCCCCGACTGACCATCATCAGCACTAATGGGCCGAAAGAAACTACCGGCGGCGGGATATGCCAGGTTCCAAACTTTCTCGCCACGCCCGGACTTCTCAATACGGTCATTCAACAATGGCGACTGATCGACCATCGCCACCGCGTCGCGAAAAAGAATCATTGCCTGATCTTTTTTCGTCGCGGCCGCGTACACTTCCGCCCGGGCCTCACCATCAGCGGTCAGACCATACAAGCCCATGCCCGCTGCAAGGGGAGACTTGCCCGACCCCTTGGCCGTTTCTACGTAGGCCACACGAAAGCGTCGGTAACCATCCCTCGCACGCCATCCGTGCAACGAGCCGATAACGAAGCACTGCCATGGATTCGGGTTGAACGGCTCGCCTTCGTATTCCCCACCGTTCAAACAAAGCACTTCACGAAAGTACCCAATCGCACGGTGAACCGCCTGGAGGTCCCAAACTAAACCTCGATCTGCCCCATGCTCCAGGTCACGCAGATGACGGGCACATGCATCACGCACATGGAGTCCTGCAACATAATCACCACGCAGTGTTTTCGCGGCAAACAGGGTTACAGGATCATCAATTTCCCCGCACGTGACAGCATCAACGTAAGCCTGAATCCCCTCAAAAATACTTGGCTGCGGTATTTGCTTGCTCATTCGGGAAAAGCTCACCTTGAGGCGTTTGTGTATGACCTAATTTGGCTCGCGCTGCCGGGTTGAAGCCAAAGTTTGAGCCGGCCTTGTTCATGCGTTCCTCGGCACGATTGGCGATCTGCATCCAAACGCTGATTTGCTTGAAGCCGTTCGGCGTTTCGTCGATCATGCCCAGCTCACCCAGGCCCTCGATCATTTCCCGCGCCTTCTTCCAATCGGCCCATGCCTGGCAGTAAACCGCTAACTCACCTCGGTCCAGCTCATTGACCATGCCCAGCACTTTCAGGTCTTTGGCAATGCGCTTCCACTCAGCCTTAGCGTCAGTCGTTAAAAACGCAGGACACGGCGGGATCTTCACTGCCAATTCGGAATCTGGTTTACCCGGTTGCGCCGCCTTCAATTCAGCCGCACTTTTTTTGCTCGGATTTCCATGCAACAAATGCACAGTGGCCGGCAAAGCCTTTCTGCCAGAATTATTGTTACCAGCCATAAATCACCTATGTATTTCGGTATACCCCCCTCCCATTTTTCCCGCCGTTGCAAAGAGATTGGGGGGAGCGGTCTAGAGCGCAGGCCCGTTGGACTTTTTCACCCCCCCTACCGGTTCCAGTGGTGTCCGGAATCCAAGGGGAGGCCATCCAATGTGCAGCCTACGACAGCGCCCGACTTCTCCATTCGCTGTTTGATGCTGTCGTGACAGGTCTTGCACAATGACTGCCAGTTGTTGCGGTCCCAAAACAAGCGCCTTGCCTCTTTCAGCTGCTCTGGATCATTGCTTTCAATGGCTTCTTTCATTCGGGGTGGGACCTTGTGGTCGACCACGGTTGCCAACTCCGTTCTACCCTGCTGACCATGAAACACACAAAGCGGGTGTTTCTTTAAGAACGACTCACGTGCTTTCTGCCACTTGTAGCCGTAACCACGCTGCGCTGAAGTAGGTTCGCTCATTTGATTACTTTGGTTCGAACCGACCTCGCTACCCAATAGCCAACCTTTTCAGGGTCTGGCTCAGAGTTCGTCAGCCTTGCCATGAGCACAACGCCCATCAAGTACCAACGTATCCACCATGCCAAGCTGATTCGAGTTTTGATTGTTGCCATTCAAGAATGGGAAATCGATATGCCAGGCCCCAGCCCCTTATGACGCCTGGGTGAGAATATGCACTTATCGGGATCATCAGAACCAAACATCTCGACCTCCAAAAAAGAAAACCCGGCAAGCATCAGCATGCTGCCGGGACAAGGGCTTTCGAAAAAGCCTCAGGAGACAACCAGAAAACAAAAAGCCCGGCTGTTTGAAGGCTCGGGCTTTGTTGTTCAGAGCATTGCGTCGCAAGCTCCGCAGGAATGTACAGGATTATCCACGATCCAGTATATGTCTCATAATTCAAAATGTTACAGGGCGCACGTTTTGGGTCGCTTGCTGCGCTCCATTAGCCACTCAGCAACACGATAGTCAGCTTGGCAAAGCCGCCGATGCAAAGTTCCACGAACAACACCCAGGTCGCGTGAAACCGTATCCAACGTCCCGCCTTTACATGTGTGCCATGCCCTCACCGCATCGCGCAGGTCAGGCGGCAGTGACCCTATGGCCTCGTCGGTTAAGCCACACTCAATATCATCAACCGGCACGAATGACGTGAACCCACCGTCGCCACTTACGCTCACACGCTTGCCGCTTTTCCACTCCATCAACCTAGCCAATGGATGCATTGCGCCACCGGCGGCACCGCCGCCACGAGTTACCCACAAACCCCATGCATCGAACCGTGCCTGAATGTCAGGCAAACGTTTATGAGTCATTGAATGGCCTCCAGGCAATTTTGGACGAAAATGAGTTCCTGCATCGATTCTCTTTCCTAAAAGACACTGTTATCCCCTGTCACTTCCACAAAAGGCCCCCCCTACCCCCCACGCACAAAAAAAGGAGGTAGAGAGGACGGCTTCCACCCGCTTTCGCGGATCCACACCTCAGGCTTATTACGCCTGCCCCCGGGCCTGTGGATACGGCCAGCCCGCCGGATTGTTCGGGAGTTGCACCCTAGTTGCCAAGCAACGTACCGGTACCGGTTTCTTACGCGCTCGCGGTGGCGCGGTGTTTCTTGTCCTGCCGGCCCATACAGGCCCTGTTGCGTTTAAAGGCGCGGGACCCACGCCCGCGTCTCTACGCTTCGTAATGCTGGTTTTCGTCAAGCACGGCTTGAATACGCGCTTTGTACTGTTCGGTTGTCTCACCCGGCCTGGCCGGTCCTGCACCTACTTCCCGACCTTTACGTTCCATCAACACGTGCGATGTCCACCAGGGCGGGCCACTTTGGCGTTTGGGCTTTGGCAGTGGCGGGAACACGTCACCACCCAATTCGTCTTCCCAGCGCTCACCATTCAACCAGGTGGCCGGGTGTGGAATATGGCAGCGTGCCCGCCCTTCCTTGCGCCACTGGGCAATATGATCTGGCAGCGCCTGAAAAGCCGCGATCTGTTTGGTTGTGGACAACTTGCCCCAAGCCCTCAATGCTGCTTTCTTGGCCTCTCGACGTGGCCACGCAGACCAGAAATCCTCGAACGTGGGAATACATTGATCAACCAGGCGGTTCACCTGGCTGCGCTGCGCTGTTGGCGCCGACTGGACAGGATGCGTCATACACACCTCTACGTTTCTTGAGAAAACAAAAACCCTGTACCCGCTGAAAAGCAGGCACAAACATAAATTGGATAAGGGATTTAATTGACGGGAGCTTAAGGCGGCTCGTGGCTTAGCCCCAGCACATAGGTTTCAATTGCGTTTATCGCCATAGCGCCGAGACCCCATAGTCGAAAATGGTCGATGAGACACTTTTGCCGTAACAAGCAACCGGTCGACGGGCTTGCGGAATCCTCTGCCGGCGCACAACCTGCACTTGGCCACGCGTCACCAGACGATGACAAATGTTTTTCACCGTGCGCTCGGGCAAGCCAAGTCGCAAGCAAAGCTCACGTGCGGTCATCGGCTGCTCAAGCAACGCCGCCAAGGCTTCGGTAGTTTTGGGATCAGGAGGACGTGACATAGGCTTACCTCTTGCTTTTGGTAGCTGCACACAAAGACCGAAGCTGATTCGCCGCCACAATCATTTCGGCCAGTTCACGGTCGATGCGACGCAACTCATTTGGGGTGACGTTGCCATCCTCAACAGAAGCCGTCACCGCTCCAAGAAAATCACCGAATTCCCGCGCCGCATCCGAGATCGAGCGAAACATGCGATTGCCATTGCCCACGCTGGAGACTTGAATGCAAATATGGTCCAGGTCGGTGGCCAGCCCATGCAGCATGCGGTAGTCACCTGTTGCCTGCATGATCTTTCGCGCCTGCGGCACCGTTAAATGGTTGGCTTTGTCGGTTAGGCACACCTTGTGCGACAGAACAGAGCCATTGATGTCCACCACTGCGCCCAATGCCTTCGCGCCGCCGTCATAGTCGGAAACCGTGGACAAAGCGGCTACCTCAAATGAATAGCTCATTGCGCCTCCCCAATCAACACGCGCTGTATGAAACGCTCACTGAACTCCAGCACCTCACCGTTCACCTTTAAAACGGCTACGCGCTCGTATTCTCGTTCGGTGCGTGGCGCATATTTATCCACAACCCGAGCACTCCAACGCACAAAAGACCCCTGCAGGCCGCTAGGCAACCGCACGCGCGTCCCCACTTCAATGAACACTGTCATAGATCACCTTTGAACTTGGAAATGGTGTCGGGAGGTCCAATGGGAATACGCTCATCGGACTTTTCGGGCTTCCACGGATTATGGGCGGCCAATCCTAATCGGTTAAGCTTAGAGATTCCTGTAACCAAACCTTTCCGAAAAGGACTGACCATGGACGAGCACAATATTGATTCTCTGCTGGGGAAGTTCATCGCTCAAAACTCCCTACTTGCTTCCCTAATAAGGGTATTGCCACTAGAAGGGCTACGAGCCCTAGAGTCAGAGCTACATCGTGATGTGGCGTTCGGAAAGGACTTCTTTGTCGCTCAGAACTGTTCCGAGCAGACGATTTCGAGTTTTGAGTGGCAGGCTGACGCAAATATTGAACTTGTTCGTAAGGCACTCGCGGATAAAGAAGCGCTTCAAAGCCCCGACGCCGCTCTTCATTGGATGAAGGAACGCCTCGACCCCAAGAATGAGCGCTAATTTCGCATTGATTATTGGGTGTTGTCATATATCAGCCCTTTTTGACGTGGCGCGACCATGCTCTATAAGCGAAGATGAACGCAATGGAAATAACACTTCGAATAACTAAAGGAGAAGATTTTTGGATATCGGAAACGGAGTAACCCTCTCTCACGAAGACATGCAGGAGCTTTATGAATATGCGACCTACCTTGCCCGCAGCGCCTTTGGAGAACCAACCGACGACCACATAGACGGCGTTTTTGATCGGTTGCTTTTCAATGAAGCCTACGGAGCGGGACCTTACGGCGCGACAACCTTGCATTGAGGCGGTCAATCCCAATCGATTAAGCTCGGAGATTCCAGTAACCAAACTTTTACGAAAAGGATTGACCATGAAAGACCCGCAAACGACTGCTGATGTAGCTTTGGCCCAATCGAATCTTGCGTACGTAACCGTCATGGCTTTGACCCAAGTAGCTTTTGATCGAGGCGATCCACGGCTGCTGAAACTCGCCGATGCGATAGAAGAAGCAGGCGCAGCAATAAGAGCAACAATGGTCGGGCCAGATGCCTCCAAACAGGCGATTTCATTACTTGAAAATGAGCTGACCAATCTTTTGAAGACACTTCGCGAACGTGCAAAAGGCTAGCGTCACAGAACGACATTTGAATAACGTCGCCGCCCACATCGACGGCGACATTGCGCAAGATGGGCTTGTCCATTACAGGCCCCCTTTCATGCCGCGACTAATCGGCCCGTTTTTACGCAGGTCTTTGAGCATGACGTCAATGATCTGCTGGGCATTGATTAGCGACGGTTTCGATTTCGACTGATGCCGCTCAAGCGCAGGCCGAATCAACCACAAAACAAGTCGGGAGTAGATTTCACGCATGTTCAGCCTCTTTGAGTTCTGGCTTGAGGGTGTCTGGATGAGGGATAACTCCAGGGTGTCGCTCGTGGAAAAACATCATCCACGCACGGGGGATTTCGTTTTGCTTCACCCATTGCGAAAGTCGGCCTTTACTGAGACGTGTTATGCGCATCACCTCAGCCCGCCCGCCCATGATTTCGATAATTTGATTCGCGTTCATGCAATAAAGTTTAGATATTTCTATACATTAAGTCAAGAATTATCTAGACCACGGTTTAGAATTTTCTTGCTTTAATCTCAAAATGGACCGAAGGCTAAAAAAACACGCAAACCGCCGCGCACGATTGCAGCAGCTCATCCAAGAACGAGCTGAAGGAAATCAGGCGAAATTTGGGGCTCAGTATGGATATGCTCGTGCCCGCATCGGTCAATTTTTGTCTCCGTCTTACAACGGCGGCCTAAGCATGGGTGAAGGAGTTGTCGAAAAATTGGAGGTTGCATGCGACCTCCCAGACGGATGGTTTGATTGGCCAGCAGACGGCTCTAAAGACTGGCCTTTTAAACGCGTTGATGAACAAAAGATACGCAGCCTGAAACCAGCTGAATTGTCGAAAGTTGAAGACTCTTTGCTTGAGTCGGCCAACTTGCTTGGCCTGGACATCAAAAAAGCATAGCCCCCCTTTGGTGCGGGTTCGGGCTGTAGGTTGGTGGGGATCAGGAAGGGGTGATATTGCCCTGTAAGTAACGAAAGTTTAGTTTGATGTGGGGTGCGACTTAATCTGTATAAATCAACAGGAAAAAGCTAGAATGACAGATATGAGTGATTTCCGTATTACCTTCGACGGCCCCGCACTTGAAACGTCTCAAATGGACGTTCAAGAGCTTGCGCCTGCGCTTCTTGCTGTTGGCGATTTGCTTTCCGCTTCTACGCAAGCATTGTGTGGCGAAAAGGTAAGGCCTCAGGTGAACGTGAAAGGAAGTTTCAAAACCGGATCATTCGGGATTGATTTTTCGCTTATTACCGATTTGCTAACTAAAATGCGCGATATTTTCGCATCTGACGGCGCTGCTGCTGTTGCGAATGCGAGCTCTATATTGGCTCTTTTGGGTATTTCGGCGAGCGCAGGACGCAAGGGCTTGCTTCAGGTCCTAGGATGGTTAAAAGGCAGGCAAATTCAACGCGTAGAAGCTAAAGAAAACACCGCAATTCTACATGTTGACAATGATCAACTTGAAATTGAGCTTGCTGTTTTGAGGTTATTGCGTGACATGGCTGTAAGGGAAGCGACAGAACGTATGCTTGAGCCCCTTACAAAAGAAGGCGTGAATAAGTTTTATGCTGGCACAGAAAGTAAGGCATCTGCAACGATCAGTTCCGATGAAGTGAGCTGGTATTCCGCGCCGCAAGCGCAAGATGACTTGTTAGTTGATGAAACAAGGAAGATGGTTTTCTCAATAGTCTCTTTGGCTTTCAAGGAAGACAACAAGTGGCGTCTGCATGACGGAAACTCGACAATCAGCGCGTCTATCGCTGACGCCGATTTTCAGCATAAGGTAGATATGAACCAAATTAGTTTCGCGAAAGGCGATGTACTGGTGTGCGACGTACGCGTTAGACAATGGCAATCCACCAGCGGGGCAAAAACCGAATACGAAGTTATTCGAGTTCTGGAACATAGAACAGGGGCTAGGCAAATTCCGTTCCCGGGCCTCTAATTTATCCGCACTCTAACCCGCCCCGGCGGGTTTTTTATTGTCCCTCCCTAATTCCCGGTCGTTCTGACTGGGGTTTTCCCTCAATCATTCCCGCAGCGCCACACCCCTAAACGGCTCCCAAAAGCTATCCACAAGTTATCCACTGGTTATTACTTGTACTGTATTTTTATACAGTGTAATTTGCAGTTGTAAAAGAAACGCCCCGGAGCTTGGACCCTCCGAGGCATTAATACTGCAACTTGCTATATAAGGATAGCGGCATGAATGATAACAAGAAACCAGAGCACGACGGATACGTTCAAATCGCGAGCGATGAATTCGACAGCGGGCATCGCGCACTTAAAGCAATTGAACTCGCATTATTTACGTACATCCAGACCGGCCGAGACACAATTGAATCGGCAGGCCATGACATCGACACGCTCTTCGACATAATCGAGAGCCAGACACAGATCGCTAAAGGCTGCTTTGAACCAGCCCCTCGGCGCTAACTAACTACTGCTCCCCCTTTTTTAGAGCTTTTTCGTAACGCCGCAGAAGGCATGTACAAATTAAGTTTAGATTTTTCTTGACATTAATGTTTAGATAATTCTATACTTTAGTCATGCACCACAGAACAGTTAAGGCAAAGCAATGACAACGACCGCATACCTACTCCTACTCACCACGGCCCTGGCCCTTGCGGCCGCATTGGATAGCATCTGGATGAAGTACCTGCGGCCGTATCTGTCGAACAAGTACCGCCTGCGACCAATTAGCCAAAGCGAATGCATACCAAAAGTCGCATGGCTGGGTGCGTGGGCTTTTTTGATCGCGGTCTCAGCCGCCTATCTGGTGGCCAGGCACATCGCCGCAGGCTGACAAGGTGAAGCCATGAAGTCAACAGCGACCCGAGACCAGCTCCTAAAGGCATTCAAGCTTGCCCGCATACAAAGACTTTCATTCGAACAGGCACTGGAAATTCCTTGTTTGGCGATCGCTTTATCAAATACCGCTCTTGCACTTGAACAAGCAAGGGCAAAACCAGCACCAAAACCACGCATCGACGTGAAACGAATCGCCGCCGGCGATATCGACTAAACCAAAAGGAGAGCATCCATGCAGCAACTACAAATACCCCCTCTTGCCGAAGGCGAAACTTATATCGGCGCAATCGGCGATCAACGCGGGGACGTGTACCACCTCATTCTGCTACCGGGCGACAACGACGACGCCAGTTGGTCGGAGCAGCTTGAATGGGCCAAGAGCATCGGCGGCGACCTGCCCAACAAGATCGAGCTTGCCATGCTTTGGAACACCTGCAGGGATCAGTTCCAAAAAGACTGGTACTGGTCGAACCAGGAGCACGAAATCGATTCCAGCTACGCCTGGTTGCAGTACTTCAGCTACGGCGGTCAGCTCAGCCTCGACCAGGGTGTCGAGCTTCGCGCCCGTGCCGTCCGCAGATTGCCCATTTAATCATTTAACAATTTGAGGTGAGCATGACAGCCATCACACTTGAATCGATCAAAGCCGAGCAAGAGCGCTTGGCAGGCCTGATCAACACGTACGCAAACCAGCTACAGCCGAACGACTACGAAGTTCCGGCCACAACAATCAAGCTTTTCCCGGGCGAACGTTACGCCGGCATCGCACTCGGCACTGAAGGCCAGCCTTCGCACCATTTGATCCTACTGCCAGGCGAGATTGAAGAAGCCACGTGGGCCAAAGCGGGTAAATGGGCGGCAAAAAATGGCTGCGACCTGCCCTCACGTCAGGAACAGGCCCTTTTGTTTGCGAACCTACGTGGTGAATTCGCCAGCACCTGGTACTGGTCGAACCAGGAACACGAGAGCGATTCCAGCCGCGCCTGGGGTCAGCTCTTCACCAACGGCATTCAGGACACCTTCGTCAAGGGTGTCGAGCTTCGCGCCCGTGCCGTCCGCAGATTAATTATTGATTAATTCAGTCATTTAACCAGCATGGCCATCCACACCAACCTGCCCATTTACAAGGTCGCTTACAACTTGCTCGATGTTGTCACCGAGCTCGTTAAGCACATGGACCGTAATTTCAAACGCTCGATTGGCGAGAAAATTTCCAACGAGTGCATTGAAATTGTTGTCCTGGTGTTTCGGGCCAATGTCGCACAAGACAAAGAACCGCACCTTATTGAACTGTTGGAGCGGGTCCAGGTAATCAACCTGATGCTACGGCTCGGTCACGACAAGCGTGTTATCTCCCGCCCGAGCTACGCAAAGGCGGTCGAATTAACAACGAGTATTGGTAAGCAGGCCAATGGATGGCGCCGCGCCGCAACCCGCCCGATTCATGGAGGTCAAGGCCGTCATGACTGAGCGGAAATTCAATCTGGTCGTGCCGCTGCCTCACAAAGGCACCGACATGCGCACAAAGGAAACCCCCGTCACATTGCCGGCCAGGTCCTGCGCAGTTTCCCCGTTGACTAATCGACCGGGCGACGTAGATAGCACGATGAGTCCAGCTACGCCTGGAATCAGAACTTCAACAACGGCAATCAGAACAACAACGACAAGGGTGTCGAGCTTCGCGCCCGTGCCGTCCGCAGATTGGAGCGCACCTGCTGACTTTACGTTTGGCGAAATGCTGGACGCTTACTTTGACTGCCGTGAACGAAAACGCAATAGTGCCAGCGCCCTTGCTTTTGAGGAGAACCTGGAAGAAAACCTGCGTGAACTTCACGACGAGCTCGTACACGGGCATTACCGGCCCGGCAAATCGGTTTGCTTCATCATCACCCACCCCAAGCCAAGAGAGGTGTGGGCCGCGACTTTCCGCGACCGCGTGGTTCATCACTTACTGCACAACAAAATCTCCCCACGATTCACGGCTCGCTTTATCGCCGACTCCTGCGCATGTATCCCAGGCCGAGGAACTGCCTACGCAGCCACGCGGCTTGAATCCAAAGCCCGGAGCATTACTCAAAACTGGAGCCGACCTGCGCACTATATGAAGTGCGATCTGGCCAACTTCTTTGTGAGCATCGATAAACGGATCGTGCGCAATTTGTTGGCCAGGCACATCCATGAACCATGGTGGCTCCAGTTGGCAGACATCATCTTGTTTCATGATCCCCGTGAAAACTACGAATTGCGTGGCAACCCAGCGCTGCTAAAGCTGGTACCGCCACATAAACGCCTGTGCAATCAGCCCTCTCATTTGGGCCTGCCCATAGGCAACCTTTCCAGCCAGTTCTTTGCAAACGTATATCTGAACGTGCTGGATCAGTTCGTAAAGCACAGCCTAAGGTGCCGGCACTACATACGCTACGTGGATGATTTCGTACTACTGCACGAGTCGCCGCAGTGGCTGAACCAAGCACGACATCAAATCGAAACAGTCCTGCAAAACGAACTCAATGCCAGCTTAAACCCAAAGAAAACGATTCTCCAACCGCTTGATCGTGGTGTTGATTTTGTTGGGCAGGTAATCAAGCCATGGCATCGTACGCTACGCCGGCGCACGTTCAATCTCGCCATGGACCGAGTCAGGTCAATGGACTCAAAGAACCTATATGAATCGGCCAACAGCTATTACGGCTTATTGCGGCAAGCATCGCACAGCCACCATGATCGCGCCCGCTTTTCAAATCAACTGCGCCGAAGAGGTCACACCGTCAAAGGCGACTTAACCAAAACCTACCGGAAACATTGAAGAGGAAATTATGGCCACTAATCCTGTACTGGCGTGCGCACCAAAGAATACGCGCAGCTCACTTCACCTAATTGGCCTGGCCGGTCGAGCCGGCGCCGGCAAGGACACGTGTGCTGACATCATGTTTTCTCAACATGATTTCGCCACCACCGCCTTTGCCGCACCCCTTCGCCGCGAAATCATTTCTGCATTCCGGATCGATGGTGCGCTCTTTTCAGTTGAACAGAAAGAGCGCCGCACCCCAGCGCTGGCCATTAATCGTTGCGCCGACTCAGGGTTCATTCAACGGATGACGGAACTGGGTGTTGACCTGGCCGAAGCCAGATCCCCCAGGGAAATCATGCGCTGGTGGGGAACTGAGTACCGACGGCACCAAAACGAGCGGTATTGGACAGACCTGATGCGACATTGGATAGATTGCATGGCTTTGGATGGCATCAGACGCCTCGTCATAACCGATGTTCGTTTTCTGAACGAGGCGCAGTTCATTCAATCGCTTGGTGGATCAATCTGGAGAGTACGCCGACCGGTCGCGGAAGCAAAACATGTCGACCACCAATCGGAAACGGAAGTCGCAGCCATTTGGCCTGACGCCGTGATCGATAACACGGGCTCTTTGGGCGACTTGGCCGGGGTAATTGAAGCCACCCTGTTAGATACTTTCTTGACCCGAGGTGAGGCATGAGAAAGCGAAGCAAACACTATTGCCCCAAACGCGCCGAAATCCCGATGCTGGTTAAAGCCTATCGAGCCTTCAGCCCCCTGCAAGACATCGTGGATCAGATCGCCAAAGACGGCACCCTGAATTGCTCTGCACGTGGTGTGCCGATGTTTCGAGATTTGGAAGACGGTCAGTGGTACGACACCGCCGTGGCCCTGCAGGGCGTTATCGACCATCTGGAAATGTACCAGCTGCGCCACCAGGTGAACCTGCCGTTAGATTCGCTGAAAGAGTTTCACAAAGGGATCGAATACGCGATACCGGTATCGGCGACCTTGTTGGCCAAGCTTCAGCGTGACATACCGCGCCTGCAGGGAGCTTTAGCCCGAAGTAATCCTGATGATGTCAATGACATTTTGAGGCAGGTGCAGATTAAAGAACTGCTCGAGGAACGACAATGCTAGACCTCATAAAACAAAGCACACTTACCGAAGGTGGGAAAGGAAGCTGGACGCAAGTCGAGTTGGAGGCAATTAAAAAATACTATCCCAACACCCCAACCAAAATAATCGCCAAAGAACTCGGCAGAACCGTAAAGCAAGTCTATGGCCAGGCAAAGCGTCTTGGGATCAAGAAAACCGAAGAGTACTTGGCAAGCCCTCATGCCAGCCGGTTGCGTCGAGGTGATCAAGTGGGGCAAGAAACGCAGTTCAAAGCCGGGCATACACCGTGGAACAAGGGCAAGCCAGGCTTAACTGGCCACCACCCCAACACCAAAAGAACGCAGTTCAAAAAAGGCCAAATGCATGGTGCCGCCCAACACAATTACGTTCCTCTTGGGTCGCTTCGCGTCACCAAATATGGGGCCTTAGAGCAAAAGGTAACTGACGACCCAAACCTTTACCCGGCAAAGCGGTGGCGGCCTGTGGCCCATCTTGTGTGGGAAAGGGAGTGCGGCCCGATACCTGACGGTCACATTGTTAGATTTAAGCCCGGATTACACACCGTCGAGTACGACGAAATCACCGTTGATCGGCTTGAACTTATCACCCGCGCCGAAAACATGCGGCGCAACACTTTACACAATTACCCGAAAGAGATTGCGCATGCCATCCAATTGCGCGGTGCCTTGAACAGGAGAATTAATCGTGTCCAGAAACATCAACGATCTACGTGAGGGTCTATTCGACGCAATGGACTTGCTCAAGAAAGACAAATTGAGCGTCGAACAAGCTAAGGCCATCAGCGATATGAGCCAGGTGATTATCAACAGCGCCAAGGTGGAGGTCGATTACATCCGGGCCAACAATGGCGGCGAAACTCCGTTCCTCGAGGCCATCGGTAACGACAACTTGCCTCCAGGGGTCATTGACCGGCGCGTGCATCGGATCAAGTAACCCAACTTATCCCCACAAACTGTGAATAACCCACTGGAAAACCCCATGACAACCGATAAAGACACTGATTCCACGCCGGGTTACGGGCAGCCGGTCAATAACTGTCCTGCCCCGAAAAGATTCGGATTAGGAACCAAGTTCTACAGCAACGGTATTTCGGTGCCGGAAATCGTCGAAAAGCCTGATGGCGACTATGTGCTGCTTGATGATTACGACCTGGTCGTTAAGCACAACCAATACCTTGAAGCGCTGATAGCAAAGCTACGTGGCGACAAGCAGAGTCCACAGGGGCCGAGCAGTCGTTTGCTTGGGGGTCGGTTATGAGCGAAAACTCAAAAATCGAATGGACGGATCACACCTTTAATCCGTGGGAGGGCTGCCAAAAGGTCGGCCCCGGGTGCGACCACTGCTATGCCGAGACGCGTAATGCCCGTTTCTCCGGTGGTCAACCTGTCAATTGGGGTCCCGGCGCAGCACGGCGCCGTACCAGCGCCGCCAATTGGAAAAAGCCATTGGCTTGGAACGCAAAGCATGCGGAATTCTTTGCTAAGCATGGACGCCGCCAGCGCGTTTTCTGTGCCAGCCTGGCCGATGTATTTGACAACCAAGTGTCGACGGCTTGGCGTGTCGACCTGCTAGACATCATTCGCGCGACGCCAAACCTGGACTGGCTTCTTCTCACCAAGCGAGTCGGCAACGTGCGCGGCATGATCGCGGAATCGCTTTCAGTGGCTCAGAACCACGGCACACGCGGGGCCCTTGCCAACTGGATCGGGTGCTGGCTGGACGGTGAACCGCCAGCAAACGTTTGGCTCGGCGCCACCATCGTCAACCAGGCAGAGGCCGACCGAGACATTCCCAAGCAGCTGGCCGTGCCGGCGCGTGTACGGTTCCTGTCCATGGAACCCTTGCTGGGGCCCGTCGATCTGACGCGGATTATGCGAAGCTCACCGGACAGTGGCTGGGCATACTGTGACAACGCGCTTTCCGGCTTTCGTGCGACGAAGTGTGGCGGCTCCGATGGTCCTGCGCTGGACTGGGTCATCGTCGGCGGTGAAAGTGGCCCCAGAGCCCGGCCCATGCACCCAGACTGGGCACGCTCCCTGCGCGATCAGTGCCAAGCGGCTGGCGTGCCATTTCTTTTCAAACAGTGGGGAGAGTTCGCCAACGCTTCTGCGGCGAGCCTTGACGACGAAGCCTTTGATGCAGCGCAGTCAGGCGGATGGGTTGAGACGAATGGAATCTACTCAGGCGGCGAAGCAGCAAATCCAGTTGCCAAAGATGCGCGACACGTATTTCGAGTCGGCAAAAAATTAGCGGGCCGGTTGCTCGACGGGCGCACCTGGGATCAATTTCCAGAAGGAGGTACAAGCTATGATCTGCATAACCGATGTGAACTGCAAAAAGCACTACCTGCACAAAGACGCCATTGCACGAGTCAATGAGGCTGGCCCTAACTGGCACCGTATCAGCGCCTACGTAAAGCTGTTTGATGGCGGGACGATTGAGGCTTGCGAGAGAGCAGCAGAAATACATGCTCAGATTGAACGGACACAGCCAGCCGAGCCCGCGAAGGCGCCAAGCTTCGATGATTGGTTTAAAGAGCGCAACAGCGGCTTGTCATTCGATGAAGCGCACATGGGCGACGGCGTATTAATTGACAAATCAATGAAAGAACTGTCACGACACATGCGCGACTACGTGACAGAACTGGTTAATGCAAAGCCCTAATGACCCGAATCACTGAAATACTGAAAGTAACCGCGAAAGCGTGGAAATTGGAGGTGCAGACATGTTCCTTACAGATGAACAGTTGGCCGACTTTACCGAAATCCGAACCGGCAAAGGTGGCAAAACACGAGAACAATTGCAATGCGAACACTTGCGCAAAATCGGAGTGCCATTTTATCCAAGCGCCAGGGGCAAGCCGATGGTAGTTGCTGAAGTCCTAACCGGGCGTAAAATCGAAAATCCGAAACCGAAGTGGCAGCCGAAGGTGTTACAAATGAGGTGACAATATGGGCCGAAAGCCATACAAAAATACCAACCTGCCCCCGCGCATGAGAGCCAGAAAGCAACGTAGCGGGAAAACCTACTACTACTATGAAATGGCAGGCAGAAAGGAAAAAGCCCTGGGCAGTGATTACATTCTGGCTTTGCAAGAATGGGCCAAATACGAACAATTAGAAAACGTGGTTAGCCCAACATTTAATGACGCCGCCGATCGTTATCTTGTTGAGGTCCTGCCGACCAAGTCCTTTCGCAGCCAGAAAGACACACCGAAAGAACTTGTGAATTTGCGCGAATTCTTTGGCGACGGTTTTTTAGATGAAATCGAGCCGGTACACATCAACCAGTTCTTGCAATGGCGAATTGCAAAAGCCAAGAAGTGGATGCAGGAAAATGGCCAGAAGATCACCAAAGAAACCGGACACGTTAGGGCGAACCGAGAGCGGGCGCTGTTTAGTATTATTTTTAATTACGCTCGATCAATTGGTTTGACGGCCGCAACAAACCCATGCCAGGGTGTTAAAGCCCTGAAGGAATCGGGCCGCGATGTGTACGTTGAGGACTCCATGTATCAGACCGCGTGGAAGGCTGCTGGAGAGCCGCTACGGGATGCCATGGATTTGGCATACCTGACCGGGCAAAGGCCAGCCGACACCGTGTCACTGACTGAGCACGACATTAAAGACGGGTATTTACACATCCGTCAGGGGAAGACTTCGGCCAAATTGAGAATCGCGGTTACCGGGGAACTGGAGGCAGTCATTCAGCGAGTCAGGGCCCGTCGCAGCCAATACAAGATCATCAGCACTTACTTGGTACTCAACCAGTACGGCAGGCCGGTTTCGCGTAGGACGGTAGCAGCCTGGCTCAGAGACGTCAGAAAAGAAACCGGGATTGACCCCGAGTCGTTCCAGTTTCGTGACCTTCGCGCCAAGGCCGGAACCGACAAAGAGGACACTCAAGGCATGTCCGCAGCCAAAGACCAATTAGGCCACACCAGTGAAAAAATGACCGCTCACTATGTGAGGCATAGGCTGGGTAAAAAGGTGGGCCCGACACGGTAGTTTTTGCTTCGCAATTCGAACGACACCCGCATAAACAGGGGCTTTCAAAATGGCTAAAAATGCTACTTTGCGAAGCAAAAAACAGCCGAAACCCGCATGGTTATTGAGGTTGATATTTGGATTGCAAATCCGTGTACCCCGGTTCGATTCCGAGTTGCGCCTCCAGTACTTATCCCCATCACCATCACTCACGCCAAGTGCTAACATGCTTGCATGGACAAACGCGTTCTTGAAGCAATGGCCCGCTGGCCAAGTGTACCCGACGTATATGGCTGGCTTTCCTTAACGGAAACCGGTAAGTGGCGCCTGCATCCAAAAGGCGATGCCACCCATGCCGACACGCCCGGCGAATCAATTACAAATGCGCAAATTATTGGTTTCATCAATCGTAACTACACACACTGCGATAACGGCCAATGGTATTTTCAGAATGGGCCGCAAAAAGTATATGTGCGTCTTGATGCCGCGCCCTACATTTTTCACACAAACGAAACCGGCGCTCTCACAACACACACCCAACAAGCAGTTCAGCATATTCAGGCCTGGTGGCTTGACGACGCCGGCAAACTTTACGCCCAGACAGAACACGGCCCCGGCCTGATCGCCGGCCGTGATACGCTGGCCGTACTGGAGCAACTGCATACCGCCGATGGTCAAAAACTCACCGACTGTCCCGACCGTATTCCTCAAGATACGTCAACCACATTATTGTTAAGTAGCGCTTTACAATCCGTCGCAGAGAATACGGTACCATTGCGATACTGTCCGGCGCCCTGGCTAGAGGCGCAACTTGGCTTTGTACGACTGCCGGCCTTAGGCTATGCTTAACTGAATCGCGCACTTCCAGCGTCCATAACAATTCAACGTTTTATGACTACTCAACCGTCCTCGTTCTATTTCCCCGCGCCGCGGTCACAAAAGTTCTGCAGCCAGTGCGCAACCGAAATCTCCTACATTACGCCACCAGATGACAATCGTTTACGCGCAGTGTGTCAAAGCTGCGGTGCGGTTCATTATCAGAACCCGCGCAATGTCGTGGGGGTGTTACCCATTTTCAATGACAAAATCCTACTGTGCCGTCGCGCCATTTCACCCCGATACAACAAATGGACGCTACCAGCCGGCTTCATGGAGCTAGGCGAAACAACGGCGCAAGGGGCAATGCGGGAAACTCAGGAAGAAGCGGGCGCACAAATTGAACTTGGCCCACTTTATACCGTTATCAATGTGCCTCATGCCGAACAGGTCCACTTCTTCTATTTGGCCAAAGTGTTGAGCCCTGAGCTGGCACCCGGGCCTGAAAGCCTGGAGGCAGATTTTTTCAGTCCGGAAACCATCCCTTGGGATGAACTGGCCTTTCGCACCGTTATAACAACGCTGGAACACTATCTGGATGATAAGAAAAACGGTGTTTTCGACTCACCCGACAAAAAGCCGCCGGTTCATCACTACGATGTTCCTCTTCCAATGCATGATTTTTAGCGCATGAATTGGTTATTGCATCTGCATTAAGTCATCGGGCTCCAACGTGTCGTCTATTCTTTGGATAAAACCCGACCAGCCCTTGCCCCACCCGGCAACCGCGCCGGCCGACGGTTTGCTGGCCGCCGGTTACGACTTAAGTATTCAGCGCCTCCATGAAGCATATTCAAAAGGGATTTTTCCCTGGTTCAGCGATGGCGACCCTGTTTTATGGTGGAGCCCTGACCCACGCATGGTTTTGCGTTGCTCCGACCTTAAAGTGTCGCGCTCATTGGAAAAAAAGCTCAAGCCAATACAGCAAACAGAACAGCAACCAAACGCGCCCTTTCGCATTACTGCAAATATGACCTTTGAAGCGGTCATGGATGCCTGCAGCCAGCCACGCGGCGGGCAACCCGGCACCTGGATATCACCCTGGATTAAGGATGTTTATACAGAGTGGCATCGTGCCGGCTTTGCCCATAGCATTGAAACCTGGCATGAAGGGAAGCTGGTGGGCGGTTTATATGGGGTAAGTATAGGGGGCTGCTTTTTTGGCGAATCGATGTTCACACGAGTCAGCGATGCCTCCAAACTTGCTTTGGTTTACCTGACCCGTTTTCTAAAGAACCACGGCGTTGAGCTAATCGATTGTCAACAAGAAACAACGCATCTGGCCAGCTTGGGCGCCAAGCCCGTTTCACGCGCCCACTTTCTGCACGCATTAGCCAAAACCCTCGAGCGCCCGGCGCCTCCCTGGCAGTCGGGCCAGCTTTTACAGCACGGGGTGTTTGCACAGGGAGCGACAAACCCGCCATAATATCCGTGCCGACATTTGTTTGCATATTATTTATGAGCGACCCCGCCGACCTTAAATGCCACAGCCTGCAGTTCTATGCAACGGCCTCTTACCCCTGTAGTTACTTATCGGGTCGCGAGGCGCGATCGCAGGTTGCAGCCCCGATGCATCTCATTACCAGCAATATGTACTCACGCCTGGTGGAACAGGGGTTTCGGCGCAGCGGCTTGTTTACTTACCGGCCGCATTGCGACAATTGCCATGCATGCAAGCCTATTCGTCTCGATGTCGCCGCGTTTTCGCCCAATCGCACTCAGAAACGAATTTGGAAACAACATCAAAACCTGCGTGCACGTACCCAGCCTCTTGCATTCAAGCCGGAACATTTTTCACTGTATCAGCGCTATATTCAGGCGCGCCACCATGACTCCGGACTGGATGACGACAGCGAGGCGCAGTACAACCAGTTTTTACTGACCAGCCGGGTGAACTCCTCACTTGTCGAGTTCCGCGAGCCGGTCGACGGGCAACTCATGATGATCTCGATCATCGACATCCTCGACAACGGCTTGTCGGCGGTTTACACCTTCTTTGAGCCCGCAGCGCAAGGCAGCCTGGGAACGTACGGCATTCTTTGGCAAATTGAACGCTGCCGCGCGCTTCAACTCCCTTGGCTTTATCTTGGATACTGGATTTCGGAAAGCCGTAAAATGGCATATAAATCCCAATTCCACCCCCATCAAATCTATGTCAATGGCCGGTGGGTTAACCCACACCAGTTAATCTGAATTTTCATGTCGTTTCTTTTCAATTCTTATGCGCTGGCGCGCCCGGCTCTGTTCTCGCTCGATGCCGAACAGGCCCATGAACTTACTCTGAACGCTTTACAGAAGGCTTACGACTGCAACCTGACACGCAGGCTAGTGGAAAATCGGCCGGCTTTGCCATCGACGCTAATGGGGTTGAAATTACGCAACCCTGTAGGTCTGGCCGCCGGGCTCGACAAAAACGGTGCCCACATTGACGCGTTGGGCAATCTTGGATTCGGTTTTATCGAAGTCGGAACCGTGACCCCAAAACCGCAAAGTGGCAACCCCAAGCCCAGATTATTCAGGCTACCCGAAGCCCATGCGCTGATTAATCGCCTGGGGTTTAATAACGACGGTCTTGACATATTCCTGAAAAATGTACAGAAAAGTCACTGGCGATCCGAGGGCGGCATATTAGGTTTGAATATTGGCAAGAACGCCACAACCCCTATCGAGAACGCAGTAGACGACTACCTGATTGGTTACCACGGCGTATACCCGCATGCCGATTACGTCACGGTGAATATCTCATCGCCCAACACCCAGAATTTACGCGCATTGCAAGAGGCAAGCGAACTTACCGACTTATTGTCGCAGTTGCAAACAGCCCGAAAGGAACTGGAAGACAAACACCAGAAGCGTGTTCCGCTCGTTGTGAAAATCGCACCCGATCTATCCGCGGAACAAGTCGACGCCATCGCGGCGGTTCTTCAACGCTATGGTGTAGATGGCGTCATTGCAACCAACACCACCTTAAGTCGTGATGACGTTACAGGTATGCCTCACGCAAATGAAACGGGCGGCCTGTCGGGGCCGCCCGTTCATGAGCTCTCTTTAGCCGTGATTGCCCGTTTGCGACGACAGCTAGGCAAAGAATTTGCCATTATTGGTGTCGGCGGCATACTGGGTTCCCAGCAAGCACGCGAGAAAATCGGGGCAGGTGCCAACGCTGTTCAGTTATACACCGGGCTTATCTACAATGGCCCGGCACTGATTACTGAATGCGTTCAAGCGTTGCGTGACCAAAACCTGGAAGGTTAACCACGCATCGCCGGCGGCAACCCGCTCATTACGACGCGCTACGAGCGCGACTTGTTGCTTTCTTGCCTGCTTCAGCAGCTTCAGTTGCCGCCTTCAAGCTGGCATTGGTTGCAGCGGTGATGTTCGACTGAGCGGCGTCGGACGCTTGCTTGGCTGCCTTGGTGGCAGTTTCATAAGCATTCGTTGCACTAACCACTGACGACTTCATTAGCGCAATGGCGCTTTCAGAACCGGTAGGGGCAGATTTTGCAAACTCCTCAATGGCGTCATGCAATTGCTGCTGGCTTTCATTAACCTGCTCTTCAGTGAGTTTGGTTAAGTCGGCCTGAACCGAAGTAAAAATGTCGTATACATGTTTGCTGTAAGCCACTGCCTTGTCGGCATTGGGTTGCATTGCATTGCTGGTGAAAGCAACTGCGTCCTGAGGGTCTTTCAATTCGATAGCCTGCTGCGATACACGGGCAACGTCATCGAAAGTTGCTTTCCAGACTTTAAGATTCAGATCAACCAGTTTTTCAAAGCCGCCGAAGATTGAACCCTGAGCAGCCAGGATCTTGTCGAGCGACGCTTTCTGGTTAGCATAAATAGATTGTGGAATTGCGCTCATGGTGTTTCCTTTAAAAGGTTAAATATTGCACTGCACAATTTAAATTTAACCTTAAAAAACAACCATGTCAATACTTTTTTGACGCGTTGCAATATGAATATGTTCGCTTAGGCATGCCACGCTTGCTCAAGACGCACCCCTTCGTAACCTAACGCCTCTGAAATTCGTCCAGCGGTTTCAATTAAGGCTGCGATCCACTCATCGTGCATACGCTCCGCAGGCGCCGAAATGGATAAACCGGCCTGCAAGTTACCCGCATCATCGTAAATACCGGCGGCAATGCATCGCACGCCCAACTCCAACTCTTCGTTATCACGGGCATAGCCGGATCGCCGGATACCAGCCAACTCCTGCTCAAGCAGCTCGGCATCGATGATGCTGTTAGGCGTGGCGCCCGCCAGGCCCGTACGCGCCACATAAGCCTTAACTTGCCGCACATCGCTAACCGAAAGAAATAATTTACCGGTCGAAGTTAAATGCAATGGTGCACGCCCGCCCACAGCGCGAACAACCTGCATGCCCGAACGCTCGTTCCAGGCGCGCTCGATATATAAAATTTCGTCGTTCTGCCGCACGGCCAGATTAACCGTTTGACCGGTAAGCTTATGCAACTCTCTCATGGGCTCAAGCGCCACCTGGCGTACATTCAAACGCCCTTTCACCAAAGCACCCAACTCCAGCAACCGCATCCCTAATTGATACAGTCCACTGTCCACTCGTTCAACATAACGGCCGGCCACGAGATCATTCAAAATTCGATGCGTTGTTGACGTATGTAACCCAGTTCGCGCCGCCAGGCTTTTCAGCGCGACGGGTTCCGCTTGGTGTGCCAAAACATCGAGCAGCAACATGGCTCGCTCTAAAACTTGAATGGAAATAGGTGAAGAATTGGCTGAAGCGCGCGATTCGGACATGATATGAGTTAACCAATGAAAATGATGCACTGCGACATTATCATATTATGAAATTATGCCGTCACTGTGCAAGTTTTTTCAAGCGTTGTACTCAAAACCTGCCTAAGGTGTCAGCGATCCACCCGCCTCTATAACGGCTTGCCGCAAATACGCAAGTGCTTCAGAGGCAGCTTGTGGCTCTCCTTTGACCCCTAAGTCGATATGCGAACGCCCGTCACCCATGCTGGGCAGGCTAAAGGCTTTTACACCAGGCCAACGACGCTCCAGCTCCTCCAAGGCGGGGGTAATTCGGGATTCCGGCAAGCTGTAAACCAGAAACGAATGCTCAACGCGCGGGGTTTGATGGTGCAATTGGCGATAACGATGGTCCAGTGTCCACTCCATCATCGGCCATGCCATAACCGGGAAACCGGGCATGAAAGTATGATTTGAAATGAAAAAACCCGGAATTTTGTTATACGGGTTCGGCACAATTTCCGACCCCACTGGAAATACCCCCATTTGCAGACGCTGTTTGTTTTCCGGCAAGCTCATATCGGCACTCCCGTTACCTTTGGCCGCCATTTCCGCGCAGCGCTCTGAAATCAGGCGCTCGGCCTCAGGGTGCAAGGCCAAATCAACCCCCAAGGCTTCAGCCGCCGATTGGCGCGTTTGGTCATCTGGGGTTGCGCCAATCCCGCCACAGCAAAAAACCACGTCGTCACTGGCAAAACTGCGCTTAAGCGTTTGCACAATAGTGGGACGATCGTCCGACACCAACTCAACACCGCCCAGTTGCAAACCACGCTGCCCCAACAATTCAATAAGCTTGGGCATATGTTTGTCTTGCCGCCGCCCCGAGAGAATTTCATCGCCGATGATAATCAGCCTTATTCTTGTTGTACTCATTACCCGCTTTAACCTCGTTCGTGTAAATAGTTAAACATCAACCACCGTTTCTTGTCGCATATTTTCAAGCGCGCTCAAGCTGAAATGCGCAAACACCAGCGCGGAATAAACCGGCAGCACAAGCCAAGCCGGTGGGAACAAATTAATAAGTGACATAATGCCGCCCAATATCCAGTATTCTCGACCATGCCGACGCCAAAGCAAACGACGCTCCTGAGGGCTGGCATGCTCCAGCACGGAGTCAACCCGCAACATACGGGTAAACGCAAAAGCCCACCAAAAAACAGGTAACAACACAGCAAATGGAGGAATCAACCACAAAGGCATGGTGAGCAACCAGCCAATCACAAACAACCCCCCCACCCACACAGCGTTCCAAACGCCCTGAACGGCAATGACACTGCCTTGCCGGCGTAAGCCCTGGTACTGACGCCGCTCCAAATGGCGAAGCACGATAGGCATGACGAAAATAGCGGCAATGGCCAGGCCCAGGATGCCGGACAACGGCAATAGAATGACTACAGCGAGTAACGGCACCATATACAGCTTGATGGAAAACAGACCAATAGCCAGCATCCATTCGTCAACTGTATTCACGACGCCCCATTGGGCCATCTCAGTATTCAACCACCCGGTTAGCGGCTCCCAAAAAGCCCAAATCAGAATAATTGCGCCCAAGAGCGCGATAATGAACGGCAGAAACAGGGCTAACAACATCTTCGGATGGAACTGAGATATCAGCGCCCGTTTCATCGCTTCGGTTACCGCGTTCATACCCCGATTTCCAGGCCCGTTCCGATTGACAACTACATCATTGCGATCATTCATGCATCAACCTTTTTCCTGACATTGGTCTATCATAATCAAAAGCCCATTCTTTTTGTGACCGCCAACCATTTCATCGCGTTTCATGTCTTTTTATCTACTCCCCAACGACCTTACCGCATTACAAACGGCATTTGCATCCGAACCGATACACAAAGGGGTTTCCGTTATTTGCTACTGCGCAGAATGGTGCGACACCTGCCGACAATATTTGAATGATTTTCGCGCCCTGGCTGCACAATGGCCCACCCACACTTTTATATGGGTGGACATCGAAGAAAATCCGGAGTTGCTTGATGAGGAAGACGTTGAAAACTTTCCCACCGTCCTGATTCAGGACGATAGCGGAAATCGTTTTTTCGGACCCTTATTGCCTCACATTGGGCATTTGGAAACGCTGCTGCGCAAAGCGCCCGAGCTACCTGTGTCGGAGTCGGGCCCAGGGCCGGTTGCCATGCTGGTGAATAACTAACGCCCACCCAACAAAACACCTACCGATTTGCGGGTATTTTTAGTATCGCTGGTATGGGTGGGTAAACGTGGCTTGGCTTCAACATTTGCGGCAACATACGGGCGCGAGAAAAAATCATCCACAGGTGCACGAGAACGGCTGCTATCACGATGGCGGCCACGGCTCTCGTATGCAGAAGAGGAAGAAGATCGACGCGCCGGCGTCGGCAAATCTAGGGTGCCACGCGGAATTTTCTTTTTAATCAGCTTTTCAATGTCAAGCAAAAAGCGCTCTTCATCAGGTGCAAAGAGTGCGATGGCCTCGCCCGAGGCTCCGGCACGCCCGGTACGCCCGATGCGATGCACGTAATCTTCCGCGTTGTAAGGTAAGTCGTAATTAATGACACAAGGCACACCTGCAACGTCGAGCCCACGCGCCGCGACATCTGTGGCCACCAAAACCTCAAGCTTACCCGCCTTGAACGCCTCAAGCGCCTTCATGCGCTCAAGCTGACTTTTGTCGCCATGGATGGATTCTGAACGAATACCGTCGAGATCAAGCTGGCGGGCCAAGCGGCTGGTACCGATTTTCGTATTGCAAAACACAATCACCTGATTCAGGCCGCGCGACTTCACAAGGTGCGTCACTGCCAACCGCTTATCGTTACCCCCCAGCGGATAGGCAATTTGAGTTACATTTTCCGCTGTCGCATTACGCGCTGCAACCTCAATTTCAACAGGATCTTTCAACCAACTGCGACCCAGCTTGCGAATCTCATTACTGAATGTGGCGGAAAACAATAGCGTTTGACGCTGCGCAGGCAACAGACGCACGATACGATCGAGATCGGGCAGAAAACCCATATCCAACATCCGATCCGCTTCATCGAGCACAAGAATGCCGACCTGACCGAGGTTCACGTTCTTTTGTTCTACATGGTCAAGCAACCGACCAGGCGTCGCAATTAACACCTCACAACCTCGACGCAATGCATCGCGCTGCGGGTTGATATCAACACCACCAAAAACGACTGCCGAACGCAATGGTGTTGAAGCACCGTATGTTGAAACGTTGTCGGCAACTTGATCGGCCAACTCCCGAGTGGGCGTTAAAACCAATGCGCGAACCGGGTGGCGCGCCGGCGATGCGCTGGAATTGGCAACCGACATAAGCCGGTGCAGAATAGGTAGTGTAAATGCAGCGGTTTTGCCTGTGCCGGTTTGGGCTGCACCCATTACATCGCGGCCTTGCATTACAACGGGAATGGCTTGCGCCTGAATCGGAGTGGGGGATGTGTATCCCGTTGCTGCTACCGCTTTAAGGATGTCGGCATGCAATCCGAGCTCGGAAAAAGTCTGGGGAGTAAGATCTGAAATAGTGGTATCTGCCATCGAAATCGGGTTATGCCGCACGGCAAATTAATGCGCCCATGCGGATTTAAAACACGACTATTTTAACGCAGGCGGACGTACAGGTCGAAATGCGACGTCGATACGCGGTCGAAAGTGTCGTTAAATATCCACGACTTAGCGTTATCGCACCCCTTTTCGCCCCACCTAGCCCAATAGCGCGCGTATTACCCAATACGCCACCATCCCACTTACCATCACCAACACCGCACTGCGAGTACGCAAATAAACGAGCACTGCAACCAACACCGCCAGCATTTTAAGGTCTACAAAGGCAGCCGCACCTTCCCCCCAAGGCAAAACCTCAGGCACTACAATGGCGATTAGCGCTGCCGGCGGCGCATAACGCAGCGCGCGTCGAATGCCGTCGGTTAAGGGCAGATAGTCGCCAAACAAAAAATATCCGGCTCGGGTAATCAAACTGCATAGCGTCAAAAATACAATGACGGCCAAAATGTAAGCGTCAGTCCCCGGTTCAAACATGACGCCCTCCTATAGCACGATCACGATGCTTTTCGGCCATAACACCCGCCACAATTCCACCTATAACGGCAGCGGCCAGCCCCAGCCGCAGCGGCAGTGGTTGCCCTACCCAGGCAATACAACCCGCCACCACCAACGCAACCGCCATGGGGATATTTTTCACCAGCGGAACGGTAATGGCCAGCAAGGCCAACGTGGCGGCAAACTCGAGCGACCACGACTGAGGAATGACCGCACCCAGATAAATGCCGGCAATAGAGGCAATCTGCCAGGAAATCCAGCCTGGAACGATCACCCCAAGATAAAAATAGAGTTGATCCCGGGTCCCCCGCTTTTTCGCATCACCGTAGCGCGTCATGAATAAGACAAAAACCATGTCGCTGGACCAATACCCTAACCCCAGGCGTTGCAGAAAAGGGTAACGGCGAAAATAAGGCTGCAATGCGGCACCGAAAATAACAAAACGAATATTTACTACGCAACCGGCCAAAAAAATCAGCCAGACCGGTGCACCAGCAACAATCAGCGGCAAAGCAGTGAGCTGGGCGGAACCCGCGTACACAAACAATGTCATCAAGGTCGCCATCACCTCGGACATGCCGCTTTTGATCATGGCGATGCCGGTCACAAAGCCCCATAAACTTGTTGCAACCATGGTAGGTGCAACCTGACGAAAACCTGTGTTGAAACTATGCCAGGCGCGTGCCCGCTTCAAGGACACCGAATGGCTGGACGGCAAGGACAAGGCAAAACCCCGTTATAAAATATGTCAGCATGCTGACAGTTGATGCTAAAACGATAAATGATATCCGACTCAACCAAGTTTGTTGAGTCATTCTGCGTGAATGCCCGCAATTGGTACAATGCCGCCATTCGGTATTCTTCTATTCAGGAACCTTCATGAATCGCGCAGAAGACAAATCTGTTCCCCATGGTGACGTCATCGAGGTCGATGCCTCCGACCTGCCGGTATATTGCCCCGGGCCCAAAGCGCCGCTTTGGTCAATGCACCCCCGGGTTTATATCGAAGTGGCCAAATCCGGCCAGGGCGTTTGTCCTTATTGCAGCGCAACTTACCAGCTCAAACCAGGCCAGACAGTGCACGGCCATTAACCTGGCTCCCCCCTCAAGTTTTAATTTCAAGGGCTTTACGCACTCAGTGAACGCTCAATTCGATCCTTCCGTCTGTCCCACACCCTGGTGGTTACCGAATGGACATATGCAAACGATTTGGGGCGCTGCAGGCGCCCGCTTTCATCGGGTTGCATTTATACGCGAACGTGTCACCACACCCGACGGCGATTTTGTCGACTTCGATTGGACTGCACCGGGATTGTTCGCCGATCGTTCCGCCGATAACCGCAAAGTTGAACCCGATCCCGCTTTGGCACATACAGCCGCCCGACGCTGGCTGGAACCACCCGACCGGCAAGCTCTCAACCATGCCCACGATATCCCGGCTTTGGTCCTGTTTCACGGCTTGGAGGGCAGCAGCCAAAGCCGTTACGCGCAATCTATTGCGCACTATTTTCGGGCACGCGGCTGGATTGTTGTTGTCGCGCATTTCCGCGGATGCTCAGGCTTTCCAAACCGAATGGCCCGAGCATACTACTCGGGTGACACCGATGAAATCGGCTTCATTTTGGCGCAACTCAAAGCCAAAGCTCCCAACGCCAAATGGCACGCCGCCGGGGTTTCGTTAGGCGGCAATGCACTGGTTAAATACTTGGGTGAAAATGCGGAAGATACACATTGGCTGCATGCCTGTGCGGCTATTTCAGTACCACTCGATCTGGTGGCGGCAGGAGAGGCTTTATCGCGCACACCGGCTGGTCGTCAGGTGTATTCGCGCTATTTTCTGAAAAGCATGATCACCAAAATTCGCGAAAAAGCACAGCGTTTTCCCGGCATCACGGATACTTTCAAGCTAGGACAAGTTAAAACCATACGTGATTTTGACGACTTATACACAGCGCCCATGCATGGCTATAAGAATGCACTTGACTATTGGACTCGCGCCTCGGCCAAACCCGTGCTCAAGTCAGTCAGCAGGCCCACGCTCATCTTAAACGCCCGCAACGATCCGTTTATACCCGAGGCATCTTTACCTGGAACGAGCGAATGCTCGGATGCCATTTTGTTGCACCAACCGGCGCAAGGTGGGCACGTGGGTTTTATTACCGGTGGCTTTCCCGGCAACCTGAACTGGCTGCCTAACCGAATGGCCAACTATTTCGAACGCCTTATCTGAACTGTTCAAGTAACTCACGATTGGTTCTCACCCGGTCCTGAAGTTCCCGAATACGCACATCAAGTTCTGATTGCTCGTAGAAATCATTGGAAAGTCCCCTTGCCTGCTGAAGCTGTTCTACCGCAGCCGCCAAAGCACCCATTTTTTCGTAATAATCAGCCATGGCCCGACGCGCCTTAACCGGTTGACCAAGACGTTCAAAGGCTTGCGCCTGCAGTTGATAAAACCGCGGCTCTTCAGGCCAGCGCTCAATTAAATTGTCCAGCTGTTTTAACGCAGCGGACGTTTCATTGTTCTTCAATAATGCCTCAACGGCGGCCAAGCCTACTCCCTGGTTCTCGGGCCAACGCGCCAGAGCCCGATCAGCAATTTGACGTGCTTGTTCAACTTGATTCCGGGCCATCGCCAAATCAATTTCCAGGCTGGCCATGGGCGGCGACTGAACCCCTTGAGCTCCGGCTTGGCGCAAGGCCTGCGCAACCTCGTCATATGCCTTGCGTTCCCACGCCAGATACGCCAGCCCATACCACGCCGCAGCACGCCTGACCCCTTCATATTGGGACGCTTCTTGCCGCAACACAGACTCGGCATTGCGTGCGGAGCCAGAGTCGCGCGCTTGAAGAACGCGCAGCTTGGACCGAACAAACCAGAAGGCGTCACTATCTTGATGCCGCCCTGCCGACATTCCCCTTGCACGGTTTTCAATATCGGACATACGCTGAATGGAAAGCGGATGAGTACTTGCGTAAGCACCGCCACCCTCACCTCGATTCAGCCGTGCGGCGTTCTCGAGCTTGGAAAACATCTGCACCATTCCCGCCGGATCAAACCCTGCCTTGGTGAGCATCTCAAAGCCGGCCCGATCCGCCTCTTGTTCAGCCTGACGCGAGAAACCAAGTTGTTGATCAACCGCCGCCGCCTGGCCGAATGCCGCAACACCCATGGCCAGATCACCACTACCCGCCAAAGCTGCAAGCAACGCGCCGGCAATTGACGCCAATGCAATATTTCGTGACTTCGTGCTTTGTGTCATGCCGCGGGCAACATGGCGTTGATAGACGTGCGCGATTTCGTGCGCAACAACCGAAGCCAACTGTGACTCGTTATCGGCCGCCACGATGAGACCACTATTAATACCAACGTAGCCCCCCGGCAGCGCGAACGCATTAATTGAAGGGTCGCGAACGCCAAAGACGGTGACATCTGCGCCCGATGAAGCCTGGCTTAAACGACGCCCCAGGCCCAACAAATATTGAGAGACATCGGCATCGTTAATGTAAGAAGGGAAACGACGCCCTTGTTCCATAATGGCGTCGCCCAGGGTTTGCTCTAACGCGGGAGAAAGGTCGGCCGAGGAGGCTGCACCCATGCTTGGCAACCCCACAGGTTGGGCCTGCAAACCATTCACTCCCGCAGCACACACCAGAAAAGCCGTGCACAGCCAGCGCTTTAACCTCATGCCGCCCCCGATGCCTTAGCCGGTATAGCGCGCGGACGCGGTGTCTTCAACCGCTTTTTGGCGGACAAACGCATTAGCGTACCCAATGCAAACAATAAACCGAATACCTCGACAAACCCCGCCAGAATCCACATTGTAAGACCGCCGATACCTTGGTCGGTCACGGCGGACATGCCTGGAATAGCCCGACCGCAGAGGTCGAAAATTGGGTAAAGGTCATATTCGGTGAAGGTAATGATGGCTCCCACCACCATTTGCGGCACCATGGTAATAACCGGGGAAATAATTCGCCCGCCCGGCGACATAACCGCAGGAGGGCTTGGCCGACGATCGAGAATCAAATTCCAATACAAAAAGCCGCTAATAACCACTGACCAGTTCATCAGGCGATACAAGCGCCAATCGAGCATGGAATAAAACTGGACAGTGGGAATCAGCCAGACCACAACGAGAAACACGAACATGAACGGCACAAGGATTTTGTGCGTTAACAACCAAACCCAGAAGCGCCCAAACGGTGTTTGCAAAAACCGACGTAACCAAGCCCGTAGCGACAAAGGCAAGCCGGCACGCAGCACCTGCCCCGGGTACGCCCCCATGATAAGCAGCGGGCCAAGATGATGAAGCACAAGATGCTGCAGCCGATGTGCAAAGAACAAGCGCTCGGCGTAATAATCAACGCGGGTATGAAGCGACAGGTAAAGAAACACCAGGCCCACCCAGAACAGCGCCTGACGCGCTGCCGAAACCCGATGCACACGTGTGCCACGAACAAACAAAACAATGCCCACGAAAAACATGAGCAATAAGGCCGGGGAGAACTCCCACGGCGTCAACCAACCGAGGACATCCATGACACAGATTCTGTGAAAGACAACCGGCTTAGTTTAAAACAATATGCCGATGATCGCCCCAGCGTACATCGCGCACACCTTCCAGTTTTTTCAATTGGCGCGCCTGATTCATCAGTGCCGGCTTCAAGTCATCGGGGCAAGAAACCGTGACACACGCTGTGACCAGCGCCGGATCGGGTGCGCGGTCGACCTGCATTGAACCAACGCTCAGCCCCGCCACACCGAAGTCGCGATAAAGTGTTTTACGAATTTGCCCCATGTTTGCGCGGGAACAAACCAGCGTTAAACGCGACACGGCCGGCTTTTTGACAATACCAGCCGGCATGGTTTGTACACCGGCACGACGCAAAAAAAGATTGAATAAACGCATAACACAACTCCTCCGCGTGCCATTTTGACGAAAATAAGCACAGCGTGATGACCCGCGCACTGACTGCGCAGAATCTATTCATATTCAAAGTGGAGTCGGTTGTTCGGAAGAATTCCGAAAAATTGACTGCCACACCCTTGTTTGTGTCACCGGGCGTGGCATGGCTTACTGCCGAAATCGCCCTAGTGACTTGTTCGGTCGATAGATAATCGACAACTGTCGTCGCTTGAGTCGGTATTCACCGCAGAAAGCTCCTGTATAACCAAAGAAGCAAAATTATAGCCTGTAGAAGCTTGTTCGACAAGGGGCCAGGCTATTTTTCAGTAAGTATAGCCATCCAGCCAACCCAACTGTTCATAAACATGAATCACGGTCATTGCGAGACCGAACATAACGACTGTTGCGCCAAATAACGTGGTGAGAATAGCGATTACAACCGGCCCCCAGCCGGTTTTAGTAACCGGCACACCATTGTTATAGCGCTGATCGAACCAACTGTCGGGCTTAAGACAGAAGATGAGTGCCTCAATATAACCGGCTGCGGCCGGAATGAACAAAAGCAAAAAAGCGGGTGTGTCCCACCAAACCGGGCGGCTAAGCGCAAACGCCAACAGGCCGGCGGTTACCAGCGTAAACAACCACGCACCACGACGATGCAGATACCACCAATGTGCTCCAAACACGCCCAGCACAGCCGCCAGCAGGGATACAATAACTTTACTTCGATGTGTAGACATTGCTTAAACTCATAACCGAATAGCCGAATTGTATTCAAGCTCGGCCCAATTATGTCTGACCCCGACTACGATATTGTGATCACGGGCGCCGGCCCGGTTGGTAGCGCGCTTGCCTTAATGCTTGCGCGCTACGCCCCACAGCCCGAACGGATTGCGCTGGTTGGCGCGTCATTCGCGCGCCCGGGCACGTCACCCGATCACGCGCCCGACCCGCGCTCAATTGCCGTCAACCATGGCAGTATTGAGCTGCTACGTAAACTGCATGCCTGGCCGTCAAATTACCGGCCCATTGAAACGGTTCATGTTTCGCAACAAGGCCGGCTGGGCCGAACCCTGATTCAACATGCCGACCTTAATGTTCCGGAACTTGGGGGCGTGATCAGCTACACTGACCTGTTAACCGAATTACACCACGCACTGAGCAACAGCGGTATTACTTGCATTGAACTGAACAAAGCCGAACTGCAATTCAATGCGCTGCCTGAAGTCGTGAACGATGCCGACAGAATTCAAGCTTATATCGGTGTGCAATCTGACGGCATTCGCCCAAAAGGGCTCGAGAAACAATACGATCAATGTGCAGTATTAACTGTGGTTACGGCAAGCGAACACCGCCCGGGTTGGGCATTCGAACGGTTTACGCAGCAGGGCCCGCTGGCACTGCTGCCCCACCCCTCCGGCTCAAACCACTATGGAGTGGTGTGGTGCTGCCAACCCGACACCGCCGCACAGCTGCGTCAGGCGCCTGAGCCCGATTTCAATACACAACTTCAACGTATTTTCGGCCAGCGGTTGGGCACCTTATCAGTGCTTGGCGAGCGCGCTGTTTACCCATTGTCTCTTCATGCAGGCCCCACACGCATCAGCCGGCGAGGTATTGCAATCGGTAATGCCGCTCAAACAGTGCATCCGGTTGCAGGCCAGGGGCTTAATCTGGGTTTGCGGGACGCAGCGCAGCTTGCACACACTTTGCGTTTTTGGCTCACTCAACCAAGCCAGGATCCCGGCCCAATGC
Organism: Pusillimonas sp. DMV24BSW_D; assembly: GCF_011388195.1. Taxonomy (NCBI): domain Bacteria; kingdom Pseudomonadati; phylum Pseudomonadota; class Betaproteobacteria; order Burkholderiales; family Alcaligenaceae; genus Neopusillimonas; species Neopusillimonas aestuarii. Next base: position 1,436,798 of record NZ_CP049990.1, on the reverse strand, counting down.
TGGAACACTACACACAGCTGCGCAAACCCGACCGTTGGCTCACCACAGGCATTACCGACTTCCTGCCGCGCATATTCGCAACCAAACAGCCTCTTGTAGAACATGCGGCAGGGCTGGCCTTATTCGGTATGGACCTCAGTTTTGGAGCGCGTATGCCGCTTGCTCATCATCTGTTACAAGGCCTGCGTCGGTAACCGAATTTATTTCCCTCTCCCCACCCTGGTCAGGGAACGTTAAAATGCCCCCATGCAAATCGGCCCCTGGACCCTCCCCAATCATGTATTTGTTGCGCCTATGGCAGGTGTAACCGATCGCCCCTATCGGCAACTGTGCAAGCGGTTGGGTGCGGGCTATGCCGTCTCTGAAATGGCAGCCAGTAATCCTCGCTTATGGAACAGCGTCAAAACATCACGTCGCCTGAACCACGACGGGGAAATCGACCCCATCGCAGTGCAAATTGCGGGAGCCGACCCTGAAATGATGGCGGAAGCCGCTGTTTTCAATATTCGCAAAGGCGCCCAAATTATTGATATCAATATGGGCTGCCCGGTTAAGAAAGTGTGTAATGTCGCCTCCGGCTCCGCTTTGCTGCGTCACGAAGACCTCATTGCCCGCATTCTTGAAAGCGTCGTTAGCGCGTGTCGACCATTCGGCATCCCCGTCACGCTCAAAACCCGCACCGGATGGGATCACCACTCGCGCAATGCACTTCGCATCGGCAAATTGGCGGAAAACACGGGCATCTCCGCCCTTACATTACATGGGCGCACGCGCGCCGACTTATACAACGGGCATGCGGAATACGACACCATCAAAGAAGTCAAAAGCCACTTGCAGATCCCCGTTATCGCCAACGGCGATATCGACAGTCCGGAAAAAGCCCGTTTTGTTCTCAATTACACGGGGGCCGATGCCATTATGATCGGCCGCGCAGCCCAAGGCCGCCCCTGGATTTTCCGGGAAATCGATCATTTTCTGGCAACCGGCACTTACCTGCCTCCCCCTACCTTCGGGGAATTACGCGATTGCCTGCTCGAACACCTTGAAGATCACTATCGTTTCTACGGCGAGTACACTGGTGTAAGATCGGCACGCAAACACGTTGGATGGTATCTGGGCAAACTTCCCCTTAGCGCGCCCTTAATTCAACGCATCAATCAAAGCGACCAAAGTCAAGAACAACTCGCCGCCCTGGCAGCCTGGTTCGACCAGTTCGCACCCGAACAATATTTAACAACACCATCACAGGCGCTGGCCGCCTGAACTCACAACAGCGAAAAGAATGAACTATCCCAACCCCATTGAACAGTGTGTACGCGAGCATCTGGAACGTTATTTCGCCGACCTGGGAGACACTGAGCCACACGATATTCTGGCCATGGTGGTCAATTGCGTTGAAAAACCGGTTTTGCAAATCGCGCTTGAAAAAACGCACGGCAACCAGTCAAAAGCGGCCGCCATGCTGGGTATTACGCGCAGCACCCTGCGCAAAAAACTCAGCACGCACGATTTGCAACCTTGAACCCATCTACTTTTGAGTCGTACCCATGAAGATACAAACCGCCCTGCTTTCGGTTTCCGACAAAACCGGTATCGTTGAATTTGCCCAAGCACTGGTTGAGCGCGGCATTAAACTTTTATCAACCGGCGGCACGGCAAAAATGCTTGCCGACGCGGGCCTGCCTGTTACCGAAGTAGCCCAACACACCGGCTCACCGGAAATTCTCGATGGCCGCGTCAAAACGTTACACCCAAAAATTCATGGCGGGCTACTGGCACGTCGCGATAGTACTGAACATTTAGAAACGCTGGAAGCGCACGATATAGACCGCATTGATTTGCTGGTTGTGAATTTATATCCCTTTCGCGAAACCATTGCCAAGCCGGGCTGCACTTTTGCCGATGCAGTGGAAAACATTGATATCGGCGGGCCGGCCATGTTGCGGGCGGCGGCAAAAAATCATGGTACCGAAGAAGGCGGCGTCGCCGTTGTAATCGATCCAGTTGATTACAAAAAAGTACTGGCCGATATCGACGGCCCAGCCGGTAAGCCCTCCTACGCCCTACGACTGGCCCTGGCAGCAAAGGTTTATGCCCATACCGCAGCCTACGACGGGGCCATTGCCGGCTACTTAAGCAGCCTGGCAAACGAAGCGCCGGCACAAAACGCAGAACCCGAGCGCACCCCTTGGCCGGCAGTGCTTACAGTGCAAATGAAACGCGAACAAACGCTACGCTATGGCGAAAACCCGCATCAGGCTGCTGCGTTTTATGTTGACCAACCGGTCGGCGCCGGTCTGTTGGGAAGCTATCGCCAGCTTCAGGGCAAAGAACTTTCTTACAACAACATTGCCGATGCCGATGCAGCCTGGGAGTGCGTACGCAGCCTTGAAACGTGTGGCTGCGTAATTGTGAAGCACGCCAATCCGTGTGGCGTGGCGGTAGCGGAAAATTCGGAAGAAGCTTATCAAAAAGCCTTCAAAACCGACCCTACATCTGCTTTCGGCGGCATTATTGCCTTTAACCGTCCGGTTGATGAAAAAACCGCCCGGGCGATTACGGAACAACAGTTTGTCGAAGTGCTATTGGCTCCGGCATATTCAGGCGAAGCACTGGCCGTATTTACCAGCAAAAAGAACGTTCGCGTGCTTGAGGTGCCCAGTGGTAATGCCCAGAACCCGATGGACATTAAAAGGGTTGGCGGAGGCTGGCTGGTACAAACTCCAGACACCTTCCAGGTGGATGAAAGCCTGCTTAAGGTCGTTACGGATAAGCAACCCACTCCCCAACAATTGCACGACATGCTGTTTGCCTGGAAAGTTGCAAAATATGTGAAATCGAACGCCATTGTCTTTGCCGCAAACGGCATGACACTGGGCGTTGGCGCGGGCCAAATGAGCCGTATTGACTCGGCACGCATTGCCTCCATCAAAGCTGAAAACGCGGGTCTGAGTCTGGCCGGTTCCGCCGTCGCCTCCGACGCTTTCTTCCCTTTCCGTGACGGCCTGGACGTAGTGGCCGAAGCCGGTGCTACGTGTGTTATTCAGCCCGGCGGCAGCGTGCGCGACGACGAAGTCATTGCCGCCGCCAACGAACGCGGTATTGTCATGGTGCTCACCGGCACCCGTCATTTCCGTCATTAATGAGAGTCCTTGGCATTGACCCCGGCCTTCGGCGCACCGGCTTCGGCATTATCGATGTCGAAGGCATGCGCCTTGGCTATGTGGCCAGTGGCACCATTCAGGTTCCGGCCGACCTACCCCTGGCGCAGCGCCTGAAAACCATTCTGGATAATGTCAGGGAGATCATTCAGGCACATCACCCCACCGTTTCCGCGCTGGAAAAAGTATTTGTAAATACGAATCCCACCTCAACCTTGCTATTGGGGCAGGCGCGCGGCGCGGCAATGTGTGCGCTGGCCGACCATCACCTCGACGTCCACGAATATACGGCACTGCAAATAAAAAAATCCGTCGTTGGAAACGGCCACGCCGCCAAAGAACAGGTACAAGCCATGGTTCAGCGTTTATTGAACCTGAACGGTTTGCCTTCGCCGGACTCGGCCGATGCCCTGGCTTGTGCTATTTGCCATGCACACGTGGGTGCTCTGGCCGCAAAACTACATGCCGGCGGAGCACTATCAGGCCGGGGCGGCGCGCGTTTGCGCGGCGGCCGTTTGTCGCGCTGAACATTATTGAATAAGGGATCGACATGATCGGACGCATTACCGGCACGTTACTCGACAAAACCCCACCCACTATTTGCGTACAAGCAGGTGGGCTGGGATACGAAATCGATGTACCCATGAGCACCCTTTACGACCTGCCTGATATGGGCGCCCAGGTTACGTTGTACACCCATCTGGCCATCCGGGAAGATGCCCATGTGCTGTATGGCTTTCTTACTGCTCAGGAACGCATCACCTTTCGCGCTTTAATCAAGGTTACCGGGATCGGTGCGCGAACGGCTTTGGCGGTACTTTCAGGCATGACCACCGATGACTTGGCACTGGCCATTCGGGAACAGGAAACCGGCCGTCTAACACGTGTACCCGGCATCGGCAAAAAAACGGCTGAACGTCTGCTGCTCGAACTCAAAGACAAACTCGGCACGCCGGCCCATCATGGTGGTGGCGGCAACACGGGCTCCGGTCGCGATGACATTTTGAACGCACTCATGGCGCTGGGCTACTCAAACAGTGAGTCCCAGGCGGCATTGAAGGCGCTGCCCGCCGATATCGATGTTTCCGACGGCATCCGCCAGGCCCTGAAGTCGCTGGCACGCTAGAGTCGCCGACCCCATCGTTCTCGTGTACGATTAACGCAATATTTCAAGCTGAACTGAGCCATGGCTATTCATTCTGATTCCTTCTCGGGCACCGCGTCAGAGCCGCGAATCGTCGCACCGCAATCCTCCTCCCCTAACGAAGATACGCTTGAAAGGGCCCTGCGCCCACGCATGCTGTCTGATTACGTCGGGCAGCACAATGTGCGCGAACAACTTGAAATTTTCATTACCGCCGCACGACAACGCAGCGAATCGCTCGACCACGTTCTGCTTTTTGGCCCCCCCGGGCTGGGTAAAACCACGCTGGCACACATTATTGCGCAGGAAATGGGCGTCCAGTTGCGCCAAACATCAGGGCCTGTCCTTGAGCGTCCCGGCGATCTCGCCGCCATGCTAACCAATCTCGAACGCAACGATGTTTTGTTCATCGATGAAATCCATCGTTTGTCGCCGGTCGTAGAAGAAATTCTCTACCCGGCATTGGAAGACTTCCAGATCGACATCATGATCGGTGAAGGCCCGGCAGCCCGCAGCGTAAAAATCGACCTGCAACCCTTCACACTGGTGGGTGCCACCACACGCGCCGGTATGCTAACCAACCCCCTGCGCGACCGCTTTGGTATTGTTTCGCGCCTTGAGTTTTATAGCGTTACCGACCTTACCCATATTGTCTCCCGCAGTGCAGGCTTGCTGAATGTCACGATTACGCCGGATGGCTCCCAGGAAATTGCGCGGCGGGCACGCGGCACCCCTCGAATTGCCAATCGACTGCTTAGACGGGTGCGCGATTATGCCGAGGTGAAATCCGACGGCGTGATCAACGCGGATACAGCCAACGCCGCGCTGTCGATGCTGGATGTCGATCCACAGGGGCTCGACTTAATGGACCGTAAACTGCTTGATGCAATCGTGCACAAATTCGACGGCGGTCCGGTAGGTGTCGACAGCCTTGCAGCAGCCATTGGCGAAGAGCGTGACACGATTGAAGACGTTATCGAGCCATACCTGATCCAGCACGGCTATCTCCAACGCACCCCCCGTGGACGCATGGCCACACAGACAACCTGGCGTCATTTGGGCCTTGCCGCCCCCACATCACGCGACAACACACCCGACCTTTTTGAATAAACGCGTCAACGCCACCCGCAAACGTGCGGCCCAGGCATCAGACCGACCTTATGCTGCTCAGCAACTCTTCGCCGTATGCCTCGCGTTTACGGGCACCGACACCGTTAATATGAGCCAGGTCGCTCAAGCTTTGCGGGCACGACAGCGCAACCTCCCGCAACGTAGCATCATGGAAAATAACGTAGGCCGGAACCCCATGGCTGCGGGCCGTTTCGGCGCGCCACGCCCGCAACGCCTCAAAACGCGCAAGCGCATCAGCCGGTAAATCGTCCATTGCCGCACGTTGCCTGGCCGGCCGCGTTTTACGCGCGTCCAGAGTTTCTTTGCGCAACATGAGGGTGGCATCACCTTTCAGCACAGCCCGGCTTTCATCGGTTAACGCCAATGTACCGTAGCCCTCTTGGTCAACCGCAAGAATATTGCGTGCGAGCAACTGGCGTAAAACACCGCGCCAGGCCTGCTCCGACAAATCTTTACCCACACCAAACACCGACAGAGAGTCATGTTGATTCTGCCTGATGCGGTCGGTTGTCTTGCCGCGCAAAATATCAATTAAATGTATTGCGCCAAACCGCTGCCCGCGTTCACGCCACAAGCGATAAACCGCCGACAATAATTTCTGCGCGGCAACCGTTCCATCCCACGATTCCGGAGGACTCAAGCAAACATCGCAATTGCCACAAGGCCCGATAGTCTGGTCAAAATAAGCCAACAGCCGCTGACGACGGCAATCCACGGTTTCACACAACCCAAGCATAGCGTCGAGTTGCGCAGCGGAACGACGCCGGAACACTTCATCACCAGTCGACTCATCAATCATCCGGCGTTGTTGCACCACATCCTGCAAACCGTATGCCAGCCACGCTGTCGCCGGCAAACCGTCGCGACCGGCACGACCTGTCTCCTGGTAATAGCCCTCAACAGACTTGGGCATGTCGATATGGGCAACAAAACGAACGTCGGGTTTATCAATCCCCATTCCAAATGCAATGGTTGCCACCATCACCACCCCCTCCTCGCGCAAAAAACGGGCTTGGTTCTGCGCACGCTGTGTAGCCGACAAACCGGCGTGGTAAGGAAGCGCCGCAATACCATTGCGGGCCAAAAACGCTGCTGTATCCTCAACGCGTGATCGCGAGAGCGCGTAAACCACCCCACAATCTTCGCGATGTTCAGATTGAATGAAATCAAGCAACTGTCGTTTTACTTCGCGTTTCTCAACCATCCGGTAGCAAATATTGGGACGGTCAAAACTGGAAATAAACAGCCCGGCCTGCTCCAGCCCCAACCGTTGAATAATTTCATGACGCGTTGCTGTGGTGGCTGTAGCCGTTAACGCGATCCGGGGCACCTGCGGCCAGCGTTCGGCCAATAACGACAGGCCCAGGTACTCTGGTCGAAAATCATGCCCCCATTGCGACACACAATGAGCCTCATCAATGGCGAAAAGTGCTATATCACCCTCTTCAAGCAAAGCCAGACACCGTTCCGTTAATAATCGTTCCGGCGCCACGTACAACACATCGAGTTGCCCCGCCCTGAACCCCTGCTCCACCTGACGTGCCTCGCGCCAGTCAAGTGTGGAGTTCAAAAAAGCGGCACGTACACCCAACTCAAGCAATGCATCGACTTGATCCTGCATCAACGCGATAAGCGGTGACACCACGATACCGGTTCCTTTACGTACCAATGCTGGAATTTGATAGCAGAGGGATTTGCCGCCCCCGGTGGGCTTCAGAACCAAAGCGTCTCCCCCATTTACAACATGTTCGATAATCTCATGTTGATTCCCCCGGAACGAGTCATAACCAAAAACCTGCTGTAAGACGTCCAGAGGAGAAGAGGAAGAGAAAGACATTAATAAACCAAAAAAATCTATTAGCAGTTAAGACAGGATGCGTTACCGAGCCGCCCCTATTGGAATACAGCTCAGCGGGCATTTTATAGTACGCAACAGATTTCAATTGGTTTCTACCTCTTGCCCAAATTTGATTCAGCCAGCAAACTTGACGCACCATGGAAAAAACGCTTACCAAAGTCCTGGTTGTTGATGACGATCCGGCGCTCAGGCAATTACTGGCCGACTACCTGAATCGTCATGGCTACGACACTTTGCTATCGAACGATAGCCACGACCTGCCTGCACGCATTGAACGCTACACGCCCGATCTCATCGTGCTCGACCGCATGTTGCCTCATGGCGATGGTGCTGAAGCCTGCCGCCGCCTACGCCAAATGGGGGAGGATATTCCCGTTATTTTGCTCACCGGGCGCGATGACACTATCGATCGTGTACTCGGCCTGGAGGCCGGCGCCGATGATTATCTGGGCAAACCCTTCGACCCAAGAGAACTGCTGGCCCGCATAGAGGCCGTACTGAGGCGCAAAAAAGGCGCCTCCGCGCTGGTTAAAGAACAACCTGTTCATTTCGGACCGTTCACGTTCGACCCTGCACGCCGGCAACTTCTGAAAGACAACACCCCCATCAAACTTACTGGTGGCGAAATTAACTTGCTCGAAGCGCTGGTTCGCAACCCCGGCAAAGCGTTATCACGAGAGCGCCTGCTTGCGCTCGCGCGCGACGACGAAGAAGGTGAACGAAATGATCGGGCAATTGACATCGCCATACTGCGGTTACGTCGCGCGATAGAAAATGACCCCAAACAACCCCATTACATTCAAACCGTATGGGGGGTTGGATACCGGTTTTCGCCCTGAATATGAAATTCAAGCATTTCACGCAGCGCCTGGTACCGCGTTCGCTCAGCACGCGGTTAATTTTGCTGACACTGGGCACTTTGCTGGTGGTACAGGCCGCCACACTTGCAACAGTTGCGCATTTTCGTCAGAAATTCACCGAAGAGGTAACGGTTGAAGTTACTGCCACCACAATTAGAACTTTACGCGCCTCTCTGGCTCAGGTACCGGAACATGCGCGAGCCGAACTGGTCAAGCACGCGTCGCGGGGCGAGTGGCAATTATGGTCTCGAACGCTGCCTTCCAATACCCGGAATATCGAAAGAAGACGTAAAAATCAGGAAGAAACAGATCAACAACGACGCTCACCACCCGACGACTTACGACGTGAACTGCGCCATTTCGTAACGGCCCTGAACAACCGGCTTGATGATGGCACACGCGTTGGATTATCGCGAGGCGAACTCCCCCGACTTTATATTTCTCTCGACAACCGCTTCGACAACCCCGACAAGCGCACCCGGGAATGGCTGGTTATCCCCCTTGATCGCTTATCCCCCCCCGTTAGCAGCCAAACAATTCTCGCCTGGCTGGGGGGGATGGGACTACTGTTGTTGGTCGCCGCCGCTTTTTCCTGGCATATTACCCGTCCGCTTACGCGACTGGCACGGGCAGCCGATCAATTGGCAGCCGGCCAGCCGCAACGTGTAACGCCGTCGGGCCCGACGGAAACAAAAGTTTTGGGGCAGCGTTTCAATGCCATGCTGGATGCACTTAGCGAGTCGGAAACGGTCAAGCGCACGCTTCTTGCCGGGTTGCCCCACGATTTGAAAGGCCCTTTGTCTCGCATGTGGCTGCGTGCTGAGATGATCGACGATGGCGAAGTTAAAGACGGTCTGCGCAAAGACATTCAAGATATGCAGCGCATGGTTAACCAATTTATTGGTTTTGTTCGTGGAACCGACCCCAGCACCTATCATTTCAGCCCCCTCAACCTGACTCAATGGTTGGATGAGCAAATCAACGCCTGGGAAACCGCCGGCAGTGAGGTTCGTTTAATGGGTATGCCAACAACCACCGTCTGGATTCAGGCGGATCCGGTTTCGCTGGGGCGCCTGATTGACAACCTGGTCACCAATGCCTTGAATCACGGCGAGCCCCCGGTAGAGGTGTCGCTTACGCTGGAAGAAGGTAGTGCATGTATTCATATACGTGACTACGGACCCGGGATCGCCGCTGCGCAGCATGCTGAAGCCCTGCGGCCATTTTCCCGATTGGACAAAGCGCGCACCCGAACCGGATCAGTTGGATTGGGTTTAGCCCTGTCTGACGCCATTGCCCGTGCCCACGGCGGGCATTTAAGCCTGGCAAACGCCAAGCCCGGCCCCGGGCTTGAGGTGAAAGTTAATTTGCCCGTTGCCGAAAAGCCGGAGGTTGAGGGGGACGCGACACCCCAAACATCCGCCAGTACACCCAAATATTGAAAATCAACGCCACCGGCAAAGCAATCACAGCCGCCGCCAATATAAGCCGTAAAGCATCCACCGAGGCGGCGGCGTCCCAGATGGTGACGTTATCAAGGACAAGATAAGGGAAAAAACTATACCCGAGACCGCCCAACGTAATCAGGAAAACCAGCAAAACCAATAAGAACGGCAGCCAGGCATGACGATAACTACGATGAATGGTTCGTTGCAGCATCATTTCAATAATCATGAAACTGATCAGGATCCAAACCCAAAGCAAGACGATTACCAACCATTGCGACCCTGACGTCCAGCGCAAAAACACCCCCGTGTTGGCAAACGCAAGTACCAGTGACACAGCGACCGCACCCGCAGCCGCCCAGCGCACTGCCTGACGCCCCCAATACGCCGCCCTTACACGCAGCTCGCCCGGCTCACGCATCATGAGCCACGCAGCGCCCAACAAGCTATACGCGGCGACCGCACAAAGCGCCACAAACCCCGCATAGCTGACATAGCCTGCTCCCGACTCGTAGCCAGTGACGATTTGCCCAAGCAAATAACCATGCGCCAACGCGGTCATCCACGAACCCACGGCAAACACCAGCGCCCAACCGTTTTGAGACGCAATCGGTGAGCGTAAACGCAATTCAAATGCGGCCGAACGCATAAAAACGCCCAACCCCAGCAACGTTAGCGGGACGTACAACTGCCCCATGACCACCTCCCAGGCCAAAGGGAAGGCGGTCGCAAGCAAGGTTAAGCCCAACAACAGCCAAAACTCATTGGCGTCGCGCCAAGGGCTTAGCAATGCCAACATCCGCATACGCAAAACGGGTGATGCGAAGGGAACAAGGCAACCAACGCCAATATCGAAACCATCAAGGACGGTGCCTGCAACAACAAGTGCGAAGAACAGGAACATGAACGCCAACGGCATCCAAAAATGGGGGTCGTGGGCTTGCAAACCCAACAACGCAACCAAAGAATCAATCATGCCCTGCCCCTTTGACGCCCAACCGGAATAACCCCATATCGCATGAAATACCGTACGAGTCGAATAAATGCCACAAAAAACAGCACGTACACTGCGCTATAAGCCAGTAACCCGGCAAAAATTTCGCCGGCACCGGTAACGGTCAGAATTTCGGTTGTTGTCACACTGCCGTTGACCGCATAGGGCAGTTGGCCAAACCATACATAAGCCAACCAAAACACAAATACAGGCAACCCAAGATAAGTCAGACCACTAAAACCACGGCGCATTCGCTGCGAAATGGCCGAAATATCAAACGATTTTCGACGCAACCTGAACAAAAACCACACTCCAAGCACCCAAGCCAAAACAACAACCAAAATTAAAAAGCGCCATGACCAGAAAGTTAGAGCGACCGGCGCATGCATGCCGGCAAACTCATCCAACCCAACTGCTCTGCCCATTTCATCACGCCCCAAGGCAAATCGTCCCAGACTGGGGATCGCCAGCGCACCACGCGTTATTTGTTGTGCTTCCGAAGGCCAGCCGAACAATGCCATATCGGGACGCGTTCCAGTTTGCCAGTACGCGGCGGTTGCCGCTGCTTTTCCAGGTTGAAGTTCAGCCACCTGTTGGCTATAAACACCCAACGCACCGATCAGGCACGTTGACGACAGCACGGCGGCAAACAACCCCGTGCGAAACACTTGCCTGTGACTATCGTCAACAGGCTGCCACAACGATTGCCGAGCCGTCACTCCGATCATCATGAACGCCGCGCCAAACAAAGCCAACGCTAAGGTCATCCATACAAAAGTGAACAGAAACGGGCTAAAAAGCGCGTCGAACCAACTCGTCACCTGATACCGGCCCTCAAGGAACTGCCCACCCGCCGGCGCTTGCATCCAGGCAAATAACGCCAGGACCCAAAACAGCGCTAAAGACGTCCCACAGGCAACCATGACGACGACTAACGTATGCGCACGATCCGACATACGACGCTGTCCGAAAAGCATCGCGCCCAAAAAGCAGGATTTCATGATGAAAGTGGTTAACACCGCCGCCGCAAGCAAGGGCCCGGCCACCTCGCCGATGCGGGCCATGAGCCCCGGCCACAACGTACCCAGTTGAATAAGCACGGGAAACCCCGCCGCCAGCGCTAAAATACTAGTCAGTGCAAAAATACGCGCCCAGAAACGGTATGCTTGAATAAAGCAAACGCGTTGGCCCGGCGACACCGCCCGCAACTTAAAATAAACCAGCAACCATGCCAACCCCAACTCAAGCAGCAGGAACAAAGAAAGGAAGCCTAAGCTGGTGAAAAATTGGATTTGCGCCAACCAAAGGGGTGAGTTCGTCATAGAATCCCGCGAATAATGTGCCACATAATGCTAACCGCGGACTCTCTCACAGGCAAATGGTGCAGATCATGGCAAAATGCTCTTTTAATATTGTATTGACTCTCTCGTATTAGCTTTCGACCTTATGACCACGGAATCCAGCTCCACTCCCAGCTCTAATTTCCTGCGCACGATTATTGAAAACGACCTCGCAGCCAACCGTTTTGCAGGTAAACGCTGGGCCGGACGCCCGGGTCCGTTATCGGTACAACAAAACGGCACACCCGACCCGGCCAAAATCCGTACCCGCTTCCCTCCCGAGCCCAACGGCTATTTGCATATTGGCCACGCAAAAAGTATCTGTCTGAACTTTGGCCTGGCACGCGACTACCAAGGCACTTGTCATCTGCGTTTCGACGACACAAACCCGGAAAAAGAAGACGACGAGTACGTTCAATCGATTATTGATACGGTGAAATGGTTGGGTTTCAACTGGCAATACGAAGGTGAAACAAACCTTTATTACGCCAGCGACTACTTCGACACCATGTACGCTTTCGCCCAATCCTTGATCCAGGCCGGCTACGCATACGTCGATGAGCAAACCCCTGAACAAATGCGCGAAAACCGGGGAACGCTCACCGAGAAGGGCAAAAATTCGGTCTGGCGCGACAGACCTGCTGAAGAATCACTGCAACGCCTGGAAGAAATGCGCGACGGGAAACACCCCGACGCCAGCATGGCTTTGCGCGCGAAAATTGATATGGGCTCGCCCAATATCAATATGCGCGACCCCGTTCTGTATCGCATCCGACACGCCAAACATCATCGTACCGGCGATAAATGGTGTATTTACCCCATGTACACATGGGCCCACCCTGTGGAAGATGCGCTGGAAGGCATCACACACAGTATTTGTACGCTGGAGTTTGAAGATCAGCGCCCCTTCTACGACTGGATTCTGGCCAGGCTGGCCGAACTTGGCCAATTGGGTGAACCCTTGCCCCGTCAGTACGAATTCGCCCGTTTGAATCTGAACTATGTCATCACTAGCAAACGTAAACTCCTGCAGTTGGTGCGCGAAGGGCATGTACAAGGCTGGGACGACCCTCGTATGCCGACTTTGGTCGGGTTGCGCCGACGCGGTTATACGCCTTCATCGATTCGTTTGTTTGTTGAACGCGTTGGCGTCTCCAAGGCCGATTCCCGTATTGACTACAGCACACTCGAACAGGCATTGCGCGATGATCTCGACCCTGTCGCCGATCGCAGCGTAGCCGTTCTCGACCCCGTCAAGCTGATCATTACCAATTACCCTGAAGATCAAACCGAGCTGTGCCACGCCCCGCGGCACCCACATCACCCCGAAGCCGGCCAACGGGAGTTCCCTTTCTCACGTGAACTCTGGATTGAACGTGACGACTTTCGCGAAGAGCCGCCCAAGAAATATTTCCGGCTCTTCCCAGGAAATACGGTCCGGCTAAAATATGGCTACATCGTTACTTGCACGGGGTGTGTGAAAGACGAAGACGGCAACATTATTGAAGTCCACGCCGAGTACCTGCCCGATACGAAAAGCGGTACGCCCGGTGCGTCTTCCGTCAAAGTCAAAGGCAATATTACTTGGGTCAGCGTAGAGCATGCCGTGCCCGCCACAATAAGGCTGTATGATCGTCTTTTCGCAGATCCGCATCCCGATGCCGGCGACAAAGACTTTCTTGAGGCCTTGAACCCAGACTCTTGTCAAACAATCAAAGGCTGGCTTGAGCCCGGCACCATTGCCGCCCCCGGGAAAACCTGGCAATTTGAACGCTTGGGTTATTTTGTCGCCGATCAAGTTGACTCAACCCCGGAAAAACCGGTTCTTAACCGCGCCGTTACCTTAAAAGACACATGGGTGTGAAATATTGCAACGCAACGCGCTGAAAGGCACAATAGCGCCCATCCCTTATAAACTGTTCTGAATTCCGTGAGCGACTCTTCCTCAAAACCCGATCTCAGCGCGCTCGACTTCAAAAGCGCAACACTGTATGCCATTCGTGTGGTGCTGCACAGTGCCGACCTCAACGCGCTCACTAACGCGCTGGATCAGCGCATGAAAGACGCCGGTGCATTTTTCGAAAATGAAGCAATTGTCATTGATGCAACCGCCCTGACGGAAAATATTAACTGGAAGGCACTGCTGAAAGCCCTTCGGGCACACAAATTATCGCCAATCGGCGTGATGGCCAACGACAAGAATCTGGAATCGGCGCTACGTGAGGGCTTAACGGCTGTCGACTTGTCGAATGCACCTTCCAAAAATGTTGCGCCGGCAAACACGAGCCCGAACTCAAGTTCCAATGCCACGCAAACCATCGACTCAATGGCCGGTAAAACAGATGCCGTTCCGGCCTCGACACCCAAAGAAAACATTGAACCTGCGTCCACCACCATGGTGATAGACCGCCCCCTGAGATCGGGACAGCGCATTTACGCAAAAGGCGGCGACCTCATTGTGGTAGGCATGGTAAGCCAAGGTGCGGAAGTCATTGCCGACGGCAATATCCATGTTTACGGCCCCCTAAGAGGCAAAGCCATGGCCGGTGCCCGTGGCGATACCAACGCACGAATTTTCGCTACGCAGCTCGATCCAGAACTCCTGGCGGTAGCCGGAGTTTATCGAGTCATAGAAGCCGAACTGGAGGCCAGTGTTCGCAACAAGCCGGCCATCGTTCAGTTGCAAAGCGATAAGCTGGATATTTTGCCGCTGGATTCAAAAGGCTAAACCCGGTTACCTTTTTATAGCTGTTTTGCTATACGATTACGTGATTTACTCTATCCAACATAAAGGAAAAATATCGTCATGGCGCGAATTGTTGTAGTGACATCCGGCAAAGGCGGTGTGGGCAAAACAACCACCAGTGCCAGCTTCTCCTCCGGCCTGGCCATGCGCGGGTTTAAAACCGTCGTTATCGACTTCGACGTCGGCCTTCGAAACCTGGATTTGATTATGGGTTGCGAACGACGGGTTGTCTATGATTTCGTCAATGTTATTCAAGGCGAAGCGACACTGAAACAGGCCCTTATCCGCGACAAGCAAATTGAAAATCTTTACATTTTGCCCGCATCCCAAACACGCGACAAAGATGCTTTAACCCGCGAAGGTGTCGAAAAAACGTTGAACGAACTCAAACATATGGGCTTCGAATACATCGTGTGCGACTCCCCCGCGGGTATTGAAACAGGCGCGCTTATGGCTTCCTATTTCGCCGACGATGCCCTCGTCGTCACCAACCCGGAAGTTTCGTCAGTGCGCGACTCCGATCGTATTCTGGGCATCCTTTCATCCAAATCGCATCGCGCCATCCATAGCGAAGATCCTATTAAAGAATACCTGTTGCTAACGCGTTACAACCCAAAACGCGTTTCAGACGGAGAAATGCTGTCGTTGCAAGACATCGAGGATATTCTGCGCATTAAGCTTTTAGGAGTCGTGCCTGAATCAGAATCAGTCTTGCAGGCGTCAAATCAAGGTATACCGGCCATTCATGTTCGTGGTAGCGACGTTTCTGAAGCCTACCAAGACGTCGTGGCACGTTATTTAGGCGAAGAACGTCCGTTACGCTTTACCGACTACGAAAAACCCGGCCTGCTCAAGCGTCTGTTCGGGGGTAAGTAATATGTCGTTTCTTTCATTTTTATTGGGGCAGAAAAAAACCTCGGCCAGTGTCGCCAAAGACCGTTTGCAGCTTATTCTTATTAATGAGCGCGGCGGAAACAGCGCCGCCCCGGATTTTCTGCCCGAACTGCAAAAAGAATTGGTGGACGTCATCTCCAAATATGTGAAAATTCAGCCCGACGACATCAAGGTTAACCTCGATCGTCACGACTCGCTGGAAGTCCTTGAGGTAAAAATCGAAATGCCTCAAATGGACAACCGACGCGCGTAACCCTCAGCCAGATAGTACGTGAAAAAGGCGAAGTGAAACGGCCCCTGCACATAAGTGCAGGGGCCGTTTCATTTAATTAACTACTTTGCGCGAGCCGAATAATTAATCGTTGTGCTTGCCGATTTGATCACCAACTACACCACCAATTGCGGCACCACCGACCGTACCCAACACACCGCCGCCTGTAGCAGCAGCGCCAACTACGCCACCCACACCTGCACCGGTTACGGCAGCTTTTTCACGACCGGTCATGTTGTCCCAGGTTGAACAGCCGGCCATCGCCCCGGCAAAAACCATCACTGCAGCCAATTTACTGAATTTCTTGTATTGCATGGATCCCTCCAATTTATGAATAACAAACGCAAATGCGATGGGTTCAGATTGCCAAAATATGGCCATGGGCGTTGTTAAGAGACGCAAATAATGTATCTTAATATAAACAAACCCACCATGAAAAACGTATTTTAGACACGCATTTTGTAACAACTCACTTAAGCGATTTGTAGCGTATGCGCTTGGGCTTTGCACCTTCTTCACCCAATCGACGACGCTTATCTTCCTCATACTCCTGGTAATTGCCATCGAAGAAGACCACTTGCGAATCACCTTCGAATGCCAAAATATGCGTTGCAATCCGGTCGAGAAACCACCGATCGTGGCTAATCACCATGACCGTACCGGCGAACTCAAGCAGGGCGTCCTCAAGCGCACGCAGTGTTTCAACATCCAGGTCGTTGGACGGTTCGTCGAGCAATAGTACGTTACCGCCGGCGATAAGCGTTTTAGCCAAATGGAAGCGGCCCCGCTCACCACCCGACAAATTGCCAACGTGTTTATTCTGATCGCCGCCACGGAAATTAAAACGCCCTAAATAAGCGCGCGACGACATTTCAAACTTACCCACGTTGATTAGATCTGCACCGTCTGACAGCGCATCAAATACCGTTTTATCATCGGGTAATGCATCACGCGATTGATCCACATGGGAAATCTTCACCGTTTGCCCAATTTTCACATTGCCCGAATCGGGTTGTTCACGCCCGCTAATCATGCGAAACAGGGTCGACTTACCAGCGCCATTGGGCCCGATAATACCCACAATTGCGCCGGCTGGAACCTTGAAACTCAAGTTATCCATGAGCAGGCGATCTCCAAAAGCCTTGCTAACGCCGTCGAACTCAATCACCTCGTTACCCAGACGCTCGGCAACGGGGATAAATATTTCCTGGGTTTCGTTGCGCTTCTGGTATTCGTGGGAAGACAGCTCTTCAAACCTTGCCAGACGTGCTTTAGCTTTTGCCTGACGCCCTTTCGGGTTTTGTCGCACCCATTCCAGTTCTTTCTTGATGGTGCGCTGGCGTGCCGACTCGGAAGCCTCTTCTTGCTTTAAACGTGCATCTTTTTGCTCAAGCCATGAACTGTAGTTCCCTTTCCAGGGGATCCCATGCCCGCGGTCGAGCTCCAGAATCCACTCAGCCGCGTTGTCGAGGAAATAACGATCATGAGTAACCGCCACCACTGTACCCGGGAATTTGCGCAAAAATACTTCTAACCATTCGACACTTTCCGCGTCCAGGTGGTTGGTGGGCTCATCCAACAACAGCATATCGGGCTTGGACAACAAAAGACGGCATAATGCCACCCGGCGCTTTTCACCTCCAGACAGGTTGTCGACTTGCGCATCCCAGGCGGGTATACGTAACGCGTCGGCCGCGATTTCCATTTGAGTTTCGATGTCGTCTGAACCGCTGGACGCAGCTGCCGCAATGACCGCCTCCAACTCCGCCTGTTCGGCAGCCAATGCGTCGAAGTCGGCGTCGGGCTCGGCATAGGCCGCGTAAACCTCATCGAGGCGTTTACGTGCCTCAAAGACTTCGCCAATGCCCTCTTCTACCGCCTGCCTGACCGTGTGCTCTGGATTGAGTTGAGGCTCTTGAGGCAAATACCCTACTTTAATACCCGGCATGGGGATAGCCTCCCCCTCAATTTCTTTATCCACACCTGCCATGATTTTCAGCAAGGTGGATTTACCTGCGCCGTTCAAGCCCAGCACGCCAATTTTGGCACCTGGAAAAAACGACAGGGAAATATCACGCAAAATCTGTTTCTTCGGGGGCACAATTTTGCCGACCCGATTCATGGTGTAAACGTATTGAGCCATACCTTGAATTCAAAAACCGTTAAATAACAAACCCCGATTGTAGGCTGTTAAGAAAAATAAAGCCGCAGCCATGACAGAAACAGGCCGTTCTTGTTAAGACGGGTTAATCAACTAGAATAAAGCTTTGCAATCGAAAGACAGGTTATCGCTATGACATCCAGCGCGCCGGCGCCCCTTGTTTTCACCCAAGAAGAACTCGACAAACTCGGCCGCACAGCCGACGCCCTGAGTGCTTATATTGGCAAGCCCGTGCTTGCTGAGCTCATTGACGCTGAGGAAACCGGCTTTGAATGGGTGATTTTCGGGATTCCACTAGGGAAAGACGAAACCGATGAAGACGGTGTCAATGTTGCCATCGGCGGAAAGAAAGCGCGCATTTTGGGTAATAAGGGCGGGTTAACCGTCGGTAAAAACGATATCTACGAATGCGAGTTCTTATGGGCCATTCAATTGTCCGACCTCGAAGGTATCCGCTTTATTAAAGTGGATCATGAGGGCGATGAAATTGCCTGGAGCCTGGAAATTGAAGGGGTACTGCCATTCCAGCTCGACGAACCTGAACCTGCGCCTGACGACGATGACGATGAACCGGATAACGGCGAGGACGCATTCCATGTTCAATCAGGCGACCCGAAAAAATTACATTAACCGGTGCACCCAGAAAACCAAACAAAAAGCCCGAAGCAATGAATACTTCGGGCTTTTCAACGAAACCTGAAAGAAATCAGGCGCGCTTTACTTTTTCCAGCATTTTGAACACGCCTTTGGGCGAGCGCACAAAAAGACGCTTGAACGCTTTACCCAGGCAACGACGCTCAATGGTGTTACGACGGTTACGCTTGATTTCAGCCATGACATTCTCCGAACTGTATTTAACCCACTATTCTACCGTAAACTCCACGTTCAACTCAATTCGCCTGCTGTAACCTCTCATGAACGCTCCTATCCGCATATTCGGCGCACGCCAAAACAACCTTAAAAACCTTGATGTCACCATTCAGAACGGCGAACTGCTGGTTCTTACCGGTGTGTCGGGCTCGGGCAAAAGCTCTTTGGCGTTCGACACCCTTTATGCTGAAGGCCAACGGCGCTATGTGGAAACTTTTTCACCCTACGCACGCCAATTTCTCGACCGCATGGATAAACCTCAGGTTGACCGTATTGAAGGCATTTTGCCGGCCATCGCCATCGATCAAGTCAACCCAGTACGCAACTCGCGCAGCACCGTCGGCACCATGACCGAGCTGAACGACCATATCAAGTTGCTCTTTGCACGTATGGGGCGTTTGTTTTGCCGCTGTTGCGGCCAAGAAGTGCGGCGCGACGACCCACGGTCAATTCAGCAAGCGCTGGCCGAACGTACACGTGAACACGATCCGCGTCTGATCATCACTTTTCCCGTGTCTGTGCCTGCCTCGTTCAGCGAAGAAGAAATTCGCGGGTTCCTGGAACAACAAGGCTACACCCGAGTTCACCATCAGGAAACGATCACTTTCACTGGCAGCCACACCGTTGACACTGCCCGCAGCAAACCGAAAACAAAAGCCGGCAAAAAAGCCGCTACCGACACGCAAACCCGTTTGCAATTGCACGTTGTACAAGACCGCTTTCGTTTCGGCAATGCGGAAAGCAGCCGTGTCATGGAGGCCCTGGATACCGCCCTTAAACAAGGCGGGGGATACATCACCATTTATGCCTCCGACGGCCCCGACGAACCGGAAACAGCATGGCGCTTCAGTAACCGGTTGCATTGCGCACAATGCAACATTGATTACGCGCGCCCATTACCCAGTACTTTCTCATTCAACTCGCCGTTAGGCGCGTGCGAGCACTGCCGTGGGTTTGGTCGCGTCATGGGGATCGACTTCGGCCTGGTCGTGCCGGACGAGACCAAAACGCTACGGGAAGGCGCCATTAAGCCTTGGCAAACCAATAGCTATAAGGAATGCCAGCAAGAGTTGCAACGTTATGCACCCGCAGCTGAAGTGCGCCTCGACACCCCCTGGCGCGATCTGACCGAAGCCGAGAAGCACTGGGTCATTCATGGTGACCCAAACTGGAAAGGTGGGCCTAAAGCCTGGCAAACACAATGGTATGGCGCGCAGCGCTTTTTTGATTGGCTGGAGACCAAAGCCTACAAAATGCATGTACGTGTGTTGCTATCGAAATATCGCAGCTACACCCCCTGCCCCCATTGCGGCGGCGCGCGGCTAAAGCCAGACGCCACGCTTTGGCGCCTGGGCCAACATGTCGTTCCCGCATCCAGTACCACTCCCCGTTTCATGCCGGTTCATGCCGAATGGACGCAAGCGCAATTGAATGCGCTGCCCGGCCTGAGTGTGCATGACCTCATGCAACTGCCTATCGATCAGGTTAAAGGGTTTTTCGCTGAATTGAGTTTCGGATCGGCGCTCGATGCAGCACTGGATTTGCTGTTGAATGAAGTCAGGGCTCGCCTGAACTTTCTGTGTGATGTCGGGCTGGGCTATTTATCGCTTGACCGACAAAGCCGCACGCTGTCCGGCGGAGAGGTTCAACGCATCAACCTCACCACCGCGCTGGGCACCTCTTTGGTCAATACCCTGTTTGTTCTGGACGAACCTTCTATTGGCCTTCACCCCCGCGACATGCATCGCATTGTGGAAGTCATGCAGCGTTTGCGTGACAACGGCAACACCCTGGTTGTGGTGGAACACGACCCGCAGGTTATGGTGGCCGCCGACCGTATTATTGATATCGGCCCAGGGCCGGGAGAACGCGGTGGGCAAATTATTTTTGACGGCAACCCGGATGAACTGCGCAATGCGGATACGCTCACAGGGAACTATCTGGGCAATCGATTACGTGTGGAAGCGCCTCGCCCAATGACAGTGCAAGCCGGCACACCAAAACTTTTACTGGAAGGTGTAACGGCCAACAACCTCAAGAATGTGTCGGTTTCCATTCCGCTGGGCCGCCTCGTATGCCTTACCGGGGTATCGGGTTCAGGCAAATCGACATTGGTGCAAGACGTACTGTACCCGGCCCTGCTGAAGCAAAAAGGCAAACCCACGGAAGCGCCGGGCCCCTTCACTCATTTATTAGGTGCGGAACTGATTGCCGATGTGATCATGGTGGACCAAAGCCCCATTGGGAAGACGGCACGATCCAACCCCGCCAGTTACGTCGGCGCGTTCGACGCTATTCGCAAACTGTTTTCCCAGGCGCCATTGGCCAAAGAACGCGGCTATACGGCCGGCACATTCAGCTTCAACAATGGTGATGGACGCTGCCCCACTTGCGGCGGTACCGGCTTCGAACATGTGGAAATGCAGTTCCTGTCGGATGTGTATTTGCGATGCCCGGATTGCGACGGCAAACGTTATCGGCCGGAAGTACTGGAAGTACGCGTAGAACATCTAGGCCGCAGCGCGACCATCGATCAAGTGCTGGAGATGACCGTTAACGAAGCCCTAAGCTTCTTTTCGGGCCTGCGCGATGTACAAACCGGCCTGGCCCCACTGGCCGACGTTGGGCTTGAATATGTGCGACTGGGCCAACCCGTACCGACACTTTCCGGTGGCGAAGCACAACGGCTGAAACTGGCCGGCCATCTTGCTGCAGCCTCGCGCAGCACCCTTTCAAGTGCCAAGGTTGCCAAGCGCGGCAATTTGTTTTTATTCGACGAGCCCACCACCGGCCTGCACTTCGACGACGTGGCCCGACTCATGCGCGCGTTCCGAAAACTACTCGCAGCCGGCCACTCTTTATTGATTATTGAACACAACCTGGATGTGGTACGCGCGGCTGACTGGATGCTCGACCTGGGGCCGGACGGCGGAGAACGCGGCGGGGAACTGATTGCCGCCGGCACACCCAACGACATCATGCAGAACGCGCGCTCTTATACAGGCCGGGCGCTAAGCGAATATGAAGGCAATATTGTCTTTTCTTCCCCCACACTGGCAGAGCCCTCAAAGCCCTATCAAGCAACCAGTACAAGCCACAACAATGAAGCAGGGACGCCGCTGCAAACGTCGTTGCGCAAACAACATAACTTATCCCGCAACATCAGCATTCTGAATGCGCGCGAACATAATCTGAAAGGCGTCAACGTCCACATTCCACGCGATACCTTCACGGTCATCACGGGCGTGTCGGGCTCGGGCAAGTCCACGCTGGCGTTCGATATCCTGTTCAACGAAGGGCAACGCCGTTATCTTGAATCGTTGAACGCCTACGCCCGCGCCATTGTGCAACCGGCCGGCAAACCCGATGTCGACGCCATCTACGGCATTCCGCCTACCGTCGCCATCGAGCAACGCACCAGTCGTGGTGGGCGTAAATCGACCGTGGCCACCATGACGGAGATCCACCATTTTCTGCGTTTGCTATACGTCAAACTGGGTACCCAAATGTGCCCCGACTGCAACGTTGAAGTTAGCTCGCAATCGCCCGAACAAATTGCCGCCCAACTTATTCGCGACCACAAAGGACAGCACATTGGCCTGTTGGCGCCGCTGGTATCGGCGCGCAAGGGTTATTACACCGACTTGGCGAAATGGGCCCAAGGCAAAGGCTACACTCACCTTCGTGTCGACGGTGAATTCATACCCGTATCGCCGTGGCCCCGCCTCGACCGCTACAAAGAGCACTCGATTGAATTGCCGATCGCCGATCTGATCGTCGATCCGAAAGAAGAGCTGGCGCTGCGCCAGGCCATTCGGCAGGCGCTGGAGCACGGCCATGGCACCCTGACCGTCTTGGCACCGCTTACCGACGCATCCGGCCCAATCGACGACCGCCGAAACTTCGAAGCGTTGCAAGGGCTTGCGGCACAGCATTTTTCGGTGAAACGGGCCTGCCCCTGCTGCGGCACCAGTTTTCCTGAACCCGATCCGCGCATGTTTTCGTATAACTCCAAACATGGCTGGTGCACCGATTGCTTCGGTACCGGCCTGCGCCTGCAAGGGTTCGACGAAACCCAAACCGGCGAAGAAACGGCGTGGAATGCCTGGTACGAAGGCGAAGCGCATAGTTGCTCTTCGTGCAACGGCGCCCGGCTGAATCGCGTATCCCGTGCCGTACTCTGGCGCGACAAAGGTATTGCGGAACTGGCTTCGTGGTCGGTGGCCGAGGCCGATGTTTTTTTCAACGGGCTTGTGTTACGTGGTCGCGATGCGGAAATCGCACGCGACATCCTGCAGGAAATCAAAGGGCGGCTGAACTTTATGCGCGAAGTGGGGCTCGACTATTTAAGCCTGGATCGCGCCGCCCCCACATTGTCGGGCGGTGAAGCCCAACGCATTCGCCTGGCCGCACAACTCGGCTCGAATCTGCAAGGCGTTTGCTATGTGCTGGACGAACCCACTATCGGTTTGCACCCGCGCGACAACCAGATTCTGCTGAAAGCGCTGGCCCGCCTTGAAGAGAACGGCAACACCCTTGTGGTGGTTGAACACGACGAAGACACCATTAAAAAAGCCCAGCATATTATCGACATGGGCCCCGGCGCCGGCGTGCGGGGTGGCCAAGTGGTGGCTCAGGGAACCGTGGACGAAATCATGCAGGATCCCCAATCGCTTACCGGGCGCTACCTGAAACACCCGTTGCAGCACCCTTTCAAACCGCGTCGCGTTATTCACAACGAAACCCCGATGATTGAAATCCATGGCGCGCACCTTCATAACCTGCAGCACGTCAATGCGCGCATCCCCATCGGCTGCCTCAGTGTTGTCACCGGCGTCTCCGGATCAGGAAAATCCACGCTGGCGCGCGATGTTTTGCTCGACAACCTGGCCCATGCCGTCGGTCGTAAATCGAGTACACAATGGCACGGCTGCGAATCAATTACCGGTTGGGAAACCATTGATCGTGTATTGGAAGTTGATCAAACACCCATAGGCAAAACACCGCGCTCGTGCCCCGCCACTTATGTCGGCTTCTGGGATGATATTCGCAAACTGTTTGCCAACACGCGTGATGCGCGGCTACGTGGCTGGACGGCGGCGCGTTTCTCGTTCAACACGGGCGATGGTCGGTGCCCCATTTGCGAAGGTCAAGGCCTGCGGACCATTGAAATGAACTTTCTGCCCGACGTTAAAGTGCCTTGTGATGCCTGCAACGGTGAACGTTTCAACCGCGACACACTCGATGTGAACTGGCAGGGCAAGAGCGCCGGTGAAATTTTGAAAATGGACGTGGATGACGCCGTTGAACACTTCACGGCCCATTCGAAAATTTCTCGCGCACTGAAACTGATGCAAGATGTGGGTTTAGGTTATTTAACATTAGGGCAACCGTCGCCCACGCTGTCGGGCGGCGAAGCACAACGCATCAAACTGGTTACCGAACTCACCAAGGCACGCTTAACCGAAGGCGTTATCACAACGGGGCGCGCATCACGCACACCCCACACCCTTTATGTGCTCGATGAACCCACCGTCGGGCTATCGATGGCCGACGTTGAAAAGCTGATTCATGTGCTGCACCGCCTGGTTGAAGCGGGCAACACCGTGGTGGTCATTGAGCATAATCTGGACGTCATTGCCGAAGCCGACTGGATTGTGGACATGGGCCCCGAAGGCGGCACGAACGGTGGTCGTCTGGTTGAAAACGGCCCGCCTGAAGCGATTATGAAAATTGCCGAGCGGTCACACACGGGTCAGGTGCTAAAAACGTTTATGGCGGCATAACCAGAAGACTCGCTTGGTACAGGGATACATCGCCTAAGATTTTGCGTTTTTCCTCAATACCTGTTGTAAGGCGTCATTTGCCGCAGCCAAACCCAT
Source organism: Pusillimonas sp. DMV24BSW_D (assembly GCF_011388195.1). Classification (NCBI taxonomy): domain Bacteria; kingdom Pseudomonadati; phylum Pseudomonadota; class Betaproteobacteria; order Burkholderiales; family Alcaligenaceae; genus Neopusillimonas; species Neopusillimonas aestuarii. Next base: position 1,412,041 of record NZ_CP049990.1, on the reverse strand, counting down.
GACTGCGGTTAATGCCATCGCAGAACCATAGCCCGCGCAAGATAACCCTTGTAGCGCCCCGGCCGGCGCTTCTGCCTCCATCCACGCAGCCGGCAACACCGCGGGCTGGTCAAACCAAATAACGCGCACGCCCATCTTGGCAACACGGCGGCGCGCTTTACCACTCACCGAGCCTTTCGGGAAATCATGGGTGCGCCGCAAAACGTTACGCAACTTTGCCAACAGCGCATCGTTGGTTGAAAAGGCCAGATCGTCTACTTTCAGCGCCAGCAGGTCGGTTTTACCCCCCGCACCACCGCAAACAATAATAGGAATACGGCGGCGACGAGCCTCAAGAATCATCGCCACTTTCGCGCTGATTTGATCGGTGCAGTCAATAATTAATTGAACGTCTTCCCCAAAAACCGCACTGACGTTTTCCGGCACGACAAAGTCATCGATGTTCGTGAGCCGGCAGGCCGGATTAATACCCCGAATGCGTTGCGCCATGGCCTCGACTTTCGACTGCCCCAACGTGTCGGTTAAAGCATGCACCTGTCGGTTAATGTTCGATTCGGCAATATGATCGAGGTCGATGAGCGTCAGATTTCCTACGCCGCTACGGGCCAGCGCCTCGGCGCACCATGAGCCGACGCCGCCTAAACCGGCAACACCAATATGGCTGTTGACCAGCCGCTCCGGCGCGCCATCACCATATAAGCGCGCCAGGCCCGAAAACCGACGCTCCACGTCTGTTGAAGACTCGAAATTATCCATAACTCACACATACCCGACTCACGATAGTAGTACTATTAGATCATGGCCCAATTGGGCAAATAAACTTCTGGCTATCGTCTTGTCGAACGCATTGTGAAAACTACTGCTGTCTCCACAAACATCCCCTGTACACCTAATCCAGGCACATTTCGGCGCCTGACTGATGCCGAACGACAGGCATCAGTTGAAGCGTTTATGCGTCGCCTGCAACCACACCAGGACTTATGGGTTTTTGGCTACGGTTCATTGGTATGGCGCCCGAACTTTCATTACCTTGAACGACGTTCGGCACTGCTGAAAGGCTACCACCGCTCACTCTGCTTGTGGTCCCGCATCAACCGCGGCACACCCGAGCGCCCTGGCCTGGTATTCGGGCTCGACAACGGTGGATCCTGCCGCGGTATGATTTATCGAGTCGGTTCCAGTGACATCCCGGAAACACTGGATGAACTGTGGAGACGAGAAATGCCCAGTGCCGCATACATTCCCCGGCACCTGCTTTGTCAAACACCACATGGCCAAACACCCGCACTAGTGTTTGTGGTCGACCGCAAAAAAGATGGTTATGTTCGCAATTTGAATCACGCACAATTGGTGGAAATCATCCACAATGCACATGGTACCTATGGCCCCTGCATCGAGTACGTATTGGAAACCGCACAGGCACTAAGCGATCACGGCATTCACGATGCACGCCTTAACGCGCTGGTTCGTCAATTGCGAAACGATACCGCCGATCCGCCGCAAACCTGATTACGCCAATCGCGCCCAAACGTAACACTAACCATTATGTCTATTGCCGATATCCGACGCGACTATCAAAAAAACGCGCTACGTGAAGATACCGTTAAAGCGGATCCCTTCGATCAGTTTCAACTCTGGTTCAATGAAGCCCTAACGGCAGAAGTGATTGAACCCACTGCCATGACACTCGGTACGGTAAAGGATGGGCAGCCGTCTTCCCGCATCGTTTTGCTGAAGGGGTTTGACGCACGCGGCCTGGTGTTTTTCACAAACTATCAGTCACGTAAAGGCCAGGCCCTGGCTGAGCAACCCTTTGCAAGTGCACTCTTTTTCTGGCCGGAACTTGAGCGACAAGTTCGGTTTGAAGGACGGGTGGAACAGGTTGCACAAAGTGAGTCCGACACGTATTTCCACAGTCGCCCTTTAGCGTCGCGCATTGGCGCCTGGGCTTCCCCCCAAAGCCAACCCATTACCCGCGAAGCACTCGACGCACGGGCACGGAAACTGGCCAATGAGCTGGGTGATAACCCACCCCGGCCTGAACATTGGGGGGGCTATCGTCTCACTCCTCACTATGTCGAGTTCTGGCAAGGCCGCCCATCGCGGCTGCACGACCGAATCGCTTACGAACTTCAACCAAACAGCGCTTGGTCATACCAACGCCTGGCACCCTGAACTCAGCATCTCTCATGAATGTCGACATTGAATGCATTGTCGTCGGTGCCGGTGTCATCGGGCTAGCCATAGCACGTGAACTAAGCCGGGCCGGCCACGAAGTGTTGGTGGTAGAGACCGAAGGCCAAATCGGTACCGGTGCCAGTTCGCGTAACTCCGAAGTCATTCACGCAGGCCTTTATTACCCCGCCGGCAGTCTGAAAGCTCGGCTTTGCGTGGCCGGACGACAAAATTTATACGACTATTGTGAGGCATACGACATACCGCACAAACGAACCGGCAAGTTAATCGTCGCCACCAACAACAACCAGTTGGGCGCGTTGAAAACATTGCACGACAACGCGTTGACGAACGGGGTAACCGACATTCAATGGCTATCCGCCTCAGAGGCTGTTGCCCTGGAACCGGAACTCACTTGTCAGGCGGCTTTGCTGTCACCGTCAACCGGCATCATCGATAGCCACGCCCTTATGCTTTCTTTGCAAGGACAGGCCGAGCAAGCAGGCTGCCAATTTGTCTTTCGCACACCGCTTCAAAGTGCCGAACAGGCCAGCGGCAACTTTCATCTGGAGTTCGGTGGTGCCGACCCCATGTCGTTAACAGCCCGGTATGTCGTAAACGCAGCCGGCCTGGCGGCACCGAATATCGCCCGCCTTTTCCCCTGGCATGCGCACACACCGCGCCCAAACGCCCATTATTGCAAAGGCCATTATTTCAGCCTGATGCAACGATCACCCTTTTCGCATCTGATTTACCCGATGCCCGACGAAGCAGGCTTGGGTGTGCACCTAACTCTGGATATGGCCGGGCAAGCGCGGTTCGGACCCGACACAGAATGGGTGGACACAATAAACTACGCCGTTGACCCTTCCCGCATTGAGCGCTTTTATAAAGCTGTGCGACAATACTGGCCAAATTTGTCAGACGATGGCCTGATGCCGTCTTACACCGGTATTCGCCCAAAAATTGTAGGCCCGGACCAACCCGCCGCCGACTTTTTAATTGCCGGCCCGGCATGGCATGGCGTGCCTGGTGTTGTTCATTTAATGGGCATTGAATCGCCAGGTCTGACTGCCTGTTTGGCTATCGCACGGCGATGCCGCCTGGCCCTTGAAAACCAAGATTAAATCGAACCGATAACGATGAACGACTACATTCTGACCCTGTCCTGCCCCGACCGAACCGGTATTGTGCATCGTGTTTCAGGCTGGTTGCTGGAGCGACAGGGCAATATCCTGGATGCCCAGCAATTCGGCGACACCGAAACCAAACAGTTCTTCCTGCGCGTGCACTTTGAACTTCCCAAGCATCAGCAAGCAGAAGAGCTTGAACAGCAGTTCCAGGCAGTTGCCCAGGAGTTCAGTATGCAGGCGCGTGTCCATGATGCGCAACGCAAAGCGCGTTTGCTGATTCTTGCCAGCCGGCAAGGGCACTGCTTAAACGACTTGCTGTTTCGCACACACAGCGGCCAGTTGAATGTCGACGTTGTCGGTGTCGTGTCGAACCACAACGATCACGCCGGCATGGCCAAGGCTTATGACATTCCGTTTCACCACTTTCCCGTCACCCCCGAAACAAAACGGGAACAGGAAGAACGCATTCTTGCGCTGGTGAACGAACAACAAGTAGACTTGGTCGTACTGGCACGCTATATGCAAATTCTAAGCACCGAAATGTGTCGTGCGCTTTCGGGTCGTGCGATTAACATTCACCACAGCTTTCTGCCCAGTTTCAAGGGGGCCAAACCCTACCATCAGGCGCATGCACGCGGTGTCAAAATTATCGGCGCCACTGCGCACTATGTCACGTCCGACCTGGATGAAGGCCCGATTATTGAACAGGATATCGAGCGCGTGAACCACAATATGAGTGCAAAAGATCTTACCCAGGTAGGCAGCGATATTGAGTCGCTGGTGCTGTCACGTGCCGTGCGCAGCCATGTGGAACATCGCATTTTGCTGAATGGCAGCCGAACAGTGGTCTTTCATTAAAAAACATTAACGCCCCAGTGCCACGCCTTCGCGGCGCGGATCGGCTCCGCCTTCGATGCCGTCGGGCGTGATGACAATGCCCTGCAAGCCGCTGGGCAGCGACTCCAAACGCACTTTGTGGCCCATTTTTTCAAGAGGGGTTGCAAGCGACTCAAGCTGCGTTCCCTGCTCAATCTCGGTGCCATAATTGCAACTCCCCCGATTGGGCAGCGCAATTGCAGCTTGAATGTCCAGCCCCCAACCCAACACGCCTAATAGCGTTTTAGCCACAAAACTAATAATGAATGGGCCACCGGGCGCACCGATAGCCATATAAGGCTTGCCGTCCCGCAGCACGATCATGGGCGCCATGGAACTGCGAGGACGCTTGCTCGGCTCAACGCGGTTGGCAACCGGCATGCCGGCTTCATCGACACCGCGCAAAGAAAAGTCAGTGAGCTGGTTGTTTAATAAGAAACCGCGCACCATGATTTTGCTGCCAAATGCCGACTCCACTGAAGTTGTCATCGACACCACATTTCCATCTTTATCGACAACTGACAAATGTGTTGTTGAAGGTAACTCAGGAGAACGGTCTTTGCCAAACGTAGAGATTTCTCCAAGCGGATTGCCCGCCCGGGCACGCGGCATAGCGCGAGCGGGGTTAATTAAAGCGGCGCGCCGGGCAATATAACGGGGGGCCAACAATGTATTCACAGGAAAGGACACGAAGTCAGGGTCGGCAATATACACATCACGATCCGCACACGCCAGCTTCCCCGCTTCGGCAAATAAATGAACGGCTTCGAGCGAGTTAGGGGCGTAATCAAGAATATCTGTATGCGTTAGCATCAGCAAAATTTGCATTACCGTAACTGGACCCGAACTGGGCGGACCCATTCCGCATAATTCGTACTCTAAATAAGCCACACAAAGCGGCTCGCGCGGCACCGCTTCGTAATAGACCAAATCCGGCAAAGCAAGCGTGCCCGGCGTTGCGTGCGACCGCACCGCGCTGACAATATCGTGGGCAATGACACCGTCATAGAACGCATCAGCACCTTGTTGTGCCACCTGCTCAAACACACTGGCCAATGCGGGGTTCTTCAACACATAACCCACAGGGCGTGGTTTGCCTTGCGCATCGTAAAAGTAAGACCGGGCGGTCTTGCTTTGGCGCAACTCTTTACTGCGTAGCAGCAGCCCGTGCAAACGGGGCGACACCGCAAAGCCGTCTCGCGCAAGTTGGATTGCCGGCTGGAATAGGTCGGCCCATGGCAAGCGCCCGCCATCGGCATGCATTTTTTCCAGGCCACGCAACAAACCTGGAGTGCCCACCGACAATCCACTATTCACCGCATCCCAAAAAGGCAATACCTCGCCGTCAACTTTGAAATAGCTTCCATTGGAATCCACCGGCGCGGTCTCCCGCGCATCGTAAGTGCGAAGGCGCTGGTTTGCTGCATCGAACACCACCATGAACCCGCCCCCTCCGAGCCCTGAAGACTGAGGCTCAACCAAACTTAGCACCAACTGTGCGGCAATCGCAGCATCGACGGCGCTACCGCCGGCATCCAGTATCGCCAGCCCTGCCTTTGAGGCATGAGGATTCGCGGCTGAAATCATGTAGTCATCGGCGCGAGCCAAAGACTTTTCAGTCCAACCTGTTGCCTCTTCAGGGTTGACCGGTGTACGGGCCAACGCTACTGACATGCCCGACAACAAACTACCAACTATCAGAGCCGAGATAAAATAGCCTGCAACCTGCCTCGTTCCCATCATCTTTTTCAACCCGCCTGTTCTTCAACCGTTTCCTGCAGCCATGCCTCAAAAGCAATCAGTGCGTCGGTTTTCCCGACATGAACAGGGTAACTGAAATAGTACGACTGCCGCACAGCCAGGGCCCCGTCGAACGGCACGACCAGGTCACCATTTGCCAGCGCCTCATCAGCCAAAAAGCGCGGAATCAATCCGACCCCCAGCCCTGCATGCACTGCCGCCAATAGCATCGTGAAGAGCTCGTAACGAGGACCCGCCGCGACACCGGGCAAGTATTCAAGACCCTGCGTACGATACCAGTCACGCCATGCGTCGGGCCGCGACATCATGTGCAAATGCGTTAGACCTGCCAACCCATCCGACGCATGTTGTGCAATTTCATACAGGAAGGGAGAACAAACCGGAACAAGCGCCTCTTCGGGAAACAAGCGAATACCTTGCGTGGCGGCCCACGGCTGCTCGGCATGATAAATAGCCGCATCGAAAGGATGGTCGGCAAACTGAAACGGCAACGTGCGACTGGACAAACTCACCGCGATATCGGCATGACGCGACTGAAAAGCCGGCAAACGCGGAATGAGCCACGTCGTAGCCAATGTGGGTAGCACGGCAATATGCAAACTATGACCCAGCCCGGCACGCGACATTAAACTAAACGTGTCTTTTTCCAACTGCTCCAGATGATGGCGAACACGTGCGGCATATTCCGCCCCCGCATCGGTTAACACAATACGCCGACGCACACGACTAAAAAGCGCGACACCCAAGCGCTCCTCCAGCCCATTCACCTGCCGAAAAATGGCACTATGGGTCAGTGACAATTCCTCTGCGGCGCGCGAAAATGATCCCAGGCGCGCCGTTGCCTCAAATGCCTGCAAAGCCCCTAAGTTCGGCACGCCTTTACGCATTAGTTCTCCCATATCGGCTTTGTGATGACTCGAAACGTGCACATTTGTCACGACATTGTGCAATTTTATCAATTGCATTGTGCCAATAACTCACATAACCTGCCAGTATTGGTACGAATACGTTTACCTTGGGTTGCGTTTTCGGTAAAATACTTTAAACCTAAACTTATTTTCGGAGCGCATTCATTATGTCCTCGGCCCCATCCTTCCATTGGGAAGACCCCCTGTTACTTGATTCACAGCTTACAGAAGAAGAGCGCATGGTAAAGGATGCCGCTCAAGCGTACGCGCAAGACAAACTCGCACCACGCGTTCTGGAAGCCTTCCGCAACGAAAAAACCGACATTGAAATTTTCCGTGAAATGGGTGAACTGGGCTTGCTGGGCCCCACTATCCCCACTGAATACGGTGGCTCCGGCCTGAATTACGTCTGCTACGGCCTCATCGCACGCGAAGTTGAGCGTGTCGATTCCGGTTACCGCTCCATGATGAGCGTTCAATCCTCCCTGGTGATGGTACCGATTAACGAATTCGGCAGCGAAGAGCAAAAACAGAAGTACCTGCCAAAGCTGGCCAGCGGCGAGTGGATTGGTTGCTTCGGCTTAACAGAACCTAACCACGGTTCCGACCCCGGCAACATGGAAAGCCGCGCAGTAAAAACCGACAGTGGCTACAAGCTAAGCGGTACAAAAATGTGGATCACCAATTCCCCCATCGCCGACGTTTTCGTTGTGTGGGCGAAATGTGTTGGTGGTGACTTCGACGGCAAAATCCGCGGCTTCATCCTGGAAAAAGGCATGAAAGGTCTGTCGGCACCTGCCATTCACGGCAAGGTCGGTCTGCGCGCTTCCATTACAGGCGAAATTGTCATGGACGAAGTGGAAGTAAGCGAAGATCACATGATGCCCGGTGTCAGCGGCTTGCGTGGCCCCTTCACCTGCCTGAACTCGGCCCGCTACGGTATTGCCTGGGGCGCCTTGGGTGCGGCAGAGTTCTGCTGGCACACCGCCCGCCAATACACACTCGATCGCAAACAGTTCGGTCGCCCCCTGGCGCAAAACCAGCTCATTCAAAAGAAACTGGCCGACATGCAAACCGAAATCACACTGGGTCTGCAAGGCTGCCTGCGTTTGGGCCGCATGAAAGACGAAGGCACTGCCGCAGTTGAAATCACCTCCATCATGAAGCGCAACTCATGCGGCAAATCACTTGATATTGCCCGTATGGCTCGCGATATGCTCGGTGGTAATGGTATCTCCGACGAGTTCGGTGTTGCACGCCACCTGGTGAACCTGGAAGTGGTGAATACCTACGAAGGTACGCACGACGTTCACGCCCTGATTCTGGGCCGCGCACAAACCGGTTTGCAGGCATTTTTCTGATGCTAACAATTATGATTGCCGAGTCATTTCTTCAATAACAAGGCAGTCAATAAAAACGGCAAAGCTTGTGACCATGCTTTGCCGTTTTTTTTATGCTCTCAACATAGCTCTTCAGCGATGCGAATTTTTTAAACCCTTGATTAATGTTCATACCAGACGTACCCTTTAAAAAAGCTATGAAAGGGCTGCATGAGCAAGAATCAAGACCGAACTTCCCACTATCGTGAAAACAGCCTGACACTTGGCGGCACAGTCATGTTGGGCACCGGCGTCATGATTGGCGCGGGCATCTTTGCGCTAACCGGACAAATGGCACAAATGACCGGCGCGCTTTTCCCGCTGGCCTTTCTGGCAGCCGCCGTTATCGTTAGCTTCAGCGCTTATTCCTACATCAAAATCTCAAATGCCTACCCATCGGCCGGTGGTATCGGCATGTATCTGCATAAAGCCTATGGGAATCGGCTTCCCACCGCGTTCAATGCATTACTGATGTATTTTTCGATGGTCATTGCCCAAAGCTTTCTTGCCCGAACCTTTGGCTCGTATACCATGCAGCTGTTCGGTGGCGACGACAGCGGCTATATGGTACCCCTATTAGGGGTGCTCTTGATTCTGGCGGCTTTTCTCATCAACTTGTCCGGCAATCAATTTATTCAGGGAACGGCTTCCTTCATCGGCGTTCTGAAAATCGGCGGTATTCTGATCTTTGGTCTAGTCGGTGTCTGGGTTGCCGACGGCATCGCCGTTAACTTTTCCAATAGCAATGAAGCCGGCAACAGTATTGGCAATTTTTTTGGTGCTACTGCTCTGGGCATTCTGGCATTCAAGGGCTTTACAACCATCACCAACAGCGGTTCAGAAGTAAAAGACCCCCACCGCAACGTGGGCCGTGCCATTATCATTTCCATTGCGGCTTGCGTCGTTATCTACACCTTGGTAGGCTTTGCGGTAGCCGGCAACCTTTCCCTGTCGGAAATCATTAAAACTCAAGACTACTCACTGGCCGCCGCCGCCAGGCCGGCGTTGGGCGAATATGGTGTCTGGTTCACTGTGGCCATTGCCATGTTGGCCACTGCGGGCGGTATTCTGGCCAGCATATTTGCCGTTTCCAGAATGCTGGCCATGCTTACGGAAATGAAGCTTGTTCCTCACAGCCATTTCGGCATGCCGGGCAGCATACAGAAACACACCCTGGTTTATACCGTTGTTCTGGGCTTGATTCTGACCGCGTTTTTTGACCTTTCGCGCATTGCTGCGCTAGGTATCGTGTTCTACCTTGTTATGGATATCGCCATACATTGGGGGGTACTACGCTATCTGCGCGAAGATATCAAAGCCAAGGCTTGGGTTCCCGCCATAGCGATTATCCTGGATTTACTGGCCCTGGGCGGATTCGTTTGGGTTAAGTTGAACACAGACTCATTCGTGATCGCAGTAGCGGTTGTGGCCATGATCGCGATTGCGATTACAGAACAAATATTTCTTAAAAGGACCTCATGATGGGAAATTACATGTTTAACGACGGTATGTGGTTTGGCCACTGGCTATGGATGCTGGTTATTGCCGTTTTGGTGGTCATTCCCGCCTGGCGTATCTGCAAGCGAATCGGTTACCCAGGATGGATGGGTATATTGATATTGATTCCGTTAGCCAACCTGATTCTTTTGTACTTCATCGCGTTCAGTAACTGGCCGGCGGAGAAGCCTGACGACATACGCAACTCATGACGTCAGGCCCGGCAGCTTTTAACTTTTTATTCGGCGCGGTCAGCATACTTCTGCATAATCTGCCCCATTGATTGCATCATCTCGGCATGCATTTTCATCTGCTCCCGCGGGCTTAAAACATCACCCATGCCCGCCATTAAGGGGCACCCGCCCATCATCATGCCACCCATGCCGGCTTGATCGCCCATCATCATTCCGCTCATACCTGACCGAGGCATATTCGCTGAATTACCCATCGGGCCAGGCATATTGTTCGCGCCGGACATACCCGGCGCATGCGGCTGGTTAGCCATTCCGTGTTGGCCGGCAACGGCTAAACCAGTGAATGACAGCAAAGAAACCAGAACAGATGTCGCGACTAATTTTCGGTTTTTCATATCAGCCTCCAAAAAAATCTTTGCGAATTGCTGAAGATGAGCGCTAAAAACCCCAAGCAATCAGGCCTGCCCCAAATCGAACAAGCTCGTGGCTTCCAACTCCAGCACTTGATCATCATTCTGGTTATACACACGCCATGTCCAGCGCACGATCCCCAAATCTTTACGCGTTTCTGAAACGCGCACGTTATTAACCGTAAGCTCCAAACGCAAAGCATCGCCGGGGCGCGTGGGTAGCAACCAACGAATCTTATCAACGCCGGGAGACCCGAAACTTTCAGAGCCTGCCAAGGCAGAATCAGCTGCCATACGCATCGCTAAACTACAAGTAAGCCAACCGCTGCCAATCAGGCCGCCCCAGCGGCTGTTACCGGCCTTTTCGGGATCAGTATGAAACCATTGTGGGTCGAACTGTTTGGCAAAGTCGATCATGGTCTTTTCGTCAAGCACCACAGGCGGGTGCTTGATGACCATGCCGTCTCGAAACTCACTGAATTTCATTAAATACAACCTTTAATCGATTGAACTGAATACTAGTAAGTTTCGAAGTGTAACCGACCTTGGGTTTTAAGTTGGGCGTGAACATCTTCCCATTTCTTGCCGCTTTCCGTAACGATGTCTTTCAGTGCAGCCAACACACCTTCTTCCATGCCTTTCAAGCCGCAAACATAAATGCAGGTTTTGCTATCGTTGATCAATGCCAAAACATCAGACGCGCGCTCGCGAATCACGTCTTGTACATATTTTTTAGGGCGATCGGCCTGCCGCGACAACGCCAGGTTGATATCGATAAAGTCTTTCGGCAAATTCATGAGCGGCCCAAAGTAAGGTAACTCACGCTCAGAACGCGCCCCAAAAAACAACATTAATTTGCCACGATATTTGCCTTCTTTATTCAGGCGACGGCAATGCTCCGTCATGGCACGCATGGGCGCAGCCCCTGTACCGGTGCAAATCATGACCAGATTTGAGTCAGGCAGATTCGGCATCAGGAAACTGTTGCCGTATGGGCCAATCAACTTCACCGAGTCGTTCTTTTGCAGGTCGCACAAATAATTCGAACATACCCCTTTTACGGGTTTGCCGTCGTGGTCTTCCACAACCCGTTTTACGGTAATCGACAAATTGTTATAACCGGGGCGCTCGCCGTCGCGCGGGCTGGCAATGGAATATTGCCGCGCATGATAAGAACGGCCGTTCTCGTCTTCACCCGCAGGGAAAATCGCGATTGACTGGCCTTCCAGAAGCGGCATGGGTGTGTCACCCATATCAAGCACAATATGATGAATATCGCTGTCTGTATCGCTGTCGGTAACGCGGTAATTGCCCACTACGGTCGCGGTAACCGGGTTTTTATGCGTATACAGGTTGGTATAAGGATGGGCTGCCGACCAAGGCGGTATGCTGGCACCCGCTGCCGTAAATGGTTTGTTCTCGAGGTCTTGGTCACCCTCTTGTTCTTGCGCCTCAGAAGCCGTTGGTGCTGCCGGCGCCTTTGCCTCGACGACCTCCGCACCTTCCGGCGCTTCCTGCGGCTCGGGCAACTCATCCCAGGTAAATTGCTCTTCAATGGAGTAAGCGTTGTCGCTTACCACTTGAATCCAGTTGTCGATTGCGCCGGTGGGGCACGGCGGCACACAGGCCATGCAATCATTACATATCGACGCATCCACCACGTAGTTGTTGGAGTCGTGTGTAATGGCATCGATCGGGCAAGTTTCTTCGCAGGTGTTACAGCGAATACAAATTTCCGGATCAATTAAATGCTGTTTCATGACTGTGGTGGCCGTTGTCATTTTTGGTCTCCGTAACGCACTACTGAAAATGTGCGGCTATGTGACGATATGCTGTCAAGATCAATGTGCCGGGGCACCCGGTAAAGGCGCCCCGGCACACTGTTAGTCTACGCTTTTTTAGTTGAATCGAACGTATTCGAAATCAATTGGCTGACGGTTGATACCCATGGGAGGCGGTGCAATCCAGTTGGCAAACTTGCCGGGCTCAACAACACGCCCCATCAGGGAAGCAACATAAGCACGGTCTTCCTCGGTCGGCAACCACTTGTCGACGTTGGCGTTCCATTGCTCTTCGGTCAATACCGTTCCGTCGGGCGACACACGAATTCCTGACAAAGTACCAATACGGCGGTTGAACGCTTTGTGCGGCACAGTCAGGCGGAAATCAATGCCTGCCTTCTCCAGCACTTTGTTCCAACGGTTCACACCGGCAACCGAATCGCGGATGTAGTCATCACGCAGTACTTCGTTCAAGGCATTCAGCATAGGCACCTGAATCTCACGCAGCTCGCCGTTATGTACTTCAAGAATCGGATAGGTATCGTTCTTCAGCAAGTGGTCATCGGTACGTTTGCCTTCTTCATGTCGACCTTTCAAACCGGCGCTGTAGAAAATAGCAGCGTTCGAGGACTGGTCGGCACCGAACAGGTCGATGGTGACACTGTAGTGGAAATTCAGATAACGCTGAATGGTTGGCAAGTCGATCACACCCGCTTTGCGAATCGCTTCCGGATCAGTTGTTTTCAATTCGTTCATGACCTGAGCGGTACGCTGCAATACACGCGACACACCCGACTCGCCCACAAACATGTGATGCGCTTCTTCTGTAAGCATGAACTTGGTGGTGCGTGCCAGTGGATCGAACGCCGACTCGGACAACGCGCTAAGCTGGAATTTGCCGTCGCGGTCGGTAAAGTACGTGAACATGTAGAAAGCCAGCCAATCTGGAGTTTTCTCATTAAACGCACCCAGAATACGCGGGCTGTCTTCGCTACCGGAGTGACGCTGCAACAGTGCATCGGCCTCTTCACGACCATCGCGACCAAAATAACGGTGCAACAGGTAAACCATGGCCCATAGGTGGCGACCTTCTTCCACGTTCACCTGGAACAGATTACGCAGGTCGTACAGTGAAGGCGCTGTTAACCCCAAGTGACGTTGTTGCTCGACCGATGCAGGTTCCGTGTCGCCCTGGGTGACGATAATCCGACGCAAATTGGCACGATGCTCGCCGGGCGCGTCTTGCCAAGCGGCTTCACCCAAATGCTCACCGAAGTGAATCTTGCGGTCACCGTCTTGCGGGGCCAGGAAAATACCCCAGCGGTAATCGGGCATTTTTACGTAATCGAAGTGGGCCCAGCCACTGGGATCTACACTAACCGCCGTGCGCAGGTAGACATCCAACTCCTGGGACGCTTCCGGACCCATATCCTGCCACCATTGCAGGTAATTGGGCTGCCAATGCTCCAGCGCACGTTGCAACGTGCGGTCACTGGACAAATTGACGTTGTTTGGGATTTTCTCGGAATAATTAATACCGGACATGTCGTTGACTCCTTAATTGGTTATCGCCTAACTTACACACGATCCCAGTCGAAACTGGCTTTCTCACCTTTGCCATACAACCGCAGGGCACCTTTGTCGCCCGAGGCATTCGGCCGATAGAAGATCCAGTTTTGCCAAGCCGACAACCGGCCGAACACACGGGTTTCCATCGTTTCTTTCACGCCGAAACGCAGATTGGCTTCCAGGCCGGTCAGCGAATCAGGTGACAATGCACGGCGCTCTTCCAGCGCAATGCGCACTTCATCGTCCCAATCGATGTCATCGAGAGAGTAGGTAACCAGACCCAGCGACTCTGCCTCTTCAGCACCAATTGCGCTGCCAATCTTGGCACGGACAGCGTCAATAGCCGGCGCTTCCTCGTAGAAGCGACGTTCGATACGGCTCAGCGCATTCACCATGGGATACGCGCCGAAATTCAGTTCATTAACCGCAATTTGGGCAGGCTTGTCGGTTTCAGGATCATCCAGCATGTAAGTACGATCGCAAGCCAGCGCCAGCTCGAGCAGCGTGCCCACAAAGCATGAACCGGGTTCGATCAGGGCAAACAGCGAACGCGAGGAGACATCGAGACGGGCAAGCGTACGACGCAACATGCCGACCGTTTCGCGAACAAGCCAGTTATCACCGAGCTTTTGCAAAGTTTCATCTGCCGCCAACACGCGGGAAGCATCGCCTTCGGTCTTGAAAACCCAGGTTCCAATGTCCAACTCGTTAGTACGCATGTGCAAGATCGCATCGTCGAGCTCGCGCGCCATTTGCAGCGGCCACCAGGCGGCACCTTGAGACTCAATGCCGGCGATGTCGGTCGGTACATCGGCATCGGGCGCTTTGACGACCCAGGTTGCCGAGCGCTGCTCACGATCAATCGTGATTTCGACGTACTTGTATTTCACGCCGTTATCACTTTCCTCACGCTCAACGCGTGTCAGTTGAACACCTTTGGCGTCGGCAGGACGATTGCTTTGTTCAGCCAACTCGGCGGCACGTTTCTTGACACCCTCTTCAAATTGCGCAGGCTTGATGATGTCATCAACCAGACGCCAATTCTTGGCTCGCTCCCCGCGCACGCCTTCCACCAAAGTGCAGAAAATATCGGCGCGATCGTGGCGAACTTTTCGTTTGTCGGTAACACGCGTTAACCCACCCGTACCCGGCAGTACGCCCAAGAGCGGTACTTCCGGCAAAGAAACGGCGGAGGAACGGTCATCGATCAGCAGGATTTCGTCGCATGCCAGCGCAACTTCGTAACCGCCACCGGCACATGCGCCGTTTACAGCGGCAATAAATTTCAAACCATTGTGGCGACTGGAGTCTTCAATGCCATTACGGGTTTCATTCGTAAATTTACAGAAATTCACCTTCCAGGCGTGGGATGACAACCCCAGCATGAAGATGTTGGCGCCCGAGCAGAAAATACGGTCTTTCTTGCTGGTGAGGACAACAGTGCGAACTTCCGGATGTTCGAAACGAATGCGCTGCAACGCGTCGTGCAATTCGATATCGACACCCAGGTCATAGGAATTCAGTTTCAGTTTGTACCCGGGACGCAGACCAGCATCTTCGTTCACGTCCATCGCAAGGGTGGCCACCTGGCCATCAAAACTGAGTTCCCAGTGCTTGTACTGACTGGGATCGGTGCGAAAATCGACGAGGGTAGCGGCTTCACTCATGGATGAGTCTCCTAATTATTTAACCGGAACAATAATGCATCTATTGATTTTTGATGCATAATAATGCAACAAATTTCCGGCGTCAACTTTTTTATGCAAAAAAATGCATGCTTGCACTAAAGTGCACTTACGCAAGAGGCAGGCCGGCAACCTCGCGGATGTGCGTACGCAGCGCATCGAACACTTCCGACAAACTGCGTTGGCTTGTCATGCATACGTAGTCGGCCTTCGAATAAAATGCCTCGCGCCCGGCCAGAATGCGCTTAAGGTCGGCCATGGCCTCATTATTGCCGGCCATGGGCCGGAAGTCGCCCTGCGCCATCACACGCGCCATATGATCTTCCGGACTTGCTTTCACCCATACGGTATAACAATGGGATAACAGCAAATTCATGGTTGAAGGTTCGGAAACAATTCCCCCTGGCGTGGCAAGCACCATTTCAGGATACAGTTGCAGCGACTCTTCAAGAGCACGTTTCTCATAACGCCGATAAGCTGTAGGCCCATACAGACTGTGGATCTCCAGGATGCCGCACCCGGCCACGCGCTCGATTTCCGAACTGAGCTCAACGAAGGGATAACCAATATCAGCCGCCAGCATGCGCCCCAAGGTTGATTTTCCGGCACCGCGCAACCCCACCACGGCAATTTGCTTTGTACGATTGCCTGCTGCGGAAACGGCTTGCCCGACAAACAGTTGCGCCAGCGCTTCTCGTGCCTGCTGAAGCTCCTGCTCCGAGCGATTTTGCAACAGCTCCCGAATGAGCAGCCACTCAGGCGTGGAAGTGGTGACGTCTCCCACCAATTCCGCCAAAACACAATTAAATGCCTTGGAAATTTGCAGCAGAACCAGGATAGAAACGTTTCCTACACCTCGCTCAAGATTGGCAAGGTGGCGTTCGGATACACGCGCAGCTCGGGCGAGTTCTTTGCGCGTCATCCCCCTAATAGCGCGTAGCCGCCGTACCCGCTCCCCGAGGGCGATAAGATACGGGTCGCGATCCTGGCTGCCTGTCTCCTCAGCCGCCAGGACTTTCTGATTTAATGCTTTATTGTTCACCCAGAAAAACCCTAATGAGTCGATATAGATGCATTATAATGCTTGACAATTGGAAAGAAAAGGCCTAATTTTGAGTCTTGGCGAGGGCGCCTTGCCGGGTTAAATGGCATTTTATTGCTTCGACCCGACACTCGACTCCGCTAAGAAAGGATACATAAAAATGAACCTCGAGACATTTCAGCAACTCATTCAAAAAGTAACCAATCATATTGGCGACCGCCCGTTGAATAAAACGTTGCAAGACGACCTGAATCAAACTTTTCCCGTCGGGGGCGACGTTTACAACGAAATCGTCAACGCCTGTCGCACAGGCGTTGCTCAAGGCTGGATGTGCCAATACGAGGGGGGCGGCATTCGTTACGGGCGTGTTATCAAGCCAACAGATGTGCTCAATGGTTATTCGGTCGATGTGGTCGATATGAAAGACCTGGCCGGGCCGCACCATCGCCACCCCAATGGCGAAATCGACCTGATCATGCCCATCGACGACACTGCAAAGTTCGACAACCACCCGGCCGGCTGGCTGGTGTATGGGCCCGACACGGCTCACCGCCCCACCGTGAGTCAGGGCCAGGCATTGGTTCTGTATCTTTTGCCCGAAGGCAAAATCGAATTCACCCGTTCATAGGTTATGGCCCACTGGGCCGCCTGTTTGCAAGGTGCTCGGCAAAATGGCCGCTACACAACGGCACCCATCACAGTACCGCACCTGTTTCTACGAGAAAAAGACACGTTATGACAAAACTCGCAAACTATCTTGAAGGACGCTGGCAAGAAGGAAGCGGCAAAGGCAGCCCGGTTCTCGACCCCATCACGGGTGAGACGTTGGCCACCGTTAGTGCCGATGGCCTGGACATGCATGCCGCCTACGATTACGCCAGGCAACAAGCCGGGCCGGCCTTGCGAAAATTAAGCTATGCCGAGCGCGCCGGATTGCTGGGCGATATTGTGAAAGTACTTCAGGCAAATCGCGATAAGTACTTTGAAATTTCACTGCGCAATTCCGGCACGGTGCAAAATGACAGTTCGGTCGACGTCGACGGCGCCATCTACACGCTGTCCTTCTATGCCAAAGCCGGCTCCAAAATGGTGGAAAAAGCCCTGCGCCTCGACGGTGAATCGGCTCCGCTGGCAAAAGACAACGTTTTTGCCAGCCAACACATTTACGTCCCCATTCAGGGGCTGGCGCTCTTCATCAACGCATTCAACTTCCCTGCGTGGGGCCTGTGGGAAAAAGCCGCGGCCGCGCTGCTATCCGGCGTTCCCGTTGTCATCAAACCCGCCACCTCCACCGCCTGGTTAACGCACGAAATGGTGAAAGATGTCGTCGACGCCAACATCCTGCCGGCCGGCGCCTTGAATATTGTTTGCGGCCGACCCGACGCTTTGCTCGACGCGTTGAACGGTCTTGATGTCGTGTCTTTCACCGGTTCGGCCGACACGGCCGCATCGTTGCGCGACCATCCCCGCATCAAGCATGACGGCGTACGTTTCAACGCGGAAACCGACAGCATTAACAGTGCGATTCTGGGCCCCGACACCGATGATGACGCAACCGGGTTGCTGGTGCGCGAAGTGGTGCGTGAACTCACCATCAAATCGGGCCAGAAATGCACCGCAATACGCCGCATTTTTGTCCCCGAGTCGAAATACGATGCTGTGGCGCAGGCTATTTCCGACAAATTGAAAACCATTACGGTGGGCGATCCGCGCAAAGAAGGCGTTCGTATGGGCAGCCTGGTGAATCTTTCACAACGCGACGCCATTCTCGAGGGCATTGAAAAACTGGCGAAATGTAGCGATATTCTGTTCGATGGCCGCACGGAAAGTACCATTGATCTCGACAACGAAAATAGAGCGGTCGTGCCACCTGTACTATTCGGGGTGCGCAATCCCGACGACCATCCTCTGGTTCACGAAATGGAAGTGTTTGGCCCGGTCGCCACGCTCATCCCTTATCGCAATACAGAACACGCCTTCACGCTGACTCGCCGCGGCATGGGTTCATTGGTTGCCTCGGTATACAGCAATCAACCCGATTTCCTGGCGCAAGCAGCCGCAATCCTGGCGGAAAGCCACGGTCGTGTACACCTTATCAACAACGACGTAGCCAAAGCCCATACCGGGCACGGCAACGTGATGCCGCAATCGAACCATGGCGGCCCAGGGCGCGCCGGCGGCGGCGAGGAACTGGGCGGCTTGCGCGCCCTGCGCTTTTATCACCGGCTCGCGGCCATTCAAGGTTCTCCCGACGTCTTGGGCAAATTGGCCCAGGCAGCAGGTTCTGAAAGTTAATAAAACAAATTATTGCCTGTCGTGCTTCCAATAACCCGACAGGCCTCCTTTTTTCGGAGACAACAAAATGGAAGTCTGCCCTGCAGAATTGAATTACGCCCAGTATCTGGCTGAGTTCAACCGTTCGCGCGCGTCAAAAACTGCCTATATCGACGACACACGCAAAATTACCTACGGTGAGCTGGCCGGTCTTTCCGCCCGTTTCGCGGGCTTGCTCAAAAACCTGGACATCCGTCGGGAAGAGCGAATTTTACTGGTGATGCACGACACCGTTGATTGGCCGGTGGTCTTTCTGGGCGGCCTGCATGCCGGCGTGGTGCCGGTTGCGGTCAACACCCTGTTAACGGCCGACGACTATGCGTACATGCTTGAACACAGTCGGGCGCAAGCGGTGTTCACCTCACCCAGCCTGCTGGAAACGGTTCAGTCGGCCATGAAAAACTCCCGCCACGAAGTCAAGAAGGTCGTCGTAGCCGGGGTCGACGCGAACGAGCTGCCCGCCGATGTAGCCCATTTCGACACACTCATGCAACAGGCAGAAGAGTTGCCGCCTGTACACACAAAAGCCGACGAAATCGCGTTCTGGCTTTACTCTTCGGGTTCCACAGGTCAGCCTAAAGGGGTGGTTCACAGCCACGGCAACCTTTGGTACACCGCCGAGCTCTACGGCAAACCCGTACTGGGGATTCGCGAAGACGACATCGCTTTTTCCGCCGCGAAACTCTTTTTCGCTTACGGCTTGGGCAATGCACTGACGTTTCCGTTATCAGTCGGTGCAACCGTCGTGCTAATGGGAGAGCGCCCCACCCCTGAAGCCGTTTTCAAACGTCTTGTAGAACACAAACCCACTGTTTTCTATGGCGTACCCACGCTGTACGCCAGTATGCTGGCGTCGCCCGCCCTGCCGGCCAAGGAAGATGTCGCCATGCGAGTCTGTGCCTCAGCAGGTGAGGCACTGCCCAAAGATCTGGGCGAACGTTTTACACGCCATTTTGGCTGCTACATTCTCGACGGCATCGGTTCCACCGAAATGCTGCATATTTTCCTGTCAAACCAAATGGGCGATGTCCGTTACGGCACCACTGGAAAGCCGGTACCTGGATACGAAGTTGAGCTGCGCGACGACTCTGGTAAACCCGTTGCCGCCGGCGCCATCGGTGATCTATATATACGGGGATCCAGCGCGGCACTGATGTATTGGAACAATCGCGCCAAAACACGTGAAACCATGTTGGGCGATTGGCTTAAAAGCGGCGACAAGTACGTTTGCGATGCAGACGGTTATTACACTTATGCCGGCCGAAGCGACGACATGATCAAAGTGAGTGGCCAGTATGTTTCCCCCGTTGAAGTGGAGAATGTACTGATCCAGCACGAAACCGTTCTTGAAGCGGCGGTCATCGGCGTTGAAGACAGCCAGGGGCTGGTAAAAACATCTGCCTACGTCGTACTGCGTTCCGGCATCATCGCAGACGCCCAGGCTCAGAAAACACTGCAGGATTATGTGAAATCCCAGTTGGCGCCGTTCAAGTACCCACGCACGATCCATTTTGTCGAAGATCTTCCCAAAACAGCTACGGGTAAAATCCAGCGTTTCCGACTGCGCCAGCGCGAACAGAACAGCTAAGATTTCAACATGAGTAATCTGTCCATCACCCACCGCCAAGTCCCCATTCACATCGACGATCGCGATTATGAGCTGGAATGCCAGTTCATCTCGCCCGAGAAAACCGACCGGGACCTGATTATTTTTCTGCACGAGGGGTTGGGTTCTGTTGCCTTGTGGCGCGATTGGCCGGCGCAACTTTGCGAACAAGCCAACTGCCGTGGCCTGGTGTATTCGCGCTATGGTTACGGCGCCAGTACTCCCCGCCCTCCCGAGGAAAAATGGCCGCTTAGTTACATGCATACACAAGCGGAAAAGGCCTTGCCGGCCCTGTTGAAAGCGCTGAATATGGAGCACGAGCGGCCTATTTTGTTCGGACACAGCGACGGCGGCTCCATTGCGCTGCTTTATGCGGCGATGTACCCCAGCCGCCCCAAGGCCATTGCAGTAGCGGCGCCCCATATTTTTGTTGAAGATGTCACAACAACCAGCATTGAGCAAGCACGTGAAGCATACCTGAACACTGATCTGCCACAACGCTTCTCCCGTTATCATCAGAACCCCGACTCGGCATTCTGGGGTTGGAACGACATCTGGCTTAACCCCGAATTCAAATACTGGAACATTGAAGCCTATTTGCCCAAAATCCAATGCCCTGTTCTGGCGATTCAGGGGAAAAACGACGAGTACGGCACACTGGCCCAAATCCAAGGGATACAACGGATAGTGTCGCACACAGAACTCTGTATTATTGATGATTGCCGTCATTCTCCCCATAAAGATCAGCCGGAAGTCCTGAACCAGGCGTTGGTGGCTTTCATACAAAAACTGAACGAAACATCACCCACCAACCCGTGAACCTGTTTTTATTGCGCCTATGCGCAGCCATAGCAGTACCTTTACAACACCAAGGAGTAGACACAATGAAGAAAGTCTTAACGGGCACCGCACTCGCCCTTTCTCTCGCATTCGGCGCAGGCGCTGCGTCGGCCGAAGTCAAAGTGGGCTTTATGTTGCCTTATAGCGGCACCTATGCTCAATTGGGTGAAGCCATTGAAAACGGTTTCAAAATGTATGTGGAAGAACAAGGTGGCAAACTTGCCGGTCAGGAAGTCACCTATTTCCGCGTCGACGATGAGTCCAACCCATCCAAAGGCCCCGATAACGCCAACCGCCTGATCAAACGCGACAACGTCGATGTTCTGATCGGTACGGTTCACTCCGGTGTGGCCATGGCCCTGGCCAAAGCAGCCACCGAGAACGACGTTACCCTCATTATTCCGAATGCCGGCGCCGTTGCCATTACCGGACCACTGTGCAGCAAGAACGTCTTCCGCTCTTCATTTTCGAACTGGCAACCTGGCTACGCCATGGGTGTTGTCGCTGCGGAAGATGGTCACAAGAAGGCCGTAACCATTTCCTGGAACTACGCCGCGGGCAAAGAGTCCACTGACGGCTTCAAGGAAGCATTCGAAAAAGGCGGCGGCGAAGTTGTTGAACACCTGACCCTGCCTTTCCCCCAGGTTGAGTTCCAGCCGCTGCTCACGGAAATCGCTTCGATCAAGCCTGACGTCGTCTATACGTTCTTTGCAGGCGGTGGCGCAGTGAAATTCGTACAGGATTACGCAGCCGCAGGTCTTAAAGATCAAATCCCTCTGGTTGGCGCCGGCTTCCTGACCGACGGGACGCTTAAAGCACAAGGTGAGTCCGCTCAGGGCTTGCGCACTGCGCTGCACTACGCCGATGGATTGGATAACGACCTCGACAAAGAGTTCCGCGAGAACTATTCCGAGAAGTATCCCGATCTACCACCTGATGTATATGCGGTTCAGGGTTACGACGCAGCACAAATGCTGGCGGCCGGTATGGAAGCGGTTGACGGCGATATCAGCAAGAAAGACCAAATGCGCGATGCCATCCGCAATGCAACCATCAAGAGCCCACGCGGCGATTTCACCATCTCCAAATCCGGCAACCCCGTTCAGGATTTCTACCTGCGCGAAGTTAAAGGCATGGAAAACGTTCCTGTGAAAATCGCGGTTGAGGATCTGGCTGACCCCAGCCGCGGCTGCAAACTAATGTAATCACCCTATAAAAAAACAATACTAAAGGAGGCCATGTGGATCCGGTCATTTTCCTTATTCAATGTCTGAACGCTGTCCAGTACGGGCTACTGCTCTTCCTGGTTGCCAGTGGGCTAACACTCATTTTCGGCATCATGGGCATCATCAACCTGGCTCATGGCAGCTTCTACATGATCGGCGCCTACATGGCCTTCGCGCTAGGGCCTCTTGTTGAACAGTATGTGGGCGGCGGGTTTATTACAACCCTGCTCGCCTGCGTTATTTTGTCGGCCATTCTGGGTTACTTCCTGGAATGGGCTTTTTACAGCTATCTTTATCATCGCGATCACCTGCAGCAAGTCCTCATGACTTACGGCCTTATCCTGGTGTTTGAAGAGCTGCGCAGCATCATTATTGATAACGACGTTCATGGTGTCGATACGCCGTCCTGGTTAAGTGGGGCCATTTCGCTCGGCGACATCATGACTTACCCCACCTACCGTCTCTTCATTTCGGTGGTCTGTCTGGTCGTTGCCGGCTTGCTTTATTGGTTACTTACACACACGCGCCTGGGTATGATGATTCGTGCCGGCGCCAGTAATCGCGACATGATCAACTCTCTGGGCATCGATATTAACCGCTTGTTCCGTATTGTTTTTGCGCTGGGCGTTGCGCTTGCGGCGTTTGCCGGTGCCATTGCGGCTCCTGTGTCTTCGGTTTATCCCGGCATGGGCCACTCAATTCTTATTATCTGTTTCGTTGTGGTCGTTATTGGCGGCATTGGCTCAATTAAAGGGGCATTCGTTGCGGCCATGCTCATCGGTTTTGTCGACACCTTCGGCCAAGTCCTGTTTCCGCAAGCCGCAGGCGTTCTGGTTTACGTCATGATGGCCGCCATCCTGTTATTCAAGCCCGAGGGGCTCTTCAAGCAAGGCTAACAACAATGCACTCCTCGATACGCAACTTTATTCTGCCCCTGCTACTTTTTGTCGTCACCGCGCTGCTGCCCTTGGTCACGTCCGAGTACTACACTGCGCTGATCGTCAAAATCATGATTTATTCATTATTTGCGCTTAGCCTGCAATTGCTGGTTGGCTGCACCGGCCTCATCAGCCTTGGCCATGCCGCGTTCTTCGGTATCTCCGCCTACGCGGTTACTTTATTGTCGCCCGAATACGAGTCCGGCAATTTATTGTGGATGTTACCCGTCAGCATAGGGATCGCCATGGTGTATGCCCTGATTACCGGCGCGCTGTCGTTGCGAACCAAAGGTGTCTATTTCATTATGGTCACCCTGGCGTTTGCACAAATGGCTTACTACGTCTTTCACGACACCAAAATCGGTGGCGGAAGCGATGGGATCTATTTGTACGTTCGGCCCGAATTCCGCATTGGTGATTGGGTTATCCTAAATCTCGATAACGCCTACGTTTTCTACATGTTTGTGCTGGTTTGCCTAACCTTTACATGGGTGTTTCTTGCCATGCTCATGCGTTCGCGTTTCGGCGCTGCGCTTACCGGCATTCTGGTAAATGAGCAGCGCATGCGCGCAGCCGGTTTTTCAACATTCGGGTATAAGCTCACGGCTTACATCATTGCCAGTGGTTTGGGTGGTCTTGCCGGCATTCTTTATGCTGCCAAAGACGGTTATGTGAACCCTGAACTGATGAACTGGGAACAGTCGGGCCTGGTATTACTCATGGTTATTTTGGGCGGTATGGGGCGGCTTTCAGGCGCGGTTATCGGCACCATTACACTCATTTTGCTGCAGGAAATATTCCAGTCGCAAGCATTGTTCGGCGAGTTTGCCGTTCACTGGCATCTCACCTTCGGCCTGGCCATTATTATTCTGGTAGCGCTCATGCCCAAAGGTTTAATCGGACTGCCTGAACAACTTCGCGCCCGCCGCCGCTCTTCGGCCGGCTCACCTGCTGCACACTAGAGGTAAAGCATGACACAAACCTTATTGTCGGCCAAAAACGTCACCCGCCGCTTCGGCGGCCTGGTCGCCATCGACAATGTTTCCGTCGACCTCGATCGGGGTCAAGTCCACGCGGTAATTGGTACCAACGGCGCCGGTAAATCCACGCTCATCAATGTGCTTTCCGGGGAAATTCCACCCAATGAAGGCTCAATTATCATGAACGGAACGGACATTACTCGGTGGCCCCAACCTAATCGGGCACGTGCCGGCCTGGGCCGAAGCTACCAGCGCACCACCATTTTCCCAACCTTAACGGTACATGAAAATTGCCGTTTATCGGCGCAAGCCAAGCACCAAAAATTCTGGAGCTGGGCGACCCCCGCAAAAAACTGCCGCATTAGTAATGAAGCAGCCGACCGCGCGCTGGAACTAACCGGTTTGGCCGAATACGCCGACCACACCGCCGGGCTGTTATCACACGGTGGGAAACGTCAGCTCGAAATCGCCATGTGCCTGGCCACACATCCAACCGTTCTGCTTCTCGACGAACCGTTGGCGGGCATGGGGGCGGAAGAAACCGACCGCATGTTGGACCTGCTGGACTCACTCAAAAAAGAACACGCCATTTTGCTGGTGGAACACGATATGGATGCCGTATTTCGAATTTCCGACCTCATCACCGTAATGGTGAACGGGGCCGTTATTGCGCATGGCGACCCTGAAGCCATCCGCACGAACCACGAAGTACAAACGGCCTACCTGGGAGAAGACGAATGACCGTATTGATCAACGCTCAGGGGTTGAATACTTTCTACGGCGCAAGCCATGTTCTTTTCGACGTTAATCTGAAAATTCAGGCGGGCGAGTCGGTTGGTCTTCTGGGCCGCAACGGAATGGGTAAAACCACGCTTATTCGCACCCTGATGGGCCATTTGCGCCCAACCAGCGGGAATATCGTTATTCGCGACAAAGATCACACGCGCTCCGCACCCTACCAAGTTGCACGTGAAGGTGTCGCCTATGTACCCGAGGGACGCGGCATTTTTCCCAACCTGAATGTGCGCGAAAACCTGCTGGTTGCTGCTCGTTCAGGCGTGAACGGCCGTAACGATTGGGACTACGATCGTGTACTGGAAACCTTCCCACGCCTGACTGAGCGCCTTGGCCACGGCGGGCAACAGCTTTCGGGCGGTGAGCAGCAAATGTTGGCAATTGGGCGCGCCCTCATGACCAACCCGGATATCCTGATTCTTGACGAGGCAACTGAAGGCCTGGCGCCACTTATCGTGGCCGAAATCTGGCGCATTATCGACACCATTCGTAAAAGTGGTGTGTCCACGCTGATTGTCGACCGGAATTTCCGCAAGGTATTGGCCAACACCGACCGCTGCGTGGTACTTGAAAAAGGTGTCGTGGTGGAAGAAAAAGACAGTGCAACCCTGTCAAAACAACCCGAGCTTTTAACCCGCTACCTGGGTGTATAAACGCGCTGAGACACACGCAAAAAGCAGGTTAACTGCTGAATGCCGCCGCAGCGCGCTTCAATCGGTCTTGCACAGCGTGCCAGGCCGCCTCTTCGGGCGGTGCCTGCACCAACAAGCAATCAAAACCACCAAGGTCAAGGCGTCGTAAATTGGCGTACAGATCCCGGGCATAAGCCACGGGGTCTTCCGCTGCCGACACCCACGTAAACCCGGCATCCGATTTCCCGCCTAAATCTGAGGCCACCGGGCCGATGGCCAATATCGCCACGCGCTGGTTTCCGCGTAGTGTCGAGTCCAAACCGGCAAGCGATAACACCGCGTCTACACCTAAGCCGACAAGGCGATCAATATCCACCCGGGAACGCAATAACAACGGCGTATGAGGTGCATAGTGCGCTTTCAACGAGCCGGATACTTTCGGCGCCGCTGCGTCCGCATGCTCACGCGGCATTACCCCCAATACACCGGCAATATCGGTGGCGGAAATATGCCCTGGTCGTAACAAAACCGGCCCCACGCTTTCAAGGCGAGACAAATCCAGAATCGTAGACTCAATCCCTACTTCAGAACTGCCCCCTTCAAGCACAAAGAGGTCCGTTTCGTCCAGACCAGCAAACTCGTCACGTACATGACTTGCCTGGGTGGGCGAAACCTGGCCAAACTTGTTCGCCGACGGCGCAGCGACCCCCCCATTACCGTTCTTCAGGGCTGAAAAAACCTCAAGCAATTGACGCGCAACAGGATGCGCGGGGCAGCGCAACCCGATGGTAGTCTGCCCGCCACTGACCTGGGCTGGAATATGATCTGCACGCTCAAGGATAAGTGTAAGCGGCCCCGGCCAGAATGCACGTATCAATGCATGCGCCTCGTCGGGGATATTCTTGGCCCAATAGGAAAGGTCGGCACCTGGCGCAACGTGCACAATAACCGGATGATTGGACGGCCGTCCTTTGGCCGCGTAAATACGCGCTACCGCTTCAGGGCTCTCGGCATCCGCCCCCAGGCCATAAACCGTCTCAGTTGGGAACGCAACCAGCCGCCCCGCCAGCAGTTGTTGGGCAGCTTGATGGATTGAGTCATAAGTGGTGCGGGTATTCACGCTTAAATGGCTTATGCTTTTAATATTAACGGCCGTACTTAATAAGGCAGCTTCAACAAACGCTTTACTTCGTCAGCTTGATCCGTTGCGCGCTGGAGGGATTCGGCAACAACGGTAATATGCCCCATTTTCCGGCCTGGGCGCGCATCGGCCTTGCCGTATAAATGCAAATGCGCTCCGGGAAGCGACAGAACGGCCGGCCAATCGGGCTCTTCATACTGCCCCTGATCGTTAAACCAAAGGTCACCCAATAGATTCAGCATTACCGAAGCACTGTGCGCCTGCGGATGACCTAATGGTAAACCGGCCATAACCCGAACCTGTTGCTCGAACTGACTTGAGACACACGCATCGATTGTGTGGTGACCGCTATTATGAGGACGTGGCGCCACTTCATTGGCCAGCAGAACGCCGCCGTCTAATACAAAAAACTCCACGCACAATACGCCCCGATAATCAAGCGACCTGGCAATGCCGGCGGCGGCATCGCGCGCCTGAGCAAGCAACGCATTGCTTAAATCCTGCTCACCGGCTTGAGGAGAAGCGCTTGAAACCGCCAAAATACCATGGTGATGCACATTAACAGCGGGCGCATAAAAAACACATTCATCGTTATAGCCGCGCGCCATGACAACTGAGATTTCGCGCTGAAGCGGCATCAAGGCTTCAAGAACGCAGTCAACTTTGTTGAACTCAACAAAGGCTTCGTATGCCTCCACCCGCGAAGCGACCCTTGCTTGACCTTTTCCGTCATAACCCAAACGCGCCACCTTCAGAATGCCCGGGAACAAAGATTCCGGCGCGCTTTGCAAATCATCTTCAGAACGTACGGGAATATAAGGCGCAACCTCGACACCCGCTTTCTGAATGAACGCCTTCTCTTCGATTCGATTTTGTACAATCGCCACGGCATCACCCGACGGGCTTACATTACAGCCAAGCGCCTGAATAAACCGCAAACTATCGGCCGGAACGTTCTCGAACTCGGTAGTGACCGCCGGACAGCGCTGCGCGAGCTCGGTCAGCGCCGATTCATTGTCGTATGCCGCGAGCAAATGGAAATCTGCAACAGCACCGGCCGGGCTATTGGCGTCTGGGTCAAGCACCGCCACCTTGTAACCCATGCGCTGAGCTGCATGACAAAACATACGACCCAACTGACCCCCACCTATCATTCCCAGCCATTGCCCTGGCTTTACGATTGTGTTGTTGCGATCGTCAGACATAAACTCATCAACTCAAGAAGACTGCAGCGGAGGCACAACCATTGCCCGGGCCGCTTCCGTTTGTTTTAGGCGAAATGCATCCAGCTGCTCTGCCAGACGTGCATCTGTTGTGGCCAGATTGGCAATAACATGCAAGGCCGCATTGGCCGCACCTGCTTCGCCAATGGCAAACGTGGCAACCGGCACACCTTTAGGCATTTGCACAATAGACAGTAATGAGTCTTCACCACGTAAATAGCGCGACGGCACAGGAACGCCGAAAACAGGAACTGGGGTAAGCGCGGCCATCATACCGGGCAGATGGGCGGCGCCCCCCGCCCCGGCAATAATGGCCCGAAGCCCCAGCCTGCGCGCATCAGCGCCGTACTGCGCCATATCGGCGGGCATGCGGTGTGCTGAAATAACCTTAACCTCGTGCGGCACCTGAAACTGCGTCAACATATCAACCGCATGCCGCATCACCTCCCAGTCGCTGGAAGAGCCCATAATAACCCCCACCAAGGGGGCACTATTGTTCAAGACAGAGGATGATTGATTCATGGCAATAACAATGGCCTAAACAATACGCGAAACCGGCCATGACTTCACCCGGCAACGGTATGTCTTAAGTAGTTAAACGGGTTAACGCCTCGTGATACTTGGCTGCGGTTTTCTGTATCACGTCGTCGGGTAAATGCGGTGCCGGCGCTGTTTTGTTCCAGGGTTGCTGTTCCAGCCAATCGCGCACAAACTGCTTGTCGAAAGAAGGTGGGCTGATACCTTCACTGTATTCATTCGCCGGCCAAAACCGTGAGGAATCGGGCGTAAGAACTTCGTCCATTAAATGCAACTGCCCTTGCGCGTCGAGGCCGAACTCGAACTTGGTGTCGGCAATAATAATGCCTTTGCCAAGCGCAAATTCAGCGGCTTCGCGATACAACTGCAAAGTAACGGCACGGATTTTTTCCGCCATGGCTTGACCCACTTCCGCTACCAAATGGTTGAACTCAACGTTTTCGTCGTGCTCACCCACTTCGGCCTTGGCGGCCGGCGTAAAAATGGCTTCAGGCAAACGGCCGGCCAGTTTCAAACCAGCAGGCAACGCAATACCACACACAGCGCCCGTTGCCTGATAGTCTTTCCAGCCCGATCCAATTAAATACCCCCGCGCGACGGCTTCAACCATGACAGGCTTCAGGCGTTTTACCACCATGGCACGACCTTGCACCTGATCGCGTTCGTTAGCTGCCACCACCGACTCCGGGTCGATACCGGTAGCGTGATTCGGGACAATATGCCCCAATTTTTGCAACCAAAACTCAGTTAAGGCAGTAAGCACCTGCCCTTTCCCGGGAATAGGGTCGTCGAGAATGACATCGAATGCAGAGATACGGTCGGACGCGACAATAAGTAAAAGATCGTCGTTAACCGCGTACATATCGCGCACCTTACCCCGTGCAAGCAGGGGCAAGGACTGGATGCTGGACTGATGCAGGGCGGACATTTACTGAACCACTTGCGCCAGGTCGCCGGCCGAATAACGGCGCGCCATTTCATCAAGCGCAACAGGTTTAATTTTGCTGCCGTTACCGGCACAACCAAATTGCTGATAACGCTGCATACAAATTTCCTTGGCTGCCGCTCGGGCAGGCTTCAGATAATCGCGTGGATCGAACTTGGACGGGTTCTCGGCCATAAAGCGGCGAATAGCGCCCGTCATGGCCAAACGGATATCGGTGTCGATATTGATTTTGCGTACACCGTGTTTGATGGCTTCCTGAATTTCTTCCACGGGAACCCCATAGGTTTCCTTCATATCGCCGCCAAACTCGCGAATTTCGGCAAGCAGCTCTTGGGGAACGCTCGAGCTACCATGCATGACCAGATGTGTGTTGGGCAGGCGCTGGTGAATTTCTTTAATACGCGAAATCGACAGGATGTCGCCCGTAGGCTTGCGGCTAAACTTGTAAGCACCATGGCTGGTGCCAATGGCAATCGCCAGGGCGTCGAGCTCGGTTTGACGCACGAAATCGGCAGCCTGCTCAGGGTCAGTAAGCAACTGCTCCATGGTAAGCGTGCCTTCGGCGCCATGGCCATCTTCCTTGTCACCCTTCATGGTTTCCAACGACCCTAAACAGCCGAGCTCGCCTTCTACGGTAATACCCAGTTTATGCGCCATTTGAACCACTTTACGGGTTACGTCGACGTTGTATTCGTATTCGGCAATGGTTTTACCGTCGTCTTTCAACGAGCCGTCCATCATGACGCTGGTAAAGCCCAGGTCGATCGCACCCTGACACACCGCCAGCGATTGGCCGTGGTCTTGGTGCATGACCACCGGCAAGTGCGGGTAACTTTCTACAGCAGCCTGAATAAGATACTTCAGAAAGCCTTCACCGGCGTACTTGCGGGCACCTGCGGAGGCCTGCATGATAACCGGGCTATCGGTTTCATGGGCAGCCCCCATAATGGCCTGGACCTGCTCAAGGTTATTGACGTTGAACGCGGGAATACCATAACCGTTTTCGGCAGCATGATCGAGCAGCTGACGCATGGATACGAGGGCCATGAAAAGACTCCTGAAAGCAAATTAATATAAAGGGTTCATTTTACCCGAAGCGCCGACTTGGGACGGAACGCCCGCACCACGTCTTCCCGGGTTTCTATATAAGGGCCGCCGATCAAATCAATGCAGTAAGGCACAGCGGCAAAAATGCCTGCCGCCAGTACATTGCCTTCGGCATCTTTCAAGCCTTCCAGCGTTTCTTTAATGGCTTTGGGTTGGCCCGGTAAATTAATAATCAACGCCGCATGTTCGGGGGTTTCACGAATGACTGCCACCTGGCGCGACAAAATCGCGGTTGGCACAAAACGCAGGCTGATCTGGCGCATTTGCTCGCCGAAACCAGGCATTTCTTTTGTGCCAACTGCCAGCGTCGCCTCGGGCGTCACGTCGCGACGCGAAGGGCCGGTTCCTCCGGTGGTCAGCACCAGGTCGCAACCAACCTTATCGACCAACTCGATTAGCGTTGCTGAAATTTGATCCGGCTCATCGGGAATCAGGCGTGTCGCAAACTGAGCAGGTTCGGTCAACGCAGTGTCCAGCCAATCCTGCAAAGCAGGAATGCCTTTGTCTTCGTATGTACCGGACGAGGCACGATCTGAAATAGAAACCAAACCCACTAATAGTTGATCGGGATGGGCACGAGATAAACGACCTGACTCAGACATCGACAATACTCCTGTTGTTCAAAAGGACCTTAGTCTTGCGCCCTGCGTTCCAGCACATCAACGGCAGGCAAAGTCTTACCTTCCAGGAACTCCAGGAACGCGCCGCCGCCGGTTGAGATATATCCGACCTTATCAGTGATATTGAATTTGGCAATGGCAGCCAGCGTATCGCCGCCACCGGCAATGGAAAACCCATTCGATTCGGCAATGGCTTGCGCAATAGTCTGCGTGCCTTTGGCAAACGCATCGAACTCGAAAACACCCACAGGGCCATTCCAGACAATGGTACCCGCCTGCTTCAATATATCAGCCAACTGGGCGGCAGTTTTGGGGCCGATATCCAGAATCAGGTCGTCATTCGCCACATCTTCGGCGTCTTTAACCTCGGCCGGCGCATCGGCACCAAAGGTTTTGGCGCACACCACATCAACCGGAATGGGTACGTCTGCACCACGCTTTTGCATAATGTCCATTACCGCGCGCGCTTCTTCAACCTGATCGGGTTCAGCTAAAGATTTTCCAATGGGTAAGCCTTTGGCCAGCATGAACGTATTGGCAATGCCGCCGCCCACAATCAATTGATCGACCTTGTCGGCCAACGCACGCAAAATTGAAAGCTTGGTCGACACTTTTGAACCCGCCACAATGGCCACCATTGGCCGGCGCGGCGCCTTCAACGCTTTACCCAAAGCGTCCAATTCAGCCTCGAGCAAGGGGCCCGCGCATGCAACAGGCGCAAACTGCGCAATGCCGTGCGTGGTAGCCTCGGCGCGATGCGCCGTGCCGAAAGCATCATTTACATAGACGTCGCACAAAGCTGCCATTTTGCGTGCCAGCGCTTCATCGTTCTTTTTCTCGCCCACGTTGCCACGAGCGTTTTCAAGCAATACCACTTGGCCTGGCTGAACATTCACGCCGTCCACCCAGTCGCTCACCAGCGAAACATTCATCCCTAATAACTCACCCAGGCGTTTAGCCACCGGTGCCAGCGAGTCGGCTTCAGTCAACGCCCCCTCTGTTGGGCGCCCCAAATGCGAAGTTACCATTACTGCCGCGCCGGCCTCGAGTGCCAGGCGAATGGCCGGTACCGAAGCGCGAACACGCGTATCTTCGGAAATTTCCCCCGTATCATTGAAGGGGACATTCAGATCGGAACGAATGAACACGCGTTTGTCTTTCAGCGCATTCGAACGGGCAAGAGCGGTTAGGGTTTTAACGGTAGGCATGTGAAGAACAAGAGAGCGATGAAATGGAACAAGGGCGGGAACCCCCGCCCTTGTGTGGACTAAAACAACTTATTTGGCTGACATTAACGCAACCGTGGTATCAAGCATACGGTTGGAGAAGCCCCACTCGTTGTCGTACCAGGAGCACACCTTGACCAGACGACCCGAGACTTTGGTTAAGCCTGCATCAACCGTGCTGGATGCCGAGGTGTGGTTGTAGTCTACCGACACCAAAGGCTCTTCGCTGTAATCCAGAATGCCTTTCAATTCCGCCGATGCAGCCGCTTCCTTCAAAAGGGCGTTCACTTCCTCAACCGATGTATCGCGCGAGGCAACAAAGGACAGGTCAACAATGGAAACGTTAATAGTGGGGACGCGCATGGCAAAGCCGTCGAGCTTGCCGTTCAATTCAGGCAGAACCAATCCCACAGCCGACGCAGCACCGGTTTTGGTGGGGATCATGCTGGAGGTGGCGGAACGCGCACGACGCAAATCAGAGTGATAAACATCGGTAAGTACCTGGTCGTTCGTATAGGCGTGGATAGTGGTCATCAAACCATTTTCCAAACCAATTTTGCGGTGCAAAGGCAGTACCAGAGGGGCCAGGCAGTTCGTCGTGCACGATGCATTGGAAATGACTGTATCAGACGCTTTCAATACATTGTGATTCACGCCGTACACCACCGTGGCGTCAACGTCTTTACCGCCGGGCGCGGAAATAATCACTTTCTTGGCGCCGCCTTGGATATGCGCATTAGCTTTTTCCTTGCTGGTGAAAAAGCCGGTGCATTCCAGCACAACGTCGACACCCAGATCACCCCAAGGCAATTCAGCGGGATTGCGATTGGCCAGCACACGAATGCGGTCGCCATTGACCACCATGTAATCACCGTCAACCTCAACCGTGCCGGGGAACCGACCATGAGCGGTGTCGTAACGGGTAAGGTGAGCATTGGTTTTAGGGTCACCTAAATCGTTGATCGCCACGATTTCAATATCGTGAGACTTACCGCCTTCGTAGTGAGCACGCAAAATATTGCGGCCAATACGGCCATACCCATTAATCGCTACGCGAATTGCCATGACATTTCTCCTGTTTACAAAACCTGTTCAACGACCTCGGCCACCCTTTCGGCGGTGAGACCAAAATGTTTGAATAACACCCCACCCGGCGCCGACTCACCATAGGAATCAAGCCCCACCACTGCGCCGTTTAAACCCACATACTTGTACCAACCGGCTGTCACGCCGGCTTCAACAGCAACACGTGGTGCGCCTTCAGGCAACACACTGCGTTTCCATTCGGCACTTTGCTCGTCGAAAACATTGGTGCATGGCATGGAAACCACACGTACCGGGATGCCTTTTTCGGCCAGTTGCTGTTGCGCCTGCAATGCCAAGGACACTTCGGAGCCCGTCGCAATAATGATGGCTTTGAAGTTGTCTGCATCGCGTAGAACGTAGCCGCCACGCGAAATTGCCTGGATGGTGGTGTCGTCCCGCTCGACAAAAGGCAGATTCTGGCGCGACAACAGCAACGCCGACGGCCCGCCATTGTTCACATTCATGCCAATACTGGCCGGGCGCGAAACGGACTCAGCCCAGGCCACAGCGGTTTCAGTCGTGTCGCAGGGGCGCCATACGTGCAAGTTTGGAATTAAACGCAAGCTGGCAGCGTGCTCAACCGATTGGTGGGTTGGGCCATCTTCGCCCAGGCCAATTGAATCGTGCGTGAACACATGTACCACCCGCTGCTTCATCAGCGCCGCCATACGGATGGCATTACGGGAATAATCGGAGAAAGTCAGGAAAGTGCCGCCGAAGGGCAAATACCCGCCATGCAAGGCCACGCCGTTCATAATGGCGGCCATGCCGAATTCGCGCACACCGTAGTTGATATGGCGGCCGAATTGCACGCCAGCATTCGTGGCACGTACCGGCGCAACCCCCTTCCAGTCGGTAAAGTTCGAACCGGTAAGGTCGGCCGACCCACCTAACATTTCCGGCAGCAAGGGCGCGAAAGCCGTAATAACAAATTGGGATGCCTTGCGGCTGGCAACCGTTTCTGCGCGCTCTGCTGTGGCCTTAATGAACGCCGCAGCCTGCTCTGCAAACTCAGCAGGCAACTCACCTTTCATGCGACGAATGAATTCGGCCGCTAATTCAGGATGCGCTTTAGCATAGGCGTCGAACTGGTTTTCCCATTCCGACTGCCACAACTTCCCTTTAATGCGACCGTCCCAACGTAAGTAAATATGATCGGGGATTTCAAATGGGGCATGCGGCCAATCGATTGCTGCACGCGTTGCGGCAATCTCATCTTCGCCCAAAGGCGCCCCATGCACTTTCTCGGTACCGGCCGCATTCGGCGCGCCTTTACCAATAACAGTGCGACAACATATAAGCGTGGGGCCGCGCCCTTCACCAGCCCCGGCTTTGGCCTGTTCAATGGCTTGATCAACAGCCGCAACATTATGGCCATCGACATTACGAATAACGTTCCAGCCATAGCTTTCAAAGCGCTTGGGTGTGTCGTCGGCAAACCAGTCTTTCACTTCGCCGTCGATGGAAATGCCGTTGTCGTCGTAGAAGACAATGAGCTTCGACAATTTCAGGGTTCCGGCCAACGAGCAGGCCTCGTGGGAAATGCCTTCCATGAGGCAGCCATCACCTACAAACGCGTATGTGAAGTGATCAACAATGGCGTGGCCGTCTTGGTTGAACTCTTTGGCCAATAATGCCTCGGCCAGCGCCATACCAACCGCGTTGCTCACCCCCTGCCCAAGCGGGCCGGTCGTTGTTTCCACACCGGGCGTAATCCCTACTTCAGGGTGGCCCGGGGTACGCGAGTGAAGCTGACGAAAATTACGCAATTCTTCAATGGGCAAATCGTAGCCGCTTAGATGCAACAAAGCATAAATAAGCATGGACCCATGCCCATTGGACAGCACGAAGCGGTCTCGATTGGGCCACGCCGGATCGGCTGGATTATGACGCAGGTGGCGCGTCCATAATGCTTCAGCAATATCAGCCATGCCCATGGGCGCACCGGGGTGTCCGGATTTGGCTTGTTGCACGGCATCCATGGCCAAAGCACGTACGGCATTAGCCAGGGAAGAGTCTTGGGTCGGCGAAACGCTCATTGGATACTCGCTGTATAAAGGCGAACCCTATCAGGGCAAACCCCAATAAAGAAAGATTGCAAAGCCGAACATTTTAACACCCACCGCACATTTAGCCTGTTACATGTCAAATGAACGCAACATTTTGACGGCGGCACGCTAGAATTACAGGCTTTCAGGCACCCGGCCTTCGAGGACCATTTGCTTACCCCGGACACCCCTCCATGACTGCTCCGCGCTTTTTCTACCCCTTCTCGCCGCAATGTGGCGATACGATTGAACTACCCGACACACTGGCCCACCATGCCGTTCGAGTCTTACGCCTTAAGCACGACACACCGATTGTATTGTTCGACGGCCGACAGGGGCAATATCACGCGACCTTAATCCTTGAAGGCAAAAAAGCCCTGGCCCATATTCATCATTATGAAACTCGAAATATTGAATTACCCGGCCATTTAACGTTAGGACAAGCGTTGGTCTCGTCGGACAAAATGGATTGGATCATCGAAAAAGCGGTCGAAACAGGAGTACGCACCTTCACTCCGATTATGGCGCGGCGCAGTGTAGTCAATCTGGGCGCCGAACGCATTGGCAAGAAAATGCGCCATTGGGAGAAAATTATTGAGTCGGCCTGCGCCCAATGCGGTCGCAACCAACTCATGCAACTTACCGAACCAAAAACACTGCCATCCCTGTTGGCAACCACCGACCTGACGTTGATTTGCCACCCCGACGCCCCGCACTCGTTACGCGACGTGCTGAACCCATCCTCAAATCACATCACCTTGCTCATTGGGCCCGAGGGTGGCTGGTCGGATGAAGAAATGGCGCAGGCTGATCAGGCCGGGGTAAAACCAGTTCGTTTTGGCAAGCGCATATTAAGAACAGAAACCGCAGGGCTGGCCATGGTATCGGCCATTAGTGCCCTGCAAGACTGGGAATAGCGGCGCGGGGGCCGATGCGTTAACTGCCGGAGTACGGAACCGGCGCAACACCCGGCTCGGGGTCGGGATGTTTTCCGGCGTGTTGAACCGCGAAAGAAAAGCTGCGCCCATTATTCGCGGCGTACTCCACCACATCTTCACAAACCGAGATAATGGCTTTTGAGTCTTCCTCAAGCGCCGGATCGCCCGAGTGCAAATTGTGAAACCAAAGGCATAGCCCTGCTTTCTGATCGATAACCGTATCGCACAGGCAATCGTAAAAAGCATCCAGATTACCCCCGAAAAACTCGGGAAAATCAACCGCTTTCACAACAGCCCTTAGCACAGCCGAGCGACTACGGGCACGATCACACTCAACGGGGAAATAAGTGATACCCAGCGCGTCGGCCTGTTTTGCCACTTCTTCCTGGCTGACTGAAAGGGCGTCAATCTGGCCCCCTTTTTTCAGCTTCTTTTGCAATGCGGACTGGGTCATTGCGCCTCCGATAAAAAACGTATTACGGGGATGGGCTTAGCGTGTTTGCGTCGACCACCGCCATTGCGGTCATGTTGACAATGCGGCGCACCGTTGAGCTGGACGTAAGGATATGCACCGGCGCATTTGCGCCCAACAAAAACGGGCCAATCGCAACATTGCCACCAGCCGCTGTTTTAAGCAAGTTATACGCGATATTACCCGAGTCAACGTTGGGACAAATCAACAAATTGGCCGCACCTTTCAATGTCGTTGAGGGCAAAATGCGCTCGCGCAGCGATTCGTCCAACGCGCAGTCGCCGTGCATTTCGCCATCAACCTCAAGATCGGGTGCCTGGGCATGTACCATCTCGAGCGCCTGACGCATCTTCTCGCCGGACGCCGAGCTACCCGTGCCGAAGTTTGAACGCGACAACAACGCTATTTTCGGTTCAATATTCAAGCGGCGCATTTGTGCCGCCGCCGCCATGGTAATTTCAGCAACTTGCTCCGCCGAGGGGTCGTCATTCACATGGGTATCAGCCAGAGCCACCGTCCGCTCGGAGAGCAACAGAATATTCATGGCGGCGTACGTTTTTGCCCCAGGCGCCTTGCCAATAACTTCGTCAACAAAGCGCAGGTGATCGGCATAGGCCCCAACCGTACCGCAAATCATGCCGTCGGCATCGCCCAGATGCACCATCATCGCCCCAATTAGCGTCAGGCGACGACGCATCTCGACCCGCGCCATCTCTTTGCTGACGCCCCGGCGACACATTTTTTCCCAATAGGTTGTCCAGTACTGATGAAAACGCTCGTCGTAATCCGGATTGGTGACCTCAACATCCACACCCAACTTAAGGCGCAGGTTAAAGCGCTTAATGCGCGCCTCCAGAACGGCCGGACGTCCGACGAGAATAGGCTTTGCCAAATGTTCATCCACCACGATTTGAACCGCCCGCAATACGCGTTCATCTTCCCCTTCCGTGAACACAATACGCGCTTTGCCGCCATCACGCACCATTGCTTTGGCGGCGGAAAACAAGGGCTTCATGAACGAACCCGAGCGATAAATGAACTGCTGCAATTGCTCTGCGTATGCGTCAAAATCTTCAATGGGGCGCGTTGCCACGCCGTCGTCCATGGCGGCCTTTGCCACGGCCGGCGCAATGCGCAAAATAAGACGCGGATCGAACGGCTTGGGAATAAGATACTCGCGCCCGAAAGATACGCCGTAACTGCCGTATGCAGCCGCCACAACGTCATTCTGCTCTTCCTGCGCCAACTGTGAAATGGCTTCAACGGCCGCTTTTTCCATGCCACGTGTAATCGTGGTTGCACCAACGTCGAGCGCCCCGCGGAACATATAGGGGAAGCACAACACGTTATTAACCTGATTTGGATAGTCGGAACGGCCGGTTGCCATCACAACATCGTCGCGCACGGCATGGGCGTCTTCCGGCAGTATTTCAGGGCTGGGATTCGCCAAGGCCAAAATAATGGGATTCGAGGCCATGCGGGCCACCATCTCGGGTTTCAACACGCCACCGGCGGACAACCCCAGGAATACGTCGGCTCCCTCGATAATATCGCCCAACGTACGTGCCTCGGTTTCCTGCGCGTAACGGGCTTTTTCCGGGTCCATCAGCTCCGTACGGCCCTGGTACACCACCCCTTCAATGTCAGAAACCCATATATTCTTTGCGGGCAAGCCTAAATCAACCATCAGCTCAAGACAAGCCAGCGCTGCCGCGCCCGCCCCGGACACCACCACCTTGACCTTGTCGATATCTTTTTCGACGACTTTCAAAGCACTGATAAAGGCCGAAGCCACACAGATTGCCGTCCCGTGCTGATCGTCATGAAAAACCGGGATTGACATGCGCTCGCGCAATTTGCGCTCAACAATGAAACATTCCGGTGCTTTAATGTCTTCCAGGTTAATGCCACCGAACGTGGGCTCCAGACGTGCAATGGTTTCGACCAGTTTCTCGGGATCCGATTCGTTAATTTCAATATCGAAGACATCGATACCTGCAAACTTTTTGAAGAGTACCGCCTTGCCTTCCATGACCGGTTTCGATGCCAGGGCACCAATGTTGCCTAGCCCCAGAACAGCCGAACCGTTGGTGATGACGCCAACCAGATTGCCTCGCGCCGTGAAGCGCCGGGCGTTTTGGGGATCTGACACAATTTCTTCGCAAGCGGCTGCCACACCCGGAGAATAGGCCAGCATCAAATCGCGCTGGTTCGACAATTGTTTGGTGGCGGTGACTGCAATTTTCCCAGGGCGCCCTTTCTCGTGATACTCAAGCGCGGCTTTACGAAGATTCTCTTCCATGATGGTCCGTTTACGTCAAAAAAGAATGAAACAAAGGGAATGATACACACATGCCCGGTTAAAAAATTACAAAGCCTGGCCCGGGTGGGGGAAAATACCACAGGGGTCAAACTGATTCTTGATGTGCAAATCGATATCTTGCACTGCATAAACGACCGTATCATCAAACGCGTCCGACGCCACACCCCGGAACGGTAGCGGCTCAACTGGCTCCGACATCACCCGAAACACAAACCACTCCGCCCAGCATAAGTCCCCCCCGTGCCCGAACAGTAAGTGCGATAAGTTCACTTCTTGACCATCGACCGGCATCAACGCATCGAGGCGATATCGACCGGGCCAGTGAGAGGCGTCGGCACATAGCTTGGCGGAGTCTCCTGAAGCAAGGCGAAAAAGTGCAGGGGCAAGTTGCTGCAACGTTAAAGTGCCCAAAGGTTGTTGTTGCCTCTCCCCGAAAGGACCTAAAACCGCCTTCGTTTCATCGGCGAACAGCACGCCGGCATGGCTTAAGCCCATACGCCCAAGCTCACCCGTGGGCAAATTCATATGAACTCGATCGGCAAGCAATGCCGCAACGGTTAAATAATCGGGAAACGCGTCAAACTGCTTCAAGCCGGCTTGCTTAAGCTCCGCAACGAAACAGCCTGGCTGTACAAACCACTTATCGTCTGTTTCGGGCACCGGCTGACAGGTTTTCAAATAGATACTGGGATCAACCCACAATACCGGCGTCCCTGGTTGCTGCGCCTCTTCTTCCAAGCCATCAAGCATGAACACGACTTCGTATTCATTGCACAACATAAGCGCGTGATGCGCGTCGGCCGGTGTCTTGGCAGACAGCCTGGCATGACCGAAACCGTCGACCCGACCCTCGTTAAAAAAGCTTCCCTGCACTAAACGGCGCATTCGTTGGCAAAAATTTTCCCATGGATCATTCGTGATGCGCCGACCCGTGAAAAACGCGCGGCGTGACAGCGACGGCATGCCTGATTTCCTTTGAACTGAATAATACGATTAAATAACGCTTTAAACCCAATAAACCGTGACCTGCAAAGAGACTCCGTTATGCCCGAATTGGCCCAAAGATGCTCCGAGATTCAACCATTCTACGCCGTTGAGGTGTTCAAACAGGGGGCGGCACTGATTGCACAAGGGCACGACATTATCAGCCTGGGCATCGGCGAACCCGATTTCACCGCGCCGGCCCAAGTGGTGGAAACACTGAACCGGGCTTCATCCGCCGGACTAAGTGGTTACACCCCCCCACTAGGCCTTGCGCCCTTGCGCGAAGCCATTGCGCATTATTATGGCGAGGAATTCGGTGCCCGTGTGAAGCCTGAACGAATTATCGTAACGTCAGGCGCCTCCGGTGCACTTTTATTAGCCTGTACGGCATTGATCAACCCGGGGGCTGAGATACTCATGCCCGACCCATCCTACCCGGCCAACCAGAACTTCATACGCTGTGCAGGTGGTCGACCCAAGTTGATTCCGTGCGGGCCCGAGCAACAATTTCAGCTAACGGCACACGATATCGAAACGCATTGGGGCCCGGATACGCGCGGTGTCGTGATCGCTTCGCCCAGCAACCCCACTGGCACACGCATTTTGCAGTCTGAACTCAAGAAGCTGATTGAGGCAGTTCATGCCCGTGGCGGCTTCGTCATTATGGACGAGATCTATCTTGGTCTTTATTACGATGAAAAGCCCGAAAGCGCCCTGACCCTGGATGACAATCTCATTATTATCAACAGCTTTTCAAAATATTTTCACATGACGGGTTGGCGCTTGGGCTGGATGATTGTGCCCGAAACCATGATCGCCGCTATAGACAAACTCGCGGCCAGCCTGACCATCTGCGCACCCAGTCTGGCGCAGCATGCCGCCCTCAGTTGCTTTGAGCCGGAAGTCATGCGCGTCTATGAAAACCGCCGCCTTTCATTCAAACAGCGGCGCGATTATCTGGTTCCGGAACTGGAAAAAATGGGGCTAACCGTTCCGGTTAAGCCCGATGGTGCGTTCTATGTTTACGCCGACGTTAGCCGACACAGTAACGACAGTGAAGCGTTTTCGCAGCAGATGCTTGCCCAGGCTCATGTTGCGGCGGTGCCCGGACGCGACTTTGGCCCCGCACATGCCCAAAAAATGCTGCGCTTTTCCTACACCTTGGGCTTAAACCGACTGGAAGAGGCCGTTGGACGCATAGCCCAATTTCTGCGCTAACCCGAACTACAGCTTAAAGCTGGGCGCAATGCCCGACGCAAGCGCTATACGGCGCATTTCGGCCAGCACTTTATTGCCGTAACCGCCGTCGCCCGGACCGGTCGCGCCAACGTAACAAGCCAAACCGGCGCGAATTGAACCACGCCGCTTGATGCAGTCGTACAGAATCTGGGTGCCCACCTGAATATTGGCCAAAGGATTCAACGCGGCATCCACCCCATCGGCAAAATCAACAAATTTCTCTTTATGGACACGTGTCATCACTTGCATCAGCCCCTGCGCCCCAACATGACTTTCAGCAAACGGATTGTAGCGAGACTCGATTGCGATAACGGCAAGGACCAATTGGGGATCGAGTTCTCGCTGACGTGCGACTTGAAACACATTCTGAATAAGCACACCCGCCGCCTTGTGCGCGATGCGGTATTTGCGAGCGATATAGCTGCGAAGCGCTTTGCTTTGCTCTGACGTTACCCCTGGAATGACATAGTCAT
This sequence comes from Pusillimonas sp. DMV24BSW_D, assembly GCF_011388195.1. Taxonomy (NCBI): domain Bacteria; kingdom Pseudomonadati; phylum Pseudomonadota; class Betaproteobacteria; order Burkholderiales; family Alcaligenaceae; genus Neopusillimonas; species Neopusillimonas aestuarii. The sequence goes on along the minus strand of NZ_CP049990.1, from coordinate 1,369,917 downwards.
CTGCTTCGGCCATTGCTTGCGAAAACGGTTGATCGGCATCGGGCATGCTATCGGTTAACGGCGCTTCGGCCCACTCACTCCTCGCCCAGTCGGGCTCCGACAACAAAGCACCGAAACTAAAACCCCGCTCCGGCAGGGAAAACAAATCGATTTGCAGAGAGGCAGGACGCAAACTGGCCAGCAAAGCAGTATGAACCTGACGGGTTTGTTCCTTCAATGCCGGCACCGTAAGGCTGAGTGCAACAGTGACCAGAACAGCCAGACCCAGATATACAGCACACACGTGCACCAACTCAGCGAGTTGATGGCGTACACTTCGAAAAATACGGGCAAGGGCCTGGCCCGAACTGTTTAGAACCATAGGGGTGAATATCTCTTGAAATATCGTGATTTACGCGACTTTATAGCGCAACTTGAGTCAATTGGCGAACTGAAGACAATTCATGCCGGCGTTTCCACACATCTGGAAATGACCGAAATCAGCGACCGTGTCCTTCAGACCCAGGGGCCGGCACTTTTGTTCCGCAACGTACAACATCAGCGTCAGCCGGCAGCCATGCCGGTACTAACCAACCTGTTCGGCACACCGCATCGGGTGGCCTTGGGCATGGGCGCCGATAACGTTAGTGCCCTACGCGATATTGGGGAGTTGCTGGCTTCGTTACGAGAACCCGAGGCACCCAAAGGGCTGAGGGATGCATTCGCAAAAGTCGCCACCCTGAAGTCGGCCCTCTGGGACATGAGTCCGAAGAAAATCCGGGGCGCGCCTTGCCAGGAAATTGTGCTGGAAGGAAAAGACGTCGATCTGAACCAAATACCCTTGCAGCACTGCTGGCCCGAGGACATTGCCCCATTGTTGACATGGGGGCTGGTAATTACGCGCGGCCCGAATGCACGACGCCAAAATCTGGGCATTTATCGCCAGCAACAAATTGGACGCAACAAATTAATAATGCGTTGGTTATCGCATCGAGGCGGCGCATTGGATTTTCGCGACCACTGTCTTGCGAACCCCGGCCAACCGTTCCCGATTGCCGTTGCGCTGGGAACCGACCCGGCTACTATTCTGGGCGCCGTCACACCGGTTCCCGACAACCTCTCGGAATATCAATTCGCCGGTCTGCTGCGGGGCGCCCGCACTGAATTAACGCAAGCAATCGGCAGCGAACTGTCGGTCCCAGCGTATGCGGAGATTGTGCTGGAAGGCCATATACTGCCGTCTACCGACCCCGGCGCGCTGCCAACGAACCCGCAGGGCGCGACGACGCCTCCGAAAGAGTCTGGCTACGAAATGGCCCTGGAAGGGCCGTACGGCGACCATACCGGATATTACAACGAGCAAGACTGGTTTCCCGTCTTCACGGTTGATCGCATCACCATGCGCCGAAACCCCATCTACCACAGTACCTACACGGGTAAGCCGCCCGATGAACCCGCCGTCTTGGGCGTGGCGTTGAACGAGGTTTTCGTCCCTTTATTAAAACGCCAACTGCCTGAAATTGTTGATTTTTATTTGCCGCCCGAAGGGTGCAGCTACCGGCTTGCCGTTGTCTCGATCCGCAAACAATATCCCGGACATGCCAAACGCGTGATGTTCGGCCTTTGGAGTGTCCTGCGTCAATTCATGTACACCAAATTTATCGTAGTGGTCGACGAGGACATTAACCCACGCGACTGGAAAGAAGTTGTTTGGGCCATGACAACCCGAATGGACCCGGTACGAGACACTGTGTTAGTGGAAAACACCCCTATCGACTATCTGGACTTCGCCTCGCCCGTTTCCGGGTTGGGCGGCAAAATGGGAATGGACGCAACCAACAAATGGCCGGGAGAAACCCAGCGAGAGTGGGGCCGACCAATTGTGATGGACGAAAAGGTTAAAAGCCGAATTGACGAAATTTGGCCGACTTTGGGCCTGGGGTAATGTTGTGCCGCCTTAAGATGAGTCCGGCGAGCCCTGACCGGGCTTTAACAGCTTCACCATTTGCCACGCTGCAACAACACCCACACCGGCCTTCAATAAGCGAGTGCGCGAACGCCCCCTTCCTGAAAACAGGCCGGACAAAGTAGAAACCAGAAACGGATAACGGCTTAAAAAGCGGGCGCCCTGCATGAGCGCGGCACCCGCCCCTTTACCAGACGACAACGAACGCGGTACGACGCTACGAACCAATGCTGCGGGCGAGATGTCGTGCACGACGTCGCACGTGGATTTACGCAACGACTGGCGCTCGACGGCCGCGCGGGCCCTAAGCAGCTCTTTTCGCAAAGCGCGCTCTCGGGCGCGCGACATCGTAGAGCTCATGGCGCATCTCCTGGATTGCGATCGGCACGATCCACTTCCTGCAAACGATTGACCAGAGCAAGGTCACGTTTCAGTTCATCCAGTGTTGCTTCGAAGGGGACAGGGTTGGCGCAAAGCTCTTTTCTGACCCACCAGGCCAAACCCAGGCCAACGAACAAATACACCAACGCCAACAAGCCCAGTGCCACGTACCGATATTCGGTTGGCCAGAAATACAGCGCAACCAAAAGCGAAACAACCAGCAACGCGAGCACCAGGCACAATATTGCACCCACTGTCAGGCACATGACCTTGATCAGGCGCACGCGCTGCTCCGCCAATTCGATTGAGAAAAGCTCTAAACGTGTACCGACGATGGAAACCAGCGTTGCAGCCAACTGGCCGGCGGATTGTCGAAGTGCCATCTAAAACGGGCCCCTTGAAGCGATGAACATGATTTCGGGCCGTTTCTTAACGGCGACTGATCAACATGCCGATGAGCAAACCCGTAAGGCCCGCGACACCTATTGCCTGCCACGGATTGTCATGCACGTAATCGTCGGTGGCACGTGCGGCCAAACGACCCCGCTCAAGCAGGGCATCTTGCGTGTCGTACAAAGCTGAACGCGTGCGACGCAGCGATTGCATGGCGCGTTCGCGCAATTCCTCAGCTTTTTCACCGCTTGCCTGGGCTGCTTCGCGAAGCAGCTTCTCAGCGTCGTCAAGGCTTTCCTTCACGCCTTCAATAAACTCTTCTTCTTGAGCTTTCAGTTCATTCTTAGCCATTTTTGCACCCCTTTAGTTAAATTAGTGGTGATCACGGCGGGCCAGATTAATTGGCCCGCTTACCTTTTCATAGTACCGGACTGGCGCTAAAACGCAATTGACAAATGTTAAATAAAATGACTGATTACGCTCTTTAGCCGATCAGGCGTGCTTTTGACGCGTGCCGAAAATTCGGTCTCCGGCGTCGCCCAGGCCCGGAATAATATAGCCATCGTCATTTAAATGACTATCGATCGAAGCCGTATAAATATGCACATCGGGATGCTGAGTCTCAACTGCCTTAATCCCTTCCGGCGCAGCCACCAGAACCAAAGCACGAATATTATTGGCACCGGCTTTTTTCAGCATATCGATGGTCGCAACCATCGAGCCCCCGGTGGCCAACATGGGGTCGACAATCAGTGCCAGACGTTGATCAAGGGAATCCGCCAAACGTTCAAGATAAGTTTGCGCCTGCAGGGTTTCCTCGTTGCGGGCTATGCCGACCGCACTGACTTTGGCGCCCGGAATCAGGGTAAGCACACCATCAAGCATGCCGATGCCGGCGCGCAAAATCGGTACCACCGTAACCTTTTTACCGGCAATTTTCTCTACATTGATCTGGCCACACCAGCCTTGCACCACCGTAGGTTCAAGAGGCAGATCTTTGGTTGCCTCGTAGGTTAGAAGCGCCGCCACCTCTTGCGACATTTCGCGAAAATTCTTGGTGCTGAGATCCGCTTTGCGCATCAAGCCCAACTTGTGTCGGATCAGGGGGTGGCGTATTTCATGTATTGGCATGCAACATTCCTGCGGGAAAATTAAAAGACTCAGGTAGCAAGTTTAGCTGTTTTACAGCCGGCCTTTAACTTGAAGTCCAGCCACCCTTACTGAGTGCTTAACCAACGAATAAGTGCATCATCAAAAGATCGCATGGCGCCGGTTCGATTGCCATTGGCCATACTGACCAGGGCGTATCGCCTGCCGCTCTCACCCAACACATACCCTGCAATCGCCCGGGTATCACGCAGTGTTCCCGTCTTTAAATGCGCCATCCCGCGCGCTTCGTCATTACGTAGACGTCGGCGAACCGTTCCATCAACCCCCGCAATGGCCAAAGACGACATGAACTCAGGCATAAGCGGCGAGTTCCAAGCCGTATCCAGCATTTGCACCAAACCGGTCGCCGTCAGGCGGCCATCGCGCGACAAACCTGAACCGTTATCAATAACCCAACCACGGGTATCAATGCCCTGGCGGCGCAACAAATCGAGCGCAATCCGCGCACCGGCTTCGGGCGTTGCGCCATAGGCGCCGGACTCAGCAGCCAGCGTTAACAAGAGGGTACGCGCCATGACGTTATTGCTGTACTTATTTACCTGGCGAATCATATCTGAAAGCGTCTCGGAATCATGCCACACGAAAAGCGAGGCGCCGGGAGGGGTTTCACCTTGTCGAATACCCCTGCCTAACGTACCGCCAAGCTCACGCCACAACAAACGAAAAACAGCGTCGAAGTAGGCGGGCTGATTCATCGCAAGACGATAAACACTAAACTCGCCACAAGATCCTGCCGCCGTTCCATCAACTTGCACAACAACCGCTCCGGACGCACTGGGGAAAACTTGGGTTGAGACCCGCGGCGACCCCGGGCAAACTGCATCGCTCCATGTCACCTCGCCCTGCACCCGAATACCCCGAACCGGGGGGTCAACAACCGGAATCCACTTTCGGGCCTGATAATCGGGCTGAAAAGACAACCGAACGGCACCTAAACCAACCATCATGGCATCAGGGCTGGCGTTGTAAGGGCGATCGGGGGCCGCATCGAATGCACCGGGATCAATCGCCACCGGCCCGAAAATGGATCGATCAACCACCACTTCCGTTAAATTCTTCACCCCGCGCAAGCGCAATTCACGTAATAAAGCCCAGAGTTCCTCGACCTGCATAAAAGGATCGCCCGACGCCTTGAGGTAAATCGGCTTGGGCAGTGACCCCTGAGCGTCGGGAACCGGCACACCATCGTAAAAAAACGCCGTACGCCACTGATAATCGGGCCCCAGTTCAGACAAAGCCGCCCAGGTTGTGACCATTTTCATGACTGATGCAGGATTACGCGGCACCTCGGGATTAATGGAAAACAACACTGGGCCGTTCAATTCTTTCACGACGACGGAAACGTCATCGGTCGTTAAGCCGGTTTGTCGCCAGGCCTGTTGCAAAGGTTCCGGCAACGTCTGACTACTGCCCGGAACCGGTAGACTCAGGCCCAACACACACGCACAACCGAGTATCAAACCGAGCTTTGAAACCGCCGCCTTCCGGTGCCGAGTAAAATGCGCAAGCATCAATGTCATCCTGTTGAGTCAACCCAAACACAAAGCATACCGAAAAGCACGTTCTGTTTCATGACCGAAAAACCCTATCCCGACACTAACGAATTGCGCCTCTCACAATTCGATTACGATTTACCTGAAGCGCTGATTGCCCAAACCCCAGCCGATCAACGCAGCGCCAGCCGCTTATTGCACCTGGACACCCTATCGCAGATTCACGACCGCCAATTTCGTGATTTACCCGACTTATTAAAAGCGGGAGACTTATTGGTATTCAACAACACAAAAGTGATCAAGGCGCGGCTTTTGGGGCAGAAAGACACCGGTGGCAAGGTGGAGTTGCTCATTGAAAGAATCACCGAAGATAAACAGGCGCTGTCGCATATTAAGTCCAGCAAATCGCCCAAGCCCGGCACGGTGTTGCATATTGCCCCGAATTTAAGCCTGACGGTAACCGGTCGGGAAGGCGAACTTTTTTCCGTTCAGTTTCCGGTTAACGTGCTGGACGCGCTGGACGAGCATGGTATGACACCGCTGCCACCGTACATTGAACATGCGGCAGACGCCCAAGACGAAGCGCGATATCAAACCGTTTATGCACAAGAGCCCGGCGCCGTGGCGGCACCTACGGCAGGATTGCACTTTGATGATGTTGTGCTTGAACAATTGAAAAAAAAGGGAATTCGGCTTGCTTTTGTGACCTTGCATGTGGGCGCCGGCACGTTCCAACCGGTTCGGGTGGAGAAACTGACCGAACACAAAATGCATTTCGAGCGCTATACCGTACCCGCTGAAACGTTAAAGCTTGTTGATGAAACGCGACAGCAAGGCAGGCGAATTATTGCCGTTGGCACCACCAGCGTGCGAGCGCTGGAATCGGCGGCAAAGCAAAGAGAGGCGGGCCAGGCTGGGGTCGACATTTCGGGCGATACAAACTTATTCATTACACCGGGTTACCAGTTTGATCTGGTCAACGCCCTCATCACCAACTTTCACTTACCGCGCTCAACCCTGCTGATGCTGGTTTCCGCCCTGGCAGGCATGACGCCGATCAAGCAGGCTTATGAACACGCGGTTGCGCAGCGTTACCGCTTTTTCAGTTATGGCGACGCCATGTTTATCGAGACCCCTTCCAAATGACCGGATTGAATTTCAAACTTCTCAAAACCGATGGGCCGGCCCGCAGAGGCCAGGTGACGTTGAACCACGGCGTGGTGGAAACGCCCATTTTCATGCCGGTCGGTACGTATGGCAGCGTGAAAGCCATGTTACCTCACGAACTGGACGACATTGGCGCACAAATCATTTTGGGAAATACATTTCACCTATGGCTGCGCCCCGGCACGGAAGTCATTGAAAAACATCAAGGTTTGCATGGTTTCATGCAATGGTCTCGTCCCATTCTTACCGACTCCGGCGGCTTCCAGGTATTCAGTCTCGACGGCCTGCGCAAAATTACTGAAGAAGGCGTGAAATTTGCCTCGCCCATCGATGGCTCGCGCCTGTTTCTGACACCGGAAGAGTCCATGCGTATTCAGCGCGCCTTGAACTCAGATATTGTCATGGTGTTCGATGAATGCACCCCTTACAAAATAGACGGACGTCCAGCCACGCACGAAGAAGCCGCTCAGTCAATGCGCATGTCCCTGCGCTGGGCGCAACGCTCAAAGAATGCCTTCAACGAACTGGAAAACCCCAACGCCTTATTCGGTATCGTACAAGGGGGCATGTACGAAGATCTGCGCGACGAATCACTTGCAGGCCTGACGCAAATCGGCTTTCACGGCTACGCGATTGGGGGATTATCGGTCGGGGAACCCAAAGAGGAAATGATGCGCGTCCTGCGTCATGTGGCCCCCAAATTGCCCGACAACGCACCTCGCTATTTAATGGGCGTAGGCACACCTGAAGACCTGGTTGAGGGAGTCAGCCACGGCGTAGACATGTTTGATTGCGTCATGCCAACCCGAAACGCCCGCAATGGCTGGCTGTTTACCCGTTACGGCGATATCAAAATTCGCAATGCCCGTTATAAAGATGACACCCAGCCGCTTGATCCCGATTGCCATTGCCACACTTGCCAACATTTCTCGCGCGCTTATCTGCATCACCTGCAACGGGCCAACGAAATAACGGGATCGAGGCTAAACACCTTGCATAATCTTTACTTTTACCTAAAGATAATGGCCGAGATGCGCGAAGCCATCGAGAACGGATCATTCCAGCAATGGAAAGCTGAATTTACAGAAAATCGGTCGCGCGGCATCCAATAGCCAGATATCGCTACAATAGAACGCTAAACCTAAAATCAGGAGTAATGAATGTCCCTCGTTGACACCCTTTCACAAATCGTCGCACAGGCAGCCGGCGAAGGTAATGCACTGATGGGTATGCTACCCATCATTTTAATGTTCGTCATTCTGTATTTCCTTATGATCCGCCCCCAAATGAAGCGGCAAAAGGAACATCGCAATATGGTGGCCGCGTTGGCCAAAGGCGACGAAATCATTACCACGGGCGGGATATTGGGCAAAGTCACCAAAGTAAGCGACAGCTACATCACCGTCGAAGTAACCTCGCTGGCCGACAAGCCTGTTGAAGTGGTTTTGCAGCGTACCGCCGTTGCCTCGGTGTTGCCCAAAGGCACCATCAAAGCACTATAAGCAGCAACCTGCTCCTTTTCAGCCCCGTATCCACCGAAACGGGGCTTGTTTACATTTCAACCGTTGATCCGCAATGAACCGTTATCCCCTCTGGAAATATCTCATCGTTCTGGCAGCTGTCATTATTGGGCTTCTTTATACCCTGCCCAATTTCTTCGGCGAATCACCCGCCGTCCAGATTGCACCTGCCAAAACAGCGGTCAAGGTTGAAGCAAGCATGTTGGGCCGAATTCAACAACTGTTGGATGAAAAAAATATCCCAACAACAGGCGCATTCTTTGAGCAGAACGGGCCGGTCGGCACGGTTCGTTTTCGTTTCGACTCCACCGACACACAGTTGCAAGCCAAAGATGTCATCGAGAATGCGCTGAACCCCGACCCGGCCGACCCCGATTACACCGTTGCGTTGAACTTGCTGCCGTCCTCACCCAACTGGCTTACTGCATTGGGTGCCAACCCCATGTATCTGGGGCTCGATTTGCGCGGTGGCGTTCATTTCCTGCTGCAGGTTGACATGCAGGGGGCTCTGACCGGCCGCTATGACACGCTGGCCAACGACGTCCGCGTTCTTCTGCGTGAAGAAGGTGTTCGTACCGGCGGCGTCGAGCGCGACGGCATGTCGATCGTCGCCCAATTCGACAACGAAGACGCCGCTAACAACGCCGCCTCTGTGTTGCGCAACCGCTTACCCGAAATGATTTACTCGGTCTCTGAAAATGGAGACCGGTTCGTTCTCACCTCCCGCCTGACCGAAAGCGCGGTTATGGAGGTCCAGAACAATGCGCTACAACAGAACATCACGACCCTGCATAACCGGATTAACGAACTGGGCGTCGCTGAACCTATTATCCAGCGCCAAGGTGCCGACCGCATTGTCGTGCAGTTGCCGGGGGTGCAAGACGTTGCCAAAGCCAAGGAAATTCTAGGGCGCACGGCAACCCTTGAAATTCGCATGGTCGATGAGTCGCAATCGGCCCAGAACGCACTGGCCGCCGGCCGCGTACCCTTTGGTCTAGAACGATATGAAGACACCGATGGGCGCCCGCTCCTGTTGCGTCGCCAGGTTGTCCTGACCGGTGAAAACCTGCAAGATGCCCAGCCCGGGCGCGACCAGCAAACCCAGCAACCGTCGGTCAACCTCACGCTCGATCAGAAAGGCGCCCGTATTTTCCGCGACGTCACCCGCGACAACGTGGGCAAACGCATGGCTATTCTGCTGTTCGAAAAGGGCAAAGGCCAGGTAGTAACCGCGCCCGTTATCCGCAGTGAAATCCCGGGAGGTCAGGTTCAAATTTCGGGCAGCATGACGGCACAAGAAGCCTCGGATATTGCATTGCTCCTGCGTGCCGGTGCCTTGGCCGCACCCATGGAAATTATTGAAGAGCGTACCATCGGCCCCAGCCTGGGGGCGGAAAATATTGAAATGGGCTTTAAATCAGTGTTGTGGGGCTTTGTAGCGCTCGCCCTGTTCATTATTGTTTACTACCACCTGTTTGGCATCTTTTCCACCCTTGGCCTGAGCTTCAATATTTTGTTGTTGCTGGGTGTCCTGTCAATGTTGCAGGCCACACTTACATTACCGGGTATTGCGGCCTTGGCCCTAACCCTGGGTATGGCCATTGATGCAAACGTGCTGATCAACGAACGGATCAGAGAAGAGCTGCGCGGCGGAATGGCGCCGCAGCAGGCGATTCATCAAGGTTTTGAAAGAGCCTGGGGCACCATTCTCGACTCCAACCTGACGACGCTTATTGTGGGGCTGGCGTTGCTGGCATTTGGTTCCGGGCCGGTTCGCGGTTTTGCCGTCGTACATTGCATCGGTATCCTCACCTCCATGTTCTCTTCTGTTGTGGGTGTACGCGCCATCACCAACCTTTGGTACGGGCGTCGTCGTAAGCTGCAAAGCATTTCAATCGGGCAAATCTGGAAGCCGAAAGATTAAAGCCCGATCCAACATGCAATTATTCGCCCCAATCATTTAGGCAACGAAATAATGGAACTCTTTAGAATCAAACGCACTATTCCGTTCATGCGCCATGCGGTAGTGCTGAACCTGATCAGTCTGATCACCTTTGCTTTAGCTGTATTTTTTATTGCCACACGCGGATTCCATTTATCCATCGAATTTACCGGTGGCACCGTCATGGAAACCCACTATCAGCAATCAGCCGACCTCGGGCAGGTTCGAGACACACTGAGCGAAATCGGCTATTCCGACTTCCAGGTACAGAATTTCGGCACCTCACGTGATGTCATGATTCGCCTTCCGGTAGCAGAGGGGGAAGACGCCACGGTTCAAAGCGAAAAAGTCATGGCCGCACTGCAAGCTGACACGCCGAACGTCGAATTGCGCAGGGTGGAATTTGTTGGTCCGCAAGTAGGTGAAGAGCTGGTCACAAACGGCCTGCTGGCCTTATTGTGTGTTGTTATTGGCATTATGGTTTACCTGGCGCTGCGTTTCGAATGGAAGTTCGCTATCGCAGGGGTCGTAGCCAACTTCCACGACGTCATTATCATTCTGGGCTTTTTCGCCTTTTTCCAATGGGAGTTTTCGTTAGCCGTACTGGCGGGTGTGCTCGCAGTACTGGGCTACTCGGTGAACGAGTCGGTGGTCATCATGGACCGTATCCGTGAAAATTTCCGCAAGCAACGGCGGGCATCAACCACGGAAGTGATCAACGGCGCCATTACCCAAACCATTTCCCGCACCATCATCACTCACACCTCAACGCAAATTATGGTGATATCAATGCTGGTATTTGGTGGGCCGACGCTACACTATTTTGCGCTCGCTCTTACCATCGGCATTTGGTTTGGTATCTATTCTTCCGTTTTCGTTGCCGCGGCTATCGCCATGTGGCTGGGCATTAAACGCGAAGATTTGGTGAAGCCTGTTAAGAAGGACGACGCAGAAGCAGAGGTTGAAGAAGGCTAAACCCGCGAAACCGGTCGTTAAACAACAAGCCCCCGATAACAGCGCTGTTATCGGGGGCTTTTAACTACTTAAACCTTAATGTTTATTCAACAAAATTTTACTGCCCTGTGGATTTAACCACGTAGGCAGTCACTGCTTCCATGTCTTCCTGGCTTAAGGAGTTAGCAAAAGAAGGCATGGCGCCCATTCCGTCTTTCAGCACTTTCATAATGCGATCGGCACTGGGTTTCAACTCATCTAGGTTTGGCCCAATCGCACCTTGCGAGCCTGCATCTTTCAGCGTATGACAGACGGCACAGGCGGGTACTGCCTTACTAACGAACAACTCTTTTCCGCGCTGCAACTGAGCATCGTTGGCCCAGGCCGCCGAGGAAACCAATAACGACAAACCTGCAAAAGCAAAAGCAAATTTCATGAACAAACCTTTATGAAGTTACGGTGATTTCGACCATGTGGTCTTGCCAGCTATTGTTGTTGTACCCGCGATTGTTTTCAGCGCGTTCCGCAGGCTGGGTTTGACCCGCCGCATTGGTGGTGCGACTGGCCAAATTATAACGACCCGGCTTCAAGTCGGCCGTAAAAGCAAACTGACGCCAGGCATATTTGCCCAAGTCGGGGCCGACAAACCGTGCCTCCTGCCACGACTTTCCACCGTCGATCGACACCTCGATCTTGCTCGGACTATCCATTCCGCCCATTGCAACCCCGCCGATGACAACAGGGCCGGCCTTTAACGAAGTATCAGGCAAGGAAGGTGACGTAATCCACGACTTGGGCGGCATTTCCCATATAGACTCATGCTGTGGCCCGCCCTTTTCCCCTACCGCGGAGAACCGGTAGCTATTCTGCTGGATACTGGCCGGCGACTGCGCTTTGGTAAACGCCAACTGCTTGACATATTTCACATTATTGACACCGGTGTAACCCGGCACGATTAACCGTAGCGGGCCACCATGTGCCAACGGCAAAGGCTCGCCATTTACTTCCCAGGCCAATATTGCATCTTTCATGGCCTCCAACGGCACTGACCGTTCCACCCTGACTGAGTTGGGATCGAGCCCCGCAGGGATTTCCTCACCGCCTGTGCCCGTCATGTACACCATGCCGTCTTGTACACCACCTAATGCCTCAACCAACGTAGCAATGGGAACACCAGTGAAAATGACGCAACCTGCGGCGCCCACGGTCCATTGCGTACCACCTGGTTTATGTGGGAAATACGCACGTCCGTTGCCGGAACACTGCAAGACCATAGGCAACGCCTGCAAACCCATATCTTTGAGCTGTGCCAAGGTAAACGTATGGGGTTTCCGGACCCCTTCAATATTAATCTGCCAGGCATCGGGATTATCGGTAATGCTGGCTGGAGGCGGGGAAACATTATTGCGAATAAATAACCGGTTCAACGGTGTAATCACACTGCTGCCCACCGCACCGCGCTGGGTTTCAATGGTGTTCGCACTATGCACAATCAGGCTGTTCGCGTCTTTCCATTTCGCGTAATCGGGCAACGGCTTGGCGTCGGAAACCGGCTGTGGATTGGATTGAGCAGCGGGCTCGGTGGAATCGGCTCGTGCCACAGTGCTCATTCCAGCCCACGCGGCGGCAGCGCCGGCTGCGGCCAATACCCGGCGACGAGGGGTGTTGATTTTTTCTTGCATGGCAACCTCCTGTTGAGCAAGACGAAGAAACCAAATATCTATTTTTTTATTATTTTTGATTATGAGCTTATTTCTTGAGCGCTGAAAGAATTATACGACCAAGAAAACGAACAAACCATCTACAAGCGTTACAATGTTTGCTGTTTCAACCTTGCCCCCGGGATCAACACCCGTTTCGGCCACTATCATGCAAGAAATTCCACTTAAACGTTTCGCCACCCGCTCACCAGCGCCTCAAACTCCATCCTCAAGTGCCGTCGGCGCACAAGTCGTCAATAAAGCACCACCGGGCGGACCGCGCAAAGTTTTCATCAAAACTTTCGGCTGCCAAATGAATGAGTACGACTCCGACAAAATGCTCGACGTTCTCGGTGGCGAACAAGGTGTTGAAGTAACCCAAAACCCCGACGAAGCCGATGTCATTTTGTTCAACACATGCTCGGTGCGCGAAAAAGCGCAAGAAAAGGTGTTTTCCGACCTGGGCCGTGTACGGCATTTAAAACAGGCCAACCCTAATCTGGTGATTGGTGTGGGTGGTTGTGTGGCAAGTCAGGAAGGCCAGGCCATCGTACAGCGCGCGCCTTTCGTCGATGTTGTATTCGGTCCTCAGACCCTGCACCGGTTGCCGCAGCTTATTAATCAGCGGCGCGAGTCGGGCCGCTCTCAAGTCGACATCAGCTTTCCGGAAATCGAAAAGTTCGACGCATTACCCCCGGCTCGAATCGACGGCCCCACTGCTTTTGTGTCCATCATGGAAGGGTGCAGCAAATATTGCACTTTCTGCGTGGTGCCCTATACCCGTGGTGAAGAAATTTCCCGCCCGTTCGACGACGTACTGGTTGAAGTGGCCGACTTGGCCGACCAAGGCGTCAAAGAGGTGACACTGCTGGGCCAAAACGTGAATGCTTACCGGGGTCCCATGGGCGACACCAGCGAAATTGCCGATTTCGCCATGTTACTGGAATACATCCACGACATCCCGGGTATTGAACGAATTCGCTATACCACTTCACATCCGAAGGAAATGACCGGCCGCCTTATCGAGGCTCACGGCAAATTACCCAACCTGGTGCCGTTCCTGCATTTGCCGGTACAAGCAGGCAGCGACCGTATTCTGGCGGCGATGAAGCGCGGCTACACTGCGTTGGAATTCAAATCGATCGTGCGCCGCCTGAAGGCCGCGCGGCCCGGTATCACGCTTTCATCCGACTTTATCGTTGGCTTCCCGGGAGAAACCGAAGCCGACTTTGAGCAAACCATGAAACTGATTCGTGATGTCGGTTTCGACCAATCGTTTTCTTTTGTTTATTCGCGACGCCCCGGCACGCCGGCGGCCGACCTTGAAGACAACACCACAAAAGAACAGAAACTGGAGCGCCTTTATCGTTTGCAAGCGCTTGTAAACGAACAGGCGGCCGCTATTGCCCAGGGCATGCTGAATACGACGCAGCGGGTATTGGTCGAAGGCCCGTCCAAACGCGATCCCAACGAACTCATGGGTCGCACGGAAAACAACCGTATCGTGAATTTCCCGGCCCCGGCTGAACTCATCGGCCAAATGCAGAATGTGCGTATCACGCAAACCAGCGCCAATACGCTGCGCGGTGAACTACACCCATGACCAGAAACGTACGCCGGAATAAACCGGTTACCGTTCGGCTTGATGGCGACAACATGCATTTGGCCAATTTGTGTGGGCCGCTCGACGAAAACCTGCGCCAGATCGCCGACGGCTGGAACGTCCGACTGAATCGCCGCGGCAGCCAGGTAACCATCGATGGGGAGCAGGCAAAAGCCGCTGCACAAGCGGTCGAATGGTTCCATGAACGCGCGGTTCACAAGGCGCTAACCATCGATGATATCCAACTTGGCCTGGTGGAGTTGGGCGCCGGTCGCAGCGAAGCAGACGATCCCCGCAAAATCGAACCACTTCCCGAGTTGCCTCCGGTGGACGATCAAAGCATGGAGCTGGTGCTGCGCACGCGCCGCACTGATTTGCGACCACGCACGCCACGGCAAAGGGATTACCTGAACAATATTCTGAAGCACGACATTACGTTTGGTGTCGGTCCGGCAGGCACCGGAAAAACCTGGCTGGCTGTGGCATGTGCAATCGATGCGTTGGAACGCGAATCGGTGCAGCGGCTCATTCTTACCCGCCCTGCCGTTGAGGCCGGCGAGCGTCTGGGTTTTCTGCCAGGCGATTTGGCCCAAAAAGTCGACCCTTATTTGCGCCCGCTTTATGATGCCCTTTACGACCTAATGGGTTTCGAGAAAGTTCAACGCCTGTTCGAAAAACAAACCATCGAAATTGCGCCGCTGGCCTACATGCGCGGTCGTACGTTGAATCACTCTTTCGTCATCCTCGACGAAGCACAAAACACCACGCCGGAACAAATGAAAATGTTCCTCACCCGAATCGGCTTCGGCAGCAAAGCCGTTATTAACGGTGACCCCTCACAAATCGACTTGCCCAAAGGCCAACCCAGCGGTTTAACGCATGCACTTGATGTTCTGGAAACCGTTCAAGGAATTGCCAGCACCCGTTTCACCAGTGGTGACGTCGTCCGCCACCCGCTGGTTGCACGTATTGTCGACGCTTATGAAAAAGCCAGCCTCGAAACCCGGCCCTAAACTCAGTTTGTCAGTTCAATATGCCATCGCGGACGACGCATTACCGCGTTGGCGTTTGCGGCGCTGGGCGCAAGCCGCCCTCGCTGCCGCGGCTGGGAACACAGAAATTGAGCAGGTTAGCCTGACCCTGCGACTGGTTGACGCCGATGAGGGACGTGCACTTAATCAACAATTTCGTGACCGCAATTACGCCACAAACGTCTTAACATTTGAATACGGCATTCAACCCAACGCCGGTTTAATGGCTGATATTGTGTTGTGCCTCCCCGTCCTTTACCAGGAAGCTCAGGCACAGCACAAAACCATTCATGCCCATGCCGCTCATTTAACCATCCATGGTGTTCTTCACGCCTTGGGTTACGACCATCAAGACGAACGGGAAGCGCACGAAATGGAAACCGTCGAAGCCCTGATTCTGGCCCAACTCGGCTTCACCGATCCCTATCAGGTTTTGCCCGAGTCCCGCTGAAACCAACCCGTTTTTTCGGTTATGCTAGATACTCCAGTAACTCGTCCTGCGGACAATGTCAGAATCCACACCCCCCGACCCGGAACCTCATTCGGCCAAGCCGGCCACCAAATCATTCCTGGCGCGAATCCTGTCTCGCATTCGCCCTGAACCAGAAGACCGCGAAGACATCAAGGCGTTGCTCGAAGCGGCCCACGAGCGCCGCATCATCGACGAAGACTCTTACGCCATGATTTCAGGCGCTCTTGAGGTCGTTAATCTCACAGCAGGCGACATCATGGTGCCGCGCTCCAAAATCGACATGCTCGATATCGGCAAGCCCTTGCCTGAACTGCTACCTGAAATTATTGAAACCGGTCACTCACGTTTTCCTATTTTCGAAGACGATCGCGACAACATTGTGGGCATTTTGCTGGCCAAAGATTTGTTGTTAACCATCACAAACCCCGCCATCGATCTGCGCCCACTTATCCGTCCGGCGGTATTTATTCCAGAATCGAAACGGCTGAACATATTGCTGCATGAGTTTCGCAACAACCGCAACCATCTGGCCATCGTCATTAACGAACACGGCGGCACGGCCGGCCTGGTCACCATGGAAGACGTACTCGAGCAAATTGTCGGCGATATCGAAGATGAGTTCGATGAAGACGCGGAAAAAACCATTTTCCAAACCGGTAGCAACAACTGGCGGGCCATGGGCATGACGGAAATCAACGTTTTCAATCGCTCATTCAACACGACTATGCCAACCGATGAATACGACACGCTTGGGGGCTGGGTAACCGCCGAACTCGGGCGTATCCCCCGGCGTGGCGACACCGTACACCGCGAGGGGCTTATCATCACGGTCGTGGGCGCCGACGCCAAACGCGTTTTGTGGCTGAATATTCAACACGACGAGCACTCAACACTTGCCGGCCCCAATGACGACAACTGAGAGCCGGCTTCATCGCATTCGCGAAGCGGTTCAGCCTTTGTTGCTGGGCGCCGCTCATGCGTTCACGTTCTCTAACGGCCCACTACCGGGGTGGCTGTTACCGTATGCACAAATTCTGATACTGGTGTTCCTGGCGCGCCATATATGGCAATGCCGGCATACAGCCCGGGCCGCCCAGGCCGGTTTTCTATTTGGATTCGGCCATTTCGCACTCGGGTTCTATTGGCTTTATATCAGCCTGCATCATTTCGGCGGGCTTGCACCTGCCCTTTCGGTTGCCGCCGTATTGGTATTGGCCGGCGCGATGGCGTTATACCCAGCTTTAGCTACCGGCCTGGCCTATTTTCTTACTCGCGGGCTGAGGCAGCCGGACGGCCACTTTTTCGGGCTGGCCTTAAGCGCCGCGATTTGGGCATCGTGCTGGGCTTTAACGGAATGGCTGCGAGGCACCCTGTTCACAGGCTTCCCGTGGCTGAATATTGGTTATGCCCATGCCAGTGGCTTCCTGGCAGGCTGGGCACCCATTTTGGGTGTTTACGGTGTCGCCTGGCTGGCCGCATTTTGTGCCGCCGCCATCGCTTTACTGATTCAAGCACATAAAACAACGGAGGACAGCCGAGCCGCCGCCGCTGTGGCGCTGGCCATCGTACTTAGCCTGGCGGGTTTTGGCTTGTCGCAACTTAATTGGTCTGCACCAACCGGCAACCCAATTTTGGTTCGCCTTGTTCAAGGCGGAGTCCCGCAATCGATGAAGTTTGATCCCCAACGCATGCAGCAAGGCATCGAAACCTATATGAAGCTCGCCGCCCTGCCGCCGAAACAGGCCGGCGCGGACCCGGACATCATTATTCTGCCCGAAACGGTGATGCCGCAATTTCAACACCGTTACCCACCGCAAGTTTGGCAAAAATGGAAGAACATCGCCCATGAACGCAATGCGACCTTAGTCATGGGCATTCCGATCATGAGTGACACTGAAAATGGTACACGCTATACCAATAGCGTGATCGCCCTCACCGCTGAAACGCCTGTGCAAGACCTTATTACCGGCACAACCCCGCATCGTTACGACAAGCACCACTTGGTTCCCTTCGGCGAGTTCATTCCTCCAGGCTTTAGATGGTTTGTAGATGCCCTCAATATTCCCCTGGGCGACTTTAATCGCGGCAGTACGCGCCAGAGCCTGTTTGCATTGAAGGGCCAAATCATCGCGCCCAATATTTGCTATGAAGACGTCTTCGGTGAAGAAATTATTCCCGCGCTTCACGACAGCGAACAATACGGCCCGGGCGCGACACTATTGGTAAACGTTAGCAACCTGGCGTGGTTCGGCAATACATGGGCTTTGCGGCAACATCTTGAAATAGCCCGAATGCGGGCACTGGAAACGGGCCGCCCGATGTTACGGGCAACCAACACCGGCATGACCGCCGCCATTGACCCCAACGGCGCGGTGCGCGCAGCTTTATTACCTGAGCAACCCGGCGTCCTCGACGTTGAAGTACAAGGGATGCAAGGTTTAACACCCTATGCACGGTGGGGTAATATCCCTGTACTGGTCCTGAGCTTGTTGTTATTTGCCGTTGGTGTGTTCGCAGGCCGACAGACCGGAACGAAGTAAGGTCGTAAAGTCGTCGGCGGAAATAGGCCTGGAAAACAAATAGCCCTGACCGTAATCGCAACCGATACCGGCAAGTAAATCGCGTTGCTCAACCGTTTCGACGCCTTCGGCAATCACTTTCAAGCCCAGCTTGTGCGCCATGACCACGATGGCTTCGCATAACACAAGGTCTTCCGAATGGGTCGACAAATTCCGCACAAAAGATTGATCGATTTTCAAAAAATCGATATCCATTTTGCGCAAGTACGCGAGTGAAGAATAACCCGTTCCAAAATCGTCCAACGCCACCTGAATTCCGGCATCTCGAAACGCCAACAGTTTATCGCTGGTGACATTGGATGCATCAATCAGCATGCGTTCGGTCAGCTCCACTACAATAGCGCTGCCCGGCAAACCCAGTTGCGCCAAATAGGCGATCCATTCCGTTTCATTCAACCCTTCGCCACGGAACTGAACCGGCGAAACATTCAAGCCGACCTGGAACTGCGTGAACCCGCTTCGATACCACTTGGCCAATTGATCGGCAGCAGTACGAAACACCCACTCTCCAATCGAAATAATCATGCCGCTGTCTTCGGCGAACGGAATAAAGTAGGCGGGGCTGACAAACCCCTTCTCTGGATGCTTCCAACGGATAAGGGCCTCTGCCTTCACCACTTGGTGAGAGTCCAAATCCACAACAGGCTGGTAATGCAGCAAAAGCTCATTGTTATCCAATGCGCCCAACAAATCTTTCGACAAGCGGCGACGCTCTCGTGCTGCATATTGCATGTTAGGGTCATAAAAACGAAACTGACTGCGGCCCGCTTCTTTCGCCGCATACATGGCCAGATCGGCATAGCGCATCAGTGCGTGAGTTTCACTGGCGTGATCTGGATAAACCGCCACACCCACACTGGCTGAAAGGTAGGCAACGGTGTCCTTAAGCCGATAAGGTTTGGCTAGATTATGCAAAACCTCTTCACAAATACGCTCAACCACCTCGTCACCGACAACACCGCCCACCACAATAACGAACTCGTCACCGCCCAGGCGCGCCACGGTATCGGACTCACGTACCGAGCGCACCAGACGATGTGCGACCTGGCGCAATACCTCGTCGCCCAAGTCGTGACCCAAACTGTCATTTACCTCTTTGAACAAATCAAGGTCAAGAAATATCAAAGCCAACCGGGCGCCGGTGCGCACAGCGCGTGACTTCTCAATCGTTAAGCGGTCTTCCAACAGCTTGCGATTCGGCAAACCGGTTAAATGGTCGTAATTCGCCTGACGCCATACAACCTCTTCAGTTCGCTTCTTTTGGGTAATATCGGAAAAGACACCAATTCTGCAGCGTACCGACCCATCCTCGTTATACGAGGTGTTGATACTTAAGCTTTCAACATACTCATCACCGCTCTTGCGTCGATTCCAGATTTCGCCGCGCCAATGGCCGGTTTTAAGCAGGGCTCCCCACATCGCCTTGTAGAAATTTTCATCGTGGCGCCCAGAACTGAGAATACTCAGCCGATGACCAATCACTTCGTCCAGCGCATAACCGGTAATGTCGGTAAATGCCGGGTTAACCGTAATAATCACGCCATTTGCATCGGTAATGACCATGGCTTCACTGCTATGCTGGTACACCAGCGACGCCAAATAAGCCGACTCCGCATCGGCTTTACGTTGCGTGATATCAAGCATCAGGCCCACCATGACCGCCTCGCCCGCCATCATCATGCGCGACCCGAATACTTCGACGTCAATGTAGTTGCCATCTTTGCAACGGGCTTTACGTTCGTAATGAATTTCCCGCACGTCGCCGGTTAACGCCCGTTTTATATTCGACTCAACCAGATGCCGCTCATCGTGCGCAACAATATCCAAAATGGTCATGTCATGCAGCATCTCGTTGCGCTCATAACCCAGCATTTCCAGCAGTTTTGAGTTCACATAAACAAAGCGTCCTTCTCGCACAATGTAAACACCAATAACCGCGTTTTCAGCCAGGCCTCGGAACAAGGCTTCCGTGCCATCGAGTGTTTCCGTGCCTTGTAAGGCAATGGCGGTTTCCAGCAAAGTGGGCATAATCAAAAAAGATGAAAGTGAAAACGGGCCGTCTGCAATTGGCTGAGGCTATATGAAATTTAACCGATCATTATTCCCCAAAGCGGTTCGCCTCATTCCGGATCAGCTCGCCATATGTTGCGCCAAATCAAAACCGATACGAAAAAGTTCCCCCAACATGAAATGGCACCAACTTGCACAGACAAAAAAAATAGTGCATAATTTCGCTTCTTTGCGATACAGCAGTATTTGCCACGGGGGTATAGCTCAGCTGGGAGAGCGCTTGCATGGCATGCAAGAGGTCAGCGGTTCGATCCCGCTTACCTCCACCAAAAACTGCTAGCAAGGAAAAGTGCAGTAAAAACGTGTTATACTGCGCAACTCAATTTGTCCTGTCCCCTTCGTCTAGAGGCCTAGGACACCACCCTTTCACGGTGGGTACAGGGGTTCGAATCCCCTAGGGGACGCCAAAAATTTTGGCATTGGTTAGGCACCGTTACCGCTGCGGAGCGGTAGTTCAGTTGGTTAGAATACCGGCCTGTCACGCCGGGGGTCGCGGGTTCGAGTCCCGTCCGCTCCGCCAAAGAATTCAGTAAAAAGGCACTTACACCATGTAAGTGCTTTTTTTTCGTCCTTATCTTGCCCCTCAGGGTACTCCACATTACACTCACCACCCCTCTAACGAGTTAATCACAGTACCTTTATAGGCTTCTGATAATGAAAAAAGCAGTTCTTTTGGGGGTAATAATCCCTTTTTTTCCGGCTATTCAGCACTGGCAACTGCACAAACCAACTCGACATCATTGGTGCCAGACTCCGGCATTTATTTCGGCTTAGGATTCGGCGCCAACTCAACTCAATTTAAAAACCAGAAACTGGAAGCCACAGGGACTTCAACAGTCACCAACACGGCAACGGGTGCGCTCGTTTCCAAAGGCACCGCGGGAGGCCCGCCCGTGGGTATCGGCATGGACACGGTAAATTCCATTTCACCCGCCTTGCAAGCCGGCTACTTTGAGAAACTGCAAGGCACCAATTACCTGTGGGGCCTCAAGTTTTCATACAACTACTTGGGTGGCACGTATTACCTTGATAAGTCGTGGTTCCTGGACTTCAGCTATACGTACAGTGTGACGCAAGACAAAACAGCGAACTATTACTCCACCTATAACAACCCCGGCTCACCCAATACGTACAGCGGCTCTTTAATCGGCAGCAGCACCGGGACGGCGACAGTGCAGTCGGCCAGCTTGTCTCTTAACAGGGTTTTCTAAGCCTTACACCCCTTGCCGATACATCCAGCCGGATTAAGTCATGATCCGGCTGGGTGAGATTTTTACTTCAATCAACCGCCACACGCTCTAACAAATCCATTAACAAACGTCGCTCCTCCGAGCTTAAACGTTGCGCGATGCGCTTCTCAAATTCCCGGTTCAATACATTCAAACGCTTCAATTCATCGAGCCCTTTTTGCGTAACACCCAACGCATAACTGCGGCGGTCATCCGGCATGGTGTTGCGTTCCACATAGCCCAATGCCTCGAGCGAATCAATCACCTTCACTGCCCCGGCCCGCGTAATACCGAGCATATCGGCTAATACGGTTTGGTTGATTCCCGGCTGGGTTGCGACGATACTTAAAGCGGTCATTCGACCCGGGGTAAGGCTTTCGGGCCCCATCACAGAAAACAACACGTCGTAAGAGCGCACCTGCGCGCGCTTAATTGCATAACCTAACGAATCGCATTGCAAATCAATATAGGTCAATGGCGTATCGGCCATTTCAAGGGCGTCGGTAGAGGGGGAAAATGAATTAACCAAGGGTTTGCACTTATAGAATATGGATTTTCAAAAATATAACATTTCGCATATTGTTAACCTGATTAACAATGTACAGAATCTATTTTTCGGGAACAATAAGAAACTACCCTTAATAATAGCCCCGAAATAGCAACACCGGAGACACGAATGAATAGTCTTGCCAATGCGAAATTTCGCCCCGTGGCGTTTGGCCCCTATACCAGCCATGTTGAAAAACGCGCCGACGGCGGTTATGTGCTGCGCTCCCCCGAGCCGCTGCTGCCTTATCTGCGCTGCTATACGGAAGCACTGGTTTACTGGGCAAACGCGGCGCCCAATCGCACGTTTCTTGCTCGCCGTAACGCACAGGGTGAATGGGTGCATCTAAGCTATGCAAGTGCTTTGGAGCGCGTTCTGCATATCGCACAAGCCCTGCTCGACCGTAAGCTGAGTTCCGACCGACCTTTAATGATTTTGTCGGAAAACAGCATTGAAAGCGCACTGATGATGTTGGCAGCACAACATGTAGGCATTCCGTTCGCGCCCATTTCACCAGCCTATTCGCTACTGTCGCGCAGCGCCGATCGCGTTCAGCATGCCGTAAAACTTCTTACACCCGGCGTGGTGTTTGCGCAGCACGCCGACCGCTATGCGCATGCAATAGAAATGGCGGTACCGAAAGATCTGGAACTCATTTTTGTTGAGGGCCACCTCGAAGGTCGCCACTGCACTGCTTTCAATACCCTGGAGCAAACGCCCGTGACCGAACAGGTTGAAAGCGCCCATCAAGCCGTCGACCACGAAACAATTGCCAAGTTCCTGTTTACATCGGGCTCTACAAAACTGCCCAAAGCCGTTGTGAATACACATGGCATGCTTACCAGCAATCAGCAAATGTTCATCCAATGCTATTTGTTTGCCAAAGATGACCCACCGGTGTTGGTCGACTGGCTGCCCTGGCACCACACAGCGGCCGGAAACAATAACTTTGGCATCGTGCTGTACAACGGCGGCACCATGTATATAGACGATGGCAAACCCACTCCCGACGGCATGGCGGAAACCATTCGCAATCTGCGCGAAATCCCTTCCACCATTCACTACACTGTTCCAAAAGGCCTGGAAATGCTGGCACACGCCATGAAGCGTGACACTGCTCTGCGCGAACAATTCTTCAAGAACCTGAAGCTTATCTTCCCTTGTGGTGCCGCGTTGCCGGGGCCACTTAAACAAACCATCGATGAATTGGCTATTCAAACCGTAGGCATGCGTATTCCCATGACAACCGCACTAGGGCAAACAGAAACCGCCCCCTTTGCCATTACGGCGCACCTGCCCGACTGGCAGGCCGGCGTGATCGGGAACCCCGCCCCTGGTTGCGAAGTTAAACTCGCGCCCGTGGCCGACAAGCTGGAAGTGCGCTATAAAGGCCCGAATATCACGCCGGGTTATTGGCGCCAACCCGAACTGACTGCGGAAGCATTCGATGAAGAAGGCTATTTCTGCAGCGGCGATGCCGCCACCTTCATTAACCCCCAGCATCCGGAAGAAGGCTTGCGATTCGACGGGCGCATCGCCGAAGATTTCAAATTAATAAGCGGCACATGGGTCAACGTGGGCGCTTTGCGTTCCAGCATTATTGCGGCCGGCGCCCCCTACATTCACGACGCTGTGATTACAGGCCACGATCGCGACGAACTGGGCATGATGCTGTTCCTGCTGCCCGCCGCAACCGCCCTTTCGCCTGCGTTGAACGACAACGCCGGCACCCAGGACATTGCCGATAACCCCGACGTTCAACGCTGGGCTCAAAACCTTCTGAATGCGTTGGGCGCGAAAGCGACAGGCAGCTCCAATCGTATTACTCGAGCCATTATTTTGCGTGACCCTCCTGTAATGGAGCTGGGCGAGATGACCGACAAAGGCTCTATCAATCAACGCACAGTATTGCGTACCCGTGCCGAGCTGGTCGAGCAACTTTACGCCGACAACCCCGGCTCAACCGTACTGCGTTTGCAAGATAGAATGGCAACATCTTAAACAGAGACGCTCTATCTACTTTTGAACGCGAAGGACTGATTTAGATGACTGAACAAAAGCAGGACTCCCTTGTTGCCATTGATATCCACACACACGCCACCGTCTCAACACGGAATCCACCCGATGAAGTAGCGATTGCGTTCGACAAGGCCATGGCGGAATACTTCAAAGAAAAAATGCCACGGCCCACCATCGAAGAAACGGCCCAGTATTACCGCGAACGCAACATGATGGCGGTCATTTTCACTGTTGATACCGAACGTGCCAATGGTCAGGTTCGTATCAGCAACGAAGAGGTTGCCGAAGAAGTTGCCAAGCACCGTGATGTTCTGATTCCATTTGCAAGCATCGACCCTTTACGCGGGAAAATGGGCGTGCGCGAGGCACGACGCCTTATTGAAGACTACGGTATTCGCGGTTTCAAATTCCACCCCTCGTCACAAGAGTTTTATCCCAACGACCGCGCAGCTTACGACCTGTATGAAGTGATTGCCGAACACGCCTTGCCTGCCATTTTCCACAGCGGCCAAACCGGCGTGGGCGCACGTATGCGTGGTGGTGGCGGTGTACGCCTGAAATATTCCGACCCCATGTTCCTGGACGACGTTGCAGTCGACTTCCCGGACATGCCGATTATTATTGCCCACCCCTCATTCCCCTGGCAGGAAAACGCTTTGGCAGTGGCCACCCACAAACCCCAGGTGTATATCGACTTATCGGGGTGGTCACCGAAATACTTTCCACCCATTCTGATTCAATACGCCAACACCATTCTGAAAGACAAAATGCTGTTTGGTTCCGACTTCCCCGTGCTCACACCCGACCGCTGGCTGGCCGATTTCGAAAAAATCGGCATTCGCGACGAGGTCAAGCCCCTTATTTTGCGAGACAACGCGGTTCGTGTACTGCGACTGAACGATGACCCTGTTTATGGTCGTTATGCACGTTTAAAACCGCCCACACTCGACGGCTGTTGCTAAAGGAACATCCCTTATGAACCTGCAAGACACTCCCGTACTTGTTACCGGCGGCGCCTCCGGCCTGGGGGAAGCGACCGCGCTCAAGCTCGCCTCCCAGGGTGCGCGCGTAGCCATTCTAGACGTGCAAGATGAAAAAGCACAGGCCATTGCCGAACGTATCAACGGTCTCGCCGTTCATTGCGACGTCACCTCGGAAGAAAGTGCTGCTCAAGCCATTGCCCAAGCCAAAGAAGCACACGGTGTTGCGCGCGTATTGGTGAACTGTGCGGGCGGCGGGGTAGGTAAACGGGTTGTCGGTAAAAACGGCCCCATGCCTTTGGAAGAATTCACCAAAGTGGTGAATTTGAATCTGTTCGGTGCCTTCAACATGACGCGCCTGGCCGCCGCCGACATGATCGCAGCTGACCCCGTAGGCGAAGAACGTGGTGTTATTTTATTTACCAGTTCAGTGGCGGCCTATGAAGGGCAAATTGGCCAGGCAGCATACGCCGCATCAAAAGGCGGCCTGGTGTCGCTTACGATTCAACTGGCACGAGAGTTCGCCCAGTTTGGCGTGCGGGTGATGTCTGTGGCACCCGGCATTTTCTTAACGCCGTTGCTCTATACCGCCAGCCCGGAAGTGCAGGAATCATTGGCAAAATCCATTCCGTTCCCGCCTCGCCTGGGCCAACCCGACGAATTCGCCGACCTGGTTCAGCATATTATTGGCAACCGATACCTGAATGGTGAGGTTATCCGTCTGGATGGCGCAACGCGTCTGGCCCCACGCTAAGACAGTGAAAACGGGGCGGAAAATCCCCGCTTCGCCGCCAACGCATTTATTTTTGAAAATAAGCCTTGAATTCAGGGGCCACGGAAGCGCCCTTAATACCACCTTCGGGTGTGTAAACTGCCCACGCGCGCTTTTCAAAGCCGGTTGCCACCAGACGCTCACCACACTTCACTGTATAGGCAATACGAAACCGGCGTTCCGCCCACTCTTCCACTTCCGCATAAACCGTAATGACATCATCATATGTGACGGGAGACTTAAACGTCGCACCGACATCCACCAACGGTGTGACAGCACCAAAGCGCGACCGCACTTCACGTTGATTCAGGCCCACACTGCGCACCATTGCTTGAAAAGTGCTGTCGAACCAGTAGAAAAAGTTGGGATAGAAAACGATGCCGGCATCGTCGCAGTCGCCCCACTCAACTGTGAAGTCGCGTTTAAACGTCGTCATTATTATTGGCTCCAATCGGTAAAAAGTATGATCATACCGGTTTCCCGACAATTGCACCTTCCCATTAAAATTACTTTTTGATACAAATAGACGGCGCGCACAGAAACCTTCTTTCATTCAGAACGTTAGCCGAAGTTAAACGACACATAATCAAACTTGAGCTTAAATAGAAACTTTTCAGTGCAATGAAACCCTATTTTTAACTTGCCGCCAATGCCTCACCTCCTTAACATAGCGCTCTAAATACACTTTTGTTTCCTGGCCGCCCACGGCGCCTTCTACTATTCACTTCAGAGTATCGAACAACCATGCACGCCCTTGTTGAAACGCTCGTCGAGAACAACGCAGAACACGACACCGAAAAATGGACTATCAAGCGCATTCTGGCGCTCTATGAACTTCCATTCCCGGAACTGATGTTTCAGGCACAAACAGCGCACAGGGAACACCACAACCCCAACAGCGTTCAACTGTCCAGTTTGCTCTCAATTAAAACCGGCGGCTGCCCGGAGGATTGCTCCTACTGTCCACAGTCAGCACGCTACGATACGGGTGTTGAAAAAGAAGCGCTCCTCCCTATAGAGGAAGTGCTCGAGGCGGCGAAACAGGCGAAAGCAGGCGGTGCGCAGCGCTTTTGCATGGGGGCTGCCTGGCGCTCACCCAAACCACACCAAATTGAAGCCGTGGCGCAAATGATTCGCGAAGTAAAAGCGCTGGGCCTTGAAACCTGTGTCACACTGGGCATGCTGAAAGACGGCCAGGCAGAGCAATTAAAAGAGGCTGGTCTCGATTACTACAACCACAACCTGGACACGTCACCCGAGTTCTATGGCGAAATCATTTCCACACGTACTTACCAAGATCGCCTTGAGACGCTTGAACGGGTTCGTAATGCCGGTGTGAATGTATGCTGCGGCGGCATTGTCGGCCTGGGCGAATCACGCCGCGAACGGGCCGGGCTCATTGCCCAACTGGCAAATATGTCGCCCTATCCCGACTCAGTACCCATTAATAACCTGGTGAAAGTGGAAGGCACCCCATTATTTGGTACCGACGACATTGACCCGTTGGAGTTTGTTCGTACCATAGCCGTTGCCCGCATTACCATGCCACGTACTTTCGTGCGCTTGTCGGCCGGGCGCGAGGAAATGAGCGACACCATGCAAACACTGTGTTTCCTGGCGGGCGCCAACTCCATTTTTTACGGTGAAAAATTGCTGACTACCGGCAATCCGCAGTTTGTTGAAGACCAAAAACTGTTCGAACGCCTGGGCCTGCAAGCGCATAACAGCAGCCACTAACGAACTTCCATAGGAACACCAGCAAGGGCCGCCTCGATCTTTCAGGCGGCCCTCTTTCCTCACATGTACGTTCTTTTGCTAAGCATAGGCTGCAGCGTAGCCGTTTCGGTGCTGCTTAAACTGGCACGGTCCAGGCGATTCGATCTGGGTCAAGCTATCGCCGTGAACTATGTCGCCGCTACCATGCTGACGCTGGGCTTGTTGCAACCGCAGCCGCAGAATTTGCTTAATAACCCCGACGCCTGGGGGCTGCTGGGCGCACTCGGTTTGCTTTTACCAACTGTCTTTCTTGTTATGGCGATGGCCGTGCGCCATGCGGGGATTGTCTTAAGCGATGCCGCTCAACGCCTTTCCCTGCTGGTACCGCTACTTGCAGCATTCCTGATTTTCAAGGAAGTTTTAACAACTCAAAAGTTACTGGGGATGGTACTGGCGTTTGTTGCCCTGGTCTGTTTGTTGATAAAGAAAAAAAGCCTTAACCCAAATCAACCGCGCGCCATTCTGATCCCGCTAGCACTTGTCGGTGTATGGCTGGGCTATGGCATTATCGACATTCTTTTTAAGCAACTTGCGCGCACCGGCAATCAATTTTCCACCAGCCTGCTGGGGGCCTTTGTTCTGGCCGGCAGCTTCATGCTAGTGGTCTTACTGTTCAAGAAGACGCTGTGGACTGCAAAAAATGTGATAGCAGGTTCGCTGTTGGGTGTGCTTAACTTCGGCAATATTTATTTTTATATCCGCGCCCACCAACTGTTTCCGGAAAATCCCAGTTTGGTGTTTGCCTCAATGAATATAGGCGTTATTTGCGCCGGCACGCTTATTGGCGCCGTTATTTTCCGTGAGCGTTTAGGAAAGGTGAACGTCATTGGCATCGCTTTGGCCATTGCCGCAATGCTGCTATTGTTCAACGCCATATAAAGCGTTCTGCGCGATCATTAACCTGAACGAAACTCGCTTTTTCAAACCCAGCTTAAACTTTTGTTCCAGAGCCATGCTCTGGCACTGTTTCCTGACCCAAGCTTGATGACATCTGACTTTCGTCGGAGTCTTCCATCGCGTCTTGCTCTTCTTCCATGGGGTCAACGTTGTACGATATGTCCGTTTCCGGATCCACACGAGGATCCATTTCCGCCACCACTGGGGTCGTTTGAATTTCGGTCATGGGCACAAAGTGGGTAGGCGCATCCTGACTCAGATTTTCGCCGGTAACGCGTTCGGGCCGAACATAAGCCACCAATAATGCAGCACAAACCGCCGCGAAGATAAACAGCGTACCGGGCTGCAATTCGCGCATAATCACGCCCACAAGCAACGGCCCTAAGCAAGCGCCAAAACCATACACCATAAGCAACACTGCACTTAAGCCAACTCGTCGCTCCGGGTCGACGTTATCGTTAGCAAAGGCGGCCCCAATGGGATACAGCGTAAACTGCAACACCCCCAGCCCGCACGACAGCACCAACAACGCCCAATAAGGCAAATCCAGCCAGCCCCAAAGCGGCACGGTGATAATGAACAACAATAAAGCATTGATGCGAATGAGACCGGCCCGATCGACACGGTCGGCCAACCAGCCCAGCGGCCACTGCGATACCAACCCCGCCGCCACTGCTGCCGCCACGAAAATAGCGACCTGATCACTGCTTAAGTTTTGTTTGTAGGCAAAAACCGGACCCAGCCCATAGAAAGAGCCCGTTAACACGCCCCCAACCAGCACAACAGCGAGCGACATGGGTACGCGCTTCAAGTAGTAAAACAACATGATGGGCGCGGGTTGCGGCACAGTGGGGTGCAGCCTGCGCGTTAGCGCCACCGGAATCAAACACAAAATAGAGCAAATACCGGAAAACACCAGGGGCCGGAAATCGAGCTCGGGGAAAAGGGTTAGAGACAACTGCCCCAGAACCGTACCCAACCCCGAAAACACCATGTAGAAGGCCAAAACACGCCCACGTGAGGTGTTGTCAGTTTGTTCGTTCAGCCAGCTTTCAATGGAAATGAACTGCGTCACCATTGCCAGGCCGGCCATAAAACGCAGAAATGTCCAGACCCACAAATTATCCACTAACGCCTGAACCAGGACCGCCACAGTAACGACCGCGGCAGTGGCCGTGTAAGCGCGAATATGCCCGACACTGGCAATCAAACGGTGGCCTGTTCGCGCGCCCAGCACCAACCCAAGGTAGTACACCGCAATCAGCGTCCCCACCCAGATTTCCGAAACCTGAGCCTCCGCTAAACTAATACCCAAGTACGTATTGATGAGCCCTGTTCCCAGGAGCAACAACAACGTGGCAAAGTACAACGAAGAAAAGGACGCGACTGCGCTAAGCATTCAATCTCGCTTAAATTTAACGGGTTAGAGTTGCTTCAACATTGTTTCGGCATCACTGACTTCATAACCGCCACCTTGCTCAAGATTCAGCTGCGTCACGACGCCGTTATCAATCACCATGGAATAACGCTGCGAACGCACACCCAGGCCGCGCTCGGTTAGATCAAGCTCCAAGCCCAATTGCTTGGTCCACAAACCGCTGCCGTCGGCCATCATGCGAATGCGCCCATTCACTTTCTGGTCACGCCCCCAAGCGCCCATGACGAATGCATCATTCACTGCCACACACCAGATTTCGTCGATGCCCGCTGCCTTCAAGGCATCGTAGTGCTCAAGATAGCTGGGGACGTGCTTGGCCGAGCAAGTAGGCGTAAAGGCGCCCGGCACCGCAAACACCGCTATTTTCTTGCCTTTCGCCAAATCGGCCACTTTGAACGCGTTAGGTCCGAGCGAGCACCCTTCTGTTTCAACTTCCACAAACTCCGTTAACGTTCCGTCTGGAATCTGATCACCTTTCTGAATTGCCATTTCGTTTCTCCACCTGGTTTAAATATGAACCCGCATTTTATACCCTGGGGATAACCCCAATGAAGGCCTTATTACGTATATCATTGTTCTTTTAAGTTGATATTTCCGACTATGAGTTCCCCTAACGACCCCGGTCTTACCTTAAGCCACCTGGATGAAAGCGGCCAAATCCGCATGGTGGATGTCGGCGGCAAACAAGCCACCCAGCGTAGCGCAACCGCGCAAGGCATCGTGCGCATGAGCAGCCAGGCTTTTGCTTTGCTCACCGCGAAAGAAAACGCCAAAGGCGACGTATTGAACACCGCGCGCGTGGCCGGTATTCTGGCCGCCAAACGATGTGCCGAATTAATTCCGCTGTGCCATAGCCTGCCGCTGAGCTTTGCCGGGATCGATTTTGAGCTGAACGAAGAGAAACACAGCATTACTGTTCGTTCAACCTGTCGCACCGATGCCAAAACCGGCGTGGAAATGGAAGCCATGACTGCCTGCAGTGTCGCCGCACTCACCATCTACGATATGTGCAAAGCGGCCGATAAAGGCATTATCATTGAACAGATCAAGCTGAAACATAAGTCGGGAGGTAAAAGTGGAGAATGGCACAGTGATTAATGTTCTGTACTTCGCCCAGGTTGCCGAGCTTACCGGCACCCGGCTGGAAAACTGGCCGCTGAATGAACCCATTACCGGCGAACAGTGGCTCAATGCGCTGGAACAGAAATACCCGCAACTGGCGCCCACGCGCCGTCTGAAACTGGCGGTGAACCAGTTTCATGTCAAGCCAAGCGCCGTTATTAATCCGGGTGATGAAGTGGCAGTATTTGAACCCGTTACCGGAGGCTGACATGGTTGTTGTACAAACGGAAGACTTCAACAGCGCCGAGCTCACCGCCGGTTTGCGCGAGCGCACAGCCAAACATGCCGGCGCACTTGTTACCTTCACAGGTTATGTGCGTGACTACGCCAGCGAAAAAGAAACACATACGCTGTTTCTTGAGCATTATCCAGGCATGTGTGAACGTGAAATCGGTGATATTTGTCAACAAGCGCAATCACGCTGGAACACTGCTGAGCCCGTTGTTGTGCATCGCGTGGGCGAAATGCATAACGGTGAGCAAATTGTTTTTGTCGGTGTGGCCAGTGCGCACCGGGGCGATGCATTTCGCGCCTGTGAATTCATTATCGACGCACTGAAAACACGCGCGCCATTCTGGAAACGTGAAACACTGGCAAACGGCGAGCAATTCTGGGTGCAGCAACGCGAGTCTGACGCCCGGAAAACCCAGGAATGGGAAACCAAGCAAGCATCGTAAAAAAGAAGGACCCCAGAACGTGACGAAAGCCACTTCCAACACGCCAAAGGTTGCGCTTAATTGCGCGGTACTCACTATTTCCGACACCCGAACTGCGGCCAACGACACATCGGGCGACTACCTAGCCCAGGCGGTTGCCGAAGCGGGCCATCATTGCGTGCGTCGCGATATCAGCAGCGGCAATGTTTATCACATTCGCAAAGTCATCAGCGACTGGGTTGCCGACCCCGATGTCCATATTATCCTGACCAACGGCGGCACAGGTTTCTCGCATCAGAAATCCACCGGCGCTGCCATTACGCCGTTACTCGACATGACCATTGCCGGTTTTGGCGAATTATTCCGCCATCTTTCATTTATTGAAATCGGTAGTTCAACATTGCAATCGGATGCCTTCGCAGGCGCCGCCAACAATACACTGGTTTTCTGCATGCCCGGCTCCACCAACGCATGCCGCACGGCATGGGAGCGCATTATTAAAGAACAGCTCGACAGCACGCATCGCCCGTGCAATTTCGCCACGCATTATTTAAAAACACTGAAAACGGACTAACCATGCTTGATTTCGATACCGCTCAGGAACACCTGGCCCAGGCGGCCACTGCCCCTACGCGCAAGGAAACCTGCTCACTGGAAGAGGCCCAGGGTCGCGTGCTGGCAACGGCTTTAAGCGCCCAGGTTGACCTGCCCCCGGCCGACAACAGTGCCATGGATGGTTACGCCATTCGACTGGTCGACTATAAAGCGGGCGCCGCCTTGCCCATTCAACAACGGTGCTTTGCGGGTGAAACGCCCGAACCATTGAAGCCGGGCCACACCATTCGTCTGTTCACCGGCAGCTTGATGCCTGAAGGCGCTGACACTGTTGTCATGCAGGAAGACACCACGGAAACCGACAACGCCATCGTCATCAACACGCCGCCGGTTGCCGGTGCGCACGTGCGCAAAAAAGGCGAAGATGTTGAAAAAGATCAGGAATTACTGCAACCCGGCACAGTGCTTGGGCCGGCCCAAATCGGTTTACTGGCCTCCCAGGGCATTAATCAGGTTGAAGTATGGGCGCGACTGAAAGTGGGCATTCTTACCACCGGCGACGAACTGGTTAGCCCTGGTCAAGCACTTGGTCCGGCACAGCTTTACAACTCCAACGGCGCCATGCTGGCCGCCCTGGTTTCACAGCTGGGTGCCGCCGTGGTACACCAGTTACATGCTACTGACACGCATGAATCAATTGAGTCGGCATTCAAAACACTGTTGCAAGACTGCGACCTGGTCCTGACCGTAGGCGGTGTTTCGGTTGGCGAGAAAGACTTGGTGAAGCCCACTATTGAATTATTGGGCGGCAAGCTGGATTTGTGGAAAGTCGCCATGAAACCCGGTAAGCCGGTGGCACTGGCCCAGGCACAGGGCACCCCTATTGTGTGCCTGCCCGGCAACCCCGTATCGGCATTTGTGGTTTGCGCCTTGCTGGTCTCGCCACTCATCCGCGCCATGCAAGGTCGCACCGAAACCCGTCCGCGTATCATGTATGGTCGTTTGCGTTCGAACCGCCAGTTCAATGAAACGCGCGAAGAGTTTTTGCGTGTGCAAACCAAATCGAATAACAACGGAGAGTTGTCGCTGGTTCCCTACGAGTTGCAAGGCTCGGCCATTATCAGCTCGCTGCCATGGGCTTCGGGGCTGGCTCGCATCCCGGCCAATACCGTCGTGAAAGACGAGGATATCGTTCGGTACTACGCATTCACCGATTGGCTGGTGTAATTACTCTAGTTACTCTCCCAGACGGCATCGCGCCCAGGCCAAATCTTCTGGCGTATTCAAATTGGCAAACAGCGCTTCGTCGTCGGTGAACGTTACCGGCACGGCCTGTTGCGCATGAAGCCACAGCAGTACTTTGCGATCGCCACCCAACAAATAGTGGTGTAAGGAAGCCGCCAGGCTTTGATGCACCAACATGCATAAGGGGTGGTCTCGATCTTTCGTGCGCGCATATGCCACTTTTGCCGGTGTTGACCACACTGCCTCGGCAAGGCGAACGTGCAAATCGTTTGGCAACCAGGGAATATCGACCGGCAATGTTAAAAGCCACGGTGTTGTCAGTACCGCCAGCGCCGTGGCCACACCTGCCAAAGGCCCAGCATGACCACCGTATACCGGGTCGTCAGCCAAGACGTGTGCAAACAAATGCCCTTGCTGTGTTTGGTTGGCACTCAACCAAACCTGGCCTGTACGCGTTGCAAGATAACGCTGCGCACGGGCAGCCAGTGTTTCTCCACTCAGTTCCAACACAGCCTTATCCGCCCCCATACGGCTGCCCTGCCCACCGGCTAAAACCAGACCGGTAACGTGATCAGCTGAAATGGGCTGCGTAGTCATGCATTATCCGCGTGATCATTTATTATTCGTGTAATCATCCGCCGATATAACTCATTTCAATCTTGCGACGCGAAACCGTTTCCTTACCGCGCTGCTCGGAATAGCGGTCGGTTCGGCCTTGCCAGATTCCGGCCAAGTGCGCGGCCAGCTCTTCGTTGGAGGCCCCACCGCGCAAAACGGCGCGCAAGTCGTAGCCCTGGTCGGCAAACAAACATAAATACAGGCGCCCCTCTGGTGACATGCGAGCGCGCGAGCAATCGCCGCAGAACGGATGCGACACGCTGGTGATCACGCCAATTTCGCCACTGCCGTCTTGATAGCGCCAACGCTCAGCCACTTCCCCCACGTAATCCGCCTTTACCGGCTCAAGTGGATACTGCGCGCCAATAAGGGCCAAAATTTCTTTGCCGGTCACTACTTCGTCCAGGTTCCAGCCATTTGTGGATCCCACGTCCATATACTCGATGAAGCGCAGCACGTGGCCGGAATTCCGAAAGTATTCCGCCATAGGCAAGATCTGGCTGTCGTTCAAACCCTTGCGAACCACCATATTGACCTTAACCGGTGCCAGCCCCACTTCAGCAGCGGCCTGTATGCCGTCAAGCACTGTCTCAACGGCCACTTGGCTATCGCTCATTTGCTCGAATAATGCCGGATCGAGCGCATCGAGGCTAACCGTCACCCGATTCAAACCCGCCTCTTTTAAGGCGGCCGCTTTTTTACGCAATAAGGTGGCATTGGTGGTTAATGTGAGCTCGACCGGGTCACCCTGCGGCGTGCGCAGCTGCGCCAGCATGGCTACCAGTTTTTCAATATCTTTACGCAACAGGGGTTCGCCGCCGGTTAAGCGAATTTTTTGCACGCCCTGGCTCACCGCCACCGAAGCAAGCCGCGTAATTTC
This sequence comes from Pusillimonas sp. DMV24BSW_D, assembly GCF_011388195.1. Classification (NCBI taxonomy): domain Bacteria; kingdom Pseudomonadati; phylum Pseudomonadota; class Betaproteobacteria; order Burkholderiales; family Alcaligenaceae; genus Neopusillimonas; species Neopusillimonas aestuarii. The sequence continues at coordinate 1,334,763 of NZ_CP049990.1, read as the reverse complement.
CTCAAACGACAACAGCGACGCATGCGGCATGAACGGATAATTCGCGTCGAATACTTCACGCGGCATGCAATACGTGCAGCGAAAATTGCAGCGGTCGGTAACCGAAATGCGTAAATCGCGTAGCGGACGCTTGCGCGTATCCTGCAACGGCTGACCTTTTTGCCATTGCCCGGTTTGCAGCTCCACATCGCTTGCGCGCCCTTCCGGCGCCATGTAAAAAACTTTGCTCATTGCTTTTTGCCAAACTTGCGCGGCATCTACGCCACCTTCATTTTCGTTGCACCCAAAGGAAAGGCTTCCTCGAGTGCCAATACTTGCCCCATATTACGCGATTCATAGCCCGCCAGCCCTGCGACGTAATCGCGATATGCCTCGCCCTTCAGCAAGGCCAGTAACTGCTGCATTTGCGGTGTTTCCAGGCTGTCGCGATTCACTGCGAAGAAATAACGCTCTTTAGCCAGGGGTATAAACGCCAACCCACAACGCCAGGCCGCCGTTTCCACACCAATACCAACATCGGCCATACCGCTGGCGACATGGGCCGCAATCGCCATATGGGTGAATTCGCTACTGTCGTAACCCACCACTTGCGCCGTATCGATACCTAACCGGGACAGCATCAAACCCACCAACAACCGCGTACTGGATCCGGTTTGCCGGTTCACGAAACGCACATCGGGCTTAACCAGATCGGCAATGGTATGAATGCCCTTGGGGTTATCGGGGTGAACAAACATACCGGTATCGCGCTGCGCCAGATACACCAGACAATGACGATCCGTATCAAGCCATGGACTATAGTGCTCCAGAATAGGCTGTTCAAACTCACCTGTTGGAACCTGAAAACCTGCTAAATCGCATTCACCACGATTCAACGACGCCAATGCCTCGATAGCCGTGCGGTAACGCAACTCGATAGACAGCGTGTCGTGCTGCCCCGCCTGCTGAATGAGCCCTTCTACGGCAAAACCATGGCTGGCGTGCAAACGCAAGCGAGGCCGGCTTTCCGGATACAGACTGTCGAGCTCTTCCTGCAATTCCGACGACATACTTTGTAAAGTAGGCGCCAAACGCGCATCAACGCGGCGGTTGGCCCATAACAAATGCTGGGCAAACGGTGTTAAACGGGTACCCTGACGGCGACTGGTTTCCAGTAAACTGGTGTCGAACTCTTTCTCGGCCCGGCGCAACAAGCCCCATCCATGCCGATACGACAAACCGCTTTCACGGCACGCACCGGCAATGTGGCCCAAGGTATCAATGGCCGACAACAGGCGCAAAATATCGCCCAGCGCGAACACCTCGCCGCCCGGCTTTTCCAGTACCCATTCAGAACGTAGTCGCGCCTGGAACTTATATGTCATTTAGTTCATATTGAAACCAAGTGGTTTCCGCAGTAGATTATGGTTATTCAAGACTTTATTATGCACGTATACACATAATAAGTCATCAATTCAGACGTACTTCAGACTCCACGAATCTGGCTTAACAAGGATTTCCCATGACCACCCCAGCTTCCCCTGCTGCGGCACAACCCGCTTCAGACGCTGTGAAACAGGCCGCCCTTAATGCGGTCAACCGCTACGCCGGCCAAAAAGGCAACCTGCTTCCCGTATTGCACGACATCCAGCACGCGCTGGGTTATATCCCCGACGATGCCGTTCCCGTGCTGTCGGAAGCCCTGCAGCTATCACGCGCGGAAATTCACGGGGTGATCACGTTTTACCCGCATTTCCATTCCAAACCCATGGCACCTACCGTGCTGGAAATGTGCCGTGCGGAGTCCTGTCAGGCCATGGGCGCGAACAATCTTATTGATCACGCCCGCCAGAAACTGGGGTGCGATTTTCACGAAACCAGCCAAAATGGGCAGGTTTCCCTTGAGCCTGTTTACTGTCTGGGCCTGTGTGCGCAATCGCCCGCCGTGATGGTGAACGGGCAACCGCACGCACGCGTGACTCCTGCCAAACTCGACAAACTGCTTGGTGAGGGGGCCTGATCATGACCAACATTACTTTTTACGTTCCCCAAGATGCAGCCGCCCTGGCTGTAGGCGCAAACGACGTCGTGACCGCCATTCAGGCCGAAGCCAAGAAGCGTCAGTTAATGGTTAACATTATTCGCAACGGCTCACGTGGCATGCTGTGGCTGGAAACCCTGGTAGAAGTTGTCACCCCTGAAGGGCGGGTTGCTTACGGTCCGGTCGAGGCTGACGACGTTCCGGGTCTGTTCGATGCGGGCTGGCACGAAGGCAAGCCCGAACACTCGCTTTATCATGGTCTTACTGAAGACATTCCTTACCTGAAAAAGCAGCAGCGCCTAACCTTCGCGCGCGTTGGCATCATTAACCCGCTAAGCCTGGAAGACTACCAGGCGCACGGAGGCTATGAAGGGCTGAAAAAAGCGCTATCGATGGCACCGGAAAAAATTGTTGAAGAAGTCACCGAATCCGGTTTGCGTGGCCGGGGCGGTGCAGCTTTCCCTACCGGCATCAAATGGAATACCGTCCTGAAAGCCCAGGCCGACCAAAAATACATTGCCTGTAACGCCGACGAAGGCGATTCCGGCACGTTTTCCGATCGCATGGTCATGGAAGGCGACCCTTTTACGTTAATCGAAGGGATGACCATCGCCGGTGTTGCGGTAGGCGCAACCTATGGCTACATCTACTTGCGGTCGGAGTATCCCCAGGCAGCCGACGTCCTGAACAAGGCCATTGCCATCGCACGCGAAACAGGTTGGCTGGGCAACGATATTCAAGGCAGCGGCCACGCATTCGACCTGGAAGTGCGTATTGGCGCCGGTGCGTATATTTGCGGTGAAGAAACCTCCATGCTTGACAGCCTGGAAGGCAAGCGGGGCCAGGTGCGCTACAAGCCTCCCCTGCCTGCTCTGAAAGGCTTGTTCGGCAAGCCCACCGTCATCAACAACGTCATTTCACTGGCTTCAGTGCCCATTATTCTGGCCAAAGGCGGCGCCTATTACCGTGATTTCGGCATGGGCCGCTCCAAAGGCACGCTACCGTTCCAACTGGCGGGCAACCTGAAACAAGGCGGCCTGGTCGAGCTGGCCTTCGGCATCACCTTGCGCGAATTGTTGTACGACTTTGGCGGCGGCAGTGCCTCGGGACGCCCCTTGCGTGCCGTGCAGGTTGGCGGGCCGCTGGGTGCCTATCTGCCGGAATCCCAATGGGACATCCCGCTGGATTACGAGTCGTACATGAAGGTGAATGCCATGGTGGGCCACGGCGGCATCGTAGCCTTCGACGACACCGTCGATATGGCACACATGGCCGAGTATGCCATGGAGTTCTGTGCGGTCGAATCCTGTGGCAAATGTACGCCCTGTCGTATCGGCGCCGTTCGCGGCACCGAAGTCATTCAGAAAATCCGTCAGGATCACCAACGCGAACAACAGGTTCACCTGTTGCGCGACCTATGCGACACTATGTTAAGCGGGTCGTTATGTGCCCTGGGCGGCATGACCCCTTACCCTGTGCTGTCGGCACTTGAACACTTCCCGCAGGACTTCGGCCTTGAAGCCGCCCCTGCCGCCAGCCAAGCCTGATTCCGGAGCCCATTATGCTAGAAACTATCGCCAAACGAGAACGTGATTTCGGCACCCCCGCCCGGGTCAACACCGAAATGGTTAATGTCACTATCGACGGCAATGACTATCAAGTCCCTGTCGGTACTTCCGTTATGCGGGCAGCCGCCGAAATGGGCATTAACATTCCCAAGCTATGCGCCACCGACAGTCTGGAAGCCTTTGGCTCCTGTCGCCTGTGCCTGGTGGAAATTGAAGGCCGCCGTGGCTATCCGGCTTCGTGTACCACGCCGGTGGAAGAAGGGATGGTTATCCGTACCGAAACCCCGAAGTTGCACGACCTGCGTCGCAATGTCATGGAACTGTACATTTCCGACCATCCACTCGACTGCCTGACCTGCCCCGCCAACGGCGACTGCGAGTTGCAGGATATGGCCGGCGTGGTGGGTTTGCGCAACGTACGCTATGGCTACGAAGGCCAGAACCACCTGAATGATGCCACCGACGAGTCAAACCCCTATTTCTCTTACGATCCCTCGAAATGCATTGTATGCAGCCGCTGTGTGCGCGCATGCGAAGACATTCAGGGTACGTTTGCCCTGACCATCGACGGCAAAGGCTTTGAGTCGCGTATTGCCGCCGGGCAAAACGAAGACTTCCTGGGCAGCGAATGCGTTTCATGCGGGGCTTGTGTTCAAGCCTGCCCCACCAGCACGCTAACCGAGAAAACCGTCATCATGATGGGCCAGCCTGAACACTCGGTTGTTACCACTTGCGCCTACTGCGGTGTGGGTTGCGGCTTTAAAGCCGACATGAAAGGCGAAGAAGTCGTGCGTATGGTGCCCTGGAAAGACGGCAAAGCCAATCGCGGCCATTCTTGCGTGAAAGGCCGTTTTGCCTGGGGTTACGCCACGCACAAAGATCGCGTGCTCAAGCCCATGATTCGCAAGAAAATTACCGACCCATGGCAAGAAGTCAGCTGGGACGAAGCCATTAACTACGCCGCGGGTGAAATCAAACGCATTCAGGGGCAATACGGTCGTGATGCGGTTGGCGGCATCACCTCTTCGCGCTGCACGAACGAAGAAACCTACCTGGTTCAAAAGCTGGTGCGCGCCGCATTCGGGACGAACAATGTCGATACCTGCGCACGGGTTTGCCACTCTCCCACCGGCTATGGCCTGAAAACCACGCTGGGTGAGTCGGCCGGGACACAAACCTTCGATTCGGTCATGCACAGCGACGTCATTATCGTGATGGGGGCCAACCCCAGCGCCGCGCACCCGGTTTTTGCCTCACGTATGAAGCAGCGCTTGCGCGAAGGTGCCAAGCTTATCGTAATTGACCCGCGCCAAATCGAACTGGTGAGCTCGGCGCATATCAAGGCCGATTACCACCTGCCTGTGCGCCCCGGAACCAACACCGCCCTACTGACCTCGATGGCGCACGTCATTGCCACAGAGAACCTGATCGACGAACAGTTCGTTGCCGAGCGCTGCGAAGAAAAAGCATTCCGCGAATGGCGCGAATTTGTTTCTTTGCCGGAAAACTCACCCGAAGCCATGGAATCAGTCACCGGTGTACCCGCTGCCGACTTGCGCGGCGCCGCACGCCTGTATGCCACGCAAGGCAATGGTGCCATTTACTACGGTTTAGGTGTCACAGAACACAGCCAGGGCTCCACCACCGTCATGGCGATTGCCAACCTGGCCATGGCCACAGGCAACGTAGGCCGCGAGGGTGTCGGTGTAAACCCGTTACGGGGTCAGAACAACGTGCAAGGATCCTGCGATATGGGCTCCTTCCCGCACGAGCTGCCCGGCTATCGTCATATTTCCGATACCACGACGCGTAATGAGTTCGAACAGGCTTGGGGCGTTACGCTACAACCTGAACCGGGTCTGCGTATTCCCAACATGTTCGATGCCGCGCTCGACGGCTCGTTCAAAGCCTTGTACTGCCAAGGTGAAGACATTGTTCAATCTGACCCCAACACACAACATGTTATTGCCGCCATGAGCGCCATGGAGTGCGTCATTGTGCAAGACATCTTCCTGAACGAAACCGCCAAGTACGCCCATGTGTTCCTGCCCGGCTCTTCATTCCTGGAAAAAGACGGTACGTTCACAAATGCCGAGCGTCGTATCTCCCGTGTTCGTAAAGTCATGGAACCCAAAGCCGGTATGGGCGACTGGGAAGCCACTTGCGCGTTGTCCAACGCACTGGGCTACCCCATGAACTACAAACACCCCAGCGAGATCATGGACGAAATCGCCCGCCTGACACCCACCTTCAAAGGCGTATCATTCAAGAAAATCGACGAGTTGGGCAGTATTCAATGGCCTTGCAACGATGAAGCCCCCGAGGGCACCCCAACCATGCACGTGAATGAATTTGTGCGCGGTAAGGGTAAATTCGTGATTACCAAATACGTTCCCAGCGACGAGCGCAGCACGCGCAAGTTCCCGCTGTTGCTCACCACAGGTCGTATCCTGTCGCAGTACAACGTGGGGGCGCAAACACGTCGCACCGAGAATGTGGTTTGGCACAATGAAGACGTGCTGGAAATTCACCCGCAGGATGCCGAAGACCGCGGCGTCAATACGGGCGATTGGGTGGCTATTCAAAGCCGTGCAGGGGAAACTGTATTACGTGCCGACGTAACAGACCGTGTTCAGCCTGGCGTCATCTACACCACGTTCCACTTCCCGGAATCGGGTGCAAACGTCGTTACAACCGACTCTTCCGACTGGGCTACAAACTGCCCTGAATACAAGGTCACGGCAGTTCAGGTGAAACGCGTTACGCAGCCTTCTGAATGGCAAGCCAACTGGGCGGCGTTTTCCGACATGCAGCACAAGTTGCTCGACGAACGGATTCAGGACACCGCAACAGAAAACTGATCAGCCCTTTATGGCGTCGTTGAAACCTGCCCCTTCCTGGTGTCCGGCCGAACTATCAGCCGGACACCTTCGCGCGACTGTCTGGCGCCGGCACCCCGACAGTCATGTTCTATTGGCGGAACCCGACGAACTGGTCAACGAAGTGCCGATTGCCCTGGAATATAACGGCATCGCACATGCCACATTACTAGCGACCCCCAACGACCTGGAAGACTTCGCTTATGGCTTTTCGTATACCGAAGGCCTGATTCGCTCGGCGTCCGATGTTTATGATATTGAGCTGGAAGAAACCGAAAACGGGATTATTGTGGCGGTGACCATTGCCAGTGCGTGTTTAGACAGCCTGAAACGCAGACGGCGCGCCATGGCAGGACGCACCGGTTGTGGTTTGTGCGGCATTGAAAACCTGGAAGAAGTGGTTCGCCCGCTTCAACCCGTTGCCGCGCGACACGAGCGCCTTGCAACGTTTGCAATTATTCGGGCCGCGCAACAGTTGCGCAACGCGCAGCCTGTGCACAGTACAACCGGTGCATCTCATGCGGCGGCTTGGGCTGACGCCGATGGAACCCTGAAAGCGGTACGAGAAGACGTTGGTCGACACAACGCGTTGGACAAACTCATCGGCAGCCTGATTCGCAAACCTTTCGATCCGCAATGTGGATTTGCCGTTATTTCAAGCCGCGCCAGTTTTGAAATGGTGCAAAAATCGGCGGCAGCCGGTATTAACGCCCTGATCGCCGTGTCGGCCCCTACGGCCTACGCGGCACGTATGGCACAGAATTTAAATCTTTTTTTAGCGGGCTTCATGCGAGGTGAGTCTTTCACCGTTTACGCCCATCCCGAATATCTCAGCAAGGAAATATCGTCGTGAATATCGATCAACTCATTCATTTGGCCAACCGCATCGGAGACTTTTTCGACGCCATGCCCGACCGGGCTGAAGGTGTTGAAGGTGTCGCCAACCATATCGAGAAATTCTGGGAGCCCCGTATGCGGCGTCAAATACTTGAGTTTCTGGTAAGCAACCCCGAAGGCCGTACGGCCGAATCGGAACTTAGCCCGATTACGCTGGAGGCCCTGAATCAACATCGGGATCGCTTAATGCCCAAAACTTAAGCGTCTTTTTCTTCCTTTACGCGGTACACCAATACCGCCGTTTTCGCCAGGCTTAATACTTTAGCCGTGACACTACCCAGCAGCAACCGTGACAGGCCACTGCGACCATGACTACCGATAAAAATCAAATCGCAGCCATGCTCTTCGGCAGCCTGGACAACGCCATCCGCCACATTGAAATTGGTTGCTGAAACGGCTTGTGCCTTTACACCGGCGGTTTCAGCGCGATCGGTAACCGATTTTAAATATTTGTGGGCTTGTTCAGCGGCCGTCTTATCGTAGTCTTCATCGGTGATGGCATAAGCCGCAGCCATGCCGTCGAAGCCGACTGTTGCTGCAAAGGGTTGCGTAACATGCAAGGCCACCACTTCAGCACCGACCTTTTTGGCAAAACAAATACCTTTGTTTGCAGACTGAGTGGACAGTACGGAACCATCGGTAGGAATAAGAACTTTTTTGAACATGATTTTTAAGCCTCTGGTTTATTGTTAACGTAATGCTACGCATACCGTGTAAAAAAATAAAGCCTGTTTGCAGCGCTTGTTTGCGTTACATCAAGAAATGCTCGCCGCCTGAAATAATTGCGTACACCGCGCGCCGCTGCGGCAATAAGCCAAAATGGGTTTTGGCATAGTTTTAAGTAACTCGGCGAACTGAGTGACGTCTTGAGCGGTAATGGCACCGCTAACAACAGGCTGATAAACCACTTCCAAACCGACCGCCTTCGCCGCCGTTATCACGTCGCTCGAAGCGGGCTGATCGGGGCCGCCTTCGAAATCGGGCCGGTTAATAATCACGCTTTTATACCCTGCCTGAGCCACTGCCGACATATCACCGGCAGACAACTGAGGGGCAACAGAAAAAGAGTCGGTTAAAGGATTAACAGGAACCGCCATTTGAGTCTCCGCAATAAGGCGCCGGGCGCTGCCCAACATATTAATTTGATCTCCACAGTGTACTACTGTACTACCTGAGGTGAATTGAATTTGCCTCTAGCCACGCCGTAAAATTGTAGCTACTTAACACATGGTACTCGGCACAGCGCTGGGCATCCCTGGCCTCATCTCCGCACTCGGGGTGGCACATCAACACATCGCCGTCCTGCACAGCACCCAACCAGGCTTGCATATACTTCGAATAAGCCGACTCGCCACCCGTAAACCCATACACCCCTAAAAATCCGGTATTGGTCGTAAAGCGCTTTGCGGCAGCAAGACGAACCAGCTTTGCCGAACCCAGCACTTGAATCGTCCTGGCTTTTAAAGCTAACGCAGTGGGAAGCCCCGGCGCCTTCCGGAACCGGGTATTGCGCAGCCAAGGCTGTGTCGGCATATGCCCATACCGCTTGGTCATCTCTGCCAGCAGAGCATCACGAATAATGGGTAGCTGATGAACGTGCAAGTGCCCGTCAATGTAGTCAGGCGCACGCCCCATCAGGCTTTCAAAACGGTCCAGCTGACGCGCCACGGCAGTTTGAACAACCGACACTTTCAGCCGACGTAAATAAGCCGCTAAAACGAGTTGGTTAATAGGCATGACTGAATCGGGTTGGCCAAAATCATCGGTGAAATTAAGGTGCAGGCCTGTTTGCAGTTGCGTTGCGTGCAATAAAGAAGCATCGCGGCCAAAGGTCGGGCCGTCAACCAGGCAACTGGCAGCACTTAGACGCCCGCATTGCGCGAGCGCTAGAATAGCCGCATTTGCCGCCGGATTTGCACCAAAGTCGTCGGCGCACAGAATCAAGGTTTTGTTTTTTTCCATTGAACCCGCATTGTGAAGCATGATGAAAAATACCTTAAAGCAACTAGCCTGTTTTATTGGAGTGGGCTGCGGTGCCGCCGCCACGCATTGGCTGGTTGTCGTTGCGCTTGTTTCCACTTTGCACATCGCCCCACTGTTTGCCAATGTCCTAGGTTGGCTCGTTGCATTCGTCGTTTCATTTACAGGCCACTTTCAACTCACTTTTCGCCATCAGCACGCCCCCATGTGGCAGGCGGCACGACGGTTTTTCCTGGTATCGGCCCTGGGTTTTGCCCTTAACGAAGCAAGTTATGCCTTGCTTTTGGCAACCACTTCAATTCGCTACGATATTTTATTGGGTTCGATCTTAATTGCGATTGCGGCAATGACATTTATTCTTGGCCGCTTCTGGGCATTTCGCGGGTCGACTCAGCGGGGGTAGGTTTATTTGACTCTGCCATGGGCTCAAGCCCACGGCCCGCTTGTTTTCGCACAATGTATACCGGCCGCCCTTTTACTTCACCAAAAATACGGCCAATGTACTCACCCAGCACACCAACCGAAATCAAATTCACCCCGGCAAAAAACAAAATAACCGTGGCCAGCGTGGTAAAACCCTGCACCGGATCACCGTACAGCAAATGCTTAATAACGGTGAAAAGGCCATACGCAAAGGAAAGCAACGAAATAATAATGCCCACCACACTTAACAAGCGCAGCGGCCAAGTTGTAAAGGCAGTTAACCCATCAATGGCAAAACCAAATAGTTTAAAAGGATGGAAGCTAGTCCTTCCGTGCAAACGTTCGGGTGGGTTGTAATACAAAGGCTCCGACTTAAACCCTACCCAGGCAAACAAACCTTTCATAAAGCGATTTCGCTCAGGAAGCATCATCAGGGCGTCGACCACCGCACGATCCATTAAACGAAAATCGCCCGCGTTCTCCGGTACGCGCACCCCACCCGACGTGCGCATAAGCTGATAAAAAAGCTTGCTGCCGAATCGCTTGAAAACGGATTCGTCGTTGCGACTGGCCCGGACGGCATAAACCATGTCGGCCCCTTCCTCCCAACGCGACAACATTTCAGATATTAGGGCGGGGGGGTGCTGGAGGTCGGCATCCATACTCACCACCACCTGACCTTTGGCTGCAGCCAAGCCCGCACTTAAGGCCGCTTCCTTGCCGAAATTACGCGATAGTTGCAAATAAACAATTTCAGGGTGATCGTTTGCCCAACCCGACAGCAGGCCGGCAGTGCCATCAGTACTACCATCATCGACCACGATGATTTCGCACGCGGGTGCCAGTTTCCTGAGCACAGCCAGCAAACCTGGCAGCAACACCCCCAGATTCGCCTCTTCATTCAGGCACGGCACCACGCAGCTTATTGACTGTAAACGAGACTTCATTTGCAATGACATGACACATTACCGCGCCGAATTACCCCGACGCTGCGCTTGTCTCCAAAAAATTGGCAGGAAATTGTTCGGAGTGTACCTGCTATCGGAATACTTAAAAACCGATTGACAACGTTATAGAACAATTAATAAGATATTAATAATATATATCTTTAAGGGGTGTGTCATGACGGAACGAGAAAACCTGGGAACCGTCGACGAAATACGCGACTTTGTTTATCGTTTCTACGATCGCGTGCGTGACGACGAACAACTGGGGCCCATTTTCAATGGCCATATCCAACATTGGGACACCCACTTGGAAAAAATGGTGCAATTTTGGTCGTCGATGCTACTGGGTACCGGCACCTACAACGGCACGCCTATGCCCAAACACGTTGCCTTACCCAATTTAAGCGGGGAGCTGTTCGGGCGTTGGCTTAAGCTTTTCAACGAAACAATGAGCACATTGGAAAACCAGGCATTGGCACAACGGGCAGACATGTTTGCTCAGCGTATCGCCCGCAGCCTGTGGTATGGCTATCAATTGCATCACAACCCCGACAAACCCCTTACCGAGGTTGTCCATGGCTAACGTCATGTTCATTCAGGAGCCGGAAAAGCAAAAACCCGCCAAACCCAGCATGCACGCTTTTCTGGAGCTGGGTTTTCGCCCCTTATACATCGCAGGATGCGCCTGGGCGCTTATTTCTGTAGCGCTCTGGGTTTTCGCTCCACAATGGCTCAATATGCACATGGGTGCATTGGCCTGGCATGCCCATGAAATGCTTTGGGGGTTTATTGCCACCATTGCCGTTGGCTTTCTGCTCACCGCCAGCGCCACCTGGACCGGGCTTAACCCTATGAAGGGCACCCCACTGGCAGTACTCGCGCTGCTGTGGGCAATGGCCCGATTGCTTTACCTTTTTAGCGAACCAATACTATTCATATTGGCGGGCGCCGTTGAAACCCTGTTTTTTTTATCGACATTTATCGCTCTTTGGCGCGTTATTAACCGTACGCGGAATCGGCGCAACTATGGGCTACCCTGGCTGGCCCTGGGCTTGGGTATGGCCAACGTGTTGTATCTTTACGCAGCCTGGCACCACGACTACGCCGCCTTAATGCATTATTTCACTATCGGACTCATTGGCATGGCCATTATCGCCCTCCTGGTTGCACGCCGGGTGATACCCTTTTTTGCCATGCGCGCCCTACCGGGTTTGTCGCTACCCATGCTAACCGGCTGGGGGCAAGCTCAATTGGGCCTGGGTTTGCTCGCCATTGCCACGGGGCTGGTGAATCTGCCTCGCCTGACAGCCCTTCTGCTAGCGTCCGCAGGGCTCATTAGCCTGTATCAGGTTATACGCTGGAAGCCTGGTGCAATATTAAGCAAACCCATCCTTTGGATTCTCTATTTGGGCTATGCATTTCTGGGTTTGGGTTTGGTTGTTGCCGGCCTGTGGCTGGCCGGCTGGACACCCAATGTCTTATCGCGCACCGCGTTGCCTGCGCACGTGATCGGCATGGGTGGGTTTGCCCTCTTGATTATTGGCATGGTTACCCGCACAGCACTCGGGCATTTGGGGCGGCCGCTTAAACTTGATCACAGCATGATCGCAAGCTACTGGCTTATGGTATTTGCCGTTGTTTTGCGAATGACTGCGTTATGGCCCAGCCCGCTTGCTCTGTTTCTTGTGCATGCAGCGGCCGCTTGCTGGGTATTGAGCCTTGCGCTCTATTTGTGGCGCTTTGTTCCCATGTTGATTCGCCCCCGCCCTAATGCCATACCTTAATTTTTAGGGTAAAACCGTGTTTATCCTTTTACCGTTATTATTTGCGTCATGCGCTTAACCACCCTAACCGATTACGCCATGCGCCTGCTTATGTATGTAGGCCAGAACCCCGATCGCCTTTGCACAATCGCCGAGATCGCGTCAGCCTACAACATTTCCGAACCACACCTGATGAAGGTCACGCACCGACTCAGCGTAAAAGGTTGGCTCACTACGGTGCGGGGGAAAAACGGCGGCATGAAACTCTCCAAAGCGCCGTCTGAAATCAACCTTGGCGCAGTGGTGCGCGATACGGAAAACGATTTCCACGTGGTTGAATGCCTGGGCACGGAAAGCGCCTGCACTCTGGGGGGCTATTGCGCCCTGACAGGAATCATGGAGGGGGCGCTGCAGCAGTTTCTTCAGCACCTCGATCAGTACACACTGGCCGACATTCTGCCGGCCAGTGAAAAAGTCATCATGTTGATGCAATCTGATCGCATCGAATCGTAATCGGGTCTTGCCGCAAAGCCTGCATTACCGCCTCGTTCACTTCACCCTCAACATCGGAAATAACGTAGCCTACCGGCCCTTTTGTTTGCAATTGTTGTCGCACAATATTCAAACCATGTCGCGCCATCAAGCTGCTTAACGCGCCCATTGCCCCAGGCTCGTTGCGATGAACGTGCAAAATACGTGTTGCGCCGGCAGCGTCTTGATACGGTACTTCGGGGAAATTCACCGCGCCTTTGGTTGTACCGCTTAAAGCAAAACGCACCAGTTTCTCGGCGACTTCACGCCCAATATTCTCTTGCGATTCTTGGGTACTGCCACCGATATGCGGCGTAAGAATGACGTTTCGCATTCCTATCAAAGGACTCTGCAAGGGCTCATCCCGACCTTTAGGCTCGCTTGGGAATACGTCGATCGCGGCACCCGACAAATGCGACATCTGCAGGGCATCGTGCAAGGCATCGATATCCACCACTGTGCCGCGCGAGGCATTAATAAGTATCGCCCCTTTTTTCATGTAGGAAAGTGTCTTGGCGTTGATGATGTTTTCAGTGGCACGGCCACCCGGCACATGTAGTGTGACCACATCGGATTGCTCGAGCAATTGCTTTAACGAGGTGCAGGGGCGCGCGTTACCCAAGGGTAATTTGGCTTCAAGATCGTGAAAAACCACCCGCATCCCGGCGGCCTCCGCCAAAATTCCCACTTGTGAACCAATATTGCCATACCCCACGATACCGAGCGTTTTGCCACGCGCCTCATAAGCCCCTTCGGCTGTTTTATCCCAGTGGCCATGATGCACGCGATCATTCTTCTCGGGAATGCGACGCAACAATAATATGGTTTCACCCAGCACCAGCTCTGCCACCGAACGCGTGTTGGAAAACGGGGCATTGAATACCGGAATGCCCCTGAGCATGGCGGTTTCCAGGTCGACCTGATTGGTGCCGATACAAAAACACCCTACCGCACGCAAAGACGACGCACCGGAAAGCACCGTTTCGTCAAGGTGCGTACGAGACCGAATGCCCAGCAACTCCACCCCTTCAAGCGCCTCACGCAACTGATTGGGGGGCAACGCCGATGCATAAGTTGTCACGTCAGTTAAACCTGCAGCCTCGAATACTTCCAGGGCACTGGGATGAATATTCTCGAACAAAACAATACGCGTCATCGTGTCTTCCAATACGAACAAGTGCAAAACCGCATTGTGACTCAAGCTGGGGAAATACGTTGGCACAGCCCTGCTATCGATAGGGGTAAACCCGATATCAAAACTGGCATGAAGTTTGCTTCATATGAAGAGAAGGCATGAAGCCCGAATGCATTTTCTTTTCTAAAAGGAAGCAAGGTCATGAAAAGCGCTTATTATTCTTATCGTCGCATCAACACTCACCAGGTCGCGCCGCAGTTCGCTACGCAGCACAGCGCCGCGCCCGTGCTGCCCTCGCTTATGAATTGTTATTTACCGGCGCAAACGGAATCGGGCTTGCGTTTTACACTGCGTCGCCTGTTCAAAAAACTGCCACGCATTGCTTCACATTGATGCATTTTGGGTGCACCGCAAATGCACCCAAAAACATGAACCCCTATTCATTGCCGGATGTGCCGGCCGTTTCATACTGACGCCAGACACAAGATCCACCTGAGGTCTTATCAAGGGCCTCGAGATATTCACGATGTCGCTCAGTTTCTTCCGGCGCGGCACGCAATACTTTCAGCGAAGAGGCGTCGAATGAGACCCCGCCGGCGATGCCGAGAGCCGAAACCGATTTGTCGTCGATATCCATTAACAAGCTGTCTTGCCCACGCGTCATCGATAACCAAACTTCGGCTAACAATTCGGAATCGAGCAAGGCCCCATGCAGCGTACGGTGCGCGTTGGATATGCCATAACGCTCACATAAAGCGTCCAGCGAGTTGCGTTTACCGGGGTGCAGTTCACGGGCATACAGCAACGAATCGGTAATCTTCTCGCACAGCGTATTGAACCGAGGGAGCCCGGCCCGCTCAAGTTCGGCATTCAGAAACTTCACATCGAATGCCGCATTGTGAATAATGACCTCGGCACCGCGCACGTACTCTACCAGTTGATCCGCCACCTCATGAAAGCGCGGATGGGAAGACAAAAAGTCGGTTGTGAGCCCGTGAACTGCCAGCGCCTCAGGGTCGGAGTCGCGATCCGGATTCAAATATAAATGCAAATGGCGTCCGGTAAGGCTGCGATTCACCATTTCGACGCAGGCCAATTCAACCACCCGGTGCCCTTGCGCCGGGTCCAGGCCCGTGGTTTCCGTATCTAAAATAATTTGACGCATTGCTTATCCATGTTCGTGCGTTGGTTGCCTGTGCTCGGCTGAACTGCCCGCAACTGCGCGCTTGGCAATTAAAGAATACGCAACCGGTACGACATATAAAGTGAGTAATGTACCAAACGTTAATCCGCCAACCAGCACCCAACCGATTTGTTCACGCGACTCAGCCCCGGCACCGGTTGCCAGCGCCAGCGGTACGGCCCCCAGCACCATGGCACCCGTCGTCATTAAAATGGGGCGTAACCGCAACACACTGGCTTCCATGACGGCTTCCATCACATTGAGCCCCTGACGCCGAAGCTGCGTGGCAAACTCAACAATCAGAATACCGTGCTTGGTAATAAGCCCTACCAAGGTAATTAAGCCAATCTGACTGTAAATAGAAAGCGTGCCTCCACTTAACCATAATGCCAAAAGCGCGCCGGTAATAGCCAGCGGAACCGACAGCATAATTACAAAGGGATTGCGCCAACTTTCAAACTGCGCCGCCAGGACGA
Source organism: Pusillimonas sp. DMV24BSW_D (assembly GCF_011388195.1). Classification (NCBI taxonomy): domain Bacteria; kingdom Pseudomonadati; phylum Pseudomonadota; class Betaproteobacteria; order Burkholderiales; family Alcaligenaceae; genus Neopusillimonas; species Neopusillimonas aestuarii. Next base: position 1,318,961 of record NZ_CP049990.1, on the reverse strand, counting down.
GATAAATAAACACCAGCGCCATCACGAAAACCAGATAAATACTGCTGGACGATTCACGGAATTCGCGCGATTGTCCGTCCAGATCGGTTTGCACCGTCGGCGGCAAGACCTCAAGCGCAACGGCGCTCATGTGCTCAAGAACCTCACCCAATGCATAACCAGGCGCCACCGACGCCTCAACTTCAACCGCCCTTAAACGATTGAAATGGTTCAATGATTGCGGCGCCACGCTTTCGGTTACATCGAGGAAGTTGGCTAACTGCACCATGCCGCCCTGATCCGTTCTGATATAGATATTGGAAATGTCGGCAGGTTCGGCGCGATCTTGTTTGTCGACCTGTACGATCACATCGTATTGCTCACCGCTATCGCGGAATCGCGTCACCTGACGCCCCCCCAGCATCGACTCAAGTGTGCGCCCGACAGTACCAACATCCACACCGACATCGGCCAATTTGTCGCGGTTCACCGATACTGTTAACTCGGGGGTGTTCAAGCGCAAGTCCGTTTCAATATTCTGCAAACCGGGATAATCGGACAAGCGCTCTACAAAGGTATCCACCAATTTGCCGATCTCTTCATAAGGCGCCTGACTCATAATGACAAACTCCACCGGCTTAGAAGTGGCGCGCAAACCAAATGACGGAGGATTCGTTGGGAACGCGCGCACCCCCGGTAAGGCCCGGAATTGAGACTGCAACGACGCGGCAATGCTCTGTTGAGTCCGATCACGCTCATCCCACGGCTTCAAACGCAAAATGGCAAAAGCATCGGTTACCGTAGGAAAGCCGACGACCGATTGATTACCACTGGCCTCAGAGATATTGGCATACATGGCTTCTATCTCTTTCACGCTATCAAGGGTGTAGTCAAGCGTTGCCCCATCGGGGGCGGAAACCACACCAAACACCACACCGCGATCCTCAATTGGTGCGAGCTCGCTTTTAATCGTGCTGAACAACGCGCCACTGCCTAGGGCGACCACTACAGCCAGCAACACCACCAGCCATCGGGCACGCAAAGCCATCGCCAGGCTGCGCCGATAGGCACCGGTAAGCCAGACCAAAAAATTTTCAATAAGGCGATACAACCAACCATGCGATGACTGATGCCGCAACAAAGTTGAACACATCATGGGAGTGAGCGTTAGGGCCACAAAACCGGATACCAGCACCGCCCCGGCAAGCGTGAGTGCGAACTCAATAAACAACCTGCCCGTGCGACCCGTTGCAAACGCCAACGGTGCATAGACTGCCACCAGGGTAAGCGTCATTGCGATAACCGGAAAAGCGATTTCACGAATGCCTATAAACGATGCCTCAAGACGCGACTTCCCTTCTTCAATGTGCCGGTAAATGTTTTCCAGCACCACGATTGCGTCGTCAACCACCAGGCCAATAGCCAACACCATGGCCAGCAAAGTCAAAGTGTTAATGGAAAAACCGAACAAAAACATAATGCCGAACGCCCCGATGAGCGAAACCGGGATGGTGACGATCGGTATCAAACTGGCTCTGACACTACGCAGAAAAAAGAAAATCACCAACACCACCAGAACCAAGGCTTCCAGAATGGTGTAGTAAACGGAATTAATCGACTCTTGAATAAAAACCGAACTGTCGTAAGCAACCGTCAGGCGCATGCCGGCAGGCAGATTTTGGTTGATCTGCTCCACCTCTGCGCGCACCGCCTTCGATAAATCCAACGGATTCGCCGTAGACTGCTTGGTTACCCCGATATTCAGGCCGTCCTGCCCGTTATAGCGCGACAAAATTCTTTCGTTGGCCGGGCCGACTTCCACACGGGCAACGTCACTTACACGCACCGAGTAATCATTCACGCTGGCCACAATGACGTCGCGAAACTGGTCAACCGATTGAAGGTCGGTTGTGGATACCACTGAAAATTCGCGCATCGCCGACTCAATGCGGCCGGCAGGAATCAGTACGTTTTGCTGGCGCAATGCGTTCTCAACGTCTTGAACGGTAAGCTGATAAGCCGCCAGTTTGTTGCGATCTACATATACCCGCATCGCCGGCTGGCGCTCGCCAAAAATACGGATTTCGGCCGCCCCGGGCAACACCGACAAACGTGTTTTGACGTAGCGATTAATGTAGTCGGAGGCCTCCATGGTGTTCAAACTGCCGGCCTGCACAGCGATATACATGATGGGGGTTGCGTCGGCTTCCACTTTACTGACGACAGGTTCGTCAATTTCATCCGGCATGAAACGACGCGCACGCGAGACCTTATCGCGCACCTCGGCGGCAGCGGCGTCCGGGTCGCGATCCATATTGAATTTAATGCTGATCCAGCTGCGCTCCGAGCGGCTGCGCGACGTCATGACATCGACGCCCTCGATTCCGGAAAGTTGATCTTCCAAAGGTTTGGTGACCTGTGACTCAACGACCTCGGGTGACGCCCCCTTATATTCCGTCAGGACCGAGACGACAGGCTCGTCGATAGCGGGATATTCGCGAACCGTTAAACGGTCGTACGAAATAAGGCCGACCAACACTACAAGTAAAGACAACACCGTCGCGAAAACAGGACGCTTGATGCAGATTTCGGAAAGAACCATGGCACCGCCCCGGGGTTAAGAAGCACTATTACCTGCGGCAGGTAACACCCGAACAGGCGTACCATCACTAATTTTCTGCAAGCCGGCGATCACCACCTGATCACCTTGCGCCAGACCCGATACCACTTCAACCGTGCCGGAACGACGTTGGCCGATTTCCACGACAACCCGCCTCACCACACCGTTTTCAAGGCGAAAAACATACCGCTCGGCCCCCGCCGACTGCAAAGCCGTTTCCGGTATCACCAATGCCTGCGCGTCCGTCAGTTGCAGGCGAACACGCGCAAACATGCCGGGACGCAAGGCCAAATCGGCATTCGGGATATCGGCACGCAATAAAACCGACCGCCCTCCTACGTCAACCTGAGGGCTAATCGCTTTAACCTGACCCTGACGCGACTGGCCCGGCATGGCATCAAACTCCACCGATATCGGCATGCCCGGTTCCAACGCCCCCACAAAGCTCTCCGGCACGCGGAAATCAACTTGCAAGGGATCGATGGATTCAATCGGCACCAAATCAGCCCCCGGGCTCACGTAGTCGCCCAGTGACACTTGCCGCAAACCAATCAAACCATCGAAAGGCGCCAAAATAGCCGTTTTTTCCAATTGGGCCTGTGCCAGCGCGACCGCTGCCTGTTGCACTTTCAACTGGTTAAACGCTTCGTCGCGGGCCTGCCCACTGATAAACCCTTCTTTGGTCAATTGTTCAGAGCGACGATACTGGCTTTGCGCCAACGCCAGATTTGCCTGTGCCTGCTGCAATTGAGCACGTGTGACGCTATCGTCGAGCCTGACCAGTAATTCGCCTTGTTTAACCCGCCCCCCTTCCTCGAAGCGAATCTCAGCAATACGGCCGGTAATTTCAGGCCGCAACATCACAGCACTTTCGGAACGCAGCGTTCCAACTGCCGAAACCACCCGGGGCATGGCAACCAATTGCACCGGGGCAACCTCAACGCCGACCCCCTGAGGCGTGACGGCAGGCGGGGTTACAGAGGCGCCCCCCCCACGGGCTGACGGTGCCGAAGAGCCCGCACCAAACCACTGGCCAGGCAGCCAGCGCGATGCGACAACCCCCAGCAGCACACCGACGATCAGGACCAGCGGCCATAACACACGATTCTTCATCACTCTTCCGTCGTTGCCTTATTAATGTATTGCCGCAAATTTACCCTAAAGTGTCGCCACACGGGGATTAAGCCACTGTTTCCACACCCTGATTGGCAAGCGCGTCGGCGCGCTCATTTCCCGGGTCACCGGAATGACCCCTTACCCATTGCCAACTCACATTGTGCGCCTGCGTTAAAGAATCCAGGGTTTGCCACAAATCGGCATTTTTCACCGGTTTTCGGTCGGCCGTTCTCCATCCGCGCTGTTTCCAGCCCGGCATCCATTCCGTCATCCCTTTTTGTACATATTGGGAGTCTGTGTGAATAACGACATCGCAGGGGCGTTTCAACGCCTGCAACGCCTGTATAACGGCCATCAGCTCCATACGATTGTTGGTTGTTTCAAGTTCACCGCCGCACATGCTTTTCTCGTGCCGGCCCTGTTTCAGAAAAGCGCCCCAGCCACCCCGACCAGGATTACCCTTGCACGCACCATCCGTCCAGATATGCACCGTTTTTGTCACACTTTGGCCCATTCAATCAAAATCCAATTATTATTCAACGCAAACCACACAAGCAAAACTCACCAAGGTGATGATCGGCGCGGACTTGCAGCCACTGCCGCCCGCCGCACCCGCTTTTTGTCTTTTTCCTTCCACGCCGGGCCCACCAGACGCACGGCTGCCACACGCTTTACGGCCGCAACAACATAAGCTGCGCCGCAAATCGGCCACCAACGATCGCCGGCAGACTCCATAAACGACCAGCGATCGAGCCAGCGCTGAGAAAAACAAGGTGGCGCATAACAACCGAAATGGCCACGATCAATTTCCAGCGCCAGTAACTTGAACCAGTCTTTCAAACGCGGCAAAGACACTTGTAACGGGGCAGGAACCGGCGTTACAGGATCCAACGCCGGCAATCTGCCGTGCGCACCCCATAAACTCCAAGGGTTAAAGCCCGAAATCACAAGCCGCCCTTCAGGAACCAGCACCCGTTCTGCTTCGCGCAAGACTAAATGCGGGTTGTTGGAACACTCCAGCACATGCGGTAATATCAAAAGATCAACCGACTGACTTTCGAACGGTAAATATTCTGGTTCGGCGTAAAGTGAAGGGGTCCCACCTGATAAAGATACGCCGTCAAGGCTTTGATGCGTAAAAATTTTATGGGGTATCCGGTTCGCCTCAAGCAAGTTCCATTGCGGCAAACCAAGCTGAACAGCATGATAGCCGAACGCATTGGCGACCATGGCACTTATTTTTTGCTGTTCCCAGTTTCGCACATACTGGCCAACCGGCGTTTCCAGCCAATCGGCCAGTTCGAAAATCAGAGGTTGGTCAGATGATCCAAGCACATAAACTCCTTAATGGGTGGCTTAAGTTATGACTACGCACGCTGATTCCGGTTCAACGCGGCTCATTCCCGTTCCAGCCTTTTCCGACAACTATATCTGGTTATTGCGAAAAGGAAACCATGCCGTTGTGGTCGACCCCGGCGACGCCAAGCCGATTCTTGAACAATTAAACAAACACCAGCTCACGCTCGACGCCATTCTTGTTACGCATCATCACCCCGACCACGTTGGCGGTGTGCAAGCACTAAAAGACACCACCGGTGCAATAGTTTACGGCCCATTGGGTGAAAAAATACCCGCGTGCGACATCCGCCTGAAAGAAGGCGACGAAGCACCGTTAGACAAGCTTAACCTTACTTTGTCAGTCCTTGACATCCCCGGGCATACCGCCGGCCACATTGCTTATTTCGGCTATCTCGACAACGACCAACCGGTGGTTTTCTGTGGTGATACACTCTTTGCTGCCGGTTGCGGACGACTGTTCGAAGGCACGCCCTCGGAAATGGTTAATTCTTTAGCCAAACTTCAGGCGCTCCCCCTGAACACGCTGGTTTGCTGCGCGCATGAATATACGTTGTCGAACCTGAAATGGGCACTGGAAGTAGAGCCGGGAAATCCGGTTCTGCAAAAGCGTTGGGAAACCTGTCGGCAGCAACGCGAACAAGGCCAGCCAACCTTGCCTTCCACTATCGGTATCGAAATGGAAACCAATCCTTTTCTGCGGCCTTTGCAGCAGCCTGTTATCGACTCGGCGCAACGCTACGCCGGTAAACCTCTGAGCTCAGCGGTTAACGTCTTCGCGTCGCTGCGGGAATGGAAAAATAATTTTTAATTTTTACTCATGAATTTTCTGCGCCTCTTTGTGCTTGTGCTGGTTACACTGGTTGCCGGATGTGCCACACAAAACGCCAACAAGGACGCAGGTCGCAATCCTTACGCGGCTGTAGATACGTCGCGTACCATCGACCTGACTCATCCTGCTCAAGATATCTGGGACCGCATCCGTCGGGGGTTCGCCATTCCCAACCTGCAAGACCCTTTGGTTGACGAATGGACCCAATACTACGCATCACACCCTGAATCGATGTACCGCATGAGCGAGCGAGCCAAGCGATACCTTTATTTCGTGCTCGATGAGCTGGAGCGCAATCAGCTGCCCACCGAGCTGGCATTGCTGCCCTTCGTGGAAAGTGCCTATGACCCACAAGCATTATCACGTTCGCGTGCCTCGGGTTTATGGCAGTTTATTCCCAGTACCGGGCGCCATTTCAACCTGAAACAAGATGCCTCCCTTGACCAGCGCCGCGACCCCATTGCATCGACGAGGGCTGCCGTGGAGTACCTGTCGTATTTGTACGATTTTCAGGGAGATTGGTACCTTGCCTTGGCCTCGTATAACTGGGGAGAAGGATCGGTAAAACGCGCGATGGAACGCAATGAAGAAGCCGGCATGCCTACCGACTACCTATCGTTGAAACTACCAGACGAAACCCGCAATTACGTGCCAAAACTGCAGGCCATCAAAAATATTATTGCAGACCCAAAACGATATGGCGTCAAGCTCCCTCCGGTCAGCAATACACCTTATTTCACTGCCATCCGTAAAACGCACCCACTGGAAGTGGCGGTTGCCGCAAAACTGGCGGAAATACCGATTGAAGAATTCAAAGCCCTTAATGCTGCGGTTAATCACCCTGTCATGACGCCGGAAATTGTGCCCACAATTCTGCTGCCCGCCAACAGGGTCGATATTTTCAAAGCCAATCTTGAGACGTATCTGAAAGGGCAAAACAGGCCGGCATCGGGCGGGGAGCCCGGTTTGCATCTGGTGGCGATGGAGCTGGACCCAACCAGTGCAACCACTTCCACCAACGCAACAGCAGCTGCTCCAACCCGACTACGCTCCCGCACCAACGCAACAACCCGCGACATTATCGTGCGTCGGGGGCCTAATTTACGCACCCATGTCGTTCGAAAAGGCGATACGCTATACGATCTGGCCCGACGCTATAGTACGTCGGTGGGAGAATTGCGACGCCTGAACAATTTAAAAAGCACTCACCTTAAGCTCGGTCAACGCCTGCGGGTTCCCGGCACCGATGTTCAGGGTTAATGTCTAAACTTACTGCTCAAACAAGGTTAAAAAATGGGTTTTTTGAAGAACAAACGCATCCTCATTACCGGTGTTCTCTCTAACCGGTCAATTGCCTACGGCATTGCCAAAGCGTGCCACGAACAAGGTGCCGAGCTGGCATTCACCTATGTTGGCGATCGCTTCAAAGACCGAATCACCGGCTTTGCCAACGATTTCGGCAGCAAAATCATTATTCCCTGCGATGTCGGCGAAGACGCCCAAATCGACGGCGCCATTACGGAATTGCAAAAGCACTGGGACAGCCTTGACGGCCTGGTCCATGCCATTGGGTTCGCCCCGCGTGAGGCCATTGCCGGCGACTTCCTCGAAGGCATGTCACGCGAAGGCTTTCGCATCGCCCACGACATCTCGGCCTACAGCTTCCCGGCGCTGGCCAAGGCAGCCTTCCCCATGATGAAAGACCGCAACGCGTCTTTACTCACACTAACGTACCTGGGCGCGGAAAAAGTAGTACCGAACTACAACACCATGGGCCTGGCAAAAGCCTCGCTCGAAGCCAGCGTGCGCTATCTGGCCAATTCTCTGGGGCCGCACGGCATTCGCGCCAACGGCATTTCAGCCGGACCCATTAAAACGCTGGCGGCCAGCGGCATTAAAGACTTTGGTTCAATTTTGAAATTTGTAGAAGCGCATGCGCCACTGCGTCGCAACGTCACCATTGACGACGTCGGTAACGTGGCTGCCTTTCTGTTGTCGGATCTGGCTGCCGGAGTTACCGGCGAAATCACGCATGTTGATGCCGGTTTCTCAACCGTCATTCCTGGGATGGAGTAAACAGCAACTCGCTTTAGGAGGGCTCGGATGGAGCTGGAAACACTACCGGCGGGTCCCCTTCCTCCCACGGCTTGTACTTATGCATAATTTGCATGAACAACGGCGACTCAAGCCACGCGTTCAACCAGGTGTTGACGCGTGTTAAAGGTTGAGCGTTGAACCAGCCCATGTCGGTACGCGCGAACTGACGCACAAACGGCATAATGGCCGTATCGGCCAAACACGGCCTTTCACCAAATAAGTAAGGCGACGACTGCAAACGGGTTTCAAGTTGCCCCAGCCAGGCCACCCCCGCCTGACCATGCGGCGCAGACTCGGTATCTTCATAACGCTGAGGATATTTGTAGCGATCAAGGTGATACTTGAATACCTGATCACACGATGCAATTAACGCCATCATTGTTTCAACATCTTCACGTTCAGGCCTAAGCCATTGGCCGGGATCTTTTTGACGCAACGCCCACAACATAATATCGAGGCTTTCGTCAACAACTTCGTTATCGGGCAAAACAAGAACCGGTACCGTTCCTTTCGGTGAAGCGTCAAGCATCGGCTGCGGCTTGTTGCGTAACACCACTTCGCGTAATTGACACGACAACCCGCTGGCCGCCACTGCCAAACGTGCCCGCATGGCATACGGACAACGCCGGAACGAATACAAAATAGGTAAGAAATCAGTCACAACAATTAGGCCTGTTTTTTAGTCACCACCTGCGCCTGACGGGCCAACGCGGCTTGTCGCGCCTTCTCTTTCATTGCCTGTTTAGCCGCCTTTTGCTCCTCAATGGGCGCCCCAATATGGCGTTCGCGACGTTTACGCGCCAATTCAATTTGCTTTTGCCGCTCACGGAACCGTGCAATTTGATCCGGCGTATGTTGGTCGTGACAATGCGGGCAACTGACTCCCGGCTCGAAATAAGCGGATGTTTTATCTTCCGGCGCCAAAGGTTGGCGACACGCACGGCACAATTCGTACTCACCAGGCGTTAAGCCATGGCCCACCGAAACACGTTCATCGAACACAAAACACTCACCTTTCCAAAGACTTTTTTCCGGCGGAACCGTTTCCAGGTATTTCAGAATGCCGCCTTCCAAATGATAAACCTCGTCAAAACCCTGAGAACGCAAATAGGCTGTGGATTTTTCACAGCGAATACCGCCGGTGCAGAACATTGCCACTTTTTTCTTTTTGCGTAAAAGGCCTGTTTCGGAAGACTGCGCCTGCACCCACTCGGGAAACTCGGTAAAACTTTCCGTTTTGGGATTCACCGCCCCTTGAAAACTGCCAATGGTCACTTCGTAATCGTTACGCACGTCGACAACAACGACATCTGGATCGGAAATCAGATCATTCCATTTCTCGGGCGTAACATACTGGCCGGCCATGGTTTCCGGATCGATATCCGGAACACCCATGGTGACAATTTCACGTTTCAGTTTCACCTTGAGCCGGTAGAACGGCATGGTGTCGGCCCAAGATTCTTTATGCGTGAGGGTAGCCAGGCGGGCATCAGAACGTAAATAGTCGAGCACGCCCCGAATACCCGCTTCCGGACCGGCAATGGTGCCATTGATTCCCTCTTTGGCCAACAGTAACGTACCCATCACACCGTGGCTTTCACACACCTGCTGAATAGGCGCCTGCAGGGCCTGGAAATCATCCAGACGAACAAACTTGTAAAGCGCCGCAACCAGAATCTGAGACATAAACTTTCAACAAAAAATAAATTTAATCTTTAATTTTAACGCTTTACCCAATACCAATTATCGTGCCGCCAACCATCACCCTAAAAATAGCACCCACAGGAGTGCGCCCATACTGGGCGCACAAAAAAGCCAGGCTCGAGACCTGGCTTTTCGATATTGGAAACGCTGTGAATCAGCTGTCGCGTTTTCTCCCGTAACGATCGTTGCCAATGCTGCCAATGCTGATAATACGTTTGGCGGACGCCTGTTTGGCGCGCTCGTGATTGACCACTAGCTGAGAACTGGCCTTGAAAGGACGGAATGGAGCGGGAGTACGCGGTTTAACCAACATCTTGTATAACCTCTTGAAAGTTACGGTTAGCACAAAAGTTCTGTACTGCACCAAGAGCGTACCCCAAAAACAAGTCAAAGAGATGACACTTCGCTGAATTTAGGGGTTATTCCGGATAACTTATGAGCATGTTGGCAAAAAATATACGAAATTCGCTTAATTTCGCCCTATTTCAGCACTGCAGCAAAAGCGTACGCCACACGATCTACATTGGCGTCATTCAACCCCGCCACACAAATGCGGCCCGATTCAATGATATAAACCGCATGCTCATTTCTTAAACGCATCATGTGTTGCGCCAAAACCGGTGCATAACCGAACATGCCTTTCTGAGCCATTAGAAACGCCCAGTCAACCCCCGGTTGCTGCGCACACAAGCCCTCGTAGAGCCGTGAGCGCATGGTTTGGATGCGCGTGCGCATTTCCGCCAATTCGCTGCGCCACAGCGCCGCCAGTTCAGCATCGTTCAAAACGGTTTCCACCAGGCTTGCCCCAAACGCCGGCGGGCTGGAGTAATTACGACGTACCGCCTGTTGCATCTGGCCAAGCGCACGGCCCGCTTCATCGGCATTTGCGCACACCATGCTTAACGACCCGCAACGCTCGCCGTAAAGTGAGAACGTTTTGGAATACGAATTCGCCACCAGGAACGATGCATTCGCGCAAACCAGCGCGCGAACCAGATAAGCATCGTCATCAAGGCCATCGCCAAAGCCCTGGTATGCCATATCCAGAAAAGCAATTAACCGGCGACTCACCACAATATCGACGACCTGATCCCACTGCGCCTGGCTTAAATCCGCGCCCGTCGGGTTATGGCAACTAGGATGAAACAATACAACCGTTTCTTGCGGCAACGCTTTCAAACCCGCCAGCATGCGATCGAAATCCAGGCGTTGCGTGTCACGATTGAAATACGGATAGGTTTCAACCACAAACCCCGCCCCTTCCAGAATGGCACGGTGATTATCCCAACTGGGGTCGCTGATACGTGCCTGGGATCCCGGGAAAAATTTACGAAGAACGTCGGCTCCTACTTTCAACGCACCCGAACCGCCGACGGTTTGAATGGTAGCGATACGACCTTCATGCAATGCGGGGGCGTCGGCCCCAAATACCAGGACCTGACTCGCCTTGCAGTAGGCGGGGTTTCCGCTCATGGGCAAATACATACTGGGATCTGTAGAACGCAACACCCGTTCCCGTGCCTGCTGCACCGAACTTAAACGAGGAATACGCCCTTGATCGTCGTAATACAGACCGATACTTAAATTGGTTTTCTCGGGGCGGGCGTCATCGCGATACGCCAGTTGCATGGACAAAATAGGGTCGCCGGCATAGGCGGACAGTACATTGAACAAGAGCATTCCTTTAGCGCCCCCGACGCATGCACGGGCGGCAAGAAGTTGAATGAAAAGTGCATTTTAACGCGCCCGGCGACCCGGAAAAACGCAGCCCCACGCACCGCAAATGCAAGACGCCTGTGGTAGTATCAGGCGACTTCAAAACGCGACACTCCCCATGGACTCAGTTACGCAAGCGGTACTAGGCGCAAGTGTTACCGGTGTGATGCTGGGGCGCTTTCACGGTCGCAAAGCCTATGTGACCGGCGCCGTTCTGGCCACCCTGCCCGATCTCGACGTTATTATTGATTACGGCAATCCCATTGCCAACATGATCTATCACCGTGGGTTTTCCCATTCGGTGTTTGTCCTTACCCTGTTTTCCTTATTGCTGACCTGGCTGTTCCGGCTTTGGCCGCCAACGCATCAATACAGCAAAGGACGCCTGTTTTTAACCCTCTGGTTAATCTTCATGACGCACGTCCTTCTGGATGCGCTCACCAGCTACGGCACCCAACTGTTCTGGCCCTGGCACCCCACCCCCACCAGTGTGTCCAGCATATTTATTATCGACCCTTTCTTTACGCTGCCCCTGCTGATTGCCGCTGTTGCGGGCATTGCAGCGGGCGCACGACCCGGTGTGCAGCGTTTCAATGGCTGGGTTCTGGGTTATTGCGCGCTTTATTTAGCAGTGTCAGTGGTCGCCAAAAACGTCACTGAAGCCCGCGTGCGCGCCGAATTCGCAGAATCGAACATTGAAATCACCGACATGTTCTCAACACCCGCGCCCTTCAATATTCTGCTTTGGCGCGTAATGGCAAAAACCCCCGATGATCATTACTATGAGGTGATTACGGGCTTTCTTGACGACAAGCCCGGGGAGCGAATTCGTTTACCGCTGAATAGCAAGCCCGCCCACGCGTTAACGGACAATCCAATGCTTGATGGTTTACGCTGGTTCAGTGGCGATTGGTTGCGTTACGATGAAATTGACAACCAACTTGTTGCCACTGACTTACGCATGGGCCTGGGCACCGGCTATTACTCCTTCCGCTTCAAAGTCGCGCAGCGCGACCCGGTTACCGGGCAATGGCGCACCACCCCGCCGGAAAGATGGCGTTCAGAGCGCGGCGTTGATGCACTGGGTAACGTTCTTACCCGCATCATTCATCAGAGTCCACCCTTGCCCCTAGCCAGTTGGGAAACACGCATGACGCGCTGAAGCAAAGGATGTGCATCACTGCGACGGTGGCGAATGGCATAAATATCCTCGTGCACGCCAGTGCATTGCCCCAAACGGCGTAGCCGGGGTAACAGATCCCAATCCGACGCCCCCAACCTGCTTGTTGGAAATACGCCCATTCCTTTCGAGCCAAACACGGCCATTAAAGCACTGTCTTCGAACTCGCCCACAACGTTGGGTTTAATGGCGCATGCATCGAACCAACGATCCAGCGACAAACGCAACATCGAGTGCCGAGTCGGCAACAAAACGGGAAGCGTGGCCAGAATCTCGGGGAATGCCTGTTGTGCCTCTTTACCAACCCATTTCCTGGGGCCAAACCAATCAATCTCACTGGAAGCAATCCGGTCGGACAACAAGCGCAGATTAGGGTTCGGTGGCGCAGGCTGACTGGCCAACACGACATCAAGCCGATATTGGGCCAGCTCAGACAGCAACGCCTCCAACTCTCCCTCATGGCATAAAAGCTGCAGGCCACTTTCTTCCAAAACGGGTTGCAACAAGGTGTGGGCCGCCAACTTTGACAACCCGTCAGAAAGACCCACGGAAAAGCGCATAACCGGACGCGAAGCTATCTGTGCAACCTCATCTTGCAGTACTTTACCCAACTGAAAGATTTCATCGGCACGAATCAGCGCACGCCGGCCGGCATCGGTTAAAACCACACCGCGACCATCCGGCTTGAGCAATTCATGCCCCAAATCCTTTTCCAGCGCCCGTACTTGCGCAGACACGGTCTGCACCGCTATTCCCAGGCGACTCGCCGCACGTGCAAAGCCCCCTTCCTTACCCACAATCCAAAAATAATAAAGATGGCGATAATTCATTTGAACGACCTGTGCCGTCTAAGCCAAAACTTCGTTTTTTTCGAAGTATTAGTCAGTTTATTCAGTATTTATATATATTAAAAGAAAAGGCATGATAGCGTCGTTCCAACATTGACCATTTATACGGAATCGCATTGCCATGAATGGATTTGATTTTCTGTTTCTCACCGTCGCAGGTGTACCGGCGTGGACCTGGGTCGTTTTTTTCGTTGTTGTAATTGCATTGCTGGCATTCGACCTGGGCGTGCTTCATAAAGAGGAACGCGAAATCGGCATCCGTGAGAGCCTTTTTCTTTCCGCCGGCTACATTTTGGCTGCCGTCATGTTCGGCGGCTGGGTTTGGTGGTTCTTCGGACCTGAAGACGGCATGCATTACTACACCGGGTTTCTTATCGAAAAATCCCTGTCGATGGACAATATTTTTGTCATTGCGCTGATCTTCACGTTTTTCGCCATTCCACGCAAATATCAACACCGCGTTCTGTTCTGGGGCATTATGGGCGTGATCGTACTGCGTGCCATCATGATTGGGGTGGGCGCAGGCCTGATTCACGAATTCGAATGGATACTCTACGTATTCGGCGCTTTCCTGGTGTTTACCGGCGTCAAAATGTGGTTTATGGTCGACCACACCCCCGACATTTCCAAAAACCTGTTGCTGAAAATTCTAAAGCGTTACATCCCGTTCACTGACGGTTTGCGCGGCAATGCTTTCTGGGTGAAAGAAGCCGACCCACAATCGGGTCGCGTAATGCGAAAAGCCACGCCCCTGTTTTTGGCGCTGATTCTGGTGGAATTCACCGACGTCGTATTCGCAGTTGACTCCATTCCAGCCATTTTCGCTATCACGACCGATCCATTTATTGTTTACACCAGCAATATTTTCGCTATTCTGGGGCTGCGCGCACTGTATTTCGCCCTAGCCGCAATCATTCACCGTTTCCATTATTTGAAATACGCGCTGGCCTTGATTTTGGTGTTCATCGGCGGCAAGGTGTTCCTGGTCAACATAATCGGCAAGGTCCCCCCCTCCGTCTCGTTGGGCGTCACAATAACGCTTCTTGCCGGCGGGGTTATCTTGTCGTTGTATAAAACGGCGGGGACTAAAACCCAGGCATAAGAATGCGGTACGATCTCGCTGATCATCATCACGAGAACGTACCATGCGCGCATTTGTTGTTTGCTTCGCCACGGCTGCAGCGTTGTTGCTTACCGGATGCAACAACGCCGCCACTTCCACGTCTCAATCGCAAGCGCCCATCGTCAAGCCATGGGTATTGGAAACAGACAACCAATCGTCAATCAGCTTGTCCGGCATCGTCCGTGCGCGTACCGAATCTCCCCTGGCTTTTCAAATAGCCGGCCGGATTGCCAAGCGTTTCGTAGATGCCGGGCAAACCGTTACCCAGGGGCAACCCTTGCTCGCGCTGGACCCTCGCGACTTTCAGGAACGCGTTCAGGGTGCCCAGGCCGATTTAGCCGCCGCGAACGCTGCCTTGCGAATTGCGCAGGCAGATCTGACTCGACACCAGGAATTATTGCGACACAACGCTGTAAGTAAACAAGCGGCCGAGCAGGCGGAATTAATGCTGCGCGAAGCACGTGCGCGACGCGAAGTGGCGCAAACACAACTGAGTCAGGCAAAAAATGCGTTGGATTACGCGCAACTCAATGCACCAGCCAACGGCGTATTAATTGAAGTCAGCGCAGACGAAGGGCAAGTCGTGGCGTCGGGCTATACCGTGGCCCGCCTGGCCCACGCCGGCAAGCGAGAAGTCGAAGTGTATTTCCCCGAAAGCACGACACCGCCTGAAAAGGGCGCGCTGCTGCTTAACGAACAATCGCTTGCGTTATCGCTGCGGGAAACCGCCGGCGCGGTCGACCCGCAAAGCCGCACACTACGTGCGCGCTACGCCCTCGTTGAACAAGATAGCAATAATTCTGACCTGCAGTTAGGCAGTGTGGTGCGTACCCGATTTAGCGCCCCCCCATCAAATGAAACGTCTTTTGTCGTGCCGCTGGGCGCAATCAACGAGCGGGGTAACGGCCCCCACGTGTGGCGGATTCAAGATGGAAAAGTCAACCCGGTACCCGTCTCCATCATCAGCATTGAAACGGAAACCGCCCACGTAAAAGGGTCGCTTGAAAGCGGCGAACAGATTGTTGCCGTCGGCACACACCTGCTGCAAAACGACATGTCCGTTCGGGTGCAAGACGAATGAGCTTTCCAAACCTGTCGGCGCTGGCGGTTAAGGAACGCGCCATTACCCTGTTTTTTCTCATTCTGGCGGTTATTGCAGGCATCTATGCTTTTTTGTCATTGGGCCGCGCCGAAGACCCTCCCTTCACGGTCCGGGCGCTCGTGGTGTCGGCCAACTGGCCCGGCGCCACGCCACAGGAAATGCAAGAACAGGTGGCGAACCGACTGGAAAAACGCATTCAGGAAGTGCCCCACCTGCACGAAATTGAAACCACCGTGCGCCCCGGGCAGGCCAACCTGCTGGTGGAATTTCAAGACAACACACCCAAAGAAATCGTACCGGACCTGTTTTACGAAGTGCGCAAACGCATGCAGGAAGAGGCCGGCAGCCTGCCTGAAGGCGTCATCGGCCCCATTGTGAATGATGACTTTGCCGACGTTTACTTCAACCTGATTGCCGTGACTGCGCCAGGCCTGCCCATGCGCCTGGTGACACGAGACGCGGAAAACATTCGCGACCGTATCCACCAAGTGCCGGGCGTGCGTAAAGCGCTGATACTAGGCGAACGCAGCGAACGTGTGTTCATCGAGTTCGATCCGATACGCTTGAATAACCTGGGGCTCTCGCCCACGGCAATTTTCGAAGCCATCGACGCGAATAACCGGCTGGTGCCGGCCGGGCGCATTGAAACCGAGGGGCCGCGTTTGTACTTGCGCCTGGACAGCGACCTGTCTGAGCCGGAAGAACTCGCGAACGTTCCATTACGTATTGGCGAGCGCCTGATTCGTCTGGCCGACATCGCCACGGTTCACCGGGGCTACGAAGACCCGCCCAGTTACCTGGTTCGTTCCAAAGGGCAAGACGCTGTTTTAATTGGTGTTGTCATGGAAAGCGGCGCCAACGGCCTGGAACTGGGTGAACGGCTGGAAAATTTTATAGAAGAAGAACGTGCTCGTTTACCGCTCGGGATGTCGCTGAATGTGTTAACCAATCAGGCCGACGCGATTGCCGGCGCAGTGAATCTGTTTCAAATCAAATTTTTTATCGCTGTGGCTGTCGTTGTTGCCGTCAGCATGCTCGCCATCGGCTTACGTGCAGGCCTTATCGTCGGCATTGCCGTGCCCGTTACGCTGGGCATTACCTTTTTGATCATGCTTATGATGCGTATCAATCTGGATCGCGTGACCTTGGGTGCCCTGATTCTGGCTCTGGGTTTATTGGTAGACGACGCGATTATCTCGGTTGAAATGATGCTGGTAAAAATGGAGGAAGGATGGGACCGCGTTAAAGCGGCGGCGCATGCCTGGACAGTGACCGCTGCGCCTATGCTGTTCGGCACGCTGGTCACCGTTGCCGGCTTCATACCGATTGGTTTTGCGCAGTCGGCCGTAGGCGAATACACGGGCAACATTTTCTGGGTACTGGGCATTTCGCTCATCGTATCGTGGCTGGTTGCCGTCATTTTCGTCCCGTACCTGGGCGTTAAGATGTTGCCGGCCCAACACAAGACCCATCAGGGCCAAGACCCGGCGCAATCACACCATCAACCCTATCAGTCTTCACGATATCAACGCTTGCGTTCACTCATAACCTGGTGTGTCGTGCACCGCAAAACCGTTGTGTTTATCACGATTGGACTACTGCTTTTGGCTATTGCAGGCATGGCCACCGTAGTACAGAAGCAATTCTTTCCCACGTCCGACCGGCCCGAGGTGCTGATTAGCGTTTACATGCCGCCAGGTACCAGTATCGAGGCCACGGACCGCACCGTTCAAAAGCTTGAGGCATTGTTATCACCCATGGAGGAAATTGAATCGTTGTCGGCCTACATTGGTGCAGGCGCCCCGCGATTCTTCATTTCCGCCAGCCCCGAAATGCCCGACCCCGGATTTGCTAAATTGATTGCTGTGGCAACGGACGCACAAGCACGCGACCGAGTCATCGACCAGGTGAACCAGGCCATTGATCGCGGCCGTTTCCCCGAGGCCCGGATACGCGCAACGGGCTTGTTGTATGGCCCGCCTGTTACTTGGCCGGTTGCCTTTCGTATCTTGGGGCCTAATCCAGATACGCTGCGCGACATTGCCTACGATATCCGCAACGTAATGGAGCAAAACCCGCACGTTCGCGGCGCCCACCTCGACTGGAATGAACGTGCTCCCATTCTGCATCTGAACATGAATAAAGAGCGTCTGCGCCTACTGGGCATGACGCCGCTCGACGTTTCGCGCCAGCTTCAATTCCAACTGGAAGGCATCACCGTCACCCAGCTGCGCCAGGACATTCGCAGTGTAAATGTCGTCGCGCGCATGGCGGGATTGAGCCACGATGCGCGCAGCAATGCCGACATACTGAGTCGCATTGAAATTGTCACGCCAGAAGGGCGCAAGCTGCCCTTTTCACAATTGGGGAAGATAGAAACCCGCTTTGAAGAACCCGTCATTAAAAGACACAATCGCGAACGCGTGCTGATGGTGCAGGGCGATGTTGAAGGCGCGCAACCCAATGACGTTAGCCTGGCCTTGTGGGACAACCTTAAAACGTTACGCAGCAACCTGCCCCCGGGATATCATCTGGAGCTGGCCGGCTCGGTTGAAGAGTCGACCAAAGGTGAGTCCTCCATACAAAAAATGCAACCCATTATGTTTGCAGTGATGTTGATTTTCATCATGCTGCAAATGCGTTCGTTCTCCGGCACCTTCATGGTCATCGCCACCGCCCCTCTTGGGCTTATCGGCGCAGTACTGGCTTTACTGATGTTCCAGCAGCCTTTTGGCTTTGTCGCCCTGCTTGGGCTCACCGGTCTGGCAGGCATTCTCATGCGCAATACACTGATTCTTACGCAACAGGTAGCCGACAACTTCGAAGCCGGCATGAGTCAATTTGAAGGCGTTGTAGAAGCGGCCGTACAACGTGCGCGCCCGGTCATACTCACCGCATTGGCCGCGGTATTTGCATTTGTGCCGTTAACCCTGGACACCTTCTGGGGCCCACTTGCCTTCGTACTCATTGGAGGGGTAGCCGTAGGCACCGCTATTACTCTATTATTTGTACCAGCCCTTTACGGGCTTTGGTTCCGAATCAAACCACAGGAGAACGAATGAACTTAACCAGGCGCCCGTTACTTCTTACCCTTACCGCATTTGTGCTGTTACTGGCCGGGTTAGCGTTATCAGCCGGCGGGCTCTGGCTTTTCATACTGGGCGACACCCCACTTTATATCGCTTTTGGGTTGGCATTAATGCTGGTCGCCATCCTGCTGTTCAAGCAAAAAGCCCTGGCTTTTTTCTGGTACGCCGTGCTGCTGGGCGGCTTGCTATGGTGGTCCATTCAAGAACAAGGGTTCGATTGGTGGCCACTGGCCGCAAGGGTCGGGCTGTTTTTCGTGGTGGGTCTGTGGTTGCTGGTGCCATGGGTTAACCGGTCGCTGCAAGGCGCACCAGGGCTAAACAAAGGCTTGTTGTGGCTGGCGTTGCTAGGCACACTGGTTGTGTCCGCCGCCAGCTGGATCAACGACCCGCATCGCATCGATGGCACGCTTGCCATGCGCACCACCCCCGACACCTATCGCGCGCCCAACGTCCCCAAAGAAGAGTGGCATGCCTATGGCCGTACCGGCTTCGGTCAGCGTTATTCACCGCTGGAACAAATTACACCGGAGAACATCGGGCAGTTGGAAGTGGCCTGGCACTATAAAACAGGCGATATGCGTGGCCAACCAGGCGACCCGGTTGAAACCACCTTCCAGGTCACGCCCCTGAACGTGGGCAACCGTTTGTTCCTGTGCACCCCGCACCAGAACGTGATTGCACTGGATGCCACTTCGGGTGACGAGCTCTGGCGTTTCGACCCGGAAATCGAAGGCGATATGGCCTTGCAACACCTTACCTGCCGCGGCGTTTCGTATCAGGCCGAAGTGGATAAAACCGCACTGGAAGGGTTTTCTGACAACTGTAATTCACGTTTATTCATGCCCACTTCCGATGGCCGCATCATTGCGCTGAACCCTGAAAACGGCGAGGTCTGCTCTGCCTTCGGGAAAGGCAACGGTGAAATTGACCTTTGGAACAACATGCCCAACAAACGCGTGGGCGGCTATTACTCAACTTCGCCGGCAGTGGTCACCGAAGACCTGCTGATTGTGGGTGGCACCGTACTCGACAATGTTTCCACCAGCGAACCCTCGGGCGTTATTCGTGCATTCAATGTCAATACCGGTGAATTAGTCTGGAACTGGGATGCCGCCAACCCCGAACAAACCGAACCGATAGCACCAGGCGAAACCTATACGCCGAATTCGCCCAACAGCTGGAGCATCAGCAGTGTCGACGAAGAGTTTGGGCTAATTTACGTTCCCATGGGCAACCAGCCACCCGACCAGTGGGGTGGTAACCGCAGCCCCGAAGTCGAGAAATATTCCACCTCGATTGTCGCACTGGAGCTGGATACCGGCCGGGTTCGCTGGCATTACCAAACCGTGCATCACGACTTGTGGGATTACGATGTTCCCTCGCAGCCCAGTTTGCTCGACCTGACGGTTAACGGCGAAACCGTGCCCGCCCTGGTTCAACCCACCAAACAAGGTGAGCTTTTTGTTCTGAACCGGCTAACCGGCGAGCCCATTTTGCCGGTGAAGGAAGAGCCCGCCCCCCAAGGCGCTGTGCTGGGTGACTTCACGGCGCCCACCCAACCTGTTTCGAAACTGTCGTTCAACCCACCGGAACTGACGGGTGCTGATATGTGGGGCGCAACTTTGTTCGACCAGTTAGCTTGCCGCATTCAGTTCCATCGTTATCGTTACGACGGCCGGTTCACCCCGCCTTCGCTGGAAGGGTCTCTTATTTACCCGGGCAATTTTGGCGTGTTCAATTGGGGCAGTATCGCGGTTGATCCTCAACGCCAGGTTGCGTTCACCACCCCAACGTACCTTGCGTTTGTCTCACAACTTATCCCCCGTAAAGACGACACTTCACTGGTAGTCCACAACACACCACCGGAGCACGGTTTACCCGCACTGAACGAAAACTTTGGCGCGCCCTACGCGGTTAAGCTCTTTCCCTTCTTGTCGTTGCTGGGCATACCGTGCCAGGCCCCACCATGGGGTTATGTGGCCGGTGCCGACCTGGCTACCGGCGAGATTGTCTGGAAACACAAAAACGGCACCGTTGTCGACAGCTCACCGTTGTCGCTTCCCTTCAAAATGGGCGTTCCCAACCTCGGAGGCCCGCTCATGACAGCGGGCGGTGTCGCTTTCCTTTCGGGCACTATCGATAATTACGTACGCGGATACGATGTTTCTACCGGCAAACAACTGTGGAAGCAGCGCTTGCCCGCAGGTGGTCAGGCTACACCCATGAGTTTCATGGGTAAAAACGGCAAGCAGTATCTGGTGGTCGTTGCTGGCGGCCATGGTTCACTGGACACCACTGCAGGTGATGATGTCATTGCATATACGTTGCCCTAATTCTTAAAGGAGTCGAACGATGTCAGACCATCCCATTCAACAGCTTGTTGACGACCATCGCTATATTCTGATGGTTGTAAATCATTTAAATAGCCTTGCGCCTGGTATTGCCGGCTCTGAACCCGTTAATGCGTCCGTCCTGCGACAAGCCGTTCAATTCATGCGTGAATTTGCCGACCACTGCCATCACGGCAAAGAGGAAGACCTGCTCTTTCCCGCACTGGTCGACGCCAATGTCCCGGAGAGCGGGTGCCCAATTGGCGGGCTAAAAGGCGAACACATTAAAGGCCGAAAACTGGTAGGGCAACTTGAAGAAGGCATTGATTTTCTGGATACAGACGAAGCGAAAGCGCGCCAGACCATTTGCGAAGCTATTCACGGCATTGCCCTGCTCTACCCCGACCACATTTGGAAAGAAGACGCTATGGTGTTCCCCATGGCGGAACGCCTATTAAGCGATGCACAAGTCAATGCGCTGAAAGTGGGCTTTGCAGAGGTCGAGCGAATCCACGCCCACCACCATCAGCACCATATGCAATTTGCCCTGAGCCTGCAAACAGCCTAATCCGCAATAACGGTTAAAATACAACCCGCCCATGCATGCAACACATGGGCTTTTTCATGTGCGAAATATGACAAAAAAAAGAAATGTCATAATTTGCGCTGTATGCTTAAACGCTGTTTTCCTTAACCCAGAACAAGCCCCAGTTTACCCATGAAGCTCCAAAACGTGAACGACCTGCAACAAGGTACCAAACGCAGCCGACGCGAGTTCTTCCGCTACGGACTGGCACTACTGTTTGTTGCCGGAATCATGATTTACTCTTCTCTGGGCTTGGGCATCACCGGGCAACAAGGCATCTTGCTGGTGGTTGCCGCCATGATTGGTGGCTACATGGCCATGAATATTGGCGCCAACGATGTCGCCAACAATGTCGGTCCGGCCGTGGGGTCGCAATCGATCTCCATGGGGTGGGCCATTGTCATTGCGGCCATATTCGAAATGGCCGGCGCCATCATCGCAGGGGGCGACGTCATTTCCACGGTACGCGGTGACATTATCGACATGTCGTACGTACCCGACAGTGATCATTTCATCGCACTCATGACGGCGGCGCTACTTGCCGGCGCACTCTGGCTGAACCTGGCGACCGCGCTCGGCGCCCCGGTCTCCACCACCCATTCTATTGTGGGTGCCGTTTTGGGCGCCGGCCTGGCTGCCGGTGGTTTCGCCGCCGCCAACTGGCCTGTTATGGGAAAAATCGCCGCCAGCTGGGTCATCTCACCCGTCATGGGTGGGCTTATTGCCGCCGGCTTCCTGCTATGGATTAAACGCGCCATCACCTACAAAACCGACATGGTGGAAGCCGCCCGCCGCACGGTGCCCATCCTGATCGGTGTGATGGCGTTTTCTTTCACAACTTACCTGATGCTGAAAGGGTTAAGTAAAGTCTGGAAGGTGGATTTTTTCACTGCAGCCGGAATCGGCCTTGCCATGGGCCTGGTCTTCTGGCTGCTTATGCGTAAATTACTTACGCGTCGAGCCGGTCAGCTTAACAACACCAAAAAAGCCATCAACTCGCTGTTCATTATCCCGTTAATTTTCGCGGCCGCATTGTTAAGCTTCGCTCACGGCGCCAACGATGTCGCTAACGCCATCGGCCCGTTGGCCGCCATTGCCGACACCGTCATGCGCGGCGGCGTATCCGACCAGGCCGGTATTCCATTATGGGTATTGTTAATCGGCGCATTCGGTATCGCGCTTGGCTTGGCGCTATATGGCCCCAAACTGATTCGTACCGTAGGCGGCGAAATTACCGACCTCGACCAAATGCGCGCGTTTTCAGTGGCCATGGCTGCCGCCATTACCGTTATTATCGCTTCGCAGTTGGGCCTGCCGGTCAGCTCCACCCATATTGCCATTGGTGGCATTTTTGGCGTGGGTTTCCTGCGTGAACGTTTGAAGTCAAACTATTCACGCATGCTGGAAGAAATAAAGCACCACCACTCCGGTACCGACAAGGAAATTGTTGAAGCCTTCCTCGACCGCTTTGCAGCCGCCGACGTTGCCACCAAACAAACCATGCTGAAAGAGCTGAAAGCCCATGAAGCCGACATCGAACTGAGCAAAAAAGAATATAAGAAAATTCGCAAGGTTTACAAAAATGAACTGGTGAAGCGTACTGCGGTGACCAAAATTGTGGCCGCCTGGATTATCACCGTGCCCGCATCAGCGCTACTGGCCGCCATTATTTACTGGTTGATGGCGTCGTTGTTGTAAGGGGCGCCATTATTCGTTTTCTTGAATGCTAATAAAGAGGGCCTCACGCGTTCATGAGGCCCTCTTTATATACAACGCTTTTAGCAGGCGACTAGCGAATCAAATCCGGTAACCATAAAACCAGCCCTGGAAACGCAATAATAATACCGGCAACCACAAACATAGACAGCACAAACGGGAATACGCCGGCAAAAATATCCATAAGTTTCAAATCAGGGCTGGCAGACTTCACCGTAAAGACATTAATACCCACCGGCGGCGTGATTAAACCGACTTCAATCAAAATCATCACAAGCACACCGAACCAAATCAAATTCACGCCTTGATCTACAAGGGCAGGAATAAACATGGGCACGATAAGCACCAGGATCCCCAAAGACTCAAAAATCATACCCAGTACCACGACGAAAAGGCCAATGATTAAAATTAAAGCCAAGCCACTTAAGTTCAAGGTATCAACTAAATTCACCAGAATAAAAGGTAACCCGGTAAGGTTGATAAACTGCGCAAAAACCATAGCGCAAGCGGCAATCAGAAAAATAGCCGCCGTAATAGATGCTGCGACACTAAAAGTGTCCACATACTCACGCCAACGACGCATATAGCCACGCTGAATAGCAATCAGCCAAGCGCCGGCCGCCCCTACACTGGCCGCTTCAGTGGGCGTAAACACCCCCACATAAATACCGCCCAACACAATAATGAACAACAGTAAAAACGCCCCACCTTTTTTGAAGACGCCAATCTTGTCAGTCGTTGACATCGGCTCTCCCAAAGGAGCCAACTGGGGTCGGAAAAAAATCCAAATGCGAATAGCCAACAAAAAAACCAAGATCAATAACAAGCCCGGCACCACTCCCGCTGCAAACATCAAACCAATATCTTCGCGCGCAAAAATACAATAAATCACCATGGGAATACTAGGCGGAATCAGAATGCCCAGTGTCCCACCTGCCGCGACGGAACCTGCGGAAATACTATCTTTATAGCCATGACGCCGCATCGGCGGCATAGAGACTTTGGTCATTGAAGCCGCCGCAGCAACTGAGCTACCACAGACAGCTGAAAACGCGCCACAGGCCAAAATGGTTGCCATTGCCAGCCCACCTCGGAAACGCCCCACCATAACGTTGCCAATCGCGTATAACTCATCTGCCACATTGGAGCGACGAATCAGTTCGCCCATTAAAATAAATAAAGGCACCACGACCAGATTCGGGTTAACAAACAGTTCCGCCACCTGTTGGCCGGCCATTGTGAAGGCAGCGCCAAAATCACGCATTAAACCGAACCCAACAATGCCAACAATAAGCGAAGCATAGGCAAGTGGAATACCTGTGAAACTAAGCGCAATTAACGCGCAAAAACCAATAATGGCTAAATACATATCAACCCTACTCTGGATGTCGTAGAACTTGGGTGATCAACTGGACCAGAAATGCCATAAAACACAATATGCCACAGGCAAGAAACACCCAGCCCACCTGGAATTCCAGAAGAAAAGACAGCTCGCGATCGTGGATTTTTTTTACCGCATAAAACGTCACCAGCGAGGCTACGGAAAAAATTCCCAACACATTTATCCATGCAAGCCACGCCCTGTGAAACCGTGGAAGAATGCAGGAAAGATAATCACTGAATATATCGACGCTGATATGGCATTTATCACGCACTGCTGTCACCAACCCTGCACCAATCACAATAGCAAGCGCAAAATTAACGAGTTCCGCCGCCCCGAAGATGGATCGATTAAACAGCTGACGAAAGAAGACATCGGCGTCAGTCATGACAACCATGAAAACCAACAAAAAGACCGAAACAATACTGGCCAACTTGAATAAAAATTTGGCAAAAGCCATGACCGGCTCCTTAAGAGCGATGAGGGTCAACTTTCAAAAGCTGACCCTCGACATCTATCATTTTTTTGTAATGCCAGACTCTTTCATAAAGTCATCCAACATCGCATCCATATCGACACCCACTTGCATGCCGATTTCGCGCATAGCCTCAAACTGCGGCTCAGCGGCTTTCTGAAGTTCAGCATAAAAAGACGCATCGGCAGGAATCACTTTGACGCCATTATCTTTCATTTCTTTCAAAGCGATTTGCATTTCGTTATAACTGGCTGCACCGCCCATTGCAGCCAGCTTTTCGCCCGAAACAGACATAATCGCTTCACGATTTTTTTCGCTTAGTGCATTCCACTTATCCTTGTTGACAAAGATTGAAAAGCTGGTTGATGTGATTGCGCGGGGGAACCAGGTAAACGATTTAGTATAAGGCCCTGCCTTGTAATCACGGGCAATCTCAGGCGCAATACCGGTATAGCCCGACACGATTTTTCGCGAAACCATTTCTCCAACCTGCACAGCGGGTGTTGCAACCGGGCTTGATCCTAACTCTTTCAACAAGTCAGCAGGCGGCCCAGGCAAAGCCCACATCTTGCGCGACTTCAACTCTTCAACATTGTTGATGGGTGTATCGGTAAGGCTGGCCATTTGGCCTCCGGCATTGTGGAAAAGCCCCAGCAAATGCGCATCGGGAAACGGTGCTTTGGGTTCAATGTGTTTTTTGTACACACGCCATAAGGCAACTGATGCGTTCTCTGATTCATCGACTAACCAGGGCAGCATAGTAGCTTGCAATAAAGGCGCCTTGTTCTTAATAAAGATATTGGCCATAAAAGCAATATCGAACACGCCCGAATTAACTGCCTCCAACTGCTCTGGTGGCGGAGCCATGTTACCCGCCGTAAACTGAATGGCAACTTCGCCGTTGGTTGCTTTTTCAACTTCTTGCGCCCACTGCCTGGCTACTTCGTGGAAATTATTCGACCGCGGCACAAAAACATTAAACAAAAGGGTTGTTTTGGCTTGCACCGGAGCGATATTCAGGGCCAGGCCCATTACCATTAAGCCCGCTATTTTCTTAAGCATGTTTTATCTCCTCACATACCACTAGTTATTTATAGGATTTACGCGATTCCATGTTGAGTAATAAGCGCTCACGCAAACACGCCCACACCCCAAATTTCAAGCCCTCCCCAAAGGGAATGGCGAGCGATCCGCCGACAACATAAGTTCCCTTGCCAGCACCTCAAACATCTGGCTGCGCAGCGTTGCATAGGCAGGATCTTGGGCCAGATTGTTTAACTCATCGGGGTCGTTCTCAAGGTCATACAACTCAACCCAATTGCCTTCGTCATATACCGTTAAGCGATACAGATCCGTTACGACAGTACGAGCGCGGACAGGATGATCCAGGGCAAAGGTAGGCGCATGACCATCTTCTTCGATTAAAACCGCACTGCGCAATCCGGGATGGTCTTCCTGCACAACGGGCAACAAATCCACCCCTTGAATACCGTAGTAAGGCGCCAATCCCGCCCGCGACAAAATGGTTGTCGAAATATCAAGCGTGCTGGCCAGCGCGCAGGTCGTACTACCGCGGTTTTGCATTTTCACGCCTGATGGTTCGGTCCAAATAAAAGGAACCCGAATTAAACTTTGATAATGCAAGGCAGACTTCAGCAGCAACCCATGACTACCCATGAAATCACCATGATCGCTGGTAAAAATCACGATCGTATCCTGATCCAGACCCAATGCTTCAAGCTTCTTTAGAATTCGGCCAACGGTGTCATCAATCATGGTGATCATGCCGTACGTTAAAGCCAGCGATTCCTTAGCCTCACGCTCGGTCGCCGCAAATCCCACTGTCGACGTCTTACGCGCGCAGCCACCCTCTCGCTGAGCATGCAGGGATTTAACCGGATCAAAACATTGGTTGTAATCAGCATAGAATGAGCGCGGCAAAATAATGTCTTCTGGGTCATACATATCCCAATACTTGCCCGGTGGCGTAAAGGGATGATGAGGATCAGCAAAAGAGCAATGCAAAAAGAAGGGCTGCGCGTCTTTAGCCGCCAGTTCTATGAAGTCCTCAGCCCGATCACCCGTCCAGGCAGTAGGATACTGATGTTCAGGAACACGGGTACGCCACGCCTGAGGCGCCGAATAACGTTCGTCCTTTAAGGCGTTTTTCTGGCCCCGAACTCGATCGATGTCTCCAACCTGGTCCGCCAGCCAGCGCGCATAATCCCCCTCAACTAAATCACCATGCATAGTGGCCAGGTCAATATGATCAAAGCCGTAGTATGGCGCCTGCACCCGGTGCGAAGCATCTTCGCGCCAACGCCGCAACAACTCCATGTCATAGCCGCCCTCCCACCAACGATTTTTCATCGCATCTTCCAATCCGGCAGGTGGCGCAGATTTACCTTCAGGCAGCACCGGCGCCGGCATCTCAGGCGGCATATCTGTCATGTTTTGCAAATGGCACTTACCAACCAGGCCCGTCTTATAGCCTGCAGCCCGCAACACATCAACGAAAGTTGTCGCGCTACGAGAAAGCGGGATCCCGTTACAACGCGTGTCATGCAACGAAGGAAGCCGCCCGGTCATCAGCGAAGCCCGATTCGGCATGCAAACACCCGATGCCACATAGAAGCGGTCGAAACGTCTTCCCTGTTGCGCCAACTTATCAATGACTGGCGTACGTAACTGCGTATTGCCATAGCAGCCCACGTGATCAGCACATTGCTGATCAGTCGTTATGAGCAAAAAGTTTGGTTTACGCATAATTGCCTCAACGGAATAGCAAGCCACCCGTTGTGTGCAATGTCTGACCTGTAATCCAGCGACTTTCGTCGCTGATCAGGAAAGATGCCACACCGACAATATCGTCAGTATCAGCAATACGCTTTAACGATTGCGACTTCATAATACCGTTCAGTTGTTCTTGAGTGAACGTGGCACGCGGCACGTTAGTTTCTGTAAAACCAGGAGACAACGTATTGACCCGGATATTGTCGCCGCCCAATTCACGGGCCATCGCGTGCGTCATACCATACACCGCCGCCTTACTTGCAACGTAATGCATATAGCCGTCTTTACCCATCCAGACTGCGTCGGAACCAATGTTCACAACGCTGGCCGCCTCGGCCGCCCGCAAATAGGGCAGCAAGGCACCCACCAACATCCACGGCCCTTTCACGTTAACGGCCATGACTTTGTCCCACTCAGCCGAATCGATTTCCCAAAACGGTTTCAGCTGAATCGTTGAAAAGACAGCAGCGTTGTTGATCAGGCCATGAATTCTGGGAAACGCTTGCCCCAACTCTTGACCAACGCGCTTAACATCTTGCTCATTGGAAACGTCCAGCACTTTTCCTTCTGCCTGATGACCTTTGGAACGCAAGTCCTCAACCGCCGCGGCTAATGGCTCCGCCTTCAGGTCTACTAAAACCACCTGCGCGCCTTCCTGCGCCAAACGGTCTGCGTACGCCTTGCCAATTCCCTGTGCCGCACCCGTGATCACCACGGTTTTACCGTTTAATTTGCCTGTTGTCATGTTCTCTCCTGATCCTTTTCTAACAATAGCGCCACGCTTAGGCCATGCGGAATGGGTCGCGCGTTGCACCACTTAACTCAACCCACACAGACTTGGTTTCCATAAAGTCCAGAATGGACTCGACACCATTCTCTCGACCCAGGCCGCTGGCGCCAAAGCCGCCAAAAGGCACGCTGGGCGAAACCGCACGATAGGAATTGATCCACACTGTACCGGTACGCAACTTACTCGCCACGCGATGGGCGCGCTGAATATTCATCGTCCACACTGAACCGGCAAGACCATATTCAGTGTCGTTTGCCAACGCAATTGCCTCTTCTTCGGTGTCAAATGGAATAACGCATAACACCGGACCGAAGATTTCTTCTTTCACCACTCGCATATCAGAAGTCACATCTGTAATGACGGTGGGCTTCACAAACCATCCGTGTTTGTCTGTATCAACGCCGCCGGTAACAACTTTGGCACCTTCCGAGTCGGCACTTTTCAAGAACTCACTAATACGATCAAATTGAGGCTTGTTTGAAATGGGGCCCATTTCCGTATCGTCGGCCTGGGGATCACCCATCTTGATCGTTTTGGCGCGTGCCACGACACGATCAACCACATCTTTCACCATGCTGCGATGTATGATGAGGCGTGACCCAGCCATGCAGGTTTGCCCCCCGGCTGCGAAAATTCCGGCAATCACACCATTGGCAACCGCTTCCGGATCGGAATCCTCGAACACGACTTGCGGCGACTTTCCACCCAACTCCAGCACAACACCATTCAACTGACTACCCGCTGCTTGAGCCACCGCACGTCCTGTTGCCGTCGAACCCGTAAACACCACCTTGCCGACGCCCGGATGGCCAGCCAAATGTGCGCCCAATTGGCGATCTAAACCGGTAACCACATTAAACACACCGTCAGGGATACCGGCTTCTTTAACCAATTTACCGAAAGCCAACGTCGAGGCAGGCGCATGCTCCGAAGGTTTGATAACGAACGTACACCCCGCAGCCAGAGCAGGTGCCAGTTTCATCGCCATTAGCATCATGGGGGCATTCCAGGGCGTAATTGCAGCCACCACCCCAACGGGATGACGTTGGGTATAAACAAAGAAATTGTTTTTGTCGGTTGGAATCGTTTTGCCTTCCAGCTTGTCTGCCAAACCGGAGAAGTAGTTGAACCACTCAGGCAAGTACTTCAACTGAAAAATCATTTCACGGTAGAGCTTGCCCGAATCACGCACTTCCATACGGGCCAGATACTCGGCATTCTCATCAATCAATTCGCCAAGCCGGCGAATGAGTTTTGCGCGCTGGAAACCAGACATACTTCCCCACGGTCCTTCCATGGCTTTACGTGCGGCCTCCACGGCAAGATCAACATCTTCCGTGCCGGCATCTGGCACTTCGGCCCAGTTTTCGGTCGTGTATGGGTTAGCGGTAAGGAATGTTTTACCGGATTTGGCAGCAACATATTCGCCATTAATGTAAAGCTGAAAACGCTCGAGCTCATTGGAAGCGGCAGCTTTAGCTTGACTGTCAGACATCGTTGTCTCCATATAGGTGGTCTGTAGAATTGACATTTGTCGATAGAGTGAAGTCTACGTACGCAGACATAAAAAATCGATTGAAAAATTGGCAGTAAGGCATATCTAGAGGTAATATCCAAACTAACCCTAATAAAGTCTTTTCAATAGAAGAAAAGGCTTAAAACAATAAAAACGTTACAAGGATGAGACATGAATCTGGGCGCATTTCAACGCCAAGTACACCTTAGGCAACTTCGGCTTCTTGTGGGTATTGCTGAACAAGGCTCCCTTGCACGGGCTGCCGACGCTTTGCACATTACGCAACCCGCCGCCACTAAAACGCTTCGCCAACTGGAGGAAATTATTGGGTCCAGCCTGGTTGAACGTAGCGCGGGAGGGAGCGTACTAACCCCTTTAGGTCAGGTGTTGTACGAGCGTGCGCAAGCAATCATGACTGAAATTCGGGAAGCAGAAGAGGAACTAGGTTTGTGGCATGCCGGTGGCACAGGCCATGTGACACTGGGCGCCATGCCCGTTTCAACGCCCGCGCTTGTTCCAAAAGCGTTGCTCAAGCTTGCCACAGCCGCTCCTCGGGTCACCGTACAAGTTATTGAAGGCAGCTCCAACACCCTACTTGAAAGGCTGGCTCAAGGAGACCTTGATCTTGTCGTGGGGCGCTTTTGGCGTGGTGAAGATCCTTCCGTTATTACCGAAGCGCTGTATGAGTCGGCATTTCGGCTGCATGTTCGCGCTACCCACCCGCTAAGCGAAAACAAAACCCTTTCTTTAGCAGAGGTCTGTCGTTATACGTGGATGATGCCAACAACCGGTGCTCATATCCGAGCCGCCCTAGAAGACATGTTTCGCGCACTTCGTCTAACGCCGCCCCCGCACCAAGTGGAGTCGACTTCATACCAGGTTATCCGCCACATGATGCTGAATTCAGATGTAATCTCACCCTTACCTGTTGAGGCTTTCCTTGAAGACATTGAAGCGGGGCGCATGCGCTACCTCCCAGTAGACTTACCCCTGCGCCTTCCTCCTATCAGCATCTTAAGAAACAGCAAACGAGCACCTTCACCTGCGGTGTTAACAATGATGCAACAGTTACGCCAAGCCGGTACGGAAATGGGCATTTATCATTGAGCCCAAAAACTATTGGGCTCAATGTCAACGCTACACTGCCGTCAAAGTTTGAGGAATACGCGTATCTCGATCAGACTTTTGCTTATCAATAACAGAACTTTCTGCTTGTCTTAAACCACGCAACACCCGTTTATAGCGCTCAATTCCGACGTCTGACTCAAGACTCAACTCTTTCAGCGAGCGTCCAGACCGCAAAATGGCTTGTTGCTGAGCCCGAATCATGTCGTGATCCTGCTCTTGAAACGCATAACGACGCATTTCAGCAATCTGCTCACGGATTTCGGTATCAAGCGGTTCACCGTGATAAACCGGATTCTGACGAACCGCCACAAAGTGATACCAGCACGTTGTCTCTGTTTCTGGCGTTAGAAAATGAATACCATATACACCCGTCCCTTCCGAACGCGATGCGCCGGGTCGGGTTACGCCGTTATCATTGACCAAACAGGCAGGTGGTTGCCACGTAATTTTGGTCCACAAATCCACAGGTTGACCATCGCGCAGAAACTGCAAATCGTGGAACTTGGTAACCGGAACATTACGCGCCATGCGATCAACCGTTACACAATGGCCACTTTGTTCAACTTTGGTATCAGACTTAATCGTTGCTTCATTACCCAACAAGCCATCATGCAAGAAAGACGTATGGCTCAAATCCATTAGGTTATCAACGACCAGTTCAAAACCAGCCTCCATTTTCATCCAGTCGCGACGGCTGACCAGCTCGGGCGGTGCGTCATCGATCAACTGAAAATCGGGCACCAGATCGAGATCGGCGGGCTGATCACCCATCCAAATCCAAATCATGGAATGTTTTTCGGTGACGGGATAAGCACGCGTGTGCGCGGCCGCCGGGATGCGCTCTTTACCATGAGGGTTTCGCACGCAGGCACCCTCGCCATCGAACTCCAACCCATGATATCCGCAACGAATCTTACAACCGTCAACCAATGAACCTTTATGCAAAGGCGCAAATCGATGCGGACAAATATCGTCAAGGGCGGAAACAACGCCATTGTTTGATCGGAACAGGACAACCTGTTCATTCAAATAAGTACGGCCCACTATCTGGCCTGGCTTGAGGTCGTGGGACCACATCGCCGCATACCAGGTGTTACGCAGGTAATTCATAATTATGTCTCCGTAAAATCTTCAAAAATCATTTGGGCAGGCAACCCACAGGGCTTGGCACCCCTGATTTGTGATTTCAGTCTAGACAGACGGCACGTGATTGAATAGCATCTTTATAGTTAGTGGCGATAACCTGGGGTTAACAGTGAAGCTTGATCAATTGCGTTACATTCTGAAGATCGCCGAGGTAGGCAGCTTGCGCAAAGCTGCAGCGCTACTGGGAGTAAGTGCCCCGGCCTTAACCAAAAGCCTTCGACAACTGGAAGATGAACTTCAAGCCCCACTACTTACTCGCACCGCGCGTGGCGTTGTACTTACAGAATTTGGCCGCATCGTGGTTACTCGAGCCCGCACGGCATTTACAGAGATCGACCGCATTTCCGAAGAGCTTAAAAGCCTTCGCGGCGACAAAGGAGGTCATGTACGGGTAGCGGTTTCCCCGATCACCGCAGTCTCAATAATCCCTTCCGCTGTACAACGCTTTCGACGCACCTACCCGGAAGTAGTCATCACCGTCATGGACGGGCTGTATCCAAAGGTTCTACCACTCATTCGGGAACGAGATATTGATTTTGCTGTTGGCCCCTTGCCTGAGCCGATGTTGGGTCCCGAATTCAGCGTAGAACAACTCTTCCTGTCGGAAATAGGCATTAGTTGTCGAAAAGGCCACCCTTTGGAACACGCCACTTCTTTGGCTGAATTAAAAGACGCCGCATGGGCAACCTCTGGCCCAGAAGAAGGCCCTGGCAACCTGTTCAAACTGGCTTTCCAGCAACGCGGATTAGTGCCACCTAAAACCATTCTTCATTTTGAATCAATTTTGTCTTTATTAGCGGCCGCGTTAAAAGAAGATCTTGTTTTTGTGATGCCCAAAAAAATTGTCCAACACCCCTTTCACGTCAATGATATCTGCCGTATCCCTCTACAAGAACAATTCCCGGCCGTTCCCATTTACCTGATAAAAAGCAGTCAATCTCCTTTAACGCCGGTGGCGGAAGCCTTTGCCACCCAAGTGCGCCGTACACCTTTGAATTAGCCACTGACGCGCTCACGCCTTGAGTGCCGACCTGGGATAACTACCGATATTCCAACTGGTGATGCCAACATAACAATTTTTCAGTCGCTCTTTACCACTTCACTCTTTTAGACTGTCA
The DNA here is from genome assembly GCF_011388195.1 of Pusillimonas sp. DMV24BSW_D. Classification (NCBI taxonomy): domain Bacteria; kingdom Pseudomonadati; phylum Pseudomonadota; class Betaproteobacteria; order Burkholderiales; family Alcaligenaceae; genus Neopusillimonas; species Neopusillimonas aestuarii. The sequence continues at coordinate 1,285,220 of NZ_CP049990.1, read as the reverse complement.
CTCAGGCAACCCGCAGTTTTTTGAATTAAACACTTGGTCCCCTTATTGTCCTTGCTGTCGCAGCAAGGTGACTTAGCATGTATACGTAAACAAACCACCGTATTAGTGTGGAAAAGGAGACATGATGCTTATTAAGAGAATTGCAGTTGCACTGGCGCTTTGGTTTACCGCCGGCATGACCCCGCTCAAGGCCGAGACAACCCTTCTGTTCAACGTGTTTGTTCCACGCTCGAACAACTTTCACGAAGTAACTGCGCAATGGGCTGAAGAGGTCAAGGCCGCCACCAACGGCGAAGTGACAATTCAGTTCACCGCGGGCAACATGGCCCCACCGCCGGAGCAACTTGAAGCAGTAAAATCCGGTGTGTTCGATATTGCGTTTATCGCCAATATCTTCCTGAAAAATAAAGCACCGTTGTTGCAAGCAACCATGTTGCCCTGGCTGGTTGATAAGTCGGAAAATGCCTCGATTGCCCTATGGCGTGTTTACAAAAAACATATTGAACCCAAAGCGCCCTTTCCCGATGCGCATTTGCTCACGTTGTTTCATTGGGAAGGCGGGCAGTTGGCCAGTATCACCGACACGAAAATCAACGACATCAAAGAGCTGAAGTCCCGGAAAATGTGGGCATTACCGGGCCCACCCGCCGACTTACTGAAAACGTTAGGCATGAGTCCCGTGGCCACTCCAGCCGTTCAAGTAGGAGAAATGGTATCCCGAAAAATTGTTTCTGGCTACATGGGTATTGCTCCTGAAATTGCACGTGATTTCAAAGCTGGGCCCTACACCAAAACCATTACGTGGTTCCCCCGTTCCGTCACATCCACCAGCTTCTCGGTTTTCATGAATCAAGAAAAATGGAACACGCTGAGCGACAAAAACAAAGAAGCAATTATGTCGGTTTCCGGCGAACATTTTGCTGCGATGGCCGGCGCTGCCAGCAACAAGGAAATGCAGGCGGCGCTCGACGAAATGAAAAAGAATGGCGTAGAAATTGTTCCTGCAAACCCTGACTTCTATAAGAAGATGCAAGCTGCGGCACAACCTCAGTTTGACGCCATGCGTAAAGAGGGTGAACGACTTGGCGTGAATGTTGATGCCATGCTGGAAGACTTTATTAAAGAATCGGAATCAATTAAATAACTAACCCGACTCATTAAAAAGGAGCCTGAGTATAAACGAGCTGCTGTTCCACCAGCACTTCAAATGGTTTTAGCACCGGCGAGAAATCACGCTCGGGCTCCCAAACTTCCAAGGTGCGCACAATCGCCTCAATGGTCGCAACGGCTTCGGGTTTTGGCGCTTTGCGAATGCGATAACGCGAGGGGTTACCCAACCCCAACGCAACGCGCGGCAAACTTTCAAGCGCCGGGTTTGCATAAACAATTTTGCGGGCTTTACGCCAAGTTCCATCGGGCACTATTAATAACGTTGGCTTGTCGGCTACGTGTTCAGCCAACGTCTGCGGCGTTTTTGCCGATTCGCCGGGAAACAGCAAATACACAGATGAAAACTCGGCCAGTTTTTCGCTAAGACCAGGAAATTGTTCACCCACCCAAAGATCACAATTTTGTATGCCCAAAGCAGCCAGACGACCCGTATTAAACGGGTGCCGGTCTTCTTCAGGGTGCTGCAAAATTAGTACCCGCGTGGTGCTGGGTACTTTTGCTATGTACTTGCAAACGCAGTATGGTTCGGGACGCCGACATTGTGGGCAATTGACGCGAGACATGAGTTTATTTTAATTGGCTATTCACAACCTCGCGGGCCTCTTGCATGAAAGCCTCAAGCAGGTCTTGTGCCGGCAGGCTTAGGGGCGCGTCGCTGCGCGAGACCGCATAAATAGTGGTGATGGGCAAAGGATCCTCAATCGGTAGAGACACCAGCCCGGCCCGGCGACCGTGACGGTTAAGAAAACTGCGCGGCATAATGCCAATGACGTCTTGTGTCGGCATCAGACTAAGCAGAGAAAAGAAAGATTCACATTCAAGAGGCACCTTGGGTGGTGGCATGCCGCGCTCTTCCAGGTGCAGATGCTGGGGGTCGCCCGGCCCGCGCGCCGGCCCCACCAGTATCCATGAAGCATCAGACAAATCCTTCAATTTACGCACCTTGGCCAGCGGGTGACCTCGTCTTGCTCCAATCACTTCCTGGCTGTGAAACAGTACCTGACAAAGCAGGTCGGCCCCAACCCCGGTTGCCGGCACAGGCCCTAAGACAAAGTCCAAATCACCACGCCGCAGCTGATGCAACGCCTGCGGATACAAAACATCGCGGATGCAAACCCTGGCGCGGGGCCAGCGCCTGCGAAAGCGCGCTACCGCCCCCGGCGAAAAAAGCACCGCTACAGCGGGTGATAACCCAACCGTAACCCGACCGGTTGTATTCCCCAGGTGTGAGGAAACGTCTTCATGCGCGCGTGCCACTTCCCGTATAACGGTGACCGCCCGGGCGGCCAGAAGCTCGCCAACCTGCGTCAGCCGAACCCCTTTGGCACTGCGCTGCACCAACGCGGCACCAAACTCTTCTTCCAGTCGGCGTAGTGACTTGCTTAGGGCTGGTTGAGTGATGTTCAGCACTTCCGCCGCAGCCCGAAGACTACCCTGCTCGGCCAGGGTAACCAAGAGTTCAAGTTGTTGTAGACGCATACGTTAACTCCATTCATGCGATAACCAATGGTAATCGACATGAAAAGAAAGCACTACTCGAATAAATGTCTGCTCCCTAGAATTGGTTTACAGAATGATTAATCCCCATGACACAAGCATCAGGAGGAGACATGAGTAAGCGCAAAGTGAAGAACATCCTCTTCATTATGTGTGACCAACTGCGCGCCGATTATCTGTCGTGCTTTGGCCATCCCACCTTGAAAACCCCCAATCTCGACGCACTGGCCGCAAAAGGCGTTTTGTTTGAGCGCGCCTATGTGCAATCGCCGGTCTGCGGCCCATCCCGCATGAGCTATTACACCGGTCGGTATGTTCATTCACACGGTGCCAGCTGGAATTTTGTTCCGCTTAAAGTCGGCGAAATGACAATAGGTGATCACCTGCGTCCACTTGGCGTGCAGTCGGCCATTGTGGGTAAAACCCACATGAGGGCCGACCTTTCCGGCATGGCCAGATTGGGCATTGACCCGAACTCGAAAATCGGACGCCGCATTGGCGAATGTGGTTTCGACCCCTACGAGCGAGACGACGGGATCCACCCCTATTCAGGTCATGACCCCGAACCTGCCTATAACCAATATCTAAGGGATCAAGGTTTTGAGGGTGATAACCCCTGGGAAGAGTGGGCAAACGCAACCGTCGATGATGAAGGGAATATCCGATCGGGCTGGTTTCTGAAATATTCCAACAAGGCGGCCCGCATACCCGACGAACACTCAGAAACGCCTTACATTACCCGGCGCGCCATGGACTTTATCGACGAAGCCGGTAATCGGCCGTGGTGCATGCACTTGTCTTACATCAAGCCGCATTGGCCTTATATTGCGCCCGAGCCCTATGCCGGCATGTTCAAGCCGTCGGATGCCTTGCCGGTGGTGCGCTCGGAAGAAGAAAAACACAACCCCCACCCTGTTTATGAAGCCATGATGCGCCATCGGGTTTCACAGACATTCTCGCGCGACGAGGTACGCGAAACGGTGCTTTGCGGTTACATGGGCCTCATTAAGCAAATCGACGACCAGTTGGGTCTGCTGTTCTCATTCATGGAAGAGCGCGGCCTGATGGACAACACCATGATCGTCTTTACTTCAGACCATGGCGATTACATGGGCGATCATTGGATGGGTGAAAAAGACCTTTTCCACGAACCGGTGATTCGCGTGCCGCTGATTGTGTACGACCCCGACCCCAGGGCCGATTGCACCCGAAACACGCGCAATAAAGCACTGGTAGAAGCGGTGGATTTGGCCCCCACTTTTCTCGATGCTTACGGCGGCCCCGCCGTGCCCCACATTATGGATGGACGTTCGTTGCGCCCCCTGCTTTTTGGCGAGCAACCAAAAGACTGGCGTCAGACAGTCATTTGCGAATACGACTACGCCTTCCAGGATTCTCGTATTGAACTAAACACGAAGGCGCGCCAGGCGTGGATGCGCATGATTTTTGATGGGCGCTGGAAATACGTGTTGTTTGAAAACTATCGTCCGATGCTTTTTGACCTGCAAAGCGACCCCAACGAATTTCACGATTTGGGTGAATCACAAGAGCACGAACACATTGAAGCGCGTGCGCGGCTTCACGAAGCGCTGTTCCAGTGGGCCAGGGCACCGCGTCAACGCGTCACCGTTACCGACGAAGCGATCGAGTCGGTCGAGGTACAGCCTCGTATTTCAGAAGGGGGCATCTTGATTGGCTACTGGGATGAAGAAGAGTTGGTAACCGCTCGACAAGGCTTCAAGCCCAGATTTGCTTCCACCAACCCCTTGGTGAAATCCACTTTAGACCGCCTGACGGCATAACCAGGAGCCATTCATCATGATTGAGACTTCATCCACCACCCTTGAAATCCCCGATATCACCCCGGCCAATGTTGGCCTGGATGGTGTGGCCTGGAATGTAATGGGACAAGTTTATGTACCTAAACAAGTGAGTGAAGAGAGCATCGCGTGGCATGCAACGTTTCCCATTGAAACGTTTGTTCCACCGCATACGCACCCGTTTCAGGACGAATATATTTTTGTTATTGACGGCCGTATCGACCTGCTTTTGGACGGCAAAAAAAGAACAGCCTCCAGTGGTGACCTGGTGCGCATGCCACGAGGCTTGCCCCATGCCTTCTTTAATAACTCAGGCGAAGCCGTCACAGCCCTGTTCTGGGCCGCCCCGGCCGGAAAATTGCTAGAGCTGTATCAGCGGCTGCACAACGTAACCAACCCGGCAGAGGCGACTCGAATCGCGCGTGACTACGACGTTATATTCGCGCCGCCTGTCTCGTCGGCTGCCAAAACAAGAGCAGAGCAAAACCCTGCCGAATAACTGCCAAAGCAGTTTCAAAATCTACAAACACCAAAGGAGACAAATCATGAATATCAAGAACTTGCTGGGTGCAGGCGTGCTGGCACTCGCCGCTGTCGGAACGGCCGCTCAAGCGGAAACCAAACTGCTGTTTAATATGTTCATGGCGCCGCAAGACCCATTCAACACCCTGGTGTTGAAACCTTGGGCGGAGGACGTCATCAAGGCAACCGATGGGCGTGTCAAAATTGAATTCGCCCCGGCCAGTATGGCCTCACCTCAGGCGCAGATGGATGCGGTTGAAAAAGGGGTTTTTGACGGCGCCTACATGTACCACGGCTTTCTGCAAGGCAGGGTAAAGCTTTCCCAAATCGCGCATCTGCCATTCATTAATGTTAATGCGAAGGGCAGCTCCATTGCCCTATGGCGCACCTACGAAAAATACTTTGCCAAGGCCAACGAATATAAAGACGTTCAGTTGCTGTCGCTTTTCACTTTTCCGGGCGGGCCTATTTACGGAATGAGTGACCCCGTCAAGTCCACGGCCGACCTTGACGGCATCAAAATTTATTCTGTTGCCGGTAATGTCGCCGACATGCTAACCAAAACAGGCGCGGGAGTCGTGGTTGCGCCGGCCGCCCGCAGTTACGAAATTATCTCGGGTGGCACGGTCGACGCGTTTGCGGGCTATCCGCTCTATAGCGCCACCGCATTCCATACCGCCCAATACGCCAAAGCCGTTACCGACATACCGGGGCAAATGTCGGCGCCCAGCTTCGCGTTGTTCGTCAACAAAAAACGCTGGCAAGCCATTTCCGAGGCCGATCGCAAGATTGTCATGGACTTATCCGGCGAGGCTTTTGCCGCTCGTCTGGAAGCCATTGACCAACTGGAAGCCCAGTTACGCAAAGATGTTGCAAACCAAGGCGTACCGTTCATGGAAGCAGACGAAAGCCTGATGACTGCTTTTCGTACGTACGGCAAGAAGTTGCGCGGTGACTGGATAACGGCAGCCGCTGAGCTGGACGTCGACGGTGAGGCTGCGCTTAAGTTCTACGAGCAGGAAGCCAAAGCGAACGCGCAGTAAACCTACCGGATACGACCATGACTACAAGAGCATTTGGTTTCAGCTATTTTGCTCGCGTCTTGGGTTACGTCAGTGCATTGCCTTTGGCATTAATTGTTGTACTGACGTTTTCCGACGTATTTGCCCGATATGTTTTCGCTCATCCGATTCCGGGCGCTTCGGAAATGATCCAGTTCGCGATGGCAATGGCCATTTTTACCGCCCTGCCGCTGGTGACCCACGCCGGTGGCCACATAACCGTTGACCTTTTTACCAGTGGTGTCAGCAACCGCAGGAAAGCCTGTTTACAAGTGCCGGCTGAACTGCTTAGTGGCGTTGCGCTGGCTGTTATCGCCTGGCGATTGTGGGTACAGGCCGGTGAATACGCAGGAAACAACACCGCAACAATCGTACTCGACTTAAACATGGCGCCTCTGGCCTATGCAATGTCGATTTTCTCGGCGGTGTCCGTTGTCGTTGCCGGCGTGCGCACCATTGAAGCCATGCGGGCCGTCGCAACGCCAACGGAGGTCCCCCAATGATTGCATCTCTGATTGGCTTCGGCATCCTGTTTTTGTTGGCGTTCGCGGGGGTACCGCTTGCTTTCGCAATGTTAATCGTTGGCACGGTTGGCTTTGCGCTGCTGCGCGGCAGCTTCGAGTCGGCTTATTCCATGCTGGCACAACAGGTTGTCGATGCATCTGCCAACGACGGCATGGCCGTTCTGCCCATGTTTATTTTAATGGGCTTGTTCGTACACAAGTCGGACCTGTCGGAAGATTTGTACAAAGCGGCCAATGCCTGGCTAGGTCATCTTCGAGGCGGTTTGGCGCATGCAACGGTTGCAGCGTGCGCGATATTCGCTGCGATCTCGGGCAGCTCTATTGCCACGGCCGCCACCATGAGCAAGGTAGCTATTCCTCCCATGCGCCGCCTGGGTTACCACGATGCGCTGTCGTGCGGCTCCGTCGCCTCGGCGGGCGTGCTTGGCGTTTTAATACCGCCTTCTGTACCGTTGGTGGTTTACGGGCTGTTAACCAACACCGACATTCGGCAGCTGTTTATTGCCGCCATTGTGCCAGGCCTGATGCTGGCTCTGCTGTTTGTTATTGCGGTTGTCGGCGTTGTTACGCTGCGTCCGGAATGGGGGCCCACCGGAGAGCGCAAAAGCTGGCAAGAACGGTTCGCGTCGTTGAAAAGTGTGTGGATGGTTCTTGTATTGTTCGTCGCTATTATTGGTGGTTTGTACGCCGGGATTTTCACGGCAACCGAATCGGCCGGTATCGGGGCAAGCGGCGCCTTATTAATCGGCTTGCTCAGACGCAAAATGACCTGGCCGACCCTGTTCGAATGCCTGAAAGACACGGCCCGTACCACCGCGATGATCTTCACCATTGTGTTCGGTGCATTCGTGTTCGCAAACTTCATCACGTTATCCGGCCTTACCGCAGCGTTGATCGACATGCTTCAGCAACAGAATATGGGCACGCTTGGATTGCTGTTGATGATGATGGTGATCTACCTGGTATTGGGTGCACTAATGGAAAGCCTGAGTCTGCTGATTCTGACTGCGCCTATTTTTCATGCCATTGCAACGTCTGTCGGCATCCACCCGATTTGGTTTGGTATTTTTGTGGTGATGATGATTGAAATCGGCCTGTTAACACCTCCGGTCGGCATGAATGTTTTCACGGTGAAAACGATGAATCCGGATGTACCAATTCGCACGATTTTCAAAGGCAGCATGCCTTTCGTGGCGGCAAATATGGTCGGGGTTGGCGTATTTATTGCGTTCCCTATTATCGGCGTGTTTCTGCTGCGCTGGTTTTAGGGTGGGAACAGCCCAGCCTATAGGTAGGATAAAAAAAGCCCTTGGTTCCAAAGAACCAAGGGCTTGCATCCTGGCGGACAGAGGGGGATTCGAACCCCCGATACGCTTTGAACGTATACACGCTTTCCAGGCGTGCGCCTTCAACCACTCGGCCACCTGTCCTTTTTCACTATCAACCACCAAAGTGAAGTCCGCCATTCTAACAGAAAAATGGCTTCTGCTGCATCAGCCGGCCTTCTGAACGCTTAGCATCCGCTCAACATAACGGGCAATGGTATCCACTTCCAGGTTCACCGAGTGGCCCGGTTTCAAGTGCTTTAAAGTGGTGACCTGTACCGTGTGCGGAATTAAATTAATACTGATCTGGCACCCGCCCTGGGCGTCGTCTTGCACGCTGTTTACCGTTAAGCTGACGCCGTTAACGGTAATTGAACCTTTATAGGCTAAATACTTTGCCAGGTGCGGGGGTACGTCAATGCGCAAGTCCCACGACTCCCCTACCGGGGAAAACTTTGCCACAGTGCCCAGGCCGTCTACATGGCCGGACACTAGGTGGCCGTCCAACGAATCGCCCACGCGCAGGGCATGTTCCAGGTTCACTTCACCCGGTTTGTCCAGCCCGGCTGTTTTATTCAAACTTTCACGAGACACATCTACGTCGAAGCTACTCTCGGCGAAAGACACCACCGTCATGCAGGCGCCTTGAATGGCAATCGAATCGCCCAGCTTGGTGTCTTGCAGCGGCAAGCCGCCGGTCGCAATGGTTAACCGTACACCGGCATTCTCATTACCTTCCTGCAATGGGGTTACTTTCGTAATGGCCCCAACAGCAGCCACAATGCCTGTAAACATAACTACTCCTGTTACCTGCTAACGAAACTGTGTTGTTAGCTCTTCGGTTAATTTAAGTTTGTGGCACTTGGGAAACGCTATGCACCAAGGCCTGCCAGTGTCCCTGGTGTCGCAAGCGCAGACGGATGTCGTCACCCAGCACCGCCTGCTCTACAAATCGGAAATCATCTTGATCGGTTAACGATTGACGCATGGGAATGGTGAACATTCCCCGTCCGGCCCCCAGAATTTTAGGTGCCATGTACACCAGCAACTCATCAACCAACCCGGCTTCCAGCAACGCACCATGCAAACTGGCACCCCCTTCCACATGCACTTCATTCACGTCGTTATGCCCCATCCATTGCAGCACAGCGGCCAAATCGACACGGCCGTCACGCTCGGGCATCACAACAGTTTGCACTTGCCGCTCGGCTAAACGCTGCGCCTTGTCGGCATCGTGGTCACACGTAAAAATCCAGGTGGGTGAACCGTTCAGAATACGGGCCGTTTCGGGTATTTCGAAACGGGTATCCACAACCGCGCGTATGGGTTGACGTGGGGTTTCAACAGCGCGCACTGTCATTTGCGGGTCGTCAGCCAGCACGGTGCGCAAGCCGGTTAACACCACGCTACTTCGCGCACGCCAATGGTGGCCGTCGGCCCGTGCCTGCGGCCCGGTAATCCATTGCGACAATCCGTTGGCCAAAGCAATTTGCCCGTCTATCGAGACGGCCGACTTCAACCATACCCAAGGCGTCTTGCGCGTCATACGCGAGACGAACCCTGGGTTCACTTCAAGTGCCCGTTCTACGCATATAGGCGCTTGCACCTGTATGCCCGCTTCACGCAAGCGACCAAAGCCCTGTCCCGCCACCAGCGGGTTGGGGTCGGGCATGGCCACAACCACGCGCGCCGGTTGAGCCTGAATAAGCGCATCGACACAAGGCGGGGTACGACCATAATGACTGCAGGGTTCCAGCGTAACGTAAATAGTGGTGCCGGCCACGCTGTGCCCGCGTGTTTGCGCCTGACGCAACGCCATGACCTCTGCATGGGGTCCACCGGCCTGCTGCGTCACACCCGCAGCAAGCAACTGATTGTCTTTAACAATTAAACACGCCACACGCGGATTGGGGGCGGTTAAGTACAACACTTCACGGCTTAGCTCAATAGCCAGCCGCATCCAATAGGCGTCGTCGGCGCCGGCGGGGGCCTGATGTACGGTAAGGGAAGGCTCAACCATAGTGCAAGACGGTACCGGAATTAGCCTTTGATTTCATCAATGGCTTTTACGAACTCGTTAATGTCTTCAAAGCTTTTGTACACCGACGCAAAGCGTACATAAGCAACCTGGTCTAATTTAATCAGTTCATTCATGACCAGTTCACCTACAAAGCCTGAAGGCACCTCGCGTTTACCACTGGTTAGCAAAGACTCTTCAATACGTGCAACTGCGGCATCTACCTGTTCGGTGCTAACCGGCCGTTTGCGTAACGCCAGCTTCAAACTGGCCCGCAGCTTGTCAAGATCGAACTCCGACCGCGTACCATTGCGTTTAACAACAGCCGGCATGGTGAGTTCCACCCGCTCATAAGTGGTAAAACGACGGTCACAGGCCGAACAACGGCGACGCCGACGAATGGTGTCGCCTTCTTCCGAAACACGGGAGTCAATAACCTGTGTGTCGGCGCTGTGACAGAACGGGCATTTCATGGTGTGTAACGACTTGCCCTACCCGCAACAAGCCGACCTTTCCTTAATAAGATTTAACGATAAACCGGCAAACGCGCGGTAAGCTCGTTCACACGGGCACGCACGTCGGAAATAACGGTTTCATTTTCGGGGTTGTCGAGCACATCAGCAATTAAATGGCCGGTGAGTTCGGCTTCGGCCTCTTTGAAACCACGGGTGGTCATCGCCGGTGTCCCCAAGCGAATGCCGCTGGTTACAAAAGGTTTTTCCGGATCGTTCGGAATGGCATTCTTGTTAACCGTAATATGTGCTTCGCCCAAAGCCGCTTCAGCCAGCTTGCCGGTAATGCCTTTGGCACGCAAATCAACCAGCATGACATGGCTTTCGGTACGGCCCGACACAATGCGCAGGCCACGTTCCACCAGCGTTTTCGCCAGCACATCCGCATTCTTTACAACCTGGGCGGCATACGTTTTGAATTCCGGTTGCAAGGCTTCCTGAAAAGCCACTGCCTTACCGGCAATAACGTGCATCAGCGGACCGCCTTGAATGCCGGGAAAAATGGCCGAATTGATGATTTTTTCGTACTCGGCCTTCATCATAATGACGCCGCCTCTTGGGCCGCGCAGCGATTTGTGCGTGGTTGAGGTGACGAAGTCGGCATGAGGGCACGGGTTGGGATACGCGCCCCCGGCTACCAAACCAGCGTAATGGGCAATGTCGACCATAAACAAGGCACCGTTGTCGTGTGCGATGCGCGCCATGCGCTCGAAATCGATACGCAAAGCATAAGCCGACGCACCACCAACGAGCAACTTGGGTTTATGTTCTTTGGCCAGCGCTTCCAGCTTGTCGTAGTCGATTTCCTCTTTTTCATTCAAACCATAAGGAATGAAGTTATACAGCTTGCCCGACGCATTCACCGGTGAGCCATGCGTTAAATGGCCCCCTTCAGCCAAATTCATACCCAGCACGGTATCACCGGGTTTAAGCACCGCCATGTACACACCCTGGTTGGCCTGCGAGCCGGAATTGGGCTGTACGTTTGCCGCTTCCGCGCCAAACAGCGCCTTAAGGCGGTCAATCGCCATTTGCTCCACGATGTCTACATACTCGCAACCGCCGTAATAGCGCTTGCCCGGATAGCCTTCAGCATACTTGTTGGTCAGCTGCGAGCCCTGCGCCTGCATGACGGCCGGGCTGGTGTAATTCTCGGAAGCGATCAGCTCGATATGCTGTTCCTGACGAACATTCTCTTTCTGAATCGCGGCCCACAAATCGGGGTCAACTTGATCAAGCGTACGGGAGCGGTCAAACATGAATCAATCCTAAAGGCGCGCAATAAATTGCGATCAGTAAAAGCCGAAATTGTACCGTGGTTTGGCTTTAAGCCGCCGCATCACGTAACTTCGGGTTCAGGCTGTACAGACCTGTGACGCTGGCTTTGCCAAGCACATGGCCCTCAATGGCCTGAAGAACGTCGGGACCGGTAAAAGCGTTATCAACCGGAACAGTTTCGATATCGAGCGCGTACACGGTAAAAACGTAACGATGCACAATAGCATCGTTCCAGGGCGGGCAAGGGCCGTCGTAACCAAAGTAGTCGCCATTCATGTCACGGTCTTCAGCGAACCATTGCGTGTAGTTATTGGTACCCTGACGTGTATTGTTCGGCGCCACGGGGCCGCCCTTACCGCGCGGAGTAATGCTGTCGCAATACTCCCCCTCTTTAATTTCGCGTACGTTCGAAGCAATATCCACCAACACCCAATGGTAGAAATCAACGCGGGGCAAATCGGCCGGCACTTCGCGGCCTTCCTGATTGACGTCGTCGGGTTTGCTGGGTACGTCGGGGTCATGACAAATTAAAACAAAAGAACGTGTCCCTTCAGGCACATCGGCCCACGCCAACTGCGGATTGACGTTGTCGGAAAGTGCAATGGGGGCGTTGCTATCGACCTTGCAAAAGGCGTAACGCTCGGGAATCCACTTTTGATCGGCAAATGATGTGCTGCTCAGTTTCATGCAAACCTCCTTGCTTTTATACCTTGCTTCAGATTAAGCCAGGGTAACGCGTGCGAACTTACGCTTACCTACTTGAATAACATATGTACCGGCGTTCAGCTGTAATGCTTTGTCTTCTACACGGCTCCCCTCAACCTTCACGCCGCCTTGCTCAACATTGCGCTGGGCCTCTGACCCCGATGCCACCAAACCGGCTTCACGCAATACCTTCAAAATACCTTTGGGGGCCCCATCCAGGCTTACTTCCGGCATATCGTCGGGTATGGCGCCGTCTCGAAACCGCGCCTCAAAGCGGGCGAGCGCTTCGTGCGCATCATTTTGCGTGTGAAAACGGGTCACAATTTCCTGCGCGAGCATCACCTTTATATTGCGCGGATTGGCGCCTTCTTCAACCTGTTTCTGCAACAAACTGATTTCGTCTTCAGAGCGGAAAGACAATAATTCAAAATAACGCCACATAAGGGTGTCGGAAATCGACATAAGTTTGCCGAACATGGAATCGGGTGATTCGGAAATACCAATGTAGTTCCCTTTGGACTTCGACATCTTGTCTACACCATCGGTTCCTTCCAGCAAAGGCATGGTAAGAATGCATTGGGCCTCTTGCCCATACTCCTTCTGTAACTCGCGGCCCACCAGCAGGTTGAATTTCTGATCGGTGCCACCCAATTCCAGATCTGCCTTCAACGCCACCGAATCATAGCCCTGCATCAGCGGGTACAGGAATTCGTGCACAGAAATGGGAATTCCCGATTTGAACCGCCGGGTGAAGTCTTCTCGCTCCATCATCCGGGCCACGGTATAGCGCGAGGCAAGCTGAATCATGCCGCGCGCACCCAACGGATCGCACCATTCAGAGTTGTAGCGAACTTCCGTGCGTTCGGGATCCAGCACCAGGCTGGCCTGGGCATAATAAGTTTGGGCGTTTTCCTGAATTTGCTCGGCCGTTAACGGCGGGCGGGTGGCATTGCGACCGCTGGGATCGCCAATCATGGACGTAAAGTCGCCAATCAGAAAAATAACGGTGTGCCCCAAGTCTTGCAACTGGCGGAGTTTATTCAATACCACCGTATGGCCCAGGTGGATATCCGGTGCGGTGGGGTCCAGGCCTAACTTGATCCGCAATGGCCGGCCCGTTTCACGGCTGCGTGCCATCTTTTTTACAAATTCGCTTTCTACCAGCAACTCATCGCATCCTCGCTTAACTACGCGCAAATCTTCTTCTAATTCAGGGGATAAAGTGACTTCTGAGGATGACATGACGTTACCGTAAAAAAATTTGCAAAAAAATACTCGAAAAAAGCAAGTGAATGCGATAGGATATCGTGTTAATACAACACGCATCCGTTGCAAACCCACCACGCTCTTTCTATTGCTGGCCAAGCACCCAGTTGAGGCTCTGTTGCGAGCTCCCTATTTTCTTGGCCCGCAAGCTTTCTTGCAGGGTTTGCAAACTGCATTAATACCTATTTTAAGCTTTGATTCGCGCACCTTGCGCTGGAACAAACCTTACCTGAAGCCGAATATGCCCAGAAAGCACGCAGACAAACCCACGCATCATTACATTACCGGTGGCCTTGTGCTTGTAGCACTAGGCCTTTTTGCCGCCGCCGGGGCACTGGCCGTCGTGAAGCCTATCAGCGAATCAACGCCGCCAGTATATCAAGCCCGCGAAACGCTCAGCCTCCCCTCCCCTTTCCCTGAGCCCGGCCAAATTGCCAATTCAGCGCCTTTTATCGATGAAACCCGCATTCAACCGGGCGATACCTTGGCTGCTTTACTGCAACGCCTGAATGTTCAGGAAGCCAACCTGCAGCAGTTCCTTATCCAGAACAAAGATGCACGCTCTATTTACAAGCTGTATCCCGGGCGTACGGTACAGGCTGCGCTGAATGCCGATGGCAGCATGAAATGGCTGCGTTACTACCACACTCCAGGCACCAAAGACAACGGTGAGTTCGTTTCAAAATGGCTGGAAATCCGCCCCGACAACGACAACGGCTTTGTGGCCCTTGAACTGGCGGAAGCCACCGAAACCCAAATGCGAATTGCGGAAGGGGAAATTGTTTCATCGCTGTTTGGCGCAACCGATGCCGCCGACATTCCCGATGCCATCACATTCCAAATGGCCGAAATTCTGGGCAGCAAAATCGACTTTATTCGCGACCTGCGTAAAGGCGATCGTTTCCGTCTGGTGTATGAAACCCATTCTCATCAAGGCAAGGAAGTGGGCTCCGGTCGTATTTTGGCGCTGGAATTCAACAACGGCAAAAAAACCTATGACGCCATTTGGTTCGAACCCGAAAATGGCTCGGGGGGCTACTATGATTTCGACGGCAAAAGCCTGAAAGGCGCATTCTTGCGCAACGCACTGAAGTTTTCACGCGTCAGTTCCAATTTCGGCAAGCGACGCCACCCCATTCACGGTAGCTGGCGCAGCCACAATGGGGTCGATTACGCCGCGCCCACCGGAACCCCCATCCATGCCACCGCCGACGGTGTTGTGCAGTTTGCCGGCAAACAGCGCGGCTTTGGCAACATTATTATTCTGAAGCACAAAAACAATATCACAACGTATTACGCCCACCAGCACCGTATTGCCAAAGGTGTTCGCAAGGGTACGCGCGTTGAACAGGGCCAACTGATTGGCTATGTGGGCTCTACCGGTTGGGCCACCGGGCCGCACCTTCACTACGAGTTTCGTGTGAACGGCAAACCGGTTGATCCCTTATCCATCGACCTTCCCGTTGCTGAAGCACTTACCAAAACTCAAATGGCGGCGTTCCAGTCGACGCTGGATAACTATCGCAACCACTTCACTTTACTGGCCGCACTGCAAGACGCAGGGCAAAGCGGTATCGACAGCGAAGTGCAGGTTGCCCAAGCTGGAAATAACTAAGGTTTGAAACCGGTGGCCGGGCATTTGTATATTGGCCTAATGTCCGGCACCAGCACCGACGGCGTCGATGCGGTGCTGGCGGATTTCGCCAACCCCTCCCAACCCAAGCTCATCAAAGCAATTGCGCTGGCCATGCCGCCCAGCCTTCGCACCACACTGCTTGCGCTTAACTCCCCCGGAGACAATGAACTGCATCGGGCGGCTGAAGCAGGCCTGGCGTTAGCAAAGCTTTACCACACCGCGTGCGTACAACTATTGCAGGCGACACATTTCACCGCAACCGACATCCGCGCAATTGGCGCCCATGGGCAAACCGTGCGACACCGACCCGACTTGGGCTTCACAATCCAGCTCAACGCTCCCGCCCATCTGGCTGAAGCAACAGATATCGATGTCATTGCCGACTTCCGCTCTCGTGATATTGCTGCGGGCGGGCATGGAGCACCACTGGTTCCCGCCTTCCATCAGGCGCTACTTTCGAATGCCACCCGACGCACAATCGTTAATCTGGGGGGCATCGCCAATATCACTCGACTACACCCGGGCAAACCCGTAACAGGCTTCGACACGGGGCCCGCCAATGTCTTAATGGACTATTGGTGTGAGCGCCATATGAAACAACCTTTCGACGCCCATGGGGCGTGGGCGGCGCAAGGCATTGCATCGAACGATCTGCTTGAATACTTAATAAGTAGCGAGCCGTGGTTTACGAAAGCACCGCCGAAATCAACCGGCCGTGATTTGTTTAACGCAAACTGGCTTACCCAGCGGCTGGAAGAATGGGCGGGCTCAAACAGTAACGTTTCTTTGCGCCCAGTCGATGTTCAGGCCACATTGTTGGCTCTAACAGCAAAAACCGTCGCCACTTCCATTGAGTGTTACGCATCCGCCACGCAAGAGGTATTAGTGTGTGGAGGCGGCGCCTTAAATGACACGCTGATGCAGGTATTACAAGCCCAATTAAAATGCCCAGTTCGAAGCACCTCGGAACTGGGCATAGATGCGCAACATGTAGAGGCTCTGGCTTTTGCATGGCTGGCTTGGGCCTATGACACAGGCCACAAAGCCGCTTTACCCGACGTAACGGGCGCGCGCCACTCCACTATTCTGGGCTGCCGCTACTACGCTTAACGCAACCTGCCTGACTTAGGCCGCAAACGAAGAGCCACAGCCACAAGTTGATGTGGCATTCGGATTGCGAATCACAAACTGAGCCCCTTCGAGATCGTCTTTGTAATCGATTTCGGCGCCAAACAAATACTGGAAGCTCATGGGGTCGATTAATAACTGCACGCCTTCCTTGTCGATTGCGGTGTCATCTTCGTTAATGACTTCATCGAACGTAAACCCATACTGGAAGCCCGAGCACCCACCGCCCTGCACGAAAACCCGCAACTTGAGTTCGGGGTTACCTTCTTCAGCCAACAGATCTTTTACCTTGGCTGCAGCTGCGTCTGTAAACACCAAAGGTGGTGGCGGGGTTTGCAAATCGACGGATTCAGTCACATTGCTCATTTGATACTCCAGTGCGGCACGTGCCGCGTTAATCATTCATGAACTTATCATGAAGTTTCATCGGTTTCGGATGAGGCATCGGGGCCGGAAAAGTTAACAGACCGGGAAACCCGAACCGCCCCTTCTTCAATAATATTCAGCGTAACAGAGGTAAGACTTAAACCTTCCGGCATACTTAACAAGCCTTCCAAACGCTGGAACTGGTCGAAGCTTACGGGAAGAGGCTGCGCAGCACTTGCCGCGACCGACCCTTCACCAGCCTGACCGGTTGCTGGGTTTAACGTTATTTTAACGCTTTCACCATTTTTTTCTCCATTAGCCACAAACTCAACATGGCCATTAAACTCACTGCCTGGCTGCGCGTTGCGTGTTAACAGTACACGATACGCCAGAAATGCGCCGTTCGGCTGGATACTAAGCGCTCGAATACTCACCGAACCGGACGGCCCAGGCGGCAAGAGCTGATCGTAAAAAGCCAACCGTTCATTCGCTTTGGCCAAGTCGCCCTGAGCACGCTGAATCGATTCTTCCAGGCTACGACGTGTACTCTGCTCTACCGACAACCGGCTTTGCAATGCCTCTTTCTCGGCGGCCAACTTGGACATGTCGTAACGCAGTTGGGCAACTGTGACATCGAAATCGGTTTGAAGGTTAGCGTACTGCTTGGCAGCCTGGCCCAACTGAATATGCTGACCCGCAGCAAAACCCAACCCCATGGCAACCACCCAAACCAGCACCCATGTGACACGCTGCCAAAACGCCCACCGTTTGGCGGGCCGACGTTTCCCCGCAGCGTTTGATTGATTGCTACCCATGCGAATTTCGACCGCCAAAAGAACAAAGAGTTCCGGCCCAATCCTGCTTAAACACGCTATGCGCCGGCCACATTACTAAGGCAAAACTGCCACCAGGCCCAAACCCGTTGTTTCAGGCAAACCAAACATGAGATTCATATTCTGAACCGCCTGCCCGGATGCCCCTTTCACAAGGTTATCCTGCACGACCAAAATAATAAGCTGGCCAGGATTCGGACGCTGCAGCGCAATTCGAAGCTGGTTCGAAGCGCGCACCGAACGCGTTTCCGGCGCGCTACCGGCCGGCATGACATCAACAAAGGGCTCACCAGCATAGTGTTGCTCGTACAAGGCCTGGAAGTCTGTGCTCTGAGCGTCGGGCTGCACACGCACGTAAATTGTTGAAAACATACCCCGTATCATGGGTACCAGATGCGGCAGGAAAGTAAGCTGCACGGCGCCCCCGGCAATCCCTTCAAGCTGTTCGGTGATTTCGGGGTGATGACGATGCCCGCCTACGCCGTAAGCCTTGAAATTATCGCTGGCTTCCGAAAACAAAGTAGGCACCGAAGCCTTGCGCCCTGCGCCGGACACACCCGATTTGCAATCGGCAATAATGTAGGAAGGGTCGATTAAGCCCTGCCGGCGCAACAACGGCAAAAGCCCGAGCACTACGGTCGTGGGATAGCAACCAGGATTGCCAACGACCCGCGCATTGGCAATTTTATCGCGATTTAACTCTACCAAACCGTACACCGATTCGGCAAGAATGTCAGGGCATGTGTGGGGCATGTTGTACCACTGCTCGAATGCAACCGTGTCTTGCAAACGAAAATCGGCGGCAAGGTCGATAATACGGACGCCATGATCCAGCAAGCTTTGGGCCTGCTCCATGGCAACCCCATGGGGTGTGGCAAAAAAGACAACGTCACACTGCTCAAGCGGCGATGTTTCAGGGGTGGTAAAGCAAAGGTCAACATGGCCACGCAAGTTAGGGTACATCTGCGCGACCGGCATTCCTTCCTCTTTGCGCGACGTAATTGCAGTGAGCTCAGCATTGGGGTGGCAAGATAACAAACGCAGCAACTCAACGCCGGTGTAGCCTGTACCACCAACAATACCCACTTTGATTTTTTTGCCGTTAACTGCTGACATGCTGAACCCCAAAAAAAGACAATAACGCCATTATGCAACGACGTAAACCCAATCTAAAAACCACCGCGACATTTTCAGCCTACCCCTGCATCAACCCGCCCAGGCCAGAATGCCAAAAGCCCCGGCGGCGCCAGGGCTTTTGTATTGGGAGGCCGGAGGGCCGCCCTGAAGGCACCACGAAAATTAACGCTTGCTGAACTGCTTGCGACGGCGGGCTTTGTGGAAGCCCACTTTCTTACGTTCAACTTCACGCGCATCGCGTGTTACCAACCCGGCCTGCTTAAGCACCGGCTTCAGCGTTTCATCGTAGTCGATGAGCGCACGTGTAATACCATGACGCACCGCGCCTGCCTGGCCGTTCTCACCGCCACCATGCACGTTGATGTGAAAATCGAACGATTCGAGATGGTTGGTAAGCTCGAGCGGCTGACGCACGACCATGCGGCCGGTTTCACGAGCGAAGTATTCATCAACAGGCTTACCGTTGACAACGATGTTGCCTGAACCTTTTTTCAAGAACACACGAGCGACTGACGTTTTGCGGCGCCCGGTTCCATAATTCCAATTACCGATCATGACCTGTCCTTAGATTTCGAGCGGTTTAGGCTGCTGAGCAGAATGGGGGTGCTCGGCGCCGGCGTAAATCTTGAGTTTCTTGGCCATGGCGTAACCCAGAGGACCTTTAGGCAACATGCCTTTCACGGCTTTCTGGAGAGCACGACCGGGGAAACGCTGCTGCATTTTCTCGAAATTGGTTTCGGTAATGCCGCCGGGATAACCCGAGTGACGATAGTAGCGCTTGTCGAACGCCTTGTTACCGGTAACGACAATATCGGCTGCGTTAATAATGACGATGTAATCGCCTGTGTCAACGTGTGGTGTGAATTCTGGTTTGTGCTTGCCGCGCAGGCGACGTGCAACTTCGCTGGCTACACGCCCAAGGACTTTACCCTTGGCATCAATCACGTACCAGTCACGTTTGACTTCATGCGGCTTGGCCACGAAGGTCTTCATGATGGTTCCTAAAAAAATAAAAAAACTGGGTCAAAGCGTTGTTCCTCGCCCGTACCCTTACCTAGAAAAGCCCACAATCATAGCATAAATTATTGTTTTTGCGTAACTATTGCTGCTTTGCCCGGTTCAGCGCGCGGCTCAGGTAACTATCGTAACTGCCCTCAGCCAGCCTGAACCAGGGAATGGTTTGATCTCTAAAGCCCATGTAATTGTCATACACCTTTTTGAACTGCGGATACTTGGCATTAAATTCGGCATACACTTCCTGCGCTGCGTCGTAACACGCATCGAGCACCTCAACAGGGAAAGCCCGCAACTCAGCCCCACTCGCCACCAGGCGCCGCAAAGCATTCGCGTTGTGTGCGTCGTAATCGGTTAATAATTGCTGGCCGGCATAACGCGAAGCCAGTGCAATCAACGATTGATATTGCTTAGGCAATTCTGCATACGCTTTCTCGTTCACATATAACGACACCTGGGCGGAGCCTTCCCACCAGCCGGGGTAATAGTAATACTTGGCTACGCGTTGCAAACTCAACTTTTCATCATCCAACGGACCCACGAACTCGACGGCATCAAGCGCCCCCTTTTCAAGCGAGGGGTAAATGTCGCCCGGCGAGATTTGCTGCGGAATAACGCCCACACGTGACAACACTTCGCCGGCAAAACCGGCCGTACGCATTTTCAAACCTTTCAGGTCGGCCACCGACTTGATTTCCTTTCGGTACCATCCGCCCATTTGGGTGCCGGTATTTCCCATGGGGAAATTCACGATATGCCGTGGCGCAAAAACCTCACGCATAAGCTTCAGGCCATCACCCTGATCCATCCAGGCGTTCATTTGGCGTGCATTCAAGCCAAATGGAACAGCCGTATCGAAACAAAGCGTAGGGTCTTTCCCGTAATAGTAATAAGAGGCGGATTGACCACAATCGACGGTACGATTGCCAACGGCATCGAGCACACCAAAACCCGGTACGACCTCGCCGCCGGGATACAAGCGTATAGTGAACTGCCCCCCGGAGGCCTCTTCAATCATTTTGCAAAAAACTTCAGCCGACCCGAACAAAGGCGGCAAACTCGGCCCATAGGTTGACGCCATTTTCCAACTGATTTTGGGGTTCTGCTGCGCCACCGCCGGCGCTGCAATGGCGGCTGTGCCTGCCACTGCACCTAACCCTGCCTTACTCAGAAAAGCACGACGTTTCATTTTGATTATTCTCCGAAAAATAAACGACGATGAATGGCACCCGTTTTACTGACCCGCCACGGACATGCGCTCAATAAGGATAGACCCCGTTGTTTTGGATCCTCTTGTGATTGTGTCGGCCCCGACCGCTGCAATTTGACGCAACATATCAGCCAGATTCCCGGCGATAGTGAACTCTTGCACCGCATGGGAAATTTCCCCATTTTCCACCCAGTAACCAAACGCGCCGCGCGAATAATCACCCGTTACATAATTCACGCCCTGGCCGATCAGTTCAGTAACCAGCAGGCCGGTTCCCAATTTGCGCAACATGGCACGAAAATCATCATTCGGGTCGGTAAGACGGGAAGACAAAACCAGATTGTGCGACCCGCCGGCATTACCGGTTGTTTCCATCCCCAATTTACGTGCTGTGTAGGTGGACAAGAAATAGCCATTCAACACGCCGCCGGTAACCACATCGCGCGCTGTGGTGCGTACACCCTCATCGTCGAACGGCGAACTGCCCATGCCACCGGGAATATGTGGATTTTCTTTTACGTCGAGATGATCGGCCATAACCGGCTTGCCTAATGCATCAAGCAGGAAACTGGCGCGGCGATATAGCGCCCCGCCGCTGGCGGCCTGCACCAAAGACCCCAACAAACCAACGGCCAAGGGCGCTTCAAACAAAACCGGGTATTTTCCGGTTTTGATACGACGCGCCGACAAACGCGCCAAACTGCGGTGGGCGGCATAACGCCCCACCTTCGACGCTTTGGCCAATTGTTTTGGATCACGCGATGCTGAATACCAATAATCGCGCTGCATATTTTCGCCTTGCCCGGCGATGGGCGCCACCGAGATGCCATGACGGGTGTAAGGAAAACCGCCCATGAAACCCCGCGTATTCCCCAAAACAAAGTGACCTTCGAACGTGCTTACCGACGCACCGTCGGTGTTGGTAATCAGCGGACTGACATCGCGTGATGCTTTCTCGGCCTTCAAGGCTTTTCGAACCGCTTTTTCGGTTGATAAATCCCAGGGCTTGTAAAGGTCCAGATCAGGATACTCAAACGCCAGGAAATCCGCCTCGGGCAACCCCGCCGCCGGGTCGGCAGCCGTGTACTTGGCAATATGCCACGCCGCATCGACGGTTTCCCTTAATGCTTTTCTGGAAAAATCGGATGTTGAGGCCGAGCCCCGCTGCGTGCCGGCAAACACAGTGACGTCCAACGAACGATCGCGGGTTTGCTCAACCGTTTCAATATCCTGATTACGAACAGAAACAGATAAGCCCCGCGTTTCAGAGACCTCGGCGGCGGCATCACTGGCACCCAGCGAGCGGGCGTAGTCGAGCGCTTCAGCCACCAGCTCTTGAAAACGGGCCTGATTCTTTTTAACCGGCAGATGGAAATTGGATTTTTTGCTCATTACATCCCTTCTTGTTTAACGCAGTTATCATATCGCTAATTCCACGATCTTATCTTTTACCAGGCATGACAAACGACCCCGAAACATCTGAAAGCGAATACGACCGCCCCAGCAAATCACAGGTCAAGCGTGAAATGCACGCACTGTTAGACCTGGGCAAACAATTGGTCGACCTTTCCCCGGAACGCCTGAAACAGTTACCGCTATCGGAAAAGCTGCTTGAATCGATTCGGCTGGCGCAGCGTATCAATAGCCGCGAAGGCCGACGACGACAAATTCATTATGTCGGCAAGCTCATGCGTGACGCCGACGCCGACGCCATTCGACACCAACTTGATGTATGGGAGAATGGCTCGCGCGAAGAAGCAGCGGCCATGCATCAACTGGAAGCCCAACGTGACCTGCTTCTGAAGGACGACCAGGCTCTTACAGAGTTACTTACCGAATACCCACAAGCCGATGTTCAGCACCTGCGGGCGCTGATTCGAGCAGGGCGAAAAGAGCAGGAAACAAACAATAACCTGCAACCTGGACAAGCGCCCAAGCGCAAGCATTATCGGGCGTTGTATCAAGAACTGAAAACACTGCAGCAAACAAACTCCTGACTTTTCAAAGCACGACCTAAATATAAACAGCACAACACGCCATGACTGATTTCACCACCCAACTAGAATCCATTGAACTCGAAACAGGCAAAGAACCAACCCATGTTGTCATCTGGCTACACGGTCTGGGCGCCGACGGCAACGATTTCGCTCCCATCGTGCCGGAACTAGGTCTGGCGGCCAGCCCACAAATCCGCTTTGTCTTCCCGCATGCACCCGTTATCCCCGTTACCATTAACCAAGGCATGCAAATGCGCGCCTGGTACGACATTAAAGACAGCAGTATCGGTCGTCGGGAAGACGAAGCCGGCATTCGGCAATCAGAACAAATCATCCGCGCGTTGATTGCGCGCGAAAATGCGCGCGGCATCCCAACCGGAAATATCATGCTGGCAGGGTTCTCGCAGGGCTGCGCCATGACACTGCAAACGGGCTTGCGGCTGGAAGAAAAGCTGGCGGGCTTACTGTGTCTTTCCGGTTATCTGCCTTTGGCCGAAACGGTCGAGGCGGAACGCCATCAGGCCAACCAAACCACACCCATTTTTATGGCGCACGGCACACAAGACGCGGTAATTGATATTGAGCGCGCGAAAGCATCATGCACGCAATTACAACAACTGGGCTACAACGTTGAATGGAAAACCTATGGCATGCCTCATTCAGTATGCCTGGAAGAAATTCGCGATATCGCCCAATTCTTCGCGCGCCATTTTGCCCAAACCTAAGCGATTCAGACCAGACCCTACACTATAACGACAGCCACACACGACGCAAGGTGGGGTCATCCTCATCAATATCGTTCTGAAAGCCCATGCGTGTCATTAACCCAAGCATGGGCCGATTCGCCGCCAGCACAAACCCCTCAATGTAATCAAGATGCTGATCGCGAGCCACTTGCAACAAGCCTTGCAGCAGCTCTTTACCCAACCCATGTCGTTGCCAATTGTCGGCAACCACCAAAGCATATTCCGCACCCCGGCCGTCGGCGTTCCGCAAATAATGCGCAAAGCCAATAATCTCTTCTTGCGGATGCCCCCGATGTTCAGGATTGGGTAACTGTACCGTTGCCACCAACGCCAATTCCCGATCGTAATCAATCCGGGAATAGCGCGCCAGCATGCTGGGCGTCAGTTCGCGCAACATGGAAACAAAACGCATGTAACGTGACTCATCGGAAAGCGCACGCACAAAACGTTGCAATGGTTCTGCATCTTCCGGCCGAATGGGGCGCATCAACCAGGGCCGGCCATCGGCAAATTGCTTTTCCTGCACCAACTGACGTGGGTAAGGGTGAATAGCCATATGGCCATACCCCGATTGCTCCGGCAAAGCCGTCAAGCACGAAGGTGCCACGTCAATGTGCACCGACTGCGCAAACAGGCGCGTATTTCCGGCCCACAGGGGGTCAATAAGAATATGTTGAATCTCGGGCAGCATGCACACCATGTCGGACAAGCGCTCAAGTGCGTCCTCCAGGCTTGCCTGGGCAGCCGGACTAATCTGATGTCGTAATGCGCGCCGCCACACCACACTGCGCTCGATAATTTGCCGGGCCAAAAAACTGTTAAGTGGAGGCAAATCAACCGCCCTGTCGCGCGACGATATAACCGTGCGGCCGCCGGAACCAAAGTTAATGAACGGCCCATACTGCGCATCGTGCCCAACACGAATCGCCATGGGCACATCGTCGACATGGCTTAACCCGGGGAAATCGTCGTGCGTCGAAAGTACTTCAACCGGCACGTCGAAACAGGCCAACAGCTGAACACATTCCTCAAACTCAAGCGTGTTTCTTTGCGCTTGCAGCACAGCCTTGATCAATCGGCGAGCCTGATCGACTTGAGGGGGTTGATTCAAAGGCTCAGGGGGCAGCGTTTGTTGCGACAAGACCTGGTTGTAATGATAGGTGGCCAGTACACCAAAGGCATTTATCGCCGCCTCCGGCGTACGAAACGACGGAATGCCGGCTTCATCGAGCCGGTGTCGCAAAGGGCGCATGGTGGCCTCGCCCATTAAACACGCCATAACCGGTTTCGCCGCACTGGCGGCAGTATGGGCCAATTGCGCAACAACGGCTGCCATATCCACCCGTTGGTCGGGCGCCAGCAAAACCAGAATACCGTCGACACCCACATCGGTTGTTAAGGACGTTAAAACCGTTCTCATGGTTTCCGGTGTGAGTGCCACACGTGTTACCACTGGATTGGCAACCTGTGCCGCATCTTCCAGCGACTCCGCCAACGCCTTTTGCGTTTGCAACGACAACTCAGCCCGTTGTACCGCCGCGGCAACCCCCATAATGTCGAGTGCAAGCTGCGGTGGCCCACTGCCATTGGATACAACCGCAATGCGCCGGCCTTTGGGGCGTACAGGGCTTCTTAATACCTTAATGGCTGAGAACAACTGCACAAAATAAGGGATGCGCACCGCGCCGGCGCGCCGCAACAACGCATTGAATACGGCATCGCTTTCCGAGTTGGGATTGCGTGACCCGCCGCCCGCTTTCAACACCACCACCGGTTTAACGGCGGCCGCCGCACGCAACGCACTGAACAACGCCCGCGGCGACGGCATATGTTCAAGATAAACCGCAATACTGTCGGTTCGGGAGTCGGTGGCCAGATAATCTAGCAAATGGGCCAGCGTCAGATCGGTTTCGTCTCCCATGGATGCCACCGTGGAAAAACCCAGATTTGCATCGCGCGCCCAATCGAGCACGGCGCTGACAATGGCCTCCGATTGCGACACTAAAGCCACTTTCCCCGGCAACGCCAGGTCGGCGGAAAGGCTGGCATTCAAACCAAGATGGGGCCGCTGGATACCTAGTGTGCGGGGCCCCAGCATGACGCAATCATGTTCACGTGCCCACTGAACACAAACCGCACAGTCTTGACCCGGCGTGGCGGAAGGCGATGGTGGAGAAAGCACGATAAGTGCACGAGGGCGATACCGCTCCAAAGCATTCAATGTTTTGGGTAACGCGTGATATGGCAGCGCCAAAACGGCCAAATCAAGACGCCGCCCCGACGGTACGCCGGCCAAATCTTGCGGCCACTGCACAGGAGCTGAGTCTGACCAAACAACATGCGTTTGATGGCGCGCCAAACGCCCCAGCGAGGCAATTGTTTTCATGGGAAGCGTGGCAGGCCCCACAACCAGCGCTGAAGCGGGATCAAACAAGGCGGCAAGGCGATGACGAAGCATGACGAAGGAAGCTTACTTTAAAATAGACTCATTATTCCTGAATACACGTGCGCATTGTGTGCACCAAGCAAAGCCTAAACATAATCTATGAGCTCGTCTACCTCCCAAACCATCCGCACCCGTTTCGCTCCCTCTCCCACCGGCTATCTGCATCTAGGCGGGGCTCGCACAGCACTTTTTTCATGGGCTTTCGCACGCCATCACAATGGTGTATTCGTCTTACGTATTGAAGACACCGACCTTGAACGCTCAACACCCGAAGCGGTTCAAGCCATTCTGAATGGTATGGACTGGCTCGGGATGCAGCCCGATGAAGGCCCCTTCTACCAAATGGAGCGGGTGGAACTGTATCGAGACGTGATTGAACGCATGCTGAACGAAGGTCATGCGTATTATTGTTATAGCAGCCCCGAAGAAGTAGACGCCATGCGTGAAAAAGCGCGTCTGGCCGGCTTAAAGCCGCGCTACGACGGCACCTGGCGACCTGAGCCCGGTAAAACATTGCCCCCTGTGCCGCAAGACCGCAAACCGGTCGTGCGTTTCAAAACTCCCCAGGACGGCGCAACAAGCTGGAACGACCTCGTTAAAGGCCCTATCAGTATTGACAATAGCGAACTGGACGACTTGGTTATTGCACGCGCCGACGGCACGCCCACATACAATTTTTGTGTCGTTGTAGACGACTGGGATATGCAAATCACCCACGTTATTCGCGGTGATGACCACATTAACAACACTCCGCGTCAGATTAATATTTTGCGTGCGCTGGGCGGCACACTGCCTCAGTACGGCCACGTCCCCATGATTCTCGGTCCCGACGGGGAAAAACTCTCCAAACGCCATGGAGCGGTTAGCGTCATGCAATACGATGACGACGGATATTTACCCGAAGCGATGGTGAATTATCTGGCGCGCCTGGGCTGGAGCCACGGCAACGATGAGGTTTTCTCGCGCGACCAGTTCATTGAGTGGTTTGATACGCGCAACCTCAGTAAATCAGCAGCGCAATGGGATCCAAAGAAACTCAATTGGGTCAATGCACACTATATTCGTGAAAGCAGCAACCAAAGGCTGGCAGAGAAAGTGGCGCCCCGCATCGTGAAGCTCGACGGCAACCCCGAAGCAGTTGATCTGGAGGCCGTCATGGGGTTGCTTAAAGAGCGGGCCGAAACGTTGAACCAATTAGCCGAAGAGGCCATGTTGTTTTGTGGCCCCTATATCCCCGCCGACGCGGAATTAAAGCAGGAACACCTGACCCCGGAAGCGTTAACCGTGTTAGCCGATTTCGCTAGCCAGGCGGCAACACTGCCGGAATGGACAATACCGGCGTTATCAGACCTGATTAAAACGGTGTTGAAACAACACAACCTGAAAATGCCGAAGCTGGGCATTCCACTACGGGTTGCCGTAACGGGTCGCAAACAAACCCCGGCAGTTGACGCCGTACTAAGCCTGCTGGGGCGCGAAACCGTTTTAAAACGGTTGGCCGCAACGCTGGAAAACCGTTAAAAGGGCAAACGGTAATCCTTGGGCATGCGCTTTAACAAGAAGGCGCTTTGCCCTTCGCCCAGCTTAAGTTGGCCCGAACCTTGCAAAGCGTAAGGATAACGATTCAGGTAGATAGGGTCATTGGCTTCGACCCACGCTCCGTTTGACTTCAAGGTTCGCAGAACCAATTCGCCGGTAGAGCTGTCGCGTTGCCAACAGCCGGTTTCCCGCAACGACTGCGCCGGCTTACCCTTGCGTTGCAGGCGCTCGGCGTACGACATGGTTCCATCGGGGTGTAAATTCATCCAAACCTGAAATGAGCCGGCCACCCCCGCCTGATTACGCTGACCCAACCAATTACCTGCCAGATCGATATTGCCGGACGGCTCACACTTTATTTCAGACGTGTGCACCGCCTGCTTGGACATTGGGGCACAACCCACTACCAACAGCGCCGCAATCGGGCTTAAGAGCAGCGAACGAATTTTCATTCCAGACATGGCCGAATTAATCCAATACAAATAAGTAATAAAGCACTGTCAGACTATTATGTCGCCCGATAACCCAGGCGCATAAAAAACACCGTCATGACAATACATTGAGGCATTTGCAACGGAATTGCAACAACCCCCACGCGCTTGCCCTAAGACTTTTTTGAAATAAACCTTATATAGTTGTTTACCCTGCTTGCTTCGCCCTTCCCATAACACTACAATTAGTGCTTGAAACATCTCAAACCACTACATATAGTGGTTGATGACAAAAACCTGAAAGCAAAAAACTCTATCTTTTCAACGCGTTTTTTCCGCGTTTTCACGATCCACCGTTATCTGACACACGTTTTCGCCGACCACCGTCGTCGGCGGTTACAGGAGCCATCCATGCAAACAACCCTATCAGAACACCACCCTGAGACTCCGCCCAGCGCGCCCGCCGCCGAACGGAAAACCAGCGGCCAGCAAAATAGCCCATGGCAGAATTTCAGTGTCATTCGACGCAATGGTGCAGTCGTTTCCTTCGAGCCCAATAAAATCAGCGTCGCCGTCACCAAGGCTTTTCTGGCTGTTAACGGCGGGCAAAGCGCAGCTTCGGCGCGCGTGCGTGAATTGGTGGAACAACTCACTTCGCAGGTTGTTAACGCACTTATCCGCAACCGGCCCGGTGGCGGTACTTTTCACATTGAAGACATCCAGGACCAGGTTGAACTGGCACTGATGCGCTCTGGGGAACACGATGTCGCCCGCGCCTATGTACTGTACCGTGAAAAACGGGCCCAGGAACGCGCGCGAAGTGCACCCGAGCAGGCCGCTCCCAATACACCGGCCCTGAACGTGACCGACAACGGCGTCGTACGCCCTCTTGATATCGAACGCCTGAAAGAGACCATTGAAGCGGCCGGGGTCAACCTGCCCATTCAAATCGACACCGACGCTATCCTGAACGAAACTATTAAAAACCTTTACGACGGCATCCCCGCAGAAGAGGTTTATAAATCGGCTATTTTGTCGGCTCGCTCCATGGTTGAAAACGACCCGGCGTACAGCCAGGTTACCGCACGCCTGCTCTTGCATACGATCCGTATTGAAGTCCTGGGCGAAGAGGTTTCTCAAGCAGAAATGGAAACCCGCTATGCCGAATATCTGCCCAAATTCATTAAAACAGGTATTGAAAATGGCTTGCTCGACGACAAACTGGGCCAGTTCGACCTGCCCAAGCTTGCCGCCGCCCTGAAAGCCGAACGCGACAACCAGTTCACCTATCTGGGCCTGCAAACACTGTACGACCGTTACTTTCTGCACGTTCGCGGCCATCGCATCGAACTGCCCCAGATCTTTTTCATGCGCGTGGCAATGGGCCTGGCACTGAACGAAATCGACCGCGAAGCACGCGCCATCGAGTTCTACAATGTGCTGTCGTCTTTCGACTTCATGAGTTCCACTCCCACCCTGTTTAATTCGGGCACATTGCACTCACAATTGTCTTCGTGCTACCTCACCACCGTGTCCGACGATCTGGTGGGTATCTACGACGCCATCAAGGAAAACGCACTGTTGGCCAAATATGCCGGCGGCCTGGGCAACGACTGGACACCGGTACGTGCTTTGCGCAGCCATATTAAAGGCACCAACGGCGAAAGCCAGGGGGTTGTACCTTTCCTGAAAGTAGTGAACGACACCGCCGTTGCAGTGAATCAGGGCGGCAAACGCAAAGGCGCGGTGTGCGCCTACCTGGAAACATGGCACCTGGACATCGAAGAGTTTCTGGAATTGCGCAAGAATACCGGCGACGAGCGCCGCCGTACACACGACATGAACACGGCGAACTGGATTCCCGACCTGTTCATGAAACGCGTTATGGAAAACGGCGACTGGACACTCTTCTCGCCCTCCGACGTTCCCGACCTGCACGACAAATACGGCCAGGAGTTCGAGGCTGCTTATATTGGCTACGAAGAAAAAGCTGCCCGTGGCGAGCTGCCGCTACACAAAACCATTCCGGCCGTTAACCTGTGGCGCAAAATGCTGTCGATGTTGTTTGAAACCGGCCACCCATGGCTCACTTTCAAAGACCCTTGCAACATCCGTTCGCCCCAGCAACACGTCGGCGTCGTTCACAGCTCCAACCTGTGCACTGAAATCACATTGAACACCAACGAATCGGAAATTGCAGTCTGCAACCTGGGGTCGGTTAACCTGGCCGCCCACTTGAAGCCAGGTGCTGACGGCGCTTACGAGCTCGACCACGACAAACTCCAGCGCACCATTAACGTGGCTATGCGCATGCTCGACAACGTCATCGACATCAACTACTACGCTGTACCCAAAGCACGTAACTCCAACGTACGCCATCGTCCGGTCGGCATGGGCATTATGGGCTTCCAGGATTGCCTGCACGTTATGCGCGTGCCCTTTGCATCGAACGACGCCATCGAGTTTTCCGATCGCTCAATGGAAGCCGTGTGTTATTACGCTTACCAGGCATCCAGCAAGCTCGCTGCCGAGCGTGGTCCGTACGCCAGTTTCCGCGGCTCATTGTGGGATCGCGGCATCCTGCCCCAAGACACACTGAAAATGTTGCGTGAACAGCGTGGCGGCTATGTTGAAGTCGATGAAAGCAGCACGCTCGATTGGGATTCCTTGCGCGCCCATATCCAGCAGCACGGCATGCGCAACTCCAACTGCGTTGCCGTTGCCCCCACCGCCACCATTTCAAACATTATTGGTGTGTCACCCTGCATCGAACCCAACTACCGCAACCTGTATGTGAAGTCGAATCTGTCGGGTGAATTCATCGTCGTGAACGACGCTTTGGTGCGCGACTTGAAAACACGCGGCCTGTGGGACGAAGTCATGGTGTCCGACCTGAAATATTTCGACGGCAGCCTGGCCCGCATCGACCGTATCCCTGAAGACCTGCGCGAACTTTATGCAACGGCTTTTGAAATTGACCCGAGCTGGGTGGTTGAATGCGCTGCACGACGTCAGAAATGGATTGACCAGGCACAGTCTTTAAATATTTTCATGGCCGGTGTATCGGGTAAAAAGCTCGACGCCACCTACAAGCTAGCCTGGATTCGCGGCCTTAAAACCACTTACTACCTGCGCTCCAGCGGCGCCACTAATGCCGAAAAATCCACCGGCCGCGGCGGCGAACTGAACGCGGTTTCCAGCAATGCATCGGGAACATCTTCATCCGCTTCTGCTGCAGCATCCGTTGCAACTGAACCGGCTAGCCTCGCGCCCACTGCAAACTTGCCGGAAGCCGAAGTGGTTGGTACGGTATGCACATTACGACCTGGTGACGATGGTTTCGAAGAGTGCGAGGCATGCCAGTAAGGCATTAGCGTTGAAGCCAACAAACCAATCGGTTAATACACGAACAGATAAAAGGTAAAAGACAATGCTTTCATGGGATGACGACACACCTCAAGCAACGCCCACGCCGGCAAGCCCGGCGGCGCGTCAACCTGCTGCACCTGCGCAAGGCACAACCGCTGCGCCTGCACCGCATTACGACAATGCCGCCATGGCTCCAGCCTCGGCCAGTGAACCAACAGCGCATGCCAAACCCGCTGCAACAGTTGCCGCACCGGTGTCAACCAGTCGCGTCAGTGCCGCCGACAAACGCATTATCAACGGCCAAACCGACGTTAACCAATTAGTGCCTTTCAAATATAAGTGGGCCTGGGAAAAGTATCTGGCCACCTGCGCCAACCACTGGATGCCGCAGGAAGTGAACATGTCGCGCGACATTGCCTTGTGGAAGAACCCAAACGGGCTAACCGAAGACGAGCGCCGCATCGTTAAGCGCAATCTGGGCTTTTTCGTTACGGCCGACTCGCTTGCCGCCAACAATATCGTGTTGGGCACTTATCGCCACATCACGGCACCTGAATGCCGTCAGTTCCTGTTGCGCCAGGCATTTGAGGAAGCGATTCACACCCATGCTTATCAATATATTGTTGAAAGCCTTGATCTCGACGAGTCGGAAATCTTCAACGCTTATAACGAAGTACCTTCCATCCGCGCCAAAGATGAATTCCTGATTCCTTTCATCGATGCCATCGCCGACCCCAACTTCGAAACCGGCACGCCTGAAGCCGATCAAACGCTTCTGAAATCACTGATTGTTTTTGCATGTCTCATGGAAGGCTTGTTCTTCTATGTAGGCTTTACGCAAATTCTGGCTCTGGGTCGTCAGAACAAAATGACCGGCGCGGCCGAACAATACATGTACATCCTCCGCGATGAATCCATGCATTGCAATTTCGGCATCGACCTCATCAACACAATCAAACTCGAGAACCCGCATCTATGGACACCCGAGTTCCGCGAAGAAATTCGCGGCTTGTTCCGCAAAGCCGTTGAGCTTGAATACGCTTATGCGGAAGACACCATGCCACGCGGCGTACTGGGTTTGAATGCGGGCATGTTCAAATCTTATTTGCGCTTTATTGCCAATCGTCGTTGCCAGCAAATTGGTATTGAACCTTTGTTTGCGCAAGAAGAAAATCCTTTCCCCTGGATGGCAGAAATGATCGATCTTAAGAAAGAACGCAACTTTTTTGAGACACGTGTCATCGAATATCAAACAGGTGGAGCATTAAACTGGGAATAATGCTTGGATACTGCTGTTCCTTAAGTTAGACTCATAGCGTGCCGGGTGCTGTGCACTTTGCACGCTTGTACCATTTGAAATGGGTCGCACCCTTTTAGTGGGGGCCATATCAAATGGGTGGACGTTTCTACGATTCATTCTCAAGGAGCACACTATGGCTACAGCCAAAAAGGCAGCAACCAAGAAAGCAAAAACCGCCAAAAAAGCAACAGCGGCAAAGAAAGTAGCAGCATCGAAAAAAGCGGCACCCGCAAAAAAAGTAGTCGCGGCAAAGAAAGCCGTTGCTAAAAAAGCGGTAAAGAAAACTGCGGCTAAGAAAGCACCTGCAAAAAAAGCAACCGTAAAGAAAGCAACAGCCAAAAAAGTCGCAGCAAAGAAAACCGCAGCTAAAAAAGCGCCCGCTAAAAAAGCAGTAGCGAAAAAAGCACCTGCAAAGAAAGCAGCGGCTAAGAAAGCGCCTGCAAAGAAAGCAACCGCGGTTAAAAAGGCAGTAAAGAAAACGGCAGCTAAAAAAGCCCCGGCGAAGAAAGCCGTCGCGAAGAAAGCACCCGCAAAAAAAACAGCGGCTAAGAAAGCGCCTGCAAAAAAAGCAACCGTAGCTAAAAAAGCGCCCGCGAAAAAAGTCGCCGGCAAAGCTGCTCCGGCCAAGAAGGCCGTAGCAAAAAAAGCCCCGGCAAAAAAAAACGCTAAAAAAGTAAAAACCAGCAAAGCAGCAGCAAACGCTTCACAAACGGCAGAGGCTCAAGAAGCCACCAAAACCGTGAACCCCGCTGCTAGCTGGCCGTTTCCTACCGGAGATCGGCCGTAACGTTTTTTACTAAACACCATTCACCTTCAGGCAGCCGTCACCAAAACGGCTGCTTTTTTTATTTCTTGCAGTGCTCTTTTAGTTTCTACTTCAGTCTGCCAGACTCTCATGCGACAATGTGGCATCTTTAACTTCGATGGTGACTGATACCCATGTTTGGCAACATACTGCATTTCATCATCAACATCCTGTTCACCCTTTTCGGTATTGCACTGTTAATCAGGGCCTGGATGTTTGCAATCCGTCTGCATCCGTTCAACCCCTACTCGCAAGCTTTGCTACGAATGACCGACTGGCTGGTGGTACCGTTAAAACGGGTCATCCCTTCTTCCAGTCGCATCGACGGGCCAAGTATTGTGGCGGCGTGGCTAATTGCGCTTATTTATCTGTTACTCACATTCTTTGTGTTAACCGGTGCGCTCCCCCTAATGAACGGCTTGGCCGGTGCACTCATCGCCAGCGTTCTAACCTTGCTGAAATGGGCTTTTAACCTTGTACTGTGGCTCACACTCATTCAGGTTATTTTGTCGTGGGTGAACCCCATGGCGCCTATCATGCCGGTTCTGCAAACGCTTACTGCGCCGTTGCTCGACCCCATACGACGCGTTTTACCGAACCTGGGCGGCATCGATTTTTCCCCTCTGGTCCTGTTAATTTTGGCGCAAGTCATTATGATGGTTCTTGAAAGCATGGCTTTTTCCTTGTTCGGGGTTTAGAAACTTACGCAACATGAAAAAAATTGGCCCGGCATATCAGTGCCGGGCCAATTGAGTTCGTATTTACCGTATTCACCAAAGGGCCAAACCAGGCCCAGAACGCAGAATTACATCGGTACAACACGCGTTGGGCCATTACCACTTAAAACACGCACACGTTGCCCTGCACTGATAGGTACGTCGGCAGCCTGGGCAATAACACGTGTTTCACCGTTATCGAGGCGCACCTCAATTTCCAGGCCTTGTGTTTTATTTACCTGATTTTCTACGGTATTACCCAGCAAGCCACCCAGAATAGCGCCCCCTACAGTCGCAATAGCGCGACCCGAGCCGCCACCAATGGCATTACCTGCCACGCCGCCCAATGCACCGCCGGCAATCATGCCCGCACCACTGGATTTGTCGTTTTGGATAACGACATTGCGCACAGCCACAACGGTGCCATAGCGCACGATCTGTTCACGCTGCGCCTGATCGTAGTTGTATACCGAGCTGGAGGCCGAGGGATTCGCACACCCTGCAATAACCCCCATTGCCCCGACTAACGCCGCCACGGCGATAAGCCGCCCTGGTCGATAACTTTTACGCTGAACCCTTGCTGTCATGACAACACTCCTTTTAGATCCCGATAGAGACACAGTTTAACCGGGCAATTTAATACCATGGTGACGCTCCAGCATGGCACCGATCCGGCTGCGGTCCGGCTGATGATTTTGCGGACCACGTGATGAAATTTTAATCGCCCCCATCACATTCGCCAAACAACACGCTTCACGCAAATCCCACCCTTCGCTTAGCCCATATAAAAGACCCGCGCGATGTGCATCGCCACACCCTGTAGGATCAACGACCTCGTCAACCTGGAAAGGTTCAATATGTGTATGTTCGCCATGCACGTACAACGACGCACCCTCGGCACCACGCGTAACCACCACCGCCTGCAGGCGTGAAGACAAGTCGACCAGGCTACGCCCTGTGCGTTGCTCGATGACGCCGGCTTCATACTCGTTAGCCGTGAGAATCTGCGCAAGGCCCAACATTTCATTCAGGTCTTCACCAGAGAACAGCGGCATGGCCTGACCCAAATCGAAAATAAAAGGAATTCCGCCGGCATTCAAACGACGGGCATGAGCGAACATCCCTTCTTTTGAATCAGGCGCCACAATTCCCCATGCCGCCTCCACACCTGATACGTCGTTGTCGGCCGAGAATGACATGGCACCGGGGTGAAAGGAAGCAATCTGGTTGTTGTCGAGATCGGTCGTAATAAAACACTGGGGCGTAAACATGTCGGACATAACCCGCACGTAACGCGTATCGATACCCAGCTTGCGCATGTATTGCAAGTAATCATCGGCATCAACACCGACCGTTCCAACGGGTAAAGGATGCCCACCCAGCAAACGCAAGTTGTACGCTATATTTCCCGCACACCCACCATACTCTTTGCGCATCGACGGGACAAAAAACGAAACGCTTAAGGAATGAATACTATCGGGAAGGATATGATCTTTGAAATGCCCTTCGAACACCGCAATGGTGTCAAACGCAACGGAGCCGCATACAACAATAGGTTTAGTCATTTTGTTCCTTGATCTGGAAATACTTTTCGCAACTGATAACCATTGACTTTAAGGTCATCCACTTCAACCGGTATATTCAAACGCACTTCCTGGCCCGCTTGAAATGGCTGACCCCGTGTCTCGTCAGGCAGATAGTCACTTGGCCGGTATGTTTTTGTTGCCACAACCGCTCCCGAGAAATCGACCAGATCGAGCATCAGTACCGGCCACTGCTGCGCCTTGCCAAAGGTGTTACGCATCACAACATTTAATTGCATAACGGCTTCCGACTCCCCCGCCTGCAAAGAAGAATCCATAATTGAAATACGATCGACACGCTGAGGGTACGGCACAGTGCAGCCAATTGAAACGCACGCACGCTCCAGCAATGGGCGCACGGCGGGAGCGGATGACGCGATTTGTACCCGATACGCATATACCAATAATGCGGCCCCAACCAATAAGGCCAACACAACAAGCAATGCGATCAGGCCTCCCCAACCGGAGCTTGTCGCTTCCCGGCGATGTGTTAGGAACTCGGCACCCGCCGGCCGTCGAACACGGTCTTCACGCGGTTCGATATAAACAGACACCGGCTCATTATCCGCATTGCCGTCACCTGCAGTGTCACTGTCGGGCACGTCGTCGGGCAAATTTAGGGTATGTAAATCCACCCGCGGGGGAGTGCGCCGTGATGCGGGCGATCCAGCCTCCGCACGCAATGGTACGCTATCCGATGCCTGAGTCGATTCACGCGACGTTGGCCGGGGTGATGTGTCCGGCGTGTCTGTCGACACCACAAACTCGAAACCATCGAAAATGTTGGCGCAGTTAACACAACGAATATAGCCCTTGCGCAACTTCATCTGTTCCAGACTCGCTGGAAACACAGTGCCGCACTCAGGGCAACGGGTATTCAACTCCATAAACCGGGCCTAACCACCTATAACTGCCTTTACATTAACGTTGGCCGTGTAAACACACCCAACCTTCTCTTGACTGCCAAACCGACAATTTCAACCAGGGCGCATAAGCAGCCGCAACGTCATCAGCCTGCCGCTCAAGTACACCCGACAACACCAGCCGACCACCGGGCGCAACCCGATTTGCCAGCATGGGTGCCAGAACCTTCAGCGGATTCGACAAGATGTTTGCCACAACAAGGTCAAACCGGCCTTCCGGAAGGCCGTCGGGCAACCCTGCCTTAAGCACAACCTGATTCACCTGCGCGTTGTACTCAGTCGAACTGACTGCCTGCTCGTCGATATCAATAGCATAAACCGAACCAGCCCCCAGTTTGCGCGCGGCAATGGCCAGAATACCGGAGCCACAACCATAATCGAGCACGGTAGGTTGTCCTTGCAAATGCACTGCCAACCATTCAAGACACAAATGTGTTGTTGGATGACTTCCCGTACCAAATGCCAGACCGGGATCGAGTTCGATGGCTACCACGTTATCGGACAAGTTCAACGATGGATCGTTCACATGCCAACTGGGCACAATAACAATCCGTTCGCCAACGTGAATGGGGCCAAACTGCGATTGCGTTACCCGAACCCAATCGGCATCCGGTACTTCCCGGGTGATCCATTCGGTGTCGGGAATGGTCTCGCCGGTTGCCGCAGCCAATGCCGCCACTGCCTCGCCCGGCTCGAGATCATCGGGCAATAACGCAACCACCCGATTATTCCGCCAGGCTTGCACTTCGGGCTCCGTGCCAGGCTCACCAAAAAGTGCCTGCTCGGCGTCAGTGTCGCGCTCGGCATCTTCCACCGAAACAGACAGGACGCCTGCATCAAGCAACGCATCAGACCAGGCCTCCGCCTGCTCTTCCCGGCAATACAACACAAGTTCGCGCATGGGCCGGCCCGTTAAGGTCGCTGCGAGAGCTTATGCTCAAGATAGTGAATGCTTGTGCCACCCTCGACAAAGCGCGCATCTTGCATCAGTTCGCGGTGCAGCGGGATATTGGTTTGAATCCCTTCAACCACCATTTCCGACAACGCAATATCCATGCGCGCAATGGCCTGTTCGCGGGTATCCCCATAAGTGATGAGCTTGGCGATCATGGAGTCGTAATGCGGCGGAATCGTGTAGCCACTGAATACGTGTGAATCCATACGTACACCCATCCCACCCGGCGGATGCCAGTTGATGATTTTGCCTGGGCTGGGGGTGAACTTGAATGGATCTTCCGCATTGATGCGACACTCAATAGCGTGACCACGGAACTGAACATCTTTCTGACGCAAGGTGAACTTCTCACCAGCTGCAATGCGAATTTGTTGCGCCACCAGATCAATTCCCGTCACCATTTCGGTTACGGTGTGCTCAACTTGAATACGGGTATTCATTTCAATAAAGAAAAATTCACCGTCTTCATAAAGAAATTCAAACGTTCCGGCGCCGCGATAATTGATTTTGCGACACGCTTCCGCACACCGCTCCCCGATACGCTCGATCAGCTTGCGCGGAATATGGGGCGCGGGCGCCTCTTCGATAACTTTCTGGTGCCGGCGCTGCATGGAACAATCACGTTCACCAAGCCACACCGCATTACGCCCGCCATCAGCCAACACCTGAATCTCGACGTGACGCGGATTTTCGAGAAACTTTTCCATGTAGACTTCAGGGTTGTTAAATGCCGACCCCGCCTCGGTACGCGTCATGGCAACAGCATTCAGCAGCGCTGCTTCCGTGTACACCACACGCATGCCCCGGCCACCGCCACCGCCGGCGGCTTTAATAATGACCGGATAACCGACATCGCGGGCCATTTGCATAATGGTTTGCGGATCTTCCGGCAATGCACCCTCAGAACCTGGCACCACGGGAACACCGGCGGCAATCATGGCACGCTTGGCACTGACCTTATCACCCATTAAACGAATGCTCTCGGGACGAGGGCCGATAAACACAAAACCGCTCTTTTCAACACGCTCGGCAAAATCTGCGTTCTCGGCCAAAAAGCCATAGCCGGGATGAATGGCCTCGGCATCGGTCACTTCGGCAGCAGAAATCAAAGCCGGCATATTCAGATAGCTGTCGCGCGCGGGGGCGGGCCCAATACACACGGACTCGTCGGCCAGTTTTACGTACTTGGCATCACGATCGGCTTCGGAATGCACCACAACAGTTTTAACGCCAAGCTCGCGGCAGGCACGCTGAATCCGCAGTGCAATTTCGCCCCGATTGGCAATCAGAATCTTTTCAAACATGAATTAGCCAATAATAAATAAAGGTTGACCATACTCAACCGGTTCACCGTTCTCAACCAGGATTTCTTTGATCACCCCGGCCTTATCGGCTTCAATTTCATTCAGCAGCTTCATTGCTTCAATAATACAAAGCGGCTCACCTTCTTTTACCGATTGACCCACTTCAACAAAAGGCGATGCGCCCGGGTTCGGCGCCCGATAGAATGTGCCGACCATGGGCGCTTTAACAGCATGCCCTTGTGGCTGCGCGGGCGCAGCCGGCTGTTGTTGCGCAGATGCAGACGCCGCCTCGGTCGCAGGTGCCGCGGGTGCGACCTGAGCAACCGGCTGAACCGATTGCGAGAACTTCACGATTCTGACCTTACCGTCACCTTCCGTAATTTCCAGTTCGGCAATACCCGAGTCGGCAACAAGATCAATAAGGGTTTTAAGTTTTCTGAGGTCCATATGTCCTTCCCGAAAGACGGCACCGGCGGCAACTGCAGGTGCACGAAAAAATAATAAACAAAAACAATTGATGAATTTACTGAATACCTATTGCAGCTAATGAGCCAACGCATAACGAAGCGCAGCTTCGTATCCCGCGGGCCCAAGGCCGGCAATCACGCCTAAAGCCTGATCTGACAAATATGAATGATGGCGAAAACTTTCACGCTTATAGACATTAGACAAATGCACCTCGATGAAAGGAATGCCGACTGCAGCAAGTGCATCGCGGATAGCAATACTGGTGTGGGTATATGCCCCGGCGTTAATAATTATGAACTCGGTTTCATCGTGGCGGGCGGCTTGAATGCGATCAACCAGCTCACCTTCATGATTACTTTGAAATACCGCGCATCCTGCGTCTTGTTCAACACAAAGCTGACTTAAACGCGCGTCGATATCGGCCAGCGTTTGATGACCATATATACCCGGCTCACGAACGCCGAGCATGTTCAGATTGGGGCCGTGCAAAACCAGTATGTGTTTCGCCATTGAATACTTTTTTCGTTTTGGAACGTCTTTTTTACGCTAAAGAACGCTATTTGTCTATAAAAAGCATGAATTCAGGGTTAATTTTCGTCTCGCAACAACACGCCCCTTACAACCGGGCCAACACTTCATCGAGCGTTTCGGGCTTAACCTGACCCAAAATACGCTTAACCATCCGCCCCTTTTCATTGAAAACCAGCGTAAATGGCAAACCCCCCGCCGTGTTGCCTAACTGTTTCATTAACTCGATACCACCATACCCAACCACCAGTAAATCGTAAGTAACCTGCACTTTTGGCAGGAAGTTACGCATATTAGCAGCTGTATCCACCCCTAACCCCACAAAAGCAATATCCGGATATTTCTGGTTCAAAGCCTCCAGGTCGGGCATCTCTTTCACGCACGGCGGACACCATGTCGCCCAGAAATTCATGACTACCGGGCGGCCGCGCCAGTTTTGCAACGGTTGATCGGTGCCGTTCAGGTCGGGATACGATTGAGCAAACAGAATTTGCGCCTCACTTGTTTGAGCCGATGCCAAACAAGGAAACAGGCTCGTCGCCATACCCACAAACGCTAACGATTGCGACAAAAAATGACGACGGTTCATGATACGCCGACGCTAAGTAGAGGTTTATGCAACATCATCATAAAATTCATTTTAGCACTGCCGCCTGCCACTGCCGGCCTCACCGTCTGACTACAATAGGGGCTGGAGGAAGACCATGCACATACACATTTTGGGGATTTGCGGCACGTTCATGGGCGGCCTGGCCCTTATCGCCCGAGCCGCCGGCCACAAGGTAACCGGTTGCGATGCCGGCGTTTATCCCCCCATGAGCACACAACTTGAAGAACAGGGTATTGACCTGACTGAAGGGTTTAGTGCAGATCAACTGGCGTTGCAGCCCGACCTTTTTGTCATCGGCAATGTTGTCAGCCGGGGCAACCCCCTTATGGAAGCAATTCTCGATCAGGGCTTGCCTTATACCTCCGGCCCGCAATGGCTGGGCGAAAACATTTTGCAAGGCCAACACGTGCTTGCTGTTGCCGGCACACACGGCAAAACTACGACCAGTTCAATGCTGGCCTGGATTCTGGAGCAAGCCGGCCTGGAACCCAATTTCCTGATTGGCGGCATCGCACCGGGTTTGAAAGTTTCTGCCCGTTACGATCCTGCCAAGCCCCTATTTGTGATCGAGGCCGACGAATACGACACCGCCTTTTTCGATAAGCGCTCAAAATTTGTACATTACCGGCCCCGCACTGCCATTTTGAACAATCTGGAATACGATCACGCCGACATTTTCGCCAATCTGGAAGCCATTGAAACCCAATTCCACCATTTGGTTCGAATGATTCCTTCAAACGGACTGATCATTCGGCCCACTGATGCACCGGCGCTCGATCACGTACTGGCCCGGGGTTGCTGGTCTTCCGTGCAAACCTTCGGTCCAGACGGCATGTGGCGCTATACCCCCGGCAATCAGCCCACCCACTTCATCCCCAGCTTTCACGGCGCTTTGTACCCGCCGGTATGTTGGAACATCACCGGCGAACACAATCGTATGAACGCGTTGGCTGCAATAGCAGCTGCGCATCATGCGGGGGTCTCAATTGAGCATGCGATCAAAGCGCTAAGCAGTTTCAGTGGTGTCAAGCGCCGAATGGAGGTGCGGGGCGTCGTCAATGACATTACGGTTTACGACGACTTCGCCCATCACCCCACCGCCATCGCAACCACCTTGCAAGGCCTTCGACACGTTGTAGGCCCGGCGCGCATTCTGGCTGTAATCGAGCCGCGCTCAAATACCATGAAGCTGGGTACCATGGCGGCCCAATTGCCGCAGGCACTCGAACTGGCCGACCTCACCTTTTGCTTCGGCGAAACAACCGGCAAACACGCACTGGGTTGGAATCCCGACGAAGTACTGGCGCCTTTAGGCAAACGGGCAACGTCATTTTCCAACCATGCCGCCCTGGTAAAAGCGTTGAAAGACGCAGCTCAACCGGGCGACCACATTCTGATTATGAGCAATGGCAGTTTTGGCGGCATTCACGGCGCATTACTGGAAGCATTGGGCGCACCATGATTTTGTATCTACATGGCTTTCGCTCATCGCCCCATTCCACAAAAGCCCAAATGCTGGCAAAGGAAATGGCCAAACAAGGCCTTGCCGATGCCTGGCATTGCCCCCAACTGCCGGCCGGTCCGCAAGAAGCCATCGATTTATGTAACAATCTCATTTCGTCTCACGCAAACACACCATCCGGTCGCGATCGTGTCCCGGTCATCATTGGCTCGTCACTTGGCGGCTTTTATGCTCAATACCTGGCGCAAAAATGGTCTTGCCGTGCTGTTTTATTGAATCCAGTCATTGATGCGGCTCGTGATCTGGCGATTCATACCGGCAAGCAAACGCACTATCACAGTAACGAGCCATTCGAATTCCACGATCATTATCTGCAAGAGCTGGCTGCAATGAAAATCGGTCCACCGACCGAGCCGAAGCGCTTTTTCCTGATGGCAACAACGGGGGATGAGGTACTCGACTGGCAGGAGATGGTGGCATGGTACGCAGGCTGCCCCAGCCGAATTATTAGCGGCAGCGACCATGGCATACACGATTTTGCGCGTTGGATGCCTGAAGTCACCTCTTTTATTCTCGACTCTGGTTTGAGTCATCAAAAAACAGATTAAAACAACGTTTATGTACGTTCTTTACGAAGATAGCGGAAGCTTCAAAGCCGAAAAAATTTTTTCCGAAAACGACTCAACCATGCAGGTTGAATCGGAAAGCGGAAAACGAAGCAAAATAAAGAACGCCACGGTGCTGTTCCGATTCGATTCGCCTGCGCCGGCCGAACTATTGCAAAGTGCACAAGATTTGGCCCAAACCTTCGAGATCGACTTCCTGTGGGAGTGCGCACCGCAAGAAGAGTTTAGCGCGGCGGATTTCGCCCAGGATTATTTTGGTCACCCGCCCACATCGGTAGAAAAAGCGGCTTTGATATTCGCACTGAACAGCGCACCAGCTTATTTTCACCGGCGCGGAAAAGGC
This sequence comes from Pusillimonas sp. DMV24BSW_D, assembly GCF_011388195.1. Taxonomy (NCBI): domain Bacteria; kingdom Pseudomonadati; phylum Pseudomonadota; class Betaproteobacteria; order Burkholderiales; family Alcaligenaceae; genus Neopusillimonas; species Neopusillimonas aestuarii. The sequence continues at coordinate 1,242,048 of NZ_CP049990.1, read as the reverse complement.
AGTTATCGACCGGCGCCCCCCGATATTCTTGAAGCCGCCCTGGCCGCAATTGAAAAGAAAAAGCGCCAGGCCGAACAACAACAGGAATGGACGGAACAACTGGTGGCCGGGCAACTACCGGAACGCATCGGCGAAGTCGCGTCTACGTTCCTGGTTAAGCCCGACAAGAACACACTTGAATGGAAAGCTTTTGAGGCTGCCGTTAAAGAACGCGGCACCACGCCTGAACAACTATTGCTCGACGTGGGCGCCTGGCCTCATCCGTTAAAACTGCACCGCGATCGATTTTTTGCGACCCACTTTCCAAAAGGCACCCAATTTCAATCTGCAGACATCCCGGAACTCAACCTTGAACTGCCGGAGGCGAACGTCGAAGCCTACTCCATCGACGACATCACCACCACTGAAGTGGATGATGCACTATCGGTTACCCCACTGGGAAATGACCAGGTTCAGATTGGCATTCACATTGCCGCCCCCGGCTTGCTGGTGAAACGAGACAATGAGCTGGACCAAATGGCCCGCAAACGCATGTCCACCGTTTACATGCCAGGCCAGAAAATTCCAATGCTTCCAGACGAGATCATTGAAACCTTCTCACTGGATGCCGGGCAAAGCCGTCCCGCACTTTCACTGTACGTTACAACCGATTTACGCAGCGGTGAGATTCTGGAAACACAGACCCGGCTGGATCGCATCACGGTTAAGGAAAATCTGCGCCATAACTGGTTGGATGCCGACGTCACGGAAGCCGCGCTGGAAGACCCTTCGGCTCCGTTACCTTATGCTCATTGGTTACGCCCATTGTGGCAATTTTCCCGCCACTTGAACGCCCAACGCGAAGCGTTGCGGGGCAAGCCCGAGAATAATAATCGGGTTGAATACATGTTCTATCTTGAAGGCGAACCCGACGACCCCGACAGTATCGTAAAACTGACTCCGCGCCAGCGTAACGCGCCGCTTGATCGTCTGATTGCCGAATACATGATTCTCACCAACAATGTATGGGGCGCCTTCATGGCGCAACACGGCGTGCCGGGCATCTATCGCTCTCAACAAGCAGGTCGTGTGCGTATGTCGACCCAAGCCCTGCCGCATGAAGCCATCGGGGTGCCCCAATATGCCTGGAGCACGTCACCGCTGCGGCGCTACGTCGACCTCATCAATCAAGGCCAAATCATTGCGGCGGCGGAACATGGCGTATCAGCCCGCCTGGTCGCGCCTTTCAAACCCAAGGAGGCCGATCTTTTTGCCATTATTGGGGCCTTCGATGCGCAATATGCGGCCTGGAACGAGTTTCAGTCGACAATTGAGCGCTATTGGTGCATTCGTTGGCTTAAGCAGGAAAAACTCACTGAGGTGACGGCCAGTGTATTACGCGAAGATCTGGTTCGTTTCGATTGCGCTCCTTTTGTTACGCGTATTCCCGGTCTGCCGACGCTTGAAAGAGGCCGCCGGATTCGCCTTGCACTTACGGGTTTCAATGAGCTGGCACTCGATGTAGAGTGCCGGTATATTGAAACGCTCGACACGGAGCAATAACGGTGCAACAAACCCCCGACAACAATTCCTATCTGGTTATCGGGCTAATCGCTTCCCTATGTTTACATGGGGCGGCCTTGTTGCTGACATTTTCAAACCTTGCCCCAAATACCCGCATGCCGGTCAGCTCACTAGAAGTCACGTTGATAAACACGCGCACCGAGGCCGAGCCGGCTAATGCACAAATACTGGCCCAACAAAACCTGAATGCCGGCGGCAACGACACAGGCGAAACTTATGCCTCCTCACCATTGCCTCGCACCCAGGAAAATGAAGTGAATGAAATTATTCTGGAGGCACTGCGCAAACGACAGGCGGAACTGGAGTCTGAACAAGAGCGGCTACTGACACAATTAATTGCAGAAACCACCACAGCCGAGCCACGCCTGCGGCCGGAGCTTTTCCAGGAGTCTCCCGACCCGGGCAACGACGACTTGAACCGCGACGCTCAGGTGCTTAACGCCAGAATTGCTGCGTTAAAAGCCCGTATCGAGGCTTATAACAGCCGGCCACGACAACAGTTTGTGGGGCCGGCGGCACAACGCGCAGCTTATGCACAATATGTCGAAGCGTGGCGCCTGAAAATTGAGCAAATCGGCACAGAGCATTACCCGCAGGAAGCACGTGGACGTATCTATGGCTCGTTACAGCTCACCGTGTATATTGACCGCGACGGCACACTGCGAAATGTTGAAATCAACCAACCCTCTTCGGAGCCCGTTCTAAATTCAGCCGCCCGGCGCATCGTACAACTGGCGGCGCCATTTCCCCCCCTGCCCCCCGACGTGGCAGCGGAAACCGATATTCTGGCCATTACCCGAACCTGGCATTTCACCAACAATGAGTTAACCACCCAATGACGCCCAACCAGCAAAACCATTCGAAAGTAAAGCGCTTTGCGGTCATAGGCAACCCTGTTGCACACAGCAAATCACCGCAAATTCATGCGGCCTTCGCCAAGCAAACCGGTATTCAATTGCAATACGATCTCTTGCCGACACCTATTGAGGCATTCGAGTCTGTTGTTGAACGGTTTTTTGCCGAAGGAGGCAGCGGATTGAACGTAACGGTGCCATTCAAAGAACGTGCGTGGACCATGGCTCAGGGCGGTTTAACCGAACGGGCAAGAGTTGCCGGCGCCGTTAATACACTTTGGTGGGGAGACGACCGCTTACATGGCTGCAATACCGATGGCGTCGGCTTGCTGGCCGACCTCCATCTGCTGGGCGTTGACGTTAAAGGGCGCGACGTATTACTGGTGGGCGCCGGGGGCGCCGCCAGAGGCGCGTGTGCGCCCATATTGGAAGCCGGTTGTACGCGACTGCACATCGTTAACCGCACAGAACAACGAGCCACTGAACTGCATCAACATATCGCGCGGGAACTACCCCACTATGCGGCGCAACTTTCTTCAGGGGGCCTCGACCAGGCGCAGGGGCTTTGGTCGATTGTCATCAACGCAACATCCAGCAGCATCAGCCAGGCGGCACCCAACTTGCCCGGCATGCAATATATGCCGGGCGCACTGGCTTACGACATGTTCTACGCGGCACACGACACGGCCTTTCTGCAAGCGGCAAAAGCAGCGGGGGCCGACCGCACAGCCGATGGCTTGGGCATGTTGGTGGGCCAGGCGGCGGCAGGATTCGCTATTTGGCACGGCGTCACGCCGGAGATTGAACCCGTCTTAACCATGCTGCGGGCTCAACTGAGCCACAGCTGACAACACGCGCCGGAGCCCCTGATGAGCAGATCAAAAAACAAGCTGATCGGCATCGTGCTACTGGCAGGCCTTTTCGCGTTCCTGCTTTACCAATTTGGCTTGTTCGTCATGGTGATCTGGTTAAAATTCCACAACCCAAGCTCCAGTGCTTTCATGCGCAACACCCTAACGCAATTACAAGCAGAACAGGCGGATGCACAAATTACTCACACCTGGGTTCCATACGACAAAATAAGCACAAACTTGAAACGTGCAGTCGTGGCGGCAGAAGACTCGAACTTCATTAACCACAGTGGGGTGGAATGGGAAGCCATACAACGCGCCTGGGAATACAATATCCGCATGTCGGAGTCCGGTTCAGAACGCGTACGAGGCGGCTCAACCATTACCCAGCAACTGGCTAAAAACCTGTTCTTGTCCAGTGATCGCTCATACTGGCGCAAGGCACAGGAGTTGCTCCTGACTTTCATGCTGGAAGCCGTTCTAAGCAAACAACGCATTCTTGAGCTGTATCTGAATATTGCCCAGTGGGGCAAAAACGTTTTTGGCGCCCAGGCCGCAGCTGAATATTACTTTAAGCGTCATGCTTCACAGCTGAACGCATCACAATCAGCACGATTGGCCGCCATGCTTCCTAATCCGGCTTACTATGACAAACGTGGCAATACCCGTTATTTGCAGTCGCGCACCCGCACCCTGCTGCAACGCATGCGAATGGTTGAGGTGCCTTGAGCCACCATTTTTCCCCCTAATCCTTAAAGCCGACGCAATAGAACTCACAGAAGTCACCGCCGTTTGTTAAGCTTACGCCTGTTTCAGCCTTACTTTTTTTTCATGCGCACTGCACGCCGTTACCTTGCCAAAGAAATCTATCGGTCCAGCATCGTTGTTTTGCTGGCTCTACTAGGCCTGTTTACATTCTTCGCGCTTATTGAGGAACTGGACAACGTCGGCACCAAGCTCACATTACTCGACCTGTTCTATCTTCAGGCCTTGCAAATGCCCACCCGGTTATACGAGCTTTTACCGATTGGATTGTTAATCGGCGCCATTCTCGCCCTGGCCAGTCTGGCTCAACGCAATGAACTTGTCATTTTGCGGGTATCAGGGGTCAGCGGGATGAAGTTGCTGCGTATGCTCTGGATTATCACCATCCCGTGGGTCGTAGCCGCATTTTTCCTTTCCGAGCTCGTCACCCCCGCCGCAGAAATCAAAGCCAGCGAAGCCACCTTGCAGCTCATGGGGCGCGCGGGTGGCGGACGGTTAAACAGTGGCTACTGGTTCAAGGAAGAAGCGCCAAACCAGGGTACCCGGATTATCAATATTTCCGAACTCAAACCCAATGGTGGGGTGGCCGGCATTACCCTGTACGAATTCTACGAAGGTCAGGAACTGGTCCGCTTCTCACAAGCCAAGCAAGGCTATTTTCAGAATGGCTCGCTTGTAATGGAAGAGGTCGCCGAAACGCAAATTAGCGAAAACGCCATGAGTGCGCTGGATGACGCAACCGCGCCCGAACAACCCTTAACCACGCTGGAAACCGTTCCTGAACGCACGATAACGACCAGCTTGACGCCGGAACGCCTGATCGCCCGCATCCTGACCCCGGAACGCATGTCGATTGCCGTACTAAATGATTATATTGCCTACCTTGAAGCCAACAATCTTCAAACCGACCGCCAAATCGTTGCGCTATGGCGCAAGCTGGCCTACCCGTTCACGCTTCTGGTCATGATCACCATTGCCGCCCCTATCGGGTTTATGCAAACACGGCGAGGCGGAGTCGGTGGCAAAGTGTTTATTGGCATTTTGCTCGGCGTCGGCTTTTTCATGGTGAACCAGCTTGCCCTGAACGTGGGCATGCTAAGCCGCTGGTCTCCATGGGTAACAGCGTTGGTCCCAAATATTGCCGCCCTGCTGCTGGCATTGGCTACGCTTATTTACATGGAAAACAAACATCAGGTCCAGCGCTTTGTACGCACACGCGGACCATGGAATAAATCGGCAACATGAGTTTCTCCCCCGCTTCCCCCCTTGCGCCCCCAACCTGGGTCATCGGCGATATTCAAGGATGCTGTTCGGCCCTGGACCAATTACTTGAACACTCTGCAGTCGTTGCCGACCACGACGCACGCTTCTGGTTCGCCGGCGACATTGTAAATCGCGGCCCTCGCTCACTTGATACCGTGCGTCGTATTATGGACATGGGCAACAAGGCGGTCACCGTCTTGGGCAATCACGACCTGAACTTACTTGCGGTAGCTGCAGGCGTGCGCAAACCTGGAAAATCCGACACCATCGCCGACATTCTCGGGGCGCCCGACGCCGACGAGATTATTGAATGGTTACGTCATCGACCCATGGCCCACTATGAACAAAACCATTTGCTTGTTCATGCGGGCGTCCTGGCACCATGGACGCTAAAACAAACCATGACACTGGCTGCCGAAGTGGAGCATGCCTTGCAGTCCAGACATTGGCGGCAACACCTTGAAAAAATGTATGGCAACGAACCCGATCGCTGGCGCGACGGCCTCGGGCCAAACAAACGTCTGCGTATTGTGATTAACGCACTCACGCGCATACGCATGTGTGACGTTAAAGGGCGCATGGATTTATCGTATAAAAACGCGCCGGGCAGCGAAGCACCCGACTACCTGATGCCTTGGTTCGATGTTCCCGACCGGGCCACACAAAACACAACCATTGTCTTTGGTCATTGGTCTACACTCGGACTCATGATTCGTCCGGACGCAATTTGCCTGGATACAGGGTGCGTTTGGGGCGGCAAACTGACAGCGCTGCGTTTAAGTGATCGCAAACTGGTTCAGATTGACTGCATCAGCCACCAAACACCCGGCTCCGCTTAAGGCCACAACCGGCGGTGCTCAACTTCATCTCATTAAGCGGCCAAAGGTTCCTCTTCGGCCCCTGCCTCTATGCCTCGCACCACAGCCGAGCGAATCTGCTCCCGCACATAATCGGCCACCTTTGCGCGCCCGCCTTCATACTGTTCAACCGGAACCGGCGGCATGAACTCGACCTCGACCATCGCACCGGTTGTCCCCAATAAAACCCACAAATTGTGCATCAGGCTTTCATTGCCCACAAAAGCCAGATAGTCGCTACGCCGGCCTTTGTGAAAGAAACGCAGGGCAACAGGTTGGATCGTAATACCGGCCCGAACCGGTGGTTCAAACAAGCTTGAATGAAAAGGCAAAACGTCAAAACCGCGGCTGGTTGTCCCCTCTGCGAATAGACCGATCACCATGTTATGGTCAAACAACTTTTGCATATCGGTGCCTACCTGACGAACCGAATTTCGTTGACTGCGATTCACAAAAATTGTGCCCACCTTCGCAACCAGCCAGCCAATAACCGGCCAATCGCGGATTTCACTTTTTGCGATAAATGCCACACACCGCACACTGGCCAACACGTAAATATCGATCCAGGAAACATGGTTGGCCACCCAAAGCGCCGAACCTTGAAGCGTTGGGTGGCCCAGAACGTTTATTTTTACACCGCATAAAAACATCAAGGCTCTGGACCAATGATGATTCATCGCATTGCGCACTGCCACCGAAACGAACGGATAAATCAGTGCAACGCAAACCAGACATGAAATAAGCCAGATTAAAACCAGCGGAAACCGGATCGAAAACAGAATCAAACGCAAAACGACCTCTTATTCAAGCGAACCCAGCGCATCGAGATAGCGCTGCAAGATAACTGCAGCAGCCATGGCGTCGTCGGGGGCATGACTACCCAGCAAATCTTGCGCCTCAAGGCTGGAGCCCCTCTCATCCACCAACTGCACATCAATACCAAAGCGCCCGTTCAACTGATTGGCAAACCGCCTGCAAGCTCGCGACGCCTCTTGTTCCAAACCGTCCATTGTAAGCGGCAAACCAACAATCAGTTGATCCGGCTGCCATTCTTTAAGCAAAGCGGCAATCTGATTGAAACGTTCAACCCGTGTTTTTGGGAACAGTATCGTGAGTGGACGGGCCTGGCGGGTGAGACTGTTGCCCACCGCCACGCCAATCTTCTTCTGCCCGAAATCAAATGCCAGCAGAACCTTGTCAGGCATGCCCCGCTACACCCGTAAGCATCGACGAGTGAATACCCAAGGCACCCAGCGCGGCCTCGTAACGCCCATCGTGAGGCAAATCGAAAATAATCGATGGAGCGGCCTCGACATTCAACCAGGCATTCTGGGCAAGTTCGCTTTCAAGCTGGCCGGTGCCCCATCCGGCATAACCCAATGTCACCAAAAACTGTTCAGGCCCTTCACCTTTGGCGATGTCTTCAAGTACATCGCGCGAAGTCGTGAGCTGGAAATCGCCCAGATCGATAGTTGACGCATAAGTTTTATTGCCGGCCGTGTGCAAAACAAAACCACGGTCGGTATGCACCGGCCCACCGTGATAAACAGCCTGGGCGGCAACCGCCTGAACGCCCGGTTCCACTTGCAGACCAAGCCGCTCCAGCATGTCGGCCACCGTAATATCGCTGGGTCGGTTCACAATTAGGCCCAACGCGCCTTCCGTGTTGTGTTCACATAAAAACACCACACTGTGCGCCCACTCACCCATATCCATGCCTGGCATTGCCAGCAGGAATTGTTTGGACAAGTCGACGCTCAGTTCATTATTAAGTTGTATCGATGCCATGACTCGCCCTCCTGGACAGTTTAAAGTTTCATCATTACGTTTAGACTTCCATCATTTCAAAATCTTCCTTACGCGCCCCGCATTCGGGACAGACCCAGTTGGGCGGAACATCTTCCCAACGCGTGCCCGGCGCAATCCCCTCTTCAGGCAACCCAGCCTCCTCATCATATATCCAACCGCAGATTAGGCACATCCATGTACGCATAACTTTTGTTACTCACTGAAAATTTCGTTTGGTCCACCAACAAGCGGGACCGTTCCTATAGAATGGGGTCAATTTTACTTATCGCAATAGTAAAGCGTTTTTTGATTCGTGTTTGAAACCTCGCCCCCCCTCGTCCTTCTGTACGGCCCCTTCGACCCAAGCGGGTCGGGTTGCCTGCCCGCCGATGCTATTACCTGTAGCACGCTCGGTGCGCACGCGCTTAGTACGATAACTGCGCTGCACGTACAAGACACCGCCAACATCGAGGAGATTCACGCCATTACGGCGGAACTCATTGATGACCAGGCGCGTTGCCTGCTTGAAGACATGCACGTGCAAGCCATCAAAGCAGGTCCACTGTACACCACTGACTCAGTGCGCGTATTGGCCCAGATAGCCGCCGACTATCCCAATGTGCCTCTGTTGCTACAGTTACATACCGCTCCGCAGGCATTGCAAAGTGACGACTTCGACCCCGACGAAGCCATTAACGCCACATTTGAACTTTTATTACCCCAAGCCGACTTGATACTGGTCGACAACAGTGTATTGACGCAATGGGTTGCCGATGGTCTGCTGCCCCGTCGCGGCCCGACACCCGCCAAAACGCTCATGCAATTTGGCGCGAAATGGGTACTCACCACCGGCACTGAGTTACGCCCTGGGCAACGAGCTTATGTTTTGCACGGCCCGGAGCAAACTTTAATTAACTGGCCCTGGACACCCCCCACTTCCAGAGTCAGCCATCAGAATGGTCCGCTCGCCTGCGCACTGACCGTTGAACTTGCCCGCGGTCGCACGGTACCCGACGCAACCGAATCAGCACTAAAACTGGCACTACCATTAACCGGCCGCGCATTCCGGCCTGGTATGGGTGCACAAATTTTTAATCGCTCGACACCATGACATCTCGCTTGAAATTCCCCCGCGGCTTGTACGGCATCACGCCCGAATGGACGGATTTTGAAAAACTTGTAAATGCGGTTGAACAGGCCGCAGAAGGCGGCATGGCCGCTTTACAATGGCGACAAAAGTCCTTAACGGGGCATGAGGCAGTCGACAAAGCCGGCCGCCTACGCGAAATATGCAGACGCCAAGGCATCGTTTTTATCGTGAACGACAGCATTGATCTGGCTTTGGCGGTAGATGCAGACGGCGTTCATTTAGGCCGCGAAGACGGCGACCCCGGAACTGCCCGAGAACGCATCGGCCCGGGAAAGCTGATCGGCGCATCTTGCTACAACGAGCTTGCGCGCGCGCAACAAGCCCTGAGCATGGGAGTCGATTACGTTGCTTTCGGCGCGGTATACCCTTCAAGCGTGAAGCCCCATGCCGTCAAGGCCGACCTTGATCTCTTTCAACAAACCCGTGCCGCAATGGCAGCATTGTCGGGAGCACGCCCCGGCATTGTCGCCATCGGAGGAATCACGCCGGAAAATGCAGCGCCCCTGGTGCAGGCAGGTGCCACCAGCGTTGCCGTGATCAACGGCCTTTTCGAAGCAAACGACGTCTGCGCCCAGGCCCAGCGTTTCAACCACGCTTTCGAAGCCTAATACGCGGGCTTATACTTTACCTTCTATCCCTTTTGTCGTAACTATTCACCTTTTATTCACTATGTCCCGTAATACCGAACTATTCGATCGTGCCTGCAAAACCATTCCAGGTGGCGTGAACTCACCTGTTCGCGCTTTTCGTTCCGTAGGAGGCGTGCCACGCTTCATCAAACGCGCGCAAGGCCCCTATATTTGGGATGCAGAGAACACACAATATATCGACTATGTGGGGTCATGGGGTCCAGCCATTTTGGGTCATGCTCACCCTGAGGTTATTGAGGCAGTGCAACGGGCCGCCGTAGACGGGCTTTCTTTCGGCGCACCTTCAGAAGGGGAAATCGACATCGCCGAAGCCATTGCGGCGCGTCTGCCATCAATTGAAAAGGTCCGTTTGGTCAGTTCAGGCACTGAAGCCACCATGAGCGCCATCCGGCTGGCTCGCGGCTATACCGGGCGTTCAAAAATCATCAAGTTTGAAGGCTGTTACCACGGCCATGCCGACAGCCTGTTAGTGAAAGCCGGGTCGGGCATGCTCACTTTCGGCAATCCTACTTCAGCCGGTGTACCGCAAGAATTCGTTCAACACACCATCGTCCTTGATTTCAACCAGCCTGAGGCTGTGCGAGCCGCGTTCGAGCAGCAAGGCAACGATATTGCCTGCATTATTGTTGAACCGATTGCCGGCAACATGAACCTTGTGAAGCCCGATGCCGGATTCCTTGAAACGTTACGCGAACTTTGCACGCAACACGGTGCATTATTGATTTTTGATGAAGTCATGACCGGTTTTCGCGTGGGCCCACAAGGAGTGCAAGGTTTAACCGGTGTGACACCCGATATAACCACCCTGGCAAAAGTCATCGGCGGCGGGATGCCCGTGGGTGCTTTCGGAGGCCGGGCCGATATCATGGATTGCGTGGCACCATTGGGGCCGGTGTATCAGGCAGGCACGTTGTCGGGCAACCCGGTTGCCGTTGCGGCAGGGCTGGTTACGCTCAAGCTCTTGTCAGAGCCGGGGTTCTACGACAAACTCGAACAACAAACACGCAGGCTCACACAAGGGTTAAGCGAGCACGCCCAGGCAGCCGGGGTTCCATTCAGCGCCGACTGCGTCGGCGGCATGTTCGGCTTGTATTTCCGCGACGGCATCCCACGCAGTTTCGACGAAGTGTCAAGCTGCAATATCGACCAGTTCAAGCAATTCTTTCACGGCATGCTCGAACAAGGCGTTTACTTTGCGCCTTCGGCGTTCGAGGCCGGGTTTGTTTCATCGACCCATACTGACGAGGTCATTGAACAAACCCTGGCAGCCGCAAAAAAGGTTTTTGCAACGCTTTAAGAAACCAGAAATCAGGCCGACGGCGGCGCCACCGCCGTTACCTCGATTTCCACGCGTGCACGGTCTTCAATCAGCGCCGCCACTTCAAAAGCCGTCATGGCAGGGAAATGACGCCCAATAACCTCACGATACTGTTTGCCAATTTCGCGTAGCTGCGATGTATATTCTTTTTTGTCGACCACATACCAGGTCATCCGGGTAATGTGCTCTGGGCCGGCGCCCCCTTCCTTCAATACATCAACAATATTGCGCAACGTTTGCCCAACTTGCTCAGCCAGGTTGTCGGTTTCGAACTCCTGCTGCGCATTCCAGCCGATCTGGCCACCTACAAAAATAATACGGCTACCCACCTGCACTTCAGCCATGGTGCCGTTTGCATAACCTTTGGGTTCTGCCCAATTGGGAGGTTGAAGAATGTTCATATTTGCCTCGTAAAAATCAATGAATAAACCGATTCAGCCCTTCTGACCCTGCTCTTTCTGGCGCAACACAAAGCGCTGAAGCTTGCCGGTTTCAGTACGGGGCAATGTTTTAACGAACTCGATTGCACGCGGATATTTATAGGGTGCAATTTGGTTCTTAACGTGATCCTGCAGTGTTTTAACCATGGCATCGTTCGCTTCGAAGCCCGGTTTAAGCACAATAAAAGCTTTAACGATATTGCCGCGGTCGGGGTCTGGCTGGCCGATTACCCCGCATTCGGCCACCGCTTCATGCGCCAGCAAGGCGTCTTCCACTTCCGGCCCTGCAATGTTGTACCCGGCGGAAATAATCATGTCGTCGTTGCGCGCCTGGTAAAAGAAGTAGCCGTCGTCATCCATCTTGAACGTATCGCCCGGCAGGTTCCAGCCATTTTGCACAAACTTCATCTGGCGCTCATCGTTCAGGTAACGGCAACCCGTTGGGCCTTTAACAGCCAGACGCCCCACCTCACCTGGCGGCAACGGATTGAAGTCATCATCGACGACTTGTGCAACGTAACCCGGCACGACCCGACCAATGGCACCGCGACGCACTTCTTCCGGCGGGCTCGACACAAACACGTGAATCATTTCCGTGCCACCAATACCGTCGATCATTTCGATGCCGGTCGCGTCTTTCCACAACTGACGCGTGGCGTCGGGCAAGGCCTCGCCCGCAGAAACCGTTTTTTTCAAGGTTGCCAAAGAAAACCGGCTGGCCAAGGGCGCCATCTGGCGATAAAACGTCGGCGCGGTGAAGGTCATGGTGACGCCGAAATCGTCGATTGTTTTAAGCAAGTCTTCCGGCGTAAGCTTTTCAATGAGCACCGTAGAACCGCCCACGCGCAGTGGAAAGCACAACATCCCACCCAAACCAAAGGTGAAGGCCAGAGGGGGGGTGCCGGTAATAATGTCGTCGGCATGCGTTCTTAAGGTATGTTTCGAGAACGTGTCGCACATAGCCAGCACATCTTGGTGGAAATGCATGCAACCTTTTGGTTTGCCGGTTGTACCGCTGGTAAATGCGATCAGACAAACGTCGTCAACGGCGGTGTCGCATGCCGTGTACGTTTCGGATTTGGTTTTCACCAACGACTCAAGGGAGTCGGCACGGTCGTCGCAGAAGTAGCGCACCTCTTTCAACTGCGGGCAGTATGCGGGGTGATTGCTGTCGAGGCAATGCTCCACCTCGTCACCCAAACGCTTGTCGCACAACACGGCTGTAATTTCAGCTTTTTCAACAATCGGCTTCAGCTCACTGGCACGCAACAGCGGCATGGTAGGAACAACCACCAACCCGGCTTTCACTACGGCAAGCCACGAAGCCGCCATCATGGGGTTATTCGGCCCACGCAGCAACACACGATTGCCGGGCACCAACTTCATATCATCGGTAAGAACCTGGGCTATTTGGTTGGTCAACACCATGAGCTCTTTGTAGGTCATGGCTTTTTTGTTGTCGCCCTCGCGCCACCGCAGGGCAACGCGGTCTCCGCGCCCCTCATTTACATGCGCATCAACCAATTCCACAGCACAGTTCAACCGCGCCGGATAAGCGACATCGGGATTGCCGTCGAGCAATAATTCCGGCCACTGCTCGAGCGGCGGCAAATTGTCTCGGGCAAAGGTGTCCTTATGAGCAGAACGTTCCATTTATCTCTCCTTCGGCTTAACTGTTTTTGAGTAATTCGCGGGCAATAATCAATTTCTGTACTTCGGTTGCCCCTTCGTAAATACGCAGTGCACGAATTTCCCGATAAAGTTTTTCAACCGGCTCGCCGGATTTAACACCCAAGCCACCGAACATTTGTAAGGCGCGATCAATCACTCGCTGAGCTGATTCGGTTGCCGCCATTTTGGCCATGGCCGCTTCACGCGTGGTGCGCTGTTTTTGTACATCGCGCATCCAAGCGGCACGGTATGTAAGCAAAGCCGCCGCGTCGATTTCCATGGCCATATCACCCAGCGCCGCTTGGGTTAACTGCAGATCGCCCAATGTTTGACCGAACATTTTTCGTGACTTGGCACGGCCTAAACCTTCCTGCAAGGCACGGCGTGCAAAGCCCAATGCCGCTGCCGCCACCGAAGCACGGAAAATGTCCAGCGTCATCATGGCAATTTTGAACCCCTGCCCGCCTTCACCCAAACGCTGACTGACCGGCACACGACAGTGATCAAAATGCAACCGCGCCAACGGATGCGGTGCAATCACATCGATTCGTTCTGCAATATTCAACCCAGGCGTGTCGGCATCCACTACGAAGCCCGTGATGCCACGCGCGCCCGGCGCCTCGCCTGTGCGTACAAACACGCAGTAAAAATCGGCAATACCTCCATTCGATATCCAGGTTTTTTCACCATTCAATACGTAATGGTCGCCGTCGAGCGTGGCCTCGCAGCTCATGGCCGCAACATCAGACCCCGCATCGGGTTCGGAAAGCGCAAACGCCGCTATGGCATCGCCACTGGCGACACGAGGCAAATATTTTTCACGCAGTGCGTCGCTGCCGGCAATGGAAATCGCGCCGCTACCCAGGCCTTGCATGGCAAACGCGAAATCAGCCAACCCTTCGTGGCGGGCCAGGGTTTCACGCACGATACAGAGCGCGCGGGAATCTATTTCCGGCCAACGTCCGCCCCAGCGACCATCGGGGCCCTGAGGAACAGCGACATTCAACCAGCCACCCTGCCCCAACGCCTTCACCAACTGCCGACAGGCCTCATCGGTATCGTGGTGATCAATGTGGGACAGGTGTTCGGAACACCACTGATCGAGCTCACGCGCAAACGACGGGTGACGCTCATCGAAAAACGGCCAGTCGAGCCAGCTGAAGTCTGTCATTTAGTCACCTTCGAACACGGGTTTTTGCTTGGCCACAAATGCGTGATAGGCACGATGGAAGTCTTGTGTCTGCATGCAGATTGCCTGTGCCTGGGCTTCAGCCTCAATGGCTTCATCCACACCCATCGACCACTCTTGATGCAGCGCTTTTTTCGTCATGGAATGCGCAAACGTGGGACCATCGGCCAGGCGACGCGCCATGTCCTGAGCAGCACCCAAAACTTCTTCAGACGCATGCAGACTATTAAAGAAACCCCAGTTAAGGCCTTCCTGCCCAGACATGGAACGACCGGTATACAGCAATTCTGAAGCGCGACCCTGACCAATAACGCGGGGCAACAGTGCGCAAGCACCCATATCGGCGCCGGCCAAGCCTACCCGGGTAAACAAAAAGGCCGTTTTGGTTTGCTCGGTAGCCAAACGCATATCGGACGCCAGGGCCACAACAGCACCCGCGCCCGCGCACACGCCATCGACCGCCGCAATGATGGGCTGCGGGCAATTACGCATGGCTTTAACCAAATCACCCGTCATGCGGGTAAATTCCAGTAATTGAGGCATGGTCATTTTGGTCAGCGGACCAATAATTTCATGCACATCGCCGCCCGAACAAAAATTTCCGCCCGAGCCGGTGACCACAACAATTTTAATGTCGCTTGCATAAACCAACTTGCGGAACAAATCACGCAACTCTGCATACGACTCAAACGTAAGGGGATTCTTGCGTTCGGGACGATTCAGGGAAATAGTGGCAACTTTGCCATCGTCGGACACGGACCACAAAAAGTTCTTGGGTTGGTATCCCGCCATGGGGCCCTTGTGGTGTTCCATTGTGTGTTCAGTACTCATAGATTTCTCCAGGTTCCGGTGCGCGCTTAGCCCACCATCACTTCCCCCCCGTCTACGGGGATTGATTGTCCGTTAACAGCGCCGGCACCCGGCTGGCATAACCAGGCCACGGCATCGGCTACCTCTTCAGGCTGAACCAAGCGCCCTTGAGGGTTGGATTCGGCCAGTTTGGCACGCGCCTCGTCGAGCGTCATGCCGGTTTTTTCCATAATGTTGTCGAGTGCGTCGCGCACCAAATCGGTTTCCGTATAACCCGGGCACACCGCGTTCACGGTAATGCCTTTCCGGGCGACTTCAAGCGCCAAGGAACGGGTTAAACCCACAACCCCATGTTTGGCTGCGCAGTAAGCCGATACATAGGCATAGCCTTGCAACCCCGCAGTACTGGCCACATTCACAATACGGCCCCATCTTTTAGCGAGCATATCGGGTAAAGCGGCCTGGATACAATGAAACGTGCCGGTTAAATTCACCGACAACATGCTGTGCCAAGCGTCTTGCGTCATGCGATCAAACCGTTCACTAACGGCCTGACCTGCATTGTTCACCAGAATATCGATCGGGCCGAATTGGTCGCGGGCTTTGGCAAAAGCGGCCTCAACATTCTGCGCATTGCCAACGTCGCCTGCAACGAAGCCAACCTCACCCAGCGGCTGAAGCTGTTGTACGGCTTGCTCCAACGCCTGCACGTTGCGCCCCATTAAGGTCACGCGACAGCCTTGCTGCAAGAGGCGTTGGGCCACGATTAAACCAATACCGCGTGCGGCGCCGGTTACTAATGCATGGCGTGCTTGTGTCATCATCATTAACCTCCGATGGATTTTGCGTAAGCAGCGGCCCGCTCAAAGTTGGTTTCCAGCTGACGCTTGGCAGGGAAGTACTGTTTGGGCCACGTTACGTCTTGATAGCCAATTTTTGCCGACTCACGCAATGTCCAGGCGGCATCCGCCAGGTGGGGACGTGCCAACGCACACAGATCGGCACGACCGGACGCGATAATACTGTTCACATGGTCGGCCTCGAAAATAGCCCCAACCGCAATCGTGGCCACCTCTGCTTCGTTACGGACGCGATCGGAAAATGGCGTTTGATACATGCGGCCATAGACCGGCTGCTCTTCTTTGGATACTTGCCCGGAAGAACAGTCGACCAAGTCGACTCCGGCCGCCTTGAAGCGGCGCGCAATTTCAATGGCATCGTCAGGCGTAATCCCGCCTTCCACCCAATCGTGAGCAGAGATACGTACCGACATTGGCAAGCTTTCCGGCCAAACCTTACGCACCGCTTCAAAAACTTCCAGCGGGTAACGCAAACGGTTATCCAATGAACCGCCGTACTCATCAGTGCGCACGTTTGTAATCGGCGAGATAAAGCTTGAAAGTAGATAGCCGTGAGCGCAGTGCAGTTCCAGCCAGTCGAAACCCGCTTCAACTGCACGACGGGTCGCCGCTACAAACTGGTCCTTCACTTCATCCATTTGAGCGCGCGTCATTTCCTGCGGCACTTGCGATACACCTTCGATGTAAGGAATGGGAGAAGCCGAAACAATAGGCCAATTGCCGGAATCGAGCGGTAAATCGGTGCCTTCCCAACTTACCTTGGTAGACGCTTTACGGCCGGCGTGACCAATTTGCAATCCAATTTTGGCGTCGGTGTTCTGATGAACGAAGTCAACAATGCGTTTGAACGCCGCGCCTTGCTCATCCGTCCATAACCCCGGGCATCCCGGAGTGATACGTGCTTCCGGCGAAACGCAGGTCATTTCCACCATAACCATACCTGCGCCGCCCATGGCGCGAGAACCCAGGTGAACCAAATGGAAATCACCCGGCACACCGTCAACGCAAGAATACATCGCCATCGGCGACATAACGATACGATTCTTCAAGGTCACGCTGCGCGCCGTAAACGGTGTATGCATAGGGGGAACCGGGCGCTCGCCCTGCTCCTTCACGCCTGAGTGTGTTGCCAGCCAACGCTCAAAACCCTCAAGCCACTTCGGATCACGCAGGCGCAAATTTTCATGCGAAATACGCTGCGAACGAGTAAGCATGGAGTAGACAAACTGCTCGGGCTCGAAGTTGGCATAGCGCGCCACGTTCTCGAACCACTCCGTGGAGTTGCGCGCTGCGTTCTGGATCTTCAGAACCTCAACACTGCGCACTTCCTGGTAGTGCTGCAAGCCCTCTTCAACGTTGTAGTTCTTTGCCATCAGGCATCGGTTCAATTCAATCGCGTCTTCCAGAGCCAGCTTGGTACCCGAACCAATTGAGAAGTGCGCCGTATGGGCCGCATCGCCCATAAGCACGACCGGCACTTTACGGCCGCTGGGTAATGGCTGGTAATGCACCCAGGTATCACAAATAACACGAGGGAATTGAATCCAGATGGCCGAACCGCGTAAGTGCGACGCGTTACTGATCAGCTTGTTGCCATCGAGCCAGGGGGCAAAGATTTTCTCGCAAAAAGCGATGCCGTCTTCCTGACTCATTTTGTCGATGCCGTGCGCCTTCCAGGTTTCGTCGAGTGTTTCCACAATAAAGGTCGACATCCCCGGCTCGAACCGATACGCATGCGCCTGGAACCAGCCGTGTTCGGTTTTTACAAACGCAAAGGTAAAGGCATCAAATGTTTTTTCGGTGCCCAGCCATACGAAACGACACTTGCGCACATCGATGTCGGGCTTGAATGTATCCTCGTAGCGAGTTCGAATTTTGCTGTTTAAGCCATCGGACGCAATGACAAGATCAGCGTTGTATTTTTCGGCGATTTCCTGGTCATCGGATACGTCAGTTTCAAACACCAGTTTCACGCCCACTTCTTCACAGCGTTCTTGAAGAATATTCAGCAGCTTTTTACGACCAATACCAATAAAACCATGGCCGCTATTGCGAATACTTTTGCCTTTGTAATGCGTTTCGATATCGTCCCAGTGGTTGAATGCCAGGGCAATTTTCTCGGCCGAGACCGGATCCGCTTCGCGCAGGTTCTCCAGCGTTGCGTCTGAAAACACAACGCCCCAGCCAAACGTGTCATACGGTCGATTGCGCTCGATAATGGTAATTTCGTGGCTTGGGTCACTGAGTTTCATCAGCAGACCAAAATACAAGCCGGCGGGACCTCCGCCAATACAAACGATATTCATGAGCGTTCTCCGAAAAGGCTGAATATTTACTTTAGGCTTAAACTATATACATAAAAAAAAGCAGATGCAAGATTTTTTTAAATGCGTCAACGACTTAAGCGGGGCAAAGAAAATGCCCCAAAATGAAACTTTAAGATTAAACTATGTTCTTGTTGCAAGCCCAAGGGTTGACCTAACTTATTTAAATTTACGGCCTGGAAACTGCGTTAACGACATGACCATCCTAACCCACTCATCCGACGACGCCACACCCGACCTGGAAAGTCGCGCGGGCCCGAACGATCACGATGATCTGCGTCTCTGGCTTCGTTTGCTAACCTGTTGCAATCTTATTGAAGGCGACATTCGCAGCCGATTACGCACCGATTTTGAAACGACGCTACCCCGCTTCGACCTGATGGCGCAGCTGTTGCGTGTTCCGGAAGGCATGAAAATGAGCGAGTTATCGCGCCACATGATGGTCACCAACGGCAACATCACCGGCATTACCGATCAACTCGAAAAAGAAGGGTTGGTTGAACGCATTAAGGTCGCCTCCGACCGCCGCAGCTCCATTATCCGGCTTACACCAAAAGGCAAGCGCAGCTTCAAACGCATGGCCGATGCGCACGAGCAATGGATCCGGGGCCTGTTCGGAAGTCTTTCAGAACACAGTCGACAGGCACTGTTCGAAGCACTTGGCGAACTTAAGCTGCTGGCCCAGACCCGCCTGCAAAGCAATGAAAAATAAGCTGAAACGTGTCCGGTGACATACCCAAGCTACGATAAAATGGCGTTTTGCATCTTGGCCACCTACTTTTTGCGAGACCCCATATGGCTGTAAACCTGCATATTCCTGCGCCTGAAACCATTCTTCCTGTTGCGGGGGTTGAAATCGGCATTACTGAAGCCGGCATTCGCAAACAGGGTCGCAAAGACCTTACTGTTTTTCAACTTGCGCCCGGTACTTCCGTTGCCGGCGTGTTCACGCAAAACCGCTTTCGTGCTGCGCCGGTACAAGTGTGTGAACAACATTTGGCACAAAACAGCGACATTCGCGCTTTGGTTATCAACACGGGTAACGCCAACGCAGGAACCGGACCAAGCGGGTTGAAAGCCACCCACGAAACCTGTGAAGCAGTAGCAAAATTGCTTCATGTTTCTCCAAACCAAATTCTGCCCTTTTCCACCGGCGTGATTCTGGAGCCTTTGCCGGTCGACCGGCTGATCAAAGCGCTTCCCGCCGCTATGCAGAACCTGACAGCCGACAACTGGTTCAACGCTGCCCACAGCATTATGACCACCGATACGCAACCTAAAATCGTATCGAAGAAAATTGAACTGGGCGGCCAACCCGTTACCCTGACCGGCATTAGCAAAGGCGCGGGTATGATCCGCCCGAACATGGCAACCATGCTCGGCTACCTGGCCACCGACGCAGGTATTCCGCCTGGCCTGCTGGCCGATATGACACGGGAAATTGCCAATCGCTCATTCAATCGCATCACGGTTGACGGCGACACTTCCACAAACGACTCCTTCATTATTATGGCAACCGGCCAAAGCGGCCTGCATATCGACTCCACGCACCATCCTTTGTACAGCGAACTGTATCGGGCTTTATCCGACGCCGCCCTGGAGCTGGCGCAGAAAATTGTTCGTGACGCCGAGGGGGCAACCAAATTCATCACCATCCGGGTTGAACAGGCCGCAAGCCAGGAAGAAGCGCTGAAAGTGGCTTATGCCGTTGCCCACTCTCCGCTGGTTAAAACGGCGTTCTACGCCAGCGACCCCAATCTTGGTCGTATTTTGGCAGCCGTTGGTTACGCAGGCATCAACGATCTGGACGTCGGCAAGGTTAATTTATGGTTGGGCGACGTTCTGGTGGCCAGCCAAGGCGGACGCAACCCGGATTATGTAGAAGAGGCGGGTCAACGCGTCATGAAAGAGGCGGAAATCCTGGTTCGCATTGCACTAGGCCGGGGCAATACCACCGAAACCGTCTACACAAGCGATTTCTCACATGAATACGTGAGCATCAACGCCGACTACCGGTCGTGATTAAGTGCTTGACTTATAGAACGTTTTCAGTATATTATCTTGAGCTTGGCATTTTGCCAGTAATGTAATTTAAAAGGGTTACCCACATGTACGCGGTCATAAAAACCGGCGGCAAACAGTATCGTGTTGCAGCCGGCCAAAAACTTAAGGTAGAACAGATACCGGCAGACATAGGGCAAGAAATTACGCTAGACCAGGTTTTGTCGGTTGGCGAAGGTGATCAATTGAAAATTGGTACGCCTTTGGTTGACGGCGCCGTGGTAAAGGCAACAGTTCTTGCACAAGGCCGGCACGACAAGGTCAAGATCTTCAAAATGCGTCGTCGCAAGCACTATCAGAAGCGTCAGGGCCATCGTCAAAACTACACCGAGATTCGCATCGAAGCCGTTACGGCTTAATGCTTGAACCAGGTTAACAGGAGCTAAACATGGCACAAAAGAAAGGCGGCGGCTCAACGCGGAACGGTCGCGATTCAGAATCGAAACGACTGGGTGTGAAGGTATATGGCGGTCAAGCCATCAATGCCGGTTCCATCATCATTCGTCAGCGCGGCACAAAATTCCACCCCGGCACCAATGTCGGTATGGGCAAAGACCACACGCTGTTCTCGCTGGTCGACGGCAAAGTTAAATTCGCCATCAAAGGCGCATTGAACAAGCGCACCGTCTCGGTTGTCGCTGCAGACTAATCTGCATTGAACCGAACGCAAAGCCCTACCAGACGGTAGGGCTTTTTGTTTTAGAATACCTCTTGAAACCTTTTATGGTCTGTACTTATGAAATTCGTAGACGAAGCCACCATTGAAGTCATTGCCGGCAAAGGCGGCAATGGGTCGGCGAGCTTTCGCCGCGAAAAATTCATTCCGAAAGGCGGGCCTGACGGCGGCGACGGCGGTAGGGGCGGCAGCATTATTGCTATTGCCGACCGCAACATCAATACGCTGGTCGATTATCGCTATGCCCGCCTGCATCGGGCCAGGAACGGCGAAAATGGACGTGGCTCCGATCAGTACGGGGCGGGTGCTGCCGACATCACGCTGCGCGTACCCGTCGGCACCGTCGTTTACGATGCCGACACCGACGAACAATTGTTCGACCTGAACCACCATGGTGAGAAAGCCATGTTGGCTGCAGGCGGTGAAGGGGGCCGAGGTAATATCCATTTCAAATCCAGTACAAACCGCGCGCCCCGCCAGTTCACCTATGGCAAAGAAGGTGAACAGCGACGCTTACGTTTTGAACTGAAAGTATTGGCCGACGTTGGCTTGTTAGGCCTACCCAATGCGGGTAAGTCAACGCTCATCAGTAAGGTGTCGAACGCCAAGCCCAAGATCGCCGACTACCCCTTCACCACACTGCACCCCAACCTGGGGGTTGTGCGCACCTCGGAATCACGCAGTTTCGTCATCGCCGATATTCCCGGCCTGATCGAAGGTGCCTCCGAAGGTGCCGGCCTGGGGCATTTGTTTTTACGTCATTTGTCCCGCACACGAGTGCTGTTGCATTTGGTCGACCTATCCTCACCCGATCCCTCAATTGATCCGGTAGATGCTGCGGTTGAAGGTGCACGCGCCATTACCGAAGAACTGCGCAAGTACGATGAGGCCCTCTACGAGAAGCCGCGCTGGCTCGTATTGAACAAACTCGACATGGTCGAGGACCCAACCGAAATTCAGAAACGCTTCTGCGAGGCTCTCGGGTGGAAAGGTCCGGTTTTCGCCATTTCAGCACTTACCGGCAACGGCACGCAGGAATTAATCTGGGCGCTGCAAGACTGGCTGGATGCCCAGAAGGAAAAGGAAAACGTGGAATCCGATAAGGCGGAAGGTGTTTATCAGGCGGAAGACCCCCGCTTCGATGATTCGCGCGGCCCCCTGAACAATGCCGATTAAATCTTACTCATAGTTTATTCACTGCGTCCATGTCGACCCTTACATCCGTTGTCGCCCAAGCCAAGCGCGTTGTTGCAAAAGTCGGTTCCTCTCTGGTTACCAATGAAGGTCAAGGCATCGATCTGCAAGCCGTTGGCGAATGGGCCTCACAAATTGCGGCACTTCACGCCCAAGGCCGGGAAGTCGTTCTGGTTTCCAGTGGGGCGGTGGCCGAAGGCATGGCACGACTAGGATGGAAAACCCGGCCACACACAATGCATGAGCTCCAGGCCGCTGCGGCAGTAGGGCAAATGGGGCTTGTTCAAGCCTACGAAGTTGCGTTCGGACGTCATGCCATTCGCACAGCCCAAATCCTGTTAACGCATGAAGATCTGGCCGACCGGGAACGCTACCTGAACGCACGCACAACCATCTACACCTTGCTGTCGCTGGGCGTCGTTCCAATTGTTAACGAAAACGACACCGTCGTCACAGATGAAATCCGTTTGGGTGATAACGACACACTTGGGGCATTGGTTACCAACCTAATTGAAGCAAATGCCCTGGTCATTCTCACAGATCAACCGGGGCTCTACGATGCCGACCCGCGCAAGCATCCGGAAGCGAAACTCATTGCTCAAGCACAAGCCGGAGACCCGGAACTCGAGGCAATGGCAGGAGGCGCGGGCAGTGGCATTGGGACAGGCGGAATGTTAACCAAAGTATTGGCCGCGCGCCGGGCTGCCAATAGTGGTGCTCACACTGTGATTGCTTCCGGGCGGGAACCCGATGTTTTGATCCGCTTGTCGAATGGGGAACGCATTGGCACAGAGCTGCGCGCACAGCTTCCCATTCGATCGGCGCGTCAACGCTGGATAGCCAACCATTTACGCTTGCGTGGCAGGGTTACACTCGATGAAGGTGCCGTGAAAGCCTTAACCACCGGCCGCAAAAGCCTGCTGCCTATCGGCGTCGTTGCCGTTGAAGGGGAATTTGAACGTGGCGATGTGGTTGCCTGCGTCGACCCAAAAGGGCTGGAGTGCGGGCGCGGGTTAATTAATTATTCTGCAGCCGACACCCGCCGCATTATGCGTCAGCCCAGTAACCGAATAGCGGAAATCCTGGGTGTCATGTCGGACGAAGAGCTGATGCACCGGGACAACATGGTTTTTCTGCGTCGTCCTGCGCAGCCCTAACAGGCGCTTAGCTATAGCGTTGCTCCAGAAATGGCCCGTAAAACATATAACCATTGCCGTGAAGTGTGCGGATGGGCAATTCTAGCCCTTTGCTCTTGAATTTCTGACGCAAACGACTCATCATCACGTTCATCCGCTCGCGCCCGCCTTCCTTTGCATTTTCGGTATCAGGCCATAAATGACTAATAAGAACGTCGTGCGAGGCACACATGTCGGGCTGTTGAACGATCGTCATTATAAACTCTCGTTCGCCGGACGTTAACCGAACCCGCTTGCCGTCAGGGCTCACTATTGCCCATGCCTGCTCCGCGAAACACCAACCATAATCGGGCATTGGTCTGGCTTCAGCCTGCGTTAACGACGGCAGTGCCAAACCCGCTGCGCGCATTCGGCTAAATAGCAAAGTAGAGAGAAAATAAGGTGATACCGTGCCGCTGAAATACGCATCGACCCCCGATTGCAGCGCATGCATAAGTGTTTGCTCTGTGTAATCGGGTATACGCGCAACAATGCACACCCCCGGCGCAACCGCCCTTAAATAATGCGCCACCGCACAATTTTGAGCAAAGTCTGCGTTCAGTAACACCAAGGCACGCACATCTTGCATTTTCGACGCGGCAATCGACACCATAGCTTCTTGATACACCGAATCCATATCGGCGCAATGAGCGAACGCTAGACCATACTTTTCCAAATGGTAGCGCGCTGCCTGCACCAGAGACTGCGAACTCTCACTCTCATCGTCACTCAGCAATGGATCAAACCAGATCAACTTCAACTGCTTAGCCCGCACCATTTCCCCTGCTTCTAGATTATTGAACGTACAGGTTAATAATTTTTATAACACTGAACAATATGATTATCACATATGTGATGCTATTTATTACCAACGTGTTTGAATAACGCTATTCAATCACGTTTGTGAATACGCTAGCAGAACGCCTCCGGTATGCGCGAACCTTAAGAAAGCTAACTCAAAAAGAGCTGGCAAAACGCGCGAACGTGTCACAAGGGGCAATCTCAAATTTCGAAAACCAACTGCGATACCATCCAAGAGATATTCTTCAACTGGCCTTGGCCTTGAATGTGAATCCCATTTGGCTGCTGAACGGCACACCGCCAATGGAAATTGAGATCAAAATACCGGCGGATTCAGGAACGAAGAAAGTTGGTGAACCCACATTGCACTACACATGGCCGTTCCAGCAAATTCTTCCGGTGGATTATTTTTCGCTACCCGCTGAAAAGCGAGACTTGGTCGAAGCCATGGCGTTAACAATGCTAAATCAAAAGGCATCCGGGAAATAAAAACCGGATGCCTTTTATAACATCAGGCTGACAGGGCAGCCTGGATGAAAGTGTGAATGAATTGCTTAGCTTGAATGTGCTCGCGTACGCGACACAACCTGATTGATATCACGCACTGCACCCCGGTCGGCCGACGTGGCTAATGCAGCATAAGCTTGCAAAGCCTGTGAAACCACCCTTTGCCGATTGACCGGCTTCCAGGCCTTGTCACCACGGGATTCCATTTCAGCCCTGCGGGCCGCAAGCTCTTCCACCGAAATGGCCAGGTGAATACGGCGCTTGGGGATATCAATTTCAATTGTGTCGCCGTCTTGCACCAAGGCAATATTGCCGCCCTCTGCCGCTTCAGGCGACGCGTGCCCAATAACCAACCCCGAAGACCCACCTGAGAAGCGCCCGTCGGTAAGCAGCGCAGAAGAAGCACCCAGGCCTTTGGACTTCAGGTAAGACGTGGGGTACAACATTTCCTGCATACCGGGGCCGCCGCGCGGCCCTTCGTAACGAATAATGACAACCTCACCGGCTTTCACCTGGCCACCCAGAATGCCGTCAACTGCATCATCCTGACTTTCATAAACACGGGCTGTGCCGGTAAACACCAGAATGCTTTCATCTACACCGGCGGTCTTCACAATACAACCATTGGGTGCCAGATTCCCATACAAAACAGCCAAACCACCGTCTTGCGAATACGCATGCGCCTTGTCGCGAATACAGCCGCCTTCGCGATCCAGATCCAGCTCATCGTAGTATCGATCTTGACTGAATGCAGTTTGCGTGGGGATGCCGCCCGGTGAAGCACGGAAGAAGTCACCCACCTCGTTACGCGCCGAAACAGACATCACATCGAACTGCGCAATGGCATGGCGTAACGTGCCACTATGTACGTTGTTTACATCCAGGTTCAGCAAGTCGGCACGTGCCAACTCGGCCAAAATACCCAAAATCCCGCCGGCACGATGAACATCTTCAATATGATATTTCTCGGTTGCCGGTGCCACTTTGCACAAACACGGCACATGGCGTGAAATGCGATCAATATCCGACATAGTGAAATCAACCCCGGCTTCCTGGGCGGCTGCCAGCAGGTGCAATACGGTATTGGTTGAGCCGCCCATTGCCACATCAAGTGTCATGGCGTTTTCAAAAGCCTCGAACGTTGCAATATTACGCGGCAAAACAGCGTCGTCATCCTGCTCGTAATAGCGTTTGCACAACTCAACAACCAGTTTGCCCGCATTTTCAAACAACGATCGACGACGAGCATGGGTGGCCACAATGGTGCCGTTACCCGGTAAAGACAAACCCAGTGCTTCCGTGAGGCAGTTCATGGAATTGGCGGTAAACATACCGGAGCATGAGCCACATGTCGGGCAAGCGCTGCGCTCGATCTCACCCAGGTCTTCGTCGGACACGCTATCGTCGGCCGCTTTCACCATCGCATCGACCAAATCGAGCTTCATGAGAATTTTCTTGCTGCTCGTATCAATAACCTTGCCGGCCTCCATGGGACCGCCCGACACAAAGACTACGGGGATATTCAAGCGCATGGCAGCCATGAGCATGCCTGGGGTGATTTTGTCGCAATTTGAAATGCACACCATCGCATCGGCACAATGCGCATTCACCATGTACTCAACCGAATCGGCAATAAGTTCACGCGATGGCAGCGAATAGAGCATGCCACCGTGGCCCATCGCAATTCCGTCGTCGACGGCAATTGTGTTGAACTCTTTGGCCACCCCACCCGCCGCCTCGATTTGACGCGCGACAAGCTGCCCCATGTCTTTCAAATGTACATGACCGGGCACAAACTGGGTGAAAGAGTTCACTACCGCAATTATGGGCTTTTCGAAGTCACCATCTTTCATGCCGGTGGCACGCCAAAGCGCACGGGCACCGGCCATGTTACGACCATGAGTAGAGGTTTTGGAACGATATTGCGGCATGATTAGTCTCTGAAAATATATGATGAATCAACGCCTTAATGATACCAAGTCTTCTTGGTCCCCGTTGACAAACTCAATGTTCTGCAAACCAAACACAGATCTGGCAAAAAAAAGCCCTTGAGGGTTATCATTAATAACGAAAAAATTAAGGAACCTCAACATGTCCAACGAATCCGTCACCGTTCAACTCAAGCAAAAGAAAGATTTCCAATTCGAAATCAGCTTCGGCCACAACCTGCCCACCATTCTGGGCGACGAGCCGCCCCCCATCGGCGAAGGGAAAGGCCCCTCTCCGGCGCAGTTTCTTGCCGCAGCTGTCGGCAATTGCCTGAGCGACTCCCTGTTTTTTGCCATTAAGAAATACAACGGGAACCCCGAACCCATTGAGTGCGACGTAACGGCTACCATTGGGCGCAACGAACAAGGACGATTGCGTATCACCCATATGCATGCCGCCATTCAACTTGGTGCAGCGGCCGAAGACTTAAGCCATCTTGAACGTGTACTAACCCAGTTTGAAGCGTTCTGCACCGTCACGCAAAGCGTTGGGCAAGGCATCCCGATTGATATCAGCATTACAGACGCCAACGGCAAGAAGCTTAAATAACTGGAACTTACGCCACCGCTTTTGAGAACACATTAATGACAATGACGCCGGCCACAATCAACCCCATGCCCAGAATGGCCGGCCAATCCAGCGTCTGGCGAAAGTACCACCATCCCACCAAAGAAATCAGCACAATGCCAATGCCCGACCAGATCGCGTAGGCAATGCCCGTGGGAATCGTTTTCAGGGTTAGCGATAAAAAGTAAAAAGCAATGCCATAGCCCAGCACAGTCAACACGCTGGGCCATAACCGCGTAAATTGGTCTGATGCTTTCAGCGCACTTGTCCCAACCACCTCCGCCACAATAGCGATCCCTAGATACACATAGCCCCAGCCACCCATGCCTAACCCCTGTTACAAAAATGTACAATTGAACCATTGATTAAAATAAAAGTCTTATCAGTGTAGCGACTACCGGCAGCCCGTTGCCACGCCGACAGACCGTTTGTTCTTCCAGCACAGGCCTTGTTTATGCCCCCAACCGCCTCGTTCAATGAGGAACGTCGACTTGAGATCTTGCGAGACTACGACATTCTCGATACGCAAGTCGAACAGGCCTATACCGACTTAATCAATTGCGCCGCCTATATTTGCAACGCACCAATCGCCGTCATTAACTTCATCGACGCCGATCGGCAGTGGTTCAAAGCGGAACGTGGCTTGGGTATTCGGGAAACGCCATTGGATATTTCAATCTGTCGGCATGCCTTGTTTGAAGAAGACATTATGATTATTGAAGACACGCGCACCGATGCCCGCACGCGCGTGAATCCCCTGGTCAGCGGCAACAATAAAGCATTGCGTTTTTACGCCGGTGCGCTCATCAAATCGCATAACGGCTTCCCTTTGGGCACCCTATGCGTACTCGACTACCAACCGCGCACTTTAACGGAGGAACAGATTGAGTTATTGAAGGCTTTGCGACGGCAAACAATGTTATTGCTGGAGTACCGACGCATACACCAGGCACAAAACAAGCTTCTAAACGAATTGAATCACGCGCGCGGCGAAATGCAACGCCTGGCCCATGAAGACCCTTTAACGGGGCTGCTGAACCGCCGGGCTTTTGAGGAAAAGCTGGCCCATGTGTCACTGTTGAAACACAAACAAGAGCGTGGCATGCTTTTAATGCTAATCGACCTTGATAACTTCAAACAAATCAACGATACCTATGGTCATCAGGTCGGCGATATCGTTTTGAACCATGCAGCAGGCATCATGAAGCAGGTATTAAGAACTGAAGACGCCCTTTGCCGCTGGGGAGGAGACGAATTCATTGCCTTGCTGGAAGCTGGTTCAGGCGAACAGGCCATCAAAATTGGGCACCGGTTGCGTGACGCTTTAAGCAAAAGCCCATTACCCCATGCTGAACAAACCTTACGGGTGAGCGCCAGCGTCGGCCTTGCCTGGTTTCATCCTCAACGATCACTTGACGACAACATCGCCCAAGCCGACAAGGCGCTGTACCATGCAAAACGCGACGGGATCGGCGTAACGCTTTTCAGCGCTTAATGACAACAAACGGGCGGCCGTTCTCCGCGCGGAAGGCGGCCGGCGTCATTCCAAAGACCCGTTTAAATGAACTGGTAAGGTGGCTTTGGCTGGAAAATCCGGTCGTAGCCGCGATCTGGCCGACCACTTGATCCGACACCAACAATAGATGCCTCGCATGTTCAATTCGACGCTGCAAAACATACTGATGCAATGTCTGCCCAACCTGTTTTTTAAAAGACCGGGCAAAAAAATGAGGGCTGTAGTCGGCGACGCGTGCCAAAGTAGCAATGGTTAAATCCTGGTCGAGCGCGGTTTCAATGTAATCCAGCACACGACGCACGCCGGCTGATGAAATGCTGCCCTTCGCGGCACGATCCATACGCTGTGAAATCACGCCAGTTCCCAAGGCATATAAAGCTTGCATCGCGATCGTATGGGCCAATGTGTCGATATACAGACGGTTATCGAAATTAAATGGCGTTCGCAAGCCTGCCAATACCGCCAAAGAAAGCTGTTCCAGCAAAGGCTCCCCTTCCCCCAGAATCGGACGGATTTCCGCCCGACGAGCATCGCCTTCAAATACTTCATTTACAACCTGATCTATCAGAGCACGCCGTAAATAAAGCAGCATCACCTGCGGTGTGCCGTTAACCTGCCACCCCGATTCCACCCCTGAGGGAATCGAGCCAAAACTGCGTGGCAGCAAATCGGCCGCATGCATTTGGCCCGTGCCAAAAATTCGTCGCTTGATATGAGCAAAACCCGAAACACAATACGCCAGACACATATGATCTAACGGCCGCACGGTGGCAGACCACGGCTGCTCTGTTGCCAACGACACATATAGGTTGCGCCATCCGCGACCCTCACTTGAAACAAGCAAGTGGTTACCTGGCATGGAAGCAATCCTATGCGTTTGCGCGGCTGGGAACTCCCCATTGCCTGCCGACATATTCCTTGCCTCTGCTTGCACTTACATACCCCCTTGCACATTAAATTAGGGTTAATACCGAGCCCGAATCTGATAAAGATTGACAGGAACTTGATAGCAAACCGCACACTGACAACCTACATTCATTGAATCACTAACTTTATTGATTCCGCTATCATGATTCATACCGATGTCCTTATTGTGGGTGGCAGCCTGGTTGGCCTATCCGCCGCTGCCATGCTCGCGCATCACAACGTAAAGTGTCTTGCTGTCGAACGCCATCAAGGCACCGCGATTCATCCGCGCGCCGGTCATTTCCATTTGCGTACGCTGGAAGCCTTTCGCGCCATTGGCCTGGAAGACGCCGTTCGTCGTGCATCGGAAGAGCAGTTTGACCCCGACGGCGGAATCAGCGCAGTTGAATCTCTGGCCGGAAACGAAATAGCGCAATACATTGCAAACCTGAACGCCGGCGTTGAACAGTACAGCCCCAGCCGGCGTCTTTTCATGACGCAACAAAGCCTGGAACCCCTGCTGCGCGAACACGCCCAAGCGCTTGGCGCCCAACTCAGCTATAGCACCGAGCTTGTGAACTTCACGCAAGACGATGAGGGGATCACTGCAACCGTGCGCGACCTGCCGTCGGGGAAAGAAGACACCATCCGCGCAAAATATATGATTGCCGCCGATGGAAACCGCAGCCCGGTTCGCAATCAGCTGGGCATTGAAATGGTGGGGCACGGTGAGCTTTCCCACAGCGTCACAATTTATTTCAAGGCCGATTGCGGCCGTTGGCTGGAAGGCCGCAACCTGGGGGTCATCTACGTCAAAAATGACAAACTGCGTGGGTTCTTTCGCATGGTGCGTAGTGGCGAAGCCGGCTTTCTCGTGGTGAATACAGTGGGCGACGTTCACCGGCCTGGGGCTCACAACATTGCCGACGCGATCACCCCCAAGCTGGCCGAAGAGCTGGTGCGCGAGGGCATCGGCGACGCCCATGTGAAAATCACCATCGAAGATATTGCGCGTTGGCGCGCCGTTGCCGACGTCGCGGCCACATTTTCAAGCCGGCGCGTATTTCTTGCCGGTGACGCGGCCCATACCATGCCACCCACAGGGGGATTCGGTGGAAACACCGGCGTACAAGACATGCACAACCTTTGCTGGAAACTGGCACTGGTGTTGAAGGGTGTCGCGGCGCCTACACTCCTGGACACCTACGACACAGAACGTCGCCCGGTAGCAGCCTTAACCGTCGAGCAAGCCTACACTCGTTATGTGCTCAGGATCCACCCTGAGCGTGACCGCGCAGGCATGCAACCATTGGTTGATGACCTCAATATGGAAATCGGTTATTTGTACCGATCCCCGGCAATTGCGCCGGTTGAGAACGACCATGACCTTGTTTACGAAGACCCACGCACTGCATTAGGCAGGCCGGGAAGCCGCGCACCTCATCTTTTGCTCACGCAAAACGACAATACGTTTTCGGTACTTGACCTGGCATCAAAACATCATGCGCTGTTGGTTGGCCCCGACGGCACCAACTGGGCCAACGCAGCGCAACACGCCGCAGGCACACTAGGTATTCCACTCGACACCTACATACTTACGCCACAAGGCGTATCCCCCGAAACGATTGAACAATTTACGCATCGGTACCAGGTATCCAAAAGCGGGGCCGTTCTAATCAGGCCCGACGGATTTATTGCGTGGAAGGCAACTTCGAATCAAAATGCGCAAGAACCTTTCATGAAAGACGTGCTGAGCTGCATCATGGGAAAAGGTTGATTCAGGGTTCAGATTCAGTGCAACATAGCCTAAACTGAACATAAATTTCCCACACCCACCGTTTACATAAAACGATGCCTGAAATTTATGCTGAATTCGCCCTCATACTGATTATTGCCGCGATTGCCGGCGCCCTTGGGCTTAAGCTTAAGCAACCGTTAATCATCACGTACATTGTTGTCGGTATTCTTGTCGGGCCTGCGGCATTCGGCTTTGTTTCTGCACACTCCCAAATTGAACTGCTGGCGCAAATTGGTATTACGGTGCTGCTTTTTCTTGTCGGCTTGAAGCTCGATTTGAAGCAAGTCCGGCAACTTGGGCCGGTTGCTTTGGCAACCGGCCTGGGCCAGTTAACCTTTACCATTGTCATTGGATTCGCACTGATCCTGCTACTGGGCAAGCCCGCCGTGGAAGCCCTTTACGTTGCGGTCGCCCTAACCTTCTCCAGCACGATTATTATCATCAAGCTTCTTTCGGACAAGCGTGAACTTGACTCACTGCACGGCCGTATCGCCGTGGGCTTCCTTATTGTTCAAGACCTTGCCGTTGTGATCGCGATGATGATCATGAGTGCGCTTGGCATGGAGCACACCACCACCAGTGACGCAATGGTGGTCGGCTTATTGATGTTGAAAGTACTTACAGCAGCGGTCTGCATGTATGCACTCGTAAAATGGGTGCTGCCACAAGTCATCGGCACCATGGCGCGTTCACAAGAACTTTTACTTGTTTTTGCCATGGCACTGGGCACAGGCCTGGCCGCTGTGGGCGAATGGGCGGGCTTTAGCAAAGAGGCTGGGGCATTCCTGGCCGGATTTGCATTGGCATCTTCAGGCTATCGCGACGCTATTAACGCCCGGCTTTCAGGCATTAAAGACTTTCTGCTGCTATTCTTTTTTATTCACCTTGGGTCGCAGCTGGACTTCACAATTTTAGGCGACGAACTGTTTTCGTCGGCCATTTTGTCTGCCTTCGTTCTCATCGGCAACCCGCTTATTGTGCTGGCGATCATGGGCTACATGGGTTATAGAAAACGTACCGGTTTCATGGCCGGCTTAACCGTTGCCCAAATCAGCGAGTTCTCTATTATTTTCATCGCCATGGGAATTTCCATGGGCCATGTGGGTCAAAGCGCACTCGGACTCACCACCTTGGTTGGCCTGATTACGATTGCTTTATCAACCTACATGATTCTGTATTCCCAGAAACTTTACAGCGTACTTTCCCCTTTACTGTCACCGTTCGAGCGTCGCAACCCATATCGTGAACTGGCGGTGGAACAAGACGGCGGCAACGAAATACGGCCCGACGTTATTGTGTTCGGCTTAGGGCGATACGGCACACGTTTGGCGCATGGCTTGAAGCATGCCGGCCTGAAAGTCGTAGGTGTCGATTTCGACCCACAAACCGCACAAGCAAACCGGCGCCACGGCATTCCCGTGCACTACGGCGACGGGGCCGACGAAGAATTTATTGAAACACTGCCATTGCATCCTGAAACCTGGGTCATCAGCACTTTGCCGGACCTGGAAGCGAACATGAATCTGCTACGCATTTTGCATAAGCATTACCCTCAGGAACAAATTGCGATTGTGGCCCGCGACGAGCACTACCGTCATCTTCTCGAGCAGCTCGGCGCTACCAAAGTATTCTTCCCCATTAACGATGCGGTTGATTACACCATTGAATCCATGACCCAACTCATTCATACAAAGGCTTGTGCCACGCAAACCCAATGAACTTTATCGAACCGCGCACATTAGTCTTCGTCATCAGTGTGCTCACAGCACTGAGTGCACTCATCCTTCTGGCAATGCGCCAAAGCTTTTCCGCAACCGTTCGGGGTGTCAACAGTTGGACAATCGGTATCTGGACATTCCTGATTTGTAGCTTGCTCTTCAATTTCCGAGGGCAACTGCACCCTTTGTTCAGCGTTGTGCTGGCCAACCTACTCTTAATCATCAGCCTGCTGCTCATGATCAGTGGATTACTGCATTATCACGGTCGTCGGCTAAGACACCATGGACTCATCGGCATCGCCACAGTCGCCTTTACCACCGTTATAGTCTGGTTCACATTTATTCAGCCTAATTTTCAATTTCGCCTGGTTTTTGTTGCCGGCCTTCTGGCGCTCATTCTGGCCGGACTCGGCTGCCTGGCATTGCACGGCCGCCCTATTACAACAGGTCGTGTTGTAGCGGGTGCGTCATTTCTGTTGGGCGCCGTCACGTGTTTTTTGCGTGCCCTTAGTGTGACTTTAAATCTTGACCAACCCAATACTTTTTTTGATTTAAGCAGATTTCAGGTTCTCTACCTGGGCGCCTTCAGCGTGACATTTTTTATCGGCACACTGGGGTTCATCCTGATGATTAACGAGCGCCTCAGAGAAATACTGCTATACAACGCAGAGCACGATGAATTGTCGGCAGCCCTGACACGCCGCGCCTTCTTCGAAAAAACCGAAGCAGAGTTATCCAACAACCGCAAATCGGGAAAGCCGGTGTCCGTCCTTATTCTTGATCTAGATAACTTCAAACAAATCAACGATGCTTACGGACATCATTTCGGTGATCAAATCATTGTGGATTTTTGCGACACGGTACGTTCCGTCTTGCGCCCTAACGATGTCTTGGGGCGATACGGCGGCGAAGAGTTTGTCGTTTTGTTGCCCGAGACCGATAGCGGAACCGCGATTGAGATTGCTGAACGTATTCGCACGGCACTGCACCAACCTCGTAACCTGCCGCCATACACCGCCAGCATTGGGGTTGCCACCACCCTGACCGAAGTGGAAAATACCGATAGCCTGCTAATTCGCGCCGACAAAGCACTATACCGTGCAAAAGGCCAAGGCCGCGACCGCATCGAAGTTGCGCAAAGCAACTGAACGTGATTAATTTTCTGTCATCAACGAGGTTTTTTTATGCTTCTGAAACTCGCCATTGCGCTCATTGCCGGAGTGTTTGGTCAAGCAGCCTTCGCAACAACCACAGGGGCGCCACAACCCACTTTGCGTGTCACCGAAATTTCACAAACAACGCACCCATTCGAAACCCTATATTGTGCCCGTCAACCCGTGCAATACCGGTTCCTGGGCGACGTCCTTGAATTAGTCATCAACGATGAAAGCCGCATTTTGATGCCCGCCATTGCAGCGTCGGGCGCGCGTTATGTCGCCCCGGACGACCCCACAACAGAGTTCTGGGGCAAAGGTGTGTTGGCCAACATTACCTGGTCAGACCAGGCGCTACCTGTTTGCGCTCCCGCCGGTACCCTTATTCCGCCCTATAAGGCCTCTGGAAACGAGCCATTTTGGAATGTTACCTTTGACGGCTGGGAAGCCACCCTGACACGACCAGGCAAAGCGCCGCTTACGCAAGATGCCCAAATCAGCGACACGCGAAAAGAGGGCCAAACCCTTGAAGCGGGCAGTGGAGCCAATATGCTCAGGCTAACGGTGGAAGAAGCGTTATGCGTTGACACCATGAGCGGCGTGCCTTATCCGCAACAAGCCGAACTGCAATACCAATCAAACACATGGCAAGGTTGTGGTGGTGATCCAAACCGATTACTTCAAGGGGCAACCTGGCGGGTTGCGCAGTTAAACGGCCATGAAATAAACGCGCAGACAAGGCCGGAGATCCATTTCATGCCCAATAACCGCATAGCCGGCAGCACCGGGTGCAACCGCTTCTTTGGCGAGTACACACTCACCGGAGAAGGCATGCAAATAAAAGGCCTGGGCAGCACTCGCATGGCATGCAGCGAAAAGCTTATGACTCAGGAAAACACCTTTCTTGGGCAGCTGCAAAACGTAAACGGGATATCTTTCGATACCGCCGACACTTTGATATTGAACACACCCGAAGGTGAAATTCGGGCGACTGCGCAGGTGAAGGCCTTATAGCTAGTGCAAATAAGTTCCACCATCGACAACCAGGGTTTGTCCGGTAATAAACGCAGCATCATTCGATGCGAAAAACAATACGGCACCCACTACATCTGCGGGATATTGCTCCCGAGCAATGGCGCGCCCCTGCAGTGAAATACCCTTTGAGCGAGTCATTTGTCCTTCGTTACTCAACACTGACTCGCTTAACGTAAACCCTGGCGCCACAGCGTTAACAAGAATGTTCTTTTCGCCTAACTCTTTCGCCAAGCTTTTCGTCATGGCTAACACCGCACCTTTACTCGACACATAGTGCAACAAGTAAGGCACTCCCTTGAACGCAGCCGCAGACGCAATATTAATAATACGCCCGCCCCCATTTTTTTCCATGAACGGAACAACAGCACGGCAGCTTCTGAAAATACCAATCACGTTAACGTCATACACATTCTTCCACTCTTCTGGATCGATCTCATGGAAGGGGCGCGGCGGAATACCCGTTGCAATACCGGCGTTATTGACCAAAACATCGATACGCTCAAAACAGGATAACGTTTGTGCAATAGCCGCCTGAATCGAGGCCTCCGATCGAACGTCCACCTCGACGCCACGCACCTTCTGCTCCGTCGGATCGATACTTTTGGCTGCCGATACAGCGTCTTTCAAGTCGGCAATAACAACGTTTGCACCACGCTGGTAAAACCCTTCGGACATGCTTTTACCAATACCTGCGGCGCCACCTGTCACGATCACAGTTTTACCTTTCAGCCCAGGATTGAAAGGTTCGCTCATAAATACTCCCAAATATTCTTCTGACCAATGCTGCGGGGGTCCCCGTCATACTCTCGTGAAACACCATCTTTCATCACGTAAAGGCGATCCACAATATCAACCATCGACATAATGTTCTGCTCAATAATCAAAATGGAAATGTTCTGGTCTTTACATAAAGAATGAATCGTCCCCATTAACGATTTCACCATGTGAGGCGCAAGCCCGGTCGTTGGTTCATCCAGCAAAAGTACCTGAGGCGGCAATATCAGCCCAATGCCAATTGCCACCATTCGTTGCTCACCACCACTCATAGAGCCCGCCGCCTGAGACTGACGCTCGGCCAGCCGGGGAAAAAGCTCGTACAAGAATTCCAAACGTTCTTTGAAAAGACCATGACTCACTTTGTGACGGCCGGCAATACCAAACGCCGTCTCAAAGTTTTCGAGAACGGTTAAATTTGGGAAAACATTCCGCTCTTGGGGAACGTAAGAAATACCATTCAAACGTCGTTGCAAAGGCGACATCTTGAGAAGCGAAACGCCTTGGTATGTCAGTTCGCCGGAGTCGGGGTTAACCAATCCTGAAATCGCTTTTAATGTGGTTGTTTTCCCCGCTCCGTTGGGTCCGATCAAACCGACAACCTCACGATAACTCATCGTTACCGAGACATCCCGAAGAACCGTCGCGCCGCCATAACCCGCCTTCAATTGGTCTGTAGCAAGAATTTCCTGATTCATGTGTTATTGCCCCAGATATAGCTTGATAACCTCATCGTCCTGTAAAACGTCATCGGTTGCGCCATCTCTGAATATTTCTCCCTGATGCAAAAAAATAACGCGATCGGCTAACGACTTAACCAGAGCAAGATTATGTTCCACAAAAACAATGGTTCGCTGTGCTTGCGCCAATAGCCGAATACACGCGCGCACTTCGTCAACCATCGCAGGCTCCAAGCCGGCGCATAACTCGTCGAAGAACAAGACTGAACTATCCGTTGCCAGAGCCTGAGCCAACATTAATAACTTTTGTTCGCCATAGCTCAGATCGCCGGCTTGCGCATCTTGCTTGGCCAGTATGGGCTCCAGGGCGGGAATTGCCATATCAAGCTCCGGACGCTGCCTCGTACGCGAACGAAACCCCAAAGCCTGACCCAACGAATACCAAAGCGTTTCCTCTTGAGCTGACGCGTGGGCGAAATCAATACAACGCGCCACTGTAAACGAACGGAATACCCTCGGATGCTGAAAAGTACGCATAAATCCGGCTGCTACGCGCTCGTGCATTGCTTGCGCCGTCACATGCCGACCATTCACGTAAACCTCACCTTGATCAGCTGGGAATACCCCCGCCATTACATTAATCAATGTAGACTTTCCTGCTCCATTAGAGCCTACCAAAGCAGTAACAGTGCCAGGCTCAACGCTGAACGACACCCCGTTCAACACATGAATACCAGCAAAACTTTTATGTATATCCCGAACAGTTAAGGGACTTGCAGGGTTGTGTACTGACTGAACCATTTTTATCCTTAACCTTTATCGATGGGCACTTCCAAACAAACCTTGAGGGCGGAAATACACTACCAGCACCAACAGCAAGCCATAAACCAACTGCCGCGCCGGTGCTGCGGTCGTTGGCGACAAGGGTAGAAACTTTAATAACTCGGGCAAGAAACACAGAATGACGGCGGCTACCAAGGGCCCAACCAGCGTTCCCGCACCGCCAAACATAACAATTAACAACGCAAATATTGAAACGCCAATATCAAAACTCAACGGATCGATATAAGCAGAGTAGTGTGCGAAGAACGAGCCTGCAGCAGCCGCAATGGCACTTGATAACGCAATAGCAACCAATTTAGCCCGTGCAACATTTTTCCCGAGTGAAGCCGCGCCTAACTCGTCATCTCTAATAGCTTGCAATAGCTGACCAAAAGGCGTGGCTGCGAGGCGCAACAAAAAAATCAGCGTGAGCACCGCCAGTGCGACCGTAAATAGCGCAAACCCGGTTCTACCAAACTCATAGCCAAACAACGCGTAAGGAGTAATACCCGATATTCCGGCATCCCCGCCCGTTACATCCCGCCAATTTTGAAGCAGCACGGTAAACACCATTTGCACTGCGATCGTTACTATCAGGAAATAAATTCCTTTAACACGAACTGCGGGAAACGCAATAATCATGCTTACCACCGCCGCAACTAACATGCCAAATAGTTGTGCGCTTAAAGGGGAATAACCTTGCTGCATTAACAAACCAGTTGAGTAGGCGCCGATACCGAAGAATACAGCCGCCGCCAGCGACATCAACCCTGCCAGCCCAACCAAAATATCAAGCGACAAAGCCAATATCCCAAAAATGGCTGCCGTTGTAATTAAATGAAGCACATAGTCCATAACTTAACTCTTTCAGGGGTTGTTTAACGCGACTTGCCGAACAGACCCTGAGGCCGGAAGAGCAAAACGACATAAAGCAGCGTGAAGGTCATGACTTCACGCCAGCCCGCCGCGAAAAACCACACCATGACGCTTTCCGCAACGCCCACAATGAGCCCGGCAAGCAATGCGCCCGACAAGGATCCGCGCCCACCCATAATGGCCACAATCGCCGCCATCAAAATAATGTGCATCGCATCATGCGGTTCAACACCCCGGTCAAACAGATACACGAACGATGCCGGCGCAACCAATGCTGCTGACAGCGCAGCAACGGTCATCGTGACCGTCCGGGTGCTAATGCCCAGAGCGCGAGCCAACTCGACGTTCTCAGCCACGGCGCGCATTCGCTTTCCCGTATCGGAATACTTGATGAATAGAAAGAGTGCAACAAATATGATCAGAACCGAACTGACGACGATTAAGGAAAACAAATCCAGTATGTAGCCACTTCCCGGGAAAACCGGTGAGCGTAACTGGAAGGCATCCAAACGGACGCCCTCGGGCCCAAAGACCAAAATAACGATGTATTCGAGGCTAATTAATAAACCGAGCGAGATAGTCAACAAACCCATCTCCCCCGCACCGCGTTTAATCATGTTCTGATATGCAAACTGCTGGATCAGCAATCCCAGCACAACTGCAACGACAATCGCAAAACAGATACCACCCCAAAAAGGCAAGCCTAGGACAGCAATTGCTACATAACCGGCATAGCCTGCTGCAATGACAACAGCGCCATGCGCGAGGTGGATGAGATCAGCCAGCCACCATAACAACGAGAAACCGATCGCAACGAGGGCGTACAACGCCCCCGTGCTGATACCATCGGTCAGCAAATTAACCAACAGAGTCGCTTGATCCATTTATTAACAACCTGTTATTCAACGAGATCAGCAACTTTTACAAACTGACCATCTTTCAGCGTTTTCAGCGAAGTAGGACGAACCACGCTGCCATCCGAGTAATCAAAGCGGTATGTCCCTGCCGCCCCGGTATAAGTCGGCATTTCCTTTACCATGTAGTCACGGAATGTGGTGCCCGTTACCTCTGACCCCTTTTCGGCTAACGCATCAACGACCGTTTTATACAGGTAGATTAAATCGTAATGGTTGGCCTGGTGTACATTCGGCAAACGATCATGCTTGGCTTTGAATGCATCGACGAACGCTTTTGTCTTCGGAGCATCGCTCGTTACCTCAAACGAAGGGGATGCATAATAAGCGCCATCCGCCAATTCACCCAAAGCTTGAATCTCAGGGTCTTCAAATGCGCCGTAACTCAAAAACTTACCTTTGTAGCCCAGCTCTCTAGCTTGCCGGACAATCTGAGCAGATTGCCGCCCGACGGAACCCGTAATGTAGATCGCATCAGGATTAGTAGCCAGAAGCTTCAATAAAATTGGGCGGAAATTTGATTCATCCTGCTGGTGAATCCCCTCTCCTGCAAGCGTGCCTCCCAGTTTCTTCCACTCCTCTTTCACAGACTTGGCCAGCGCATTGCCCAAGTCGCTGACAACAGTCATAACTCCCAAGCGCTCTACGCCCAAATGTTCTTTTGCATAAGGGAGCAATAAACGGACGGTCTCATCGTCGAACATCCAGGTCGACTGAAAATAAGGAGAAACACCCCTGATCGCCGGAGATGCCGTGCTTGCCGAAATAAGCATCACTTTCTCCGTTTGTGCAAGCGGGGCAACTGCGGCGACAACCGAGGTCCATCCGGTAATCACCACCTCGGCATCTTCGAGATCGGACAACCTTTTAAACCCGGAAATACTCACACGCGCCGTTGCTTGACTGTCCTCCGGTAAGAGCTGAACATTCCGTCCTCCCGCACCACCGTGCTTGGAATTTATTTCCTCGACTGCCAGGGTACTGCCCTGCATCATCATTTCGCCCAATTTACCGGCACCGCCCGTCAGTGGCATCAGAAAACCTATTTTCCGAGGACCCTCGTCAGCCGCTTGCGCAGGCAGCATTGCGCCAAAACCGAATGAAGCCGCGCACGCCAAACCAAGCAGCAACTTCGCAAAACTCTTTTTTGCATGTTTCATGATTGTTGTCTCCTATCACTGTCTTTAATTATGTCAACCTTGCATCCGACCAACCAGAACCGACTTTTCCTCTTGACTCCTTTCGTCATTAACCATAAACATGTATACATCTATACATATATGTAAGTTATTATGAAGTATACTTGCTGTCAAGAAAAAAAAATGAAAATGCGGGTATAAACCTACCCATTCTTCCGCCCTAAATGCCCTAAAGATATGTTCTCAGACAAACTGCCCATTACTTACCAGTTGGCTCAGCACCTTCGAGGCGAAATCATTCGTGGCACCTACCCTCC
This sequence comes from Pusillimonas sp. DMV24BSW_D, assembly GCF_011388195.1. NCBI lineage: Bacteria > Pseudomonadati > Pseudomonadota > Betaproteobacteria > Burkholderiales > Alcaligenaceae > Neopusillimonas > Neopusillimonas aestuarii. The sequence goes on along the minus strand of NZ_CP049990.1, from coordinate 1,201,076 downwards.
TGGAACCAAGCTACCCACCGAGGTTCAATTTGCATCCGATTACAAAATTAGTGTTATCACGGTTCAGCGGGCACTTAAAGCGCTGGAAGAAGAGCATCTGATCACACGCAAAAGAGGAAAAGGAACTTTTGTTTCCGAATTACCTTCGCACCTCACCAAATCCAAATCGCTGTCCACGCTCGACATGATGTTCTCGGAAGAGTTCAACAACGAAACGGAAATCCTGGACCGCAAAATCATTCCTGTACCGGAACATCTCAGCAATGCTTTTTCGCAGGAAAAGGAATTGATGTTCATTCAAAGACTAGTAAAAAAAGACGGTGTTCCAATCAGCTTTACCAACCATTACATTGTTCCCGAATACGGCAAAGGCATACCCATTTCCCAACTCAAGCGCTATCCCATGTTTCGCATACTGCGCGAAAATATGGATATCTCGCTACTGAACGTAGAGATCAGCATAGAAGCCATGGCCGCACCCATCGACGTCTCAAAAAAATTGAATATCCCGGCGATGGAACCTGTTCTGTTTTTTACCGCCCTGCTCTATGAAGAAGGCGGCCGATTAATTGACGTCCCTGAGATTTACTTTCGCGGTAGCCGGCATAAGTTTTCATTCGGCATCGATCTTGCGAGCCGATAACTTATCGTTCAGCAGAATATCCCAAAAAATCCCTTTTAGCCGCCCCGCAAAGTTTGAATCGTTGTACTTGGCGAAATCATATTAGGATCGGTCACTAATTCAATCACTGACGCTACGGATTGCTTCAATGCGCGTTCAAGCGCCGGGCGAAACGCCTCATTCGTTTCCACTCGTTCCGCGTATGCCCCATACGATTCAGCCAACGTCACAAAATCCGGATTAGCCAACGTCGTACCGATAACGCGTCCGGGATAATCACGTTCCTGATGCATACGAATGGTTCCAAATATGCCGTTATTGACAACAATAAAAATCGGATTCAAGTTGTATAGTCGGGCGGTCGCCAGTTCTTGAGCACTCATCATAAAGCAGCCGTCTCCGGCCACGGCAACCACCACACGCTCGGGATGAACAACTTTGGCGGCAACCGCTGCCGGCACACCGTAACCCATCGCACCATTAACCGGCGCCAATTGGGTTCGATAGCCACGATATTTAAAATAACGGTGCAACCAGGCGGTGTAATTACCTGCTCCATTACATACAATCGCATCGTCCGGCAACACTTCCCGCAACGCAATAATAGCTTGCGCCAAATCCACCCCAGAGGATATCGAGCCTGGAAATATATGCGACTCATAATCCTGACGCGCTTTACCAGCCCACTCTGTCCATGCACCTTGTGCCGAACTGGCGGGCAACGTCACCAACGCTTCCATACATTGCATCATTCCAGACACAATCCCCAAAGTCGGTTGAAACACACGACCAATCTCCAATGCATCCGGATGAACGTGAATCAGTTTTTGCCGAGGCACAGGAGACGTAACCAGGCTATATGTACCCGAGGTAGCCTCACTCAGCCGATCGCCCAACACAATCAACAAATCAGCCTCGCGTACGCGCTCAGCCAGTTTCGGATTAATCGCCAACCCCACATGCCCGGCGTATAAGGGGTGATTGTTATCAAAATAATCCTGACTTCGAAAAGCTGAACAGACCGGCAGATGGTGACGCATCGCAAACTGTTCTAATAACTGGGTCGCCTCGAAGGTCCAGGTACTGCCGCCTGCAATCACCAGAGGCCTCTGCGCCTGATTAAGCAACGTTTCAAATTGGTTCAACTGGTTCGGCGACGGATACGCTTGAGTCACCGCATAAGGCGGCGTATCCTCGACTGAAACTTCGTCTAACAGCATATCTTCCGGCAACGCGATCACAACAGGGCCTGGACGCCCCGATGTGGCTGTATGAAAAGCCCGCGCGACAAACTCCGGAATACGATCAGCATCATCGATTTGGACAACCCATTTCGCCATCGCCCCGAACATCTGTCGATAATCAATTTCCTGAAATGCCTCTTTTTCGAACGAACTTCGTTGTACTTGGCCTATGAACAAGATCAACGGCGTGCTGTCTTGCATCGCCGTATGCACTCCAATGCTCGCATGCGTTGCACCTGGCCCACGCGTCACGAAGCAGATACCCGGTTTTCCTGTCAGTTTCCCATAGGCGTCAGCCATATTACATGCACCAGCCTCATGACGCGTCACCACGAGTTGAATTGAATCAACATCATGAAAAGCGTCAAGAACCGAAAGATAACTTTCGCCCGGTACGCAGAAAACCTTATCCGCTCCGTGCACTTTCAATTGATCAACGAGAACACGCGCGCCCGTCCTGGATATAGAAGTTCCGGTCATATTAGAAAAACACCGTCAAATTTTTCGAGGGCAATACCGCCCGATCTATCACCGCATACCGGTCGAATACTTTCCACCCATCTTCGCTTCGACGAACACGATCGATGCGATGACCTACAAATAGGTTTTCTTCGCGCTGCAGCCGTGTTTGATAAATGATTAAGTTACTGGCAACCCGCAAGCCGTCGGGCTCCTCCTCAATTTCCACCGGATCTACAAAATATCGCAAACGAGACGGCGGAATTTCCGTCCACGCTTTTTTACTTTTTGCGCGTGCCACTCTTAACGATAAGGTTTCATAACTATCGTCATACAGCATCAAATCGGTTTGCCTGGATAAAGAACCTTCCCTTTGGTCCTTAACATAAACCAAAGGAGCTCTATACCGAAGGTCATCAGCGAAAATACCCAGCCATTCTTGATAGGCCAGCTCCTGCAGCAAAGAGACTTCATATGCCTGGAAACTCTTTACCTCAAAGTAAAGAGAAGGATTACTTAGCATCGTTTTCATTTCGCCTCCATCAGGCTGCGCCACTGACGGTAATACTCACGCTGGTTGATTTCACTCCAATACCAACCTGTTCTACCCGGCAAACCTTGTCCAAACTTATCTGCGGTCAACTCTTCTTTTCCGAGACCCATTTGATAGTTGAACGGCTGGCGAGATGCCATATATCCGCTGATACTGTCAGCAATTTCGCCCCATATTTCGCCATCCTCTACCTCAAACATGCCGCTGGGCCCAAACGAAAGAATAAACTCGCGACGAATTTCTTCTTTCAATTCGGGATCCAAATTCTTGTCTACGAAGCACATGGTATGGCTTTCGGTAAGACGAGGGCCACGCGGATGAGACATCCGAATCATCCGAAACTTGACGCTATCCAAAATCGACATATTCGGGAAAATGGTTGAATGCCCCAAGGGGATGAACTGATTGGCCGGATTGTCCTGGGCGTCAAGTTTGGCGCGCATTTCATCAATATATTTAGCGTAAGCAGATGACCCTGTCGATCCAGCACCAAATCCACCCAGCTCCGAACCGAACCCATGTCCTCCGCGAAGGGAAATCTGAAAGCCATCTTTTTTCGGGCGTTTGCGATAGCCAATATCCATGACCGAGCCATGCGTCGTCGCAACGTGGTACGAATCACCCAGAAAGTTCTCGGCGGGCATTTTCCAGTTCACCGGCAATTCCCACTTCTGAACGCCGCCTATCATTTCAACACCGCCATCGCTGCGACTCACAACCCGATCCAGATACACCGCCATCTCGCCAAGATAGTCAAGCAAAGAGGAAGCCTTAGGATTCCAGGTTGCAAAGATCAAACCACCGAAGGTATCGAGTTGTGCAACCTCCCGCAACCCCCAACGGCTCATCTCAAGGCTTTCATAGTAAGCTTCCCGATAACCGGGCACACCAACCAGTTCGCCTTTGGATGAGAAACACCAACCGTGATAAGGGCAAGTAAAAGCGGGAGCATTCCCAGAGTCCGTGCGGCATACTTTCATCCCACGATGCGTGCAAAAATTCAGAAACGCACGAATCTTGCCGCCGGAACGCGTTACCACAACCGAATCAGACCCCATGTAGGTCGTGAAGAAGTCATTTTCATTCGGCAACTGGCTCTCATGTCCCAAATACAACCACGATTTGGTGAATATTTTTTCCAACTCTAGCTGATAGATTCCGGGGTCGGTAAATATGGTGCTGCTCACCATTCCCGACTCTGGCTGGACCAAATCGGCATACTCCCGGTCAACACTTTGCGTTTCCATACAATTTTCTCCACTATTCAGCTTGTCGATGTCTCGAAAACGACTCCGCCACAGCCGGTTTCCCACTCTGCTACTGACTCGTAATAAACCGTTTGCGCTTGTGCGCCATTCGCGGCGCCCAAAGCCGTCACCCACTGACGAATTTCCCACGCACCAAAACCCGCTGCATCAATTTTTTCACTGCCCCAATCGACCACTTGCACAGGGCGCTCAGACGCCAGGGCTGCTAGAAACTCAAGGTCAAATTCGCGGTCAATATCACCCGCCTCCGGTGCGCCGGGTGAGTGTGACAACCCCCCTGTGCCAACCACGGCAACACGCAAATCAGAGGCCTGTGCCGCGCGTCGGATGAACTGGCCAAAACCGTAACAACGCGACAACGTCGGCAGAGGCGGGACCATACAGTTCTGAAGAATCGGGACCAAAGGGATGTCGTACTCAGGAGCAAGAAACTGCAATGGAACCACAACACCATGCTCAAGAATGACATTTTCAGCAAAGGCTGGGTCAAACCCAATCTCATAAGCCTGCTCGACCAAAGCGCGTGAAAATGCCTCGGCCCCTGGTATGGAAAAAGAATCAACATTGATCCATTTCTCAATTGGACCGGAGTATGACTGCGCGACACCCACACAGAACGCCGGCATGCGATCAACAAACAAATTATGAAAATGATCGGAACTGACGACCACCAACACATCAGGCCTGGCCTGACGTAACTGATCACCAATTTCGGTCATCCCCGCATACACCCGGTCCTTGACCTCTTTGCCGGCATGATTGGCATAGCCCGTTATGTGTGGCGCATGACTCATAGCCGCAGCAAATACAATTCCACCCATGTTGCCTCCTAACTGCGCAAGTGCCGCTCGCCCGCCAGGGCGCGTAATGTTGCCCGATACTGATCAGGAGGCAGATTAAAAAATCGCCCTAAAGGTGCCATTAACAATGGATGCACCCCCAAGCGCCATAGCGCTTGGATATCCTGATCAAGCATCGCCTGGCGCTCTTGTTCATTCAAGCCATGACGCACCATATGGCCCTCCCGGTCTTGCATAAACGCTGCCTGCATATCGGGCTCATTTTTCAGCTTGAATAAATAAAGCTGTAGATCGTAAAGCGCCATGTCGACTCCTCAGAACAGACTTCGTACGTTGCCGCCATCAACTGACAGAACCGTTCCCGTTATGTACGAAGCACGATCCGAACATAAAAATGCAACGGCATCCGCCACCTCTTCAGGCTCCCCAAAGCGACCCATGGGCACCTCCGCGGCAGACTTTGCAAGTCGTTCTTCCAACGAGCCGCCATGCGCTTTCTCAACCTGCAAAAACCGTTCCGTCATGACACGACCGGGACATACAATATTGAAACGCACGCCTTTCTTGCCGTATTCCATAGCAAGCGACTTCATCAGACCTGCGACAGCCGGACGCACTCCATTTGACAAAGTAAGCCCGGGAATCGGCTGTTTGACCGACGTAGATTGAATAGCGACTACAGCGCCTCGACCACTCTTTTGCATATCTGGAATGACGTCACGAATCATTCGAACAGTCGTTAGATGCGCACCTTCAAAAGCTGATATCCATGCATGATCGTCGTGCAAATCGAAAACCCCTGGGCGCGGACCAAGGGAATTCGCCACCAGAATATCTACCGGTCCCACATCCTTGCGAACCGCCTGAAAGAACTCGGATAGAGAAGCCGGGTCAGCCAAATCTGCAGACCTGGTATAAGGCCGAAGGCCCGTCAGTTCTTCAATCTCATCTGCCAGCGCCGTTAGATGACTTTCCTGCCGGGAAAAAGTCGCAATGCGCGCGCCTTCCTTTGCCAACGCAAGCACACACGACCGCCCTATTCCTTTCGATCCCGCCGAGACAACCGCAAGACGACCTTTGATTCCTAAATCCATTTCTTCTCGTTACTTGATATAGCCAAGGGCACGCAGTTCCGCGCTGATCGCTTTACGTTCTGCTTCGGTAGGGGCCGGCATGGGATCTCGTGTCAGATAGTTATCCATCACTCCCATCTGATGAAGTGCGTACTTCACTCGGCTAACCATTTTCAACATTGGCCGTGCAAACAGAAGTCGTACCAGTGCGTCATGACTATCATGAATCTCGCGAGCCGCATTCAAATCATTGCGTTGAACCAGGTCGTACATTTCTATGACTTTCTTCGCCATAACCATGTGCAGCACAAGCAATGTTCCATCGCAACCCGTTGCAAAATTCTGGAAAAGGCAATTATCGTTGCCACTCAACACCGTCGTGTCGCGCCCCAGTTTCTTCAACGATTTATAGTTATTTTCGAATCCCTGCGGCGTCCACATGGTGTCTTTAATTGCCACAACGTTATCAACTTCGCAAATGGCTTTTACAACTTCCGGCGTGTAGTTGATGCCCGACAGCGGCCCAGCCATAAAATAGATCACTGGAATACGGATTGAAGAGGCAACATCTGACGTGTACTGTTTCGCCACCTCGGGCACTGCGTCGACGCCACGACCGAAAGCAATTGACCCCAACAGCAAAATACCGTCAGCCCCCGCCTGCTCTGCCTCTTGTGCCGACCGCGCGGCTACCGCGTTGGTGTACGGCACAGGAACAATACCCGCCACGACCGTTTTCTTTCGCGGATGAGCCTCTTCAATAGCCAACTTCAGCACCAACATGCGCTCGCTGTCTGTTAACGCATCAACTTCACCTGCGTTGGCATTCACAACTAAACCATCAATACCATCCACATCGAGCATAAAACGACAGACTTTGCGAAAAGCCGGCTCGTCTATCTCGCCGGAATCAGTAAAAGGCACAACAAGTGCGGCGAAATGCCGTCCAATTTTCAGACGCGACATAACAAAACTCCTATACACATAAGTAAGATATTTTTATTGATGATACTTATATGTATATGAGTATGTCAACAAAAAAATAATGGCGCCAAACAAACTAAAATTTGGCGCATGTAATGGAAGAGGCACCTTGAACTATCACGTCTTTTAGAGAACACGCCGGCATGAGTCGATGCACCAGAAAATAGCGCATTGCAGACTTTTTGTTATCTACAAAAGCATTGGCCAACGATAAATCAGACTCCGTTGCGGTTGACGCAACCACGCCTTTGATCAAGAGCCAAGCACCCAAAACCGTTCCCCAGAAATTCAAATAATGCGCCGAAATAGCCTCCAAGCGCTCTCTTTGAGCGTCACCCTGACCAAGAATCCATTCAGTGGCATCTTTTAATCGCGCGATTGCATCTGAAAGCAACGCAACCTCATCGCGCACGGAATCATGATGCTGATACGCCAATACTTCCTGCAGCATAGAATTCAACAGCAGTAACGCACTCTCCCCTTCATCGCGCATTACCTTACGCAAAACCAAGTCCATCGACTGCACACCCGTGGTACCCTCGTAAATAGTATGTACGCGAGCATCCCTGAAATACTGTGAAGCCCTGCTTTCCTCCAGGTACCCGGCCCCGCCGGCGACCTGAACACCTGTCGACGCAGCCAGAAAACCATTCTCGGTAACCCACCCTTTCGCGATCGGCGTTAACAGATCCAATCTCTTTTTATACATTGAGCGAAGCAGCTCATCCGGCTCACGCTGCGCGCGCTCTGCAACCCCTGCGGTGTAATAAGCTATTGCCCGCATGGCATCCGTACTGGCACGCATGTCTTGTAACATTCGTCGCACGTCTGGGTGCTCAATAATGGCACAGGGTCTGCCATTTCGATCACTTCCCTGTATACGTTCCTGTGCATATGACAACGCTGCCTGATAGGCATTTTCGGCAGACGCCAATCCGAAAACAGCAATATTCAGGCGGGCGCGGTTCAGCACAAGAAACATATGCGCCAGCCCCCGGTTCTCTTCTCCAAGCAACTCCCCAACAGCGCCCTGCTCATCTCCGAATGCCATTGTTGCTGTTGGGCTGGCGCGCACCCCTATTTTCTTCTCCAGCGAAATGCACTGAACATCATTCCTGCTGCCGATTTCCCCTTCATCATCCACCTCGAACTTCGACACCACATACAAGGACAGGCCTTTCACGCCCGCGACATTCTCCGGCCCGCGCGCCAACACAAAATGCACAATGTTTTCGGCCATATCGTGATCGCCATACGTAATAAAACACTTTGTGCCTTTAATCCGATATCCGGCTGCATCTTTTTCGGCTTTTGTCTTAATTGCACCCAAGTCGGTACCCGCCTGAGGCTCGGTAATTGCAAGCGTAGCTGTCCAACGCCCACTTACCAACGCAGGTAGATAGACTCGCTTTTGCCGTTCAGTTCCGTATGCTGCCAGTAGCGACACCACGCCAGAAAAAGGCATCAGCCCCAAGCTAAATGAAATATTGGCGCTGTTGAACATCTCGGACACAGCAACACTGACCGGCGTAGCAAACCCCTGACCACCAATCACTTCAGGAAAATGCACGGTGTTCCACTGCGCTTCAACAAATTTGTTGTACGCACTACCCCAACCCTCAGGTAGACACACGCGACCGTCCTTTATATACGCCCCTTCGCGATCACCGATCGTATCCAGCGGTGCCAGCACTTGCGAAGCAAACCGCCCCGCTTCATCAATCACAGCTGAAACGATGTCCGCACTTTGTCCTTCAAGCCCAGGCAAAGCCTGCAAGCCGGGCATTTCCGACCACACATTTAACGCAAAATGAATTTCGTCATACCGCGGATAATAAGTACTCAAGCTTCATTCCTTTCTATTTGTAGAAGATGAATAAAAGAGGCGCTCGTCAAATATGCTCTTCGCCCATTACCGACAAACGAGCCCTGTCCAGCTTTCCTACAGCGGTACGAGGCAAAGTCTCAACAAAATGCACGTGCTTGGGGACTTTGTAACGCACCAGGTTCTGCTCACAACGCTCGAAAACGTCAGTTTTGGTTAACGCTGAGCCGGGCCTGACCACGATGAAGGCATGCAAGACCTCTCCCAAATACGCGTCCTTAACTCCCACGACCGCGCAGTCCTGAACTCCTGCCATCATAAATAGCTGTTCTTCTATCTCTCGCGGATACACATTAAAACCACCGACGATCACCATCTCTTTTTTGCGGCCACGAATGAACAAGTAGCCTTCTTCATCCAACTCCCCAAGGTCGCCGGTGTAAAGCCATCCGTCGCGAATCATTGCCGCGGTCTCTTTTGGTAGGTTGCGATAACCCGCCATGAGTTGTGGGCCGCGTGCTCTGATCTCGCCAACCTGGTTGCATCCCAATACTTTGTCGGTCTCGACAGGGTCAACGATTTCAAGCATCGTATTCAATGCAGCCAACCCCACAGAGCCTGGCTTTCGTATGCCATATCGCGGATTAAAAGTAAGGATAGGAGAGGACTCTGTTAAACCATACCCTTCCAGAATGGGCGCACCCGATACACTTTGCCAGCGCTCCAAAACCTCTAAAGATAACGGCGCCGAACCCGAGAAACTGGCCGATAAAGACGACAAATTGCATTTTTCGAATAATGGGTGACTGACCAACGCGTAATAAATAGCCGGGGCGCCGGCGAACAACGTGATGTGCTCGCGCTCTAAAGCATCAAAGACCTGCTCGGGCTTGAAGCGCGACTGTATAACCAGCGCCCCGCCCGAACTCAAAGCCGGATATAAAGCCATTGCAGTGGCATACGCGTGATATAGCGGCGTTACACACAAAATTCGCTCTACACCCTGGCGCATTGGAATCAACGCTTCGCGTTGCAATACATTAACGGCAACGTTTTCATGGGTCAGCATGACACCTTTCGAACGACCAGTCGTTCCACCGGTATATTGCAGCTTAGCCAAGTCGGCCGGACTCGGTAACGTAAATTCACATAACGGTTGTTCTGTTTCGACTGATCCAGAAGGAGACAATGCCAACACAATTGCGTGATTTTTCGACAAGGTATCCAGTTGTTGACCGACCCTATCGTATTGCGCGCGTCCGCAAAGCGTTACTAAAACGTCAGCATCTTGCAGAATCTCGCTGATTTCCCGCTCGGTGTAATCTGGGTTCAACGGCACCGCTTGGGCGCCGGCAGCATATACCGCGTAAATCGCAACAACGATGTCCAACCCATTGGGCATGACAATGGCGACTCGTTGCCCTTTCGCCCCTAGTTTGCTCAAGCGACTCGCTAGATCGGCTATTTCGGCGACCAATTGCCGATACGTCAACCGGACATTCTCAAAGACAACCGCTTCGTTCTCAGGAAACCGAATAGCAGAGTCCTGCAACATTTCAAGAACCGTAGGTACCGGCTCAACGATTCCCGCCTGACTGATGGTTCGCTCCACTCTTATGCGTCTCCTCTTGCCTGCCATTCACATAAACTATTATATATATAAGTATATGTTAAATGAGATGAAAAACAAGAAGTGTCAATAAGAATAGTCAGTCGCGGGAAATCAGTTGAAAATATGCTTTTAGAAGTCGACTGTGGCAGACAACATCACCGTACGCCCGGCTGCATTTGTTGCAAAACTTCCGCTGGCCAACCAATATTCTTTGTCTGTCAGGTTATCAATATTAGCGCGCAAGACAACGGGTTTTCCTGCGACTTCGGTACGGTAGCGTGCACCAAGACCAAAAGTTGTAACCGCCGGCAGGCTTAGTGTATTGGTTGAATCAATATATGAAGAGGACGTGTAAGCCACACTACCGTTGAGGCTCAAACCGTTCACCCAAGGCGTATCCCAATCCAAGGCAAGATTAAAAGTGCGTCGAGGCACGCCCGCCGCCGTATTACCTTCATTGACACCGCCCGGGGTGTTCATCAGTTTAGCTTGTGTAAAGGCCGCGCCCGCCATAAACCGCAAACCGGGCTGCAGTTCCCCGTATGCCGTGAGTTCAAGACCGCGGTTGCGTTGCTCGCCAAAATAACCATATACGTTGGCATCGTCGGCCTGACCCGCGGGCCGCCCCAACTGATACACCGCCACAGTAGTGGTTACCTTGCCCCAATCCACTTTAACACCGGCCTCGTATTGCTTCGACTTGTAAGGATCAAGCACTTCCCCGGCATTCGCATAATTGGCACTCACAATGGTGCCCCTGGTAAGCCCTTCCGTGAAGTTACCGTAAATTGATACGTTATTTAGCGGTTTTACTACGATGCCTGCAACCGGAGAAATTGCACTGGCCTTATACGTGCTCGTTCTGGCGCCGGTAGCGGTGCTGTAACCATCAACCTCAACCGTCTGCCTGCGTGCACCTACGGTAAGTAGCACACTATCCTGGGCAAAAGACAGCGTATCGGCTATCGCAATACTGCTGAGTGTCGTTTCCGAAGCGCGTTCCATATTGTTTCGTACGGATGGCGCTGCAGGAAGCGGCGATGGGTTATAAATATTTGACGACACGGCAGCCGTGCCGGGTGAATAGGCATTGCCCGCTTCCTGATCCATACGGGTTGCGCTCAACGCCACGACATGACCCACACCGCCCGTATTAAACCTGGCTTGCAAACCCGCGTCGGCACTGAAGGTTTTGGAATAGGAATCATAATAAGAGTTCATGACGCCGAAATTACCGTCGGCGTCCACACCCTGTCGTGCAAGCGTGTTGGGATTCACCGAAATCGGGAACATTTGTTTTACGACGTTGTCTCGGTAACCCATCGCAACGTGCGCTGTTAGATTGTCGGTCAGGTCGTACTCCAGTCGCGAAGCGACTGTCTTGTCGAGTTGGGTAAGCGTTGTGCCCGGGTAAAAAGTAATGTCTCCATCCGGTGCTGCCGGAATCTCGGCAATGCCCGGCCGGAAACCGATCTGGGCACGAAAATCATCTATCTTTTCGTCTTGATATATGGCATCCAGCGTCCATCGCAAACGCTCTCCCCTGTAATCCAGGGCCAGAGCACCCAGACCCAGATTTTGTTTGCCGCCACGAATAGAGGCTTCGCCGCCACGCAATACGCCATTAAAGCGGACTCCCCAGGCATTGTTCTTCCCAAAGCGCCGCCCTATGTCGACATGCGTCCCCACGTTGGCTTTGCTGGTATACGCGGCACTAACACGCGTGAGGGGCTCGTCGTCAGCCCGTTTGGTAATGACGTTGACACTACCACCGATACTTCCATTGGGCGGAATACCTCGCATAAGTGTGCCCGGCCCTTTAAGCAACTCGACACGCTCAACCATTTCAAGTGGAATCCGATTAGCCGACAACAATCCGTACAGGCCATTCAACCCGACATCTCCGGTGCCAACGCTAAAGCCACGAATAAGGAAATCTTCTCCGAAACCACCAGTAGACGTTGTCGTGCGCACCGAAGGGTCAAGCGTGATGACATCCGCCAGGGTTCGGGCCTGTATGTCGTCTACCAGTTGCGAGGTGTAGTTCACCGTACTGAACGGAGAGTCCATGACGTTACTGGTTCCGAGCAAGCCCAAACTACCGCCCGTTGCCACCTGCCCACCGGCAAAAGGCGGCATTACTCCGTCGGACAGTTGACTACCCTCAACCGTAATGGTCTGAAGAGTAGCAGGTTGCGTGCTCTGCGCCAGAGCGCCGCCGGCGGAAACCAAAAGGCCGGCAGCCGCCAAATGGCGTAATAAGAGCGAACGGGTAAAAGGGCGATGAGGCATGATTTCACACTCATAAAAAGAGAAAAGGGACCGGAACGAGGAACAACACATACGAGCGGCACAAGACACCGGAGCCGAAAGCCGGCGGATCGGCGATAGCGGCTGAATTTAACACAAATAATAATATAAACACAAATGGGAACAAATCTTATTATTAATATTTAATTTATTCATCTTGTTTAAAAAACGTCGCACAAACGATCAACTCCACCCGGGGAAACCTTCCTTTATGCGTGTTCAGTCTATGTATAATTCCATAAAGACAATAATAACTCTCAATATTATTCTCAATTACAACAGGAATCGATATGGCCGTTAGTCAACCCTTTCTTTTCAGCGGCGCTATCGATCGTGCCGCATTGCGTACGCCCCAATTGCGCGCCACAAGGGAGCTTTAACCATGTTATCGGCGAAGGCGTTGCGTAGTTGGTCTTTCGTGCATAAATGGACCAGCCTGATCTCCACGATTTTTATCTTGATGCTTTGCATCACCGGCTTGCCACTGATCTTTGAGCATGAGATTGATCATTGGCTTACCGACGCGACGCCACACACAACGGCAGCCAGCGGCCTGCCCATGGCAAATCTGGATGAAGTCGTTGCCGCGGCGAAATCACAAGCTCCGGATAAAGCCATCATGTTCCTTGGCGATATCACTGACGACGGCTTCTGGTATGTCAACCTTGCTGACACGGTCGCAGGCGAAGGTGGCCGCACATCGGTCACGGTGGACTACTACACCGCCAAAATACTCGATCCGGAAGCGCGGCAAAGCGGCTTCATGTCCGTCATGCTGCAACTACACACCGATATGTTCGCCGGGTTACCCGGAAAACTGTTCCTGGGCTTTATGGGCTTATTGTTGCTTGTGGCAATCGTATCGGGTGTGGTACTGTACGCCCCTTTCATGCGACGTCTGCGCTTTGGCGAGGTACGTCGCAATCGCACTACCCGTCTTAAATGGTTGGACCTGCATAACTTATTGGGCATTATCACCATCGTCTGGGTAGGTACCGTCGGCGCCACCGGTATGATCAACACTTGGGCGGATTTGATCATTAGTGCGTGGCGAGCCGATCAAATGGCTGAAATGATTGCGCCCTATGAAGGTAGCCCAGCCGTCACGAATCCCGGCTCGTTGGAACAAGCCGTTCGTGCCGCCCAAAAAATCGAGCCGAACATGCAACTGGGTTTCGTTGCCTTTCCCGGATCAGGGTTGTCGAGCCCGCACCACTACGCAGTATTCATGCGTGGCACCGAACCGCTTACATCACGCCTGCTTAAACCAGTATTGGTTGATGCGCAAACGCTGCAGGTTACCGACAACCGCCCTCTACCCTGGTACATGACAGCACTGCTTCTTTCAGAGCCACTACATTTTGGTGACTATGGCGGCATGCCAATGAAAATACTATGGGCGGTGCTCGACATAATCACCATTATTCTGCTGGGAAGCGGGCTTTACCTTTGGCTCGCCCGGGGCCGGAAAGCCCCTGCCCAAGAATATCCCGCGCCCGAACAGGAGCACGCAAAACGCATTGCCAAAATCCGGGATAACAAGAGTGCGGGCTTCATTACGATACGACAAATGTGGCAGGCGCCAACCTTTATCGCAATTGTGACTGCGGTCGGACTGATAGCCGCGCTGGTGGGAGACGGCTGGCTGGATGTTTTATCTTGGCTGACACTTGCCGTGCCAGTCGCCGTCATGATGCGCAAATGGGGAAAACAATAAGAAAATGGTCGGGGCGAGAGGATTCGAACCTCCGACTCCTGCGTCCCGAACGCAGTACTCTACCAGGCTGAGCTACGCCCCGACAAAAGAAAATCGCGCCCGTTCAGCGGTCGCGATCAACAGCAAACGAGCAGAATTTTAGCAAAGATTCCTGCGCCGCAGAAGCAGGAAACAAACCAAGCTGCTGGCGCGCCAGCTCGGCTTCTTCCACGGCCGTTTCACGTGTGTACTGCAAGGCATCGGTTTCCTGAATAGCATGCGCCACAGCCGCGAAATCGCCGTCGCCGGTACGAATGGCTTCCTGAATAAGCGCCCGCTGCTGCGCCGACCCTACCTCCATGGCACGAATCAACGGCAATGTAGGCTTGCCTTCACGTAAATCATCGCCCACATTTTTACCCAATGCGGCGGCGTCACCTTCGTAATCAAGCACGTCGTCGATTAACTGGAAGGCCGTACCGATATGCCGGCCATAGGCCGCCGCAGCCGCTTCTTGTTCGGGTGAGGCATGCGCCACAATCGCACCCACCTGTGCTGCGGCTTCAAACAACTTGGCTGTTTTATAACGCACCACCTGCAAGTAACGCTCCAGCGACACGTCGGGGTCGTGCACATTCAACAACTGCAACACCTCGCCCTCGGCAATAATGGTGGTGGCTTTGGAAAAAACCTGCATCACCCGCATGGAGTCGGCCTCCACCATCATTTCAAAAGAACGCGAATACAGGTAATCGCCCACCAGTACACTGGCCGCATTACCGAATACCGCATTAGCGGTGCTACGGCCGCGCCGCAAGTCGGATTCGTCGACAACATCGTCGTGCAACAAAGTGGATGTATGAATGAACTCAACCACCGCCGCCAGCAAATGATGCATGGCCCCTTCGTATCCCAGCGCCCGCGCCACCATCAGCAGCATGGCCGGCCGCATACGCTTGCCACCGGCCTGAATAATGTAATCACCAACGGTACGAATAAGTACGACATCGGAGTTCAGGCGTTCCCGAATAACCGCATCGACGGCTTTCATGTCTTCGTTAATGGGGCTGAGCAACTCGGAGATATTCAAGGCAAACTCAAAATATTTGGATAAAACGGCGGAAAAGCCAAGTCCTTGATTATACGGTGTCATGCGACCCGTTCGCATGACAGGCTCAAAATTGGCGATAATGCGGGTTTGTCGAGATACTGATCAAGAAGCACACTATGCCGGAAAACACTGCAAACAATGTCGACCTGGCCTCGCTCATGCAGCGGGCCAACCGTGTTCTTGCGCAACTGGAGGCCTGGCTGCCACCGGCGCCCCCCGAGGTCGATTGGTCGGCCCATGCCTATCGCTGGCGCAAACGCGGCAGCCGCGGCTGGCTCGATGCCGTGCACAATATCTCGAAAATAAAAACCAACGATCTCCAGCATATTGAGCGTCAGAAAGGCGTTATCGACCGCAACACCCGCTTCTTTTTAGCCGGCAAACCCGCGAACAATGTGCTCATGACCGGCGCACGAGGCACTGGAAAAAGTTCTTTGGTCAAAGCCATGCTTGCCCTTTATGCCAACCAGGGACTCAGACTTATTGAGGTCGATAAGTCCGACCTGTCCGACCTGAGCGACATTGTGGAACAGGTTCGCGCGCGTCCGGAAAAATTCATTATTTTCTGCGACGACCTGTCTTTTGAAGAGGGCGAAGCCGGCTACAAGGCACTGAAATCAGTGCTTGATGGCTCAATTAACGACTCAGGCGACAACGTTTTAATTTACGCCACCTCAAACCGGCGCCACCTGATGCCTGAATACATGAGCGAAAACCTTGAAGCCAAGCACCAGCCGGATGGAGAAATTCATCCCGGCGAAACCGTTGAAGAGAAAATTTCCTTATCTGAGCGCTTCGGTATTTGGCTGTCGTTTTATCCATTCAAGCAAGATGATTACCTGGACATCGTGCATCATTGGTTGCACGAGCTCGGCTGCCCGGCGTCCGACATCGAGGCATGCCGCCTGGAGGCCCTGCAGTGGGCACTGGAAAGGGGGTCGCGCTCGGGCCGTGTGGCCCATCAATTCGCCAAAGATTGGGCAGCCCGTCATGTCTAAACCTTTTATTGATGTCGCCGCCGGCCTGATTTTGAAACCCGATGGCGCCCTATTGCTGGGCCAACGGCCCGCCGACAAACCGTGGCCGGGCTGGTGGGAACTGCCGGGGGGGAAAATCGAGGCCGGGGAAACCGTTCTGCAGGCCCTGGCGCGAGAGTTAAAGGAAGAACTGGACATTGAAGTGACCCACGCGACACCGTGGGTGACGTATGTCCATGAGTACCCAAAAAACATCGTGCGCCTGGCGTTTTGCAAGGTAACCGGTTGGAATGGAAACCCTACCGGCCTGGAAGGGCAAAACCTGGCCTGGGTCGATCCGCAGGCACCCATAGCGGTTGGGCCGTTATTGCCGGCCACCGAACCCCCACTGCGTTGGCTGAAACTGCCTTCCCAATACCTCATCACAGGTATTCAACATCCTGAAAACCTCGAACCCTATTTGGCAAAACTCAAAAAAGCTATTAATCGCGGCGTCCGCCTGGTTCAGTTTCGTGAACCCGAATGGGCGGCATCCGGGCACGCCGGCTCCCTGCATCAGGCTTTTGAAAATGTTCTGGCTGTTTGCCGGGCGGCGGGGGCGCAATGCTTGCTAAACAGTGTTCACCCTCAGGCATGGTGGGCACAAGCCGACGGCGTTCATCTTCGGGCGCAAGACATGCACAGTTTCAAAAGGGATGTATTTCCCGAACAGTATCTATGCGGGGTTTCCGTTCACAACCAGGCCGAACTGGAACAGACAAAGCAGCTTGATGCCGACTTTGTTGTCTTGGGTCATGTATGCCCCACCCCCTCTCACCCCCTGGAAAGCGCCATGGGCTGGGCACAATTTGCCGAACTGGCAGGCCAAGCGGGGCGTCCGGTTTTTGCCATTGGCGGGCAGTCTGACCAAACCATGGCAATAGCGCAAGAACACGGAGCCCACGGCATTGCCGCTATTCGCGGACTTCTGCCGGAGTAGGCTGTTGCCACCCCCCACCCAGCGCGGCAATTAACTGCACCGCAGCAACAAGACGATCGGCGCTTAAAGATAATGAAGCACGCTCAGCCGCCAGGGCGGTCGTTTCAACTTGCACGACACTCAGATAATCGATCAGGCCTGCGTCATACTGGTTCAGCGTTAAGCGCAATGACGCTCTTGCCGCATCCAGCGCCCGCTGCTGGCTCTGCTGTTCGCGCGCCAAACTATTCAGATCAACCAGATAGTCCTCAACTTCCCGTAATGCAGTCAACACCGTCTGCCTGTACACAGCAACCTGAGCCTCATAACCTGCACGCGCTTGTTCTATTCGGGCTTCGCGCGCTCCACCATCAAAGATTGTCATCGCCAACGCCGGACCAAGCGACCAAAAACTAAAAGGCGCACTTAACCACTGCGCCCATTGGCCCGCCCTATAACCGCCCTCGGCCGTTAAAGTTAAGTTAGGGAACCAGGCCGACTGCGCCACACCTATTTGCGCATTGGCCGCAGCCACTTGCCGCTCGGCCGACGCAATATCAGGTCGACGCTGCAAGAGCTCGGACGGCAAGCCCGCAGGAATGCTCGGAACGGCAACCGATACGGGCTCGGACGGCAACGAAAATTGTGAGGGTGGCTTGCCAAGTAAAACCGCCATCGCATTTTCCAGCTGCGCCCGCTGACGTCGCAGCGCTTGTTGCTGGGTTAATGCGTTATTCAATTGCACACGCGCCGACTCAACATCGAGTTGGGCTGCGACTCCGACGTTCAGCCGGTTCTCTGTTGTTTGCAGGGAGCGACGATAAGCCTCAACCGTTTGCTCGTATAACCGCAACTCGGCATCGAACGAACGTAAGCGGAAATAGGTTTGGGCCAAAGTGGACTGCACGCTTAACCGGGTACCCGCCAACTCTGCCTCACTGGCCTGCAGTTGCGCTGATTCCGCCTCTACCGTACGTCGAATGCGCCCCCATAAGTCCGGCTCCCAACTTACCGTACCCGCCAAACGATACTGTTGCGACACCCCCTCCGAACCGGAACCCGATCGGGTAAAGCCTGCATTGGCATTCACCGAAGGAAAAAACTGGGCTTCGCTTTCACGCAATAAGGCCTGCGCTTGCCGATACTGCGCTTCGAACTGGGCAATCGTTTGATTATTGACCAGCACCTCATCCATCAATCCGTTCAGTACGGGGTCATCGAAAAGCGTCCACCAATCAGCGCGAAGTGCCGCAGCATTGGGTTGTGCGCGCACCCAACCTTGCTGATTTTCATACTGTTGACCCAGTTCAACACCGGGCTCCGTGTAATCCGGACCCACGGCGCATCCCGCCATTGTCAGCGTCAATAAGGTCGCCAAAAACCATTTAGCTCTTTCCATTGTTATTCCTGTATTGCAGGTGCATGCTTGGCCTGTCTTGCCCTGAACCAAAGCCGTAATCGGTCCAGATACAAATAAACCACCGGTGTCGTATAAAGCGTTAAAACCTGGCTCAACACAAGACCGCCGACAATGGTAATACCCAGTGGTTGGCGCAGCTCCACGCCGGCCCCAGTGGCCAACACCAGCGGCAAAGCCCCGAAAATAGCAGACAAGGTAGTCATCATAATGGGGCGAAAACGGATCAGGCACGCTTCATAAATGGCTTGTCGTGGCGTCAGGCCACGCTGACGTTCAGCATGCAAAGCAAAATCCACCATCATGATGGCGTTCTTTTTCACGATACCAATCAATAGAAACACACCGATCAGCGCAATCAACGAAAACTCATAGTCCAGCAGCATCAGTGCCAGCAGAGCCCCTATGCCCGCTGACGGCAGCGTCGACAAAATCGTCAGCGGATGAATATAACTTTCGTAAAGCATGCCCAGCACAATGTACATGGTCAGTAGCGCCGCCAAAATAAGCCACGGTTGCTGATCCAACGATTCCTGCAACGCTTGCGCCGACCCTTGAAACACGCCTTGAAGTTCATTGGTGGGAAGCCCCGTCCGAGCCACCGCGTCTTCAATAGCCTGCGTTGCCTCGCCCAGCGACACCCCCGGCGCCAAGCTGAACGAAACCGACTCTTCGGCCAGCAAACCCTGGTGACGCACACGCAACGGCGCGGTGCCGACCTCGAACCGGGTAAACGACGCCAGCGGCACGCGATTGCCGTCTTGCGTGACGACCTGAACTAGCTTTAATGATTCCGCATCCTGGGCATACTCAGGCAACACCGACATCACCACCCGATACTGATTCAAAGGACCATAAATAACGGATACCTGTCGCTGGCTGAACGAGTTGTTCAAGGTCGAGGCAATCAGCGCCATATCCACCCCCAGCCTTGTGGCGGTCTCGCGATCAATAATCAACTCAACGCGCCGACCCTTGTCTTCAATGTCGCTTTCGACATCAACCAACTCCGGTAAACCCGCCAGGGCCTGCTGTACCCGCGGTAACCATGTTTTCAACAGATCCAGCTCGGAAGCCAGCAAAGAATACTCAAATGACGCCAGCCCCTGACGCCCTCCAACACGAACGTCTTGCTGAGGCACCAGAAACAAACGTGCGCCTGGCTCATTATTGAATCGACTACGCAACCGGTTGACCACATCTGTGGCACTCACATCACGTTCATCAAATGGCTTGAGCTGTATCAACAAAAAACTGGAATGACTGCCCCCTCGTCCACCCGCAAAACCAGTCACTGTGTCTACGGCCGGATCTTTCAGCAACGCATTCCGGAATTTCTCGAGCTTAGGCAACATGGCCTGAAACGACGTGCCCTGATCAACGCGGAAGAACCCCAACAGCTGCCCGGTATCTTGCTGTGGGAAAAAACCCTTCGGCACGACCGAATACAAATAGACATTCAACCCTATTGTGCCCAACAGAATCAATAGCGTGATCCGGCTATGGACCAAAGCCCAGTCGAGTGAACGTTGATAACCGCGCAAACACCAACGTCCAACCGACAACAGCGCGCGCTCCACCCATGATTCACGCCGCCTGACGCCGCTTCCACCGGCACGCGTCTTGTCTTGCGCACGCAGCCAGCGCGCGCACATCATGGGCGTCAGAATCAATGACAAAACCAGAGAAACGAGAATGGCGGCTGAAAGCGTCAGCGCGAACTCACGAAACAACCGGCCCGGAATGCCTCCCATCAACAAAATTGGAATAAATACCGCCACCAACGACACACTCATGGCAACCACGGTAAACCCCACTTCACGCACACCTCGAACGGCGGCGCGCACCGGGTTATAACCCTTTTCGATATAGCGCATGATGTTTTCAAGCACCACAATGGCATCGTCAACCACAAAGCCGGCAGCCACAATCATGGCCATCAACGACATGGTGTTCAACGTAAACCCCATCCACCACATCAGGCTAAACGTGGTAATCAGCGAAGCGGGCACAACAATACTGGGGATCACCGCCGCCCGAACCTGACGCAAGAATACAAGCACCACCAGCACCACTAAAACGACGGCAATAAACAAGGTAAATTGCGCTTCGGCAAGAGACTCACGAATACTGGGCGTTCGATCAACCGCAACTGACAAAGTCACCTGTGCCGGCACCAAACTTTGAAACGCAGGCATCTGGGCATGAATGGCGTCAACGGTTTCAATAATGTTGGCGTCGGGTTGACGGCGAATCACCAACAACACGGCCTGCCGATCATTAAAAAAACCGGTATTGAATGCATCTTCAACGCCATCCTCTACCTTGGCCACGTCGTCTAACCGAATCGGCGCACCGTCGCGCCAGGCCACAATAAGCGGCCGGTATTGTTCGGCGCGGGTCATCTGGCTGCCGGAATTGATTTGCCAATGATACTGATGATTCTCAATGACCCCTACAGGCCCCAAGGTGTTGGCCTGATTCAGTGCCTGGCGAACCTCGTCCAGTGCCACACCGGCCGCAACCAATGCCTGCGGGTTCAGACTCACCCGCACAGCCGGCAGTGCGCTGCCACCCACACTCACCTCGCCCACACCCGACACCTGCGCCAACTTCTGCGCAAGCACGGTCGACGCCAAGTCATACAACTCACCTTGGGTAACGGTTTCAGACGTTAACGCCAGCACCATGATGGGTGAAGAAGCCGGGTTCACTTTGTTGTAAGTTGGGTTATCGCGCAAGCTTGACGGCAAAGAGCCACGAGCCGCATTAATCGCCGCCTGAACATCACGCGCTGCGCTGTTAATGTCACGGCTCAGGTCGAACACCAACGAGATGCGGGTCGACCCTTCAGAGCTGCTTGAACTCATTTCCGTGACCCCGGCAATGGAGCCAAGCGACTGCTCCAGCGGCATCGCCACACTAGAGGCCATGGTTTCCGGGCTGGCGCCGGCCATATTGGCTGTGACCGTAATCATGGGAAAGTCGACCTGCGGCAACGGCGCAACCGGTAACATGCGTGCCGCCAGCAAACCGGCCATCACCATCGCCAGGCACAACAAAGTGGTGGCTACCGGACGCATGACAAACACGGTCAACCAGCGCACTATGTCACCTCTGCCGGGAAAGCGCGACGCCGGCGCGCAAGTCGATCAAACATCAAATAAATAACCGGCGTTGTATAGAGCGTAAGCACCTGACTGCACAACAGGCCGCCCACCATGACCAGGCCCAGAGGCTGGCGCAACTCCGAACCCGCCCCGGTTGCCAACATCAACGGTACTGCTGCAAACAAGGCAGCCAATGTCGTCATAAGAATCGGACGAAAACGGAGCAGCGCCGCCTCGTGAATCGCCGCTTGCGGCGCCAGGCCCCGTGTGCGTTCAGCTTCAAGGGCAAAGTCGATCATCATAATGGCATTTTTTTTGACGATCCCAATCAACAAAATAATGCCGATGACCCCAATCATGTCCAGGTCGCGCCCCGTAAGCAACAAGGCCGCCAACGCCCCGACCGTTGCCGAGGGTAAGGTAGACAGAATTGTGACTGGGTGAATGAAGCTTTCATACAGGATACCCAGCACAATGTACATCACCATTACCGCCGCCAGCATCAGCCATAAGGTACTGCTTAACGATGCTTCAAACGCCCTGGCCGCGCCCTGAAAACGCGTTTCAACCGACGCCGGCATGCTCAGCGTTTGCTGTGCTTGTTCAATTGCCGACACCGCATCTGAAAGTGCAACATCTTCGGGCAAATTGAATGAAACGGTGACCGATGGAAATTGATCCTGGCGTCCAATCGACAACAACGTATTCGACGGTTCAACACTCACCACGCTGGTAAGCGGGGTCGTACCGCCCGACTCAGTAGACACATGAATGCGCCCCAAATCCGACGGCGTCGAACGGTATTCCGGTGCCACTTCCAGCACCACGCGATACTGAGCCGATTGGGTGAAAATAGTGGATATCTGCCGTTGCCCGAACGCATCGTACAAAGCTTCGTCAATATCGGCCACGCTGACGCCCAAGCGAGCGGCTGCGTCCCTGTCGATCAGTAAACGCGTTTCCAGGCCATCTAATTGCAAATCGTCGGTCACCTCGGCCAACTCAGGCAAACGCTGCAATTTTTCAACCAGGCGTGGTACCCATTCGCGCAATGTTTCCATGTCCGGGTCGGAAATCGTCATTTGATATTGCGTTCGACTCACCCGGTCATCAATCGTTAAATCCTGTACCGGTTGCATGAAGACCTCAAGCCCCGATAAACCTTTCAGGTCTTCCTGCAAACGCTGAATCACTTCCTGGGCGTTCGCACTGCGCTGCGCCAGCGGCGTCAAAGCGATCTGCATGCGTCCGGTATTCAGTGTTGTGTTTGTGCCGTCTATGCCGGTAAAGGAGGTAACGGCAGCCACGTCCGGATCACGCACAATGCGCGCCGCAGCCTGTTCCTGCAAACGGGAAATAGCCGAAAACGAAGCGGTTTGTGGGCCCTGCGTAACTGCCTGAATCAAGCCGGTGTCCTGCTGCGGGAAAAATCCCTTAGGCACCCACCAATACAACAATGCAGTCAGGGCCAATGTGCCCAAAGCCACCAGCAGTGTGAGCCGCTGCCGCTGCAACACCCACTGCAGGCTGCGATCATAAGCCTGAATAAGACGTTCGGTATGGTGACCCAACCATTGCTGAAAGCGGCTCATGCGCTCTTCCGGTTCACGCCGCAAAAACTGCGCACACATCATTGGCGTTAAGGTCAGAGAAATCAGCAGCGATAAAAAAATCGCTACCGCAAGCGTCAGGGCGAACTCGCTAAACAGTCGGCCGATCACATCGCTCATAAACAACAGAGGTATCAACACTGCAATTAACGAGAGCGTTAGTGAAATAAGTGTAAAACCGATTTGTTGCGCGCCTTTCAAGGCGGCATGCAAGGGTGAGTGCCCCTGCTCTAAATGGCGCGCAATATTTTCAATCATCACAATGGCGTCATCAACCACAAACCCGGTTGCAATCGTCAGCGCCATCAACGTAAGGTTGTTCACGCTAAAACCCATTAAATACATGGCGGCAAACGTCCCCACCAATGACAACGGTACAACGACACTGGGAATCAACGTGGCCGTCCAGGTACGCAAAAACACAAATGTCACCAGAATAACCAGGGTGACCGCCATGACCATCTCTATTTGAACGTGCCGAACTGATTCACGAATCGTCTGGGTACGGTCACTGGCAACCGCCATATCCACGCCGACAGGCAAAGCCTCCTGCAATGAAGGAAGCAACTCCTTAACACGATCAACGACCTGGATCACGTTAGCGCCGGGTTGTCGCTGAATGTTCAACAGGATGGCGGGCGTCGTGCCGAACCAGGCCGATTGCCTCACATTCTCGGCACCTTCACGAATCTGGGCAACATCCCCCAACCGTAATGCACCATCATTCTCGTAAGCCAGAATCAGTGACTCGTAATCCTGCACCGAGCGCAGTTGGTCGTTTGCGTTAATCGTGGTGGATCGTTCGGGGCCGTCGAGATTGCCTTTGGGCTGGTTAACGTTCGCCGACAAAATGGCGCTGCGTACCGATGAAAGCGTCAAGTCATGTGCAGCCAAGGCTTGCGGGTTCGCCTGAACCCTTACCGCAGGGCGCTGCCCCCCGGCAATGCTTACCAGGCCCACATCCGATATCTGCGACAATTTCTGCGCAACACGTAAATCAATTAAGTCACGCACTTCATACAACGGCAACGTTGGCGACGTAATTGCCAGGCTAATCACGGCGGTATCTGCTGGATTCACTTTGTTGTAAACAGGCGAAGACGGCAAATCGTTCGGCAGCAGATTCGAAGCGGCATTAATCGCCGCCTGTACTTCCTGCTCGGCGACGTCCAGCGGGACATCAAGGCCAAACTGCAAGGTAATTTGAGACTGCCCGCCGGAGCTGGTGGACGACATCTGCGTCAACCCCGACATTTGCCCCAACTGACGTTCCAGGGGCGATGTCACCAGCGCCGTCATGACATCGGGGCTGGCGCCGGGGTACTGCGTGGAAACCTGAATTGTGGGGTAATCCACTTCCGGCAAAGCGGAAACAGGCAACATCCGATACGCCAGAATGCCGGCGATCAACAAGGCCAGCATCGCCAGCGTTGTGGCCACCGGGCGCAAAATGAACTGCCGGGATAAGTTCACTTTGGCCCCTTATTCCTCAACAATTTCCACCTTGGCACCATCGCGCAAGCGGTCCACGCCTTCCGTTACAACCACCTGGCCACGCTGCAACCCTTCCAGGACCGTGACGTTGCGCTCTTGCACCGCACCCGTGACGATCGGCTGCACTTTAACCGTGTTGTCTTCCTGCACCCGATAAACAAAAGAACCGATAGACCCTTGCTGTACCGCCCTTGCGGGAATAACCAAGGCATTTTCCAGCGTGTTCACCACGAGTCTGACGTTCACAAACTGATTAGGGAAAAGCGCCTCATCTTCATTAGGAAATTGCGCTTTCATCCGCACAGTACCCGTTGCCACGTCAATTTGATTATCGATGGAAACGAGCTCCCCGCGTGCCAGTTCACGCGTGCTGGTGCTGTCGTACAACACAGTAGTAAGCGTATTGCCGTTCATTAACTGCGCACGCACTTCGGGCAACTGCGCTTGCGGCAATGAAAACAATACTGAAATCGGTTGGGTTTGGGTAATGACGACCAAGCCCTCTGTATCACCGGCACTGATTAAATTGCCCGGATCCACCTTACGCAGGCCCACACGGCCGCTAATCGGTGCTTTGATCTGAGCGAACTCCAATTGGAGACGTGCGTTATCCACCTCGGCCTGATCGCTCACCAGCGCACCCTGGTACTGCTGCACCAATGCGCGCTGCGTATCAAGCTGCTGTCGTGCAAGCGAGTTTTGTTTGAAAAGTTGCTCGTACCGACGCAAATCACGCTGGGCATTCTCCAACAGTGCCTGGTTCTGCGCTTGTTGGCCTAATGCCTGGTCAAGCGCAACCTGGTAAGGACGCGGATCAATGCGTGCCAGCATATCGCCTGCCTGCACTTTCTGCCCTTCGGCGAAAAGCACGGCCTCAAGTTCACCCTCGACCCTGCTGGTGACGGTAACCGTATTCAGGGCTGTTACCGTTCCAACCGCCGGCAACACAACCTGTACCGACGATTCTGTTGCCGTGGCCGTTCTCACCGGCACCGCCATATCCCTCATGCCACGCATGCCGGGTAACCCCGACTGATTTGCCGTATCCGACCGATTCAAATAAAAATACATACCGGCCGCCACGGCCAGTAACACAATTAGCCAGACCCACCCACGTCGCCGGGATACGCGCGCCTTTTCAGACTGCGACATTTGTTCTCCCTGTTAACAAATATGAGCGTTATTCTCGCTTATATTAGGAAGCAAGGCGAAACGAAACCTGCATTCTGAAATTGAACGCAACAATTATTGCCAGTAAATTAGAAATTGCAGCGCGAAAGGCGAAAGGAGATGTCGCGGGTGACCGACAAAGGCTTAAGCTCGTTGTCTTGCATGGAAAAACGAACCCAAATGACATATTTATTAGCGCTCATTTCGGGAAACACACCCAAAGCCGGATCGACCCACACACGCAAAAGCTGGAAGGTTTTACCGGTAAGCATTTCCTGATAGGCACCCTGTGTTGCTTCCAGCTCGATCGGATCACCCGATTCGCGCAGCAACCTTAGAATGAGCGACAACCCGTTATAAAGCGGCAGGAAGGGCTCAATCCATTGTTGAAGATCCTTCATACGCACTTCCATGGGCTTGATTTGCCATGCGTAATAAGAGGGAATGTCGGCGGGTGACGATCCGCCCGGAACACTAAGACGACCCCGCAGACTGGCCAGCCATTCGTTATCGCGCAGTACTTGCCCCACTCGCCCCTGTGCCGCCAGATCGGAAGCCGTTTTTTCCAGATCGGCCACCATTTTGTCGAGAGTCGTTTCATCAACCCCCGGGTGACGCCGCAGTGCAGTTAATGACGCGCGCTGTCGTTCCAGGTCTTGCAAAACCGAGCCCCGTAAATCGGTACGATCACAAATTTCAAGCAGGTCGAAAAGGGTCGCAACCGCGATTTGGTGGTGATAAACCTCTTCTTCTTCTTCTGCAAAAAAGAACAGGCGCCCGAATAGGTGCTCGACCCGGAGCAATGTTCGAACCCGTTCATTACATGGATACTCGTAAAGAATCACGCGACCAGTTACCTATATCTGTTTCGTAATAAGCAGAACCTGTTTACCAATGCAGGGTGTTATACCAGTGAACACCAGTATTCGTGCAATTCGCGTGCACGTGAGCGCAGTTGGCCTGGTGTGGTTGCGCCGTCGTTCAGAACAACGTCGTTTGCCTGTGCCAATCGTGCATCGCGTGTCGCTTGTGCTGACATGATACGCTTAATGGCGTCGATCGTCAGCCCACTGCGTGCCTGCACACGTTTAATTTGGGTTTCGGGATCGCAATCAACGACACACACCCGGTCTACCTTCTTGAGCCAGCGACCCGTTTCCACCAACAAAGGCACAACCAGCACAAGATAGCACCCATGGGCCTGACCCGCCTGCTGTTCTGTAACTTCTGCTATCAAGGGGTGAACAATCGCTTCAAGCGCGCGCCGGCTTTCCGGATCACCGAACACCCGTTCGCGCATCGCGGCGCGGTCCATTGCCCCATCGGCCGCAACCACTTGCTCACCAAATGTTTCGCGAATCGCCGGCATGGCCAAACCACCCGGTTGCGTGAGCTGATGCGCAATGACATCAGTGTCGATGACACTGGCGCCCCATTCGTGAAAAAGGTCGGTGACCCGGGTTTTCCCAGAGCCAATGCCGCCTGTTAAGCCGATTTTCAACATAGTTCCTGCTTATTGGTTGGCTAAGCCCGTATTTTATCCAGCTTAAAACTCATCGCCTAAGAAACAAGAAGGGCCGACGCCCCCGACAACACCAAGTAGGGACCAAAAGGCAGTGTTTGCGCTAATACTGAGCCGTAATCAATGCGACCAGTGCGCTGTCCAAATAGCAAGAAATGACGAACAAAAACAACCACTAACCCCAGAAAGCACGCCCACAGCAGCACCAGAGGCAAAAGACCATACCCCAGCCAGGCCCCGAGAGCAGCGGTCAATTTGAAATCGCCGTGCCCCATGCCTTCTCTGCCTCTTATACAAAGAAACACCCATGAAAGCAGCCACAGAAACCCATAACCCGCCATGGCACCGCCTACAGACTGGTGCAACGACACAGGCAAAATACCCGACCAAGACAAACCCAAACCCAGCCAAAGCAAAGGCAAGGTCAACAAATCCGGCAATAAACCGGTACGGGCGTCGATCATGGCCAGCATAATAAGCACACCTAATGCGCCTAAAAGAGAAATCGCATAAACCGATATACCGTAGCGCGCGCCCACCCAGGCACCCAAAACACCGCCCAACCCCAAAGCGCCTGCCAAGCATCGCAGGCGTCCCACACCCGGTCGCATCGACACCGCTGTCAGCATGCAAATATTTCTAACGCTGTTTGCGGCCAGCAGGCTGCACACGCCTACGACTATCGCGCCCGTTGTAGCCAAGACAACTATCGCACCAAGATGCGTTTGCCATGCCGGAACCGGCCACTCAAACAACTCAACCCAGTGACGCAACGAAACAGAGTTGCGTAGAATAAGCGCTATATTCAATTCTTGATGGAAAGCCATTATGCGAGCCCCTATTAATTTTCTAAGCGCAGTTGCCCGGCCCCGCTTTCACCCTGCAACCATGGCGGCCATCAGCCTTATTACGCTGGCCGGATGCGCACAGCAACAACAACCCGGCTACTACGAACCCCCAAAAGAGTCCACGTTGTCGGATGCGCGGTCTCAAGCTCAGGGACGCCAGGACACTCGTGCACCGTCGCAGTTACAACTGGGTTTCGGCAAAGACCAAACCGAACAGTCGCCGGCGGAAACCCAAGATCAAGAAGCAACAGAATCGGGATCGGCCGACCAAACCAATGTCATCCGCCCCTTACGTGAACCTAAAACTTTTCTGGGCACTTTGCCATGCAACATGACCCTGCAGTCATGCTCAGCCAGCCGTTTCACACTTACGCTGGCGCCATCGGGCGAGTGGCGGGCCCGAGCACAGCCTTTAGACGGCCCGGCAACCAACGAGCCGTTTTTGGAACAAGGTTGCTGGAAAGTGATCGGCACTGAACCCTGGCGCATTCGTTTGCAAACCCGCGACGACACGACACTGAGCGCCCTCACCTTTGAACACAACAATCTGTTGCGCGTGAACAGCATGAACAATGTGGAGGCCACCCTGCCATTCCATTTAACACGCCAAGCCGACATTGACGGCATAAATGAACTTAAAGATCAGCCGGCAATGAACTGTCGTCCTTGAACCATTTATAGGAAAAGCCATTGGGTATAGCGGCATCATATGCGCACCGGTGACTCGCACTGCATTGTGCTTTGTTGCACTCACGCATACCCGACGGCCCTACCGCACTCTGTGCATCGCCGGCTTTACAAAACCGGTATACGGGCCAACGCCCTTGGTAGTCGCTAATACCCAGACTTCGAAGCCACAGCCGGGTTAACTGAACAGCATTGCGCACATCGGTTTTATCGAAAATCCGGGCCCGGTGTGCTTCGACAGTGCGCTGAGACAACGCCATTTCCAGCGCAATGTATTTATTCGACATTCCCTCGACGATACCAAGCATGACCTCGCGTTCCCGAGGTGAGAGAATGCAGAACGGCTTTACTTCGAATTGAGTCTGATCCATTTTGTCTCCAATGGTTATTTTCTGGAAACAATTTTGACACGAAAGAAACAATTCGTAACCTAACAGAACTGCTAGGATATTTAAGCCCGCTCAACTTCCAGGTTGTCGATCAGTCGCGTACTACCCAGCTTTGCCGCGGCCAGCACCACCAGCGGGACCCCTTCTTTCATCTCTTCGGAGCTAGGCGGCAACAAGTCGCGCTGACGGCGTACCGTGAAGTAATCCACCTGCCAACCTCGTTTTTGCAAATCATCGATCGCCATCTGCTCTAAAGCGACACAATCAGACGCTCCTGCCAAAACATCCTGACGCAACTTCTGCAATAAAGCATATAAACGCGGCGCCTCAGCCCGTTCTTCAGAAGACAAATAACGGTTGCGTGACGACAAGGCCAGCCCGTCGGCGTCACGAACCGTTTCATGCGCAATAATTTTTACCGGTAACTGAAACTGCCGGCACATATTCCGCACCACCATTAACTGTTGGTAATCTTTCTTGCCAAAAACGGCAACACGCGGCTGTACACAGGAAAACAGTTTAAGTACCACTGTGCTGACGCCCATGAAAAAACCAGGCCTGAACTCCCCTTCCAGAATCCCGCCAAGATCCGGCGGCGGCAAAATTTGATAACTTTGCGGCTCGGGATACATTTCGCTTTCATTCGGCGCAAACAACACATAAACATCGCGCTCGCGTTCGAGCTTTTCAATGTCGTCCTGCAACGTACGCGGGTAACTGTCGAAGTCTTCATTCGGGCCGAACTGTAGACGATTCACAAAAATACTGGCTACGACCGGATCACCATGCTGACGCGCCATTCGCATAAGAGACAAATGCCCCTCGTGCAAATTCCCCATTGTGGGAACAAAAGAAGCGCGAAGCTGGCCGCGCATTTGATCACGCAAAGCCTCAATAGTGTGAACGACTTTCAAAAAAATCTCCGTAGATAACAATCCGGAAAATGGCCGCAGGACGGCTTAACCTTAATTTGCAGCTTGCGTTGTGTAGGTGAGCCGCACGTATATGGGCGCATAAGGCGCGGCCTGGGTCACCTCCAGCAAAGACTCGCGCGCCAATTCGAGCATCGCCAGAAAATGCACCACAATCACCGGCACAGTATGTCCTTTGTCGACTGACTCACTGAAAAGCTCGGTAAACTCCATGAAGCGCACATCGGCCAAGCGGCGCAAAATACGTGTCATATGTTCACGCACCGACAACTGTTCACGCGTAATTTTGTGATGCGCATTCAGTTTTGCCCGACGCATTATATCGGCCCATGCCTGCCGCAAGTCATCTGCGCTGATGTCGGGCAACATTCTCTCAACGCGAATATCCATCAACGCGTGCGCGCGCTGAAAATCACGCCCCAATTGCGGTAATTCATTCAATTTCTGAGCCGCCAACTTCATGCGCTCGTACTCGAGTAGCCGACGCACCAATTCAGCTCTTGGGTCATCCGGCTCCTCACCTGTGTCTGTTTTCTTAACCGGCAAAAGCATGCGCGACTTAATCTCGATAAGTAACGCAGCCATTAACAGATACTCCCCGGCAAGCTCAAGGTTGTGCTCACGTATTTGATCAACATACGACAAATACTGGCGCGTGACTTCCGCCATGGGAATGTCCAGAACATTGAAATTCTGTTTGCGGATTAAATACAAGAGCAAATCGAGCGGCCCCTCGAAGGTTTCCAGAAAAACCTCAAGTGCATCAGGCGGGATATAAAGATCTTGTGGCAAGGCGAACAAAGGTTCACCGTACAATCGCGCAAAAGCGACCGAATCGACGACATTGGGCGTACTATCGATAGCCGGATCGACCAAAGCCCCGATATCGGGTGGTTGAGCCCGGTTAGGCATTCGACTTACTTGGTTTGATAAACATAAGGCGCTTGAGGTACTTTGCCCGCGCGATAATTTTCCAGCAACTCAGAGTCAAGTTGCCGTTCCCACAGCCGAGCCCGCCCCTCACGCTGGCGTTGCTCTGTGTCAGGGTGCGCGCGCTTATATTCTTTCAAAAATTGCGTAATTTCCGACTCGTAATTCTTGGCCATAATCTCAATTCAATAAAATAGGTTTGCCAACGCATTGGCTCGCATCATATTCCAGTTTACTTCAGCCGCAAAAAGTTAGAATCCGTTATGTCCGAAACGCCATCATCACCCTCATCAGAAGAGGCCCGCCGGGAACGGAAAGCGGTACGCATGATCCCCTTTATCGTGGGTTGTGCACTTTTCATGCAAATGCTGGATGCCACGGTCGTGGCCACCGCCATTCCCGCCATGGCGGCCTCTTTGGGCACAACAGCGGTACAAATGAACATATCCATTACCAGCTACCTGCTGGCACTGGCCGTATTCGTACCCATCAGCGGTTGGGCCGCCGAACGTTTCGGCGCACGCCGTATATTCATTACTGCCATTGTGCTTTTTTCACTCAGCTCGATTGCATGCGCCGTTTCCCAAAACCTTATACAACTCGTGCTAGCCCGTATCGCGCAAGGCGCTGCCGGTGCCATGATGGTTCCCGTCGGGCGCATTATTATGCTACGCAAAACGCCCAAAGAAGACTTGCTCAAAGCCATGGCATTTCTGGCCATGCCCGCATTAATGGGCCCAATTTTGGGGCCGCCGGTTGGGGGGTTTCTGGTGACGTACGCTTCGTGGCACTGGATCTTTCTTATTAACGTACCGGTCGGTGTATTGGGAATTTATCTCGTTATGCGATTTATCCGAGAGGAACTGCCCACAACGTCGCCGCGCATGGACTGGCCTGGGTTCATTTTAAGCGCGGTCTGTCTTGCTGCGCTGGTTTCGGGGTTCGAAGCCATTGGTCACCAAGGCATTTCCACAATTCAAGTCTTGCTGTTGCTGGCAACGGGCCTGGTCTGTGGCGTGCTGTATATACATCATGCACGTCGTTGCGATCAGCCCATTCTGGATCTGAGCCTGTTACGTATACCTTCATTTGCCGTTTCAATTCTGGGCGGTAACCTATGTCGCTTTATGGTTGGGTCCATGCCGTTCCTTCTGGCCATTCTGCTGCAGGTTACATTCAATTTTTCTGCGTTTCTGGCCGGCCTGATCACGTTTACCGGCGCGGCAGGTGCGTTGATTATGAAAGTTGTCGCCACCCGAATTATTGAACGCTTCGGCTATAAAGCGGTCCTCACGTGGAATGCGTTGATATCGGGGTTGTTCGTTGTATTGTGCGCGTTATTCCAAAACAGTACCCCGTTATGGGTCATGGTCGCCATTCTGGCAACCGGCGGTATTTTCCGGTCACTGCAATTCACCGCAGTCAATACCTTAACTTATGCCGAGCTCAATTCGAGCCAAATGAGCAAAGCCAGCACCCTCGCGGCAATGGCCCAGCAGCTTGGCATTAGTTTGGGGGTGGGCTGCGCCGCACTGGTACTTAACTTAAGCATGAGTTGGCGCGAAGCAACCTCACTCGAACGTGTGGATGTCATGTGGGGCTTCATTGTTATTGGCCTGATTACTGCAACGTCTTTTTTCTCTTTCCGGCGCCTGCCGGCAAATGCCACGGCTGCTTTGGAAAATAAAAAGCGTCAGCAAACCTGATCTAAAGCGACCATCCACGCCCGTGCCTTAACCCTTCAATCGGCCTCATCCAGCAACATCACCAGCTTGCAATCGGGCCTTATCGCTAAATGAAATGTCATCTGACGATACGATACCCGGCCTTTGTCCGGGTGAAAAAACGCACGACTTCCGCCTTCACGTTCCACCACCGTCTGGCGCGTCCACCAATGCGCAAATACAGGGCTGGTTTCCAGCAATGAGTCGATCAGAGCACTCACTTCCGGCTCTTCTGCAAACGATGCCGTCTCCGCCCGGAATTCAGCGACAACACGCTGCGCGCGTGCCTCCCAATCCTCAACCAGGGTCCTGGCCGCCTCATCCTGAAACATAAAACGTAACAGATTGGGCTGGGAATCGCGATCGGGCCAGCCCGAAAATAACTCCAGCATAAGATTATTACGGCACAGAACATTCCAGCTGCGATCAAGAATATAAGCCGGCACGGTTATGCTATCCACACATAATTGCAAGCCTTCCGGCAATTGCTCCAGCGTTTCACGCCCATGCTCGGGATCGGTGGCTTCGGCCAATTCAAACAAATAGTGTCGTTCTGCACGGCTCATTTGCAAGACACCGGCCAGCCGCGACCACACTGCCGCGGAAACAGAGACATCGCGCCCTTGTTCGATCCAGGTGTACCAGGTCACGCTAATAGCGGCCAATTGCGCCACTTCCTCGCGGCGCAAGCCGGGTGTTCGGCGTCTGGCTCCCGCAGGCAAACCGGCAGCCTGGGGCGACACACGAGCACGCACACTGCGCAAAAACTCACCCAGTGCGCGACGGCGTGCAGAATCGGAACCTGGGCCTATCATGACAGCGCCTAGGTGGTTGCCACGCTGGGTTTGAACCCCAACACACTGGCCAGGGTACGCCGCACATCATCTGCACTCCGACCGCTGCGTTGCACATAATCGTTGAACTGGTCTTCGCCGATATTACCCACATTAAAATATTGCGACTGCGGATGGCTTAAGTAAAAGCCCGACACACTGGAAGCGGGATACATCGCAAAACTATCCGTCAATTCCATGCCAATACTCTGCGCTTGCAAAACCTGGAACATATCCCGCTTTACAACGTGCTCAGGGCAGGCCGGGTAACCAGGCGCCGGCCGAATACCCTGATACTTCTCGGCAATCAAAGACGGGTTGTCAAGCGCTTCATCGGGCACATAGCCCCACAAATCGGTACGCACCCGCGCATGCAAGCATTCCGCAAAACCTTCCGCGAAACGATCGGCCAGGGCTTTGAGCATAATGACTGAATAATCGTCGTTATCGTTCTGGAACATCTGCTCGTACTTTTCAATGCCCAAACCACCGGTAACGGCAAACAAACCAATATAGTCTTTCACTCCAGATGATTTGGGGGCAATGTAATCGGCCAGACATTTATTATCGACGCCTTCCCGTTTTACCCCCTGCTGGCGCAGGTTTCGCCAAGTGAACAGTACCTTGGAACGCGTGTCATCGGTATAGACCTCAATATCTTCGCCGTGTACCGTGTTGGCCGGATAAAAGGCGACGACCCCATTGGCCGTGAGCCAGCGGCCATCGATAATCTTGCGCAACATGGCCTGCCCTTCTTCAAAGAGCTTACGCGCCTGATCACCCACGATTTTGTCATCCAGAATGGCGGGATATTGCCCAAACAGACTCCAAGTCTGAAAGAACGGCGTCCAGTCGATATAACGCGCAATCTCTGCAAGATCATAATGTTTGAATTCACGGCGTCCAATGAACTTGGGCTTGGGCGGCGTGTAGGTAGACCAATCGATGTCAGGCCGATTGTTGCGCGCTTCCTTTAACGAAACCAGCGGCGTTTCCTTGCGCTTGGCATGGCGCTCCCGAACCTGCTCATACTCCTTGGCCAAAGCATCAAGATAGGCTTGCGACTGTTCGGACACCAGTTGTGTGGCGACACCCACGGAACGGCTGGCATCGGGCACGTAAATTACCGGGCCGTCATAGTTTGGCGCAATTTTCACGGCGGTATGCACGCGGCTGGTGGTGGCGCCCCCTACCAGCAAGGGTGTTTTACGCTCTTTAAAATAAGGGTCACGCTGCATTTCCGAAGCCACATACGCCATTTCCTCCAGGCTGGGCGTAATTAAGCCCGATAGCCCGACAATGTCGGCGTTCTCTTCCTTGGCTTTGGCCAGAATTTCGGCGCAGGGAACCATCACCCCCATGTTCACCACTTCAAAGTTATTACATTGAAGTACGACGGTCACGATGTTCTTGCCGATGTCGTGAACATCACCCTTTACGGTCGCAATGACGATTTTGCCTTTGGCACGGACATCGCCGCCGGCGGCTTGAATCTGACGCTTTTCCTCTTCAATAAAGGGAATCAAGTGCGCAACGGCCTGTTTCATAACGCGCGCCGACTTGACCACCTGGGGCAAGAACATTTTGCCGGAACCGAACAGGTCGCCCACGACATTCATGCCATCCATCAGCGGCCCTTCAATAACCTGAATCGGGCGTCCACCCTGATCGGCAATTTTCTGACGAACCTCTTCCGTATCCTCGACAATAAACGTGGTAATGCCATGGACCAAAGCGTGAATCAGGCGCTCCTCAACCGATTGATCGCGCCAGGCCAGATCCTCTTCTCGTTTCGTACCAGCGCCCTTGACCGTTTCGGCAAACACCACCAAACGTTCCGTGGGCGTCAGTTCATCCGCTTCGTCTGCGCGCGCTACCGGGGGGTTGCGATCCAGCACCACGTCTTCAATCAGGTCGAGCAATTTCTTATCAATATCCTGATACACGCCCAACTGACCGGCATTCACAATACCCATGGTCAGACCTTCCTGAATCGCGTAGTACAAGAACACCGTATGAATCGCTTCGCGCACAGGCTCGTTACCACGGAACGAAAAGCTCACGTTCGAAATGCCGCCCGATACGCGCGCATGGGGTAAGTTCTGGGTAATCCAGCGCGTACCTTCAATAAAGTCGACTGCATAATGATTGTGTTCATCAATGCCGGTGGCTATGGCAAATACGTTTGGATCAAAAATAATGTCTTCCGGCGGGAAGCCCACTTCTTCAACCAGCAACTTATAAGCTTTGCCACAAATATCAATACGACGCTGCAGTGTATCGGCCTGACCTTTTTCATCAAAGGCCATGACGACCACCGCCGCACCGTACTTGCGGCACAAACGCGCCTGCTCAAGAAACGGCTCAACCCCTTCCTTCATGGAGATGGAGTTCACCACCGCCTTGCCCTGCACACATTGCAAGCCCGCTTCGATCACGCTCCATTTGGAGCTGTCGATCATAATAGGCACACGGGAAATATCCGGCTCCGACGCCACCATATTCAGGAATCGGCGCATGCAGGCAGCCGAATCCAGCATGGCTTCGTCCATATTAATGTCGATAATCTGGGCGCCGCTTTCCACCTGCTGACGCGCTACCGACAAGGCTTCCTCGTAGTTCTCTTCGCGAATCAGGCGCAAAAACTTTTTGCTGCCCGTTACGTTGGTGCGCTCGCCTACATTGATGAACAACGAGTCGCCATCGAAGTTCAACGGTTCCAGACCCGACAGGCGCGTTTTAACGGGAATTTCCGGAACCTGCCGAACCGGCAGACTGGCTACTTTTTCCACAATGGCCTGAATATGCTCGGGCGTAGTGCCGCAACATCCGCCCACCATGTTCACCAAACCGGCAGTCGCAAACTCCTGCAGCAGCGAAGAGGTGTCTTCCGGGGTCTCGTCAAAGCCCGTTTCTGCCATCGGGTTGGGTAAACCGGCATTCGGGTAAACACACACATAGGTGTCGCAAATTTTAGCCAGCTCGGCCACATAGGGGCGCATTAACGCCGCGCCCAAGGCACAGTTCAAACCAATGGTGACGGGCCGCGCATGGCGTACCGAGTTCCAGAACGCCTCCACCGTTTG
The DNA here is from genome assembly GCF_011388195.1 of Pusillimonas sp. DMV24BSW_D. NCBI lineage: Bacteria > Pseudomonadati > Pseudomonadota > Betaproteobacteria > Burkholderiales > Alcaligenaceae > Neopusillimonas > Neopusillimonas aestuarii. The sequence goes on along the minus strand of NZ_CP049990.1, from coordinate 1,163,832 downwards.
CCCCGAAAGAATACGCCCCGAAGCATCGGTAACAGTACCGGAGATCATCACGGGCAGGCGCACACCTCGCGCTTCAAACACCGACTCCACAGCAAAAATAGCCGCCTTGGCGTTCAACGTATCGAAGATGGTCTCGATAAGTACGATGTCGATGCCACCATCCAGCAACCCGTTCAACTGCTCGGTGTATGTCTCGCGCAACTCTTCGAACGTGACATTGCGTGCTGCAGGGTCGTTGACATCAGGCGAAATGGAGGCGGTTTTAGGCTGCGGCCCCAAAGCACCTGCAACGAAACGGGGGCGCCCGGATGTGCTGAATTCATCGCACGCCTGGCGTGCCAGCTTGGCCGCCGCCACGTTCATCTCATAAGCAAGCTCGGGTAAACCGTAATCACCCTGCGCAACCGATGTTGCACCAAATGTATTGGTTTCAATAACATCGGCACCGGCCGCCAGATACTGGCGATGAATTTCCGACACCAAATCCGGTCGAACCAAACACAAAAGCTCGTTATTTCCCTTCAGGTCTTTTCCATGCGCCACAAAACGCTCGCCCCGGAAATCAGCCTCGGACAACTTATAGCGCTGAATCATGGTGCCCACGGCGCCGTCAAGCACCAAAATGCGATCCGCCAATAATTCAACGAATCGACGACCATGAGTGTAAGTATTCAAGGGATAGGGCAAATTGGGATATGACACGCGAACAGGCCTGAAACAATAAAGAACTTAAGGGATAAACCCTTTATTGTAGCCCGTATATATCTTTTACCCTTTGGCTGTGCTAAAGTTTTGGCCCTGTCAGAGGTGCTTTCGGTTATCGGCAAAAAGCAGTGTTATCAACATTGTCGCCATTTCTGCGAAAGTTAAACGGGAAACAGAACACACATGTCACACAGGGCTGCATCAATTCAGCCCTGTGTGGCACGGTATAAACTGTGCTGCCCCCGCAACGGTACTCATGCAACGCATGCCAGCCCGACACCGGCCCCTGTCGAACCGGCGCACGCCTTTTAGCGTGTTTTATTGTCAATAACGTGCGGGGACGCGCGTTATCTCGCAGGTCTTATCATGAATACCATCCGTTTGCAGCGCCGCCTTTTGGCTCCGGCGCTTTTCATTCCTTTTATCGCCCTAGCGCAAACTCCCTCCTCGCTTGATCCTATTGTTGTCACCGCCAGTCGTGTTGCGCAACTTGAGTCGGAAACATTGGGCGACGTTTCTGTCGTACCAAATGAAAAGCTTCGTGAAGCCGGACAACAGAGCCTGGCGGAAATCCTCGCGCAGGAGCCCGGCATCGCGTTCTATAACAGTGGCGGGCCCCAAAACACCACCGGCCTGTTCCTAAGAGGCAACGATGCGAGCCATACGCTGGTTCTAATCGACGGCGTACGCATTAACAGTTCGAATTACGGTGGCGTTAACTGGAATGCTATCGACCCCGCAACGATTGAGCGCGTTGAAATTCTACGCGGCGCGGCCAGCAGCCTTTACGGCTCGGATGCCATCGGTGGCGTGGTGAACATCATTACCCGAAAGCCGGCTGAAGACGAACCACTTAAGGCCTACGCCAATGCGGGTTACGGCAGCCACAATACATTTAAGTCGGGCGCGGGGTTCTCCGGCGCGGCAGACGGCTGGAACTACAACCTGTCGACCGCGGTCGCGCGCAGTTCCGGGTTCGATGCAACCCAAGACTATGCCTCCGACGCCTACCCGGACAAAGACGGCTACCGGCAGAATAGCGTAGCGGGGGCGCTGGGGTACAGATGGCGGCAAGGCCAGCGCTTCGATTTCTCGTTGTACAACGGGTACATAAACGGTGACTTCGATGCCGGCCAATCACACCCGGCCATTAGCCAGACACGGCAGCAGGCATACACCCTTTCAAGCACGAACCAACTAACGGATTTTTGGGAAAGCGTGCTGCGCTTCGGTTACGCCAAGGAAGACGGTATAAGCTACAGCGGCAACTTCGCACCCTACGAATTCGGCTCACTAACACGCACCTACACCTGGCAGAACAACCTGGCCCTGGACCCTGATCACAGTGTCAGTATGTTGCTCGAACGCATCGAGGAACGACCATCGGGCAGCATGACTTTTCTTTCAAATCGTCGCAATACACAGGCAACCGGCCTGGTATATCGAGGCCGGTTCGGAAAGCATCGTATTCAGGCAAGCGTGCGCAATGACCACATTAGCGATTACGGCAGCCATGCCACCGGCGGGTTTGCATACGAACTTGCTCTGACCAAGGCATGGCAAGTGGGTCTGGCTGCCAACACCGGTTTTCAGGCACCCAGTTTCAACGACCTTTACGCTCCGGGCTGGGGCGGCTTCCCGCCGCAATCCAATCCGAACCTGAAACCGGAAAAGTCACGCAACATTGAAGCGCACATTCAATATCGACAAAATGGCATCGAACTTGGTCTGGTTGCCTACCAGAACAAAGTAGACAATCTCATTGTGTCAACGCCGCGCCGACTTGAGAATGTCGATTCCGCCACCTTGCGCGGCATTACCGCAACCGCAGCGTACCAATGGGATCACACCCGGATGAGTGCGGCCGCCGACTTTCTAAACCCCTACGATGACAGCACTGGGGAACGCCTCATCCGTCGTGCACGCCAAACCTACCGACTAAACGCGGAACACCGTATCGAGCAATGGACGCTTGGCGTCGAATTCCTTTACGTTGGCCAACGCTACGATGAAACCTTTTCTCAGGGCCGTGTTCATTTAGGCGGGTACAGCTTATGGAATCTGACCGCGAACGCAACGCTCACCAAAAACCTGTCGGCACAGGTGCGCTGGAACAACATTACCAATAAGGACTATACCGATGTGTATGGCTACGCGAATCCGGGCTCGACTGTATTCGTTAATTTGGCCTGGAAAATGTAAACCGCGCGGCGTACACCGGCGCCTGCTGTTACTCACTCTGGGGCTACTGCCTGTCTGGGCCTGGGCGCAAGCCTCGGCCCCAGAATCGGCGCAGCGTATCGTTAGCCTGGCGCCCCATATCACCGAACTCGTGTTTGCAGCAGGCGCCGGGAATCGTTTGATAGGAACCGTTCAAAGTAGCGACTTCCCTAAAGACGTTGAAACCTTGCGCCGCGTCGGCGACGGCTTGCATATCGACCCGGAGACGCTGATTTCCCTGCAACCCGACCTTGTTTTGGGCTGGCAGGCCGGCGCAACACAAGCTGTCGCGCCGATCCTGAAAACACTGGGCATCCCCCTTGTTCATATCAACCCAAAATCGGTTCAAGACATTCCGGACGCCATCGAAAAAATTGGCCGGCTGACGGACAACAACGTTTCCGCCGGGGCTGCGGCCGAATCAATCAGAGAGCGGCTGACACACCTCAAGCAACAGGCGCCGACGCAACCCGTATCTATTGTGCTGGAAATCAACCCGGCTCCACTTTACGTCGTTGGAAACGACCCGCTGCTGAACAACGCATTGCAATATTGCAATGCAACCAATCATTTCGCCGATGTTCCACAAGCAGCGCCGCTGATTGGGCTGGAGAACCTGCTGGCCAATCAACCCGACTTCATCGTCATTCGGAGCGAATCAAACCGACTAATGAAGGAACGTACTGAGTTTCTGGCCGCTAAGGGCGTACAGGCGGCGCGGCAGGGAAAAATAATCGGAATCGACCCCGACCTGCTATTCCGCCCGGGCCCCCGCCTGGTCGATGCACTTGAACAACTCTGCGCCCAGCTACAAGACCAACGATAAAAAGCATTGAGCCTATACAATAAGCAGTATTCCTCATTGGTATTTCAAGAAGCTTTTATTCATGACAGCAAAAGACGCATTCTCGCTTGCCGGTAAAACCTACGCTTCACGTTTACTCGTGGGTACCGGAAAATACAAAGATTTTCAGGAAACTCAACAAGCCATTGAAGCCAGTGGCGCAGAAATTGTTACGGTAGCGATTCGCCGCACCAATATCGGCCAAAACGCAAACGAACCCAATTTGCTTGATTTTCTTCCGCCGTCGCAATACACCATTTTGCCCAACACCGCGGGTTGCTTTACCGCCGACGACGCCGTACGCACATTACGGCTGGCCCGTGAACTCCTTGACGGCCACACACTCGTGAAACTCGAGGTACTGGGCAGTGCCGACAACCTGTTTCCCAATATGCCCGAAACACTGAAAGCGGCCAAGACACTGGTCGACGACGGATTCGACGTGATGGTGTATTGCACCGACGACCCAATTCAGTGTCGCATGCTCGAAGACATGGGCTGCATCGCGGTCATGCCGCTGGCCTCGCTCATTGGGTCGGGCATGGGCATTCTGAACCCATGGAATCTGCGCCTGATTATCGATCAGGCCCAAGTGCCCGTCCTGGTCGATGCCGGTGTCGGCACCGCTTCCGACGCAGCGGTGGCAATGGAGCTGGGATGCGATGCCGTCCTGATGAACACCGCTATTGCGGGCGCGCAGAACCCGATATTAATGGCCGGCGCTATGAAAAAAGCCGTACAGGCCGGCCGTGAAGCGTTCCTGGCCGGGCGCATGCCGCGCAAGCTATACAGCGCCGACCCCAGTTCACCCACCGAAGGTCTGATTCAGTCCCGGAAACCCAAATCATGATCCCCAATGCCTTATCCATTGCCGGTGTCGACCCCTCCGGAGGCGCCGGCATTCTGGCCGACATTAAAGCCATGAGCGCATTGGGCGCATACGGCACTGCTGTGGTTGCCGCTCTAACGGCACAAAATACGCGTGGCGTAACCGGCATTGCGCCCGTGCCCCCTGAGTTCGTAGCGCAACAAATCGACACGCTGTTTACCGACGTGCATATCGATGCGGTGAAAATCGGCATGCTGGGTCAACAGGCCGTTACGCGTGTGGTAGCCGAACGTTTAATGCACTGGCGCCCCGCCCACATTGTGCTTGACCCGGTCATGATCGCCAAAAGCGGCGATCAGCTCCTTGAAAAAGCGGCCATCAATGAGCTGCGTGAAAGCCTCATGCCCGTGGCAACGGTCATCACGCCCAACTTGCCGGAGGCAGGTGTCCTTCTGGAGATGTCCCCCGTTGATAACCTGAAAGAGATGCGCCGGGTCGCGGAAAAACTACGTCGCCTGTTAAACGACAATGGCGAGCGTTGGGTCTTCCTGAAAGGCGGGCACCTGCCGGGCAATGATCCGACTGATATTCTGCACAACGGCGACCAACTTTTCGAACTGCCGGGCGAGCGCATCCATACCCGCAATACCCACGGTACAGGATGCACGCTTTCCGCCGCCCTCGCCGCCCTGTTGCCACAATCGGCCAATTTGCCCGAAGCCGCGCGTAAAGCAAAAGCGTATTTGCAAGAAGCCATTCGCCACGCCGACGAATTACAGGTTGGCGAAGGTCATGGACCGGTACACCACTTCCATGCCTGGTGGCAACCCGGTCGCCGGCCTGAATGAGTACAATATATTCAACTTCAAACTCGTTATTAACGTTATGAACGCTACCGGACTTTCCGACACCGAACGTGCCCGCTTCAACATGGTGGAGCAGCAAATCCGACCATGGAACGTATTCGACCCACGCCTTTTGCAAGCATTGTTCGACGTTCGAAGAGAGCGTTATGTCCCGGCAGGTATGCAGGCATTGGCCTTCTCCGATGTCGAACTCCCCCTTGTCATCAATGCCATTAACTCGCATGAAACCATGCTTACGCCTAAAGTTGAGGCGCGCTTAACCCAGGAGCTACTCCTTGAGCCCGGTGACTGTGTGTTAGAAATCGGCACGGGATCCGGCTATCAGGCAGCGCTATTGGGTCAATTGTCCCAGCAGGTAACCAGTGTGGAAATCGACAGCCGCATCGCCGGTTTTGCAGTTGAAAACCTGCAACGCGAACAGGTCGGCAATGTAAACGTGGAAGTCGGCGACGCGCATAGCGGCTGGGGCACAGCGGAATATGATGCCATTCTGCTTACCGGCTCGGTGCCGGTGGTTCCCGACGCCCTTAAATACCAACTCTGTATCGGGGGCCGCATGGTCGTGGTAGTGGGCACAACCCCCATCATGACCGTGTACCGTATCACCCGCACCAGCGCCGCAAGCTTCGACACGGAAGCTCTTTTCGACACCGTCATCAAACCATTAAAGGGTACGTCGGTGTCCCAATTCAAGTTCTGACACTCATGGCAACGGGTCGGCTACGGTCTTTCGGGCTTTTTTTTGTACTGAACGCCCTGCTATTACCGTTTGCCGGCGCCCAAACTCAAGATCTATTGCAGGTATGGACAAAAGCCCTTGAGCGCGACCCAATTCTTGCGGCAGCCGAAGCCAACCGGGCTGCGCAATCGGAAAAAACACCCCAGGCCCGTGCCCTGCTTCTGCCTTATATTACGGCCAGCACGGGCGTTGAGGCAGACGATATTCGTTCCACGTCGTTAAACCAGAGCAGCGCCGACAACCGGGCCGTTTGGGCGCTAACGCTGACGCAACCTATTATCGACGTGGGTTTATGGGATACCTACCGCGCTTCGGAATACATTGCGCAATCAGCCACGTTGGCTGTACAGCAAGCATGGCAAGACCTTACATTACGCGTTACTCAAGCCTACTTTAATGTACTGGCGGCGCAAGACACGCTGAAAAGCCTGGATGCGCAAAAGCAAGCCATTATGAATCAACTGGATGCCGCCAAACGCGGGTTTGAATTGGGCAGCGCCACCATCGCTGATACCTATGAGGCCCAGGCCCGGCTGGACCTCATCAACGCCGGCGAAGTTCAAGCTTTTAACGCGCTGCAACTGGCGCAAGATGCCCTTGCAAGCATTATTAGCGAACGCCCCGCAGAGCTGGCCCGCCTTCAAAGCACAGTATCACTTCCCCCTCCCCAACCTGCCCGCCTTGACGACTGGACGACCCAGGCCGCCCAGGCAAGCCTCGAGGTTGCACAGGCTGAATTAAGCACGCGGCTGGCGGAAAAGCAAATTCATATTGCCCAGAGTGAACACTACCCCACTGTCGATTTCTACGCGCAGTCGGGCAGCAGCAGCGACAGAGGCACATTCGGCCCGCGGGCCGGTCCACGTTCAGTGGAAACGACAGTCGGCGTACAGCTTTCAATTCCACTGTTTGCCGGGGGCGGGATCTCGTCGAGAGTGCGCGAACAAACCTCTCTATTACAAAAAGCGCGCTACGAGCTGGAGTCAACGCGCCGCCAGGCCGTACAGGCTACCCAGGCGTTCTTTTCGGGTGTGGTATCGGGTCTTGCCCGTGTGTCGGCTCTGCAGGCAGCTGAGGCTTCCAGCCGGGCCTCTCTTGAGGCCAACCAAACGGGCTACGAAGTGGGGGTTCGCGTGAACATTGACGTTTTGAATGCGCAACAGCAATTGTATGAAACGCAACGCGCCCTGGCCGACGCCCGTTATGCCACATTACTGAACGGCCTGCGCCTGAAAGCGGCCGGCGGCATTCTAACCGCCGACGACATCATTGCAATCAATAATCTGTTGGCGCCGTAAACTGTATTAGCAGCTTATTGGCCTGACGCGGCGCGTATTTTTTTAACCAGCTTTGTGGTTGAGCGCTGAAACTCGAACGGAATGGCAACCGCACTGCCTCCCCAGCTCTCAACTAATTCCGTTTCAGGCAAAGTGGCCATGTTGTAGTCGCCCCCCTTCACTATAACGTCGGGCCTCAACAACTGAATTAATTGATATGGCGTGTCTTCATCAAAATACGTTACATAAGACACCGATGCCAGCGCCGCCAAAACAGCAGCACGGTCTTCCTGTGAGTTCAACGGGCGATCATCTCCTTTTCCCAAACGCCTTACCGATTCATCCGTGTTTACCGCGACGATCAGCGTTGCGCCCAAAGCAGCAGCAGCGTCGAGATAAGTTACATGGCCACGATGCAAAATATCGAATACACCGTTGGTAAACACCAGCGGCCGCGCGAAGCGGCCGCTTGAGGCTGCTGCCTCGCAAGCGTTGCGAGACAACACTTTCTTTTCAAAACCCGCGTGCATGGGCTTAAGCCACCACTGCGGTGCCGCGAATGAGCTCTTTGCGATAACGATTGAGGTCTTGAACCGTTTTGAAAGATGAGTTCATTAATAAAGACAAATTATGCAAAATGCGGGCGCTGACTTTGCCTTCCCAGTCTTTGTCGAACCGGATCTGGTTATCGAGCCATTGCTCCAGCCAACCGGGGGAAGGAAGTTTCGACTGCACCGTATCTTCAGGATAAAGCGCTTTGTTAACGTGTAAATTTGTAGGATGCAAAGCTTGCGGAGTACGGTGAGCGGACGCCATTAGCACGCCGATTTTGGAAAACGCCATGCGCGCCTGATCGCCCAACTCCTGCCCCTTCTGATTCAACGCCCTTTTCATATAACGCAAATAGGCACCGGCATGACGGGCTTCGTCGTGAGCGATGGTCTGATAAATAGCCTTGATAACCGGCTCGGTATGCCAATCTGAAGCGCACCGATACCAATGATTCAAACGAATTTCGCCACAAAAATGCAGCATAAGCGTTTCCATTGCCGGCGCAGGGTCAAACTCGAAGCGCACCTTGTGCAATTCTTCTTCGGTGGGCATGAGGTCGGGACGGAACCGGCGCAAATACTCGATCAGGACAAGCGAATGCTTTTGCTCTTCAAAAAACCAGATCGACATAAACGCCGAGAAATCGCTGTCATCACGGTTGTCGCGCAAAAACATTTCCGTAGCGGGCAGTGCCGCCCACTCGGTAATGGCGTTCATCTTGATTGTGTACGCCTGCTCGTCGGAGAGTTTGCTTCCGTCAAAATCATCCCACGGAATATCGGTGGCCATATTCCAGCGTACCGCCTCCATTGATTTGAATAGTTCAGGGTAAAGCATAGACATCTCACTTAAGATAACAACACACAACGACAAAAGCCAATTATTTAATGATACAGCCTTGATATATCAGCAATATTTCAACATTCGCCGAACTAGATAGAGTACACAGAAATACTACTTTCCCGCAATGGCCCAAATGGCCACCCCAATAGCCACCGCCAATACCGCAACAAGGGCGGAAACCAGCCGGTTATTCTGCTCTTGTGCTTTCCTGAGGCGCTGAATCTCTACCTGCAGGCCTGGCAGGGAATCCGGTCGCGACAAATTGCTATAGACCAAGCGGGGCAGTTGCGGCAACATTTGCGACCATTGCCCAGCCTCCTGATCGAGACGCTGCTTAAAACCTTTATAGCCTACGCGTTCACGCATCCAGTTTTCCAGATACGGCTTGGCGGTTTTCCAAAGATCGAGATCGGGGTCAAGTTCACGGCCCATGCCCTCAACATTCAGCAGGGTTTTCTGCAATAAAACCAACTGGGGCTGAATCTCAACATTGAAACGGCGCGACGTTTGAAATAGACGAAGCAACACCTGGCCCAGGGAAATTTGCGACAAAGGTCGATCAAAGTAGGGCTCACACACGGCTCTAACAGCGCCTTCCAGCTCTTCTTCCCGCGTGTTTGACGGCACCCACCCAGATTCAATATGCAACTGGGCAACGCGGCGGTAATCGCGATGGAAAAAAGCCAGGAAATTTTGCGCCAGATAATTTTTATCATGCTCCGACAACGAGCCCACGATGCCAAAGTCGAGCGCAATATAACGCCCCAGCGTTTCGGGCGCATCAGAGACATAAATATTGCCCGGATGCATATCGGCATGAAAAAAACCGTCGGAAAAAACCTGGGTGAAAAATATTTCCACCCCCGTACGGGCTAAATCCTTTATATCGATACCAGCTTCGCGCAACCGCCCAATCTGACTAACCGGAATGCCGCGCATTCGCTCCATGGTGAAGACAGTGGTTGTGGTGTACTCCCAGATAACCTCGGGAACAGTCAGTAAACTCTGCCGACCTGTTTCCGGGCCAAAGTTACGACGCAACTGGCTGCAATTCGACGCCTCACGCACCAAATCCAACTCATCATGCAGATATTTGTCGAACTCGGCCACCACTTCACGAGGTTTCAGACGACGACTATCCGGCGCCATCTTCTGCACCAGGCCGGCCAGTGCCCGCATTAACGTTAAATCTTTTTCAATGATACGCAACATGCCCGGCCGCAAGACCTTCACCGCGACGTCTCGGCCATCGTGCAACACCGCAAAATGCACCTGGGCAATGGATGCCGACGCCACCGGATCTTTGTCGAACTGCCGGAACAGTTCATTGGGCGACTGCCCTAGCGCCACGCGAACACATTCAGCGGCCTGGTCGGACGGAAATGGCGGGACACGATCTTGCAGCTTGGCTAATTCCTCGGCAATATCCAGCGGAATTAAATCGCGTCGGGTGGAAAGAACCTGCCCGAACTTAACAAAAATCGGACCCAACGACTCAAGCGCCAGGCGCAAACGCACGCCTCGATCGGTTCGGGGGGGGCGCCCAAAGCGGACAATGCGAAGCATAAAAACCGCAACGGGATGCTTGATGCTGGATAAAACCAATTCATCGAGCCTGAACCGCAGGGATATTAAAATAATACGGACAAGACGGAAAAACGTCATCATCTTCCGCCCCCATTTCGGTTGGAACGCACATGCGTTTCGAGTGCACCTACTTTTTCGTCCAAACGATCCAGTCGGACCTGCAAATCGCTTAATTGCGCCGACCACGCTTCATGTGTATGCCGCCCAAGCAGAACCTGACGCTCTTCAATAAGGTATTCAACCATATTCCCGGCAAAACGCCCACTGGATCGCTGCGCAGCCGCCAGAATAGAACGGAAGCCGGCGTTTACACGTACCGCCGCAGCATCACCCACAAAACGCGCAAGATCTTCTTCAGGATCCCAGCGCAGGGTGCGCGCCAGCTCGGCCACAACCGTCGCCAGGCCTGCATCCCCTTCCACATGCAAAAAATGAGCGACCTCGTCGGTGTTGCCCTGCCGCACGGCCTGCAAAACCTGGCCCAATTGGTGACTGGTGAGCGTTAAAGTAACTTGCGGTTGGGACTCGCGCGAAGCAGCCTCAACCAAACCACCCGCAACCACCGTTAAGCATACCGACTGCGCGCCAATATAAAAACGAATCGTTTTTCCTTCATGCCGGGCCAAACGCTCGGCAGCCCATTGCTCACGCCCCAACAAGCCATTGAGTATTTTGGCGAAAACCCTGGCCGGCGCCAGAAAATCAGGAATAGGCAGCATGATGGATATGCGCAGCACCTACGCATAGAAAAATATCTTGGAACAGCCGTAAGTGTACCGGTTTTAGGGACAACGCGACGCCGCCAACAAAAAGCCGGGCACGGTTGTTAAACAACCGCCGCCCGGCCGGAAGACGACATGCAACAAACCTGCGGTTAACCTTTATTCGAAGACAGTTGCTGAAGCCCCGCCAGCAACCAGCCCGAGCCGTTTGCTTTGTACAGGTTCCATACTTCCTCAATGCGAACCGCTTCCGCACCGGGTTCTTCACGCAACATGCCCGAATACCGTACGCTGGCCAAATGGCCATCGGAAAGAGCTTCAATACCCAGCAGCTCCGCATTCAGCAGCAGAACCTCGGTATGTTGTGACAGACCCTCACGCGCTTGCATCTGGGGTCGGAATTCCGCAACCATATCGTCGGTAAGATATTCAGACAACCCATCGATGTTGCCTTCATCCCACAGGCGCTGGACTTCCAGGAACTGTTTCTTGGCATTTGCCAGAAAGGCGCCCGTATCGAAATCATCAGGAATGAACCAACTACCTTGATCGGCAGTTGACAACGTTCCCGGCACATCGGTTGCTGCAACAGGCGCCATAGAGGGCGCCTCTGGTTGTGCCGATGGCGTGCTCCAAACCTCATGAGACCCTTGCTGGTTGTTGCGCTGCATGCCCGCACTTTGCGTAGCGGGGCCGGAAACAGCGCCACGCAAACGGCGCACAATAAACATGATGGCAAAAGCCAGCAGACCAATGAGAATCAGGCTGGACATGAACTCAAGAAATGCGCCCGACAACCCCATGTGCGAAAGCAGTGCCGCAATACCCAAGCCCGCTGCGATACCCGCTATTGGCCCCAAGAAACGTGACATACCTGAACGTGCAGCAGCCCCACCCGCAGCGGCTGTAGACGCCGCGGTATTTTGCGAAGCGCTACGCTGTGTTGTAGTGGACGGAGTAGCCGCCTGACGTTGCTGCGTAACATTGGTGGACTGACGGCCAAAACTTGCGCCTCCACCAAATCGACGTGCTTCTGCATCGAAGGAAATAGACACCATAGCAAAGGTGCTGAAAGCCAGGAGCACACCCGCAAAGTAGCGAGACAAGCGACTAGACATATTTGTAAAGCTCCAGTGAACGATCAATTGATCGATGGTTGTAAGACAACAACCTTAATCTTACTAGAACCTGAACACAAGCTCAACAAAAATGCATCGGCAATCCAAAAACCAGTGCAGCGTCAGCCCAGATTCACGCCTTCGTGCAAGGCAACCAGACCGGCGGTTAAATTGAAATAACGCACGCGATCGAACCCGACATCGCGCATCATTTGCGCCAGGGTTTCCTGATCGGGGTGCATACGAATAGATTCGGCCAGATAACGATAGCTTTCTTCGTCTTTGGCAACATTTTTGCCAAGCCAGGGAAGGATATTAAATGAATACCAATCGTACGCCGGCGCCAAAGGCTTGGCGACACGCGAAAACTCAAGCACCAATAACTTACCGCCGGGCTTCAGCACGCGACGCATTTCCGCCAACGCAATTTCTTTATGTGTCATGTTGCGCAAACCAAATGCTACCGTAATGCGATCAAAATAAGCATCGGGAAACGGCAGCTTTTCAGCGTCGCACACGGCAACCGGTGTAATCAGGCCTTTATCAACCAGACGATCACGACCTACGCGCAGCATGGAGTCATTGATATCGGTTAACCAAACCTCACCCGAGGCCCCAACCTTGCGCGCGAATGCTTTGGCCAGATCCCCCGTTCCCCCTGCGATATCAAGCACTTTCATGCCGGGACGGACATTGGCCCGGGCGATGGTGAAAGCTTTCCAGGCTCGATGCAAACCCGCTGACATAAGATCATTCATAACGTCGTAACGCTGCGCAACGGAATGAAAAACCTGAGCGACTTTGGCGGCTTTTTCAGCCTCATCGACTGTTTTATAGCCAAAGTGCGTTTGACGCCCTGAGGGAGGAGAAGAAGGAGTACGATTCATAGCGCGTATCGTACTCCAACTCACGATGCCCCGCCAGCCAACACGCCGGTTTCAGCAGCTTGCCGCCAATTTGGACAACCGTCACGAATTTTTCACAAACCTGTAACAATCAAGCCATAATATGGCAGGGTCCTTACCTTTAACCCAAAACTGCCATGAACACCACTATTCTCGTCGTTGAAGATGAACCCGCGATTCAGGAGCTAATCGCTGTAAACCTGTCATTTGCCGGTCACAAGGTACTGCGCGCATTCGATGCGGAACAAGCACAAACGCTCATCCGTGCCGAACTACCCGATTTGATTTTGCTCGATTGGATGCTGCCCGGCGCCTCAGGCATCACTCTGGCAAAACAACTGAGATCCGACGAAAGAACGCGCCAAGTCCCCGTGATTATGCTCACTGCGAAAGGGGCGGAGAACGATAAAATAGAAGGCCTGGAGGCCGGCGCCGACGACTACATCACCAAGCCCTTCTCACCCAAAGAGCTCATGGCGCGCATCAAAGCCGTGTTGCGTCGCCGCGCTCCCCAGCTCACCGATGACATTATCCAAATCGGCACACTGGTTCTCGACCCCTCCACCCACCGGGTCAGCGGAAACGGCACCGCTCTATCGATTGGCCCCACTGAGTTTCGCTTGCTACACTTTTTCATGACGCACACGGAACGCGTTTTTTCCCGTTCACAATTGCTCGATCAGGTATGGGGTGATCACGTCTTTGTCGAAGAGCGCACCGTCGACGTTCATATTCGTCGGCTACGTAAAGCGCTCGAGCCCAGCGGTCACGAAAACCATATTGAAACCGTACGCGGCGCGGGCTATCGATTTGCCGCCCGTTTACCCAGTGCAACGCCTTAAACCGTACCTAATTGAACAACCTAAGCAGCATCAAGGCCTCTTATCATGCAGAAAACCCTGATCTCACTCGGCGCCTGGATACTGCTTGGCTGGGCGGTGGGTGAATGGATTAATCCAACAACAGGGTGGTTCGTTTTAACGGCAGGTCTGCTCGGCATGATTCTGGTGAGTGGGGCGCAGCTTTCTCAAATTCGCAAATGGGTTCTTCATATTCATACACCCCCACCCCCGTCGGTCGGTCCGTGGGACGAAATTCTGGCGCCCATCTACCGGCAACTGCGTAAAGACCGTCTGGAAATCGAAGAACTAAACCGACACGTTGCGGGCATTATGCTTGCCGCCGAGGCCTTGCCCGATGGAGCCATTACGTTAAACGAAGAGATGCTGGTAACCTGGTGCAACAAAACCGCTACCGAACACACCGGGCTGAACCTTGAAACTGACCGCGGCTTCAGTATTTTCAACATTTTGCGCGCGCCCGAATTTCATGAGTACGCCCAGCAATCGAAGTGGCCTGAACCCCTGTTGCTTCACTTGGTTCGCAACGACCAAAATCGCGCCATATTAGTTCAGCTCACGCCCTACGGTATTGGCCAGTATCTGATCGTGACGCGTGATGTCACACAACTGGAAAAGCTCGAGACCACTCGCAAAGACTTTGTGGCAAATGTTTCACATGAACTGCGCACCCCCCTAACAGTTTTGGTCGGTTTTCTGGAAACGCTGCAATCCATTCCCGCTGAACACATTGAACCTGAACAGCGCGAACACTACCTGACTTTAATGATCGACCAGGCCCAACGCATGCAAGCCATTGTGGCCGACTTGCTCACATTATCAACGCTGGAGTCATCCCCTTCCGTGTCGGGAGAGCCCGTTAATATGGCCGAAATCATTCACACGGCTTTGAATCAGGCGCGCATCTTATCTAAAGACCAGCACGTATTTGTGGAGAACATCGCGGATGACTTATACATACAAGGTAATGCATCGGAACTTGCCTCGGCGGTAAGCAATTTGCTCACCAATGCAGTTCGCTATACCCCTAAAGACGGCACCATTACGGTAAGTTGGTATTTAACTGAAAGCGGACGCGCACATTACTCGGTACAAGACACGGGCATTGGCGTTGCCGCGCAAGACATACCACGCTTAACCGAACGTTTTTATCGGGTCGATCGCGGCCGCTCGCGCGCTACCGGCGGCACAGGTCTGGGTTTGGCTATTACAAAGCATGTCGCCATGCGTCATAACGCCGAACTTACCATTAATAGCCGACTGGGCGCCGGCAGCTTGTTTACGTTGGCTTTTCCGCCTTCCCGGCTTGTCGTGCCCGGTAACCAATAGCACGACAATCGATAACGGGAAACGGCTTATACCAGCACCCGCTCTATTCCACCGGCATTCGCTGCTTTCACATAGTCTTCAAGCCAGGATTGGCCCAACACGTGACGTGCCATCTCGACCACGATGTAATCGGCTTCCATACCGGTGTCACCTTCATAGCGCGACAAACCCTGCAGACACGAAGGACAGGAAGTCAGCATTTTCACATTGCCATCGTAACCATCGGCACGAATCTGGCCTGTGTTTTTCAATAGCTCTTCCTGTTTGCGGAAACGCACTTGAGTTGATACGTCGGGCCGCGATACGGCCAACGTGCCCGACTCGCCACAACAACGATCGGTTTTGATTGTGTCAGTCCCCACAAGTGACTTCACCGTCTTCATAGGGTCTTGCAGCTTCATGGGTGAGTGACAGGGATCGTGATACATATAACGCATACCCGTCACGCCTTCGAGTTTGATATCTTTTTCAAGCAAGTACTCGTGAATATCAATTAAACGGCACCCAGGAAAAATCTTTTCAAATTCGTAGCCGGCCAGTTGGTCGTAACAAGTACCACAACTCACAACGACCGTTTTAATGTCGAGGTAGTTTAATGTGTTGGCCACACGGTGAAACAGCACACGGTTGTCGGTGATGATTTTATCGGCCTTGTCGTACATGCCATTGCCGCGCTGCGGATAACCGCAACACAAGTAACCCGGCGGCAAAACGGTTTGTACACCGGCATGCCACAACATGGCCTGGGTGGCCAAACCAACCTGCGAAAACAGGCGCTCGGACCCGCAACCCGGAAAATAAAACACGGCTTCCGAATCAACGTGCGTTGAGCTGGGGTTGCGAATAATAGGCACGTAGTTAGCGTCTTCAATATCGAGCAGCTTGCGTGCGGTTTGCTTGGGTAGCCCACCCGGCATTTTCTTGTTCACGAAATGCACAACCTGCTCTTTAATGGGGGCTTTACCAATAGTGGCGGGCGGTTGCTGCGTTTGGCGGCGCGCCGGCACGCTAAACAAGTCGGCGGCAAAACGCTGCGCCTTGTAGCCGATGTCGACCATGGCCGTGCGCGTTGCCTTGATCACGCGTGGATCTTTTGCATTCAGGAAGAACATGGCCGCCGTCGTGCCGGGATTAAACGACTTCTTGCCCATTCGACGCAACAAGGCGCGCATATCCATGGACACATTGCCGAAATCAATATCAACCGGGCACGGGTTATAGCACTTGTGGCATACGGTGCAATGGTCACCCACATCTTCAAACTCGGACCAATGCTTCAAGCTAATGCCCCGCCGCGTTTGCTCTTCATAAAGGAAGGCCTCGATAAGCAACGAGGTGGCCAGAATTTTGTTGCGAGGCGAATACAACAAATTGGCGCGCGGCACATGGGTGGCGCAAACGGGTTTGCACTTACCGCAACGCAAACAATCTTTAATGGCGGTGGAAATGGCGCCGATCTCGCTTTGCTGCATAATCAGCGACTCATGGCCCAACAGGTTGAAGCTAGGTGTCCAGGCATGGCGCAAATCGGCGCCTGGCATGAGCTTACCGGCGTTAAACCGGCCCTGCGGGTCAATCTGCCGTTTGTAATCCTGGAACGGCTGTAGTTCTTCAGGCGTAAGAAACTCGTATTTGGTCAGGCCAATGCCGTGCTCACCGGAAATAACGCCATCCAGACTGCGGGCAATTTTCATAATGCGCGCCACCGTTTCATTAGCCTCGCGCATCATTTCGTAATTGTCGGAGTTAACCGGAATATTGGTATGCACGTTGCCGTCACCCGCATGCATGTGCAACGCAACGAACACACGCCCTTTCAATACCTCATCGTGAATCGACTGAATTTTGGCTAACACCGCCGCACAGGCAGAACCGGCAAAGATGCGCTCCATGTGGCTGCGTACCTCGGCTTTCCACGAAACACGAATGGTGCGATCTTGCATCACGTCGAACACGCGCGCCTCGGGCTGCGTATCCAGGCGTTCTCGAAGCGCGGGCACCAAGCTTTCCAAACCCAATGCCGGAATTTGCGACAACGCTTGCGACAAAGGCATGTCGAGGTTTTCAAGCAACCATACCCAACGCCGACGGGTTTCGGTTAACACCTCCAATGCAGCCTCGGTTCGCTCGCGCAACACCCCGGCGCGCATCATTTCAGCCTCTTCTGCGTCCTCGGTCTTACCCACAGGCAGAGCTTCGCTGCCAAAAAACTGCTCAAGCTGGTCGAGCAAACGCAACTTGTTGCGCGTGGAAAGCTCGATATTGATTCGCTCAATAGCATCGGTGTACTCACCCATGCGGTTCAATGGGATCACGACATCTTCGTTGATCTTGAATGCGTTTGTATGGCGCGCAATGGCTGCGGTACGGGCACGGTCGAGCCAGAACTTCTTACGTGCTTCTGCGCTTACCGCGACAAACCCTTCCCCGTGGCGCGAATTGGCCAGCCGCACAACCTCACTGGCAGCGGCTGCGACGGCGTTGGGGTCATCGCCCACAATGTCGCCTATAAGCACCATTTTCGGGAAGCCGCCGCGCTTGCTTTTGGTGGCATAACCCACCGCACGCAAATAACGTTCATCCAGATGCTCTAACCCAGCCAGCAACGCACCTTGCAGCTTGCCTTCACCATCCAGGTATTGCTTGATTTCCACAATTGACGGAATAGCATCACGCGCCTGGCCGAAAAACTCCATGCACACCGTGCGCGTTTCACCAGGCATACGGTGCAACACCCAGCGGGCCGACGTAATAAGACCATCGCAACCTTCTTTTTGCACCCCCGGCAAACCGGCCAGAAATTTGTCGGTGACGTCTTTACCCAAACCTTCCTTGCGAAACTTGCGCCCTTCTATGCGCAACGTTTCCGACTTCAACAAACGCTCGCCCGGCGCACGGCTACCGTCGAACCATTTGATGTCGAACTGGACATCTTCGACATCGTGGATTTTGCCCATATTGTGGTTTACACGCGTGACTTCAAGCCAATTGCCTTGCGGGTCGACCATGCGCCACCATGCAAGGTTATCAAGCGCCGTACCCCAAAGCACGGCCTTCTTGCCCCCCGCATTCATAGCCACATTACCGCCCACACACGAGGCATCGGCCGACGTGGGGTCAACAGCAAACACCAGGCCGGCCTCATCGGCGGCATCGGCTACCCGGCGGGTTACCACACCTGCCCCGGCCAACACAGTGGCAACCGGCTGCTCAAGACCCGGCAGCGTCATATGCTCAACCGCTTCCAGCTTGTCGAGTTTTTCGGTATTGATCACCACCGAGCGCCAGGTAAGCGGAATGGCGCCGCCCGTATAACCCGTGCCGCCCCCACGCGGAATAATGGTGAGTTCCAGTTCGATACAGGCGCGCACCAGCGGCGCCATCTCGGCCTCGGTATCGGGTGTTAAAACCACAAATGGGTACTCAACACGCCAGTCGGTTGCGTCGGTAACATGCGAAACGCGCGACAGCCCGTCGAACTTGATATTGTCGCGCGCGGTTACCTTGGCCAGGCGCTTCATGACCTTTTTGCGCAATGCCCGTGTTTGCTCGAACTCAAGCTGGAAAGCGCTCACGGCGCCACGCGCCGCCTGCAGCAATAACACAACTTTGTTATCGCGTTCGGGGTCACCCGCGTCGCGACGCTTGTCAATTTCACCCAGTCGGTGCGTCATGGCTTCTACCAGCATCGCAAGGCGTTTGGGGTTATCGAGCAAGTCGTCCTGCAAATACGGGTTGCGCTTCACTACCCAGATATCACCCAGCACTTCGAACAACATTCTGGCCGAACGACCGGTTTTACGCTCTCCGCGCAGATCGGTTAACCAAGACCAGGCCTCTTCACCCAACAATCGAGAAACAATCTCGCGATCGGAAAAAGAAGTGTAGTTGTATGGAATTTCACGTAGACGCGGTGCGTCGTTTGACGGCAAATTCGCAAGCAATTGGCTGGCAATAGGGGCGTTCATGGAGTCGCTGTCAAAAAAAAGATTTGGGTAATCCCTCAGTTTACTGCATCGGTCAAGCACACAAGGCGCTTAAACCCCTGAAGAAGCCCATAAAAACGCCCAGGCCACCAATAAATACCGCAGAAACTTCCCAAATGCGATGAAAAACAAGCATGGCCAGAAAGGTAAACGCATCCCGCCGGCCACCGCACAAAGTGGGTCGCCTATTACCGGCAACCAGGAAAAAAACAGCGCCAGCGGGCCAAAGCGTCGAACATAGCCCTGCGCAACACCCCGCCAACGTCCAGTACTTTCACCGAAGTAACGTACGGCCCAGACTACCCCCATACCCATGGCGTAACTCACCACGCCACCTAAAGTGTTACCCAGCGTGGCCAACGCCAGCGCCGGCCAGACGTTGCCAGGCTGGAGCTGCAAATAGGCCATCAAAACAGGCTCGGAGCCCAGCGGCAACAGGGTTGACGCCAAAAAACTTATAACGAACACCGCGCTTAAACCAACTTCGGGCATGGCCAGAAAAGCCAGTAGATCAGAAACCATCGCGCCCCATTGCCCTTGCATATTTCCTGTCCTTTGTCTGTGTAAGAAGCATGCGCTGTGGTAACCTAAATCCCTTTATCAAGCCCCTTTTCTAGCGCTCAATCGCATCATGTCAACCGACTATCTCAAACGCATTCTCACATCCAAAGTCTACGATGTCGCCATTGAATCACCCCTGGAATATGCGCCCCAGATTTCCGCGCGTACCCAGAACAATTTCTTTCTAAAGCGCGAAGATGCACAGGAAGTCTTCAGCTTCAAGCTAAGGGGTGCTTATAACAAAATGGCGCACCTTAGCAAAGCCGAATTAAAGCGTGGCGTTATTGCAGCCTCGGCGGGCAACCATGCACAAGGGGTGGCGCTGTCTGCACGAAAGCTGGGGTGCCGCGCGGTTATCGTCATGCCTACCACCACCCCTCAGGTGAAAGTCCGGGCGGTCGAGGCATTCGGCGGCGAAACGGTGTTGGTCGGCAACAGTTATTCCGATGCTTTCCTTCACGCCAAAGAGCTCGAGAAGAAAGAACGTCTTACATTTGTGCACCCGTTCGACGACCCCGACGTCATTGCCGGCCAAGGCACGGTAGGCATGGAGATCCTGCGTCAACACCCGGGCCGTATCGATGCCATTTTCTGCGCCATCGGCGGAGGTGGGCTCGTATCCGGGGTGGCGGCTTACGTAAAACAACTGCGCCCGGATATTAAAGTGATTGGTGTCCAAACCGAAGACTCCAACGCCATGATTCGTAGCGTTAAAGCGGGCAGACGCATTGAATTGCACGACGTAGGCCTTTTTTCCGACGGCACGGCAGTCAAGAAAGTCGGTGCAGAAACCTTCCGCTTGACGCGCGAGTGGGTCGACGACTTCGTGACGGTTGACACCGATGCCATTTGCGCAGCCATTAAAGACGTTTTCCAGGATACCCGCAGCGTGCTCGAACCATCGGGCGCTTTGGCTATTGCCGGCGCCAAGCGCTACGCGGCTTTAAACAAGTGGAAAAACAAAACGCTGGTCGCCGTCGCCAGCGGCGCCAACATGAACTTCGATCGTCTGCGTTTTGTGGCCGATCGGGCCGACGTCGGCGAGGCACGCGAAGCACTTTTGGCACTCACCATTCCCGAACAACGCGGCAGTTTCCTGAAGCTTTGCGAAGCGATCGGCGCGCGTAGCGTTACCGAGTTCAACTACCGTATTTCCGACGCTAAAAACGCCCACGTTTTTGTCGGCCTCCAAATCAGCTCACCCTCGGAAGGTGAAAAGCTGGCCAACATGTTCAGTCGCAAAGGCTTTGAAGCCCTTGACCTGACCCACAACGAAATGGCCAAAACCCATTTGCGTTTTATGGTGGGGGGGCGCTCCGACCTGGCGGAACATGAGCTTCTTTACCGCTTCGAGTTCCCGGAACGACCAGGCGCCTTGATGCGATTTTTAAGCTCAATGAGCCCCGAGTGGAACATCAGCCTGTTTCATTATCGAAACCAAGGCGATGACTACGGCCGTATCCTGGTAGGGCTGCAAGTTCCCCCAGCCGACAAAAAAGCGTTCAAAGCGTTTCTTGAAACCCTGGGTTACCCATATTGGAACGAAACCGACAATCCCGCCTACCAGTTATTCTTGTAAGGCGGCGCCGGATTAAAACGTACACACAGTGTAAAGCGGCAAACCGGTGTCTTTCAGGTTTTTCGACCCGCCAAGATCGGGAAGGTCGATAATAGCGGCGGCTTCAACCACATTGGCACCCAAACGTTGCAATAACTTGGCGGCGGCCACCATAGTGCCGCCTGTTGCGATCAGGTCGTCGATCAGCAACACGCGCTGCCCGGGCTTCACGGCATCAGTATGCATTTCAACGGTTGCATTGCCATACTCCAGGGTGTATTCCTCGGCCAGGGTTTGAAAAGGCAACTTGCCTTTTTTCCGCACCGGAACAAACCCCAGGTTCAATTCATATGCCAGCACCGCGCCCAGAATGAACCCCCTGGCATCGACACCCGCCACCAGATCGAGTCGTTGGCGCATATAACGATAAACAAACAGGTCGACCAAAACCCGAAATGAGCGCGGGTCTTGTAATATAGGGGTAATGTCGCGAAATGTAACACCCGGGCTGGGCCAATCGGGCACGCTGCGGATGGCATTGCGGATGTACTCGGCAGGATCGGTATGCATTAAGGTCGCCACAACAAAATTGAACCAGGCACTAACTATAACCTTAATATTGCCTGAACTGTGCAGCCCACCCATTGAAACAAAAACAATTCGCAACGTTTAAAATCGAATAATGACGCTTTCAGACTCCCTTTCCGCCACCAACGCACTGGCCTCCGCCCGCCGGACGCTCAGCACCGAAATCGCTGCGCTCGAAAGCCTCAGCAACCGCCTTGATAACACGTTCCATCAAGCGGTCAAACTGGTTTTGGCATGCAGTGGCCGAGTGGTGGTGACCGGCATCGGAAAGTCCGGCCACATCGGCAGAAAAATGGCGGCAACGCTTGCTTCCACAGGCTCACCTGCTTTTTTCATGCATGGCGTAGAAGCCATCCATGGTGATCTGGGCATGCTCACCCCCCAAGACGTCGTCATTGCCATTTCTTATTCGGGCACTGCCGAGGAACTGATTACCGTCCTGTCGGTCTGTAAGCGCATGGGCATTCCTATCATCGCCATCACAGGCAACCCCGAATCTGAACTGGCCGGCAGTGCGCAAGTACATTTGAGCGTTCGCGTTGAACAAGAGGCCTGCCCGCTTAATCTGGCGCCCACAGCCAGCACCACCGCCACCATGGCACTGGGTGATGCGCTGGCGGTTGCCTGCCTCGAGGCGCGCGGCTTTGGTGCCGAGGATTTTGCCCGATCGCACCCGGGCGGCGCCCTGGGGCGTCGCTTGCTAACTCACGTGCGCGACATCATGCGACACGGTCAGGCTTTGCCCATTGTTCAAGGCGCAACCCCCATCCAGGAAGCGCTCGAGGAGATGTCGCGCAAAGGTATGGGCATGACCATTGTTGTGAATAACAAGGAAGAACCCATTGGGATCTTCACCGACGGCGATTTGCGTCGTCTCATTTCAAAGGTAGGCGATATCCGCCACCTGAATGTCTCCGACGGCATGTCACTCGGCCCACGCAGCGTGAGCGCCGATGCGCTCGCCGTCGAAGCGGCTTCGATAATGGAGTCCAACAAACTATCGCAAGTCGTTGTCGTTAACACACAAGGCAAACTCATTGGCGCCCTGCATATGCACGACCTCATGGCCGCCAAGGTAATCTGAATATGAAAACACCCGCTATTCCACACCCCGCAGAAGCGCTCATCCTGGCTCGTGTCCCTGAGCACGTGGTCAACCGCGCTCGGGAAATCAAACTCATGGCCTTCGACGTCGACGGCATCCTTACCGATGGTGCACTTTGGTACGGCGAAAACGGTGAAGTTGCCAAACGCTTCCATGCGCTCGACGGTTATGGGCTGCGCATGCTTAGGGAAAGCGGCATTGTGGTGGCTTTCATCACGGGCCGAAAAGGCCCTATTGTCGCCCGGCGAGGCGCCGAACTCGGTATTGAGATTGTATTGCAAGGGGTGCGCGACAAGCTTCAATCCCTTACCCAAATCGCTCAGGAGCATGGCCTGTCCTTCGATCAAATAGGTTTTATGGGTGACGACATCATGGACTTGGCCGCGTTGCAACGTGTCGGGCTTGCCGCTTCGGTGCCCGGCGCCCCCGCCTATATTGAACAAGCCGTACATTGGGTATCAGGCAAGCCGGGCGGGGAAGGCGCCGCCAGAGAGTGTTGCGACCTGATTCTGGCCGCACAGAAACGCCTGGGCCCTTTCCTGTCGCAAAATAGTGTCGTACTGGGCGATGTCACGCAATAACATATTATGAAAGAACGGCTACCTGGATTCATCGCGATATTACTGCTCTGCTCACTGGTTGTTTTAAGCTGGTGGGCGGCGGAATACACGCAGCGCGCAGTGCAGTTGGAGCCACCCCGGCGCATTACCCATGAGCCTGACGCCTGGTCCGAAAGTTTCGTCATGGTAAGAACCAACCCCCAGGGCGAGGCCATTAACCGGCTGGAGGGCGACTACCTGCAGCATTACCCCGACGACGATTCCTATGAAGTCGACAATGCACGTGCCGTTGGTCAACGTGCAGGGTCACCCATTACCGTGGGTACCGGGAACAAAGCCATCATGGATCAGGACGGCAGCCGCATCACACTTACCGGCGACGCCCACCTGCACCGGGTTCCCTACGACGACCGGCCCGCGCTTGACGTGACCAGCGAAAAACTCATTCTGCTGCCCGACGAAGATGTCGCCTACACCGACCTGCCGGCGCTGGTACAAAACGGGAAGTCGCGAATTAACGGAAAAGGCATGCGCTACGACAACGAGTCTCGTACACTTGAGGTTTTCTCGGCCAGCGACGTAAAAATATCGGGCGAAGAATCACGCTCGCAACGCACTGAAAACGCCACATCGAACGACTAGAAAAAATATTATGAACCGCTTATCTATTCAACACCTTTGCCGCTGGGTATGTGTTAGCGCACTGATGGCCTTATCGTCTTTGGCAAGCGCTCAGCAGGCAAACGATAACCCTGCTGAAGAGCCCGACACCCTTATCTTATCCGATACGCTAAATTACGACGACATCAAGCAAGAAAGCACTTTTACCGGTAACGTGGTCATGACGCGCGGCCAAATGACGCTGAACGCCGACACGCTCATCATGCGCGAAGACGAAGAAGGCTTTCAATACGGTACGGCAACCGCCAACGAGGGGAAACTCGTTTTCATCCGCCAGGAAAACCCGGAAAAATTCGAAGTCATTGAAGCACGTGGCCTGCGGGCGGAATACAACGGCAAAACCGAGGAAATTGAAATGATCGGTCAGGCCATCGTCACCAAATACGTATGTGGAAAACGCCTCGACAACATCCGCGGGGAACGGGTTATTTATAACCAGGCAACCAGTATTTACAAGGCGTTTGGCGGGCCAAACTCATCTGCCGCAGGTGGGCGGGTCCGTTCAGTTGCCACGCCGGGTGCAAAGGCCGAAGCTGCAGCAGCGGAATGCCGGCAAAACCAAAATCGCTAAGCGAAGAGGGTAGTATGGCAGTCACGTCCACATCCCGCGCACCTGTTCGCGCCGCCAGCGACTCCAAAGGCAGTCTGATCGCCACCGGTTTGCGTAAAACCTACGGGAAGCGCACCGTTGTACACGATGTTTCGCTGTCGGTCGACAGTGGTGAAGTTGTGGGCCTGTTGGGCCCTAACGGGGCGGGCAAAACAACCAGCTTCTACATGATTGTCGGCATTGTCCCAACTGATGCCGGGCGCATCGAAATCGACGGCGTTCCCATTACGGCCATGCCCATGCACAAACGCGCCCGCATTGGGCTGTCGTATCTACCCCAAGACGCCTCGGTATTTCGTCGCCTCACGGTGGAACAAAACATTCAGGCCGTGTTGGAGCTGCAAATCGATGAACGTGGCACGCCTCTTACCGGCAATCAAATAAAGCAGCGTCTTGAGGAGCTGCTCGACGAACTGCAAATTCAGCACATACGTGGCAATACCGCCATTTCTCTGTCGGGTGGCGAGCGCCGCCGCGTAGAAATTGCACGCGCACTGGCAACCAACCCACGCTTCATCCTGCTCGATGAACCATTCGCAGGGGTGGACCCGATTGCGGTCATTGAAATTCAGCGTATTGTCCACTTCCTGAAAAGCCGGAATATCGGTGTATTGATTACCGACCACAACGTTCGGGAAACGCTGGGTATTTGCGACCGTGCTTACATTATCAGTGAAGGTAAAGTGCTGACCAATGGTCATCCAGACGAAATCATCGACAACGAGGCGGTACGCCAGGTCTATCTGGGCAAAAACTTCCGTATGTGATTTTCACCCATACTTTGACTTCGAACAAACCCTGTACTTGTGCTACTTGATTTACCCGCCACAAACGATACACTGAACACGTGACAACAAAAAAAGGAGGGGTAGTCGTTCTTTCATTCAGGCGCACCAAGCGCAATGTTGTTTTTTATAGGAGCACAACATGAACCTGAGTATCACCGGTCGTCACCTTGAAGTCACTCCCGCTATCAACGAATACGTTAAAACGAAAATGGCTCGGGTTGCCCGGCATTTCGACAACGTTATCGACACCCAGGTCATGCTCTCGGTAGAGCGTCTCAAGCACACAGCTGAAGTCACCATGCGTTTGCCTGGCAAAGACCTTCACTGCGAAGCTTCCGACGAAAACCTATACGCTGCCATCGATTTGCTGGCAGACAAAATAGACCGGCAAGTGATCAAGTACAAAGACAAAGTACAAAATCATGCTCACGAGCCGCTCAAACGGCAGGAAATTGCCGTCGATCAATAGCGTTTTCGCGTCATTCAAGCCAAATTGGTCACAATGCGAGCACTTCCGTGCTGAATAACGTCAAATGTGCTCTAATTGGCTTCATGAGTCAGCCCCAATCCCGCTACCGATTGGGGCTTTCGCATTTGTAATTTCCTTCTGAATTTTCATTTCCGCTCATATAATGGTCGTCATGAACTTAATGTCGCGTATCCTGCCATTGCAGAATGTGGTGCTCGATGTCGAAGCAACCAGTAAAAAACGGGCCTTCGAACAGGCGGCGCTGCTATTCGAGAACCATCACGGCGTCGCCCGAACGGCGGTTTTTCAAAGTCTTATTGGGCGGGAGCGCCTCGGTTCAACCGCGCTGGGGCACAACATGGCCGTTCCGCACGGGCGTATCAAAGGCCTGAAAGAACCTATCGCCGCCTTTTACCGGCTCGCCGAACCCGTACGCTTCGATCCAGCCGACGGGCGCCAGGCGGGTTTATTGTTTTTCCTGCTGGTTCCCGAAGCGGCAACACAAATGCACCTCGATTTGCTTGCGGAAATTGCACGCATGGCGTCCAACACAGAGCTGCGCGAGGCACTGTCAGCGGAAACCGACCCGGAACGGGTTCACGAGTTGCTTACAACAGTTGAACATACCTAACCCGTCAAACGGCCCATTATCATGCTCACTGTTCAAGAACTGGTCAGCGACAACACCGACAAAATCGCTTTTAATTGGATTGCAGGCCTGGGCGCCGCACATCGCGTTATTCCCGATGTTGGTATGGCCGGTGCCGACCTGGTCGGCCACCTGAACCTGATCCACCCATCGCGTATACAAGTCTTCGGCAAGGAAGAGCTTCTGTACTACACCCGCTTTGAACCCAAGCGTCGTATTCACCACCTGGAAGACCTTGTCGCAGGCGGTGTCCCGGCTATTCTAATGGCCGATAGTCTCGACGCCCCGGATGACCTGCGCGACTTTTGTAATGTCCAGCAAATCCCGCTCCTCTCGACGTCCGTCGAAGCGGCAAAACTTATCGACCTTCTGCGCATCTACCTTGGCAAACGGCTGGCCCCACGCACCACGGTCCATGGGGTGTTCCTCGACGTTCTGGGGCTAGGTGTTTTAATTATGGGCGATTCGGGCCTGGGCAAAAGCGAGTTGGCGCTGGAGCTGATTTCCCGCGGCCATGGGCTGGTTGCCGACGACGCCGTTGAGCTGTCGCGTACCGCCCCGGGAATCATAGAAGGTCATTGCCCGGCACTGCTGCAAAACCTGCTTGAAGTGCGCGGTCTCGGCCTTCTGGACATTCGCACCATATTTGGTGAAACCTCAGTTCGACGCAAAATGCGCCTGAAGCTGATTGTCCAGCTCGTCCGGGCCAATGCTGAGAACTTCGAACGTCTTCCGGTTCAAGACTTGACCCAGGATATTCTCGACACTCCCATTCGCCGGGTCATGCTTCAAGTGGCCGCCGGACGTAACCTGGCTGTCCTGGTGGAAGCAGCGGTTCGCAACACCATCCTGTCATTACGAGGTATCGACACGATGGGCGAATTTATTGAGCGCCAGGCTTTGGCAATTATGGAAAACAGTCGACCCGACTAAACCGCCATGAAAATTGTTCTTATCACAGGCATATCGGGTTCAGGCAAATCAGTTGCTTTACGCTTACTCGAGGATTCCGGCTACACCTGCGTCGATAACCTGCCCGTCAAGTTCCTCAACGAATTCATTAATACCGTTCGCGAAGAACAATTAAAACAAATTGCAGTTGCCATCGATGTCCGATCTCCCGGCGATTTGGCTACCCTGCCCCACGTCCTGACCGGGCTCAGGTCTCAAGGTGTTGAATTCAAAGCCATTTTCCTCGATGCCAGTGACCACGCACTGATGCAACGTTATTCCGAGTCGCGCCGCCGGCATCCGCTTACGGATCGCTTGCGCAAAGAAGGCAAATCGGCCTCCTTGCTTGAGTGCATTCACGCCGAGCGCGAGCTGCTCGCACCGATGCGCGACCAGGAACACGTTATCGACACCTCCGAGCTTACGCCGGGCCAATTGCGCGCCTGGATGCGAGACCTGATTCAGGCAGGCCGGGCCGACGTCGTACTGACCTTCCAATCGTTTGCATACAAACGCGGCGTGCCGGCCGACTCTGATCTCGTTTTTGACGTTCGCTGTTTACCAAACCCGCACTATGACCCCGAACTCAAGCCTCTTACAGGGCGAGACCAAGCCGTGGCCCAGTGGTTGATGCAATTCAACAACGTTAACCAGATGCTGGACGACATTACCGGTTTCATCCGCCGCTGGTTACCTTTATATTTGCAAGATACGCGCAATTATCTAACCGTGGCAATTGGATGCACCGGGGGGCAACACCGTTCGGTGTATGTTGTTGAAAAATTAGCCGAACGGTTTGCAGATCACTCACCTTTACTGATCAGGCATCGAAACCTTCCGGCCATTGAACAGCCATGAATGACAAGCAACGCCCTGGGTATCTACTGTTCGCTTTTCTGCTCTGCCTGATTATTGCAGGGTGTTCTTCATCGGGTAGTAAACGCGGTGGCTACTACAAAGACGATGGCCCAGGCAGCGATCCCCCCGCCAATATCCAGGCCATACCCGATGCCACCCCGCGTATTGAACCCCACCACCGGGCTACCAAACGCCCCTATGTGGTTTTCGGTAAACGCTATATCCCTATGTCAAGCGACCAACCCTTCCGGCAGGAAGGCATTGCCTCATGGTACGGACGCAAATTTCACGGTAATAAAACCGCTAATGGCGAAACGTATGACATGTACGCCATGACAGCCGCACACCCCACACTTCCTATACCCAGTTATGCCCGCGTGACACGCGTGGCAAACGGCCGCTCGGTCATTGTGCGAATTAACGATCGCGGCCCCTTCCACAGCGGCAGAATTATTGATCTTTCTTACGTAGCGGCGTCCAAGCTCGGGCTGATCGGTCCGGGGAGCGGCCGGGTGATTGTCGAGGCGATTACGCATGACGATATCCGAGCGGGGCGTTTCGGTGGCCCCACTACATATGCCCAGGCGCAGAACAGCGTCGGCGCCATGCCATCGGAACCTGCAACGCCTCCCATTTCCTCGGCCGCAACACCGCAGCCGGCAATTCCCGCTGAACCGGTCAGCGAACGCATCGTGCCGGACGCACTGATTGCCATGCAACTCCAGGCGGAAATGGCTGACTCAAACGAAATCCAGCCGGATACGGAAGCCGACAGCGTTGATCCAGATCCAAGTAAGGTTCCACCCGTTACACCATCCGGGTTTTACCTTCAGTTCGGTGCTTTCAGCAACGCTGAAAATGCACAAGCCCTGGCCGAAAAGATCAATGCCGAACTTGCTTCCATCGACTATAAAAATGCCCAGGTGAGCCCTGGGAATACACTGTATCGGGTTCAGCTCGGGCCATACTCAAACCGCACGGAAGCGGTGAATGCCGCTTTACGTTTTGAGGAAATTTTAGGGGCACAACCCACAATTGCCCTGCGGTAGTGTCGCCTTACAACTCATTCTTCCCGCGCTCCAAGGCCATGCGGTACAAATCTGCTTTGGGCAAATTCGTTGCCCGCGCCGCAATCCGCGCGGCATCTTTCACGCTTAAATCCTCCAACAGTGCATCCAGCAATGTCGACACATAAGCCGGCGGCGCTTCATCAGGCGCATCAGGTGACGGATGCAAAACCAATACAAACTCGCCCTGGCTATGATGTGGATCCTGCTGCAGCCATGCCTGCACTTCATTAAGCGGCAACGTCACAACCTGTTCAAACCGTTTGGTAAGCTCGCGTGCAATCGTCACCAGACGATCACCGGGCAGCACATCGGCCAAATCGCCCATCGACGCGGCAAGACGATGGGGTGACTCAAAAAACACAACCGGCATATTGGTTGCTGACCAGCGTCGAAACCACTTTTGACGCGCCGTTGTTTTGTGCGGCGTAAAGCCGGCAAACATATAAGCCGGGTTGTCATCCGTTGTAGCGCCGCTTACCATCAAAGCCGCCATCACTGCACTGGCTCCCGGAACCGGAATCGCGCGATAACCTTCGGCAACAATCGTTCGCACCACCCGCGCCCCCGGGTCACTCACGGCAGGCGTACCAGCATCGGAGATCAGAGCTACCCGCTCTCCTTTCTGCAGACGCCCAATAATGGCCTGGGCAGCACTTGCCTCATTGTGCCGATGAGCGGCCATCATGGGCGTGTTCACCCCCCAGGCATCCAGTAGTTGGCGGCTGGAGCGGGTATCCTCAGCTGCGATCACGTCGCATCGCCGCAACGCCTCTACAGCCCGCAGGCTCAAGTCGGCCAAGTTACCAATAGGCGTCGCAATGACATACAACGCACCGGCAGGCCAATCTTGCTGGTCCACCCGTTCAGTGAGACGTTTCCACGACATTGGGGGTTCATCAAACCCATTCTCTTCACGCATACTAGGCAGCCTTAGTTACAGTTATTCAATTTCATGAGCGACGCTTCTTTGCCAAAGCCACTAAGCCCGGAACAGGTAATCCGATCAGCACAGGAAAGGGCGATTCGTCGTCGCAGAAAAAATACGACGCCTAAAACAGCCATGCCCCTGCCCTTCACCCCCGTATCCGCAAGCCAGCAATTGGGGCACGCAGCCGAAAGCCAGGCTTGTTATCATGTGACACAACACGGCTTATGCGTACTCGCACGCAACCTTAAGTGCCGTGCTGGGGAAATCGATATCGTTGCGCGCGACCAGAATATACTTGTATTTATCGAAGTACGCTGTCGGCGCAACGCCAATTACGGCTCGGCGGCCGAAACAGTAGGGCGGCACAAACAAAAACGCGTTATTCGGGCAGCCCAATTCTGGCTGCCTCACCTTGTTCGCCGCCACTTCAAACAAACCCCGCCGTGCCGTTTCGATATCATTACATTCAATGGCAGCCGGCTTTGCTGGCTTCAGGATGCCTTTCGAACTGTATAACTTTCGCGAAAAAACGTTACATCCGGCTTTTTCGACCATGAGATAATAGCGTTTATGGATATGACCTCCCGAATGTCGTCGCATTTCGACGACGCTATCGATACCTTCAAGGCGAGCTCCCAGGCGCTTGCGGAACCCCTTGCCACAGCGGTCGACATGGCGTTCGCCGCTTTGGTGAACAATAACAAAATACTGGCATGCGGTAACGGTGGCTCCGCCGCCGACGCCCAGCACTTTGTTGCCGAGCTGGTAGGCCGTTTTGAACGAGACCGCCTTCCTCTGGCCGGCATAGCCCTGAATACCGACTCATCCATCATGACTGCAGTCGGTAACGACTACGGCTTCGATCATATTTTTGAACGCCAAGTCATGGCGCTCGGCCAACCAGGCGACATTCTCGTTGCCATTTCCACCAGCGGGAACTCACCCAACGTTTTGCGGTCCATTGAGGCAGCACACGACCGCGACATGGCCGTTATCGCCCTAACTGGAAAAGGGGGCGGAAAAATCGGTGAACAGCTTTACGAAACCGATATCCATTTATGCGTACCTCACGACCGCACCATGCGCATTCAGGAAGTACATATCATCCTGCTGCATGCCCTATGTGACGGAATCGACGCCCTCTTACTCGGAGACTCGCTCTAATGACTGCAACATTTACCTCCTCTCGCGCGCTCTTAGTGGCATTTTTACTGAGCGTAGCCACACTGATGTCAGCATGCGCACCACTGGTTGTGGGCGGAGCCGCCGCAACCACCGCTCTTTTGGCCACTGATCGCCGCACCGCAGGCGAACAGGTCGAAGACCAAGCCATTGAAATGAAGTTTTCAATCGAGGTTGGTCGGGCCTTCAACGACCGACCCGATGTCCGCCTGACCAGCGTGTCGTATGCAGGCAAGGTTCTCATATACGGCGATGTACCCAACGAGGCCGATAAAGCCCGCGCCGAGGCCATTGCCCGAGGTATCGAAAACGTCAAAGAAGTGATCAATCGCGTTCGCATCGGCAGCGTTACCCCATTAAGTGTTCGTACCAACGACACGTGGATTACCACCAAGGTGAAAGCAAGCCTTATCGAAGCCAAAGAAGTGCCGGCCGCCACCATTGTCGTAACAACTGAACGCGGTGTGGTCTATCTCATGGGTAAAGTCACTGACACAGAAGGACGTATGGCGGCAAAAGTGGCAGCCAACGTGCAAGGTGTCAATGAAGTCGTCAAACTGTTTACCATCGTGTCACGCGAAAGTCTGGTCCAACAGCAAGGCAATCAGGCGGCACCGTCCGGTGAACAAACAACCTCCTCTCAGCCTGCCGCTTCAAGCCCATCCAGCAACCCTGAAGTTCAAACGATGCCCGTCCAATGAAAGCACTGAAAATTGGTATTGTTGTCGCGATTGCCCTGGTAGGGCTGCTTGCATGGCAACTGTCGTCACCCTCCCGCAGCGCGCCGCAAGTGGGCTTTACCTCGTTAAAAAACGAGCAATTCAGCACCGAAGATTTGCGCGGCAAAGTCGTATTGGTTAAATTCTGGGCCACCAGTTGCGTCACCTGCATTCAGCAAATGCCCGACACCATCGAAACGTATCAGCAATACGCACCAAAAGGGTACGAGGTCGTTGCCGTCGCAATGGATTATGACCCGGTGGACTACGTCCGCACCTATGCCCAAACACGCAATCTTCCCTTTACGGTCGTTCACGATGCAAGCGGCGACATTGCGCGTGCGTTCGGCAATGTTCAGCTAACACCCACCGCCTTCCTGATCGACAAACAGGGCAATATCGTCAAACGCTATCTGGGCAATTACAATAAGGCCGAATTCATCAATACCGTCGAGCAAGCGCTGGCGGGCTAACAAATCAATTTTCGCCCTCATGAACATGTCTTCCTCCGACAACTCGTCTCATTCAGCCACGGTAAAAGCAGCGGTACTTTCTGAAGCCTTACCCTACATCCGCCGATTTCACGGCAAAACCGTGGTCATTAAATATGGCGGTAACGCCATGACGGAAGAGGAGTTGCAACGCAGCTTCGCCCACGATGTCGTTTTGCTCAAACTGGTCGGGTTGAACCCGGTTGTGGTTCATGGGGGCGGCCCGCAAATTAATGAAGCCCTCAAACGTGTTGGTAAAGAAGGCGCGTTTGTTCAGGGTATGCGGGTCACCGACGCGGAAACGATGGAAGTCGTGGAGTGGGTGCTTGGCGGACAGGTGCAACAAGACATCGTCATGATGATCAACGAAGCCGGCGGCAAGGCTGTAGGCCTTACTGGAAAAGATGGTTGCCTGATTCAAGCGCATAAAAAACTCATAGCAGACAAAGAAAAGCCGGGCGAGTGGCTGGATATCGGCTACGTAGGGGATATCAGCCGTATTGAACCTGCAGTGGTCAAGGCCCTGCAAGACGATCAGTTCATCCCCGTCATCTCGTCGATCGGCTATGGGGAAGACGGCCGGGCTTATAACATCAATGCCGACTTGGTCGCCGGTAAAATGGCCGAAGTACTGGGTGCCGAAAAACTGGTCATGCTTACCAACACACCCGGCGTGCTCGACAAGCAAGGCGAGTTACTGCGCACCTTGTCGGCCCAGACCATCGATGAACTATTTGAGGACGGCACCATTTCCGGCGGCATGCTGCCGAAAATTTCGTCCGCCCTGAATGCGGCACGCAATGGTGTCAATTCAGTTCATGTTATCGATGGGCGTGTTCCTCACTGCCTGTTACTTGAAATACTCACCGACCGCGGCGTCGGAACCATGATCAGCGCTTTCTAGCAATGAAATCGCAGGGCTTGCGCATTCCACGGCACCGGCCCCGGCGTGCCTACGCACATAACGCGCCGGTATGGTTGTTCGATCTCGACAATACGCTGCACGACAGCTCGAAATCCATCTTTAAGGTGATCGACGGCAAGATGACTGAAGCGGTCGCGAAAAGTCTAAGCGTTAACGACGCTGAAGCGAACCGTTTGCGCGCCCTGTATTGGAAACGTTACGGCGCAACTGTTATCGGCCTGGTACGACACCATGGCATTCATGCCAAAACGTTCCTCGACTTAAGCCACGATTTCGACCCACGCCCATTAGTTCACTCAGAAACCGGTTTAATACGCAAATTCCAGCGTTTGCCCGGCACGAAAATATTGCTCACCAACGCGCCCGAAACCTACGCGCGAACCGTGCTCCAGACATTAGGGATTCTGCCCTTCTTCGATATGATCTGGTCTATCGACCACATGCACCTTCAAGGGAAAATCCGCCCCAAGCCTTCGCATGCGCTCATGCAACAAATACGGGCCCGTTTAGGCACCACCCCCTCAAAGGTTATTTTGGTTGAAGACACCTTGAAGAACCTGAAGGCGGCACGGAAAACCGGCATGCGTACCGTGCATGTGTATCATCCGTCAACACCCTTCTCCGCATCGCACCGGGGCCGCAACCAATACGTGAACTTACGTGTTAACAGCCTGGGGCAATTATTAACCGGTAGACGACCGTTACGGGTTTAACACCGCGAACGCTTGTTAGTGACCCGCGCCGCATACCAAACAAGCGGGGTCTTTACGAAACCGAATTTCGTTCCACTGCATCCGTAACGCATCCAGACACAAAAGACGCCCCACCAGCGGTTCCCCCATTTGCGCGATAACCTTGATGGCTTCAGCCGCCTGCATACTACCGATAATCCCGACCAACGGCCCCAGCACTCCGGTTGTAGCGCAACTGATCTCCTCTGCCTCGTCGGCCTGTGGAAATAAACACTGGTAGCAAGGGGCATCAGGACGTCGCATATCAAATACACTAACCTGCCCCGAAAAACGAATTGCTGCGCCGGACACCAAAGGACGATGATGCGAAACACAGCTGCGATTAACATCGTGCCGCGTATCAAAATTATCACAGCAATCAAGCACGATATCGGCTTGCGCAACAGCCTCGTCAAGCAAATGCCCGCTTAAGCGCCCAACATAAGCCTCAACTTCAACCTCGGGATTCAAACGCCCCAACGCTTTTAAACCTGACTCGGCCTTGGGTTGCCCCACTGACGTCGTAGCGTGCAGAATCTGCCGTTGCAAATTACTGATCTCAACGTCGTCGTCGTCGGCAAGCGTAATATGCCCCACCCCTGCGGCAGCCAGGTACAGCGCCGCCGGCGAACCCAGCCCACCGGCACCCACAATTAAAACGCGCGATTGAAGCAACCTTTCCTGCCCTTCGATACCCAGCTCATCAAGAAGAATATGACGCGCATATCGCAGGAGTTGCGCATCATCCATTATTCCACCTTGATCATGCCGTCGGGCGTAACGCGATAGCGCTCCACCGTCCCGGAAGGGGTGTCACTCAAACGGGCAGGGGTACTTTGTTCGGGCTCCACCCGGCTTACATCATTTTTTTTTTCCGCATCCGTGGCGGGTTTAGCCTCTAACTCATTCTGACTTACTTTTCTGCCCTGAAGGAAATTAACGGCCTGCTTAAGCTGGAAATCATCTTCGCCGCCAATTTCAAACATTTTGATATCCGGATTGATCTCTTCCTCGTCGTCGGTGGGCGTGACGACTTCCGGTGCCGATGACCCATTGGATAAATGATGTTCCAAATCGGCCTCACGAGGAATACGGAACAGATTGCCCTGAGCGGTGTCATCGATAGTAATGTCCGGCTCTACCCCGGTTGCCTGAATAGACCGGCCATTAGGCGTGTAATACAGCGCTGTGGTTAGCTTGATGCCGGAGTCCTCCGACAGCGGCAACACACTTTGAACGGAACCTTTCCCGAATGAACGATTACCCAGTACTTTGGCCCGGTCATGATCCTGCAAAGCTCCCGCAACAATTTCAGACGCTGAAGCCGAGCCGACATTGATCAATACCACCAGAGGCACCGCTCTGGCCCACTCAGGAAACGCGTAATCATTGTTGATACCGCCGCCGAAGCTACGCACATAATCAACCGGCTTGGCGAAATACTCGCGGTTGGCTGAAGGAATACGCCCTTTGGTGGATACAACAAGGACATCAGGCGGCAAAAAGGCCGACGACACACCAATTGCTGCATCAAGCAGGCCGCCTGGGTCGTTGCGCAAGTCGAGCACCATACCTTTCGGCGCACCGGCTCCACCCAACTCCCTTAACTGTTTGGCCAAATCGGAAACCGTGCGCTCCTGGAACTGGCTAATTCTGACGTAGGCGATGTCGTCGGGCAACATTTTGCTGCGCACACTACGCACTTTGATCATATCGCGCACAATTTTCACGACAAGCGGCTTGTCCTGGCCTGCGCGACGAATGGTTAAAACAATGGACGTTTGCGGTTCGCCCCGCATTAATTTAACCGCTTCGCTTAGAGTTAGACCCTTGGTAGGCTTGCCATCGATATGCGTGATGATGTCGCCGGACATAATACCGGCACGGGCAGCGGGCGTGTCCTCGATAGGTGCAATCACTTTAGGCATACCGTCTTCACTGCCAATTTCAATGCCCAGGCCTCCAAAACCGCCTTGAGTAATGGCCTCCATTTCCTTGAAGGCTTCCGGGTCCAGGTAAGCGGAATGCGGGTCAAGATCGCTGAACATGCCGCGAATTGCATCGTCCATCAGGTCTTTATCACCCAATGGCTCAACATAACTGGATTTAATCGCGGAAAAAACGTTGGCAAACTGCTGTAGCTCTTTTAACGGCAACGGTTCACCACGTTGCGCCACGGCCGAAATACCCAGGCTGAGCAAGACCCCGCCCACGATACCTGACATAACCAACCCAAACCGACCTATTTTGCGAGTGCCCATGCACATTCCCGTATTAAAAACATCAATATAACTGCCTGCTGCGCCTATAGTACCTTAACGCGCCAACCAAATCAGCGGGTTAACCGGCGTACCGCCATGCCGAATTTCAAAATAAAGGCCTGGCTCAACCTGCCCACCGGTTGCGCCCACCCTGGCAATCGTATCCTGCGGCCCCACACGCTCCCCCACTTTCTTAAGCAGACTTTGGTTATAGGCATAAACAGTTAGATAACCCTCACCGTGGTCCACAATAAGCAAGTTGCCAAAACCGTTCAGCCAATTGGCGTAAACCACACGTCCAGCGGCAACCGGGCGGACTGCCGTTCCTTCAGGGGCACGCAAAACCACACCACGCCAAATGCCGCCGTCCGGGCGTTCAGCGCCGAAACGTCCGAGCACCTGACCCTGAACCGGTGCGGGAAGCCCTTTTCTCAGACCCGACAACGGCGCAATTGGTTCCTGGGTGCCGGCGGTTTCTTCAGGAGTGGTTTCCGCTTCAGTCGCTTCAACCGTCGTTACGGGCTCGGAAGGCGTAACACGAACCACCTCGGTCTCGCGCTCCCTTGCCTCACGCTCGATACGCTCACGTTCAGCACGTTGCGCAGCCTCCTGCTCACGCTTTCTGCGCTCGGCTGCCAATCGCTCCCGTTCGCGACGCTCTACCGCCTCTTGCTCTTTAATCGCGCTTTGTAAACCCTCTACCAGCCCCTCCAACCGCTGCGCATCCTGCTCAAGTGTCTCAGCCTCGGTTCGACGCTGTTTCAAAGCCGTTTCAGCGCGAGCCAGTACCTGCGCCCTTTCAGCTTTTTGTTCTTCCAGTACTGCTTTCTTCTGACTGGTTTGCGCCCGCAAGGCAACAAGTTCAGCCTCACGTTGCGCCAGTTGCTGCGTGAGCGCTTCCAACTGCCCCAAGGTTTCCTGCAAATTGCGCACCGCCTGTGCCTGTGAGCGAGAGACATAACCCAAATAGGCTAGCTCACGGCCGATGCGATGCGGATCTTCGCCGGAAAGCAAAGCAGTCCAGGGAGACAGTCCGCCGGCATACTGCGCCCTTAACTGATCAGCCAAAGAGTCACGCTGAACTTGGATCCGCTCACGGGTTTGCTCAATATTTTGTGCCAATCGCTCCTGCTCTTGAGTGACACGTTTTTCTTCATCAGCCAGCTCTGCAAGCTCGCGCACCACCACTGAAATGGCCGTTTCGGAAGCCTTCAACTGATCAAGCGCATCCTCGCGCGAGCGTGCCTGACGCTCAATGGTTTTCTGGAGCGTGTTAATACGGTCCTGCAATTCGGCCTGCTGTTGTTGCATTTGCGCCTGGCGTGCCTTTAGCTGCGCGGAAGTTTGATCCGCCGCCGCGACCGTCGACCATAAGGCCAACATTGCCAAGCCAAGCGCATACCGCATAAATACTAGCCCTTTTTCGCTTTACCCTGGGCAGCAACCGCCGCCATCGCTGCTTCGATTTCGGCTGCATCGCCCAAATAATAGTTACGGATCGGACGAAGCTCGTCGTCGAGCTCGTAAACCAGCGGCTGACCGGTGGGAATATTCACCCCAACAATCTCATCGTCGGAAATACCATCGAGATGTTTGATCAGAGCGCGCAAACTGTTCCCATGTGCGGCCACCAGCACCTTACGACCCGACCTGAGGGCGGGGGCAATCGACTCATTCCAAAAAGGAACTACGCGATTAACCGTATCTTTCAGACACTCCGTTGCCGGCAACTGATCGGCTGGGATCTTGGCATAGCGTTTATCAAAGCGCGGATGGCGCGGATCATCGAGCTCAAGTGGATTTGGCGCGATGGCATACGCACGACGCCACACCAACACTTGCTCGTCGCCATATTTGGCCGCTGTTTCCGATTTGTTCAAA
This sequence comes from Pusillimonas sp. DMV24BSW_D, assembly GCF_011388195.1. Taxonomy (NCBI): domain Bacteria; kingdom Pseudomonadati; phylum Pseudomonadota; class Betaproteobacteria; order Burkholderiales; family Alcaligenaceae; genus Neopusillimonas; species Neopusillimonas aestuarii. The sequence continues at coordinate 1,124,884 of NZ_CP049990.1, read as the reverse complement.
CCCTGCAATGCGCCATAATGGCGCTCATTCAAACGCCAGCTTAGCCCCACCGGGGTATACATGGCGTCCATGGCATCCAGGGCGATCCATAAAGTCCGGATAGCGCGCTTGAGCACCGACGAAAACGCCAGATCGAACTCAAATCCTTCCGCTTTCAGCAGTTCACCCGCTTTCTGCGCCTGCATTCGACCCGTTTCAGTCAGATCGACATCAGTCCATCCGGTGAATCGATTTTCAAGATTCCACTGGCTTTCCCCGTGGCGCATGAGTACTAATTTATGCATGAGACAAGTTACCTAAAAATTGAATAAGCGCGTCCATTTTATAATCCCGTATTATCGAAGTTTTTTTGACGAATCAAACTGGACCGTATCGTGGACTTTCTTCTTAGCGACAGCAACCTTTATATTGTAATAATAGCCCTTGTATCCGGGGCCATGCTTTTGTGGCCTACGATTATGAAAGGCGCACGTGCGAGCGCAGTCGGCGTGTCGCAAGCCGTTCAACTGGCAAATCAAAGCAACGGTGTGTTCATCGACGTACGCAGCCACGAAAAATTCAAAGGGGGCAGCATCCCCCAAGCGAAAAACATTCCGGTTGCCGACATCGACACCAAAATGAGCACGCTGCCCAAAGACAAACCTATTATCGTCGTTTGCGAACATGGGCGTGAATCGGCTACGGTAGCCGGTAAACTGCGTAAAAATGGTTTTAAAGAAGCCGTTACCCTTGAAGGAGGGTTGCGCAAGTGGATAGACGCCGGCATGCCGGTAAGCGGTAAACATTAACTCTTACCCTTTCCACAAGCTCTGTTTCACACTTTACCGAGGTTTACATGGCAACAGTCACAATGTATTGCACCGCCGTTTGTCCTTTCTGCGTGCGTGCCGAGATGCTGCTGAAAAAACGTGGCGTATCCGAAATTACAAAAATCCGTATCGACACCGATCAGGAGCAACGTGCGCTCATGATGGAGCGAACCGGGCGTCGCACCGTACCCCAAATTTATATTAACGACACCCACGTCGGTGGTTACGACGAATTGGCCGCGCTTGATCGCGCCGACAAGCTCGTTCCCATGCTAAGCAACTAACACCATTTCAAAATCCCCCTATAAACGGGTAATTAACCTATCAGGAACACAATATGGCCGAACAAGATCAGGCTGGCGCCAACAGTCAGGCAAAAGACCCCAGCTTCAACCTGCAACGCACTTACGTTAAAGACCTGTCTTTGGAAATGCCCAATGCGCCCCAGATTTTCCTGGAGCAGGAAGCGCCCAATGTCGAAGTCAGTATCAATGTAGGTGGCCAGCAATTGGCGGATACCATTTACGAATCAACCGTCCAGGTTACGGTCACAACCCGCATCAATGATAAAACCCTTTATTTGGTCGAGGCGACTCAGGCCGGTATCTTCGAGGCGGCCAACATCCCTGCCGACCAGCTTGACCCACTATTGGGAATTGTGTGCCCAACCATGCTTTACCCCTACTTGCGGGCCACCATTGCCGATGCAATCACTCGCACCACCATGCCTGCGCTGCACTTGGCTGAAGTCAACTTCCAGTCGCTGTACGAGCAGCGTTTGGCACAAGCTGCCGAAGAGAACAAGCAGCAAAGCGCCGGTATTGAAATCCCACCCGGTGCAACAAAGCAGTAACCCGCAAAGCAATGAATGCAACCACGGTAACCCCACCCAACCCGTTACGCGTTAGCGTACTGGGTGCGGGAAGCTGGGGCACGGCGCTTGCCGCTATCGCGAGCCGGAAAAGCGATACCCTTCTCTGGGCCCGAGACGCCGCAACCGCCCACGCCATTAGCCAACAAAGGCAGAACACGCGCTACCTGCCCAACATTGTGTTACCGCCCGCACTCAAAGCCACCAGTCACCTTGATGAAGCGTTACATCATGTTTGCGCCGTCAACCCGAAGGTCACCAATCACCTCATTATTCTGGGTGTACCGGTTGCCGGCCTTGAAGAGGTCTGCACAAAAATTGCACCTTACTTAAGACAATGCAGCGCGTTCGTCAGTGTCGTCTGGACCTGCAAAGGTTTCGACCCCGAAAACGGGCGGCTTCCGCACGAGATTGCACAAGCTTCGCTGGGCGACGTCAGCAACGTTGGGCTCGGTGTGCTCTCGGGGCCCTCGTTCGCCAAAGAAGTGGCGCAAGGCCTCCCCGTGGCGCTTACTATCGCCAGCAACTCAAAAACCGTTATCGACGATACAACCGAGGCGTTGCACGGCGGACCGGTTCGGATCTATTCAAGTCGGGACATCGTTGGGGTTGAAGTAGGCGGCGCCATGAAAAACGTCATGGCTATTGCGTGCGGTATCGCCGACGGGCTCGAATTGGGCACCAATGCCCGCGCAGCCATCATTACGCGAGGCCTGGCGGAAATGCAGCGGCTTGGACAGGCAATGGGAGGCCGGGCCGATACTTTTTCCGGCCTAACCGGGCTGGGCGACCTGGTACTCACGGCAACTGGGCCTTTATCGCGGAACAGACAAGTGGGCCTGGCGCTCGGCCACGGGCAACCGTTAGCCGACATTCTTGCAACAGGTATTACAGCAGAAGGCGTTCGCTGCGCAAGAGCCGCACTGCAATTAGGCAAACACTATAACGTTGAACTTCCCATTACCGAAGCCGTGTGTCATGTTTTATTTGAGGGGGTGTCCCCTCAACAAGCGGTTTCCGACCTTCTGGCCCGTGAGGCCAAGGCTGAAAACATACGAACTTAAATGCCGCCCAAGTAGCCTGTCTGGCGCCACGCCTCGTAAACCGTCACCGCCACCGCATTGGATAAATTCAAACTGCGTTGCCCCTGACGCATGGGTAAACGGAACCACTGTTCTTGCGGAAACAGCGCCAGTTGATCTGCCGACAAACCCGCTGTTTCGCAGCCGAATACGAATACGTCTCCCTCGTGAAACTCGAAGCGCCCCATTAGTGCGCGGCCTTTTGTTGTCATGGCAAAACAGCGGGCCTGACTCACCCCTATGGTAGCTAACGCTTCAGGCAAAGAGTCGTGCACTTGTACATTTGCCCATTCATGGTAGTCGAGTCCGGCCCGTTTCAAACGCTTATCATCGAGCTCAAAACCAAGTGGCCGAACCAAATGTAAATGCGCACCCGTATTGGCGGCCAGACGAATGACATTCCCTGTGTTGGGCGGAATTTCCGGAGAGACAAGCACAATATGAAACATAAGAGTTCTTCACAACGACAAAGGCGTGCGAGCCAGTACAACACCATGTACCGACGCAGCACCTGCCTGCATTAATAAATGGGAGACGGCGTTCAACGTGCTACCCGTGGTTAAAACGTCATCAACGACCCAAACGTGACAGCCGGACAACGAGGCCGAATTTCTTAAACCATACAAACTCTGAACCCGTTCATAACGCTGCCGGCGGCCCAGTAGTTTCTGCGGGCCGACCTCTTTAGAGCGGAGCAAAACATTTCTGTAAGGCAAACTCAGTCGACGCGAAAGATGACGGGCAATCTCGCTTGCGGGGTTAAACCCACGCTGTTGCAATGCCCGAAGGCCGGCAGGCACGGGCACCAGGATTGTAGCGCCTGAAGTGGCCGACTGAAGCCGTTGCAATCGGGGAATGAGCAATTCCGCCAAAGTAGCGGCCAAAAGATAACGTCGACCCTGTTTGAACTGATGAATCAGAACACTTCCGGGAAATTGATAATCGAACGCGGCCACAACCGAATGAAACTCCGGCGCTTTATGTCGGCAATCAGAACACCTTCCCAAGCCGTCCAGCAGTAAAGCACAAGCCTGACAGCGTGGTCCGCCAAACAACATCGAGCCACAGACCGCATGGCTGCAGCCCTCACACAACCAAGCCGCCGACGTCCGAGTCAGACACAGCGGACAATTCCCGGGTACACACATCATCAGTTCATGCCGCAAGTCGCGCCAATACCAACTATGCGCCATAATGAAACCTGTAAAATGTATCAACATCGCATCAGAACACGCTTGATGCCCCATGCAAAGCGCCGAGTACGCAAATATGTCATCACCGCCGTCACTGCCGCTCAACCCTCTGCACGTTGCAAAACAATTTGCCCGTCGCGCCCCGCTTGATGAAGCGCAATTTTTATACGGGGAGATAGCACAACGTATGTTGCAGCGGCTTAGCTATATCCGCAGCAACCCCTCCGTTATTCTCGATGCAGGATGTGGCGCCGGGCACGCTGTCGAGCCTTTACGTGCGCGCTATCCAGCAGCGCAATATACCGGCCTCGATATATCCCGGCCTTTGCTAAATACCGCCATTGCACGCCATGCGGGCAAAAGAGGGCTATGGAACCGCCTGCGTAATAAGCCGGCCGCCGAAACGCATTTCGTGCGGGCCGATATGGCAAAAACCGGCCTGCCGCCAGAGTCCATCGGGTTGATTTGGTCGAATATGGCTTTACATTGGCATCCCGATCCCCATCTTGTATTTGCAGAATGGCGCCGAATTCTAAAGCCGAATGGCCTGGCCATGTTTTCCTGCCTCGGCCCCGCCTCATTGAAAGAATTGCGCGAAGCCCTGATCGACGCCGATATTCAAACGGTCACGCCAAGCTTTGTCGACATGCACGACTTCGGCGACTTGCTCGTCGAAAATGGATTTACCGACCCGGTCATGGACCAGGAAATCATCACGCTTACCTTCAAAACAGCAGAAAAATTATTATCAGATTTATGGACTTTGGGCGGTAACCCCAGCATTGACCGACGACCGGGGCTGCCAGGGCGAAAATGGCGTGAAAAGTTAATCGAAGCGCTGGAAAAGCAACGTCAGATGGACGGAACCATTCACCTTACACTGGAAGTTGCCTACGGCCACGCGTGGCGCGCGCAATCGTTTAAAAGCGCCCCCGACGAAACGCGCATTTCAGTCGACGCCATTACCAGGCGCCGGCCAAAATCATAAGCCACTAGAACCGCCAGGCCAGTCTTGCCTGCAAACCGTGATCCTGACTACCGCCGCCAAACTGGCCCGCATAACCCAGACTCACCGTACTGTTCTCCGAAGCCGCAACCTCAACCCCTAGTTCGGCAACCAGCGCGTCGCGCGACACCGCCGCACCCGAGACGGTATAGCCTGGGCCGGTGGCAAAACGCAACCGTGTTTCGGGGGTTAAGTCGCCCCACGCGCGTCGCCATCCGATATTTGCCGTTAACAGGGTCGATGAAGCGGCATCGTCCGATAAGGCCATACGCGCACGCAAGCCCAGACGTGAAAAGGTAACAGCTTGACGACTCTGATCGCCCGAAAGCGCAACCGCGCTACCGGACTCGTCGAACGCATCGCGTGAGAGCCAGACACGCTGAACGCCCCAGTATGGTTCCACGACCACATTACCTTGTGATACGGCATAAGCCAGTTCTGCAAACAACTGGGTAGAAGTTGCGTTGGCTTTCGACTGCGCCTGCCCCAGGCCGTTATAAGCAATATTGCGCTTTGTGTCGATCCGGTACCATGATTGCCCGATACCGCCCCGAACGCTGAAACGATTGGCCGACCAGCCCAAGTAAGACATTAAATGATAACCATCGGTGTCGGCAGTGCTATTCCCGGCAGCGTTATAAGAAGATGTTGTCAGCCCCATCGATAACCCGGCATAGCCGCTCTGCCCGAGCGGTGTATCGCCACCAAACAAAAGTCCGCCAAGCGAACGGGTCATACGTTGGGCATCCGCCGTGGCACCCAGACTGCCCCAGCTTCCCAATGCCTGCATCCACAGCTGATGCCGCTTTCCCGGTACGCTGCGACTGACCTGCCCCAAAGGTCCACCATAAGACGCCCCCATTTCGCGACTGAACAGTCGATTGGTCGACGCCCGATATAGTGCGCCACTGGTCTCAAGCAAAGCACTCTGCGCTGACGCATAAATTTCGCCAGAAAACTGATCAAGTACGTCCGGGCCCTGACCCACGTTAGGCAAAAGCACGAATTCGTCGTAGGCTGCGCCACCCAGGCCTTGCGCGGAAATGGCGGCGGCAGTTGCGCGCTGGTTCCCCGTTTCTGCAACACTGGTGAATGCCGCATTATTGCGTCGAACCTGTAAATTGAACGACGTACCCGACATCACCGTGCTCATATCGATAAACGCCCGGTTCAGGGCAGAGGTGTCGAAAAAACTACCCGCAGCCAGAGAGCCGGCAGAGAAGAACGAAAAGTCTTGGCCCAGTGCCCCGGCGCGCAGCCCCAACACCTCGAGCTTGGCACCTTGGATATCGGCCGAGCCGGTTACGTTGACACGATCAGACTGACCTGTTTCATTGATCTCGATTTCGAGAACCGATCCCGCCAACTGCTGATAGTTGCCGTCAACAGTTAACGTGCCAATCGAGTTACCCGGCGCTACACGGCCTGCAACAAGCGTGTCACCCACAACACCGCTCCCACCCAACGTGGCCTCCCCGCCAACGGTTAACTGCGCAGATGAAGCAATTGAACCGTTCACCACGAGCTTCCCACCCAGAATCTGAGTCGCCCCCGTATAGGTATTTTGCCCCGACATAACAAGCGTACCGGCACCGCGTTTTATCAAGCCACCACTGCCCCGGATGTCGTTACTCCAGAGTGAGTTATATCCACGGGTATTAACATCGAACACGCTGCCAAAACCCCACGCGCCGAACTCTATGGGCCCTTGAATCGCCGTTTTCAAATCGAGAAAACCGCGCCCATAAATACTCTGGTCAGCGTAAATCCCAGTGCTATTGGCGGTTGTGAGGACAACCTCGATAATCTGCTCCGCCGTCATATAAGGAAACGCTTCCCGAAGGACTGCAACGGAGCCTGCCACGACCGGTGAAGCCATCGACGTACCGGCCATGTCTTTATATGTACTGTAGGGATAAGTTGACCACAATTGGCTTTCGTCGCTGGAGTAGTTGGCCGTATCCAGAAAATCACCGCCGGGGGCGGTAATACACCAGGCAGCAGCGTCCCCGCACCGATTACTGTAGCTGGCTATCTCGCCTTCACGGTCAGCAGAAACGACGACAATAAGCTTACCCCTAAGGTCGGAAAAATCCAGGTTCGCAACACGCGCGTCAGACGCAGAAATGTATGTCCACGTTGATGGATCCTGCACGTTTAAATCCAGACTATCGTCAACAAACCTGTACAGACCCGACGCCGTATTAGCGGGCGTGATCAGCGGCAACAAGCCTGCACCTGACGGCAAGGCAGCCGCATTCGGCTGATCCTGATACTCATTACCCGCCGCATAAACCAGGACGACATCAGCGTCAGCGGCCTCCATTAAGACCTCATACGTTGCCTCGGAATTAAACAATGCGGGTGTTGGAGTGGGTAATAATTGCCAGGTAGGGTTGGGTACCCAACGGCCACTGTCGTCCTGTATGAATTTTTCGGCCGTAACGGGGCCGTAACTCCCATTCAATACCTGGGCGCCGTTTTCAGCAGCGTGCAAAACGGCGTTGAAAGGGGCGTTTGCCGTGTAGCCATCGATTGCCCGCAGCGGCAACAAAGTGGCGTTATAGGCCACACCCTGCATGCCGAAGCCATTACGCCCCGCCCCTGCCAACCCGGTTACATGCGTTCCATGACCGGCAATTTCGCCATTGGCTTCAAGGTCGCTGACATCGTACGGACCGGCCAAATCGGAAAAATTACGCAATTTCGCTGAAATACGGCCCGCAAATTCGGGGTGATCAACATCCAGGCCACTATCAACAATGGCAATCAGCACCCCCTTCCCCGTGTATCCCTTTGCGTAAGCATAGTGGGCGTTAATGGGCAATAGTGCGCGACTGGCCAGAAATTCCGGCGTAATAAAAGACGAAGGCGAACCAGTGATACCGGTTTGCGCTGCAATGGGTGCTGCGACACCTATACTTGCCAGCGCCAAAACAATCGCCGCCCCAGCTTGTCTCCACGGGAAATTTTTTTTCATTATGGTCAAAAACTCAAAAGCAATTCGAAAAAAAGCCTCCCTTGCCGGGAGGCGAAAAACCTGGAATAAAACTAACGTGACTCAGACTGACGCCGACGCGACGCGTCGATGCCCAATTGCTTCAACTTGCGATACAAATGAGTACGTTCCAGGCCGGTGCGTTCGGAAACGCGGGTCATGCTGTGATTTTCGCGGCCCAGATGGTACTCAAAATAAATTCGTTCGAATTCGTCGCGTGCCTCACGCAAAGGCTGATCCAGCGGAATGCTGCTGAGCTGAAGCTGATGCGGGTCAAGCTCTAAAGCGGGCGCCGCATTTGTGACCAAGTCAGAGACGTCGGCTTGCCCCCCTCCGCCTGCGGGCATCGGCGCAGAGGCGGTCGTGGCTGCAGGCACCGATGCCGCTTTTGCCACCACGGGCCTTGCCAATGCGGCAGAAATCGTTTTCAGCAATTTCTGCAACGTGATGGGCTTTTCCAGAAAATCAACTGCGCCGATTCGCGTCGCCTCAACCGCCGTATCGACCGTGGCATGACCACTCATCATAATCACCGGCATATCCAGCAAGCCTTGCGACCCCCATTCACGCAGCAAACTGACGCCATCCGTGTCTGGCATCCAGATATCCAGCAGGACCAGGTCGGGACGTTTACGCGCACGAGCGGCACGCGCCTCTGCCGCGTTCTCTGCCAACTCAACCGTATGTCCTTCATCGTAGAGAATCTCGGACAACAGTTCGCGAATACCTACCTCGTCATCAACCACCAGTATTCTGGCCATAAAACTTCACCTATATTTTTTCGGCATTATCGTACCCTTGCGCCGCTTCGTCCAGCGCAGCAGGCGTATCCGCCAATCGTGCAAACAAAATCGATACCCGCGCCCCGCCTTCTCGACGATTGGAGACATCAATGCGACCGCCATGTTCCTCGATGATTTTCTTGACAATCGCCAACCCCAACCCCGTACCCGATGATTTCGTGGTGACGTACGGCTCAAAAACCCGATTCAAAACCTGTTGCTCGAAGCCTGGCCCTGAGTCGGACACGGTAAGGCGCACTGCTTTGGACCCTGCCCCTGTTTCATCCGTTCGTGAATACGTTAATTTGGTTTGAACACGAATTTTAGCCTCAGGATCATCAACCAGGGCAATGGCATCGCGCGCATTGGCCAACAGATTATGAATTACCTGACGCAATTGCGTTGGATCACCCTCAATACCCGGCAACCCCAACTCCAGCTCCGCTTCAATTCTGACATGTCGCGGATCATCGCGCAAAGCGCCGACGCTCGGATCCCAACCATAAAGCGTTAACACTTCAGACACCAGCGCATTGAGATCAAGCATTTGCATCTGGGCCGGTGGTGTTCGCGCGTACTCCCGAAAATCGTCAACCATTTTCTTGAGCGAAGCAACCTGATTAACAATTGTATTGGTCGAACGCTCCAGCATGGCTGCATCCGTTTCACCAAGACGCGGGGCCAGCTTCATGGCTAAACGTTCAGCCGACAACTGAATAGGCGTCAGCGGATTCTTGATTTCATGCGCCAGACGTCGTGCAACCTCACCCCAGGCAACCGTGCGATTGGCGGATATCACCTCGGTAATGTCATCGAACACAACCAGATACCCGTTTCCGCGTCCATCAATCGACAAATGCGTCCCTCGCGCAAGCAGGGTGACAACATCATGACGTGATTCGTGGTTGGAAGCCCCCTCGATCTCCAGCTCGAACTGTTGCTGCCAATATGGCTTTTCAGACTCAACCGCCGCGTGAGCAGCAAACGCATCACGAATCAATTGCGACAATTTAAAAGCCCCGTCAACGGTTTCCAAAGGACGCCCTTTCACCGAGCGCAAATCGACGCGCAAAATAGACTGCGCACCCTGATTGAACAATGTCACTCGGAACCCTTCATCGAATACCAATACACCAGACGACAAATGACTCAGAATAGACTCAAGGTAGACATTTGAACGCTCGAGCTGATGACGGTTTCTTTCTACCATTTGACGCGCCTCATCCAACTGCCGCGTCATGGCGTTGAAAGAGCGCGTTAATTGTCCTACTTCATCACGCTCAGGCGGCTCGGGCAGAGGACGGTAATCCCCCACACCCACAGCCTGGGTTCCCGCCGCCAGGCGCAGCAGTGGTCGCACCAAACGACGCGAAACGCCCAGCGCAACAACAATGGCGGCGAACACCGCCAACACCAACGCCAGCGTTAACGTAATGCCGTATAACTTACGCAAACCCAAGCGCGATAAAGCAAGCTCCTGATAATCACGAAAACCTTGCTGGACCTGATCGGCATTACGCGCAATCTGTTCCGGCACCGGCTGAACAAACTGCAACCATCGCACATCAGGCGCAACACCCAACGCTGCGGAACCGCGATCAATACGCGTAATGGGTACCACCACCCGCAAAAACAACCCCGTATGCCGTTCATTACCCAGTACAGATGCATCGTTCATATCTTCAGACTCGGCGGCTGCATAAGATCGGGCAACGCGCAGCTGACTTAGCACGTGAGGTGAAGGCCCGTCGGGAATCAACTTACCGTAATCGGATGTTGAAAAGGCGACCAATCGACCACTGCCGGAAAAGATCATCGCTTCGGCCACACCAGCCTCCTCACGCAAGCGCGACACTAACAAAGTCATGTCGGCGTCGTTTAAGTCGTGCAACTGACGGGCGACCCCCTGCGCTTTTGCTTCAAGCTCTTGTAACTGCTGGTCCAACACAACCCGCGCCAGACTCAAGCCCGACTCAAGCGCACTATCGACCCGTACGTTAAACCACGATTCGATTGAGCGCGACATGAACTGTACGGACAAAACATAAATCAGTGCCCCTGGCAGGACACCAATTAACGCGAATGACAAGGCAAAACGCGCCGTTAATCGGGCGCCAAACTGTCGACGTCGAATTTGCCGTATTAACCTGACAGCCAACACCAAAACCCAAAACACCAGGCTCAGAGCGAATATGCCATTAAGCGCCAGCAATAGGTCGTAATATTGCGCATAACGGGTTGCGTTACCCGTTGACCACGCCAATAGACCGAGCAACGCCAACGCGCTGATCACAGCGACAACCAGCGCTACGCGCGCGACCCATCTCACGGCTTTTGAACCGGCGGGGAGATTGAGAAACGAAAGTCTTTCCATGGTGTCATGACTGACCAGGCACTGCTGTTAAATGCGTCCACGCGCACAGGTCGGGGCAATCGGGAGGTGTCCAGACGCAAACGAATCCGTCCTTCATACTCTTCATCGGGATCAAACAAATCGGTGCTGCCAACGGCCCAGCCCCTAATATGTTTTACAAACGACAAGGCATCATCAAACGTATCTTCAGGCAAAGTTAAATCACCTACGCTAACCCGCCACTGTTGGGTTAACACGTTATACGACAATCTCCAGGAGCGTTGCTCGTCGACTAACACTTTGTCGAACCACCACCAGCGACTCGAAACGATTTCGAGATCGGCTGTGAAATAGAGCGGCACCCCTTTTTCAGCCGCATTGCGCAATTCACCAGTCACCTCGATGTCTGCATTTGCATCAATGTAAAGACTGCCATCGCGCACGATGGGTTCAACACTGACAAATTGCGTTGACTGCGCACATACAACCCCAACCGACACCATGAAGGCGACGATAATAAAAAGCAGGGGCCGATGAAATAGTGCAATCATAAAGGCAGTATTGTTGACGACTCACACGCGCTTGGCAAACAGGGCAAAGAAAAAACCATCGTATAACCCTTTGAGGCCGTCGTACGGCTCGGGAAGCAACTGCCCCGGCGATGGCAGCAATTGGGCGTCGGAATGGGTACCCTGAAAGTGGTCGGCCTGCAATACACCCTCTTCGGGAAATACTGAACACGTTACGTAAAGCATCCGCCCCCCGGGTTTAACGGTTGTCCATAATGCGTCAAGTATGCTTGCTTGTAAAGACACTGTCCGGGCAATGTCGGCTTCTCGACGCAACCACCGAATGTCAGGATGACGCCGCACAACCCCGGATGCAGTGCAGGGGACGTCGGCCAAGACCCGGTCAAAATGTCGGCCATCCCACCAAGCATCTAAATTGGCGGCATCAGCACGCTGCAGGGTAACCTGCTCTGACATCAGCGACAAACGATCCAGATTTGCGCCGACTCGGACCAGACGACTCTCATCAACATCAAGCGCACATAAATCCACATCGGCCAACTCCAGAAGATGCGCTGTTTTCCCACCCGGGGCGGCACACGCATCCAACACCCGCATGCCGTGTTGAGCGTCCAACAAAACGGCAGCCCGCTGAGCGGCGGCATCCTGAACCGAAAAAAGCCCACTACTAAAACCAGGCACTTGCTCAACCGGCCGGGGCGTTTCCAACAACACCGCAGCGCCTTCGATAACGCGCGCACTCAAACCGGCGTGCTCCAGTTTTCCTACAAATGCATCCGGTGCAATCTTGCGTACGTTCACTCTTAACATCATGGGGGCCGGAACATTAGCCGCCTCGAGAACCGATTGCCACGCATCGGGGTAAGCTTTACGCAACCGCCTGATCCACCAATTAGGGTAATTCCAGCGCGCCTGAGGATCACTCAACACCGCATTTCGAACCACGTCCCGCTCGCGGCCATAACGCCGTAAAACACCATTGAGCAATGCTTTAAACGGTTGTAAACGACGCTGCGACGACACTGCATTCACAGCTTGATTGACAACAGTATGTGGGTCATACACCGGCCAGTAAACAGGAATCGCTTGCCCTTTCTTACGTGCGGCCTGCGCCGCCATCGACGTTTCAAGCAGGCTAATTGAAACCAATAACAAAGCGTGAAACAAGGCGTCTGGAGGCGTTCGGTTAACCATATGCCCGCCAACTGCCTGCGCCAATCCCAACTGACGCATACAGTGATAAGCCAGTGCCTGCGCAGCGGCACGCCGGTCTCCCGACGTTTGTGCCAGACTTTCAGTTAACGACTGGCCCGCCATGACCGCTTGCACATTTCGGGCGGCAGCCATAATTAAATCGGACAAGGGAAGTGAAGATGAGTCGGGCACGCGAAGCAAACCTGGTTTAGTTAAGTGTTAAGCAATTTAGCCTCTATTATCACCGCCATTCGCAGTTCCCGCGTCGTCGCAGTAAAATCTCTTTTTTTGTCAAAGCCTTAACAGGCTTCAAGAGGTTTTTATGAATTCCCCCAAAGTCGGGTTCGTCAGCCTGGGGTGCCCCAAGGCGCTGGTCGACTCCGAACGCATTCTTACTCAATTGCGCACCGAAGGCTACGCAATCACGCCCGATTACGACAACGCCGATGTCGTGGTGGTGAACACCTGCGGATTTATCGATAGCGCCAAGGCGGAGTCTCTCGACGCTATCGGCGAGGCCATCGCAGAAAATGGAAAAGTCATTGTGACGGGCTGCATGGGCGTCGAGGAGTCCGTTATTCGGCAAGTGCACCCGGCCGTTCTGGCAGTCACCGGCCCCCAGCAATACGAGCAAGTGGTACAGGCTGTCCATGAAGCCGCACCGCCGAATATCGAGCACGACCCTTATCTCGACCTTGTACCTCCTCAAGGCATCAAATTAACGCCACGTCACTACGCTTACCTTAAAATTTCAGAAGGCTGCAACCACCGCTGCAGCTTCTGTATTATCCCCTCTTTGCGCGGGGACTTGGTCAGCCGCCCTATTGGCGACGTACTCAGCGAAGCCAAGCGCCTGGCCGATGCAGGCGTTAAAGAACTCCTGGTTATTTCGCAAGACACTAGCGCCTACGGCGCCGACATGAAGTTTCGTACCGGTTTCTGGGATGGGCGCCCCATAAAAACCCACATGACCCAGCTTTGCGAGGCACTGGCGGAATTCGGCATATGGGTGCGTCTGCATTATGTATACCCTTACCCGCACGTGAATGAAATCATCCCGCTCATGGCACAGGGAAAAATTCTGCCTTACCTGGACATCCCGTTCCAGCACGCCAGCCCACGCGTTCTTAAATTAATGAAACGCCCCGCTTTCGACGACAAAACACTGGCTCGGATTCGTGAGTGGCGTCAAATATGCCCGGAACTCACAATACGCTCAACCTTTATTGTCGGGTTCCCAGGGGAAACCGAAGAGGATTTCGAATATTTACTTAATTGGATGAGCGAGGCCCAACTGGATCGCGTGGGCTGTTTCCAATACTCACCGGTAGAAGGCGCGAAAGCCAACGAACTGCCCGACCCGGTACCGGATGAAATCAAGCAAGACCGTTGGGAACGCTTTATGGCTCACCAACAGGCCATTTCCACGGAACGCCTGAAACAAAAAGTCGGCAAGGAAATTGATGTACTGATCGACGAGATGGAAGAAGAAGGCGCCATTGGAAGGTCGAGCGCCGATGCCCCGGAAATCGACGGTAATGTGTATGTCACCACCGATCGCAAACTCAAGGCCGGTGAAATTGTCAGAGTACGCATAACCGACTCCGACGAGTACGACCTGTACGCCGAAACGCTATAACAAAGCCCGTTGGGTTAAGGCCGCCAGCCCTGAATAAACTGGCCGGCGGCCTGACGCTTGCCACCAGGCTTTTGAAGCTCCAGCAAGCGCAGAACACCGTCTGCGGTGGCTAAATCAATACCCTGCTCTGTTGCCGCAACAAGCGATCCGGGCTTGCCGGATATACCTGATACAGGCAACGCCTGCGCAGACCACACTTTCACCACATCAGCCAACCCCGGCAAACGTACCGTTGCACCTGGAAACGGGTTAAACGCACGCACACGACGCACGAGCTGCGAAGCGGGTAACGACAGGTCAAGCAGCGCTTCTGCTTTGGAAAGTTTCGCCGCATATGTCACCCCCTCTTCGGGTTGGGGCGTAGCCTGCAGGCTTCCATCTTGTAAATCATTCAGCGCCGCCACAATAGCCTTGCCTCCTAACACGGCAAGTTCATCGTGCAGGCCGGCTGCGGTGTGGTCATTACGGATGGGAATAGGCCAAACAGACAACATATCGCCGGTATCGAGACCTTCATCCATCTGCATAATGGTAATGCCGGTTTGCGCGTCACCGGCTTCGATAGCGCGTTGAATCGGCGCGGCGCCCCGCCAACGCGGCAACAAACTGGCATGAATATTCAAACAACCGAATGGCGGTAAACCAAGCACCCATTGGGGCAGGATAAGACCGTAGGCGGCCACTACGATGACATCGGGATTGGCGGCCTGCAAAGCCGCCTGCGCTTGCGCCGCCTGGTCGCCATACTTGCCGTCAAGCCGAAGACTGTGCGGCTGTAAAGCCGGAATACCGGCCTCGAGTGCACACTGCTTTACAGGGCTTGGCGTTAATTTCATGCCCCGGCCCGAGGGGCGGTCGGGCTGCGTGAGCACAAGCGGTACTGAATGGCCTGCCTGCAAGATAGCCTGCAGGGCGGAACGGGCAAATTCCGGCGTACCGGCGAACACCACTCGCATAACGGTCAGGCCTTCAACGCTTCACGTTCTTGCTTGCGTAATTTTGTCTTGATTCTATTCAGCTTCAACGACGACAGATATTCAACAAACACCTTGCCCTGCAAATGATCGAGTTCGTGTTGAACACAAACCGCCAGCAAACCGTCGGCGTCGAACTCATATGCTTCACCTTTTTCGTTCAACGCTTTGACATGAATACGCTCGGCACGCTCGACTTTGTCGTAAATTCCGGGCACCGACAGGCAACCCTCTTCATAAACCTGAATTTCCTCACTTTTCCAGGTAATTTCCGGGTTGATCAACACCTTGAGGTCATTGCCTTCCTCGGATACGTCAATTACCACGACACGCTCATGGACGTCGACCTGAGTGGCGGCCAACCCTACCCCCGGCGCGTCGTACATCGTTTCCGCCATGTCTGCCACCAGTCGGCGAATGCGGTCGTCGACTTTCTCCACCGGTTTGGCAACCTTGTGCAAGCGCGGATCTGGATAATGAAGTATGGGTAATAATGCCATGGTTAAAACCTTTTCTTTACAGTTTTTCATTATATCAACCAGCGCTCATGCCAACATGGATGATTGCAGCACGCCCGCCTGCACACCGCTTGCGCAATATGGCACACTTGCGCCATGCCGATGAATCTCTCTTCCGAGGAAACCGCCGCCTGGGTTCGACTTACCCTTGAGCCCGACCTGGGCCCGGCGCAAGCACGCCTATTGCTCTCGGTTTATGGGCTGCCGCAAGATATTTTCTCGCAATCAACCATGCAACTCATGAAGCATCTGGACACCAAATTGGCCAGCAGGCTTGCTCAAGAGCCCGATGCAATGTTGCAAAACCGCATAGACGCCACTATGCACTGGCTGTCCGCCGACAGCCACCATCTGCTCACTCTGGCCGACCCAACCTACCCACCTCAATTATTGGAAATGCATGATCCACCTTTGGTGTTGTACGTAAACGGGCACCCCGAATTACTTAGCCAACCTTCATTGGCCATTGTGGGCGCCCGCAGTGCCACACCGGCAGGTGAAACCAACGCGCATGACTTCGCCCAATTTCTGGCCGAACACGGCTGGTGCATCGCCAGCGGACTTGCGTCGGGCATCGACGCCGCCGCGCATCACGGCGCACTGAAGGCAGGGCCTCAAGGCGCCGGCACCATTGCCGTACTTGCCACCGGCATCGACCTCGTTTACCCGGCACGCAACCGAACCTTGGCTCACAATATTGCAGAATATGGCGCCCTGGTCTCCGAATTTCCACTCGGCCAAAAAGCCATGCCCTACCATTTTCCAAAACGGAACCGCATTGTTGCCGGCTTATCACGCGGGGTGGTTGTCGTCGAAGCTGCGCTCCAAAGCGGTTCGCTCATCACAGCCAGGCTCGCTTCCGAACTGGGGCGCGAAGTATTTGCCATCCCCGGCTCTATTCACTCGCCTCTGTCAAAAGGCTGTCATGCCCTGATCCGCCAAGGCGCGAAGCTGGTGGAATCGGGCGAACATATCCTTGAAGAGTTAAATCCCTCGGTCCACAACGTATCCACCACGACTCAAACACGCACAACCACCAAAGCGCAACGCCGTGGCAATAGGGGTCAGGCGCCGAACAGTCAGACGCCTAAGGAACAGGGAAGTCTGATCACACCCTTGTTCGAAACAGCCGCCCATCAGGAAGATATTGATGCAGTGCTGGAAGCCATGGGTTACGACCCGATTTCGTTCGACCTATTGCAACAACGCTCTCGAATCGCCGTTTCAAACCTTAATCAAGCCCTTTCCGTGCTGGAGCTACAGGGGCACGTTGCACGCCTGCCCAGCGGGCAATATCAACGGCAACCGGTCTGACTGCGTTTCTTCGACGCGCTATGATTAGGCTTTAACATTCATTCAGAACAAACCATGCTGCCTCGTAATCGCCCAACCGCTGAAGAACACGCGGCACTGATCCAGGAACTCCAACCCCTGCCAATCGAAGGCACCTCGTGGCCAGGCTGGATCAAAATTGCATCCTGGCTTATATTGATTGTGATTGGTATCCAGTTTATTAGTACGGCCACAAGCCCTGCAGGCCAGAACGTTAATCCTTATATCGCAGCCAGCGTTACGCTTTGCTATGCGGCACTTATTGTCATGGCGCGCTACATGACGACTTCACGTACCCGTATTACTGAAGAGGGTATCGAACAAAGCTGGATTACGCGCCGCGTCGTGAAATGGGAAGAAATTCAATTCGCGAAATTCATTCCCCTTATTTCATCCAAAAAACTCATGTGCTTCACCGGGCGTGGCCGCCCGTTTATTTTTCAGGGTGGCACCAAAGAATTACAAATCGCATTCGCTCGAATCGCTCTGGTGTACAAGCGGCAATAATTTTCGCAATCGCACGCATCCGCCCAAAGCGATTACCGAATCGGCAACGGATACATTAACCCGCCATCAGTCCATAACGCATTCAAGCCGCGTGGAATCTTCAATGGGCTCTCCATGCCGACATTACGGGCATAGCTTTGCCCATAATTACCCACCTGGCGGATAATGTTATAGGCCCACTTTTCATCAAGCCCAAGGTTCGCACCGGCACCTGGCGTTACACCCAACAGACGCTGTATACGCGGATTTGTGCTGCTTAAATGCGCATCTACGTTATCTGAAGTTACGCCTAATTCTTCAGCGTTCAACATCGCCATAAGCGACCATTTCACAACGTTCAACCAAGTGTCATCACCCTGACGCACAAAAGGCCCTAACGGTTCTTTGGAAATTTGCTCGGGCAATACTTGGTAATCATCCGGATTCTTCAGGCGGGAAACCCGAATGGATGCTAACCCTGCGGCATCGGTGGAAAACACATCGCAACGGCCGGCGGCAAACGCATTCACCACCTCATTGAACTGTTCAATAACGACCGGTTTGTACGTAATGTTATTGGCTCGTGCCCAATCGGCCAACGTGTTTTCATTCGACGTACCCGTTTGCAGGCAAATAGATGCGCCGTCCAGCGCTTTGGCGCTATTCACGCCAAAAGCTTTGGGAATCAAGAAGCCCTGACCGTCGTAAAAACTAATGCCCGCGTGAATCGCACCCAAGGCAGTATCACGCTGTTGCGTAACCGAAGTATTACGCACCAGAACATCAATTTCGCCCGACTGTAAAGCCGTGAAGCGTTGTTGAGAGTTAAGCGGAACAGCCTTGAATTTACTCGCATCGCCCAACACGGCCGCGGCAATCGCCCGACACAAGTCAATATCCAGACCGGCCCACTCGCCCTTGTCATTCGGTGCCGAAAAGCCGGCAAAGCCTGTAGTAACACCGCAGTGCACGACATCGCGTTTCTGAACGACCTCAAGTGTGTCGGCCGAAGCCGTATTTGCCAACAAAAACAGCAGCCCGATCAACGCGCTGCGCATAATGCATGGAAGCTTACCCAAAAACCGCGTCATTTTCTAACCCCGCTCACCAAACAATAAAGAACCAATCCGCACTTCAGTTGATCCTTCCTCAATCGCCCACTCGAAATCACCACTCATCCCCATCGACAGCCTTTGCACGGTGTCGTGCCCTGCCTGAACAGCCTGATCCCGAAGTTCACGCAAAGTGCGAAAACAGGACCGCACCGCAGCTTCATCGTCGGAATGGATGGCCAAGGTCATCAAACCTGCAGGTCGCAATGTTGGGTAGTTCTTTAACTGTTCCAGAAAGCGCAATAATTCAATTGGCTCCAGCCCGAACTTACTGGGCTCAGGCGACGTCTTAACCTGAATCAGGACACTTAAGGTTTTACCTAACTTAGTCAATCGTTTATCCAACGCTTCTGCCAACGACAAACGATCAAGAGACTGCACCTCGCCCACGAGTTGCGCGGCATCTTTTGCTTTATTGGTTTGCAGATGCCCAATCAGAACCCATTCAATAGACAGGTCTTCGAGCAACGGCGCTTTATCACGAACCTCCTGTACACGATTCTCACCAAATCGATGCAGCCCCGCTGCGACGGCTTCGCGAACGATAGGGGCATCGAATGTTTTACTCACCGGCAATAAAATGATTTCAGCAGGATTCCGCCCGCAACGTTGGCAAGCAGCGTTAATACGCGCCTGAATGCTGGAAAGACGTTCCTGAAAGGAGAAAGGCATAAATCAACTTGCTATTGATACAGACCTTACGATTGTAGTGCATGCCGGTTGAGCACCGTTAAACGCAGGCCGTATCAAACCGACCGGCCCATTCCAGCTGCAATTGACTTTCGAACGCACGCGTTTCGCCGGTAAAAGGATCCTGAAACTGAATACGTCGCGCCAATAATTGCAAAGGCTTGCGGTAATCGTGGTATGCAGGCTGCGGTGCCAGCGCAGGATAAAAAAGATCGTTCACTATAGGAATACCCAAACCGGCCATATGTACACGCAGTTGATGTTTTCTGCCTGTGTGAGGTAAGAGACGATACCAACCTAGTGTGCCTTTCCTTTCAATTAACTCTACGCGGGTCTCACTATTGGGCTCCCCCTCAACCTCATCCATCGTAAAGTGCCAGCTCCTTGTTTCCAGCCGGCTACGCCGGGTTAAAGGGAAAGAAAGCTTATCGTTATAGCCCGCAACGGCTTCATATACTTTGCTGACCTCACGATTCTGAAAAAGCTGCTGATAGGCGCCGCGAGACGCAGGATCAATGCACAACATCATCACGCCGGCGGTTTCCCGATCTAGGCGATGCAAAGGACTTAAATCGGGCAAGGCCAGCTCATGCCGTAAACGCGTGAGCGCCGTTTCCCGTAAATAGCGGCCGCCTGGAATACTGGCTAGAAAATGCGGCTTATCTATCACCAGCAATTTTTCATCACGGTGCAAAACCTGTAACTGAAAAGGGACAGGGGTTTCGGGAGGAACATCACGATAATACCAAAGCCAGCGACGGGGTTGGTAAGGCGCATCAGCGGTTTGTGGCTTCCCCAGCTCATCGACAATCTCACCCCGAACCAAGCGCTCATAGATAACCTTCGGATTGGTGTACTGAAACCGCTGCACCAGAAAATCGTACAAGGTGGGCCATGGCCCCGGTTGCAGATACACCCTGCTGGGCGCCACGCCGTTTTTCACGGGCAAAGGCGCCGAAGCCATTAATTTCGCGCTTTTAGAACTCATAATCTGGTTATGTATCGTACTGTTGCAAGGGCACAACCGATATCCGGCCCTAACCCTTTTAATACAGAAAAATGCCGAAAAACAATTTAAAAACCTTTTAACGGATGATAACGTGAACCAACGTTAGGAGCCTGCGCTCGTGCGTCTGCATTCATACACACCGTATCCACCAGGAGCATCTCGACATGAAAAAC
Source organism: Pusillimonas sp. DMV24BSW_D (assembly GCF_011388195.1). NCBI lineage: Bacteria > Pseudomonadati > Pseudomonadota > Betaproteobacteria > Burkholderiales > Alcaligenaceae > Neopusillimonas > Neopusillimonas aestuarii. The sequence continues at coordinate 1,104,133 of NZ_CP049990.1, read as the reverse complement.
CTGCTACGCGTAAGAGCATTGCTCGGTATCTTTGTCTCGCCCGCAGTATTTGCACAAGCTCAGAATTTTGAAGGGTTCAATTCACAAATATCAACAGGCTACCAACACAACAGCATTGACCTATCCGGCGTAATAGAGCCAGGTTTTGCCGCACAAAACCTTTCCGACGGCAAAATGCCTTTGAACTTCGGCGTAGGCTACACACACGCCATGAACGAACGCTTTACGCTTGGCGCAATGCTGGAGTACAACCCCCTGAAAATGGATACCGGCAGCGGCAACATTACGTTCAATGGCACGGCTCTTCCAGGCGCTGGATATAAAGGCACACTTAAAAACCAAGTGTCTATTTCAATTGTCCCCGGCTACGCCTTCAATGACACCACAATGGGTTATCTTAAGCTGGGCTGGATTCAGGCTAAAGCCACCATCCACCCGGAAGGCGACCCTTCAATCAGCGAAACGGCCAACGGGGTGTTGCTCGGTATCGGGGGCCGCCACTTATTCAACAAAAATATATATGGGTTTGCAGAGGCTACTTACGCCTCATACGGAAGTGTGACCGCAGGCGCCAACGACTCCACCGACCCCGACGACACCTTCAAAATGAAACCAAGTTCATATAGTTTTCTGGTCGGTGTGGGCGCAAGATTCTAACTTTTCGTCCTAACAAAGTAAAACGCCCCAACATGTTTGATGTTGGGGCGTTTTGGTATAAGAGCCTGACGATGACCTACTTTCACAGATGTACATCCACTATCATCGGCGCAAAGGCGTTTCACGGTCCTGTTCGGGATGGGAAGGCGTGGGACCACCTTGCTATGGTCGTCAAGCGTAAAGGGTTGCGCTTCAAGGGTATGGGTTTTGAGGTCCTGGCCCTTGAAGCGCCAATGAGGTCAGAAGCAACCGTGCTTTGTATGCTGTTGCGGGTTTGATTATTTGGTTGTGTGCGTTGCGTTGGTTTTGACCATTGATTTTTGACTTTATGTCATTTAGCGGCATGCTTAACACCTAAACCTTGTATGCATAACCTGCATGGTTATAGGATCAAGCCGCACGGGCAATTAGTACTGGTTAGCTAAACACATTACTGCGCTTACACACCCAGCCTATCAACGTCCTGGTCTCGAACGACCCTTCAGGGGGGTCAAGCCCCCGGGATACCTTATCTTCAGACGAGTTTCCCGCTTAGATGCCTTCAGCGGTTATCTCTTCCGTACTTAGCTACTCGGCAATGCCATTGGCATGACAACCGATACACCAGCGGTACGTCCACTCCGGTCCTCTCGTACTAGGAGCAGGCTCCGTCAAGTATCCAACGCCCACGGCAGATAGGGACCAAACTGTCTCACGACGTTTTAAACCCAGCTCACGTACCTCTTTAAATGGCGAACAGCCATACCCTTGGGACCGGCTACAGCCCCAGGATGAGATGAGCCGACATCGAGGTGCCAAACACCGCCGTCGATATGAACTCTTGGGCGGTATCAGCCTGTTATCCCCAGAGTACCTTTTATCCGTTGAGCGATGGCCCTTCCATTCAGAACCACCGGATCACTATGTCCTGCTTTCGCACCTGTTCGACGTGTCAGTCTCACAGTCAAGCACGCTTATGCCATTGCACTATCAGCACGATTTCCGACCGTGCCTAGCGTACCTTCGAACTCCTCCGTTACGCTTTGGGAGGAGACCGCCCCAGTCAAACTGCCCACCATGCACTGTCCCCAACCCGGATAACGGGCCAAGGTTAGAACCGCAAACAGACCAGGGTGGTATTTCAAGGTCGGCTCCAAGCAGTCTAGCGACCACTCTTCTGCGCCTCCCACCTATCCTACACAAGCCGGTTCACAGTTCAATGCAAAGCTACAGTAAAGGTTCATGGGGTCTTTCCGTCTAGCCGCGGGTAGATTGCATCATCACAAACACTTCAACTTCGCTGAGTCTCAGGAGGAGACAGTGTGGCCATCGTTACGCCATTCGTGCAGGTCGGAACTTACCCGACAAGGAATTTCGCTACCTTAGGACCGTTATAGTTACGGCCGCCGTTTACCGGGGCTTCGATCAAGAGCTTGCACCCCATCACTTAACCTTCCGGCACCGGGCAGGCGTCACACCCTATACGTCCACTTTCGTGTTAGCAGAGTGCTGTGTTTTTAATAAACAGTCGCAGCCACCGATTCTCTGCGACCCCGTCATGCTCAGCGCGCAGGCGCTTCACACTACCAGGGTATACCTTCTCCCGAAGTTACGGTATCAATTTGCCGAGTTCCTTCTCCTGAGTTCTCTCAAGCGCCTTGGAATATTCATCCCGTCCACCTGTGTCGGTTTGCGGTACGGTCTCGTACAGCTAGAGCTTAGAGGCTTTTCTTGGGACCACTTCCAATCAGTTTAAGACCGTAGTCTTATCCAGCCACACCCTTGAATTTCGCGCCCGGATTTGCCTAAAGCGCCTTCTATAGTGCAGCAACGGGGACTTCCAACACCCCGATGACCTTTCGCAATCCGTCCCCCCATCGCACTGTACGACGGTGCTGGAATATTAACCAGCTTCCCATCAGCTACGCATCTCTGCCTCGCCTTAGGGGCCGACTCACCCTGCGCCGATGAACGTTGCGCAGGAAACCTTGGACTTACGGCGAGGGGGCTTTTCACCCCCTTTATCGCTACTCATGTCAGCATTCGCACTTCTGATACCTCCAGCAGCCTTTACAAGCCACCTTCACAGGCTTACAGAACGCTCTCCTACCGCGTATATCTTACGATACACACCCGCAGCTTCGGTAACTGGCTTAGCCCCGTTACATCTTCCGCGCAGGACGACTCGATCAGTGAGCTATTACGCTTTCTTTAAAGGATGGCTGCTTCTAAGCCAACCTCCTGACTGTCTTCGCCTTCCCACTTCGTTTCCCACTTAGCCAATTTTGGGGACCTTAGCTGGCGGTCTGGGTTGTTTCCCTCTTGAGTCCGGACGTTAGCACCCGGTGCTCTGTCTCCCGCGCTCATACTTGCTGGTATTCGGAGTTTGCCATGGTTTGGTAAATCGCCATGACCCCCTAGCCATAACAGTGCTCTACCCCCAGCAGCAATACGCGAGGCACTACCTAAATAGTTTTCGGAGAGAACCAGCTATTTCCAGGCTTGTTTAGCCTTTCACCCCTATCCACAGTTCATCCCCTAATTTTTCAACATTAGTGGGTTCGGTCCTCCAGCACGTGTTACCGTGCCTTCAACCTGACCATGGATAGATCGCCTGGTTTCGGGTCTACACCCAGCGACTCAAACGCCCTGTTCGGACTCGCTTTCGCTACGCCTTCCCTATTCGGTTAAGCTTGCCACTGAATGTAAGTCGCTGACCCATTATACAAAAGGTACGCAGTCACCCCATAAAGAGGCTCCTACTGTTTGTATGCACACGGTTTCAGGATCTATTTCACTCCCCTTCCGGGGTTCTTTTCGCCTTTCCCTCACGGTACTGGTTCACTATCGGTCGATTACGAGTATTTAGCCTTGGAGGATGGTCCCCCCATCTTCAGACAGGATTTCACGTGTCCCGCCCTACTTGTCTGACGCCTAGTTCCACACCGCACATTTCGCCTACGGGACTATCACCCGCTACGGTCGCCCTTTCCAGAGCGTTCGGCTATATGCAATGCTAAATCGTCAAGGCTGCTCCGGGCTCGCTCGCCGCTACTGCCGGAATCTCGGTTGATTTCTTTTCCTCGAGCTACTTAGATGTTTCAGTTCACTCGGTTCGCTTCTCTGCACCTATGTATTCAGTGCAGGATACTGCTCGCGCAGTGGGTTTCCCCATTCGGACATCAGCGGATCAAAGCTCGTTTGCCAGCTCCCCGCCGCTTTTCGCAGGCTACCACGTCCTTCTTCGCCTGTAATCGCCAAGGCATCCACCATGTGCACTTAGTCACTTGATCCTATAACCACAAAGGCTATAGGTTCCTAACTTGAGTTTACGTGTTCATGCCGTTCATCACTTCCAAAAGACTGAATCAATCAAACCACATCATCCCTAAGAATAACGTCGCCCAATCAACTCCGCTCTTGAGTCAGAACTTATTTGCAATGCAATCACAACCCGTATCTATAATCAGTCTGCCTGTCCCTGGCGAATATATGTAAAACATACACCCCAGAACACGCAGCCCACTTACAGCTACTTGTCATTGTTGCTTCTTCCTCATTGTTAAAGAACAAATACTACGGGTACTACTTATACTACCTAGCCATATCGCTATGACCAGTGCACAACATCCTGATGAATTAAGCTAAATCTCCTTAACTTCACCCAAGACCCTGTTCACTGAACACAACCACTACCTTCACAACCACTACCTGCACAACCACAGCTTCGTTGGTGGAGGATGACGGGATCGAACCGACGACCCCCTGCTTGCAAAGCAGGTGCTCTCCCAGCTGAGCTAATCCCCCCCGTAAAGCACGTGGTGGGTCAAGTTGGAATCGAACCAACGACCCCCGCCTTATCAAGACGGTGCTCTAACCGACTGAGCTACTGACCCAAGCCCTTGTATCTGCCCTAACTCTAAAACAACCGATAAGCGTGAACACTCAAACTACCACCAAATAACAGCCCACCAAGACCAAACCCCAAGCACTTCTCTTAAAGGAGGTGATCCAGCCGCACCTTCCGATACGGCTACCTTGTTACGACTTCACCCCAGTCATGAATCCCACCGTGGTAAGCGCCCCCCTTACGGTTAGGCTACCTACTTCTGGTGAAACCCACTCCCATGGTGTGACGGGCGGTGTGTACAAGACCCGGGAACGTATTCACCGCGACATGCTGATCCGCGATTACTAGCGATTCCGACTTCATGCAGGCGAGTTGCAGCCTGCAATCCGGACTACGATCGGGTTTCTGAGATTGGCTCCCCCTCGCGGGTTGGCAACCCTCTGTCCCGACCATTGTATGACGTGTGAAGCCCTACCCATAAGGGCCATGAGGACTTGACGTCATCCCCACCTTCCTCCGGTTTGTCACCGGCAGTCTCACTAGAGTGCCCTTTCGTAGCAACTAATGACAAGGGTTGCGCTCGTTGCGGGACTTAACCCAACATCTCACGACACGAGCTGACGACAGCCATGCAGCACCTGTGTTCCGGTTCTCTTGCGAGCACAGCCAAATCTCTTCGGCCTTCCAGACATGTCAAGGGTAGGTAAGGTTTTTCGCGTTGCATCGAATTAATCCACATCATCCACCGCTTGTGCGGGTCCCCGTCAATTCCTTTGAGTTTTAATCTTGCGACCGTACTCCCCAGGCGGTCAACTTCACGCGTTAGCTGCGCTACTAAAGCCTAACGGCCCCAACAGCTAGTTGACATCGTTTAGGGCGTGGACTACCAGGGTATCTAATCCTGTTTGCTCCCCACGCTTTCGTGCCTGAGCGTCAGTATCATCCCAGGGGGCTGCCTTCGCCATCGGTATTCCTCCACATCTCTACGCATTTCACTGCTACACGTGGAATTCTACCCCCCTCTGACGTACTCTAGCCTGGCAGTTAAAAGTGCAGTTCCAAGGTTAAGCCCTGGGATTTCACACCTTTCTTGCCAAACCGCCGACGCACCCTTTACGCCCAGTAATTCCGATTAACGCTTGCACCCTACGTATTACCGCGGCTGCTGGCACGTAGTTAGCCGGTGCTTATTCTGCAGGTACCGTCATCAACGCCAGGTATTAACCAGCGCCCTTTCTTCCCTGCCAAAAGTGCTTTACAACCCGAAGGCCTTCATCGCACACGCGGGATGGCTGGATCAGGGTTGCCCCCATTGTCCAAAATTCCCCACTGCTGCCTCCCGTAGGAGTCTGGGCCGTGTCTCAGTCCCAGTGTGGCTGGTCGTCCTCTCAAACCAGCTACGGATCGCAGCCTTGGTGAGCCTTTACCTCACCAACTAGCTAATCCGATATCGGCCGCTCCAATAGTGAGAGGTCTTGCGATCCCCCCCTTTCCCCCGTAGGGCGTATGCGGTATTAGCCACGCTTTCGCGTAGTTATCCCCCGCTACTGGGTACGTTCCGATACATTACTCACCCGTTCGCCACTCGCCGCCAAAGTAAGCAAGCTTACCTCGCGCTGCCGTTCGACTTGCATGTGTAAAGCATCCCGCTAGCGTTCAATCTGAGCCAGGATCAAACTCTTCAGTTTAATTCCTGTTAATTGCCATATTTCCTGTCCTTCAAAAAGACCAGGTCATACGTCGCGTACTCACTCAAAAGAAAAAAGACAGGCTTAAAAGTAAACACCAGATAAAATCCAGCATCTACCGCCTTGACTTCTTACTTCATCACTTGCGAGCACTTCTTACTACTTGCTTTGGCTCAGGCATTTAACCCTGATGCGCCACTACTTAGCAACGTAGCTTAAGTGCCCACACTTATCGGTTGTTTCGTTGTTAAAGAGCAGTTTCGCTAACCCAACCCAACTGCCCCGCACTAACCAAGTTAAAAACACCTAACTTGCCGTGTGAAGCGCTGTTCAAGCAGCGAAGAAACGAGATTATGAAGCAGTTTTTAAGAAGTGTCAAATGAGAAGACAGAAATTTATTAAATATTGTTGATTCAACCCTGGCCGACTCTCTCTTCTTTCTATTGTTGACCCTGCCTTTCCTTCCCTCAGGCGCCCCAGTTGGGGACTAGACTAGTTCAACCAGGATGGGGCTCGGTTGTGCTGGATTCCGTATTTGCTGATTACTTCGCTCACAAGAGCTCTGGACACGACACCGTCTCGCGCCAAACCATCTATCGCGGCCAATACAACGTGGTAACGGTTAACTTCGAAGAAGTCACGCAATGCCACACGCGTATCGCTACGACCAAACCCGTCTGTACCCAAAGAAATAAACCGGGCGTCAACATACTCGGCTATCAACTGTGGCCAGGCACGCACATAATCGGTGGCTGCAATAACAGGGGCGCTTCCAGACAAGCACGCAGAGACGTAGCTTTCCCGTACCGATACCTGCGGATTCAACCGATTCCAGCGATCAGCTTCTCGCGCCTCTTTGGCCAGCTCAGTAAAGCTTGTAACACTCCAAACCTCTGAGGAAATCCCCCAGTCCACTTTAAGTAATTCCGCAGCAGCCTCCACCTCACGAAAGATCGCACCCGACCCAAGCAAACGAACTGGTGCAGCCGTGCCCTCTGTGTCGCACACCTCACGCCGATAACAATACATGCCTTGAACAATTTGCTTCTCAATACCTTCGGGCATGGACGGCTGCGCGTAACTTTCATTCGTCAGGGTGATGTAATAAAACTCATCAACCTGCTCCTCAATCATACGACGCATGCCATGGTCCAGAATGACCGCCAGTTCACCCGCAAAGGCCGGGTCATATGATCGACAATTGGGCACCATGGCGGCCATGACATGACTGTTGCCGTCTTGATGCTGCAACCCTTCGCCACTGAGCGTCGTGCGGCCCGAGGTCGCGCCAAGCAGAAAACCACGCGCCCGTTGGTCAGCCGCAGCCCAAATCAAGTCGCCCACCCTTTGAAACCCGAAAATGGAGTAATAGATATAGAAAGGCAGCATAGCCTTGCCATGCACGCTATATGACGTTGCGGCCGCAACCCAAGAGGACAAAGCACCGGCCTCAGTAATCCCCTCTTCCAGGAGCTGCCCGTCTTTGGCCTCACGGTATGTCAGCATCGACCCCGCGTCCTCCGGCTCATAAAGTTGGCCATCAGGACTGTAGATCCCGATCTGTCTGAATAAATTCGCCATCCCGAACGTACGCGCCTCATCAGCAACAATAGGCACAACTCGCTCACCAACGCTGGCGTCTTTCAGCAGGCCACTTAGCATGCGGGCAAACGCCATTGTTGTCGACATTTCCTTACCATTGGCCTCGCACGCAAATTTTGCATAGTTATCAATGACAGGGATAGCCAACGCTTCATTTGAACGCGTTATGCGAGAAGGAACGGCGCCACCCAGAGCCTGCCGCCGTTCACGCATATAGCGCATTTCAGGGCTATCTTGCGCCGGTTTAAGAAAGTGAAGGGTCTCTACTTCATGGTCAGATAAAGGTAATGAGAAACGATCACGAAATGCTTTCAAAGCATCAAAATCCAGCTTCTTCGCCTGATGAGCTGTCATGCGCGACTCTCCGGCACCGCCCATTCCATAACCTTTTTTGGTTTTCGCCAGAATCACGGTCGGCTGGCCAGCATGCGATTTCGCAGCTGAAAATGCGGCATGCAGCTTACGAAAGTCATGGCCACCCCGTCGCAAACCATCAATATCCTTATCGGACATATGCGAAACCAAGCGCTGAACCTCGGGGTCTTTTTGGAAGAACTCAAGTGAGTTGTAGGCCCCGTCTTTCGCGCCTAACGTTTGATACTGGCCGTCGACTGTTTGGGCGAACCGGCGCAACAACGCATGACTGGCATCGCGCGCGAACAACGGGTCCCAATCTGAGCTCCAAATCACTTTAATGACATTCCAGCCTGCGCCAGTGAACAGTGCCTCAAGTTCCTGAATGATTTGCCCGTTGCCACGCACAGGCCCATCCAACCGCTGCAGATTGCAATTGATAATAAACGTTAAGTTATCCAGCTGTTCTCGTGCAGCTAAAGTTAGCCCTGCAATCGACTCAGGCTCATCCATTTCCCCATCGCCGAACACACCCCAAACATGTCGACCATGCGTCTGGGCAAGCCCCCGGTTCTCAAGATAACGCATAAAGCGTGCCTGATAGATTGCATTGATAGGGCCTATGCCCATTGATCCGGTGGGAAACTGCCAAAAATCAGGCATTAACCATGGGTGCGGGTAAGAGGAAAGCCCACCGCCTACAGACTCTCGTCGATAGAAACTTAAGTCATGCTCACTTAAACGCCCCTCAAGAAACGCGCGCGCATAAACCCCCGGCGCGGAGTGCGGCTGATAAAAAACCAGATCCCCCCCATTTGCTTCAGTTCGCGCTTGAAAAAAATGGTTGAATCCCATTTCGAAAATTTCCGCGACGGATGCATAACTGGCTATATGGCCTCCAAGTTCGCCATAAGCTTTATTTGCCCTGACCACCATAACCAAGGCATTCCAGCGGTTTATGGAACTAATTCTCTCTTCTAGCTCAAGATCGCCGGGATAGACTCCTTCGTTATCCAAAGAAATGGTGTTTCGATAGGCAGAGTACGGTAACGAATTCGGTTTAATGCCATGCGCTTTCACGAAATCGTCTAGCTGACTTAAAAGGAATAGCGCACGATCACTTCCGGCAGCCCCCAGAACGCCCTCCAGCGCCTCCAGCCATTCTTGCGTTTCCTCGGGATCAACGTCATCGGACTGCGCCATTTTCAAGCGCAAGTTCCCACTGCTATTAACCATTTTTACCTCCTGAACGATCAGATCAGTATAGTGAGGCACCCACAAAATGTGCTGCTGTTATCATTTAGAAAAAGATGGTTATACGGAATATTATTTTGAAATCAATCTAAAAAAAACAATTTATGCGGAAAAAAAGACTAGATTCAATAGACTTGAAAATTCTTCAAGAAATCCAGGCCAATGCGCGCTTAACGAATTCTGAACTGGCAGCTCGTGTCAACCTTTCCGCGTCGCCCTGCCTGGCCAGAGTCAAGGCACTTGAGGAAGCCGGGGTAATCTCACGGTACGTCACCTTGCTAGACCCGCTGCAGATTGGGTTGAACGTTAGTGTGTTTATTGAGATTCGTCTGGAGCAGCAAATCGAGAAATCGCTTGAGCGATTCCAGAATGCAATTCGCAACTACCCAGAGGTAATGGAGTGCTATCTGATGACCGGAGACTCTGATTATTTGCTCAGGGTGGTGGTTCCGGATATCCAGGCACTTGAACGATTTATTATTGATGAGTTGTCCAAGATACCTGGCGTGTCGAACATTAAATCAAGCTTTGCACTTAAGCAGGTGAAATACCAAACGGCGTTGCCGTTGCCCACTCCTTCGACAAGAGCGTGAACCGAATTACTCTGCCCGGGGCGTTGCGCAACCCTTTACTTGGAGGTAATCAGCTCATCGTGCATTGCGCAGCGTATGTATCTACGTGATCCTTCAACACGTTTTCCTGAACCAGCTTCCAATCTGGCTTACCGTTTTCACCTTTCACCATTTCGAAGATATGGTAGTCCTGGACAGGGTAATTGTTATTGCCGAACTTGAAGTCGCCCCGCAAAGACTCGAAATCGGCGGTCTTAATGGCGTTCACAAAAGCTTTTTTATCCGAGACATCACCCTTCAAGGCCTCTACGGCGGCATTCAGCTTCATCATGGCATCGTAACTGAATGCGGCATAAGCCGATGGCGTGCGATTGTATTTTTCGCGATAGGCATTCACGAACTTCTTCGAATACTCGCTGGAAATGCCGGGCGTCCAGGTATCTGCGGCATATGCACCAATCACTGCCTCACCCATTGCGTCGACGTCTTCGCCTTCAATTGAGTTGGCCGTATAAAGGGGCAATTTGCCGGCAAGCCCTGCCTGCTTGTACTGACGCATAAAGGTGACACCGAGCCCACCGGGATAAAACATAAAAACGCCCTCAGGATCACTCACTGCCACTTGGGTCAACTCAGCCGAAAAGTCGAGCTGACTGAGGGGCGTATATATTTCGTCAATAATTTCCCCTTTATAGGTATTACGCAAACCGCTGATTTTGTCTTTTCCGCCAACGAAGTTGGGGGTAAGCGTGCTGATGCTTTTCACGCCTTTATCTTGCATATACTTACCCATTGCCTCAGCCGGCGCATCGCTTTGCCACGACATAATGAACAAATTAGGTTTGCATAGCGCCCCGGCAGTTGGGGATGGACCCGAAATCGTACCAATAAACGGCACATCGGTTTCAGCGATTTTAGGCTGCAACGCCATTAAAACGTGCGTAAACGTTAAGCCAACCACTGCATCAACTTCCTCACGCTCTAACAAGCGCGAAACGCCAGTTAACGCAACGGACGGCTTCATTTGATCGTCTTCTGCCACGATTTCCGTTTCCACGCCGCCCAACTTTCCGCCCAACTGCTCAAGCGCGAGGCGAAACCCGTCTAATTGATCACGCCCGTTCGCAGCGGACGGCCCGGATAATGTACCCAGAAAGCCGATCTTGATATCGGCCATTGCCATGCCAGGTACGGCACAAGCCAATGCCAACGATATGACTGATTTCTTCAATATTTTCTCTAGCAACATGTTTGTCTCCTTCCTTGTGTTTAAGTCAATAAGCCGCCATCAAACCAACCGAGTTTCCAGCTCCCCCAAACTCTCGATCCAAACCCGCATCACATCCCCGCGTTTCAAAAACACCCCCGATTCCATCCCAACGCCTGCCGGGGTGCCGGTTAAAAGAATGTCACCAGGCAACAAATCCAGCCTGGCACTCAAGTACGCAATTTGATCAGCCACCGTATACAAATGATTTGAGGTGCTGGAGTTCTGGCGCAGCTCGTCGTTGAGCCACAGTTTGATCCCCAAATTTTCGGGATCCCCGGCAAACTCCGCCGGCGTTAGATAGGGCCCCAAAGGACACGCACCTTTAAAACATTTATGACCAATCCAGTCGAATCTAAACGGCGAACTGACATCCACTTGGTCTCGCTTCAAGTTGTCGCGTGCCGACATGTCGTTGGCACAGCTATATCCGGCAACGTAATCCAACGCCGACTCCACCGATACATTCGACGCCTTTCGCCCGATCACCACTGCTAATTCTGCTTCCCAATCGAGCATATTGCTATGCGCAGGAAACGGGACCTTCTCTTTGTGACCCGACAAAGCAGCCTGCCCTGCCTTGATGAAATGCCAGGGAGGAAGGCCGTCCGCCTTCGGATCCAGGTTCAATTTCATATTCATGGCCTTACCCATCGCTTCGACGTGATCACGGTAGTTGGCACCTGCGGCATAAATCACGCCGCAACGCGTGAGTGGTGGCAAAAACTCAATGTCATCCAAGACCAGTACAGCATCGCTCGCATGCCCAGGACTTCGAGCAACGTCATCTGCCAATTCCCGTAAAAACGGATGCGCCTCCGACCAGTCAGCCAGCAAATCGTCCACACTGCACCACTCAGGATGAGCCTCGCCCATTACACCTCTGAGGTCGTACAAACGTTCTTGAATCAAAACACCGGGGCGAGCTCCACCCTGGCGTCCACGGTAGGTGAACACCTGATATTTCATGACGGAATTTCCTAACAGTTAACGCAACAAATGTTTTTGGTCGGAGAAATGAAGCGTGACCGAAAAACCACCCTCCATCAGCATCCACTTCTTCACTTCAACGGTATAAACACCCTCTTTAATGAAGGGGTCGCCCGACAAAATAGCGTTCGCCTCCTCTTCCGATGCGGCCCGAAGTATTGACATACCCCCCGCCGCACCCGGCACGCCGCCCTCTTGCACAAAGGGACCCGAAGCAAACAGCTCGCCCCGCTTCTCGGATTGCACAGCCCATTTCAAATGGGCCTCCAGTACCGACGCAAACTTTGACAAATCGGCCGGCTTTCTGAAAGCCACGAACAAAGGCTTGTTCAACATGCCATCAATCAGGCGCTTGGATTCGGGAGTAAACATATCAATCCGGCTCTTCAAAATTCAAAACGAAGTCTTCGGGCGGGGGGGACGCCGCCCAAACAGCGGTAAGCTGATCTGGCGGAACGTTTAAAGGCTGCCAATCGGCGTCTTCGGGGATGACATCGATATCCCAAAAATATTCGGCCAGGCTGCCCCAAGGATCGCGAATGTAGTGGAAATAGTTGGACCCCCCAATGTGTCGCCCGGGGCCAAACCCATCTTTATAACCGGCGCGCAAAAGCGTTTGTGCGCCAATCGCGATTTCGTCGAAATCGGACACTTCGAAACTGAGGTGGTGCAAACCGGTGTGTGAACTTTTTGCAAACGCAAGCATATGGTGATCGCCGCCTGCCGACCCGCGCAAAAACGCAAGAATATCGAGCGCCTGATCTGATACTTTCATGCCTAAAAGCTGGGTATAGAACGCCGTGGATTTTTCCACATCGGGACTAAACTTGATTAAATGCCCCAAACGCAAAGGCCGCGCTTTTTTTCCATGAGTGGTTAAATCACAGGCACGCTGACCGATGCGGCGGTATCGGCCATGGGCATTGATCTCAGGCGGCAGCTCGGGCGAGGTTGACGCAGGCTCGACAACATGAATATGCACCCAGTCGTTATGCGGGTCCTGAAACCAGATCCCTTCATAACCAATGTCAAAAGGAGGGTCCTTCAAAGGCACACCCGCTTGGTGCAGATTCTGCATGATGTTGGTCATGCCTTCCCCGTTCGTGCCGAACGACGCATAACCCAACTTCTTCTTAGGGCCACGAATCAAACGCACCTGATCCTGTGCCCGCCCCCGGCAACGAAAAACCAAATCATTACCTACCGAGCGGGACTCGAGGCCAAAGAGTTCATAGAACGCACGCCCTATCTCGAGATCGGGAACGACGATACCAACGTGATGCAACGACCGAATCATGACGGCTCCTGTTAATTATTTAATGGGAGAAAAAGGTGCAGGCGTAAGTAACTCGCTATGCTGACGTTCTACCAGTGGACCGGCCTTACCCAAAAAGCGCTTCCACTCAGGACGGCCGGCCAATGCTGCTTTACGCGTTTGCCGGTCTTCAAATGAAGCGTAGCCCCAAAGTTGAATCACACGATTCAACTCGCCCACCTCGGCCATAAAGTAACCAAGCAGGTTTCCAAGCGCCGGCCCTTGCAATGGCAACCCTTCGGATTCGTACAAACGCAAAAACTCACCCATGCTGCCCGGTCGAATCCAGTACGTTCTTTTCTCGACAATCATTTTTCCCCCACCTTCTGGTCACGCGAATCCGCCTCAAGAAACTTAAGGACGGCAGCAATATCCTCATGCTGCACGCCCTCGTCGAACGCGCGCTTAAAGTAAGGCACAGCGGCTGAAAACAACGGTGTAGCGCACCCCAGATCATCCGCCATTTTCTGCCCCAGATCGAGATATTTCTCGAGGGTCGTAAAGGGTCCGGGCGCAGGGTCGAACCGACGCTCTGCCATTAACGGTGCGCGCACGCCAAACATCGCGGAAGCCCCAGCCCCCGCTTGAATGACTTTGGCAACAAGGTGCGGGTCGAATCCGGCCCGTTTGCCCATGTTCATCGCTTCTGCCGCAGACAATGTATGAATAGCCAAGAGATAGTTGGCAATCAATTTCATCGAGACCGCCGACCCCAACGGGCCCAAGTAAAAGCACTGGTCGGTAATGGCGCGCAGCAACGGTTCACACTCGCGGAACAAGGGCTCGTCTCCACCAACGTAGAAAGACGCTTTACGCGCGGCGATCATGGGGGGAGAGCCGCTGATTTCCGCTTCCAGGTAACGCGCGCCTTTACCTTGAATTTTCTGGGCCTGGGACAGCTTGAATTCTTTGCTATAGGTTCCCGTTTCTATCAGAATTTTGGAGGTCGAAAGGTAATTTAATATGCCGTTCTCACCTTCCAGAACGTGCGACGCAGCCTGTTCATTGGGCAGGCATAACAAGACAACGTCTGTTTGCTCAACGACCTGCACAGGTGAAGAAGCAAGCACGCCACCCGCCTCGACAAACGCCTGGGTATCGGAACGACGATAGCCTACTACGCGAACGCCGGACTTAATCAGGTTTGTTGCCATCGGCAAACCCACCTGACCAATACCGATTAACCCAACTGCTTCGGGTAAATTGGCCACTTTGTCTCCTTGGTATTTTCCTTTAATGCTTATTCTAGAGAGTAGGGTGAGCCAAAGCTATAGCGTCGGATTGATGATGATGTATAAACACCATTTATACATTGAGTGGTCGAGCCTTGCAGAAATTATTGGAGCGGACTTATAGCCACTTGGAAAAACACCGTACGGCTTAGTTTCCCGCCAATGTAGCCCCATAAATTTGGGCAATTAACTCACGCAACCACTTATTGGCCGGGTCACGATGAAACCGATCATGCCAATAAAGTGCAATCTCAAAAGTAGGCAACTCCAGCGGCACCGGCTTGATCACCAAGTCGTAATGCTGCGCCAGCGTTTCCGCCAAAAGCACCGGCGCGCACCACACCATATCCGACGAAATAATAAAATGGGGCGCAGACAGGTACTGAGGCAGTCTTAGTTTGATGTTGTTGCGCGCGCCCGCCTCAATCAAAGCCTTCTCAATAACCAGATGGCCGCTACCGGAATACTCCACCAATAAATGGTGCTGCCGTCGAAACAGGTCGTGAGTGAGCTTCTTATTAGCCAGCGGATGACCCTTGCGCATGACGCAAACATAATATTGTTTAAACAATACTTTTCGGTGGATGGCTGTTTCAAGAGACGGCAAGAAACCCAAGGCCAGGTCAATGCGCCCCGTAGCCAAACCGCTCAGCGTGTCATCAATCGGCTGGAAGGTGGTGCGGATGCGCACGCCAGGAGCAACTTTGGTCACTTCTTGCAGAATACGAGGGAAGTACACGACCTCACCGATATCCCGTGTACGAATGGTGAATTGACGACGTGCTGCGGTAGGATCGAATGGGGTATGGACGTTCGACGCCTTGCGCACCATTGCCAACGCCCCCATTAGGGGCTGAGCCAGCTCGACGGCGTAAGGAGTCGGTTCCATACGTCGCCCTACCTGAGTAAAAAGCTTGTCGCCGTACTCAAGTCGCAAACGCTTCAGAGCACTACTAACCGCCGCCTGGGTAACACCCAGGTTGTCGGCGGCTTGAGTCACAGACCTGTCGCGCCACATCGCTTCAAAAACGTAGAGCAGATTCAGGTCTTTCATCGAAACTTTAAACCCCCATGTATTGATGCACGATGTCGGGGTTCTGCTTCAAATCGGCATTCGTGCCGCTCCATACAACCCGGCCTTTTTCCAGAATATAGTGTCGATCGGCGAATGTAGTCAGGGCACTGACGTTTTTATCCACCACAATTTGCGACACGCCTTCTTTCTTGAGCGCGGTCAGCGCCTGCCAGATTTCGGCACGAACGATAGGCGCCAGCCCTTCGGTCGCCTCGTCCAGCACCAAAAGACGCGGGTTAGTCATCAGGGCGCGGCCTATTGCCAGCATTTGCTGCTCTCCGCCCGACAACTGACTACCCAGGTTCGATTTACGTTCTTCGAGCCGAGGGAAAAACCCATATATACGTTTAAGCGTCCAAGGCTCGATCGCAGCATCAACCGGCGCACGGGCTGTTGCGACCAAGTTCTCTTCAACCGACAAATTGGGAAACACTTGACGCCCTTCGGGCACCAAACCCAGGCCCAACCGGGCGATGCTGTATGAGGGCAACGCGTGTACGGGCTGATCTCTGAAAGCAATTGACCCGGCCGATACCGGGAGCAAGCCGAACAAGCACTTGATGGCGGTTGAACGCCCCATACCGTTGCGCCCCAGCAGCGTTACAACCTCACCCGCGTCGACATCGAATGAGACCCCGAATAGGGCCTGAGCGTGTCCATAAGAAGCCTGGATGTCTTGTACTGATAATAAACGACTCATGTTGCCGCCTGCTCTGTAATTTCATCGCCCAAATAAACTGACTTCACTTCGGGATCATTTCGAATCTCATCGGGTGTGCCGGTGCGCAGCACTTTGCCGTAAACCAGCACAGTAATGCGGTCCGCCAAGGCAAAAACCGCATCCATGTCATGCTCGATCAGCAAAATGGAATGCGTTTTCTTGAGCCTTTTCAGCATCTCAATGACATCGGCGGATTCTTGCGGACTCATCCCTGCCATAGGTTCATCCAGCAACAAAACCTGGGGCTTTGCAGCCAGCGCCATGGCCAACTCAAGCTGGCGCCGCTCACCATAGGCCAACTCGGCGGCACAAGCCTGCGCCCTGTCAACCAAATTGGTGATCTTCAACGCGTCATTTGCGGTTTGCACATGTCGGCCCCAACTTAATAACGGCTTCCAAAAATAAAAGCCGTGCTCTTTGGCACCCATTGCCGCCAGAACCACATTTTCAAGAACGGAAAATTCTTCAAAAATAGAAGTAATCTGATACGAGCGCAACAACCCCAGCCGCGCCCGTTCGGATATCGGCAATGAAGTAATCTCCCGGCCGCCAAACATAATTTCGCCCTGGTCGGAAAAGAGCTCACCGGTTAACTGATTAATTAATGTGGTTTTACCCGCTCCATTCGGACCGATAACGGCATGCAATTCACCTTGCCGCAAATCGAGCGAAACGGAATCCGTTACCAACAAGCCGCCAAAACGCTTCACCAGACCTTGTGTCTGCATGGCAATCGTTGTCATGACGCCTCCTTTTCAGTTGCGCTAGCCGTACCGTTCTTTCCGGCACCAGGCCGGCACCAGGATGTCAGGTCATCCATGAATCCAACAATACCTTTTTTACCCATTAAGCCAATAAACACAATAGCCAAACCGAACAACGCCAGCCAGTGCGTCGTGATCATTTTCAAGATCTCTTCCAGCCCCAGGAACGCAAACGCGCCATATAACGGCCCTAAAACACTACCCATTCCGCCCAAGACCAGCATGACCACGAGATCGCCGGAAATAATCCATGACATCAACGAAGGTGAGGCAAAGGCATTCAGATTAGCCAGCAGGAACCCGGCAATACCGCAGAGCACTGCGGACAGAACATATGCCCCGATAAGATAGCGGCGGGCGGGGAACCCGATTGCATTCACCCTGCGCGCGTTTTGTCGAGCACCCCGAATGACCATGCCAAACGGGGAGGCACGTAACCGCGCCATCCACCAAACCGAGAGAATAAGCACCAGGAACGCAACCACATAAACCGTGTAAATGTCTCCCAGGTTCAAGCCCAGCATTTGGCTGGTATTGGCGATACTGGTTCCATCATCGCCGCCGTACACTTTCAAGCTCACAAATAGGAAATACCCCATTTGCGCAAAAGCCAGGGTAATCATGATGAAACCGATACCGGTCGTGCGCAAACTGATTGCGCCGGTTATATAGCCAATAACGGCACAACTGCTGATACAAATAAGCAATTGCAACCAGCCGTTATCGATCCCGTAGAAAGCAGGAATCGCAACGCTATAAGCGCCCAAACCCATGAACAGCGCATGCCCCAAACTAATCAACCCACCGTATCCCAACGCCAGGTTCAAGGCCACAGCGGCAATCGCATAAATCATGACGCGCGCGAAGAATGCCACATAAAAACTACTGTCGGTGGCATAGCCCCAAAAAGGCACCACCACCAAACCGGCAAAAATAATGAACGGCAACAGCCGGTTGAAATTAAGCTTGAATGTATTGGTCATGCCTCAGCCCCTGTTTGGTGCAAACAAACCGTGAGGACGCATGGCCAGCACCACCGCCATCAACACGTAAATCAGCATGGAAGCCACTGCCGGGCCTGCCGCATTAGCCAAATCTCGCTCCATGAAGCCTCTGAATATAAGAGGCAGAAAGGCCCTTCCCAGGGTATCGACCACCCCGACAATTAAAGCGGCATAAAACGCGCCACTAACCGAGCCGATACCACCAATGACAATCACAACCAAAGTGGTAATAAGCACGTGATCACCCATGCCCGACTGAATGGCCAGAATCGGGCTGGCCATGACGCCGGCCAGCCCGGCCAAACCGGCACCCAACGCAAATAACAAGGCATTCAAAAACTTGATATTGACGCCCAAAGCCCCCACCATACGTGGATTGACCGAACCGGCCCGAATGAGCATGCCCAGACGAGTGCGATGAATTAAGGCATGGGCGCCCACCGCAACAAGCAATCCCACCACAATAATGGCGAAACGATAGGCAGGGTAAGTCACCCCAAAAATACTAATGGTGCTGTCGAGCCAACCCGGCACCGGCAGGAAGTAGGGTTGCGTGCCCCAAAGAATCTGAACGACTTCATTGAAAAACAGCACAAGCCCAAACGTTACCAGCACATGGTCTAGGTGATCACGCGAATACAATTTGGACACCGCCAGACGCTCAAGCACAATGCCCAGCAGAATACTGCCGAACACCGCCGCCGCGAATGCCAACGTTAAAGATTCGGTATGTTTGAAAGTCAGGGCGGCGAAATAAGCGCCCATCATGTACAAAGCCCCATGAGCCAGATTCACAAAGCTCATGATGCCGAAAACCAGCGTCAAACCGGCCGCAAGCAAAAATAGCAAAACGCCATATTGCAGACCGTTGAGCAACTGGGAAAACACCAGCATTGCACTCAACATTTTGTCTCGTCCTTTGGTGGGCCGCTGTGTTGTTTTAATAAGTTCAGATACAACGGCCGTTTATTTGGTGATTAATTTATGCGGCCTCAGTGTAGAAGAATACCGAGGACCAAGTCTATTAATCCTATTAATACTTACTGTTCAAGCTGAAGCCATACCCGGCCTTGTTCCACCTTAACGGGATAAGACCGGATATCCTCTGTAAGAGGCTCACATAGGGCTTTTCCCGTGCGAATATCGAAGCGGCCTTGATGCAAGGGACACTCGATTTCACCATCTTCCAGAAAGCCGTCACACAAACGAGCGTGTCCATGAGTACAGATGTTATCGGTTGCGAAATACTCGCCTTCGCATTCATAGATTGCAATATCGCGGCCTTGAACCTCCACGCCAATCACGTCGTCTTCAGGTAACGCCCCGGAATCAAGAACGTCGACCCAATTGTTATCTGCCATACAAACCTCAAACTGGATAAATTAATGAGTTAGCAATCATTTCGGAATCGTAGATACAAAAGCGTGACTTGAATTTCAAGCCTTCATCGGTTTGTACGATTCGATCGATGTAGCGACCCACATTAAAGACAGTGGACTCGCCGTTCAATTTCGTACGGAATACGGCATAGTTCGCCTCTGAGTGAATCTCACCGTTTTCCGCACTAAGAATGCGGGGGGCTCCAACGACATGGCGCTGATAATAAGGATCGTGAAACAAGGTCTCCGAAATACCGAAAGCCCGATCTTTCAACATCCCTTTACTAATAAACCACATCGTTGCGAGCGGAAAGCCGCGCTCGAAGTTTTCGCGTGGCTGCACTTTATACTCACAGTCTTCAACAAAGTACTCCGACCAGCCATCCCAGTCTTCTGCATCAATAGTCGCAGCGTAATCGGCATAGAGTTTGTTCAAAGCAATAAACGTTTGCAGGTCCATGATTAAATCTCCATGACTTTGCGCCAGTATTCATACATACCCCGGATCAGGGTTTCCGTCACCATATGTTCGGTGTTTTCGGCGTCGTAACCACCAAGCTCTGCAAGCGCACGATGGTAGGGTTTTTGCTCGAACCCCGATTGCGAGAACTCGATCACTTCGCCGTCATCGGCGGAAACGAAACCAGCCGGACCGAATAAATTGGCCTGAATCAGACGGCGTTGCGTCATTTCAGGCGTGTCATCCTCGAAGCCGAAATGCGTCCATACGAAATCGAAAGACCCATGCCCATCGGGCTGAATATGGCGTGTGGAAACACTGTTCACCTGCTGCTGGAAAATCACGCTGGGGAAGATCGTCATCATGACCGCCGTGGGCTCACCCCACCAGTCTTCATGCACGATATCGAGCAAGCGCTTGTCGTTGATTTCCATCGACTCTTTAAAACTGGTAATGCCCGTGGTTACCTCATTTTTTGTTTGCGCATTGCCACGCGTGGAAATCATTGCAGCATGACGATGCTGATCATCCATGCGCAAGGCGGATTTATTATCGGCCCGCCACAAACCATAAGTAATGAACCAAGTATGCAGCAAACCTGGGTGGTAAGGATCTTTAATGTTTTCCTGCATCAGCTTCCAGTTACCTGGGATACGCTGGCGGTTATAACCTAGTATCTTCAGCTGCCGACCATTAAAAAGGCGGTCGAAATAATGAAGAATTTCGGGCCCGAGAAAATCTTCAAAACTTTCGATATCGTGGTCGAAAGAAGCAAACACAACCCCACCACGCGTGGCCACCTTAAGCTTATTCAGGCTGTGTTCTTTAGTTTTAAACTCTTTGGGCATACCGCCCTGCACCTGCCCGTCGCGCTTTACCCCACGCAAAAACGGCACGCCTTGCAAATCACCTTTCAAACTGTAGTTCCACTGGTGATACGGGCACACCATCTCCTTGGCATTGCCATGGCGCTTTCTACAGAACTGCATGCCGCGATGCGCACAGACGTTTTCAATGACATTAATTTCACCGTCGAGATCACGCGTCATGATGACGGAGCGCTCTCCAATGACGGTACGCTTGAAATCGCCGGGATTCGGGACTTCGGCTTCCAGCCCCACGTAACACCAATGGTTTTTGTAGAACAAACGCTCCAACTCGCGCTTGTAAATATCCGAGTCGGTGTAGGCCCAAAAAGGAATACGACTTTTACCTTCTCCTTCCCATTTCGGATTTTTGGGAAACACTTCAGGAACCTGATTCATTGTTCTCTCCTTGGCTGCAAATGCCATTGTTCTCGATTGGCGGCAGCATTAAATCAGCGTGAACCAAAAAGTATAAAGAAGGCATTACCATTTACCTATAGAATTTAATTAATTATGAATATTCATAGGGTGAATAATGGAACTCAAAGACGTTGATTTGAATCTTCTTTTGGTGTTCCGGGAACTTCTCGTGGAGCGCAGCGTATCGGCTGCGGCGGAACGTTTGGGGCTGAGCCAGCCCGCAGTCAGCCATTCGCTGAAGCGTTTGCGCCAGCTGACCCGAGACGACTTGTTTATTCGCACTCCAAAAGGCATGATGCCCACGCCGTACGCCAGTGCCATGGCGGAACCTGTAAACCACGCGCTTGAGCTTTTGTATGAAACACTGAATCAACAGTCTGAGTTTCGCCCCTACGAAAGTCGGCGTAAATTCATTATCGGCATGAGCGATCTGGGTGAAATTGAGTTCCTTCCCCGCTTGATGGCCGCATTGGACGAAATTGCACCTGACGTTACTCTTAGCACTGTTCGTGACCATCGCGGCAGCCTGCGAGAAGCCATGGAGGCCGGGCAGGTGGACCTGGCCATCGGCCTTCTTCCTCAATTGATTACCGGATTTCATCAACAACGACTTTTCCTGCAACGTTATGTTTGTATGTTTCGCAAAGGGCATGCGTTAGACAAAGGTGCGATTACCAGGCGCGAGTTTTTCGCTTCGGAACACGTGCGCGTTGTTTCGGAAGGAACAGGGCACGACCGGGCCGACGAAATAATCGAGAGCGGAACGGGCAAACGCCGCATCCGTCTGCTTGTTCCACACTTTGTGGCTGTTGGCCACATTGTGCAAACCTCAGACATGATTGCCACCGTTCCGGAACTCTATGCCTTACGGTATGCAAGCCCTTTGAGCTTGAGTTATGTTGCGCATCCGATTGATTTGCCAAAAGTGGAAATCAACCTGTTCTGGCATGCCCGGTATCATCGTGACCCGGGCAACCAATGGCTTCGGCAACTCATTTTCAACCTGTTTGCCACTTCCATTCAGGGGCCGCCGGAAGAGCGCCTTTAATCTGCACACTCCAAACATGCGATTCCGTTAAAGCGGGCATTGCTCATGGTAGGCATCTTTATAAGATTTAAACGGTGTGCCAATTGTTTTCAGATTCAAACGGTCTTTGTCGTCACGCACCACTTCCATCACATGCATGCCCTGAACTGGAAAGTTGTTATTGTTGAACGCAAAATCTCCCCGCACAGACTCGAAGTCGGCCTCCTTCAACGCCTTCATGAGAGCGGCTTTATCTTTAACGTTGCCACCCACTTTCGCAATGGCTGAGTCGAGCAATAGCGCCGCATCATAACTTTGCGCAGCATAGTTGGAGGGAATCCGGCCATACTCTTCTTCAAATGCTTTCACAAATGCCTGACTTTGCGCGCTCTCGAAATCCGGGGCCCAGAAGCCACCGCTGATAATGCCCAACGCAGTGTCGCCAATCGCAGGAAGGGATAACGCGTCGACAACAAACGTGGTTAACAATGGATACTGATCCATTAAGCCGGCTTGAGAATATTGTTTGGCAAATGCCACGCCCAAGCCGCCTGGATAGAATGCAAAAACCGCATCGGGTTGCGCAGCATTGAGCAAAGACAACTCTGCTGAAAAATCCAACTGATTCAAAGGCGTGTAGAGCTCTTCGGCAAGCGGCTCTTTATAGTAGCGCTTGAAGCCTGAAACGATGTCTTTGCCGGCCTGATAATTAGGCGCCAACACCACAATATTCTTGTACCCTTTGTCGGTAGCGTACTGCCCGACCGCCTCTGCAGCCTGATCGCCCTGCCATGAAGTAATGAACTGATAAGGCGAACATTGCTTGCCCGCAATTTGGGACGGCCCCGCATTTGAGCCGATTAGAAATACCTCGTTATCAGTCACATATTTGTGAATCGCCATCATGATGTTTGAAAACGAGATACCCGTAATAATAGGTACGTTTTCCCGCTCTACCAAGCTACGCGCTACTTGCTTGGCCACGCCCGGTTTCATTTGGCTGTCTTCACGAATAAGTTCGATGGGCACGCCACCCAGCTTGCCGCCATTTTGCTCCAACAACAAATTAAAGCCGTCTAACTGGTCCTGCCCCACACTCGCAGCAGGCCCGGATAAAACACCCATAAATCCAATTTTGATCGGCTCCTGCGCCGAAGCAAAACCCGTTGCTGCAAGAGATAAGAGGGATGCGTACAGTGTGCTTTTTAATATCCGAGTCATGTTCGTCTCCTGGTTTTATTTATTTGCTGACTTACTGAACCGCTGTTTCCGGTTTCGTTGTGCGCTGGCCTTTTTGCGCCTGAACGCGTTCGGCCTCATCCTGAAGCATCTTCTGAATGGTCCGCCGCATCCGCACAGGCCCCGCGTCTATACCCAACAACACCGGCTTCATATCCCAGAATTCAGTATCACCCATTGCCTTTTGCTGCGCGTCGATAATGGGCTGGTCCTGCATTTCAAACGCATAGCGCCTTAACTTACGAAACTTTTCATCGACCTCAGCCGGCAGATCCGTTCCCGGTGGCATCGCTGCGGCAAAATGATAGTGCGTGGTTTTCTCTGTTTCGGGCGTCAGGATATGAATTCCGTAGTACCAACCGTAATCCTCTCGTTGCCCGCCAACCTCGTGAGCACCGGTGTCAAGCAAAAAACAGCTGGGTGGAAGCCAGCGCATATTGGTCCACATATCAACTGGTTTTCCGTCTTGACGATAAAGAAGGTCAAAGATGCCCGGAATCGACACGTTTGGCATCCAGCGCTTGCAATGGATTTCATTACCAACCTCTTCCACGACTTGATCTGCCCCCACTTGTTCTGGGCTACCTAAATATCCGTCGTGCAAATAAGTTATATGACTCAAGTCAAGTAAGTTTTCGCCCATTAACAGGTAGTTCGCCGGGATCTCCAGGTAACCGAAACTGGTTTGGAAGCCTTCAGTGTTATCCATCACGCTGTAATCAGGAATGGTGTCCTCTGTTGCGGACTCCTCTCCCATCCATATCCAGATCATGCGGTGCTTTTCCACTACTGGATAGCGTTTCACGCGCGCGGCAGCAGGAATTTTTCCGTCGCCATGCGGGTTCTTGACGCACTTACCTGTGCAGTCGAATTGCAGTCCGTGATAGGCACACTCAATCTTGTCGTCAACCAATTTACCCCGATGCAGAGGAATGAAACGGTGCGGGCAGCGGTCTTGCAATGCCACCACTTCTTTGGCGGCGTTTCGGTAAAACACAACCTGCTCGCCGAGCAACTGACGGGCGAACATTTCATTTGGTTTTACATCATCAGCCCAGCATGCAACGTACCAGGCATTCTTTACGAATGGCATTTTTGTCTCCTAAAACGTCATCTGTTTTTTTAAATTTAACACAAACAGAGTGAACGGTTTGTTTTTTATTTATCCGAAATTACCCTATATATCTATATAATCTGCGTGACATTAAATTGAAGCGTAAACGTGATGCCAACCCAGAAAGCAACCCATGTTGCAAAAACCGGCCGTCGCACCCAAGAGGTACGAAGCCGCGAAGCAAAAGAGAAACTGCTTAAAGCCACCATCGACGTATTGATGCGCCGAGGTTACAGCGGCCTGACAACAAAAGAAGTCGCCACCAGTGCGGGATTGTCCAATGGTGCGCTTGTCCACCATTACGCATCGAAGGCAGAACTTGTGATTGCCGCCACGGCAGCCGTTTACGATGAGTGCATTGAGCGTGGGCAACGGGTGGCTCGCACATCAGAAGCCATCAAGAATCCTATCGAAGGATTCATGACCGACTGTTTAAGCGTTTATTTCGACTGGCCGTATTTGGCCGCCATTGAAATTATTGTGGCCGCCCGTACAGACCCACAACTCATGGAACGCATTATTCCGGTCATGCAAAATTATCGGGCCACAACAAACGCCTTGTGGTTGAAGGTATTCCGCGAAGCGGGTTACACACCCACCCAGGCAAAAACCATTTTGAACCTAACCTTGAACATGGTGCGAGGCTTAGCGGTACACCGGCTGTGGCAACAAGATCAAGCGTATTTCGACCACTACCTTAAAGAGTGGGTTAAAACAATCAAGAAGCAGTTCCCCTTGAAACGGGTGTCGGGCGAGCAAACCGGTTAATAGCCTGGCAATCGCCCACCGCGAGCGCGGTCGCACTACTGAGCTTGTGCGCTCTGACTCCCCGCCTCATCCTGGCTTTCAAGCTTCGCCCGCAAATTTTCCAAAGGCATGGCGCCATTTATACGCGTGTTATCAGGGAAGAACAAAGCTGGTGTACCCGTGATACGCAACTTGCGCGCAAGGGCGGTAATTTCCGCTACTGGTGTCTCACATTCACGCTGTACAGGCTTGACACCATTGAGCATCCACTGACGCCACGCAGCAGCACGATCTTCTGCACACCAGATATCGCGCGCTTTCTCATGTGAGTCAGGCGAAAGTATGGGAAACAATAACGTGTAAACCGTCACGTTATCGATTTGGGTTAGTGTTTGATGCAAGCGACGACAATAACCGCAATTTGGATCTTCAAATGCCACCATGACTCGACTGCCGTCCCCGGTGACTTGTTTAATGGCTTTATCGAGCGGCAATTCGTCGAAATTGACCTGATTCAAGCTGTGCAGGCGTTTGGCCGTTAAATCAATACGGTCGACGGCATCAATCAGCGACCCTTGCATGACAAAACGCACTTCGGCATCGCTATACACCAAATCATTGCCAACCTGCACTTCGTACAGATCATTGAATGGCGTACGACGAACAGCCACAATTTCGACGCCGGGAAAACGATTCTCGAAACGCGTCTTGACCAGATCAGGCTCAACCACAGGCTCAAGCGCTTCCTGTTGAGAAGCGGCCAATGAGTTTGATGTGTTTTGCCCTGACCCTTCAGCAGGGGCGGTTTCTTGCACCTGCTGACCCGGAGGGTATTCTTGTTGCTCCAATGATTGCGCAACGCTTGCGCCTGCAAACAAAACACCGCATACAGCAGCGGGAAGCACTTTGCGCACCCAATTCAACAGCATGAAATCTCCTTGAAAAACTTGGCCTCGGCAACGGCGCACCTTAATGGCGCGAAGCGCCTTTAATAAGTTGACGCTTAAGCATCGGCACGCTATTCACTATGGATAGCCCGGCATTTCTTGCCATCACGACCGGTGGTAAACGGGACGAAAACAAACGATGCAAACCATCGGTGACAAAGCGCATCATAAAAACAGGCTCCGCACGCGCGCGGCGATAACGCGCCAACAACCGCAAATCGCCGGCACGCTGATATGACGGCTTTTCGCGTAAAACGTTCAATAACGCAGCGACGTCGCCCAAGCCAAGGTTCAAACCCTGCCCCGCCAAAGGGTGGACCCGATGCGCGGCATCGCCTACTAATGCCACGCCGGGCGCGATCACATCGCTGGATTCAAGAAAAAGGGGGAAACCCAATACAGGCGCCGCCACCCGAACCTGGCCCAATTCATGATTGAGCCCGGCCAAATGGGTAGTCAGCCAATTGCGCGCCTGGTCTTCCGCCATGGCCAACAAAGGCTCAGCCGCTTTTTTGGGCATAGACCAAACCAATGAAACTTGCGCACCTGCCTGCGTGTTCGGCATAGGCAAGAATGCAATCACGCCTTCTGCAGTAAACCACTGCAGAGCCGTATTCTGATGAGGTCGCTCGACATGCAAATGGGTAACCACCCCCATTTCATCATAGGCACGCGAAGAGGATTTTATGTGCGCCGCCTCACGAACGGCTGAGCGTGCCCCTTCGGCCCCCACCACCAAATCCACCTCGATAAGTGAGCCGGATTCAGTACAAATTCTGCCTGGCGCATCATAAGCAACAAAACGATCATCCAGCCACTCAACCCCGAACACCCGCACCGCTTGTGTAAGCGCACGCTCTATTTCGTCTGACTCAACAATCCAGGCCATGACGTCCTGCGCATCCTGCCAGGCATTCAACTCAAGGCGCCCACTGGCGTCGCCGAAAACCTGCATGGCTTCCACCGGCGTAACCCGAGAAGCGTCAAGCAGCGACCAAACACCCAACGACTCCAGAAAACGCCTGCTGGCGGGCGAAATGGCATAAACCCGGGCACCAAAACAATCGGGCCGGGCCGGTGCAATAACACGCTGCGGGCCAACCAGAACAGTAC
Organism: Pusillimonas sp. DMV24BSW_D; assembly: GCF_011388195.1. NCBI lineage: Bacteria > Pseudomonadati > Pseudomonadota > Betaproteobacteria > Burkholderiales > Alcaligenaceae > Neopusillimonas > Neopusillimonas aestuarii. The sequence continues at coordinate 1,076,497 of NZ_CP049990.1, read as the reverse complement.
GAAATCCGGCGCGCGTTAGGCCCAAAGCCGTAGCCAAACCCACAATGCCGGTTCCGCAAACCGCGATATCCGTCTTTTTCATCGTGCCGAGGGTGCACCTGCTTGTCGTGGCCAAAGCACCCAAACCTCGCCTTTTTGTTTCATTCTGCCGGCTTGTGCACCGGCGTCATCGCCAAAACCCCAGTAATAATCAACCCGCGCCGCACCCTTAATGGCCGCGCCGGTGTCTTGCGCAAACACCAGACGACGCAATGGGGTTGGCGACGCAGGATAAGTGGTGGCCAGATACACTGGCGCCCCCAGGGGCACAAAAGAGGTATCGACCGCAATTGACCGCCCCCCGATCAGCGCAATGCCGTACGCCCCTTTGGGCCCCAACTCAGGGTCAAGAACGGCTTCCTCGCGGAAAAACACCATGGCCTCATTCGCATTCAACATTTCCTGAACACGCTGAGGATTACGTTTCGCCCACGCCTTGATATTTTGCATGGAAGCCTGTGCCAAGGGAAGCTCTCCTTGATCGGCAAGCCATTTACCGATAGAAGCATACGGACGGCCGTTGTGGTTGTCGTAAGCTAAACGAATGGTTTCACCATTGGGCAATTGCGCCCGACCCGAACCCTGTATTTGCAGGAAAAAAGCTTCGACCGGGTCGTTTGCCCAGACGATGACCGGCGGAGGATCACCGGACTGCGCGATTTGCGCCCTTGTGTCGTATGGGACCACCCGTTGGCCGTCGAGCTTGCCGCGAATTCTTTTTCCCGCAAGTTCTGGGTAAACCGTACCCAAGTCAATCGTAAGCAAATCGTCCGGCGACGCGTACAACGGCCACTGATATTCTCCTGTACGTTCACGGGATGCATAAATAAGAGGTTCGTAGTAACCCGTGACTGTGTTGCGCGCAATTTCACCAGTGCCTGTAAGCAAACGCCAGGGTTGCAAGTGCCGTTGCAGAAACGCGCGAATCATCGCTGTATCGGTAGAGCCCTCTTCGGGCAGGCCGGACATCAATACCTCGGCACAGACGGGTTGCCAGACGCGAGGGGTAGCACGCGCCGGCATGGTTAATGATCCTGAAACGGGGCGCATTAAGCCTTTGCAGTTATTAACGAACGCCTTCCACACCTGATTCAGATTGTCGTCCTGCCAGCCTGGCAGCGCCCCCCATTCAACGGCCTGAAACTTTCCGGCAAGGGAACGGGCCGGCGTTTCCGGCAATGACGTCAGTTCGGGTACCTGCAATGGCCGCACCGAAATGTCCTCAACGGGCTCGGCCGGCGCAACCGAAGGTGGCGGCTCAGGCGCCGTAGTGGTGCAGGCAGCCAAAAAAATCGACAACAAAAATACGGGCAGCAGCCGGTTCACGGAAACTCCAGAGCAGGAAAATGCGGTCATCAGTACAATCTCAATGCAGTGTGCGCGGCATGGCCAACACGAATTCGGCAATTTCGGCTTCAAACGGAATACCGTTGTCACCCACGCAATGATACGAGCCCTTCATGGTTCCATGCGGTGTGGGCAAGGGGCAACCACTGGTGTATTCGAAAGTTTCGCCCGGGGCCAAGAGCGGTTGTTGCCCAACCACCCCCAACCCACGCACTTCCTGCACATTCTGCCGGCCATCGGTAATAATCCAATGTCGGCTGATTACCTGGGCGGCATGCTCACCATTATTGGTAATGCGTACGGTATAAGCGAAAACGTAATGCTGCTGATCAGGTTTAGACTGCTCCGGCAGATACTGAGGGGTTACCGTAATACTCAGATCATATGGTTTCATAAAGCCTTTCCGTGGAATTGAAATACTAATGTCATCCGCAATAATGTCACATTCCGGCCCGAAATTTCAGCGGGTCGCTTCAGGACGGTTATAAATGTCGATATCCAACACCACCCGTATTGCTCCCAGCCTGCTATCCGCCGATTTTGCGCGCCTGGGTGAAGAAGTTCGCAATGTCGTTGAGGCCGGCGCCGACTGGATTCACTTTGACGTTATGGACAACCATTATGTTCCCAACCTTACCATCGGGCCGATGGTTTGCCAGGCAATTCGGCCACACACATCCGCCCCCATCGATGTTCACTTGATGGTTGAGCCGGTTGACGACATTATCCCGCAATTTGCCAAGGCAGGCGCCGACATCATCACCTTTCATCCCGAAGCCTCACGCCACCCCGATCGCAGCCTGGCACTCATTAAGGATCACGGTTGCAAGGCAGGTTTGGTTTTCAACCCCGCTACACCCCTGGACTGGATGGATTACGTCATGGAAAAACTCGACATCATTCTGTTGATGTCTGTCAATCCAGGCTTTGGAGGGCAAAGCTTTATTCCCACAACGCTGGCAAAACTAAAACAGGCACGGCACAAAATCGACCAATGGACACAACTGGGTGGACAACCTATTTTGCTTGAAGTGGACGGTGGCGTGAAAGTGGACAATATCGCCCAAATACGCGCTGCCGGCGCCGATACTTTTGTAGCGGGTTCAGCCATTTTCGGTCAAACCGATTACAAAAATGTCATTGACACCATGCGCCAAGAAATTGCCAAAGGTGAAAACAATGCGGAATTGACGCAACCATGACCTATCACGCCGCCCTGATCGACCTTGACGGCACATTGGTTAACACCATACCCGACCTGGCGGATGCCACCAACGCCATGCGCACTCAAATGGGTCTGCGCCCGCTACCGCAAGATGTCATTGCGCGCTACGTGGGCAAAGGCACTGAGAACCTGGTTAGGAAAGCATTATCAACGCAACTGAATCAAAAGCCGGACCACGCAACAATCCAACAAGGCCTGCATTTGTTCAATCAGCACTACCATCGGGTTAATGGCGAAAAATCAACCGTTTACGACGGTGTCATTACAGGGCTCAACCTGTTTAGGCACCATCAAATAAAAATGGCAGTGGTCACCAACAAGCCCAGCGAATTCACTCTGCCCCTGTTGCAGGCCTGTGGTTTGCACAACTACTTCGAGCATGTTGTGTGCGGCGACACTTGCAGCCAAAAGAAACCGCACCCCATGCCACTGTTGCATGCATGCAACTTATTGGGTGTCACCCCCGAAAATACCCTGCTAATAGGTGATTCCGCCCATGACACGGAAGCCGCGAATGCGGCAGGAATCGACGTTTTGGCCGTTCCTTACGGATATAACAACGGACAAAATGTGCAAAATCTGAAAGTCAGTGATATAGTTTCGTCCATTGAGGCAGCGGCCTGTTGGGCCACGCGCCATTAACCCGGTGATCTTCAGTGCTTATGCTTGGGTCTCCTGTTTGAAAGTTGTACTCAAAGTTTTTTATGAATCGTTCACAGTCCCTTTACACAATCGTCGGCGCCTATTGGCGCTGGTGGCGTTTGTGTTCCGGGTCGCGGTGAATCGTCTCCTGGCGCGAAATTAAAAAGCAACTTTCGCGCTAAAAGTCAGTTTGAATCCAGCCCGGATCTACACACGTAGCCGGGCTTTTTAGTTTCTGTCCGCTGCGTGCTTCCCAGTAACTCCAACAGAGAACACCATGACAGAAATAGAATTCAATGCACTTGCAGCTCAAGGTTTCAACCGTATACCGCTCATTGCTGAAACCTATGCCGACCTGGATACGCCCTTAAGCATTTATTTGAAACTGGCCCATAACTCGCCGGAGGGCGGACGCAACAGTTGTCTGCTGGAGTCTGTTGTCAGTGGTGAGCGCTTTGGCCGTTATTCGTTCATCGGCTTGCCGGCACATACAGTGATTCGGGCCACCGGCAACAAAACTGAAGTGCTGAAACAGGGCAAAGTGGTTGAAACTCATGAGGGCGACCCGCTGGCATTCGTGGAAAGCTACCAAAACCGTTTCAAAGTCGCGCTGCGGCCGGGCATGCCACGTTTTGCAGGCGGCTTGGCCGGCTACTTCGGCTACGACACTGTGCGACACGTGGAGCCAAAGTTGGGGCCGGCCGTAAAACCCTTCCCTTCAGGGCAGGGCGAAGGTACACCCGACCTGATGCTGCTGCATATCGACGAACTGGTTATTGTGGATAACCTGGCCGGAAAAACCTATTTGCTGGTGTATGCGGACACCGCGCAACCGGAAAGCTACATTCAGGCCAAACGGCGTCTTAAAGCACTGAGACAAAAACTGCGTACACCAGTGGTGATTCCCTACGCTTACGCCAGCCTGCAAACCGACACCTACCGGGATTTCGAAAAAGAAGACTACCTGGCCGCCGTACATAAGGCAAAAGAATACATTGAGGCCGGTGACGTCATGCAAGTACAAGTAGGTCAGGTCATCTCAAAGCCGTTTCGCGACTCCCCGCTTTCGCTGTATCGCGCCCTGCGCTCGCTCAATCCCTCACCGTACATGTACTACTGGAATTTCGACGATTTTCACGTCGTGGGCGCATCGCCTGAAATTCTGGTGCGTCAGGAAACGGTTCGCGAAGGTGCGGAAGAAACCACTAAAGTGACTATTCGCCCGCTGGCCGGCACGCGTCCTCGCGGGTCCACCCCGACCGAAGATATGCGCCTGGCTGAAGAGCTGCAAGCCGACCCGAAAGAGCGGGCGGAACATGTGATGCTGATTGATCTGGCTCGTAACGATGTCGGGCGCGTGGCTAAAACCGGTACGGTTGAAGTAACCGAAACCATGGCCATTGAGCGTTACTCTCATGTGCAACACCTGGTGTCCAACGTGTGCGGTGAACTGAAGCCGGAACTGAGCAATATGGACGTCTTGCGGGCCTCTTTCCCGGCCGGCACGTTAACCGGCGCCCCCAAAGTGCGCGCGATGGAGATTATTGATGAGCTGGAACCCGTTCGCCGCGGCATTTATGGTGGTGCGGCAGGTTACCTAAGCTATAGCGGTGAAATGGACGTGGCCATTGCCATTCGTACCGGCATCATTAAAAACGGCATGCTGTACGTTCAGGCAGCAGCCGGCATTGTGGCTGATTCGGACCCGGAAAAAGAATGGCAGGAAACTGAAGCGAAGGCACGCGCGCTGATTCGCGCCGCTGAAAAAGTCCAATTTGGTTTAGACGAACCCATTTAAGCCCCGTCGCCGGAGACACAAAATGCTGCTTATGCTTGATAACTACGACTCATTCACCTACAACCTGGTGCATTACTTTGGCGAACTGGGGGAAGAGGTTCACGTTGTTCGTAATGACCAACTCACTCTACCTGAACTGCTGGCACTGCAGCCCGATCGTTTATGTATCTCGCCCGGCCCTTGTGCGCCGGATCAAGCCGGCGTTTCAATTGAACTGATTCAGGCGCTGGCCGGGAAAGTACCGATTCTGGGTGTTTGTCTGGGACACCAGGCAATCGGAGCGGCTTTCGGCGGCGATATTGTGCGGGCCCAAACCCTTATGCACGGGAAAACCTCACCCATTCAACATAAGGGCGAAGACATTTTCACCGGGTTACCGTCTCCTTTTACCGTTACGCGTTACCACTCTCTGGCGATCAACCGCAGCACCCTGCCCGACTGCCTGGAAATCACCGCGCAAACCGACGATGGTGAAATCATGGGTATCCGTCACAAAACCGACCCGATCTTCGGCGTACAGTTTCATCCCGAATCCATCCTGAGCGAGCATGGCCACGCCTTGCTTGAACGATTTCTTAAAATATAGAAAAAGGAAAGCAAAATGACTCACATTACCCCTACAGAAGCCTTGGCCCGTTGCGTAGAGCACCGCGAGATTTTCCACGATGAAATGTTGCAGCTTATGCGTACCCTGATGCGTGGTGAAATGTCGCCACAAATGGCCACCGCCCTGATCATGGGCCTACGCGTAAAGAAAGAGACCATTGGTGAAATCACTGCCGCAGCGCAAGTCATGCGCGAATTCGCCACAAAAGTGGAAACGCCCAACCCGGATGAACTTTTGGATATGGCCGGCACCGGCGGCGATGGCAGCAACACCTTCAACATCTCCACGGCGGCCATGTTCGTTGCCGCCGCCTCAGGCGCTAAAGTTGCCAAACATGGCGGTCGCAGTGCCTCGTCATCGTCGGGCAGTGTCGACGTGGTTGAGGCACTCGGTGTGAACATTGAACTCACGCCCGAACAAATTGCAGAGTGTATTGCCGAAACGGGCATGGGCTTCATGTTCGCCCCGGCCCACCATGGCGCCATGAAGTATGTGGCCCCCATCCGCAAAGAGCTCGGCATCAAAACCATATTTAATATCCTTGGGCCACTCACCAACCCTGCAGGGGCGGGTAACCAGTTGATGGGCGTATTTCACGGCGACCTGGTCGGCATTCAGGTACGGGTATTGGAACGCCTCGGATCCAAGCACGTTCTGATCGTACACGGCAAAGACGGCATGGACGAGGTCTCGCTGGGCGCGCCCACGCTCATTGGCGAGCTCAAAGACGGTGAAATCAATGAGTATGAAATTCACCCGGAAGACTTTAATGTCACGATGTCTTCAAACCGTTCGCTTAAAGTTAATAACCGGGAAGAGTCCGCAGCCCTGGTAAGGGAAGCTCTGGATAATGTCGAAGGCCCGGCTCGTGATATCGTTGCGCTCAATGCAGGTTTGGCCATTTATGCCGCCAACCGCACCCAAACAATGAAAGAAGGCGTCAAACTGGCATTTGAACTCATTGCCAGCGGCGCCGCGCGCGAACAACTGGAAACATTCGCCGCGTATACCCGGAAATTCAAGTCATGAGTGACATTCTTAAAAAAATACTGGAAACCAAAAAGACCGAAGTCGCTACGGCGCGCCAGATGCGCAGTGAAGCCGAGGTCTTGCGCGAAGCACAAAGCCGCAAAGATCTGCGTGGCTTCATCAATGCCTTGGAAAGCAAAATCGAACAAGGCAAGCCTGCGGTCATTGCCGAGGTAAAAAAAGCGTCACCCTCAAAAGGTGTGATTCGGGAAGACTTCAACCCTGCCAATATTGCGAGCTCATATGCGGCACACGGCGCCGCCTGCCTGTCCGTACTCACCGATGTGCAGTATTTCCAGGGTTCATACGATTACCTGCGCCAGGCGCGGGCGGCATGCTCGCTCCCCATCCTGCGCAAAGACTTCATGATCGACCCCTACCAGATCGCCCATTCCCGCGCACTCGGCGCGGACTGCATTCTATTGATTGTGGCAGCTTTGGATCGGTCGCAATTATTTGAACTGGAAAGCCTGGCACTGGAACTGGGCATGGATGTGCTGGTTGAAGTGCATGATCGTGATGAGCTGGAAATAGCCCTGCAAATGCAATCGAAACTGCTTGGCGTCAACAACCGGAATCTGCGCACTTTCGAAGTGTCTCTGCAAAACACCATCGACATGCTGCCGCTCATTCCCGCAGATCGTTTGGTTGTGACGGAAAGTGCCATTCACACCCGCGAAGACGTTGAACTCATGCGCAGCCATAACGTGAATGCCTTTTTGGTAGGCGAGCGATTCATGCGCGCCGAAGAGCCGGGTCAAGCCCTGGAGGAACTCTTTTTCTGACACCCTCTGTGCGCATAACACTTTAAAACTTACCTGATGCCGCATTCTGTATCCGTTCAATACGACAACCAATACATAGGGGGGGTGCTTGAGCAATTTCGGGCGCTCCCGGTTGAATGGCAACGTGCTTTAAGCCCGGAAAAAAGCTGCTTGGAAGCGCTCGACGCGTTTCTAAGCCAACGGCTTCAGAACGGTGCCACGATTTTTCCGAAAAACGTATTCAAAGCGTTACAACTGGTTCACCCGGAAAACATCCGGGTTGTCATTTTGGGACAAGACCCCTACCACGGGCCGAACCAGGCACAAGGTCTGGCATTTTCGGTTCCCGATACCACACCGTGCCCCCCCAGTTTGCGCAATATATTTGGCGAGCTGCATCGAAGTATGCCGGATGCTTTACGATCGCCCGCGCACGACCTATCCCACTGGGCGGAGCAAGGCGTTCTGTTGCTTAATACCGTATTAACCGTCGAACAAGGCAAACCCGCTTCGCATGCACGTAAGGGTTGGGAAACCATTACCGATTCGATTATCCGCTTTGCCGGCGCGCTGCCTCAACCCAAAGTTTTTATGCTTTGGGGGAACCATGCACAGCAAAAAGCCGGCTGCGTGCCTGAAGCGCCCAACAACCTGATATTGAAAGCCAACCACCCTTCTCCACTCTCTGCGCGTCGCCCGCCTGTTCCCTTTTTGGGTTGCAACCATTTTGTATCGGCGAACCAATGGTTAGTAAAACAAGGGCAAACACCCATCCACTGGTAACGTAAACAACGTGTCACCTTCACGACTGTTACAAATTAGTACTATCCCTAGGTCGCATTCCGCGTCTATACTGCGGCCACTGCATTTTTAAGCGTTGGCATTTTTTTGCGGCCCTGCCGCATACTAGCAGTTGGCTCATTCCAGAATCACCCATGCTCAACGCCATCGATTCCTGACCCCCAAGCCTGGTCGTTTCCTCGTTTAAACATAACGATGTCCTTTAGGTTGATTGGTCGGCACGATGTTCAATCAACCGGGTCCGGATAACTCCCCCGTTCCCTGACAATGCCTTCATTGGCAAAGGATATCTCATGTCTTTCGAAACCCTGGGTCTCGAACCCGTACTGCTATCTGCCTTGCAAAGCGCCGGATTCAGCGCCCCTACCCCCGTTCAGTCGGCGTCCATTCCAAAAGCATTGGAAGGCCTCGACCTAATGGTATCGGCACAAACCGGTAGTGGTAAAACAGCGGCATTCATGCTGCCTGCTTTGAACCGTATTGCACAGGCTGCAGCGGAAAACAAAAAGGGTCAAAACGTTCAGGTGCTGGTGTTGACACCCACACGTGAACTGGCTATGCAAGTAGCCGAAGCAACAAAAAGCTATGGCGCCGGCATTAAAGGCCTGCATACAGCGGTTGTGGTTGGCGGCATGCCTTACGGTGCCCAAATCAAAGCACTGTCGCGCCGTGTCGACGTACTGGTAGCTACACCCGGACGCCTGATCGACCATTTGCGCGCACGCCGTATCAACTTGTCGAACATTCATACACTGGTACTTGATGAAGCCGACCGCATGCTGGACATGGGCTTTATTGAAGACATTGAAGCCATTGTGGCCGCTGCGCCCAAGCAACGTCAGACACTGCTGTTCTCGGCAACCCTGGATGGCTCCATTGCAACGCTTGCCGCCAAAATGATGCGCGAACCCGTTCGCATTGAAGTATCGGGCCAGAAAGAGAAGCACGCCAACATTACACAAAGCCTGCTGTACGCCGACGATAACAAGCACAAAATGCAGTTGCTTGACCACTTGTTGCGCGACAGCCGCCTGAACCAGGCGATTGTATTTACGGCAACCAAACGTGGCGCAGACGACTTGGCTGAAAAACTATCAGACCAAGGCTACACCGCTGCCGCCTTGCATGGCGACATGAATCAGCGCCAGCGCACCCGTACACTTGGCCTGCTGCAACGTCAGAAACTGCGTATTCTGGTTGCCACCGACGTTGCCGCCCGCGGCATCGACGTACAAGGCATCAGCCATGCCATTAACTACGACCTGCCCATGCAGCCGGAAGACTATACCCACCGCATTGGCCGTACCGGCCGTGCAGGCAATAGCGGTTTGGCATATACGTTGGCAACCCATGCCGAACGCTACAAAATTCGCCGCATTGAAAACTTTATCGGGCAGCCCATTCCATCTGAAACCATTACCGGTTTGGAGCCCAAGAAAACTGCATCAAGCGGCCCTAAGCGTGCAGGCAAATTTGCCGGTAAGCGTAAGCCTGGCGGCGCGCCTGGTAAAGCCAAAGAGGGTTTCACCAAAAAAGCCTATGGCAACAGCCCGTTCGAGAAAAACGGTAGCGGACGTAGCCGGCCCGGCAAACCCGACGGTGCAAACCAAACTTCGTACGCCAAACCGGCGGGTCGCCCCAGCACACGCCGCCAAGCCGCAGGGCCGTCGCCCTGCGCCACGCCATGCGCAGTTTGCTTAATTAAATCCTTCCCATCGAACCACGTGGTCGATTGAGTCGCGCGTGGTTCGATATTGATTGATTTTCTGGGTGGCATCCTCGTAACCAAAGGCAATGCCACACACCAGCAAGCGATCTTCCGGCAAATTGAAATAATCACGCACAAAGTCGGGATGCGATGCTACGGCTGCCTGTGCAATACAGGCAAGCCCACGACTGTGCGTCAGCGCCATAAAGTTGGCCACATAAATACCGCAATCAACCGCCCCATATACACCCAGTTTTTTCGGAGTTGTTATTAGTGCGAGGTGCGGCGCGCCAAAAAACCGGTAGTTCTCCAGCATTTGTCGCTGAGTGGCTTCACGGTCTTCCTTTTTAATTTCCAACGTGTTGTATAAAGCGTACCCGCATTCGCGACGACGCTGCTGATACACCCCTTCGTAACGCTCGGGCCAGGGAAAATCAGGATTCGCCGGGTGCGATTGAACATGTTCGTAATAAGCATCGCCAAATCGGCGCGTTGCCTCCCCCCCCAACAGCAATATTTCCCATGGCTGCACGTTGCACCATGACGCGGAACGCTGCGCCTGATCAAGAATTTCCTGAATGGTTTCCCGTGGTACCTGTTGCGGCTGATAGGCCCGACAACTGTAGCGTGCCTGAAGAATAGACTCAATCGTTTCCATAATGCTCTTCATCTCGTTTCAATGGCGCCATTCTAGCGCTCTTGCTGACCTAATTCCTGCAGTATGCCCGCCAGGCAACTCGCAGCGGGCCCGGTTTGCGCCCCCGTTCCAAACACCAGGTACAACGGTGTTTGGCGTATCTGACCTAATTCAACGGGGATTGGCACCAACATACCCTGAGTTAAATAGGGCTCAACCAAATGCTGAGGCAACCACGCAAACCCCAGGCCCCCAGCCACCAAAGACACCGACGCCTCAAGACTACTGACCGTCCAGCGTTGTGTCGAGCCCAACCAGCCCTCGTTACGCGGGTTCTGCGTGCCGGAATCTCTCACCACGATATGCATATGTCGCTTCAAGTCGTCTTCACCGACAGGACGACCTAATTGAATAAGGGGATGGTCGCGGCATGCAACGGCGATAAACGGCACGTTCAACAAGACCTGCCCCAGATGTCCGTGGGGGATATAAGCCCCAATCATCATGTCGGCTTCCTGATCGAGCAACGCTTCCTCCGCCCCCGACAACACCACCTCGCTGAGTTTCAGGCGGGTAAAGGGCGCCTCCTGAGAGAAACGCTTCAGCGCCTGTACCAACACGGCTTTGGGAAAGGCGACATCAACCACAAGGCGCAACTCAGCCTCCCAACCCGCCCCCATTCGACGCGCCAGTTCTTCCAGCTCATAGGCGTCGCTTAACAACTCCTGAGCATGCGTCAACAGTGTATGCCCCGCATCGGTAAGTTGTGCCTTGCGTCCCTCCACCTCCAGTAAAGGCAAGTCGATTTGCGACTGCAACTTGCCCACCAAATAACTAATGGAAGACTGGCTTCGATGCAATGCCTGAGCCGCTTGGGCAAAGCCGCCGTGCTCCACTACCGCCGCCAGTGCGCGCCATTGCTCCAGGGTTGTTTTTAAGTAATCCATTCTGTTCACGCAGAATATATCTATTTATTCGATATTAATAATCAAATTTTAGCGCTTTTTTATCACATTTATCGAATATAGAATGGATCCTAACTTAACTTAAACAAGAGCACATCATGATCGAAGTACGTCATGCCAACGAGCGCGGTCACGTTCAACTCGACTGGCTCAACAGTTATCACTCTTTCTCGTTCGGCCATTACCACGATCCGGCCCACATGGGCTGGAGCGCCCTGCGTGTGATTAACGACGATACCGTGCAGCCGGGCCAAGGATTTGGTACCCACGGGCATCGCGACATGGAGATTCTTTCCTATGTGCTGGAAGGCGCGCTCCAACACCGCGACTCGATGGGATCAGGTTCAACCCTGAGGCCGGGCGACGTGCAGTTAATGAGCGCAGGTACCGGCGTTCAACATAGCGAATTCAATCCTTCGCAAAACGACCCGGTACATTTTCTGCAAATCTGGATACTGCCTGATCAACAGAACGTGACGCCGTCCTACCAGGAACGTCACATACAAGATGCGCAAAAGCGTGGCCAACTGAAACTGCTGGCATCTGGAGACCCTAACGACGACGCCCTCTTTCTGCATCAAGACGCACGTATTTACGCGACCCTGCTCAATGGCGATGAACACATTGAGTACGCACCACCATTCGGGCGCCAAACATACGTGCATGTTGCCCAGGGAAGCATCAAAGTGAACAACCACGAACTGAAAACCGGCGACGGCTTAAAAGTACTGGATGAATTGGCGCTGTTGCTGAGTGAAGGGGACAACGCCGAAATTCTGCTCTTTGATTTGCCTTAAACATTGTGCCCCGCCGGGGCTCTACCGAAACCAATTTTAAAACTTAACTGATCTCTGAAGGAGTCAACACCATGTCAAAAGTGCTTGTTTTATATTATTCAACCTATGGTCATATTGAAACCATGGCGCAAGCCGTCGCCGAAGGCGCCCGCGCCGTAGAAGGTACACAGGTCGATATCAAACGCGTGCCTGAACTTGTCCCCGAAGACGTCGCCAAAGCGGGCCACTACAAGCTTGAACAGGCAGCGCCCATTGCACGGCCTGAAGAACTGGCCGAATACGACGCCATTATCTTCGGTACGCCGACGCGCTTCGGTAACATGGCCGCACAAATGAAAAACTTTCTGGATCAAACCGGTGGCTTGTGGGCGCAGGGTAAGCTGGTTGGCAAAATAGGCAGTGTCTTTACCTCAACCGCAACACAACACGGCGGCCAGGAAAGCACCTTGTTAACCTTTCACACCGTATTGCTGCACCATGGCATGAGCGTAGTCGGCCTCCCTTATTCGTTCCAGGGTCAAACCGACAACACTCAGATTACCGGCGGCTCCCCTTACGGCGCGTCAACCATTGCCAATGGCGATGGCTCGCGTCAGCCCAGTGAAAATGAATTGGACGGCGCCCGATTCCAGGGGCGCCACGTGGCCCAAATGGCACGTGAACTGAGAGTTGGCCGTGAGGCGCTGGCGGAGGAAGCAGCTTAAAAGCTTTAAGTTTCGTGAGCGGGATAAAATGGCGGGGCATGAAAGAACTCGCCAATAAACCCCTGCTCACTTCCTTGCTGCTGGCAGTACCCTTATGGCTTATTTTCGACAACTTTGTCGTTGGCGCCATACTGGGCCTGTTGGCGGGGTTTTTCATTACGATGTGTGTTTCCTTGCATCGACTGAAACACGGCAAAAAGCCGTCAACCCGAACACCCAGCCCCACCATGCCTAACTCCGAAGTCCCAACGATTCAAATACCGGCCGGCCTGCCTGCACTCGACGTCAATTCGACGACCCACTACCAAAACGTCGTTGCAGCCATTCAGGAAAAGCTGCGTCAGCAACCCGATCGCTTCATGCGTTTTGAAACGTATATGGACTTGGCGCTCTACGCACCGGGCTTAGGCTATTACGTCGCGGGCAGTCAGAAATTTCCCAACCCCGATACGCCGGGTGATTTCACGACCGCGCCTGAACTGACCCCAGCCTATGGACGTGCACTGGCGCAACAGATCGCCCAGGTGCTCCGCCTATCAGGCTCAAACCATGTTCTAGAGTTTGGTGCCGGTTCCGGCGCCCTGGCCTCCAGCATTATCGTGGCACTGCGGGAAATGGGCATAGAGCCGCAATACACCATTATCGAGGTATCTGCCGAACTGCGTGAGCGCCAGGGCGAAAGGCTTAATAGACTCGAAGCCGATGTTCAATGGCGCGACAAGCTCCCCCGACATTTCGAAGGCTGCGTGGTGGCGAACGAGGTACTCGATGCGATGCCAGTCTCGGTATTCCGCTGGAATGAGAAGGGACAACTCATGGAAAAAGGGGTCACCATGGGCACACCCTTTTCATGGGCTGAGCGCCCCGCATCAACAAAACTGACTGAAACCGTGCGCTCGCGCATGCCACCGTTACCGGGATACACTTCTGAAGTTAATTTGCGCGCGGAAGCGTGGATTGATTCGCTGGGCCAGTGGCTGCAAAAAGGCGCCGCCATCATCGTGGACTACGGTTTTCCGCGCCACGAGTACTACCACCCACAACGGGCCCAGGGCACCCTGATGTGCCATTTCCGCCACCACACCCATGCCGAACCACTAGTCTATGCAGGCTTGCAAGACATCACCGCCCATGTCGACTTCACCGCGATAGCGGATGCGGCAGTTAAGGCCAAGCTTGATGTGCTGGGCTATACCTCGCAAGCCCGATTCCTGATCAACTCGGGGTTCGTTGAACAACTGGCACAAACCACAAAACCCGACGCAGTCGACCAGGCACGCCTGATGGCATCGGCTCAAACCTTATTATCGGAAGCCGAAATGGGGGAATTGTTCAAAGTAATGGTATTGGGTCGGGATATCGATCCACCGTTAATAGGTTTTGAGCGCGGCGACAGACGCCATCGCCTGTGAACGGCACATATAAAAAACCGGCACCTACGTGCCGACAAGCGCTGCCAACCTTGCCTGCCTCACCGCCTCTTTAATTGCCTGCGGCTTGCCTTGATGCCGTTTGGCAATCGAGCCCCCATCGACCGACCTTACGGCATCTAAGCGCGCCGCCCAGGTTTGACTCAGGGATGCTTCAACGCCGGAAAACTGATTACCTAAACAGCAAGCCGCTGCAACCAAGTCAAGAAAGCGTTCGGGCTTGCGCAAGCCGTCGCATTGCTCAATAAGCGCCAGATAATCGTCGGCGGTTTTGGCCACCCCCAACTGCGCCCCCATAACAGGCAACAAACGCGCATAATCCACACAGTGCGATGGTGCCTTGACGGCCCGCAAAACCGTGTCTGGATTAGGTGAGGAAACACAAAATAACGCCGCGCAGCTGGCCAAAGGCAAATGGCGGCGCGCAGCGCATTGCAGACTTCGGCGTGCCGCTCGATCGAAACTCAAACCGGGCATAACACGTTGCAGAGCTCCTGTTTCGGCCAGAACGTCGAACATGCGATACGGCGCCTCACTGATCAACCCGCGGCTAACCTCGCGCCAAACTCGTTCTGGAACCAATGCGTCAACCTCACCATCGATCACAAGCCGACGCGCCAGGTTTAACGTTTCCGGTGCAATGGAAAAATGCGTGAAACGGGCCGCAAAACGTGCCAAACGCAGCAAGCGCACAGGATCTTCACAAAATGCCTCACCGATATGGCGCAAAACACGCGCTTCAATGTCTGCGAACCCATTCAAAGGATCAACTAATTGACCACCGGGGGTTTGCGCAATTGCGTTGATCGTCAGGTCGCGACGATTCAAATCTTCTTCCAGGGTCACGTCTTGGCCGGTATAGAAAGTGAAACCCTTATAACCCCGACCCGACTTGCGCTCGGTTCTGGCTAATGCATACTCCTCTTTCGTTTTCGGATGCAGGAAAACCGGAAAGTCATCACCGACGGGAATAAAACCTTTTTGCACCATTTGCTCGGGCGTGGCGCCCACCACGACCCAATCACGATCCCCGGCGGGCATGCCCAGCAAGGCATCCCGCACCGCCCCTCCAACGATATACGCCTGTAAATCGCTGATTAAAGGGTCAGGCGCAACAACAGGCAACGTGGGCACGGGATGAACCATTAGGGCAAATTCGTACGTCGCGAGCGGTTCGGGCTGATCGTATCGAGGCGCGCTTTCAACGATTGTGGTTGACCGGAGAACAACATGGCATAGTAAACGGCGTTCGACAAAACATGCTTTACGTACAACCGCGTTTCCGTGAACGGTATTGTTTCCGCGAAAACAGCCCCTTCCACTGGGCCCAACAATTTCGCACGCCATTGTTTCGAGCGACCCGGCCCGGCGTTATAGCCCGCAGTGGCCAACACCTGACTGCCATCCAGATCGTCAAGCACCATTTTCAAATACTGGGTACCCAAAATGGTATTGACATCAAAATCATTCACCCTAGATGGGTTGAAGTCTGACATACCTATTTTGCGGGCAACCCAGCGCGCCGTAGCGGGCATAAGCTGCATCAAGCCTGATGCACCCACACGCGAACGGGCGTCAGTAATGAAGCGAGACTCCTGACGAATCAACCCATACACCCAGGCTGGGTCAAGGTTGATTTCACGCGCCTTCGCACTGACACGACCTTCAAACGGTGCCACAAAACGCTGGGAGAAATCAGCAATACTGGAAGTACGTAACGACGTATTCACCACGCGATCGAAAATTTGTTCTTCGCGCGCCAGTTCGGCCGCCGCCAATAACTGACGGTCTGTCATGCCCCGGAGTGTGAAGTTCCATTCGGGCACAGCCTCGGCACGCCAACCTAAATCGAACAATTTGATACCCCGTTGCAAGCCGGGATTCGCTCGCGCTTCCGCCAATTCCTGAGCCGTCACGGGCGCAGGAGCCGGCGGAATGGGAATAGGCTGACCCAGCTCTTCGTTCGCCAATTGCCCATAAAAGCTGTAATCGTTCTGAATAGACTGATAATATTGCCGCGCGGCGGCTTCGTTGCCTTGTGCGGCCAACGAACGGCCATACCAGTACACCCATACGGGTTCGGCTTGCTGACGCGGCGTCATTTTCTGAATCGCGCGACTTACCTGAACCCAGTCGATGGGGGCCTGACGCAATTCAGACCGCACCTCCCAGGCATGGTTGTAATCGGTTTTGGGGATATTGCCTGAACGCCGATACCATTGAACGGCATTGGGCTCAACATTCAACGCAGCAATCAGTCCAAATTGCCCCCACACCCACTCAAGATCAGCTTTGGGAATGCTGGAAACCCAGTTATTCTGAATATAAGCGGTTTCAACCTCGCGGTCGTTGCGCGCGAGGCGCGATAAAGCCAACGTGACCAGCGCGATGTCGGCCGTTGTTTTGGGCGCTTGTTGCCCGGCCAGCCATTGCCGTGGGTTCTTCATGAACGCGGCATACGACTTCATCTGACCCGCATCGAACATCAGTGCCGCCAAACGTCGTGCATTACCGGTTTTACTGGTTTCCAGCGTCGCCCTAAGCATGGTTTCAAGCTGCTTCCAGCCGACAATATTTTTATCGACCAGCTCATCGAGCATCATCCAGCAAAGACTCACAGGTTCAAAAGTATCAACCGCCACTTGGCCGTTAACCCGTTCACCCAGCATATGTCGCGACAACAAAACTGCGCAATCCACCTGAGAGTTGCTGGCAACCACAGGGGCCAACTCGACTGCTTTTGCATAGTCGCCCGATCGGGCCGCTGCAACAATCCAATCGGAGCGAATACGGTCGGCAAGATAAGCGTCTTCGTTAGTGGCCATGAAGCGCTCAAGACGCTGGGTTGGCACCGGCGTTGCCGGATTGGTGAGGTCGCGGCGCAATAGCCAATACTCCGCATAAGAACCCAGAAGCGGCGCCTGCGAAGCCTGCGGCACCAATGCCTCAAGCTCATCCCAACGCTTTCTCTGCATCGCTTCGCGAGCCTGGATCACAGCCTGAAGAGAAGGGTCGGGCCGGATCGTGATGTTGATGACCTCGACATCTTCCTGTGCCGCCGCCGGACCCAAACCAGCAGAGCCAAGCACACCGGCCAGAAGCAAACCAAGACCGGCACGCCGCCATAATTTCTGATACCGTTGACACTGCTTGAACACCATCTTTGTTTCAACCTTGCAGAATTTCCAACATGACTGACAGTATAGAGAATAATCCCGACGCTATTCGTGATCGTCTCAAAGCCGCTCGCGCAGCGCAAGACCCCATTGAAACCCGTCGCGGAGGATTGTTGATTCGGGGCAGGCTCTATACCTGGCTGGCCACCACCCGCGCCGAACAGGAAGAACGGGGCGAACCGACCTACCAGAACGTCGCTGCTTTTTGGTCGATGCCTGAAGAACCTCAACTTCAGCCGCTGTTATACCAGTGGGTGGAGGAAGAAGGAATCTCTGTATCGTTACCCGTGGTAACCGGGCCTAACCAGCCCTTGGAGTTTCGTGTCTGGACGCCCGATACACCGATGCAAGCCGGCGCATTTGGAATCTCCGAGCCCCAGGGGCCTGTCGCCCCCACACCCGACGTCGTATTAGTTCCAACTCTGGGCTATACCCGCAAAGGAGACCGCATTGGCTATGGCAAAGGTTACTACGACCGCACACTCGCCCATTTAAAGAAAACCGGCCACAGCCCATACGCCATGGGCGTAGCATGGGCGTGCGGCGACCTGGCACGAATGGGCGTGCAACACACGCCCATGAACCACGACTACCCGCTTAATGCAATCCTAACCGACAAAGGGTGGGCGCTTAAGTAAGCCGGCGCGCGATGGCCAGCGTTGCACCGGCATTATTCAAGGTATAAAAATGCAACCCCGGTGCACCCTGATCAAGCAGATCCTGGCATAAACGGGTCACGACCTCTGCCCCGAACGCCCGAATCGAGGCGAGGTCATCGCCATAATCGGAGAGACGCTGACGAATCCAGCGTGGTACTTCTGCGCCGCACATGTCGGAGAACCGAACCAACTGGTTATGGTTGGTAATGGGCATGATCCCAGGCACGATCGGCACACCCACCCCCTTTTCACGCGCACGATCAACGAAATCGTAATACGCATCCGCAGTAAAAAAGTACTGGGTAATGGCGCTATTGGCACCGGCACGAACTTTCTCAACGAAATGATTCAAGTCTGCCTGCGCACCTTTAGCCTGGGGGTGGACTTCAGGATAAGCCGCCACTTCAATATGGAACCAGTCACCCGTTTGCTCACGAATAAACCGAACCAGATCAACTGCGTAATGCAGCTCGCCTTTGTTCATCCCCATGCCGGAGGGCAGGTCGCCCCGCAACGCCACCAGGCGGCGTACCCCCTGGTCTTTGTAATACTGGAGTATGTCGCCCAATACAGAGCGACTTGCACCAATACAAGATAAATGCGGTGCAGCTTCATAGCCCAATTTCTGCAGCAGGTCGACCGCATCGGCCGTACCTTCGCGCGTTGAGCCGCCGGCACCAAACGTAACACTAACGTAGGCAGGGTTTAATACTTCCAGCTCTTTGGCTGCTGCAGTTAGTTTGCCCCGCGCGTTTTCATCGCGCGGGGGGAAAAACTCTAGGCTTAGCGCCCATGAAGAACTCATTTTGAAATCAGCCCCGACAAGAAACCCGAGATAATGCTGTAAATCAGTGCTCCCAACAAAGCCCACCAGAACCCGTTAACCTGGAACCCGCGCAAAATGGAGCCCGCGAACCAGAACACCAGCGCATTCAAGACCAACAGGAACAGGCCTAACGTAACCACTGTGATAGGCAACGTAAGCAAAACCAACAGCGGCTTGACCAAAGTATTGAGCAAACCCAGTACCAAAGCGGCAATGAGTGCCGACCAAAACGATGCAACCGTAATACCCGGCAAAATATAAGCCACGATTAACAATGCAACCGCATTTAAAACCCAGATGAGCAACAACTCCATGGTCTACCTCCTGTTGGCAAGGTGAAAAAACCTTTAATGCTTGAACAACCGATTCAACGCTTAATAACGATAGTGATCGGGCTTGTAAGGACCGTCGACCGACACGTTAATGTAATCGGCTTGCTCCGGGGATAACTGCGTAAGATTGACTCCCAGTTTTTTCAAGTGCAAACGGGCCACTTTTTCATCGAGATGCTTGGGCAGCACATAAACCTGACCGTTCTGGTAGGCCTCACCACGGGTGAACAGCTCGATTTGCGCAATCGTTTGGTTGGTGAACGAGGCCGACATGACAAACGAGGGGTGCCCCGTTGCGCAACCCAAATTCACCAAACGCCCTTGCGCCAACAAAATAATGCGTTTACCGTCGGGGAAAATGACGTGATCAACCTGAGGTTTGATTTCCTCCCACTCGAGATCTTCAATACCGGCGACGTCGATTTCGTTATCGAAGTGACCAATATTGCAAACGATAGCCTGGTCTTTCATACGCTCCATGTGCTGACGCGTAATGACATGATAATTACCGGTAGCGGTAACGAATATATCGGCTTTATCGCATGCCTCTTCCATGGTGACCACTTTGTAGCCTTCCATAGACGCCTGCAGCGCGCAAATGGGGTCAACTTCCGTTACCCAGACCTGAGCACGCAAGGCCGCCAACGCCTGTGCACAACCTTTGCCCACGTCGCCGAAGCCCACAACAACGGCTACCTTACCGGCAACCATCACGTCGGTGGCACGCTTGATACCGTCGACCAATGACTCACGGCAACCATACAGGTTGTCGAACTTGGATTTGGTTACGGAGTCGTTCACATTGATGGCTGGAAAAGCGAGGTCGCCCTTCTTGGCCATTTGATACAAACGGTTCACGCCGGTGGTGGTTTCTTCTGTAACGCCTTTAATTTGCGCCAAACGTGTGGAATACCAATTGGCATCCTTTTGCAACTGGGCCTTAATGGCGGCAAATAGAACGCGTTCTTCTTCGCTGCCGGGGTTATTCAACACGGAGAGGTCTTTCTCGGCCTTTGCACCGAGGTGCAAGAGCAATGTGGCATCGCCGCCGTCATCGAGAATCATATTGGCCTGCTCACCCGGCCAATCGAAAATTTTGTGGGTGTATTGCCAGTAATCTTCCAGCGTTTCACCCTTGATGGCGAAAACGGGGTTGCCTGCAGCAGCAATAGCGGCCGCGGCGTGATCTTGCGTGGAATAAATATTGCACGATGCCCAACGCACTTCGGCGCCCAACGCAACCAGCGTCTCGATAAGCACAGCAGTTTGGATGGTCATGTGCAGGCTACCGGCAATGCGTGCGCCTTTCAGCGGTTGCGCGGTGGCATACTCTTCACGCGTGGCCATGAGGCCCGGCATTTCAGTTTCGGCAATGGCGATTTCACGGCGGCCCCATTCGGCCAGCCCGATATCGGCAACGATGTAGTCTTGTACGGAATTGTCAGCAACAGTGTTCATGGTGGAAAAACCCCTAAACCTGCTTAAGCCAACGAGATGAACAACGCTTTTGCCCATCGTCGCCTGCCGTGCAGGTAATGATGAGCGCCGTTGTACTAAAAAGAAGTGGATGACCCTGAGCCTAGCGGGAAAACCCGTCGCAGCGCCCCTCAGGGAAGCCATTATTGTAACGTAGTTGCGGCGAATTTCCAGGCAGGAACCAACGCTTCACCGCATTCACGTCAAGATTTTCGCCGGGGATATCCCTGGGCCTTAATGCGCTCCCAAACAGCGCGCTTTTCTTCTTCGGATAAAAACACCCAATTGGCCACTTCCATGGCTGTTCTGCCGCACCCGCGACAAATATCGTCGTACAGCGTCGAGCACACCGCCACGCAAGGCGAATCGGTAGGCGTTAAACGACTGTTGTTGTCGGGGTGACGGACAGAATCAGACACAAAGTACCTTTTGATTAATGCGCTTTCTTGAGCACATCGACCTTGTCGGTGGCTTCCCAGGTAAATTCCGGTTCAGGGCGACCGAAATGGCCATAGGCAGCGGTTTTGCTGTAAATGGGGCGCAACAGGTTAAGCATGTTGATAATGCCTTTGGGACGCAGGTCGAAATGCTCGCGCACCAACAACGCAATTTTGTCGTCGGGAATCACGCCGGTGCCGTTGGTATGGATGGTGATGTTAATCGGCTCGGCCACGCCGATGGCGTAACTGATCTGCACCTGACACTCGCGCGCCAATCCGGCAGCCACCACATTCTTGGCCACATAACGTGCTGCATACGCCGCCGAACGATCGACCTTGGACGGGTCTTTGCCCGAGAATGCCCCGCCACCATGCGGGCAGGCGCCACCATAAGTGTCAACAATAATTTTCCGACCGGTTAAGCCGCAATCACCCTGAGGGCCACCAATCACAAAAATACCGGTGGGATTAATCATGAACTTGGTTTTATCGGTAAGCAGGCCTTCGGGAATGATGGGCTTAACGATTTCCTCGATCACGGCTTCGCGAATATCGGCCTGGGAAATTTCAGGTGCGTGCTGGGTCGACAACACAACGGTGTCAACCTCAACAGGCTTGCCATCGACGTAGCGGAAGGTAACCTGTGACTTGGCGTCGGGACGCAACCAGGGCAAGCGGCCATCTTTGCGCAGTTCGCTTTGACGCTGAACCAAACGGTGGGCATACCAAATGGGGGCCGGCATGAGGTCGGGGGTTTCGTCGCAGGCGTACCCAAACATCAAGCCCTGGTCTCCGGCGCCTTGATCCATGTTTTGTTCAGGGTTGCGGTCGACCCCCTGGGCGATATCCGGCGACTGTTTGTCGTACGCCACCAAAACGGCACAACCTTTATAGTCGATACCGTAATCGGTGTTGTCGTAGCCGATACGCTTGATGGTATCGCGGGCCACCTGGATGTAATCGACATTCGCAGTTGTAGTAATTTCCCCTGCCAAGACGACCAGCCCGGTATTGCACAGCGTTTCCGCCGCAACACGCGCGAAAGGATCCTGCTCGAAAATAGCATCGAGAATGGAGTCGGAGATTTGGTCGGCAACCTTGTCGGGGTGGCCTTCGGAAACAGATTCAGAGGTAAACAGAAAATCGTTACTGGACACAGCAGACATCCTTATAAATTAAGGCCGTGTACTTCGGCACTGAGGTTGAACATTGCGTTGCACCTCTGATACCTGCCTGTGCAGTTGCGATCTGGGCGCGACGCTTTAGCGGAATAGTACGCCTTCGGTCAAAAAATTAACCAGCGGCTGTCGCCCCGCAAGTTGTCGGTTAACTCGGCGACATTTTTTATTTTAAGCGAAAATAGCAAGTTGTACTGTTTATGCTCATATTTTGCGCTTATAAGCCGCCATGCTGCTTTTTCTGTTTCGTTTATTGTCGTTTCTACCATTATCAGTTTTGCACGCCCTGGGGCGCGTAGGCGGGCGAATGGTGTATCGCTTTCCCGACAAATATCGGGAGCGTCTACAAGATAACGCAAAGCAAGCCGGTTACACCAACCCCGCTTTCGCCCTGGAATCGGCCGCACAAGCCGGCGCGATGATCATGGAGTTGCCGAAAGTCTGGCTTAAAAATGAAGAAAGCCTGGCGTTGGTAGTAAGTGACGACAACCACGTTGTAGAGACCGCGCTGGCAGAAGGGCGCGGCGTACTTTATCTCACACCCCATTTGGGTTGCTTTGAAATTACCGCGCGTTACTTAACCCGGCATGGACCTATTACGGTCATGTTCCGCCCCCCCCGCAAACCCATTCTGGCTCCCATTATGGAAAGCGCGCGTAATGCACCCGGCTTGCGTGCGGTACCCGCCAACCGACAAGGGGTGAAAGAATTCGTTAAGGCGCTTAGAAAAGGCGAAGCGGTAGGAATGTTGCCCGACCAGGCGCCGGGGGAAGGCGAAGGTGTGTGGGCTCCCTTTTTTGGGCGCCACGCCTACACCATGACTTTAGCCGGAAAACTCGCGGCACAAACCGGCGTGGCTGTCATCATGACGGCAGGCGAACGCCTGCCTCAAGGTAAAGGTTGGCGCATCCATTACGTTCGCCTGCCCGACCCATTCCCTACCGATGCGCTCGCGCAGGCAACGCTTATCAACCAAACCATGGAGACACTGATCCGACGCTTTCCCGAACAGTATCTTTGGAGCTACAACCGCTACAAAACCCCGGCCGGCGCGCCTCCTCAGCCCAGCAATGCAACACATGACTCTTAGTAAATCCACACTTCTTCGCGCCGTTTTTGAGTATTTTGGCCGCTGCCCAACCCGAACACGTTTGCGATGGGGACGTATTCTTGGGTGGCTCACCCCCCGGCTCATGCGATCACGCGCACATATTGTGCGTACCAATTTGCGGCTGTGTTTCCCAAACCTTAACGATCAAGAACGCGAAGCGCTGCTGCATCGGCATTTCTATTTATTGGCGCAATCCATTATTGACCGCGGGCTTATCTGGTTTGGCGATCCCGACCGCGTTGCCCGAACAGTCAAAATAAGCGGGCTGGAACACTTCGATGCGCTGCTACAGGCCAACCGCAAAATATTGGTTCTGGCCCCGCACTTTGTCGGGCTTGACGCCGCCGGCTCAAGGCTGACCATGCACAGCAAGCGCACAGCCACGTTTTACACGCCTTCGAGTGATCATGATGTCGACGCACTCATGCGGGAAGGTCGCGCGCGCTTCAACGAATCATTCCTGATCAGTCGCAAAGACGGCATTCGCGGGTTGATACGACTGTTGCGTCAGGGCATCCCCATTTATTACCTGCCTGACATGGATTTCGGCCCGAAGGGCGCCGTATTTGTTCCATTTTTCGGCGTGCCTGCAGCGACACTACCCAGTACCGCCCAAATCGCACAATCCTGGGATGCCGCAGTATTGCCCATTATTAGTAATCTTGACCTGGCAACCGGGGTCTACAATGTCCGTATTCTGCCCCCTGTACCCGACTTCCCCGGCACCGACGACCTTAGTGCTGCCACCGCGCGCATCAACCGGCTCATTGAAGACTGGGTGCGCGAAGATCCAGCGCAGTACTATTGGGTTCATCGACGCTTCAAAACACGCCCCAACGACGGCCCCAAACCTTACTAGTGAACACCATGACGATCTGGACATTCACCAAAATGCACGGCGCAGGCAATGACTTCATTGTCCTGGACGGCATACGCCAGCCAATCGAGATGACACCACAACGCGCCCGTGCGCTGGCAGATCGTCATTTCGGTATTGGCGCCGACCAGATCCTGTTGGTCGATACACCATCGCACCCCGACGCCGACTTTCGTTACCGGGTGTTCAACTCAGACGGCAGTGAAGTGGAGCACTGCGGTAACGGCGCCCGATGCTTTGTCCGCTTCATCCACGAGCAAGGGCTTTCAAAACGAAACCCCTTAAAAGCCGAAATACAAACCGGCCTGATTGTATTAACCGAAACCGACAACGGTGAAGTTGTAGTGAACATGGGCCAAACGCGTTTCACCCCCGCCGATGTCCACTTCGATACTTCGGCCTTAAGCAATGAAACACAAGGTGAAGACACAGTCTGGCAGTTACCGTTAACGGCCTGTGCCTCTCCCGTTCGTATTTCGCTGGTTGCCATCTCGAACCCACACGCTGTTCAAGTTGTGGAAAGCATCGCCACCGCACCCGTAGCGGAACTTGGCCCCCTAATTGAGTCGCATCCACGCTTTGCCCAACGTGTTAACGCTGGTTTTATGGAAGTGGTCGACCGCCACACCATCAAATTGCGCGTGTATGAACGGGGTGCAGGTGAAACCTTGTCATGTGGCACGGGTGCCTGCGCAGCAGCGGTGGCAGGCATACGACGCGGCCTGCTCGACAACCCGGTAACAGTGCATACCCGGGGCGGCACGCTAACAATCGACTGGGCGAATCCCGACCTTTATATGACCGGCCCCGCAACAACTGTGTTTACCGGGCGGGTCGACATTGATAAGCTTACGCAACACGACTGAACAAGGATAATTGGCACATGAGCGCCTCCACCTTCACCCCCGAAGAAATCGCCCGTTTTCTGGCAAGCAACCCTGATTTTTTCCAGGAGCACGCAGAAGTATTCTCTGAGTTACGGGTCCCGCACCCACATGAAACACGGGCAATTTCTTTGGGTGAGCGCCAAATTCTTACGCTTCGCGCCAAAACCAAAGACCTTGAATGGCGCCTGTCGGGTTTAATCAACAACGCATCAGGCAACGAAAAAATCAGTCGCACCCTTACAAGCTGGTGCTGCCGGATGCTGGCCGAACCACAAGCCGAGCGCCTGCCTCAGTTAATTGTCGAACACCTGTCGTCGTTGTTTGAATTACCCAACACCACGCTGAAAGTCTGGGGGCTTTCACAGTGCAATGACACGCATTTCACCGACGGCATTACGGAAGAAATAAAACAATATGCAAACGCCCTTAACGCACCCTATTGCGGGCCGGTTACCGACCAGCCTGTTTTGGCCTGGCTGAACGCACCCGCCCAATCGCTCGCGGTGGTCCCCATGAAAGACGATTCAGGTGTGTTTGGCTTGCTGGTTTTAGGTGCAGAAGACAAAGAGCGCTTCCAGCCCGACATGGGCACCGCATTCCTGGAAATATTAAGCTCGCTGGCCTCGGCCGCCCTTTCCCGTTTGAAATAGGATGAACGCCGTGAACGCACTGCCCGAACCTGTGCGTCAATGGCTGATTCACCTGGAAACGAATCACCGGTATTCGCGCCATACATTGCAGGCATACGAACACGATCTGGCGCAGCTGATTACACTGAACCCAGACACCAGGCTGGAAAACCTGCGTGAAGACCACATTCGACGCACCATCGCCCGCCTGCGCAGCCAGGGTCATCAACCCCGCAGCCTGGCCCGCGCACTTGCCGCGTGGCGTGGCTTTTATCAGTGGTGGGCTCCGCAGGCCGGCTTAAACGAAAACCCGGCAAAAGGCGTTCGTGCCCCTAAGGCAGCCCGCCAATTACCCAAAGCGCTTTCCGTTGAACAGACACAGGCCTTGCTCGACCGGCCCGGACTGCCGCCGCCTGAGTCCAACATCGAGCATCGTGATCAAGCCATGTTTGAAATTCTGTATTCCAGTGGTTTGCGTCTGGCGGAACTGGTTAGCCTCGACTGGCGTTACCATCGTACCGATCAATACACTTCCATCAGTTGGATTGACCTTCCCAGCGCCCAGGCAACGATTACCGGAAAAGGCGGGAAAACACGTCAGGTACCGTTAGGGCGCCACGCGGTCCGCGCAATACAACAATGGCTTGAAGTACGCCACACATTACAACCCAACGAACCCAATGCCGACACCCAGGCCGCTCTTTTCCTGGGCGAGCGAGGCAAACGCATTAGCCCGCGTGTCGTTCAGTTGCAATTGAACAAACTGGTGCATCGGCTGGGCCTGCCGGTAAACGTTCACCCGCACAGCCTGCGTCATAGTTTTGCCAGCCATATGCTGCAGTCGGCACAAGATTTAAGAGCGGTACAGGAACTATTAGGGCACGCCAATATTTCCACAACCCAAATTTATACGCGTCTCGACTTCCAACACCTGGCTAAAGCCTACGACCAGGCCCACCCACGGGCCACACGCAAAAACAAATAGCAGCGTCGGCCCACACCCGACACTCAAGGTTTAATTGAAAACAGCACGCGGCCCGCATTCCACTTGAACATACCTAAGTACGTGCCCGCCGGCTGATCAACCGACGCCAGTGTATCGGAGTAAAGGACCCCTCCCACTTTAAGCCCGGTATCACGAGCAATCTGCTCCAGAATACGTGAGGCACCGGTCGCATTTTCATCGAACAAAGCCACACCGTTGCTTTCCCTGATCAGCCGAATGATCTCTGCCATTTCCCGGGCCGACGGCTCGGCATCGGAAGAGATACCCGCAATAGGAATAAAGGTCACACCATAGGCCTGACCGAAATATCCAAAAGCATCGTGCGCCGTAACAACGCGGCGCCGCTGCTCGGGAATTGCCTCTAGCTGCCCTTTGATTTCGTCATGCAACTTTTGCATTTCTTCTATATATACCCGGGCACGCTCTTGATACTTGGCGCGATGCGCAGGATCAATGCGCGCCAGACCGTTGGCGATATTCCGTGCATACTGCATACCATTGGCCAAGTCTTGCCAGGCATGAGGGTCGACATCACCATTATCGCCATGATCATGACCGTCGTGGTTATGGCCGTCATCATGCGAAGCCAGCAGGCGCGGCTCCACCCCTTTGGACGCCACAATTTCCAGGCCATCGAAGCCGGAAGCCTTTACCAAACGCGGCAACCACCCCTCGAAGCCCAACCCGTTCGACACCAGGACTTGAGCCTGCGCAAGCATGCGGTTTTCGCGTGCGGTAGGCTCGAACCCATGTGAGTCCGTCTCAGGGCCAACCAAGGTGACCACTTCGACGTTTTCTCCCCCAATAACGGAGACCATGTCACCCAAAACGGAAAACGTCGCCACAACCCGCACCGGCGCCGCCGAAAGTGCGCCGGCGAAAAACATGAGCATCGCAGCGACACATAAACGCTTGACTGCTGCCGAACGCAGGGAAATACCGCCTAACCTCATGCTCTACTCCGCTTTACCCACATTATTTCGCTATTTTTGATAGATAACGCCGCGCGCGATACTGGCGCGCAACCTGAATCAAACCACCTTGAGGCCCCACCACAACTGAAGCAAAATACAAAATGCCCGCCGTTAGAATAATGGCTGCCGAGGCAGGCACATTAAGGTAATAAGAAAACAACAACCCCAAGTACGAGGCCGCAACACCAATGAATGCAGCCATGGCCATCTGTCGCACAACTGAGCGCACCCAAAACCGGGCGGAAGCAGCGGGCAGCATCATGATGCCCACTACCATGAGCGTGCCTAAAACCTGAAAACCCGCCACCAACGTCATTACCAGCAGAACCAAAAACACCATATGGCTGATGGAACCATACCCTTTTTCCGCCCTCATAAATGCAGGATCAAGACATTCCGCAACCAGAGGACGCAAAATCAGCGCCAACACAAATAGTGTCACCGAGGCCGTTGATGTCACCAATAAAAGAGATGCGTCATTCAAACCCAATACTGTTCCAAACAAAACATGGATCAGATCCATATTGGAGCCCCGCAACGACACCAGCAATACACCCAAACCAAGGGAAACCAAATAAAAAGCCGCAAAGCTGGCATCTTCACGTAATGGCGTCAGACGCGACACAAACCCGGCCAATATAGCCACCAGCAACCCGGTTACCAATCCGCCCAGCGCCATCGCCCATAACGACAACCCCGCCGTTAAAAAACCAACCGCCACACCCGGCAAAATGGCATGTGCCATCGCGTCGCCCATCAGACTCATACGTCGAAGCACCAGAATGACACCAAGCGGACCGGCTGCAAATGCCAATGAAACCGACCCCGCCAGCGCACGCCGCATAAATGCGAACTCTGTGAACGGCACGAACAGGAAATCGATTCCGCTCACAGGTAATCTCCTGCGCACAAGTGGCGCGCCAGGTGCAAATTCTCGGTGGTTAACACCTGCGCGGTTTGCCCCCAACCAACAACCTGTCCCGCCAACAAAAGGGTTTCTGGGAACAAGTTACGGACACAATCAAGATCATGCAATACGACAATCACCGTACGCCCCTCGTTGTGCCAAATCAGTAACAGTTCCAGCAAGTCGTCCGTTGTGTGTCGATCGACGGCGGCGAACGGCTCGTCGAGAATCAGCACGCTAGCGTTGTGAAGCATTAACCGTGCAAACAAGGCGCGCTGAAGCTGCCCGCCGGAAAGCGTACCAATAATGCGCCGGCTGAAATCTGCCAGACCTACCGTATCAAGTGCCTGCAACACGCGGTCGTGTTCAGATAGGCCAAAACCCTTCCACCACCCAGTACGTCGCCACGCCCCCATGGCGACAAGGTCATACACACTAATCGGGAAACTTCGGTCAAGCTCACCAAGCTGCGGCAAACAGGCCACGTTGTTTTGGGCGTCGGGCGCAAAACGGATCTCGCCGCTTAACGGGCTTAATTGCCCCATCAACGCCTT
Organism: Pusillimonas sp. DMV24BSW_D; assembly: GCF_011388195.1. Classification (NCBI taxonomy): domain Bacteria; kingdom Pseudomonadati; phylum Pseudomonadota; class Betaproteobacteria; order Burkholderiales; family Alcaligenaceae; genus Neopusillimonas; species Neopusillimonas aestuarii. The sequence goes on along the minus strand of NZ_CP049990.1, from coordinate 1,046,972 downwards.
AACAAGGGTTGACTTACCCGCGCCATTCGGCCCGACAATAGCCGTTAAGGACCCTTGCACAAAACGACCGGACACATCGCGAAGCGCAACACGATCGCGCCAACCCAACGAAACCTCATCAAGCTCAATCATCGCCTGGTTCATAAGCCGCAACCTACCACCACTGCATGGCCCAGCCCGTCACCGCCCATAAAAAAGCGACCACGATTGCAGTACGCCATGCACGAGCCCAAGCGGAAAACAGAACGATGGAGCCGCGATATGGTTGACGTTGACGCACAGATCGAGCAAAAACAGACATAATTGAGGATAATGAGAAGTTGAATCTACAACGTTGCTAGAGTAATGTTATAACATACGGCACACGGATACACTATGCCTCGTCAAGCCAGCGAATTGTCCTCGGGCATCGCCAAACAATTAAAAACTGCGGAAAAGCTTTGTAGCCAGCGAGGACGCCGACTCACGCCTATTCGACGCAAAGTACTGGAAATTTTGTTGCGGCGACAGCGTAGTGTGAAAGCTTACGAGCTTCTGGAAGAAATCCGGGAATTTCAGCCCGGCGCCGCTCCTCCCACCGTCTACCGCGCGCTGGACTTCTTAATTGAAGAAGGGCTTATTCACCGACTTGACGCCGTCAACGCATGGGCAGCCTGCATGGATGCCGCCGGCGAGCCTCACGACATCCTGGTCATCTGCACCCAATGTGGCGCGGTTGCAGAATTCAGCGACCCTGAGCTTCACAAGAAACTGGCACGCAAAGTGGCCAGTGCGGGCTTTGTTCTGGAACACCACGAAACCGAGTTGCGGGCTTTATGCAATCGTTGCCATCAGCAACGACACAGTAGTCAGCAACATGAAACACCTCTGGCATGAGTCAGTACTAACCCGAACCAAAAAACGCTTGAAATACAACAACTAAGCAAACCGTTTGCTCTTGGCGCCGGCCTGTGCTGTAATCGCACGTTGATATTTTTTTATGCATCCCCAAATGATTCGGGAATCTATTTTTCCCTCTTAGGGCTGTGCGTTGTGAGCTGTTATGACCACCGGTTTGAAAATTGACAATATGGTGCCCGTCACCATCCTTACTGGCTTTCTTGGCGCCGGTAAAACCACCCTGCTTAAGCGCTTGCTGTCGGAAAACCATGGGCAGCGCATTGCCGTTATTGAAAATGAGTTCGGACCGGAAAGCATTGATAACGAATTGCTGGTTCAGGAAAGCGACGAGCAAATCATCGAATTAAGCAATGGTTGCGTGTGCTGCACTATTCGCGGCGATTTGCAACGTGCCCTTGGCGAGCTGCGCGCCAAGCGTAAAGCCGGCGACATCGCCTTCGACCGCATTGTGATTGAAACAACCGGCATGGCCAACCCGGGCCCGGTATGCCAGACGTTTTTCATGGATGACGACATCGCCGAATACTATCGGCTCGACTCCGTCATTACCATTGTCGACGCCAAGCACGGCATGGAAACGCTGAACGAACAGGAAGAAGCCCAGAAGCAAGTAGGCTTTGCCGACCGCATCCTGGTTTCCAAGAAAGACCTGGTAAGCGACGACGAGTTTCAAGCACTGCGTTCACGCATTGTGCATATGAACCCTCGCGCGCCCATCACAACGGTGCATTTCGGCGAAGCCGACATTAAAGACTTGCTCGACATCAGCGGCTTTAACCTGAACACGATCCTGGATATCGACCCGGCGTTCCTGGCGGACACCCACCCCGACGCGGCACACGATCACGACCATGGGCACGACCATCATCACGGGCATCACCATGATCACCATCACGCGCATCACAGCGATGAAATCGGGGCGTTTGTATATCGTTCAAATGAGGCATTCGACCCGGAAAAACTGGAAGAGTTTTTGGGGGGCATCGTGCAGGTTTATGGGCCCGACCTTCTGCGCTACAAAGGAATTCTGTATATAAAAGGCATTAACCGTCGCATGCTGTTCCAAGGGGTTCACATGATGATGGGTGCCGAGCCGGGCAAAGCCTGGCAAGCCAATGAAAAACGTGGAACCAAAATGGTTTTTATTGGTCGAAAACTGCCCGAAGACATTTTCCGTCAGGGCCTGGATAATTGTCTTGCTTAACACTTATTATTAAGCACAAGACGTCTATTTTTAGGGGTACATCATGGCCACCAAATCAGGCAACACCAAAGAAGAAGCGCAAGCCAAGCCGCTCACCGAAAAAGAACTGTTAGCCATGCCCGAGTCCGACTATATGAACGAGGCACAACTGGCCTTTTTCCGTGATCGGCTCAAACAGCTTGAGCAAGACATCCTGACAAACGCCGGCGTTACAACCGAACACCTGCGTGAAACCCAATTTGTTCCCGACCCCGCCGATCGCGCCACCATTGAAGAAGAGCATGCGCTGGAACTGCGCACGCGTGATCGTGAACGCAAGCTATTGAAGAAAGTTCAGCAATCGCTCACGATGATAGACAGTGGCACGTATGGGTGGTGCGAGGAAACGGGCGAACCCATTGGCATTCCCCGTCTGCTTGCACGGCCAACCGCAACCCTCTCGCTGGAAGCACAAGAGCGGCGTGAAATGCGGCAAAAACTTTATGGCGACTAAATAGCCGGCCCCGGTGGGTTCACCATAAACAAAACGGCATTGTGTCGAAAAACACAGTGCCGTTTTTTATTTCCTTAACGCCCGACCCTTGAAAGGGGCTTGAAAGTTTCTCTTTCAGCCCCAAATAAAGCGTTCAAAGGAAGGAATATGGAACAATTTCACGCTACTACCATTGTCTGCGTTCGGCGCGGCGACCAGGTGGCCATCGGCGGCGATGGTCAAGTAACCCTGGGCAATATCGTATTTAAAGGAACGGCCCGGAAAATCCGCCGTTTATTTCACGACAAAGTACTGGCCGGTTTTGCCGGTGCCACCGCCGATGCTTTCACCCTACAGGAACGCTTTGAGGGGAAACTGGAAAAACATCAGGGCCACTTGTTGCGCGCAGCTGTCGAGCTAACTCGTGACTGGCGCACAGATCGGGTTTTGCGCCGGCTTGAAGCCATGCTGATTGTGGCCGATAAAGAGCACTCCCTGATCCTCAGTGGTAATGGCGACGTGCTTGAGCCCGAGTATGGTTTAGCCGCCATTGGTTCCGGCGGCGCTTACGCGCAATCGGCTGCATTGGCACTATTACAGAATACCGACCTTTCCGCCGAGGAAATTGTAAAGAAATCATTGGGTATCGCCGGCGACCTGTGCATTTACACGAACCAGAATCACGTTATTGAAACCCTGTAACTGAAAAGCAAATTTATGTCCGCCCTGAACATGACCCCCGGGGAAATTGTCTCCGAACTCGACAAGCACATTGTTGGCCAAAAGAAAGCGAAACGATCCGTAGCCGTCGCCTTGCGTAACCGCTGGCGCCGCCAGCAGGTCCCTCAGCCGCTGCGTAATGAGATCGTGCCAAAGAACATTCTCATGATCGGCCCCACCGGGGTCGGCAAAACCGAGATAGCGCGACGCCTGGCCAAGCTGGCCAACGCCCCTTTTATCAAAATTGAAGCGACCAAATTCACTGAAGTGGGCTATGTCGGGCGCGATGTCGACACCATTATTCGCGACCTGGTCGACATTTCCATCAAACAAACCCGTGAGCTTGAAATGAAACGGGTCAAAACCCAGGCTGAAGATGCGGCGGAAGACCGAATTCTTGATGTCCTGATACCTCCCCCTCGCGATGCGCACGGACAGCCACAACGCGAAGAGAATGCGGCGCGGCAAACGTTCCGCAAACGTCTGCGGGAAGGTCAGCTCGACGAGACGGAAATCGAAATTGAAGTTGAACAACCCATGCCGCAAATGGAAATCATGGCGCCGCCGGGCATGGAAGAGATGACCGAGCAGCTTAAAGGCATGTTCGCAGGCATGGGACGGGAAAAGAAAAAGACCCGGAAAATGACGGTTAAGGAGGCCTTCCGTCTTATTACCGAGGAAGAAGCAGCCCGACGCGTCAATGAAGAAGAGCTACGCAGCACCGCCATTACCAACGCGGAACAAAATGGCATTGTGTTCCTGGATGAAATCGACAAAATCACCACCCGACAGGAACAAACCAGTGGTGATGTGTCCCGCCAAGGGGTTCAACGTGACCTTTTGCCATTGGTGGAGGGCACCAGCGTGAACACCAAATACGGCGTGGTGAAAACCGATCACATTCTGTTCATCGCTTCGGGAGCGTTTCACCTGGCTCGACCATCCGACCTGATCCCGGAGTTGCAGGGCCGGTTTCCGATCCGTGTAGAGCTCGATTCGCTAACAGCTCAGGATTTTGTGCGAATACTGTGTGACACTGACGCGTCACTGACCAAACAATATCGGGCGCTCATGGCAACCGAGGAAGTAAATCTGGAATTCACCGACGACGGTATTCAGCGCCTGGCCGAGCTGGCTTATGAAGTAAACGAACGCACTGAAAATATCGGCGCACGACGTTTGCATACGGTAATGGAAAAACTGCTTGAGGAATTGTCGTACGAGGCAACATCCAATGGCGGGAAAACGGTTGTTATTGATACCACATATGTAAACAACCAACTGGAAGACGTGGCCGGCAAAGAAGACCTTGCGCGCTACGTACTGTAAAAACCATGGTGTAATCAGCCCTTGCGAATTTCAATAATCACGTAATCGCCATTCTGGCGGACCACCGTAAACGTGACCTGATCGCCGGGCTGAATTTCCTGGATGAGTTGCGGTTCCACGCGATAAACAAGCGTCATGGCGGGAAGCTTAAGTTCGACGATTTCACCATGCATAATGGTAATTTTACCGGCCGACGGATTCACCCGACGCACTTTCCCGGAGGCTGTGGCCTGCTGAGCCCGAACCGGAGCAAACGAAAACGCCGTTAATATGCCGGCCATTGCCACCAAACCGGAAATTGCTTTTCTGCGCGACCAAACCATTGCGCTACCCCTGCTTTTATTAGAGAAATTACAATCCATTCAATGACATCATACCAACACTGAGCATCCATCATGGCAAACAGACTGTCAGTTATCGCAACACGCACCGGTGACGACGGCACCACCGCACTGGGTGACGGCACCCGTATCAACAAACATGCGCGACGCGTTCAGGCCATGGGAGATGTCGACGAACTGAACAGCATGATTGGTTTATGGCGAACCGAGCCACTGCCTGAAGAAATCAACACGCTGCTTGGCCAAGTTCAGAACGATTTGTTTAGTGTCGGCGCCGAGCTGTGCATTCCCGGCTACGCTGCCATAAAAACAGAGCAAATTGCCCGACTGGATCAAGCGTTGAAGAAATTCAATGCCATGCTGGCACCATTGAAAGAGTTTGTTTTGCCCGGCGGAACCCGCGCCACGGCCTTGGCCCATGTGGCCCGCACAGTGTGTCGTCGCGCCGAACGTAATGTTATCGCGCTAAGCGAACATGAGGCGGTCTCGGACCCTGTAAAACAATATTTGAACCGGCTCTCCGACTTATGCTTTGTGTTGGCCCGCACACTTAACGAAAAAGAAGAAATGTGGCGCAACCCGGGTAAAGAAGGCTAATTCGCCTGTCGCTTCACGCCTTAACCGCCCAAGTCGCGCACATAACGATTAACAAGATTTTCCAGCGTCGCCAAGTCGGGCGCGGCCCCATACACATAATGATCGGGTCGTGAAATGACGTAGCGGCAATTCAAAGACTCAAGCCAGGGCGCCATTACCGCCTCTTCTTCCGTTACACAAATGCCTGAATACGGCGACGCCCTATTGTCGTCGGCGCCGATGCATACCAACGTTGCATTGATTCGTTGCGCCAGGTTGTGCAACTGATCGGACTCCGTTTTGGAAACCAGGCCGATCGATAACAGACAAGAACGGCCCTGAACAAATTGATCCAGCCAACCTGAACGCGGCTCACCCGACTCATGAACAGTGACATACGGCTGGGGAAACAATGTTCCTGCGCCCGGCGCAGTTATGTCGATCAAGCCGGACGTCAAACCTGGAATCATGTTCTGACGAATCGTTGTTTTAACGACGCCACCCTGCTTCGCGCGCAGGTCTGCGTCGCGACGACGGGCTTTATCGGCGTCTCGTTCACAAATAATTCGACCCAGCTCCATTGCCGCGCGCGTGGTGGCAACCACATGCGGATGACGCTCCTGCTCGTAAGAGTCGAGAAGAGCATCATTTCCGGCCCCTTTTAATACCCACTCCAGCTTCCAGGCAAGATTAAGCGCATCGCGCATGCCCTGAACCATTCCTTGAGCCATAAACGGCGGGGTCATATGCGCCGCATCGCCGGCAAGAAGAGTGCGCCCTTTACGCCAGTGGCGCGCTACGAGCCCATGAAAGCGATAAGCGGCATGGCGCCACAAGCGACCCTCACCCAGCTTCAACCACCGGGATAATATGGGCCACAACACTTCTTCGGGATAATCCCCCGAATTTTGCTCGCCGGGCAGCAACATCACTTCCCAACGCCGATGGTTCCCCGGTCCCACCACAAACGTGCAGGGACGATCAGGCTCACAATACTGAACCTGGGTATCGGGCAACTGCGCCAACTTTTCGTCGTTGACGATCGCATCGATAACCAGCCACGCCTCATCAAAACCCAGATCCTCCAGCTCGATACCCAAACGCTTGCGGATAGGACTGCCGCCACCATCGCAAGCAATCAAATAGGAACCAGTGAATCGAGTCACTTGCGTTTCGCCTTTCAGCTTGACGTCTACCCAGGCCGAATCGGCATCCTGCCCGTTATCGATCACCTCAGCCTCAAGAAAAATATGCGCTGCGTCTTGCTTGGACAAGCGATTACGCAAAGCACTTTCCAGCGCGGGCTGATTAAAAACATAATTGGGCGCCCAACCCAGACGGTGCGGGGCAGGCGCGGCATCGAGGCGCAGGATGGGTTGACCATCGACACCGCGATACTCGCTGGGCCGATAAGGCGCTATAAAATCCTGAAGCGCATCGGCAATCCCAACTTCCTGCATGATGCGCAAACCCTCGTGGTCTATTCCAATCGCCCGAGGCAAGGGGTATAAGTCGGGCAGCTTATCGAAAACAGCCACTTGAAGCCCCCGCGCAACCAGCAAATTCGCCAGCGTGGCGCCGGTTGGCCCATAGCCCGCAATAATGACATCGTAGTGCTTCATCTTACTTACCTTTCAGCTCCAGGCGTCGCGACCAGTCGAACCTGTGTGCACAAAAATTACCGTTGCCCATCATGAACGCTCACGGCCTCTTTGGCCAGACCACCCAAGCGTGCGTGAATACGACCACCCGTGCCCGCAAGCAACGCAAACAGAATTTCATTAGGGCGCGGCGCATCTTGAATGCCCGCCTCACCAATGGTGTAGTGACTGCGCACATAAGAGGCATGAATATAATGCAACGGTACGATCAAACGATAGCCGGCAGCCGCCACAGCCTTGGCGGAAGGCACCATCGCTTTGGGTTCACCCAACGCGGCACGCAAAGCCCAACCGCCGGCCTCATGCCATACCGCACCGTGCTCAAGCTCGCCATTCACGCCCACAATCGCACCTTTGCCATACACTTCGATATTGTCGGCCCCGAGCGCGTTTACCAGCTCGGCAGACAGCGTTTTGCCCAACTCGCGCAACGCCGCCATAAACGGCATTAAGTCTTCCTGATAGGTGCCGGCATAAGGATTACGGATAACGGCACAAGCCGTTGCCACCCGGGTTGGATGCGCTGACCGCGGTCCACCCTCGTGATAGATGGTTTCAATATTCAAGCTTTGCTTGCGGATATCGATAAGTGACATGGTTATAGGTTCCGAATTAAATGGAGCGAAAAAAGCCGGTTGAACACCGTTGGCATTTCTTATTTTAATGCATAAATAAATATTTTATGCATAAGTATTAACCATAAAAAGGCCCTCTGATCATTGTGCAGAACGTATTATCTGGGGTTAATCCTATTGCCCTTCCATAAAATAATATACATAATTATTAAAATTACGCACAAAATTCAGAAGGAGACCCATATGGTTCAAGCCACCTCACCCCAACCTATCCGCCGCGTGGTCATTGCCAACAAAAACGGCAAGCCAAGCGTAATCAGCGACACGCAAACAGTACGTACTTTCGACAACCACCCAGCCTTTGCCAACACGCTTTTATGGGCGACGCCGTCGCAGCCAAAAGTGGGCAACGCCGAACTGGCGACCGATCCGGTACAACCCACCACAAACTTCCTGCCCCCCGTCGGCGGCACCCGCTTCATGATCGTCACCTTTCCATCCGACGCTTTAATGGGTGATCCTTCGTTCGACGGTGCGGCATTCGGTGCCGAAGTCGCCCAAAAAACACCCGGACTGGCGCAAACATTCGAAATGGACGATCCGGCCATGCACACGACGGATACCGTCGACTACGCCGTCGTTCTGGACGGTGAAATATGGCTGGACCTGGGCACGGGTGAGGAACTACATCTGAAAAAACACGATGTCGTCATCCAAAATGGCGCACGTCACGGCTGGCGTAATAAAGGCACTGACGCCGCCACCATGCTGTTTGTACTGATCGGCGCCGAACGCCGGCAATAAGTTCGCACAGCAAAAATCACAGCGCCCTGTCGGTTGTTTGCCGCTACACGGCAATTCACGGCAGGGGGCTGTGCTTCCAGGCGGTAAACCAACCAGCGTGCTATCCCCCCAAATAAGCCTTCTTTACCGATTCGTCGTTCAAAAGCTCTTGCGCTGCTCCCGTCCCAACAATCCGGCCCTGCTCAATCAAGTAGCCTCGATCAGATAATTTCAAGCTTCGCTTTGCATTTTGCTCGACCATCAGAATGGTGACGCCTGTTTCACAAACACGGGCAAGTGTTTTGAACAACTCGGAAACCATAAGCGGAGACAACCCCAACGAAGGCTCATCCAACAATAGAACTTCGGGACTCGACATCAGCGCACGGCCAATCGCGACCATTTGCTGCTCACCGCCACTCATTGTTCTTGCCGTTTGCGAGAGGCGCTCGCTCAAACGAGGAAACAACGACAAAATGCGTTCCAGGTTTTCGGTTTCACCAACGCGTGCCCGCTTTGGGTAAGCCCCCATAAACAGGTTTTCACGCACCGTTAGTTCACCAAAAATACCCCGCCCCTCGGGCACAAGCGCGATACCCGCCTCAACACGCTCGAAGTCACGCAGCGAACACAAAGATCGCCCGTCCAGATTGATTTGCGCGTCTGCCGACACAGGAATCAGCCCAGCCAGCGCCTTCAGCAATGTAGATTTCCCCGCACCATTTGCACCCAACACGGTCACCACTTCACCGCGCTGAACATTCAAGGAAACATCATCCAACGCTTTATGCATGCCATACCAGGCACTTAATGCCTTAACTTCAAGCATCCTCGTCTTCTCCAAGATAAGCCCGGACCACTTCCGGATCGGCCAGCACTTCGGCCGGTGTACCCGAAGCAATCGGCATGCCTGCGCTCATTACGACACAGCGGTCACATAAAGAACGAACCGCTTCAATTACATGCTCTACCATGACAATAGAAATATTCTCTTCCCTGATTGAGGCAACGAGCTTCATGGCATCAATAAGCTCAGTTGGGTTTAATCCTGCCAGCCATTCATCGAGTAACAGCAACTTGGGCCGACTGGCCAATGCCCGGGCGAGCTCGACCTTCTTCTGATTCATATAGGTAAGGTCACCAGCCAGGGTATCGCCCTGGCCTGCAAGCCCTACTTTGGCCAATAAGGCGTCGGCCTTTTCATCGGCCCGCGAACCGAACTCATGATCGTGAACAAACGCCATGCCCGCCACCACGTTTTGTCGCACGGTCATGCCACTAAACAACCGCACCAGTTGATAGGTACGACTGATCCCGTATGACGAAATGCGATACGACGGCATACCGGCCACTTCGTGCCCGTTAACTTTGATCGAGCCTGCATTAGGTACAAGCACGCCGCTGATCAAATTAATTGCGGTTGTTTTGCCGGAACCGTTTGGCCCCAGCAACCCTAAGATTTCACCGGCCTGAACCTCGAGCGACAAGCCGTCAACGGCTCTTAATCCGCCGAACCGACGCTCAAGGCCTTTTACCTGGAGTAATGCATCAGCCACGAATCGCCCCCCATCGCCGCAACAAGCCGAGAATACCGCCTGGCAACCAGTACACAATAATTAGAAAGATCGCCCCCAGCACCATGCTGAAATGATCCGGAAAATATTTGGTCAATACTTCAAAAGCCAGAATGAGTGGCACGACGCCGATAACCGGCCCAAAATACAGCGCAATCCCACCCAACAACGCCATGACCAATACCTGGAATGACACTAGCGCATTGAAGGCGATCGAGGGTTCAATATAGGCCCAACGCGGCGCAATAATTGCGCCCACCACCGACATAATCATTGAGGTACCCACAAATACCAGCAACCGAACCTTAACCGTATTTATGCCACAATTGCCGGCGGCAACCTGGTCCTCGCCGATTAAACGCAGGGCGAAACCGAGCCGCGAACGCGAAAGCCAGAAACCGAGGATCCACACCAGGGCAAACAAAATGAGAAGCTGCCAATAGATTTCAGCCGACGTCACGTCGAGAAAGATATAACGCCCCACAGACCCGCTGATATTGGACTCATACCAATTCACCAACTGGCGAATCATTTCCGCCACACCGAAAGTAAAAATCACGAAGTACATACCCGACAAACGCAAGGTACATAAACCAATCAACAAAGCCAGGATCCCGCCAAATACAGCCGACAACACCAGCACCAGCGGCCAGGGTAGTGTTTCTGAAAACAAGGCGACGGTATAGCATCCCACCCCGACAAAAGCTGCTGTCGCGAGTGAAACACGCCGGGTTGTGCCACAAAACACCCCCCAGGCAGTGGCCAGGTTGGCATACATTAGCAAACCAATCAGCAGGGAAACAATATAGTCGTTGGTAAATTGGGGAACAACGGCCAGCGCACCAAAGACAACAACAAACAAGACAATGGATAATGGATTCAACTGTTTCACGACACCGCCCTCCCGAACAAACCGGCGGGACGGAAAATCAGCACAAGCAGGAAAATAGCGTAGTTGGCAGCCAGGGTTAAGCCCGAATCAACATAAGCCGACACAAAACTTTCAATGAGCCCCAACATTAATGCGGCAATAACACAGCCCACAAAATTGCCCACGCCACCCATAATGACGACAATCAGGGCTTTCATGGTATACACCACACCCATCGTCGCACTGAACGTAGAAAACATGCTTAGCAAGACGCCCGCTGCCGCCACCATCCCGGTGCCCAGGGCAAAGCCCAACATGGCAATCCGAATAACATTCACACCCACCAGCGGCGCAGCGCCGGGGTTCACTGCAACAGCGCGTAAAGCCGTACCTACCCGCGTTCGCAACAGAATCCAATAAAGCCCCAGGGCAAACAAAATGGCTGCCAAAAGCGCAATAAGGCGATTTGCCGATACGGTTGTACCCAGCACATCGACGGCAACCGACAAGAATGAGTAGCTTAGATAGTTGCCGCCAAAAAGCGCGAGCATGACTCCCTGGAGGAAGAACAACAATCCAAAAGTTGCAAGAATACTGTCGCCTTCAAGCTCTTCCTGGCTGCGGCTTCGCTTTACCAGCGGTACCAGCGCGTAACGGTAGAGAAACGCGCCAAGTATCGCGGCCAGCGTTCCCAATAAAATAGTGGAAATAAGCGGTGAGATTCCCAACTGGGTAAACATAACCATAGCAACCAGCGCAGCAAGAATCAGCATCTCGCCATAGGCAAGATTCAGAATTCGCGCCACGCCGTATTGCAGGTTGAAGCCTAGCGCCAGCAAGGCGTAGGCTCCCCCCAAGGTTAGCCCAAATAATAAAGCATCAATTAAGGGCATACTAACTCCGGATTAGCTCCAGTTTGGCTTATCGATAATAGGCTTGGCACCTTCCCGATCTTTGGGCGCAACCCCCCAGAACGTATCGCCCTGCCACTGACCAACCAACCACGCATCGCGTGCAATATTGTTTTCAAAGCGCAAGGGGCCGGAAATCGTCTCGAAGGTTTCCTGCTGAAGCACTTTGATAATTGCAGGGCGATCAACCGTTCCCACGGTTTCGATAGCCTGGCCCAAAGCCTGCAGACCCGAATAACACAGATAGCTGACCCATTGGTCGGGCAGCCCTCCATTCAGAGCCTGGAAGCGCTCGATATAGGCTTGCAGTTCCGGGGTTTCAGGGTTCCAGCCGCCTGGGCCCATGACACCTTCCGTTGCCGCCGCGAAGCGCTTGCGGTAAATAGGCAGCGCCGAACCCACACCGATGTAGAACACCTTCGGATTAAAGCCGCGCACCCTCGCTGCTTCAGTGAGCCCCATGGAGTCGGGCGGATAGCTGAATGCCAGGAATACGTCGGGATTGCTTTGCTGGGCGGCAGTGATAATTGGCGTGAGATCCTGAGTGCCAATGGGATAACCGGCTTCGTGTACGATTTCAAAATCGGTATTGGCGAAAGCGTCACGTGCCGCTTTGACCAGTTCAATACCACCTTGGTCGGTTACGTTCACAATCGCTACGCGATTATTGATTTTGCCTGCCTTGCGCATTTCCTGAAGCACGTCGACAATCGCCGTCCCGTAGGGGGCATTGGGTTGCAACAAGGCAAAAACATTATCCCAGCGCTTAACGAGTTCGGGCATGCGCTCAGTAATGAAGGTGGGCGCAATCATGGGAAACTTATTACGGAAAAACACAGGCGCAACAGCCATGTTCATGCCGGTTCCCCAAGGCGGTAGCAAAAAGTCGACTTTATCCTGGTTAACCAAACGATCAATAGCGCGAACAGCCTCTTCGGGCTGACTGCGGTCATCGTATTCAAAAACCTCGATCAACTTCTTTTTACCGTCTACCATCAGGCCGCCGGCCTTGTTGACGTCATCCACCCATAAATGATAATTGGGGATTTGAGTGGAACTGGCCCCAGCAGTAAACGGGCCGGTTTTTGAAATTGCCCAGCCAAATCGCAAAGTGTCACGATCTGCCTGCGCAAACGAAATGGTTGGCGTGGCCATTGCAGCGGCAGACACCCCTGCCACTTTCACAAAGTCACGCCGGCTGAATCGATTTCCCATACCTGTCTCCTTCCTGTTGTTTGAATACTGCGTAATCTGCTCCCCGCTGCCATGAATATCCGGCAGCAAGGGTTGCAGGGGAAATAAAAGCGGTCGCTTCCGACGACAACCGTTAAGGGTGAATCACAAAATTACTAAAGCCGCCGCTGCGATTTTCAATACCGGAAATCGCCTCGTTGATTTGCTCGAGAGGACTGGCCACATGCTCGAATACAGACATATTCAATGTTCCCGCACCCGCCATATCGGCCATATCCTGACCTTCCGCCGCAGTGAACCAGCACGAACCAATGACCGTTTGCTGCAAATCCATGACGGTGTGCAAGTCAACCGGCACATCACCTGCAATGGCGCCGATATCAACGGCTTTGCCGCCACGCTTGAGCACACGCATTGCCGACAACAAGATGTCATGACCACCGCCCGGCCCAATGCAATCGACGTACAGGTCGAGCCCTTCGTTTGCCGTCATGCGCTGAACCCAGTCTTCAACTGATTCATTATCATTTATGGACTTGACCTCGATGCGCTCAGGCGCCAGCGCTTTAACGCGGGCCAACAGCTCTTTATTACGCGCCACACCCAGGATACGAGTCGCCCCCATCCCCAAGGCCAGCAGAATAGCCCCCAGACCCAGCGTGCCGCTTGCACCGCTCACCATGACGGTTTGGCCGGGGCGAATTTGCGCTTTACGCAAACCGGCGTACGCCGTACCCAAATAGCCCAAACGCGCAGCTTGATCGTACGAAACGCTATCGGGAAGGGATACAAGCGAATACTGAGGTGCGGTCATGTACTGACACAAACCGCCATAAGGATAGTCATCGAAAATCTTCAAAGACTTTTCGCTGAAACCAAAGTAACCGTTGAAGGTGTAGTACTCGCAGTGCTCATGACGACCATCGCGACACGCACGGCACCCGCCACAGTGACGACCGGGATTCACGTAAACGCGATCACCAGGCTGCCAGTAGTGAACCTGAGAGCCAACCGCCACAATTTCACCGGCAGGATCCAAGCCGAAAATAGCCGGCAGAGGTGGCAATGGGCGCTCCGGGAACCAGGTTGTCCAGTTTTTCAGCACGTTGCCCAAATTAGGCACGATGCCACACGAATGAACCTTAACCAGTACGTCGTTGGAACGCACTTCGGGCACCGGCACTTCCTCAATTTTCATGGGGGAACCCACGTCGTGCATGCGGGCTGCTTTCATTGTCTTTGGAATGGACATTTTGTCTCCTTGTTGCTGCGCCTTTTTTTCTCAGGCGATATGTTTGCTAAGCGATTTACAAGAGTTAGCTTAAAGTTATCTTTTCATGACAAAAACTATTTAAACACAATTTCTATGCATAAAACATACTTTTGAGCACAAGGGTTTTTACTAACAAGGGTATACCCGCCGCCCCACCACCAAACGAGAGCGCATGATCTACAATTCGGATTCGTCAACAACGCCAAAACAATATGTCGAGATCAGCCATGGCTTCAGACAACATTGCAAACTATCCGCTTACCGAACAGGCTTACCGCACGTTGCGCAAGGCCATTGTTCAATGCGAATTCCCGCCGGAAGAGCGCCTGCGCGTCGACGAGCTCAGCTCACGCTATGGATTCAGTAGTAGCCCAGTACGCGAAGCACTGGCACGACTGGCCGAACAAGGCCTGGTTCGTTCTATAGAAAATCGCGGTTTTCGCGTTGCTCCGCTGTCAATTGACGGTCTGAAAGACCTTACTCGTGTGCGTCTACTGATTGAAACAGAAGCGTTGAAAGACGCCATGGAAAGCGGCGATGATGAATGGGAGGAGCGCATCGTGGCTGCATCACACAGCCTTCGGCTGGCGGAACAAAGGCTCAGCGAAGGGCCTATTGCGCTGGATGAATCGTGGTCGGAGCGCCACCGCGCATTCCACTTGGCCATTTATTCCGGCTGCTCCTCGCCTTTGCTACTGAATCTTATCGAACAACTTTTCGACAATGCAGAAAGATATCGGCGCTATTCCGCACGTTTTCGCAAAGCACACCGCAAAAAGAATCAGGAACATCAACTCATCATGAAAGCGGTTCTGAAACGCGACAAACGCGCTGCCGTCTCGCTGTTAAAAAAGCACATTCGCGGTACTGAGCAAAGCGTGATGGAAAGCGTCCTTGCCATGCATGAGGCCGATCAGGAAATCGCAATCGCCAGATAAAAGCATAGCAAAAACCCTGATACATAAAAATCAATTTTATGCATAGAATTTGCGCATGACCTTTGTCATGCGCTTTTTTTTGCGCGCTTATTAATTGAATAAACCGTATGGCATGCACCATACCCGGAGGAGTCTTATGCGTTACCTGAAAAATGCGTGGTACGTCGCTGCCTTGTCCAGCGAAGTTGGCCCGGAAGATCTATTTCACCGTAAGTTATTAGGCACGAATGTGTTGCTTTACCGCAAACAGAACGGTGACCCGGTCGCCATGCGCGACCGCTGCCCACATCGCTTCGCTCCTCTGCACCTGGGCAAACGCGACGGCGACCAAATCGTATGCCATTACCACGCCCTGAAGTTTGACTGCACCGGCCAATGCACGCACAACCCGCACGGCTCAGGCAACATACCGAAAGCGGCCAAGGTTCCCACTTACCCTTTGCAGGAAAAATACGGTTTTATCTGGATTTGGATGGGCGACGAACCAGCCGACCCGGCACAACTGCCCGACTACAGCCCCCTGGATAACGGCCCTCCCACCGGCATTGGCTATACCCACATGCACATGAATGCCAACTACCAGCTCATGATCGATAACGTGATGGACCTAAGCCATATCGACCATGTCCACGGCGACGCCATCTCCACCCGCGGACAACTATCACCGATCATTCCTGAGGTAAAAGAAACAGAACGCTCCGTATTTGCACGCTGGGAATGGAAACAAACCCCCCCGATCTTTGTTCTGTCTCACTTCTTGCCCGATCCTCAGGCCGAAGCGCGACACTTTTTCACCGTTGAGTGGATGCCGCCTGCCAACATCCAGCTTTCCGTCGGCGGCGCGCAAGGCGACACACCTTTTGAACAGGGGGTTGGCGCCTACGACCTGCATACCTGTACGCCCGAAACCGAAGACAGCACCCACTATTTCTTCGCAACACGACGCAACCACCTGGAAGACGACGCCGACTTCAATGCAATGAAGCTCAAAGCCATGCGCGACGCCTTCGAACTGGAAGACGGTCCCATCATTCAGGGCGTTCAGGAGGAAATGAATGGCGAGGAGTTCTTCGATCTTGACCCTGTACTGATGTCTAACGACATCGCATCAGTGAAGGTTCGCCGTAATTTGTTGAAACTGCTTGAGATAGAAGACTCAAAAACACCCCAAGCTGAAACGGCAAAGGCCTAAGATAAAAAGCCATCCCGACTATTATCGGGATGGCTTTTTAAACTCACCATAACGCTCAACTTACCTAACTGCCGACAATATTGAATTAAACGCCTGCAGCATGCGCCTGCTGATCGGCGTGATAGGAAGATCGCACCATTGGACCGACCGCAGCATGGGTAAAGCCCATGGCATATGCTTCTTTTTCAAGCATGGCATAAGTATCGGGATGCGGATACCGAACCACCGGCAAGTGATGCTCAGAGGGCTGCAAATACTGGCCAATCGTCAGCATATCGACATTGTGTTCACGCATGTCACGCATGACTTCCAGAATCTCTTCATCTGTTTCGCCCAAACCCAGCATCAAGCCCGACTTGGTGGGCACGTCGGGATGCAGCGCCTTGAACTCCGCAAGCAATTTAAGGGAGTGGTGGTAATCGGAGCCCGGACGAGCCTGTTTATATAATCTGGGCACCGTTTCCAGATTGTGATTCATCACATCGGGAGGGCAAGCGTTCAAGATACCCAAAGCGCGTTCCAGCCGCGCACGAAAATCAGGCACCAGAATTTCGATTTGTGTCTTTGGCGACAGCGCACGTACTTGACGAATACACTCCACAAAGTGTGCCGCCCCGCCATCGCGTAAATCGTCACGGTCTACCGAAGTAATCACCACATACGACAACTTGAGATCGGCAATAGTGCGAGCCAGATTTTCCGGTTCTTTTTCATCCAGCGGATCGGGGCGTCCATGCCCCACATCACAGAAAGGGCAACGACGCGTGCACTTGTCGCCCATAATCATGAAAGTCGCCGTGCCTTTACCAAAGCACTCACCTATGTTGGGACACGACGCCTCTTCGCAAACCGTATGCAAATTATGCTCACGCAAAATCCGCTTGATGTCGTAAAAGCGAGAACCGGGTGCGGCAGCTTTAACCCGAATCCAATCGGGCTTTTTCAACCGTTCAGCGGGCACGATCTTGATTGGAATCCGCGACGTTTTGGCTTGAGATTTCTGCTTCTGTGTTGGGTCGTAGCCTGTAGCGGCCTGACCCACAGCTGAATCAGTCATGGACTTCATCCTTTCTGTCTCGCAACACGTTGCCGTGTGCCGGTTATATTGGTAAAAACCCTATTCTACTGCCCCATCGGCCGGAAAGGCCAATTCCCCTTGACAACAAAAGGGGCTCAACTTGTCTCACGCGCAGGAAAAGCCTGCAACAAATACCGGGCCAGCAAATTACCCGCCTCTGAAACAGTGGTATGCACGCCACAGCCGGCCAGATCAACCGTTACCAAGCCTTCATAGCCGCACGGATTAATACCCAGAAAGGGGGTCAAATCCATTTCCACATTCAGGGCAACGCCATGATAGGTGCAACCGTTACGTACTTTAATGCCCAAAGCCGCGATTTTCGCCAGTTGTTTCGTTGTGCGATCATCGATGGGCACATACACGCCGGGCGCACCCGCCTTGCGACACGCCCCTTCCAGGCCGTAAGCATGCAACAGGTTAATAACAACTTCTTCCAGCCGATTTACGTATTCTTTAACGTACAAACCATAGCGACGAAGATCGAACAAACAATAGGCCACAACCTGGCCGGGACCGTGATAAGTAACCTGCCCGCCACGGTCGGTTCTCACAACGGGAATCGCGCCTGGGTTCAACACATGCTCCGCTTTCCCGGCCAGCCCTAGGGTGTATACAGGTTCATGTTCAACCAACCAGATTTCATCGCCTGTTGTAGATGTGCGTGCTTCGGTAAACGCCCGCATGTCTTGCCAGACTGTTGTATACGATGCGGGACGCGGCAACCACCTCACATTGATCACAGCACAATCGACACCATAGGATGACCATGCAGCGCACGATAGAGGTCGTCGAGCTGTTCGCGCGAGGTTGCCGTTACGGTAAACGTCAGACCCAAATAGTTTCCGCTGCGACTTGGCCGCATTTCAACCGTTGCGGGGTCAAATGTCGTATCGAACTGCAGCACCACTTCTGTAAGCACCTGCGCGAACTCCGGATGAGCCTTACCCATTACCTTAATCGGAAAGTCACAAGGGTACTCAATTAAAGATTGCTCAGGAGGAATTGGGGGCATGGCCATGTTAAAGACTCTCTATCACACGATCGTAACTTGCCCGCAGTAACGCATAGACCGGGCCGGGCTTACCCGTGCCAACCGGATTACCGTTGTAACGCACGATTGGCAACACTTCTTTGGTTGCCGACGTTAACATTAGTTCATCGGCGTTGTTTACCTCTTCAGCTGAAACAGGACGCGCCTCAAATGGAATGCCGGCGTTACGCGCCAGCTCCGCCAAAAACCGGTAACGAATACCTTCAAGAATAAGATGGTTCGCTTCGGGCGCCATGAGCACACCATTTTTAACCACCCAAATATTGCACGACGAACCTTCCGTTAGATAACCCTCACGGAATTGCAGCACTTCATCGACTCCGGCATCAACTGCCGCTTGCTTGGCAAGCACATTGCCCAAAAGCGAAATAGATTTGATATGACACAACAGCCAACGCGTATCGGGAACAGAAATGGCGGCCAGCCCTTCCTCGCGCTGCGCCTTGCCCGGGCGCGCAAAAGGCGATGCCATACAGAACACCGTCGGCTCAACAGCAGCAGGAAAAGCATGATCTCTTTTTGCCACCCCACGGGTCACTTGCAAGTACACCATTAAATTCGACGCCGAATCGTCCGCCCGTGCGAGCACTCCTTCGACCAGAGTCTGCCATTGCGCCTCGGTGTATTCAAGATGAATACGTACCGACTGCAAACTACGCTGCAACCGGGCAATGTGTTGATGCATGCGAAAGGGCACGCCTTTGTACACCGGCACCACTTCGTAGATGCCGTCCCCGAAGACAAAGCCCCGATCAAGCACCGAAACTTTGGCGTCGGCCAGGCGAAGATATTCGCCATTCAAATAAACAATACTGTCGTTATCAACACCTGAGATCATGAACGCCACAGCCAAAAGAAAAAGTAATATGCGCCGCTATTGCAACATCAGCTTGACCTTGTCGATCATGCGGGACATAAACCCAGCCTGCTCGACATCGGTCAACACCCGCAACGGCTCTTGGCGCAGCGCCAGGTCGTCAAGCATGAGCGTTACAGTGCCAACCTGCTGACCCGCTTCCAACGGTGCAATAAGCGGCTGAGTATATTCAGCGACAGATTCGATATCGGCTGCCTTCCCACGCGGCACAGTAAGCCATACCGGCTGTGACTGGCCAAGACCCACTGTTTCAACCAAACCTTGCCAAACGCGCGCATCCACAACGGGCTTGTCCTGATCGAGCAATTTGATTGTTTCAAAATTCTGGAAACTCCAGTTCAGTAATTTCAAGCTGTTTTCCGTGCGTGCCGCATCACTATTAGCGCCGACCAGCACCGTCACGACACGACGCCCGTCGCGCAAGGCTGTCGTAATCAGGCAATAACCCGCAGACGACGTATGCCCGGTTTTCAGGCCGTCGACGGTTTCATCAATCCAGAGCAAACGATTACGATTGCGCTGCCGAATATCATTGTAGGTATATTCCTTCTGGCTGTAATAGTGCAAATGTTGCGGAAAATCATTAATAAGGTTCTGAGCCAGAATGGCCAAATCCTTTACCGTTGTTTTGTGATCGGGATGCGGCAGGCCTGGCGAATTCGTATAGTAAGTGTCGTTAAGGCCCTGGCGCTGGGCTTCCTCATTCATGAGCGCAACAAAAGCACTTTCACTTCCGGCCACCGCCTCGGCAAGCGCCACTGTGGCGTCGTTACCCGATTGCACGATAAAACCCTGAAGCAGGTCACTGACTTTCACGCTCGTGTTCACATTGATGAACATGCGCGAACCTTCAGTTTTCCAGGCTTTTTCCGACACAGGCACTTCCTGGTCCATAGACAAGCGACCATCTTCAATAGCCTTGAAAATAACGTACGCCGCCATAAGTTTCGTAAGCGACGCAGGCTCCACCTCGGTGTTGATGTCTTTTGCCGCGATGACCTGACCACTGTTCATATCCAGCGACAGCCAGGCTTTGGCAGCCAGATCGGGCAACGGTACGGTAGATAATTCCGCCACCGTAATATCAGTGATGCTTTGCGCATGGGCATAGCCACTGCCTAAGGCCAATGCGACCCCCAAACAACCCTGTGCCAGAAAACGCGAACTTGATCGGTAAAGAGAAGACAACTTCAACATAATTTAATTAACCCGCCTAACGTGATGACAACCGTTTGGAACTGTAAGCCGAAAAAAGTTCATTATAGGCTTCGAACCTACTCTGTCAGCCAACCTAAAGTGTGGCAAGACGTTGCTGAACCAATGACTTCAAAGAGACCAGCTTGCCGTGAAAAAAATGTGACGCATCCGGAATGACCGTTACCGGCTGCTCGTGCCGCCGGGCAAAATCCATGGCCTCAGAAAAGGGCACAACCTCATCAACCTCGCCGTGGACCATCAAAGTATTTTCCGGCAGGGAAATATCACGAAACTGAAAACGCCCCACGGCAGCCCCCACCAGAATCAACGCACTGGGCGTGTCACAAACCGCCGACCCGCTTTCTACAACGTCCTTCAGGTTTGCCTGCAACTGGGCGGCAACCGCCGTTCCAAACGAGAATCCCGCCAGCACCCAAGGCTTTGTCGCCAGATCGGGATAAGCCTGGACGAATTGCTCAACCAGCATTTGCATGTCTGTTGTTTCACCCTTACCGCTATCGAACTCTCCGGCAGAGTCACCCACTCCACGAAAATTCGGCCGCAGGGTGACAAGATTACGCTGCAAACAAGCGCGCCCAATAGTGGTAACGACTTTGTTGTCGCGGGTGCCGCCATGCAACGGGTGCGGATGCAATACCAGTGCCCAGCCCTCAGCCGATGCTTCCGGCCACTCGATAACACACTCAATCGGCCCTGCCTGACCATCAAATGCTTTTACTTCCTTGTGTTCAGCCATGTTCATACCAATCTATTTTGCGCTTTAAACTATCCTTATCTCCGGCACCCTAAAGCTTAACCTGAATCCTGACGCTTTTTTAATCACGGCCCATGTCAAACCTTGCACTTCCTTCTCCTGATCAACTGCAACAGGCCTTGACACAGGCCCTGCCCGCTTTCCGCAAGGTTACGTGGTGCGAACACACCGACTCAACCAATGCCGACCTGCTTAACCAGGCCAGAACAACACAACAAACCCTGGCCCGCCCCTGGTTACATGGCGCACATTTCCAGCGTGCGGGGCGGGGCAGGTCCGGGCGAACCTGGCAGAATCGCGCAGGTGCGAACCTCATGTTTTCCTGCGCCTACGACATATTTACACCAACCCGCCAATTGCCCACACTATCGCCGCTTGCCGGTATTGCAGTGGCTGAAGCCCTTCGAAGCCGGATCGACCCGGCGAACCAGCATCGCTTAACCTTGAAATGGCCCAACGATATCTGGTGGGACCAGGCAAAACTCGCCGGTATTCTTACCGAAGTAACGCGTGCAGGCACCGCAAAAAGTTCCGACGACCATCATGTAGTGATTGTTGGAATCGGCCTGAATATTGAAGACGCCCGTGCACTAAGCCAGTCGCTGAATCGCGCAGTGGCCGACTGGTCGAGCGTCTGCGCGCAAGACCACCAGGCCCAAAAAGCCAGCCTCTCGGATCTTGTTATCGATATCGCACAAAACTGGCGCAACATATATAACGAAATTACACGTAATGGCTTTCACGCGCTTCCCGAGCGATATGCACAAGTTGACGGTTTGTTGGGCCAACACATTAACGTTATTCACAATGACAGGTTGTTACATGCGGGAATCGCCAAAGGGATTAACATCATGGGACAATTGCTCGTACACGGCCCCAATGGTGAAACCGCGTTGTCATTAGGCGAAATATCCATCCGGCCCCGTGGTGCGTCGAATCAGGCATAACAGCAACAACTCCGGGAGGCTTGCCATGATTATTCTGATTGATGCGGGAAACACGCGAATCAAAGCGGGTTGGGTCAACCCCGACACAGGCGAACGCGAACTCACCGTCGTTGCATTTCAACATGCCGATCTCGACCAACTGGCTCACTGGCTGGGTACACTTCCGTTACCGCCGACCTCAGCCCTGGGCGTCAATGTGGCGGGCCCTACCGTTGCGGCTGCTATAGAAAAAATACTTTTAAAACACAACTGCTCAACTGAGTGGGTCACCGGCGAACCCCAAACACTTAATGTCACCAACGCCTATACCAACCCGGAGCAATTGGGTTCGGACCGCTGGCTTGCACTACTCGGGCTTGCGCAGCGCCCCCACCCCCAATTGGAACATGCTGATACGACACTCTGCCCCCTGATACTTGCCAGCTTCGGAACGGCCACCACAATTGATACGTTGGTTGTCAGAAAAGCCAGCGACGAAACCCAGGCCTACAACCTGCACTACCAGTTTCCCGGCGGCCTGATCCTTCCCGGACCGGCATTGATGCGCACTGCTCTGGCTGAAAATACCGCTCATTTGCCGGACGCCAACAGCAACACCACCATTTACCCCACCCACACCCACCAATCCATCGCCAGCGGCATCGCGGCGGCGCAAGCCGGTGCTGTGCTGCGCCAATGGCTGGCCGCAGTGGAGTACTACGGGCTTGCGCCACAAGTATTTACTACCGGCGGCGGATGGCCGCTTGTCAAAGAAGAAGTCATTCGACTCTTGCATTTCACACAAGGCCGACTCGACCTGCCCTCCACACCAATAGAATGGTTGCCCACCCCCGCGCTGGATGGGCTGGCCGCGCTGGCGCTACAATTACAACAATCCAAAAATTTAAATTAGTCTTTTCCAGCATATGAAACCTATACGCAAGGCCGTGTTTCCCGTGGCGGGCATGGGCACTCGATTCTTACCCGCTACCAAGGCCATGCCTAAAGAAATGCTGCCCATTGTCGACAAACCCTTGATTCAATATGCCGTTGAGGAGGCTGTCGCTTCCGGCATTACCGATCTTATTTTCATTACAGGGCGCAACAAACGGGCGATTGAAGACCATTTCGACAGCGCACCAGAGCTTGAAGCGGACTTGGCTGCCAAAAACAAGCAAACCCTGCTCGATGCTGTACGTAATATCATTCCATCGTACGTAAACTGCATCTACACACGGCAACCAGCACCTTTAGGCCTGGGTCATGCCGTACTATGCGCCGCGCCTATTGTCGGCAACGAACCTTTTGTTGTTCTGCTGGCCGACGACCTCATTGACTCGGACACCTACGCCACTCATCAGCTTGTTGAAGCAGCACATCAGCACAACGGCAGCATCCTGGCAATTCAATCCATTGAGCCGTCAGATACACAAAAGTACGGAATTATTGCCGGCCCCCGCGTAGATGACCGCACCACCCGTGTGGAAGATATCGTGGAAAAGCCCAAGCCGGAAGCGGCTCCGTCGAACTTGGCAGTTGTGGGGCGTTATGTGCTTGAGCCGGAAATTTTTGAACACTTGCGTCGCACGCAGGCGGGCGTAGGCGGTGAGATTCAGTTAACCGACGGTATTGCCAGCTTAATGTCGGAGCGGCCGGTGTTCGGCGTGGAATATACGGGCACACGCTACGATTGCGGCAGTAAAGACGGTTTCTTCAAGGCAACCATGGAAATCGGCCGCAAATACCACGGCCTTAGCTAGGTGTCTTACGTTCCGCTTTTAACTCATTCAAACCGGTTAACACACGCGCCACGGCCCCCGTATGTTTGCTCACCCACTGTGTGCCGGCCTGCGTCATGCGGGCAAGCCGTTGAGGCTCATCAAGAAGCGTTAAAGCCTGCTGAATTGCGGCATCAGCGGTCGGTACGCGCAGTGCGGCCCCTTCCTGAATCGCATCAAATACCGCCTGACTGAAGTTTTCCGTATGTGGTCCCACCAACACCGGCACCCCAGTTGCACAAGCCTCAATAAGGTTTTGCCCTCCGAAGGGCAAAAAACTGCCGGCAATGATAGCAACATGGCTGGCTGCATAATAGCGCGGCATTTCACCAAGGCTGTCACCCAAAAGAACCAACTGGCGCCCTTGAGTAATGATGCGCGCATTCACCGCCCCCGTTTCTCCCGTTTGAACAAACTCGGAGCGACGCATGTACGACAACCCGGCATTTTCCAGTTTTTTTGCCACGTCCTCAAAACGTTGCGGGTGTCGTGGAACCAGGCAAAACAGCACACGCTCTTCCAGTGAAACCCCTTGTGACTGCGCGCGCCGGATCTGCTTTTGAATCGCGTCAATGAACAACTCATCTTCGCCCTCGCGGGTACTGGCAATGGTGATCATCTTGCGCGAAAGGGCTTGGGCAAAAGCCCGGCCGCGCTCTATATACTCGCGCGGCAAAGAAACATCGAACTTAAAATTACCCGAAACCCGAACACCCACCACACCGGCCTGCTCAAGACGCTGCGCATCCTGCAGGGTTTGCGCATAAACGACTTGCAAACTTTGATACGCTTCACGCATAACACTGCCCAGCCTGATCGTTTGACGCAACGAGTTATCAGAAAAACGCGCACTGGCCAGCAAAAGCGGTATTTGCATGCGTCGAGCCTGAGCGATGATATTCGGCCATACCTCGCGTTCGATCAGAACGCCGACACAGGGTTGGTAATGTGCCAGGAAACGACGGACACTGCCGGGGAAATCATAAGGCAACCAGGCCTGCTGCATACGCCCGTCTTCAAGCGCATGGGCAAACATTCTTGCCCCTTCCACACGCCCGGTAACCGTCATGTGGGTTAATAAAACCTGATCTCCCTGTGCCAGCAGGGCGTCAATAAACGGTTGTGCCGCGCGCACTTCACCCAAGCTGACTGCATGTACCCAAACAGGATGACGCAGCCTTGCCGGTTCATCGTAACGACCAAAACGCGGTCCCGACATCACTCCCCAATGCCCCCCCACGCGATGAGCCCGCCAGCCCATCCATCCCAACAACAAGGGTGAAAGCAAATGAATACCAACGTTGTATAAAAAACGATTCAAACCAACTCCGATGCCAATGCCTGCCGGAGCGCACTCAGCACTGTTTGTGCCGAAGGCGCGTGTCCGCGCTCGCCCAAACTGGCCGTATAACCACTCCCTTGAAGCGGGGTGCGCACAGGCGTTGAGGCCTTATAAATACCAATCGTCGGGCGGCCAAGACCCGCCGACAAATGGGTAAGCCCACTATCGAGCCCCACCATTACCCGGGCCTGCGCGAGCCGCTGTGCAATTTCCGTGAGCGACATCCTTGGCAGGACCTGCGCATTGGGCATGCCGTCCACTAAGGTCTGCGCACGCGCGGTTTCAGCCGGGTTCCCCGCCAGAAGCTGCAATGCCAGCCCTTGCCCCGTTAAAAACTCAAAAACCGTATGCCAATCGTCTGTCGGCCACAGTTTGTCGTCACGGCTGGCCGACGGCATGATCACCGCATACGGTTCGATATTTTTATCTTCAGTAAATTGCTTAAGCCCAAAATCCGGCTCGCCCGACAAGGTGTAGCCAAACACCGAAGCGGCCAACTTACGCTGACGAATGACCGCCGGCTGCCAGAACTCGACGGAATGCTTAACATCGTAGAAAAATGAAGCAAGCGGCTCGCGCGCTGATTTTCGATTCAAGCCGTGACGCATACCGTGAGTTTGGCGTACCAGCCAAACCGACTTCATCAACGCTTGCATATCGAGAACAATGTCGTACTGACGTGCGCCCAGATTCTTGCGCAATGCGGCACGCTCGGTGCGTGTTTGCGCCGACCACCAGCTTTTTCGCCAGCGCCGATGCGCAACAGGAATAACCTCATGAACCGCGGGATGCCAAGCCGGAATTTCAGCAAAGCTCTCCTCGACCAACCAGTCGATTTGAGCGCCGGGAACGTGTGCCGCGATATCGGAAATCGCCGGCAACATATGCACCAGATCACCCAATGAAGACGTACGCACAATGAGGATTCGTTTGGTCATGACGCAACCATGGATTGCTGCAAGGCGGCGGTCACCGCTCGTTTGAACTCGGCATCTTTCGACAGCCTGGCCCCGAATAAGGCTTCGAACGAAAGAATGTTGTCGACAATCGCATACGGATCGGCATGCGCCCCCCCTGCCGCATTTACCCGCTCAAGCAACAGACCTGCGCGCAAATCATTAAGCGGCTCAGCCCCGGCCTCTGATGCGCGCATCAAACAGCGTATCCACAAAGCCAGTACTTTGGCATGACGGTCGATGCTCAAGCCATGGCGTAAGCGCTCCGCCACAGCCGGAACAATGGCATAGATAAGAATATGCGACGTCTCAATTCTTAATTGCGCAGTACCAACCCTTAATTCAGGATTATCAAAACGACGCAGCCACTCTTCTTTAAAAACACGCCAATCGTACTCAGGACGTTTACCCAAAGTCGCTGCCGCATCATCCATCAGTTCCGCCACAAACTGTCGGATTACCGGGTTCTGATGCGCCTGATACAAAGTGGCAAACCCTTCGAAGTAACCCAAGTATCCAATAGCCAAATAACTGGCATCCAACAAGCGATAACGCAGTTTTTCATAAGAAGAAACATGCGCGGTCGCCACTGCGCCCACTGTTTCCCAAGCCGGCCTGTCGTTACTGAACCAGTCTTGCATCACGAACAGTGAATAAGGCTCCGTCACAACGGGGGCGGCATCGTGCACCCCCAACGTTTGCTCAACCCGATCGATGTCTTTTGCCTGTACGGGTGGCGTTAAACGGTCGACCAGGGTGCAAGGGCAGGCGTATTGGTCGAGAAAATACCGTAGCAAGTCCTTATCACCCAGTGAATCCTGCACTACCTGAATATATTGTTCAAGCACACGCTGAAGCACTTTGCCGTTCGCCGGGATGTTGTCGCAGCTCATTAAAGTAAACGGCTTGTAACCCAGGCGTTTTCGCTGGGCCACCGCCCAAGCCAACACCCCAATTGCGGAACGGGGGTGCCTTGGGTTTTGAAGGTCGCGGGCAATGTCGGGATCATTGGTTTTCAAGCAATCTTCGCATGCATCATAACCGTAGCCTTTGTCTGTCAGCGTCATGGAAACAATCGCAATTTGCGATTGAATCAAGGTTCGCAGGACGCGATCAGGCTCGTCGGGCAAACTCACCACTTCAACCACGCTGCCCACCACGCTCAGGCGACTTTGTTCGGCTGCAAGCTCCAACACCGAATAAAGGCCGTTTTGCGGTGTGAGCGCACGATCGATTCCGGGGCTGCGCAGGCTTACCCCCATAATGCCCCACTGGGTATCACCTTTTTTCATGACCTCATCGGTATAAACTGCAAGGTGACTACGAAAAAATGCGCCCGCCCCCAAGTGCACGATGCGAATCGGCACACAGTTGCGCTCATAGGCCGGCTTGTCAACTGACTCAGGCAACTGCAGCAGCGTTTCAGGGCTTAATCTGTTCATTCTTGTCTTTCCGTTTTTACAAGCTTCATTATGCGAGCCACCTTATTGTGACGCAACGCGGGCGGCTATCATCGGCGAACGGGGCGCTGTGCCACTTGCAACTCGATACGCCGGGCCTTTCCGCCCCTGAGTATCCCTAACATCGCCTGCGCCCCCGGCTCGACCCGGGCAATCTGGCTTAAAAACCCAGCGGTATTTGTCACTGCCTCACCATTAATTTCACGAATGATATCCCCCACCCGCAAACCCGCTTCAGCCGCTGGACTTTGCGACACGATACGCGCCACGATCACACCCTCTTGCGCCGCCAGACTAAAGGCCTGAGCCAGGTCCGGAGTAATATCTTGCGGCTCAACGCCGATCCAACCCCGCGTGACAAAGCCCTGCTTCACAATGTCTTCAAACACTTTCTGGACAATACCGGCCGGAATCGCAAACCCGATACCCAAAGACCCTCCGGTTTCCGAGTATATGGCGGTATTGATACCAATCAGACGACCCTGCGTATCGATCAATGCACCGCCCGAGTTTCCCGGATTAATGGCAGCATCAGTTTGAATAAAATTCTCATACATATTAATGCCCAGCCGATTACGGCCAAGCGCCGACACGATGCCGATTGTAATGGTTTGCCCAACACCAAACGGATTACCAATTGCCAACACAACATCACCCACCCGGGCCGCACCGGTATCAGCCCAGACAATAGGCGGCAACGCCTCTTCTTCAATTTTGAGTACAGCCAAATCGGTTTCAGGGTCGGCACCAATAAGCCGGGCTTTACTGACGCGCCCATCAGCCAATGCCACCTCGATTGCATCCGCTGATTCAATGACATGATAATTAGTAAGAATATAACCATCCCGGCTAACAATCACCCCTGAACCCAGCGTTGTCGCGCGGCGACTGCGGGAAAAACCGGGCAAATCACCAAACAAACGAGCTAGTTCAGGATCGTCGAGCAGAGGCAAAACCGGTTCCAGCACACGTTTGCTGGTATAAATATTCACAACCGAAGGCGATGCCCGCTGCACGGCGTCAGCATAGCTTGCGATCGGCACAGCATTGGATACTGATCCTTGACGCTGAGCTGTATCGCCGACGCGCAGCCAGTCGGGTCGTAATATATTGATAATGAAGAGAATCCCCAGGCACACTGTAACGGTCTGGGCAAACAGCAACCAAAATCGACGCATAAATTCAAAATCAGATGAAAACAATCAACACTCAAGACCTGGCTCAATGGCTCGAAGCCACCTTACAGGTCCAACGATTTAAAGATTATTGCCCTAACGGCCTCCAAGTGGAAGGCAAAAGGCAAATCAGCCACATTATTACCGGTGTCACTGCCTCCGAGGCACTGCTTCAGGAAGCCATCC
This sequence comes from Pusillimonas sp. DMV24BSW_D, assembly GCF_011388195.1. NCBI lineage: Bacteria > Pseudomonadati > Pseudomonadota > Betaproteobacteria > Burkholderiales > Alcaligenaceae > Neopusillimonas > Neopusillimonas aestuarii. Next base: position 1,017,654 of record NZ_CP049990.1, on the reverse strand, counting down.
GACGAAAGGCGGATGCCGTCATTGTTCATCACGGCTGGTTCTGGAAAAATGAAAACCCCGTGATTAAAGGCGCAAAAAAACAGCGTCTGGCACTCGCGTTGGCACACGATCTGAACATTTTCGGGTTTCACCTGCCGCTGGACGCCCACCCGGAGTACGGCAACAATGCACAACTGGGGCTTCAACTTGGGCTGGAACCGTTGCGCGACACAGAAGGCGCCCCCCTTACATGCGGCCCGGAAAACCTGGTTTGGCTGGGTCAATGCCCCAAAGGCCGAACCCTGAGGATGCTGGCCGACGACACAGAAAAAGTCTTGAGCCGAAAACCTCTGGTGATTGGCAACCCCAGCCATAAACCCAACCGCATAGCCTGGTGCACGGGTGGTGCACAAAACTTCGTTGACGCGGCAATTGAGCACGGTGCCGATCTATTCATTACAGGCGAGGCGTCTGAACCCAACTTCCATATTGCCAACGAAACCGGCGTTTCATTTATGGCCGCCGGCCACCATGCAACCGAAAGATACGGCGTTCGCGCCTTGGGCGAGGCTATTCAGAAAAAATGGGGCGTCCGGGTAGAGTTCGTTGACCTGGACAACCCCATTTAATTTCCCGAACGCATTTATTTCTTCAGTAAGTCACGAATTTCACGCAATAACGCCACGTCTTCCGGAGGAGGAGCCGGTGCCGCCGGGGCCTTTTCCTCCGGCTTGTTCATTGCAGCGCGTGCCTTGTTGGTCATTTTGACCAACATAAACACAACCAACGCCAACAACACGAAGTTGATCAGAATGGTAATGAAGTTACCCCAGGCCAGTAAGTTCGCCCCTGCTTCCGCCAGCGCGTCGTAAGTTCTTGGCCCGGCATACCCTTGCGGCTCGCTCAACACCCAGAACATGTTCGCAAAATCAACTTTGCCGCCCAGGATCAGACTAATGACCGGCATGATGACGTCTTTGACCAGCGAATCGATAATCTTCCCGAATGCGGCGCCAATGATGACCCCAACGGCCAAGTCAATCATGTTTCCCCGCACCGCAAATGCCTTGAACTCGGCAATAAACCCTTTCCCATTACTCATTATTCTCTCCCAGGAATTCACCCGACATCGGGCTAACGCTATAATACGCGGTTGGTAGAATATTCAATACGGTAAAAATGTTGAATTTATTGCCTTATGTAAGGCATGAATTAAGGATACAAGAATGAGTCAGGATAAGTCACAGCACGACGGGGCTGAAACGGTTGATTTAAGCAACCTTCCGCCTGATCCGTCGCGCCGTCTTTGGGTGACCACCGCCTGTGCCGCAGGGGGTATTGCCGGTGTCGCCACTGCTGTACCTTTTGTGGGCAGCTTCGCACCCTCGGAAAAAGCCCGTGCGGCAGGCGCGCCCGTTGAGGTCGACGTCTCGTCCATTAAACCGGGCGAAATGCGCACCGTTGAATGGCGCGGCAAGCCCGTCTGGATTCTTCACCGCACTGAACAGCAGGTCGAAGAACTTAAAAACAACGACAGTCAACTGGCCGACCCCAACTCGGAACGCCCCGGCTTCACACCGCCGTACGCGCAAAACGAGTACCGCTCGCGCAAGCCTGAGCTTTTCGTTGCCGTTGGCATCTGCACGCATTTGGGCTGTTCACCTACGCCTGAATTGGCTGCGGAACCGGGTCCAGGGCTGCCTGCAGACTGGGAAGGCGGTTTCTTCTGCCCCTGCCATGGTTCCACATTCGACCTGGCCGGCCGTGTTTACAAGAACAAACCGGCGCCCGATAACCTGGAAGTGCCGCCGTACCAATTTTCGGCCGACGGCAGCAGTGTCATCATCGGTGTCGATGACGACAACAAGGCTTAAAGCTTTATTCCATACACAATACAGACGCCACAGTTAGATTAAAGGAACCGTTTCCATGGCTGGTGACAAAACCGTCGAAACGACAGGGCTTTTAGGATGGATCGATAAGCGTTTCCCGCTTACGAAACTCTTCAAAGAGCACATGTCGGAATACTATGCGCCCAAGAACTTCAATTTCTGGTATTTCTTTGGGTCCCTTGCGCTGCTCGTGCTGGTTATCCAGATTGTGACCGGCATTTTCCTGGTCATGAATTACAAACCCGATGCCGCGCTGGCTTTCAACTCGGTTGAATTCATCATGCGTGAAGTGCCCTACGGCTGGCTCATCCGCTACATGCACTCCACCGGTGCCTCCATGTTCTTTGTGGTGGTTTATCTGCACATGCTGCGCGGCCTTTTCTACGGCTCTTATCGCAAGCCCCGGGAACTGGTCTGGATCTTCGGCGTCGCCATTTTCCTGTGCCTCATGGCTGAAGCCTTCATGGGCTACCTGTTGCCCTGGGGTCAAATGTCTTACTGGGGCGCTCAGGTTATCGTGAATCTGTTCTCGGCCATTCCCTTTATCGGGCCTGAACTGGCTATCTGGATCCGCGGCGACTACGTGGTTTCCGACGCCACCCTGAACCGCTTCTTCGCTTTCCACGTTATTGCAGTCCCTCTGGTACTGATCGGCCTGGTCGTTGCACACATCATCGCGTTGCATGAAGTGGGCTCGAACAACCCAGACGGCGTCGAAATCAAGGAAGGGCCTAAAGACAGCAAAGGTCGTCCGCTCGACGGTATCCCGTTCCACCCGTACTACTCCGTCCATGACATTATGGGCGTTGCCGGGTTCCTCATTGTGTTCGCCTTTATCGTATTTTTCGCCCCCGAAATGGGCGGGTATTTCCTGGAATACAACAACTTCATTCCAGCCGACCCCCTGAAAACGCCGGCGCACATTGCACCAGTTTGGTATTTCACGCCTTTCTATTCCATGCTGCGTGCCATTACCGATGACTTCACCTGGGTTTTGGCCGGCGCATCGGTCTTGGGTGCCATCGCCTTGTTCCTGAAAGGCAACCTGCGCGGCATCTGGCGTATTGCAGTCCCAGTTATTCTGCTTGTGGTTGCGGTTTTACTTCGCACCATCGACGCAAAATTCTGGGGTGTCGTCGCCATGGGTGGCGCAGTGGTGATTCTGTTCTTCCTGCCTTGGCTGGACCACTCGCCGGTGCGCTCAATCCGCTATCGCCCCACATGGCATAAATACTTGTACGGTATTTTCATCGTCAACTTTCTGGTGTTGGGTTATCTGGGCACGCAAGCCCCCAGTCCGGTTTTCAATATCATGAGCCAGATCGGCACACTGATTTACCTGGGCTTTTTCCTGCTGATGCCTGTGTGGAGCCGTCTTGGCACGTTCAAGCCCGTGCCGGATCGCATTACGTTTAACGCTCACTAAGCCTACACTCACGGAAAGATTATGATTAAAAAGCTGCTTGGTGCCTTGGCTCTTACTCTTACCTGTTCCGTCGCGGTTGCTGCCGGAAGCTCGTATGAGCTCGACCATGCACCTGATCGAATCAACAACATGGCCTCGTTACAAAATGGGGCCAAGCTCTTCGTCAACTATTGTTTGAACTGCCACAGCGCAAGCTCCATGCGGTACAACCGATTGAACGACATCGGGCTCACCGACGACGAAATCAAGAAGAACCTGCTGTTTACCAGCGACAAGGTGGGCGACCTTATGAACGTCGCCATGCGTAAATCCGATGGTACGGCCTGGTTCGGCGCCTATCCGCCCGACCTGTCCGTTATTGCCCGCGCAAAATCCACCAACCTGGGGCCATCAGGTGTTGACTACGTGTACACCTTCCTGCGCACGTTCTACCGCGACACCTCAAAACTATCCGGCTGGAACAACGCCGTATTTCCAAGTGTGGCAATGCCTAATGTATTATGGGAACGTCAAGGTCCCATCGAATACATCAAAACCGAGATCCACCAGGTGACGGAAGACGGCAAGACAAGCTGGGAACACAAAACAACCCGTTACGACGCACAAGGTTTCTCTGAAACCGAATCGAAACCGGTTGAGAACTACTTGGGCGGAGAAGTGGTTGATCACATCTTTGAAGCACCCAGTGCCGCACAACAGGCTCAATACGACAACGACGTCGCCGACCTGGCTAACTTCCTGGGCTGGATGGCCGAACCCGACCAGCTTTTACGCAAGAAAATTGGGGTCTGGGTCCTCCTGTTCCTCGGTCTGTTCCTGGTCGTGGCCTGGCGTTTGAACGCCGCCTACTGGAAGCATGTGAAGTAAACACGGCAAACACGGTTTGCCACCCGGCGCCTTAGCCGGCTTAATGGGAAAATAGGCGTAACTGAATTGGGTACGCCTATTTCCCTTTTCTGAGCAGTCTTTTTAAGCTCGTATTTTTTTAGAGGGGAATCCTCGCCATGATGGTGCTTTACTCCGGAACGACTTGCCCTTTTTCACAACGCTGCCGCTTCGTGCTGTTCGAAAAAGGCATGGACTTCGAAATCCGTGACATCGATCTCTACAACAAACCCGAAGATATTTCGGTCATGAATCCCTACGGCCAGGTGCCTATTCTGGTCGAACGCGATTTGGTGCTTTACGAATCCAACATCATTAACGAATACATCGACGAACGCTTTCCGCACCCCCAGCTCATGCCGGCCGACCCGGTCATGCGCGCACGTACTCGTTTGTTCTTGTTCAATTTCGAAAAAGAATTGTTCATCCATGTTTCAACGCTGGAAAACCGTGCTCCCGCCGACGAAAAAGTCCTGGAGAATGCACGTCAGAATATTCGCGAGCGGCTTTCGCAATTGGCGCCGTTGCTCATCAAGAACAAGTTCATGCTGGGCGAAGAGTTTTCGATGCTCGACGTCGCCATTGCCCCTTTGTTATGGCGCCTCGATCATTACGGTATAGAATTACCCAAGAACGCCGCCCCCATCCAGAAATATGCTGAACGCATCTTTTCGCGACCTGCGTACATAGAAGCACTGACCCCGTCGGAAAAGGTTATGCGCCGTTAAAAAGTTATGCCTGAAACGTCGACCAAACCCTATTTAATCCGCGCACTACACGAATGGTGCACCGACAACGGTTATACGCCACAAATTGTCGTCTCAGTCGACGCCAATACAGTTGTGCCCAAAGCGCATATTCACGACGGTCAAATTACCTTGAACATCGGTACATTGGCCACCAATGCGTTGGTCTTGGGTAACGAATATATTGAATTTCAGGCACGCTTCAGCGGGGTAACGGAACATATTTTTGTTCCGGTTTCTGCAGTTGCCGCCATTTATTCACGGGAAACCGGGGCCGGCATGGGGTTCGAAGTGGAACCTTCGGCCCCTTACCCCGGCAGCGTCGAGGAAACTGTTGACAACACAGGTGAAACAAAAGCAACACCTGTCACTGATCACAAAGACGACGGTCCGGATGACGATCCTAAGCGGCCACGTTTAACCATCGTCAAGTAACACAACCAAAAACATAGAAATTGGAGACACAATGAGCAATAGCTTGCAGGAAGAGCTTCTTATTCGTCAAACCGTTGAACGTTGGGCCGTATGGCGCGATGCCGGCGACTGGGAACGCTTCGCCTCCGTCTGGCACCCCGACGGCGTTATGATGGCCACCTGGTTCCAGGGTCACCACAAAGACTTCATTCGCGTCACCCAGGAAGGCTGGAAAAAAGGCGTGAGTATTTTGCACTTTTTGGGTGGCTCGGCCGTCGACATCAACGGCGACCGCGCAATTTCGCAAACGAAAATGACGATTTCCCAGCGCGGTGATGTAGAAGGTGTATTGTGCGATGTGGTATGTACGGGCCGCTTCTACGACTTCATGGTGAAACATGAAGGGGAATGGAAGGTATTACACCGTCAGCCCATATACGAAAAAGATCGCATCGACCCGCTGGACCCTGCTGCTGTGTTAAAGCTCGACCAAGACGCTCTGGCGAAAATGCCTGCCGGTTATCGCCATTTGGCTTATATCCAAACGCGCATTGGCTACAACGTGAAAATGGACATGCCTATGCTAACGGGGCCGGAGGTTGACGACCTGTATCGCCGAGGCCGTAACTGGCTGGCCGGCGGCGACGGCGAATTTCCCAAGTTCTAACCAAGCAAGCACTCAAAAAAAATAGTAGAATTATGGTCTTTAGCCGGCTTAGCTCAGTTGGTAGAGCAGCGCACTTGTAATGCGAAGGTCAACAGTTCGAATCCGTTAGCCGGCACCAAGTATTTATGCGGATTTCCGCAGCAAAATGGCCCTCAGAAATGAGGGCCATTTTTTTTTATTGAAAAAAATACATATTTGTAAGATTGCTTAATGGAGTGCCGAATTAAAAACTACCCCAGATGCACTGAATGACAGCATCCGGAGACACTGAAACTAACTTAGTGGTGGAGGATGATGAGCGGGTTCGCACGATTATCTTGATCGAGATAAAACACCATCTAGACCCAGCTTGCCCGCCCCCGAGAGCAATAACGAGACGGTCATTGCCAACAAAGCTAAAGCAAACTCATAACCATTGTTCGACATAAACAAACCGTTTCCAATGTGAACGCTCAAAATAGCGACCACCATTGTTACTGCCAAAATCACCGATACCGGCCTTACCAGCAGTCCAATTATCAGCGCCAACCCGCCAAAGAACTCAGCACTTCCCGCAAGCAACGCCATTGCGTAACCTGGCGACAAACCTAAAGAATCCATAAATTGCCCGGTGCCTGTTAGGCCGTACCCACCGAACCAACCAAACAGCTTTTGCGCGCCATGTGCGAAAAAAATTACGCCGGCCACCACGCGCAACACAAGCGGCGCCCAACGCTGCTCGGTTTGTAAAATCCGTCGGCTAAACGTGTTTTGAATATCTGAAGTAACTGACATACTGACCTCGTAAATGTAGAAAGTGATTTAAATGTTTCGTTGAGGCCCACTATACTGTTCCAATAATGATAGATAAACTGAGATTTTTGAAATAGATTGTTTATAAATAAGAGACAATGGACAAGTTCCAGGAAATGCGTGTTTTTGTTCACGTAACCGAAGCGGGAAGTTTTGTGGCTGCGGCAAACCAACTTGGTTTCTCAAAAGCCGCCGTATCGCGCTACGTCTCCGAGATGGAACATCGCTTGGGCGTCAGACTTATTCATCGCACAACCGACGACTTTCATTAACTCGAGAGGGCGAAATTTTCCTGGCGCGCTGTCGTGAAATTTTGTCTCGGATTGAAGAGTCGGAAGCAGAAATTGTCACGCAAAGCGATGTCGCTATTGGACTATTAAAAGTCAGTATTCCGGTAAGTTTTGGAATAAAACACTTGACTCCTTTATGGGGTGAGTTCATAGCCGCCCATCCTAACGTCACGCTGGACATCCAGCTCACTGATCGCGTTACCGACATTGTGGAAGAGGGATTCGATTTGGCTGTGCGAATCGCGCGTTTACCCGACTCCTCACTTGTCTCGCGCAAATTGACCAGCACACCATTAATTTTGTGTGCATCGCCCGCCTATGTTGCCAAACATGGTGAACCACAGCAGCCTGCTGATCTCACCCAGCATCAGACCTTAAGCTACAGCCTGTTTACAACCGGAGACCAATGGTCATTTACCGGCCCGGATGGCCCCGCCGTGGTGAAAGTACAGCCTCGTCTCTGGTCGAACAACGGGGACACCTGCGTTGCTGCCGCAATCGCGGGAAACGGCATTGTTCTGCAACCTTCTTTTTTAGTGGCAGAAGCTTTGGACAAAGGGGAACTGGTTCCCCTATTAACTGAATATCAGTGCCCGACACTTGATATATATGCGGTTTACCCCACACGTCGTTTCTTGCTTCCAAAAGTGCGTGCACTGATAGATTTTTTATCGAACAAACTTAAAAATCAACCATGGATAAAGCCAACGCTGGGGTACGAAACCAACAATGTTGATTAATCACGCGAAAATGGGCGCCCCTGAAAATCAACCGTGACCAAATTACCGTTTAGCGCACCCATGCCCGGCGCATTCGTCGGCATACCGGGGGCCGCTACTCCCTTCATCGCCGGGGTGGCCAGCAGTTTACGTACCACATTAGCCGGCACGTGCCCTTCAACCACCTGGCCCGTTTCGTCCATGACCGCCGTGTGGCATGAACCCAGTTTTACCGGTACGCCCAGCTTTTCCTTCACGGAAACCATATCGCGCGTTTTTATTTGCTTCACCTCGAAACCGGACTCCCGCATGTGTTCTGCCCAACCCGTGCAGCAACCACAGTTGGGATCTTGATAAACGGTAAGAGATGCGTCATTCGCATGCGCCATTGAAGCAACAAGAAGAGTGGCAAGAAAAGCCAGTCGCTTTTTCATAGGAATCCTTCTTAACAATAAAAAGCCAAAATGAATAATTGCACAATTACGGTGCGAACACGCACCTGAATGCAATCGCTGCCCGAAATTGGTGCACAGCATTCGACCATACCCATCATTGTGAGTTCACTTCTCGCCAAACGTTGGCACAGAACTTGCTAAGTCAACAGTATAAAAAACTCAAACGCACCTGCGCCACACTGCACAATCACAATGCAAAAACGCGATAGTCGTATCCATTATGCAAAACTGGCTTGCTCGCCTGGAACTTGAATTTAAATCGGGTTATGCCGATAAAACGGTACTGAGCCATAAGAAGCACGAAGGCCCTTTACTGGTGCAAAAAGCACTGTATCCCGAAAACACGCATACCTGTCATGCATCGATCCTGCACCCTCCTTCCGGCATTGCAGGCGGGGATCATTTAACCATCGACATTCAGGTTCATGCACATGCACATGCCGTCATCAACACCCCCGGCGCAACGCGTTGGTACAAAGCAAACGGCAAAGCCTCCGCACAATACGTCACACTCAAAGTTCAAGAGAATGCCAAACTTGACTGGCTGCCTCAGGAAAACATCATCTTCGAAGACGCTGACGCGACAACACAGACAACCATCGCACTGCAAAGCGGCGCTCGTATGATCGGCTGGGAGATTGTTCAACTAGGCAGTGTGTGTACCAACGAACATTGGCAGCGCGGCCAACTAACCATGGACTTGCGCCTGACACTTGACGACCGCTTACTGTGGGTTGATACGGGCCACTTATACGCGGGGCACCCTTTACGCCTATGCCAAAGCGGTATGGGCGCCTTTCCGGTTACCGCAACGTTATGGGCTTTCGGCCCAAAGTTAGCTGACCTCACCTGCGAAGAAATCAGTCTGTCGCTGCCATGGCACGACTCACTTCGCGCCGGCTTTACCCAAATTCCAAGAGCCAATAACCAGGCACTTTCCCTTGTTCGCGTGCTGGGCAAACACGCGCAAGAAGTTCGCGCATTACTCATCGAATTATGGTCGCAGTTGCGCCCCCTGATCCTGAACGTGGCGGCAACGCCTATTCGTTTATGGGCCACTTAATAAACCCAACCGGAGCAGACAATGGAACTGACCCCTCGTGAAAAAGACAAGCTACTTATCTTTACTGCCGCGTTACTAGCAGAGCGACGAAAGGCACGCAAACTAAAACTGAACTACCCGGAAGCCATGGCCTTGATCTCGGCAAGCCTGATGGAAGGCGCACGAGACGGTAGAACGGTAAGCGACCTGATGCACTATGGCACGACTTTGTTGACACGCAACGAGGTAATGGACGGCGTTCCTGAAATGCTGACTGAAGTGCAGGTTGAAGCCACATTTCCTGACGGCACCAAACTAATTACGGTGCACAACCCCATTGTGTAAGCACGCCAAGGAGCTCGCATGCAACAAGCAAACCAGACTTTAATAAACAAGCCCCACACGACGAAGTGGCATTTCATCTTTGCAACAGTTTCAATCTTTGCGCCCGTCTGGGCGCTCGCACACCCAGGCCATGCGAACGATCTGACACACAATGCGTTTTACATGGGGTTGATTCACCCTTTTACGGGTATCGACCATTTACTGGCCATGTTAACGACAGGCTTATGGGTAGCGCTTACCATGACAAGCCGCCTGCAACAGGCAAGCACCTTAACAGCCTTCCTGGTAGCCATGCTTATCGGTAGCGTGCTTAGCATGCAAGGAACGCACCTGCCGGCCGTGGAGCCTTTAATTCTGCTTTCACTGCTGGTCTTCGGTTTGCTGGTTGCCACGGCCGTTCGCCTGCCCAATTGGATCGCGTTTGGCATAACCGCTTTCTTCGCCCTGTTTCATGGCTTTGCACACGGCCACGACATGCCCGCCCAGGCGCAAGCGATGGGATACATCGGTGGCTTTCTAATTGGCACATTAGCTCTTCTTTTTGCTGGCACCTATGCGGGCCAAACATTGCGACCGCATGCCAGTTGGGCCATCCGTACCGGAGGCGCACTGGTCGCCGCATACGGCGTAACGCTGTTGGGCTTTGCATAACAAGGAGATACGACATGATCCCTGGAGAAATTCTTGTTGCCGAAGACGATATTCCGATCAACATTGACCGCGAAACCTGCCAGGTGGATGTCATCAACACCGGCGACAGACCTATACAAGTCGGATCGCACTTTCATTTTGCCGAAACGAACGCAGCATTGCAGTTCGACCGCAAAGCTGCCTATGGCTTTCGTTTAAATATCGCAGCCGGTACCGCCGTGCGCTTCGAGCCCGGCCAACGGCGCACTGTGAGGCTGGTTGCCTTGGCCGGATCCCGGCATGTCTATGGCTTCAACAACCAGGTAATGGGAGCGCTGTAATGCCCACGATAAATAGACAGGCCTACACCGAGATGTTTGGCCCGACAACGCTCAATGGAAAGGGTGACCGCGTTCGTTTGGCCGATACCACGCTATTGGCGGAAGTCGCACACGATTTCACCGTATTCGGCGAAGAGGTGAAATTCGGCGGTGGCAAAGTCATTCGCGATGGCATGGGCCAGAGTCAGCGCACCAGCGCCGATTGTGCTGACACGGTTATCACCAACGCCCTGATCATTGACGCCGTCACCGGTATTGTTAAAGCCGACATTGGCCTTAAAAACGGCCATATTCATGCCATTGGCAAAGCCGGCAACCCGGACATTCAACCGGGTGTGACAATCGTGATCGGCCCAGGCACCGAAATAATTGCCGGGGAAGGCATGATTGCCACCGCCGGTGGTATCGATGCGCACATTCATTTTATTTGCCCACAGCAAATTGAAGAAGCGCTGGCCAGCGGGGTCACAACCATGATTGGTGGTGGTACGGGCCCAGCCACCGGTACGCTGGCCACCACGTGCACACCCGGCCCCTGGCATATCCGTTCGATGCTGGCGGCAGCCGACGCCTTCCCCATGAACCTGGGCTTTTTAGGTAAAGGCAATAGCAGTCGGCCCGAACCTTTAATAGAACAAGTACAAGCCGGAGCGATGGGGCTGAAATTGCATGAAGACTGGGGCACGACGCCGGCGGCCATTTCAAACTGCCTGGATGTAGCGGAAACAATGGATGTCCAGGTTGCCATTCATAGCGATACCCTGAATGAAGCAGGATTCGTTGAAGACACCTTCCGTGCCTTCAAAGGCCGCACAATTCACGCTTACCATACCGAAGGCGCGGGCGGTGGCCATGCACCCGACATTATCCGCGCGGCGGGCATGCCCAATATTCTGCCGTCTTCAACCAACCCCACCATGCCGTTCACGGTGAACACCATAGACGAGCACCTCGACATGCTCATGGTGTGCCATCATCTCGATCCGTCCATAGCGGAAGACATCGCGTTTGCAGAAAGCCGCATCCGCCGCGAAACCATCGCGGCGGAAGATGTCTTGCACGACATGGGCGCATTCTCGATCATGAGTTCAGACTCTCAGGCCATGGGACGTGTGGGCGAGGTCATTTGCCGTACCTGGCAAACGGCCGACAAAATGAAAATTCAACGCGGCGCGCTTCAAGGCGATACTTCATACGCCGATAACAACCGTATTAAACGCTATGTAGCCAAGTACACAATTAACCCGGCTATTGCCCAAGGCATCTCGCACAAAGTGGGTTCGCTTGAGCCTGGGAAGCTGGCCGATATTGTGTTGTGGCGCCCAGCCTTCTTTGGCGTGAAACCCAGTCTGATATTGAAAGGCGGCATGATTGCCGGTGCTTATATGGGAGATCCGGGGGCATCCATTTCCACCCCGCAACCCGTTCATTTTCGCCCCATGTTCGGCAGCTTCGGCCTTGCTTTAAAAACCTCCTTAACCTTTGTGTCGCAAAGCGCTTCGAACAGCCCTGAACTGCTAGACCTGGGTCTGAACAAAACACTGGAGGCGGTATCCGGCTGCCGCACCATTGGCAAGCAAGACATGGTTCTGAATAACTGGATGCCGGAGATAAAAGTGGACCCACAAACGTATCAAGTGATGGCCGATGGTGAGTGGCTAACCTGCGAGCCGGCCAAAACCTTGCCGATGGCGCAACGTTATTTCTTGTTCTGACCTCCTTCCGAACAACCCGCAGCGCAATACACCACGACCACATGTCTTAAGGGCCAACAGGAAACACTCATCATGTATATCTTCGATCGAATACTACTTCGCGACACGCCACAGGAAAAACTGCCCGCCAACGCGTTAACGCTCACTTTGCCACTACAGATGCGCCGACGCAGCCGCCAGAAAGCCACTCTTGAAAACGGCACCGACATTGGCATTGTTCTTCCACAAGGCACCCTATTGAACGACGGTGACTTACTCAGCAACAAACAAGGCCAATACATTCTGATCAAAGCCGCACAGGAACATGTGCTGCGAGTTTGCGCCGATACAGCGCTGAACTTAATGCGTGCCGCCTATCATCTAGGCAACCGGCATGTCGCGTTGGAAATTCAGGCCGATCACCTGAAACTGGAATACGATCCGGTACTGGAGGCCATGCTTAATCGAATCCCAGGAGTATCCACCACACAAGTACAGGCACCCTTTTCACGTGAAACCGGCGCCTATGGTGGAGGCCATAAGCACGGGCATGATGAAACGTTCGATGAAGATTATGCGCTGGCACAAGCAGCCTATGATGCGCATGAACACACCCACACGCCCAACGTAGCCAACCATCATCACCCTCATGACGCCTCCAACTGAGCAACTGGCAGCGTTATTGCAGTTAACCTCCCCAGCACTTCCCATTGGCGGCTACAGCTATTCGCAAGGTCTGGAGTCGGCCATCGAACTGGGTTTAGTACACGATGAAGAAACGGCCAGCCAGTGGATCGCAGATCAACTGGAGCAAGTACTGGGTTATGGCGAAGCGCCACTATGGTTGGGCCTTTACTACGCATTCCAAAACGCCGACGAACACACCATTCATCAACTAAACGACTGGTTTATGGCGTCACGCGAAACCCAGGAAATGCGTCAGGAGACACAGCAAATGGGGTGGTCGTTACTACAGCTGGCCGAATCACTGGAATGGTGCTCACCACAAAGCCTGGGTTTAATGAAACGACTCAACCCCGCTTGTTTTCCCTGCGTGCATGCCGGGTTGATCGAAGCACAAGGCATTAGCGCGCAAGCCGGCCTTACCGCCTACCTTTTTTCCTGGCTTGAAAACCAGGTCATGGCGGCCATGAAAAGCGTACCGCTGGGCCAAATGAGTGGACAGCGGATGATCGAGCGATTGCGCGAAACATTGGCCATAGTATGTGAACTGGCACACCGTCGCGCCGCTGAAGTACCACTGCGTCTGTATAACTTTGCCCCGCAATTCGCCATTGTGGCCGCACGCCACGAAACCCAATACTCACGCTTGTTTCGCTCGTAGCCACATTGATTACATCGCGCATGCTTAACCCATCAAGCCAATAAGGAAAACCATTATGAATGCACCCGAACACGCAAAACCCGCAAAGAAACGCAGCAAAACTTTGCCGCCTCTGCGCATCGGCGTAGGCGGGCCGGTCGGCTCGGGCAAAACCACCTTACTGGAAATGCTGTGTAAAAAAATGTCCACCCGTTACGACATCGTAGCGATTACAAACGATATCTATACTAAGGAAGACCAGCGCCTGCTTACGCTTTCCGGCGCCTTGCCGGCAGAGCGCATCATGGGGGTTGAAACCGGCGGTTGCCCCCACACCGCGATTCGTGAAGATGCTTCCATTAACCTGGAGGCCATCGACCGCATGCTGCATCAATTTCCCGATGCCGATATTGTGTTCATCGAGTCGGGCGGCGATAACTTGGCGGCCACTTTCAGCCCGGAACTGTCCGACCTCACCTTATACGTTATTGATGTTTCGGCCGGTGAAAAAATTCCTCGTAAAGGCGGCCCGGGCATTACCAAATCGGATCTGTTGATTATTAACAAAACAGACTTGGCCCCACTGGTGGGCGCCTCGTTAGAAGTGATGAAACAAGACACCCAACGTATGCGTGGAAACCGACCATTTGTGATGGGCAGTGTGGGAAAAGGAAAGGGAGTAGAGGAAATTATTCAATTCATTGAGTCCGAAGGTTTGTTAAGTACAACCTGATTGTCGACAATCTAACCAACCGTTACTTTTTACTTTGACACGGGTCAACAACTTGACCCGTGTTTTCAGACAAAATTAAGAATCCATAATTAAAGTCACGTAAACTGGGCAAAGTAGGGGTGGCCTATGCAGCGCACCCCCACTCCTATCGACAACCAGTCAACTCACTATTCAAAGGAGTCAGCGATGGAAAACACTTCAGCAGGTAAATGCCCGGTTATGCACGGCAGCCTGACCTCAGCCGAGAAATCCAATATGGACTGGTGGCCCAAAGCATTGAACCTGGACATCCTGCACCAGCACGACACGAAAACCAATCCGCTGGGTCCAAACTTCAACTACCGTGAAGAACTGAAAAAACTCGATTTTGACGCCCTGAAAAAAGACGTGACTGCCCTGATGACCGACAGCCAGGATTGGTGGCCGGCCGACTGGGGCCATTATGGCGGCCTGATGATTCGCCTTTCCTGGCACGCGGCGGGCACTTATCGCGTGGCAGACGGCCGTGGGGGCGGCGGCACGGGCAATCAACGCTTCGCTCCCCTAAGCTCCTGGCCCGATAATGCCAGCCTCGACAAAGCGCGCCGCTTGCTGTGGCCTATCAAGAAGAAGTACGGCAATAAAATCAGTTGGGCCGATCTCATCATTCTGGCGGGCAATATTGCTTATGAATCCATGGGCCTGAAAACATTCGGCTTCGCATTTGGGCGCGAAGACATCTGGCACCCCGAAAAAGACATTTACTGGGGCTCGGAAAAAGAATGGCTGGCGCCCAGCGGCAGTGAAGGCAGCCGCTACTCCGGCGAACGCGACCTGGAAAACCCATTAGCCGCAGTCATGATGGGCCTTATCTATGTGAATCCCGAAGGCGTTGACGGCAACCCCGATCCGTTGAAAACAGCACATGATGTTCGCGTGACGTTCGAGCGTATGGCCATGAACGACGAAGAAACGGTCGCCCTGACAGCAGGGGGCCATACAGTGGGCAAATGCCACGGCAATGGCGACGCGGCCAAGTTAGGCCCCGCGCCGGAAGGCGCCGATCTCGAAGACCAAGGTATGGGTTGGACGAACCATAACCCTCGAGGGGTTGGACGCGATGCCATTACCAGCGGCCTGGAAGGCGCCTGGACAACCCACCCGACGAAGTGGGACAACGGTTACTTTCATATGCTGTTGAACCACGAATGGAAATCAACCAAAAGCCCTGCGGGCGCCTGGCAGTGGGAGCCGGTGGATATCAAGGAAGAGGATATGCCGGTGGATGTGGAAGACCCTTCCATTCGCAAAATGCCCATCATGACCGACGCCGACATGGCATTGAAAATGGACCCGGAGTTCCGCAAAATTTCAGAGCGGTTCTATAAAGACCCTGAATACTTTAACGATGTATTTGCTCGTGCCTGGTTCAAACTGATTCACCGCGATATGGGGCCGAAGTCGCGCTATATCGGCCCGGACGTTCCTCAGGAAGATTTGATCTGGCAAGACCCCATTCCGGAAGGTCGCGCCGATTACAACATTGATGCTGTCAAAGAAGCCATTAAGAACTGCGGTCTGAGCCAAAGTGAAATGATCGCCACCGCTTGGGATAGCGCCCGCACTTTCCGCGGCTCCGACTTCCGGGGCGGTGCCAACGGTGCCCGCATTCGCTTGGCACCCCAGAAAGACTGGGAAGGGAACGAACCGGCACGCCTGGCCAAAGCTTTGAAGGCTTACGAAAAGATTGCAACGGATACCGGCGCCAGCGTCGCCGACGTCATCGTATTGGCCGGCAATATGGGGGTTGAGCAAGCAGCTAAAGCGGCGGGGTTCAACATAACCGTTCCGTTTACGCCGGGTCGCGGCGATGCCACCCAGGAAATGACCGACGTGGAATCTTTTGAGCCCTTGGAACCCGTCGCCGATGGTTTCCGTAACTGGCTCAAGAAAGACTACGTAGTCAAACCCGAGGAAATGTTGCTTGACCGTGCACAGCTTATTGGCCTGACCGCCTGCGAAATGACGGTACTGGTGGGTGGCATGCGTGCGCTGGGGACCAACCACGGCGGCACCAAGCACGGCGTATTCACCGATCGCGAAGGCACGTTAACCAACGACTTCTTCGTCAATTTAACCGACATGGCATACAGTTGGAAACCCAAAGGCGCCAACCTGTATGAAGTATGTGATCGCAAAACAGGTGAAGTAAAGTGGACCGCCACCCGCATTGATTTGGTGTTCGGCTCGAATTCAATATTGCGCGCCTATGCAGAAGTCTATGCCCAGGACGACAGCAAAGAGAAGTTCGTGAAAGACTTTATCGCGACATGGACCAAAGTCATGAACGCCGACCGCTTCGATGCATAATGCCGGGGCCATTCTTCCGCCTGGATGGATAGAGTCCCTTATGTCGTCGCTGTCAGCGGCATAAGCCGGCCTCGTTAAACAATCAGCCCTTTCCGCCTTTGGCCGAAAGGGCTGATTAACTTAGCCGTGCACGATATTCAACGATCAACCTTGGGTTCCACAAAAACCTGACCTGACGAGTTAACACGGATAATCATGGCGAACGGCTGCAAAATATCGTCACCCTCTTGTGCCGAAGCGACCTGCCCACTAAGCTCAAAGCGTAATGTAATGACTTCCCGCTTTTCTTCTTCAACTGTGATCTTCGGATTCAGCAGCCTTTTTTCATAACGGACAACTTGACGAATAATCGACTCCGATAACGATTCGGTTGTGCCTAACGCAAATGAGCCGGCGATATTGCTCATGTCGGGCATGCCGTAATTTGGATCGATGGGAACTGAGCCGGCACGCGTATTCAGCAACTTGCGTAAATGCCCCACAATAGAATCACGCAATTGGCGGTCAACCGGACGCCCGGCCACAAGCAGCGGCTCCTCAAGTGCCGAAAGTCGTTCCAAAAGGCTTATCTTATACATGAAGCTATCCTTGCACCGTGCTTATCCTTGACACCCGCAAGCGGGATCATGCAATATTAGTGACTCTTCGGCGCACCGTCCACTATATTCATGGCTACAAGCTTCAACCGGTTCTACGCAACTGAGCTCGCACGCTTGCGAGCCAATTCTTTAGAGTTCGCACAAACGAACCCGGCTGTCGCCCCCATGTTGGGCGCAGTCACAACCGACCCCGACGTCGAGCGCCTCCTGGAAGGGGTCGCTTTTCTGAATGGCCTTACGCTGCAAAAGCTCGACGATGAATTCCCTGAAATCGTCCAGGAGCTGGCCAGCGTTCTGGTACCGCAGTTTCTGCGCCCCCTGCCGGCAGCGTCACTTATTTCATTCACGCCGAAAACACAACTATCAGAGCCGGCGGTCATCCCAACCGGGACCGAAATCGGCGCAGCACCAATCGACGGCATTTCATGCAAGTTTCGTACCACTGCCGATATTCACGCCCATCCCGTCACGCTCGAAACCGTTCTATCAGACCAGCTTTCCGATGGCAATCAGGTACTTTGGCTGCAGTTCAAAACCGCTGAGGAATCAGACGGCATGCTCTTGCCGCCCCGGCTGCGTCTGTTCCTGGCACAAGAACACTCGTCTGCAGCAAACCTGTTTATGTTGCTCGGCACGCAACTTAAATCGATTCGCCTGCTCGATGCACATGGTCAAAGCGTGGTGCTTTCACCGAAAGTACATTTCCCGGCGTTCGATGAACCTCTGTTGCCCTACCCCGATAACGCTTTCCCCGCATTCGGCTGGCTGCAGGAATTATTGTTTTTCCCCCAAAAGTTTTTGTTCTTTGAAATCGCCGATATTTCAAAAGGCCGCGGTACCTTGCAAGGGGACAAATTCCGAATCGAATTTGTATTTCATAAATCACCTGTTCCCTTGCCCAACCTGGCCGCACGCGACTTTGCCTTGAACGTCGCACCGGTTGTAAACCTGTTCGAGCATGAAGCTGAACCGATCAACCTGAATCATGAAACATCAGAGTATCTTGTCTTGCCCAGTGGCGCGCATAAACGGCAATTCCAAATCTACTCTATTGATACCGTCACCGGATATGTGCAGGGCAATGCGCGCAACAAAGATTACGTGCCCTTCTCTCTCTTAACGCACGATAAAGACCGTAGCCAGGCCAGCTATCGCACATCCATGCGACCCTCGCTGGTGGGTGAAACCATCGACACCTATTTGTCCGTCGTTTACGACCAGAACGACAACCCTGAAAATGAAACGCTGTCGGTCAGCCTAACCTGCACAAACCGGTATCTGCCGGAATCACTCAAACTGGGCGATATTTCAAAACCAACCAGCACCTCGCCCGAACGCTTTACCTTTCGCAACATCACACCGGTTACAGCCTCAATCGACCCGCCCAGCGGAGAAAAACTGCTGTGGGATGTCATCAGTCACACCACGCTGAATTTACTTTCTTTGTCTGGGGTCGAGAACTTAAAAGGTATTTTGCGACTCTATAACTCTACCTGCACCCATGATAGGGCGACACGCAGTGCCAACGACCGCCAAATTGATGGTTTGGCCGAGCTGCAAGTCACACGTGAAACCCGTTTGGTACGAGGCGCCATGATGCAAGGCCAGCACGTTGTGCTGACTTGCGAGGAGAAAAACTGGGCAAGCCCAGGCGCGTTGTACTTATGGGGCAGTGTGCTCGACCGATTCCTGTCATGCTATACAGGCATCAACTCTTACACACGATTCGAAATTCGAGATAAAAATACGGGAACGGAGTTTAAATGGCCGATCAGGATGGGACAAAAGCCCTTGCTATAAAGGGTCGTTTACTGCAGCAAAGTGAACGATTCTCGTTTTTTCAGGCCTACCGCTTATTACGCCTTACCGCCTTGCAGGAAGGCCGGCCGGAAGCCGATGTCAAAATACGCCCCAGCCTTTCGTTACACTTTCCAGGCACAGACCTCAACGACATCAGGGAAACCGCTCCCGGAACTTACCGCTTAACGGCAAATTTCCTGGGTTTGTACGGCGTGACGTCGCCTTTACCCAATTTTTACTCCGAGCAACTTCTCGACGAGCACCACGAAGGTCGGCACAGCAACCGTGACTTCCTCGACATTATCAGCCAAACCATTTACCCGCTGTTCTTCCGGGCATGGCTGAAATCGCGCGCGCACGTTCGCATCAAAGAATTCAACGATCACCGGCTGCTGGAGATATTCCATACCTTTGTCGGTATTAACGAGCCCTTACGCTTCCTCAGTAAGCCCGGGTTCAGTCATTTACTGCGATTTGCAGGGCTATTCAGCCAGTATCCGCGCTCGGCGATGGGTTTGCGCACCATTATCGCGGCACTCTATCCAAAATCAAACGTAGAGGTCGTTCAGCAAGACGAGATGTGGCAGGCTATTCCAGCCGACCAACGCTTACAGTTGGGCTCACAGGCATGCACCCTGGGCCACGACAGCCATGTAGGCGCGATTGTACGCAGCCGCAGCAACAACCTCACAATACGTATCCATGACATCGACCAGACGACTTTTCTGGAGTTGCTCCCGGGTCAGGAAGAATTCAATAAGCTGGCATTCATTATCCGTTATTATTTACTCGATCCGCTGAATGTACGTCTTGACCTTCAATTACGCCGCGGTGCAGTTCAACCCATTCAGTTGGGTGCACCGAACAAGAATTGGGCGGCATTGGGCCACGACACCTGGCTGGTCGATACACAATCGCCTCACGAAGCACACGCACAAGTCGTGTTGTAACTCCCTGCGCCCCGCACTAAAGGAACTTCCCCATGGCTAGCAACGCAGAAAAAGAGCTACTGTTCACATTCGAACTCAGCCGTAAAGACCTTCCCACATTCGACGTCGTTCGCTTCACCGGCAATGAGGCGGTATCCGCCCTCTTTGAATTCGATATTGTTTTGGTGTCGACTGAAGGTAACGTTGACCTGGACAACGTACTGAACGCCACGGCCACGCTGCATATCTGGGCTCGCGACCACGCCCGCTCAACGCCGTACCATGGCATGATTGCCCGGTTTGAACAGGAAGGCCAGGTCGACGACTACTATTTTTATCGCGCCACGCTGGTACCCCGCTTATGGAAACTGGGCCTCACTTTTTTGAATGACGTTTATTTGAACGAAAACCGGATTCCGGACATTATCCGTTCAATCCTGGATCGCAACAGCCTGAAAGGGCCGGATATCAAGCTGGCGCTGAAAAATGAAAACGACTACAGACAACGCAGCTTTATCTGCCAATACCAGGAAACAGACTTCAATTTCGTTTCACGATGGATGGAACACGAGGGGATCTATTATTTTTTCGACCACGACGACAATGCCTCTGTAGGTGAGGTACTCAACATGGTCGACTACAAAGAGGCCCAACCTGAGAAAACCATTTCTTTGCGTTATACACCGCCCGAGAATGTGCAAACCGACCGGCAGGACAACTGCGTTACCGCCTTCACGTGTCGCAAAACCCACATCCCCGGCAACGTGCTGGTTCAGGATTTCAACTTCCGCAAAGCCAGCCTGGGCGACAACCTGAAATCGGAACAAGCCGTTTCCGGCGGAAAGAGTGGCCACTACATGTATTACGGCGACAACCTCCGAACCGAGCCCGACGCTGAACGACTGGCCAAAATCAGGTCTGAAGAGCTGGCTTGCAAAGGCACGACATACCACGGTAGCGCCCCCGCAGCTGGGGTGCGCAGCGGTTATTTCCTTGAGGTCACACACCATTACCGCGACAGTTACAACGGAAAATACTGGGTCACCTCGGTTCAACATCAAGGGTCTCAAACAGGCGTTATTCTGGCCGGCCAAAACACCGCTTACAACGACAATGAGCAAGGCGCCCTATACGAATGTCAATTCACGGCACTTGAAGCGTCACAACAGTTTCGACCGGAGCGCACCACGCCGAAGCCGGTTATTGCTGGCATTCTTAACGCTGTTATCGATGCCGAGGGTGAAGGCGATCACGCCGAGCTGAATGAGTACGGCCAATACAAAGTGCAATTGCTTTACGACTACTCAGCCAAATCGGCCAACAAAGGGTCTTCGTGGCTGCGCATGGCCACGCCATATGCCGGCAAGAATAACGGTATGCACTTCCCATTACTGAAAGGCACCGAGGTACTGATCAGCTTTGTGGGCGGCGACCCCGACCAACCCATTATTGTGGGGGCAGTCCCGAACTCAGAAAACCCCAACGTGGTACGCGACGCCAATGCGGCGTGCAACGGTGTACGCACGTCCCGGGGAAATGTACTGAACATGGTCGACAAGCCGGGTAGCGAGGTGGTTTCTCTTTTCTCACCTGCGAAAGGTTCATGCGTTTATATCGGTACATTCCCACTCATCGGGGCCGATGTCTCCCTGGGCACCCCCAACCCGGCTGACGTTTTGAAAAACATAAGCTGAAGCAAACCCATTAATTTCAGAACCTCACAACCAACAGGACTCAAACATGACAGGAATTGCGCACGTTAGTGAAGGTCAGTCGTTAAGCTGGTTTGGCGCCGGCAAAACCGAACTGATCACCGCGTCCGACCTGGAAGTTATTTACGGCGTGAGAACCGAGGTGACGGTTGGCGTAAAGAATGATTTTGCATTGGCGCTGCAATCGGAAACATTCATCGGCTCCAAATTCGAGGCTAAACTGGCGGCCGAATTCGAGCTCACTAAAACCGCCACGGTTGAAAGCGCGAAAGAAGGTGAGTTCTATTACATGGACTCATACATTGGCACAGTGGGCGCCAGTGTGGAACAGGTGGCGTATGCAAAAACACTTCGCACCGCGACGTTCACCTTGCTGACAATTCAAACACTGGCCATGCTTGCCGCCGTCACGTATGCCACGGCTCATAAAATCATTACCCCGCACGACGAGGAAGTCAAAGTACCCGAGCTCGATATCGCATTGGGTCAACTTACATCAATCGCCTCAATTGCCGCCACCATTGCACCGCTTCTTCTGTTGAAATATGCCAAATGGCGCAAACTGGGGGAAAACGATTCACCCGCCGGGGTGCTCACCATGGACGCCATTGGCGGGGTATTTTTGGGTACGCGCAAGATGGCGCCCATCAGCCCGACATCCGGCGTGTTTATCAGCGAAAACAGCGTTCAGCTTAGCTCATCTGACACCGACCTGGGCTACAGCAAACCGAACGGCGGCACGTCGATTCTCGGCTTTACGCGAAACGCGGGCGATGCCGGCGTAGGTGGATCCCGGCTGGAAGTCTCCGCCGACGGCGTGACACGCATCTATGGTTCAGGCATTCAAGCCAATCTGCTCACAAATGCCGGCTTCTCTTCGCACACAGTTAATGCACAGCAACATTTCCTGAATGTCACCACAGCCAACTCCACCACGGCCGCAGGGCCCGCCTTGAACCTGATCGACACGGGCGTCCAGGCTAAATTCAATGACGAAAACAGTCTATCTGTTGGAGATGGCACCATC
This sequence comes from Pusillimonas sp. DMV24BSW_D, assembly GCF_011388195.1. Taxonomy (NCBI): domain Bacteria; kingdom Pseudomonadati; phylum Pseudomonadota; class Betaproteobacteria; order Burkholderiales; family Alcaligenaceae; genus Neopusillimonas; species Neopusillimonas aestuarii. Next base: position 994,864 of record NZ_CP049990.1, on the reverse strand, counting down.
AGCGCCCTGGCTGGGGGGCCGACCGGCTCGGTCATGCGCCTGACGGCAGACGAAAGCAGCATTGGCACGGGCGGTAACAATATCACCATCAACGCTACGGGCGTCGTTTTGAGTTTCGGTGACTCGAAAGTGCGTATCGATGCTACCGGTTTCGCCCTTGGCGATGCCGTAACCGTTTTGAACCCTGGCCCACCGGGCCTGACTTTTAGCAACATTCAAAAAGCCGTAACTGACGTCGGCATACTGAAAGGCCAAATGACAGCCAGACAACTCACCGACACTGCCCTTAACGACAAATTCAAAGTGGTAAAAGACACCACCAGCCGTTTGAATCGCATCCTCATGACAACGCGCAACCGAGTCGACGCCATTACAGAGCAATTGAATGCCGAATAAAATGCCCATGCATGAAACCCTGCCCGGACTCAAAATAATCAAGCCGGGTCGCACCGAACTGGTTCATCGTGTTTACAGCCCGGGGCCCGATCAATACGCCATGTCGTTCGGCGTACTGGTCCCCTTCATTCTTCACGCGCCGGGCGCAGAACAAGAGATCGAATTCTCATCTATTTGGGAACATGCCGCAAAGGTGTTGCAGAAAGACGAAACGCTTGATGAAGGCTGGCCCAAACCAAAAGCCGAATTTCTCGCCGCCGGCTGCTGTTACCCGCCGGCCGGCACCACCCAACAGCCCGTCTCGGCCCGCATTTCAATTGGGGCCTTGAATAAAAGACTGGCCGTTTTTGGCCCCCGCCAACTCAACGCCACCGGTGGCATCTCAGCCCCCGCCCCCTTCGATCGCATGCCCATTACCCTGGCCAATGCATTTGGCGGTGAGGGTTACGACGCCAACCCAAGCGGCAAAGGTTATAGCAACAAGGGCGGCATTACCGAGTTGCCGAATATTGAATTACCCGACCACCTCATACTGTCGGCGAACGACAAACCACCGCCCGCGGGATTCGGCCCGCTGCCCAGTGCTTACCCCCAACGTGCGCGCCACCTTGGCAAACAAGACGAGCATTGGCGTAACACGCGCTGGCCCCATCTTCCTATCGACACCGACGCGCGCTATTTTATGGCCGCATCACAAGACCAGCACCTCGACGGTTTTTGGGCGGGGGGTGAAACAATCGAAATACACAATATGCATCCGGAGCATGCCATATTGCAAGGTCGATTACCCCGCAGCCGGCCACGATTCTTCGTGCACCAGTCCGACCCAGATAGCAGTGCACAGTTCCGCGAACTGAAAGTGCATGTCGACACGGTTTGGCTATTACCTGAAGAGCGGCTGGGTGTTTTAACCTTTCGCGCCAGTATCGCTGTGTCTGACCCCGATGGGCGCGATATCAACGCGTTTTATGCAGAGTTTGAAGATCCCGGCGAACTCCCTTTGCCGGTCGACCTGTATTTGAACAACTGCCTGAAAGGTATGGCACCCGAGGTATTCAAAGACGTCCCCGACGTCACTTCCCCGGAGTTCAAGGCTTCGCTTGAGTCAACCTCCAGCGAGGATTTGCTGCAAAAAGTTCGAGAGCAACGCGACTACTTTCAAAGTTCTTTGAAGAAGGCGGGTATTCGCGAAGATCAATTACTGGAGATGCTGGAAGCGAATCCGCAAACCCGCCAGTTCGCTCAGGCCATGACACAGCGCAGTAAATCGCTTACAGGCTTTTTTAACGAAATCGAAGGGTTGATAAAAGTCATCCAGGAAGAGGAAGGTGCGGAGCCCGAAACCGCGACCGAAAAAGCCGACCCCCAGCCTGCCTTGAAGGCAGCCTTAACACCCTATCCCAAGCCTGCACCCCACGCCCCCACAGCTCCGCCGCAAGGCAATGAAGCCGCAACATTACACGACGCTGCAGCTGCCGCCCGTAACCGGCAACTTGTCATGAGCGCACAGGCCAATGGATACCCTTGTGTCAATCTAGACCTGACACACGCCAACCTGGCCGGCTTGGATTTAAGCGGTATGGATTTCTCCGGTTCGGTGCTGGCGGGAGCCAACCTGGCGGGCGCCAAACTGCAAGGCGCGTGTTTAAACGGCGTGTTTGCAACCAGCACCCGCTTCGATGCAGCCGATTTGTCTGGATGCCAACTTGTTAAAGCCAGCCTGGGGAAAAGCAGTTTTGTCGGCAGTACTTTACGCGGCGCAAATCTTGATGGCAGCGACTGCACTGAAGCGAATTTTTCGGGCGCTGATCTTTCCAGCACCAGCCTGCAAGCCGCCACACTTTCCCATGCCTGGTTGCAAGGCATTCGGGCCGAACGGCTCATTGCGTCGGGAGCTCAACTGGACCAAGCCAACCTCGACAACGCCCAGTTGCCTGCTGCGCTGCTTGAGGGTACAAATCTTTCCGGCGCATCGGTTCAACGCATTAATCTGCAGGGTGCGATTGCACGCAAAGCCAATTTTTCTCAAGCCAACCTGGCGGGCGCCAATTTGGCTCAAGCTGACCTCAGTGGCAGTCAGGCAGGCCCGGGAACCTCATTTCAAAAAGCGGTACTCGATCAGGCCATTCTTGAAGCGGCTGCATGGGCAGGCGCCAACCTGAATGAAGCATCTATGCTGAATATCAAAGCGAGCAAAATGGATTTATCCGACTGCATCGTCACCCATGCCAGGCTTGCACAATCAGACCTGCGTTCCGCGTGCTTCGATCGTTCCGACCTTGAGCAGGCCGACCTCAGCGCATCGAACCTGATGCAGGCCTCGTTTATTCACGCAAACCTGCAAGCAGTGAATCTGGACAATAGCAATCTGTACAACGCCACCTTTGTCGACACAAAAATCGCCGGCGCCCGCTTCAATAACGCCAATCTCGACAACACCGTGTTAGCGACCCCATAACCGCTTGAAGGTATCCTATATGGCTTCATCTCCTCAGTCTCTTATTGTTAACGGCGTTTTGGAAGACGCCGATCTGTCCGGTGCATCGTTGGTCGGAACCGGCTTTCAAACCATTAAGTTTCGCAAAGTAAATTTTCGGGGAGCCGACCTTTCCGGTGCCGACTTCTCACAGGCACAATTCGACGATTGCGACCTGAGCGGCGCCAACCTGGATGAGGCGCAATTTATCGGCGCCACAATTAACAATACGAACGCAGCCGGCGCAAACTTCAGCAAAGCAAATCTAACCACGACATCGGTGATTAAATCCGATTTAAGCCAGGCCAACCTGGCCGAATCCGATTGTTCGGCCAGCCTGTTCGATAACTGCATTCTGGACAACGCCGTCTTTGAAAAGGCCGATTTAAGTACAGCCCGAATGAATGCGTGCTCCCTGAGCGGAACGAGCTTCAAAGAAAGCGACTTAAGCCGCTGGATGGTGATGGAATCGGACTTAAGTGCCGTTGTGTTCGGACAAAACAACTTGAGCCAGGCCATGCTCATGAACGCGAATTTGTCGGGCCAGCAGTTTTCTGAGTGCGACCTGACGCTGACACTCTTTATTGAGGCTAACCTGCAAGGCGCCAACTTCTCGGGCGCCTCAATGTCGCAAACACAGTTTTCCATGTCGGTGCTTAAGGGCGCGAATCTCAGCAATATCAAAGCGGAAAACACGAGCTTTGCCGCCGCCGATCTCACCGCGGCGGATCTCTCCGGCAGTTCATTTGAAATCTGCGACTTCTCACACGCCAAATTAATACAGACCCGAGCAGGCAACAGTTCCTGGCATGTCACGCCCATGGTGGGGGTGCAAGCCCAACAATCTATCTGGGATGGCGCGCAACTTGAACTATGCGATTTTTCACATGCGTCGATAGACGAAGCCAGCTTTAGAAATGCCACCATCAAATTATGCAACCTGCATAAACTTTCCGAAGAAAAAACCATATGGGACGGCGCCAACTTCAATGACACCTTCCGTACCGACCCAATCCGCGAAAAAGCAGAAAACTGGCAACCTCCTGCGTAATCCTTAGCCAACCGGAAATCATTTATGTCTGCAACCGTCCACCGCCTTCAGCCCACGCCGGAATCCTCGGCGCACAGCCTGGGTACCGCAACCGTTACCGGAATATCGGGCGAACATTTTTTGCTGAGTCATCCAGAGATCTTAAAGGCAAGGCTTGCAGCCAGTTGCCTTTTAACGCCGGAAGCGGGCGACACTGTGCTGGTGTCGCATGCGACCGGTCATAACACCGGCTTTATCCTGGCCATTCTGCAGCGCAACGATCCGGACAGTGGCAGTTTGAACTTGCCGGGCGGTGCACAACTTCACACAAATCAGGCCGGGGTCGAGCTGCAAACCCAAAACCTGCACCTGAACAGTGCGTTCCAGCTCCAATTAAACAGCGGCACGCTCGATATCAATGCGTTGAGTTCAACCATTAAGGTTAAACACTGGCAGGGTTGGTTTGACACCGTTGAGTCATGTGCGGTCAATGCCTCATTTACCGCAAAAACCTTTTCATCGCAGGTCGGGCGACTGATCCAGCGCCTTAAAGAAAGCTTCCGTAGAATCGACGGACTGGAAGAAACCCGCGCCGGTCGTGTTCGTGTTTCGGTTGACGACCACCACCACATCGAAGCGGGCCACATAACCCACACGGCCAAAGGCTTTGTAAAAATTGACGGCAAAAAAATCGACCTAGGCTAGGAGCACATTATGTTTGTTGCAACAATTCAAGCCGGGCAAGCCATGTGCATGCCCGATGTATGCAATACCCCCGCCCCTCCAGGGCCACCCGTTCCTATCCCCTATGTGAACACAGCCATGACAACGCTGGCTAACCCGACCAGCCTGAAAGTTCTGGTTGGCGGGTGCCCTGCGCTTACCAAGGCTTCAAAAATATCGATGAGTATGGGGGATAACGCTGGTGTGTCTGGTGGCGTTGTATCGGGCTCGATGATGGGGGAATGTGAGTTCGTCATGGCCAGCTTTAAAGTGAAGTTCGAAGGGAACCCGGTTGTACGACAATTGGACTCGGCCAAATCAAACAAAGGCAATACGTTTGGCTCACTGCTTGAGCCCAGCCAGGTGAAGGTCAACGCCAACTAAGCTATTTCTTTTCAGACACACGCACGGCCGGTGGCCCCGCCTTCTGCTTTTCATTTACGGGCCGCCCGTCGCTACTCAATTTAATGCGATCGCCAGGGTAATAGTCGAATAACGCGCTTCGTGTTTCACCTTTGAACTGATAGGTGACCCGATAAGGTTTCTCGGTATAGGTCACGCGCGTTGTCGGCACGCAGGTGGTTTCAAGATAGAACTGCTGATTCGTTAAATACTGCCCCGGCTGTGGCTTTTGCAGCAACTCTTTCGGCGGGCTGTCGGGAAACAATAATTTCATTAGACCGTCGCCCAGAATGCCGCCAATCATCGACAACATAATGGTTAACGGCAGCTTGGTCGGCCAGAAGTGCTGCGCCAGGATACCGCCCCCATAGGCGCCCGCAACCATACCCGGGCCCGCGACCGCCCCCACCGCCACGCCGGCCAAGATAGTTGGGTAAAACCAAAGTTTTTCACTTTTGGGCCCATAGTTTCGCGTGAACTTATACCCTACCGCGCCCCCCAACAAACCGCCCAATATCGGCTGCCAATACTTGACAAGCCAGGATTGGCTTTCGTATTGTCTCTGGGCGCGTTCGCGGTCGCTGACAATAGTTTGCCAGCACACGTCCGTCTTTTCTGCTTTCTCTATCACTTCCTGGGTCACCGTCAGTACCGCTACGGTGTCTTCAGGTGGTGTCGGCATATTGCGAAACAAACTTGCATTTGACGCATGGGCCTGCGGTTGAAAAAACGCCATGCCGATACCTAGAAATAGCGTTGGAAAAATGCGCCAGTGCAATGATTTTTTTGGAAAACCTGGCAAGGAAAAAGACAGCTGCGATGGGTCCATGGGCTATAATCCTGCCGGTTAGGGTAAGGTGTTGGTTCAATTTACATAGTGTATTTTTTTATTTCTTCAATTTGCAACTCTTAGGTCCTCATGCCAAGACGTCAATTACTGACACTTATGCTTGCCAGCCTTCTGATCATGACTCAGGGGTGCTCCAGCGTGAATTCGGCCATGGGGGGAAACACACAAAAAGAAGCCAAAGCTGAAGTAAGCTGGGACTACAAACGCGACGGCGTCCAAATTGAACTTATGGCAAGCGCCGATATCAATGCTTATTTCAATCAGTCTCACACGCTGGTGCTGGGCATTATGCAATTGGAAGACGCCAAACCGTTTCTGAAATTACTAAGCGATAAAAAAACACTTGTCGACATGCTGGCCAGTGGAGACCCAGGAAAAGAGATTTTGCATATGGATCGCTATGTCGTCAGCCCGGACAAACGCACTGTCTTGAATATAGACCGCGTTCAAAACGCAAAATTTATCGGCATCGTGGCCGGCTATTACGACTTCGATCCCACCAGAGCCGCACGCCTCTTTCGCATACCGTTGAACATTCAAACCGAAGGGCTTGTTTCCACGACCTACAAAGCAGAACCGGCTAATTTGGCACTGCGGCTTTATCTGGGGCGTCAGCAAATAACAAACGCGCAAAGCCTTACGTTCGACCCCGACAAAAAACCCGATGTTGAAACCATTCCTCTGGAACAGGGCGATCCAGAGATCAAGCTTGACGAAAAAACACTCCAACAAGCAGACGATGCAGCCGGCGCTGCGCGCAAACTCAGGCAATAAAGGAACGCTTCATGGACTTCAGGACCGGCACCTACTGGCATCAGGGATTGTTTCTTCAACCTCAGCATTTTCAACGGCAAGAACTGAATCAACACTTCCTGAAAAAACCACTTTATGAAATGGTCACGCCGCACTTCTGGGGTGCCGGGAAAATTGAATTCGCCCCTGAGTCACTTTCCGCCCGCTCGGTTGAAATTCGCAGCGCTCGCCTGGTTTTTCGTGACAACACCTATGTAGAATATCCGGGCAACGCCATTATCGGGCCACGTTCTTTCGATAAAGTCTGGACAGACAGTGACCAGCCACTGGATGTTTTTCTGGGATTGCGAAAGCTGTCTCAGAGTGCACCGAACGTCACGCAGGTCGACTCATTCGATCAGGCCGCGTCGGCACCAACGCGCTATGCTTCGCAAACAGACGGCGAGGCCATGCGCGATCTGTATACCGATGGCCCGGTCGCCACCGTGCCTGTCATGATGCATGTTGTCCGTATTTTCTTTGGCCCGGAAGTCGCATCACTCGACGATTACGATCTGATCCCGATCGGTAGCCTTGCAAGGGATAACGATGTGGTGAAACTCACCGCCGACAGCGTCCCCCCCTGTTATGCGCTAACGGGCTCTTATGTATTGCAGGATTTACTGCGTGATATTCGCGACGACATGTCAGGCAGAATGCGCCAGCTTGCAGAATATAAAGCGCCACGCGACATTCAGCGCGAAGAGCTTGATCCGGAATATTTTATGCTGATGCAATCGTTGCAGTCATTGAACCGGGCGGTACCGCAAATTGCACACTACACCGAAACCGCCCAGGTACACCCATGGGAAGTTTATGGTTTCTTGCGCACGTGCGTTGGTGAAATGAGCACCTTCACCGACTCGTTCGACGCGGCCGGCCGGCGGCGCGACAGCCAGGACGAAGGGCTACCCCCATACGACCATCTTAAGTTGTTTTCTTGCTTCAGCACGGCGCGCCGCGTAATTAACCAGTTGCTTGCCGAGATCTCGGTAGGGCCGGAATTCCGTGTCACGTTGGAACCTCATGAGGATTATTTGATCGCCAGCGTTCCGCGCGACTATTTCGCCGCCCGTAACCGTTTCTACCTGGTGACCCAAACCGCCTCAAAAAACGATTACTCCAGCGAAGACTTCCTGCGGCTTGCACGTCTTGCCGCCCCGCAATCCTTACCAACCATGATTGATCACGCGCTACCAGGCATTGATCTCATAGAAGTGGCTACGCCTCCGCAAGGCCTGCCCAAACGGGCCAATGCGCGTTACTACCGTATCGAACAAATGAGTGCGGAATGGGAAACGGTTGAACAAACTGCGGAGCTTGGACTTTTCTGGCCCGATGCGCCCACCGATCTGCATGTCCAGCTTATCGTGCTCCGAGGCTAAGATGAAACTGTGCGACTACTTCATTCCACTCACCGCGCTGGTAAAAAGTTTCGATATAGCCGCGACCGATACGCCCGAAGCACTGGCCGGGCAAATTGACAACCTGATTCAACAGGCACAAAGCCAGGCCCTGCAAGAGGGGGTCGAACTGAACGCCTTTCAGGAGGCCCTGTTCCCTGTACTGGCCTGGGCCGACGAACATATTTCCCGTCGGCACCAATGGGGCTCGGAACACGCATGGCAACGCCATCTTTTACAAAGACGCTATTTCAAAACCGGGTTGGCGGGCCGAGAGTTTTTTGAACGACTCGAAAAACTTCCCCCCGGAGAAGCCGCTGTACGCGAGGTATACCTGCTTTGTCTTTGCCTGGGCTTCATGGGGCGTTACAGCATTTCGCCCAATTCCGCTGAGCTCGCCAATATTCGGGTGGAGCAATACAAACTGCTGCAAAGAGCCGACGACCGTTATAAAGCGGCCGAGAAAACCGCATTGTTTCCCAAAGCCTACACAATGGCCGGCAACGCGCAGCCGACAAAACAAAGAAAACCCGCATTTAGCAGGAAAATCTCATTGCGTCGCGCCCTCATATTTATCCTGCCCCCCGTTATCGTGTTGGTCGTTGCCTTTATTTTGCATACTGAACTGACCTACGCCGTTCAAAACTTCCGTGAGGCGGCCAACTTATGAGAACGCTGCTTTCCATCATTCTGTGGCTCATCGTTCTTATTGTGCTGGCCATCGTCAGTTGGGCCGTCATGCTTTATTTATCGTGGCCGTACTGGGGTGGTCTGGCCATTTTCTTTGGTGTGCTGGGCATTTATTTCGGTATCCGGCTTTTGCGGCGGCTGTGGTATTTGTCACGATCACGCGTCAAGCTGGCCGCCTCGGAAAACGCGGGCCGCAAAGCTTCCGATAAACCCAGCGCACTTAGCGAACTTACCAATAAATGGAAACAGGGTATCGCCACCCTGAAAAGCTCGTCGCTACGACGCTTTGGCAATCCTATCTATGCTCTGCCCTGGTTTATGGTTGTGGGGGAATCGGGTGTTGGAAAAACATCGGCCATCACACGCTCACGCCTTAGCTCGCTGAACAAAAGCATTAACCAATTCGAGCCCATTACCCAGACACTGAACTGCGATTGGTGGTTCTTCAACCGCGCCGTCGTCATCGACACCGCCGGACGCTATGTATCTCCCGATGGTACGCAAGAAGATCAGGCCGAATGGGAACGCATGCTGGAGCTTCTGGCCAAGTACCGCATGAAAGAAGGCCTGAACGGCTTGGTGCTGGCCATTGATGCAGAACAACTCATGGCCAGCGAAGATGCGCTTGAGCGAAGAGGCCACGCCATTCGCGAACGTATCGATCAACTGATTCGCTTATTCGACAAACGTTTCCCCATTTTTGTTTTGGTCACCAAATGCGATCAAATTTGTGGTTTTGAAGACTGGGCCCAGGTACTGCCGGCAGACGCACTGAACCAGGCCATGGGCTATACCGGCCCAATGGAAGAGGGGGACCAGGCCGAACAGAAGTTCTTGAATCAAGCGTTCGAGCATATTTCGGAACGCCTGAAACTGCTTAGACTCGACATGGCGGTGAAAGGGGTCGACCTTAGCCCCAACCTGCTTTTGTTTCCCAGTGAAATTGAACGTCTGCGCTCCGGACTTCAGCACTTCATGCAGGCGTGCGCCGGCAACAACCCCTACCTGGAACAGCCGCTCATTCGCGGGCTATTTTTCAGTAGTGCACGCCAAACCGGCACGCATATACCCAGTTCCCTTGCGCACATCGTAAACACATCGAACACAGAAAAAACACCCAGCGACAAAGGGTTGTTCCTGCATGATTTCTTTGAGCGCGTCTTGCCGGCTGATCGTTGGTCGTTCCTGCCTACCGTTATCGTAGATCGCTGGCGCCTGGTCACCCGCAATCTGGCCATTGTGTTCTGGATTTCCATCTGCACGGCTATCCTTGCCTTCATTTTGCTTTCTTACTACCAAACACGCGCCAGCCTGATCGACATCAAAAACGTTTATCCCAAAAACGTTCTCTCTCAAGCAGGCAGCGACGCCAGTCGACTTGAGGATCTGCACCGCATTTTGTCAGTAATCGATTTAATTCAAGATCGTGAAGAGGAATGGCAAACACGCTGGCTGGCATTCAGCCCCGACATCACGCAACTTGAAGAAGACATCAAGAATACTTACGTCAAGGGCTACCAAAGTTTTCTGGGTACATTCGACCCTAACAACTTCCTGTCGAATGAGGCATTGGCCGACCAGAACAACCCGCAATATGCCAATGCCGTTCTGGCGCTGGTTCGCACCATGAATTTGTCGCAAGCCCGTATTCAAGGTGCCGACTACCAGCAATTGCTGGCCATGCCCCAGGTGCCCACCAATGTCATCCAGGCATTCCTTCCCGACCTCCCACCCAAAGTCGTCGATGCAACCAACCAGATGCAGGTGGCATACACCGCCTGGACCCCAATCGACGATCCATTTCTGCGTCAGCGTCTGGCAAACAACCGACAGGTTCTCAACAAAATTCTGGTGCAATCTCCGCAACTGGAATGGTTACTGCCCTGGGCAAATGCGCTTCCTAACCTGCAGCCTGTTACGTTGCGAGAGTTCTGGCTGCCAGGCACGCAAGGACCGAACCGGGGCATGATCGAGCCCGCCCTGACCAAACAAGGTGAGCAACGCTTGCAAACCTTCCTGGATGAACTGGGCCAGGCGGTAGACGACCCATCCGGGTTCAAAGTTCGGCGCGGCGCGTTTGAAACCTGGTATTTGGCCGAACGCTTCAACACGTGGCAAAGCTTCGCATGGGCCTTTAACAACGGTGAGCAATTGCTTGGCAATGAGCCGGCATGGCGCGAAATGCTAGGGCGCGTTGATACCAACGCCAGCCCCTATTACATGCTGTTCGACCGATTAAAAAGTGAATTTGCCGATGTACCTGCCGACAACTTGCCTGGCTGGTTACTGTTCGCACGTGAATTCAACGACATGCGGCGCGCTGCGACCGCACCCGGCACTTTGGGTAAAGCGCAAGGCATGCTCAACACATTGAATAGTGTCGGCGAACGTGTCATTAAAGAATCCGTATCCAATCAAACTTTGGCGCCCATGTCGGCATTTCCGCAATCGATTCAGGGCGTGCAGAACTTCTCTGCATATGCACACGCCTTCGATCAAGTGGTATCGGATGCGCTGGGCGGTGAAGGCGCGGCGTATCAACTGGCGGCCAACTATTTCGCCTTCGGCGTTCAACCCGACGTGAAAGCGTCAGCCTTGCAGAATGTACGCGACAATCTTGATGCCTTCCGAAAAACATCGGGCTTTGACAAACCCGATGATCAAGTAATCTGGCATCTGGTTGGCGGCCCTCTGCAATTACTCACCCGCTACATTCTGGAACAAGGTTCCTGCAGCGTACAAAGCGACTGGGAAAAAGAAGTGCTGTGGAAAACCCAAATGGCAGTCAGCACGCAAGAGACCACTGAACAGCTTTTTGGTGATAAAGGATCAGTCTGGACTTTCGCCGACAAATCCGCCAAACCGTTCTTGCAGCAACAAGCAAACGGCTTCACCACGGCAACTAAAAATGGCTACACCTTTCCGTTCGACCCCGGCTTTATACCGTTCCTGAATCAGTCAGTCAGCACGCAGGTAGAGTCAGTCGTCAAAAAGCAGTTGGCAGAAGCTTCTATTGGCAAAACCGCAAACTTGCTTATTACATCCCGCCCCGTGGGCGTGAACCCCAGCGCCAAAGCCAAGCCCTACGCAGTGAATCTATCGATTCAATGCTCACAGGAACAAATTACGCTGGATAACTTCAACATGGCGGTGACCAACAGCTTCGACTGGTCACCCGATCATTGTGGAGACGTCACGCTTCAAATACGTATCGACAATCTGTCTTTGAATCGCCGCTACCCCGGCCCCATGGGCATGGCCCGCTTTGTGGAAGAGTTCGTTGACGGCGAACGCATCTTTACGCCGGAAGACTTCCCCCAGGCAAAAGAACAACTGGATGCACTGGACGTCAAAACCATTAACGTTCGATACGACCTGGTGGGCCAGGAGGCCTTATTGGAAATGGCCGCGCACCTGGACTACCTGGCCGAAACAGGCACACCGTCGCTTAGCGCGACGCCGTCCAAACTCAGCGTGAAAGTACCCCAACGGGTTGGCCAATGCTGGATGGGTGATGTCGTTGAAAAGCCCACCACCCCACTGCCGTTGTTCATCAAAGAGCGCGCCCAACAAATTATCAACCAGCCGCCACCGCCACCTGAACCCGCGCATATTCAAGCGCTGGCTGAAGCCGAAGAGGCCGCTAAAGCCAAAAGCCGGCCTGAAACAAAACCTGCCGCGCCGCAAGTAACACGTGAGCACCGCGTAAAAGAAGGTGAAACCCTATATTCATTGGCAAAAGAGTTCGGTACAACTGTTGAGGCGTTGAAAGACCTGAACAACATCTCCGACACCAACCTGATTATTACCGGGACATTGCTCAAGCTTCCCGCGAACAGCAATACTCAGCCGGCTTCATCATCGCAAAACGCCGGTCATAAACAAACGGCACAATAAACACCAACGTCGCGCAAGCCTTACATAACTGCGGTGAAAATACACCTTATGACTGCACCATGCCGGTGCAGTCATAAGGTTCATGTTGGAGTGCCTTTATTTATCAGGCTTTTATGGGAAACAATGATTGACAAGGTCTGTCACAGTCGGACAAAATCTTTTAGCTTTTCTCGGAACTTCTTACAACTTTATCCCGTCTTAATCAAAAACGGAATCAGTCAGGAGACTAAATTATGGCAGGCGAGGGATCCGTCGCTCCTAAAGAGCGTGTAAATATTACTTATAAACCGGCTACCGGAGACGCTCAAGTCGAAGTCGAGCTGCCCCTCAAACTCTTGATTCTAGGCGACTTCACGCAACGCGAAGACGATCGCAGCGTTGAAGACCGGGCACCGATCAATGTTGATAAAGACAACTACAACGACGTACTGAAAGCACAAAATCTGTCGCTGGATCTTTCGGTACCGAACCGGCTTGAACCAGGCTCGGAAGACAACCTGCCGGTTAACCTGAAGTTCGAGTCGCTGGCCGACTTCCAGCCCGACAGCATCGTGGAAAAAGTCCCTGAACTACGCAATATCGTCGAGCTACGAGGCGCGCTCAAAGCACTGAAAGGGCCATTGGGCAACATTCCCGACTTTCGCAAGAAGTTGCAAGCGCTGGTTCAAGATGACGAAACCCGCGCCCGCTTGCTGAAAGAGCTCGGCATTGAAGACAAATAAACGTAAGGCAGGGGATACACAACATGAGTGAAGAACAAGCGAAACAAGACAATGCTGCCGCCCCCTCGGAAGGCGGCTCCCTTATCGATCAACTACTGGAAACCACCAAGGTAAGGCCCGGCGACGAATCCTACGCCATCACCAAGCAGGGCATTCAAACCTTTATTTCGTCCCTGCTGGATCCTTCCCGCACAACCGACCGAATCACGGCCTCACTGGCCGACGACATGATTGCCGAGCTCGACAAAAAGCTCTGCGCCCAGGTCGATGAAATTCTCCACCACGCCGACTTCCAGCGTCTCGAGTCCTCATGGCGCTCACTGAAGTTTCTGATCGATCGCACCAACTTCCGCGAGAACATCAAGATTCAGATCATGAACGTCAACAAAGACGATCTGCTCAGCGATTTCGAAGACTCGCCGGAAGTAACCAAGTCGGGCCTGTACAAAAATTGCTATACCGCAGAATTCGGCCAGTTTGGCGGCCAGCCTTTCGGCGCCATTATTGCCAATTATGAATTCGGCCCCGGATCATCCGACGTGAAGCTACTGCAATACTGCGCCAGCGTTGCCTCCATGAGCCATGCCCCTTTCATCGCTGCCGCCGGCGCGCAGTTCTTCGGCCTGGAAGATTTCTCAAAACTGCCCGACCTGAAAGACCTGTCGTCCATCTTTGAAATGCCGCAATACACCAAATGGAACGGCTTTCGCGAAAGTGAAGACGCACGCAACGTGGGGTTGGTACTGCCACACTTCCTGCTCCGTACGCCTTACGGTAACGACACCACCCCTTCAAAGAAATTCAACTACGAAGAAGATGTGTCGGCCGGCAGTGATGCTTTCTTATGGGGCAATGCGGCCTTTGCCTTTGCTTCACGCCTTACCGCCAGCTTTGCCGACTACCGCTGGTGCGCCAACATTATTGGCCCGCAAGGCGGCGGCACCGTAGGCGACTTGCCCATTTACAACTACGAAGCCATGGGCGAAATTCAAACCAAGATCCCTACCGAAGTGCTCATATCGGAACGCCGGGAATTTGAATTGGCTGAACAAGGCTTTATTGGTCTGGCCATGCGCAAGAACAGCGACAACGCAGCATTTTTCTCTGCCAACTCGTGCCAGAAACCCAAATTCTTCGGAAATACAAAAGAAGGGAAAGAAGCCGAAACGAATTACAAACTGGGCACGCAGCTACCTTATATTTTTGTGGTTAGCCGCCTTGCCCATTACATCAAGGTTTTGCAACGTGAAAACATCGGGACCTGGAAAGAGCGCGCCGACCTTGAAGGTGAACTCAATAACTGGATCCGGCAATACGTGGCAGACATGGATGCCCCTGGGCCTGAAGTACGCAGTCGTCGTCCTTTACGCACAGCGCAAATCAGCGTTGAAGACGTTGAAGGTGACCCAGGCTGGTATCGCGTATCAATGCTGGTTCGCCCTCATTTCAAATATATGGGGGCATCGTTCACGCTGTCGTTGGTTGGCAAACTGGACAAAAAATAAAGTTGAAGCAAACTTGTATCAATCGCTCGTTCAACAGGCATAAAGGAGACCGAAAATGCCCATGCCAGGTTATCTGACACTTACTGGTCAGACACAAGGAAAGATTGAAGGTAGTTGCACCATTCAAGGCCACGAGAACACCATTCTTGTACAGGCTGTCGATCACACGATTGAAATTCCCAAGTCGATCCAAACCGGCTTACCCACCGGCAAGCGCATTCATGGTCCGCTTACCATTACCAAGGAAATCGATAAGTCGTCGCCAAAACTCTTTCAAGCCCTCACATCGGGCGAACAGCTTAACGACGCCAAACTTGAGTACTACCGTATTTCACCGCAGGGTAAAGAAGAGCTTTACTACACGGTTGAAATCAAGAACGCCATTATCACGTCGATGCACAAATTTGTTCCCATGTGCCTCGACCCGGCGAACAAGTCTATGGGGCATATGGAGGCCGTTTCCTTCACTTACGAAACCATCATTGAAACATTCACGCCCGATGGTATCGAAGCCGAGGATTCCTGGAACCAACCTAAATCCTAAGGCCTTCAAAAAGCCGTTCGAACACCCTCTGTTCGAACGGCTTTTTATTTTTAGGCCGGCTATACCAACTCTCAGAATAAAACAGCCGCCACCGGAGCATAGGCGTTACGAGGCGGTCTTTCTTCCGTCAACACGCAGTTACTTATCCGGAACACCCCATGCAAATTGTCGAGTTCAAATCACTGGTCGACCGTCTTAACCCGACGTGCCGCGACGCGCTTGAAAATGCCGCAGGAATTTGTCTGAATCGCACCCATTACGAAATCACGATCGAGCACATGCTGGTTCGTCTTATCGAAGATCCACGAACCGACGTTCACTTAATACTCAAACAAGCCGGCATTGATCCAGGCCGCGCACAACGCGCGCTGGAGCAAGTGATTGAAAGCTTCAAAAGCGGTAACAGTGGTCGCCCGCAGTTCTCTGCTTTATTACCTGATCTATTCTCTGATGCATGGCTTATTGCCTCTGTCGACTTGTATGAAGGCACGATCCGTTCAGGCGCCTTATTCGCCGCCTTCGTTGCCCGGTCCTCGTTTTACGCCAGCGGAACCTATGCTTCGCTGCTGGCCGATCTCGATAAAAACAAAATTATCGAATTGTTAGCCCAGGTTACAAGCGCGTCGAAAGAGAATGCAGAGGCCGTAGGAATGGGGGGCGGTCAAAGCGCGGCAGGAAGCACTGATGCAGGCCGGTCGGGATCGGCCATTGAACGCTTTTGCGAAGACTTCACGACAAAGGCCGCAAACGGCAAAATAGACCCGGTTTTCGGTCGCGATGCCGAAATTCGCCAAATGGTCGACATCCTTGCCCGCCGGCGCAAAAACAACCCCATTTGTGTCGGCGACCCCGGCGTGGGGAAAACCGCCGTCATTGAAGGGCTGGCGTTACGCGTTACTGAAGGCGACGTCCCGGAAATCCTGCAAGGGGTCACCATTCTGGGCCTGGATATGGGCGCACTGGAAGCCGGCGCCGGCGTTAAAGGGGAGTTTGAAAACCGTTTGCGCGGTGTCATCAACGAAATCAAGGCCTCAACCAAACCCATCATTCTGTTTATCGACGAAGCCCACACCCTTATTGGTGCGGGCGGGTCGGCCGGCACCAGCGACGCAGCCAACCTGTTGAAACCGGCTCTGGCCCGGGGCGAGTTGCGCACCATTGCCGCAACCACCTGGAGCGAGTACAAAAAATATTTTGAAAAAGACGCCGCCCTTGCACGCCGTTTCGAACTGGTCAAACTAGACGAACCAACCGTCAACATGGCGGTACAAATTCTGCGCGGGCTGAAAGACCGCTACGAACAAGTTCATAAAGTACTGATCCGAGACGACGCACTGGTTGCAGCCGCTGAGCTGTCGAACCGATACATCACCGGGCGCCAGCTTCCCGACAAGGCAATTGACTTGCTCGATACCGCGTGCGCGAGAATCAAAGTTAACCTTTCTTCAAAGCCGGACTTCATTGAAGATCGCGAACGTCAGTTGCAAATGCTGGAACGCGAGAAAAACGGGTTGCTGCGCGACGTTGAGAACCACGTTGAAATCAATCCAGATCGGCTAAAAGAAATCGACGATGAAATGACAGCGGTTCAAAGTGAACTCGATACTTTACAAGCCCGCTTCAATGAACAGTTTGAGGCCGCCCGCAAAGTGCTTGATCTGCGATTGCAGCGAGCCGACACAACCGACGTCAACGACGATCTTGAGCAACAGCTCATTAAAGCCGAGCAACAGTTCGCCCAACTCCAAGCCAATGAAAAACTGATCTTTGTCGACGTCTCTCCCGACACCATCGCCAAGGTTGTCTCCGACCGCACCGGCGTACCACTGGGCAAAATGATGCGCGACCAAGCCACGGCAGCACTTACACTGGAAAGTACTCTGGGCGAACGCATCAAAGGTCAGGGTTATGCGCTCGAAACGATTTCTGAAGTGCTTAAATCAGCGCGCTCCGGGCTACAAGATCCCAATCAACCCATGGGAATTTTCCTGTTGGTCGGCCCTTCGGGTACCGGCAAAACAGAAACTGCGCTTTCCGTGGCCGACACAATGTTTGGAGGCGAGCACTCGCTGGTCAACATCAACATGTCGGAGTTTCAGGAAAAGCACACCGTCAGTCGGCTTATCGGGTCACCCCCCGGTTACGTAGGGTTCGGCGAAGGCGGCATTCTTACTGAAGCTGTGCGCCAGCGGCCCTACTCTGTTGTCTTGCTCGACGAAGTGGAAAAAGCCCACCTCGATGTGGTGAACCTCTTTTATCAGGTATTCGATAAAGGCGTGCTTTCAGACGGCGAGGGGCGCGAGATTAACTTCCGCAACACGGTTGTATTCTTAACTTCAAACCTGGCGCTTGATGTCATCACTGAACTCTGCGCAGGCGATGAACCGCCGCCGATGTCTGCGGTTCAGGCGGCTATTCGGCCAATTCTTTCGAACCATTTCAAACCCGCGCTACTGGCACGCATGACAGTCGTTCCGTTTGTGACACTGAAAGACGACGCGCTTCGCGGCATTGTGAGCCTGAAACTAGGCAAATTGGCGGACCGCATGCAACGCAACAATAAAATCAAACTCGAAATTCCTGATGCCGTGGTTGACACCATTACCGCCCGTTGTACCGAAGTTGAAACCGGCGCACGCAATATCGACTTCATTTTGCGGGGTAACATCATGCCCATGCTGTCCAACACATTGCTTAAACACATGTCTGAAGCCAACACGCTCTCGACCGCACGACTGGAAGTAAATGAACAGGGCGAATTTACCGCCACGTTCGCTTGAGGAAATCATGACTGATAAATGCGCCTGGATTATTAACCTGGGGTCGAACGATGCGCCGGCCCAGGCGGCGGCCATGCAGTTGGCCCAGTATGGGCTTACGCCCAAAGGGCAACGCTGGCCAACAGACAACGAAAACGCCTGGATGACCAGCGCTCAGGAAGCGGCCGAGGCGAATGCGGCGATTGTCATTTTGATTGGCTCCGCGCAAGAGTTGAGTAGCGAAAAAAACCGGCGTGATCTCGCCCTGTTCCGGCTGTCATTGCAAACACTGCAACGCAAGGCGGTCAACGGTCTGGCACTGGTCTCGGGCGAGCCCCTTCCCGGCAATGCGCCGGAGCGGGCCGGACTATTAACCGACTGGCTTACGCCGGCCGATGCCCGCTGGCCTGCCAAAGCGGTAGCTCGTGCTCACGCACCCGTTGCACCCAAATGGCCTGCCCGCCTTGGGCTTTATGCGCAAGAGCGCTTGGGCGTGTGGCTGGAGGTCCACCCCGCGCCAAATGAAACTTCATCCGGCGCATTAGTGGGTGTTTCCGGCAACGACGCAAGCATTAGTTTCCATGCCACAGGTCCGGCCGGTTCACTACCCGAGCGCAGTGTTAACGAGTACGAATTACAAGGCCTCAAGTTCGATATCGGCAATCTTGCGTTTGATGCGTGGGGGCTGCAGAATACCCTGACGCCGGAACAAAGTTACTACGTGCGCATTGAAGGCAAACCCAACTACCTGGCTGTCGGCGCCTTGCCTGAAGGGCAGCTGGAAGAAGTTCATGTCATTTCACTGCTGTCATGAGTATTGATGTTACGCCGCTGCTGACACCGATCTCAGAAAGCGCTCCGGCGGGCGAAGAAGCGCGCGCTACCGAAAGCTATGAAGCCATTGCCGCTGAAATAGAGAAGATGACCAGTCTGTCCGGAGCTTCTCCGATCGACTGGGCGCTGGTTGAACAGCAAGGCACAAACCTGCTAAGCAGCCAAACAAAAGACTTCATGCTGGCTGCCTGGGTGAGTGCCGCCTGGATGGAGCGCCATGGCCTGCAAGGTCTTCAGGCTGGACTCGAACTGCAGGCAGGCCTTATCGAGACATTTTGGGAAACCGCCTTTCCCCCGGTTAAGCGTCTACGAGGGCGACGCAATGCCTTGTCGTGGTGGACCGAGCGTGCATCCAACTGGTTGGAAAACAACGAACTACCGGCTATTGATTCCGCTCTTCACGCAAAAATGGTGGATGCTGCGACCCGTATGGACGGCGCTCTAGCAGAGCGCGATCCGGATGCCCCTCCGTTGCTCACTTTCGTTCAGCAAATCAAGAGGCTCGACGTCATCCCCGAAGCGGGCGAAAATGATAAGGCGAACGGCACGGCAACCGTTGAAACGAACCCAGCAGACAATACATCGCCAGGCAATGCAGGCGCGTCCCCGGCAACGGCCTCTCAACATCCCACCCTCACGCCGCCTGTTTCCACCCCCGCGCTGCCCGACCAGTTGTCAACGCTCGATGATATCGTGCATGCGTTGCACCCCATTGCAGACGCTTTGGGCCATATCAGTGCCGCGCTGATCAACATCGATCGTTTCCAACCTCTCATTATCGAAATCAATCGCTTTGCCGCACGTGCCGCTTTATTGTCGACACCGCCTGCGGTTAGCGGTACCACCTCTTTAAATCCACCGCCCGCCCCCATCATGGATGCTTTTCAAACCATATGCGGCGCCGGCAATGCCGATGGCATAATCGAATTTTGTGAGTCACGTATCCTAACCTTCCCATTCTGGCTCGACCTGGATTACCAATCGGCACGCGGCTATGAAATGATGGGCGAACAAGGCGCCCGAATGCGGCAGACTGTCATTAAGAACACACTCACCTTCACCGAACGGCTGCCTGAACTGGAGCACCTGACATTTTCCGACGGTACACCTTTCGCAAGCGATGAAACGCAGCAGTGGCTCCGCGACTGTCGTGCGCTTAATAGCGGCGCGGCGGCAACCGACCCATTCGAAAAAACACAGCAAGCGGCGCGTGCAGCCGCAAGCAACGGACAACACGACCAGGCAATGCAGTTTTATCAAGATCTGCTTCAGTCAACCTTTAACGGACGCGACCAGTTCCGCGCCCGTATTGCCCTTTTGGATTTGTTCATGAATGCAAACGGTAGCGCCGACCCGATGCCGTTAGCCCAACCCATTTTCGAAGACTGCAAAACAATGAATTTATTTCAGTGGGAGCCAATACTTGCCGGCCATGCTTTGCAAACCGTTTTAAAAGCCTGCAAACAAGCGCTGTCAAACCCGGCTGTTTTCGATGACACGCCGCGGCGGGAAGCCTATCAGCGACTGCAACAAGAGACTTTGCAGCAACTTGCCCGCATCGACTTTCCCGCAGCGAGCCGTTTTTCGCGATAGCGTTGAACAACCAATTACTTTTTTCACCTTACCTTTTCATTAATCTTTTTTATAGACATTAGGAGTACACGCAACATGCCGATGCCAGGCTACCTGACGCTCAGTGGTCAGACTCAAGGAAAAATTGAAGGGGGTTGTACGATTAAAGGCCACGAAGGAACCATTCTGGTTCAGGGGGTAGACCACACCATTGAAATCCCCAAATCCATTCAAACCGGCCTGCCCACGGGGCGACGTATTCATGGGCCGTTAACCATTACCAAAGAAATTGACAAAGCCTCTCCTAAACTGTTTCAGGCTTTAACGTCGGGCGAGCAACTTACCGATGCCAAGCTTGAGTACTACCGCATTTCACCGCAAGGCAAAGAAGAGCTTTATTACACCGTTGAAATCAAAAACGCGGTCATCACGTCGATGCATAAGTATGTGCCCAACTGCTTGGACCCAGTCAACAAAAGCATGGGGCATATGGAAGACGTCTCCTTTACGTATGAAACCATCATCGAAACCTTCACACCGAACGGTATCGAAGCACAAGACTCCTGGAATACGCCCAAGTCGTAACCTTAAAACCAAGGGCGTTATCAAGGAAAACACGTAGTTGACGCCCTCTCATACCTGCGTTAATCTAAATCGTCAGTTAACCGTACTATTTGCTCTGATTATCGGTACTATTTAAGCAAATTATAGAAGTGACTGTCTGCACGGCGTGGCAGGCAGAGGAGACATTTAGATGCAGGACAAACAGCAGGATCCCGTTGTCCAGAATTACGACGCTATCGTTGTAGGTGCTGGGTTTGCAGGCGTATACGCCGTTTATAGATTCCGCAAAATGGGGATGACGGTACGCGTACTGGAAGCGGGCGGCGGCGTGGGTGGTACCTGGTATCACAATCGCTATCCAGGCGCCCGATGCGATATCGAATCACTTGATTACTCTTTTTCGTTCTCAAACGAGCTGCAACAGGAATGGAAGTGGTCGGAGCGCTACGCAAGCCAACCTGAAATCCTGGCGTATATCAACCATGTCGTGGACCGCTTCGACCTGGCAAAAGATATACAGTTGAATACCCGCGTTACCGGAGCCACATTCAACGAAGAGTCGAACCGTTGGCTTATTACAACCGAACAAGGCGAAACGTTCTCAGCCAAGTATGCAGTGATGGCAACCGGTGTTTTGTCGGTGCACCAGGTTCCCAGTATGAAAGGCCTGGAAACCTTTGAAAAGCAGTGGTTCCATACAGGCGATTGGCCAAAAGAAGGTGTGGATGTCAGTGGAAAACGGGTAGGCGTCATTGGGACTGGCTCGTCTGCGACTCAGCTTATTCCCATTGTTGCGCAAGACGCGAAACATTTATATGTATTCCAGCGCACACCCAATTACACCATGCCGGCGCAAAACCACCCCATGAAACCGGATGTGGAAAAAGAATGGAAAGCCACCTACCCTGAACGCCGCAAGTTTGCCCGCCAGTCGGGGTTCGGCCACAACCAGGTCAGCAACCATCAATCGGGTAAAGAGGTTAGCGACGAAGAACGCCGGGCCGAACTGGAACGGCGCTGGGACCTGGGTGGCCTTTACATGATGCGCGCCTTCAAGGATATTCTCACCGACCCCGAAGTGAATCATGAGGCGGCCGAGTTTGTGCGCGACAAAATCCGCAGCATTGTGAAAGATCCGGAAACCGCGGAAGCACTGTGCCCCCCTGGAGAGCTTTACATCGGCACTAAACGTTTATGTTCAGGAACGCAGTACTACGAAACGTTTAACCGTGACAACGTATCGCTGGTGAATGTGCGTAAAAACGCCATCGACCGCATCACCCCGAAAGGCGTATTGCTGCAAGACGGCACCGAGTACGAACTGGATATGATTATTTTCGCCACCGGTTTCGACGCCATGACCGGCGCGATGAACCGTATTAACCCGGTGGGACGTAACGGTCGCCGGCTTAAAGACGAGTGGGCGGCGGGCCCGCGCACTTACCTGGGCATGACTGTGAACGGCTTTCCCAATATGTTCATCATCGCCGGCCCCGGCAGCCCGTCGGTATTCAGCAATATGGTGACATCCATTGAACAACACGTGGAATGGGTAACCGATTGCGCAAAGTACATGGAGGCCCATAATATCGCCACCATTGAAGCCTCTGTCGAGGCTCAGGACACCTGGACGGAGCATGTAACCGAAGCAGCCAACCGAACGCTTTACGCCCACTCAAAAGACACGTGGTTTTATGGCTCGAACACACCCGGCAAACCGGTTGTATTTATGCCGTATGTTGGTGGAGTCGGCAATTACTACCAACGTATTTTGAAGGTCGCGGAAGACGGCTATGAAGGTTACACACTCAATGCGGCAACACAATCTTCCAACAAAGTAGCTTAGGCATCGTGCCATCGGGTTATCGCAACAATGGCGGCAACCCTTTTATAACCAAATCAGGATGAGACAATGAAGACAAAGCTTTTATCTAAATTGCTGTTAAGCGCCTGCCTGGCAGCGCCCATGGCCATGACCGCACACGCAGCGGAAGAAACCTACGAAATGCGGGTTGGCAATATTACCTCAAATGACGCACAAGAGCGCAGCGGCCAGATTTTTATCGACCTGGTCGAGAAAAAATCGGGCGGCAAAATCAAAGGCAAGCTTTATTCAGGTGGTTCGCTAGGCAGTAACGACGAAGTGATGCGCGGTCTGCGACTGGGTTCCATTCAAGGCAACATCAACCCCAGCGGTTACCTGAGCCAGTTTGTGGCCCAGGCCGGCGTACTGACACTGCCATGGCTTTTCCCAGGCAAGAATGCAGAAGAGCAAATCGAAAACATCACCAATATCATGGAAGGTCAGGCCGGCGACAAGATTAAGGAACTTGCCGACGAACGCGGCTTCCACGTGGTGTCTTTGTTTGGCTTGGGACCAAACCAGATCTATCTGCGCGATTACGACAAGAGCAAAAGCGTAATGGAGAATCTGCAGGATAAGCGGATTCGTACCATTGGCGGCCAAGAGCACACCCAGACCGTCAATGATTGGGGTGCACGCGCCATTCATATGTCCTTGCCCGAGGTCTACACCTCAATTCAGCAAGGTGTGCTGGACGGATTCGACTTACCCGCCGCCGTAACAGTGCGATTGAAATATCATGAGCAAGCACCTAACGTCCTGCTAACCAACCACATCGTGCTTACGCAATACATTGCGGTTAGTAAAGCCTGGTACGACTCTTTACCCGACGACCTGAAGAAAGCGGTTGATGAAGCCGGTAAAGAAACAGAGGCACTGGGAACTCAGGAGTACGTTGACGAGCAAAATGAAGCGCTTAACCTGTTGGCTTCAAATGATAAGTTCACCGTTATCGAGTTAACTGACGCCGACCGCGCCGCCCTTCAAAAACTGAACAAAGAAGGCGTGTGGGCCGAAGTGGCAAAGAACCCCGCCAAAGCAGAAATGCTCAAACTGCTTGAAGAAGATATCAAGAAACTGGCCAAGTAATATTTTGGCATGATAGCGCCCCCTCTCCTGATCAGGTTTGGGGGCGTTCTTGACTCGCGCGCACCGGCGAGCGACATTATTGAACCCACGTCTTCATTTCGGACATTATCGTGACCCCACCCGACAACTCAGCACCGCCGTCATCACCAGGCCTATTCTCGCGCATCGACCGCGCATGCTTTGCCCTGCTTAAGTTTCTGGCCGGCCTAAGCTTCTTGCTGATGATTTTTTCCGTCTTTATCTCAGTTGCGTTGCGTGAGGTTGGGCTCATGCCCTATCCGTGGGTTGAAGAAGTTTCGCGCTACCTGGTCGTATGGTCGGTTTTTCTAAGCGCCGCGGTTCTGGCCCGTCGCAACGAACATATCAGCATCGACGTCTTCTACGCGCATGTATCCCGCCCGATCCGCAAACTCATCAACATCGCTTCCGCACTATTGGGCGTTGTTCTTATCGGTTACTTCGCCTATATGGGCTGGGGCTTCTCATATACCGCATATCGCTTTAACGATATGAGCCTGAGCGGCTACATACCCGTGTGGCTGGCCTACGCAGCCATTCCCGTGGGCTTGGGGTTAACCGCGCTTGCCTATCTGTTGTGGGGGGTCGATATTCTCGGCAATCGTACCAACGAACCCGATTCCGCCACCGACATTATCAACATACAACAAGGCATTCAAAAATGATCTCCGTCGGCGCCACCCTTATTGTTATTCTGCTGCTGATATTGGGCTTTCCTTTGTGGCTGGTTTTTCTATCTGCAGGCTTTGCCCTGTTAACATTAACGGGTGCAGGCATTCCACCCGACATGTTGGCCTCACGCATGTTCAGTAGCTTGAATGTCTATGCATTGCTGGCCGTGCCGGGTTTTATTTTTGCTGCAGAACTGATGGTACGAGGCGGCATGTCGAACCGGCTCATTAACTGGGTAACCGTTTTACTCGGCCGCGTTCCCGGAGGCGTGCCCGTCACGACGATTGTAGCCAGCGAGGTTTTCGGGGCAATATCAGGCTCAAGCACCGCCACGGTGGCGGGGATCGGTAAGGTACTTTATCCAGGCTTAAGGCAAAGCGGTTACGGCGAGCGTTTTTCGCTCGGATTAATTACCTCGATGGGCGCGATTGCAGTCATTGTGCCGCCCAGCATCACCATGATTCTTTACGGAGCGGTCGCCTCCGTTTCGGTGGGCGACTTGTTTCTTGCGGGTATCGGCCCAGCCATATTGATCGGCATCCTGATTACGTTGTACTGCATCTGGTATGCCCTTCACCACTCCATCACAGCGGAAGCCGGCAAATGGGACACCGCAGCCGTGTGGCGGGAAACCAAAAGTGCAGCCTGGACGCTGGGCGCGCCGGTTATCATTTTTGGCGGCATCTATTCCGGATTTTTCACGCCGACTGAAGCCTCAATGGTACTCAGTATCTACGCATTAGTCGTCACCACCTGCATTTACCGCGACCTGTCGTTCAAAGGTGTCTGGGAAGTGGCGGTTGAAGCTGCACTGCTTACCGGAAAAATCTTCACCATTGTCGCCGCCGCCTCAGTATTCTCTGTAGTGCTGGTTATCGAGAACATCCCCGACACCATGGTTGAAGCCCTCACCGGCTGGAACATGAGCCCATTCATGATTTTGCTCATGCTCAACTTGATTCTGTTGATCGCCGGTATGTTCATGGACCCCAACTCGGCCATCGTGGTGCTGGTTCCTTTGCTGCTGCCCATTGCCGTTGCCGCCGGAATAGACATGATTCATTTCGGCATAATCATGACGGTTAACCTGGCCATTGGCATGTTTACCCCGCCGTTTGGGTTGAACCTGTTTGTCAGTACCAGCATATTCAATGTTTCAGTAGGAAAAGTAGTACGTGGCGTTATTCCCTTTATTTTGGTTTACCTGGTTTCGTTACTTGTCATTTCCTACGTACCCGACATTTCCCTGTGGATTCCAAATGCGTTGAAATAATGCAATAGTCGTCAACCAACCCTGAAACAGGTGCTTATGCGCCTGTTTTTTTTCGTCGGAACAGCTTGACGCAAGGATAATTCATATTTAATATTCGACTCATTAGTCGATTTATTGTTTAAATCGTATTCAACAGGATTTGATATGAAAGTCCAAGAGAAGTGGATTCAGGCATTCGAAACCGTTTTCCGCAAATGCAAAGTCGAGCCAGGCGAAATCGTTCGTTTGCTGTGTGAAACGGAAAGCCGAAGCATTAACGTACAACTGGCTGAGCTTGCGCTAGCCCGCATGGGTGCGGTTCCCATACAAATCACGGTACCCTCTCTGCCCGTTACCACACCCGTGCCCGTTCGCTCCACAGGCGCCTCGCATGTTGTTCAAAACATGCCCCCGGTAATCAACGCGCTATCGGGGCAAGGGCTGGTCGTCGATCTAACGGTCGAGGGCTTACTGCATTCACCTGAGTTACCCCATATTCTTGAATCCGGCGCACGTGTATTAATGGTCAGCAACGAGCATCCGGAAATACTCGAACGCCTCACCACCACGCTGGACCTGACCAAACCCGTTAAAAACGGCGTACGCATGCTGGCAAAAAGCAAGCACATGCGCGTGTCTTCGGCCGCCGGAACGTCACTTGACATCAACCTGGAGGGCGCCAAAGTCGGCGGCGTGTGGGGCGGCGCCGACCGTCCTGGTCTTGTCCAGCATTGGCCGGGCGGCCTTTGCCTTGCATTTCCGTCCAGCGGGTCGGTAAATGGGGCGCTGGTACTGAACATTGGCGACGTCAACCTTACTTTCAAACGTTACCTGGAGACGCCGGTTACCCTGCACATCGAAAACGATTACATCACCCGCATTGAAGGCAACGGGCTCGATGCAGAACTCATGCGCAGTTACATGGAGGCCTGGCAAGACCGCGATGCCTACGCAGTAAGCCATGTAGGTTGGGGCATGAACCCACAGGCACGCTGGGACGCCTTGCAGATGTTCGACAAAAACGATACGAATGGCACCGAACTGCGCGCGTTCGCGGGCAACTTCCTATACTCAACCGGTGCAAATGATGTGGCGGGGCGACACACACTGGGTCATTTCGACCTGCCCATGCGCAATTGCACCGTTGAACTGGATGGCGTGGCGATCGTTGATGAAGGCAAGCTATGCGACGTCTTCCAGTGAATACCGTACCTACCTGGCTGGCGTCGGGCCATAACCGAACGCCATTAATCCTGCTTCACGGCATGGGCTCTACTGCCAGTGTTTGGCTGCCGCAATTAGATGCATTTGGCCCATCGCGTCAGGTTATTGCCTGGACAATGCCCGGCTATGGCCAGTCGCCCTTGTTGCCGGCTTTAAGCTGGAGCAACCTGGCGGCTGCGCTGGCCAACATGCTGGACACTTTAAGCATCAACAAGGCACACATTCTGGGCCACTCAATCGGCGGCATGGTGGCACAAGAGTTCTACCATCATTTCCCCTGCCGCGTGGCCAGCCTGATACTCTCATCAACAAGCGCAGGCTTTGGCAGCACCGACCCGGAATGGAAAGAGACATTTCTTCGTCAACGCACCGAGCCTTTGTCGCAATTCGACAGCTTTTCCCAAGCCGCGCCGGTACTGCTCGACCAATTTCTGGGGCCAAGAACATCACCCGCGATGCGCAACCTTGCAACATTATCGGCACGTGCTATCGAACGTGAACGTTATATAGATTACATGCGGCTACTGGTCACGTTCGACCGCAAAACAGAACTGGGCAACATCACGGTTCCCACATTGCTGCTGGCCGGTGAACTGGACGACCAGGCACCCCCAAAAGGCATGCAGCGCATGGCAAACCGACTGCCCAACGCTCGCCTGCACCAATTCCAACAAACCAAACACATGGCCAATCTCGAGTCGCCCGACACATTCAACCGTGTCGTGACCGATTTTCTGGCCTCTATATGTACCTCAACATGTCGCAGCGCGGCATAAGCAAAACACGCAACAGGACCCTCTAATGGACAGCAGCTACCTGAATGAATACGCCCACTCCGCCGACAGCAATGCCCTGTTCAACGGCGCCCCCCTTACCGAGCAGCAAAGAGACCTGATCGCCAAAGTAGATGAGTGCGGCGTGAAATGGGCGGAACGCGCATTCAAACACGACCTTGAAGCCAGCTTCCCTACCGAGAATTACAACGACCTGAAAAGCATGGGGTTCCTGGCCCTGTGCGTGCCCAAACGCCTGGGGGGACTGGGTGCCGACTACCGAACATATGCTTTGGTGGCGACGCGCATCTCATACTATTGCGCCAGCACGGCCAACACGTTCAACATGCATAACGCCAATTCGCTTTGGACAGCCGACATGGTGGATGCGCTTGAGCTCACACCCGAACAACGTGAAAGCCACGAGCACAATCGCGCAATTCACTACAAGAACATGCTCGAAGGCAAAATCTATTCACAACCTTTTTCAGAAGGCAGTGGGGCCGCGGCAGGCAAACACCCCTTCGGCACCATCACCACACGTTCAGGCGACGGTTGGGTCATTAACGGCAAGAAAATTTTTGCTTCGTTATCCGGCTCTGCAGACTACTACGGCGTGCTCTGTACTGAAGACATTCCGGGCGCCACGTTAGCCGACACGATGTTCATGGCCATTCCGGCCAATGCGCCCGGCGTATCGGTGGTGGGCGACTGGGACCCAATGGGCATGCGTGGAACCGTGTCCCGTACCTTGATTTTCAAAGATGTATTTGTGCCCGACACCGCACAACTGATGCCGCGCGGCGTATACATAAAAGCGGCCTCAAAATATCCGCATATGTTCATGACGCTCACCCCCACGTACATGGGGCTCGCTCAGGCAGCGTACGATTTCGCCGTTGCCTATTTGCGTGGTGAAGTCGCCGGCGTTAACGTTAAACGACGCATGTACCCCACCAAACAATACAGCATCGCCGAAATGTACATTAAGCTGCAACAGGCGTGGGCTTTGTTCCACCGGGCCACCTCGGAATTCAAGCGCAGCCCCTCGCGTGAAGAACGCATGCGCGCCTACGCGTGTCAGTATACTGTTATGGAATATTGTGCCGAAATTTGCTCGGCGGCAGTGCGCGTATGCGGCGGTCAAGCCATGCTTAAAACCTTCCCGCTGGAACGCATGTATCGCGACAGCCGCTGCGGCGCGCTCATGCTGCCCTGGACATCTGAAATCTGCATCGACCGCCTGGGCCGTGGCCTGCTCTACAAGGAGGGCGAACGTGATGATTGAAACCAAACCGGAATTGCGTCACGCATTCGGGCGATTCGCTACCGGCATCGCCGTTGTCACCACACTGAACGAAGAGAACGAACCCTACGGGCTCACCATCAACTCGTTCGCCAGTGTATCGATGGCTCCTCCGTTGATTAGCTGGAATGTCATTCGCGGGTCCACGGCACATAACACCATTTGCCAGGCGAAGCGTTTCGTTATCAACATTCTGGCTAAAGAGCAACGCCATATTGCCCAGCAAATGACCGGCCCCATCGAGCGCCGTTTTCATTGCTTGGCTTGTGAATGGTCCGACAGCGGCCTGCCGGTTATCCCCGGTGCCCTGGCCACATTCGTCTGCTCCACTCACGCCTTGGTAGAAGCGGGTGATCACGACATTGTGCTAGGTATTGTGAACGACTTTTCCCATCGCGACGGCGCCCCCCTCGTGTACTGGAAAGGGGAGTATGCTAGCGCCATGCACGATTCTGTATAAAACTTTATATTTAAAGTGTTGTTTAAAACCTGATAACGTTATCCAAAACAAGGAGACACTCCATGCAACTGCGTTCCAAACTTCTGGCTTTGGCAGCCGGGCTTGCTTTTGCCGCCTCTGCCCAGGCCGACATCAAAATCGGTGTTATTTCGTCGGCAACCGGGCCGGTTTCATTAATTGGTATTCCGCAAAAGAACACTGTCGCTTTAATGCCAACCGAAATTGCGGGCGAAAAAGTGGAGTACATCACTTTCGACGACGCCAGTGACCCCAGCAATACCGTCACACTCATCAAAAAACTGATTTCGGAAGAAAACATTGACGCTTTGGTAGGCCCTTCAAGCTCACCCAACGCAATGGCGGTTCTCGACTTCATCGCCGAAGCAAAAGTCCCCACCCTGGCGCCGGTAGGCACCATTGCAATTGTGCTTCCTATGGATGACAAACGACGCTGGGTTTTCAAAACAACCCAGAATGACGGCCTGGTTGCCGACAAACTCTTCAAGCACATGAAGGAAACGGGCAAGAAAACCGTTGGCTTCATTGGCACCGGCGATACTTTCGGGGAGACCTGGTACAAAGTTGCACAAGATTACGCCAAAAAATACGGTATTGAAATCGTCGCCAACGAGCGCTTCAAGCGCCCCGATACATCGGTAACCGGCCAGGCTCTGAAAGTGCTATCGGCCAAACCCGATGCCGTGCTTATTGCGGCGCCCGGCGGCCCGGCCGTATTACCGCAGGCCACACTCACCGACATGGGCTACAAGGGCACTTTCTATCAAACTCACGGCGCGGCCTTGAAAGAGTTCATTAAGCTTGGGGGTAAAAAAGTTGAGGGTACGATTCTGGGTGGCAGTCTGATGCTGGCACCTGAAGACGCTCCCGACAGCAACCCCGCCAAGAAGGTCGCGCTTGAGTACATCAACGCATACAAAGACAAATACGGTGAAGTCCCCGCAACCTTCGGTGGCAACATGTACGATGCCGGCTTGCTGCTCGAACAAGCCGTTCCCGCTGCATTGAAGAAAGGCGAACCAGGCACTGAGGCATTCCGCGTTGCCTTGCGCGACGAGCTGGAAAAAGTCAAAGATCTGGCCGGCACTCAAGGTGTTTACAACATGACACCGGAAGACCACAGCGGCTTTGACGAGCGTGGCGTTGAGCTTCTTACTATTGAGAACGGCGAGTTCAAACTGGTTAAGTAAGCACCAACCCTCCATCCGTTTTCTGCAGTTTCGGATCCGGCTGCGCCAGGCCGGATCCCCCCTCCCAAGCCAACACCATGACTTACGCATCCAAGCTATTTGCGCTTCTATGCAATGCATACGGCGCGCCTCCACACATCCAAACAGTGGCCCTGCCCGCAGCGGCGCCGCTGGGTGAAAATGATGTGCGCATGCAAGTGCATTATGCAGCGTTCAATTTCACCGACCATCTTTTGATTCAGGGTCGCTACCAAGACAAACCCAACCTCCCCTTTATCCCGGGACTTGATGCCGCAGGAGTGGTGTTGGAAGCCGGTACAAACGTAACGCAATTCAAACCCGGCGATCAAGTCGTTTCAAGCGGCGTGGTTGGGGCCTGGGCATCGCAGCTGACCGCTCCAGCCAATCGATTGGTTCACATACCGCCTGGTTTAAGCCAGGCACATGCCGTGGCCTCAATCAATTCACATTTAACTGCGTATCACGGCCTGATCGATCGTGCCCAATTGAAAGCGGGCGAGCGCGTATTAGTGTTGGGAGCGAACGGAGCGGTAGGCAAAGCCTGTATTCAAATCGCAGAACATTTCGGCGCCCGCGTCGCGACCGTTGAACGCCACGACACAAACCAATTGATAATCAAAGACAACACCCTCCCTGCTGCGACCACAATAATCGATAAAGCGGAGTTGAAAGCGGGAATCCGAACGGTGCTGGGTCGCCACGGTGCCGACATCGTCGTCGACCCCCTTGGTGATTTCTATACCGAAGCGGCGGTGCGCAACCTGGCCTGGCGCGGCCGACTATTGGTTGTGGGCTTTGCCGCCGGCGACATACCAAAAATTTCAACCAACTTATTGCTGCTTAAAGGTGCATCTTTGGCAGGCGTTTATTGCGGCGGCCTGCTCTTTCAAGAGACATCATCGTTCACCCGCCAAATGGCCGACATGTTTCAGTTAATGGCAAACGGCGTGTTAACGCCATTGCCCTATGAAAGCATGCCCGCACACGACTTCACACCGATATGGTCCCGCTTTTCCTGCGCCGAAAAGGGCAGCAAAATACTCCTTAACTTTCAAACCGAAACGGGCAATACAAATGAGCAGTGAAGAGTTAGACACGCTGAATGCAATTCAGAATCAACGCCCTCATGCCCCCTTCCGAAAGCTTGAGTTCGCCCCGGTTAACATCGCGCTGACCGCCCGCGAAGACGGCGCCCAGCTACTGACCAATCGGCAGCCCCTGGCTCCCCTACCGGTTCAGCAGATTGGAGAATATTTACGCTTGCACGCCCGGAACCGACCTGACCAGATCTTTCTGGCGGAGCCGGCAGCCGACGAGCGCAATTGGAACACATTAAGCTACGCACAAGCGCTGGCAAAAGTGAATGCGTTATCGCAATGGTTGTTAAATCAGTCTCTGCCCGCCGAACAGCCGGTTTTTATCTTAAGCGAAAACAGTATTAACCAGGCGCTCTTGCAGTTTGCCGCCATGCAGGTCGGCATTCCGGTCATGCCCTTGTCGGCCGCTTACAGCTTAATGTCAAAAACCTGCGGCAAAATTGCCGACCTTACACAACGCTTTGTTCCCGCGCTTATTTATGCCGAAGAGGGTGAGCGTTTTCAAACGGCTATTCAGGTTGCGCAAAAGCACGCGCCCCACGCCAAAATATTGTGCCATCGCCCCGGCCCAATTACCCATGCCGCACAATTAAATGATGCATTCGCAACGACGCCGACAAACAGGGTTGATGAAGCCTTCAATAAGGTTAACCACGATACGATTGCACGGCTGTTGCTGACATCTGGATCCACAGGCAGCCCCAAAGCGGTCATCATGACGCAACGCAATATCATTGCCTCGGGCGTACTGTGGGACCAAGTCTGGCCTTTCCTGAAAACACAACCGCCCATTATGCTCGACTGGCTCCCATGGAACCACACGGCCGGCGCACACGGCGCGTTAGCCATGGTATTGCGTCATGGCGGCACGCTGTACCTGGACGATGGCAAGCCTGTACCCAAACTCATCGACCGGACCATTCGACACCTTCGCGAGATTAAACCGAATGTCATGGTGAACGTACCGCGGGGGCTTGATATGCTGGTTGCGGCCATAGAAGAAAATCCCGAGGCCGCAAAAGATATTTTTACCAACCTGCAAATTATCGTTTACGGCGGAGCGGCGCTCTCCACTCAAACATTGCTGAAACTCGAACAACTCAGCGCGCAGGCAACCGGTGAACGCATCCCTATTTCCGCTTCGCTGGGCTCAACCGAAACAACCATGCCCGCCACACTCATATGGTGGCCACCCCAAATACTGGGGACTCTGGGCTTGCCTGCACCAGGGGTTGAGGCCAAGCTGATTCCAAACGAGGATCGATACGAGATTCGTTTTCGCGGGCCCAACATCACGCCGGGTTACTTTAACGACCTGCAGGCCAATGAAAAAAGTTTCGACGAAGAAGGGTTCTTGAAAACCGGCGACGCAGTGCAATGGGTGAACCCAAACGACCCTACCCAAGGCCTGGTGTATGCCGGACGCATGTCGGAAAACTTCAAGCTGACCAGCGGGACCTGGGTGTCGGTGGCCACCGTTCGCGGGCATTTATTACCCCAGCTTCACCCCTTTGTTTCCGACGCGGTTCTAACCGGACACAACGCCGAACAACTGGGCGCCCTTCTATTCCTGAATGCGCATCAAATCCGCAAACGGTTCCCGGAACTGAAAGATGCCACCGACCAAGCGCTTACTACGTACCCGCCGTTACTTGAACAACTGGCACAAGGCATAGAGCGACACAACCAAAACTACCCAGGCAGCAGCACCCGAATCTGTCGCGCCTTGTTGTTGGATTCACCGCCCAGCATTGATGACAATGAAATCACCGACAAAGGCTACATTAATCAATCAGGCGTATTGAAAAAGCGTGCCCACGCGGTAAAGCGGTTGTATGAATGCAAGGCCTCGGCCGGCGACTGCCTGGTTTGCAACTAGGGGGGAGAATGCGCCAACCCGTACGCCTTTTCGGCACCCCCCTAAGCAACTACTACAACAAGGTGAAAATCGCTTTGATCGAATTGGAGCGCCCCTTCACGGAAGTGCTGCATTTGCCCGGCGAACAATGGCCCGACAAGGGCAGCCCAAGTGGAAAAATTCCGTTCCTGGAAACCGCAGACGGCTTTATTTACGAGTCGCAGGCTATCGTAGAATACCTTGAGGACACAACACCAAACTATTCATGCTACCCCGCCCGCGCGATGGAAAAAGCACGTTGCCGGGAACTGATTCAAACGATTGAGTTGTACATTGAACTGCCCGCCCGCAGACTTTACCCCGCTGCTTTTTGGGGCCGCCCGTGCCGGCAAAACCTGGCCGATGATGCGCTCCAGGAAATTTCGCATGGCTTGCGTATATTAGGCCGGCGCACATTATTTAGCCCATGGATTGGCGGCAACAACTTTACCCACGCCGACGCGGTCGCGTGGGCTCACTTAACAACCGTCAACAACGCGCTGCGCGCACTTAAACAGCCCGATGTTCTAAGCGAAGTACTACCCAACATTCACAATTACCTTAAACACGCATTGACCCGCCCAAGTATCGAACGCGCAGACAACGACTTGCGCCAGGCATGGCACAATCGCAACCAGAACACGACGTCCTAATCTAACAGGCACAACTTTATGGCGCGCACCCGAGCACTGGATTATGAAGACCGCAAGAAAGATATTCTGAAAGCGGCGGCGGTTCTATTTGCCCGCAAAGGTTATAGCGAAACCCTGCTGGAAGACATTGCCGAACAATGCGGCATGAAAAAATCGTCGCTTTATCATTATCACCGTTCAAAACACGCGATCCTGCATAGCCTGATCAGCTGGAAAATTGAAGACCTGGCCTGGAAGGTTGAAGCGGCGGTTGAACAAGAGCAGAGCGCCGAAAAAAAACTGCGCGCGTTCACCCAAACTCTGGTCAGCGAATACATTCGCGTTCCGGAAGAGGTAACCGTGCTGCTCACGCAAATGCGCTATTTGAATCGCCCTGCAATGCGGTCGGTTATTGTTATTCAGGAACGCATTATCAACCGGGCGGTAATATTGATTCAAGCCTTGCGCCCCGATGTGGAAATGACCCGTAAAAAGGTCACTGCGCTGGCCATGATGTACTTTGGCATGACCAACTGGATACACGTTTGGTACAAACCTTCAGGCTCCATTAAGCCGGCAGATCTTTCTGCATTAATAGTGGATACGTTTGTGAATGGCGTGCAGCATTTGCCGGTTGAGCAGTTGAACTAGCGCCCCTGTACACGCACCAGAAACTGGCGTCCAAGGCGGGTGGAAATGGCCAGGCCAATAAGCGAACACACAGCGGGAATGGTCCAGGCCATCGACCATCCGCCGGCCAGCGTGGCCACCCACGCAACCAAGGGAGGCCCGGAAAACTGTCCCATTGCCATTCCTTGCTGCATCCAGCCCATGGTCGGCGCCAACGTACGACGCGAAGGAGCCAACTCCATTACCATGTAATACAAAGTGGCGGGAATCAGGCCGCCCGTCGCCGAAAACAAAACAATCAGCGCCAATTGCAATGCGGTTGGAATCGGAAAAGCAAAAGCCAGGAAGGCACACACACCCATGGCCACGAAAGCAAAATTATTCAACCAGTGGGGCTTCCATCCACGGTGCAACAAACGTCCTGCCGAGAAACTGCCCACGGCATTGCCCGCAGCAATGACGGTTGTCATGGCACCCGCCATAAAGCCGGAAAACCCAGCTTCCACATAAATGGTAGGCATGAAGGCAACAATGGCCATCCATTGACCGGAATACACCGCGAAACATAAACCCAAAAACCAGACATTCAAAGAGCTCAGGGTTTCCATTGCCAGGGCGAGAAACGAAGGCTTCTTTTCTAGCGGCGTGCCCGGTTTCGAACTTTGTTTCTGGGCCTCCGGGGCGGGGTCGGGTGGAGTCTTACGCCACACGATATAGGCGACGACCGCCGTCAGTATCGACAAGATCCACCACAAGGCGCGCCAGCCGCTTAAGCTTAGAATCAGCGAGCCGCCCAACAGGGCAATGACTGTTGCAATAGGCACATAGCCGCCCCAAACTCCCAGAATACGGCTTAAAAACGCCGTGTCTACCAGGCGCCGAATCAATGCCGGGGCCGGCATGGTTACCATCAGAAAGCCCACCCCTTCCATGACGCGAAAACCCAATACGGCAATGCGCATATCAATGGTAGGCGCCAAAAACGAACCAATCGACAACAGTGTTAAGCCAATAAGGACACAGCGGCGCAAACCTATTTTTTCGGCAAACAAACCGACAATCAGGCCCAAAAACATCCCCGCTGTTTGCACCATGGAAAGCAAAAAGCCCGACTCCACCAGCGTCAGACCCAATTGTGCCTGCAACACAGGCAAGGATGGGGGCAGCTTCCAAACATGCAAACCGGCTACGACACCGGCAATTACGACCAGATAAGCCAATCGGTTTGAAGCGCCGCTTGCGGACGCGACAGTGGAAGTCATCATAAACAGTAGATAAATGAACGGGCATCAATAGACGCCACATTAAATCACAATGTCATCATTTTGAATAAACGCTACAACAAACTTTGGCAATCGTGCCACAAAGGCGCATAATGTGGCACATTGAATAAATTGAGACAAAGTTTTTGTAGCTGGTTGTCATGCAGAACTCTTCAAATGCTTCAACCCGCCGGGAAACCGCCGCTTCCAGCCCACCTGCCGCCGGCAACGGAAGCCTGAAATCAAAGCTTTTCCTGGTTTTTGTTATTGTTTTTATCGCAGCCAACCTGCGCACGGCCTCTATCGCGGTCGGGCCGGTCATCGAATCCATTCAGGCCAACCTGTCGCTGTCGGGCTCTGCGGTGGGTTTGCTTCTTACCCTACCCATTCTTTGCTACGGCGCATTTGCACCACTTGCGCCCAAAATGTTGCGCTATACGTCGGCCGAACATCTCATTCTTGTCGGTTGCATCATTTTCGCGTTCGGTTTAGTGCTACGCAGCCTGTTCGGCACCTTCGGTCTCTACTCCGGCACACTGATCGCCGGCGCGGGCACCAGCGTGGTCATGGTGGTGCTACCCGCCATTATCAAGAAAAACTTTCCCGATAAAGCCGGCATGATGATGGGGTTTTATTCCACCGCGCTCTGCTTGGGCGCTACGATTGCCGCCGCATTCACGGTACCGCTTGAAAATGTGCCCGGAAGCGATTGGCGTTGGGCGCTGGGCTTTTGGACACTACCGCTGATCGTCTCCATCTTCATGTGGGTACCCTACACAAAAGGACAAAAGCCGAATGCATCGCGGGCCCGCTCAGCATCGCCCCGGCTGCGCAAATGCTGGCTGGCTTGGCAGGTTTCACTGTTCATGGGCATTCAGTCTTCAATCGCTTATTGTGTATTCGGCTGGCTGCCGGTGATGCTCATTGAACGCGGCATGACGGCCCTGACTGCCGGTTTCATCCTGTCTATTACGCTGGGCGTGCAACTTATTACGTCGCTTACTGCACCTTGGATTGCCACACGTGGTAAAGACCAGCGCGCCACGATTGCCGTCATGCTATCAATGGCTGTGTTCGGGCTCATGACCACCATTTACGGGTCGATGAGCCTAATGTGGCTATGGGCCACTGTTTTGGGACTGGGGCTGGGCGGCATGTTCAGCATCGCCCTATCGCTATTGGTGTTGCGGGCGCCCACCCCTCAGTTGGCAGCGTCACTTTCCGGCATGGCACAGGGTGTGGGCTACATCGTGGCCGCCATCGGGCCGGTGATTGTCGGGCTTTTGCACGAGCTTACAGGTGGGTGGGACGCCGTTGCCGTGTTCTACCTGATCCTTGTGAGCGGCTCATGCTTTTTTGGTATGGGGGCCGGGCGCGCCAAATACGTTAGCTCGCCTGACTCAGACTCTTAAGCGCCACCTGCGGGTCGGCCGCTTGCTCAGGTTCAACCTCAATCGCCGACGAAATCAGCTTCCGGGCCGCCATATGATCGGCCGGCACATTCACCGACTCGGCACAAGTCAGTTTATTGTCGTCGAAATACAGAACAGAGAACTTATCGTCGGCAGGGTTGCCACGCACCAACCGCACATGCGAAGCATGGGGGACCCCGGCAATTTGAATTCGTACCCCCCCCTGATCGGACCAAAACCAGGGCAAGGCGGTATAAGGCACTGGGTCATCAAAAATAGCGCGTGCAGCGCAACGCGCCTGGTCGTTGGCATTCTGAACCGACTCCAGACGCAGGTGACAATTCAGCGCCTGGTAGGGGAAGTTGGTGCAATCGCCAATGGCATAAATCGACTCATCGGATGTTTGCATGAAACGATTGACCAGAATACCGTTGTCGCACTCCAAACCCGCTTCCTGGGCTAATTCAACGTTGGGTACGGCACCGATACCCACCACGACCACATCGGCGTCATAGCGCGTATCCCCCACCCATGCCGCAGTGATTCGTCCGTCTTTCTCATCGACCTTATCGACCTTGGCGTCGAGCAAAATCTCAACCCCTTCACTACGGTGCTTGTGCAAAAGGTACTCTGAGACCTCAACCGACACCGAGCGGCCCAATAGCCGGGGAGCCGCTTCCAGCACACTGACATTCTTACCCATTGCACGCGACGTAGCGGCAATTTCCAGCCCAATGAACCCACCGCCGATCACCAATACATTGCGTGCATCGCCTATTTGCGCACGCAAACCGTCGGCATCGTCGATACTGCGTAAGGTAAACACATTTGAATAGCGGCTTTTGTCGAAAAGGTCGTGCGCCCGCGCCCGCGTACCGATAGCCAAGACCAGCACATCGTAGGAAAACGTATCTCCTGAATTCACCGATATCGACTTTTCCTCACGATGAATCGCCGTAACGCAGCTATTCATGTGAATATTGATCTGGTTATCGGCGTAGAAACTGGCAGGCCGCAACCATGCGGGTTGTGGCTCGGTTTCCTTGATATAGGTTTTCGACAAAGGCGGGCGCTGATACGGCAAATGTGTCTCTTCCGTGATCAGAGTAATCTCAACCGCTTGCTTGGTTTCCAATACCGAGGCGCAGAACTGCGCGGCGGCGTGTCCACCTCCGGCCACAACAATTTTCTTCACAACTTTTTCCTTTCATTCTCGGCTTCACGTTCACCTATATGATGCTCACGCAAATAACGTTGGGTCGCCTTTTCCACTTCCGGCAAATTGGCATGCAAACGCAAAAGCATATGGGTTAGGGCATCGGCCTCTTCCTGCGAAAGACACCCTATAAAAGCACGTTGACGCTCTAACGCAATGGCCTTGATTTGATTATGCTTTTGCCAACCCAGTTCGGTAAGGGTCGCGTAACGCACACGCCCATCTTTTGGGTCGTGCGAAAACGTAATCAACCCCTTCTCATGCATGCTTTTAAAGCAACGGCTCACGGAACCCTTATCCATGCCGATCAGCTTGCACACCATGTTAACCGACACTTTTTCTTCAAGCGCGAGCATGACCAGAACACGCCATATTTCGATCCCCACACCGAAATGGCGACGGTAAACCGCCGCCGCGCCGGACGCCAACTTGGTGGCAATGAAAGTAAAGTAAGCAGGGTGGTAGGTTTCCAGCTCGATACCTTGAGCTCGCGGGCCCGCGTTGTCGGCCGCCGGGCGCGCTTCCTTCTGTTTGACCAAGACCATTCCCTTCCTTGCTGAATCTATTGTTGCGACTCAGGCAAATATACCGTGATTTCATCACCGTCATCTGTTACGAACAATTGACAGCTTAAACGGCTGGTTTCCTGAACCGGGCTGGTGGTGCACTCCAGCATTTCCTCTTCCGGCGCCGATTTGGGGTCGAACTTGCCGACATCTTTTTCGTCGACATAAACATGACAGGTTGCACACATGGCCGACCCACCGCACTCCCCAACAATGCCATCCACACCGCCGTTTACGGCGGCTTGCATCAGGTTCACGCCCGGTGACACATCCAATTCCGTTACCGTGCCTTCAGCACTAATGTATTTAACAACAGCCACTTTTCTACCTTTCAAAAATCAACGTGGAACCAGGCGCACCGGCAAAGAATCCAGCGCGCGCAATGTATTGTTCAAACGACGCGTAGGCTCGCCGATTTGTTCAATTCGCTTTACCTTGTTGGCCAGCGCAGTGAGAATCAACTCGCCCTCGAGGCGCGCAATGGCTTGCCCCACACAACCATGAATACCGGTTCCGAACGCCATGTGCCCGGTTGCCTTGCGGTCGATGTCGAACACATCGGGATTTTCCCATTTGCGTGGATCGCGATTTGCCGCCGCCAAAAAGAACAAGACCTTGTCATTCTCCTTCATGGGCGCACCGGCAAACTCAACATCGCGATTCACGGTGCGGAAAAACGTTTGAACCGAAGATTCAAAGCGCAGCGTTTCTTCAAATGCAGGCCGTGCACGTTTGGGTTCGGCCGCCAGTTTATCGTATTGCTCCGGAAACTGAGCAAAACAATATATTGCATTACCGATACCGTTCACCGTGGTATCAACGCCTGCCGACAAGAAGGAACGTACCAGCATCGGCGCTTCTTCCAACGTAATCTCACCTGCGTCGGCTGCTTGGTAAATTTGATCTCCGAACCCGCCGGGGCGCAATTCTTCGCGACGGCACTTGTTCATAATCCATTCACGCACGGGTTCATACTTTTCAACCGCACGCTGGAAAATATGATTACGCGGCCCGAACGAGTTGAATACCATGTCGCCGTACAACAATAGAATTTCGCGCTCGTCTTCGGCCAGGCCAAGCGCATCGGGGAACACCTGCAAGGGATACACTTTGGCCAAATCATTCACCGCATCGATTTCCCCTTGCTCCAGCAAGCGGTCAATCAGCACTTCCGCCTTCTCTTGAAAGTCGCCGCGAATCTGCTGCACGACCTTGGGCGACAGAATACGCGAGAGAATGGCCCGCGCCTTGGTGTGATCGGGGGGATCTGCTTCCAGAATCAGGCTGGGCGGGCGAAACGGTTTTTCCACGCGGAAATTGGCCAACCCCACCCCGGCGGATGAAATAAAGTTTTCCCAATCACTGAGCCCGGCTTTCACCTGCTCGTATCGCGTGAACGCCCATAAGCCGTAGCTGTCCAGCCACACCGCCTCGCCCGCTTCACGCATTTGCTCGTGATATGGATAGGGCATGGTGAGAAAATCGTCGCCGAATGGGTCAATATCCAGGCGCGGAACGGAGTCCGGTGGTGTTGTGGTTGAAGTTGAGGTAGTCATTTTGTCTCCTGTCAGAATGGGCTGTATCTATTCCGCAACCGCAATGTAGCGGTCGAGAATGGTGGGGTCATTTATGAGCTCGGCTGTGCCGCTTTCATAAATAACCGCCCCGTGATCCAGCACCAAGGCACGCTGCGCAAACTTCAGCGCCTCTTGTACTTTTTGCTCTACTAAAACAATCGCCACATGCTGCTCGCGACTGAGCTTGTCGAAAGCATGCATCAATTCTTCACAAATAATGGGCGCCAGCCCTTCCAAAGGCTCGTCGAGCAACAACAATTGCGGCTCGCCCAGTAAGGTTCGCGCCACCGACAGCATTTGTTGCTCGCCGCCCGACAAGGCCTGACCCCCATTGTTGCGACGCTCATAAAGACGGGGAAACAACTCATACGCTTTTTGCACTTCGGAACGCGGCCGGTTACGTAAACCTGCAATCAGGTTTTCCTCTACGGTAAGAGAGGGAAAAACGTCGCGTGTTTGCGGTACGTAACCAATACCCCTTCGGGCACGTTCAACCGTGCTAAGGCGCGTAATATCATGCCCCTGCCAGTACACCGAACCCGCGCGATATTGAGTCAGATTCATCACGCTTTTCAACGTGGTGGATTTGCCCACACCATTGCGGCCCAACAAACACACTCGCTCGCCCGGTGCAACGGAAAACGACACTTCGTGCAGAACAGTCAGCGGACCGTATCCGGCTTCCAGTGCTTTAACCTCCAGGAGCATACTCATACTTGCGCCTCGCTTCCAAGATACACCGACCGCACCACCTCGTTCCGTCGAATCTCATCAGGCGTCCCGTCGGCCAGCACTGCGCCGTTTGCAAGCACCAAAATTCGTTGGGCAAAGCGAAAGACTAAATCCATATCATGTTCAATAATGACAACCGCCAAATCCGCCGGCAATTTATCCAATGCATCCAGAACCAGTTGTGCCTCGGAACGCGGCACACCGGCCATCGGCTCATCGAGCAACAATACTTTTGGCTTCAAGGCCAGCGCCAACGCAATCTCAACCAGACGTTGATCGCCGTACGCCATCTCGGCAGGAGCGTGCCGGGCAACACGCGACAATTGCAGGTCGGCCAAAATATGCTCGGCCTCCTCAATAACTTCCGTGTAGGCATTCTTGTTACGCCACATATGCCCAATTGAGCCATCGCGCTGATGAATGGCCAGCGCCACCTGGTCGAGCGCGGGGATGTCCGGCGCCAGGCGCGAAATCTGAAAGGTACGAATCAAGCCGTGACCGACCCTGCGATGGCTGGGCCATTCGGTGACGTCTACGCCGTTTAAATGAATGCGACCGCTATCGGAACGCAATACCCCGCCAATTTGATTCACCAGCGTTGTTTTACCGGCGCCATTCGGGCCAATAATCGCCATGCGTTCACCGGCGCTCAGCGCAAAGGTCACGTCATCAGTAACCGTCAGCCCGCCAAAAGCTTTATTTAAATGCTCAACCTGCAGCACAGTCATGCGCCCCTCCCGATCAAAGAAAGCACGTTACGGCCAATGCGACTCATAAAACGGTTCAAGAGTCCTTTGGGCAGGAACACGACCAACATGAGCAAGCCACCAATCACAAACAGCCAATGGAACGGGTTCGCCGTGGCGGCGTAATGGTGAATAACGGAATATAAAGTCGTACCAATAATGGCGCCGTTCAAGGTACCCAATCCGCCCAGCACCAGCATGACCAAAGCCTCTGCTGACAGTTCAAAACCAAGGCTGTCAAGGCTCACCACTTGTGTCACCTGGGCGGACAGCGCACCGGCCACACCGGCGAAAAAGCCGGCAATTACATACAGGCGTACCAAATGTGGATAGATGCGGGTGCCGTTTGCCGCCATGCGCTCCCGGTTCTCACGAATACCAACGCAACACAAGCCAAACGGCGAGCGCATAACCCGGCGCAGTACGGCATAGCAAACCAGCATTGCGATCATGCTGTACCAGTAACCGGTTACACCAAACATATCGAAATTGAACTGCCCAAGAAGCGGCGAAATGTCGTAACCCGTTAAGCCGTTATCACCGCCCGTTATCCCCTGGAAACTATTTGCAAGGCTTTGCAGAATTAACGTGACGGCAATCGTTAACATTAGAAACGCCAGCCCTTGATAACGTACCAGGAAAAGACCGGATATAAAGGCAACCAGCGCACCCGAACCGGCTCCCACCAGCAAGCCAAGCAATGGATCGGGCGAAAAATGTTTGGCGAACAGACCCGCACTGTAAGCCCCCATGCCGAACATGGCGGCATGGCCTAATGTCGGCAAGCCGGCGTAACCCGTTACCAAGTCCAGAGACATGACCAGAATGGCCATAATGGCGATATGGGTCAGCATGAGAAGGCTGCCTGGGAAAAACCAATACAGCGCGAACATCACTGCCAGTGCCAGGGCATAGCCCAGCCAGGCAAAGCGTGCCATGTTTGCACCGGCACCTAAGGAATATGAAGCATTAGGCATCAGTGTCTCCGCAAAATACCTTCAGGGCGCCAGGCTAAAAGCAGAATCATGGCGACATAAAAGAAAAACGTACCGAAGTCGGAAGCCAGATACCTTCCCGCGGTATCAATAACCCCCAGCACAAGCGCTGCAACCAGGGTTCCAGACACGCTGCCAAGCCCCCCTACCGACACCACGACCAACATCAGCACCAAATACTTCAAGGGATAATAGGGCTCCAGCGGCATCAGCTCCGCCCCCAGCGCGCCCCCAAGCGCGGCCAGACCGGCCCCGAAAGCAAAGGTGGCGCATTGAACCAAACGAATATTGATGCCCAGCGAGGAAGACATGGGTGCGTTATCAACTGAAGCCCTGAGCCAGATACCGAATCGAGTCTTGGCAATGATGAGCCACAACAAAAGAACAACGACCAACCCCATTACGATGACAAACACACGTTGCGTGGGCAAGGTCCGATCACCCAAAGACATGGAGCCATCGAGCCACTCAGGCAATGGAATTAACTGAATGTAAGGCCCGGCCAACAAGTTGGCCAGGGCAATTGCCGCAAACGTAAAACCGATCGTAAACAGCACCTGCTCCAGCTCAGTACGTTTGTACAGAAACCGGAAAACAAAGGTTTCAAGCAGTGCAGCCAACACGACTGCAGCCAGAACGGCCAGCACCAAGGCAGCCAAAAACGGATAACCTTCCTCACGCACCAGCCAGGCGGCAACGTAACCACCGGCCATGGC
This sequence comes from Pusillimonas sp. DMV24BSW_D, assembly GCF_011388195.1. NCBI lineage: Bacteria > Pseudomonadati > Pseudomonadota > Betaproteobacteria > Burkholderiales > Alcaligenaceae > Neopusillimonas > Neopusillimonas aestuarii. The sequence continues at coordinate 950,340 of NZ_CP049990.1, read as the reverse complement.
AAAAGCCCCATGCGCAAGATTGATGAACCGCATCAGGCCCATCGTGACGGACAGGCCTACGGAGATGATGAAAAGCACCATCCCGTAGACAATGCCGTCTATCAGAATATTACTGAAGAGCTGCACGCCCGAACCCCTTCCTTCTACGTTGTGATTACTTTTTCAGACCGTGGTCGGGTTGCATGCCGAAATTTTCGATTTCGGTATTCACAAGAATGTCACCATCACGCTCAACTTCCCGCAAATAGACGTTCTGAGTGATATGGCGGGTTTCGGGATCGATCTTGGCAGGGCCGCGAGGGCTTTCCCACTCATAGCCTTTAATCGCTTCAATGGCCTTATCACCGTCTTTCTTGCCGTCAGTCGCTTCAACCATTTTGTGAATGATGTGCATGCCATCGTAGGCGCCTACGGACGCATAGTTTTCCAGTGCATCGGCCGCCTGCGCTTTCATAGCCTTTTTGAATTCGCGATTGGCGTCTGAGTCATGCGCGGCCGAATAGTGAAACGCGGTCTTCAAACCCAGTGCGGCATCGCCGAACTTCTGCAAGTCGAACTCATCCATTTCCGCGGTACCAAGGAACTCGATTCCCGCTTCACGCAAACCGTTCTCGTTGTAGGCATTCACGAAACCCAAACTGGGTGGGCCACCAGGAAGAAAGACATAAACCGCTTCGGCACCCGATGCCTTGATACGCTGCGCAAACGGACTGAAGTCATTGGTGTTAAGCGGCATGCGGATGCTTTCAACAACCTCGCCGCCCAAACGGGTGAACTCTTCCTTGAATGCGGTTTCCCCGTCGACACCCGGCGCGTAATCGCTTACGGCTGTGACCACTTTCTTAATACCTTGCTCGTGCGCCCAACGGGCAATAGGTACAGTCACCTGCCACAAGGTGTAGGAAGTTCTGACGAGATAATCGGATTTCGGGGTAATAGACGACGTAGCCGCGTTAAAAATGACCGTGGGCGTTTTTGATTCCTGCACCAAAGGCGCAACAGCCATGGCGTTGGGCGTAAACACGATACCACCGAGATAGTCGACACGATCACTCACGATCAATTCCTGGGCGGCGGTTTTTACACCACTGGGGTTCGGCCCGCCGCTGTCACGATAAATGATTTCGATATCGTGGCCGGCAAACTTGCCCCCTTGCTGTTTCAAATAAGACTCGGCACCATCTTTGAATAACTTGCCATAGTGCGCAAACGGACCCGAGAAAGGGCCAATAATACCCACTTTAACCGTATCGGCGTGAGCAAAACCGGTAATAGAGGCGGCCATCAATGCGATGGCGCCCAAACGAAGCGCTTTCTTCATTTTGTCTCCTGATTTATTAATTTTCGTGCACAGGAAGTGCGCATAAGAACGCCACTTTTCTGCCACTTGGGGATCAGTCTAAATTCAACTTGTTGGTATGTCAACTAGTTGAATCACCAACGAGTTGTAATTACAACCAGTTGGTATACCAATCAAATAGCCCTGCATACGAGCCCGACTGGACGCAATCAGGTACACCGCCTAATATGCCTATCATTGCCTGCACGCGAATTAAATACACATGGGTTTTACGCGATCACTTCAAACCGCCTGGCTAACCGAAGCGGTTCGTCTTTATGAAATCAAAAACGGCCGCTGCGAAGATGCACAGGAAACCCGACAAGCACTCACCCAAGGCAAAACACTGGAAGCGCGCCTGAGTATTCGCGCAAATGCGTTGGCCGAAAAGCTCGCATTCACACCCAAGGTCAACGTCATTACCTCACAAGCCCACTGGGTGCTTTCGGGGCTGCTGTTGCTGGGCATTTTGGGCGGCGTTTCAGCCGCCGTCAGCGCACTGGGCAGCGGGCAGCAACCGGTGAACCTTTTGGTGGCCTTACTAACGTTACTTGGCCTGCACCTTGTCACCCTGGTGCTTTGGGTTATTTCACTACAAGTGGATACCGCCGGGCCACCCGGCTTGGGAAAAGTATGGCTGGCCCTGACGCGCAAGCTGAATAAACAGGCAGACAACCATCTGTTAGTGCAAGGCCTAACCAGCACACTGAGTCGCACCGGCGCGCTCAAACCCACATTAAGCGTGGTGAGTCACGCTATTTGGGCAAGTCTGATGGTTGCGATCATCCTTACGCTGCTTATCCTTCTGTCCGCCAGGCAATATCAATTCCAATGGGAAACCACCTTGCTGGGGTCGGGCGTGTTTCTGCAATTCACCCAAGTACTCGGGTGGTTTCCCTCGCTATTGGGCTTTGCAACGCCCGACTCAAGCATTATTGATACCAGCATCGGCTCGCCCTCCACGCTTGCCGGTGCCGGTGTCGACTGGTCAAGCTGGTTAATTGGTTGCGTTTTGGTTTATGGCTTTATTCCGCGTGCCGCTCTCATGTTGATCTGCATGCGGTGGGCGCAGCGCAGCATTCGGGTCACGCCGATTGACACCACCTTACCCGGTTATATAAACCTGCACCCACATCTCATGCCCGAAAGCCAGGTGATCGGCATCGATCGTCCTGCCCCGCAAACGCTTTCGTCCGCGAAGCCGACCACCGCCGCCGCCTCTTTTGACCACACCAAACCCTTTGCCATATTAGGCCTGGAATTAACCGCCGACACACCCTGGCCGCCCATCGCTTTAGGGCAGACGGGAAACGATTTGGGGCGTGTTGACTCGCGCGAGCAGCGCAAACAGGTTTTGCAAACGTTAGAAGCACACCGGCCTGAACAGATCATTACGGTGTGTGATGCCAGCCAAACACCCGATCGTGGCACTTTGCATTTCCTGCAGCAGTTAGCCGCAGCCGGCTCAAACCTGTATGTTGTCGTGCAACCCAGTCAACCCGAAAACAATCGTGACTGGGTCTGGCAGGAACAGATAGAACACCTTCCCGCCCATTCAATACACATAAGCTCCAACCTGCAAACATTGCTCGGCACCCAAGCAAAGCAGCCCAATCATGCAAGCTAATTCAACCATTCCGCTCAGGCTGGCCGTTGTCGGACACACCAATACAGGCAAAACGTCGTTACTGCGAACGCTGACACGCGACCCAAATTTTGGGCAGGTTGACAATCGACCGGGTACAACACGGCACGTGGAAACGGTTAGCTTACAGATTACGCCGGATATTGCGATTCAGCTTCTGGATACGCCGGGACTTGAAGAAGCAATGGAACTCGGTGCACTCATCGACCAAATCAGCCCCCCGGCAACGCGTCTTGACGGGCCGGAGAGGATTCAACGCTTCCTTCAATCGACTGAAGGAGTGCAGCGCTTTGAACAGGAGGCACGCGTATTGCAGGGGCTGCTAACCTGCCAGGCAGGCTTATACGTTATTGATGCGCGCGACCCCGTTTTAAGCAAGCACAAGGAAGAATTGGCTATTTTGGCACAGTGCGGCCGCCCACTGCTGCCCGTGCTTAATTTCATACACGCTCCCGGACAACGCACCCATGAGTGGCGTCAGGCCTTGTCACGCTTAAACCTGCACGCAATGGTTGAGTTCGACACCGTGGCACCGGCACTGAACGGCGAAGACCAGTTATACGACAAGCTTGCCCTGTTACTGGATTCATTTTCCAGTCTGTTGAAAAAAATAAAAGTCAGTGTCGCGGAGCAAAAGAAAAAACGCCATGAAGATGCATTAATGCTCATCGCCGACCTGCTGATCGACGCCGCCGCTTTCCGGCTAACAGCGTCCCCCGATAAAAAAGAAATCGACGTGGCCACCAAACAATTGCGGGACACCATCCGGCAACGCGAACAGCAATGTGTCGCGCTATTGCTTCAACGGTTCAACTTTCGCGGCGAAGACTACCTTAACCAGGCATTACCACTGGAAGGGGAAAAATGGGGCATGGACTTATTCAGCCCCCAAGCCCTTAAAGATGCGGGCGTCGAGGTCGGCCTGGGTGCCGCGACAGGGGCTGCAGCCGGCTTTACGGTAGACCTGGTTACGGGCGGATTAAGCTTGGGCGCCGGAACGCTGGCCGGCGCCGCTGCAGGCGGTTTATGGCAAGGTGCCGAGCGATATGGCCGGCGCCTGTTGGGGCGTTTACGCGGTTACCGCGAAATCAGCCTGAACGACCAGGTCCTGCGCGTGCTGGCGGCACGGCAATTAACATTGCTTAGCGCACTGGAACGTCGTGGGCACGCGGCAACTCAACCGATAGAGATCAAGATGAATGAACACGCCATCGTGCAAAACAAACAATTGCCTGATCCCCTGCAAGAAGCCCGCGCCAACCCGGATTGGTCAAGCATGAGTGCAACGCACGAAAGCTCACCCAGACGCCGCCGACGCGTCACTGAACTCGCGCAGCAACTCGCACAGGAAAACTAATCTAATCGCGTTTCGGGCTGTTCAACCCTGCCTGCACCGCAGGGCGCGCCTCGAATGCCTTCAATGCTCGGGAGACCTCCGGAAAATCAGCCATACCAAGCAGCTCACTTGCCTCATAAAAATGAACTGCGCTGCGAACCCACGGAAAGATGGCAATATCGACTAAAGAATAATCTTCACCCATTACCCACGGACGCCCGGTTAAACGCTGATTCAAAACATTCAGCAAACGACGCGACTCGCTAACATAGCGATCGCGTGGCCGCTTGTCTTCGTACTCTTTTCCGGCAAACTTGTGAAAGAACCCCACTTGACCAAACATAGGGCCGATACCGCCCATTTGGAACATCAACCATTGAATGGCGTGATAGCGCCCGGCCGGATCTTGTGGAATCAACTTACCCGTTTTATCGGCCAGATACAGCAAAATCGCACCCGACTCAAACAAAGCCAGCGGCTTTCCGTCGGGGCCGTCCGGATCGATCATGGCCGGAATTTTGTTATTGGGGTTCAGTGACAAGAACTCAGGCGACAATTGGTCATTCTCCTGAAACCGAACCAAATGCGGTTCGTAAGGCAAACCCAGCTCTTCAAGCATAATGGACGCCTTGGCACCATTCGGTGTGGGCAGAGAATACAACTGAATCAGGTCGGGATGATGCGCCGGCCACTTTTGGGTAATAGGAAAAGCAGATAAGTCGTACATGAATTTAGAAGCCTTGAAATGAATGTATTGAAACAAAGATACAGCATTAATATTCGGCTGAACGCCCGGTTAAAGCCACACCCATTCGTAACAAAGCGTGGGCCCCGGCGTCAAGCCAGCGAGTCCACCATGATACTTTTTCCCACACAAGGGGTGTAACGTGTTGGCTGCTCGATTTAATCTCCGCTTCCAAACGAAGCCGCAAATCGCGGGCAAAATCCTTGTCATCAATATAGACGTTGGCCTCCCTGGCCAATAACAAACTGAATGGGTCCATATTGGCCGAACCGACCATCGCCCGGTCGTCGATCACTGCAACTTTGGCATGCAGATAGCTGGGCAAGTACTCATAGATTTCGATACCTTGCTCCAGCAAAGTGCCATACATGCTTCGGCAGGCGCGAAACTGCAACGCGTACTCGGAACGCCCCTGCAAAAGCAAACGCACGCACACGCCCCGAGCTGCGGCGTCTTGCAAAGCCTTTTTTAGAGCCCGGCTCGGTAAAAAATAGGAGTTGGCAATCAACACATACTGCGTCGCACGGTTAATTGCGCTGATATAGGCATGTTCAATTAACTTGCGATAACGCACGTTGTCCCGAAAGAGTACCGCCGCGCGCAATGAGCCCGCCCCCTTTTTGGCACGATCTGAAACGCCGCCCCTTCTACGGCGCCAGGAACGCAAACGCTTGTAAAAAGAGGCCCAGTTCTCGCGTTGGCGCCAAGCCATTTTGGCCCATAGTGCAACTTGGGCATCGCGCAAATCATTCACCACAGGGCCTTGAACCCGCACCGCAAAATCAAAGCGCGGTTTCGGGCCATAACCATCGATAGGCACATCAACCAAATCATCGTGCACATTAATGCCGCCCAAAAAGGCAAGTTCCTGGTCAATAACCACCACTTTGCGATGCAAACGCCGCAAGCGACGCAAACTGAAACGATAAGAGCCTATTCCGCGCGGCTCGGGCCGGTAAACGCGAAATTGGGCGCCCATTGCCGAAAAGCGGCGCTGTAACTCGGGAATATGCTCAAAGCTGCCGAAACCATCAACCACAACGCGAACTTTTACGCCTCGCTCACAGGCCTGAGACAAATGGCGTAAAATACCATAGCCCGTTTCATCAAGATTGAAGATATAGGTTTCAAGATGAACGCTATAGCGGGCTTGATCAATTTCTTCGCACAAAGCCGGGAAATAGGCCTGACCGTTCTGCAATAAAGTAATTTCATTGCCCTCACGCCAAAGGGCGAAATCAGCGTAATGTCGGGCTCCGGAACGCAATCGCATAGCGCCTCCTTGCCCTTTAGGGTAATTCCAGTTCCGTCAGGATAGGGGCATGATCCGACAGCTGCGTCCAGGGTTTGCCGTGCAAAACACGGGCGTGGCGCACCGCAAAGCCTCGCTGATAAATACGGTCGAGACGAAACCAGGGAAAAACAGCAGGAAAAGTGCGCGGCGGCGGAGTCATGCGGGCCAGCCCGTTGACACCCAACTCACGCGATTTACGCGGTAACGGATTATGGCTGCCGAACATGCGAAACGACTGGCCCAGATTACGAAACGACTCGGGTAAAGTGAGCGGCCCCGTTTGAGCAGCATGAGGCGCCACCGAAAACACTTCGTAAAGGTTTAATTGTTTAACGAACATCGGTGCCAGACGATTGTTCCAATCATTGAAGTCGCCGGCGATAAGCAAAGGGGCATGCGCAGGAACAAGGCGTTTAATCCGGTCAACCAACGCTTGCGTCTGACGCGAGCGCCCTCCTGCGAACAAACCCAGATGAACCACGAAGCAATGCACGTCTTGATCGTTAATAGACAAAATTGCGTGCAACAAGCCGCGTTGCTCCAAGCGGTGATCCGACACATCCTCGTTTTCATAATTCAATACCGGAAAACGCGACAGCAACGCGTTCCCATGATCGGTATGTTTACGAACCGCGTTGCAGCCGTAACAGACCTGCATGTTTAACGCGGCCGCCAACGACTCGTGTTGCGCATCAAGTGTGGATTGACGCTGATTGCGGCCTTGAACTTCCTGCAGAAACAATAGATCGGGGCGCAGCCCGTAAAGCCCTAGCCGCAACTGCGACAATGACTCACGAGCCCCTATGGCCGAACGCCCTTTATGAATGTTGTAACTGACAACCCTGAGCACGGACACGGCCAACCCCTTGATGAACTAAGACATAACGTGCGCCCTTATGAAGGGCTTTCCACCTTGCGCAAACGAATATGCAATTCGCGCAGTTGCTTTTCATCAACCGGCGACGGTGCCTGGGTAAGGAGGCATTGCGCACGTTGGGTTTTAGGGAAGGCAATAACGTCGCGAATGGATTCGGAACCGGTCATCATGGTGACCAGACGATCCAGACCAAACGCCACCCCACCATGCGGGGGCGCGCCGTATTGCAGTGCGTCGAGCAGGAAGCCAAATTTTTCCTGCGCTTCTTCCGGGCCGATATTCAAAGCACGGAACACCTTGCTTTGCACGTCGGCACGGTGAATACGCACGGAACCACCACCCACTTCCCAACCATTAAGCACCATATCGTACGCTTTGGCCAGTGCCGCGCCAGGCTCGGATTCCAAGAGTTCTTCGTGACCGTCTTTCGGACTGGTAAACGGATGGTGGGCGGCGAAATAGCGCCCCTCTTCGGGGTCGTACTCGAACATGGGGAAATCAACCACCCAAAGCGGCTTCCATCCACTTTCGAACAAGCCGTTCTCTTTACCGAAATCACTGTGACCGATTTTCACGCGCAGCGCACCCATTGCATCGTTCACCACTTTGGTTTTATCCGCCCCGAAGAAGATCAGATCACCCGATTGGGCGCCGGTGCGTTCAATCAGTGCCGTTAACGCCTGCTGATGAATATTCTTCACAATAGGCGACTGCAAGCCTTCGGGAATCGCAGCCGCATCGTTAACCTTGATGTAAGCCAAACCCTTGGCGCCATAGATGCCCACGAATCGTGTGTAAGCATCGATCTCACTGCGCGGCAGACTGCCACCACCCGGCACCCGCATGGCCACCACGCGGCAGGCCTCATCGTTTGCAGGGGCGGAGAACACCTTGAACTCAACCTCTTTCATAATGTCGGAGATATCGGTGAACTCAAGCTTAACCCGCAGATCGGGCTTGTCGGAGCCAAAACGGCGCATCGCTTCAGCCCAGGTCATAGTGGGGAAGGCTTCAGGCAAATCAACGTCTTGGACTGTCTTGAAGACATGACGCATCAAACCTTCGAATATCTCGCGAATTTGCTCTTCATTCAGGAAAGAGGTTTCGCAGTCGATCTGGGTGAACTCGGGCTGCCGGTCTGCGCGCAAGTCTTCGTCGCGAAAGCATTTGGTAATTTGGTAATATCGGTCAAACCCGGACACCATTAACATCTGCTTGAACAGCTGGGGCGACTGCGGCAAAGCAAAAAACTCGCCCGCATTCACGCGTGAAGGAACCAGGTAATCGCGCGCACCCTCCGGTGTGCTTTTGGTGAGCATCGGGGTTTCAATATCCACAAAACCCAGATCATCCAGATAGCGACGTACTGCCATTGAAACGCGATAGCGAAGCATCAGGTTGCGCTGCATTTGCGGGCGACGCAAATCGAGCACACGATGTGTGAGTCGGGTAGTCTCTGAAAGATTTTCATCGTCGAGCTGGAACGGCGGTGTAACCGAGGCATTCAGGATTTCAATATCACGACACAAAATCTCAACGTCGCCCGAGGCCAAATCGGCATTAGTCGTGCCTTCAGGGCGCAAACGTACAAGACCGGTAAGTTTCAGGCAATATTCATTACGAATGCGCTCAGCAGTCGCGAACGCCTCTACGTTATCGGGATCCACCACAACCTGGGCCAGCCCTGCGCGGTCACGCAAGTCGATAAAAATTACGCCACCATGATCGCGACGACGATGCACCCAGCCAAACAGGGTGACGGTTTGGTCCAGTTGATCGCGACCAACCTCGCCGGTGTAGCAAGTACGCATGTGGGAATACTCCGTATTAATTCGTTTTGGTTTAATCAAGACTGCTTATTTTCGGTGCCGGACGGCACGCTGCCCCCGGGTGCAACCACACCCATGGACACAATATACTTAAGCGCCGTGTCGACGCTCATATTAAGCACATGAACATCGTCACGCGGCAGCATCAGAAAAAAACCTGATGTGGGATTAGGGGTGGTTGGCACATAAACACTCACATACCCCGGGCCAAGCTTATCGGCCACCTCGCCACCGGGCGCACCGGTTAAAAAAGCAATGGTCCAGGCGCCCTGACGGGGGTACTGGACCAGGACAGCTTCACGGAAGGCTTGCCCGCTGGGCGATAAAACAGTATCACTAACCTGTTTAACCGAATTATAAATGGAACGCACCAAAGGGATCCGACCCAGCAACCATTCCCAGCGTCCGACCAGTGCCTGGCCGATAAAATTGGCGCCGGCCAGCCCCGTTAAAAACACAACAACAATAACCAATAACAGTTGAAAGCCCGGGATGGCATAACCGAACAACGACTGAGACGTCAGAAACGCGGGCACCACGCTTTCCAGCGTTGTAAAGACCAGCGCCAAAACCCAGATCGTAATGACAAGCGGGATCCAGATCAGCAACCCGGTGACGAAATAACGTTTAAAGCCGCGCATAACCTTGCCTATCTGGAGCGCTTGATTGCAAGCAAGTAAGAAAAATCAAGCTGCCGGGGTCGAGGTTGAAGTGCCAGACGCCGACGAGCCCGAACCCGAGCTATCGGACGGCGCCGCTGCACTTGCGGGCTTGGTCCCGTTATTACGGAAATCTGTTACGTACCAGCCCGACCCTTTCAATTGAAAACCGGCAGCCGTGACCTGCTTGGCATAAGTTGATTTGCCACAGGCAGGGCAATCGGTTAACGGAGAGTCAGACATTTTCTGCAGCACATCTTGCGCGTGACCGCAGTCTGTGCACCGATAAGCATAAATAGGCACGAGAACACCCCTAAGAAACTAGAATTTACGACTGAGCCAGCCAAACCGACAGATTTTAGCGGTTTTTGCCAATTTGCTCTTGTTCGACCCGTTACAAATAAAACGTGTCTCGGCTTAGATGGGGTTTAAAGCGCCAATTGCAAGCAATCAAACAAAAGTTGCAGTATCCTAAGGGGTTCAAATCCTTTTTTTTAGGAACAGCGGGATGACGAGCCTGAACCCCCAACCCTATACGTTTTCACAACGCGCGCAAAAAATTACCAGCTCAACGATTCGTGAAATTCTTAAAGTCACTGAACGGCCGGAAATTATTTCCTTTGCCGGCGGGCTGCCCGCCCCAAAAGGCTTTCCTATCGACACAATTTACGCCGCTTATGAAAAGGTGTTGAACCATAACGGAAAAGCCGCGCTGCAATATGGGCCCACGGAAGGCTATCGCCCGCTGCGCGAATGGGTGGCGCAAGATTTGAAGCGTGTGGGGGCTCACGATGTCAATGTCGACCAGGTTCTAATCGTTTCCGGCTCGCAACAGGCCCTCGACCTGCTTGGAAAGCTCTTTATCGACCCCGGCAGCAAAGTATTGGTCGAGGCGCCCAGCTACCTTGGCGCGCTGCAATCGTTTTCACTTTACGAACCAAACTACGTCGCAGTTCCAACCGATGACAAAGGCCTTATTCCGGAAGGCCTGACAGACGATCGCGTGGCACACGCCCGCTTCATCTACGCCCTGCCTAACTTCCAGAATCCAACAGGACGCACTTTGAATCTGGAGCGCCGCAAGGCGCTCGTGAAGCGTTGCGCCGAAGCAAACCTGCCCATTATTGAAGACGATCCCTACGGCGACCTGCGTTACGCCGGCGAACCATTGCCCGGCTTATTAGGCCTGGGGCGGGAAGTCGGGGCCACCGTGATCCGGCTGGGCAGCTTTTCGAAAGTACTGGCGCCGGGCCTGCGTCTGGGCTATATCGTGGCGCCGGAAGCCATTATTGCCAAACTGGTGCAAATTAAACAGGCTACCGACCTGCATACCGCCACGCTAACCCAAATGGCGGTTTACGAAACAATCCACGAAGGTTTCCTGAACTTTCATTTGCCGGCTGTGCGTGATATTTACAAAGAACAATGCGGCTATATGCTGGAAGCCATGCAGGAGTTTTTCCCTGCATCGGCCAAGTGGACCCGCCCCGAAGGCGGGATGTTCATTTGGGTCACGCTGCCCGAACACATCGACGCCTACGAACTGCTTAGCCGCGCCATCAAGAAACATGTTGCATTTGTGCCGGGAGAACCGTTCTACGCCGGCGCCGAACCCGTGCGCAACACCTTACGCTTAAGTTTCGTCACCGTCTCAAAAGAACGGATTCGGGAAGGCATCGAAATTCTGGGCCGCCTTATCGCTGAAAGCGCGGTCAGCAAAGCAGCGTGAAAACCGGGCGTGATCCGGGCCTGCCCGACCTGTCGGACATGCGTCACGACGACTGGGTCGCGCACTATTTACCTGCCTCCTGGGGGCCATACGCGCGCCTGTGCCGCCTTGACCGGCCAGTAGGAACTTGGCTAACCCTGCTGCCTTGCCTGGCCGCCTTGGTACAGGCCGCCGATGGCTGGCCCACCCTCTTCCGGCTATTTATTTTCTCGCTGGGCGCGCTGCTCATGCGCGGTGTAGGTTGCACCATTAACGATATTTTTGATCGCGACATCGACAAAATGGTCGAGCGCACCCGTTTCCGCCCCCTAACCAGCGGCCAGATCACCCTTAAGCAAGCGCTTGTTTTTCTAGTCGCCCAATTGATAGTATGCGCCGTTTTATTGCTGGCTATTAACGAGTACAGCCGCTGGCTGGCGCTGGCACTCGTCCCCATTGTGATTATCTACCCGCTGTGCAAGCGATTCACCTATTGGCCGCAGGTTGTGCTGGGCATTGGCTTTAACTGGGGTATGTTAATGGCGTGGTCCGACACCCAAAACACGATCCCCCCGGCAGGCATTGCTCTTTGGGTGGGTGCGGTTCTATGGCAAGTGGGTTACGACACCATTTACGCTTATGTCGACGTCCATGACGACCTGAAACTCGGTGTGAAGTCGGCCGCCATGCGGTTCGCAGAACACGGTAAACTATGGATCAGCGGCATTTATGCCGTCACGCTGGCGCTGTGGATATACAGCGGTTTTGCGCTGAACTTATCCTGGCCCTATTTTGTGATCATGGCGGTTATTGGCGCACACTTTGCCTGGCAAATGTATGTTTTCAGTATTTCACGCCCCGACCATAATTTCATGTTGTTCAGGTCGAATATGGTGGTCGGCGTGTTAATCATTGCAGCGTCGCTCACAGGCACACTGCTTTAGCATTTAACTCATCATAAAACCGGCGGCCAGGCTAACACGCCTGGCGCCTAACAAAAAGGTTCGATTCATGCCCAGTTTTATCGAAGCACTGGCAACCTTTCTTTTTGCTGTTGCCATTATCCATACCTTTTCAGTTCCGGTTTTCGCCCGACTGGCCAACAAAAACGGGCCCCATTCAGGCCTTTGGCATATGTTGGCCGAGGTCGAAGCCGTATTCGGCGTATGGGCATTCGCGTTAGTTGTCTTCATGATCGTCAGTGTCGGCGCATCCGATGCCGTCAGCTATATCGACTCGCGAAATTTCACAGAGCCGGCTTTCGTCTTTGCCATTATGGTGGTGGCGGCCAGTAAACCGATCCTTGATTTAGTCGGTGTGTCCGTTCGCTACATTGCCCGACTCCTGCCCATGCGTATGGAAGTGGCCATGTTCTTCGTCACCATGTCGATCGTGCCACTGGCCGGCTCATTCATTACCGAGCCCGCCGCCATGACCTTGGCCGCCCTGTTGTTGCGCGACGCTTACTTCCGTCGCTCTGGCCAGTCGGGTTTCAAATACATGACGCTCGGTGTGTTGTTCGTTAATATTTCCATTGGTGGGGTACTCACCGCTTATGCAGCCCCTCCGGTACTCATGGTGGCGGCCACATTCGGCTGGGATACCGCCTACATGAGCACCCACTTCGGCTGGCGTGCCATTATTGCCGTCTTTATCAACGCCACCCTGCTTACCCTGATTGTGCGCAAGTACCTGGTTAGCAAGGAAATCGGCACAGGCCGTGGCGTTAACGAAGACGACGAAGGCTCCAACCGCCGCCCTCGTGCGCCGCTTATCGTCATGGCCATTCACCTGATCTTCCTGGTGGCCATTGTTCTTACGGCTCACCACCCGGCCATGTTCCTGGGCCTGCTGATGCTGTTTATCGGCTATGCCGAAGCGTACAAGCGTTTCCAGAACCAGTTGCTCATTAAAGAGGGTTTAATGGTTGGCTTCTTCCTGGCCGGCCTGGTTGTTCTGGGTGGCATGCAAAAATGGTGGTTGCAAGACCTTCTTGGCGGCCTGTCGCCCACCGTGCTGTTCTGGGGTGCAACGGCTTTAACGGCCCTTACCGACAACGCCGCGCTGACGTATCTGGGTTCTTTGGTGGAAGGCACCAGCGACCTATGGCGCTATATGCTGGTGGCGGGCGCGGTAACCGGCGGTGGCTTAACGGTGATTGCCAACGCCCCCAACCCGGCGGGCTTTGCCATTTTGAAAGGCACCTTTCCCGATGGCGCCATTTCGCCCTTGAAGCTCTTGCTGTCGGCACTGGTGCCGACATTCATTGCCGCCTTCATGTTCCTGCTGCCGAATTCTTTCAGCTAATCGTTGAAGGACGCGCGGGTTATTTGTTCGAACGGTCTTTGCGCAACATGCGCACAAGCCACACAAAAAGTGTAATGGAACAAATCAAACCCGCGCCCAACAGGGCAAGAACAATTACTTCACCGGTTGTCATTCAAGTACCCAGCCATCCCATTATTAAGGGCGCTACCACGAGGCGCCTTTTTCTTCATGCATTTTACGCACCATTGCGTTAAAAAAGCGGTCGGCGAAAGCACCTTCGCGAATCAACATAGCGGTTAGGTCGGCGCACCGTTGACGCACCTCATTCGCCAACACCGTTTCCTCACCCTGCATCGACGCCGCCTGACACTGAATTTCGGCCGCGCGTTGCACTGTCCAAAGCAAGAAGAATGCCGTTTCAACAGAACGTTCGCCCACCGCAACCCCGTGATTGCGCAGAACCAGCACATGCTTGCTTCCAAGGCTGCTTAGCATACGCGCCTTTTCATCGTCGAAAAGCGTAATCCCTTCAAAATCGTGATAGGCCACACGACCGAACAACTGCGCGCCATAAAAGTTATTGTGATCAAAGCCGGCTTGCTTTTGCGCAACAGCTGAAATAGGGGTGGTGTGCGTATGAATCAGACACTGAATATCTTCGCGGGCACCATGCACAGCACTGTGAAGGGCAAAACCGGCGGGATTTGCATCGTACTCCGAAGGCGCCGCCTTATTGCCTTCAAGATCGACTTTCAAAAGATTTTCCGGTGTCACTTCACTGTAATTTAGCCCGAAGGGATTCACCAAATAATGATGATCCGGCCCCGGCAGACGTAAAGAAATATGATTGAAGATCGTTTCCGTCCATCCAAAAAAATCCACCAACCGATAACAATAGGCCAGCTTTTCGCGCCGGTCCCACTCTTGGTCGGAGCAATCAATGGTTTGTTTCATGCTTGTCATGCGTTTACCACCTCCATTTCACGCTGTTGCCCTAAAAACCGCGCCATTGACACAATATCGCGCGTAACCGGCATGGCAATATCCATCAGATCTGCCAGCTCCATAAACGCATCGCCAATCGCCGCCAGCTCAAGTGTGATGCCTTTGTCGTAATCCTGCAGCATGGACGTTCGCACCGCACCCATGCCCGCCGCCAGCTCCATGAACGTATGGGGGTCATACTGAATTCGGGCCCCATACGCAGCAGCCACCGTTAACCCCTCGTGCAGGATCTTGATCGCAATACGCTTTAACCCAGTATCAGTATAAATATCCTGCAATGTGGCTCGCGCCACCACAGACAATGGGTTGGACGTTAAATTGGCAATCATTTTGGCCCACAACGGATCGCGGATTTGGTCGGTTACCCGCGCTTCAATCCCACTAGCCTCAAACACTGTTTTGATTTGCTCAAGTCGTGCTGAATACGTATTGTTCGGTTCACCAAAAATCAGCAGATGCGGCGTAGACGACTTCACCACCCCAGGCGCGATCACTTCCGAAGTAATAAACACCACACATCCCACCACATGCTCGAGCGGAGCCATCTTCGCCAGTTCGCCGCTTGAATCGAGCGCCTGCACCGTGCGGCCATCGAATCGCCCTCCAACGCCGTGAAAGTACCACCACGGTACGCCATTCACCATAGGAACCACCACGGTATCCGGCCCGATAATAGGCTGCAAATCGAGCAGAATTCGAGCCAACGACTGCGCTTTCGTACAAACAAAAATAATATCTTGCACACCAAACTCGCCTGCCTGGCTGCTTGCCCGCACCGGAACGCGGTGTTCGCCTTCAATATCGGAAAGCGTAATCCCATTTGCGGTAATTGCCTTCAAGGCGGCGCCACGCGCCAATACATTCACAGAGGCTCCGGCCATGGCCAGCCGCGCAGCAACCGTACAACCAATCGCGCCCGCACCAGCAACACATACCTTTAACGTTCCTGCATTTGCCATTTAACCTCCTTGGGCGTCGAATCGTTATTGTTCTAAAAATATTTTACTCTTGAAATATTCCGCCAGACCAGCAAGATCGCTTAAACTTTTGACTTTAGGCGCATCACTTTGGATACACTTCCCGAAGGCTTTCTAAACGACCTGGAAACACAGGGCTGGGCCTATTGCGACGCCCTTATTTGCGACTCATTGCGTGCCCAGTTACTGGACATTGCGCGCCTGTTTTGGAAACGCGGCCTTTTCCACGCCGCACATATCGGCCATCTGGCCACAAAAAAGGCCGACCCGGTAATACGGGGCGACCAGATATGCTGGCTTGACGCACACATGCCACAGACGGCCATACAGGATTTTCTGGCTTTCGCCGCCCACCTGCAAAACACACTGAATGCCACTTACTTTCTGGGCTTACGTCGCCAGGAATTTCACTTTGCCCATTACGAACCGGGCTTTGGCTATAAAAAACACCTGGATCAGCATCGTAACAACCCACACCGAAAAATCTCAGTCGTTTTATACCTGAACGAAAACTGGACGGCCGACGACGGCGGAGAGTTGTGCCTGTATGGACCCGAAAACACTCCGATTGAACATGCCGCCCGGCTTATTCCGGCGCCGGGCAGGCTTGTTGTCTTCCGCAGTGATTTGGTCTGGCATGAGGTTTTGCCGGGGCACAAACCCCGTTGGAGCCTGACCGGCTGGCTGCGCGACGACTTTTTACTATCAAACGGTTAGGTATGCGCGACGCACTTCTTCGTTGTCGGCCAGTTCCTGCATGGAAGCCTGGTAGACCATCTGGCCTTTTTCAAGAACATAGGCACGATCGGACACCAACTCGGCAAAATGCATGTTCTGCTCAGAAAGCAAAATACTAACGCCGCGCTCCTTAAGCTCCATGATCATATGCACCATCTGCTCAACAATCACCGGAGCAACCCCTTCGGAGGGCTCATCGAGCAAAACAAGAAAGGGATTCCCCATTAAGGCACGGGCAACCGTTAGCATTTGTTGTTCGCCACCGCTCATTCGCCCGCCGGGGCGATGCGGCATTTCGCCCAAATTGGGAAACAGCTTGAACAGTTGCTCATGGGTCCACTCGGGTGCGGCGCTCCCGTCACTCCAGCTTCTGGGGGGCTGACGTCCTACCGACAAATTCTCCATAACCGTCAGGTCAGTGAAAATGCGGCGGTCTTCGGGCACGAAAGCCAACCCCAGGCGCGCGGCCTGGTACGGTTCGGTTTTCGAGATATCGTGCCCCAGAAAGCGGATGTCGCCACGTCGTTTATCAAGCATCCCCATAATGGTTTTAAGCGTGGTGGATTTACCGGCCCCATTGCGCCCCATCAGGGCAACCACCTCGCCGCGATTCACATGCAAATCAAACCCGAACAGAATTTGAGCCGCGCCATACCAGGCCTCCAGGCGCTTGGCCTCTAACAATGTTTGCGCGCCGCTCATTCAGCCGACTCCTTTTGCAATGTTTTCTTTTCAAACGTTTTCCCGGTACCAAAGTAGACTTCCTGTACTTTGGGATGGTCGCGAATTTCGTCCGGCTTACCTTCGGCAATGAGCCTTCCCCGCGCCAACACGATCATGCGATCTGCATAGGCAAAAACCACATCCATGCTGTGCTCCGTGAAAAGCACAGCCATATCGCGGTCGATAACCAACTGTTTGGTCAGGGCCATAAGGTCGTTACGCTCTTTGGGAGCCATACCCGCCGTTGGCTCGTCCATAAGCAGCAATTTAGGATCATTGGCAATGGCAATCGCCAACTCCACCCGCTTGACGTCACCATAGGCCAGTTCGCTGCAGGGTCGATCGGCTTGCTCAGCCATACCCACCTGCGCCAGCAAATCCATGGCTTCCTGCCGCTTGTGACCGGTCGCGCGCCGCCAGGTGGCAAGCAAGAGGTTATCTGACGACAACAAAGCAAGCTGCACGTTCTCGACCACGGTAAATGAAGAAAAGGTAGCGGCGATCTGAAATGTACGGCCCACACCCATGCGCCAGATATCTCGCGGCGGCATACCAATGAGCTCTTTGCCATTGAGCTTGATGGAACCCCGATCTGCTTTCAACTGCCCATTCACCATATTGAAAGTGGTGGACTTGCCTGCACCGTTGGGCCCAATTAAGGCCAGCAACTCGCCTGAATGCAATTCGAAATTAATACCATCAACGGCTTTTACCCCGCCGAACGATTTACCTAAACCGGTTACTGATAACAAACTCATGATGCCCTCCCGGCTTGCGCTGACCCAGCCGGCTTACGACTGAAATGCTCAACCACTTGTTTAATGGTTCCGGCAATACCCAGCGGGAACAGCAGCACCAGAATCAGGATAATGCCGCCCAGCATGGCACGCCAGAAATCAGTGTTTCGCGCTACTGTATCGTGCAGCCAAGTGAACGAAACCGCGCCCACAATCGGCCCCATCAGGTTCTGCATACCACCCAGCAAAACCATGACCAAGCCATCGATCGAGCGGTTTACATAAAGTGTCTCGGGCGCAATACTTCCCTTCGAAAAGGCAAACAACGAACCTGCCAGACCCGCCACAATACCGCCGTAAACAAAGCCGTACCAATGAATTCGCTTCACATTGATACCAATTGCATCGGCGCGCAGCGGTGAGTCTCGACCGGCCCGCATGGCGTAACCAAACGGGGAAAACAGGACACGACGCAACCACAATATTCCCACCAGGGTGAGCCCCAATGTCAGGTAGTAATAAGTGGTTTTATCCGATAGCCACTTCGACGGCCACACGCCGGTTAAGCCGTTACTGCCGCCGGTAAAGTCATCCCACTGGAACACAACCGCCCACACAATCTGGGCAACGGCCAGTGTCAGCATGGCCAGGTATACACCACTTAGGCGAACGGCGAACCAGCCGAAAATAAGCGCACCAATGCCGGCAACAACCGGCCCCAGAACCAGTGCAAGCTCCATGGGAACGCCCAACGTTTTAACCAGTAACGCGGCACCGTAAGCCCCCAAACCAAAGTACGCCGCATGGCCGAACGAGTGCATGCCGCCAGGACCCATAATGAAATACAAACTGGTGGCGAAAAGACTCGCAATGAGGATGTCATTCAACAGTACGGTGAGGTAAGGGAAATCCGAGAAAACTTCAGGCGTTGCAACCAGGAACAACACCAAAATAGCCGCGCCGATTTTGAAGGCTTTACTGGCTGGAATCAACGGCATCTCCCCCGCGTTGGCATTATGACCTGCGGAAGGCGCCCTGCCCAGCAAACCCCATGGTCGGATGATCAACACGACCGCCATCACCAGGAATTCAACCACCAGCGTTAGCTTCGAGAATGAAATCTCAAAGCCGAATATTTCGACCAAACCCAGCCACATACAGATAGCTTTAAGCTCGGCAATTAATAACGCAGCAATGTAAGCACCGGTGATGGAACCCATGCCACCCACCACCACAATGACGAAAGCAGCGCCAATAATATGGATATCCATTTCAAGGTTGGCCGGCTCACGCGGCAATTGCAAAGCGCCGCCCAGTGCAGCCAAAGCGGCGCCCAAGGCAAATACCGCCGTAAACAACCAGGCTTGGTTCACCCCTAACGCACTCACCATAGAGCGATCTTGCGTTGCAGCACGTACCAGCGTCCCCCATTTCGTGCGTGTCAGCAATAACCACAACAAACCCAGGAAAACGGGGCCCACGGCAATAAGGAATAAGTCATATTCGGGAAACTGCCGGCCCAAAATTTCAACGGCACCTTCCAGGCCCGGCGCACGAGGGCCCAGCAGCTCTTCCGGCCCCCAGAACCATAAAACGGCATCGCGCACCATTAAGGCAACGGCAAACGTGGCCAGCAACTGGAACAATTCCGGCGCGTGATAAATACGACGTAACAGAAAGATTTCGATCAGTGCGCCAAAGACGCCCACCAGGATCGCCGCCAAAACAATGGCCGGCCAAAAGCCCAGCGAATCTTCCAAATGCATCACTAACGAATACGCAACATATATACCGACCATATAAAATGAGCCGTGTGCGAAGTTAACGATGCGGGTAACACCAAAAATCAATGACAACCCTGCGGCGACCAGAAAAAGCGACGACGCACCTGCCAGGCCGTTCAGTAGCTGAACCAAAAATCCTGAGAAATCCATGGGAACCTGCTGCTGGTTAGATCAAATGGGCGGGAGACGCCGGGTTAAACCGCGCCCCCCGCATCGTAGGCGGGTTTTAGCCGTCTTTACGCAACTGCTTAACAACGTCATCGGGTGGTTGCAACGCTTCACCCGGCATGTATTCACCTTCAGGCATCACGCCGCGGTTATTTTCAACAGCCAACTTGCCTACGTGAATCCCCATGGTCGACTGATTATCAAGCTCACGGAACTTAACCGGGCCAAACGGCGTTACGAACTCCAGTCCCTTGAAAGCCTTGATCAACGCTTCGGTGTCGGTTGAGCCGGCCTTTTCAATACCCGCAGCCAGTGCCATAACCGTGGAATAACCAATTACCGAATTCAAGCGCGGATAGTCATCGTACTTTTCTTCATAAGCCTTGATGAACGCATCGTGCTCCGGCGTATCAATTGAGGTATAGGGATAGCCGGTGACAATCCAGCCGTCCGGCGCATCGGCACGCAACGGATCAAGGTACTCAGGTTCGCCCGTCAGCAAGCTCACAACAGTGCGTCCTTCGAACAAACCCCGTGTTTTGCCTTCACGCGCAAACTTGGTTAAGTCGGGCCCGAACAATACGTTGAAAATTGCATCGGGCTTGGCATCAGCCAACGCCTGAACAGCCGGTCCTGGATCCAGGCGACCAAAAGGCGGCGCCTGTTCGGCAACGAACTCGACATCGGGTTGCAAACGCTTTAGCTCAGCCTTGAACGACGCGACAGCGGCCTGACCATACTCATAGTTAGGGTAAATGAGCGCCCAGCGCTTCTTGTTTGCAGCAGCTGCGGCAGGCGCAACGGACGCAGCCAATGCGTGAGTGCCGGCACGCAAGCGGTAGGTGTAACGATTGCCGTTATCCCACACTACTTTGTCACTTAACGGGCCGGAGGCCAGGAAGAAACGTTCACGCTGCTTGGCAAAGTCGGTGACGGCCAAACCAACGTGCGATAGTGTCACGCCGGCCAGAATATCGACGTTATCCCGTGAAATCAGTTCCTCGGCAATTCGCACGGCATCGCCGGCATTGGCGTTGTCGTCACGAAAAATGGTTTCCAGCTTCTTACCCAGCACACCGCCTTTTGCGTTGACCTGCTCTTGCGCCAGCTCCCACCCTTTTTTATAGGGCTCCAGGTTGGCCGGCAACGTTTTATAGCTGTTGATTTCACCAATAAGAATGGTGTCTTTCTCTGCGGCGGCGTGGCCTGAATAGGCCGCCAACCCGACTGTCATCGCTGCGGCAACAGTCATTTGTTTTAATAACTTCATCACTTATCTCCCGATGGCTCTCCATGAGCCGGTTAGGCATGTAATACAGCACTACACAACTGACTTCATTAATGCACACAACCAACACAGGCCGCGTCCTACAACACTTTCAAAGCTAAATTAAATGTAGCGAATACCGAAAATATTTGTAGTGAGCACTAAAGACAGAAAAATACTAAGGGAAATAAATGGGCGGCGCAATGTGGGTTTTTCCCACCTTTTCAACTTTTCTGATTAAAGTATGTAATTATTTGTAACGTTCAGTGCAGGGAATTTTGTACGTACGGCCTTAGATTGAACACATGATATCGGCACCCGACGCAGCAATACCCGCTTTATCCTTTGCCCAGGCCACTTCCATATCGCGCGGCAGGGTCACACCGTTTTTCACCGCCAGCACTTCGGCCATAATGCTGACCGCAATTTCAGAAGGCGTTTTACTGCCAATAAAAATGCCAATAGGGCCGCGCAAACGCTGCAACGACGCTTCGGTTTGATCGAAATGCTCAATCATGCGCTGACGGCGCGCCGTGTTATTGCTGCGCGAGCCGATCGCTCCAATGTAGAACGCCTCGGTCTCCAATGCTTCCAGCAACGCCAGATCGTCCAGCTTCGGGTCGTGCGTTAAGGCAATAATGCACGAGCGCCGATCGGCCTTGAACGCCGTAACGACATCGTCGGGCATGTCAGATACCACTTTAACCCCCGGCACCGACCAACTCCCACGATACTCCTCGCGCGGATCGCATACCGTGACATCGAACCCATTGAACAAAGCCATAGTGGCAAGATATTCCGTCAACTGACCCGCACCAATCAGCAACATGCGATAAGCCGGGCCGAAAGTATTGACCAACACAGCATCATCAATTAACAAAGCTTGTGGCAAGTCGGCGGGCGCTATATGCACTTGCCCCGTTGCCAACTCAACTTGACGACGCATTAGATGCCCGCCTTCCAATTGCGTGATTAATGTGGTCAGCGCCTGGGCGTCGGCGTCGAACTCAAGCAAAAGCTCAAGTGTCCCGCCGCACGGCAAACCAAACCGGTGAGCTTCATCGGCCTTAATGCCATATTTCAGAAAACGGGGCGGCCCGTGCGGCATTTCCTCTTGCTCAGGATTGCCTGAATATGCTTGCGAAAACCGGAAGACCAGATCGTCTTCAATGCAACCACCCGACACCGACCCCACCACTGAGCCGTCTTCGCACATGGCCATAATGGATCCAACCGGGCGGGGTGATGACCCCCAGGTACGCACAACCGTTGCCAGCAACGCCCGCTTGCCCGACTGGCGCCAATCACGCAATGCTCGCAAAACAACTAGATCCAGATTCTCCATGCTTTCACCTGCTACCAATACATTTTTTACGGCTTAACAAACTTCAGCGTCATGCGGTCGCTCTCGCCAATGGCCAGATATTTGTCGCGATTCGCTTCTTTATTGCGCAAACTGGGGGGCAAGGCCCAAACACCACCAGGGTGATCGGCCGTATCTTTTGGATTCGCATTCACCTCAGACTTTTCAGCCAGACGAAAACCCACGCTTTCAGCCATTTTGATGACATACGACTCATGCATGTAGCCCGAACTTGCCGTGGCGTCTTGCTCACGATCTTCAGGCAAACGGTGCTCAACCACGCCGAAAACACCGCCGGATTTCAAAGCGGTATAGGCACTGCGGAAAATATCACGCATGACCGGCTCGCCATAACTCATCCAGTTATGCAAATTGCGAAACGTTAATACCATATCAGCCGAGCCTGGCTCGGCATACTGAAGCTGCTCGGGCGGCTCGAAAATCGTGACCTTGGCCCGATCGAAAAGGGCAGGTTTACTTGCCAGCTTTTCCTGGAAAACAGTCGCATAGCGCCGATAATTCGCGCGGCTTGAGTCCGGGTTATACACCCCTGCAATATATTGACCGTTATCGCGCAAATACGGCGCCAGAATTTCGGTATACCAGCCGCCACCGGGGGTTAACTCCACCACTGTCATATTGGGCTGAATGCCGAAGAACATCAGCGTTTCATATGGATTGCGCCAAGCATCGCGCGCAGTGTTCTTTTCCAGGCGCTGGTCGCTGTTAACAGCCGCTTTCAACGCGGTGTCGGCATACGCGGGCGCGCTTAACACCAGCCCGGCAACAAATGGCAACACGGCCAATAACCACTTTCTCATTTTGCGTCTTTTCCCATGGGTTTTCCTATCAAAACAACTATACACCCAGACTTACATCTGGAGCACTGTTTCGCATTGGTGCGCCGCCTGCAACAGCAACGCATCGCCCCCTTTTAACCCGGCCAACTGCAACCCCACCGGAAAACCCTCGGCATCGCGCCCGCAAGGTAAGGAAATTGCCGGCACTCCGGTTAAATTGAACGGCAGTGTCAAACGCGTCAAAACCGATCGAAGCGGTACTGATTTCCCGTGATTTTCCAGCGTCGCCTGCGCGTCACACGCACCGGTTACGGTGGTAGGGGTCACAATGGCATGCGCCCCACTCAACAAGGGAACCTCAAGTGCCTCAGCCAGCACACGCCGCAAACGCTGCGCCTTGATGTAGTCAATAGCACGAATAAACTGGCCCGCCTCAAGACGGGTGCGCACTTCTTCGCCCATAGCATGCGCGTGCTGCAAGCCCAACTCTTCGTGTGCCTGTGTCGCCTCCGGCGCCATCGTGAAATGCTGCAAAGTGGGTGACATATCGAGGGCCGGCAACGCACCACGTTGAATTTTCACGCCCGCCGACTCAAGGCGCGCCAGCGCTGATTCGAACGCGGTCAGCACGCTCGGTTCGATCAGATCAAAACTGTAATTGGTGGGGCAAAACAGCTTCAGCTGTGAAACACTGTCAAACTGCAAAGGTTGCCAATACGCCTGTGCGTCGTGCCCTGCCATTATCGCCGTGACCCAGGCGGCATCAACCGTTTTATGAGCGAACACCCCCACGTGATCTAGCGACCACGCCAATGGCACTAAGTCTTTGCGCGAAACGAGGTCGTAAGAGCCTTTGTAACCCACCACGCCGCATACTGCCGCCGGCATGCGCACCGAACCGGCGGTATCCGTGCCCAAAGCAATATCCGCCATCTCCGTTGCCAACGCCACGGCCGAACCTCCGCTGGAGCCACCCGGCGAACGGGTCGAATCCTGTGGGTGTCCCACCGAGCCGTAATGCGGGTTGTCGGACACCCCGCCATAACAAAGCTCATGCAGATTGGTCATGCCAATAACAATTGCCCCGGCAGATTCAAGGGCGGCGACACAAGGTGCACTTTCTTGCGGCACAACCGATGCCAGAGACTCAGAGCCGGCCCGCATCGGCAAACCCGCCACCGGAATGCAATCTTTCACTGCCACCACAACGCCCGCCATCGGGCCGCCATGCCGACCGGCTTGAATCTGCCCCTGTAATTCGTGCGCTTTGGTCAACGCCCCCTCATGATCGACAAACAAAAACGCATTCAAGTCAGACCGCGCCTTGATGCGGTCGAGGCAGGCTTGAACATGCTCAACCGGATCCAGCCGTCCCTCTTTAATGCGCGCCACATGCGCCGCCAAACGACCTTTCTTGATCAATTCATTTGCTTGAGTGCCACCCGCACCACGCGCCCGAAACAAGTCAGACTGTGCACCGGCCATGGGCAACCCAAAAGGGTCGCTAGTGCGACACGACAATGCCGCGAGCTTGTCGTTATCAGAAAGGTTACGCTCAATACGCGCGCACCAATCGTCCAACCGGGCGCTATGATGCAGTTGATAGAACTCTGATGCAGCAACAATATAGCGACGCAATGCGTCTGCTCGTTCCAACGGTGCATGGCCGGCCATACGGGGTCTCCTGATATCGTTTTAGGTACCGGCCAAAGCGTTACACAATCAGGAACCGCTTTCAAGCCTTATCAACGAACCTGGCGTCCCAATAACTCGGCAAATCGGTGTGCTACTTGCAATAGAAACGCATCATCGCCGCACGGTGCCGCTATTTGCAAGCCAACCGGAAAGCCGTCGCCATCGGTACCGCAGGGAATTGAAATAGCGGGCATACCCGTTAAGTTAAAAGGCATGGTTAGCCGTGTTAACGCCGGGTGAATCGGCATTGACGCACCCCCGATGTCGATATGGCGCGCCAGTTTGGGCGCCCCAACCGGCACGGTTGGCGTGAGCAACACACGCGGGCCATTCAGTAATGTCGTTAAAGACTGGCGTAACTGAGTACGTAAGCGCTGCACCTTAATATAATCAACCGCCCGGATAAACTGGCCGGCCTCAAGGCGTGTGCGCACTTCCTCACCCAAACCCTCAGGATGCAAAAGCGCCCGATCAAGGTGCAACTGACCTGCCTCGGCACACAGCGTCATGAACTGAAGTGTGGGCGCCAAATCAAGCTCGGGCACAGTGGCGCGCAAAACATCCACACCTTCATTACGTAACTGTTCATCTACATTATTAAAGGCCTTGGCCACGCCCGGATCGAGAATATCGAAAAAAAAGTTCTCGGGAATCACAACCTGCACATTCGGCAACGCCAACGGTTGCGCCAGCCGCGGTGTCGTGCACGCAGACCCCGTCATAATGTCGGTGAGTACAGCCGCTTGCTCAACTGTTTTTGCAAAAACGCCGACATGGTCAAGCGACCATCCCAACGGCAACATGCCATCGCACGAAATCAAACCATAACTGGGCTTGAATCCAACAATGCCGCACAAAGCGGCCGGCATACGCACTGAACCGGCGGTGTCGGTACCCAAAGCCGCATTCGCCATGCCGGTTGCCACCGCCACCGCCGACCCCCCACTGGAACCCCCGGGGACCCGCTCCGGATCGGCAGGATGCCCCACCCGGCCAACATGCGGGTTATCGGTTGTCGCGCCATAGGCAAGTTCATGCATGGTTGTCATCCCCAGCACAATCGCCCCTGCCGCCTCCAGACGCGTAACACACGGTGCGCTGCTATCCGGCGTAAACGCCGGTATTGCCCGCGTTCCCGACGTCATCGGCATACCCTGAACTTCAAAGCACTCTTTAATCGCCAGCGTCACCCCGGCCAAGACACCCGCCTGTTGCGATCGCGAACGAAACGCGTCAACCAAACGGGCTTTTTCGTTAGCTGACTCGGCCGCAATATACTGAAAAGCATTCAATTCGGGATGCGAATGAATCTGCGCCAAGCCTTGTTCAACATTATTGACGGCGCTGAAAGACGATGCGTCGAGGCCAAACGCACGCTGCGCCAACGACTCAACGCCCAACGTAGGGGTCGCGCACACGCCGGCGCGTGCCGATGCCGGCAAACCAATCGGGTCGGCATCATAAGAACAAGCCGCCGAGCTGATTCGCTGCATGTCAGGCAAATGCATACCCAAACGTGCCACCCAGGCCTGCTGTTGTTCGGGATGGGCCACACCGAAAAGCTGCGTTGCGCTTGAAACATAGCCCTCGAGCGCGTTGAGATCAAAGGGAACGCGGGTCATGCGATGAGTCTCCTGAATAAAGCTGCCTGGGTTAAGCGTCGCCGCTCACGCTTAATAAAGCGAAGGTTTCAATCACCGAAGCTGGGTCGGCCATATCCTTGCCGGCAATATCATGAGCAGAACCATGGCCAACACTGGAAAAGCGCACAGGTGTACCAATAGTAAGCGCACTGGCACGCAAAGGGCTAAGCAATTTAATCGGTATATGACCCTGATCATGAAACGGGGCCAGGTACACATCGTGACGGCGCTGCGCAAGCAAAACATCGGCACCCATCGGCCCGTTAACGACATAACCTTGGTCGGTTAAACGTTGCACCGCGGGTACCGCAATATACTCATCTTCCCGGCCAAACAAGCCTCCCTCGCCGGCATGGGGGTTAATTCCCATAACGGCCAGACTCGGCGTTTCCACACCCAAACCTTTTGTTGCCTTGATTGCCGCAACCGCCGCACTTTCAAACAGTTCCGGTGTCATTCTGGCCAGGGCCGACTGCACACTTTCATGCAGAGTGACATGGGCAATACGTAACCCACCCGCGACCAGCATAAGAAAGACTTTATCGGCGGGGGTACCGGTTAACCGGGCAATTAGCCCCGGATAACCGGAAAACGCAATACCGGCCTGATGAACGGCGGTTTCAGAATGAGGGCAACCAATAACGGCTTCAACCCGGCCGCTTTGGGCCAGTTCAACCGCTTTACACACGTATGCAACGGTTGCCTCGCCGGCTGCAGCCGAAACCTCGCCGGGCTTAAAACAGGCGGCAGACAAAGCCTGCACCGGCTCATAAACCAGACACCTCTCAGTTGAAGCCTCCCCTTTGCACCATTGGGAGAAACTTAGAAGCGCGCAATCCTTATCGTATTGCGTCAGGTAATGCGCAATCACATGCGCATCCCCAACCAACACAGGCTGCGCACCCCGCCCTTGCAGCGACAAAGCGGCTTTCACCCCAATTTCAGGCCCAATCCCGTTGGGGTCGCCAATCGCAATCGCAATACAAGGGTTCATCTACGTCTCATGGTTACAGGGGAATCGCCAACAGGGTGTCAATCGCAATACTGTCGCAAACCACCTGGCGTTTTTCAATTGCGAGCTCACTACCCTGTATTAACAACTGATCAACATACTTGCCCGAAGCAAACAGGCTCATTTCACCCGTTCGCATCGTTCGGGTAACCAGAAATGGCGTTTCCGCTTGGATGGTTCTTTCGCCAACACTATTAATCAATGGTGTTCCAACGATATGCCTGTAGCGATGGCGCTCATATATGTTGGCCTCCCGCAGGGCATTCACACGATCATGCAACATATTTCGGCTATCGGCATAAATAAGAACTGCAGGCCTTTGCTTTTGATAATTTTCAGCTGTCGTAATTTTGTACAGACATTGCTCAGTAAAAAAACGTGGCCATATCTCGAGATTATCCTCATCGAGGCTGGCGACGTAGCGAGCATTTAACTGACTCAGCTCATTGATATGTACTTGTGTAGCGCTCATAATTCCGACGACATGACAAAAGCATCGCAATAAAAACTGTTGCCGGGTAGATCCCTGAGCTGCATAAAATCCTTTCGAGCCGCATTAACCATTGCCGGAACGCCACATACATATACATCAACGTTCTCCAGGCTTGCAAAATCGTCCATAACCGCGTTGTGCACCAAACCTTCGCGGTCGACGCCATTTTTCTCTTCAGACAGCACGGGAACAAACGTAAAATTAGGAAAGCGGCTCGCCCACTTTTGCGCAAGGCTGGCCAAATAGATATCCACCTTTCGGCGCCCACCCCAATATAAATACACGGGTACTGAGGGGAAGCCCGATTTCATAAGCGTTTCGATGATCGACTTAACTGGTGCAAACCCGGTTCCGCTTACAACAAACAACAACGGCTTGCTAATCTCTCGAAGATAGAAACTGCCAAGAGGAAGCTCTATACTAAGGTAATCACCAACGCACGCCGTTTCCTCCAGATAAGAAGAGAACGCTCCTCCGGTGACGTGCCTTACATGCAATTGAACCGAATCCGTTTGATGCGAAGGGCTGGCCATCGAGTAACTTCGAAAGCCGCCGTCTCTTAGCTGAATATTAAGGTACTGCCCCGCTTTAAATTTCACCCTAACACCCGCGGGAAAGCGCAAACTCAGAATACTGACGTCGTCAGAAACTCGATCAAGTTTGTAAAGTTTGGCGCGGACTTTCTTGACCGCATCGGGATTCATACGGTCAATGGATGTCACTTGAATTGTTAAATCGGTTTCAGCCCGGGCCTGACAAAATAAAGTCCAACCATTCGATCTCTCCTCGTCAGTCAGAGCGCCCGGCTCCCTGTCAAACGCAATGCTGCCTTCTTTAACAACACCTTTGCAACTCCCGCACACGCCATTTCGGCACGAATAAGGTAACGCGTATCCAGCCCGCTTGGCCGACTCGAGAATTGTTTGACCGCTCTCGCACTCAAAAACAATATCCGTACCATCAACGATCACTTTAGTCATGAGCCTTGCTTATTCCTTGCACAAACATCTTACAAAGGGATGGCCAACAAAGTATCAATACTAATACTGTCGCAAACCACTACACGCTTCTTGAGTCGAATCCCCGAAGCTGTTCGGACTAACTCATCAACATATTTCCCGGTTGCGAACATGCTGATTTCGCCACCCCGCATGATGCGACTTACAAAAAACGCGGTTTCGCAAGCGATCACTTCCTGACCGTCTTCGATAAGCGGCATGCCGATTAAATGGCGGTAGCGATGGCTTTCGTATATGTTCGCCTCTCTAAGGGCACTAATGCGGTCGCTGAGCATCCCTTTACTATTGGCGTATATCAACCCGGCGGGCCGACCAGCCTCATAATTTTCAACGGTGGTCACCTTGTACAGGCAATGATCAATAAAAAAGTTTGGCCACGCCTCAAGCCGGTCACCGTCTATGCATGCGGCATAAGCGGTATTGAACTTGTTAATTTCTTCAAAAATAGATTCACTCATGCGTTAAAGCCCCATATGACTTCTATAAGCGTGCCAGAACCCTCGCACCGATGTTTCCGTCGCACGATAATCTGCGCTTTCAATATTGACCCCCCCCATTTGCACGACGCTATATTGGTCGGAGGCACACTGAATGCCTCTTTGAACGAAACCGCCAACCGCTCCATCCTCCATCGATACAAACCCTGAAGCACCAATCAAATTGGCCTGCTTTAGCCGCATTTCTTCTAGTTCGGCACTATCGTCTTCAAAACCGATGTATGTCCAGTTCAGCTCGGTTGACTCAACGCCTTTTGGAAGAATTTGCCGAACCGCGATGCTATTTTGAATTTGCTGCAAAACAAACCCTGGAAATACCGACAATATCTGCAAGGTGACGCCATCACCGAACTCATCCACACCTTCAAGCAAGCTGGGGTCCGCTAACCGATAGTCATCTTTATCTGATCTAAGCTTTTCTTTCTGATATTCCTCACTTTCGGAACTCTTTTTATCAATGACCGAGTAACTTACGTGATGAGCGCCGGTATCACTAACGATAACCCCACCTCGTTGAGATAAACGATTGATTTTGAATGTCGTGAAAAACACATGCAACAAGCTCGCATGGTAAGTATCTTTTACATTTTCAAAGTACAGCTTCCAATTGTTGGGAAGCATTTGTTTAAATTTTCCCAATACACGAATCGGCTTATGCAACACTCGTTCGATTCGACCCAGAATTTCCTCACCCAGATAATCCTCAATTGAAGGTACATCTTCATCCAGACTACCAAACACAATTCCGCAAACAGTGGCAACACGCAGTTTGCGCGGATCATAGTGTTCTTTCTGAAAGTCTGCAGGCATTCCACCTTTTCCGCCAACCCCATTCTGAAAAGCGATTCCTTTGAGGCTACCGGATAAGTCATAACTCCAGGCATGGTAAACACACGTCAATTCAGACGCGCTCCCACTATCAGTGATCGCTATAAGCGCTCCTCGATGAGCACATCTATTTTCAAAGGCATAAATTTCGCCATCCTGGTCCCTCGTAACCACAACCGGCATTTCACCTACAAAAGTAGTGATGTAATCACCAGCATTGGGAATCTCAGCCTCAAGACACAAATACCCCCAGGTAGGCCCCTGATAAATCTTTTCCTGTTCTTGCCTCAAGATCTCGGGATGCTGATATACCCAGTAAGGAATGTGAGACGTATCTTCACCCCAATTCAGGCTCGTATGACTGTTTTCAAACTCTAATTTGTTCATTTACGACTCTACTCAACAATTTATCAACATGCCTCAGTGACAAACTTGGTAACAACGTAGCCATCGAAAGTTTCCGTCCCACCTTCACTACCAATGCCACTATCTTTGACGCCGCCCAAAGGTGTTTCTGCCAACGCTATACCAAAGTGATTAACGTTGACCATGCCCGCCTCAAGGTTTGTCGACATAAAACTGGCTCGTTTTAAAGATTTTGTGAAAACGTACGACGCCAAACCATACGGAAGGCTATTTGCCCGCCTGAGCACGTCGTCAATCGTGTCAAAATGCGTAATCGGAACAACGGGGCCAAATGGTTCATTGACCATAATGTCAGCATCATCACTTACATCAGCTAAAACCGTAGGGCTGAAAAAATAGCCTTTCTCAAAATTTGCGGGCTGAGTTGCGACAACCTGTGCACCACGTTTTGTCGCGTCGTCGACCACATGCTGCATTGCTTCGACACGACGCCGATGCGCCAACGGCCCCATCTTTGTAGCTGGATCCAACCCATCACCAACGCGCAAATCCGCTATTGCACTGGAAAATTTATCAATAAAACTTTGATAAACGGGCTTTTGAATGTAAAAACGACTAGGCGCAATGCATACTTGACCAGCATTTCGCATTTTCAAACCCACCAACAGTGCAACTGCAGCGTCAATATCCGCATCGTCGAATACGACAACCGGTGAGTGACCGCCTAGCTCCATGGTGATCCGTTTCATGTGAGCACCGGCCAACGACGCCAAATGTTTACCCACAGGAACCGACCCAGTGAACGAAACCTTTCGAACGATCGGCGAAGTAATCAAATGTTGTGACACTTCCGGTGGGTTCCCCCACACAATATTGAGACAACCTGGTGGCAGGCCAGCATCTTCAAATATCTGCGCCAGCGCAACAACCGCACTGGGTGCATCCTCCGGCCCTTTTAAAACCAAAGTGCAACCTGCCCCCAAGGCCGCAACCATTTTGCGTATCGCTTGGTTGTAGGGAAAATTCCATGGCGTGAAAGCCACACAAACACCCACGGGCTCTTTCGTCACGAACTGCCTGACCCCCTCAACCCTTGGCGGAATAGTGCGCCCATATATCCGCCGGCATTCCTCGGCATGCCATTCAGCCTGTTCCGCACAATTCAAAACCTCTGTCCGTGCTTCTGCCAAAGGTTTACCCATATCAAGGGTTATATTGCGCGCTATTTCATCGACGCGCTCACGCGTTAATTCGGCTACCTTGCGCAGTATTTTGGACCGCTCGAGAGGAGACGAACGACGCCACGACTGAAACGCTTTGTGAGCAGCATTGAGGGCCAAATCAAGATCCTCGGTCGTCGCTGTTGGCAACTTACCGATTACCTCCTCAGTAGCCGGGTTCACAACGTCAAGACAATCCCTTTGATCAGCACCAATAAAATGGCCATCGATATACAACGAAAGCTCTGTGTACATATTAAACTCCTTGTTTCAGAGGAACACAGAGCCACCGTCGACTGCCAAAGTCTGTCCGGTAATGAATCCAGCGGCATCCGAGATCAGGAAGTTGAGTGCGCCCGTCAAGTCCTCAGGAACTTGATCTCGTTGAATCGAACGCGAAAGCTTGCGCGTTACGTCACCCATTTGCGAATGCAGGTCGTTTTTCAACACACCATCAGACAGCGTAAAACCTGGCGCAATTGCATTGACAGTAATACCTGCACCACCCAGCTCGCGGGCCAGCGAACGGGTAAAGGCAATGACCGCACCCTTACTCGCAACATAATGCGACATATTAGGAGGCCCTTTAATGGGAACAGTGGACGCAATATTAACGATCCTCCCCCAACTGTTCTGACGCATGGATGGAGCCACTGCTTTAGCACATATAAACGGACCCAGAGTATTGACTTCCATCACCCTCATCCATTCCTCATTTGAGATCTCCTCAAATGGACGCAAGGTCAAATTGGTAAAGAGCCCTGCATTGTTTACTAACGCATCGATTCGCCCGAATTTCACCAGCGACTGCTTAACCATATTGTTGACATCATCGCTACTGACAACATCGACCTTTACACCAAGCGCCTCACTACCCTGATCAATAAGACTATTTGCCGCCTCTTCACTTCCGTTCAAGTCTGCAATAACGATCTTGTGGCCCTCTGACGACAAACTTTGCGCGAATTTGAACCCAATACCACTGGCGCCGCCCGTAACAATCACTACTTTTGAACTTTCTTTCATTTTCTTAACTCAAATTAATGCTCGTCGATCGAATGGTTAAACCTGATGAGACGGTATGTGCACCACGAACTCATCTATATCGCCCGACATAACAAGTTGACAGGACAGGCGGCTAGTCTCTTTGTGCTCACTAGCAGCACTTTCGATCATTTCCACTTCAACATCCGCAATTGGCGGCACCAAATGCGTCGATGCCGGATCGACATAAACATGACAGGTCGCGCACATTGCAGAGCCACCACACTCTGCCACAATGCCGTCAATTGAATTGGAAACTGCCGCTTGCATAACGGTGACCCCCGGCGCAACCTCAATAACGTCTCGGCGACCATCGGGTTGAACATAAGTTACTTTTGTCATATCTCTCTTCTTGCTGAATCAGTAATAAAGAAACGGTGCTGCTCTATAGCGCTACCACACGTGCCGGGATTTGCTTGAATCCTCGAACGGTGTTGTTGTAATGCCGCACGGGTTCGCCCATCAGTTCGATTGAGCGAACTTTTTTTGCAAACGCACGCAGGAGAATATCGCCCTCCAATCGCGCCATCATCTGACCCGCACACCCGTGGATACCGGTTCCAAACCCAATGTGACCCGTAGCTTTTCTTGACACATCGAATTTATCGGGATCTGACCAGCGCCGGGGATCCCTGTTTGCAGAGCCAACAAACACGCAAATTTTCTGGTTCGCATCCATTTCCACGCCCGCCACCTCTACCGGCTTTGTCGTTGTTCGATAAAACGAGTGAAAAGTCGGCTCGAACCGAATCACTTCCTCAATCGCCTGCCGGGCCAACTGCGGGTTTTCTCTGAGAACTTCGTATTGGTCGGGATACTTGGCGAAACAAAGCATTGCATTGCAAAGCGTAAATACAGTGGTATCAAGCCCTGCAGAAAGCAGCGTGCGTACCAGCATTCCTGCTTCTTCGTGGGTTATTTCTCCCGCATCCGCTGCTTTATAAAGGTCAGCACCCAAACCATTGGGAGTCAGATTTTCTCTTTGGCATACATTGTTGATCCACTTCACCGACTCTTCAGCTTTAGCCAAGCGAGAAGTGAAGCGCTCATTCATGGGGCCAAACCCGTTGAACACCATATCACCATAAGGCAGTAAATTCTCCCTTCCCTCGGCAG
Source organism: Pusillimonas sp. DMV24BSW_D (assembly GCF_011388195.1). NCBI lineage: Bacteria > Pseudomonadati > Pseudomonadota > Betaproteobacteria > Burkholderiales > Alcaligenaceae > Neopusillimonas > Neopusillimonas aestuarii. The sequence continues at coordinate 916,145 of NZ_CP049990.1, read as the reverse complement.
GTAATCCAACCGCATCTGCAAATACTTTGAGCGGGTAAGCTTCACTAAAATCTTTTGCGGCGTCGAACTGTCCCATTTGAATAATCTTGTCTACCAAAGCGTCAGCTTCAGCCTCGAACGTTTCGCGCAATCTTCCAATCGACGCTGGCGATAATACTCTGGCCACCACCTTACGCGTTCTTGCGTGATGAGGTGGATCAGCCTCCAAGATAATGCTCGGTTTGCGCCATGGCTTTTCAGTATTGAAGTTAGTTAGCCCCACCCCTGCGCCAGAGCAAAATGTATGCGCATCAGACAAGACTGCATGCACCTCATCGTGTCGACCTAACGCATAAGCTCCGTAGCGCTCCAGCAACACAACGGGCCCAGCTTCTCGAAGCTGCTCATAATAAGGATAAGGATCAATCAGAACCTCCTCCGCATATGGATCAAAATCAGTAACGGGTACTGCATCCTTTGTAAAAGTGGCCAAACTAACCATGCGCTCGTCTCCTCCTAGCTGAATAACTTCGGCAGCACTTTGCGTTAAGCACTCGCACTACCATTGCCTATTTATTGCGCACAAGTTTAGGGAAGGATATACTTGCCGTCAAAGAAATCGATCATTTTGTGCGCATAGCGAATTAAAGGCGAGGACGTGGCTAAGTCAACTCATCACAACGACGTAAACACCCAACAACACACCCATCTCCCAAAAAACAGATCAAATGAAGATAAAGAGTACGTCGCCGGGCTCGAAAAAGGCCTTTCAATCATCGAGGCATTCGGTATTAAAAACACGCCCCTTACGTTGAGTGAAGCTGCCGAGATTACTGGCCATTCACGTGCCTCGGCCAGAAGGTCTCTATTAACCCTACAAAAACTAGGTTATGTGGAATGCGACGACAAGATGTTCCGTCTTGCACCCCGGGTACTTCGGCTCGGCCATGCTTATTTAACATCAACCGCTTTAGCACGCACAATTCAGCCCACACTTGAAGCAATTAGCGAACGAACGAATGAGTCGAGCTCCTTTGCCGTTCTGGATGGTTCCGACGCCGTGTTCGTGGCAAGAGCAGCAACCCGCAGAAGCCTTTCAAACGGATTGGGACTTGGTTCGAGACTGCCTGCCTATTGTGCGGCAACTGGCAGGGTATTGTTAGCAGACCTTGACCCCGACGAAGCAAAAACCCGCCTCGAGCGAAAGCCTCGTCAGAAGCTAACGCCCAATACGCGCATCGACATCCCCACGTTAATGTCATACTTGAATGAAGTACGAAGGGTCGGCTACGCGATCAGTGACGAAGAACTGGAGCTGGGCGTCCGATCACTTGCTGTACCGGTTAGAGATCAAAAAGGCCAAACCATTGGATCAATCAGCATCGTCAGCTCGACGTCAAGACGAAGCCTCGAGAACATGATCGAAAACCTGCTGCCCGAACTTGAAAGAGCACGGTGGATGGTTGCATCGTTGATCTAATAAGTATCTTACACACCAAGATGGGTTTTCAGCCTGTCGGCGTCAGACAATAACTCTGAACTTGAACCCTCAAAAACAATCATACCTTTGACCATAATCAGGTTTCGTGTACTGATCTCTGTAATCGCCTCAAAATTCTTGTCAACGATTATCGTCGCGATACCAGACTCTCGAATAGCTGCTATGATCCGCCAAATTTCCTTGGCAATTAAGGGCGCCAATCCTTCAGTAGCCTCATCCAGAATTAACAAATCCGGGTTAGTCATCAAGGCTCGCCCAATACTCAGCATTTGTTGCTCCCCCCCCGATAACTGAGCGCCACCATTACTCAGCCGCTCCCTTAATCGCGGAAAAGAGTCCAGAACCCTGTCATAAGTCCAGTCAAGACGCCCATCTGAACCCGGACGCGCTCCGAGCAATAGATTCTCTTTCACCGACAAGTTGGGAAAGATACCACGCCCTTCAGGAACGTAGGCTATTCCCATGCGTGCTACCTTATAGGTAGGCATACTCTTGCCTGACCTACCCTTAACAAAAACCTCTCCCTCCCGCGGCCGCACCACACCAACCAAACTTTTTATCAACGTGGATTTACCCATACCGTTGCGGCCCATCAGCCCAACGGTTTCACCACGCGAGATCGTGAAGTCTATCCCGTGCAAAATATGGCTCTGGCCATAATATGAATGAATTCCATGAGCACTCACTAATGCTTCTGACATATTGAACCAACCTTTAGTGTCCGAAATAAGCTTGCTGAACCTCGGCGCTGGCACGTACCCGATCGGGCGTGTCCGTCATCAGGACAGATCCATTTACCATCACCGTAATAATGTCTGCAATGGCAAATACGGCATCCATATCATGCTCCACCAGCAAAATACCATGTGTCTTTACAAGCTTTTTAAGCAGATCGATCATTTGAAAAGACTCTTCCGAACCCATGCCTGCGAGCGGCTCATCGAGCAACAAAACGCTCGGTTGCGTCGCAAGAACAATCGCTAACTCAAGCTGCCTTTGCTCACCATGAGATAATGCACTGGCAACCCGGCTTTCATAACCCTCTAATCCTGTTTCCCAAATCGCTTTCTCAGCAAGATTCTTATAGGGCTCATAATTGCTCGCGCTAGAAAAAACGGCGCCTAAGCGGGGCTCACGAGATTGCGCGGCCAAACGACAATTCTCCAGCACCGTAAACATTGGAAAGATATTGGTTTTCTGATAGCTGCGACCAATTCCCAGCAGAGAACGCTCATTTGGTTGCAAATGTGTCACATCGAGATTACCCAAAAACACCGAGCCACTTGAGCAGGTTAAGTCGCCGGACAACATATTGATCAGGGTCGATTTTCCAGCACCATTCGGGCCAAGAATCGCATGCGTTTTACCTTTGTAAACAGACAACGACACATTGTCGTTCGCAACCAGACCCCCAAAATGCTTGGATACATTTTCTGCTCTTAGCAACACATCGTTCATTACGCTTTCCCAACAAGTGCTTTAAGCCGGCTGGGTAGCGAAGCCAATCCACCCGGCAAGAACAAAACAAACAATACAATCGTTATGCCAAGCCATAGCTGCCACCAATCGGTATATGTCATGAAAACGTCTTTAAGCAAAATGAAGGCGAACGCCCCCACCATGCCGCCAACAAATTGACCCATACCACCAAATATCAACATAAGCAGGACATCTGCCGATTTATGCCAGGACAAAAGCTCCGGATTAACACCGTAACTTTGGGCAGCAAACAAGTAACCAGCCAAAGAAGCAAAAACGCTTGCAATGACAAAAACAATCAACTTATAACGAAAAACAGGAAAACCAATTGACAGCATTCGATGCTCATTTATTTTTATACCCTGCACCGCGCGCCCTAAAGGTGACCTCAAGAAAAACCATAATAAAACAACAGAGAAAAACAGCGCTGCCAAAATAAAGTAATACATGGTCAGAGGGTTTTCCAAATCCAGCAAAACCCAATTACCTATTTCCAACGTAGGCCGCGCATAGAGATTCAAACCGTCCGTACTTCCACCAATGGCTGGAACATCATGCACAAGAAAATAAAACACTTGCGCAAATGCCAAAGTTACCATGATGAAATAAATGCCCTTGGTCCTTAAAACAAACAAGCCAACGATAAAGGAAAGTACTGCTGCGGCGATCAGCGCAACAGGCAACGTGATCCAAAAACTGTCGGTAACTTGGTAATGGGTGGAAAGGAGCGCAAACGCATATGCGCCTACTCCAAACCATGCTGCGTGCCCAAAGCTGATTAAACCCGTGTACCCCACCAGCAAATCCAGGCTGACTGCAAATAACGCCAGTATCACGATTCGCGACACCATGTCATTGTAGAAATCAAGACCAAGCGTCGGAAACAACAATAAAGCGATAAACATCACCGCTAAAAGCGCATATTTATTTTTGCTTTCTACCATCAGTATCACCGCTTAAAAATTCCTTCAGGTCGCCACAATAAAACCATGGCCATAATTATGTATGTCAGCATCCCCGCCACACTCGGGAAAAATACGCTGCCAAAAGTGTCTGCAAATGCAATGACCATAGCCGCAAACAAGGCACCCCAAACAGAACCGATTCCCCCAATCACAACCACGACAAAACTCACAATCAACACTTCCATGCCCATCCCTGGCGCAACCGCCGAGGCCGGCGCGTTGATCATGCCCGCAAACGCGGCAAGCCCGACCCCGAGAGAAAACACGAGACGATTGACCATGCTGATATTGACTCCCAGAACTTCAGCCATACCACTATTTGTCGCCCCCGCTCGAATCATCGACCCGATGCGCGTTCGGTTAATTAATATATACATACCAATGGCGACCAGAACGCACACCCCGGACATAAACAGGCGATAGAACGGGTAAGACATAATGTCTCCGAGCGGTATGGAGAAATTCAGCCAAGCGGGGACATCGATGGAGTGAACTTCGTCACCGACGAAAATGCTGCGCAGCTCTTCAAATATCAAAATCAAGCCATAGCTCAAAAGAACCTGCTCAAGGTGATCTCTTTTATAAAGGTGCTTGAATAATGCCCACTCCAGAAGAGCACCAATGATGACGCTTAAAATTGCGCCCAATAATACTGCGACGAAAAAATTTCCTGTAAGGCCTGTTATGGTGAACGCAAAATATGCACCCATCATATAGAAACTGCCATGCGCAATATTAATGACGCCCATTACACCAAATATGAGCGTAAGGCCACTTGCTATTAGAAACAAAAGCAATCCATACTGAATTGCGTTCAATGCCTGGATTAATAGTGACCCTAACAATATATCCATAATAGATTCTTCGATTTTTAATCGGGTGTTTCAAGCAAACAAAAAGACAAACGACCGCCGTTTTAAGACGGCCGCTTGTCAAGGAGTAGCCGTTAAGGTGTTACCGTTTGCAATCAGGCGAAGGGTCAGCCAGCGCTTCCACCGCAATACCCACCATGACATTCTGATCACCACGTGCTTCACGAATATACATATTCATGACAGGGTTATGCGATTTGGAAAATGACAGAGGCCCGCGGGGACTATCAAGCTTGGCGTTTTCCATCGCGCGAATCATGTCTTCTTTCTTGGAGGTATCGCCGTTGACTGCCTCAAGGCCCGCGATGAACAACTGCGCAGAATCATAACCCTGTACCGCAAACACATCAGGAGTTTCGCCATGAGCCTTCTTGTATGCCTCGATAAAGGCCTGATTTTTGGGATTGTCCAAGCCATCGGCGTAATGCAATGCCGTCAGCATCCCCTGTGCAGAACTTCCCTGCGCCTCGAGCGTACCCTCTGTGAGGAATGCACCATATAAAGGGATCTTGTCTTTCAAGCCCGATGCTTCGTAGTCTTTTGTTAATTTCACCTGAGCAGCGCCTGCCACAAATGCATAAACGGCATCGGGTTGAAGTGTTGCAATTTCCGTGAGCAATGGCTGGAACTCAGTATTGGGGAAAGGAAGAGACAGATGCTTCAACACCTTACCGCCACCAGCCTCGAAGGCTTCCTTGAAGCCCGCTGTTTGCTCGTCTCCGGCTGCGTAATTCCACGCCAAAGAAACAGCGGTTTTATGTTTTTGAGCCATTAGCGCACCAACTGCATAGCCAGCTTGCCAATTAGAGAAAGAAGCTCTGAAGATGTTTGGTGAACATAAGGCACCAGTTAACTCGTTTGCGCCAGCATTGGGAATAATCATTAGCGCACCCGTGTTCTTGGCCACGCGCGCCATCGTTAACGCAACACCAGAATGTACCGTACCCACAAGCACATCGACATTGTCGCGACGGATCAATTTATTAGCGTTCTCATTTGCCTTCGCAGGAGCCGACTCATCGTCCAACTCGACATACTCAATGGTCCGGCCTGCGATTTTTCCACCCTTCTGATCAATCGCCAGCTTAAAACCATTAGTAATATTCTGACCTAACTCCGCGAACGTCCCGGAATATGGCAACATCAGCCCGACTTTCACGTCGTCGGCAGCATACGCCCCAACAGAGGTGAAAGTCAGTGCAGTTGCAGCTAGCAAACGTAATGAAAATTTGCGTCGCATAAATGTGTCTCCTCAATTTATTTAAGTTCAATACCGCTAATCGCCCTCAAATAGTGTCTATTCTTGTCGTACTTCTATCGTATAGCTCGTGCTTCAGGGGGCGCTAACAGGTTCAAAGTGTATGTTTCGCCACTTTTTAGTGTCAACGATTTCGGAACATTTATGCGCTATGCGAACAATCTTACGTGGCATCCTCCTCGATTTTGTTCATCTCAGTTTTCACAACCGCTACCTCGGTCCATGCAGAGCCCTGTACTCCAAACGGTTGCGTAACCGGCTGCGGCGTTAAGTTAGTAGCCAATCGCAACATGTCGGGTCGCGAATAATGCCCCGCCGAATCGCATGCATACTTCAGGAACACTATTTCAGATAAGTCCACATCGGCAACCAGGATGGTTTCGTCATCGGTATTCGGCCCGGCCAACATACGTCCGGTTGGCGACACAATCGCGCTCCAGCCACCGCCCGTGCGAATCATGTCCGGCTGGTCAACCAAGTCAAGCCGCTTGAGCACCTCATCATCAATCCGCGAACTGGCATTCACCACAAAGCATTGCCCCGCCCAGGCATGGTAGCGTGCCGCCGTTTCCACTACGTTGTTAAAGAAACCGGAATTGGGATCGTGCGTGAGCGCCGAAATACCGGGCCAGCACCCGATATGAATTTGCTGGCGCTGGCTAATGAGCGCATAACGCGCAAGATCCATGGTGTGTTCCCAACAAATCAACCCACCCATTCGGCCAATATCCGTATCGAATACGGGAAGATCGGAGCCATCCCCGCGGCCCCAGATAGTGCGCTCAACGTGCGTGGGCTGCAGTTTGCGATGCCGCCCCATAATGGCACCGGTGCGATCGAAATACAGTTGGGTGTTGTACAGCGTACCGCCATCGCGTTCCGATACGCCCAGCACCACATACACACCGGCACGTCGGGCCGCCGCGCCGATGCGGTCGGTGGCTTCGGTGCCCACTTCAACACTGTTTGTGAAAAGCTCGTAATACAGTGGCGCACCCCGCGTAGGCGTATGCGTCCAGATCCAGAACGGATACCCAGGCACAAAGGTTTCGGGAAACGCCACCAAGTCCGCGCCCTGCTCGGCCGATTCCTCAATTAAGCGACATGCCTTTTCAATTGAAGCTTCCCGGTTCAGGAATACCGATGCCGCATGCACTGCCGCCGCACGAAATTTCGGAAAAGTATCAGCCATTTTGCCTCCTTTGGGATGAGCACCGTGCTATACATTGCACGCGTTTTATAACAATATTGCACTAGCATATAACCCATTTAAGAGACTTAAACAAGATTATGAGCACAACCATCACGGCAGCGGTTAGTCGCATTACGGGGCAGCCCTTCTCCCTTGAAACGCTTGAGCTTGAAGACCCGCGCGACAACGAAGTACTGGTTCGCATTGTGGCAACCGGCATTTGCCATAGTGACTTGCACATGCGCAACGCCCCCGACCGTGTGCCCAAACCTATTGTGTTGGGCCATGAAGGCGCGGGGGTGGTAGAACGAGTGGGAAGATCAGTCAAAAAAGTGCAACCAGGCGATCACGTGGTGATTACATTCGACTCATGCGGCGCGTGCCCCAATTGCACCCAAGGCCATGCAGCCTACTGCCAGTTCCTGCGCCGACACGCCTTTTCAGGCGCGCGTGCCGATGGCTCCACCGCACTACGCTGCAACGGCGAAGTGATTCACAGTCATTTTTTCGGCCAGTCGTCGTTTGCCGGCTATAGCATCTGCACAGAGCGTAATGTCGTTCCGGTTGACCGCACGTTGCCATTATCATTGCTTGGCCCGCTAGGCTGCGGTATTCAAACGGGCGCAGGGGCGATGATTAACTCACTTAAAGTAGGTGCAGGCGATCGCGTCGCTGTACTGGGAAGCGGCTCTGTTGGGTTGGCCGGTGTCATGGCCGCCCAAGTGGCGGGTGCCGCCACCATTGTGGCAGTTGACCTGCAGGCGAATCGGCTGGCATTAGCCGAACAATTAGGCGCAACCCATACGTTAAAGAGCACCGACGGCGACCTGCTGAGCCAACTGCAAGCCATTGCCCCACAGGGGTTCAATGCCATCCTCGACACCACCGGCCATGACGGTCTCATTAAGCAGGCAGTGGCAGCACTGGCCGCCTTTGGTGTATGCGGTTTGGTGAATACTGTTTCTGGGGCCGACATTCACGCCAATATTCTTGACCTGGTGCGCGGCGGTCGCTCTGTACGAGGCATCCACCAAGGTGACAGCGTACCCGAAATTTTTATCCCGAAGCTTATCGAGCTATACAAGCAAGGCCGCTTTCCGTTCGACAAACTCATTCGCTTTTATGACTTTGCCGACATTAACCAGGCCATGGCAGACATGCATGCCGGCACCACCATCAAACCAGTTATCCGCATCAGCCCCGAGCCGTGATCAAAGCCAGCATTTTCTGAAAAAACGGATGTTCAGGATCGGCAAAGGCATTCATGACATCGAAATGATTCGCCCCCGGAACAGCGTAACGCTCCAGCCGGCGATCGGGGCTTTCAAACGTTGAGACATATAAGTCGGACTGCGCATTGAAAGCGTCCGACTCCGCCTGGCCGCACACCACCAGTTGAGGCGCATTGCTGCGTAGCGGCAGACTCACCGGGCTGATCGCAGCCGCTTCTTCTACATCCATCCGCAACACATCATTTAACGGAATATCCACCAGCGGCCGCAAATCATGCAAGCCCGAAACCGGAATCGCTCCAAGAAACAAACTGGACGGCAGGTTGGAGTCGTACGACGCCCAATCGGTGGCCATCATCATGGCGGTTAAATGCCCGCCCGCCGAATGGCCGGATACAAACAACTTGCGCGATACGCCCAGCGCCTCAGCATTGCGCCAGATCCAGGCCATCGCCACCCTCACTTGCTGCACAATGTCGGTCATGCGCACATTCGGGCAGAAGTCATAATTGATGGTAATGCACGACACGCCGCGCGCCACAAATGGTTCGGCCACATAGCTATAGAACGATTTATCGCCCTTATGCCAATAACCGCCATGAATAAAAATCAATGTCGGAGCGTGTAAGCCATTATCGGCAAGAAAGCAGTCGAGCGTGCCGCGGCTACCATGCCCGTATGACACGTCCAGCAAGCAACGCGCCTTTTCCCGAAACACTGCGCTTCGTTCACCCCAGGCCGGCCGGTAATTCACTTCCGCCCGCAAAATATCCAGCCCATAGCCGTTTTGATCGTATTCAAGCTTGTCGACTTTCATTGTTCCAGCACTCCGGGTCAAACTACTGCTTTACTTCAAAGGCTGCATTCTACTGCCACACTGCGGGGTTACGCCAAGCTTGCCGGTACAGCGTCCCATGGCACGGCCACCGACATGACCCGCTTTTCTATGCCATCCTCAAAAGTACGGAAACCTGATTAAATTATTTAAATATAACTATAACGACTAGGTAAGGTGATGATTAGCACTGGTTATTCAATCTATCTGGTGCAAGGATAGAAGACGTTCCAAAGTAATTTGGAAGTCATTGACATCAATAACTACATTCGGAGATGCGTCATGCCCTCTTTTCTTGGTAAACGATTAACCATCGGTACCGCAGCACTGGCCGTTGTCGGCTCATTGTTTGCTTCCGCCGTGCAGGCCGATGAAATCAAGGTTGGCCTATTAAGCCAGTATTCCGGTACGTACTCATGGTGGGGCCAGGAGTATGACCGCGGCGTGGAAATGTTCATGGCCGAAACCGGCGGAAAAGTCGGCGATCACACCATTGTCATCGAGAAGCGCGATGAAGGGGGTGTGAACCCGCAGCGCGCCCGTCAGTTGGCTCAAGAACTTGTTATTCGCGACAAGGTTCAATACCTGACCGGCGGCGTATTTACACCCACAGTTATGGGCACTGCCGATGTCGTTGACCAAACCAAAACGCCTTACGTATTCATTAACGGCGCAACTTCCAGCATTACCGACAAAACCCCGTATTTTGTTCGGGTCGGCTATACCTCCTGGGCGTACTGTGTGCCACTCATGAAATGGGCTTACGAACAAGGCGCCCGTGAAGCCGTCTCTGTCACGGCCGACTACGCGCCCGGCACCGATATTGCCAACGCGTTCGACACCGCTTTTACCGAGCAGGGCGGCAAAATCCTCGAAAACATCAAAGTGCCACTGGGTACCACCGACTTCTCAACCTACTTGCAGCGCGTCGCCGACTCCGGTGTTAAGCACGTGTTCATGTTCATGCCGGTCGGGCCGATGTCTGCAGGTTTCATCAAGGCATTCCAGGCACGTGGTCTGGGCGACGAAGGCATTACGCTGTATGCCGGCGCTGAAACCCAGGAATCCGACCTGCCCGCCATTGGCAAGTCGGCAGCGGGCATCATCACCGCACTGAACTACTCGCCTTACCTCGACACCCCCGAAAACAAAGACTTCGTCAAACGCTATAAAGCGCAGTTCGGCCCCGACGCCATCCCCAGCCTGGCCTCGATGGGTGCTTACGACGCCATGCACGTTATTGCTGAAATGATCAAGGCAACCGACGGCAAGAAAGACGGTGAAGCGGCCATGGCCGCCGTTAAAGGCTACAGCTGGGACAGCCCTCGCGGCCCTGTTTCAATCGACCCTGAAACGCGCGAAATCACGCAAAACATCTACATTCGCGAAGTGAAACCCGTTGAAGGCGGCTTAATGGGCAACGTTCCCATCTTCACCTACGAAAATGTCGTAGAACCCTGGCATGCAATGCAAAAGAAATAAACCATGCCGTAGCTGCGGCCCCCAACAACCGGGGCCGCAGCTTACCTTCCGCTTTCCTTCCCGACGCCCAGTCCAACGAGTCGCTCCATGCCAAACGCGCTTTCCACTTTCTTTATCCTGACGATCGATGGCGTTTCATACGGGATGATGCTCTTCCTCATTTCGGTAGGGCTTACCATTACGCTTGGTGTTATGCGCGTTGTTAATCTAACCCACTCCGCGTTTGCCATGATCGGTGGCTTCATCGCGCTGTGGTTAATGCAAACAACCGGCATGCATTTTTTTGCGGCACTGCCGTTAAGTGTCGTTGCTACCATGGCTATCAGCCTGGCCATGGAGCGCACCCTGTATCAATGGGTCTATAAGTCAAACCCACTGGGGCAACTGCTCATGACCATCGGCATGACTTTCGTCATTACCGCGCTGGTTAAAAACCTTGCCGGCCCCCAGATACAAACCATTACGCTTCCTCCCTCGTTGATTGGCCAGTTGTCGTTCGGCGACATGAGCATTTCCACTTATCGCCTGTTCGTATTGGGTACAAGCGTGGCGGTTGCAGCGGCGTTATGGCTATGTCTTGAGTACACCACTTTCGGCGCGCGCTTGCGCGCCGCCGTTGATAACCCTCGCATGGCACGCTGCGTCGGCATTAACGTGGCGCTTGTGTTTTCCGTCACGTTCGCCATCGGCTGCGGCCTGGCCGCGTTGGGTGGGGCCGTGGGCACACAAATGTTGCCGCTCGAACCCTACTATGGCTTGAAATACCTGGTTTTGGTGCTCATCGTTGTGGCAGTGGGCGGCCTGGGCAGCTTGAAAGGCTCCCTGTATTCAGCACTCCTGCTGGGCTTTATTGACACCATGGGGCGCTATTACATCCCCGCACTGGGTGGATTCATTATTTATCTTGCCGTCCTGGCCATCCTGCTGGTCCGTCCGCGCGGCCTTGTCGGCCGTGCCGGCTAACCCGGAATTGCAAACGACATCATGAACACTCAATCGAACAGAAACCTGGTGGTCGGCGCATTCCGCCGCCAACGATATAACCTGGCCGATGTCGCGCTGGTCGCCGCCGCCATTCTTACCTTGATTTTCGGCGAATACTATTTAGCGCTGGCGGCCATGGTGGTCATTATGGCGATTTTTGCGCTGTCGCTCGACCTGGCTCAAGGGTATGGCGGTGTGGAATCGTTAGGGCACGCGGCATTCTTCGGCGTCGGCGCCTATGCAGCGGCGCTTTACGCGCTGCATGTTTCCTCAGAGCCGATCAGCGGCTTGCTGGTTGGTGCCATCGCCGCCGGATTGGCCGGATTGCTCTCGGGGTTTGCCGTGCTGCGTACGCAGGGATTAACGCAGTTGATGCTTACCCTGGCGGTAGCCAGCTTATTGTATGAACTGGCCAACGTGGCCAAATCGGTTACGAACGGCGACGACGGCCTCACCGGCTACGATGTCGACCCCGTACTGGGCCTGTTCCAATTCGACATTTTTGGTTTTACGGGGTTTGTTTATGCCTGCGTTGTATTGCTGCTGGTTTACGCACTATTGAAAAAATTGGTGAACGCGTCTATCGGTCAAACCGCGCAAGGCATTCGGGAAAACCAAACCCGCATGCGCATGCTGGGCGTACCGGTTGAGCGCCGGCTTTGGCTGCTTTACACCATTTCAGCGGCCATCGCCGGTATTGCCGGAGCCTTGTCGGCACAAATCAACCGCATCGTCGGCCTTGATTCCCTGGCCTTTACGTTGTCGGCCAACGTGCTGGTAATGCTTGCCCTGGGCGGGCCCGGTCGCTTGTACGGCGCCATTTTCGGGGCCATTCTGTTTGTGCTGCTATCGGATCGCGCGGCGGCAATCGACCCAACCAACTGGTTAGCGGTTCTGGGCGTTGTCTTGATTCTGATCGTGCGTTACGCCCCCGACGGCCTGGCTGGACTCGTGTCCCGCACCGTCGGCAAAAGGAGCGCAAAATGACAGCTGCACTTGAGCTTCAAGGGTTAAGTAAAGCGTTCGGGCAACTCCAGGTCACACAGAATGTGAACTTAAAGCTGGAAAAAGGCGCACGCCATGCCCTGATCGGCCCTAACGGTGCAGGCAAAAGCACGCTGGTCCACCAAATTACCGGTTTGTTGCATCCATCCAAAGGAAACATTCTGCTTAATGGCACCGACATCACCCGCTTGTCGCCCGAGAAGCGGGTAAAAATGGGTCTCGCGCGCACCTTCCAAATCAATTCCCTATTCAACCATCTTACCGTCGGCGAAAACATTGGCCTGGCTTTAACCGCCCGCGAAGGGCGCGACGCACGTCTGTTCGGCAGCATCACCCAGTCGGCGGAACTGATGGACGAAGCCGCGCAACTACTGTACTCCCTTGGGTTGCTGGAATTGGCGCACAAGACGGTAACCGACCTCGCATACGGCCAAAGGCGGCTGATCGAAATCGCCCTGGCATTGGCGCTTAAACCCAGTGTACTTTTACTCGACGAGCCCGTTGCCGGCGTCCCTTCAACGGAAGGCGCACGGTTGTTCGACCTGCTCGAGCGCCTGCCACAAGACGTCGCCGTGCTGGTCATTGAGCACGACATGGATCTGGTGTTCCGATTCGCGCAGCGCATTACCGTGCTGGTTGAAGGCGCCGTGCTGGTCGAAGGGACGGTTAAAGAGGTGCGAAGCGATCCACGTGTTCGCGCCGTTTACCTGGGAGAACGCCACCATGGCTGAACTATTGAAAGTCAATGATTTACATGCCGGATACGGCGAAACCGTGGTGATTGAAGGACTCTCTTTAAGCTTGCAGGAAGGCGAAGCATTAAGCATTCTGGGTCGTAACGGTGTGGGCAAATCCACGCTGCTTAACACCCTTATGGGTCTGACCACACAGCACTCCGGCACCCTTCAGTATTTAGGTAAAGACATCGACAAAGTTCCCAGCCACGAGCGTGCAACCTCGGGCCTGGGGCTCGTCCCCCAGGAAAGGGAAATTTTTCCCTCACTGACGGTACATGAGAACCTGCGTGTCGCCCAGCAACCGGGGGATTGGGATGCCGCCCGCATTTACGAGCTATTTCCACGTTTGGCCGAACGCCGGCGCAATATGGGCAACCAGCTCTCGGGCGGCGAACAACAAATGCTGGCTATTGGCCGCGCCCTTATCGGTAACCCCCGTGTTCTATTGCTCGACGAGCCGTTTGAAGGATTGGCACCCATTATTGTTGACGGACTAGTTGATGCTTTCCGTAAACTACGCCAAAACTCACCTATAGGCATCATTTTGGTTGAACAACATGCCGAACTGGCACTTGAGTTAACCGAGCGCGCCATTGTGCTGGATCGCGGTATGATTCGTTGGGAAGGCCCAAGCCGGCATCTGTTGCACGAGCCTGATCAACTGGCTGAATTAATTGGCCTTGGCGCTGAGTAACTGGCCGACGATTATCGGCCAGTTAAGGCCTTAACGTGCGTTTGGCACCCGTCGCGTTTTCATGAAGTCTTCAAACGACTGGCCACGCATGATGGCGTAAACCTCTAAATTGGTTTTTTTCACCACGCGGGCAAACTTTTCCAGCACGAAGAAGTTTACGCCATGCTGCACCAGTCCCAGCCAGTCTTCATTCCGAATCAACGTTTTTTCTTCTTCGGTTAAACCCGCCTCGGTCATTAAAGCATCGGGGTCTTGCAAGTAGCGTTCACGCCATTCTGCTTTAATCATGTTCCAAAAGAAGCGGTTAATGTTCAGGCGACGGTTGCAGGTGCGAATGTCGAACGCATACGTGCCTTCGATGTTTTCAATGCCTTTTAGTTGTGGATTCATGACTCGCCCCCTTAAACCGTAACGCTTTGATTCGACGCAACCGCAGACGAAGTGGTTTCTTCTTCACCTTCGTACACCACGACTGTCATGGCCGTGGTGGTGGCCAAATAATAGTTTTGATGAATCTTGCGAATTTTTTCGGGCATGGCCCCGCGCATGGCCAGCCACATAATTTGCTCCACACTCTCCGCGCCACCCAAGCGAACATAATCGGCGTGGGTCAACTCTGTGAGTTTTTCAGGGTTGTGCTGCAAAAGCTCAAGGAACTCCTGGTCCCACTCTTCATTGTTAAAGCCCGTACGCTCGCCATGAATTTGATGTGACAAACCGCCGGTGCCCACGACGACCACCCGCAAATCTTCCGGGTAAGACTCAATCGCACGACGCAACGCCTTACCCAACTTGTAGCAACGGCGCGGTGTAGGCAGCGGATACTGCAACACATTCACCGCAATGGGGACCACCACGCCGGGCCAGTCGGGCTCGTGCGGCCACATAAGGGGCAACGGCGACGCGCAACCGTGGTCTATCGGTTTGTTTTGGGTAATAGTGAGGTCGAACTCATCGTTCACCAGCGATTCGGCAATATGCGCCTGCAAATCGACATTGCCGCGAATATGCGGCAAATTGCGCAAACCTGCACCCTCGTCGGCAATGGGGAAACGTTCACCCACCCCTAGCGTAAACGTGGGATACATGTCGAAGAAAAAGGTGGTGGCGTGATCGTTGTAGATGAACACCAGGACGTCGGCCTTGTTGTCTTCAAGCCATTTGGCAACGGGCTTATAACCATCGAACAAGGGTTTCCAGGCGGGATCTTCCTGCTTGCCCTTGTCGTAAGCAACGCCAATAGTGGGTACGTGCGACGTACCAATAGAACCAATAATCTTCGCCATGACTGTTTCCGCCGAAAAAGAGTTTTCCTAAAGATTCATTCTACTTTTGGGATCCAAAATTAGCAATTATTTTTTATTAATCTGGTATAAATACTAATTTGGGATCCCAAATAGGATTCCATATAATGATTTAGAACCCCTTTAACTCCAGGCTTTCTTTATTTATATCGGATCATGAACACTCACTCAACCGTTGTGGTTCAACTGCGGGAAATGGTGCTGAGCGGCGAGTTGGCCCCCGGCGAGCGCGTAACCGAGGCCGAGCTGGCAACCCGCCTGGGCGTTTCCCGCACGCCAGTTCGCCAGGCTCTGCCTGCTTTGGCGCAAGAGGGATTGCTGGTGTCCGCAGGTAAACGAGGTTACTCCGTTCGCGCCTTCACCACCCAGAACAGTGTCGAGGCCGTGCGTATTCGTGCCCTGCTTGAAGGCTTCGCCGCCCGCCATGTAGCAGAAAAAGGCGTATCGGCCACCGTGTTGTCGGCCCTTAAAGCCTGCCTGGCCGAAGGCGATGCTTTATTCACGCAACGGCAACTGCAAGACGACGACGAACTGCGCTATGCACAAATGAATGCACGATTCCATGCGCTGATAACGGAAGCGGCCAACATGCCACTACTGGAAAGCCTGACCGAACGCTGCAATGTGGTGCCGTTCACGGCACCCTTAAGCGTTGCCTTTTCAAATACCAATAAAGAACGCATGTTCGACTTTCTGTTTTATGCCCATCGGCAGCACCACGCCATTGTGGATGCCATTGAAGCCGGCCAGGGCGACCGCGCCGAATTTTTATTTCGCGAACATGCTCATACGCAGGAACAAAGTTTGATGATGAATAATGGCTAGAAATTGACGCGATAGAATGGCTGAATAATTTCCAAATACACAAGAGATACCGCATGGACTATCTGATTCAGCTCGCTGTTGACCCTACCGTCTGGGTGGCGTTGGCTACCTTGATCACAATGGAAGTTGTGCTCGGTATTGATAACCTTATTTTTATTTCTATTCTTACAAACAAGCTTCCCAAGCACCAACAGGCCAAGGCGCGGCGGATCGGTATCGGCCTGGCGCTGATTTTACGGCTGGGTCTTCTGGGCACGGTTGCCTGGATCGTACAGCTCACCGAGCCGGTGGTTGAGCTTTTCGACAAAGGTTTCTCGTGGAAAGACATGATTCTGATTGCCGGCGGCCTTTTCTTGCTCTGGAAGGCTACCAAAGAAATCCATCACAACGTTGACCGGGAGCCGGAAGGCGACATGTTCGAAGGAAGGCCGGCAAAAAATGCCGTAGTCATGACCTTCACTTCTGCAATTACCCAGATCTTGCTGTTGGACCTGGTCTTCTCAATCGACAGTATCATCACTGCCGTCGGGATGACCGAACATGTACCTATAATGGTCATCGCCGTAGTAGTAGCCGTAACGGTTATGCTGGTGGCCGCCAATCCTTTGGCCCGGTTCATTCAAAACAACCCGACCATCGTAATGCTGGCTTTGGGCTTTTTAATGATGATTGGCATGACTTTGATTGCCGAAGGCTTTGGTGCCCACGTTCCCAAAGGCTATATCTATTCGGCAATGGCCTTCTCTGCAGCTGTCGAAGGCCTGAACATGTTGGCGCGACGCTCGAGGCGAAAACAAGTTACATAAAATAGAAAGTCATGCTTAAAACCGGAATGACACCGGACGAAAAAATTAAAAATGCAGACAGCAAAAAGCCCGATAAAACAATGTTTTTCGGGCTTTTTTTACATGTCCGTATCATGTAAGCCCTAGAACGGAATATCGTCATCCATATCGGCCAGATTCGCCGCCGGTGCCGCTTGGGGCGCTGCCGGGCGCGGCTGCTGCTGCGCCGGGCGCTGCGCGCGCGGACTGCTTTCGCCACCAAAATCGCTGCTGGAATCACCGCCGTCGCGGCCACCCAGCATTTGCATTTGTTCGGCCACAATTTCGGTGCTGTAACGATCGGCGCCGGTTTCTTTGTCTTGGAACTTGCGGGTTTTGATGCGGCCTTCTACATACACCGCACGACCCTTGCGCAGGTATTCGCCGGCAATTTCCGCCAAACGGTTGTAGAACACCACACGGTGCCATTCGGTTTCTTCGCGCTTTTCGCCAGAGTTACGGTCTTTCCATTGCGAAGTGGTGGCCAGCGAAATATTGCAAATTGCCACGCCGTCGGGGCTGTAACGTACTTCGGGGTCGCGCCCCAGGTTGCCCACCAGAATTACTTTGTTTACTGAAGCCATTTCTTCACCCCCAATCAATAAAATTCGTTCATGTTCATTATCGTTCAATTCAGAGCCGGAAAATCAATCGGCCCGAAGAACTACCAAGGCATATTTTTATCCCGTTCAGGCATCTTTCAGGGGCTGCATGCCACGCGCCACCCCATACCAAATCAGCGCCAGTACCGCACACACCAGGAACACATAAGACGCACCTGCGTAAGTAATGACCAAGCCACCCAGCGACGCGCCGATAAACACGCCTAAGGCCTGCGACATGTTGTAAAAGCCCAGCGCCAACCCTTTGAAATCGGGCGGCGCCACACGGGAAACCAATGAAGGCTGCAGCGCTTCAAGCACATTAAACGCGATAAAGAAACCCACCAATGCCGCCACCATAAGCAACAGCTGCTCGCTGGCCCACGGCATCAGCAGCAAGGTTACCGCCAGGCCCAATACCGACCATTGCAATGCGGCTTTATGCGCCTTACGGGTTTCAGTATAAAAAACTGCCGGCACCATGAAAACAAAAGACAGCAAAATAACTGGCAAATACACTTGCCACAATTGCGCCGACCCATAACCACCCAGGCCGGAAAGCACGGTGGGCACCACAATAAACAAAGCCATCAGAATAAAGTGCAGGCAAAAAACACCCAGATTCAAACGCAATAAATCGGCATGGCGCAGCACATCAACAGGCTTGACCCGAACCAATGGCGGCGCCGCCCGGGGCGCGGAAGGCACCACAAAAGCGGCCACAAGCAGGCACACAAAACCCAGCAGGCTAATGACCCAAAACAGGCCCGACAAACCAAACTGACCAACCACCACCGGCGACAAAACCAACGATACGGCGAACGACAAACCAATGGACGCCCCCACCATAGCCATGGCGCGGGTCCGCACTTCGGGCCGCGTCGCATCGGCCACCCAGGCGGTAATCGCGGCCGACACCGCCCCCAGGCCCTGCAAAATGCGACCGGCAATAATCCAGTTAATGTCGGAAGCCATTGCGCACATGACCCCGCCGGCAATAAACAGCACCATGCCGGCCACCACAACAGAACGACGGCCAAAGCGATCAGACGCCATACCCAGCGGTATTTGCATAATGGCTTGCGTTAGGCCATAAGCGCCCAAAGCCAACCCTACTTTGGTGGCGTCGTTCCCACCTGGAATCGACAGTGCCGCCACCGCGAACACGGGGGTTAACAAGAACAAACCCAGCATGCGCGACGCAAACAGTAAAGCCAAGGAAAAACTGGCTTTACGTTCAACAGGTGTTAGCTTGAGCTTGACCCGGGTTTCATTAACGGCGCCGGCGCCGGAGTTACTCATAACGTTTCTTTGAAAACAAATTCAGTTCACACAATCAAAAGCAATACAGACCGTGCTCAAAAGAGCACAGCGCGTTATAGTAGCAAGTTAGCCTTTTGAAAGACTTTCTACTGAAAACATGGACGCCATTCGCATCCGCGGTGCCCGCACGCACAACCTCAAAAATATCTCACTCGACCTGCCCCGCCACAAACTGGTGGTGATTACCGGCCTGTCGGGCTCGGGTAAGTCTTCGCTGGCGTTCGACACCTTATATGCAGAAGGCCAACGACGCTATGTGGAAAGCTTGTCGGCCTACGCACGGCAATTTCTGCAATTAATGGACAAACCCGATGTTGACTTGATTGAGGGCTTGTCGCCGGCCATTTCCATTGAACAAAAAGCCGCCGGCCACAACCCGCGTTCTACGGTTGGCACCATTACAGAAATTCATGATTACCTGCGCCTATTGTACGCGCGAGTGGGCACCCCCTTCTGCCCCGACCATGGTTTACCGTTACAAGCGCAAAGTGTGGGCCAAATGGTCGACAAAGTCATGGACTGGGCTGCGGGTACCCGTTTAGCCATTTTGGCCCCGCTGGCGCGGGCCCGCAAAGGCAGTTTTGAAGATGAATGCGCAAGCTTGCAGGCGCAAGGTTTTGTGCGTTTGCGTGTAGATGGCGAAATGGTGGAAATCGACCGCCTGGAGCCGCTGAAAAAAACGGAAAAACACAGCATCGACGTGGTCATCGACCGCTTGCGTGTGAAACCGGAAAGCAAGCAACGTTTGGCCGAAAGTTTTGAAACGGCCCTTTCAATTACCGATGGCCGTGTCGTGGCGCTGAACATGGACACCGAAGAAGAGGTGGCATTTTCCAGCCGTTATGCTTGCCCGGTATGCAGCTACAGCCTAACGGAACTAGAACCGCGCCTGTTCAGTTTCAACAACCCGGTGGGGGCCTGCCCACGTTGCGACGGTCTGGGCCATGTGGATTTTTTCGATCCCAAACGCGTGGTGGCCTTTCCGGAATTAAGCCTGGCGGGCGGCGCCATTGCCGGCTGGGACCGCCGCAACGCTTTTACGCACGCCTTGCTTACCAGCCTGGCGGCCCACTACGAATTTGATATCGACGCCCCATTTGAATCGCTGGATGAAAAAACACGCGAACGCATTCTGTACGGTTCGGGCGACGAGGAAATTCCCTTTATTTACCTGAATGAAAAAGGCCGCAGCACGGTCAAAAAACACACTTTTGAAGGTGTGATTCCCAACCTGGAGCGTCGCTGGCGCGAAACCGATTCGTCGGTGGTGCGCGAAGAACTGGCCAAGTCGCGCCATACGCGCAGTTGCCCCGATTGCCACGGATCCCGTTTACGTGCAGAGGCGCGCAACGTGCTCATTGGCAACGAACCGGGACCACAGGAACGGATCGGGCGTGCCATTTACGAAGTGGAAGCGCTTTCATTAAAAGATTGCCTGGTTTGGTTCCAGCAACTTGAACTACATGGCGCCAAGAAAGAAATTGCCGAACGCATTATCCGCGAAATAGAGGCACGCCTGACCTTTTTGAACAATGTCGGGCTCACCTATCTTTCTCTTGACCGCAGTGCCGACACCATTTCCGGGGGCGAGGCCCAGCGCATTCGTCTGGCCAGCCAGATTGGCTCGGGCTTAACAGGTGTGATGTATGTGCTGGACGAACCTTCCATTGGTTTGCACCAACGCGATAACGACCGCCTGATTCAAACGCTGCAGCATCTGCGCGATTTGGGTAATAGTGTGATTGTTGTCGAGCACGATGAAGACATGATCCGCAGCGCCGATTTTGTGGTGGATATGGGCCCGGGTGCCGGTGAACAGGGCGGTCGCATCGTCGCCCAGGGAACGCCTGTCAAACTTCTGGAAAGTGCCGACTCGCTCACCGCCCGCTACCTGACCGGCGCCCTGAGCATTGCCATGCCGGAGCGGCGTCCGGTGACCGACGAATTGGCTCAACTGGTTTTGAAAGGTTGCACCGGCAACAACCTGAAGTCGGTTGACCTGAGCATCCCCGCCGGTCGGCTGGTGTGTATTACCGGCGTGTCGGGTTCGGGCAAATCCACGCTAATTAACGACACACTCGCGGTGGCGGTGGCCGGCGCCCTGCATCGGGCCCAAGCCGAACCCGCACCCCATGCGTCACTGGAAGGCCTTTCCCATTTCGACAAAATCATTAACGTCGACCAAAGCCCCATCGGCCGCACACCGCGCAGTAACCCGGCCACTTACACCGGCATGTTCACCCCGATTCGTGAATTATTTGCCGGCGTACCCGAGGCCCGCGCACGCGGTTACGACCCCGGCCGTTTCTCGTTCAATGTGAAAGGGGGGCGTTGCGAAGCCTGCCAGGGCGATGGTGTTGTGAAAGTGGAAATGCACTTTCTGCCCGACATGTATGTGCCCTGCGACTCCTGTGAAGGAAAACGCTACAACCGCGAAACGCTGGATATTCGCTACCGCGGCAGAAACATCAGCGAAGTGTTGAACCTCACTGTGGCCCAGGCTCTGGATTACTTCGAGGCCGTTCCCTCTATTGCCCGCAAGCTCAACACCTTAATGGATGTGGGCTTGTCGTATATCAGGCTGGGCCAAAGCGCCACCACGCTCTCAGGAGGCGAAGCACAACGCGTGAAACTCTCTCTGGAACTGTCGCGCCGCAGCACGGGCAAAACCCTTTATATTCTCGACGAACCCACCACCGGCCTGCATTTTCACGACATTGCCCTGTTGCTTAAAGTGTTGCAGCAACTGGTCGACGCAGGCAACACAGTCATTGTGATTGAACACAATCTCGACGTCATCAAAACGGCTGACTGGGTTGTCGATATGGGGCCCGAAGGGGGCGACGGCGGTGGCCGAGTTGTGGCGCAAGGTACGCCGGAAGACATTGCCGCCAACGAGAACAGTTATACGGGCCGCTATCTGGCCACCGTACTGAATCGGGAAACCGTGTAAGATCGCGTCAGCGGCGCTATTGCTAAACCACTAGCCCTTTAGCCGCTAAGTTTTCTTTGTCAACGCTGCTCGTTATTTATTGTGGATTCTGCCTAACCCCTATGAGTGCTTCCAAACCCGTCTGGCATGTCGTCAAAAAATCAAAAACGCATGGCAATGGCATTTTTGCCGCCCGCAAAATTCCCGAAGGTACAAATATTCTGGAATACGAAGGCAAGCGCATTACGCATGAAGAAGCCGACGAACTGCACCCCACCAACCCCGACGACCCCTTCCACACGTTTTTCTTTTCCTTAAGCTGTGGCAAGGTGATTGACGGCGGTCAGAAAGGGAATGACGCCAAATGGTTCAATCATTCATGCGGCCCTAATTGCGAAGCGCAAGAAAACCAAAAAGGCACGAAGGTTTATATCGTGGCGCTGCGCGATATTAAAAAAGGCGAAGAGCTAACCTACGACTATGGGTTAGTGCTGGATGGGCGCATTACCAAAAAGCGGCGCAACGAATATAAATGCCTGTGCGGCACCCCGGAATGCCGGGGCACCATGCTGGCTTTAAAGAAAAAAGCAGCTAAAAAAACAAAGAAGACAACGCAAGGCCGGAACAGCAACCTTACTTAAACGCCGTCTCGATAAAGCTGCGCAATTTACGTGAATGCAGCCTTTCGGGGGGCATGTCGCGCAAACTTTCCAGCGCCCGAATGCCAATTTGCAGATGCTGCCCCACTTGGCGACGATAAAACTCGCTGGCCATGCCCGGCAGTTTCAGCTCGCCATGCAACGGTTTATCGGAGACACACAGCAAAGTGCCGTAAGGCACCCGAAAACGAAACCCATTCGCCGCAATAGTTGCTGATTCCATGTCGAGCGCAATGGCACGCGATTGCGACAATTTCAATACCGGCTCGTTCTGGTCTCGCAGCTCCCAGTTACGGTTATCAGTTGTGGCCACCGTGCCGGTTCGCATAATGCGCTTGAGTTCCCAACCCGATAACCCGGCAACTTCAGCCACAGCGCCTTCCAGCGCCACTTGAATTTCAGCCAGCGGCGGCACCGGCACCCAAATCGGCAAGTCTTCGTCCAGCACATGGTCTTGGCGTACATAGCCATGGGCCAATACGTAATCACCCAGGCGCTGAGTTGTGCGCAGGCCCGCACAATGCCCCAGCATGATCCAGGCGGAAGAACGCAAAACCGCCACGTGATCGGTAATGGTTTTGGCGTTGGAAGGGCCCACACCAATGTTAATAAGCGTAATACCCGTATTATTTTCGCGCAGCAAATGATAGGACGGCATTTGAGGCATGCGCGCCGGTCGCTCGCCGCTGGGTTGCTGCCCCTGTCCAGCCAGGGTCACGATATTGCCGGGCTCGATCAATGCCGTGTAATCGCCCTCTTCACGCGCCAGCATGCCCTTGGCCCATTGGCAAAACTCGTCGATATAGAACTGATAGTTGGTAAACAGCACATAACTTTGGAAGTACTCCGGCCGCGTAGCCGTATAGTGCTGCAAGCGATGCAGGGAGTAATCAACGCGAGGGGCGGTAAACGGCGCCAGTGGCTCCGGGTCGCCCCGCCGCCCGCGCCACGTGCCATTCACAATGGCATCGTCTGTTACCGCCAAATCGGGCACATCGAAGTGGTCGCGCAATTCACCCCCCACCGAGTCGGCATAAATGCCTTCCACATAATGGCCTTCGGGGAAGGCGAAATGCAACGGAATGGGGGTGTCTGACTCACCCACTTCCACACCCACGCCATGGTTGCGAATCAACAAATGAATTTGTTCGCGCAGATAACGTTCAAACAACCGCGGCTGAGTGATTGTGGTCATGTAGGTACCGGGCTCAACCACATAGCCGTACGACAAACGGCTATCCACTCCTTGATAGGTTGATACCTTGATGCGAATGGCCGGGTAATAGGCGCGCACCCGCTGCCCCTCAGGCAACTTGCCGGCGGCATAATAATCGAATGCCTCGCGAATAAAAGCCGTGTTGCGCTCGTAAATTTCCACCAAACGCTCATACGCTGCGTGAGCATCATGAAATGCGGTGAATGGAATGAGCTGGGGCAAGCCCAGTGGTGATATCGCACTGCCACCCGGTGAATCCGACATACCTACTCCTGTGCAATCTGATCCATAAACGACGCCAGCGCCGTATCTTTGGCCGTAACCCCACCTGCATCATGCGTGGCCAGCGTCACGGTGACGCGATTGTAAACGTTGAACCATTCAGGATGATGACCGGCCTGTTCAGCCTGCATGGCCACCCGGGTCATGAATCCGAAAGCAGCATTGAAATCGTCGAATTTGAACGTTTTTTGAATCGCATCGCGCCCTTGCACGGCAGACCAGCCCTGCAAGGTTTCAATTGCCGCCGACGCGCCGATAAGATCTGAAGACTTGGCCATAGCGTTCCACTCCACTTTGAAGGTTTAACGATTAAATATGCTGAAAACCTTGAACTATAAGTTCAAGGTTATTCAACTTTCAACTGGTTGAGCGACTGCAGCGGACAGTCCATACTATGCATGTGAACACAAACCGGAACATGACTCAACGGTCATGTGCACTTGCAACACAAAGGATAAAAAATGACACAACGCACCCAATGCGAGCAACTGCACGTTGCCAATTTACTGCATCAATTCATCGAGCAGGAAGCGCTGCCCGGCACCGACGTTTCATCCGACGACTTTTGGAAAGGATTTAACGCCATTGTGCACGACCTGGCACCCAAGAACCGTGCCTTGTTGGCCGAGCGCGACCGCATTCAGGCGGAAATGGACGCCTGGTACCGGAAAAACCCCGGCCCCATCAAAGATATGGCCGCGTACAAGGCGTTCCTGAAGGAAATTGGTTATTTGAAAGACGCCCCGGCCAATGTGAAGGTGAATACCACCAATATCGACGTGGAGTTCAGCGAACAGGCAGGCCCACAGTTGGTTGTACCCATTACCAACGCACGCTATGCGCTCAATGCGGCCAACGCCCGCTGGGGCAGCCTGTACGATGCCCTGTATGGCACCGACGCCATTCCCGAAGATAACGGCGCCACCCGCTCGGGCGGCTACAACCCCGTGCGCGGCGACAAGGTCATTGAATACGGTCGCCGTTTTCTGGATGAAACCATTCCACTGTCGTCAGGGTCGCACGCCAACGCCACCGCCTACCAGGTTAACAACGGCCAACTGCAGGTCACCCTTGAAAATGGCGAAAACACCACGCTGAAAGACGCATCATCGCTGTTGGGTTACCGGGGTAACGCGTCGGCACCCGAGGCGCTGGTATTCCGCCATAACGGCCTGCATTTCGAAATTCAAATCGACAAAAACAACCCCATTGGCAAACAAGACAAAGCCGGGGTGAAAGACATCCTGATGGAGTCCGCGCTAACCACCATTATGGACTGCGAAGACTCGGTGGCAACGGTGGACGCCGAAGACAAAGTACTGGCCTATCGCAACTGGCTGGGCCTGATGCAGGGCAATCTAACCGAAGAGGTTGCCAAGGGCGATAAAACCTTTACACGCGCCCTGAATCCCGATCGCGAATACACCGACCTGCAAGGCAACACGCAAACGCTGGCCGCGCGTTCCATGATGCTGGTACGTAACGTAGGCCACCTGATGACCAACCCGGCCATTCTGGACAAGGACGGCAACGAGGTGCCCGAAGGCATTATGGACGCGGTTGTCACATCGCTGATTGCCGTGCACGACCTGAAACGCAAAGGCAATTCGCGCAAGGGCTCGGTGTATATCGTCAAACCGAAAATGCACGGCCCTGATGAAGTAGCGTTTTCAAGTGAGTTGTTCGGTCGCGTTGAAAAACTGCTGGGCATGCCACCCAACACTCTGAAAATGGGCATTATGGATGAAGAGCGCCGCACCAGCGTGAACCTGAAAGCCTGCATTGCTGCCGCCAACGAACGGGTTGCGTTCATTAATACCGGCTTTCTCGACCGCACCGGCGACGAAATCCATACATCAATGGAAGCCGGCCCCATGATCCGCAAAGGCGAAATGAAGCCAACCGACTGGATCAACGCCTACGAACACAACAACGTTCAGGTGGGTCTGGAATGCGGCTTGCGGGGCCGTGCACAAATTGGCAAGGGCATGTGGGCCATGCCCGACAAAATGGCCGACATGCTGGTACAGAAAATTGGCCAATTGAAAGCCGGCGGCAATACGGCCTGGGTCCCTTCACCCACCGCCGCCACGCTGCATGCCTTGCACTATCACCAGGTTAGTGTGCACGATATTCAATCGGGTATGGAAGGCAAGAACGACCCCACCCTGCTCGACAAAATTCTGTCGGTACCCGTGGCCACCAACACGAACTGGTCGAACGAAGAAAAGCAGCAGGAACTCGACAACAACGCCCAGGGCATTTTGGGTTACGTCGTGCGCTGGATCGACCAGGGCGTGGGGTGCTCAAAAGTACCCGACATCCACAATGTGGGCCTCATGGAAGACCGCGCCACCCTGCGTATTTCCAGTCAGCATATTGCAAACTGGCTGCACCATGGTATTGTCACCAAGGATCAGGTCATGGAAACCATGAAACGTATGGCTGCCGTGGTCGACAAGCAAAACGAAGCAGACCCTTACTACAAACCCATGGCCGGGAATTTCGACACATCGGCCGCTTTCCAGGCCGCATGCGACTTGGTATTTAAGGGGCTGGAACAACCCAACGGCTATACCGAACCTTTGCTGCACCAGTGGCGGCTTAAGGTGAAGCAGGCCTGAAATATGTAAAGGAAACAATTCGATGGGCGCAGCCTTCAAAGAGTACGCTAACTACGACGCTTTAGGGCTGGCCGAGTTAATCGCCGCCAAAACCGTCAGCCCGCAAGAGGTTCTAGAGGCTGCGCTATATCGAATTGAAAAGCTGAACCCGGTTGTGAATGCTGTCTCGGTCAGCATGAGCGACATTGCCCGGGAACAGGTAAAAAAGGGGCTTCCGGAAGGTGTTTTCCGGGGCGTTCCTATTTTGCTTAAAGACCTGGAAGTATCCAACTACCCCGGCGTACCCACGCAAGTTGGGTCACGCATGTTGGAAAACAACCTACCCTCAAGCGCCAGCCATGCGGTGAATGCGTTCATCGCTGCCGGATTCACCCTGGCCGGCAAAACCCGGGTACCTAATTTCGGCATCAGTGCCACCACCGAACCCGTATTTGGCGGCCCCGTTCGCAACCCCTGGAATCTCGATCATAGTGCAGGCGGCTCCTCGGGCGGCGCCGCTGCGGCTGTCGCAGCCGGCATAGTGCCCATCGCCCAAGCCACAGACGCGGCAGGGTCGTTGCGTTTACCTGCCAGCCACTGCCACCTTTTCGGCCTGAAAGTCTCAAGGGGGCGGGTTTCGGCCGCCCCGGCAGGTGAGTTCGCCGGGGGCATGGGCTCGGCGCATGTGCTATCGCATACCGTTCGCGACAGCGCCGCCGCGCTCGACATTGCTTGCCAACCCTGCCCAGGCGACCCGTACTTTGCCCCGCCGCCACCGGTTTCCTACCTGCAAGCAATACAACACACGCCCAAAGCGCTGCGCATTGCCATTAGCCTAAATGCCCCGCCTGGTGCCACGGTCGACGCAGAGGTCATCACAACCATTCAAGCAGCGGGAAGAATGTGTGAAGCACTGGGGCACACGGTAACTGAAGACGCCCCCTCTTTCGACTTCAACCAGGCCACACACGATTTAGTCCTGATTCACGGTGCCAACCTAAGCAGCCGCGTGAACACGTTATTGAAAGAGCTGGGCCGCACCCCCGACCCTGAAGATATTGAAGAAGCCGCCGTTAGCTGGGCGGAAATGGGGCAAAAATTCACCGCTGCCGATTATGCCGACGCCCTGCGTCGGCTTCAAGCCATTGCCCGCACCTTCGGCCGATTTCATCAAGAATACGACGTCTTGCTCACACCGGTCGCGGCGCAACCTGCACTGCCATTGGGCAAACTCAGCATGCGCAAATCGTTCGAAGAGGGCTATCTGAACGACCTGTTCGCGCACATGGCCTTTACCTCGGTTAGCAATGCAACCGGCCAGCCGGCCATGTCGGTACCAATGGGGTTTTCATCAAGCGGTTTGCCGATCGGCGCACAATTCACAGCTGCTTATGGCCGTGAAGATATCTTACTGGCACTGGCTGCACAAATAGAACAGGCCCAACCGTGGCGCCATCTGCGCTCGCCGATATTTAGCCTTGAGTCATGACACCTTTAACGCAAAAGCACCAATTGCGGAACGGCATCGGGGCCGCACCATACAATGGCATTCTGGTCATACTCGCGGCCCAGCTCACATGCCTGGGCCAACCCCAAGCCCGGCACTAACACACTATCCTCAACCGGCCAGACATGGTCGGGATCAATTCCACCAGCGTGCAGAACAGGCTTGCCACACCGCTGCAATTGATCAAGCAGCCGTTCCTGAAAGCCCGCATTTTCGGCCAACGGAAACTGCCGGCCGAATGGATTGAAGGCAGTCATAAATGCGGCGCAATCTACACCGTACTGCGTGTAAATTTCGAGAAGGCAAGTGCTGGCCTGACCTATTTTCAAGACACAAGGAGGCGTAGAGTAAATTGTGTACTCGGCCTGGCGATACGCTTGCAGCACAGATTGCTTGATCACGCTTGCCACGATGACACCGCCAAGCTCTTGAACCTAGGCAAGACTAGTGGGTAACGGCACGCGATCAATATGCTCAATTTCAGCTCTGGCCAGTTTTTCCATTAATCGACATCGCACCTCAAGGTGTTCGGGGTTATTCCATTCATTTGTAAACTCACCGGGATCCGCCTGCAGGTCGTAGAGTTCTCCCCACTCAACCCCATGAAACACGCTTAATCGCCAACGGCCATCGAAAATCGTGTGAACACGCGGTGGGCCGCCAAGCCCGGGGTGCGTACGCTGGTGGTCATATTGAATAAAAACCGTGTCCCGCTCTTTGTGCTTTTCCCCTTGCGCAATCGGTAATAAAGAACGCCCCTGCATGCCCGCAAACGGCACAATTTCAGCACGATCCAGAATCGTAGACGGAATATCAATGGTCGACCCAAGTGCATGTGTACGCAAGCCTTTTTTCTTATTTGCGGGGTCACTCCATATAAACGGTACCCGCAAAATATCGCGGTACTGCTCAGCGCCTTTCAAAAGCAAACGATGATCACCCAAATGATCGCCGTGATCCGAGGTAAACAGGATCACCGTGTTTTCGCGTTCACCCGCGTCATCAAGCGCCTTCAGCAGGCGACCCACGGCATCGTCGATCATGGAAATCATTCCGCACGTCAGAGCTCTTGCCTCCAAGGCTTCTTGCTTGGACACACCAATGGTATTCATGCCGTTCAACAAGGCATTCCCGGAATCGCGCACCTTATACAAGGCCTCCACATGGGGAGGCGGCACCCAATCTTCATTTTCGAAAGCCTCAGGCACCTGCATGTCTTCGGGCCGATACATATCCCAGTAACGACCGGGAGGGTTAAACGGATGATGCGGGTCGGGGAAAGACACCATCAGAAAAAAAGGTTGCTCGGCGGCTTGGTGCTTTATAAAAGCTTCAGCGCGCTCAGCAATATAGCTGGTGGGATACAACGCCTCAGGCAGTGCGGTTCGAACCGCCTGCGGGCACACATAGTCGTGAGGCAACTGGTTATCCGGGCCCAATAAACTCGCCGCCTCAGGCTCACGCTCCAGGAGCCATTGCTTGAAATCACCACCAACGCCGTCACCGTGCCCTGTGACCAGGTCAACATGGTCAAACCCGTAAAACGGCGTTTGCACCCGCGGGTTTTCCTTTGACCAAAAATCAGGCTCTTCGTTGCGATAACACTCAGCCGTCAAATGTTCCCGAACCGCCTGGCTTAAGTTTTCGGGCGGCATATGATAGTTCTCGGGCGGGGCGGACTGCTCGAGTACCACCGGTGCACCCACAAAGTTCTGCAAATGGCTTTTTCCAACCAGCCCGGTGGCATAACCCGCTTCGCGCAACAGCTCAACAAACGTAACCTGCTGCATGGATAACGGAATGCCGTTGGCCCGCACGCCATGAACAGAAGGCATACGGCCGGTCATTAAACTGGCTCGGTTCGGCATGCAAACCGGGCTCGCCACATAAAACTCGTCGAACAAGGCGCCCTGTTCGGCCAGGCTGTCGATATGCGGAGTGCGGAGCACGGGGTGCCCATAACATCCCAGATGATCAGCACGATGCTGATCGGTCATTATCAAAATAAAGTTAGGTTTTTTCTTTTGTGTCATGAGTTGAATACCGTTTTCGGCTTGTAAACAAAATGCTCCAGGAGCAACACTGCGATGGCGAAACACAAGGTCACCACTGCGATGACTGAAGCAAAGCTTTCCGGGTAAACCGTCTTAGGCAGCAGCAGCGCAACACCGAGGAACAAGTACAAAGCACGTCGTAAAGGAAGAAGCGGCTGGCCGAGATAACCGACAACACATGCGGTAACCAGCCACACACCCGCGGTCGCACGCGTCACCGCCAAAACAATGTCGAGAGATGAGCCATTCAGTATCAAGGCGGGGTTGGCGACAAAAATAAACGGCAAAATGTACGCCGACCAGGCCAACCTGCTTGCTTCAAGCGCCGTTTTCATGGGTGGGGTTCCCGCCAGCCCCGCAGCGGCAAATGAGGCAATGGCAACCGGTGGCGTAATCATTGACATCATGCCGAAATAAAGCACAAACAAGTGCGCCGCAATCGGGTCAATGCCCAGCGCAACCAAGGGTGCGGCCACCAGCGTTGACAACAAGGCATACACGCCCACCGTCGGCATACCCATGCCCAGCACAATACATATCAGTGCGGCCAACACCAGCAGCCCCACCAAGTTACCGCCACCGATATCTACAATGGCTTCGGTAATTTTGAAAAGAATGCCCGACGTATTCAACGCGCCGATAACAATGCCGGCACCCGCTGCGATCAAAATAATGCCCACGGATGCAACAGCAGTGTCGCGCACCGCAGCGGAAAGGTGGGCGATTGAAGGCCGCTTTCCCCGCACGCCAAACACGCACAAAGCCAAAAACAGGCTAGCCGTTGCAATTAAAGCCGCATACTCCGGGCGCCAGGCAAAACTGAACAACCCCAAAATAAGCACCACGAACGGCATGACAAACAGCCACCCATAGCGCAATTCTGAAAGCGGATTCGGTCGCTCTTGTTTGGGTAACCCTTTGATGCCGTCGCGTGCGGCAATAAGGTCAACCTGTAAATAGAGCGCCAGGTAATACAGGAATGAAGGAATCAGCGCGGCCAACACAACCACGGAATACTCGACCTTCAGAGTGGCGGCCATAAGAAATGCCGCCGCGCCCATTACCGGCGGCACCAACTGTCCACCAGTTGACGCCACGGCCTCCAGGCCGGCCGCCGTTTCCGCTTTGTATCCTGCCTTGCGAGACATGGGAATGGTGATCATGCCGGTGGAAATAACATTGGCCACTGCCGAACCGGAAATGGCACCAAACAAACCGGATGCCGTCACCGCAATTTTGGCTGACCCGCCGCGTGAACCACCAAACAGCGCCGCCGACAAATTTGAGAAAAACTGACCCCCTCCGGTTGCCTGCAGCACGGCCCCCATGAACACAAAGGTAATAACGACGCTGCCGACAATCACCAGCGGCGCGCCCAGGATATTCCCCTCGAGGTACGCCATTTTGTACAGAAAAGAATCAAGTCGGAACGGCCGTCCGGAAATAGCATCCGGCAAACTCGTTGCAAAATAGGCCAGCAAAATTGACGCAATAATGATCAATGCCAACGAAAGCCCGGCTGAACGCCTGACACCCTCAATCAACACCACAATAACCACAGCGCCAAGAAACTGGCCAACCCAGTTGAAGTCATACAAATTCGCCTGATCAATCAATACTTCAAAATCAAACGAAATAAACAACGAAGCCAGGATACCGGCCAGCGCAAGCGGTGTATCGACAAGCCAGGAAAGTTTCGGTCGGTTCGGAAACAGCGGATGGGTGATAAACACCACTGCCGTCGCAAGGGCTATCAGAACGTAAAGGTATTGACCTTTATAGAGGTTCAAGCCTAAAACGCGCTGAAAATTGATTGCCCACAAAATGGCGAGCAGAACGAGAACGAACCCGAGGGCACTGACGATTTTAGTTTTCATTAATACGGCTCCAAGGCGGTCACCGCCCTTTTTCCATGCCAAAAGGGGGCAACCAGACGGCACACTGACTTAATTCCAGATGCCCTGCTCGGTGTAATACTTGATCGCGCCGGGGTGATAAGGAACCGGCAAGGCGCTTTGACCCATTAACTTGGGATCCAGTGCCTTGAACTCACCTGCGGAAGCCGCAAGCTTTTCACCATTTTCCGCAATGGCTTTGACGACCTTGTAAACCGTTTCGTCATCAACGCGGCTATCGGTTAACACTACAAAAGGCACGCGAATGATGTTGGTTGGCTCAAGAATGCCTGGATAACTGCCTGCAGGCGCGGTGGCAATCATGGCCCCCGGTGTGTAGTTATCGAGGGCGGCCTGTGCAGCCTCATCGTTGGGCAAAGAAAGAACCCGAATACCCACTACCGCATCGGCTTGTTGAATGATGCCCGCGCTGACGCTGAATGTGGTTGCATCCAACCCACCGTCAACCAATTCGTTCACCGACTGCACCCCGTTCTGTACCGGCACCGGGGTGACATCGTCGTAAGTTAAACCGGCGGCAGCCAACGAAGCGGTCATGAAGGCCGCCACATTCGCCTGCGACTTGAACGCCGAAGCCACGCGCTTCCCTTTCAGAGCCTGAAAAGTGTCGATCTTGGCGTCTTTACGCACGAAAACACCCATTTCAAGCGGGTAAACAACGGCGGCAACACGAATGGAATCGTATTTGCGGCCCTTATAGGGCCCTTTACCGTCTTTCGCCGTTACCGCTGCCACAATATTGGCAAACGCGAAGTCGAACTCACCAGCACTCATGGCAGGAATAATGGCCGTGGGCCCACCCTGCGGAACAACGGTGAACGAAAGATCGAGGGCATCACCCACAACGTCGGCAATCGCGGCGCCCGAAGCATACGCCACAGACCCTTGAGGGTTAGTGCCGATGCTTAAGGTTTGAGCGTGCGGAGCCGCACTGAACGCAAAAAGTGAAACCAAAGCACAAGCCGTGCCTATTTTTGAGAAAAATTGACTCATCATGTCTCCTACCATTTTCATTATTTCAACAAGGTGAACGATTCACTCAAGTTGTCTTAGTGGTAAGTTTATGCGAGTAATAGAGCAATAAAAGTGATATTTTTACTATTTAGATGAATTTTTTGTCATGTAAGTTGCGAGCACGACGTAGGCATAATTCGCGCACCAGCTGCAGCATTTCTTCACTGACGCGACTCAGCCCAGGCTCGGAACGTGTGGTAATACCCACCGCGCCTTCGGTGCCGGCCAAGTCAACCGGCACTTCTCGCAGCACCCCGGCATCCAGATCGGCCTGCAAGACGCCGCGGGGAAAAATCCACAACGCATCTGAAATCGACACAAAGGCGCGGCCAAACTCCACAGACAATGTCTCAATCACATTAGGCAGGTCTGCAATGCCACGGCTTAGAAAAAAACGATCGATTTCAGGGCGTATAACCGTCCCCAGCGGGGGCATCACCAAAGGATACTCGGTAATTTTCTCCAGGGTCACCCCGCCTCCAATGCGAAACACCGGATGATCCGGACGCGCCGCCAATGCCATGGTTTCGTAATACAAGCGTTCGAAGTGCAGACCTCTCATCTCATCGATTTCCGCGAACCGGCCCACAACAAAATCAATTTCCGCTAAACGCAATTGCATCAGTAACTGGCGATTGGTTTGCGTGACGATTCTTACCTGAATATCCGGATGCCGGGCTTTGAACCGTGCAACAGCTTCGGGCAAAATATTAACGGCAACGTTAGGCAAAGCGCCCAGCAAAACCGCACGGCGCGCATGCTGATCACTTTGCGCGATCATGTCGATCCCTTGCCGCAAAGCGGTTAAGCTGGCGCTGGCATAGCGATAAAAAATCTCGCCTGAAGGCGTCAAGGTTACGCCCGCGCGATTACGCTCCAGCAAACGATCCCCCACGTCCTCCTCAAGCTGGCGCAAACTTTTGGACGCTGCCGAATGGGTAATTGCCAATTCGTCGGCCGCCTTTGCCAAACTACCCTTGCGGACAATTTCAACAAACAGAATCAGATGGCGCTGGTTAATTCGTTGATGCATGGCATCAAACAAGTAAGATCACTTGCGGATCGACCCGACAAGCTCATCAAGCCATGACAGCATCAAGTCGATTTCATCCGCTGCAATATTCAGTGCCGGCATAAACCGCAACAGCTCCGGACGCGGCGCATTCAATAACAAGCCTTCCGGCGCACGATCTCGGGCCGCCGCCACAATGGCCGGCCCGTCTCCTTTACCTAAACGTAGTGCCCGCAGCAAACCAAGACCCCGCTCACCCTGCATACCCCATTTTTCAGACAAGGCCATCAAGCCATTGGAAAGTTGCTCTGCGCGCGCATTCGCGGCCTCAAGAAAACCAGGCGCGGACACCGTGTCGAACACGGCAATGCCCGCAGCGGCCATCAGCGGGTTCCCGTTATAGGTGCCGCCCTGGTCTCCGTGCTCAAAGCATGAAACCGCCTCGCGCGCGCACAGAGCCGCCAACGGCACACCGCCGCCAATACCTTTTGCCAGTGTCATGATGTCCGGTTCGATATCAAAATGCTGGTAAGCAAAAAGTTTGCCCGTGCGACCCATACCGGTTTGCACTTCGTCCACAATGAGCAGCATATCGTGCCGGCGCGTGAGTTCACGCAAATCCTTCATGAACTGCGCATTAGAGGGTATAACGCCTGCCTCACCCTGAACGGGCTCCAGCATCACAGCCACAGTCTGGTCGTCGATAAGGGAACGCACCGAATCCAAATCGTTCAATTCCGCTTTCGGAAAACCATCGACCTGAGGGGCGAACATTGTGTCCCAGCCCGGCTTGCCCGACGCCGACATCGTGGCCAGCGTACGCCCATGAAAGCCATGATTGAACGTGATGATTTTGTAAGCCCCGTTTTTATTCAAACGCCCCCATTTACGGGCCAGCTTAATGGCCCCCTCATTTGCTTCGCCGCCGCTATTGGCGAAAAACACGCGATCGAAACATGAAGCCCCGGTAATGCGCTTTGCCAAATCAATGGAAGGCTGGTTGTAAAAAGCGGGGGATGGATTAATGAGTTCAGCTACCTGCTGCTGAAGCGCCTTAACCAACGGTTCCGGACAATGCCCCAGGCAGTTCACCGCCCACCCTTGCAGAAAATCAAGGTAGCGCTTACCTGTATGGTCTTCAAGCCAGGAACCTTGCCCTTTGGTGAAAATAAGGTCAGGACGGGCAGTAATTTCCATCAGCGTATTTACGCCGGCACGATCAAATTCCATAGGGCTTCCCGAAAAATGAAGAAAGAAACAGGCATAGCAGCGCCATCACGCCACCAGATAAAGAATAAGCGTGAATTTTAACGCACCGCTATCGGTCTGACCGTTATCCATTCAACCGGACAACGAAAATGAATGACGTATTACGTTCTGCGCCGCAACGTTGCTAATAGCTGAGGGCCGAACACGTTCAACGCCAATCCGCCCAGAATGACCAAGCCGCCAATCCATTGCAACACGGTTAAATGTTCGTCAAGCAAAAGCGTCGCAGACGTTAACCCCACGAAAGGCACGAGCAGGCTAAGCGGCGCCACGCGATTGGCTGGATGCCGGCTGAGTAACCAGCTCCATAAACCAAAGCCCAGGGTGGTTGAAATAAGGGCCAGATAAATCAGCGCACCGTAACCTTTCAGGCCCATATTCTGCAAACTGTACAAAATAAGTTCCGGGCCCTCGACGAAATATGACAAGACGGCAAACGGCAACGGAGACACGATGGTGCCCCAGATCACCAAATTAAGCATGTCCACCTTGCCTACGGTTTTCACTACAATATTCGCCACCGCCCAGCTTAACGAGGCCAGGACAGTTAGAAAAAAGCCAATTAGCGTAACGTGGCCGGATGTTTCACCCAAGGCAATCAGCATCAGGCCGAAAGCGGCGACAATCATCCCAATGACATTGTGGCGCCCAACCGACTCGCCCAATACAGCGGCCGCAATCAGCACGGTAAAAAACGCCTGAGCGTTCAAAATAACCGATGCCATGGCGGCCGAGACACCCATGGCCATGGCCGAAAACAACAAGCCAAACTGGAGAAAGCCGATCGTAAATCCGAAATAAAAAAGCGACCGCCAGGGCATGGCAGGTCGCTTGAAAAACGGAATAAAAATCGCTACCAGCAGGAAACGCAAAGCGCCCAGCAAAAAAGGGGGAATTTCCTGAAGCCCTACTTTTATAACAACGAAATTCAAGCCCCAGGCAACAATCACCACCAGGGCCAGAAGTGCATCCTTAAGCGGCACACTTCCCCCCGTATCGGTAACCTGACGACCGTTGCCGCACTAACCCACTTCCACTACTGGAATACCGGTGCGCTGCCGTATGCCCCGCCGCCAGTGCCATAGTTTGCACCCTCAATCTCAATTTCAACCGACTCAAGGTCAACCTTCGACACACCGCCTTTGTAATGCATCACCGTAGACGGGAACATCATCACCAGCGCCACCATCAGTAATTGAATACAAATAAACGGTATCGAACCCCAGTATATCTGTCCGGTAGTCACTTTCTTGATCGTTTGGCCGGTAAGCTTGTCTTGATAATCTTCCTTGGGTGCAACCGAACGCAGATAGAACAGTGCAAACCCAAATGGTGGGTGCATGAACGACGTTTGCATATTCAACGCAAGCAAGACACCGAACCAGATCAAATCAATACCGATTGCTTCAGCCGCAGGGCCCAGCAGGGGCACAATAATAAATGCCAGCTCGAAAAAGTCGAGGAAAAAGGCCATGACGAACACAAAAATGCTCACGATAACCAGGAAGCCGATTTCGCCGCCCGGCAGACCAACCAGCAAGTGTTCAACCCATAAGTCACCGTTAACGCCACGGAACGTTAAAGCAAACACAGTGGAACCCACCAGAATGAAAATAACGAATGCCGCCAGCTTGGTGGTGGTTTCCATGGCCTGCTTAAGCAGGCTCCAGCTTAAACGTTTGCGTAACAAAGCCATAACAATGGCCCCTACCGCGCCCATGGCGCCGCCTTCCGTGGGGGTGGCCACACCCAAGAAGATGGTACCCAGCACAAGGAAAATCAGTGCCAACGGGGGAATCATGACAAACGTGACACGTTCGGCAATTTGCGATAACCAGCCTAGTTTCAAGAGATTGTTCAGGGCCGCGATCACAAAGGCCACGGCGCCGCCAATAAGCGTACCCACCACAACGGTCTCATCGATGGGTGCCGTTTCCGATAACACCACCTGGCACGCAAAATAAGACGCCACAGAGGAAACCACCAGCAACACCAGCAGCGACGGCACACCATGGCTGCCGTTCGGCTCGATAAAGGTACGCCCTTCCTTGGGAATAGCCGGTGCGCGGTTCGGCTTTATCAAGGCAAGAATCAGAATATAAGCAATGTAAAGGCTCACCGTCATGATGGCCGGCACCATTGCGCCGCGATACATATCACCAATTGAGCGACCCAACTGGTCGGCCAGCACAATCAGCACAATCGACGGTGGAATAATTTGCGACAACGTACCTGAAGCCGCAATAACGCCAGTGGCCAGGGAACGATCATACCCATAGCGCAACATAATCGGCAACGAAATCAAGCCCATGGAAATGACTGATGCCGACACGACGCCCGTTGTTGCCCCCAACAACGCACCCACCACAACGACCGCAATGGCCAGCCCGCCGCGCAAGGGGCCAAACAATTGACCAATGGTCTCAAGCAGATCCTCCGCCATACCGGAGCGCTCAAGAATAAGCCCCATAAAGGTAAAAAACGGAATGGCAAGCAAGGTGTCGTTGGAAATAATCCCAAAAATACGTTGGGGCAACGCCTGGAAGAATGCCGGCTCGAAAAGCCCCAGCTCGACACCCAGCAAACCAAATAGCAAACCGTGGCCGGCCAACGTGAATGCAACCGGGAACCCCAGAAGCAGCAAAAGAATCAGGGAAGCAAACATGACCGGGGCCATGTTGGCAATTAGAAACTCAATCATCAACAATCCTCAGTCTGTTATTTCGTTTTTGCCTGTGCATTGGCTGCAATTTCATCAGCCAATTGCTCTTCAGCGGTTTTCGACCCTTCCGGCCGATTCGGGTTGGGGCATTGTCCGGCCAGAAAGCCCACACACTTGATCAAATGAGACACGCCGGCTGCCGACAACAGCAGGAACCCTAAGGGAATCAGCGCTTTTACCGGCCAACGAATAAGACCGCCCGCATTGGACGATGTCTCGTGCAGCAGGTAAGAATCCACCGCCTGGGGAACGGACAGCCACAATATGTAAATGCACACGGGTAAAAACAACACCAAAATGCCGAAAATGTCGATTTTGATCTGCGTGCGCTCCGACAAGCGTGCATTAATAATATCGACGCGCACATGGCCGTTTTTTAACAGGGTGTAGCCCGATGCCAACAAAAAAATGGCCCCGAACATATACCACTGCAATTCCAGCCATGCATTCGAACTCATATCGAAGGCTTTTCGAAACACCGCATTCGTTGCACTGACAATCACCACTATCAGGATGACCCAGGACACCAACCGGCCCACAAATGTGTTAACCCCGTCGAGAAAACGGGAAAGGGCGAGCAAACCGCGCATAACTACTCCTTGAACAACTCGCGTACAACTTGATTTTCGTGAACTTAATCTTCGTGAACCTGGCGCCATGGGGTGGCCCGGCGTTCCAACCACACCAGCGCGCCGTAAAGCACAACACCCATTACGCCCAGAATGAACAGAGCGGCAAACACACGTACCGTGTCGAAAACCCCTTGCGCACTCATAATGACGTAGCCCAAACCTTTTTGCGATGACACAAACTCACCCACAATGGCACCCACCAGCGCCAGCGACATCGCCACTTTCATGCCGGCCACAACCGAAGGCAAGGCGCAGGGCAGCTTCACCTTGAAAAAGAAATCCCAGGAGGAACCTTTCAAAACACGGCCAAGATCGGTAACGTCTTGAGGCACGGAACGCAACCCATGCACGGTGTCCACAATAATGGCAAAAACGGCAATGAGAAATGCAATGGCCACTTTCGGCTCGGCGCCCGTACCCATCCACACGACAAAAAGCGGGGCCAGCGCCACTTTGGGCACACTGTTGAAGCCGATGATAAGGGGATATAAAAAGCGCTCAAACAATCGCGAACTCACCAAGGCAACGGCAATAAGGACGCCGCCCAGAACCGCAAAAATAAAACCCAACACGGTAATCCAGAGCGTATACAGGGTTTGCTCGGCATACCAGGCTGCTTCGTTGTATAGCTCGGCGAGAATATCCGTTGGCAAAGGCAACATGATTTCGCGCACTTCAAAAACACGGCAAATCACTTCCCACACGATCAGGACGACCACCAGGGAGAATAAGCCTGCCGCACCCGCTTTCAGATTATTCGTTCCAATCATCACGCCCTCTTATCGCCGTTTAAGTCCATCTTGTCGAACAAATCGCGGATATGGGATACATACTTGCCGAATTCGGGGGTTTCGCGCACCGACAACGGTCGAGGGCGGGGCAAATCCACTTCAATGACTTCCATGAGACGACCCGGACGGGGCGACAACACCATGACGATATCCCCCAAAAAAACCGCTTCGGAAATACCGTGTGTAACAAACAAAATCGTGTTTTGTGTTTCCATCCAGATGCGCTGCAGCTCAAAGTTCATTTGGTCACGCGTAAAAGCGTCAAGTGCACCAAAAGGCTCATCCATGAGTAACAACGTGGGGTCGTCAACTAATGCCCGGCATATGGCGGCACGCTGACGCATGCCGCCCGAAAGCTCTCGCGGGTAGCTGCTCCCGAAATCCTGCAGTCCGGTCAGTTCAAGCAAGTGGTCAACCTTGTCCTGGTACTCGCTTACACGCTTTTTGGCAAACTCAATGGGCAGCAAAAGATTTTTGCGAATGGTGCGCCACTCAAGCAAGGCATCACGTTGAAACACCATGCCAATACCGTCGGGTGGACGCCCCTCCACCGGTTTGCCGTTCACATCAAGGTCACCGGCCGTAATATCCTCGAGGCCGGCCACACAGCGCAAAAACGTACTTTTCCCACAACCGCTGGGGCCCAAAATACTGACGAACTGTCCGGAAGGAATTTCTATGCTGATTCCATCGAGCGCGAGCACCCCGCGCTCTCCGGAATACTGTTTCTGCACTTTACGTGCACTGACAGCAGACAAACTCATTTTTTGATCATCCCATCGTACTGACCGGGTTTAACCATATCGGTAACGTAGAAGTCAGTCGCGGGCAGGCCCTTTTCAATCAAACCAACCTTGGTCAGCGTTTGCACGGCCTCTTCCCACTCAGCGGGAATGGGTTGACCCATGCGGAAACCTTCCACCGGCTTGCCGAAATAAGGCTTCAAGGCGTCGATTTGGCCACGCAATACGGCTTTATCCAGGCGCGCCTGCGGGCGGGCCGCAAGAATCGCCTCAACCCCTTCATCTTCATGGCCATTCATAATATATTCCCAAGCACGCGCAGTGACGCTGGCAAACTTGGAAATGTCTTCACCACGGGTTTTCAATTTCGCCTCGCTGGCCAAAATGCCAAAACTGGGCATATTCAAACCATAATCGGCAAACGGAATCGAATTCGAGGGGCGTTGTTTTTGAACGAAAGGCAACACAAAAGGAATGGTAGATACCACTGCATCTGCGCGATCCACCGCATAAGTGGTGACCTTGCCTGCCGCTTCAACGTTCAACAACTCAACATCATCACGCGTTAAACCACCGGCAGCCAGAAAGCCTTCCATAAAGGGGGCCTCCAAAGAGCCTGCGGTGTATACCAACTTCTTGCCTTTCAGGTCGGCCGGCCCTTTCATGCCGGAATCTTTCGGTACCAGCACCCCAATGTCGTTACGACGCACAAAAGGCGCAACCGCCTTCACGGGAAGCCCCTTATCGCGCGCAATCATCATAGGAGCCAAAGCCGCGTGACCGGCATCGAAGTTGTCGCTGGAGCCGATAATTTGCACCGTCGTAACAGAGCCATTACCGTCTTCGAAATAAATATCCAGACCAGCCTCTTCATACCAACCTTTTTGGTCGGCCAAGTGGAAAGCGGCATGATTACCCCAAGGCGTCCAGTCGAGCCGGACTTTGAATGGCTCAGCCTGTACCGCCGTTGCAGCAAACATACACGCGGCAACCCCAGTTAAAGTACGAACCCAAGACTTTGCTAATAACTTTTTCATTGTGAACCTCATATTTGGTTAAGACAGACCTACTACGGGTTACTGCTCGTCGGGTACTACTCTTCTTTTCCGCCCCCAAACAAACGTTTAATTCGTGCCCAAAGCACGCCCATAAACATTTTGAAGGGGCTGAATTCAGCCTGTGGCAATGGTGCATCGCTGCCTTCAGGCTGACTTAGACGCAACGACACATTGCGCCCAAAATCAGCAATCATTCGTTTCACGAAATCCTGTACCAGACCGGAACGGGAAAACTGTGCCAGCGGACCCTGCAGGGAATACAGCAAATCCACATCAACACGCGCGCGATCATCGGCAACCGAGGTAACGCGATAGCCGACATCCCCCTTGGCGCGGGACTGACTCAACGAGTCTTGGCCGGCACCACGCAAGACCGCGGACATATCAGCTTCATCGCGCTCCAGCGTTGCCGCACCCTTGAAAGCCGCGTTCATAGGCCCGAATTTAATGGCAATGCGCCCTTTCACTTCGTTGCCTTCCTGCGACTCAATCACGGCGCCCGGCAAACACGCAGCCACCGCCTTCAGGTCGGACATGAATTCCCAAACTTTTACGGCGGGGAAATCGACATTGAACCCACTCTTGACGCTGGTTCCTTTACCCGGTGCTGATGTCGCTGCGCCGGAAGCCGCGCCCGACCCGGCCGGTGCCGCGTCGGCGCCGTTAGTCACAGCCTTGGCTTCACGCTGAATACTTTTTGCCTCGAAGCCACTGAATGTTTTGGGAGCGTCGGTTTCAGGCGGCAGCGCCGCCTTACCTTCAGCCGCCGCACGACGCATCGCATCTACTTGCTCATTTGGCTCATCTCGGAAATGCTTCAGCACTGACAGTACCGAAGCTGTAATACCCTGATACCCGGTGCACCGACAAATATTGCCGGATAATTCGATACGCACACGCTCTTCATCGGCATCAGGCAAACGCAACACAATGTCACGCGACGTTGCAAGCATACCGGGAGTACAGAAACCACATTGCAACGCGTGATTGGTATTAAACGCATCACGTAGTTTCAACATGATTGGATCGGTATCGTAACCCTCGATCGTTGTAATCTGGCGCCCTTCGCACGCCGCGGCAAACGTAATACAGGATCGAACCGGTTTGCCGTCAACCAGTACGGTACACGCGCCGCAAACACCATGTTCACAACTTAAATTGGTACCGGTCAAGCGCAAGTCGTCGCGCAAAAAATCACCCAGGTGAGTGCGGGCGAGCACCTCTCGCGACACCTTGCGGCCATTTACTTCAATATTCAACTGGGACATAACTTCCTTCCTTTACTCACCCAATGCCCGGCGCAGGCAGCGTTCAATAACCGTCATGAACAAACGGCGATCACCGGCTGTTTTTTCGGGCGCAATATCTTTTACTGCCTCTGCAATTGCTTCGGGCGTTGCGGCCGCCAACCCTTCTTGTGCCACTTTGGCCGACAAGCCCGGCAACAATTGAGGCGCGCCACCCAACGCGCCAACGACAATACGTGCCGTACGGGTTGAGGGATCGAAATACGCAGCGCAACTGGCCTCGGCAAACTCACCGGTTTTACGGCAGAACTTGTAATAACCCCAACGCGTCTGCTCGGTTTTTTCCGGTACATAAACGGCCGAGATCAATTCATCGGGCTGCAGATCAACCGCATAAGCGCCCAACATGAATTCAGGCATGGTGCTGCGACGGGAACCCTTGGCCGATGTCAGTTCAAGCTCGGCACCCAATGCACTGGTTGCCAACACCCAATCGGCAGCCGGGTCGGCGTGCGCGATACTGCCGGCTATCGTGCCGCGATTTCGTACAGCGCGATACGCAATAACACCTGCCACATCTTGCAGCATGTGCCCGCGCAACTCGGCAAAAACGCCATCTTCGATCTCCGCGTGCGTCACGGCCGCACCCACACGAATACGACCGGCCTCTTTACTCACCGTACGCCAATCGGCAATGCCGGAAACGTCGACCACTTTCTGCGGACGCGCCAGGCGCAAATTCAACATAGGCCCTAACGACTGGCTGCCTCCCATGGCCTTCGTGCTGCCATCAGAACCTTCCAATAGAGACAATGCCTCTTTGGCCTCGCTTACGCGGACGTAATCAAATTTTGCTGCTTTCATACCGTAGCCCCTGCTGTCACGTTGGGACGAGAAATCGACTCTTTTTCTTTGCTTTGTTCCAGCGCATCCAACACATGATGCGGCGTCAACGGCGTATGGGCGAACTCAACACCATATGCCCGCAATGCATCGTTGACCGCACCAAACAAGACGGCGGGCGGCGCAATGGCCCCGCCTTCACCCATCCCTTTGGCGCCGAACTCCGTATGCGGCGACGGCGTTTCGAAGTGATCGATACGGATATTGGGCACTTCAGTGGCACCCGGCATGATGTAGTCAGCCAGGGTTGAAGCCAGCGGCTGACCCTGTTCGTCGTAGGGCATTTCTTCGTAGAACGCAGTACCAATGCCTTGAGCTATACCCCCAATGGTTTGGCCTTCGACCACCAACGGGTTCACAATCGTGCCGCAGTCTTCCACCACCACATAATCCAGAATCTCAACCGCGCCGGTGGCTGGATCGACCGCCACCACGGCAGCCTGGCTGCAATAGGTGAAACTGCCGGTGTCTACTTTGGGTCGATAACCCACGCTGACTTCCAGCCCTTCGGCGTCCACATCAGCAGGCAACTTCTGCGGATTGATATACCAGGCATTGGTAATTTCAGCGATGGCAACACGCTTTTCACCCGCGCATGCGTAACCGTCTTCCAACATGACTTCGTCTGCCGTCACACCCAGCAAATGTGCACCGATCTTCTTCACGCGAGGAAGCAACTGCTTGCACGCCTTGGATACAGCACCGCCTGACATGACCAGCGAACGCGAAGCATAAGTGCCCGATGAATAAGGAGTTTGACCGGTATCACCATGCACCAGCTTGATACGATTGATATCAATACTGAGAATTTCATTGGCAATCTGGGCAAACGTTGTTTCCATACCTTGCCCGTGGGAGTGCACGCCCACCCGCAGCTCCGCACCGCCGTCGGGAGTGAGCTTGACCGATGCCTGATCGAACCCGGGAATAACAGGCGTACCCCAGGCGGCAAACACCGACGTTCCGTGTGCCGACTGTTCGGTATACGTTGCAACACCCAGGCCAATAAGGCGTCCATCCGGCTCGCCTTTCTTCTGACGCTCACGCACCGCGTCAACATTAATCATTTCCAGCGCCCGGCGCAGGCTGGCGGGATAGTCGCCACTGTCCAGGTGCTTATTCGTTACGTTTACATAGGGCATTTGTTCGGGTTGCACCAAATTATCCAGGCGCACTTCCCAAGGTTCGCGCCCCACTTCCCGAGCCAATGCGTCCAGGGTAAGCTCGATGGCAAA
Source organism: Pusillimonas sp. DMV24BSW_D (assembly GCF_011388195.1). Taxonomy (NCBI): domain Bacteria; kingdom Pseudomonadati; phylum Pseudomonadota; class Betaproteobacteria; order Burkholderiales; family Alcaligenaceae; genus Neopusillimonas; species Neopusillimonas aestuarii. The sequence goes on along the minus strand of NZ_CP049990.1, from coordinate 871,257 downwards.
ACAAACACCGGTGCGCGCCACGCCGCGATACGGCAAAAATCCGGGCTTATTGGTTGCCACGCAACGCGTTTGGCATCGATACCCCCTGAAGGCGTAAGGACCCGGTATGTTGCCCAATGCCTGACCTGTTTCCAGCCCCACTGTGAACGGCCACACAGAATACGCGCCGCCACTGATGGTAACTTTGGCATCCAGCGCCAACAACCGGCCCTGCTTGTCGGCATAGGCGGTCATTTCATAATAGTGTTCACGCGTATTGGCACCCGCAATCAAGTGTTCGCGACGGTCTTCCAGATAACGGAACGGCCGCTTGTAAGTTTTGGCCAACCAGGCAACACAGAGCTCTTCCTGTTGCAAAATACACTTATAGCCAAAGCCGCCGCCTACGTCGGGGGAAATCACCCGAACCTGCTCTTGTGGCAAATCGAGAAACTCGGCAATGCCGGTACGAATCAGGTGAGGCACCTGAGTGGCGGTATACACCACCAATTGGCTATTCTGATTGTCCCAATAGGCCAGCACGGCGATGCCTTCCATCGGCAGCATGCATTGGCGGGACAAGTCAATTTCACGTTTAACGACCACCTCGGCTTTTGCAGCCAGGTCGTCGAAATTATTGTTGGCATTCAATGTAACGAACACATTGTCTTTCCAACCTTCATGCATGAAGTCGGAGGTTGCCGCTTCCGCGGCTTTCACGTCAACGTAAACAGGCAGTTCGTCGTAATCAACTTCTACCATCTCGGCCAAATCTTCAGCCTCGGCGCGGGTGGGGGCAAAGGTCATGGCGACAGGCTCACCCACAAAGCGCACGCGGTCATCGGCCAGCGGCGGCTGTGCCGACACCTGATAAGTGGGTAACGTGGAGTCGGCCACAATATCTTTGGCATCAGGCATGGAAGCACGCAAAAATACTTGCCCTTGTGCCTCTTCGGCAATTCGAACGCCGGTAATACGGGCATGCGCCAGCGGGCTGCGCAGAAACGCGACTTCGCATAACCCCGGCATGGCCATATTGCCGATGAAATTACCCTTGCCGTGCAAATGCCGGGCGTCTTCTTTACGTGGAATTCGTGCACCGACACCCTGTGGCTTTACGCCGGGTTTTGTGTGATGTGAAACTGTCATACTCATACCTGCCTGTAAATCATGAATCGCTGAACGTAAAGACACCAAATGCGCGGACACGCCGACTTCGCGCGCCGCGCATTGGTGCCTATCGCGTTACGAACGCTTCAACACCTCACTGTATGTGAAGTTATCGAGTGCGTTTTCAGCAACACGGAACCAGCTCGCCTCGGCCTCCTGGAATTTCTTCCACTCGGGATAGATCTTGGCGAAATCCGGGTTTTCTTCCGACAACTCGCCCCACAACTCTTGTGATGCGGCGTAAGCGGCTTCCATCACGTCTTTGGGGAAGTACTTCAACTGTGCACCACCGGCGATCAGGGAACGCAAAGCGGGCGGATTCTTGGCATCGTAAGCAGCCAACATGCGCAGCGCCTGTTCATTCGCAGCGCATTCAAACGCAGACTTGAACTCGGCGGGCAATTTTTCCCAGGCTTCCGTATTCACCATCGTGGTAATGGAAGCACTGCCTTCCCACCAGCCGGGTGAGTAGTAAAACGGCGCAACCTTGTTCAGGCCCAGGCGTTCATCATCGTAGGGTCCAATCCACTCAGCTGCGTCGATCGTGCCTTTTTCCAGAGAGGGGTAAATATCGCTGGGCGGAATCTGCTGGGGAACCGCACCGAGCTTTTGCAGCACCATGCCGCCGATACCACCAACACGAATTTTCAGACCCTCAAGATCTTTCAAAGACTTGATTTCCTTGCGATACCAGCCGCCCATTTGTACGCCCACGTTGCCGGTGACAAAGTTGGTAATGCCGTACTGGCCATACATTTCGCGCAGTTTTTCCATACCGCCGCCGAACTGGATCCAGGCATTGTGCTGACGCGCATTCATGCCAAACGACAAACCGGTATCGAACGCAATAGCGGTGTTCGTGCCAATGTGAGCAGTAGCCAGAACGTGGTTACATTCAACCGTACCGTTACTGACCGCTTCCATATTTTGGGCGTAAGGCACGATTTCACCGCCAGGGAAGGCGCGAATTTCAAATTTTCCACCTGTCAGCTCGCCCACACGGCGGCAAAGCTCATCGGCGGAACCGTAAAGTGCATCCAGACTTTTCGGCCAGCCGGTGGACATACGCCAGCGCACGGTGGGTGCATTCTGCGCTACGGCGGGAAGGCCGACTGCGGCCAGACCGGCTCCGGTTGCCGCGGCTGCCTGGGTTAAAAAGCGACGTCTTTGCATGTACAGCTCCTTTTGGGTTTGTTATGTGTGAGACAGACAAACTGCTTCGGCCCGGCGCGGGCCTGAGAAACTTTTGCGCAGGATGGTGTGTCTCGACCTGCTGGCCTGAAAATGCCATTGAACCGATTTTGATTGCCAAGAATCACAAACCAGTCGCGACAGAATCAGGTTATTTGTTAGTATGCTGATCAATGCTTAAAAGTGTCAACGAGGGTTAATACGGAGACTTGACCATTTATCGAATTTTTCAGGGAATATCCTAATAGGCTGGTGTAAACCCCTATTTGTCGTAAAATAAATATACAGCATACTGATTATATTGAAATATTAAAACGCAAAAGGCACATCATGAATTGGATCAAGATTGCAACAGTCGGACAAATTGAAGAAGACGAATCTTTGGGCGTAGAGTTGGAAGGCAAACAGTTGGCGGTACACCACACTGAAGGCGAATACTTCGTGACCGACAACATTTGCACCCACCAATTCGCGTTGTTGTCCGATGGCTTTATTGAGGACGGCTGTGTGGAATGCCCCTTGCATCAAGCCATGTTCGACCTTCGCACCGGCGAACCAAAATCTGCACCTGCAACCGAACCCGTCAAAGTGTACGAAGTCAAAGTCGAGGGCGATGAGATTCTGGTAAACCTTTAACCTGGCGCCACGCATAGTAACCTAAGTGGTTTGCAAAGGCTTAAAAAGGTTTGAATATGACTGAAACACTCTCCTCTATTCTGATTGTCGGTGCCGGACAAGCCGCCGCTGTGGCAGCGGCAACGCTGCGCGACCAAGGCTTTGAAGGCAAAATCACTCTTATTGGTGAGGAAGCACACGCCCCTTACGAACGGCCGCCATTGTCGAAAGATGTCTTGGCAGCCACACCGGAAAACGAACCCGCAATCGACGTTAAACCGGTCGATTTCTACAGCATTGCCGATATCGATCTGCGTCTGGGTCTGAGAGTGGAGTCAATCGATCCGCTTGCAGGCACGGCGCAGTTGTCGGACAACTCGCAAGTGGTGTTCGACCAATGCCTGTTAACAACCGGCGGCACCGCCCGTTTTATCGAAGCGTTTCCAGAAGATGCCCCCGGCGTGTTCTATTTAAGAACGCTCGATGATGCGCACGCCCTTCGCACCGCGCTGAAATACAGCAAACATCTGGCCGTCATCGGTGGCGGGTTTCTGGGGCTTGAAGTGGCTTCAACCGCCCACAAAATGGGGGTGGCGGTATCAGTTATTGAGGCCACCGACCGTGTTTTGAGCCGTGTTGCCCCGCCCACATTTTCTGACTGGCTGCAACAACGTATTGTGCACACCGGCCTGTCGCTCCACCTGGGTAACGCACCGGCCTCGATTACGCCGCCCACCGACATCAAGGCGTCGTGGGACATCCGCCTGCCTAACGAACACCACATTGTGGCCGATACCGTTATGGTGTCTGTGGGGTTATCAGCCAATAACGCCCTTGCGCGCCAAGGGGGTCTGGATATCGACCCCAACAATGGCGGCATTCTGGTGAATGAGCAATGCCAAACAAGCCAGGCGAATGTTTATGCCGCCGGCGATTGCACCAGCCAAATTCGAGGCAGCGCAGCACAGGCTTCGCGCCTTGAGTCTTGGCAGAACGCCAATGAGCAGGCACGCATCGCGGCAACGCATATGCTGGGCAAAGATCCGGCACCCGCCGCCTACCCATGGTTCTGGACGGATCAGTTTGGTTGCAACATTCAGATGCTGGGGCTGCCGGAACCCGATTTAAATTACGTTATTCGCGGCGAGCTGGATCCGAAAGCCGAAACGCCGAAATTCATTATGTTGGGGCTCAGGAACAACGTTCCGCGTTACGCCATCGCAGTCAATGCAGGCGGAGATTTGCGCGCGCTGCGCACGCTGTTCGAAAAAGGCGTGCGCATCAACCCCAACGACTTTACCGACACATCCGTCACTGCACGCGCTTTCGCCAAAAGCGCGACGGCGGCCCATAGTGCGGGCCAGCCAAACTGATTTCACAGGAGATCTTCCATGTATCAATCCCAAACCGTGATCGGGCAAACACTGGGGTCCAAAGACGACGCCCTGGAGAATTATGCCTGGCCTGAAAACGACCTGCATTACATTCCAGACTGGGTCTATACCAGCCAGGAAATATACGACCGCGAAATGGCGCTGATTTTCCGCGGCGACACGTGGAACTTCGTTGCCCTTGAAGCCGAAATTCCCAACCACGGCGACTACAAACGCTCTTATGTAGGCGACACCCCCGTTGTGGTATCCCGTGCGGAAGACGGCTCCATTCATGTTTTTGAAAACCGTTGCGCCCACCGTGGGGCAGAGTTCTGTCGCGAAAGCAAAGGCAACGCAAAAGAATTCGTTTGCCCTTACCACCAGTGGTCGTACACACTAAAAGGCGACCTGCAGGGCGTGCCCTTCAAACGTGGCGTAAACAAACAAGGCGGCATGCCGCGTGACTTCCGCAATGAAGACCACGGCCTGCGCAAGCTGCACGTCACCACTTTGAACGGTGTCGTTTTTGCCTCGTATTCCGACAAAGTCGAGCCACTTGAAGAGTATCTGAGCCCTGAAATTCTGGAGGACTTTAAGGTCACGTTCACAGGCAAGCCATTGAAAATCCTGGGTTACTACCGCAATGAATTGCCCTGTAACTGGAAGATGTACCACGAGAACCTGAAAGACCCCTATCACGCAACGCTGTTGCACTCATTCCTGGTGGTTTTCGGTTTATTGGTGGCCGGCAATAAATCCATGATGTTCGCCGACAAGGTACACGGGCGCCACGGCATTATGGGCTCGGCCAAGTCCGACGACCTTTACGCCGACGTGAACCCGGAAACAAAAAAGGAAATGCGTTCTTTCCATGAAGGGCTGCGACTGCAAGACGAGCGTTTCCTGCACTTCGTTAAAGAGTTCGACTCCCCCTGGTCCGTCACCATGGATACCATCTGGCCCAATTTCATTATTCAGCGTGAAATGAACACCCTGGGTATTCGTCAGATTATTCCCAATGGCCCGAACAGCATGATTATGCAATGGACCATGTTCGGCTACGAAGAAGACGATGAAGAAATGCTGCGCCATCGCCTGCGTCAGGGCAACCTCATGGGGCCCTCAGGCTTTCTGGGCCTGGAAGACAACGAGGCACTGCGCTTCGTACAGGAAGGGGTACGCCGCTCGAGCACCGAAAACAGTGTCGTAAAACTCGATGCCGACAAAATCGGCACGTCGGAGTCCCTGATTTCAGAAGCGGCGATTCGTGCCATGTACAAATACTACCGCGAAGTAATGGGGATCTAATATGCTTTCAACAATGAAAACCGACTTTTCTTATCAGCCTGTCAAGGTTGACGCTGCGCGGGCCCAACAACTGCGCGCGGAAATCGAAGCGTTTCATATCGAATATTGCGCGGTACTGGATGCCTGCGACGTAAAAAAATGGCCTGAATTCTTTACCGAAGATGGGGTCTATCGCATTACGTCACGCGAGAATGCCAACCAGAAAATGCTGGTTGGCCTGGTTTATGCGGAAGGACGCGGAATGATGCAAGACCGCGCCGTGGCGATTGCACAAACACAAATGTTCGCACCACGCCACATCATGCACATGATATCGAACATTCGTATCATGGATGAGACAGACGAGTTCATTGAGGCCGAAACCAACTACCTGTTGATTCAAACGCTTATCGAAGGCCCGTCCACCATTCACCTGGCGGGCAAGTATTACGACCGCTTTGTACGCAGTGAAAACGGCCTGCTGCTGAAAGAACGTCAGGTTGTATACGATACGGAAATTCTGGCTACCGACCTGGTTTATCCGGTTTAATAAAAAACCGCTGCTTTTTAAATAGTCTCCTTTCGGAGACGTTTAAAGCAGCGGTTTTTTGTTTGCCTTGGCAGGCAATACTTACAGCCCTTCCAAGGCCTTTAACGCTTCATCGCGTGTCATCACGGTGGCGTATTTTTGTTCCATGTCGAACATGTTTGCGTCGTGCGGCCCCATGGCGCGGTCACCCACGCAATCAGACAACACCAGCGGGCGAAAGCCCCACTGCATGGCGTCGACGACACTGGCACGCACGCAACCACTGGTTACCGCACCGGCCACCACCAACGTTTGCACACCACGCATCGCCAACCAAGCAGCCAGCGAGGTGCCGAAGAACGCCGACGGAACCGTTTTGCGCACTACGTATTCGCCTTCCGCCGGTGCCAGCTCAGACACAATGGCGCTGTTGGGGTGGTCTTCCTTCAGGCCCAGCATACTGGGCACTTTCAACGAGAAAATATTGTTATCCGCGCCGTCGTCGGCAAAGACAATACGCGTATGCGCAACCGGCCAGCCACGCTTGCGTGCCTCAGCCAACAAAGGAACAGTGTTCTGAATGGCTTCTTTAATATTGCCGCCCCCAAATACCTCGGGGTCGGCAAAACCATTCACAAAATCGATAATCAGCAGGCCCACAGGAGCCTTCAGTTCGAACTGATTCCCGAACCCTTGCTTGGCATAGGTTTGAACATCATTACCTTGGGTCATTTAACACCACCATCCAGCACTTTGCCGTTACGCACCACCTCTTCACCGTCGAGCGACACGGTGCAATTGCGCAAAGGAATATCAATATGGCAAGCCGTTGTGCGGCTTCCACCACCTTCGTTGTTCGGCCCTAACGAGAACAGGAAGTTGCCCTCATAGGCACGCGCATCCATGCCGATGGTTTGTTCTTTGTCGTACAAGCCCAGGGTTGACCAATAACAGCGCGGTTGCAAACCCCAGCCAATATGGGAGATGGCATAGCCCTCAGGATCGTTGAAGGAAGCCATATATTCACGCAGCAGCTCGGCATCGACACCACCTTCAATCTTGGTGGCATAGCCGTTCTCAACCGTTAGAACAATCTGGTCGGTCGTATAGCTTTTCTGCGGCAATAGAATATCGCCCTTGTCGATCACAATACGGCCTGTGGCCTGACCTTCGTTGGGGAAGGTAAAGGCAAAACCGCTTGGCCAGTGATCCCAGCGGCCGGCTTCATCTACAAAAGCATATTCTGCAGTAGCCGGGAATTCACCTATGGGGCAGCGCAGGTCGGTGCCCGCGTCCGACACCACCGTCATTTCCTTGGCAGCCTCAATACGTGCCGCCGCCGTTTTCACGCGCTTGCGGTCGGCTTCGGTAGGTACCGTGCGCACCAAAACTTCAGGCGGCTCAACCGCCAACAGAATTTTCGTGCCACTTTTCAGAATGTCGATTTGCTCCGGCGAAAACAAGAGCGTCATAAGGTCTAGTACCAAATCGCTTTCTTTCAGGCAGGCAATCGCGGCCTTGTTACCCGTAAGTGGCGTGGTCCCCAGATAGGCCAGCGGATCACGACTAAGCGCTTTCTCGGCATTGACCGGCGGCAGATCCAGCCGGTTCATAACCGCCCCCAGGGATTGCACCGCAATTGCGGCACACCGCAAATTCTGGGGGTGCGTAGCGGTACTGGTCAGAATCGTTACAGTTTGGCCCGCCTCGAGCTTGGACAAACGCAGCACTTCCTGCCAGGCGGAAACAAGTTGATAATCACTTACAGGCATGATGAACTCCTGAAAATAGCGGAATTAGGCGCGACGGGTTAGCGGGGCACCCAGGAAATCGCCGAAAGCCTCATAAAAGCCTTCTTCGTTGTCCCAGGGAATCATATGGCCCGCGTCATTCACGTGGGAAATAGCGACACCCGGGATCAATGTCTTGATTTCTTCAATGTCTTCTTCACGAATGACGTCGCCCCTTTCGGCCACCATAAGCATGGTGGGCACTTTAACCTTGGGCATATCGGCGTGAACGTCGTCTTTGTGGAAATCTTCGAAGCTGGTGATGATAGCGCGTTCGTCGCAAGTATGGAGCCACTCGGCGCGCAACTGTAATTGCTCTTGTGTCCAGGTAGGACAAAAAGCACGCATTTCTTCAGCACTACAACCCTTGCGCGCCAGCGCCATGGAATCGACATACCAGGGCAACTTCGACGGATACTCGCGACGCCCAGGGCCTGAAACGGGGGGGTCGACCATGACCAGACGCGTCAACCCTTCCGGTTCTGAACGCGCTGCGCGTACGCCGATGCGGCCACCCATTGAGTGGCCCACAATGCTGTAACGCTTCAACCCCAGCGCTTTGGCGAACTCAATAACATCAGCCGCCTGCGCATCCAGACTGTAATCGAGCGTATCGGAAGCTTCCGACAACCCACGGCCGCGAACATCGAGCACGTAAGTGTCGAAATGTTGGCCAAACCGTTCTGCGACAAAGCCCCATGTAATAGCCGGGCTGGTAATGCCGGGAACAATGACAACCGCATCACGCCCGGCCCGCTCGCCTTCATTGCCCCCATAACGCAGGTAATGCTGACGAATACCGTTAGCGTGAACATTGGCCCCATACAAAAACGCACTCATACTATCTCCGTTTAAAGCTTGAACAGGCGCTCGGCATTGCCATGGCAAACCAGCGCACGTGTTTTTTCATCCATCGGTGCCGTTTCGATAAACTCGGCGGCCACCGCAGTTTCTTCATAAGGGTAATCTACCGAAAACATAACACCTTCTGCGCCCATTTCGCCAATGGCACCCATTAAAGAAGGATGTGAACATACGCCCGATGTCGTGATGACGATGTTGGAGCCGAAGTATTCGGACGGCTTGCGCTCCAGCGTAACGCCCTGCGGATACACAGCAAAACGGCTGTCGAAACGCCAGCGTAAAAACGGCAGCCCTTCGCCCATATGCCCCAGAATCAACTTCAATTTCGGGAAGCGATCAAACACACCGCCGAACAGCAGGCGCAATGCATGCGTACCGGTTTCCACCCCCCAGCCCCAAGTGGCGCCCATCAATTCAGGGTGTTTGGTGAACATGTGCGGGGTATCGAACATATTGAAAGGGTGCAGATACAAGGGCACATCCAGTGCCTGCATGCGTTCCCAAAACACGTCAAACGCCGGGTCATCGTAATACACGCCATGGGTGTGGCCGTTCACCAGCGCCCCCTTGAAACCCAACACATTCACCGCACGCTCGAGTTCGTCGGCCGCCGCTTTGGGGTCTTGCATGGGCAAATGCGCAAAACCGCCAAAACGCGTGGGGTGCCGCGCAATCTGCTCCGCCAGGAAATCATTATTTTCCTTTGCACGGGCAATAGCGGCCGCCGTGTCTTTCTCGGCCTGCACCCCAGGGCCCGTTTGCGAAAGAATCACATAATCGATTCCGGCCGCGTCCATTTCCTTTAAACGAATTTCGTCGAAATCGGTAAGGCGACGCGTTAAGTCGGCCGCCACGGCAGGGTCGATCAGGCTGACAAACGCTTTTGAATAATCGCCAAAACCCACACCTGAAAAGTGCTCTTCCAACGCAATTTTACGAATTCGGCTCACAACAACTCTCCTCTTGCCTAAAGCGATAATGTAAAGTTAATGTCAGTATACTGACAAAATCATCTCGCTCCTATGGCGTAAACCCTTAGTTAACGATTCAGACAGAGGTCAAACAGACTTCAACGCCGCCCGGCCATGTTGATTGTTTGCCTCCACCACTTCAGCCAGCAAGGTCATGAATGTCTTGCGATCGGCCGGCGACAGGGGCTCGATGAGGCGTTGCTGCGATCTCGCCATACCGTCTTTCAGCGACTCCATGAGCGCCAGCCCTTCAGGCGTGATATTGGCCTGACGTGAGCGTTTATCGGTAGGATTCACGCGCCGCTCGACCAGACCTTTCTCCTCCAGCCGTTTGATCACATCGGCGGACGTGGTGCGATCAAGCCCCAACTCATAGCCAATTGCGGTTTGATCCAGCCACGGGTTGCGCGACAACACAGTCAGAATCCCATATTGAACCGGGGTGATATTCCCCTCTTTGCATTCCTCGAAGAACATTGCATAATGAATTTGATTCAACCGGCGCACCAAGAACCCCGGGCGCGACCAAAGCCCCTGTTGGCTGAATACGTCGGGCGTAATGTCGTCGGGCAAAGGTTCCTTCTTAATCGTTGAACCGACGTTGTCAGGATGTTGCTTTTTTTTCTGTTCTATATCCGAAACTGAATCGTTGTTCGGCACGGCTGAATAACTCTGTCTCATAATGCTTTAGTCTCTCGTGTTTTTACTCAGTATACAGAGCAATTGAATGATTTGCATCGGTATTTTCACGATTGATACAACTTCACTATCCGCCTGCTCATTTCCCTGCCAATTCCAAAAACAATAGCAATAGCGCTAGTAAAGCGGTAATTGGACCAAAGTGGGTTCGTTCACCCCATTTTGCAAAGCCGGCGCAAGAGAACTCACCCGCACGCCCAGCAAACGCACGCGGGCCGAAAACTCAATGCGCTTTAAACACTGTCGGGCGGCAAAATGAATGAGCTGAACGTCATCCGTTTCGAGGTCGAGCGAATAATCGCGAGTGACGGTCCGGAAATCTTCAAAGCGCAGTTTGACGCCTACTGTTCGCCCCCTCACGCCTTTTCGTTTCAAGTCCTCACCCACTTTTTCACATAACTTGAAAAAGATGGTCGACAAGTGCGTGCGGTCGTGCACTACGTGCAAGTCCCGATCGAAGGTAGTTTCCCGGCTAACTGATTTGGGCTCGGAATGCGTTACAACTTCACGCTCATCACGCCCTTGCGCCACCTGCAATAGCCAATAGGCATAAGTTCGACCAAAGTGTGTTTGCAACATACCGGCATCGGCCGTAGCCAATTGGGCAATCGTTTCAATACCTAAAGATTGCAATTTCTGCGTGGCTTTTGGACCGATTCCATTAATTTTCCCAACCGACAGCGGCCAGATTCGCGCCGGAATGTCGTCGTGGGTCAGAATGGTCAGGCCATCCGGTTTCTCCAATTCGGAACCGATTTTCGACAAGAGCTTATTGGGTGAAATCGCAATAGAACAAGTCAGACCGGTTGCCTCGAACACAGCCGCTTTCAGCCGCCGCCCGATGACGTTCGACGGCTCTTCGAGCGGCGTCAAATCAATATAGATTTCGTCAATGCCCCTATCTTCAATACAAGGGGCAATGGCGGCAACCGCTGCCTTGAACCGGCGCGAATAATCTCGATAGGCATTGAAATCGGCAGGCAGCAAATAGGCGTCGGGGGCCAATTGCGCCGCTTTCATCATGCCCATGGCGGAAAACACACCCAACGCCCGCGCCTCGTAGGTAGACGTAGTCACGACGCCGCGCCCCACATACTGACGCAAACGCCCGAACACACGACGACCATCGGCGCGTTCAGCCGGGGCCGGCGTATTACGGCCCCCAATCACCACCGCCTGCCCCTTCAGCTCCGGGTACTTCAGTAGCTCAACCGACGCATAAAACGCGTCCATATCAAGATGCGCGACACGTCGAGCCACGCCGTGAATCGGCTGGTTATCCGAATGAGTATCGTTGTAGGAAAGAGGGGGTGGCGGCATCTCGACATTTTAATAGTCCACGCGTACGCCTAACATAATACTGCGACCGGGTAACGGCGCCACCTGTGCGAGATAAGAACTGTGGTTAAACGCCAAACGGTTTAAAAGGTTGCGCCCTTGCAAATAAACTTGCGCATCAGCCCCTTGCGCCTCGAAATCATATGCAACACCGGCGTTAAGCATGGTATACCCCGGTGTCGCACTTTCGTATGCGGCTATCCGACTCTGACGCAAAACCCTGATCACCTCAAGGTTTGCCCGCCAGTCCTGCCATTGCGCATTAATCCGGCCACCCAGACGCGCGGCAGGAATGCGCGGTAGATCCCCGCCGCCATTCGTTAAACGCCCTCGTGTCACGTCACCGAAAACGCCTACGGAAATAGTCCGATTCACCTGGTAATTCATATCGAGCTCAAGACCCACGAACTGCGCGTCCTGCTGCGCATAGCGAATTAAGCGAAAGTCCTCATAACGGTCCAACGTTTGAGCATAAATATAATCGTTCACGCGGTTATAAAATACGCTGGCTTCAAAAGTGAAATCACCCTCGGTCTTTCTTAACGTCAGATCCACGCCGGTTGATTTTTCGGTGCCTAAGTCCGACTGCCCTATTTCATATGTATTCGTGGCCAAGTGGACACCATCGGCATAAAGCTCCTGGGCGCCCGGCATGCGTTCCGCCCGGGAGAACTGCAATGCCAGAGAATACGCAGGCGCAAATTCCCATATCGCGGCGGCCGACCCCGACAACGCCCGCCCCTGATAAGCCGGCTGGGTGGAGTCCGGACGAATCGACTGCCAATCGTGCCGCATCCCAACCTCAAAACGCCAATCGTTTAAACGATAAGTCTCGAGCAACGCCACGCCCCACGTTTTTGTACGCGTGCTCGGTAAAAATCGCTCAGGCCCGGAGGTATCGAAACGACTTTGACCATTTTGCAATGCGAACACCCCTTCCCATCCGGCGATCGGAGCATGTGCCAACTCAAGACGCAAATCGTACGCCCGGTTTTTGAACGTGCTGGCAATCTCGTCATGCTCCATTTCGTCGTGTCGGTATTTTGCAAATCCGGCACGCCAGCTCAGCCGCGTTAACCCGGGTAACGGGTTGCTGTATTCGCCGCGAGCATCAAACCGTTGCGACTTTAACCGCGTAACCGGTGTATCGCTGTCATCTGAACCTTCATGGTCGTGATCGTCGTGCCCGTCTTCCTCATGGTCCTCGTCATGATCATCATGCCCACCGCAATGCAAGGCTAAGTCGTGAGGGTGGCAATCGTCATAGCCATGGTCATGGCCTGGTAACCCGTAACGACTGTTCATCTGGCTGAACGACAACCCGGTATAGCCGTTATCGTGAAACCAACTGGCGCCGATACTGCCTGTTGTGCTCCGGGCAAATGATCCGGGCAAACGCGATGTCGACCAATCAGGCACCCTGTAATCATCGGCATGCCGTGTAGCGCCCTCCAACCGAATAGCGAAATTTCCTTCTCCTGCCGTGACACCCACCGCACCTGCTCGCTCGCGGGCACCGGACGCGCCCCGCAAATTGGCAAACCCTTCAACGCCGGCAACAGGCACCGCATCCGGTATCCGGCCATCAACCACATTCACCACACCGCCAATCGCACCTGCGCTATATAGCAAGGCTCCCGGACCCCGAATGACCTCAATTCGATCGGCCAGCATCGGGTCGACAGAGATAGCGTGATCCGGGGAGATGCCGGAAGCATCCATCACATCCGAACCATCTTGCAACACCACTACACGCGGCGCTGTTTGTCCGCGAATAATTGGGCGACTCGCACCTGCCCCAAAGGTATCGGCGCGTACACCGGGCAACCCCTCAAGCGCCACACCCAAAGTTGTTTGATCGCTTAACAGCAAACGCTCACCAGACAACACCGATACCGGTACCGCGGCGTTATTGGCTTCTGTTCTCAACGGGTTGGCTTTAATGACAATCTTTTCTAATTGCTTCGGCTCCGACACAGGCGGCTCCACTGCTGCAACGCCAACACCATAACAAGCCGCAACCAAACCTACACCGGCATTCAAACTGCTGACCCAAATTTTCTTCACTTTCCTCTCCATTAATTTTGCAATGTTATAACATAACTTTTAATGACGAAGAAAAACCCCGGTGAGGGTCACTCCCGGGGCGGATCAAGCAACTTACTGCCGCTTATTTAGTCGGCAAACTGCCACATTTTTGTTTCTGGATTGATTTTCAGTACACGACCCGGAATATAGGCATCACCCGATTCCTGGAACTCATACTTCTGAATGCCGGAGAACGTTTTCAAATCAACAAACGCGTCTTTAATCAGTTCACGCGCCTTATCGGCCGGTGTATTGCCGTCGATATTGTTTTTACGCATGATGTCTGCATAAAGTAGCACGGCATCGTAACTCAAGCTCCAGTTGGCGGTATTGGCCGGGTCTCCCATGGTATCGTCGGCACGCTCAAGGAAACGTTCAACATAAGCCTTGTTCAGTTCGTTGTCGCCGGTTGAACTGTTCACCGTGGTGAAACCCATCGAGTGCCAGTTTTTACCGTTATCACCCACCGTGTAAACAAAGGGACCGGGCCAAATCAGCGAATTACCCAGAACAGGCGCTTCAATGCCTTGCACATTGAACTCCTTGGCCAACTGCAACGCGTTATGCCCCAACGCCGACACCATAATGGCGTCCGGATTCAGGCTTTTCACTTTAATCGCGACCGGTGAAAGATCGGTTGCACGGGTGGAGAACTCAACCAATTCGATCAATTCCACACCATGCTTTTTGGCCAACGCCGCATAAGCATCTGCGCCTGCTTTGCCCGATGCCTCACGCACATCGGCCACAATAACGATGCGCTTTGTGTCCGGATAAATACGCAGGAAGTCCTCAAAGCCGTCTGCAATGAATAAATCATCAGGCGGTTGCAGGCGGATTGTCCAGGGACGAATGGTAATACCCGGCTTGGCGGCGGTAGACGTTAAAGCCGGCACGCCCATGCGGTTGGCCAATGGGCTGACTGTTTCCCACTGGGTGCCGGTCATGGGACCGATAACCGCAAAAACGCCGTCGTTAGCGAATTGGCGGAACATCAATACCGCCTGGCCTGGATCCATTTGGGTGTCGGCAAACTGCATGTCGATCATGCTGCCGTTTACGCCACCCGCCTTATTAACGTCTTCAACAGCCAGTTCAATCGCTAACTGCTGCGATTTCCCATAAGCGCCCAGCGGGCCGGTTTGCGGTAACAACGTACCCAATTTGATGGGGGGTTTGTCGGCAGCCGAAGCGCCGAACGGCAATGCCAGCGCTGCGGCCAGCAACATTGCAAAACGCCATTTTTTCATAATATTTGTCTCCGTGATTATTAAAGGACTGATGAAACACTTGTTTACTGCGTTGCTTGGGCAGTCGGCGATGCCGACTGCTTGATCTTGCCATGCCCCAAGAAACTGGCCATGATCGCTGGATCTTTAGCCAACTCTGCCGCATTACCAGAGGTTAGGAACACCCCCTGGTTCAGAACATACGCCCGATGCGCGAGATCCAGCGCGCTGCGAACGTTCTGTTCGACCAGCAAGATCGTCATGCCCGAGTCGCGAAGCTCGGCCAAAACTTTGAATACTTCTTTGGAGAACAAAGGAGACAAGCCCATAGAGGGCTCATCAACCAGCAATAACCGCGGCCGATTGATCAGCGCCCGGCCAATGGCCAGCATTTGCTGCTCCCCCCCTGACAATCCACCGGCTAACTGTTTGCGCCGCTCGCCCAGCCGCGGAAAGCGTGCATACACCTCTTCCGCCGCCGTTTCGAACGGAGTGTCGCTGGGGCGAATTTCCCACGCCAGGCGCAGGTTTTCCTCGACCACCATCCCCTGCATGGTTCCGCGTCCCTCAGGCACATGAAGCATGCCCAAGCGCGCCAACTGGTGGGCCTTGACGGCTCGAATATCCTGCTCAAGGAACGTCGCCTGACCCGCCGCAATGGGCAAAATGCCGGACAGCGCCCGCATTAAAGTCGACTTACCCGCCCCATTGGCCCCCACAATCGATACCGTTTCACCCTCTGAGACATGCAAGCTAACCCCGCGCAAGGCCTTAATGGGGCCATATGACACATGCAGGTCATTCACTTCAAGAATCCGGCTCATTCGTCGTCTCCCAAATACGCGCGGCGCACTTCCGGGTGCTCCAAAACCGCATGCACGTCGCCTTCCGCTATCTTTCGGCCATAATCCATCGCAACCGCGCGGTCGGACAAACTACGAATCAGGCTCATGTCGTGTTCAATCAAGACCATCGCGCCTACTCGGCTTCGAATACGATGAATGTCCTCAACCAGTTGCTCTGTTTCGGCATCGTTCATGCCGGCTGCAGGTTCGTCCAGCAGCATGAGTGCCGGTTTACCTGCAAGTGCACGTGCTATTTCAAGGCGACGCGAATCACCATACGACAACGAAGCCGCCAGATCATCAGCCTTATCGGTTAATTGCATCATATCCAGCAGCGCCATTGCTTCAGCGCGGGCCTTGGCCCGCCCGGCAAAGTTCCACAAAGAGCGTAAGGGCGATGTTGCGTGGCGCTTGTCCGCCACCATCACGTTCTCCAATACCGTCATGCGCTTGAATAAACGAATATTCTGAAACGTGCGCCCCACCCCGCGGCGCCCGATTTCATAAAGCGGCAAAGTACTGATTTCATGACCCTGAAAACGAATGCTGCCCGCCGTAGGGCGATAGAAACCGGTAATCGTATTCAACAGTGCCGTCTTACCCGCACCGTTGGGGCCAATCAAACCAAGAATTTCACCTTCGAATACCTGCAGGCTAATGCCGTCAAGTGCACGAATGCCGCCAAAGGACTTTTGCAGATCGGTAATATCCAAAATCACTTTTCCGCTCATGCTGCTTTCCTTTCAATAGCGTTTGAAGTTTTCCCGGCACGCAAGGTGGGAAAACGGAAAGACAGCAAGCCGTCGGGGCGCACAAGCAACATCAGCAGTACCGCCAAACCAAACACCGTTGGACGCCATTCAGCCAGTACACGAAAGTATTCCGGCAGCAAGGTCATAACAACGGCACCTACAAACGGGCCGATCATATTGTTCACGCCGCCCAACACCACATACAACACCACGTAAATGGCCAACAGAACGTCGAAATTCTCGGGCCGTACAAACGTCAGGTAATGACCATACAAGGACCCGCCGACAGCCGCTACCGCCGCACCGGCTGCAAACCCGATCAGGCGAACCGCCGTAACATTAATGCCCATAGAGGCGGCAACACGCTCGTCTTCACGAACCGCATCAAACACCCTCTGCAGCGGACTAAAAGAAACCACCGCGAGCAAAAGCCCGACAACCACAACAGCAATCACCACAGCGAACAAGTCGGTACCCAGCATGCCGCTCATGCCCCCGATTCCACCCAGGAACTCCAGATTTTCAAGCAGTACCCGTACACAAAAGGTAATACCCAAAGTGGCCAGAATAAGATAAATACCCCGCAACCTTAATGCCGGAAAGCCGATGACCCCGGCGATAATCGCGGTGATCCCCGCCGCAATGAGCGTGGCCGGCCAGAACGACAGCCCCATTTCCGTAGTGAGGTAACTGGCGGCATAGCAGCCAATCGCCATGAACGCGCCTTGCGCGAACGACAGGCTACCCGTTAACAGAACGATATAAACACTCCAGGCCAGCAATACATTAATGCCTGTGATAATAAGGTAATCGCTTATCAAACCCGCTGCTCCCTGGAATGTAGCCCGCCCGCGAACAAGCCCGCGGGGCGCAGCAGAAGAATTAGAATCATCGCCAGCCAAACCGTCATTTCACCCAGGCGGCCCCAGCCGAAATAGAACATCAGCGCCTCAATCACGCCAATGAGCAAAGCAGCCAGAACGGCACCTCGCAAATCACCCATACCGCCGATCGCCATGATGGCCATAGCCTTCAAACCGAAAGTCAGGCCAATTTCCGACCCGACGGCGTCACTGCGCAAAGCGAGCAACAACCCTGCAATAGCGGCCAATGCTGACGAGATGAAAAACACCGCCTGCTTGACACGCAACACATTAACGCCGAGCAAGGTCGCTGACGTGGGCGCCTCCGCCACCGCTCGAATCTGACGACCGATCTTCATATGATGAATCAGGAAATGCAACCCAATCATCAGGGCCAACGTGACCCCCAGCACCATTAATTGCAGGTTCAGGAACCTGACGCCCGCTATTTCAAAGGTTTCCGTCAGCCAGCCTGTTTGTGGGGGAAGAGGAACATTCTCGTTCCCCCAGAACTTATGCACAAGATCAATGAAAACCAGGCCAAGCGCCAGTGAACTTAATGCCGCCGTGATACGTGAATCGGCACTTTGAAAACGCCGGAATGCCACGAACTCGGTAAACAAACCAAGCAAACCGCCGATAAGAAAAGCGAAAATAAACGCCCACTCCAATGGCAGGTAAGTCAAGGAGACCAGCCCGATGAAACCACCCAGCATGAACACTTCCGGGTGAGTGAAATTAAGCTTGTCGAGGACACCGACAATAAGCGTGAACCCGATGGCTACCAGCGCATACATGGCACCGCTAACCAATCCGTTCAGTATCTGGCCTAGCAACATTGATTGCCTCCTTTATGCAGAGGCCTGAGCCGGAGCCGCGCGCTTCATGGTTTGCAAGCCCGGCAAAATTTCCTTGGCAAACATGTCCATGTTGCGACGTGTAAGCTCTTCCGACAAATTTCCAAAATGCAGCATCGTCAGCAAATTACCGAAGTGCATTTCGTTCCAATGCGACTCAAGCTGCTGGCGCACAGTAGTCGGGCTACCGCAAACAAGCATGCCCATGTCAATGGCCACTTCAATGGTCAGGTCTTGCGACAACATCGCCTTGGCCGCCATGATGCGCTTAAGAGAATCCCGCGAGCTATACCCGGGCGGAAGCAGCATCTCGAATGGCATTTTCAATAAACGATTGCGGAACAATTCAAACGGCTCGCGCGCCTCGTTAATGGCCTGCTCGTCGGTGTCTGCCACATAAACAGGTACCGCCCAGCCCAACTGGCTATCGTCTGCTTCGTAGCCAAACTGCTCGGCTGTGTCGCGATATGACTGCAAATATTTTTGCACCGCTTTGGCAGGGCTGAACGTTTGCAAATAGGTATACCGGTGATCGGGATGTGCAGCCCAATCGATGGTTTCTTTACTGCCCTGGGAAGGCACCCAGATTGGTGGATGCGGGTTTTGGAACGGGCGTGGCCACAAGTTCACGTAGTCCACGTTGTAATGCTTGCCGCTGAAGGAGGTGGGGCCGGGTTGTGTCCAGGCTTGCACGATCAGGTCGTGCGCTTCGTGGAAACGTTCGTGGGAAATGGTTGGGTTCAAACCGAAGGTATGGTATTCGGCACCAATGCCACGCACAAAACCGGCAATTAACCGCCCGCCGGTAATGACGTCGAGCATGGCGTATTCTTCAGCCACCGTCATGGGGTGTTCGCGCAAAGGCAAAGCACTACCCAAAATAGCAATTTTTACGCGCTGCGTGCGACGCGCCAGGGCCGACGCCATGACCACCGGGGAAGGCATTAAGCCATACGCGGTTTGGTGATGCTCATTGACCGCCACGCCGTCGAAACCCAATGTTTCTGCATACTCCAGCTCATCGAGATAACGGTTGTACAGTTTGTGACCTTTTACTGGGTCATAGAACTTGTTTGGCAGTTTCATCCAAACGGTTTCATATTCCTTCGTGGCCTCAAAGTCCAGGTCGGCATACGACATCAAATGGAAAAGAGTGACATTCATGACTATTTAACCCCTTCAATAAATTGCTTAACAGACGCGCTGAACTCATCGGGAAACTCAACCTGAGGTAAATGCCCACAGTTTTTGAAAACTTGCAGCGTCGCGTTCGGCAACTGTGGCTGCAGTGCCTCGCCTACCGCTAACGGCATAATTTTGTCTTGCTCGCCCCAAATGAGTTTCACCGGCGCCTGAATACGACGCAGCCACTTAGGCAAATTCAGGTCATACAGACGCGGCTGCCACGCCAGCCTTGCCACCGTTTCACGGTTCTTAAGCATGATGTCTTGCGCTTCCTCGGTGTCGGGCGCCATCGACAGCACTTTCTGCGCAATGTCTTGATTAAAGAAAGTATTACGGGCTGCCGTTTCAGCATCCCAAAGAAAAATATCACCTGGCAAAATACCCGGAACACGTACACCCGCCGTACCCACTAAAGTCAGCGACTTGATACGACCTGGCTCACGAATACCCATCTCCATACCAAGCCAGCCACCCATCGAGCTGCCCACCACGTGCACGCTGTCGAGTTTCATATGGTCGAGTAGATCGAGATAAAAGTACGCCAAGTCTTGCATGTTATCGAGCCACTCGGGCTCATCCGACATGCCAAAGCCGGGATGCTCGGGAACGATTAAATCGTAGTCTTGCGCCAGCACTTCCATGAAAGGCTGAATCATGGGTGCGCCGTTGGCCCCATGCAAATACAACACCGTTTGGCCTTTGCCACCCCGCCGAATGCGGGTTCGGCAACCATCAACGGTAATAAAAGATTCTTCAAACGCCATATTGCTGACTCCTGTTCTAATTAACGGACGCCTCGACGCTGGCGGCAAGGCGCGCGCGGCGGGCAAACTCAACAACCTGGCCGGCCATGATATTCAGCTGGGCGGCCACGTCGGGATTCTTGATACTGCCATCGGCCTCAAACGGCTTCAGGCTGGAATTAATCACGGCGGCGTAAGGTGTGGGCCAGCCACGCAGCGCATGCACGATCGACCGCAGCGTTGACAGGGTTGAACCCATGGCTTGCGCGCCATCGGCGCACACAATGCAGCCCACCGCGCGATTGTCGAAGTACGGACGCTCATCGGCGCGCATGTCTTCGGTGTAATCAAGCGCGTTTTTCAAATGGCCGGAAATCGACCCGTGGTAGCTGGGCGACGACAAAATAATGCCGTCGGCCGCACGCAAGGCCTCGACCAAACGCTGGGCATTTTCCGATCGCGATGCCACTGCCGGATCAAAGGTTTCCATATCCAGAGCGGGACCCGACAGCATCAGGGTGCGCGCACCCTGACTCTCGGCCATCCGCAGAGCAGCCGCCATGGCCTTTTCCGACGTTGAGCCGACACGCATCGTGCCGCCAATCCCTACAATCAAAGGGGAATCTGTGTTCATACCTAATCCTTCACAAACCAAACTTTTTGCCACGCCAATAAGCCAGCCTGACCAATGAGCTTTAAAAATGACGTTACGAGTACCACTACCCAGACGGTTGTCTCCAAACTACTATAGGGTTTTCTGGTTTTTCTTAAATTTATGACGTATAGTCATGCTAAAACTAAGCATGCTTTTTTTAAATGGTAAAGACCTGAAAATTACCTGTCAATAAGCCTAGGGTAAGTCCTGATACGATTTAGAAATGAAACAAAAAGACACTTCACACAATGCGGCCGAACACGCATCTCCGACGCAAAACCCGTTTATCAAACTGTACGATATGCCAGGGTATTTGCTGCGTCGGGGCGGCCAATTCATTAATGCCACATTCGACGCTGAAATGGGGAAAATGGGCCTGACGGCCAGCCAACTTGCGGCTTTTCTGGCGGTCAGCATTCAGGAAGGGCTGGAGCAACGCGAACTGGCCGCCCGATTGAACTGGGATGAAGCCACCGTTGGCGGCATGGTGCGGCGCCTTGAGGCGCAAGGTTATTTTGAACGGCGCAGCAGCCCGAAATCGAAGCGGGGCCTTCAAATTTACATGACCCCAAAAGGCAAGGCGCTTTATAAACAAGCAGAGCCTCATGTGGCTCGTATTCAAGTCGATGTAATGCGAAATCTTGCACCCGACGAACAAAAAACGCTGCTTTATTTGTTAAGCAAAATGATGGGCGAAAACAACTCGTACTACCAGAAGGATGCACCCGAATGAAGGCGACGGCGCCACCGGAATACGATTGGAAGTTACTCGCGATACATTTGAAATGATGCGCTGCGCCGAGCGATACGCCAACCTTCTTCGGTGCGCACCAGGTAATCGTCGAACTGGCCGGCAACCTGGCGCGCATCGGCTTTTCTACCAAAAGCATCAAGCGGCGAATCGGCGGCGGCACTCCATAGCAACACATAACTGGTCATTCGCGCAGCATTAAGGTCCGCTTCGTACACCACCGAATTGGTAACGAAGTGACGCGTAAGGCGCTCCTTCGGCTTACTTTGGTAGGAAGCCAGTATTTGCGCGCGCCCCACCAATGGCTCGCCCCCCGGCCTAACCAACGAGGCATCAGGTGTAAACAATTGCACCAGGGCTTCGTAATTTTGCTGATCAACCAGGCAAGCGGTGCGCACTGCCAGATCTTTGCAAATCGTATGAATCGCCAAAGTATCGGCGTCATGATGATGCTCCATTCCTTTCATCCTTTTAATCGCGCGAAAGCCACATATCCAACAGAGCACTGACCGCTTTGGGCTGCTCCATGGTCGACATGTGTCCACAGTGCTCAACAGCGTGTAACGTTACCCACTGCGTCGGCACCATATGGCTCATCGCCTCGTGCCGCGCATAGGGGCTCCAGGCATCTTCTCGGCCACAAATAAGTGCGGTTGGGCAATGCAATTTGCGCAACACCGGCCCCGCATCGGGGCGACCCAGCAAGGCATTAATTTGCGCTTCGAACTGCTCCGGCGTGCGGCGTTCGATCATATCCAGAATTTCATTGAACAAGGGTGACGCCAGACGATCGGGATGCACCATGCCGGGCGCCCACAACTTGCCCATTTCGCGCATGCCATGGGCTTTTGCATGCTCCAGCAACTTCATGCGCTTTTCACGCTCCTGCGCACCGGCCTCCCCCGCCGCGATAGGCTCATAACCTGTGTCGAGCAGCGCCAAACGCCGCACCCGTTGGGGCGCCATACGAACAATCTCAAGCGCAACCCGTCCGCCCATTGAGTGACCGGCCAATGAAAAAACAGGGGCGGTCACTTCAGCCAGCACCTTTCTCGCCATGCCCTCAATGGAGCCCAGCTCGGCGTAGTTCGGTACGACCGTATCAACGCGTTGGCCCATCGCATGGCGTTGATGAACCCATACTGCGTCGTCACACAACAAGCCGGGCAACAGCACTAATGTTTCTTTCGACATTAAATATCCTTTGACTTAGCTGCCGGCCCAAACACCGCGCGGCACGCACACGTGGCCATCGAAAAGCCAGCGTGCCGTACGAATTAAGGCAGCTTGTGCCACACGCACGCCGTCAGCCGTTCGTTCCAATGCAATTTCCACTCCCATATGCCCCGTGGGGTGCTCAATTTCAAGCTTAATATGATCGCCTTCGGGTACCACCCCAACCCCCTCGCAAACCGTACCAGGCATCGCGACGGCTGTTGCCACGCTTACCGCCGCCAGCACGCCAATTGACGCATGGCAACGATGCGGAATGAAACAGCGCGTATTAACGGCACCGCCGTGTTCAGGCGGCGACACCAAACACATTTTCGGCACTGTCCGTTCAGACACGTCACCCAGGTTCATCATCGGGCCGACCTTCAGGCGGATCGCCTCGATGCGCGCCTTCAGTGCCGTGTCGGCATCCAGCGCCTCCCGTGTCTCGTTGCCCGTACACCCAAAATCCTGAGCCCGCATCAGCACCATGGGCATGCCGTTATCAATGCAGGTAAGCGAAACACCGTCGATAAGGTCTTTCATGTTGCCAGTGGGGAAAAGCGCACCGCAACTCGAGCCCGCGGTGTCACGAAATGCAATTGGAATCGACGCCGCTGTACCCGGCACGCCGTCTATTCGTTGATCACCTTCATAAACAACCTGCCCACCTGGTGTAGCAACATGTGCAACCGCTATTTGCCCCGTATTGACCATATGAATGGCAACCGGCGTCATGCCTTCCTGTGCCGTCACCATGCCCGTTTCAATGGCGAACGGGCCTACACCCGCCAGAATATTGCCGCAATTCTGCCCGTAATCAACCCGCGCCTCATTAACGACAACCTGCGCAAAAAGATAATCGACATCGGCGTCGGCACGCGTTGACGGCGACACAATGGCGACCTTGCTGGTTAAAGGGTCTGCGCCGCCAATGCCGTCGATTTGGCGCGGGTCGGGCGAGCCCATGACAGCCAATAACACCGCGTCACGAACCGTTGCGTCATCGGGTAAATCGGCCGCATGAAAATAAGCCCCTTTCGATGTGCCGCCCCGCATTTGCACACAAGGAATACGCGTTTGCATCATCGCCCCGTGAATTACAGATCACTCAAAGAATTAACGTAACGCAAGCCCTTGGCCTCGAGGCGTTCACGCATGCCGTAATAATCAAGGCCCAATTCCCCGGTTGCCAACACCTGACGCGTCTTTTCTTCTTTTTCCATCCGGGCCAAAGCGGCCTGAGCAACCTGAGGCACGTCGGCCACTTGCACCACCGCCACACCGTCATCGTCGGCCACAATAACGTCGCCTGGGTTAACCAGTTGGTGCGCGCAGGTAACCGGAACATTAACGGAGCCCAACGTTTCCTTAACGGTACCCTGGGCCGAAATGGCACGCGACCATACCGGAAACTGCATTTCCGTTAATGCGCGCACATCGCGACACCCGCCGTCAATCACCAGGCCCAACACACCACGCGCCATTAAAGAGGTGGCCAGAAGATCGCCGAAGTAGCCGTCGGTGCATTCGGACGTGGTTGCAACGACCAGAACATCGCCTTTTTGACACTGCTCAACCGCCACGTGAAGCATCCAGTTATCGGCAGGCGGTACCAAAGCCGTAATCGCCGAACCGGCAATGCAGGCCCCCGGCCAAATGGGCCGCATATAAGGTGCCATCAGGCCCAAACGACTCTGCGCTTCATGTACGGTTGCAGCACCCGCCTTTTGCAGCAGTGCAATATCGGCCGGGTCGGCACGGGTTACTTTTTGAACGACAACGCCTCGCTTCATGCCAGTTCTCCTACAACTGAAGGGGTTAAACGCATATAGCCTTCCGCATACTCGATATTTCGGGCCGCGGTAATGCCTATATTACGCTTGGCCTGCACGCCGCGCTGTTGCGCAACCCGTGTGTAGTAAGCCCATAAATGTTCTTGGCCTGCCATACATTCGATCGCCTGGCGCTTTTTATCCCAAACATGGGTGATATCCAGAAACGTATTCGGCACCCATTCGCACTGCTCGGTTTGATGCGGCTCAAACGCGTAAACCGGCGGCGCACCTACCACTTTCTGGCCGGGGTTATGCCCTTCGGCCTGCGCAATAACGCGCGCCTCTTGTGCAACATGCATCGCCAAAGGGTGATCGAAGTTGTAGGGATCTTTAACCGAATGGCTTAACACAAATGCCGGTTGCAATTCGCGATAAACATCGACCAGACGCATTAATGTGTCGTCGGAGATGCGCATGGGATAATCCCCGACGTCAAAGAACTCAATTTCAGCGCCCAAAACATCGGCTGCGCGTTGCGCCTCTTCCTTGCGCGCCGCTTTAACCTTATCAAGCGTCATATCGCCTTTACGCCACAGCTTGGCCGACTCACCGCGCTCACCAAACGAAAGGCAGACCACTTTCATGCGATAACCCAGCGCGGCATGCACCGCAATCGCGCCGGCTGAGCGCCAGACAAAATCGGCGGAATGCGCACTCACCACCAGGCCCGCACGCTGATCATTTATATTTGAATTGCTCATTATTACCCCTCGCAAAGATACGAATCATGCAACGAGGCCAGTGTGCCAAAACTGAACCGGAGTGACCAGTGACATCGCGCGCGGGGCCATGCGTTTTACTTATACTTATAAAAATTAACTCAGCTCTTTCGCTAATACCTGGAGTTCTTGAATAAACAGTCGAATGCTTGCACTGGGGTCCGCGTCGGCACGCATCGTCAAACCAATCTGACGCGATGTTTCCTCTACCGCTATAGGCAGAATACTGAACACACCCGAAGAAATACCGTGAAAAATCTGGCGACGCGACAATAACGCAAGCCGATTGCTGTCTTGCAGCAATGCCTGCAACACAATGGCGCTATTTACTTCCAGCTCGGCAGAAGGCGGGGCAACCCCCGCTGCGCGAAATGCGCGCTCGAACGCCTCTCTTGCAGGCGTGCCGCTTAACGGCGCTATCCAAGGCTGGTCTACTACATCGCGCAGCGTTTTCAACGCCTGCTTTTCCAACGGATGACCACGCCGCACCACGACAGACAGCGTATCTTCAAACAACGGCGTTTGCACAACATCACTGCCCGGCGCGCCGGGACGCAAAGCGCCCACGACGACATCAATATCAGCATGACGCAACTGATACATCAAGCCATCGTACGTGCCATCAACAATGGTCACTTTCAGATCGTGCCGCCGGACCAACATGCGATCAACCGCACGCGGCACCAATACGCCGGCTGATAAAGGCAAAGAACCAATGACAATCCGCCCCTGCATCCGGCCGTCGAACGCAGCCAGATCCTCAGCGGCATGACGAAATTCCGCCAAAGCCAACTTCACGCGGCGCAATAAAGCCTCGCCGTTTTCGGTTAACCGAACACCCCGTGCAGAACGCTGGAAAAGTTCGCACCCCAGCAAATGAGAAAGTTGCCGCAATGTTTGGTTGACGGCCGGCTGGCTCACCCCCAGCCGCTGCGCCGCAATCGTTTCACTGCGGGTTTCACAAAAAATAATAAACGTTTGAAGATGCCGGTATCCAACAGTATGAACAAACCGGCTTGTCGTCAGCGATACGCTACCTTGATCATGCCCTTTTAGTTCAGTCTCAGCCAACTGAAGCTGCGCCATCGCGCGTTCGGCACGATACGACAACAAACGCCCCACCGGGGTTGGCAACATACCCCTTGCCGCACGCTCAAACAAAGGGCGAGCCAAATCGTCTTCCAACTCACGAATTGCGCGCGCAATAGCCGATTGCGACAACGGCAAAATCAGTGCCGCCTGAGCGGTGCTTCCCGTTCTACAGACGGCTAGAACAGAACGAAAACGGCGCAAATGAGGCGCCAGCAGGCCGGGCATGGAATGACTCCTTTCTGGGAAGGGGTCATTTTAACGGCCGTCAACGTTGGTGTCCTGAATAACATTTACAAAGGCATCATGCCATCAAGCACAACAACTGCGGGCTTGAGCGAATCGCCCGACTGCACGGCTTTGACCAATGCGCTTAATGTTGTGTGCTCATACCGGTACTGCGCGCAAGCTTTGTAATAAACCGCCGTCACCCGCAAAGAGGGCGAGCAGCCTATGCGCGTTAAATCCTGGCTTAAACGGGTGATGCAAAAGCCGCCCATGTAGCAAACCAAGGTCATGCCGTTATGCGACAACCTGACCCAATCAAGGCTCGGCTCATCGACACGCGGCGCAACAAGCGTCACGCCGCGCCCAACCTGCGAAGGCATGAGAGGCAATCGCAATGCCGCCGGGTCCAGGGTGTCATCACCCGCGTTGACTGGGGTACGCAACCGCGCCACAGAATAACCCGCCCGCCGATAGCGCCGCATCTGCCCCAACGCAACCGTTTGCCCGCGCAACTCATTCTCTTGCGGCTCCAACCGAATCACGCGTGCGGACGGCGGCGCCAGCTCGACCACACTTTGATGAACCCGCGCATCTACCAACCACACGTCGCTGTCCTGAAGTGCCCGCATGGCTCGCGACGCGGTAAGCGCAAGTGTATTGTGGTTACGTGCCCGCAACCAGAACATGCTGGTTGCGCCGCTGGAAATAAGATGGACGAAAGTATTCATACCTTTCATACAAGCAAATAACGTGCCAGAAAGAGGCGCTCAAACCCTATTCAGGCTAACGGGGCGCTGCCGGCGCGTCCGGCTCAATCTGCCTCATCCCCGAACATTTCCTGCACCACTTTAGTGCGATGCGACAGTACATTCGCCTGGTTCAACGATCCTTTGTCGGTTATTTCACGCGCAACAGCAGATGGGGGATCGGTTGGAATGGCGTAGCAGTCAATTCGAGTGGCGCTGCCCGGATGCATGGCGTTATGACGCGCAATGGCGGCGCAAACATATTCGTGAATAGCGGGATGATGCGCCAGCGCAGCATAGTTCAAATCATTCTGCCCCACATGGCGCCGGGCAACCCCCGTATCCAGAAATACCAGCAAACCAAGGCGATCCCGCCCCTGCCCGGCAATTACCACATCGGACACCAAAGGCAATAATTCACCCATCAGCAAACCACGCAAGCGCCCCACCGACACCCAGGTACCTGAATGCAACTTGAAATCCTCACTGATACGCCCTTCAAAAATGATGCCTTTCGACGGTTCGCTTTCATCGGCAAGGCTGGCCGCATCACCACTGCAAAAATAGCCCTCTTCATCGAAAACCCGTGCGGTTAAATCGGACCGCCCCAGATAACCGGGCATCACATTCGGCCCACGCACCCGAAGCTCAAAACGCCCATCGACAGGCGCGAACTTGATTTCACAACCCGGTACCGGAATACCCACATTGTCGGCTCGATGCGACTCAAAAAACACACCGGTTGCCAAAGGCGCGGTTTCTGTCGCGCCCCACGCCGTTACCATAGGCACCCGGTGCCCCCGCACCAATTCAGCCAATGCTTCAAGGTCGGACCACGTTTGTTGAGGCATGCCGGCGCCGGCATAAAACATAAGGTCAAGCCGACGAAAGAAGCTTTCACGTAATACGGAATCGTCGCGCATACGCACTACCAGTTGATGAAACGCCAACGGCACGTTGAAGTGGATGGTGGGTGAAATTTCGCGCAAATTGGTAATGGTTTGCTCGAACAATGACCCCACCGGCTTGCCCTGATCAATATGCAGGGTTCCACCATTGCACATCGCCAAAAAAAACACCTCATTACCACCAAACGTATGATGCCAGGGCAGCCAATCCACCAAAATAGGCGGCCGCTCAAGCACAAAGGGGAAAATTTGACGCAACTGCTGCTGATTGGCACACAACATGCGATGTGTATTGTTCACCCCCTTGGGCGCCCCCGTTGAACCCGAGGTAAACAGATATTTGGCAACAGTATCAGGGCCGACTTTGGCATTTGCCTGCACGACCGCGTGGGTGGGCCCTGTACTTAAAACCACATCTAAAGCGGTATGGCCGGGCACGGCTTCCGGTGTAATCACCTGCAAAGGCAAATCACACACTTGCACTAACTGCCCAACCCAATCTGTTTGCCCCACGTAAGCCACGCGAGGTTTCAACGTGTCGACGCACACTTTCAGTTTGTCGTGCGCCCCTTTTTGCGAAACATAAGCCGGCGAAACAGGTGCAACCGGCACCCCCACGTAAAGCGCACCCAACAAAAGCGAAGCCGTCGCCAATGAGTTTTCAGCCAAAATCAACAATGGGTTGTGAGCATCGCACCCTTTGTCGAGCAAAAACTGCCCGACCGACCGCGCCTGCATCAACGCCTGTTCGTATGTAAGATGCTGCCAAGCCTGCGCTTCATCGCGTTGCGATAAAAAGGCTTGCTCAGGCGCTTTCTGGACCCACGCAAGCAGGTAATCGGTAATGCGCGGTGCGTACTCAGCCAAAGGTTGGGTGCTACGCAAAACAAAACCGCCGTTATCGAGCGGCGAACAAGTGGTTTCAGTGGGGCCGAAGAATGTGGTCATAAGGAGATTATCTTCTATTGACTTCCTCAACGCCACTGAATCCCGCTGCAGACGAGGTGAAACAAGCTGCGTAATTAAGTGGAATAACCGAGCACCAATACAATAATGAGTGCGGCAATGGCATACCAAATCCAGCGCTGCTGCATTGAAGGTTGTTTGTCACCCGCAGTCCGACCGCCGGCCTGTTCTTTGGACGCGGCCTGTTCTTTGGAGGCGGCCTCTTCTCCGGATTGAGCCGCGCTACCCGGCGCCGCAGCATCCAACACTTCACCTTCGCCTGCTCCCTCCGGCTCAACCCGCTGTTTAAAACGCTCGAAAAACTCGTCGGCCATTTTCTTGGCAACGCCGTCGATCAGGCGTGAACCCACTTGGGCCAGCCGCCCCCCGACCTTGGCCTGCACTGAATACTCCAGTTCGGTTTGCCCAGGCAAATCGCCCAAAACAACGCTGGCATTGCCTTTGCCAAAACCGGCAGCACCTCCCGATCCATCAAACGTTAGCGTATAAGACTCAGGCGGGTTGATATCGCCTAACGTTAACTTGCCCTTGAATTTGGCCTTGATCGGCCCCACCGCTGCGGTCATGACAATGTCGTACTCATTTTCGCCACTTGCCACGAACTGATCGCACCCTGGAATACATTGCTTCAGCACCTCAGGGTCGTTCAACGCCTCCCACACCTGGGCCCTGGGCAGTTGAATAACTTGTTTTCCAATTAACTCCACACGACCCCCTTATGCCTGGCTACCGGCATTGATTCGATCAGCCGCCAGCCGAACCGCCTGAATGATTTCAGGATACGCGGCGCAACGACACAAATTGCCGGCAAGATAATGTTTGATTTCCGACTCTGTCGGGTTCGGATTGGACGCCAGCAACTGCTTGCTCATCAGCAAGAAGCCGGATGTGCAAAACCCGCATTGAAATGCGCCGCAATCGATAAAGGCTTGCTGAACGGGATCAAGCTGACCCGAAGCATCCAGACCCTCAACCGTTTCGACCCGAGTGCCATCTAGATCGGCCGCCAGCGCAAGACACCCGCTAACCGACTTGCCGTCGACAATAACGGTACAACAGCCGCACAACCCTTGCCCACAGCTTTCACGCGCACCATAAAGTTCAAACGTATTACGCAACACATCCAGCACGGAATGATGGGTTTGCACATGGGCCTTAACAGGTTGGCCATTCAAAACAAAACTAATTTGAGTATTGTTGGATTCGCTCATCATTCCCCCCACTGGCGAAACTTGGGATCATTCGCATGCAGTTCCTGGCACACGGTTTCATACTTCATTGGCATCGACGTCAGCCGCACCCCAACGGCATCTTCGATGGCGGCCGCAATGGCCGACGCCACCCCGAATGCACCGCTTTCGCCGACCCCTTTGGCGCCGAACGGACCATTGTTCTGGTAGGCATCAACGGCCTCATTACCGATTTGATCGGGTAAGTCGGTAATGCCGGGTATCTTGTATTCAGCAAACGAGGCATTGCGAAGCTGGCCGTCTTCGTCAAACTCCATGTTCTCGTACAGAGCCGCACCTATTTGCATAATGGCAGCGCCCGAAACTTGCGTTTCCACAATCTTCGGGTTCAATGCTGTACCGCAATCGACCACGTTTTCCATGCGTACCAAACGGAACTGGCCGGTTTCCGTGTCTACCTCAACCTCAACACCGCAGCCTCCAATCATCCAGTTCGGCGTGATGTTCTCGGAGTGTCCGGTTTCCTTGTTGGGAGAAATGTAGTCAGGGATATAGCTGCCCACGCCAACAATATTGCCGGCTTGCATGCCGTAGCGCTGCTTAAGCAATTTGCCGGCTTCCAGCGGTTCCCCTTCTGGCACACTCAACTGGGCTGCCAGCACTTTCATTTTCTCGACGGCATCTTCGGCCGCAAGGCGCACTGCGTGGCCCATATGGAAGGTGGAACGTGACCCCAGTGTGGCCATGTCGTAAGGCGTGACGTCGGTGTCTGGACGAATGACCTTGATGTCTTCCGGATCAATGCCCAACACTTCAGCCGCCACCATCGACATGGTGGTGTTGGAAGCCTGCCCCATATCAACCGTCGACATATGCAGAAAGCAGCTGCCGTCAGCCGAAAGGGTAACCATGGCGACCGACGTGGTGGGCGCAACAAGCGCCTTGTAGCCCACACCCACACCGCGACCGCGTCGCAGTTTTTCTGTTCCACGATCAAACGGCTCGTTCCATTTCATGCGTTCGGCCGTACGATCCAATACTTCAATTAATGCTGCATCGCGCATGATCGTGCCGGTCGCATGCGGGCGCCCTTCTCGCAACATGTTCAGGCGACGGAACTCAACCGGATCCATGCCCAGTTCACGCGCAATAATATCGGCCTGACTTTCATACGCCCACACCAACTGCGTAATACCAAAACCACGGAACGCGCCTGCGGGCGGCAGGTTGGTGTACACCTGATAGGAGTCCACCCAAACATTGTCTATTTCATAAGGACCCGGAGCTGTAAAGCCCGACTTTTGCGTAACACGCGGGCCAATATCGGCATAGGCACCACCGTTCCACCACACCGTGCACTTACGGCCGGTAATACGCCCTTCCTTGTTTACCGCCGACTTGATCTTGAACGTGGTTGCATGCTTGGTAATAGTGTAGAACTGCTCTTCCATGGTTAACGCGACACGCACCGGGCGGCGCGCCAGCATAGTCAGCGCCACAGCCAGCGCTTCCAGTTTCACATACAGCTTGGCACCAAAGCCGCCACCCAAAAACGCAGTGCGTACGCGTACGCGAGATTCCGGCCAACGCAACAAACGTGCAATTTCCAGGCGCACAAACGACGGGCTCTGCGAAGCAGTGTGCACGGTTATACCGGAATCCGTTAATTCACCCACCGAAATCATCGGCTCCAACGGGGTATGCATGACCTGCTGGGTACGGAATGAATGCTCAAAAATATGGTCGGCTTCGGCAAACGCTTTTTCCACATCACCCGTGCGCACCTGGAAATCCAGCGCAATATTGGTATCGCGCCTTCCCGCAAGGTGCTTAAGATCGGGGAAGGTGCCGGCCGGTCGCAGCTCGTCGTGCACCACGACTTTCGATTCGGCTGCCTCCACTTCATTAAAGACCGCAGGCAATTCTTCATAGGTTACGTCAATTAGATGTGTGGCTTCTTCCGCGATATACGGGTCTTCCGACAGCACCACGGCAACAGGCTCGCCCACATAATGCACTTTTCCCACAGCAAGAATCGGCTGGTCGTGAAACGCCGGGCCGAAATAAGGCTCGGGCATCACCGTCATAATGTCTTCCGACGTGATCACCGAATGCACGCCTTCCAACGCTTCAGCTTCCGACTTATCGATAGACACAATGCGTCCGTGGGCAACCGTACTGCGTAGAATTTTGGCATGCAGCATGCGTGGTAGCGTAAGGTTGTGAATGTATTCAGCGCGGCCGCTTACTTTTGCCTGGGCCTCGAAACGTCCCCGGGAACGCCCCAGTTCGCGCGTTTGATCGCGTTGCGTTTCCATTTTCATGATGCCTCCTGTTGTCCGCCGCCCACTGCTGCACGCACCGCGCGCCCCAGATAAACGCTAAGCAAGTGTTTCTTGTACTGCGCGGAACCATGTTGATCGCTAACAATATCCAAACCATGCGCGGCTTCTTCGCCTGCTTGCTTCAGCAATGCATCAGAAAGCGGCTGCCCCACCAACAACTGAACAGCGTTGTCGAGCGACGTGGGGCGATCGGTTGCCGCCCCCACGATCAAACGCGCGTCAGCCAGGCGGTCTTGCTCCATTTTCACCACTGCCGCCAAGCCTAACGTTGGCCAGTCGTGCGATACGCGTGTGGTTACTTTGAAATACGCGGCTTGCCGCCCCTGCATGGGTGGCACAATTACCTTGGTAATCAGTTCATCGCCGGCCAACGCGGTTTCGTAATAACCCAGGCACAAATCCTTCACGGGCAGCTCACGCGAACCATTCGGCCCCTGAATCACCACCTTGGCACCCAGCGCGGTTAACACCGGGGGCATATCCATGTGCGGATCACCATGCGCCAGATTACCGCCAATCATGGCCACATTGCGCACCCGAATATTCGATAATGTTTTAAACGTACGCGCCAACATGGGCCAGCCTTGCTGAATTTCAGGCGAGCGCTCCAATTCCGCCAGCGTCGTCATGCCGCCAATATGCAAAGAACCGTCGGGGGCCACTTCAATCTGGCGATACTCATCTTCAACATGGCGCAAACTGACCAAACGCGCCGGCCGCAATACACCGGCTTTCATCATCAGCATAATGGCCGTACCACCGCTAACTGGTCGTGTATCGGGGTCGTCCGCGCTAAGCAGGCTCACCGCCTCGGCCAATTGCCTGGGTTTGACGTAATCAAAAGGCTTCATCAGGTTGTCTCCTTTCCCTACCCTTGTTATTTACTGCTGCACGCGGCTGCGCAACTCAGACAGCATGCGTGTAATGTCTTTCGGCACTTCAAGCGGCGTTAAGTGGCGCGCGCCCTCAATGGTTTTCAGGCGCGACCCCGGGATACCCTGATACAAGGCTTCCGCCATGGCCACCGGCGTGGCGTAATCTTCCGTTCCCACCACAATCGACACCGGCATACGCAACCCCAGCAACTTCGAACGTGCATCGAATGCCCCCATGGCATGGCAAGCGCCTTCATAGCCGGTTAAATCATTGGCCACAAAAACCGCCACACTCTCTTGCACAACCTGCGGGTGGCGCTCGCGGAACGGCTCACCAAACCAACGCGTTTGCTGGAAACCCACCAAACTGCCAAACCCTTCCAAACGCGCCTTTGCTGCGCGGTTGGCCCAATCAGCAGCGGCGTTTTCGCCGTACCAGGCGGTGGTATCGATTAAGCCCAAAGCACGCGTAATATCGGCGTTATCAATGGCGAACTGCAATGCCACACAGCCCCCCATCGATGCACCGGCCACGACCACCTGGTCAATACTCAACCGATCAAGTAACGCACGAACGTCGGCCGCCATGGCAGCGATGGTATAAGGCCCTTGTGGTTTGCTTGAGCGACCATGACCGCGCAAATCGACACACAACACGGAACCGTGTTTGGCCAGTTCAGGCGCCACAAAGCGCCAGAAGGAGTGATCCATCGCCAAAGAGTGCAGCAACACGGTACAAGGGCCGGCCTGCTGCGACTCGAAATATTGGTAGTGCAAACTCACATTGGGCGCCACGGTCTCATTGCCGTAACGAGGGGTACATTCAGTTATCGTCATATGCTTGTCCAATTGGTTGTAGAAGCAGGCTACACCTGGGCCGCAGGCGCCACAGTGGCGTCACCTTCGCCGCTGCGCTGCAAACCGTCGGCCACCATGCCCGACGCTTTAGCGAACTCCAGGTAACGACGCACCAACGCGGCCGCCTTATCACGCCCCTTGGGGCAACCCATCGCCTGCTCGATCACCGTGAAACGCCCCTCAAGCACGCGATAGCCGGGAAACTGACCTGCATGGGTGTTCAAGGGTTGTCGCACGCCTGCCACTGTACTGATGCCGTCGGCGTCGAAACGCTCAATCGCATCTTCCGACAGGGGATAACGCACAATCTCAGCGTTCTTCAATGTGCGCGACAAGAACAGGTCGTAAGCCGCGCCTTTGCCCACCGCCACCGTCACGCCTTCCTGGTCGACATCTTCAATGGTTTTAATGGGGGAGTCTTCGCGCACCATATACGTACCTTCAATCAGCACGTAGGGTGCGGTATAGGAAATGGTTTCGGCGCGCTTGGGATCGATGGCCAGAAACGCAATATCCCAAACGTCATCTTGCGCAGTATCAGCCACCTTGCCCGCGGTATCGAATGACACAAACTCAACCTCCAACCCAACACGCTGTGCCAGGCCACGCGCCAGATCGGCCGAAACGCCGCCCGCCTGCCCCTCCGGCAATCGCTTGGCCAGCACCGGGTTGCCATAGTTAATGGCGGCGCGAATACGGCCTTTGGGCGCAAGCGCTTGAATGGCTTCGGGATCTGCTTTCCAGTCTGGCTCATGTTGATTGCTGTTCAAACCACGGCTCCTTGTATGAATTAATTTTTTTCATTGATGTGTTTGTTGTGAGAACAAACCAAAATATTTGCGTTCTTTTAAGCCATTACCTTTGGTAAACGGCTTGCCTTCTTCATCGTAACGGAACACAATTAAAAGAACTAACGATACTTATTCATTACAGGCATGAATTAAATTCATGCCAATTCAGCACGCTCCGACCCGTCTGTTTTCATCGTTGCCGCCCGTTAAAAGATGCCCCGCAATCTGCCCTCTTTAACCAGCCTGCTTGCCTTCGAAGCCGCCGCTCGTCACTTGAATTTCACGGCGGCGGGTAAAGAGCTGCATCTCACACAAACTGCGATCAGCCATCAAATAAAGAACCTGGAAGAGCACCTTGCCACACGGCTGTTCGTGCGACGTAACCGTGCTCTGGTGTTAACCACCGCCGGGCAGCAGTATCTTGAATCGGTGCGGGACGCCATTGGTTTGTTGCAATCGGCCACGGCAAGAACACGCGACGAAAAGTCGACCGAGGTTTTAACCATTCATTGCCTGCCCACGTATGCCATGCAATGTTTAATTCCCCGCCTGCCGGAATTTCAGGCTTTGCATCCCAACATCACGCTGCAGGTTCTCACCCATTCCACCTTCGACCAGTTTCGCCAACGTTCTTACGACATTGCGTTCCGTTACGGCACCGGCCAATGGCGTGGGCTGAAAACACAATTGCTGCAAAGCGAAGAAATCTTCCCGGTCTGCACACCCACGCTCGCCCACGGCATCAACCCGGAAGCCCCCCACGCGGCCATGGCCCAGCTGGCCCAAATTCGAACTTATTTTTCGTCCACTTACCAAGATGACTGGCCCGTATGGCTTGAAGCAGCCGGTCTGGGCAATATCGACTTCGCCCGCGAGATCATTTTCAACTTGCAAGTTACTTCGTTGCACGCCATCGTGAACGGGATTGGCGTGGGGCTGGGTCGCACCCCGCTTATTGACACTTACCTGCGTGAGGGCGCACTGAATGCCCCGTTCAAGTTGAGACTGAAAACGGGTTCAGGCTATTACATCGTTTGCCCTGAAGACAAAGCCGAGCATCGCCGTATTCAGGTGTTCTGGAAATGGGCCTGCGAAACCTTGGGTGCACAGACCAATGAGTGAGTCCGCAAGCCACACGACCCAAGCGGGCACTTTTCAGCCTATTGGTACTTTGCTGAAACATTATGCGTTGGTCTATCCCAATAAAGCCGCACTGGTCGACGTCGACAACGGCCAACGCCTGAGCTTTAAAGCCCTGCAACAAGCCGTCGAACAAAGCGCCCTAGCCCTTAAGCGTACCGGCCTGCAACCCCAGGAAAAGGTGGTTCTCACTGGCGACAACAGCATTGCGAAAGTGATTCTATGGCTGGCCATATGGCGTGTTGGTGGCGTTGTTTGCCCGCTCGACCCCGGTTTCATTCGTGCCTCGCTCAATACCGTGGTTAACGCAATCAAACCTGCACTTGTGCTTGCGGGCAATACACACGACCACGACCCGGCCCCAGACTCATTGCCCAATTCGATTCGCATCATTTCTTACTGGGATGTGCTCGACAACGGGGTGGTCATGCTCGACGCCCAAAAGACCATCAGCACACTCCCTCCAGGCACCGACACTGAAACATCATTTCCATTGAGTCAGGCTCACGAGGTAGCCTGTATTTCCTGTACGTCAGGCACCACAGGACAACCCAAAATCGTGGTGTACGACCATCAGGCCATGTGGCTCAATGGCCTGGACTCAATCGATATGCTGCAACTGGACTCAAACGACCGAATGCTGGAATACCGTTCGTTGAACTGGTATTCCAGCCAGATTCTTAGTTTGATGCCATTTCTGCAAACAGGTCTCACACTGCATTTGGCCCGGCGGTTTTCATTAAGACGCTTCGGGCAATGGGTACACACACACCAACTCACCGTCAGTGTGGGCGTGCCCACCATTATTCAACTGTTATTGAAAGAGCCGATTGCACAGCACGAAAAGCTTTTGTCATCACTACGCGTCATCACATCCAGCACTGCACCGCTTGCCATTGCGCACTGGGAGGCATTCGAACAGCACTATCAGCGCCCACTCATTAACCTTTACGGCAGTACAGAAACAGGCTGGATCAGCGGCAATCGAGTCCACGACCGCAAACCAGGCAGTGTTGGGCGCGTGTTGAACTCGGTTCAACTGAGCTTTGCCGCCCAACGCCCCATGCCCGGCGACGCCCCTATGCTGCAGCCGTTTCTGGTTAACACGCAAAAAATTGCCCTGGGTTATTTGAGTCCGGATGGTTCCTTGCAACCGTTACGCGGTCAGCCATTTTTAATGCGCGACGCCGCGCAACTGGATACCGACGGCTATTTACACGTTTGGGGTCGCACCGACGACCTCATCATACGGGGCGGGGTCAAAATTTCACCTGCCGAAGTGGAAGCGATTGTTGTGAGCCACCCCCATATTCAAGACGCCGCGGTTATTGGCATGCCCGACGAACTTTACGGTATGCAGATCGTCTGTTTCTTCGTCCCTTACCAACATCAAGCCACTTCCACAGTCGACATTGTTCAGCATTGCCGACAAGTATTACCCCTGGAAAAAATCCCACAACATTTGATTCCGCTGTCACGTCTGCCCCGTAACCATCGCGGCAAAATTCTTAGGTCTCAACTGACCTCACTCGCTCGCAATTTATTGAAGACATAATCATTTGGGAATTTATGCATTTTCTGCTAGAGTTCCTAAAAAATGTATATATATCAATATATTAGGCAAGATTAAATTATTATAAAAAAAAGAACTCATACGTCTTTTCGCAACATCAAAATACCGCTAAAGCGTTCTGATGCAAGTTCTTTTTTTAATCACTTGAAATCAATTTCCGGCTTCCGATACGGAATCCAAACCAAATGGAGAGAGACACAAAATGTATTTGAAGAACACGTGGTACGTTGCCTGCACCCCCGATGAAATTGCAGACAAACCATTAGGGCGACAAATTTGTGGTGAACGCATTGCGTTTTATCGCGGTAAAGATAATAAGGTTTGCGCAGTGGAAGACTTCTGTCCACATCGGGGCGCGGCACTGTCTTTGGGGTACGTGGAAGACGGTAATCTGGTGTGCGGTTACCATGGCCTGGTGATGGGCTGTGAAGGCAAACCCGTTGCCATGCCAATGCAACGCGTGGGCGGCTTTCCGTGCGTTAAGCGTTACGCCGTTGTTGAGCGCAATAACTTTATCTGGGTTTGGCCGGGCGACCCCGACAAAGCCGACGAAAGCCTGGTGCCTTCGTTTGAATGGGAAAACAATCCCGAGTGGGCATACGGCGGCGGACTGTTCCATGTTAAGTGCGACTATCGCCTTATTATCGACAACCTCATGGACCTCACCCATGAAACCTATGTACACACCGACAGCATTGGGCAAGAGGAAATCGACGAGTCGCCTGTGAACACAGCGGTGGAAGGCGACAGCGTTATTACCAGCCGCTACATGGAAGGCATTCACCCCCCGCCGTTCTGGCAATTCGCATTGAAGCAAAACGGTGCCGACCCCACCGCCGAGGTTGAGCGCTGGCAGGAATCACACTTCAGCCCACCCAGCCACGTACTGATCGACGTGGGCGTGGCACACGTTGGCAAGGGGGGCGTCAATGCGCCTCAACAGCACAAGGCCCGTTCAATCATTATCGACTTCATCACCCCTGAAACCGAAACCACCACCTGGTACTTCTGGGGTATGGCGCGCAACTTCAACCCACAAGACACGGCGCTCACCGGTAATATCCAGAAAGAACATAAACGTATTTTCCTGCAAGACGTCGACGTTCTTGAAGCACAGCAACGCAACCTTGAAGCCAACCCCGGCCGACGCCTGCTGATGTTGAACATTGATTCCGGCGGCGTACAAGCCCGGCGCATTATTGAACGCCTGGTCAAGCAAGAACAGGAAGAAAGCGCGGCCTCCGCAGCCTAACTTGCCAAAGGTGCGCTAACCGGGGCGCACCAAAAAAAGAGCCCCCGCAAAAGCGGGGGCAATACCGGAGGCTTTTACAACAAGCCCTTACAACACTTAACGCGCAACACCCAACAAGTGATTCAACTTGTCGTGATCGTCACGCAACTCGGCGGCAGTGCCTTCATGCACCACCGTACCCCGATCCAACACCACAGCCCGCTCTGAAATAGCCAGAATAAGCTGCGGATGCTGTTCCACAATAATGGCACTCAGCCCCTCGTCGCGCGTAACCCGACGAATACCCTGGATAACCTCTTCAACCAGAATCGGAGCCAAACCTTCGGTGGGCTCATCAAGCAGCAGCAACTTGGGGTTCAGCACCAATGCCCGGCCAATCGCCAGCATTTGCTGCTCACCACCCGACAACTGCGTACCCATGTTCTCTTTACGTTCGGCCAGGCGCGGGAACATCTCATACACACGATTAGGCGACCATGGGCCCGGTCGCTCAATCGCCGTTAAGTTCTCGTGTACGGTTAACGATTTAAAAATATTTCGTTCTTGCGGTACCCACCCGATACCGGCCGCCGCACGTTGATAAGGATTCAACTTTTGCAACGGCTTACCCAAGAGTTCGATACCGCCCTTGTACTGCTGGGTCACTCCCACAATGGTATTAATGAGCGTTGTTTTGCCCGTGCCGTTACGCCCAAGCAAAGCCAACGTTTGGCCCTCTTCCATTGACAGGGAAATATCCTGCAACACCACCGCACCAGCGTAGCCGGCGCTTACCCCTTCCATTCTCAGCAGTTCAGCCACCTGCCACCTCCTTTACCAGCTCGCTTGGCTCTCCGTGCCCAAGATAAACCTCTTTAACACGCGGGTCGTTGGCAATAGTTTCCGGATCGGCTTCCGTTAACAGCGCACCGTTCACCAACACCGTCATGCGAGTGGCAAAGCTGAACACCAAATCCATGTCGTGTTCAATAAGCAAAATGGATACGTCTTTAGGCAACGCGTCGATAATCGCCAGCAGATCCTGACGTTCCCCTTCGGGCACGCCCGCCACCGGCTCATCAAGCAACAGCACACGTGGATTACACGCCAGGGCAATGGCAATTTCCAACTGACGACGCTTGCCGTATGGCAATACATGCGTCGGCTGATTCATCACATCTTTCAACTTGAATTGCTCAAGCAATTCATCGCAGCGATCCATGACGGCTTTGTTCGACCCCAGCAACTGCCACAGCTTGCCGCCCAGACCCTGATGTTCGGATACCGTCAGCGCCAGCGTTTCAAGCGGGGTTAAGTCGTCGAACAGCTGGTTGATCTGAAAAGTACGCACCATGCCGCGCTTAACCCGCTGGTGCACCGGCAAGTCGGTAACATCATCGCCTTCCAGCAGAATCGTCCCTTCCGTGGGCTCCAACACGCCGGTGAGCAAGTTAACAAAGGTGGTTTTCCCTGCGCCGTTCGGACCGATTAAGGCATGACGGGCCCCTTTGCGCAAATTCAACGTGACGTTATCGATGGCGGTGATCCCGCCGAACCGCTTCACCAGGCCCGTTGCCGAGAATGCGTATTCGGTTTCAGCCATGTGTTTCCCTCCTGAACCAGGTCCAGGGGCGCAACAAGCGGTCGCGCCCTACCCGCATTAACACAACCAGGAACAAACCAACCCAGAAGGTCCAGTATTGCGGCGTGATGTCGGACAAAATATGGTGCAGGCCACTGAACACAATTGCCCCTACAAAACCGCCGTATACCCATGCGGTGCCGCCAATCACAACCATTAACAACACATCGGCCGATTTCTCGAAAGAAAACACTTCCAACGAGGCAAAGTTCATGCTTTGCGCCTGCACCGCCCCCGCCACACCGGCAATGGCGCCGGCAATGGTGTAAATCAGTATGATGCGGCGCTCGGCACTAATGCCGATGGCCGTGGCGCGCAAGCGATTGTCGCGAATCGCCTTCAGGCTGAAACCAAAGGGTGAATGCGCCAGTCGCCGGCAAATGAACAAGAAAACCAACAACACAACCAGCGAATAGTAAGCCGCCGTAATGCCGTCGAACTTAAACTTGAAAATGCCGAAGATAGGCGCCATATCGACACCCTGCAAACCGTCTGCCCCCCCGGTCAAACCAGTTAGGTAGTTGGCCAACTCGTAAAGTATTAATGACACCCCCAAGGTGACCATCA
The DNA here is from genome assembly GCF_011388195.1 of Pusillimonas sp. DMV24BSW_D. Lineage (NCBI taxonomy): Bacteria > Pseudomonadati > Pseudomonadota > Betaproteobacteria > Burkholderiales > Alcaligenaceae > Neopusillimonas > Neopusillimonas aestuarii. Next base: position 829,565 of record NZ_CP049990.1, on the reverse strand, counting down.
CCACCGTCAAGTGGGTTCCCCTCAGTACGGTAACACTGAAGATAAGCCCACCAATCCCAGCCACCACCATGCCTGCCACCAGCCCGATGATCGGATCGGGGGAAACATGAATGCAAAACAAGCCGGCGGCATAAGCACCCAAACCAAAGAAGGCAGCGTGGCCCAACGACATAATGCCGGTGTAGCCCAGAATCAGGTCGAGCGAAATGGCATACAGTGCCATAATCGCCATTTGATTAATCAGAAACGACTGCCCTGGAAACAGCGCCAAAACCACAAATGGGACAACCCAGAAGAACGGCTCCCAGATCCTGAAGCGCGTATTACGCAACAACGTAGATTGAACGTCACTCATGGCTATTTACTCCCTCTGGTCGCAAACAACCCTTGAGGACGCCACAAGAGCATGACAATCATTACGATATACACAATGAAAGACCCTAATTCCGGAATGTAGTATTTGCCTGCCACATCGGCGATCCCCAGCAAGAGCGACGCCAGCAGCGGACCGGTAAGAGACGACGTTCCGCCGATCGCCACTACAATAAGGAAATAGATCATGAATTTGAATGGAAAGGTCGGGTCAAGACCCAATACCTGCGCACCCAGTGCGCCACCCAGCCCAGCCAAACCGGAGCCGAATGCAAACGTGGAGAAAAACACCACATTCACATTGATACCCAGGCCGTCTGCCACGCGCTGGTCATCAACGGCCGCACGCAAGCGGCTGCCGAAACGTGTTTTGTTCAATATGTATTGCAGCACGAACGCCAGCGCCACGCAGATAGCAATAATAAGAATCCGGTAATGGCCCATAGCCAGAATCTGATCGCCAATCGCAATTTCACTGCGCCCACGCAACCATTCGGGCAACTGAATAATTTGCTCGCTTGAGCCAATACTGTAATCAACCGCCGTCACGGCAATAAATGCCAGGCCAATTGAAAACAACACTTGATCAAGCGGCGGTTTGTTATACATGGGGCGATACAACGTGCGCTCCAGCACGGCCCCCAACACCGCCGCCACAATAAATGCGATGGGCATGCACCACAGGAAGGGGACATCGTAGTTCCGCATCAGCAGAACCGTGGTGTACCCCCCTGCCATGGCAAAGGCGCCGTGCGCCAGGTTGATGAAGTTCATCAACCCAAGCGTCACGGACAAACCAATGGCCAGTACAAACAACAGCATCCCATACGCGACGCCGTCAAAAAGTATGGTCAACATTACTTGGCTTCGCCTACAGCGTTAACGTTTTCAACAACATCGAACTCAACGTTGTGGTATTCATCGCCCACTTTTTTGACTTCGCGCATGTAAATGTTCTGAATGAAATCGCGATATTCAGGATCCAACGTAACCGGGCCACGTGGGCTTTCAAAGGAAAGACCTTTCATGGCATCAACCAGCGCCATGCCTTCCGCCTTACCATCGCTCTTCTTCAGCGCTTCGTAAATAAGCTGCATGCCATCGTAGCCGGCAACACCAAAGAAGTTGGCACGACTGGTGGGGTCGAACTTCTTGTAGGTTTCCTTGAACTTGCGATTCAATTCGGAATCATGATGATTGGAGTAGTAATCGGAGGTAATCGCACCTAACGCCGCCGCACCACCTTCATTCAGGTTGTCATCATCGGTAATGGCGCCATGACCAATCAACTTGATACCGGCTTCAGCCAAACCGCGCTGACCATACTGTTTCATCAATGCCGCACCGGGGCCGGCAGGCAACATCACGAACAACGCATCAGGCTTTAAGTCACGTACACGCTGCAAGAACGGTGCGAAGTCGGGATTGCGCATAGGCACGCGGATTTCTTCAAGAATTTTGCCACCGCCTTCCAGGAAGTATTTTTTGAATGACTCTTCCGATTCGTAACCCGGCGCATAATCGGGCACCAGCGTAACGGCTGTTTTAATGTCGTTTTCCACCGCCCACTGAGCAATACCCGAGGTAACCTGCTTAATGGTGCCGCTGGTTCGCGTAATGAAAGGCGAAGCATTGGTAACGGTTTGCGTTTGGGCCGCCATGATCACCATGGGGGTTTCCGACTCGGTGGCAACCGGCGCAACCGCCAACGCGATTGGCGTCAGGCCGAAACCGGCAATGACATCAACGTCGTCGTTCACAATCAGTTCCTGGGCCAGCTTGCGCGAATTAGCAGCAACACCGCCGTCGTCTTTCAGAATGATTTCAACTTTACGCCCGGCAACCGTATCGCCGTGGTGTTCCATATAAGCCTGAGCACCGGCATAGACCTGACGGCCGGTCGAGGCGAAAGCACCCGTCATCGGCACAATCAAGCCAACCTTGAAGGGCTCTTCAGCCGCCCTGACTTGAGGGGCCTGAAAACCAATTGCTGCTACTGCCATTGCGCCAACCAACGTGCGCAGGAAAAAACGCTTTTTCATAGCTATGTCTCCGTTATCGTTTGAATTAAAACTACAACACCTATTTACTACGACACTTCTTGAAAACCCTTTAGCTCCTTTTTGGTTTTCCTAACTCAGCCACAAACTCAGTCGATCTTGTCGAGCAAATTCGCGCCCTGATACAACCAATCGACTTCCCATGGAATATCGACATCGCGACTCTTGGCAAGTTCATTACGCAACAGGCGCTCACCTTCACGAGCATGCACAATGGCACCAAACAGCCGCGCCGTGGTAATGACACGCGCCGTCCTGTTCAAGCGCTGATCCTGATACTTCATGAACGCTGCGTTCACATTATTAGGTTGCTGCGCCACTTCGTGCGCCATCACCAGCGCGTCTTCCATTGCCATAATGGCACCTTGCGCCAAATACTGAAGCGTGGCGTGCGCCGAATCACCCAACAACGTCACGTTGCCGTCGGTCCAGTTGGTTGCAGGCTGAACATCGTGCAACAACCAGTTTTTATCCAACGCAAAATATTTCAACATGTCACGCACTTCGGGCGCACACTTGTCGTAAGCAGCCTTGAATTCTTCCACACCGCCGTAGTCTGTTTCACCGCGCGCATACGCCGGGCTTTGGAACGTAGCCACATTATTCATGACCGTACCGCCGCGCAAACGATATTGAACAATGTGGCAACCCGGCCCACCGTACACTACCATCGAATTCAAATATTCTTTATTGGAGATTTCCTCTACAGGCACCAAGCCGCGGTACACCACATAACCGGTAGAGCGTGGGGTGTCACCCACAATGCGGGCACGCGTTTTAGAGCGCAAGCCCTCACAACCAATCATCGCGCGCGCCTGCATCGTACGGCCGTCGCTGCAATTGACTTCAACATAACCATCGCGCTGCTCATAACTGTCGACCTCGCCTTCCTCGAACGAGAAATGGGGCTCACGCCGGCAGGTTTCAACCAAAGCGGCATGCAAATCGCGACGGTGCACCACAAAATAAGGATACTTGTAGCGGTCGACAAAACGATCTTTCAACTGAATGCGCGATACTTCCTTCAAATCGATGGCATCGACCAGAATCAACGCATCCGGATAAAACACCTGGGGCTCCAGAATTTCCATGACGCCGAGCTTTTTCAGAATTGCATGGCCATTCGGCGCAATCTGAATGCCATAACCAATTTCGCCAATTTCAGGCGCGCGCTCCAGCACTTTCACCGGAAGGCCCTTGCGTGCCAACGCCAGGCCTGCACAAAGGCCGCCAATGCCACCCCCTGCAACGATAAACGGCAGGTTGTCTGCTGAACTCATAACCACTCCCTTTCACCAGGATGCTGAAATCGCAGAGACGACAACACCCCTGGGGCCCTTCGCCCCATTTAGAAACAATTCAAATTTGCTGATTAAAACTAAAGCCGGTACTTAGCCGATTTGCTCACGCCACAGATCAAGCGCTTGCTGCGCCGGACGATCGGAGTAGCTGAACAACACGGCATCATCGCCTTCGTCGATTTCAAAGTGGTACGGCAACCAAGACGGACAAACAAGCACATCTTTCGGACCGAACTCGAGAACCTGGCCGTTCACCACACAACGCCCGGAGCCTTCAACCGCAACATAAATCGTTGAATCGGTTGAACGATAAGGACGCCCTTTAAAGCCCTTGGGCATCAGCTGCATGAACTGACCCATGGTCGGCATGGCCCAATCACCCGTTACCGGATTGGTGTACTGCAGTTTGTGGCCCCAGCACTCATTCAGCGCTCCGAAACGACGCATCGTTTCCAATGCTTCGCGCGTGCGTTCATAGGGATACCAGAACAGCGGCGATGTTTTGGAACGCGCTTTGTATTCAACCGGCTTCATAGTGTTGCCGAACTCAGCCAGGTTCGTACCCGCTTCAACGTTCGTTTCCTGACTATGTTCCTCGCCCTTTTCCATGAACTGTGCGTCGAACAATTCCACGATGGCCAGATCCAGACCATCGAGCCACACCATGGGCTCATCGGATGGATTGCCGTGATCGTGGAACGTCCAGGATGGGGTAATGACGAAGTCGCCCACGTTCATGGTGACCTTTTCACCCTGAACAGCGGTATAAGCACCCGAACCATGCAGAATAAAGCGCAAGGCCGACTGCGAATGACGATGGGCAGGCGCAACCTCACCCGGCATAATCAGCTGCAAACCCGCGTACAAACTATTGGTGATACGCGTTTTCCCACGCAATGCCGGGTTCTCAAGAACCAGTACACGGCGCTCAGCCTCCATCGCCGAAATCAAGCCACCCGCTTCAAGTAGCCACGGGTAGCTTTTTTCCCATTTCCATACATGCGGCGCCGCTTGTGTTTGAGGAAGCGGCGTTACGATGTTATGTAACACTTCCCACAAGGGCGTCATGCTTGCGCCGTCGATTTTCTTGTAGAAAGCTTCGCGATCGGCAACGTTATTAACGGGATGAGGTGCATTCATAATTGTCTCCTGCCTAGTGTGCGTCAGGGTGTATCAGGCTGACTCAACGGCAACATACATGCGGCCGATTTTTTCGAATTCAGCCATAATGGTGTCGCCGGGTTTAACCGGGCCCACACCTTCCGGTGTTCCAGTGTAAATGACATCACCTGGATGCAGGGTATAAAAAGCCGACGCATATTCAATCAGTTCAGGAATATCCAAAACCAAATCTTTCGTGTTAGCCTTTTGGCGGTCTTCATCGTTGACCGTCAGATGAAAACCCAACTGGGTGGCATCACCCATTTCATCGGCGGTCACCATCCAGGGACCCAACACGCTGTAGGTATCAACCGATTTACGCAGGCTGCGCTCTTCCGGGCCGCGAACCGTCATGTCCAGGCCAATGGAATAAGCGGCAATGTGATCCCAGGCGTTTTCTTTTTTAATGTTGGTACCGGGCTTGCCGATAATAACGGCCAGCTCGATTTCGTGGTCGTTGCGACGGTCGTGGTGACGCACCTTAACGGGTTCACCGGCGCCAATTAAAGAGCTGGTTGCCTTCAGGAACAAACCGATTTTCTGAATTTCCAATACTTGGTTGCTATGATGGATGGCTTCGTCGCTGCGCGCTTCCTGCAAATGCTTCAGGTAGTTCACCGGCGCCGCGACCAGCTTGCCTGGGTTGGCGATCGGGCTCAGGAACTTAACGTCATTAATAGCCTTGGAAGCGGCATTGGGCAGCACGGCGTCGATGCGCGCGCGTACCTTGTCTAAATTGGCGATCAGCAAATCGTGCGTGGGCAACGGATAACCCGCAGGCGCCGGAATGGCATCGAGTGCTTCGGTTACATCAAAAACGCGGTCATCTTTGACCACGCCTAATCGATTGTCGTCGTAACGGCAAATACGCATGTCTACTCCTGTTAGTAATAACTCAAGTTTCCAGGATTGTACGTTTCGCCGCAATACGCTGCCCTAAATACCCACTATTGCATTTCTTAATAGTAGTGCGGTTAAATCAGTAATATCCCGAATACCGAAATGCGATTATAAATAAATGGCCCAGAACAAACTCGATCTTTATGACTTTTTGTTATTAAAGGAAATACGTGCCGCCCGTAGCGTCACCGGCGCCTGCGAACAGGTTGGGTTAAGCCAGCCCGCGATTAGCGTGCGGCTGGGCCACTTACGCGAACACTTCGGCGACCCGCTGTTTGTGCGCACCTCGGAAGGCATGATGGCCACTCCCTTTCTGGAAAACCTGCTTCCCGACATTGATCACGCCATTAATTTGCTCAATCCGGAAGGCGGGGCCTATAAGCCGTTCGACGCCGGCACCTCCACCCGCCGGTTTCGCCTGGGCCTGAGCCATGTGGCGCAGTTGGTCATGCTGCCCGAACTGCTCGCCCTATTGAAAGAATCCGCGCCCAAAATAAAGATTGATTCGGTTGACCTTGACAGCATGACACCCAGCCTGCTGGAAAACGGGAAGCTTGATCTTGCGATTGGCTACACCATCGATTTGCACAGCGGCTTTTATCAACAACGTTTGTTTGCCGAGAATTATTCCTGCATTTTGCGTGCCAACCATCCCCGCGTCATTGACACGCTAACGAAAGAACAATTTCTTCAGGAAGAGCACCTGGCGCTGGTTGCCCCGGCTACCGGGCACTCAAGGCTCGACAAGGCGCTGGAAGAGCGCGGCGTGGAGCGCAAAATTGCAGTCAAAGTGTCATCGTTTCTGGGCCTGGAGCAAATCATTACCTCAACCGACCTGTTGGCGATTGTGCCGTCGCGCCTGGGAAGAACACTGGCTTTGAACGGCAAGATCCGCATCATGAACCTGCCGTTCCCCTCTCTGTCTTACGAGGTAAGGCAATACTGGCACGGGCGCTACCATTACGATTCGGGCAATAGCTGGCTGCGCAAGCTGATCTTTGAAAAATTCACCAACTTGCCGCCTGTTTTCACCAATTTAATTATGAGCCGAGGCTAGCCGCCCTATTTATTTCAATGGAAAAAATGGACGCCGGGCATAATTTGAAGCACTTTCCGGTTATGCTCTATGAACTTTTCCTACCTTTTGTTAAGATTTTTTTCCATTCAGAAATAAAGCAATAACAAAGACAATTGGTCGGCATAAACAGCAAAACGAAACTTAGTCCGGTCATTCTTTCAAGCATCCCCGCCCATTCGGAGACACTAGTGAAAACATACGCGGCCAAGCTGCTCCTTGCATGCGCCCCCCTGGTTCTGGCTGCTTGCGACAGCGGCAACACGTCAACATCGTCTAATGCAAGCCAAACACCGAATATTCTGTTCGTGATTATGGACGATGTGGGTATCGACCAAATGGCCTCGTTCGGCTATGGCGGCCTTACGCCGCCGCGTATGCCAAATATTAACGCCGTTGCCCAGGCAGGCCTTCGTTTTCGCAACGCCTGGGCTATGCCCGAATGCTCTCTTGGCCGCGCCTCATTCTTTGTCGGCCAATTCCCCCCTCGCACCAACATTTATCAAGCCATCGGGCCTAACGACCTGGCTAACTCTCACGTGTCACCGTTTGCCACCACCGCGCCAAAGCTTCTGAAGAAAGCCAACTATGAAAGCGGCTTGTTCGGCAAATTTCACTTGGGCGGGCCGGAGAATAACGAAGCAGGCAACGCGGCACCCCACACGTTGGGATGGGACTACTTCTACGGTTGGCTGGGCGGCTTACCCGGATCAATTGATACCACAGCGGGGGGCCTGGCGGCACCAGACACCCACAAATGTGGCTTTCTTCCCAGACAAAACAGGGCGGGAACCGACTTTGGAGCGTGCTTCAAGCCCGACAACAGTTGTACCGACATCAGCGTAACCGGGCCTGCCCCCCACGAGGACGCGCCAGGTCTGCAATGTATTGATTCAGGTGGCGTATTTGCGCCCAATCAAACGTGTAGCGATCCTCGACCCGGCTGGGTCAATTTCAATCAGGAAAATGCCTACTATGTTTCGCCGTTGGTCATCAATGACGGAAGCTACGTGGAAGAAGTACCGCTAACCGATATGCGTGCGCGGGGTTACCGCACCCGCATTGAAACCGATGCCGCTATTGACTGGATCAAATCCCGGCCGACCAACCGGCCCTGGATGGCCACCGTAAGCTACACGTCGGCACACACCCCATGGCAACAACCCCCTGTCGGCCTGCTATCCGAAAATACCATCTCGCTTCGTGACAGCCTGGATTGCGGGGCAACGGGTGCAGGCCGCCTGCTTCAGAATCAGATGATCGAAGCGATGGATGCGGAGTTGGGTCGTTTAATGGTCGAAGTAGGGCTGGCCCAATGGGACAGTAACGGCCGGCTTGTTTATGACCCTGCCGCATCCAACACCACCATTGTTATTGTGGGTGACAACGGCACGCTGGGCACGGCAGTCAAACAGCCTTTTGCGCCCTCTCAAGCCAAAGGCACCGCTTATCAAACCGGTATTTGGACACCGCTTATCGTGGCGGGCCCGCAAGTACAAGCGCCCAATCGAGATGTAGAAAACATGGTCAACATGGTTGATGTGTTTCAATTTTTTGGGGAAGTAGCCAACTTGAACGCCCACGACGAAGCGGTGCAAACGCTCGACTCCACCAGCCTCATGGCTTATGTGCAAAACCCGGGCCAGGAAACCTTACGTACGATCAATTTTGCAATGGGCAGCTTTAACTATCAGGCGAACAACACGCGCAATGCCCCGTGTGTGATCAGCACCAGCTGCACCCAAATTCCCGTATCAAAGAGCGTTTGCGAAGACAATCAAGGTGTATGGTGGGGGCCGGGTTACGACGACCCATCGGTTGTGGATAACGGCGGCACGGGATACAGCATGTGCTGGGAAGTGAACAAAGCACTGGCCAATGACGGACAAAGCCAAGTTACGATTAATCCTGAAACCTCCATCGGACTTCGTAACGAACAATATAAGTTGGTTCGCAATATTACGCAGGAATACGATGCGTCCACCCCTAACAGCCCGCGTACGACTACGGTTGAGCAGCTCTTCCAAATCAACCAGGATAAAAATCGCCCGTTGCTGGACACACCAGACCGTGACTTGCTGCAGGCACCCACGTCCCAAACACTGGCTATCTACGACGACTTGAAGCAAAAAATGGATCAGGTATTGGCTTCGAATCCGCTGTGCCCGGGAGACGGCAATCTGGATCGGGTCGTCAACGGCGACGATGTGGAAAACTGGGCCCGCATTGCGCGCGATTGGGGCAAATCCAGCATGTACGACTTCATGGTAAGCGGCGCGTTCGACGGCCTGACCAACGCCACCGACGGCGGCATCATTCAGAACAATCTGAACACGAATTGCGATCCGGCTTATGCGATTTACTAGAATGATGAGTCGATATCGGTGGGCGATCGTCGGTGTCGTGGGAATCGCGTTGGCCGCAGGCTTCATTCTGGCCCAAATGAATAAGCCGTCCCAAGAGGTCACAAAACCCACCGTCATTATCGGCGACGGCGAAATAGGCCCTGAGGGTATGGCGTGGATTCCATCGGGTACGTTCCTCATGGGCAGCGACAGCGAACTGGCACAACCCAACGAGCGGCCCACCCACACCGTTCACGTCGACGGTTTCTGGATTGACACAACCCACGTCACCAACGCGCAGTTTGCACAGTTTGTTGAGGAAACCGGGTATATCACCACGGCTGAACGTAAACCCGATTGGGAAACGGTTCGTGTGCAATTGCCCCCCGGCACTCCAAAACCACCCGATGACGTGCTTGTGCCGGGCGCCATCGTATTCGTAGGCACCAACAAGCCCGTACCCCTGAACCAGTATTGGGCATGGTGGCGATATAAGCCGGGTGCGAATTGGCGCCACCCCAAAGGCCCGGACAGCACCATTGAAAACAAACCAGACCATCCTGTTGTTCAGGTCAGCTATGAAGACGTTCAGGCGTATGCAAAATGGGCCGGCAAACGCCTTCCCACCGAAGCAGAATGGGAGTACGCTGCCCGGGGCGGAAAAGAGCAGGCCAATTATTCCTGGGGAGATGAACTGATGCCCAACGGCCAGAGAATGGCCAACTACTGGAACAAGGAAGACACCGTGTTTCCCGTGGTTAACCCCGCTGCCGGCGACGGTGTCGACACCCTGCCCGCCGGATCCTTCGCGCCCAATGGTTACGGTCTGTATGACATGACAGGAAATGCATGGCAGTGGGTCAACGACTGGTATCGCATCGATTACTTCGCCCAGCAGGCCCAAAAAGACGAGGCATCAATCCGTAACCCGCAAGGCCCTGCAACGTCGTTCGACCCCTCTCAACCCGGCACGCCTGCCGATGCGCCCAAGCGCGTGATTCGAGGCGGGTCCTTCTTGTGCGATGAAAGCTATTGCCTTTCCTACCGACCCAGTGCCCGGCGCGGAGCCGACCCATACAGCCCCATGTCGCACTTGGGTTTCCGTTTGGTCAAAGACGCCCCACCGCCCGGCTCTTGAACCACCATCAAAACCTCGCCCATTATCACTGAATCATCTGATTCATCTCGATAATGGGCATCATGATTGCCAAGACAATCACCAGCACCATCAGCCCCATTAACAACGTCAGTAAGGGCTCAAGCAGCGCCGTCATCGTCACCGCCCGGCGCTCAACGTCCTGGCCCAGTGATTGCGCTGCGCGCTCAAGCATTTCGGGCAAGCGGCCCGTTCTTTCGCCGCTATCGATCAAATGAATGAGCAGCGGCGGAAACGCCTGGTGCGACTTCAGGGCCGCGGCCAAAGGGCTACCCTCACGCACCCGACGCGCTGCCTCATTTGCTGCTTGCTGCAGCCGACGGTTAGTTAAGGTGCGGGTTGCCGCAGGCAGCGCGGTCACCAGCGGCACGCCGCTGCCGGCAAGAATGGCCAGTGTGGCCGCGTACCTTGCGGTATTCATTTCTTTCACAAAGCGGCCGACAAAAGGCAGGGTTAGAATCCGCGCATGCCAGCGCAAGCAGAACGACGGCACCCGCAATAATCCGCGCCAGCCCGCATAAAGCAAGCCCATTACAACAACCGACACGCCGCCCCAATGCTGAACAAAATCGCTTACCACGAGCAACATCCGGGTAAGAAGCGGTAATGCCTGTTGCGTTTGATTAAACGCACCAACCACCTGGGGCACAACATAAATCAACAAAAACGTCACGATGGCCATGGCAACAAACATCACGACGGCCGGATAAATGAAAGCGGTCATGACTTTATTACGCAATTGACTTCTTGACTCCACATACGTCGCCAATCGTTCCATCACTGCCGCCAATTCGCCCGACGTTTCGCCCGCTTCAACCAAAGCAAGATAAACCGACGGAAAGGCACGAGGATGCACCGACATAGCCTCGCACAAACGGTGACCCGCGCGTATGTCGGACCGCACGGCGGCCAGCACCGCCGCGGCCGGATGTGACTCCAATTGATCGATAATGGCGCCCAGCGCCGCCTCCAGCGACAACCCCGCCGCCAACAAACCCGCCAACTGGCGTGTGATCCAGCCCAGATCAGTATCGCTCAGCCTTAAGCTGCGCCTGAGCCACTCGACTCGGTTCGAGGCCCGATTGACCGGGTTTAGCGACAGCGGTAATAAACCGCGCGCGCGCAACAATTGCCGTGCACTGCGTTCCGTATCGGCATCGACCAGGCCGCGCTCTACCTGGCCGTTTGCTTTCGCTGCTTCGTACCGATAACTGGGCATATCTGTTTTTCTTCCCGTTTACTTACGTATCACGCGTAACGCGCAGCAACTCTTCCGCCGTGGTCACGCCTTGTTCAATCCAACGCTCCCCATCTTCGCGCAAGCTGCGCAAACCGTTGTCACGGGCGTGATGACGCAAACCCTGTTCATGCGCGCCGGAATGAATCATCTCGCGTGCGGCATCATCCACCACAAACAACTCGTGGATACCGGTACGACCGCTATAACCTGTATGGGCACAAGCCGCACACCCCACTGAAGACGGTAACGCCACGCCGCGGCCATCCACCTCCTTGCACGACGGGCAAAGCTTTCGAATCAAACGCTGCGCCAACACACCTTGCAAGGTGGACGCCAGCAGGAAAGGCTCAATACCCATATCGATTAAGCGCGTCACCGCCGATACAGCATCATTGGTATGCAGCGTAGCCAAAACCAAGTGACCGGTTAACGACGCCTGGACGGCAATCTGCGCCGTTTCCAAATCACGGATTTCACCAATCATGATGACATCGGGATCCTGCCGCAAAATCGCACGCAGTGCCTTGGCAAACGTTAACTCGATGCGCGCATTCACCTGTGTCTGCCCAATGCCGGCCAGATCATATTCAATTGGGTCTTCGACCGTCAGGATATTGGTGGTGGCGGTATCAAGTTGCGCCAGCGCGGCATACAGCGTGGTTGTTTTCCCGCTTCCGGTGGGGCCGGTTACCAGAACAATGCCATGAGGCAGATGCAACAGGCTATTTAACCGGCTCAAAACATCGGGCGCCATGCCCAGCCGTGTAAGCTCGAGGCGCCCGGACTCTTTATCAAGCAAACGCAATACCGCACGCTCGCCGTGCACAGTCGGCAGCGTTGACACCCGCACATCGATAGGACGCTTGCCCACACGCAACGCAATGCGACCGTCTTGCGGCAAACGCTTTTCTGCAATATCCAGATTGGCCATGATTTTGATTCGCGAGACCAACGCGTTATGCAAAGCCCGACGCGGGTTCACAATATCGCGCAGGGTGCCGTCAACGCGATAACGCACAACAGAGTAGGTTTCAAATGCCTCCAAATGCACGTCGCTGGCCCCGTCGCGCACCGCTTGCGTAAACAAGGCGTTAATCATGCGAATGACGGGTGCATCATCGGCCATCTCAAGCAAGTCTTCCACTTCGGGAATAGCCTGCATTAAACGATCAAGATCAATTTCATTGGCGGCGGCATCCACCACTGCCGCCGCATCCCCGGTCTGCGCATACACCGAGGCCAGTAATGTGTCGAACGTCTCCTCGGCAATACGCCGTGTCGGCAGCTCACCAAAACGGCGCCGAAGCTCAATCAGAACCCAATCCGAGGCGCGTTCCGACAACACCACCGACACACCCTCGGGGGTGGCCTGAATCAGCGCACGATGCGCTTGCGCCCAGGTATAAGGCACACGTGGCGTCATGATGGATTGGTTACCGTTGATTGATCTGGATTGAAACCGCGCAAATCCAGCAGGCCGGTACCCGGATTGCGATCAACTGCAGGCAGCGGCGCCACGTCGGCATCAGACGCCAACCAGGAGGCATCGTCCGGCAAGTTGGCCCGTACAGCTCTCATGTAGTTGTAGCGATCCAGCGTAATGCTTGCGCTGTCTTGCGCATTGCGAATGATGTGAGGCCGCAGGAACACCATAAGGTTGGTTTTTGTGCGGGTGCGGCTATCGTAACGGAAGAGTTGCCCAATACCGGGGATGTCGCCCAACAACGGCACTGAGCTGGTCGAGGTTGACAAAGTATCTTCCAACAGCCCCCCCAGCACAATAATCTGCCCGTCATCCACCAGCACATCGGTTTCCAGCGCACGTTTACGCGTAACCAAGCCGTTCAGCGCACTTGATGCGCCGGCGTCGATATCACTCACTTCCTGATACAGCGCCAGCTTAACCGTACCGCCTTCCGAGATTTGCGGACGAATTCTTAATGTCAGGCCCACATCTTCGCGCGAAACGGTTTGGAAAGGATTGCTCGCACCGTCGCCGCTGGTGGTGTATTGGCCGGTTACAAACGGCACTGTCCTGCCCACCATAATGCTGGCTTCTTCGTTATCGAGCGTCAGCAAATTAGGTGTCGACAATACATTGGCATTCCCGTTCGACTGCAGCGCACGCGCCAACACGGAAAGATTCAGCACCTGGTTACCCAGAATATTCACTGTGCCGCGAACCACACCCAAACTCAGACCCTGAGCCAAAGTGTCGATTGAACTGGCTCCGGTTCGATTCAAACCGCTGCCACCCAAATTGGCACCACCGAAGAAAGACGAGCCGCCATTTTCAATATCGTTCGCGCCCAACATCCACTGAATACCCAACTCAGCCGCATCATCCGCATTCACCTCAACAATCAGGCTTTCAACCAGCACCTGAGCCCGGCGCTGATCAAGCTGATCGATCACTTCACGCAAGCTGCGATAAAGCGGTGGCGGTGCAGCAATAATTAACGTATTGGTTGAAGGGTCCGCCTGTATCGTTGCGCCGCCGGCCCTAAATGCAACCGGCTGCGCCCTGCCGGTACGCGAACCGCCACCACCGGCCTGCATGCTATCAAGCATGGCCACACCCGGCATCGAGGCCGCCCCGCCAACGGAGTTTACCGGCAACGCCCCGCCGTCCTGCTCGAGAGATTCATCCATCAGCTCGCCAAGACCATTCGGATCGGAAACCTGAGCACGATTACCGTCACCCGAGCCTGCGTGGCCCTCAAGCGCACCACGTAAAACCTCAGCCAACTCCGTCGCCTGCGCGTTCCTCAAATACACAACGTGCAAATTTCCCCCGCCCGACTCCGGACTATCGATACGGCGAATCAAGTTGCGCGCCTGCGCCAGCTTTTCTGGACTGTTTGCCCGCAATAAAACCGCATTGCTGCGCGGATCGGCAACCACCACAACCTGGCCCTGACTGTCACCACCCCGGCGATTACCCAACAATTGGTTTGCCAAAGCCGCCACATCAAGCGCCACGCCGTGACGAATCGGCATGACATCCGTACTCATGGAGTCGGGTGTATCAATACGCTCAATGACTTCGGCAATACGCGCCAGATTATCGGCGTAATCCGTCACAACCAGCGTATTGTTCGACGGATACGCATTAATCGTATTGTCGGGGGCGATCATCGGGCGTAGGACCGGGACAAGGTTTGCCGCACTTTCATAACGAAGCTGAAACACGCGCGTTGCCAACTCGCCCCCGCCCTGCGACCCATCGGCCACCTGCACACCCTGCAACTTGGCATCCGCCTCGGGCACGACACGAGTCACCCCATTCACGTCAACCGCCGCGAAACCACGCATACGCAACGCCGCCAAAAGCATTTCATAAGCTGTCTGCGAATTCACCGGGGTTTCCGATACCAGCGTAAGTTGCCCGTTCACGCTCGGATCCACCACGAAATTACGGCCCGTAAATTGCGCCAACGCCCGCACCACGCCGTTCACGTCTGCCTCAACAAAGTTGAGCATCGTAGTCGCGCCGTTCTCATTGGCCGGGGCGCGAGCCTGACCCTCGCGTTCGGTATTGTCGGCATCCGCCATTGCATCGTCCCGCTCATACCGAACCGGCGGTGCCGATTGCGACACCGCGTTAGGCGGCGCCGTCACGCGTCCCTCGCTTGCCGTCGCAGAAGTGCGAACAACCAACGGGGACGGACCCGAACTTACAGACGACTGATTCATACCCGCACAACCGGCCAGCAAACCCAATAAAGCCAAACCGGTAATGAGTTTGCCCTGCCCGGCAAGGCCCGGGGTATCAACACGCGCACTAGTCAATGGATGTCTCCAGATCATTATTTCTCTTTCTTCATTTATGGATTCGCACGATACCGCAACCGCGTTTCCCCGTTTCGATACGGCCCCAATGTCGCCAGTAAATCTTGCAGCGCCGCCTGTGTTTGCGCCCCCACACCAGGGGCGGAACGTGCAACCACCTCGAAATTAACGTCAGCCCTACCCTGAATAACGCCGCCACCCTCAAGAAACAATGGGCCTTCCGTTGTTTTCAGGCCCATGTCCACCGCGCCCGGTTCACCTCGCGTTAGCGTCAATACATATTGGCCCATGGGACGAACCCGCGTTAACGACGACGATGCACTGAGCCAATCCAGACGCAACAATTCGGCTCCCTGAGCGCGCTCAGCCTTGCCCAGAAACGAGGCCGGCCAAGTTGCCCGCAACACCCCACCGGGACCCATGGCCGCGATCCGGGCATCCAGTGTTGACAGCGCCAACGCAGGCATTTCCAACGATTGCCCCGATACCCCAACGCCCGATACACCGGGTGTAAGCAACAAAGGCCCATTCAACCAAGGATGCTCAACATACCATTGCGGGCGTGGCAGCCAGCCACTACTGCCCCAAACCAATCGCCACTCAATCGGCGTGGGCACGGTGCGCATTCGGCCCTGAACACCGACGGCAATCGTGGCACGCCCCTGCCACACCGTACCATCGGCATCCACAATAGACAAAGGCCAATTTGACGGCACCCACGACATCACCCACCGAGCAGGCAGCACGGCAAACGCCGCAGCAACCGCAACAAGCAGGAGCCCCGCCACCTGAGCAACAACACGCCGCCTCACGAGGCCACCTCGCCAGGCTGCTGCAAAACCACTTCGCCACTAAGCTGATCAGGCTGCGCCCTGCCCGACACGACAGCCCGCGCCAAATCAGCCGCATGGATCTGCAAACGCAAGGCGTACGGGACGTCAGACAACCAGGTAAGCACATCGGCAGCGTTGGAGTTTGAAAAAACAATCAACCAGCGCTGATTGGCTTGTGCACCCGCCCCCTCTTCCAGCAACTGAACCCGCGAACTTAACCCTGCGCTTTGCAGACTTTCCTCTATGGCGCCACGCATCTGCTGATCAGGGATAGCGCCGGACACTTGTCGACTTAACGACTTTGCTTCGACAACCAAAGCTTGAATCTGCACCAGATCAGCGCGTAACTGCGGTATCGACGCCCGTGCTTCATCAATCGTTTTTAACGCCGGCCTCACAATCAACATCCAAACCATGGCAAGCAATAAAAACGCCGCGCAAAACCCAACCAGCTTACGCTCACGCGCGTTCAAACCCGCCCACCGGACTGAGCCATGTTGCGCTAAAGACGCGCCACGTATGCGAAATGTTTGGGCGTGTGATCGCAATCTGAAAAGAAAACTCACCGTTGCCCTCCTTCGCTCACTTGATTCCGGCTGAAACGCCAAATATTGCTGTTCTTACCTTCATCACGACTTAAGGTCAGACCTTGTTGTTCAGCTGTCTGGCGCACTGCTTCAAAAGCCGCACCAGCACCAGAGTTTTCAACCAGCACAAGCGTTAGCACTTGATCCTGGTAACGCAGGGCCTCAAGCTGAATATCGTATGGCCCAAGCAATGCCGCACTATCCAAACCCAACGGAATGAAATCACTTTGCACGGCTGTCCCTGTAGCCCGCAACAACGCATCACGCTCATTCTGTGCCTGGCGCAACGGGTCAATCACCACGCTCATCTGCGGGAATGCGCTTTGCACCTCGCGCACCGCCTGATCACGCAAGCCTTCCATCTCTTGGTTCAACTGGTAGGCATAAAGCTGCAAACCCGCCAACCACACCAGCACAGCCGCCGCGACCCAATACAACGTCGATTTCCATTGCCTGACCGGCGAATGCGGGCGCCACTTTGGGCGCGCAAAGGACCAATCTGGAAGAGGTGTCTGCCAACGCGCGTCAACCGGCAACGTGAGCTGCCGGCCCGGATAAGGATCACGCTGCGGCAATGCGTGTGCCAGCGGCGTAATCCGCTGTACGTTCAAGCCCAAGCGCTCCAGCATCTGCCATCCATGCAGCAAGGCTTTGCGATCCACCCAGGCAACATCCACCCCGCCTTCACTGCCTCTTGGCCCATACGCAATACATAAATCCTCAATATTGCTTAACGTCAATGGCTCAACGCATGCATTAATTGCGTCTTCACGTTGTGACGACCGAACCGGCGGAACCTGCACGGTGGCCACAACCGCATCGTCGGGATGCAGAATCACCTCGACCCAATCAGCCCCAGTGCCTTGCGCGAGCGACTCCAGCGCTTGCTCACCACTACGCAGCAAACGTCCCCCTCGATCAAACAAGGCGAACGCCACTGTCGTCGTTCGATCAATTTGATCCAGTTTCGGCAAAGCGAGTCGCAGGCGGGTTTTCATATTAATGTTCTATCCAGACAACAGCAGGCGGATTCTGTCGGGTACGATGCATCAACGCCTGCACAGTGGTTAAAGCTTCACCCAAGGACACCACACCGGAAACCTTGAACCAATCACTTCTTACTCCTATCGCGAACGCCAGGTCACCGGCCCTCATTTGGGTACGATTTAAAAAATCACCCCGACTATTGAACCATTGCCCCTCATTGCGCGCTTTAACCAACCCCCGCGCAGCGGCCAGACCCAATTCCGGCAACAACGCACTGAGCAGTTCAGCGGGTGCGGTATTCACATTAACCGGCCCCCGTTCAGGCAAGATCGTAATGTAATCCTTAATGCGTGCGATCGTCTGCACGGAAAAACCATCAACCCCTTCCAGGTCGCGCAAAGTGCGCAAGCCAATCGGACCTTGTTGCGTGATTTGCGCTTGCTGCGAACCGGCAATACGTTGCGCAACCACCATAGCCAATTCCGGGGCCACGCCCAGCATTGAAAACAGGCGACGCAATACAGACACCGCGTCCGGCTGTATTCGACCCTCGACCGCCAAGGCATTCAAATTGAATTTCCCCTGCTCATCTTCGATTTGACCGGACACCTGCGCACTGCGCGTGCCATCCGGCAACGGCACCTCAAACCCCACAATGGCCTGCGACCATACCCCATTCGGTACGGTCAAAGCGTGGCGTCTTGCGTCATTAATCAACATCACGCGCGCCCAATCGAGCCCGCCCCGCAATAACCATTTCGCCTGTGCGCGATCGCGTTCCCCCACAAGCAACCGGCTTAGCATAGCCTGTTGTTGAACCATACTTGCCGCCATCATTGAAACAGCCGCCACCACCACCAATGCGCCCACCACCGCCATGCCGCGTTGCATCGAGAGCGTGTTAGGTCGACGGCGGGTGCTCATGGCAATAACACCACTTTCCGAAATACGGCGGGCGCGCCATTATCGATGCGGACAACGTTTACCTCGAACCCTTTCAGCCCTGCTTCGCTCGCGCCTGAATCCAGTGTTTCCGTCGGCGATACCCATTGTTGCTCAGCGCCCCACTCACGCAGGGAGAATGAGGCAATATCCTCCAGTACGACTTCATAACGATTCAATTCCGGCATCGGCAAAGCGTACGACGGATCACTGACCGCCCTTAGCAAACGTGAGCCCTCCTGACGCCACTCAACCAACTGCCACGCACCATTTCCCCGGGTGCGAACAATAGACAAAACAGGCGAGCGCCAAAGCACGCCCACATGACGCTTCAAATCATGCTCAACCTGACCCAACACCCTTGCCAAAGACTGCGTATCCTGAATGCGTGTCTGCAAGACTTGAACTGAACGATCCGTCATGTCGAGCGCGCGCCAGGAAATGACACTGAGCAACGCCATGAGTGCCAGCGCCACCAAGATCTCTATCAACGTTAAACCGCGTTGCGCAGGTATGTCGGCACTCATGGCAGCACCGATAACAGACCATTCAACTCACCCAATACCGGGCCGGCGCCCAAACGGGCACGCACCGTCACAAGACGAAAATTGGCATTGATCGTATCGGCAAACACCTGTTCACACACAAAATCCAAGCCACCTTGCGGACAAGGCTGAAAACGACGCCCCGGAGCAGGCATTTCACGTGACAAGCGCAGTTCGGCCACCCGGTTTTCCACCGCCTGCAACGCCAACGTGCGTTGCTGCAAGGCACGCGTGCCGTCTACGCTCAAGCCCAATGCCCGCATGCCCGCCGCCAAAGCAATACCCACAATTGCCAACGCAATCAGCACCTCGACCAATGTAAAACCCGATTGATTCGAACAACAGCTCATGGCAGCACCCGATACTGCCCCTGGGCCGAACGCACTATCCTGACCTGAGTCAAACCATTATCCAGCTCAACCACCCGGGGACCCGACATCCATTCACGGTTGAAAACAGGTGGAATGGGCGGATCAACACGAACACGCACCGGCTCTTCAGATTGCCAGGCACGCGCCCGCAAGGTTGGATTACGCTCAGTGAGTGCTTGATGATTCAAATCGACATAACGCGCCAGATCGGCCGGCAGATACGGGGTTTGCAAAACCAACTCGAACTTAAAGCCGTTTGCCCCATACCGCCAGGCAATAGACGTTGCCTGTTGGCGCGCCTGCGCCTGGGCCGCCGTAAAAAGTTGCGACAACACCTGCGCGTCTTGCTTCAATAGCCGGCGCTCACGGCCCGCCACCAGGCCAACCCCAACCAAAGCCGCCGTTGTCCCCATAATAGCCAGCACAACCAGCATCTCCAGCAGGGTAAACCCCTTTTCAGCGTGGCTATTGCGACCAGGATCCAATATCCGCATCTTTTCCTTCGCCGCCGGGGCGCCCGTCTGCCCCCAAAGAGAACACATCGACTTCACCATGCACACCCGGATTCAAATATTGATAGGGTGTTCCCCAAGGGTCATTCGGCAAACGTTCCAAATAGGCTTGCCGCCCTCCCTGCGCCGAATCACCGGCGCCCATTAATGCGTTTAAACCTTGCTCGTTATTCGGATAGCGGCCATGGTCGAGCCGATACAACTTCAACGCCTGCATGAGCGAACCAATATCCTGACGGGCGGCAATGGCACGCGCCTGATCGGGGCGACCCATTAAGTTAGGCACAATTAAAGCGGCCAATACACCCATAATGACCACCACCACCATAATTTCAATCAACGAAAAACCGCGTTGGCGGTTCAATCTTCTTTTAAGCGAGGGCATCATTTACTTAGCCTGATATAGAAAATAGCCCGTTATCATGACAGACATAAACAGGTTTCGAATATATACCTTATTCTTAACGGTAGAAACCAATGTTTGCCATTATTTTTCAGTAGTGTTTTTGGTTGTAGTCATGGCAAACTCACGTTGCCGACAAAGCAATGTTGCCTCCATCCTATCTCATGACGATTCAAACCTTCTCTGCAGACCCTGTTGCGCCGCGCGTTGTACGTGCCATCGCCGTTATCGCTCTGGCCGCGGGCCTGGGTATCTGGGCGGCGCTATTGCTCGCCCCCACCCCCCAAAAACTTGCGCCCGCTTTGTCGACTTATTCCGCCAATCCCGGTATTCAGCCCATGGCGCAATGGTTCGGCGGGCGAACACTTGGCATAAAAATTGATCTTGTCGGCGTCATTGCCAACACGGGCGGGCAAGGTGCGGCACTGCTCAGTATCAATAATCAACCTGCGCGTACATATCGCAACGGCCAATCTCTCGCGCCGGGCATTTTTCTTGAAACAGTGTCACACAACGGTATCACCATCAGCCAGGATGGCGTGGCTGAAGAGATCCCCATCACCCGCCAACAAGCCGGCTATCCCAATGGCTTCATCACCCGGAACGCAAACTGACATTTATGTGGGAATGGGAACCTTGGCGTCTTAATCCGGCGGTCAGCATTCCAGCTGCTTTAATCTGGTCTTGGGGGCTTACATGGTTACTGCGCCAAGCCGCCCTGCGGCTCGTTGAGCAAATCAATCCTCGACTTACCAAAAAGAACCCGCTCTTCGATTTTTCCAGCCACGCGCCGGTTTGGCCCCTCACCACGCTCACCACTTTAATCGCGGTGTGGCTTCTAGGACCGACACCCGTTGGGTTGGCCGTCATCGTATTCAATAACGTATTGGTCACGCTGGGGTGGGTCGACGCTCGGACGGGTCTGCTTCCCGATTTGCTGACGCTGCCCCTATTGTGGCTGGGTCTTCTGGTTAATTTGAACGGGGCACTCACCCCCTTACCCGATGCGGTGATTGGCGCCGTGGCAGGCTATTTATGGTTATGGATCACCTTCCAGGTATTTTTCAGAATCACGGGTAAAGCCGGTATCGGGCAGGGCGACTTCAAACTACTGGCCGCCCTGGGTGCCTGGCTGGGTTGGATGGCTTTACCCTGGGTACTGTTGCTTGCCTCTGTTACAGCATTGGTTTGGGCAGGCATCATGAAAATTCGGGGCCGCCTTGAACGCGGCCAGGCAATCAGCTTCGGCCCCTACCTGGCGGCAGGGGGCGTTACCGTCATGTTTTATCTGTTGGCATGATTATTTGAAAGCCACAGTCGGCGCACGCAATTAGTCGCGTTATTCTATT
The DNA here is from genome assembly GCF_011388195.1 of Pusillimonas sp. DMV24BSW_D. Lineage (NCBI taxonomy): Bacteria > Pseudomonadati > Pseudomonadota > Betaproteobacteria > Burkholderiales > Alcaligenaceae > Neopusillimonas > Neopusillimonas aestuarii. The sequence goes on along the minus strand of NZ_CP049990.1, from coordinate 807,634 downwards.
TGCCTAAACCCGCGCATAAAGCCTCAAAGCAATCCGGATCCAACGCTGTGCCTACCGTCCCGCGCATGATCTCCAGCGCCTTATCTACGGGAATGGCACCTCTGTAAGGGCGTTCCGCAGTAATGGCATCGAAAATATCGGCGGTCGTGATAATGCGTGTTTCCAGACGAATATCTTGCTCCGTCAGGCCACGGGGATAACCAGCGCCATCAAGCCGTTCGTGATGCGCGCCGGCAACACGGGCAAGCTCATTAAAGGCCGAAATACGACCGAGTATCGTCTCGGTATAACCGGCATGCCGCTTCACCGCAGCCCACTCTTGCGGGTCCAAACTACCCGCCTTGTCGAGCACACTGTTACTCACCCCCAGTTTGCCCACGTCATGCAATAACGCGCCACGCTTAAGCCAGCGCCGACTCGGCGCAGACAGGTCAAGGCGGAACGCAATCATGTCGGCATACTGCGACACCCTCACACTGTGGCCGCTGGTGTAAGGGCTTTTGGCGTCAACCACCTCGCCAAATGCGGCGGCAATATCGTCTAAATAATCTTCGTCCAGAACGGCTTGTGGGTGTGGCGGTTCCAAATCATGCACCGCGCCGTCAATACCTAGCGAAGACAACATATCCCAGAAAAGCGGGTCGTGTGAAACCGCCTTGAATGCTTTTACCAGAGCAGGATCGAACCACCCCCCCGAGCGCAGGTTAATTTCATCAAGGGCGGCCTGTGCACCACCTTCCGTATGAAAAACATCAATCACCTGGGCAAGCAAGGCAATTCGTGAATAAATGGGAATCTGATCGGCAACGAGGCCGCCGGGATAACCTTTGCCGTTGTAGTGTTCATCAAGACTATGAATACCATCGGCAACTTCAGCGGGAAAACGCAAAAGACGCGCGATCTGAGCACCGCGCTGGCAACGCGTTGAAATCAGCTCCTGGGTTAGCTCATCGGCGTTACGAATAACGGTCATGACACGCCTGAACCGAGCGGCCAACCCCTCATTCAAGCCTGTATGACTTAATACAAAAGACAACGCACGTGGCTTGCTGTCGCCGACGGTTTTAAAATCTCTTTTGAACTGTAAATCGTCGGTAAGATAAAGTTCGCAAATGCGCGCCGCGTTACTGCTACAGCCCAGATCCTTCAGCAGCAACGTGTAATAGAGTTCCCAAAGCTGCTGTTGCGACAGACCGATTTGACGGCCAATATGCATGCCAATCCAGCAACAGCGCACACAATGCCCGGGTGGCTGTCCTTCTGTGATGTCAAGCGCATAACTGAACGCGCCCATCAACTCCGAAAGTTTCAATGTCTTCATTGTTGCCACCACACAATGCAGCATTGTGTTTTAAATGGGGGTTTTTGGCTTAAGGTTGCCGCGAAGCTTGATCATACGCGTTGCAGGCTCGCGAAACAACGGAGGATCAAGCTTCGCCCTAACGGCCTTAACTCATGGGGCACGCCTGGTGGTAGGCATCCTGGTGATCCTTGAACGGGGTGGCAATCGTTTTCAAGGTAACTTGCCCGTCATCCCCTTTCACCACCTCCATGGTATGCATATCCAGAATGGGGAAATTATTGTTGCCAAAACGAAATTTGCCGCGAATAGACTTGAAGTCCGCTTCTTTCATGGCCTTCATGAACGCTTCTTTGTCATCCAGATTCCCATCTACCTTGGCAATAGCGGAGTCAAGCAATAAAGCCGCATCGTAACTTTGGGCCGCGTAAGCCGAAGGCATACGACCATGTTTTTCTTTAAACGCCTTAATAAACGCTTTGTTTTCAGGCACGTCCAGGTCGGGGCTCCAGTGCGACCCGGAGATCACGCCCAAGGCCGACTCTTTCATTGCAGGCAGGGTCGTCATGTCGACCGAGGCAGCCGAAAGCAAAGGAAACTGCCCATTCAAACCGGCCAGATTGTATTGGCGGACAAAATTAATGCCTAAGCCGCCGGGATAAAAAATAAACACCGCATCGGGCTGATATGAGGCAACCTGCGTCAGTTCCGCCGAAAAATCCAACTGATTCAAAGGGGTATAAATTTCGTCGAGAATCTCGCCTTTGTAATAGCGCTTGAACCCGGCAATGTAGTCTTTTCCGGCCTGGTAATTGGGCGCCAACGCCACCACCGACTTATAGCCTTGCTCGGTGGCGTACTGCCCCACCACCTCCGACAACATATCGTTTTGCCACGACGCCATAAACAGGTAGGGTGAACATTGAGCCCCTGCCACTGGACCGGGCCCCGCCATAGTGCCCACCACAAACACTTCCTTTTCCGTAACCTGAGGCAAAATAGCCATCATACTGGTCGTTACCCAACACCGCAGGCGGGCCGGATAGTTCCGCGATAAATCCAATCTTGATCGGGTCTTCTGCATACGCTGCAGGCACCAAAAGCGACGACAGCAATGCCACCATAGCCAACTTCTTTTTCATCATTGTCTCCAAATGTTTTTTTGAACTTCAAGGCTCTTTGCTATGAATGCGCCGAGCCGGCTCGCCAGGCCTCGTATTGCGAGGAGAACCCTGGCGAATTCGCTTTCAGCCTTTCAGGGTCAATACGCCCCGACCGGCTAATGTAGTTTTTCGCAAACTCCAATGCGGGCAATTGCATATGTTGCGGGAAGTCTTCATACCAATCCGCGCTGCGGTTGGCAGCTGAAACAATTTTTTCAACGACAGGGCGCCGCGCCGCCTCGAAACGGGTTAATGCTGCGGGCACATCGTGTGGATGCGCGGCAATGGCTTGCATGAGCGCTTGCGCATCTTCAAGCGCAAGGCGTGTGCCGGAACCGATTGAAAAGTGTGCGGTGCGCAACGCGTCGCCAATAATCACGTACTTCCCAACCGACCATTTCCTGTTGCTGATCTTGGGAAAGCGTCGCCACATCGATTTGTTCACCACCAGCGACGCGCCGTCCAGTTCTTCGGCAAACACGTTCTCGCAATACCGGCGCGAGTCCTCCTCGCTCATCCGGCCCAAGCCCGCGCGTTCAAACGTGGCGGGATCCACCTCCACCAGAAACGTACTCATGTCCGGGGTATAGCGATAGTGATGCGCATTGAAAAAGCCATCAGGCGCCGCTTTGAAGGTTTGCGTTAAGCGCGGAAAAGCACGGGTTGCGCCAAACCACGCAAAATGGTTGTTCAAGTACTCTATCGATGTGCCGAAATGCTCTTCGTACGTTTGACGCACCAGCGAATTCACGCCATCGGCGCCGATCACCAGGTCGGCGTCATCCATTTCTGCAAGGTCTTTAACAATACATTGATGGTGCAGATGCACACCCACCGACAACGCTCGTTCACGCAGAATATCCAGCAGCCTCAAACGTGCAATGGCCGTAAAGCCCACACCGTCGATCACAATACGTTCGCCGTGAATTCGTACTTCGATATCACGCCACGTTTCCAGGCCCTGGGTAATGGCTTCCAGCGTTTCCTCATCATTCGCCCGCAGAAACTCAAGGGCCTCGTCGGAAAACACCACACCGAACCCAAAGGTGGTATTCGCGTCATTTTGTTCGTACACATTGACCAACGCCGAAGGGTTTGATCGTTTCAGCAGGTAGGCTGCATACAAACCCGCCGGCCCGCCACCCAGAATATTGATTTTCACTTTGAGGCCTCCTGCGCCAGTTTTTCTGCAATAAGAGCACGTAAAGCGGCGCGGTCAAGCTTGCCCACCCGTGTTACGGGAAACGAATCGCATGGCTCGATGCGTTCCGGCAACTTATATTTGGCCAGGCCTTTTTCAAGTAAGAACGCACCCAGTTCTTTTACTGTGGGCAACGTGCACCCTTCACGCGCAATCAGAAACGCACAGGCTTTTTCGCCATAGATTTCGTCCGGCATGGCCACCACTTTGCCATCGGCGATCGCGGGGTGACGCGCAATTAAATGTTCAATGTCTTCGGTGCCAAATTTCTCTCCGCCCCGGTTAATGTTGTCGCGCATGCGGCCTTCGAAGCAGTAAACCAGTTCGCCATCGATACGGCGCGCGCGCACCATGTCGCCGGTTCTGAAGAAGCCGTCGGGCGTGAAGCTAACCGCATTGATGTCGGGCGCAGAGTAATAGCCCTGTAACGACGAAGGCCCGCGAAAGCAAAGTTCGCCCACCTCACCCACCGGCAGTTCATTGGTGCCGCCGGGCTGAAGAATACGTATTTCATCGTGCGGAGAGCACCGCATGCCGATGCTGCCGTGACGAATCTCAGCCGAAGCACCGGGCGTACCGGTTAAGATCAGCCCCTCGGTAATGCCGAACATATTGGTTGAGCACACACCTGTGGCCCGCTCAATCGACTCCGCCCCCATGAGCGTAAACAGCATCTTCAACGATGACAGATCATGTTTCGCAACATGCGGATACGACGCAATGGCGGGCGCATGCGGCCCAATCGTAAACGCAAACTGCACCTTCTCGCGTTCAATCATGTCGAAGTAGCGCGCAACATCCCAGCGCGGCATCAATACCGTTGTTGCAGGGTAAATGACGGCCCGCACAATCGAAAAAAGCATGCCCGCGTTATGCAAAACAGGCAAAGCCCAGATGCCGATGTTCCCTGCTTCCATTTCATATTGGTTACACCAATCCCGCCCATGCGCAAGATACTCACCGTGAAAGCGGGGAATAATCTTCGGCACACCCGTTGAGCCCCCGGATAACTGAAAAGCCGCCACATCGCCCGCCGTGAACTCGTCGGATGTATCCAAAGCGGGCAACGATTCAGCACACAAATCGTCAAGTGTGTGCACGCCCTCAACTGTTTCTCCACCCGTCGAAATAACATAAGGAATATCGTGGCGCTTGGCCATATCCGCCGCAAAGGTCAGCAAATCGAAGTTGCCGCCCGCATCCTTCTGCACGAAATAACCTTTGGGCTGCGTAAGTTTGGCTAACGTGCCAATTTCAATTTCACGGAATTGCGGAATACTGCATACGGGGATAACCCCCGCTTTAAAGCAACCAAACAATGCAATAGCGGTTTCAATATTGGTGCCCATTTGAAACATCGCGCGATCGTGCAAACGCAAGCCCAGCTTACGCAACGCGGCTGCCAAACGGTCGGTAACCGCATCAAGCTGCGCAAAAGTAATTCGGCGTTCATCACACACATAGGCGATTTGATCGGGCGCAATTTGCGCCGCATCGCGCAGCGCCTGGCCCATTGTTCTGCGCTCCCACGCGCCGCTCTCGGTATAGAAACGTGCTTTTTCGGCATCGGGATAAACAACCCCGTCGATACGATTAAGTGGTTGAGTCACTGCTTTGTCTCCCTTGTTTTCGATCAATAATAGGCAGGAAGGTTTATAAATACAATGAAGGAACTATTATTATTACTATTCACCATTTAAATAGTGTCGCCTATGATCCCGAAAATGGACCTCAACTTGCTTCGGTTGATTGTCGAACTGCATGCCACCCGGAGTGTTTCGAAGGCATCGGAAGCGCTGCAACTTAGCCAGCCGGCCACCAGCTCGGCGCTCGGCCGTTTACGCCGAATTTTGGGCGACCCGCTTTTCGTGCGGGGCAGGGGCGGCATGATACCGACCCCGCGTTGCGAGCAAGTGGTCACGGCCGCAAAGCAAGCGCTTTCAATGATCGACAACGCCATTCAAACCCCAACCGAGTTTGACCCGAAAACAGCACAGCGCAACTTCCTGGTTACCCTGTCCGACATTGGTGAAATGGTGTTTTTGCCGCGCATCATGGCGCATCTGGCCCGTGTCGCGCCCCAATGCAACCTGAAAAGCAAAGCATTAACCGTCAAAGAGCTGCCTGAAGCCATGGAAAACGGCTCAACCGAACTGGCTATTGGTTTCTTTCCCGACCTGGAACGGCCCGGTTTTTATATGCAGCGGCTCTTCGAACACAACTTTGTTTGTTTAGTACGCAAAGACCACCCCCGGGTGAAAGGCAATAAAGTGTCTTTAGCCACATTTCTTGACTTACCCCATGCCGTGGTCGAACCCGAAGGCCGCAGCCACGAGCTTTTTGAACAGGTCCTTAAAAGCAAGGGCATTTCGCGCCGCGTGCAATTGAATATTCCGCACTTCATGAGTGTCCCCGCCATTATTTCGGCTACCGATATGATTGTGACGGTGCCGCAAGCCGTTGCGCAATATTTTCTGCGGCTTGAAGGGTTACGCATGGTTCAATTGCCGATCAAAACCAGGAGCTATCTGCTGAAGCAACACTGGCATGCAAAACTGCATACCGACCCCGCCTTAAAATGGCTACGCGGTGAAGTGGCCCAGCTGTTTGTTGACTACGACACCGGCCTTAAGAAACAGGTAAAAAAACACTTTCACCCGCGGTCACACTAACCACACAAAACATTCACGCATCCATTTTCCGCCATGCTCAGTATCAAGAATCTCAGTAAACACTACGACGGTCACCTTGTATTCCAGGGCTTAACGTATACATTCGAACCGGGGTGTTTCGCGCTATGCGAACAAGAAAGTACCGGTAAATCCACCTTGCTGGGGATTGTGGCGGGGCTCATCAAGCCCGACTCGGGCGACGTTTTTATCGATGGAATCTCATTAACAAAAGATCCAAAACACGCCAAAAACCGACTCGCCTACGTGCCCGACAACACCATGGAATATCCCATGGAAACCGGCCGTTGGCTGCTGGAAAAAGTCGCGTCAGAGAAAAGCGCGAGCATCGATGACACGGTGCTTGACCTTGCATCCAGGCTGGAGCTGACGCCGCATCTGGACAAACGCTTTGAGCAAATGTCGACGGGCATGCGCCGCAAGGTTTACCTTACGGCAGCCGCAATTGGCAACCCTGCCGTTGTGGTTGTAGACGGCGCGACAAGCGGATTAGACGCACGCGCCTGTGCCGTCGTGGCAGAGCAATTCAAAACCTGGGCTAAAGATCGCGTCGTCCTGTTCGTCAGTTTCGACTTCGATCTGATGCAGGCCTGCAACGCCGACACCATTGAAATTGCCAACCTTCAAGCGTGACAGAATCACGCAGCGTTGCGAGACGATGCTGCTTCGCGCTGACGCTTGGCTTCCTCTAACAGATAGACTTGGTAATCATCCAAATCGCCGTCAAAGTCTTGAATTCCGCCACGCGACACCAGCCAGAACTCGTCGCATACCGAACGCAACAAGGCCCGGTCGTGACTTACCAACATCACCGAGCCCTCAAACTCATTCAAAGCCACGCTTAGGGCCTCGCGGGTTGCCAGATCCAAGTGGTTGGTGGGTTCATCAAGCAGCAGCAAATTAGGGCGCTGCCACACGATCATGCACAGTACCAGGCGCGCTTTTTCGCCCCCACTCATGCTGCCAACCGCCTGCTTGACCATATCGCCGCTGAAATTGAAGGTGCCCAGAAAATTACGCAATCCCTGTTCGCGGCACTCCATGGCACTGGGGCGCACACCGGCGGGCGTGTCGCGCGCCAGACGTATCATGTGTTCCAGTGGGTTTTCTGCAGGCCGCAGAACGTCGAGCTCTTGCTGGGAAAAATAACCTATATTCAAGCCTTTCCCGGTAATGATTTCACCCGCAACGGGTTGCAACGCCCCGGCGATGGTTTTTACCAGTGTCGACTTGCCTTGCCCATTTGCGCCAAGAATACCAATGCGGTGTCCCGCGAGTACAGAACGATTGGCGTTCTGCACGATTACCGTAGGCTTCGCATTAGTGGGCGCATCCTCCGGCGGCGGATAACCAAAGCTAGCAGCAGTCATCGCCAACATGGGGTTGGGCAGACTAAGCGGTGCTTTAAAGCCAAACTGAAATTCTGCATCAGCCAGAACCGGCGCAATTTTTTCCATGCGCTCAAGGGCCTTCACACGGCTTTGCGCCTGTTTGGCTTTACTGGCTTTTGCCTTGAAACGGTCGATAAACTTTTGCAGGTGAACCACCTTTTCCTGCTGCTTCGCATGGGCCGCCTGTTGCAACGCCATTTGTTCCGCCCGCATGTCTTCAAACTTGCTGTAATTGCCGCCGTAGCGTACCAACCTGCCATTGTCGATATGCAACGTGACATTAGTCACCGAATCCAGAAACTTCCGGTCATGGCTAATAACAACCATTGTCCCGGCATAGTTCTTAAGCCACGCTTCCAGCCATACCAACGCATCCAAATCCAGGTGGTTGGTGGGTTCGTCCAACAGCAGCAAATCCGACGGGCACATTAACGCGCGCGCCAATTGCAGGCGCATGCGCCAGCCGCCCGAGAAACTGTTCACCGGCTTGTCGAGTTCAGCCACACTAAAGCCCAGCCCCAGAATCAGGGCCTGAGCCCGCGAAGGTGCATCGTGTGCGCCCGCGTCGTGTAATGCCGTATAGGCGTACGCCATGCGCATGCCATCGTCACTTTCCTCAGACGCCGTCACTTCGTGTTGAGCCGCCAACAAAACCGTATCGCCCTCCACGACGAAATCGGTCGCGCTTTGTTCCGTTTCCGGCATGTCTTGCGCCACTTGCGACATACGCCACTGTGCCGGAATGGAAAATTCGCCGCCGTCGTCGTGCAAGGTCCCGTTCAACAAAGCAAATAACGATGACTTGCCCGCGCCGTTACGCCCCACCAGACCCACTTTCTCACCGGGATTCAGCGAGACGGAGGTTTTATCAAGCAATACTTTGCTGCCGCGACGCAAGGTCACGTTTTTAAGGATAATCATTAAGGGCAGATCTTTATTTCGTGGGAACAAGACCCGAAGCCGCAACTGGCTGGGACCTGAACAAGGATGGTGCAGCGGGGGCCGACTGAGCAACGCACCTGGAAGCAGGGCGACAAAAACCGCGCAAAAACAGCACGAATTGTAGCATTTGAGGCTTTCTTCCGTATATTCTGTGCTATACGCAGGCCTTACCCAAAGGAAAAAACATGGCAAAAAAGAACACGCTGGATCCCGATGAAGCAGCGCTTATTCAATGGTGTATTGAAGTAGAAGGCCTCCTGGTCGCCGCAGGCGCAACCGTGCGCCAGGCGCAGGAACATATTGAAGAACAGGCCGAATGGTTTACCGATATGTTCTACGACGGGCTAACGCCTGAGGAGGCGGCCAAGGAGGCGCTTAATTGAAGCAGACCGCATCAAAAGCATAAGGAGCTGTTGTGTCGTGTGCCGCTACGCAGTACAATGTACTATGATTAGGCGATTTCGCCATAAAGGGCTTGAGCATTTCTTCGCAACGGGTTCAATGAAGGGAATCCAACCTAATCACGCCAAGAAATTAGGGCAAATTCTGCGCGTTCTGGACGTCGCTGTATCGCCGGCCGAATTAAATCTACCCGGCTTCGGGTTGCATCCGTTGCACGGCAATCTTGAAGGACATTGGTCAATTGTGGTTAACGGAAACTGGCGTATCACGTTTGTTTTTGAAGGGCAGGATGTAGATATAGTCGATTATCAAGACTATCACTAATCGAGAAAGATATGAGTACCTTGCATCACCCACACCCTGGACACACCTTGCGCGATCAAGTGATTGCGCCGCTCGGCTTATCAGTCAGCGAAGCGGCGCAAAAGCTGGGTATGTCCAGAACAGCACTTTCTCGTGTGATTAACGGCAAAGCCGGCATCAGTGCGGATTTGGCTATCCGCCTGGAGATGGCAGGCATCAGTACCGCCCGGTTTTGGACTGCACTGCAAACAGAATATGATCTTGCGCAGGCCCGCCTGCACAAGCAACCCCCTATTGCACGACTGATGCCTGAGGTATCGTTTACCTCATAACCATCAAGACTTCGGCATCGGCAAAGCCGGCGGCGCTATTTCAGAATTCAGCGGCGCGCTTACAATCTCTTTGGCATCCAAATCGAATGAATTCAGATCAATACCGCGCAACACCTGATTGTCGTACGTTTTAACGTAGTACATGCCATTGGAAAGATCTGCCACGGTAGACCACTGCGTATATTCAAGCGGATCATCACCTTGATCTTTTTCGCGAACCCAGCCTTTCGGAATATCAAAGTTATTCAGAATATGCTCGGCCAAGCGCACACTTTCCGGGCCGCTTGCCGCCGGTTCAACGCTCATGGTTAAGCCAAGCGCGCGAATGAAACGCGAGGGAGGCGTGCCGTCACCAGGAATGCCTAACAGACCCGAGCCTTGGCCAAACGGCTCAATTGTCATGCCATCCAACTTAAGTGGCTCCGCATTCACACTTGAAAGTTTGACGTAGTTACTTAGGTTCGTAAGATGCCAATCGAAAGTCGGTGAGTTCGTCATCACGCCCACGGGGTTGTCGTACACCTTCAACTTGCCATCGATAGGTTCAACTACCAGCGACGCCCCACTTGCATCATGCAGTGTGTAGTGCAGCGGCGGAGCAATTTTCAGCGCTTCCTGAATCACCTTCACAACGGCCACTTCGTTATTGTTAATGGCCGCTTTCACCTCTTCCACCGTTGCAAAGTTCGTCAGCGCCCAGGTTAAGAAATCCCAAGGGGCAAGCGACTTGGCCGGGTCCGCTTTGGCGGGGTCAGCGTAGTCGGCAAAGCCGGGGAAATACAGCACGCCGCCGGCCAAACCTTTCTCGTTCATGCCGTCAACCAATGTGCTCATGCCAAGCCCATTCAAACCCACGGCAGCATATTTGCCTGTCCAGGTCATCGCTTCCTTACCGTCGGGGCCGATGGAAGACAGCTTATGGTTGCGCGGAATCACCATGGCTTTTGAATCCATGGAAAAACCGAACTCCATCGTGCGGCCATAAACCGACCCGCCATCGCTTGTAGGAATTAAAAAGCTCGTGCAAGCCGACGCAACATGCGGTGCCAGCATGGCTGCGGTCAGCAATGCGGCGGCAGTTTTGCGCACGGAACGGCGCCAGGAAAAAGTAGAAGACGAAACGCTGGAAGGCATAGGGTAAAGTCCTTTCTTTCGTTGTATGGATTAAGCTTCAACCAGGGGTAAAGCCGCATCCCTAAAGGGACTCCCCCGTGCCCGTGCGGGCATGCTGCGAGGATAACATAGGGAAAAGTATGGACTACTAAGGAATTCTTAGTAGTTCGCCAGGAAGGCAACCGACAAGTTAAACGGCGCATCAAACACTATAATCTCGACGCCATAATCTCGGTGGGTTACCGGGTCAGCTCAAGCCGCGCCACGCAGTTCCGACAATGGGCTACTCAGGTATTGAAAGAACCAAATCAGGAAAAAACCTAACCCACCGCCGAATATCATGAAAGGCCAGCCGCCGACTTGAATAAAACCCGTTTTGATTCAACCTCGCCGGCGTTGCCAGAACGGCTGATCAGCCCAGCGAGGCTGCATGCCGTAATAATAATTTCGTTGCGTTAAATACGTTTGCCACAATTGCTGCTGTTGCGCGCTATATTGACCAATATAAGTGTTGCTGCTGCTTAACCCGGCGGCTGTTTCTTCAAAGTCACTTAACGCGTAATGAATCATGTGCCCGGCATGGCTGGCGGTTCTAAGCGCCTTGTCGATACCTTGTGAAGACAGCGGGTCGTAAGCTTGCGCCGCATCCCCCACCGCCATCCAGGCATCACCGCAAAACGCTTGTAAACACTGGCTGTTAGCCGGTGCACCGCGAATCGTGCCGCAAGGTTGGTAGCCCTTGGATTCAAGCAAAGGGCCAATATGTGTGGATTCGCCCAGCAATGCGTCGAAGCCTTCCCGGCGCGCCGCCATTTTGGCCGCCGGTAAATCTTTATCGGAATGAAACACCACCAGGCGCATGGATTCGCCGCCTTCAACAGCCGGTAAGCGGTTGCTATACCACCACCCATTAGGCGCCGCCTCAATCCGTGTGTAGTGCTCCTCATCGGGGTTCGCACAGGAAAACCATTGTGCATAGGCGAACAACTGGTCGTTATCGGAAACCGGCTGAACACCCAACGCCTTGGCCACCGCAGCCCGACGCCCGGTGCAATCGATCAGATAGCGCGCGTGAACCTGTGTTGTTTGCGTTTCCGAACGAAGCGTTAATTGCCACTTAAAGTCGGCGTCTGTGCTCGTACGCACGCAAGATTCGAAACGCACCACTTCAAGCAGCGCAGCACCCGCCGCAACGGCCTTTTCCCGAAGGGCCGCATCGAACGCCAGTCGTTCAACGCACAAACCGAACCCCGTCGACGTAAAAAAGAAATCAGTGACATCGGGCTGCTCGGATGCCCAAACCGAAACATTCCCGGCCGTTCTGAAAACGCCTGGAAAATTTTGTGCCGGGTCTTCAATGTTGCCCAGGAAATGCTTAACGATACCGATGGAAGCAGGGGGCAACGATTCACCCAACTTGAAGCGGGGGGCGGTTCGCTCCTCTACCAGCAGCACACGCCGACCAAACCCGGCCAGCGTGATCGCGGTTGCAGCGCCTGCCGGCCCCGCCCCCACAATTACCACATCCCACGTACCATCGGCCGGGTCGAACTGCGCTAGCGACACAAATTATGATGCTTTGGTCGACGGCTTGTTCAAGGCCGGATCGCGCTCTTGCTCGGTGAACACAATCGATCCTTTATCCTTCACGAAACTACCGTCGCTATTCTTCATGGGCAACACCATGCCCAATCTCGGCCAAGCATAATCCATTTGCTGGTAACCGTCGGTAGACGAAAGCGGTTCGCCCTCTGCATCGTAGCCACGGAACCACTCTTTGTGTGTTCGAGTTTGCGTTGCCGGATCGTATTCAAACACCACCTCGGGCCGTTGTGTGGGCCACCAAGCTTCGTTGCATGACCAGAAGTCGCCCTGCCACGGGCTGGACATATACGCGGCCAGCGAACCCGCCTCGACATCTTTACCCACACGAAACGCCTCAGCAAAATACTCGCGGTAAATAATCAAGTAAGGAAACTCGATACCTGGGTGGAAACCGCCCCCAATAGTGGGTTCAAGTGCTGAACTATCCAACGCATGCGGTTGCTCGTTCAACGGCAACTGATCAAACGGTTTGGGTTCAATGGGTGTGCCAACATCGAAGTTACCGTCGGCCCAATTCTGCATGTGTTTCAACTGCCAATCGGTCAGGCTCAGGAACTGGTCTGGCAAGTCGATACCCAATTGCTCATTCTGCAAAGGTTTACCGCCCGTACCCCACAACTTGGGCATTTTGGAGGCGTCTTCTTCGCGCTGGAACTCTTCGTTCTTCCAACTAGTCGGCCGCTGAGGCGGAGGCGGCATGAGCGAATCAACGAGCTTGCTGTTCTTCCCTGGCGCATGACGCATTAAGCTATAAATTCGTTGCCGAATGGGCTTCATCTGTTCGCTTGGGTCGGACAACAACTTCAGATAATCGGCATTCAGCAAATTACCCGGTTGATTCGGGCCATGGGCGCGCCCCTTTGTTTCACCCGTAAGGCCCGCCGCCTCGGCGCTAACCCAACCATAGTTCACCGCATTGGCGAAGATCGGATACACATCGCGATAGAAATTCGTTTTCTGGTTGGCGTAAGGGTAAGACTCAGGGAAAGCCTCGTACACGCGATCGCGAATCGACACCACATGATACATATAAGGCGAATACTTCGGCGGAGCGGTGACAACCCAGGCCCCATTCGTGGGATTGCGCGTGCCGTCGTCCGTTTCCGATTTCACGTTGTCGCGCGTGCTCAGCACCGTGCCGTCGTTCAACGTCACGGTAACGTCGATTTCACCGCCACAGGTGTCGTCCCACCAACCTGGAATATTGAAATAAGCAAACTGGTTCGTTAGCGGGTTCTGGCCATTATCGGGCCCATTCGGCGGCGACATGGTTTCACTGGGGTTCGACATAATCACCTTGGGCGTGGTGACACTTTCACCTTTCCCCGGCGCGGCCACAAACACCAATCGATCTTTATCGTCCAGACGAAGCTGGCCCAGTTCAATATCTTTCGCCGCAGTGTAGGTGACCTCCACTTCCTTGGAAGGATCCTTCGGCGTAAACCCTTCAAAACGCAACTCTCCGGGCAAGGTGCCTTTTTCAATACCCGTGAAGACATCGCCCTTCATGACGACCGGGTCTTTCTGACCCGAAGCAATCGTGTGCACACCCGGATCAATAATTAATTGGTCGCGCTCAATGGGCTTCTTGCCTGGCTGAATAGATGGGTTGCGCAACTTATCAGGGTCGAACAAATAAGCGCCCTGAAACGCATAATTGGCCGACTTCATATTGCGCACGTGAACCCGCCAACGCAAGGATTTAACCGCGTCTGAGTCGGACGTTAGCTCGCCGATAACTTTATCGTTGGCGTCGTAGGCATACACCCGGTAGCGCTGCGCCTGACGCTTCAACCGCGCCTGGCCATCGCGGTAGGTGCCGCCGTTGGGCCCTGGGCCGCCGCTGCCACCTGGATCCACCACCACCCCCGGCGCCTCAGGACCAATAAAAAACTCGTCACTATTTCCCAGACGGGCAAGACCGATACCTGGATGGATGCGAATGCGCTTAATCTGTTCGGACACGGCTTATTTCCTTTAAAAATTATGCTTAAAAAATAAGGTTGCCTAAACGGCGCTCACGATCTTCCAATCGAGCAAGTCGGCCGATGCAACCTTATACCGGTTACCAAAATGCTCGATGTTGGCGTAGGTAAGCCCGGCGGATTGCGTATGGGCCTGTACCGAAAAGCCCCCGCCGAAGCTTGCTTTGATTGATTTTTCAATACGTGCGTTCATTGCGGCGTTCTGCACATTATTTGCATTAGCCACTTGTGCGGCCATGGCCATGCCCGGCACCATTAACGTTCCCGCCGCAGCGCAGCCCTTGATGAAATCCCTACGCTTAATGCCCATTTGCATCGCCCCTTAATTGTTACGCCCACAGTGGTGGGCGCTGCTTGTTTAGCAAACTACATCAGAATAATGAAACCATTATGAAACGAAGCGTGGTGTGAAGTCTAGACCTGCGCCCGCAAATGCACTAATCACGCCCCGCTTTTTCAATGGCATCGGCAATCGCCTGCGGGTCGGTAAACCACACCTCGTGGCTTCCGCTGCACTCAACATAACGAAACAGCCCCAGCTTCTCCGACAAGCGTGGATGCCATCCCAGGCTTTGCGGCAATGCGGTGTCTTCGCGACAATTCACATAACTCTTCGGAACAGGGCTGGCCGCCATAGGTTGGCTTAACACAATGCCGTCTTGAAACGTTTTATATGGATGCGGATTCAGCTTTTCATAGGCGCTGGTGGCCAAGCTTAGCGAAGCATCATTAATGAAAGCCTCGCGCCATACCGGAAACGGCAACATCACCGCACCATTGTTCTGCGCTGAAACCGCATCGAAAAGCTCAACATAATGCGGCGGTACTAAATCATTCAGCGCCTCGCCGGGATCAGGCACAAACGCATTCACATAAACCAAGCGTGCCAAACGTTCGGGGCGTAAATCCGCCACCCGCGAAATCACCATACCGCCGTAGCTATGCCCCACCAGGCGCACCTCGTTCAAATCATGTTCGTCGAGGTATGCCGCCAGCGACTGCGCCGCGTCCTCCAAGCCAATCGTGGCACGATCATCGCCGGGCCGGTTTCCCGCCAAAGTAGGGCACATGACCAAATGGCCGCGCGAACGAAGATGCTCTGCCGTGGGCTCAAGCTCCGCCCCCGTATGCCAAGCCCCGTGAACCAACACATAAGTTAATTGCGTCATGGTGCGTCTCCTTTAGTGGTTTTGGAGACAATGCTAGCAGAAGCAACGACGATTAAGAAGTAATCAACAACTGGCCGGCAGCAGGGTGAGTCATCCCGGCTCAGCCAGAGCAAGTTACGTTAGCTCCTGATCAATCGGGCCGCGCTTTCGAGGAAAATGTAAAGACTTACCCCTTGCCAACACGGCATTAACGATGCGATCGCAACGTGCGCCGTCGAATGAAAATGCATCGTCCAGCGTTATATCAATATCGTTCGCCAAACTCGCACGCAAAAGGCTGCGGGCTCGATGGTATCGAATACGCACGGTTGCCTCCGGCATTTTTAATGCCAACGCAACTTCTTGTGTCGTTAACTCCTCCACGGCACGTAACACAAACACTGTTCGGTACAAGTCGGGCAGCTGCTCAATATGCGCCTCTATTATCTTGCGCAACTGCGCCCGCATTGCAAACCGTTCAGGCTGTTGGTCGGACTTATCCATTAACGAGGCCTGCACTTCAGGATCAGATGAATTGATGGTGGTATCCAAAGGAATAATTTGAGCACTTTTACGCCGCAGTCGCCCAAGCGCCTCGTTCACGACAATTTGTACTAACCAAGTTGAAAGTTTGGCCTCCAGGCGAAAATTGGGTAACGCTTGCCAGGCCCGCAAATAAGCCTCCTGCAGCGCATCTTCGGCCTCTGTATCACTGTTCAAAATGCTGCGCGCTGTTCTAAATAGCAACCGATTATGGCGGCGCATAATCATTTCAAAGGCTTCGTCGTTGCCAAACGCAGCAGACGCAATGAGTTCTTTTTCCGGCGTAGCTTCTGAGTAAATGAGGGGTGTTTTTAATTGTGTGGTTTGCATGGCAACCCTAAATTAAATGCCTATAGAACTCGTCCCGAAGTGCTTTATCATCTTTGAAAGCACCGCGCATGACAACGTTTTTCATCAACGCGCCATCGTCCTTAATGCCTCGCCAGTGCATACAAAAATGGCTCGCTTCCATCACCACGGCCAAACCATCCGGCTTTATATGCCCTTCCAATTCATCGGCAAGCATCACAACCGCTTCCTCCTGTATTTGCGGGCGGCTCATAATCCACTCACAAATACGCGCGTACTTGGACAAACCAATTAAGTCTGACGATGCGTTGGGCCGCACACCGATCCACACCTTGCCCATAATAGGGCACAAATGATGTGAGCAAGCGCTACGTACCCTAATCGGCCCCACAACCATCAGCTCGTTTAGTTGTGAGATATTTGGAAACGCCGTTATTGAAGGCGCTTGTTCATAGCGCCCTTGGAACACTTCGCGAATAAACATTTTGGCAACACGTTTTGCGGTGTCGGCGGTATTGTGGTCATTCTCAACATCGATCACCAGGGCCTTGAGCATTTCACGCACACAATTTTCGACTTCTGCATGCATCGCGTGCATTTCGCCGTTCTCTATAAACGCAGCAATATTGTCATTGGCATGATAGCGGTGCCCGGCTGCAAGCAGTCGAGAGCGGATCCGATCTGAGACGCGTGAGCTTCCCATAAAAGGACGATTTTCTGTGGAAGGGGTCGGTAAGGTTGCAAGCATGGGTAAATTTAATCTCTATTCTTTAGAATGCCGGCGACATCGGGAAAACCGGCAACCGCCGCAGCCGGCAATAGCGCGTCGGTCGTGGCGTAGGGCCGCACTGAGGCATCGACATGTCCAACCACGATTCGGCCGACCATTCCCGCATGCTCATGGGGGATACAAAAGTAGTCGTAAATACCCGGCTTATCGAACTGCAGTGCAAAAGATTCGTCGGGCATTAAGTAGCCGGAATCCCAAGACGCGGCTCCGTCGGGAATTCGCAGGGGTTTGCCATTGTCGGGATGATAGGCGGTGACCGTATGAACATTTCCCACCTCATGATTGACCCATCTAACGGTTTGGCCGGGTTGTATGAACAAACCACGTGGACGAAACCAAACATGTGCGCCAGATGCAGCGCCGGACATGCTGATTTCAACCGCTTCAGCGGCAACAGAACGCCTGGAAGAAAGGGCTGACAGCAACAAACCGGCGCCACCCGAGAGCAAAACGCGCCGGCGCGCATTATCGACGAACGCTTTCATTTGGCAACCCGACTTTCCCCATTCGTCGGCACATTCCAAAGCACGATATGAATGTGTGGCTCTGCAACGCCGGGGTGGCCCGCGTTATACACAATATCAACGTGATCAACCGACCCTGCAGGCGCGTTTAGATCATTCAGATTCATTTCCGGCGTCATCAGCGACAACGGAATCATATAGGTGGTATTAACCAGCTTACCGTCGCGGTCGTATCCCAGAAAAGGGCCGGCGGGCAAGCTATCTGGATCGACAAAAAGCTGCCCCATACCCGGAATGAAATCCGGCAGTTTCACCAATGAACTCACCGCTTTGTGTGGCGCGGGGGGAGGAGCGTGCAAAACGGAAGGCTCTGCGGCGGCAACACCGCCGATGGCAAAAGCAAACGTAGCAGCTGTTGCAGCTGCAGCAATAACAGGACGAATCATGAGGATGCTCCAAAAGTGCGTGACGGGAATCGCCACGTCTTACCCATTAGATGCAACCACCGTTGATTCCGTTTCAACGCCCCTTCGCCGCATCCCCCCTTAACGTCATCACCACGCTTTCAACCGTTCCCACCACCTTGTTGTCTTCATTGCGCCTGATTTCACATTGGTAATGACTAATCGTGCGTCCGCGGTGCGAGGCACAGGCACTGGCGCGCAACGTAGAGACCCAAACAGGGCGCAGAAAATTGGCTTTCAGGTCAATGCTGGTAAAGCTTTCGCCTTCCTGCATTAAGGTGGAATGCGCCGTGCCAATCGCAGCGTCGGCCAATTCGCACAGTAACCCCCCATGCACGGTGCCTTGCTGATTGCCGTGTATTTCGGCGTTCGCTTCGAATTGCAGCACTGCGGTGCCTTCACCGATCTCAACAATACGAAACCCCAGCAATTGGGAAATAGCCGTGGGGTAACGCATATGCGTTACATCGCCTTCCTTCAACGTGCCGTTCAATTGCCGGCGCAGAAACTCAAGAACGGGAACAGGGTGGGTGCCTGAGGAAATGGCGACGCGGGACATAAACACTCCTTTGACAGATCAATCTTGGCAGGGAGATAGTTTGAACGGCTAAAATAGAACAATCAAAAAATTGTCCTAGGTACATTGATGGTGTCGACGTCGACCGTAAAGTCTATCGTGCAGTTACTGGCGGGCGATATTCAAAGCGGAAAGCTGCCGCCCGGCGGCGCGTTGCCCACCCATCGCCAACTGGCCGCCCGGCATGGTGTGGCTGTTGCCTCGGCCAGCAAGGTCTACGCACAACTCACTGCCATGGGGCTGGTTATTGGTGAAACAGGGCGCGGCACCTTTGTGCGCGATCGCCCCCTGCAACGCGAGTGGGACAGCGATGACGAAGCCAGATTAAGCCGCACCGCCGCAGACCTTTCATTCAACCACCCCACCTGGGCCGGCCAAGCCGACCTGCTGCGAACCATGCTGCGTGAACTGGCAGTCTCGGGCGATCTAGCCGCACTCATGCATCAGCAACCGCCCGGCGGCCGGCGCCACGAACGGGAAATCGTTGCCGATTTCCTAACTGCGGAACGCCGCATTCAAACCAAAGCAGAACAGGTTTTCCTGGTGAACGGTGCGCAACAAGGGTTGGATGTTGCCATACGCACCTTGTTACGCCCGCACGATTGCGTTGCGGTCGATGCCTTAACCTACCCCGGCTTCAAAATGGCGGCGCACCTGCATGGCCTGGCATTGAAGCCCATTACCTACCACGCCGGCGGCCCCGACCTGGACGCGCTCAACGCGCTATGCCGCCGCGAACGCATTCGGGCAATCTATGCCATGCCCACCCTGCACAACCCCCTGGGCTGGGTGCTAACGGCCCAACAGCGACACCAATTGGCGAACATCGCCCGGCAGCACAACTGCATGCTGATTGAAGATGCGTCGTACGCCTTCCTGGCCGGTAAATCGCCGCCCCCACTCGCAACGCTGGCGCCGGAACGCACCATTTATGTTTCCAGCTTGTCGAAAAGCCTGGCAAGCGGCCTGCGCTTCGGCTTTGTGGTGGTACCGGATACCTATGCAAAACAATTCAGGTCGGTCATCCGCGCCACCTACTGGAGTGCGCCCAGCATCATCACCGCCATGGCCACGCGCTGGATCGCAAGCGGCGCGGTAACAAAACACGAAAAACACATGCGTGCCGACGCGCAACAACGCCAGGCCATTGCAAGAAAAATACTGGGTAACATGGCGTTCACCGCGCACCCCAACGCGCTATTCTTGTGGCTGCCCTTACCCGAAGATTTGCGCGCCGACAGAATTGCCGCCGCATTAGCCAAGAACGAGATTGCCGTCTCGAAAGCCGAGGCCTATGCCACCACACCCCATGTACCGCACGCTCTTCGAATTGGTTTGAGTTCGGTGCCTTTGGCACAATTGGAGCCCACCCTGCTACGCCTGCGGCAAACCATTGAGCAATTCCCCGTTTAATCAAAACCCGCGAGCAACTGATCAGACGACACCGTATTGCGGAAATGATGTTCCCACAAACTAATACCAAGCTGCCCCGACCGGTCTAACGACGAACCAACCGTTAAATCCGTTACCAGCGTGGGATGCAACCCGGCATCAAACAGCGCAAACCCCGCCGCCAACACACACGTTTCCGTTTGAACACCACACACCAGGACGCGGTCTGGATTAAAGCGCTTCAAATAGGCCAACACTTCGGCAGGCGGCGTATAACCATGCTTAACGAATACCTGATCCGGCACCACCAAACACGTGTCTTGCGCTGCAGGCCGCCAGCCCAACTGACTCTGGAAGGGTGTGTGCGCCTCGTCGTGTAATTCAATTGTGGCAATAGAGGGGATACGTTCAATCACGCGTCCAATACCCGCGACCAGCCAATTGGGCGGTGAAAAGGTTGATTGCACATCAACAACAAGCAGTATCTGGCGCATGGCGCTGCTCCCGTTTCATAGTCAAAGTCGTCGCGTTAGCGGTTTTTTATCACCGCCGGTATTAACGGCTTAAGCTGCCCCGAACCGGCCGCATCCATAAGCCGGCGAAAAGTCGGGCAATCAAGATGACTCTTTTCCGGACAATTGGCCGCATGGCGCAAGCCGTCGCGTACCGCTTTCAATTGCTTAATCGAGCGATCAATCTCTTCGGCCTTGGCAGTCAGTTTCTGCCTGTTGATTTGCACCTTGCCATTTGCATGAAGCATGTCGCCAATCTCATCCAACGAAAACCCGGCGGCACGCCCCAGGGCAATAATCGCCAACTGATCCAGTATCCGCGGGCCGAATATGCGCCGCTGCGCCCGCCGGCCAACAGAGTGAATCAAGCCTTTTTCCTCATAATAGCGAAGCGTTGATGTTGCCATACCTGTTCGCCTGGCGACCTCTGAAATATCCATACCAGCCCCTTGCGTTCAAGTTAACTTGAACCTCTATAGTGAAAGCCACAATGTAACCCTATACGAGAACGGTGGCTTTATGAATACATCTACTTTGCTGGCAATCTCTTTCGTTGGCATTGGCGCAACAGTAATCATGGACCTGTGGTCGTTATTGCTAAGATCCCTTGGTATGCGCACACTGGATTACGCCATGCTGGGACGCTGGTGCGGGCACTGGGCTAAGGGGGTGTGGTTTCATCCATCTATTCAGAATGCCTCTGCGGTTCGCGGCGAGAAATTATTCGGCTGGGTGCTGCACTACCTTGCCGGAATCGCACTGCCTGCTGCCTTCGTCTATTTGATTGGCCCGCAATGGTTTCGCGACCCTACGTTATTACCCGCATTATGCTGGGGGGCCGCAACGGTTCTGTTGCCCTGGCTGGTGCTTCAGCCGGCGCTGGGCGCCGGGCTTGCAGCCGCCGAAACCCCTCGCCCATGGCACAGCCGCGCTATAAGCCTGGCGACCCATATCGTGTTTGGATTTGGGCTGTTTCTTTGCGCAAAGGTTGTTACCTGAATCCGAACGCTTAAGACGGAGCCTGTTAATTTGCCGGCTCAGGCTCTTGCGACGCCGTAAAAGTAAGCGGGTTATAAGTCTTTTTATCCCCCTCGGTGACGATTTCAAAGAAAACCGCATCCAGCCCCATTAAAAACCGATGTGATGCATCGGCCCAGCAATTTACCGCCATGTCGTAACGGTTCTCGCCTTTCTTTGCACATTCGTACCTGGCATTCTCCTTCGCCTTGTACAAATCAAAAAGCATCACGGCCACGGCATCGTCTTTGACTTTATCAATGCACGCTTCCGTAAGGCCATAAGGCCCCATCGAACCCCACGACGTTGTATTCAGCTTCCGATCCCAACAGCTCTTAAAGTCCTGCTCCACCGTAGGCTTGTTGGCAAGCACGAAATCAACAACCTTGTTGCCTCGTTCCAAATCGTCTTTCGTAGGGCCCCCGTTAATGCCACTGGCCGATGCCGCGTAGATTCGACTTACAAGCGCGGCACGCGCCATGTTGGAAGCCAGTGTTTTATTCCGGCGCTCCAAGTTAGCAATCTGTTCTTGCAGCGTTTGATTTTCTGTTTTCAACGAAATGTAGAAATAGGCAGCAACAGATACTGCGGCAATAAGTGCTAATAACAACACGCGTTTCATCGTCATCCTTAGCCAGAAATAAATTTTAGGTTAGTGTCGCGCTTGATAAGATACTACCTTCCAACTAAGGCGCCACACCCGTACTAAAGTACAAAAGGATAATAGATGAACATATGGGTTGATGCCGATGCGTGCCCCGCCGTAATCAAAGACATTCTGTATCGGGCGGCGCAGCGAGCACAGCTGCCGCTCACGCTCGTGGCCAATCAAATGCTGCGCACACCGCCATCACCTTTGATTCGTGCCGTGCAGGTACCGCGCGGATTCGACGTGGCCGACGACTACATTGTTGAACGCACAAATACCGGCGACCTGGTCATTACCGCAGACATTCCGTTAGCAAGCGAGGTTTTAAATAAAGGCGCGCTGGTGCTGAACCCACGCGGCGAGCGTTACACCGCCGACAATATAAGCCAGTGCCTGTCGATGCGCGACATGATGGATGAGTTACGCAGCAGTGGTGTTGATACCGGCGGGCCGGCTGCGTTCAGCCAGGCAGACAGAAGGGCATTTGCGGGTGCGTTGGATCGAATTTTGCAGAAGGTGATGCGGGAACGCATCTAACTACCCACCGACAATCTCCCACCCATTACATCATCTCAGACAAAACCTATCCAGCGGCCGGCTACTAGGACAGAAAGCCAAAGAATGGCGGACGTGGCGGCCAAGACTCGAACTCGCACAGATGGCTGGCCGCTGCGCAGGGCTGTATCAAAGTGGTCGCCGCGATGCTGAAGTGCGATGTTGCAGACTGCCAGTACAAGCAGTGTGGACTTGAAAAGGAAAGCCGGATTTTCTGCGTACTCCACCGGTTTCACTGAGAATAACCAAAGCCCTGTCGTCACCGCGAGTGCGGTGCCCGTCGCCGCTACGCTTACAAGAAAAGGGCCAAGGGTCGGCAGATCCCGCCCGCGCGTTGAACGCAAAAGAAGCAAATCGAGCGGTAGGATCGCGCCAAGAAGTAGCCCAATACCCAGGATGTGAGCTGCATTAACAACGAGATAGGCGACCCAGTATTCCTGCAGGAAGGCGGCACCGGGCCAGCCGGAAATGGCGTGCAGAAAACCTGTCATCGCCGTGTCGTTATTGCTTGATGCGTTCTGGATACATGTCGTACTGTTTACCGCCAACCGTAATGCGCACGGCTTTTATATGCGCCTTGTTCGGCTCTTTGGTGCGGTTGCCCAATACCGTAATGTCATCGCCCACTTTGGCAGTGTCGCCGGAGAAACCTGAACGCTGTGTCTGGCTCGGGTTTCCCAGATCGACTTGCCACACACGACCATCCTGGTCCTTCACGCGCAGGGCCGGATGTGGCGGCGCCATTGAAATCTCGGTGATAGTGCCCTTCAACTCGGTCTGCTCCTCTTGCGCCCAGGCCCAGCCGTGATGCGCGAAGGCTTGCATGGTAAATAGCGCCATGGCCGTGGCGCAAAGCATGAGGGCCATGCGATGCGCTGCATTGCGCGCCGTAATGGAGATTACTCGGGTGGCGGTTCGCCTTTCACTTAATATCAACATAATCATGCTCCTTGAAGTGAGTAAAAAATTATGCATCCAACGCGTTGATCCCGCTCCCATTTTTAATAGTACAAGAACCGCCGGTGCCAGCGGCCGCTTTGGGTCGATTCAACCGCTTTACAAGATAGGGGCTGTAAAATTAATATACAGTTTCTGATTTGTAATTCAGAAAAACATACTATATTGCGTATTTTATTTTTACAAACTAAAATTAGTAAATTGAAAATACAGCGTGAGACTTGTATGGCAGACTTCACTATTCGCACTGCAGAGCAACTTCCGGTGCTGCTCCAAGCATTTCGCAAACAAGCTGGCCTAACCCAGTCCGCCGTGGCCATGCGCCTGGGTGTCACGCAACAAACACTCTCTGCCTTAGAGCGCAACGCGGAAAAAGTCAGCGCCGACCGACTGCTGGCGCTTCTAAGCATCCTGGGTGTGGAACTGGTACTGCGCCAGGGTAGCGACTCCTCCACGCCAAAGCCGCCAACCGACCCGAACTGGTAAGTCATGGGTCGACGCTCTCACACACAGACTCTTTACCTTTGGATGAACGGCGCTTTCGTCGGCACGTGGCGTGTGCGGCCCCACGTTGGCGAAATATTGCAGTACGACGACAACTGGGTGAACGCCAGCCAAGGCCGGCCGCTGTCCCTGTCATTGCCCTTTACGCCGGGCAACCAACCGCATCGTGGCGATGCCGTACGCGCCTACTTCGAGAATCTGCTTCCAGACAGCAAAGCTATCCGCGAACGCGTCGCACGCCGGTTTCAGACAAGCTCAACGGAAGCGTTCGCGCTGCTGGCAGAGATTGGACGGGATTGCGTGGGTGCGTTGCAGGTACTCCCCAACAGCGCGCCCCCCGAAAGCGTTCAAGAAGTGACGGCAACCCCGCTGAACGATGCCGAGGTGGCTCAAATACTGCGCAACACCCTAGCGCCGGCGTCAAAAATCAACCGAGACAATGATGATGTTGACTTTCGGATTTCCATCGCGGGTGCGCAGGAAAAAACAGCCCTGTCGTGGCTCAATAACCAATGGTGTCTGCCACATGGCGCGACACCCACTACACATATTTTGAAACTGCCGCTGGGCCTGGTCGGCAACCTTAAGTTCGACATGAACGATTCGATTGAGAACGAATGGCTATGCTCGAAAATTCTGCACGCATATGGTGTACCGGTAGCCTCTACGCAAATCCTTCAGTTCGAGGACATGAAAGTACTTGCAGTCGAGCGCTTCGACCGTATGTGGTGGGAAAACGAAGAAGGCAAAAGATGGCTTCTTCGACTACCGCAGGAAGACATGTGCCAGGCAACGGGAACCCCGCCACACCTGAAGTACGAATCGGACGGCGGCCCCGGCGTGCGCACCATTATGAAACTGCTGGCCACATCCAGAGACCCAGACCGTGATCGCCGTACGTTCTTCCAGGCCCAAGTCCTTTTTTGGATGCTTCGCGCCACCGATGGCCATGCGAAGAACTTCAGCATTTTCCTGCGCCCTGGCGGCACCTACGAACTCACTCCGCTGTACGACGTGCTCTCTGCTTATCCTGTTATAGGAAGAGGCGCGAACCAATTATCCCCATTTAAGGCCAAGATGGCCATGGCGGTGCGCTCAAAGAACACGCACTGGGTCATGCGGGATATTGTGCGCCGACATTGGCTGGCTGTGGGGAAAGAGCATGGCATCGTGGCGCCGGATGGCCGTGGTGCCGAAGTAGTGCTCGGCGATATGGTGGAAAAGACGCCGGAAGTCGTGCGCTCGGTTCGTGCAATGCTGCCCGAGAAATTTCCTGAACATGTAGCGAACAGTATCCTTAGCGGACTACAGGGTGCGGCCGACAAATTGGCTGGTTAGTCCAGCTGTAGGGGACGTAGCTGTCTAGAAAACCCTGGCCGATTCACAATACGAATAAGCCGAGTCGGCTCCACCCAATATTTTCTAGTAACATCCGCCATAAAAGCTTGAACAATTCAGTTTCTTCTAAGGCAAATAAGTATTCAAGGGGGTGGAGCATGGCTAAAGACTGGAGCGAAGAAGAGCTTCTTGCCGCTGTAGACGCATATCGCCAAATGGCAAAGATGCAAGAAGCTGGAGTTACCTACTCCAAAAAGCACTTCTATGAAGATTTAGCTTCGCGATTTGAACGCTCGGCGAAGGCATTCGAGTACAGAATGCAGAACATCTCTGCGGTACTTGATGAATTAGGCCTACCCTGGATACCTGGCCTCAAACCTGCCGTAAATGTCGGTACGGCCATAAAAGCGAAGCTGATCGAGATCATTCAGGGCGATGCTCTCCAAAAACAAATAGACGTGAATAGCGAAAAAGAAAGTCGCACCTGGGAAAAGGCTCTTGATGCTGTGAATCAACTTGGCGGTATCGCTGGCCGAAAACAGGTCGAAGACTGGATCCTCGCTCACCACCCTGAGTACAACTCAAAGAACCTAACCGATCTTTATATGTTGTCGGTTAACTCCCCTGCTCGAACAGGTTACTTACAAAACAGAAAACCGCGAAGAACAGATCAAGATAGCCGCTATGACAAGCTATTCAAAATTGGGAAAAGCACCTTTGAACTCTACGACCCTGCTCAACACGGTGTCTGGGAAATTTATGCCGATGCATCTTCAGGGAATCGATTTGGTGTATCAATAAGACAGGTCTCGAATCCTATCGATAATGCGTTAATAACCGCAGAAAAGAATGCAGAAAGAGCAATCGCTTTTGATCCTATAAACGTAAATGACGCCAGGCAACGCATCTCCACAGATATTATTCGGCGCAGGGGTCAACCAACATTCCGCAAAGCTCTGCTAGTAGCCTATGACAATACCTGTGCCGTTACGGGCTGTAATCTATCTGCAGTGCTCGAGGCAGCACACATCCACCCCTATAAAGGTGATCACACCAACGTTGTATCTAATGGCCTACTGTTACGAGCAGACATCCATACTTTGTTTGACTTAGGGCTAATCGCCGTTGATTCCGAAACAATGACCGTACGAGTTTCACCTGAACTAGCAAGTACGAGTTACGGAAAATTGGATGGCGCCTCTCTTCGCCAACCTAAAGAAAAGTCCGACCGAGCAAACCCTGAGGTTCTAGATTGGCATCGAAGTCAATGTCCGTGGTGAAATTAGAATATAAGTGGCCTGCTCTTCAAAATTAACCATCTAACCCTTTGGGGCCCTTCTTTCCCGGCTCGACTCAGTTTGGGGCGTTACCGGAAGGCAGGGCTACCGTGAAACCATGCCTAGCAAGCGCTGCCGCCACGGAGAACTCACCCACTTGCCCAGTATTGAATCTTGTCATTTTTACCATTTCCATGTCCTCGCCTGCTAGCTCCAGGCTTTCTCGATTTCGTGCATACACTCAACCCACTAAACTAAGATCTATAACAATCCACCCGCAGGCGCAACCAACGGGAAGCCCCGCAGGGGCCGTGCGATGGCCCCGCCGCCCGGCCACCCCAAAAGGCAGCCCGACTCAAACAAAAACACCTCAATAAACCATCATGTCGATTCTCACAATTAATAAAAATTTCCGGAAGTTTTCTCACTATTAATCAAAAAATCTGAAAACACCAGTTTCCCCTGCTACTAAACAACTTTCTTCGCCTGCAAACGGCCAGAAGCAGCCGCTTAGCTAAACTATTGAGGCTAAGTGCCAGGTAAAGCTTACGAGCTTACGAAAACCTTCCCAGCCCTCGCGGACACCGGTTCATATCTTTGTACAGTATCAATCGGCGATCAAAATCCGCCACGCCAGCCGTGGTGTCGACCCCCTTGATCGTGCGCAGTTTACCCAAATACAAGAACTTTTCACTGTCTCGTAACCATTGCGAGTAATTGGTCTGCTTGCTGAAGGGATCTATCGACAATCGGTCTTTAATAAGTAAGCAGAATAAGCGTGGATGCTTTTCCACTGCTTCTAGAAAAAGGTCTGCGCGCTCACCCTGGACGTACTGGCTTTCCTTAAACAGCTCCACGAAGAATTTCTCATGCTCGGCCGGACGCAGAGACGAAGCCCGGATCATGGATATCAGGTTTTGAACGATCCAGGTAAAAATGACCCGTTTTTCCGTGATCAGTTTGTCCAGCATGAATTTCACGAACAGCGGGTTTGAGAAGTCGCTTAGACTGGTCAACTCTAGACGCGTGTTAACGAAGTACCGGTAAAGCGCCCAGTAATCATCTTTGTCGATCAGGTCCAGTCTGTTGTCCACGATAGCCGATGCCAGGACCATTTCCTTGATCATGGCGTTCCCGCTATTGGTCCATGCCGGGTAGTCCAGTTGATAAAGTTCGGTAAGTAAGGCGGCCGGCAGTACCAAGTTTCCATCTATTTCGGCAAGCTCGGCCTTGGTCTCAATGGACAAGGACTTAAAAGCTTTGGCGAAATCGGAATCGAGCCAATACCCTGCTTCATAGATGACACCGTACTTGATTAGGTCAATGTAGATATAAATCTTGACCTCATCCTCGCGCGGCAATCGGACCTGGGCGTCCTTCCTGATATGACGTCCCGACTTGACGCATTCCTTTAGCTGTTCGAGGTCCATGGTTTTCCTGTATGTATTGCGGCAAGCCCCAGCCATCGGATTGGGCGAGCTGAACGAACTTCGCAATCATGCGCCTGAACGTCCTGTTGTTGATTCTAATTAGTCCAGAGTAACTTTTGAGCAACATGCTCAATGAACCACCTGAGGCGAGCAGTACACCGTCTTTATCTTCGTCCGTACAGAAAAAGAACCGATCATGAAAATCGAACTTAGTGACTATGATTTCGAATGAACTGAAAATACCTTTCTGGTTCAATTCGCTAACAATAGCCTCCAGGCGCCTAGCCTCTTCCAACTTAGGCGGTGATTTGCCATTCTCCCCCTTGATCCGGTTCAGATGCGTGATCACGGTAATGTTCCTGTCTGCCTGGGTTGCAAAAAGCTCAAGAATCAAAGCAATATCCGAAGACAGCAGGTAAGGGTCGAGGATGACGATATTCCGCGAATGGGCGGCATCGAAAGCATCGGTAATACGCTTTCTTGCCAAGGTTTCGTCGAACAGTCCTTCTTCAAGCATGGGAATCGACGTCAGGGGATCGTAGTCTGACTCCGCATGGATCGTGCGCCTTCGTTCCGCCCATTTAGACATCAAAGCGGTCCTCCGACGATCTTTTCTGGACTATCACCTTGTCGCCGATTCGCACTTGCTTTTCTTCCACTACATGCGCTGTAAAGTTGATGTGTTTCACTAAAGAAAAACTGGATCGATAGATGATCTGTCCATTCAGCTCTATAGTTGTTACATGTCGATCAGGTACAAATCCACAATCTATGACGTGCAGGTCATCGTCCAGCGTCAGTTCCGTTGTGTGAGTGTCATGCCCCGCGACAGCCGTTAGGCATACCTTAGCTCCTTCATATAACTGGAAATAATCGAGGAGACGTATCCTATAACCCGCCGCGGTATCGCTTTGAAAACCTTTGAATTCTTCCTCGATTCTAGTGGGGCGGAACACTGTGAAACTACCCAACAGATGCGGCTTCGCCAGTATGTCGATATGGAAGTCGTCTTTGATTCTTTCAAATGCTTCTTTGTAACGACGCGGGACATCGGCCAGATCTCCGCTATCTGCTGAAAGCTCACGAAAGTATACCGTCGCAAAAGAGCAAAGGCCTGAGAGTGGATTGAAGTTTTCTTCGTCGTAGCTTTTCTCTATGAAGAAAGTTTCTGACTCCGGCAAATCTAGGGAAATACAAATATCGAGTTCCGGAGCAAGATTAAAAATGCCTTCCTTCAATGCGGCATTCACCTCGGCCCCATCTTGCAGATCCTTGAAGTAGATTGAAATTTCACCCAGTTGGCATTTCCTCCAGGTGTCGATGACGTAGTCCAGCCCCGAAAGCTCCCAGACGATGGAATGGCCGTACAGCAATTCGTTATTTTTCGTTCTAGCAATCAGGAATGTACGCATTACACTTGCCATTAGACTACCCCGACTGTTCTTCTTTACATGGGCTGGAGCGTATCATATTGTTTCAGAGCTCACAAAGAAATGGCAACACCACGCCTACCTGGCATCGCGGTGTTTACCCCGGTCGGGCGACGTAAAAGTACGGCAGCAGATTGCACACTTAAAAGGGAGGGCCATGGAGAAGCCGAGGGAAGAATCCCAGATTCTTGAGGATCTGGCCACGCTAGCCGCTTCGCCCGGGTACGTTCATGCGATTGCGCACATCTGTCATCGCGACAACGTCATCCACATCAAGGGCAAGCTGGAGCCATCCGATATGGACCAGTTGTTCAGCAGTGAGCGGCTGAATCGGACAGAATTGACGACTCTGATTGGCTTAATGGCCAAGAAACCTTTGAACCTATCCCAGCAGCCGTCTGATGTGGTCGAGGACTACGTCATGCGCACCGACTCCCTCATGAAGGAGCTGCATGACGCAATGTCCTATCCGATGTTTGCGGCTATGTTCGAGGCGGTGAAGGCAGGGAAAAAGCCACCGGATCCGTGGCGCGGTCCTGGAATGCGAGAGCCCATCTTCTACGGCACCGAATCAGCCTACGCCTTTCAGTATAGAGATTTCGTGCCTGAGAAGTATGAAGCCGATGACGACTGGATGCTCCAGGCCAAAGGTTTTACTTCTGGCCAAGCGAGGGTCATCGCGAAGACGATGTGCGCGTTGATGGACGAAAAGGGGACGCAACTCTTTGCGGACGCCAGAGCAGCCAAGGCCCAGCCTGAAACATGGTTGCCCGCATTCGAGTTTTCGCTGGATGAAGTGGCGCTTCATAGCGGAGTTGCTCAAGACATAGTCCGAGCGTTCTTCTGTGCCTTCCTCTTTAAAGGGGACAACGCCGCGTTCAAGGAGGTGGGAGACTTCAATGAGGTCGCTGCTTTCCCCTTGCTTCCGACTGACCGGGGGACAGTGCTCCTTTTTTTACACTACGCCATATACGAGGCTCTGTACGAGTCTCCGTTTTTCTGGATGTGGGACGATAAGCCCTACCGCCCGCAGGCCGCCAAGCATCGCGGCGCCTTCACTGAGCAGTTCGCCGCGCGTCGGCTGGCCGAGGTTTTCGGCCGCAAACACGTTCATGTGAATGTGAACTTGCATCGTGGCAAGGACATCGTGGGGGAGGCTGATGTTTTAGTTATCTACGGAGACCGGCTCATCATCGTGCAGGCCAAGGCGAAGAAACTGACGATCGCGGCGCGTAAGGGGAACGACAATCAACTGAAGACAGACTTCGTTGCTGCCATCCAAGATTCCTACGACCAGGGCTGGGTGTGCGCCAACGAGATGCTTGCAGGTGGTTGTCGGTTGGTGGACGATGAAAGCAACGAAGTTGAGCTTCCTGCAAGTATTAAAGAGGTCTTCCTATTCAGCCTAGTTTCGGAACACTATCCAGCACTGGCGTTTCAGTCGAGCCAATCACTGAAGTTCCAAACCACAGATGTTATCCGGCCTCCGTTTGTGCTGGACGTGTTCCTTCTCGATACTCTGACGGAGATGCTGGCGTCACCGTTGCGACTTCTGAGCTATGTGAAGCTGCGTGTGGCTGCCTCGGACAAGCTGATGAGCGGGCACGAACTGACCGTGCTCGGCTATCACCTGAAGCAGAACCTATGGTTAGATGAGAAGTACAACTGCGTCATGCTCGATGACTCCATCGCGCAAGACCTGGACGCGGCGATGATGGTTCGCAGGGATAACCAGCTTGGAGACGATACGCCTGAGGGCATCCTTACGAAGATGCGCGGAACCCGCTACGAGGGCCTCATCAAAGAGATAGAAGCAAGGCCGGATCCGGCAGTTCTTGAGCTCGGATTTCATTTGCTCTCGATGAGCGAAGATTCATGTAGAAACGTCGATCGCATACTCGAGATCATCACGCGGAACACACAGCTCGTCGGGAAACGGCACGACGTGACGCTGGCATCCAGCACACCACCATGCGGCGTCAGCTTTCATTGCAATCCAGTAGCAACCCCCGAAGCCATGACCGTGCTGAAGACCCATTGTGCCAAGCGCAAGTACAAGCAACGGGCAGCACAATGGTTTGGCGTCTCCGTGGATCCGGATGGGCAAGTCCAGTTCGGTGTCACGTTGGACTTTCCATGGGAGCCCTCTGAGGAGCTGGATGAGCTAACTGCAGACATGAAGCCAGCAACTCAGGCTCTTAATGCACCCCATCAATACTTGCGGAGGGGTGGGCAGCGCAAAAAACTCGGGAGAAATGAGCCCTGCCACTGTGGCAGTGGTCGCAAATACAAGAAGTGCTGCTTGAACTAACCAAGGGCGCAAGGGCGTCGCGCTGCGTAGCGTGCTTTACGATATTAAGCATCTTGCGTTGCTGGGTAGACTCTGTGGTTTTTACAAGATCAAAAGTGCACTTGGACCTCTATTGTCGAGTCTGAGAGATTGCTTGTCCCCGATGAACTTATACAGTTGAGAGCATGCGTTGAGTGCACGACTCTCACCAACCGCTTCCAGGCTGACGTTACTCAGCAGAAATCGAGCGTCAGCAATGGGTCGTGAGCGGACGGGCGGCTTTCGACCCGTAGCGGACACATGCGCCATTAAATTTATCAGTCAATCTGCGTACTGTCGACCACATCACTGCTGGGTACAGCGATGCCAAACTTTTCGACTCTGGAGCGATTGATTGGACTTTCTTGGCCAATTCTCTGCAACACCGCCATGGCTTTCGTCGTAATGCTCTGCATTAGTTCATCGGCGTTACTAATCCTCCGGAAATTGGTGAGTCCATAAATTGCTAGGCGAAGCTCTTCGCCTTTGAGCTGCTTCAGGAGTTCGTATAGGTCTTGTTCGCTGTGGCTATTGATGAACTTTAGTGTGCCCTCGCTCCAGCCGCTAGTACGGACAATACCAGCCAATACATCCGGCAAATGTTTGTCGTCCTCAAACTCAGTTGCCTTCTCGGCAAAAGCGGATTGGACGTCCGGGTCGTCTATCGAACAATGCGGGTCGAATTCGTCGCCACTCCAGAATACCTTGTCTTCGTTGCGGCTGTTGACGTACTGTTTGATTACATCGCTAATACCATCGGCGCGACCAATTTTTTTCAGTACTGCAATTGACGCCGAGAGATTCGCCGGGCTTATCGCGGCGGCATTGTCGCGAATTGACTGTTTTAGTCTTGAAGCAAACTCCTCATCATTTTCGTCGAATGAATCGTGATAGAGGTCCCAGGCTTCCGTGAATGACTTATCGTGATCCTGCAAAATAAGATTTGCAGCGGATATTTCCGCCTCCCGCTTCAAACCAACAACATCAAAATACCCTTGCCTTAAGCTACTTAGCACCTGCAAATCGAAAGCATCGGTACTACCATAGTCGTAGCGATCCAGTAGTTCCAACCAGCGATTTTCTTCGGGTGTTTTTGCCTCTTCTTTTGCGAACAAGTGAGCCCAGGGTGTAGAGTTGACGATTTTTTCTATAGGTGGAGCATCAGTAGGCTGGTACAGGGCGAATCCGTACAAACAGGCACTATGGATAGCCTGTTTCAGAATCCGCTCATCATAGCTCGAAAGAATCTCTTCTAAACGGTTGGCGATACGCAGGAGCTTGAATATCGTTCTTATATTCGAGATACCGAGCGCAATAGCGTTATCCGCAACCCACTTAAATTTTTGTGATGTTTGATCGGGAACTGCAATTGCAGCGGCCTCCATGGGTGTTGGAGAAAACTCTAGTTTTATGTCGATAATCTTTTCAAGCTGAATCCGAAAGGCTTCATCATTGTTGCCCGTAAGCACTTCACTATTGAGCAGCAAGATGACTTTACATCGCTTCCGTTCTTTTAGAATTGAGATCAGGCCAAGCACATCTTTGAGAGCTAGCTTGTCACTCATGCGCTCCAGATCGTCAAAGCAAACGATTTGGTCGCGCACATCTAGAAAACCCGCCTTTTCTACAAGACTGCTATAGTCTGCAATGATTGGAAGCCCGCGGATAACACCTGTTCCCGCACGCCATTTTGATGCTAACTGTGATAGGCGATTGGAAACCCTGTTGAGAGTGGGTTGAAAAGGTTGGGCAGGCTTAAATGCCGCAGATTCAACCGTATTCTCGAACAACGAACGACGTACATCTCCTAAGCTTTCCAAGCCGAATAGCGACACATAGGAATATCGCGCTGGACTAACGTTCCCAGTGGAAAATGCTTGTGCAAGTAACGTGTCCCACGTGTGAGTCTTGCCAACGCCCCATTTCCCGCTCAAGCATAGGGCAATACGATCGTCTGTTTCCAGAAATCGTTGTATTTCCGCTCTTACGAGTTCGACAGTCATCACTCCCCCAGAAAATAACTTTCACTCACAATATGTTTATAAATCGTAGACTAATACAAATGAAAAGAGGAAAAATCGTTGATGGCCACCCAGAAAGGCGCCAGAACAATGTGCTGCGTAGGTATTATGGTACAAGTGCTTCAAAATTAGCATTGGCTAGCTAATAACATGGCTAATCTCATTTATTAATTTCTTCACCATCGCTTCTGCAGTTTTTGTCATACCGTGATGGATGAAGAATGTATGCGGGCTGATTTGGTCGTGCATTTTGAGTCGAACTGCTTACCGACGACTGCGTCGCAGAATATTTGACTGGCCGCTCCTGGCCGGACAGCGACCATCCCGACTGCTGTCCTGGTTGATTGTAAGTAAATATCACACTTCTGTCTGCTCTGCCATCTCCAGCGCGTCATCGACTTCGATACCAAGGTATCGCACCGTGCTTTCGAGCTTGGTATGACCAAGTAGCAATTGAACCGCCCTGAGATTTTTTGTACGTCGGTAAATTAATGACGCCTTTGTCCTTCGCATTGTGTGCGTGCCGTATGTGGTCGGATCTAAACCGATGGCGGTCACCCAAGCATCTACAATCCGAGCATATTGCCTAGTCGACAAGTGCAAAGATGCGTGAATCCTGCTTGAGAAAATGAAATCATCAGCGCGCAACTGTTTATAGCGTATCCATGTCACCAACGATTCGCGTGTTTGCTCAGTAATTTCAAATTGCACAGGACGTTGGGTTTTCTGCTGCATAACAATTGCACGAGTTGCTATGTGTTCTCCGTGTCCGATATCTCGGACTCGTAGTTTCACCAAATCGCACGCTCGTAGCTTGCTGTCAATCGCGAGATTGAAAAGGGCAAGATTACGGATATCATTTGACAGTTGTAGTCGGACACGGATAGCCCAGATGTCCTTGAGCTTTAATGGTGCTTTTTGCCCAACGAGTTTGCCCTTGTTCCAAGGCTCGTGCGTCAAGGCGGTGTGAGTATTCGGTTTCATGACAAACTCCTTTTTTAGGGAAAGGAGTTTTAGTTTGCTGATATTCAAGAAAACCCGATAGGTTGTCGAATGAAAATATGATCAGACGCTATTCGACCCAAAGCCGAAGTTCACGCGCGCCTAAATCGGTCGCCCCAGACAGTGCCACGCAACGATAATTCTAAGTAGCATGTATGGACAGCCATAGAATTATTCGACAGCACTGTACGGGTCGTACCCCTCGGGCCATGGCGTTAAAACTTCAAACCCCGTTTCGGTCACCGCCACCATGTGTTCCCACTGCGCGGAAAGAGAGCGGTCTCTGGTGACGACGGTCCAGCCATCCGATAGCTCCTTTATGTCACGTCGGCCCGCGTTAATCATGGGTTCGATGGTGAAAATCATGCCAGTCTCTAGTCGCAGGCCTTCGCCCCGCCTGCCGTAGTGCAGCACTTGCGGCTCATCGTGGTAGACCTGACCAATGCCGTGGCCGCAATACTCGCGAACCACGCTGAAATGCTCACGATGCGCGACCGTTTGAATTGCGTGCCCAATGTCGCCCAAGGTAGCGCCCGGTTTGACTTCACGAATACCGGCACGCATGGCTTCATAAGTGGTGTCGACCAGGCGTTTGGCCAGCGGGCTGGGCTCACCAACAAAATACATGCGGCTGCAATCGCCAAACCAGCCGTCTTTAATAATGGCAACGTCGACGTTCACGATATCGCCCTTCTTTAGTTGTTTGGCTGATGGGATGCCGTGGCAGACTACGTGGTTGACGGACGTGCATACCGTCTTAGGAAAACCGTTGTAACCCACGTTCGCTGGGATAGCTTGCAGCTCTTCGACAATGTACGTATTGCACAACTGGTCGATAGCATCCGTCGTCATGCCAGGCTTAATGTGTTCGGTAATCATCCGCAGTACGTCGGCTGCCAGGTGGCCAGCCCGCCTGGACATGGCTACTTTCTCAGGCGTATGAATGGAAACAAGCTGCATACTCATGCTTGCTTGAGCGCGGCGGCTACCGAGTCTTTCAGCGACGTGGTGGGTCGCCCAATAAGCGTCGATAGCGCACGGCCCTCATCGAACAGTGCACCTTTGGCCGCTTCCACATCAAAAGAAGCCAGCGCCTCAGGCCATGGCGCGGGAAGGCCCGCTGCGGTGAGCGCTGCCGTGTAATCGGCGGGAGGCAAGTCCTTATAGGGGATGTCCTTGCCGGTTTGGCGCGAGATTTCGGCAGCCAGTTCAGCCAAGGTATATGCAGAGTCCCCGGCCAGCTCGTAGGTTTTGCCCTCGTGGCCAGCAGTAGTCAGCACAACCACTGCTGCATCTGCATAGTCCGCGCGTGGGGCTGAAGCAATCTTGCCTTGTCCTGCGCTGCCGATGAACGCACCATTCGCCACGGCGGGTCCGACGGAGGCGGTGTAGTTTTCGGTGTACCACCCGTTGCGCAGCAGAGTGATGCTCAGCCCGGAGGCGTTCAGGAGCGCTTCGGTTTCGACGTGCTCGGGAGCCAGGCTCAACGTGGAGCGCTCTGCATGCAGCAAGCTTGTGTACACCACGCGCTTGATGCCGGCCTTTTTGGCGGCGTCGATGATATTGCGATGCTGTGCCACGCGTTGGCCGACTTCGCTACCCGAAATCATCAAGAGCGTATCGACGCCGGCGAGGGCTTTATCCAAGGTGTCGGGGCGGGTGTAGTCCGCCTCGCGCACTTCCACACCCAGGTCCGTGGCTTTGGAGGGCGTGCGGACAAGAGCGACGATATCACTGCTGGGCACTTTGGTGCGTAGCCGTTCAATGATGAGGCGGCCGAGCTGGCCGGAGGCGCCGGTAATTGCGATTCTCATGGTTTTTCCTGATTCGGTGATTAATCAAGGTAGTAGTATGATGTTTACACTAACTTTTTGGAAGTACGTACATGAACGTAAGTGTCAAAACCGATGAGCAACTGCGCCTCGAGCTCAAGCCAACGTTGCTAAATAGAATGCGCCGCGGAGAGCTTCTCGTTGAGGCGTGCCCATCGCGTGAGGTGCTCAAACACATCACCAGCCGATGGGGCGTACTGGTTCTGCTTGTGCTGGAGACTCGCGTTCATCGCTTCAGTGAGTTGCGGCGCGCCATCGGTGGTGTCAGCGAAAGGATGCTCGCGCAGACCTTGCAATGGCTGGAGAGCGATGGATTGGTTGACCGAATTGCCTTCGATGTGGTCCCGCCGCATGTGGAATATCGTCTGACGCCGCTTGGCCGCGAGGCGGCTGAAAAAGTCAGAGAGCTTGCGGATTGGATTGAAGACAGCCTCCCTCGGATTCTTCAGGCTCAAGACAGCCGAAGCCAAGAACGCGCTTCGGCGAAGTCTAGCCTGGTCTCCCGAGCCACGCCTGCGCACCGTAGCCTGTAATTTACTTATCTCAGTGCCAGTACGTACGTGAGGTGAATGTCGGGTCTTGGCCGATTGAAGCCAACGAGTGCCTCTTAGTAAAGAGCGGTTTGGAAATAGAGGGAATAGAGAAGTAAAGACCACCAATCCCCTGTGCCAAGGCGCCAATGGTGTCACTTGCTGAAGCCAGATGCCTCTGCCAGCCAGTCTAATCCTTCGATGCCAATACGTTTCATGACCTCTTCTAGCGTCGTCGGATCGGGGTTGTCAAATGCCTGCGACATCATAGGATAAAGCTGCGTTGAACATAGTAGGCACATTCGGCTCAGTGCTGCTGCAAGGCGTTCGATTTTATGCAACTCATCTTCTGTAGGGAAGTTGTCACCATGCACTAAGGCCGAACGAGTTTTATAGACGGCTAGCGCCTGCTCATGAACACAGTGATTCTCATCGCAGCCGAACGCATCCAGAACACTCGTAACCCGGCCTGCAAATATTTTTGTACGTCCTGGCTCAAATTTTCCGAAGAACAATCGTTCGATCGCTGATACGTATTTAACGATACTCGCTGAAGCATTTGAATCCGTAGCCGCGTCTCCAAACCAATTAATTGCATCGATTAGTCTCTGGTCAAGGTGCTGGATTTCTACGGGGTCGACGATCGGTGTCAAAGCAGAACCGAAAACTGCTAGTTCATAGGAGCCACGCATCAATGCTTCATACCAATTTTCCGTGCCAACCGGCCCCGAAGCGTCATCTCAACGGCGCGGACAGCACGCTCTTTATGTTAGCGCCGGTGTAATACTGATCCACCCCGTCGGAGTAAATCTGACCCATCTGGGCAATGATGGTGGCTTTTTGGCCATCGATAATGTTGACTCAGGAGCAAGCAGTGGAGATCAAGGTAATGGCGCGTCGAGGCGTCAGTATTAGGGAGATGGCCCGGCAGTTGGGCTGTTCGCGCAACACGATAAGGCGATACCTGCGTGAGGCAGACGCCCAGCAGTACAGACCCCGTAATGCGAGGCCAACTAAGCTGGATCCATATAAAGACTATTTGCACGGGCGAATTGAAGCTGCTCGGCCACATTGGATTCCGGCAGCCGTGCTGTTGCGAGAGATTCGCGAGCTCGGTTATCCCGGTGGCGTTACTCAACTCAAGGAGTTCCTGAACGGCTACAAACGTCAGGAGTCCGAACCGGTTGTACGTTTTGAGACGCCGCCTGGCAAACAGATGCAAGCCGATTTCACGCATATCCGGCGGGGCCGTGATCCTTTGTTGGCTTTCGTCGCTACGCTGGGCTACAGCCGTTCGAGTTGGGTACGGTTTACCACTGATGAACGCGCTGATACGTGGTTCGGGTGTCTGCGCCAGGCTTTCATCTATTTTGGTGGCGTGCCCGAGCATGTGCTGTTTGATAACGCAGGTGCCATTATCATTGAGCGCGATGCCTATGGCGATGGTCACCATCGTTGGCATGGCGGACTGCTGGCAGTGGCCCAGGAGTTTGGCTTTATCCCACGTGTTTGCCAGCCTTATCGGGCCAAGACCAAGGGTAAGGTTGAACGCTTCAACGGCTACCTGAAGGGCAGTTTCTGCGTACCGCTGGCTGCTACGCTCAAGCAGGCTGGCCTGCGGTTCGACGCAACAGCAGCAAACGCTCACATTGGCCGATGGCTGACAGAAGTAGCGGACCAACGGTTACACGGTACGACCGGGGAGCGGCCCGCCAAGAGGCTGCAAGAAGAGAGATTGACCTTGCTGCCGTTACCCCAGCAACACCAGAGCATCCTTGTGCCGGCAGCGTCTCAGCGGCCGGTTCCGTTGGAGAGTTTCCAGCACCCGCTCTCTGTCTATAACGAGTTGCTGGAGGTGCGTGCATGAATCTGCAACACAACCGGATCGAGCAGTTATGTGATGTACTGAAGCTGGAGCGCATCGCCAGTGAGTGGCCCGCCATTGCTCAGCAGTGCGCCCGCGAGGACGCCAGCCATAGCGATTTTCTGGAGCGTTTGCTGGGTATGGAGAACGACGCCCGGATTGAACGCCAGCGTACCGCACTGATGAAGATTGCCACATTACCGTCGGTCAAGACCATTGAGGATTATGACTTCGCCTTTGCAAGCGGCGCCCCTCGTGCTCAGATTCAAGAACTGGCAGCCTTGACCTTTATCGAGCGTGCCGAGAATATTGTGTTCCTCGGCCCAAGCGGCGTGGGCAAGAGCCACTTGGCGCAAGCCTTGGCGTACCGGGCTGTGATGGCTGGCATTAAAACCCGCTTCCTGACTGCCGCTGATCTGATGATGCAGTTGGCCACGGCTCATAAACAAGATCGACTTAAGCAGTACTTTAACCGCGCCATCATAGGGCCGCGATTGTTGATTATCGACGAGATCGGCTATTTGCCCTTCGGGCGCGAACAAGCAAATCTCTTCTTTAACGTGGTGGCCCAGCGCTATGAGCGAACCAGTATCATCGTCACCAGCAATCTGCCCTTTAGCCAATGGTCTTCATGCTTTGCTGAAGATCAAACCCTGACCGCCGCCTTGCTTGACCGGTTGCTGCACCACGCCCATATCGTGCAGATTGCTGGCGAAAGCTATCGGCTCAAAGACAAACGAAAGGCGGGAAATATCAAGGTAAAAAATTAAGTTTCGGAATGCCGGGGTGGGTCAATTTTACTCCGACGCTTCCGACGAAAATGGGTCAGATTTCAACCGGCATTGACATCTTTAGAGGTTTCTTTATCACAATCAGTCACCTTGACGCTTGCAATCCATGGATATCCCCGGTAAGTCTTGATAGCACGAGCCTGAAGCTTACGAACGAGTCGTTGTGATTCAACTTCGCTGTATGCACGCTCTCGCGGAAATCCTCGGGCAACTGCTGCATTCACATACTTGATATGAGCCGCTGCCTCTGCTTCGACGCTGCGCCTAAGCAGCAACCTTCTATCTTTGAAGAACCTTCCTCTCCGAGTGAAAGTAACGGGCCCAACTCGGAATTCGTCTGGCGCACCATCTGGAAACAGTACACATGGCAGGTAGTGTTCAGTGACGATCAGGGATTGTCTCAATGCCGCCAAGGTGTCTTGAAGCAGCAACACCGCAGTTTCCTGATTGTCCTCACGAGCCTCCTGCAACACGCGCTTTACGAAGGCATCAATCACCGCGCTTCTAGCGCGCTGGCGGCCAACGCGGCGGGCGAGTCCTCGATCTAGATCGAGGACTATATCCGTGAGCGCCCCTAACCTTTTCCAAGCGAGGCTGCCGCATTGGATGTGACCATTCCTCTTGGGATGCGGAATCTGGTAAAAGGATTCGTTGGGATGCTTTCGCAGGTACGCCATCAGCTCATCGACTGGCATTTTTGCGAATCGAAGGAGTTGTCGACAAACAAATTCAATGTCACGCTGCGCACGCTTGACAACTTTCTTCGCGATGGGTGGAGACTCTGGATTGCAATCCATACTTTTGACAGTCTGATTGGGCTCGTACGTTACTGTGTTCCATTCGTAGCTGATATAGCCGCTTCAGGTGGCGAGCCTACTCCGGTAGACTCTCAGCACATGCAATGATAGTGCTGATCGGCGGACATTTGTTGAGCCTGTAACAAGAACGTTTTAACGACTGTTCACGATGGAGGAAACATGAGCGACTTTTTTTGGCCGAATGCAGCTATAGTCTGATAGCTGAAACTGACCCGGGGCAGACACCAAACTACTAATGGTCGATATTGGAAGGGCTAGCGGCCGCATGTGAGGCAGCAGCCTCCGTCTTCGGCGATGACATTACCTAGGCAGCCATCCTCTGCGCAATCCTCACGAATAACTTGATGTTCAGCATCGCAGACGGGGCAGTAAACAAGCGTCGCTGTCGGGCTCTTCGGCCGAAGCACCGCGAGTTTGAATTCGAATCCTGCGTCAGTGTTTGCGTCGCCGAGGCATGCTGGGCACAGATATGCCCGTTGCTTCTTGTTGACTCCCATGAAATACCGTATCTGAGCGGGTTCAAGTAGTTCTCTGACTATCGAAAACTCCCAGCAAGCTCTATTTGTAGCGTACTCACCACTGCCGAGTTCGGAGTCTGGCGAGTTCATAAGAAACTCTCGTCGCGTGGTCGCCCAGTTTTCGGATGGAAACAACGCTTTGTGCATGTAGAGGATGGCCTCAATGACTTCGGTTACCTGAACCGAAACACCCGCGCCGACGGTGTGCATGATTGCATTGCGCTTCTCTCGCAAGGAGTGAAATCGCTCGGAGAACTCTTCGCTAAGCCGAGCTGTAGAAAATGTGTCATAGATCCGAACCAAATCTTGCGCATCTACCGTTCGGAACTGTGAGAAGTCAATGGGTGCTCCTTCGTAAGGAGACGGCCAGCGCGAAGGAGGATCGGACAGGAGCAGGTAAGGTGAGATTTCGCAGATCTTCCCTTTGAGGATCAGCTCGACTCCTTGTTGAACGATCGTCAATGAGGTGGTCAGCGTCCTGCGCGCCGCAGCCCAGTACTTGTCAGAGACCTCGCTCTTGTCGAATCCGTAGTAGTCGGCCTGATCAAATTCCGTTAGTAGGTTCGATGTCGCATCCCATGCAAAATTGAGAAGCTCATTTCCTGATTGGCAGAAGTCAACCGAAGTAGGAAGGTTCGTGATCATCTGTGAGCGACTGACGGCAAACTAGTTTTAAGAGGCAAACAAAAAACGGCCTTTTGGCTGTTAAGAGTTGGACAAAGTGCTGGTAAGAAAAACGAGTGAACTAGATGCGACCTGCCTCGGCAGTTCCCCCGTTTTTCTTGGTTTGATGCTGTTGGCACACTGATCGCGAGCATTTGATCCAGATAATCAATATAACAGTCGCTGACTGCTATTGGCCGATTGTGGCCAAACACATAGGAAATTCCGATCCAGCGCGACCAATTTCTCATTACTACTTTGCGCCAGCTATGGAGCGCCATCAGCAAAGGACCCGCGCAGTATCAAGGAATTGGCGAAAAAGATCCTGCCACTCGCCCGCTTCTCCGTTCTGTATGGCACTATTGATCACCGCCATGTCGGTGGAAATAACCAGCGCATAGAAGTGACCGTCTTGCTCTCTGGCATTTCTTTGAATACGCTCTAGCATTTCTTGATGATCGCCTTTTTGGAAATGGAGCTTTCTTAGGAGGTTGAACTGTTCGCTGGTCATTCTCACCACAAACGGTAGAGCACTTTGCGGCGGCGCCAGCGGTTTCATCTCCAAAACTATGCCCGTGAAGTTCAGATCAAAATAACCGTCAGCGTCCACAGGCACAACAGTTTGGACTTTAGCTACAGCTGTCCTCTCGTAATGCACATATGTAGACGGCAACCCCATCACCAAGGAAAAATCGAACATTTCTTTAGGAAACTGTATGACTAGTGCCTTCCACAATAGTTGCCCCAGCGTGTCGATCACACTTTCATGAGGGTCTGGCAACGAACCTTCGATTTCCTTAAGAGTCTCCCCGTGCATGAGGCTATTACGGGTGTTATCGAGAAGGGCCACCATTTCTTCGTCGCACCCCTCATCCGCAGCCATCAACAAAGCTCGAATAGCTTGTTTTGCGTACGGCTTATGCTGTGGGTGCGTTTCGCACCGCTCACAATAGAGCGCAGACTGACAGCGCGGGCATTTGTCATTAACCTTCGCAGTTGGTTTCTGAAATTCGGCTACAATCTCCAAAGCAAACCAAAAGTAGGTGAATTGATCGTCCGGCACTGAAGCGTCTATTCCTAGTCGATACCATCGCAGAGCGCGCCTTATAGCTGGCGGAATATCAAACTCCAACAAACGTTCGATTGTCTTAGCGTGCTTACTGGCGAGGAACGGCTGAGGATCGCTATATTCAATCCGATCGCTCCACATGTGCACATCTCTCATTGCGTCTTTTGAAGACGGTTCCGCATTGACAATTTGCTTTATCCTATGCTTTCGAAAACTAGCACCGGTCGTGAATGCAAGCATATTGAGGCAAGTAGCTAAGTGATCATCCGCGACTCCAGCGGCGTTATCCAACGCCGCTGCATCGAAGTAGATATGCAACGAGAGCAAAAAGGGCGTCGTGAACTCGGAGCGCGGAATGTTCCGGATCAGAGCTTTGAACGCGTCGCGAGGGTCACAGATGCTCAAAATTTGACCATCAGATACAACCGACAAGTCCGAAGCAATTTCGAAATTCGCTACGCATCGCATGGAAAGTGCTCCTGTCTTACTTGCTCAATCATCTCGATTGGGTTGTAGCCAACACGTCGTTAAGCGTCGTGTGCTCGCTTATTACGTACTAACTAGCTTCGGTGCGCCACAATGACGGCTTCTGCCCAATAATAGAATTTCAAACCATACTCTCCACCCCACCAAACCAAAATCTATAACAATCCTCCCCCATGCGCAACCCCAAGTCGTTGTGGGGTGCCGGGCGGCGGAGCTTTGAGCACGCCGCTGGTTGTACCTCGGTCGGAGACCCAAGGGCGCGGCCTGTTCGAGCGGGGCGCTTTCGACCCACTGGGTCGATCCCGCGAGTTCCGCGCCCGCTCCGAGCCAGGTGCAACCAGCGGGAAGCCCCGAAGGGGCCGTGCGATGGCCCCGCCGCCCGGCACCCCCACAACGACGCCCAAAAGAAAATCGGGCCACCCAAAAAGGCAGCCCGACTCAAACAAAAACAACTCAAGGAACAATCAAGTATCAATATTCCCCGCCTGCAACGCATGCGTTTCAATAAACGCGCGCCTTGGCTCAACATGGTCGCCCATCAGCGTGGTGAACAACTCATCCGCCGCAATCGCATCCTCAATCTGCACACGCCACAAGCGTCGCACCTTCGGATCCATCGTGGTTTCCCACAACTGTTGCGGGTTCATCTCGCCCAGACCCTTATAGCGCTGCTTGCTTACCGCACGCTCGGCCTCGGAACGTAACCACAGCACCACCTGGCGGAAGTCGCTCACATACTTCTCTTTCTGCTTGTCGCCCTCGCCACGGCGAATCACCGCGCCCTTGCCCAACAGGCCAAGGAAGGTTTTCGCCGAACGCGACAACACCGCATAATCGGCACCGCGCACAAAGGTGCGGTCGAACACGCTTACGCGCACATTGCCGTGATGCAAACGACGCAATACCAAACGCCACGGGCCGTCTTCCTCGGGTTGCTCGGCATCCACCGTTACGCGGCTTAGCACGGCAGAACCCGCCAGGGCATCCTGCAAGCGCTGGGCCGACTCTTTTGCCTGGGTTTCATCGTCCAGGTGAATTTCCACGCCCTCGGCCATGGCCGACAAAGCCTGTTCATCCATCTGGCGCGACAAGCGTTCAATCACCGCATCGGCCAAAA
This sequence comes from Pusillimonas sp. DMV24BSW_D, assembly GCF_011388195.1. NCBI lineage: Bacteria > Pseudomonadati > Pseudomonadota > Betaproteobacteria > Burkholderiales > Alcaligenaceae > Neopusillimonas > Neopusillimonas aestuarii. The sequence continues at coordinate 762,811 of NZ_CP049990.1, read as the reverse complement.
TGTACTGGCGCGCCAGTTCCGACAAGGCATCACCGGTAATGGGCTCGGCGCCTTCACGCGGGGTGAGCGCGGTGTCTTTCAGCGCCACTTCCATCATGTACTTTGCTTCTTCGTGGTCGTCTTGCAGGTAACGCTCGTCGCGGCCCATCTTCACTTTGTACAAAGGCGGCTGGGCAATGTAAATATGCCCACGCGCAACCAGTTCCGGCATTTGCCGGTAGAACAAAGTAAGCAACAACGTACGAATGTGCGCGCCGTCCACGTCGGCGTCGGTCATGATAATAATGCGGTGGTAACGCAGCTTCTCGATATTGAAATCGGGCCCAATGCTGGTACCTAACGCCGTAATAAGGGTGGTAATGGCTTCGCTGGCAATCAGGCGATCGAAGCGGGCTTTTTCCACATTCAGCACCTTGCCGCGCAGGGGCAAAATAGCCTGGAATTTACGGTCGCGCCCTTGTTTGGCGGAGCCCCCGGCCGAGTCCCCCTCCACAATGTAAATTTCGCTTAGCGCCGGGTCTTTTTCCTGGCAGTCGGCCAGTTTACCCGGCAAGCCTGCGCCTTCCAGCACGCTTTTACGGCGTGTCATTTCACGTGCGCGGCGGGCTGCGTCGCGTGCCCGGGCGGCGTCAATAATTTTGTTGCACAGCGCCTTGGCGTCGTTCGGGTTTTCAAGCAGCCAGGTTTCCAGCGTACGGGCCACGGCCTCTTCAACGGCGGGGCGCACTTCACTGGAAACCAGCTTGTCTTTGGTTTGGCTGCTGAATTTCGGGTCGGGTACTTTCACCGACAACACGCAGGCCAGGCCTTCGCGCATGTCGTCACCGGTGGTGTCGATTTTGGCTTTCTTGGCCAATTCGTTGTCGGCAATGTATTTGTTCAAGACACGCGTCATGGCGGCGCGCAAACCGGTTAAGTGGGTGCCGCCGTCGCGCTGGGGAATGTTATTGGTAAAACACAGCACCGTTTCGGAGTAGCTGTCGTTCCATTGCATGGCCACGTCAACGCCAATGAGCTCCTCGTTCACCTTCGACTCAGTGCTCACCGCGAACACATTCGAATGCAGGGGGGTTTTCGTGCGGTTAATGTATTCCACGAACCCTTTCACGCCACCCGAGAAGGCGAAGTTGTCTTCCTTGCCGTCGCGTTCATCAATCAGGCGAATTTTTACGCCGTTATTCAGGAACGACAGTTCACGCAGGCGCTTGGCCAGAATGTCGTGGTGATACTCCACGTTTTCGAAAATGGTGTCGTCGGCAAGGAAGTGCACCCGCGTACCTTGCTGTGTGGTGGTGCCGGTTACATGCAAAGGCTCAACCCGTTCGCCGCGACGAAACTCCATTTCATGGGTTTCACCGTTACGCCAGATGCTTAGGCGCAACCATTCCGACAACGCATTCACGCACGACACGCCCACACCGTGCAGACCCCCGGACACCTTGTACGAGTTGTGGTCGAACTTCCCGCCGGCGTGCAGTTCGGTCATCACGATTTCCGCCGCGCTGCGGCCGAATTCGTCGTCTTTGTGAATATCGGTGGGAATGCCCCGCCCGTTGTCGCTTACCGAAATGCTGTTGTCGGCGTGAATGGTAACGACAATGTCGTCGCAATAGCCGGCCAACGCTTCGTCGATCGCGTTGTCGACCACTTCGAACACCATGTGGTGCAAACCGGTACCGTCGGACGTATCGCCAATGTACATGCCAGGGCGCTTGCGTACTGCCTCAAGCCCCTTAAGCATTTTGATTGATTCGGCACCATAATCCACTTCAGGTGTATTCACGGTTGAGTCTGACATATAAAACCTTGTGTTTGATTAAATGCGCATCGGCATGACGACATATTTGAAATGCTCGTCGTCGGGCGATGTAATAAGTGCAGACGCGTTGGCGTCGGGTTGAACCGACCAGCGCACCATGTCCGACTTCATGTTGGCCAGTACGTCCAGCAGGTAGCTTACGTTAAAACCCACATCCAGGGGTTCGTGGCTGTAATCGACGTCGATTTCTTCCTGGGCTTCTTCCTGTTCGGCGTTCGAAGAAGACACTTTCAGCACGTTGTCGCCCAACTGGAAACGCACGCCTTTCAACTTGTCGGTGGTCAGAATGGCGGCACGTTGCATACTGCCCTGCAAACGCTCGCGGTCGACCATGAAATGGCGTGTATAGGTGGTGGGGATTACGCGGGTGTAATCGGGGAACTTGCCTTCCACCAGTTTGGAAATGAGTTCGACATCGTTGAAACGGAAACGAATCTGCCCCGATGACACGTCGATTTGCACCGGGTCGTCGGTTTCACCCAGCAGGCGCTGCATTTCCAATACAGTTTTGCGCGGCACAATCACGTCGTGCTTCTGGGTAATGCCTTCGGCCGCGGTGGCGCTATGGGCCAGGCGGTGGCCGTCGGTGGCCACGGCGCGCACGAAACCAGGTTCGAACACAAACAGCAAGCCATTCAGGTAGTAACGAATGTCTTGCTGGGCCATGGAAAAATGCACCTGGTTAAACAGCTGCTTCAGTGTTTTTTGCGCTAATGAAAACGACACGTCGAACTGTTCCGGCTGCGACACCGTGGGGTAGTCGTTGGCCGACAAGGTTTGCAAGGCAAAACGGCTTTTGCCCGACTGAATGTTCAACTTGCCGCTGGTTAGGCTTAAGCTAATTTCATCTTCGGGCAGGGCGCGCAAAATGTCCATTAGCTTGCGCGCCGCCACCGTGGTGGATTCCGATTCATCGCCCACGCCGAAATCGGCGTGCGTGGTAATTTGTACTTCCAGATCGGTGGCCAAAAACGACACACTGTTGCCTTCCTTGCGCAACAATACATTGGCCAGAATAGGCATGGTATTGCGACGCTCAACAATGCCGGCCACCGTAGACAACGGTTTCAGCAACGCATCTCTTGTTGTTTGTACGAATTGCATGATTATCCTTTTAGGGTTTGTTCCAACACATGCAAAGCATGATTGAGTTCTGGGTTTTTTGACCTCGCTTCGGAAATTTTTCGAACGGCATGCAGCACCGTCGTGTGATCCCGCCCGCCGAACAGATCGCCAATTTCAGGCAAGCTTTTCTGCGTTAATTCTTTGGCCAGGTACATGGCCACCTGGCGCGGCATGGCAATATTTGCCGGACGCCGTTTGGAATACATATCAGCCACTTTGATTTTGTAATAATCGGCCACGGTTTTCTGAATGTTTTCCACCGTAATTTGCCCGTTGGACACCGACAGCAGGTCTTTCAGGGCGTCTTTGCACACTTCCACCGACAACACATCGCGGCCGTGAAAACGCGCATAAGCCAACACTTTACGCAGGGCACCTTCCAGCTCACGCACATTGCTGCGCAAATGCTTGGCAATAAAGAAAGCCACATCTTCAGGCATGGCCATGCCTTCCACATCGGCCTTGCGCAGCAAAATCGCCACCCGCATTTCCAGCTCGGGCGGCTCAATGGCCACGGTTAAGCCCGAGTCGAAGCGCGAGATAAGGCGGCTGTCGATATTCGCCAGCTCCTTGGGGTAGGTGTCGGACGTAATAATAATTTGTTTGCGTTTGGCCACCATGGCTTCAAACGCGTAGAAAAACTCTTCCTGCGTGCGGTTCTTGCCCGCGAAGAATTGAATATCGTCGATAAGCAATAAATCGAGCGAATGGTAATAACGCTTGAATTCATCGAAGGCCTTACGCTGGTAGGCCTTCACCACATCGGACACGTACTGGTCGGCATGCACATAACGCACCCTGGCGGCTTTGTCGGCCTTCAACAGGGCGTTGCCAATGGCGTGAATAAGGTGGGTTTTACCCAAACCCACACCGCCATACAAGAACAGCGGGTTATAAGATATGCCGGGGTTTTCGGCCACTTGCAGCGCGGCCGCGCGGGCCAGCTGGTTGGCTTTACCGGTAACGAAATTGTCGAAGGTTAAATCGGTGTTCAGCCGCGAGCGGTCGTAAACGGAATCAACCGTGGCCGCCGCCAACGGAGAGGGCGCCGGCGCGGCGGGTTCGGGCGCCATGGCAGGAGACTCAGTAAGCGCCGGTTCCGCATTCAGCACCGAAGCCGGGGTAGCGGGTGCCGAGCGCGCGCGCGCGGTGGGCGCCGCACGGTTGCCCGAAGAAGCCAGTTCGAACGACACCTGCACGGGTTGATCAAACCATTCCGTTGCCAGAGTTTCAATTTGACGAGAAAAATTCTTGCGAACCCAGTCGAGCTTGAAACGGTTCGGCGCAGACACGCGCAACAACGCCTTGGACTCGTCGTACTCCAGCGGAACCAGAGGACGAATCCAGGCACTGATTTGCTGCGGGGGTAGGTCTTGCTCCAGGCGTTGAATACAGGTCTGCCAAAAATCTTTCATATCCACCACTTCAGTAAACCTCGATTCTACCTTGTTGTGGGACAAGTTATCCACAACCCCGGTTCTTCATAGCCATGCGTAATAACGCTAAGCATTTGACTAAACTCGAATAATTTGGTGAAATAGCAGGCTTTCCCTTATTTTCCAACCTAAGGCATTGAGCCATGAAACGCACATTTCAACCTTCCGTTACTCGTCGCAAGCGCACACACGGCTTTCGCGTACGCATGAAAACCCGTGGCGGCCGCGCTGTCATTAACGCTCGCCGCGCCAAAGGCCGCAAGCGTCTGGCTGTTTAAGCCGGTTTTATTACCGGCCGGCGGCTTCTTGCACAAAGCAGGCAAGCCACCTTGTCAATGAACACTGCGCGGGCCACCTTCTCGTCGGCGGCGCGCCTGTTGCGCCCCTCTGAATACGTTGCTGCATTAAAAGGCCGGCGCGTAGCCAAAGGGGCTTTGTTCGTTGTTTCCACCCCCAGGGGCGGCGCAAACAGCCCACAACCCCGTCTTGGGCTCATTATTGGCAAGAAACAAGCCAAACGGGCAGTCACCCGAAACACCATTAAACGCATCATTCGGGAAAGTTTTCGTCTGCAGCAAAACAGGCTTCCCAATCGCGACATCGTGTTTCGGCTGCACGCCAAAATTGAACCTTGCACGCTAACGGCACTCAAAAAACAGGTCCGCCAAGAGGCGGACACGCTTTTGAAGCAGGTTACAAAATGCTGAAAAAGCTGTTTATTGCGCCCATCCGTTTTTACCGCTACTTTTTAAGCCCCTGGTTTGGCAACAGTTGCCGCTTTACACCCACGTGTTCGGCATACGCCATCGAGGCCATTGAAAAGCATGGGCCCATTAAAGGGTGGGGGTTGGCGCTGTACCGAATAGGGCGTTGCAACCCCTGGTGTAAAGGGGGGCACGACCCTGTTCCAAATTCGAATCATCAGCACTAAACCGTGTCTTGCTCAAGAACCCCGCTACTGCGGTAAACTAGCAGGCTTTGCTCTGTGTACTAACTGATAACAGGCGCTATGGATATCCGACGCACCCTCCTCTGGATTGTATTTACGTTCTCACTGCTGTTGCTATGGAATAACTGGCAAATTCACAACGGCCAGCCGTCGCTATTGGGGGGAGGGCCAACGCAAACCGCGTCTACCCAGGCGCCCGATAACGGCAGCCAAACCAGCCAAAGCGCTGGAACCACCAACAGCACCGGTAATATTCCGGAAGGTGTGCCGGCCGGCAGCCAGGCGGCAACCGAGAACGTTCCCGCGCAAACCACCCAAACCGAACAGGGTGCACAGGGCGAACTGGTGTCGGTTACCACCGATGTATACGACCTGACTTTCAACACGCAGGGCGCGCAGCTGGTAAAAGCGCAATTGCTTGATTTCACCGGTTTCGATGGTGAAGACAGCCCCATGATGCTGCTCGACAATTCGCCCTCCTCTATTTATGTGGCGCAAACCGGCGTAGTCGGCGCACCGCAAGGCACGCAATTCCCCACGCACTTAACGCCTTTTCGCATGGTTTCTTCAGAAACCAGTCTTACCGGCGATTACCTCGACGTTGTTTTCGAAGCCGAATCCGGCAACTTGAAAGTCACGAAAACCTACCGGTTGGAAAAGGGCAGCTACAACATTCACGTGCGGCACGATGTTGAAAACCTGGGTAATCAGCCGGTTGAGCCGTCGGTTTACCTGCAGCTGACGCGCGACGGTAACGACCCACCCGACAGCTCTTTCTTCTACAACACCTTCACCGGCCCAGCCGTTTATTCCGAACAGGAAAAATATCAAAAAATCGACTTTTCCGACATTCAGGAAAACAAGGCGAAATACATCAAGCAGGCCGACAATGGCTGGATTGCCATGGTGCAGCACTATTTCGCCAGCGCCTGGGTACCCACTCAAGGGCAAACACGCTACAACGAAGCGCTGCGCGTAGGCAACAACCTGTACTCCATTCGTGCCATTGAGCCCATGGGCACGGTTGCGCCGGGTGAAACCGCCACTGCGCAATCGCAACTTTGGGTTGGCCCGCAAGACCAGGGCGCCATGGAAAAAGTGGCTCCTGGGTTGAGTGTGGTGGTCGACTACGGCTTCCTCACCATTATTGCCAAACCCTTGTTCGAACTGATGACCTGGATTCACAGTTTTGTGGGTAACTGGGGCTGGACAATCGTTCTGCTGACGCTGCTCATCAAACTGGTGTTCTACCCGCTGTCGGCGGCCAGCTATCGCTCCATGGCGAAAATGAAGCAGGTAACGCCGCGCTTGCAAGCCTTGCGCGAGAAGTTCGGCGACGACCGCGCCAAGCTGAACCAGGCCATGATGGAGATGTACCGTACCGAAAAAATCAACCCATTGGGCGGATGCTTGCCCATGGTGGTGCAGATTCCGGTGTTTATTGCCTTGTACTGGGTACTGCTGGGTAGCGTGGAAATGCGCGGCGCCCCCTGGATTCTCTGGATTCACGACCTGTCGGCCCGCGACCCCTGGTTCATTCTGCCTGCCGTCATGATGGGCACCATGTTCCTGCAAATTAAGTTGAACCCCACACCGCCCGACCCCATGCAGGCCCGCATTATGATGCTGATGCCTTTGGTATTCGGCGGCATGATGTTCTTCTTCCCCGCCGGGCTGGTGCTGTACTGGTGCGTGAACAACATTATTTCCATTGCTCAGCAGCGCTACATTATGCATAAGCTGGAAAAACAGAAACAGCAAGCTCAGCGTTAAAAATAATTAACGCCGAGCCTCAGAAGCCGGTTCAATAAGCTGCACGCTAAAGGTTGAGTTGATTCTCGGCTTTTAGCGTGCAGTTCGTTTTTGATAAGACGGTTTTTTACCTCGCACATCCCGGCAAACACCGGAAGTAAAATACGCCCATTATGACCGCGCGCGCCTACGACCCCATTATTGCCATTGCCACCGCCCCCGGACGAGGAGGCATTGGCGTTATTCGCATTTCCGGACGCGATCTGGCCGCTTTGAGTGAGCGCCTGTTCACCACGCCGTTGAAGCCACGTCATGCGCATTATCTGGACTTCAACGACGAAAAGGGCACCGCCATCGACAAAGGCATTGCGCTATTTTTTCCCGGCCCGCATTCCTACACCGGCGAAGATGTGCTGGAGCTGCAAGGCCACGGCGGCCCCGCCGTGTTACGGCGTTTATTAACGCATTGCCTGGAAACCGGCAAAGACCTGGGCCTGCGCCTGGCCGAACCCGGCGAATTCACCCAACGCGCCTTTTTGAATAGCCGCATGGACCTGGCCCAGGCCGAAGCCGTGGCCGACTTAATCGAAGCCTCGTCCGACGCCGCCGCACGCAGTGCCATGGCTTCGTTAAGCGGCGCCTTTTCCCAGCAGGTTCACGCACTGGACGACCAGGTGGTGCATTTGCGCATGCTGGTGGAAGCCACGCTGGACTTCCCGGAAGAGGAAATCGACTTCCTGGAAAAATACCAGACCCGTGAAACACTGGCAGCGCTGCAACAGGATTTAGACAAGATTCTGGCCCAGGCGCAACAAGGGCAAATATTGCGGGAAGGCCTGCATGTGGTGCTGGCAGGTCAACCGAATGTGGGAAAATCCAGCTTGCTGAACGCCCTGGCGGGCGACGAAGTGGCCATTGTGACCCCCATTGCCGGCACCACCCGCGACCGCGTCATTCAGCAAATTCACATTGAAGGCGTACCGCTGCATATTATCGACACCGCCGGCTTGCGGGAAACCGAAGATACCGTTGAAAGCATCGGCATTGCCCGTAGCTGGGCGGAAATCGAGAAGGCTAATGTGGTTTTGCATCTGCAAGACATTCGCGCCCAGAACGACAAACTGGATTCCGCCATTGCCGAACGGTTGCCCAAACATATTCCGGTGTTGAAGGTGTTTAACAAACTGGATTTGGCAGATGGGGCGCCGGAACAGACGGGATCAACACCCCGTGGGCAAACCGAATCGGAGAACGTACTGTTTATTTCAGCCAAGACCGGGGCAGGGCTGGATGCCTTACGCACCCGGCTGCTGGACATTGCCGGCTGGAGCCCGGCAACGGAATCCCCCTGGCTGGCGCGCGAGCGGCACGTTCGAGCATTGGAAGAAGCCGCCATGCACCTGCAACAGGCGGCCGACCACGCCGCCCATAACGATCAGGTGTTGGATTTATTTGCCGAGGAATTGCGGCTGGCCCATGAGGCGTTGTGCAGTATTACGGGCCAATTTACCAGCGACGATTTGCTGGGCGAGATATTTTCCAGTTTTTGCATTGGGAAGTGATTTGCTCAATCTTGCTCCGAACGCGTCCCTATTCAATAAAGCGCGCCCGGCCCGCCAGCAACCCCGACCACAATGCACCCACAATAAGCAGCATCATGAACGCCGCCACAGCGTTCCAGTCGCCTGTGTATTCATGCAAAATGCCCACGATCAGCGGCGCCACAGCGGCGATCATGTAGCCAATGCCCTGTGACATACCCGATATCGCCGCCGCCACCTGCGGGTTGGGTGAACGCAGCACCAGCAGCGCCATCGCCACCGCAAACATGCCGCCAAACCCCAGCCCGAATATCCCCGCCCAAATGTAGACGGCACTGGTCGCCCCGTAGATCAGGCCCAGGAAACCGACCGCCACCAACATCATCAAGACGAAGATCGTGGGTCGCTGGTCGCGCCCGCGGGTGGCGATCCAGGGCCCGGTAATGGATGTGGAAAGCTGGATGCTCATGAGCGTAGCCAGCACAAAACCCGCATCCAGCGCGCTCAGGCCGCGATCGATCAGTATCAGCGGCAGCCAGCCGAAGATGCAATAAGCGATGGCCCCCTGCATGCCCATGAACAGCGTCACCTGCCAGGCCAGCCAATTGCTGCGCAAGCGGGGTACCGCCGTCGACTGCCGGGCGCTAAAAGCCGACTCGCCCCGCACCTGCGGCACCCAGGCCAGCGCGGCCAGCACAGCCGGAACGGCCCAGAACCCCAATGCAAGGCGCCAGTCGCCCAGCCATTGTTCCATGGGCACGGTAACCCCCGCCGCCGTCGCTGCGCCCGCCGCCAGGGCGGTGGAATACAGGCCCATCATCAACCCCGCATTCACCGGAAAGTGCCGCTTAATAATGCCCGGCAAAAGCACCATTACCACACTAATGGCCAACCCCAGCAAGAAAGTGCCCACGAACAGACCCGGTGACCCCAGGTTGCTGCGCAATACAATGCCGCCCGTCAGCAAAACCAGGCTGAACAAAATAAGGCGCTCGGCGGACTGTAGCTTTAGCATACGCGGCGCAAACGGCGCGAACGCGCCAAAACACAAGACCGGAAGGGTAAGCAACACCCCCAGCGCCGTTGCGGACAAGCCCAGGCTCTTGCCGATAGAATCAATAACAGGCCCCACACTGATTAGCCCGGCCCTCAAATTCATCGCCACATACACGATCGTAATTAACAGCAGCACCTGCGCCAGGCCTTTCTTGCCGCGCTCGGGCTCGTTCTTTCGCACCGGACCTTTATTGATAACGGTATTGGCCTCTGACGAATTGTCGGGCATGGCTTTATCTCTCTTTCTTCAGCTTTCTCCAGCCCTAAAGTGTGCCACATTCCCACGCTTCAGGAGGCGCTCAGGGGTTGGCCGGCGCAAGACATTCGGCAGTAATACCTAATCCTCACGGCCGTTGACACACGTCAACGTGGTCACTACCGTATTCAAATCGCTGGTCGAACTATTCGGCATGGCAGCGTATTTTTAAAGGAGACACGCCATGAAAATGCTTATGAACGCAACACTCGCCGCCATCACCCTGGTTGCCGGGCTTTCTATTGCCGGCGCCGCCGGCCCGGCCATGGTAACCGTCCAGGAATCCTCACTTGGCGCCCACCTGGCCGATGGCCAAGGCCGAAGTCTCTATTTATTCAAAGCCGACGAGCCGGGTAAAAGCACCTGTTTCGACGCCTGCGCCACCGCATGGCCACCGCTTACCAGCGATGGCGAGCCCCAGGCCGGTGCGGGTGTTAACGCCGGCGCGCTGGGGTCACTAAAGCGCCCCGATGGTACGATGCAGGTAACCTACAATGGTTGGCCGCTTTACTATTTCATCAAAGACAAGGCCCCGGGCGATACCATGGGCCAGGATGTTAACGGTTTTGGTGCCGAATGGTATCTGGTTACGCCCGGCGGCAAGGAAGTACACAGCAAGTAAAACGAAAGGAGAGTTCATGCCGGAAATTGTCAATCCTGCAACTGGAAAGATCATCAAGGAACGCGCCTGGGACACTTCCGAAGTGGTAGAGCGCAAGCTCAACGCCGCCGCCCAAGCCTTCACCCACTGGCGTGAACTCAGTTTCGAACAACGGGGCGCGCACCTGAAAGCGGTGGCCAGGCAACTACGCGAAGACAAAGCCCTCCATTCAGCGCTGATGACGGAAGAAATGGGCAAACCCGTGAAAGAGGCCGATGGCGAAGTGGAAAAAACGGCCTGGGCCGCAGAGCACTATGCCGAACACGCGAAAACCTATCTGGCCCCCCAAACCATTGAATCCGACGCCACGCGCAGCTGGGTACAGTACCTGCCGCTGGGTACCGTACTGGGCATTCTGCCGTGGAATTCCCCTTACTGGCTGGCTGCACGCGTTTTCGCGCCGGCCCTCATGGCCGGCAATACCGTCATTATCAAACACGATTCACATGTGCCGGGCTGTGCCGACGCCATTGAAGAAGCGTTTCGCAAAGCGGGCGTTCCTGAGGGTGTATTGCAAACCCTGATCGTCGGCAACGACACGGCCGGCGCACTGATTCGCGACCCCCGAACTGCCGCGGTCTCGTTTACCGGCTCTACCGGCGGAGGCAAACAGGTTGCCGCCCTGGCCGCCGGCGAAATTAAACCGGCGGTGCTGGAACTGGGGGGCTCCGACCCGGCCGTGATCCTGGCAGATGCCGATCTCGATCAAGCCGTTGACACGGTTGCCTTGTCGCGCTTTATTTGCGCGGGCCAATCGTGTATTGCCGCCAAACGCATTTTGGTGGAAGAGTCGGTTTACCCTGAAGTCGTGGAAAAGTTTCGCAAGCGGCTTGAAGGCCTGAAAGTGGGGGATCCAACCCAACCCGACACCGATATCGGCCCCATGGCGCGAGCCGATTTACGCGATCAGTTGCACCGTCAGGTTGAAGACTCCATCAAAGCAGGCGCACGTTGCCTGCTGGGTGGCGAAATACCAAATAAGCCAGGTAGCTTTTATCCCGTTACGCTGTTAACCGACGTACCGCGCGATGCAGCGGCTTTTACCGAAGAAACCTTCGGCCCGGTGGCCGCGTTAACCCCGGTTAAAGACGCTGACGACGCCGTAGCAGTGGCCAACGCCACGCAATATGGGTTGGCGGCCGCTGTCTGGACGACGGCAGAGCGGGGCGAGGCACTGGCTCCGCGATTCGAGGCGGGCCAGGTGGCCATTAACGGGATTGTAAAAACCGATCCGAGACTGCCCTCCGGCGGGATCAAGAAATCGGGCTATGGTCGTGAATTGGGTATGCCGGGCATTCACGAATTCGTGAACGCCCAACAGATATGGTTGGGCCCGAAACGCGGCTAATTCGGCTTCACCACAAAATTGCGGTCAAGGTCGAAAAAGGACTCACACCCTTTTTCGGTCACGCGAATGGTGTCGGAAATGCCACAGGTTTTATCGCCGTCAACACCGTACATCCACGGAATGATATGAATGGTCATGCCGGGCTTAAGTATTTCTTGCGAGCCCTGCTTCAAACTCAACATGTAGCCTTCATCCCACGACGGCGCGAAAGCAATACCAATGGAATAACCGGCGCGCGTTACCAGTTGGGCACCGATGTCGTTGTCGGAAATAATGTTACGAACCAACTTGTCTACATCTGACACCGTAACACCAGGTCGGATTAAGTTTTCGACCTCGATCAACGCCGTTTTCATGCGCTCTTGGGCCTTGTACATGGAATGGCTTAACTCACCCAGCACCACCGTGCGCATCATGGCCGTATGGTAGCGGCGATAACAACCCGCCATTTCCAGAAACACATGTTCATTCGCCTGAACCGTGCGCCCTTCCCAGGTGGCATGGCCAATCATGGTGCGCGGACCCGACGTAACGTAGGGCAGTACCGCCGGGTACTCGCCCCCTGCACTGAACATGGCAGAGCAGGCTGCCGCAGCGATTTCATTTTCCGTGGCGCCTTCAGCCACGGCTTCGTATGCCGCCTTCATCCCCGCTTCAGTGGCCTTCGCGGCCTTTTTCATGACCTCGATTTCGTCGTCTGACTTGCAGATACGGCCTTCTTCCACAATGCCGAAACAATCTTGCAAGTTACCGTTGGAAAACATGGTGTGCAAACGGTCTTGCTGATAGGCTGGAAAAAAGTAGCTATTTCGCTCATGGCCCACATTCTTGCCAATCAGGCCCATTTCCCGAATCACGTCGTACAGCATTTGTATGGCGTCGCCGGTATCGCTGTAGTAGCGGGCGTCTTCGACCCAGGTTCTGTATTCAATGTTGGAAGTTTCCAAATGGCGCGTAATCGAAACCGGCTCGCGGTCGATTGGCACCAACAGCGCCTGGAAAAATGAATAGCCGGTGGTTTGATGGCCGGTTAAATAAGCGAGATTTTCCGGGTCGGAAATAATCACCGCATCCAGCAAACGCTCTTGCATTCGCTGACGCAGTTCAGTCAGGCGACGCTCATATTCTTTCAGGGAAAAGGTCAGCCCGTCGTGATCCCTCATTGCGTCACCCCTTCATTCACTGCCGCCTCCAACAAATCCAGCCCGCGTTCAAGAGTCTCTTGCTCGATGGTTAGGGGCGGGCACGCCTTGATGACGCGGCCGTCTGTTCCGCACGCACCCACAATCACGCGCTGTTTCGCGGCAGCCGCCATGATTTTTTTCGCGATGGCGGGGCTATGTGTATCGAGACCTTGCATCATGCCGCGACCACGCACTTCAAAATTCAGTTTCTTGTGATTCGCAACAATATTGTTCAGGCGCTCTTCCATGTAACGGCCTTTTTCCTGCACCGATTTCAGAAAGTCGTCGTTTTCATAATAGGCCAGCGCTTCACTACCGGCCACGAACGACAGGTTCTGCCCACGGAAGGTGCCGGTGTGATCGCCCGGCGACCATTGATCGAGCTCAGGACGGATCAGGAGCAAGCCCATGGGCGTGCCGAAACCACCTATACCCTTGGCCAGACAGACCAAGTCGGGATCCAGGCCCATGTCTTCCCAGCTGAAAAAGTGCCCGGTGCGACCGTTACCCAATTGAATATCGTCAATAATGAACAACGCGCCGTATTCCTTGGCCAAGGCCTGCAGCGCCTGTAACCACTCCTTGCCGGCCACGTTCACGCCACCTTCGGCCTGTACGGTTTCAACCAGAAAGGCGGCCGGTGCCTCGACACCACTGGAGGAGTCGGCCAGGGTTTGGCGAATCATGTCCAGGGAACCCACGCCCGTGCCGGCATACCCTTCAAAAGGCAGGCGCAGCACATCATTTAATGCAACGCCGCTGACGTTGCGGTAATGTGCGTTACCGGTCACGGCCAGGGCGCCCAGCGTCATCCCGTGAAAGCCGTTTGTGAACGCTGCAACGGTTGAACGACCAGTAACCTTGCGAGCCAGTTTCAAGGCGGCTTCAACCACATTGGTGCCGGTTGGGCCGGTGAACTGAAGTTTGTATTCCAGCTTGCGCGGCTTAAGAATGATGTCTTCGAAACGTTCAATAAAAGTACGTTTCGAGGTGGTGTGCAAGTCTAGGCTATGCGTAACACCATCGGCCAGCATGTAATCGATAATCGCCTTACGCATCCGTTCATTGTTGTGCCCATAATTCAGCACACCGGCGCCGGCGAAAAAATCGATAAATTCATTACCGTTTTCATCCCATTGGCGCGCATTCGAAGCTTTCTCGAATACGGCCGGATAGGCACGGCAGTAGGCTCGGACATTAGACTCGAGGCGTTCAAATACATTCATTGGAACTCTCCTTTTTGTTCAAGTGAGTTACTGCTTTCCAATGACGATGGTACCTCAATCCTATTGTGTCATTCTGTTACTTAAGCGTATTGCCTACCTTTTCAAAGCTTTAAAGCGCGTTTCTCGGCGATTCTTTTTCGCGTCGACTCAATCCATTGCGCACGCGTTTGAAACCCTGGCCGATTACGCGCCATTTTCTCGGTGCGCGCAATAATTTCTTCGTCGCTTGTGTCCAGGTCTAGCGGTTCTTTGCAAGGCTGCGCCGAATAGAAAGGGCTATCGACATACACTTCAATCGGGTTGCTTTCCGGGTCTTTGAAATAGATAGACCACGCGTTGCCGTGATCGACCTGGCCGATATTCTGAATACCCGCCTTTTGAGCAAAGTGATAGTAGGCACGCAGGTCGGCAAGTGATTTCACCAGAAAAGAAAGCTGGTTCACCGGGTTGAACGGTAGATTAGCCGGCTTGCCGTCGAACAACACGATCTGGTGGTGAATTTCCGGATCTTGCGATAAGAAATAGAGGCGGTGCCCGGTTGATGCCACCCCTTCATCAATAATAACCAGACCCAGTTTGTTGCAGTAAAAATCCACCATCAAGTCGAGATCGACACAATGGATGCCTGCATGGGTAAAGTGCAGAATGGGGGAATGATTCATAACCGCCTCACAGATAGTTGAATATGTTCCGTACGTTCTTACGCTTCGTCGACAACGGTGTTCGACAAGGTTCCGACTTGTGAGATCACCACTTCAAAGGTGTCGCCGGGCTTCAGGAACACAGGGGGCTTGCGTTTAAAGCCCACGCCGCTGGGTGTACCGGTGGCCAGAATATCGCCGGGATTCCAATCGAGCGCTTTGGATACGTACGAAATCAAATAGGGGATATCGAACGCCAGTTCCGACAACTTACCTTCCTGCATGACTTCACCGTTCAGCACACCTTTAATTTCCATTTTCCGGTAGTCGTCGACCTCGTCGGCGGTGACCATCCATGGCCCCAGGCCGCCCGTTTTACGGAAGTTCTTGCCCATGCCGTATTGGTGGGTATGAAATTGCCAATCGCGCAGGCTGCCGTCGTTGAAGCAGGTGTAACCGGCCACATGCGACATGGCATCTTCCGGCTTAATATTGGCACCGCCTTTACCGATCACAACCGCAAGTTCGGCTTCGAAGTCGAAGTCGTGCGATGCAGTGGGGCGAATGAGCGGCGCGTTTGCAGCTTGCAGGGTATCGGCGAAACGATGAAAAACAACCGGGTGGTCGCCCACTTTGCGCCCGGCTTCCGCAGCATGCGCCACATAGTTAATGCCAATGCAAATAATTTTGCTGGGTTGGGGAATAACCGGCTCCAGCGTGACGGCGTCAAGACCAAATTCCGGTGTTTGGTTCGCAACATAGGCTTTTGCTTCGGCTAATGATTTCTCGCTACCGACCAATTCCGCCAAACTACCCACTCCGGCAATTTTGTCTGTTAAATCAACAACTTTGTTATCATTAACAACAGCGCCGAAGCCCGGTTTTCCTGCCTTAACGTAAGAAACATATTTCATTGTTAGCCCCTTTTTTTATGCATAAAGTGATTTTACTGCACTATAGCAAAAAATGTGCATGATGGAATACCCCTATGCCGTGCCACCGGACGGCAGGAGGAATGACACGAAACACATTACGGAAGAGCGCCTTGGCCCAAGCATGGCAAGGCTTCAATATGAACGAGGACGTCGCTGAGAAAGACGTCTGAACGTCGGGCATTCAGGCCGGCTACGGCTGTAATAGCAAGCCGCATGCGTTTAAACACATTTCTAATTGTTATGATGCGTACCGAACGCCCGGTTTATAATACTGCTGTTAAAAATAACATTTCAACGTTAACTGGAAACTTGGTGGTTTCCTTCTTTTGTATTTAATGTTAAACCAGTTAACGTTCAACTAGTGTTCTTTTGCCGCCTGAACAAGGCATTTCGACAGTTTGTCGAAATGAAGCAATGCCGCCTGGGTCAGTGTAATTTGCTTACGGCGGGAATCCTCTGTATCGGTCAGCATAATCCAACCCTTGGCCCGCATGGATTTCAAACGATTGTGTATGGTTGCAGGTGAGCCAAGTTCGGAATACGCCATCATATCGCGCACCGACAACCGGCTGGCCTCTTTCGTTGCAAAGGCCACCAAACTCAAAATACGCTCTTCCAGTGGATCAAGCGCAGGTAACGAAGGCAAGCCACGCAGTGATTCGGCTAGCTGAAGAAAACGCAGGTAAATGTCAGCAGGGCGGGTTTTATCTTTCATTTGAAATGTCATTAGATAATTCGTTAGTCATAAATCTTGCAATGAACACGGCTGATGTTAGCAAGCGCCTATTTGTAGGACAATAATTTAAATGTCACAAATAGTATTACAGCTATTCATGATCGCGCTTTCAAGCATACTTTTCCTGTTTTTGTTACAGGTTAATGGCTGGCTGTTCACCCAATTCGAGTGGATTGCGGGCGTAAACTGGGTGTACTTGCCGGCCGGCGCCCGCTTGTTATGCGTACTGTTATTTCGCACACCCGGGGCCATTGGCATTGGGCTTGGATCATGGCTGGCAGGGTCTTATTACGTCGTCCACCCCGACCCAGTATACACCGTAATTGTTAGCTTTTTGTCGGCTTTTTCGCCTTATCTCGTTTATTTATCATTAAATAACCGGCATAACCTAAGTGCGTCGCTAACCAACTTAACACCGAAACTGCTCGTACAATGCTGCTTCCTTTTTGCCATTACCAGCGCCTTTCTTCATCACATTTGGTTCGCATTCTACGGCCATGCCGACGCATCATGGCAAAGCTTTTTAGTGATGGTAACCGGCGATTTCGTCGGTGCAATACTTTTGTTATATTTTGTAAAGATTTTGCTGGCAGTGCTACGAAAATCAGCATTAAAGCCAAAACGAAACTAGCTTACGGCCCGGCCCAGGCCAATAAGCGCAGGCAGAAATAAACGAACTGTTGTACCTTTATTCACAATTGAGCGAATGCGAACCTGACCTCCCGATTGGCGCACAAAACCATACACCATGGCTAACCCCAACCCCGTGCCTTTTCCCCTTTCTTTGGTAGTGAAAAAGGGTTCAAACACACGCTCAAGCAGTTCGGGCTCAATACCCCGCCCGGAATCTGAAACCGAGATTTCAACATAAGCCCCTTTAGACACCTCGAACTCCTGGGCTTCCGACACGCTGAGCCAGTGGTTTTCAGTACGAATTAATAACCGGCCACTGCCATTCATGGCATCACGCGCATTAATAGCCAGATTCAATAAGGCACTTTCAAGTTGTACAGGGTCGACATGTATTCGGTACAAAATGTCATCACAACTCAGATCAACCAAAATTTGCTCACCCAGCGCACGTTGCAGAAACGGCTTGATTTGCCCGAGCAGTTCATTGATATCGACAACCTTAGGTTCCAAAGGTTGTTTACGGGCAAATGCCAGTAATGCCTGGGTTAAATCAGCCCCACGTTGAGCCGCTTTAACGACCATGCCGGCCAATGGTTTTTTTTCGTCGTCATCGGTCAGACTTTCTTCCAGCAGTTCGGCATTGCCCAAAATAACGGTTAATAAGTTGTTGAAGTCGTGCGCAATACCCCCTGTCAGCTGCCCCAGGGCATCCATGCGTTGTGCTTGCAATAGCTGCTCTTCAAGCGCCAGACGCTGGGTAATATCACTGAAACTGACCACTGCGCCGGTAACCATACCGCTGAAATCGACCGTGGGGGACACAACATACTCCACAGCAAACGGGCTTCCATCTTTGCGAAAAAAATAATCTTCATCCACGCGCCGCACACGGCCATCACGCAACGTTTTAAATACCGGGCATTCTGTAATGGGATAAAGTGAGCCGTTTTTTCGGTGGTGGTGCACCAGGGCATGAGATTGCTTACCCAGCATTTCTTCACTGGTGTAACCCAGCATGCTCAACGCCGCCGCATTCACGAACATCAGTCGGCCGTCACGATCAATTCCGTGAATACCTTCGGTAACCGATTGAAGGATCACCGCCGACTGACGCTGCATTTGTGAAAGCCTTAATTCGGCGGTTTTCCGTTTGGTGATGTCGGTTATATAGCCTTCAAGCAAAGAAATATCGCCGTTACGGTTGGGCATCGCATTCCCTTGCTCCCAAACCCACCTGATTTCACCGTCGGCCCGACAAATCCGGTATTCCAGGTTGAAGTGACCCCCTTTTTCGAGGCCTTCCCGTACCTTTTCATTAACCAAAGCCACATCAGCAGGAAAAACCAGATCGGCATAGGCAACGGTTCGATTACCAAGCAACTCTTCGGCGCGATAGCCGGTTAGTCGTTCAACTGCCTCACTTACAAACAACATGGTCCAGTATGCGTCGTTGCGACAGCGGTAAACCATACCCGGCAAGTTCGCCAGAAATCCTCGAACATCAGTGATGGAATCGCCATTCATTTTTCCCGGCTTCCTTGGCGTTATACATGGCGCGATCGGCTTTATTCAATAAATCGTCTGCGGTGTCAGCATCTTCAGGGCAAAAAGCGATGCCCATGCTGGCGGAAATTTTGACAGTGGCCGACTTGAGTTCAATGGGTTGCAACAAAACCGATAAAACCTTACGCAACACCGTCACCACATCAGACTCTTGCGTAATATCCCCCAATATTAAAGTAAATTCGTCACCCCCCAAACGCGCAACCGTATCACTGGCGCGAACCGCGCTTTTCAGGCGGTCGGTTACGATGATGAGCGCCTGGTCGCCGGCCTGGTGCCCGTATGAATCGTTAATTTCCTTGAATTCGTCAAGGTCGATAAATACCAGTGCAAAGCCATTGCCGTAACGCTGGGTTCGCCGAATTTCATGTTCAAGGCGATCGAAAAACATGCGTCGATTCGGCAGCCCGGTTAACGCATCGAAATTGGCCTGGCGCCAGATAATTTCCTCGGACGCTTTCATATGAGAAATATCGGTGATGGTGCCGATCATTCTGCTTGGATTACCGCTTTCATCGTGCTCAACGACAATGCCGCGTGCCAAAAACCATTTCCAGCTTTCATCTTTGCACTTCAAACGATGTTCCACCTTGTAATGCAGATTAAGCCCATTAAGATAACCGTCCAGCGCTTCAGTAACTCTTGCATATTCATCGGGATGCAAACGGCTTTTCCATTCATCAATTGAAACGCTCAATTCGTCAGGCCCATATCCCAACAGAGCTTTCCATTGTGCGGACACACGAAAAGTTTGATTTGGAATATCGTAATCCCACATGCCGTCGCCCGAGCCTTCAAGCGCAAACTTCCATTTTTGTTCACTAATGGTTAATTTTCGGTTAATACGCTTAATGTGGCGCAAGGCGGCCGTACGATCAACCAGTAGCCAGGATAAAACCGCCAGAAATAACGTAGCTGTGATACCAAATAACGCTACCCACCATTGCGTGGCGGGCATGTATCTGCGCTCGAAATCATTGGTGGAAACGGTTTTTATGGTCCAGATCCGCCCAAAAGCCTCTAGCGTGCGAAATGCATCCTGAACATGTTTGCTTTCGTCTATTCTTGGGTACGACGAACCCGCCACACCATAGATTTGAACCGGGTTATTTTGATTCGTAATGTCGAAAATTTCATGGGTTAAGTTAATTTGCTCCGACAATAAAACTGAAGCCATACTCTCACGCATATCAAATGCAATATAAGCCCAGCCCAGCAATTGCCGATTACCGTTGTTAACGCTATAACTAAGCAGGTTTTGAAATATCGGCATGTAGAACAGATAACTATTCGACACCTTGTTCGCGGCGTGGTCCTGAAATAAGCTTAAAGGGCCCGACAACATCGCACGACCCGTTACCATGGCCTCAAGCATCGTTTGTTTGCGCGGCGCACTTTCAAACGCGTTGCGCCCGATCACATTCAGATTCTCCGGACTGGCTGGAAAAATATATACAACCGGTGCCTGATCGGCTGTTTCAAAGAAAGCGGCATACCCGGAAGCACGTACACCCGGGTTGGATTTCTGCAAATGCAAGGTATCAACAAACGCGTTGAATTCTTCACGATCCACTACGACCGAAGCAGCAAATAAAGCACGAATGGCTTCCAATTGTTGTTCAAAATCTTCGAGCTGACGCAAAAACCGTTCCACCGCGAGGTCAGCTTCAATTAAGAACAGTCGATTCAACTCATTACGAGCCTGGGTATTAAAAAACGTCCACAATTGATACGTTAAGGCAAAACCCAACACCATTACCGCGATAGACGCGGTAATGGGGCGCAACCTAAGTCGCAAATAGGGTTTATGCAACAACTGAGACCAGCCCGGCATTGTATTTATTTGTAAGAGAACCTTATCACCATTGAATTCTGTTCTAACAGAAAAAGCAATAGTCATTTTTCCTCAGGGTTGGTCCTAATTTATTTATAAAATATAAATATTATGATTCATAATTATTAACCTGATATCCTATTTTTTCTTATCGCGGGACACGCCAAAATGACTTCTACAAAACAATACAACTTGCTGTCCGTCAAAATGCTGGACAACATCGCGCTCGTTACCCTAACGCGTCCGGCTAAACGCAACGCAATCAACCTTGATCTGGTCAGTGAGCTGAATCAGTGTTTTCAATCCTTTTCGGAAGATGTGAAAGCCATTATTTTGAATGGCGAGGGCGAGCATTTTTGTGCCGGTCTTGATCTTTCCGAGGTTCGGGAACACACGGTACCCCAGTCTGTTATGCATTCGCGTATGTGGCATGAAGCTTTCAACCAAATTCAGTTCGGTCGGGCACCTGTCATTGCCGTGATGCATGGTGCCGTTGTCGGCGGTGGGCTTGAGCTGGCGTCCGCCACACATATTCGGATTGCTGAATCGTCTGCTTTTTACGCTTTGCCGGAAGGAAAACGGGGCTTGTTCGTGGGCGGTGGCGGCTCGGTGCGTATTTCACGACTCATGGGAGTCAACCGCATGACCGACCTCATGCTTACCGGCCGTGTACTGAACGCTGAGGAAGGTCAGCAGATTGGCGTGTCAACCTATTTAACCGAACCAGGCAAAGGGTTGGAAAAAGCCATGGAACTGGCCAAAGGTATTTCAAGCAACGCTGAAATGACCAACTACGCCGTTATGCACATGTTGCCGCGTATTGCCGATCAGAATATTCAAGATGGCCTGGCCACAGAATCATTAATGGCGGCCGTTGCACAAACCGACCCGGCAACACGACGCTTGCTGGCGGAATTTCTGGATCAGAAAAAGAATAAAGTTCAAAGGAGCTAAGCCTCATGCATTACCACCCCCCTTTGAAAGACATTTCATTTGTACTGTTTGAATTATTCAACGCTGCACAAACATTGAACCGTTACCCTGAGTTTGAAGAAATTGATCAGGATTTAATGAGTCAGGTCATTGAAGAAGCCGGGCGTTTTGCATCTGAAATACTCTTTCCCACCAATGCGGTGGGCGATCGCGAAGGCTGCCGATTCGAAAACGGACATGTGAAAACACCGACCGGATTCAAACAGGCTTACCGACAGTTTCAGGAAGCCGGTTGGCCTGCATTGGCTTGCGACCCCGCCTACGGCGGGCAAGGTTTGCCCCATACTTTAAACACCGTTTTATATGAAATGTTAACGGGAACGAATCATGCATGGTCAATGTTTCCCGGCCTTCTGCACGGCGCATATTCAAGTCTTTATCATTACGCCAATGATGAATTAAAAGATGTCTATTTACCCAAAATTGTCAGTGGCGAATGGCTCGCCACCATGTGCCTGACGGAACCCCAGGCCGGCAGCGATCTGGGCTTGATTCGCACCAAGGCCACGCCGGCAGAAAATGGACACTATATTCTTGAAGGAAACAAAATCTTTATTTCCGGTGGTGAACACGACTTAACTGAAAATATTGTGCATTTGGTATTGGCCCGGTTACCCGACGCGCCGCCGGGTAGCAAAGGTATTTCTTTATTTCTGGTACCCAAATTCCTACCGGAGAACGGGGTTCCAAAAATACGTAACGTGGTGCACTGTACTGGTATTGAACACAAAATGGGTATTCATGGCAGTGCAACCTGCAGCATTCAGTTTGAACAAGCCACAGGATGGCTGGTAGGCGAACCCAATAAAGGGCTGGCAGCCATGTTCAAAATGATGAATGCCGCCCGTTTATTGGTTGGCATCAATGGCGTCGGTGTATCGGAAACCGTTTACCAGAACGCTTTAGCCTACGCCAAAGAACGCGTTCAAATGCGTGCGGCAACCCGCCCTGAGAACCGTCGCCGGGAACCCGCCGACCCAATCGTGATGCATCCAGCCATACAACGCATGTTGATGTCACAAAAAGCCTACGCCGAAGGCGGCCGCATGCTTGCCTACTACAGCGCATTGCTACTTGACGGCGCCGAGCACCATCCCGATGATGAAGTAAAGGCGCACTTCGAAGGCGAGTTAGCGTTACTCACACCCATTATTAAAGCCATGCTGACGGATCAGGGGTTCGAAGCCGCCGGCCAGGCAATACAAATTTTCGGTGGCCATGGGTACATTCAGGAAACCGGTATTGAGCAATACTTGCGCGACATAAAAATTGCCCAAATTTACGAAGGTACCAATGAGATTCAGGCAATCGATTTAATCATGCGCAAGATACTTGCCGATAATGGCCAACGCCTTTTTAATTTGCTGGATCGAATTCAGGAAACGATCAACACAACAACACAACCTACGTTTGTAAACTCAGTCGCGGCGTTAACACAAGTATGTCAGCACTTACGCACACTCATTCCGGCAGTATCCGATGCAAGCCGGAGATCGCCTGATTTACCGTATCAAATTGCACCTGAAATGTTACGCCTGGTTGGACACGCAGCAATGGGGTGGTTATGGCTGAAAGCAGCCACGATCGCCGATGAACAGAAAGAAAAGGATCCTGCGTTTTACGGATCGAAAATCGATACCGCACAATACTATTTTGACTTCATCCTTCCGGAAACACGGCAATTAATACAAGTAATAGATCAATATTTAATTCACTCACAACAAGGTCATTCAACGAATTACCTTGATAGCCTGATGTAGTCATGAGTAACATAAAAAACAATCAGGAAAGCGATGCTGCCATAGAACAGTCGTTTCTTTTAAAACAAGTGGGCTATAACTGTCTTCAGGCTTATTTGAAGATTGAACCGGATATTAAAAAAAGGTTAATACGGTATCAACTTAAGCCCGTTGAATTCACTGTTCTATCGCTTATTAGTGCCAATCCGCAAATTAACCAGAAGCGGCTCGGGCACACAATTAATGTCTCCCCACCCAACCTCGCGACACTTCTCGATAAAATGGAATTACGTCAGTTGTTGGTACGAAAACGTAATCCAAACGATAAACGCTCACAAATTCTGGAACTAACGGAAAAAGGTCAGTTTCTGTTTGGCAAAGCCAGGCAGCAATTCGAAAAAAACGAAAGTATTCCTAATCTTTCAAACGCCGAACAAAAACAACTTTTACGCTTGCTGCAAAAAATATTTCTCTAGAAGCGCCCATAGTCTATGTATTTGCTTAAGTCACTCGATAGCGGGCCAATCGATATCGTTGGCGACATACACGGCGAAATCGATGCCCTGGAAGCCCTCCTTGAACGACTGGGATATAGAAGTAACGGTTCACACCCCGATAACCGCCGTCTGGTGTTTATCGGCGATCTGGTTGATCGTGGCCCCGACAGCCCAGGTGTCGTAAAACGTGTTCGCGACCTGGTTGAGAATCACAATGCACAATTTATTCTGGGTAACCACGAACTGAATTTATTGGTTAACGATATTAAAGACGGTTCGGGCTGGTTTTTCGACGAACGATTTGAACGTGATTGTGAAAATTATGCGCCGTTTGCTCGCACACCCGAATCAGAACGCGAAAGTTTACGCACGTTCTTGTCTGAACAACCCGTTGCGCTTTATCGGAACGATATTCGTATTGTCCATGCAGCATGGACCACAAATGCTATTAACGCCGTCAGCCAACTCCCTTTGGGAACATTAGTTGAAAACTACTTTGAGTGGGAGGAACACACACGTCGTCAGGCTGACGCAGAGGGTATTTACGAGCACTACCTGGAGGCAAAAGAAAAATGGGCTGACCGTCTGGAAGACGAATCCAACCCGCCGCCATTTTTAGACGCAATCGCTGAATATGAGGCCATGCAGCAAACTTTTAATCCGCTGAAGGTCTTAACATCAGGCGTTGAAAAAAGAAGCGAGGAAGCCTTCTTCGCAGGCCGCCGTTGGCGCTATTCCGATCGCATCAATTGGTGGATGAATTATTCAGACAACATACCGGTTGTTATTGGTCATTACTGGCGATTACTGGAAAAACAAGAAGCGTCTCGTACACCGCGCTACACCCGGCTATTTTCCAATATTCCCCCCCTTGCCTGGCATGGTAAGCGACACAACGTATTTTGTATTGATTACTCCGTTGGTGCACGTTGGCGCGACCGCAAAGCAAACCAACCCATTGAAACCTCTAGATTCAGATTAGCCGCATTGCGTTGGCCTGAAAATCGAGTGGTTT
The DNA here is from genome assembly GCF_011388195.1 of Pusillimonas sp. DMV24BSW_D. NCBI lineage: Bacteria > Pseudomonadati > Pseudomonadota > Betaproteobacteria > Burkholderiales > Alcaligenaceae > Neopusillimonas > Neopusillimonas aestuarii. Next base: position 737,872 of record NZ_CP049990.1, on the reverse strand, counting down.
TCGACAATGGTTTCGAAGCTTTCACTAAATAGTTTCATTTATTTACAATTTAGCTGTGTCGAAAAGGGTTGTGGATAACTACTAGAGAAAACGATTGTGAATGAACTGTGGATGAAAGCTGAACAACTGCGTCAATTACACAGCCCAATAGAATTATGCAGAAACTGTTAGGTACTTGTAAGACAGTTTATACCCATTAAATATTCATATAACATATTGATTAATAAGGTATTTTTTAGTTTTCCACACTATACACAGGCACCCATTAGTTATTTAAGTTTTATATATAAAAGATGTGTATAAAACTATTAGTGTCCCAACCCGTTTCCACCCCAGTAAAGCAATTTGCAAAGCGCCTTATTCGCTCTATACTTCGGTCTGCATTGGAAACGTCATAAACACTTCAATCGCGTAATGGCTTCATCCAAAGTGTTGGTGTTCTTTGCAAAACATAAACGAATAAGTCTGTTATTCGATGTCTTTGCAGTTGGGCTGCAGTAGAACGCTGACAATGGAATGGCTGTAACACGATGTTCAGTTGTTAGCCAATGGCAAAAATCATATTCATTCAAGTCTGAATAATCGGCGTAAGACGCCAAAAGGAAAAATGACCCTTCCGAAGAATAAGGTATCAGCGGCGTGTTTGTTTTTAGTTGATTTGATAAATAATCTTTTTTCTCTTCATAAAATGAAGATAAGTTCGAATACGTATCCGGGTTACTCATAAAGCGACTTAAAGCAACTTGCATTGGGGTACTTACCGTAAAAACGGCAAATTGGTGAACTTTGCGAATTTCTGTCATTAAAGCTTTTGGTGCTGCGCAATAGCCTATTTTCCAACCCGTAACGTGATATGTTTTTCCAAACGAGGAGATAACAACCGATTTTTCAGCCAATGCCGGCCGAGAAGACATGCTTAAATGAGGATTGCCGTTAAATACAATATGTTCATAAACCTCGTCTGAAATAATGTTTATTCCGTATTGATTAACAATCGATTCAAGTTCATTTAAATCATCGTTTTTGAATACCATTGTGGTTGGATTATGAGGGGTATTGATAATAAGTAATCGGGTTCTTGAACTGAGTGCATCACGTATTTTTTCCCAATTTATTTTGTAGTTTTCATTTGGGTGTGTTGGGGGATCCATTGCAACGACAACGGGAGTCGCACCGGCAAGTTGCACCGCAGGAAGGTATAAGTCATAAAAAGGTTCAATGATAATGACTTCATCACCCGCTCCGCACAGCGCCAATATAGAACTCATTAACGCTTCGGTGGCACCCGATGTAATCGTAATTTCGGTTTCAGGTGAATAACGGTGGCCATATAGGGTTTCAATTTTTTCCGAGATCGCAGCCAATAAAACGTGAAAACCTGCAAGTTGCGGATATTGGTTATAGCCCTCAAGCATCGCCTGGTTTACAAGCTCGATCAATTTTCTGTCTGGATTGAAATCAGGGAACCCCTGCCCGAGATTAATCGCTTTATTCTGAATTGAAAGTTGGCTCATTATCGAGAATATCGTTGTGCCAACAGATGGTAGTTTTGAGCGAATTGCTGTGGTCATTATTCAAGCTCTCTTTTTACAGTTGTTTTGGATTTGGTTAATTTTTTCAGTTTGTAGTTTATGCTGTCTACAAGTGTTGCGTTACGTTAACCTAGGGTTAATAAGTAGTTGAAAGATATAACAACTATGGTTATGCTGATGCTGCATTTGAAATCAAGCAGAGCGTAAGCGTCGTCTAAGTATTTCCCGATTTTGTGTTTTTGGGTTCCGTAAAACCCGTTGGCATTTCCGGTTTTTTATTCGTGTTAGCGCCCCTTGTTTCTTTTGTTTTTTTTATGTTTTTTTAGGACGCTAATTTATTATGTCTCAAACCGGTAAAGTTAAATGGTTTAACGCCGACAAAGGTTTTGGTTTTATTACCCCCGATGCTGGTGGTTCCGATGTTTTTGCTCACTTCTCAGCTATCGAAGGTCGCGGCTATCGCAGTCTGAACGAAGGTCAAGAAGTAGAGTTCGAAGTTAATGATGGTCCAAAAGGTCCTCAGGCTGCAAATATTCGAGCTCTGTAAACAGGTTCTTTAACTTGTTAAGAAGAAGCCCCACGTGTTGGGGCTTTTTTCTTTCCCGTAATTATGCACACTGTTATCCACAAGCTTGTGTGATCACGACCCGCATAGTAATTACGTTCTACGCTTTTTATTCTCCAAACTAGTATGTGTTATTCACAGACTGTTTTTACTTTTCAGTGTTTCACGTGGAACAAATATGGTGTAAGTATTTTGGGTGATGTTCCACGTGAAACAAAGTTAGAAAATGGAATTTACAGGTTTATTATCCTTGTTTCACGTGGAACAAGGTCAGCCAGTTATAATTAGGCATTCATCTCGTTCTAGACTTTTTATATGATTTATCCCGATACCTTTGACGTGATTGTTGTGGGGGGTGGCCATGCAGGTACAGAGGCCGCACTTGCTTCTGCGCGTACTGGAGCCAACACTTTACTGCTAACGCATAATATCGACACCCTAGGCCAAATGTCGTGTAACCCTTCCATAGGGGGAATCGGTAAAGGGCACTTGGTTAAAGAAGTTGATGCTATGGGTGGTGCCATGGCTTTAGCAACGGATAAAGCGGGAATTCAATTTAGGATTCTAAATCGCTCGAAAGGACCAGCCGTACGCGCCACACGGGCTCAAGCAGATCGATCGTTGTATCGGCAAGCAATTCGAACGGTATTAGAAAGCCAGGCAAACCTTACGATCTTTCAGCAATCAGTTGAAGATTTAATGATCGAAGGTGAAAAAGTAGTTGGTGCTGTAACCAAGATTGGTTTGAAGTTCAAAGGTAGAGCAGTCGTTCTTACGGCGGGAACATTTTTAAATGGATTGATTCACGTTGGACTCGATAATTACTCCGCAGGTCGAGCTGGTGATCCCCCGGCTATTTCATTGGCCCAAAGGCTTAAAGAATTAAAATTACCTCAAGGTCGGCTGAAAACGGGTACACCGCCACGTATCGACGCAAGAACAATTGATTTCAGCAAAACACTTGCACAGCCCGGAGATTTAGATCCAATACCTGTATTTTCTTTTATGGGTAATGTGGGTATGCATCCAGAACAAGTGCCCTGCTGGATAACCCATACGAATGAACGCACGCATGACATTATTCGTTCAGGATTGGATCGCTCTCCCATGTATAGTGACCAAGGACAAATTGAAGGGGTTGGCCCGCGTTATTGTCCATCCATTGAAGATAAGATTCACCGTTTCGCCGATAAGCCGAGCCACCAGATTTTTCTGGAGCCGGAGGGATTTACAACAACAGAAATTTACCCAAATGGTGTTTCCACAAGTTTACCGTTCGACATACAGTTGGCCATGATACGAACTTTACCGGGTCTTGAAAACGCCAATATTATGCGGCCCGGGTATGCCATTGAATATGATTACTACGATCCACGTGAATTAAAATTTTCATTGGAAACAAAAGCGATTAGTGGCCTATTCTTTGCAGGCCAGATTAATGGAACCACAGGTTACGAAGAAGCGGCAGCGCAGGGTTTGGTTGCGGGTTTGAATGCTGCGCGATTTGTAAAAGATCTTGAACCTTGGCTTCCTAAAAGAAACGAGGCGTATATTGGTGTGTTGGTTGACGACCTCATTACCCGTGGTGTAAGTGAACCATACCGAATGTTTACCTCCAGGGCCGAGTATCGATTAAGCCTGCGCGAAGATAACGCCGATATGCGCTTAACAGATCAAGCACGCCAAATGGGTCTTGTTGGTGATGCGCAGTGGGATGCGTTTAACCGAAAGCGTGACGCTGTTGAGGCTGAGGTGGCGCGTTTGAAATCAACATGGGTCCAACCTCAAAAATTGAGTGCTGAATCGGCCGAGCGAGTTCTAGGAAAACAAATTGAACGTGAGTATTCTTTGCATGATCTTTTGAAACGCCCCAATGTTCAATATGAAACATTGGCCGACCTTAAAGATAGCGAAGGTGAAACTTTGGCGGGTATTCTGGTTAAGGAGGCCCAGGTTTCTGAGCAGGTGGAAATACAAATCAAATATGCCGGTTATGTAAATCGCCAGCAGGAAGAAGTGAAGAAGCAAGCGGAATTGGAAGATCAATTAATCCCTGATGAAATCAACTACGATGCGATTCATAGCCTTTCAATTGAGGTAAGGCAAAAACTGAAGCAAAGCCGGCCGCAAACAATAGGCCAGGCCCGACGTGTTTCAGGTGTAACGCCTGCGGCTATTTCATTATTATTGATTCACATAAAACGCTTACAATATGGCCGGAAAGTTGCCTGATGGAAATAGCAACCGATTACAGGAATCGTATTGCCGACGCAGCACAAAAACTTGGTCTTGCTTTAAGTGATTTGCAAATAGGGCAATTACAGAAGTATGTACATTCCTTATTGAAATGGAATCGAACCTATAATTTAACGGCGTTACGCGCACCTGATCAGGTTTTAATCCACCATATATTTGATAGCCTGGCGTTAATCCCCCCTTTTCTGAAATATTTAGATACAAATAGAAAAGGAAAGTCGGGCACCCTGGTCGATGTGGGTTCCGGCGGTGGTTTGCCAGGGGTTGTTCTGGCGATATGTTTTCCTGATTGGCAGGTTTATTGTGTAGACGCCGTTGAAAAGAAAACCGCATTTATTCGGCAGTTAAGAGGCGCCTTGCAGCTGCAGAATTTACAAGCATGCCACGGCCGTATCGAACAGCTAAGTAATTTGAACGCAGATGTTATCGTGTCGCGCGCGTTTGCGTCCTTGCAGGATTTTGTCGAGTTATCGTCAAAGCATTTGAAACCACACGGTGTCTTCATTGCAATGAAAGGTCTGACGCCGGAAAAAGAAATCCAGGATTTAACCCTACACACCGACTGGAAAATATGGCACATTGACACGCTTGAGGTGCCGGATTTGAACGCGCAACGTTGCCTGGTATGGATTCGTAGTTAAGGAAAATAAATGAGTGCTTATCAAAACACCGAATTGGCGAAAGTTTTTTGTATTGCCAATCAGAAAGGCGGGGTGGGAAAAACCACAACAGCAATTAATTTAGCTGCAGCCTTGGTAATGCACAAGAAAAAAGTTTTGCTTATCGATTTGGATCCGCAGGGCAACGCCACAATGGGTAGCGGCATCAATAAAAACGAAATTGAACAGAATCTTTACCACGTCTTGATTGGCGATGCAGACATTAACAGTGCCAAAGTTGTTTCGCCAACCGGGGGATACGATGTACTGCCGGCAAATAGGGAATTATCCGGTGCTGAAATCGATTTGGTCCAAATGGAGCAACGCGAAAAGCAACTTAAGTTCGCGATTGCGGAAGTCATTAATGATTATGACTTCATTCTGATCGATTGCCCGCCTACGTTGTCTTTATTGACCTTAAATGGGTTAGCCGGTGCGCAAGGCGTTATTATTCCAATGCAATGTGAGTATTTTGCTTTGGAAGGTCTGTCAGACCTGGTTAACACCGTTAAACGTGTTCACAGAAACATTAATCCAGATCTGCAACTTATTGGGCTGCTTCGGGTTATGTTCGACACACGCGTTACGCTTCAGCAGCAAGTGTCAACACAAATAGAAAACCATTTTGGCGACCGCGTATTCAAGACGGTGGTCCCGCGTAATGTACGTTTGGCGGAAGCGCCAAGTCACGGCATGCCGGGCACGGTATACGATAAAAGTTCAAGAGGCGCAAAAGCCTATATTGAATTTGCAAAAGAACTTATTAAGCGGGTCAAACAAGACGCCCTGGAAGGGGCAACACATAATCCGTAAAACAGACAGGAACAGATGTTATGGCAACGAGGAAAAAAGGGTTGGGGCGAGGTCTTGATGCGCTGCTGGGCGCCGATACCGATGCAATGAATCAGTTGGGTAAAAAAGCCGAAGCAATTGAAACTCATCCTTCAGTTTTGCCATTAAACAAACTTGTTGCAGGCAAATATCAACCACGTACCCGTATGGATGAAGGGGCGTTGAACGAACTGGCTGAATCCATTCGCACGCAAGGCGTTATGCAGCCTATTTTGGTGCGGGCACTTGCTGCAAACAAGAAGGGCCAGTACGAAATTATTGCCGGGGAACGGCGTTACCGGGCGGCCAAACTAGCGGGTCTGAAAGAAGTGCCTGTGCTGGTGCGCGAAGTCGAAGACGAGAACGCCGCCATTATGGCGCTTATCGAAAATATTCAGCGTGAAGATTTGAATCCGCTGGAAGAAGCGCATGGCGTTAAGCGTTTATTGGATGATTTCGGATTAACGCATGAACAAGCCGCCACGGCTATCGGGCGATCTCGCTCGGCAACCAGTAATCTGCTTAGGCTTCTTAATTTAACGGAATCCGTGCAAACCATGTTGCTGGCGGGTGATATCGACATGGGCCATGCGCGTGCTTTGCTTGCTGTAGAAGCGGCCCAGCAAATTTTGTTGGCCAATGAAATTATCACGCGTCGTTTGTCGGTACGCGAAGCGGAAAAACTGGTTGGAAAAGCGCTGCGTGAAACTGAAGAGACCACACCTAAGCCGATAGCTACTCAAAATGCGAAAACCGGCGATATCAAGCGCCTGGAAGAAAGCTTGTCCGATCACTTGGGGACTCGGGTAGCTTTAAAAGTGGGCAAAAAAAATAAAGGGCAGCTCGTTATCGACTTCCACGATTGGGATCATTTGAACGCGCTCCTAGAGCAACAAGGCCTGTCAAACGCTATCGATTCCTGATACATGGTGAAACGCATCCATATTCTCGCCACCGGCGGCACAATCGCCGGTACTGCGGATAAGCATGGCGGGTACGCGGCAGGTCAAATTAGTGTTGAAGCATTATTGGATTCTTTGCCATCACGCCCGCAAGATATGGTGGTGAGCTTCGAACAGTTGGCTAATGTAGGAAGTCAGTCGATTACCAACGACATTTGGTGCCGGCTGGCTAACCGCATTAATAAAATCAGCAATGAAAACCTGGCTGATGGCATTGTCGTGACACATGGCACGGACACCATGGAAGAAACGGCGTATTTTTTGAATCTTGTTACGCCGGGTCAAATACCGGTTGTTCTGACGGGCGCGATGAAACCCGCCGACGCGTTTTCGCCCGACGGCCCTGAAAACTTATTATCGGCTCTCTATTTGGCCGCCGGCACGGTTGCAGCCAACTTGGGCGTTTTGATTGTGATGAATTCCGCCATTCATTCGGCACGTTATATTCAAAAAACAGGCTCGAATCAGGATAATGCGTTTCAATCGATTCCGTTTGGCCCAGTTGGCATACAGCGGGGTGATACAACTCATTTCTTTGTCAACGGAATAAGTTCATTACATACCACTCATACGGCCTTTAGCAAAGCAATCCAAACGGGGGCACTTAACTTGCAAGACAAGTTTAGTTTACCGGCCGTGAATATTTTGTATGTGCATGCGGGAATGCAAGATGAAATGCTAAGGCACTGGGTGGCCATGCCTCACCACGGCATTGTGGTGGCCGGTGTGGGTTCGGGTAACATAAGCCGTACGTTAGAGTCCTTGCTAGCCGCGCAAGCCGCCAAGGGCGTTGTCGTTGTGCGAAGCACACGCCTGGCTTTCGGCCATGTGGCACGTAATGTTGAAGTAGACGACAATCAACAGGGCTTTGTGGTGGCTGGAAGCTTAAACCCCGCCAAAGCCAGAATTCTGCTGCAACTTGCGCTGGCATTGAAGTTACCGTTGCCCCAAATTCAGGCACTTTACAATACGCATTAAGTAGCGCGTGCAAGCAGACTTGCATGAAGCAAAAAATTCGTGCATAATTCGGGATTCTCTTTCGGTGGGATGCCCGAGTGGTTAAAGGGGGCAGACTGTAAATCTGTTGGCCTTGCGCCTACGTTGGTTCGAATCCAACTCCCACCACCAAGAGTTTTAGGGGCTAATCGACGCGTCAGGATGAAACCAGCCCTTGCGCAAAATTGAAGAGAATCCCTTCGCGGGTGTAGCTCAATGGTAGAGCAGAAGCCTTCCAAGCTTACGACGAGGGTTCGATTCCCTTCACCCGCTCCAGAAAGAATTCAAATCCGCTTGAATCAAGCGGGTTTTTTTAGCTTGATAACCGCCCATGTGGCTCAGTGGTAGAGCACTCCCTTGGTAAGGGAGAGGTCACGCGTTCGATCCGCGTCATGGGCACCATAGAAATTTTATTTAATAGCAGTCCTATCGAGTCAGGAGTCAGCCATGGCAAAAGGAAAATTTGAGCGGACCAAACCGCACGTAAACGTGGGCACGATTGGCCACGTTGACCACGGCAAAACGACACTCACCGCGGCGCTGACCACGGTGTTGTCAACGTCCTTCGGTGGCGAGGCGCGTGGTTACGACCAGATTGACGCGGCTCCTGAAGAGAAGGCACGCGGTATTACGATTAACACTTCGCACGTTGAGTACGAAACGGCCACCCGCCACTACGCACACGTTGATTGCCCGGGCCACGCCGACTATGTGAAGAACATGATTACCGGTGCGGCGCAGATGGACGGCGCGATTCTGGTGGTATCGGCCGCCGACGGCCCCATGCCCCAAACGCGTGAGCACATTTTGCTGAGCCGCCAGGTGGGCGTGCCTTACATCATCGTGTTCCTGAACAAGGCCGACATGGTGGATGACGAGGAACTGCTTGAGCTGGTGGAAATGGAAGTGCGCGAGCTGCTGTCCAACTACGACTTCCCTGGCGACGACACCCCGATCATCAAGGGTTCGGCACTCAAAGCGCTGGAAGGCGACGAAGGTCCTTTGGGCAAGCAAGCCATTATGGCACTGGCCGAAGCACTGGACACTTACATCCCCACGCCAGAGCGTGCAGTGGATGGCGCGTTCCTGATGCCTGTGGAAGACGTGTTCTCGATCTCGGGTCGTGGCACGGTGGTAACGGGCCGTATCGAGCGCGGTGTGGTCAAGGTCGGTGAAGAGATCGAAATCGTGGGTATCAAAGACACGGTCAAGACCACTTGCACGGGCGTGGAAATGTTCCGCAAGCTGCTTGACCAGGGTCAGGCCGGTGATAACGTGGGTATTTTGCTGCGTGGCACCAAGCGTGAAGACGTTGAGCGTGGTCAGGTGCTGGCCAAGCCCGGCTCGATCAACCCGCACACCGACTTTACAGCCGAGGTGTACATTCTGTCCAAGGAAGAGGGTGGCCGTCATACGCCGTTCTTTAACGGGTATCGTCCTCAGTTCTACTTCCGTACGACCGACGTAACGGGTACGATTGATCTGCCGGCCGACAAGGAAATGGTGTTGCCGGGTGATAACGTGGCCATGACGGTCAAGCTGATTGCGCCGATCGCGATGGAAGAAGGTCTGCGCTTTGCGATTCGCGAAGGTGGTCGTACCGTGGGCGCCGGCGTCGTCGCTAAAATTCTTAAGTAAAATTTGCAGTTGTAATTTGGCAGCCTCAGGTGTAAAAACCTGGCTGCCAGCGTCGTTTCAAGGCAATCGCGTTAATGATTGTTTTGCGGATTTAGGGGTATAGCTCAATTGGCAGAGCGTCGGTCTCCAAAACCGAAGGTTGTAGGTTCGATTCCTACTGCCCCTGCCAAACTCCGAAGGCGCAAGAATTGCAAAGGGCTGTTTAACCAAGCCGGAATATGTCGAACACAAACGTAGAAACCGTTACCAGTATTGCTGATCGCATTAAGTTGGCGTTGGCGGTATTGGTTATTATTGCTGGAATTGTTTCATTTTCAGTACTCAGCGATCAGCCTGCGGTTGTTCGCGTCGCGCTGTTCATTGCCAGTTTAATTGTGGCTGCCGGCATTGCCTGGATGAGCGAGCCTGGGCGACGCACAATCAGTTTCGGTCGCGATTCTTACGGTGAGTTAAAACGTGTGGTGTGGCCAACCCGAAAGGAAGCCATGCAAATGACAGGCATTGTTTTTGTGTTTGTCATTATTATCGGCATTTTTCTGTGGCTGGCCGATAAAGCATTGGGCTGGGTTATATACGGCCTATTGCTTGGCTGGAGATAAAGGACACCCATGAGTAAGCGCTGGTATGTTGTCCATGTCTATTCCGGCATGGAGAAAAGTGTCCAGAAAGCATTGCTCGATCGTATCGAGCGTGCCGATCTGCAAGACAAGTTCGGTGAAATTCTGGTGCCTTCCGAAGAAGTGTTGGAAGTTAAAGGTGGGAAAAAGTCCATTACCGAGCGTCGTATTTTCCCCGGCTATGTGTTGGTGGAAATGGAGCTTACCGATGAAACCTGGCACTTGGTGAAAAGTACCAACCGGGTTACCGGCTTTTTGGGTGGTTCGGGAAATCGCCCTGCGCCTATTTCCCAGAAGGAAGTCGACAAGATTCTTTCGCAAATGGAAGAAGGTGTCGAGAAGCCCAAACCTAAGGTTCTATTTGAAGTGGGTGAAATGGTTCGTGTTAAAGAAGGGCCTTTTGCCGATTTCAACGGTAACGTCGAAGACGTTAACTACGAGAAAAGCAAGGTGCGTGTTTCGGTCACTATTTTTGGCCGTGCCACACCAGTTGAACTCGATTTTGGTCAAGTCGAAAAGACTTAATTATTTAACCCCGGGGAGCCAATGTTTTAGTGCATTGGCGTTTGTACCCGCAAGGAGCTGAAAATGGCGAAAAAAATCGTCGGCTTCATCAAGCTGCAAATCCCAGCTGGTAAAGCCAATCCTTCCCCTCCCGTTGGTCCGGCCCTCGGTCAGCGTGGTTTGAACATCATGGAATTCTGCAAGGCGTTTAACGCGCAAACGCAGAGTCTGGAGCCTGGTCTTCCTATTCCGGTTGTTATTACTGCGTACGCCGACAAGAGCTTTACTTTCATCATGAAAACACCGCCCGCGGCTGTTCTCATCAAGAAAGCCGTCGGTATTCAGAAAGGCTCTGCACGCCCTAACGCCGACAAAGTTGGCAAACTTACGCGTGAACAAGCCGAAGAAATCGCAAAAACCAAAATGCCCGACCTGACTGCCGCCGATATGGACGCCGCTGTTCGTACGATTGCAGGTAGTGCTCGCAGCATGGGTATCACGGTAGAAGGGGCATAACATGGCTAAGTTAAGCAAACGCGCAGCTGCGATTAAAGAAAAAATCGACCGCAACAAATTCTACGCAGTGAACGAAGCATTGGCGTTGGTTAAAGAAACCGCCACCGCCAAGTTCGATGAGTCCATCGACGTCGCCGTTCAACTGGGTATCGATCCCAAGAAATCCGACCAACTGGTTCGTGGTTCCGTTGTTCTGCCTGCCGGTACCGGCAAGAGCGTTCGTGTCGCTGTTTTTGCCCAGGGCGAAAAAGCCGACGCGGCAAAAGAGGCGGGTGCCGACATTGTGGGCATGGAAGATCTGGCTGAAAGCATCAAAGGCGGCAACTTGAATTTCGACGTTGTCATCGCTTCGCCCGACGCCATGCGCGTTGTGGGTGCGTTGGGTCAGGTTTTGGGCCCGCGTGGCTTGATGCCGAACCCGAAAGTGGGCACGGTAACGCCCGACGTGGCTCAGGCGGTAAAGAACGCCAAGGCAGGTCAGGTGCAGTACCGTACCGACAAAGCCGGCATTATTCACGCCAGCATTGGTCGCGCTTCTTTTGAAGTAGAACAATTGCAAAGCAATCTGGCTGCGCTGATCGATGCGTTGAACAAAGCGCGTCCTACAGCTGCAAAAGGTATTTATCTGCGTAAAGTCGCCGTTTCCTCCACCATGGGTGGCGGTGCTCGCGTAGAAGTCGCTTCATTGGCTGCTTAAGTCACTGAAGTTGTAAAGAACTTTGGGCGCACCCCGGCAGAATTGGGGTGTTGCTGTCAAAGACCGCTGGAGCCTTGAAGTGATTTCACATCAGGCTTAATCCGGTTCCTGGCAACAGAATCGATCCAGCGCAGACGGCGCCCATGGAAGAATTCTTTTTTGTTTTAAAGAACTCGACCAGGAGCGCCGCATTCGGTAGATGCCCGGGACCCTCCTGGGTGTCATTAGATGGAGTGTTCAAACCGTGAGTCTCAATCGCAAAGAGAAAGCGGTAGTTGTCGAAGAGGTTGCTGCGCAGGTAGCACAAGCTCAATCGATTATTACTGCCGAGTACCGTGGTCTGGACGTCGCTGCCGTCACCGTATTGCGCAAACAAGCGCGTGAGTCGGGTGTGTATCTGCGTGTTCTGAAGAATACGCTGGTTCGCCGTGCACTTGCCGGCACGCCTTTTGAAGGCATGTCAGCAAGTTTGAAGGGTCCGCTGATCTATGGCATTAGTGATGATCCTGTTGCGGCTGCCAAAGTACTTGCCGATTTCGCAAAAAGCAACGACAAGCTGGTTATTACGGGTGGTTCGCTACCCGACAACCAACTTAACAAAGATGGCGTTATGGCCTTGGCCACCCTGCCGTCGCGTGATGAGTTGCTGGCGAAACTGATGGGTACGATGCAAGCCCCTGTCACGCAGTTTGTGCGTACGCTCAACGAAGTTCCAACCAAGTTCGTACGTGGCCTCGCCGCCGTGCGCGATCAAAAGGAAGCTGCATAAGCAGTTGGAAACTGAGTCGAACGACACAGCGATACCCAACCCTGGAAATTATTCAATTTTGGAGTTCTAGAAATGGCATTAAGCAAAGCAGAAATCCTCGACGCGGTCGCTAATCTGACCGTTCTCGAGTTGTCCGAGCTCATCTCGGAAATGGAAGAAAAGTTTGGCGTGTCCGCCGCCGCAGCCGCTGTGGCTGTTGCTGCTCCCGTTGCAGGTGGTGGCGCAGCCGCTGCTGAAGAAAAAACTGAGTTCGACGTTGTTCTGGCCGAAGTCGGCGCCAACAAGGTTAGCGTGATTAAAGCTGTTCGTGAAATCACCGGTCTTGGCCTGAAAGAAGCTAAAGACATGGTCGACGGCGCACCTAAAGCAGTTAAAGAAGGTGCCAGCAAAGAAGACGCTGAAGCTGCTAAAGCCAAGCTTGAAGAAGCTGGTGCTAAAGTCGAACTTAAGTAAGACTTTTGCCGTACGCCCGGGCAGGTTTCGGCCTTCCCGGGCTTTTGCGTCTCCAGAAAACCCGTCTTGTCAGTGGTGTTTTCTGAACCAGTCGGGTTCTCTGGAGTCGTAAACCGGGGCCGTGGTTGACGGCCCATGTAACCCCTCGAGTCGGAGTGCTCATGCCTTATTCGTACACCGAAAAAAAGCGCATACGCAAGAGCTTCGCCAAACGGGAAGATGTCCAAGACGTCCCGTATCTTTTGGCGACTCAGCTGCAATCTTTTCTAACCTTTCTGCAAGCAGATATTCCCGCTTCCGAGCGTCGCGATGAAGGTCTGCAGGCAGCCTTTACTTCAATTTTCCCCATCGTAAGCCACAACCAGATGGCACGTCTGGAGTTCGTCAGCTATGTGCTTGGCGAGCCTGTGTTCGATGTGAAGGAATGCCAATTGCGTGGGCTTACCTACGCATCGCCTTTGCGGGCAAAAGTGCGCCTGGTGCTGATGGATCGTGAAGTCAGCAAACCGACTATTAAAGAAGTGAAGGAACAGGAAGTGTACATGGGCGAGATTCCGCTCATGACAGACACGGGTTCCTTCGTGATTAACGGTACCGAACGCGTTATCGTTTCGCAGTTGCACCGCTCGCCTGGTGTTTTCTTTGAGCACGATCGTGGCAAAACGCACAGTTCCGGCAAATTGCTGTTTTCTGCGCGCGTGATTCCTTATCGTGGCTCCTGGCTCGATTTTGAATTCGATCCAAAAGACCAGCTCTTCTTCCGTATCGACCGCCGTCGCAAGATGCCGGTTTCGATTCTGTTGAAAGCCATCGGCATGACGCAGGAAGAAATTCTTGCCTACTACTTCGACTTTGATCGTTTCGAGATCATGAATGAAGGCGGCAAGCTTGATTTCGTGGCCGAGCGCTGGAAAGGTGAAGTGGCGCGTTTTGACATTACCGATAAAAAAGGCAATGTCATTGTCGAGAAAGACAAGCGTATCAACGCCAAGCATCTGCGTGATTTGCAGGCTGCCGGCGTCGATCAGCTGTCCGTGCCTGAAGATTTCTTCGTTGGCCGTATTCTGGCCAAGAATGTTGTCGATCCGGAAACCGGTGAAATCATTGCTAGTGCCAATGATGAAATCACCGAATCCACAATGGCCGACATTCGCACGGCTGGTATCAAGGAAGTTGAAACGCTCTACGTTAACGACCTTGACCGTGGTGCTTATATTTCCCAAACCCTGCGCTCCGACGATACGGCAGATCAAACTGCTGCACGTGTGGCGATCTACCGCATGATGCGTCCGGGCGAGCCACCAACCGAAGAAGCGGTTGAGGCCTTGTTCCAGCGTTTGTTCTACAGCGAAGAAACGTACGATCTGTCGCGTGTCGGCCGTATGAAGGTCAACAGCCGCCTGGGTCGCGACGAAGAGACCGCCGGTGCGTTAACGCTTACCAACGAAGACATTCTTGAAACCATCAAGGTGTTGGTTGAATTGCGTAACGGCCGTGGCCAAATCGACGACATCGACCACCTTGGCAATCGCCGTGTGCGTTGCGTGGGTGAGTTGGCTGAAAATCAATTCCGTGCCGGTCTGGTTCGCGTTGAGCGGGCTGTGAAAGAGCGTTTGGGTCAGGCGGAAACTGAAAACCTGATGCCGCACGACCTCATTAATTCCAAGCCTATTTCGGCTGCCATTAAAGAGTTCTTCGGTTCCAGCCAGTTGTCGCAGTTTATGGACCAAACCAATCCGCTGTCGGAAATCACGCACAAGCGTCGTGTTTCCGCGTTGGGGCCCGGTGGTCTTACACGTGAACGCGCCGGCTTTGAAGTGCGTGACGTACATCCCACTCACTACGGTCGTGTTTGCCCGATTGAAACACCGGAAGGTCCGAACATTGGTCTGATCAACTCCATGGCTCTGTACGCGCGTTTGAACGAGTACGGGTTCCTGGAAACGCCTTATCGCAAAATTATCGACGGCAAAGTCAGTGATCAAATCGATTATCTGTCGGCCATTGAAGAAAGTCGTTTCGTGATTGCCCAGGCGAACGCCGAGCTCGATGAACAAGGCCGTTTCGTCAGTGATCTGGTGGCTTGCCGCCAGGCGGGTGAAACCATGCTGACGTCGCCCGATAACGTTCACTATATGGACGTTGCACCGTCCCAGATCGTATCGGTCGCGGCATCGCTTATTCCGTTCCTGGAACACGACGACGCCAACCGTGCACTTATGGGTGCCAACATGCAGCGTCAGGCAGTACCTTGCCTGCGTCCTGAGAAATCGTTGGTGGGTACCGGTGTTGAACGTACGGTTGCAGTTGACTCGGGCACTACGGTGCAGGCGTTGCGTGGCGGTATCGTCGATCACGTCGACGCCGAGCGTGTCGTGATTCGTGTGAACGATGAAGAGAACGTGGCCGGTGAAGTGGGTGTGGATATTTATAACCTCACCAAGTACACGCGTTCGAACCAGAACACCAACATCAACCAGCGTCCTATCGTGAAGAAAGGCGATGTGGTTGCCCGTGGCGATGTACTGGCCGACGGCGCATCAACCGATCTGGGTGAATTGGCGTTGGGTCAGAACATGCTGATCGCGTTCATGCCCTGGAACGGTTATAACTTCGAAGATTCGATTCTGATCTCCGAAAATGTGGTGGCCGACGACCGCTATACCTCGATTCACATTGAGGAACTCACGGTTGTGGCGCGTGACACCAAATTGGGTGCCGAGGAAATCACACGCGACATCAGCAATTTGCCTGAAGTCCAATTGAACCGTCTGGATGACTCCGGCATTGTTCACATTGGTGCTGAAGTGCGTGCCGACGACGTGTTGGTAGGTAAGGTCACACCCAAGGGTGAAACCCAGCTGACCCCTGAAGAAAAACTGCTGCGTGCCATTTTCGGCGAAAAAGCCTCCGACGTGAAAGATACGTCGTTGCGTGTTCCGTCGGGTATGGTCGGTACGGTAATCGACGTTCAGGTCTTTACACGTGAAGGTATCGAGCGCGACAAGCGCGCGCAATCGATTATCGACGATGAACTGCGTCGCTATCGTCAAGACCTGAACGATCAGCTGCGTATTGTCGAAAAAGATACGTTCGATCGTATTGAAAAAGTCTTGGTGGGTAAAACCGTTAACGGTGGCCCACGCAAGCTTGCCAAAGGCGCCAAGATTACCGCCGAATATCTGGCCGACCTCGATAAATGGCAGTGGTTCGATATTCGTCTGGCCGATGAGTCCGACGCAATCAACCTTGAGCAAGCAAAAGAGTCGCTGGAGCAGAAGCGTCATCAGTTTGATCTTGCTTTCGAAGAGAAGCGCAAGAAACTGACGCAGGGCGACGAATTGCCTCCCGGCGTGCTGAAGATGATCAAGGTTTACCTGGCGGTTAAGCGTCGCCTGCAACCCGGCGACAAGATGGCGGGTCGTCACGGTAACAAAGGTGTGGTTTCGCGCATTGTGCCGGTGGAAGATATGCCGCACATGGCCGATGGTACACCGGTTGATATCGTGTTGAACCCGCTGGGCGTGCCCTCGCGGATGAACGTGGGTCAGGTTCTGGAAGTGCACTTGGGCTGGGCTGCCAAGGGCATGGGATATCGCATTGCCGATATGCTTGATGGGCAGAAACAGGCTCAGGCCAAGGAAGTTCGGGCATTCCTCGAGAAAGTATACAACTCCAACGGTACGCCTGCGCATCTGGAAGAACTGAGCGACGATGAAATCGTGGAAATGGCGCGTAACCTGAAGGCCGGCGTTCCTTTGGCGACACCGGTGTTCGATGGTGCCAATGAAGGTGAAATCGGCAAGATGCTTGAACTCGCCTACCCCGACCCCATTGCCGAATCGTTGCGTTTGACACCCGATCGCACGCAAGCCTGGCTGATTGACGGCCGCACCGGCGAGCAATTCGAGCGTCCTGTTACCATCGGTTATATGCACTATCTGAAGCTGCATCACCTGGTGGACGACAAGATGCACGCGCGTTCAACCGGCCCATACTCGCTGGTTACGCAGCAGCCGTTGGGTGGTAAAGCCCAGTTCGGTGGCCAGCGTTTCGGTGAGATGGAAGTTTGGGCGCTGGAAGCCTACGGTGCTTCTTACACGTTGCAGGAAATGCTTACTGTCAAGTCCGACGACATCACCGGCCGTACCAAGGTTTACGAGAATATCGTGAAAGGTGATCACGTCATCGACGCAGGCATGCCTGAATCGTTCAACGTTCTGGTCAAAGAAATTCGATCTTTGTCTCTGGACATGGATTTGGAGCGTAAATAATGAAAGCGCTACTCGACCTATTCAAACAAGTCTCGCAAGACGAGCAATTCGATGCCATCAAGATTGGTATTGCCTCGCCTGAAAAAGTGCGTTCGTGGTCGTATGGTGAAGTGCGTAAGCCTGAAACCATCAACTACCGTACTTTCAAGCCCGAGCGCGATGGCCTGTTCTGCGCCAAGATCTTTGGTCCGATCAAAGATTACGAGTGCCTTTGCGGTAAGTACAAGCGCCTGAAGCATCGCGGGGTTATCTGCGAAAAATGCGGTGTGGAAGTCACCGTAGCCAAGGTGCGTCGCGAACGCATGGGCCACATCGAACTGGCCAGCCCTGTTGCGCATATTTGGTTCTTGAAGAGCCTGCCGTCCCGTTTGGGTATGGTGCTCGACATGACACTGCGCGACATTGAGCGTGTGCTCTATTTCGAGGCATGGTGCGTTATTGAACCCGGCATGACACCGCTCAAGCGTGGTCAAATCATGTCCGACGACGACTACCTGGCCAAAACGGAAGAGTACGGCGACGACTTCCACGCCCTGATGGGTGCCGAAGCGGTGCGTGAATTGCTGCGCACCATCGACATCGATCGTGAAGTGGAAACGTTGCGCGCCGAACTCAAGGCAACCGGCTCCGATGCCAAGATCAAGAAAATCTCCAAGCGCCTCAAAGTGCTGGAAGGTTTCCAGAAGTCGGGCATTAAGCCCGACTGGATGATCATGGAAGTGTTGCCGGTATTGCCGCCCGATTTGCGTCCGCTGGTACCACTCGACGGCGGTCGTTTCGCCACGTCCGATCTGAACGATTTGTATCGTCGCGTGATCAACCGCAACAATCGTCTGAAGCGCTTGCTTGAACTGAAAGCGCCCGACATCATCCTGCGCAACGAAAAGCGTATGTTGCAGGAGTCGGTCGACTCCCTGCTTGATAACGGTCGTCGCGGCAAAGCCATGACGGGCGCCAACAAGCGTCAGTTGAAGTCACTGGCCGACATGATCAAAGGCAAGAGCGGTCGTTTCCGCCAGAACTTGCTGGGTAAACGTGTCGACTACTCCGGCCGTTCGGTGATTGTGGTGGGTCCGCAGCTGAAACTGCATCAATGCGGTTTGCCCAAGTTAATGGCGCTGGAACTGTTCAAGCCGTTCATTTTCAATCGTCTGGAAATGATGGGTCTGGCCACGACAATCAAGGCTGCCAAGAAATTGGTTGAAAGCCAGGAGCCCGTGGTATGGGACATTCTGGAAGAGGTCATTCGCGAACACCCTGTCATGCTCAACCGCGCGCCTACGCTGCACCGTTTGGGTATTCAGGCTTTCGAGCCGGTGCTGATTGAAGGCAAAGCCATTCAATTGCATCCGCTGGTGTGTGCTGCGTTTAACGCCGACTTCGATGGCGACCAAATGGCTGTTCACGTTCCCTTATCGCTGGAAGCGCAGCTGGAAGCCCGCACTCTGATGCTGGCATCCAATAACGTGCTGTTCCCCGCCAACGGTGAACCGTCCATCGTCCCGTCCCAGGATATCGTTCTGGGCTTGTATTACACCACCCGTGAGCGCATTAACGGTAAGGGCGAAGGTTTGTTCTTTGCCGACGTTGCCGAAGTACAGCGGGCCTACGACAGCGGTGAAGTTGAACTGCAAACGCGTATTACGGTTCGTCTGAACGAGTACGAAAAAGACACAGCAGGTGAATTCCAACCGGTGATCAAGCGTCACGAAACAACGGTGGGTCGTGCCTTGTTGTCTGAAATTCTGCCTAAAGGCTTGCCGTTCTCCGAACTGAACCGCACGCTTAAAAAGAAAGAAATTTCACGCCTTATCAATCAATCGTTCCGTCGTTGCGGCTTGCGTGCCACGGTTATTTTTGCCGACAAGCTCATGCAGTCGGGCTTCACACTGGCAACGCGCGGTGGGATTTCCATTGCCATGAATGACATGGTCATTCCACAGGTTAAGGAAGAGATCCTGGGCCAGGCCAACAAGGAAGTGAAAGAGATCGATCGTCAGTACTCTTCGGGTCTGGTGACGTCTCAGGAACGTTACAACAACGTGGTCGACATCTGGGGCAAGGCCGGCGATAAAGTCGGCAAAGCCATGATGGAGCAGCTTTCAACAGAACCCGTGACAGACCGTCATGGCAAGGAAGTACGGCAAGAGTCGTTCAATTCCATCTACATGATGGCCGACTCCGGCGCCCGTGGTTCCGCCGCCCAGATTCGCCAGTTGGCGGGTATGCGTGGCCTGATGGCCAAGCCCGACGGCTCGATTATTGAAACGCCTATTACGGCTAACTTCCGTGAAGGGCTGAATGTACTTCAGTACTTTATTTCCACTCACGGTGCACGTAAAGGTCTGGCCGATACCGCGCTAAAAACCGCTAACTCCGGTTACCTTACGCGTCGTCTGGTCGACGTTACCCAGGATCTGGTTATTACGGAAACCGATTGCGGCACTACGCATGGTTACACGATGAAAGCCCTGGTTGAAGGGGGCGAAGTCATCGAACCCTTGCGTGAGCGTATTCTGGGCCGTGTTGCCGCCGTTGATATCGTTAATCCTGACACTCAGGAAACGGCGATCCCGGCCGGTACACTGCTGGATGAAGATCTGGTTGACCTGATCGATAACATCGGTCTTGACGAGGTTAAGGTTCGCACGCCGCTTACCTGCGAAACCCGTCGTGGTTTATGTGCCCATTGCTATGGCCGCGACCTGGGCCGCGGCGTACTGGTAAACCGTGGTGAGGCTGTTGGGGTTATTGCAGCGCAATCCATTGGTGAACCGGGTACCCAGCTCACAATGCGTACATTCCACATTGGGGGTGCGGCATCGCGTGCAGCCATGGCCAGTTCGGTGGAAACCAAGGTGGCCGGTTCGGTTTCGTTTGCGCTTACCATGCGTTACGTCACGAATGCCAAAGGCGAACGTATTGCCATTTCGCGTTCCGGTGAAATCGTTATTTTCGACGAAAACCGTCGCGAACGTGAACGTCACAAGATCCCTTATGGGGCCACGCTGGTTGTGGGCGACAATGACACCGTGAAAGCAGGCCAACGCCTGGCAACATGGGATCCGCTCACTCGCCCAATGATTTCGGAATATGCCGGCAAGGTTCGCTTCGAAAACATCGAAGAAGGCGCAACCGTTGTTAAACAGCTTGATGAAGTCACCGGCTTATCGACCCTGGTGGTCATTACGCCGAAAACGCGCGGTGGCAAAACCGCCATGCGTCCGCAAATCAAGCTCATTAACGATGCCGGTGAAGAAGTCAAAATTGCAGGCACCGAGCATGCGGTTGCCATTTCGTTCCCCGTTGGCGCACTGATTACCGTGCGCGATGGTCAAGACGTTCAAATTGGCGACGTACTTGCCCGTATTCCGCAAGAATCGCAGAAGACACGCGATATTACCGGCGGTCTGCCACGCGTGGCCGAGCTGTTCGAAGCCCGTTCACCCAAAGACGCCGGCATGCTGGCTGAAGTTACGGGTACGGTTTCGTTCGGTAAAGACACGAAAGGTAAACAGCGTCTTGTTATCACCGACATGGACGGCGTGAATCACGAGTTCCTGATTCCGAAAGAAAAGCAGGTACTGGTGCACGATGGCCAAGTCGTAAACAAGGGTGAAATGATTGTCGACGGGCCGTCCGATCCGCACGATATTCTGCGTTTGCAGGGTATCGAAAAGTTGGCGACGTATGTCGTCAATGAGGTTCAGGACGTTTACCGTTTGCAGGGTGTGAAGATCAACGACAAACACATTGAAGTGATTGTTCGTCAGATGTTGCGCCGAGTCATTGTGACCGATGCGGGCGATACCAGCTTCATCACCGGTGAACAAGTGGAGCGTTCAGAGCTTCTGAACGAGAATGACCGCGTTGACGCAGAAGGCAAGATTCCAGCTACGTATGACAACGTGCTGCTGGGTATTACCAAGGCCTCGCTGTCTACCGACTCATTTATCTCGGCCGCTTCTTTCCAGGAAACCACTCGCGTGCTAACCGAAGCCGCCATTATGGGCAAGCGCGACGAGCTGCGTGGTCTGAAAGAGAACGTTATTGTGGGTCGTTTGATCCCAGCCGGTACCGGCCTGGCATATCACACCGCACGCAAGACAAAAGAAAAGCACGAGGAAGCCGAACGTCTGGCCGCCCGCGAAATGGAGAACCCATTCGAGGACGCGCCGGTTACGGTGGATTCGTCATCTGAGTCTGAGCCATCAGCCGATACGGAAGGGTCGCAAGACACTAACGAAGAATAATTTCGTTAGTACTTGCCGGCTTTTCCCGGCCTTTAGAACCCCGCTTACCGCAAGGTGGCGGGGTTTTTTCATGTCATCCGTAAAACCCCTGACAGCGTAAACCCCCATGTTTTATGTGTAATGTTAGCTGTTATAACACCTAACATTACATGTGTTTTTACACATTCTATGGAGGCTGAACAGGCATGGAAGAAGCAGCAGGACGCAAATATGTCATCGCGACAGATGTTGGGGGCACATGCACGGATACGGTAGTATTCGCGGCGGGTGAGCCAATTCGCATTGGCAAGGCATTGTCGACTCCCCCGGATTTTGCCACCGGTATTCTGGATTCAATCCGATCAGCGGCGCAAAGCATGGGCGAAACCCTTGATAGTCTTTTGGCCGACACTTACTTGTTCATCCACGGATCAACAGTGGTTGATAACTGTATCCTTACCCGTGACGGCGCGAAGGTGGGGTTGCTGACAACCAAGGGCTTCGAGGACACGATTTTAGTTACGCGTGGCGCCTATGGGCGTTGGGGCGGCCTTACAGAAGACAAAATCAAGCATATTGCCAAGACGGAACGCGCCGCGCCTTTGGTGCCGGCCGAACGGATTATCGGTATTTCCGAGCGCACAGATGCCGAAGGCCAGATCCTGAAAGAGCTCGATCCGCAGGAGGTTGAAAAGGCCATTCGTCATTTGGTTGAGGAAGAAGGCGTGGATGCCATTGCCGTCGCATTCCTTTGGTCGTTCATTAACGAAACCAACGAACGGATGGTGAAGGACATCGCCGCCAAGGTGGCGCCCAACGTGTACTGCACACTTTCCAGCAGCATTGCGCCGCTGCCCGGCGAATATGAGCGCACCTCCACCTCGGTGATTAATGCTTATGCCGGAAGAATTACACAAAGTTATCTGGCCGACCTGGAACAGAAACTGGCGCAGACGGCGTATCGGGGCCAGATCATGGTGATGCAAGGTTACGGTGGCCTGCTGCCGGCCAACGAAGCGGCCGACCGTTCGGTGGGCATGCTGGAATGCGGCCCGGCTGCGGGCGTTATCGGCAGTCGTTCGTTGGGTGAGTTGTTAAAACAACCCGATGTGATCGCCACCGATATGGGCGGTACGACGTTCAAGGTGAGTGTGATTCAAAACGGTGAAATTGAGTTCGCGCGTGAACCGATGGTCGACCGTTATCACTACGCCGCACCGAAAATTGAAGTGGTATCGATTGGCGCGGGCGGCGGGTCGATTGTGAGCATCGATGAGGCAACCGGCGAACCTCACGTGGGTCCGCGATCAGCGGGCTCCCGGCCTGGGCCGGTATGTTATGGCCTGGGTGGTACCGAACCCACGTTAACCGATGTGTTCATGCTGATTGGTTACATGGATCCCAGCACGTTCCTGGGCGGCTCGATCCAGTTGAATCCGGATGCCGCACGTAAGGCGTTTGATGAAAAAGTCGCCAAGCCCCTGAACATGTCGGTTGAAGAGGCCGCAATCGGTATTTATCGGCTGGCGTCGGCCCAGATTACCGACCTGATACGAGAAATTACCGTTGAGCGTGGCCTGGATCCACGCGACTACGTACTGCATTCCTTTGGTGGTTCGTGCGGCATGCTGTCGGCCATGTTCGGTGCCGAGCTCGGCGTAAAGAAAATCGTTATTCCCTACACCGCTTCGGTGAACTGTGCATTTGGTTTGGTGTCGGCCGATATCGTCCACCAATATGCCACGACGCGTACGCTACGCGCCGACACGGATCCGGAAGAAATTAATCGAATTTACGAGCCCATGGTGGCTGAAGCGCGCGAGCAGCTTAAGCAGGAAGGCTTTAAAGAGGATGAGATCAGCCTGGAATGGGCGGTCGATTTACGTTATGCGCGCCAAGTACATGAGCTGACCACAACGGTTCGCGGTGCAACTCCGATGGATCAGCAGGCACTGGAGCAATTACTGAGTGATTTCGAGGCGCTATACGAAAGAAAGTATGGCAAAGGGTCTGCCTATCGCGAAGCCGGTATCGAAATGAAGCTGTTCCGTCTGACTGCCCGCGGTGTCTTGAAGAAACCCGAGGTGCCTGCAGTGGAAATGGGTGGGGAAGATGCCAGTGGCGCGTTGATGGGTCGGCGCGATATCTTTGTGGAAGCACAAGGCAAACTCGCGCCCGCCGATATCTACAACTTCGACAAGCTCACCCCCGGAAATCGCCTGAGCGGCCCAGCGGTCATTCATACCCCTATCACCACCATCGTGCTGCAGCAGGGTCAGAAAGCGATGATGGATGAGTACCGAAACATTGTTGTTGAACTGGAAGGAGGAGCCTGATTATGGATCCGATTACATATTCCATTATTCGCCACCGTTTATTCCGCGTGGTGGAAGAGGCGGTGATTACCCTTAAGCATGTGTCGGGCAGTGCGATTACCAATGAGGGCCATGACCTGATGGTCAGCCTGTATCGCGCCGACGGTTCCTTGCTCATGGGCGGGGTCGGGTTCCTGCACCATTTAACCAGTGCGGCCGAGGCATGCAAGGCAATTATTCGTCGTTTTGAAGGGCAGATTGAGCCGGGCGACATTTACATGCTGAATGACCCTTATACAGCGGCACTGCACACGTCGGACGTGTACTTGCTGCGCCCGATTCATCATGAAGGAAAGCTGGTGGCCTGGAGTGCGTGCTTTGTTCACGTATGTGACATTGGCGCCATGAACCCTGGTGGGTTTGCTCCCGACGCGGTGGATATCTACAGTGAAGGCTTTAGCAGCCCCGGCATTAAGCTGGTCAGCCGCGGTGAGTTGCGCCAGGACGTTTGGGATACTTTTCTGAACATGGTGCGCAGTCCGGAAATGGTGGCGTTGGATATGCGTGCATTGATTGCCTGCAACAACGTCGCGGGTGAACGTATGCTGGCGCTTATCGACAAATACGGTGCCGATGCGGTGGATGAGGTAGGTAAAACGCTTATTGATCAATCGGAGCAATTATTGCGTCAACGTTTGCGTGAGTTGCCTGATGGTTCCTGGCAGTCGCGTCAGTACATTGATGTGCTGGGGGAAACGGCCAAGGTGCTGTTGACCATGACCAAGAAAGACGACACGCTTACTTTCGACTTCACCGGTTCCAGTCCGCAGTCGCGCTATAGCGTTAACTGCACGCAGTGGGCGTCGTTGGGCGGCTTGTTTGCGCCCCTGTTCCCACTACTGTGTTACGACATTACCTGGAATCAGGGCGCGGTTGAGCCGATACGCATGATTGCGCCGGAGGGCACGATTGTGAATTGCACGCGTCCCGCACCGGTGTCGGTGGCCACAGTGGGTGCCATTCAATCGGTTAACAATGCGGCTTGCTCCACCATCGGCAAAATGCTGGCGGCGAGTGAGAAATACAAAGAGGAAGCCACGTCGGTGTGGCACGCCAATCACTTTGCGGTGTTCATGTTTGGTCGCAATCGCGAAGGTCGCATGGCCATCGACATTCTGACCGAAACTTTTGCCGGTGCAGGCGGTGCGAAAACGTATGGTGATGGTGTGGATATCGGTGGTGAAATGCCCAACCCCATCTCCCGAATGGCTAACGTTGAAACGGTTGAAGGCACTTTCCCGATTCGCTATCTGTTCCGCCGGCGCATGCTCGATTCCGGTGGGTCGGGCGAGTTCCGGGGCGGTCTGGGCGGAGAAATTGCCGTGGTTCCGCACGGTAGCCCAGATGGTGCGATTAACTTTGTACTGTCGGGCAAAGGGTCGAAATTCCCCATGAGCGATGGGCTGGCCGGGGGCGGTCCCGGTACGGCGAATGATTATGTGCTCTACAAAGGGGGCGTCGAGGTATCCGAAAGTGCGCGCATCGAGCAAACCGACGCGGAGTTGCTTACCGGAAATCGAGAGCCGATTAGTTGGGGGGTTTTCCCGCTGAAACAGGACGATGCTTTCTATTTGCGTTGGAATGGCGGCGGCGGTGTGGGCGATCCGTTAGCCCGGCCGGTTGAATCAATCGTGCGCGATGTGGCTACCCGTACGCTTTCCGCAGAGGCCGCAGAAAAAATTTATGGCGTGGTGATCCGTGATGGTGCAGCCGATGAGGAGGCAACACGCGCGTTGCGTCAATCCATGCGCCAGTCCCGTATCGAGCAAGGAGTTCATGCATGAGTAAGCGAATTTCCCCCACGTTGAACCTGGATGACAAAGCCGGCCGGCAGTTTATTTGCTGCGCTTCCTGTGGTGCGGGCTTGGTCGAGTTCGGCGGTGAAACACATTGGAAAGACAACGTACCTGTAAAGGTTTCAGCGGTTGCGGGGCTGCACGGATGGTCGAAATCCGTGCAGCCCGATCTACAGCTGCGCGAGTTTTCCTGCCCGGAATGCGGTCATTTGCTGGACAGTGAAACAGGTTTGCCGGAGGACCCATATTTATACGATGTGGTGAATCCTTAACGCGGAAAAATAAATTTCTTTATTAGGTGAGGTTATGCATAAAGTTGGAGTTCGTCAGGAAGTAATCGATCGCGTGATGAAGCGACGTGGAAAAGTACACGTATTCGATGACTATCATCCGAAGAAGACCGCGCTGGTCGTGATTGATATGCAAGGCACATTTTGCGACGAGGGCGCACCTGCAGAGGTGGCATCTTCGCGGGGCATTGTGCCGAATTTAAATGCGCTAACGCCGAAGTTGCGTGAGTTGGGCGTGCCCGTTATGTGGGTGCTGCATGCCAATAGCAATTTCAAGGGTGAAAGTGATTGGGACATGTTCTACAACTACTTTGTTTCAGGTGATATTCGTGCGCGCACCATTGAAGCCAATTCGCCTGAGAATCAGGCCGTGTATTCGGGTTTGGATACCGGGCCGGAAGATATGGTGATTGTGAAAAACCGCTATAGCGCGCTTATTCCGGGTTCGTCTTCTTTAGAGCGTGTATTGCGCAGTTTGGGTATCGACAGCATTTTGATTGCCGGCACTAAAACCAATATTTGTTGTGAGTCGACGGCGCGCGACGCAATGATGATGGATTTCAGGGTCACGATGCTGGAAGACTGTTGTGCGGCGCTGTCCGATGACGAGCATCGTGCGGCATTGGAGAACATTGTGCAGCAGTTTGGCAATGTCATGACAAGTGATGAGGTTGTGAAGCGTTTGCAGCAAAACGCTTGAATGTAGTTCCGTTTCGGGGGCGCTTTGCCCCCACTTTAAATTTACGGAGGTTGGTATGTTAAGAAGCATTATGGTGGCAATGTGTCTCCTGGTTATGCCGGTTTTGTCGCATGCCCAGGCCGATAAACTGAAAGTGGCGTTGGTGTTGCCAGGTTCGGTGACCGACGGCACGTTCAACAGTGCAGCAGCTGAAGGTATTAAAAAGGCGCAAGAGAAATATCCGAACCTGCAGGTTTCCATTCGCGAAAACACACAGGTTGCCGAAGCGCAGGAAGCGTTGTCTGCTTATGCGCGCGATGGGTACGACATTGTGATCGGCCATGGCTTCCAGTTTGCCGACCCCGCCAAACGAATTCATAAACGTTTTCCGGATACCTGGTTCATTATCAATACCGCCAAGGTTGCCGAGGCGCCTAACCTGGCATCGTTCGACAACCGCTGGGGTGATGGTGGATACATGGCCGGCGCGGTTGCCGCCTTGCTTTCGGAAAGTGGAAAAATTGGGAATATTCCCGCCATCCCGGTTCCGACCATTCAAGAGTATGACGATGGTTTCAAGCGGGGTGCGCAACGCATTAACCCGGATATCGAGGTGATGTCTGCTTATGTTGGCTCGTTCTCCGATATTGCCAAAGCCAAAGAAATTACCACCAGCATGATTGATAGTGGTGCCGACGTGGTTTCAGCAATTGGTAATGAGAACGTGGTGGGTACGTTGCAGGCGGCGAAAGAAAAAGGCGTTGTGATGATTGGCACGGCATTTGACTCCGCCGCCTTGGCACCGGATACCATTGCCACAACCGCGCTCATCAATTTCGACGTCAACATTGACATGGCCATTGGCAAAGTGATTGATGGCACGATTGAACCCAAGAACTATCTGTTGGGCTTGAATGAAAACGGGATTGGCCTGGCGCCTTATCGCAATTTCGAAGACAAGCTGTCAGCCGAAGACAAGGCCAAAGTACAGGAAATCATGGATGGCATCCGTGCCGGCACAATCGACGACCTTCCCGAGATCCGTTAAAGCGGTGTCCTATGTGGTTATTTGAGTACGGTGTTGCATGACGGTTAACGCACCACCTTTATTGTCGCTTGAAGGGTTAACCAAGGCCTTCGGGGCCTTGGTTGCCAATGATCATATTAGTTTCGACGTAGCGCCCGGAGAGATCGTTGGTATTCTCGGCGAAAACGGCGCCGGAAAGTCGACCCTGATGAACATGATTTCGGGTTTGATCACCCCTGATTCGGGGGTGATCAAAATGGATGGCAAGCCCATTGTGTTGCATTCCCCGCGCGATGCAACCGACGCCGGCATTGGCATGGTGCATCAGCATTTCAAGTTGGTGGGGGCCTTCACGGTTGCCGAGAACCTGGCGTTGGGCGACCGTCGTTGGGGTAAAGGTTGGTTGAAGCTCGACCAATTGAAAAAAGAGTTGCAACCCATAGCCGATCAGTTGGGTATGCCGATTCCTTTCGATCAGCGTGTTGAAAAATTAACGGTTGGTGAGCAGCAGCGCGTAGAAATTCTGAAGGTGCTGGCGCGTAGGCCGCGCCTTTTGATTCTGGATGAGCCAACGGCAGTGTTGGCGCGTGAAGAGCGCCCTGCACTATTCCGTATGGTGGCCGAATTGGCCGCGCAAGGCACCGCCGTCATCATCATCAGCCACAAGCTGGAAGATATTCTCGAATGTTGCAAGCGTGTTGTGGTGATGCGTTTGGGCAAAGTTGTCAGTATTTCGGATGTGGGCGGCAAAACCCGCGAAGATCTGGTGCGTCTTCTGGTGGGCGACACACTACCTGAGTTAAGCGAGCGTGTGACGCCTGTTGAGCAAGGGCAATCTTTGTTGAAAGTTGAAGGTGTGTCGTTGAAACGACCCAATGGAACGGTGGCATTGGACGACGTCAGTTTCGATGTTCGTTCAGGAGAGATACTTGCGCTGTGCGGCGTCGATGGGAATGGGCAAACGGAATTGATGAGTTTGGCGGCGGGCTTGCTTAAACCCGATTCGGGTTTTCTTGATTATTGGTTTGCGCCGGGTCGGCGGGGGCTGGATTCGGCCCGCGTTCGTGCCGGCGGCGTTTGTCATATTCCGGAAGACCGTTTGCGTGATGCCGTTCTTCCGGGTGCCAACTTGGCAGACAACTATTTGCTCACGCAATTACGACGTTCGCGTTTTAACCTGAAAGGCTGGCTTCGGCCGGCGCCGTTGCTAGCCGACCTGGCCGAGTCGGTGAAGTCTTATTCGGTAAAAACGCCCGGTCTGGGCGCGCGGGTGAATCAACTTTCCGGCGGTAATCAGCAGAAACTGGTTCTGGCGCGCGAAATGGCCACCAGACCTGAATTAATTTTGGCGGCACATCCAACCCGCGGTTTGGATGTGCAAACCATCGCTTTTGTGAATAACGAGTTGCTGGCGGCACGTGCGCGAGGTGCCGGCGTGTTGTTGTCGTCGGCCGACCTGGGAGAGGTTTGGCAGGTGGCTGATCGTATTATGGTGTTGTCGGGCGGGCGTTTGCATGGCCCGGTCCATCTTTCCGAAACATCGCTGCACGAGGTAGGAAAATGGATGACAGATCGATGACCCGGTGGCCCTCTTCTTATCAGTGGTGGTTGTTTCTGGCGGTGGTTGCCGTTACGTTGCTCATTCCGGCGCTGTTTATTCTGGTTGCCGGCAAGAACCCCATCACAGCATATGCCTCGTTATTGTCGTATACCTTGGGAACGCGTAATGGTTTTTACGAAGTCATTACGCAGTGCATACCGCTTGTATTGGTTAGCTTGGGCGTTGCCGTTGCGTTTCGGGCCGGCGTTTTTAATATTGGTGGCGATGGGCAGCTATTGTCCGGCGCCATGTTGAGTTTCGTATTTGCGCCATATGTGGCGCATTTACCCATGCCCTTAAATATGCTGGTTTACCTGTTTCTCGGCTTTGTCGGTGGTGGCTTGCTGGGCATGTTTGTGGGCTGGCTGAAGGTGCGCTTTCGAGCCAGCGAAATCATTACGACCATTGTGTTGAACTTCATCGTGTTGCAGGTACTGAGCTGGCTGATTCGCGGGCCGTTGCAAGAGCCTGCCCGACTCATGCCCTGGTCTGACTATCTTCCGGAAAGCTTGATTTTGTTTCCTATTATTGATGGATCCAGGATACATGCGGGCTTGTTTGTGGCGATTGCCGCGGTGATCATCATGGCGGTGATCATCGGTAAAACCTCGTTCGGGTACAAATTAACGGCGGTTGGCAAAAATCCGTTTGCGGCCCGGTACGCCGGCCTTAAGGAAGGGCGAATTATTGTTCTGGCCATGTTGGTGAGCGGTGGTCTGGCCGGGCTGGCGGGAAGTATTCAGGTGGCGGCAATTCATGAGCGCTTGCAGGATGATTTTGCGTCCGGTTACGGTGAGGCCGCCATCGCGATTGCGCTGATGGCCCGTTTGTCTCCGGCTTTTATCCCGTTGGCGGCCCTGTTATTTGGTGTGTTCTATGTGGGGGCGGGTGTTTTGCAACGGGAGGTTGGCGTGCCCTTTCCTATTGTCAAGATTATCGAAGGGGTCGTTATTTTGGGCTTCCTGTGCTTTGAGGCGTTGTCTAACCGTCGCAAGGAGGCGCACTAATGGAACTGATTATTATTGGTCTGATTGCTGCGGGGGTGCGCTTAAGTATCTCCATTGCGTATGCCGCGTTAGGCGAAATGGTGGGGCAGCGGGCCGGCGTCATGAATGTGGGGCTGGAAGGTATTATGCTGTTTTCAGCATTTATTTCCGCCTGGATTGCCGTCGTGTCCGGCAGCCCGTGGATTGGCCTGATGGCGGCGGTATTGGGCGGGGTGTTGCTTGGCGCCGTGCATGCTCTCTTTTCAATTACATTGGGTGCCAATCAAATCGTTTCCGGGCTGGCTCTGGTGGTTTTGGGCGGCGGATTGTCGGGTTTTGGCTATCGACTCACTATTGGATCTTCGCCGGTTTCCATACCGTATTTTCATCAGGTCGAGTTCGGCCCGTTAAGTGATATACCAATTTTAGGGCCGATCGTCTTTGGTCATAATATTCTCGTATATATTGCGATTGCGCTGGCTTTTTTGCTTTACTACCTTATGCCGCGCACTTCGTTGGGCCTGGCTTTGCGTGCCGCCGGTGAGAATCCGGCAGCGGCGGATGCGGCCGGATTGCGTGTCAACGCCCTGAGGTTTGGCGCTGTCGTATTCGGGGGCGCCATGGCGGGCATGGGGGGCGCTTTCCTGGTGCTTGGTCAAGTTCATGCGTTTGTTGAAGGTATGGTGGCGGGGCGTGGCTTTATCGCCATTGCATGTGTGGTTTTCGGTGGCTGGCATCCGTTGGGTGTGTTGCTGGCTTGCATGGGTTTTGGTCTGGCCGATGCGTTGCAAATAAGGCTTCAAACCTGGTATCCCGGGGTGCCCTACCAGTTTTTTGTGATGTTCCCGTATGTGGTGGCGCTGGGCACATTGGTATTTTTCGCCAGCAGGTCAATTGGGCCGGCCGCGCTAGGCGAACCGTTCAGGTCTTTAAGACGATATGTAAAATTGCGTTAATCCATAATCAGCACATGCCAGTGAAAATGTAAATTAACGCTGTCTGACCAAACGGAATTACTCTGGAATTGAATATAATGACGGCCATGCTCAAAGAAGACTTTTCACCTCCCAATCTGGATCTCGACCGGAATTTCGCCTTCCAGATGGCGTCAATTATTTTCCGGCTCGAGCAAGATCTGCGGGATTCTTCTTTGCGTCAGCTCGATATCACTTACATGCATTTCCGGGTTTTGCAGTATTTGCTTGATGAAGACGGCAAAAAAATTGGTGAAATTGCCAAGGCCATCGTGGCTCGTCCGCCGGTTCTTAGCCGGGTTATCGACCAAATGGAACAACGAAAACTGGTGCGACGCAACCCCGACGCGAACGACAGCCGGTTAACCCGTGTTTACTTAACGCAGGAAGGGCGCGATAAATACGCCCAGGCTTGGCCGGCTGCACACAAAATTATTCACTATGCCCTCGAGGCACTCACTCCGGAAGAGCAGGAATCGTTTTCCGAGTGCCTGCGAAAAATTGGTGACCATGTTTGCCGGTAATGTGATCATTGCTTTGTAGCGTCTCCCCTATGCTGCGGACAAGGCGTCGCTGTATTGACCATTTCAAAACTTTCGTGCTACCATGGCAAGCTATCCGAAGAATATGCGGTAACGCGTATTCGTTAAATGCTTTGTGCTGGTGTTCTTGCCAGTTTTATCGGCGCAAAGCATGTGCTGGCAGAGCCGGATAGCTGCAAGACCCGCTCTTTTACGTTTGTGATGCGTTGTGGGCGGTTTTTGCGTAAAACCGCCCAAGTTTTTATGGTTGCGTTTTTATTAATAATGAAAACGAGGGCGCTGCCAATAGTTTCAGGAATCGGTTTGTTGCCGGTTTTTTGTTCACAACGTAATTCAGTACGTTAGTACTTAAAGGATGCATTAAGGTCATGCCAACCATTGCTCAACTCGTGCGCAAGCCACGTGCTATTAGCCGCGCCGGTAGCAAGAGCCCCGCTCTTGAAAGCTGCCCTCAGCGCCGTGGTGTGTGTACTCGTGTATATACCACTACCCCTAAAAAACCTAACTCGGCACTGCGTAAAGTCGCCAAGGTTCGTCTTACCAATGGTTTCGAAGTTATTTCGTACATTGGTGGTGAAGGTCACAACCTGCAGGAGCACTCCGTGGTCCTGGTTCGCGGTGGCCGTGTAAAAGACCTTCCTGGTGTGCGTTACCACATTGTTCGCGGTTCGCTCGACTTGCAAGGCGTGAAAGATCGCAAGCAGTCACGTTCCAAGTACGGTGCCAAGCGCCCCAAGAAATAAGCTAATACCCGGCTGGTTCGCCAGTCATTCAGTGCAGCCGTGAAATAGTTCATGGCATGTAAGTGGTCATTCCGTTAATGAATGGCCGTCGCCGTTTCAAACGGCAACTGAACTGTCACAAGGAAATTTTAAAATGCCTCGTCGTCGCGAAGTCCCCAAACGTGAGATTCTCCCTGATCCAAAATTCAGCAGCGTAGAACTTGCGAAATTTATGAACGTTGTTATGTTGTCCGGTAAAAAAGCCGTCGCCGAACGTATTGTTTACGGCGCGCTTGACCAAGTCCAGGCGAAAACTGGCAAAGAGCCCCTGGAAGTGTTTAATACCGCCATTAACAACATTAAGCCTGTTGTTGAAGTAAAAAGCCGCCGTGTCGGTGGTGCCAATTATCAGGTGCCGGTTGAAGTGCGCCCCGTGCGCCGCCTGGCGCTTGCCATGCGCTGGTTGCGTGAAGCAGCCAAGAAGCGTGGCGAGAAATCGATGGATCTGCGTTTGGCTGGTGAGCTGATGGACGCCGCCGAAGGCCGTGGCGCCGCGATGAAAAAACGCGAGGACACACACAGAATGGCAGAGGCCAACAAAGCCTTCAGCCATTTCCGTTGGTAATTTAAGGACACACAAATGGCCCGTAAAACCCCAATTAACCGCTATCGGAATATTGGTATTTCTGCTCACATTGACGCAGGGAAAACCACGACCACCGAACGCATTCTTTTTTACACCGGTGTAAGCCATAAAATTGGTGAAGTGCACGACGGCGCCGCCACGATGGATTGGATGGAGCAGGAACAGGAACGTGGTATTACCATTACTTCCGCTGCCACAACCGCATTCTGGAGCGGCATGGGCAATGACTATCCCGAACACCGCATTAACATCATCGATACCCCGGGTCACGTTGACTTCACCATTGAAGTGGAACGTTCCATGCGCGTGCTCGACGGTGCCTGCATGGTGTATTGTGCAGTAGGCGGTGTTCAGCCCCAGTCGGAAACGGTTTGGCGCCAGGCAAACAAGTACGGCGTGCCGCGCTTGGCATTTGTGAACAAAATGGACCGCACGGGCGCTAATTTCTTCAAGGTGCACGATCAGCTGAAAACGCGCCTGAAAGCGAATCCTGTGCCGATCGTCATCCCAATCGGGTCGGAAGAAAACTTCAAAGGCGTGGTTGACCTTGTCAAGATGAAAGCCATCATCTGGGACGAAGAAACCATGGGCATGAAGTTCGAGTATCTCGACGTGCCGGCCGAACTCGTTGATACAGCGAACGAGTGGCGTGAAAAGCTGGTTGAGTCTGCAGCTGAAGCCAACGAAGAACTCATGAACAAGTACCTGGAATCGGGTGAGTTGTCTGAGCAGGAAATTCATCAGGGCCTGCGTATTCGTACCCTTGCCAATGAAATTCAGCCGATGTTGTGCGGTACCGCATTCAAGAACAAAGGCGTTCAGCGTATGCTTGACGCAGTGATCGATTACCTGCCTTCACCGGTGGACATTCCTCCCGTTGAAGGGCTCGACGACGAAGGTAATACTATTACTCGTGAAGCGCGTGACGATGCCAAGTTCTCGGCGTTGGCGTTCAAACTCATGAGCGATCCGTTTGTGGGTCAGTTGACCTTCGTGCGTGTATATTCGGGTGTGTTGAAATCGGGCGATACGGTTTACAACCCTGTTAAGGGCAAGAAAGAGCGTATCGGCCGTATTTTGCAGATGCACGCGAACAACCGTGAAGAGCTCAAGGAAGTTTTGGCGGGCGACATTGCCTCTGTTGTGGGTTTGAAAGATGTCACGACAGGTGAAACCCTGTGTGATCTCGATTCCCACATTCTGCTTGAGCGCATGGAGTTCCCCGAGCCGGTTATTTCTCAGGCGGTTGAACCCAAGTCGAAAGCCGACCAAGAGAAAATGGGTATTGCGTTGTCTCGTTTGGCACAGGAAGATCCTTCTTTCCGTGTACGTAGCGACGAAGAGTCGGGTCAAACCATTATTTCCGGTATGGGTGAATTGCACCTGGAAGTCCTGGTTGATCGCATGAAGCGCGAATTCAACGTTGAAGCGAACATCGGTAAGCCTCAGGTGGCTTATCGTGAAACCATTCGCAAAACGTGCGAGGAAGTTGAAGGTAAGTTCGTCAAGCAGTCGGGCGGTCGTGGTCAGTATGGTCACGTTGTACTCAAGCTCGAGCCCCTACCTCCTGGTGGTGGTTACGAATTCGTTGATGCCATTAAAGGCGGCGTGGTTCCGCGTGAATACATTCCGGCCGTTAATCGTGGTATCGAGGAAACATTGGGTGCCGGCGTTATTGCGGGCTACCCGGTCGTGGATGTCAAGGCTACGTTGTTCTTCGGTTCGTACCACGATGTCGACTCGAACGAAAACGCGTTCCGTATGGCTGCGTCCATGGCCTTCAAAGAAGGTATGCGCAAAGCCAGCCCCGTGCTGCTTGAGCCTATGATGGCTGTTGAGGTTGAAACACCTGAAGATTATGCCGGTACCGTTATGGGCGACTTGTCGTCACGTCGCGGCATGGTCCAGGGTATGGATGAAATCCCGGGCGGTAGCAAGCTTATTCGTGCTGAAGTACCGCTGTCAGAGATGTTTGGTTACGCCACCAGTCTGCGTTCGCAAACGCAAGGTCGCGCAACCTACTCAATGGAGTTCAAGCATTACGCGGAAGCGCCAAAAAGTGTCTCTGACGAAATTGTCAGTGCACGCAACGGTTAATGCAGTACCTGCTTTCCTGAAAACAGGCGGGCAGGTTAAATTTTTTAGTTTCCTTGAATATCACGGATAGGATTAAAAGACATGGCAAAAGGAAAATTTGAGCGGACCAAACCGCACGTAAACGTGGGCACGATTGGCCACGTTGACCACGGCAAAACGACACTTACCGCGGCGCTGACCACGGTGTTGTCAACGTCCTTCGGTGGCGAGGCGCGTGGTTACGACCAGATTGACGCGGCTCCTGAAGAGAAGGCACGCGGTATTACGATTAACACAGCGCACGTTGAGTACGAAACAGCGACGCGCCACTACGCGCACGTTGACTGCCCGGGCCACGCCGACTATGTGAAGAACATGATTACCGGTGCGGCGCAGATGGACGGCGCAATTTTGGTGGTATCGGCCGCCGACGGCCCCATGCCCCAAACGCGTGAGCACATTCTGCTGAGCCGCCAGGTGGGCGTGCCTTACATCATCGTGTTCCTGAACAAGGCCGACATGGTGGATGACGAGGAACTGCTTGAGCTGGTGGAAATGGAAGTGCGCGAGCTGCTGTCCAACTACGACTTCCCTGGCGACGACACCCCGATCATCAAGGGTTCGGCACTGAAAGCGCTGGAAGGCGACGAAGGTCCTTTGGGCAAGCAAGCCATTATGGCACTGGCCGAAGCACTGGACACTTACATCCCCACGCCAGAGCGTGCAGTGGATGGCGCGTTCCTGATGCCTGTGGAAGACGTGTTCTCGATCTCGGGTCGTGGCACGGTGGTAACGGGCCGTATCGAGCGCGGTGTGGTCAAGGTCGGTGAAGAGATCGAAATCGTGGGTATCAAAGACACGGTCAAGACCACTTGCACGGGCGTGGAAATGTTCCGCAAGCTGCTTGATCAGGGTCAGGCCGGTGATAACGTGGGTATTTTGCTGCGTGGCACCAAGCGTGAAGACGTTGAGCGTGGTCAGGTGTTGGCCAAGCCCGGTTCGATCAACCCGCACACCGACTTTACAGCCGAGGTGTACATTCTGTCCAAGGAAGAGGGTGGCCGTCATACGCCGTTCTTTAACGGGTATCGTCCTCAGTTCTACTTCCGTACGACCGACGTAACGGGTACGATTGATCTGCCGGCCGACAAGGAAATGGTGTTGCCGGGTGATAACGTGGCCATGACGGTCAAGCTGATTGCGCCGATCGCGATGGAAGAAGGTTTGCGCTTTGCGATTCGCGAAGGTGGTCGTACCGTGGGCGCCGGCGTCGTCGCTAAAATTCTTAAGTAATTTTTACTTAGTTTTAAAGGCAAGGGGCGTAAGCCCTTTGCCTACATCGTTCTTTAGGAATCTCCATGAAAAATCAGAAAATCCGCATCCGTTTGAAAGCTTTCGATTACAAATTGATCGATCAGTCTGCGGCTGAAATTGTTGAGACAGCTAAGCGTACGGGCGCGGTTGTGCGGGGTCCTGTACCTCTGCCCACTCGTATTCGCCGTTACGATTTGCTCAGTTCGCCCCACGTGAACAAAACAGCGCGTGACCAAATGGAAATTCGTACCCATCAGCGTTTGATGGATATTGTTGACCCAACCGATAAGACAGTCGATGCGCTTATGCGCCTTGATCTGCCTGCAGGTGTTGACGTTGAAATTGCACTGCAGTAAGTAATTACCGTTTTGAACGCGTAATGGAACGCCATGCTAAATGCATGGCGTTTTGCTTTGCACCTTTTGATTTGGAAAGTGCGTTATGTCCCTGATTCAGGATGCCTGGTTTTATTGGGTGGCGGTACCGGCGGTATTGATTGTTGGCATTGGCAAAGGCGGATTCGCCGGTGGGCTGGGCATGTTGGCTGTGCCGCTGATGTCATTAACTGTTTCGCCGGTACAGGCGGCCAGTATCATGCTGCCCATACTCTGTGTAATGGATATCACCGGCCTGAAAGCGTGGATTCGTTCCTGGGATCGCGACTTGATGATCAAATTGATACCTGGCGCGTTGGTAGGCACGCTAATTGGTTACCTCACATTTGAATATATTAGCGACGATGCGTTGAAGTTGATTCTGGGTGTAATGGCTGTTTTGTTCACGTTGAATCACTGGACGAAAGGTTTGCGCCCTGTCAGGCCGGCAAAAGAGGTGCCGCCGCTGCGCGATCATATCTCGGGCGGCTTTTGGGGCATGTTGTCTGGGTTTACCAGTTTTCTTGCTCATGCGGGTGCCCCACCCATCATGATTTATTTGTTACCCAAACGGCTTGATACCCGCACGCTGGTTGGGACGGTTACCATTTTCTTTGCCATCGTCAACTATGTGAAGTTGATCCCGTACGCTGTATTGGGCTTGTTGGATGCAACGAATTTAGGAACTTCCCTGGTACTGTCGCCGCTGGCCGTTATTGGGGTTTTGCTTGGCGTATGGCTGCACGACAAGGTTAACCCGAAAGCGTTCTATCGCTTAATGTATACCTTTCTTTTTCTGACCGGTATCAAGCTGGCATGGGACGGCGTTTCAGGGGTGTTTATGCCCCTTTGATAACCCGGCCTGCGCTGTAGACGGTGTCAATGGCGCGATCATCAGCCAGTGTCATTTGAACGAATAAAAGCTCTTCAATGGAGTTGCAATATTGCGTGCGGAATTCCAGTAACGGCGTTGACGCCGGATTCAGCACTACCAAATCAGCCTCCATTCCAGCTTCAATTGATCCTATCTTGTTATCCAGATGCAGTGCCTTGGCCGCGCCGCGCGTGGCTAAATAAAACGCCTTTGCGGCGGAAACCGAGTATCCACTTAACTGACCAACCTTGTATGCCTCACCCATAGATTTCAGCATACATAACGAAGTGCCGCCCCCAACGTCGGTAGCCAGGCCGGTGCGTACCGCCAGACTGGCCGATTCGGGTTGGAGTGCGCGTTGAAAATTGAAGAAACCGCTACCCAGGAATGTATTCGACGTCGGGCAATGAATGACCGATGAATCGGTTTCAGCCAAATGATGCCATTCCGTTTCTTCAAGGTAAATGGCATGGCCGAACAGGGCGCGGGGGCCGGTTAGCCCATAGTGAGCGTAAACATCGATATAGTTGGCACGATCAGGAAACAACTCCTTCACCCATTCAACTTCGTCTTTATTCTCTGAAACATGGGTTTGCATGTAGGCTGAAGGGTGGGCTTTCCAGAGCGCGCCGGCCGCTTCCAGTTGAGCTTCGGTGCTAGTGGGCGCAAATCGGGGCGTAATCGCATAAGACAACCGACCTTTTTCGTGCCATTTTTGCAGCAGGGCGAGGGAATCGTCGTATCCCGATTGCGCGGTATCCTGAAGCGCTTCGGGTGCGTTGCGGTCCATTAGCATTTTCCCGGCAATCATACGTAACCGGCGCGCGTGGGCTTCCTGAAAAAAGGCCTCGACCGAGTTGGGATGCACAGTGCAGTAAACGGCCGCAGTGGTGGTGCCGTTTTGGGCGAGCTCATCGAGGAATATGCGCGATACCTGCCCTGCGTATTCCAGGTCATCGTAGCGTTGTTCGGCCACAAATGTATAGGTATTGAGCCAGTCGATTAATTGCGCACCGTAGGCCCCGATAATAGGCAGCTGGGGGTAGTGAACATGCGTGTCGATGAAACCCGGCGTAATGAGGTGATTGGGAAAAGACTTTACCTCGCAGCCTTCCAGCCGTGACGCGCCGCCCGAATAGGCTCCGGCATACTCAATCGTTCCGTTGTTGATAATGATTAAACCATCGGGTTCGTGAACCAATGCGTTTTCATCGCCCACGCTAAACGGGTTGTTGTTGAATGTGATGAACGGCCCTCGGATGGCAAAGCGTTCATTGCCGGCTGGTTGAGTATTCGACATGCTGGGTGTAAATCCGTGGTTTTGCAGTTGTAGTTATAAATTTTGAACGAAATGCGCGTTTCTTAGGCAGAACTTTACATGAAATCAAACCGCCCGGTGAAGCGCGCGCTGTGAGGCATAACGTAAGTCTTTTCCAACAAAAGAAAAATACTGATCAAGACGCTTGCTTAACTTGAGGCACTCATGCTATAGTGCGAGGCTAACCAGAAAACGGCTTTGCCTATTTCTGGTATGAAACAAGAATTTTTGTGAATGGCGGTTTTATTCACGCAATTAGCCCCGACCAATCGCAGTCGGGAATGGAGAAAACAATGTCGAACTCGACACCTACGCCTGCCGCGCATCGGCTCGGGCTTGTAGGGCGCAAGGTCGGCATGACCCGTATCTTTACCGAGGAAGGTGAGTCCATCCCGGTAACAGTACTGGACGTGTCGAACAACCGTGTGACCCAAGTCAAGACCCCCGAATCCGATGGCTACGCAGCCGTGCAAGTTGCTTATGGTGCACGTCGTGCTTCCCGTGTTACCAAGCCTCTGGCAGGTCACTTCGCCAAGGCCGGCGTTGAAGCCGGTAACATCGTTAAAGAATTCCGTCTCGACCCCACAAAAGCCGCAGAATTTGCTGCAGGCTCAGTAGTGGCCGTAGAAAGCGTATTCGAAGCGGGCCAAAAAGTCGACGTTACCGGTACCACAATCGGTAAAGGCTTTGCGGGCAACATCAAGCGTCACCACTTCAGTTCTCAGCGTGCTTCGCACGGTAACTCCGTGTCGCACCGCGCGCCTGGTTCAATCGGTCAGGCACAAGATCCGGGTCGCATTTTCCCCGGCAAGCGCATGGCTGGTCACTTGGGTGACGTTACCCGCACTATTCAGAATCTTGACATCGTTCGCGTCGACGCCGAGCGTGGCTTGTTGATGGTCAAAGGCGCTGTGCCCGGCCACAAGAATGCCAACGTTATTGTGCGCCCCGCAATCAAGATGTCGGCTAAGAAAGGAGCGTAATAAATGGAACTCAAGCTCCTGAATGATCAAGGTCAATCAGCTTCCACCGTCGCTGCGCCCGACACGGTATTCGGTCGCGACTTCAACGAAGCGCTGGTTCACCAGGTTGTGGTGGCCTTCCAGGCTAACGCCCGCAGCGGCAACCGCGCCCAGAAAGACCGCGCTGAAGTCAAGCACAGCACCAAGAAGCCCTGGCGTCAAAAAGGTACGGGCCGCGCCCGCGCCGGTATGACTTCCTCGCCTATCTGGCGTGGAGGTGGCCGTGCATTCCCGAATTCGCCGGATGAAAACTTCAGCCACAAGGTCAACAAGAAAATGTATCGCGCTGGTATTCGTGCGATTCTTTCCCAGTTGGCTCGTGAAGGTCGTATCGCTGTTGTTGATTCGTTCCAGCTCGACACCCCCAAAACCAAGCAGGCAGCCGCCAAGCTTAAAGGTATGGGTCTCGAGTCGGTTCTCATCATCACTGATGCGCTGGACGAAAACGTTTATCTCGCTACGCGCAACCTGCCACACGTTGCGGTAGTTGAACCGCGTTATGCCGATCCGCTTTCGCTGATCCACTACAAGCAAGTGTTGATCACCAAGCCGGCTATCGCTCAACTCGAGGAGATGTTGGGATGAACGCCGAACGCTTAATGCAAATTATTCTGGCACCCGTGGTTACTGAAAAAGCCACCCAGGTTGCCGAGCAAAATCAGCAAGTCGCTTTCCGCGTCGCCGCTGACGCCACCAAGCCGGAAATCAAGGCTGCCGTTGAATTGCTCTTCAAGGTTGAAGTGGAATCTGTACAGGTTCTGAACCAGAAGGGTAAGGAAAAGCGCTTTGGCCGTTTCATTGGTCGTCGTCGCAATGAGCGCAAGGCTTATGTCTCGCTCAAAGAAGGCCAGGAACTCGACTTTACGGAGGTGAACTAAATGGCACTCGTAAAAGTCAAGCCAACCTCGGCAGGCCGTCGCGGCATGATCAAGGTGGTGTCGCCCCAGTTGCACAAGGGTGGCCCATTCGAAGGTCTGCTGGAAAAGAAAAAGCGCGGTTCCGGCCGTAACAACAATGGTCACATCACGGTACGTCACCGTGGGGGTGGTCATAAGCAGCACTATCGCCTTGTCGACTTCCGTCGCAACAAAGACGGTATTGTCGCCAAAGTAGAGCGTCTGGAATACGACCCGAACCGCACTGCGCATATTGCGTTGCTGTGCTACGCCGATGGCGAGCGCCGCTACATTATTGCGCCCCGCGGCCTGGAAGTCGGTAGCACACTGTTGTCCGGTAAAGATGCACCTATTCGTGCCGGCAACGCTTTGCCTATCCGTAACATTCCAGTCGGTTCCACTATTCACTGCATCGAAATGCAACCCGGCAAAGGCGCGCAAATTGCCCGTTCCGCCGGTTCGTCAGCGGTTCTGCTGGCGCGCGAAGGGGTTTATGCCCAGGTTCGCCTGCGTTCCGGTGAGGTGCGTCGCGTTCATATCGACTGCCGCGCAACCATTGGTGAAGTGGGTAATGAAGAGCACAGCTTGCGTCAAATCGGTAAAGCCGGTGCCATGCGTTGGCGCGGTATCCGCCCCACCGTTCGTGGTGTGGCAATGAACCCGATTGATCACCCGCATGGTGGTGGTGAGGGACGTACTGGCGAAGGCCGTGAGCCGGTTAGCCCATGGGGCACACCGTCGAAGGGCTATCGTACTCGTCGTAACAAGCGCACAGACAACATGATTGTCTCGCGTCGCAAGCGCAAGTAAGGGGCGAACTAAATGGCACGTTCTATCAAAAAAGGCCCATTTGTCGATGCGCATCTGCTCAAGAAAGTAGATGCCGCAGTCGAGGGCAAAGACAAGAAGCCGATCAAAACCTGGTCGCGCCGTTCCACCATCCTGCCCGAGTTCATTGGGCTGACGATTGCTGTGCACAATGGCCGCCAGCATGTTCCCGTTTACATCAACGAGAACATGGTCGGTCACAAGCTCGGCGAGTTCGCGCTGACCCGTACGTTCAAAGGGCATGCAGCGGACAAAAAGTCCAAGAGGTAAGTGATGGAAACTACAGCAAATATTCGTGGCGTTCGTATTTCTGCGCAAAAAGCACGTCTGGTTGCGGACATGATCCGTGGCAAGTCGGTGGCCCAGGCGCTCAATATTCTTACGTTTACGCCTAAAAAAGCCGCGGGCATCTTGAAGAAAGCCCTTGAGTCCGCGATCGCCAACGCCGAACACAATGACGGCGCCGATATCGATGAACTGAAAGTCACGACAATCTATGTCGATAAGGCTGAGT
Source organism: Pusillimonas sp. DMV24BSW_D (assembly GCF_011388195.1). Lineage (NCBI taxonomy): Bacteria > Pseudomonadati > Pseudomonadota > Betaproteobacteria > Burkholderiales > Alcaligenaceae > Neopusillimonas > Neopusillimonas aestuarii. Next base: position 695,518 of record NZ_CP049990.1, on the reverse strand, counting down.
CATTGAAGCGTTTCTCGGCCCGTGCAAAAGGCCGCGGTAACCGCATCGAGAAACAGACTTGCCACATTGTGGTCAAGGTCGGCGCGTAAGGAGTCGCAATGGGACAGAAAGTACACCCAACCGGGTTCCGCCTCGCGGTCAATCGTAACTGGACTTCTCGTTGGTACGCCGACGACAAGGCTTTCGGCGGTATGCTTGCCGACGATATCCGCGTGCGCGAGTACCTGAAGAAGAAATTGAAATCCGCTTCGGTCGGTCGAGTTGTTATCGAACGCCCCGCCAAGAATGCCCGTATTACCGTCTACTCGGCTCGCCCGGGTGTGGTAATTGGCAAGCGCGGCGAAGACATCGAGAACCTCAAGGCCGATTTGCAGCGCCTCATGGGCGTGCCTGTGCACGTGAACATCGAGGAAATCCGCAAGCCTGAAACAGACGCTCAACTCATTGCCGACTCCATCGCGCAACAGCTGGAAAAACGTATCCAGTTCCGTCGCGCCATGAAGCGGGCCATGCAAAACGCCATGCGCCTCGGTGCGCAAGGCGTGAAAATCATGAGCTCGGGCCGTTTGAACGGTATTGAAATTGCCCGTACCGAATGGTATCGCGAAGGCCGTGTGCCCCTGCACACACTGCGCGCCAATATCGACTACGGCACTTCCGAAGCCGCTACAACCTACGGCATTATCGGTATCAAAGTCTGGGTCTATAAGGGCGACATGTTGCCTAACGGCGAAATGCCTCCTGAAGCAGCCGCACCACGCGATGAAGAACGTCGTTCACGTCGACCTCGCGGCGAGCGTCCTGAGGGTCGTCGTCCGGCGCGTGGCCGCGGGCCTCGCAAGTCTGATGCTGCAACAGCAGCACCAGCTGAAGGAGAATAATTATGTTGCAACCGTCACGCAGGAAATACCGCAAAGAGCAGAAAGGCCGCAATACCGGTCTGGCTACGCGCGGTGCACAGGTGTCGTTTGGTGAGTTTGGCCTCAAAGCCACAGGCCGTGGCCGTTTAACGGCTCGCCAAATCGAAGCCGCTCGTCGTGCGATCAACCGTCGTATTAAACGTGGTGGCCGTATCTGGATTCGTGTATTCCCCGACAAACCCATTTCCCGCAAGCCCGCTGAAGTGCGTATGGGTAATGGTAAGGGTAATCCGGAATACTGGGTCGCTGAAATTCAACCCGGCAAGGTGATTTACGAAATGGAAGGTGTCAGCGAAGAGTTGGCGCGTGAAGCGTTCCGCCTGGCCGCGGCCAAGTTGCCGATTTCCACGACGTTCGTCAGCCGTCGTATCGGTGCTTAAGGAGAAACGTTATGAAAGCCAGCGAACTCCGTTCCAAGGAAAAAGATGAGCTCCAGACAGAGCTCGAGAGCCTGCTCAAGGCACAGTTTGGTCTGCGCATGCAGCGTGCTACTCAGCAACTCTCCAACACCAGTCAGTTGGGCAAAGTACGTCGCGACATCGCGCGTGTTCGTACCGTCATGACTGAGAAGGCAGGAAAGTAATATGAGCGAAACTCAAAACACCACCGCCAAGCGCCAGCGTACCCTGGTTGGTAAAGTTGTCAGCAACAAGATGGACAAAACCGTGGTTGTTCGTGTTGAACGCCGCGTTAAACATCCTGTATACGGCAAGATTGTGATTCGTTCTGCCAAGTACAAAGCGCACGACGAAACCAATCAGTACAACGAAGGCGATACTGTCGAAATTGCTGAAGGTCGTCCTATCAGCCGCGACAAAGCCTGGACGGTTACCCGTCTGATCGAGGCGGCACGCGTTATCTAAACGCGTTGTCGTGTCGTAAAAAGCCAGGGCTGCATTTTGCAGTACCTGGCTTTTTTATGTGTGTTACGCGATAAGTACGCCCTCGGCCGCCGTTTCAATATGCTGCATGAGTTTTTCGCATAACGCCGACGGCTGGGCATCGCGGCGTAAGATAAAACCTATTTCCCGTTCAGTGCCGGGGAGGTCAACATTCAGAACTTTGACAGAGCCGGAGGCAATCTCATAGGCTAGATACTCGGGTGATACAGCCGAAATGGCGTCGCTGTTGTGCAGCAAGCCGCGCAGCAAACCCAGGTCACCTGCCTGAGCAACCACCCGGGGCGATTCAAGCTTCAAACGTCGAAACACATCGTTTAGCAATTCCCGTGTGGGCGCGCCACGGTCGCGCAATACCCAGGGATAGTGAAGAAGCGTTGCCGGATCAATGAAGTCGTGATGTGTCAGCGGGTGGTCCGCGCGTGCCACAACGACCAGACGGTCCCGCCCGATCACCCGAATTCGGAAGTCGCGATGAAAATAGTCCGCGCTTAGCCCGGTTAGAATGAAGTCAATCTCGCCCGACTGCACACCCGCGAACAGCACTTCGAAAGGTGCGTCTACCATTGAGACCTGCACATCGGGGTGCCGGCTGCTCAGTGTTGAAATGGCTTTGGGCAAGACCCGCGTGCGAAGTGAAGGGAGCGCCGCAAATTGGATTTTGCCGGCAATTTCACCGCGCAACTGGGCGAGATCTGCTTTCAAATGGCGAAGTTCCGCCAACACACGCCGCAGTCTGAAAATTAGAAGATCGCCGGCTTCGGTAACGATCATCCCCTTGGCGGTGCGACGAAACAGCGAGAGCTTCAGCGTGTTTTCGGCATCGCGCAAAAGTGCGCTGACTGCGGGTTGAGTCAGCCCCACTACCGCCGCAACACTGGGCATGTGTTTCATTTCCCTGAGTTTCACCAGCGCATGAAGTTGTCGTTCGCCGACGACCATAGAGAAAATGGGTGCGTTGGTGGAAACGGCATAAGGTGCGAGCTCGATGCGGGCAAAGTTCAGTTCAGCGGCAACGCGCTGGGCGCGTTTGTAGGTGGTCTGGCCGAAATGGGTGGGCGCCATGCCGGTGGCCTGGCGTTCAAATAACGGTGCCCGGAATCGTCGCTCGAGTAGAAGTATGGCGTTACCGACTGCGGCGGGGGTACGTAACAGGCGATCGGCAGCCTGGGCGATGCTGCCCTCTTCCACCACGGCGATCAATGCGCGAAGGTGGCGCATACAGTTTTTTTCATGCATGAGGGGACTTTATGATTGAGCGAAAACCAAATCAATAAAAAAAATTTGGGTCATGTGAAGCATAACTTGGTTCCAGTTTGCTCAACAAGTCCCTAAAATCGATTTTAGAAATCCTATAAACGCATTCAGGAGACAACCATGCGACCGTTTCTAAAAACGTTGGGCTGTGCCTTATTTTCTGCTGTTTTTCTTTATTCATCAGGAGCTTATGCAGATCCCGTAAAAATTCGCGTGGGTCATGGCTCGGCTGCAGAGGAGCCCCTTTGGACGATGAAGGCCGCCCCGGAAGTTACGCCGAACCAGGGCAAGTCGTACGATCTTGAATATGCCCTGTTTCGTGGTACCGATAAACGTTTTCAGGCTTTTGAGGCAGGTGAGCTCGACATCGCTACGGGGTCGGCCCACAGCGTCATGATGGCGGCGGCGGCAGGCGTAAAGTTCAAGGTCATCGCGTCGCTTTCCCGCGAGGGCGGTGAGAACGGTTTTGCCACCCAGTACATGGTCATGGACGACTCAGACATCAAATCCATTGCCGATTTGAAAGACAAAACCATCGGCATTAACGGTGCGCGTTCGTCGGCGGAAATCTGGGCTCGCCTGGCATTAACCAAGAACGGTTTGAACCCGATGCGTGATGTGAAATGGGTGGCATTGCCCTTCCCCAGCCAGGGTGAGGCGGTGCGGGCCGGCAAGCTCGATGTGGGCGCATTCCCCCAGCCCTTTGCCGCATTTGAAGAAGGCCGGGGCGGGATGCGCACGGCATTTACCTCTACCGACGGTATTGGCCAGCAGGAAGACTTAATGCTCTTGCTGGTGAAAGAAACGTTCCTTCAGGAGCACCCCCAAGTGGTGCGTGATTTCTTAAGCGATCTGGTGGCGGCGACCGACTACTACGTCAACAGCCCGGAACAAAGTCATCAAAAACTGATCGACGCCAAGTTCGTGAATATTCCGCTCGAGATGTCGCTGAACATGCGCAAATATGAGCACCCCATGGACGCCAGGGTTGATGAGCCTTCCATGGAAAAAATGGTCGATACACTTCAGGAATTTGGCTACATTAACGGCGACCTTGATCTGGAAACCGTGGTCGACATGCGTTACTTGCCGGAGTAAAGATGTCGGAGGGATATCTCAAGGCGCAGGGCGTTTCCAAGACTTTCATGCGCAACGGTCAGGCGATTGTTGCGCTGGAAGCATTTGATCTTTCCATTGCCGAAGGTGAGTTCGTCAGCATAGTGGGTCCGTCGGGATGCGGGAAAAGCACGTTTCTGCACATGGTCGGCGGCTTTGAACCCCGTAGTGCTGGAACGATTACGTTGGCCGGGACGCCGGTTTCACGCCCCGGGCCCGACAGGGGCATGCTGTTTCAAGACTATGCGTTGTTCCCCTGGCGTACGGTGCTGGGCAATGTGACCTGGTCGCTTGAGGTGAAAGGCATACCGAAAGCGCAACGCGTTGAACTTGCGCGCAAGTACATCGACATGGTGGGTTTGTCGAAGTTCGAGAATGCTTACCCGGCAGAATTATCGGGCGGCATGCGACAACGCGTGGCGTTGGCCAGAACGCTGGTGTATGAGCCGCAAATGTTGCTGATGGATGAGCCGTTCGGGGCGCTTGATGCACAAACCCGCGAATTGATGCAGGAAGAACTGACCGACATCTGGCAAGCGAACCAGCGTACCGTGCTGTTCGTCACCCATGATATTGAAGAAGCCCTTTACCTGAGTGACCGGGTTATTGTGTTTACTGCTCGTCCGGGCCGCATAAAAGCAGATATGCGTGTGAATTTACCGCGTCCACGTAGCGCCTCAATTCGCAAAAGCCCCGAATTCATCGAGTACTACACGCAAATATGGGATATGTTGCGTGATGAGGTGCTGCGCGCCAGAGAGGCGGCATGACATCCCGGCTCAATAGCAACAACGCATTGCGTTGGGTAGCCGGATTGGCGTTGCCCGTGGCGTTATTGCTGGCCATGCAACTGACGTCGGGGCAGGAAGGCATGCCGCGATATGTGGTTGCACCCACCGACATCGGTGCAACGTTATGGCAATTGCTGGTTAGCGGTGAATTAGTGAGTGATGCGATCGCGTCGGCATACCGGTCCTACAGCGGTTTTCTGCTGGGAGCGGCCTTTGGGGTGGGCCTGGGGCTGTTAAGTGCGGTGTGGCGCCAGGCCGAAGCATTTTTCGATCCTTTGGTCTCAACCTTGTACCCGGTGCCAAAAATTGCGCTGTTGCCGGTCATTATTACGTGGCTGGGGTTTGGCGATGTTTCCAAGGTGGTGCTGATCGCATTGGCCGTATTCTTTCCTACTTTTATCAACACGTTGTATGGTGCGCGTGCAACCCCGGTAAGTCTGGTTTGGGCCGCGCGCAATATGGGTGCCGGTCGGTTCTATATTTTCCGGCGTGTGGTGTTGCCCGCGGCATTGCCGCAAATATTCACCGGATTACGCTCGGGGCTGGCATTGTCGTTCGTCGTGTTGTTTGCCGCTGAAATGGTGGGGTCGAACGATGGGTTGGGCGATATGATTATTCGTGCCGAAGAAGCCATGCGTTACGACTGGATGTATGCCGCCATATTAACGATTGGATTACTGGGTTTCCTGAGCGACCGTATCTTGCTTGTCATTCGACGCAAGCTGTTGGCCAACAAGTATCCAGGGGAGGCGGCGCGGTCATGAAGCAACGTCTTTACGCTACGTTACGCCGCATGGTGGCAACGTTGTACCCGTTGGTGGTGTTGGCTATTGTGTGGGAAATTTTGTCCCGCTCGGGTTGGGTTTCATCCAGGCTTATGCCGCCGCTGGAGAAAATCTTTTCGGCATTTATTACCGGAGTCGCCAACGGCGAGCTCATCTATCATGCAACTGTGTCATTTTCACGGGCCATCAGCGGTTTTGGGTTGGCTATTGTGGTGGGTGTCTTGCTGGGGGTACTCATGGCGCGGGTGCGCTGGTTCGAATGGATGTTTGAACCTATTTTCTCGTTCGGTTATCCGGTACCGAAAATTGCACTCTATCCGGTCTTTATTTTGCTGCTGGGGTTTGGTTCTTCGTCAAAAATCGCCCTGATTGCGCTGGAGTGTACGTTTCCCATTGCGGTGAATACCTACTTTGGTATTCGTGCCGTGGCGCCCCGCTTTATCTGGAGCGCGCAAAACATGGGGGCCGGTCCGTCGCGCATTTTCTTCAAGGTTTTGTTGCCCGCCGCATTGCCTTCAATTATGTCGGGTATTCGGGTTGCCTTGCCGCTTTCCATGGTGATTGTGGTGATTACCGAAATGATTGGGGAAAGTTCGGGCCTGGGATATTACATCTCATACGCATCCGCCTCGTTTATGTATGCGTCGTCGTATGCCGGGGTGATTGCCGTTGCCATGATTGGTTTCGTTATGGACCGAACCTTGGTGATGATTCGGAATCGCATCCTTTTCTGGGAGCCCAGCGGCGCGGCGCAGGCTTCAAAACTTTCTTTTTAAGAGTCTGTCATGGTGCTTGAAGAACAACTGGATCAATTAGCCATTGCGTGTCGTGTGTTGGAAATGGAGGGTCACGGCGATATGACATTAGGTCATTTGTCTTTGCGTGATCCTGAAGGGCGCGGGTTTTGGTTAAAACGCAATGCGCGCGGGTTGGGTGAAATTCTGACGCACAAGGATTTTGTGCTGGTGAGTTTCGACGGCGAGAAGCTGGTCGGGGAAGGCGGTTTACACTCCGAGTGGCCGATTCATTCGGAAATTTTGCGTTTGCGCCCCGATGTGCAGGTGGTTGCTCATACTCATCCGTTCTACGCCAGTGTTTTGTCGGCTTTCGACACCGAGTTGTTGCCGTTTACGCTGGATGCCGATTATTTCGACGCACTGCCCTGCCACAGTGACGACGTGGCGTTGCTGAAAACCAAAGACGACGGTATCGCCCTGGCGCGAACGTTAGGCGCGCATTTTGCCGTGCTGATGGCCAATCACGGCGTGACTTTCTGCGGTACGTCAATTGCCCATGCGGTGTGTGTGGGTGTATTCCTTGAAAAAGCCGCCCGTACGCATGTACAAGGGATGCAGATTCGCGCCGATGCCGGCTTTCCAGACGCTGAAATTCGAGAGCGCCGACGTCATCAGATTATGACCTCGGTGCACGTTGAGCATTCCTGGCACTACTTTGTACGCAAGCTGCAACGCGTTGAGCAAGTGAATGGTCTGGCCGGGCTTTACAGTTAACAGGATTTCAGATGGGTCTGATTGATACGCTACTTTCTTCGCTACCCGAGCGCGATCGCGATGTCATGTCGCAATCGGGCTACGGTGCCACTATGGGTTTGGGGCAACGGCCCGTATTACTGGTGGTGGACGCCACCTATGGTTTTTGTGGTGATCGGCCCGAGCCTGTTCTGGAGTCAATCAAGCGCTGGCCTAATTCATGCGGGGAAGAGGCCTGGCTGGCACTGGCGCAAATTGAACGTTTGTTGAACTTGTTTCGTGCGCAGCAGCGCCCCGTTTTTTATACCCGGGGTGCTTACCGTGACGATAAATGGGATATGGGGTCGTGGTTATGGAAGCATGCCCGTTCACGCCCTGAAGAGGCACCACCGCCGGTTTCCGCGCATCATCATGACGATATCGTTGAGGCGATTGCGCCGCGCGAAAGCGATATTGTCATCGGAAAACAAAAACCCTCGGCGTTTTTTTCCACGCCGCTGCAATCCTATTTAACGCTGGTCGGCGCCGATTCATTGGTGGTGGCGGGCGGAAGCACGTCGGGTTGTGTTCGGGCAACCGTGGTCGACGGCTTCAGTGCGAATTATCGGATTGCCGTGGCCGCCGACGCCTGTTTCGATCGCCTGCAGTCCAGCCATGCTATGAGCTTGCTGGACATGCATGCGAAATACGCCGATGTGCTGGAAACCGATGCGTTGATTCAGCAGATGGCGTAGTTGCTGCGCATTCACGAGGTACTTGAGTTGTGCGCCATGTGCGCAACCAATAATTGCGCAGCCGGCGATAACGAGGCCCGAGACCGGAAACATAAATGCAATTGCCGTTTTGCCCACGGTTCATCCAGTTCAAGTATGCGAATGTGCAGGGCCTTGGCCTGTGTTTGCGCAACGCTGCGCGGCAAGATGCCGGTGCCCAGATCCGCCTCCACCATTAAACACAGGGCGTCGTAACCGGAAACCTGAAAGCGGCAGCGCCAGGTGCGGTTCAGCGCCAGCGCGGAGCGGGTTAATTGCAGGTTCATCTGGCTGCCGTGCGGTAATCCCACGTAAGGGAAGTCCAGCGTTTCTTCGAAACGGACCTTGCGCCGTTTGGCCAGCGGATGATGTCGCGACGTAATAATAGCCAGTTCGTCGGAGCGGTAGGGTAAATACGTTAAGTCTTTAATAGGTTCATCCATGACCAATACGCCAATGTCGGCTGTGTTCTCGGCTACCGCTTGCGCAATTTCAGTGCTCATGCGTTCGGCCAGGTCAATTTGAATGTGGGGATAGCTTTTAAGAAAGGCGCCCAATTCTGCGGGTAGAAATTGGTTGATGGCCGATAGATTGGCGTGAATTCGGACATAGCCTTTTTCACCTGAACCATAATCCTGAATATGGGTTTCCAGTGCGCCCAGATCGTTAAGGATGCGGTGCGCACGATCAATTAACGCGCGGCCGGCCGGAGTTGCTTTCAAACCTTTGTTGCTGCGTTCCACCAGTGCGACACCCACTTGCTCTTCAAGATCGCTAATGCGCCGGCTAATTGCGGCCGCTGCAATATGTTCTTGCTCAGCCGCCGCACTAATGGTGCCGGCCTGAATGACGCGGATAAACAGTTTGAGCGATTTGGGATCCAAGGCCATAACAAAAAGCGATAATAAGGGGTAAATTTTGATTGTTTATAGATTGATCATCGCATAAAACGATGATGGTATCGAAAATAACCGCTTTACAGTCAAGGTCGGTTAACGGGAAGATGACGGAAAGCGTAATGAATGAGGAAGCTATGACGCAGGATAAGCAGGAAACCCCCATGGCGCTGGAAGGCGTTAAGGTATTGGAACTTGGCGCGCTGATTGCCGGCCCGTATGCCAGTACGTTATTGGCGCAATTTGGCGCTGAGGTGATCAAAATTGAACCTCCGGGTACGGGTGATCCGTTGCGCACCTGGCGCAAGTTACACAACGGCACCTCGTTATGGTGGTATTCGCAAAGTCGAAACAAGAAGTCAGTTACGCTGAATTTGAAAGACCCCGAGGTGCAGGAGATGGTGCGCAAGTTGGCGACTGAGGCCGATATCGTGATCGAGAACTTTCGGCCCGGTACGCTGGAAAAATGGGGCTTGGGTTGGGAAACCTTGTCGGAACTGAATCCGTCTTTGATCATGGTGCGTATTTCAGGCTATGGGCAAACCGGCCCGTATAGTCAAAAACCGGGGTTCGCAGCTATTGCGGAATGCATGGGCGGGCTGCGCTATGTCACGGGCTACCCCGATCGTGCACCGGTACGCACCGGCGTGAGCCTTGGCGATACGCTGGCTTCGCTGTATGGGGTGGTGGGGGCGCTTATGGCGCTGTATCACATTAAAGCCAATAAAGGCCAGGGGCAGTTTATTGACGTGGCCTTGTACGAAGCGGTGTTTGCCGTGATGGAAAGCCTGATTCCCGAATACGCTGCCACGGGCACCATACGCGAGCGAACCGGTGCGGCGCTGCCGGGTATCGTGCCGTCCAACACCTATTTGTGTAAAGACGGCAACTATGTGGCGATTGCCGGCAACGGCGACGGGATTTTCAAGCGGCTGATGAATGCCATTGGTCGGTCCGACTTGGCCGAGAACCCCGAGCTTGAACATAACGACGGCCGTGTGCGGCATACGGAAATGCTGGACGGCGTAATTGGCGACTGGGCAGCTGAAAATCAGTTGCAGTATGTACTGGAAACACTGGATGCCGCATCGGTACCGTGTGGGCGTATTTATACTGCCAAAGATATCTATGAAGACGCGCATTATCAGGCCCGTGAAATGATTCAGCGTTTTGAAATGGCCGATGGCGCACCTATCGACTTGCCCGGCATTGTGCCCAAGCTTAGCCAAACCCCGGGCCGCACCCGTTGGTTAGGTCCAGAGTTGGGGCAGCACACGCGCGAAGTGCTGGAATCAATTGGTGTGACACCCGAACAGTACGAGAAAATGAAACAGGCCGGCCTGGCGTAATGGCTGCGGCGTGCCTGACACAGGAAATGGATATGCAAGAGCGACAACGTGTTTACATACAGGAAGTATCGGTACGCGACGGGTTTCAAATTGAGGCCAAGTTCGTTCCTACGGAACAGAAAATCGAACTCATCAACGCACTAGGCCGCACCGGTTTGGCCAAAATTGAAGTCACCTCATTTACTTCACCCAAAGCCATTCCCAACCTGGCGGATGCCGAGGCCGTTATGAGTCAAATCGACCGTGTGCCCGGCGTGGTGTACGCGGCGCTGGTGCCCAATGTGCGTGGTTGCGAACGCGCGCTGGCCTGCAGTGTGGATGAAATCAATTTATTTATGTCGGCCAGCCGCACGCATAACCTGGCCAATATCCGCATGACGCCTGAGCAATCGCTGGAGCAGTTTCAGAAGGTGGCGGATTTTACCGGCGATAAGGCGATGTTGAATGCTTCGGTGTCGACCGCCTTTGGTTGTCCTTTTGAAGGTGAAGTGCCGGCCGACCGTGTGATGGATTTAATTCAGCGTTACGTTGATATGGGCATTCAGGGCGTGAGCCTGTGTGACACCACGGGCGTGGCCAACCCCACCCAGGTGCGCGAGTTGTGCGAGCGGGTACGCAATCGCTGGCCTTCTTTGGTGTTAACGCTGCATTTTCACGATACGCGTGCAATGGGCTTGCCCAACGTGATGGCTGCGCTCAGTGCCGGGGTGGATCGTTTCGACGCCTCGTTGGGTGGCTTGGGCGGCTGCCCTTATGCACCGGGCGCCAGCGGCAATGTTTGCACCGAAGACATGGTGCATATGCTGGAGGCCATGGGCTATGACACAGGTGTGGCGCTGGAGCCGTTGTTGGATATTGCACGCTTGCTGCCCGAGATTGTGGGGCATGAAGTGCCGGGCCAGGTTATGAAGGCCGGCCCGTATACACGGCGGTACCCGGTGCCGGAGTCGGTTAAGGGGATGTGAAAACGGGTTAGCGCTTTAAAAGCTTGTTTGACCAGTCATTGAGCGTGGTCGCCCATAAACCGCCCACGTCCCCAGCCGCATAACTTGCCGTGAAGTGGTTGCACCCCGGTAACTCAAGCGTTTCAACAGGAACGTTGTGCGCCCTCAGCGCGGCTTCCATTTCCTGGCCTTGGCGCTTTAAATGCGGGAAGTCTTCTTCTCCCCACGTGAGCAGGAAGGGCGGTAGCCCCGATTTCAGATTTTTTATGGATGACGCGGCGGTGTCGGCGCCCACCTCGGGCGGCCCCAGGAAACGGGGCCGAACCGCCATTCCTGCGTCTTCACCAAAATAATAAATGCCCGATATGGGCGCGCAGCCTTTTACTTGAGCGGAACACGCCATGTCGGGCACCGCCTCTTCAACAACGGCCAGAAGGGCGGCGTAATGTCCGCCCGCCGAATGACCGCTGACAAAAATTTTCTTGGGGTCGCCGCCGTATTCGCTGATGTTTTTGCTGACCCAATCCAGCGCACGGGCGGCGTCTTGAAAGCCAACGGGGAACAAATGATTGGGTGCCAGACGATAGCCTGCTGAGGCAAACGTGATACCCAGTTTGTTCAGCGCGGGGGCGATGAAGTACATCCATTCTTTGTAGCCGTTAGTCCAGCCACCGCCGTGAAAGAAAAGCAGCACGCGCCCGTCGGGGTTTTCGGCAGGGAAAATGCCGATGCTTTGATAAGGATCTTCGCCGTAATTGACTTCAATGGGTTTCAGGCCCTTGGCCCGTTCAAGCAGATAAGCATGGTACTTGACCATGTTTTCGTTAAACGGTTCTTGTGCGGGGTAGCGTTCAATATCCATTATTTAACCTTTCTTTGCTTACACAAACCGATACCGATACACATGCCCCCGGGTTGCATCGGGGTCATCGTGTTTTACAACTTCGATTTTTCCTGCATTCGGCGAAGGAAAGTGCGCCGGCATAACCGTGGTGCCTTTGTGTGCCAGTTCGGCCATGGCATTTAATCGGGTGGCGCGTGACTTCAGCGGATCGAGGCAAAACCGCGTATTCCAATGCGGGTAACAGCATTGCAAAGGGTGGTGGAAAAGGTCGGCTGTAATAAGGGTTGGGTCTGTTGCGTCGTCGATTTCAACGCCCACATGGCCGGGCGTGTGACCTGGCAATGGAAGCAGTCGAATTCCAGGTACGATTTCGTGATTCATAGCGACCAAATCGGCTTGGCCGGCGTGAAACAGGGGCCATACTGAATCACCAATGTAGTCGCCTGAGCGAACCAGCGCCGGGTGCCCTTCATTTTCTTTCCAGTAATCCCATTCCGGCGCGGTGAACAGATAGCGCGCATTGGGGAAAGTGGGAACCCATTCTTTGCCGTTGAAGCGCGTATTCCATCCGACATGATCAACGTGCATGTGCGTTGATAAAACGATATCAATATCTTCAACGCCAAGGCCCAGACTTTCCAGCCCTTTCAGCCAGTTCCATTGTTGTTCGTGGAATTCTGATCGAACGCGTTGTTTGCAGTCGCCCACACAGGTGTCAATTAAAATTTTGTGGGTTTCCGTTTCCAGCAAAAACGATTGAATCGTAATGACCAGCTTGTCGGTCTCCGGATCGTAAAAATGCGGGACCAGCCAGTCGATGTTTCGGGAAATGATGTCCGGGTCGGAGTCGGGAAAAATCTCTGCAGGGCGAAGTAGTGGGTCGCTCGATTCAATGATGCGTGAGATCTTAACCTGGCCAAGTTGGGTGGTGGTTGTTTTCATCGTTTGAAATGCCGTTAGTTCTGCGGTTCAGCATACGAGAGTATGAGTTTACTGAAGAAGTCGATATCCGCCTTTGACGTAATTTTCTTCTTTGTAAGATAAAAATTAATAGCGTGGCCGTCGAAGGCCATTAATAGCAATGTTGCAATGGCCTGGATTCGTTCAGGGGCCAAATTCGACAGGCTGTTGTTCAACATTTGGCATAGTCTGTTTTCCACTGAAATCCGCAGCGCCGGGCTGTAGCCTTCATTACTTGTTGTTGTTGACAGTGCCTGAATAAGGTTGTTGCTGAACCCTTTGTCCGCCGCCGGTAAGTCTCGCCACATTGTCGTCAAAATTCGCTGGATTTTCTGTTCGTTCGTGTTCAGTCGGTTTAGGGCTCTTTCCAGTTTGGCCATTCGTTCGTCCAGCCAGCCTTCATACAAGGTGAACAAAATTTCCAGTTTGGATGGAAAGTAAACGTAAATATTGGCGGGTGAAGAACCGGCCAACTTGGCGATTTGGGGTATTTTCGTACTGGAATACCCGTATTCCATGAAGCATTTATATGCGGCATCCAAGATTGCCTGCTTCATTTCCGGCTTTTTTACCTGAACCACGTCGACCCCTAAATACGCAATTTTTTAATGTTACCTCATGGTAATCAAATTATCTTAAATAAGGAACGTTATTCGGTATTGACTTGCTTTTGGTATGTCAGTAAAGTCGTTCAAAGTGGGGTGTTATTCGGGTGGCACATAGAAAAAGCAAGGAGATCAACATGTTGCAGGCAGACATCAGAACGCAGTCGACGAATCCAGCGAAGCTTGCGGGGTTGTTCAAAAAGCAGTTTGAGCTATGCAAGGTTAAACCGGGAGAAACGATTGCGATTGTGAGCGACCTGGGCACCCGACGTGAATACATCGAGGCTGCATTCGCTGCAGCAGAAGAGCTGGACGCCGATATTTATGAAATGTGCGTGAATGCCATCCCGACCTGGACCAGCGTTGGTGTGGAAACAGTGGGTAAATGCAAGGGCACGCTGGAAGCTTTGATGCAGTGCGACATGGTCCTGATATTCCACGTGCCGCTGTTCAGTAGTTGGCTGAAGAAGGTAATGGATAACGGCGTTCGTATACAAATGATTATCGACGCCCCCGACGATTTATATGCCTTGCAGTCGCCGCCCGGTTTGAAAGAGGCGCTGCTGCACGCCCACAAACTGTACGAGAATACAAAGCAGGTACGTGTCACCAGCAAGGCCGGTACAGACTTTACTTATGAGCGTGGCGAGTACCCCGTAATGAGCCAATACGGGTTTGCAGATGAACCCGGGCATTTCGACCACTGGGGTGCAGGCTTTCTTCATACGTTTCCCAATGAAGGCAGCGCAAATGGCACGCTGTATATACAGCCGGGCGATATTGTTATTTTGCCGTACAGCCGCTACATTCAGGACGAAATTATTGTCGAGGTTCGCGACGGGCATATCGTTTCCATTGAGGGTGGGCTGGATGCCACTTTAATGCGCGAGTGGTTGGAAGACGGTAAGGATTTCCCCGAAGACCGCGACCCATTCGCTATTTCGCATTTGGGCTGGGGCTTGAATCCGCAGGCTCGCTGGGACAGCATCGCGTTGTATGGTGATTCGCCCGAGCGAAACCGTGCCGCAACGCGAGCGTTTCCGGGCAATTTCCTGTTTTCGACAGGCCCCAATACGCAGGGGGGCGGCACACGCAAAACACGTGGTCATTACGACCTTCCCATGCGGGGCTGCACCATAGAGCTTGACGGTAACCGGATCATTGAAGACGGTAAGGTCATTGATCCGAAAATGATTGTGCCACGGGAGCGGCGTTAAACATCCCGGCACAAAAAGTGGAAGTGGCTGGGCAACACACCTTCAGTAAGTAATAAATGAAAACACCATCGGAGACAACTATGACGACACGACGCACGTTTTTGAATGTGGCTTTGAGTATTGGCCTGGCCGCAAGTATGTTTGGGGCGGCGGCTGCCGAGAAGCCGCCTGTTCGTATTGGCTTTTCAATGTCGCAAACGGGGCCGTTTGCCAATGCGGCGCAAGACCAATATGCCGTTTATGAGATGTGGCGCGATGAGGTCAACGCGCGTGGGGGCATCGATGTTGCCGGTGAAAAGCGGTTGGTTGAGTTTGTCGAATACGACAATCAGTCCCGGCCCGAAATGTCGGTACGCATCTATGAAAAACTCATTACCGACGATAAGGTGGATTTGCTGATTGCGCCCTGGGGCACGCCGTTCCAGATCGCCCTTGCGCCGGTCGTGGAAAAGTATAAATTTCCGGTAGTTGGAAACACATCGGCTTCCGTCATGTTGCGCGAGGTGAAGCCCGGCTATATTTGGTTCCCTACCGCAGCGATACCCGATGTTATGGCGGTGGAACTGACCAAGCTGATGCAGCAAAACAATGTTAAGTCGGTTGCCATCATGGCCAATGTGCTTTCGCTGACCAAAGAGCTGAAAACCTTTATTGAGCCCGAGCTGAAGAAGGCCGGAATAGAAATCAAGTTCAGCACAGAGTACCCGCCCAGTATTAAAGACATGACACCCATGTTGGCGCAAATCAAAGAATTGAATCCCGATGCGGTGTTGGCGCTTTCCTATCCGGGCGACTCTGTTCTATACGGTAAACAGGCGAAGGAAATAGGCATCTCCAGCCCCTTTCAATTCGTGGCGTTGGGCGCGTCGGCTGCCTTTTATCGTAAAGCCCTGGGTGATTCGGCCAATGGCTTTGTAACGATTGGCCACTGGGCACCGGATAACCCAGAATGGAAAAATGCGCGCAAGTTTTACGATAACTACGTTGCTCGCTACAACCAGGAACCCGACTATTTGAACGCTTCGTTGGCTTACTTGTCTTTGGAAATTCTGGAGCAAGCAGTCGCCAAGGTGGGTTTGGATAAAGAAAAGCTGCGCGAGACGATTGCCACCGATACATTCGAAACTATTAATGGAAAGGTGAAGTTTGAAGGCGTGCAAAACGTCATTACCCCAACGGCATTTCTGCAAATTCAGAATGGACACCTGAAGCTGATTTGGCCCGACTCCATTGCCACCAGCAAGTTCCAGCCCAAAGCGCCTATTCAATAAGCGCCCAACAAGAAAAAAGGGCGACCTAATGGGTCGCCCCTGGAACACTGACAGGGGTGTTGCATGAGTTTCGTGGATGTGTTTTTGTCGCAGCAATTGCTGTTTGCCACGCTGGTAACAGGCGCCCTTTACGCGATTATCGCGTTAGGCCTGAATTTGGTTTATGGGACCATGCGCCTGCTTAATGTGGCGCACGGTGAATTGGTGATGGTGGGTGCGTACGTAGGCTATTGGCTGTTCAGCGTTTTTGGGCTGTCACCCTTGATCTCCACCGTGGTTGTCGCGGCCTTCAGTGCCATCGTTGGTGTGTTGCTCTACAAGTTTCTGTTGCGAGACATGTTGGTGCGTGTCGACCGCAGGGAGCGGCTTGAAGCGAACTCTTTGTTGCTGTTCTTTGGGCTTTCGTTGTTAATTCAAAACATCGTGGCTTGGGTGGAAACGGCAACCCCGCGCGCGTATCAATACATGGATCATGTGTATCGGTTCGGCGACCTGGCCATGACGGGAAACCGAATTATTGCCCTTCTGGTTGCGTTGGCGATATGCATCGGGGTCACACTCTTTCTGCGCTGGAGTGTTTTTGGCCTTGCTTTGCGCTCGGTGATTGAGCAGCCCGAGGCGGCCCGCATTGTAGGCGTGAATGTCGAGCAAGTGCATATTGTGAGTCTGACCTTGGGCTTTGCGTCGGCAGGTGTTGCAGGTGTGCTGTTAGGCATGATGGAGCAATTTTCTCCGTTTATCGGGTTCCCGCTGGCGATTGCGGCTTTTATCGTCGTGATTTTGGGTGGGCTGGGCAATATTCTGGGTGGTTTCTTGGCCGCCTTATTATTGGGGGCCATCGAAACCTATGGTGTGGCCTTGACGTCTCCTAATTTACGTTCAGTCTTGCTGTATGGGGTGTTCGTGGCAACACTTATGTTTCTGCCGCAGGGTTTATTTGCCAAAAGGGTCAGTCGATGAATGTCACCCTGAAAGAAATAGCGGTTTTTGTTTGTTTGATTCTGGCGTTTGCCGTTCTTCCCTTTCTTGCACAAGACTATGCAATTGGCGTGGGCTTGGCCATTCTGATGTGGTTGGCACTCACGCAAAGTTGGGCAGTGCTCTCCAGCATGACAGGCTACATATCGCTGGGCCAGGTTGTGTTTTACGGGATCGGCAGCTACGTCGTTGTGGTGACCTGGCAATGGATACCGCTCTGGCTGGCTTTGATCATGGCCGGTGCTATTAGTGCGCTGTTTGCGTTAATTGTGGGTTTACCGGTCATGCGGGTTCGAGGACCCTATTTTGTCATTCTTACGTTTGGCTTGGCTGAGTTGGTGAAGTATTCCCTGATGGCCATAGAGGCCAAAATGGGTATTTCCAGCCGCCTTTTGTTTGGTACACCGCCAATTGAAACCATTTACTGGATTGTATTAGTGCTGGCGGTGGCGTCGACCTTATTGCTGGAAACGGTCCATCGCTCTCCGTTTGGTCATGGGCTACGTTCGCTGCGTGAGAACGAAGAGGCGGCGGAAACACTCGGTGTGCCGGTAGCACGATACAAACTTATCGCTTTTATCTTGTCTGCCATTATTCCCGGCATGGTGGGTGGGATAATGGCGCTGCGTTCAAGCTATTTCGAGGCGACCCAGGCCTTCGACCCAATGATTTCTATTACCGTGATCGTCATGGCGATTTTAGGCGGGGGCGATAACGCGCGCGGCCCCCTGTTCGGGGTGATTTTCCTGGTTATCCTGTCTGAATTGCTTTGGACGAACGCGCCACAGTTTTACATGATTATCCTGGGTATTTTGTTGATCGTGTTTGTGGTGAAGTTACCGAATGGCTTGCTCGGTTGGTATCGTAATTATAAGCATCGGGCTCAAGGAGAAGGCTCATGAGCTTAATCCAGCTGGAGGGCGTGAGTAAGAACTTTGGGGGCCTAAGGGCGCTGGCTGAAATATCCATGACGGTTGATGAAGGGAAAATCCTGGGCATTATGGGGGCCAATGGGGCCGGCAAGACCACGTTGTTCAACGTGATTGCAGGGTATCTACCACCCACGACTGGAAATGTTCTTCTCGAGGGAAAGTCGTTGCTGGGGCTTCGCCCGGACCAGGTCTGCCGACGGGGCATTGCCCGTACATTCCAAATCGTTAAGCCATTTCAAAACCTGACGGTCATGGAGAACCTGCTGACGGCGGCGATGTTCGGTTCGGTTTTGATCCGTAATCGTCAACAGGCCGTTGCGCATTGCCAGATAGTCTTGAAAGACTTGGGGATGTTGAACCTGGCCGACACGCCGGCCCATGCGCTTACCTTGTCCAAGCAAAAGAAACTGGAGCTTGCCCGCGCGATCAGCACAGGTTGCAAGGTTGTCATGCTTGATGAGGTCATGGCAGGGCTGACCCCGCCCGAGGTCAGCGAGATGCTGGGCATTATTCGCGAACAACATCATTCCCGAAAGCTAACGATATTAATCATTGAGCATGTGATGCGTGCCCTGATGCAATTGTCGGATCGCATCGTGGTGCTACACCATGGAGAGCGCATCGCAATGGGCACGCCGCAGGAGATCGCGGACAACCCGCGTGTGCACGAGGTCTATTTCGGAGAACAGAAATGAGCACAGATATCCTGAGCCTGAAAGAAGTGGTGGGCGGCTATGGGGAAGTGCAAATTATCCATGGTGTTTCTCTGAACGTGCGTGAAGGCAGCGTAACGGCATTACTGGGTGCAAACGGTGCCGGTAAAACCACGATTATGTTGATGTTGGCGGGGGTGTTGCCGGTCACGCAGGGCGAAGTGCTATTCGATGGAAAAAGCATGGGTGCCCAACGCGGCCACCAGCGCGTCAACGCGGGGATGGTACTGGTGCCTGAAGGGCGGCGCGTTTTTCCTAACTTGTCGGTTGAAGAGAACCTGCGCCTGGGCGGTATCGTGCCGGCTGCGCGCCCTACCTGGAAGCAGCGTATAGAAGAGATGTATGAATTGTTTCCTCGGTTACGAGAGCGTCGTAATCAGGCGGCCGGCACGCTTTCCGGCGGGGAACAACAAATGCTGGCGATTGCGCGCGGCCTGATGGCGCGCCCCAAGTTATTGCTATTGGATGAGCCCACGTTGGGTTTGGCGCCGATTATGGCGCAGTTGGTTTTCGACACAATACGTTCCCTGAACAAGAACGGCCTTTCCATTTTGATTGCTGAGCAAGACACCCGCAATACATTGAATTTGGCCGATGAAGCTTACGTGGTGGAAAATGGGCGCATTACGCTCCACGGCAGCAGCGATAATCTGAAGAACGACCCCCGCGTTAAGGAGGCTTACCTGGGGTTGTAGTATCGTTGCAGTAAGCGTTTAAGGAGAACGACATGGCAGATCTTTTCGAAAACCCAATGGGTTTGATGGGGTTTGAGTTCGTTGAGTTCGCCTCACCGGAACCGAATGTGCTGGAACCGTTGTTTGAGAAGCTGGGCTTCACCAAAGTGGC
The DNA here is from genome assembly GCF_011388195.1 of Pusillimonas sp. DMV24BSW_D. NCBI lineage: Bacteria > Pseudomonadati > Pseudomonadota > Betaproteobacteria > Burkholderiales > Alcaligenaceae > Neopusillimonas > Neopusillimonas aestuarii. The sequence continues at coordinate 675,953 of NZ_CP049990.1, read as the reverse complement.
CGTGCATCGTTCGAAAGATGTGGTGCTGTATCGCCAGGGCGGCATTAACTTCATTATTAACAAGGAGCCCAAAAGCCTGGCAGCGTATTTCGCCGCCGAACATGGGCCTTCTGCGTGCGGTATGGCTTTTCGGGTGAAAGACGCCCACAAAGCGTATAAGCGTGCATTGGAGCTGGGTGCTCAGGCCCTGGAAATTCCCACCGGCCCCATGGAGTTGCGACTACCTGCCATTAAAGGGATTGGCGGTGCGCCGCTTTATCTGATCGACCGTTTCACCGACGGCATGACGATTTACGATATCGACTTCGAGTTTATTGAGGGTGTGGCGCTTCACCCTGCCGGGCACGGCCTGAAAGTGATCGACCATCTAACGCATAACGTGTATCGGGGGCGCATGAGCTATTGGGCCGGGTTCTACGAGCGTCTGTTTAATTTCAGGGAAATTCGCTATTTCGACATCAAAGGTGAATACACCGGCTTAACGTCGCGCGCCATGACGGCACCCGATGGCAAGATCCGCATTCCGCTGAACGAAGAAGCCGGCGGGGGCGGGCAGATAGAAGAATTCCTGATGCAGTTCAACGGCGAGGGCATCCAGCATATTGCCTTGCTTACCGACGACCTTGTGGAAACGGTGGATCGCTTGCGCAATGCCGGCGTTAAGTTGATGAAGGCACCTCCCGCTACGTATTATGAAATGCTGAACGAGCGCCTGCCGGATCATGGGGAACCGGTGGAGGCGTTACAGGCACGCGGCATTTTGCTCGACGGCTCAACGGAAAAGGATGACAAACGCCTGCTGCTGCAAATCTTTTCAGAAACCGTGTTGGGGCCGGTGTTCTTTGAGTTTATTCAGCGTAAAGGCGATGAAGGCTTCGGCGAAGGAAATTTCAAGGCCCTGTTTGAATCGATTGAACGCGACCAGGTGCAGCGTGGGGTGGTGGGGAAGAAAAGCTGAGCGGAATAAGGCATCATCGTGTATGGGCGGCTCACGAAGAGATATAAAAAAACATATACCTCATACAAATATTTCATCGATAAACATATAACAAAGCACACAAATCCCACCTCAACCGACGTATATTCAGGGTATGGGAATTCGGAATAACCATCGACGTGGTTTTTCACCACTCCAGGTTTCCGATTCCGTATCAAGGAGATAGCCATGAATAGTCCGGTTGCGAACAAAGCCGAGCGCGAGGCTTACTACGCGCGGATCGACAAGAAAGACATGACTCCTTTATGGGAGTCATTGCATAGTTTGGTGCCGCAGTCGCCCACTACGGAGTGTGTACCGCATTTATGGCGTTACGACGCGGTTCGATCCGACATTATGGAGTCGGGTGAACTGATTACCGCCGAGGAGGCGGTGCGGCGTGTGCTGATTCTTGAAAACCCCGGTTTGCGGGGCCAGGCTTCGATTACTCCCACACTGTATGCCGGCCTGCAACTGATTCTGCCTGGCGAAGTGGCGCCCAGCCACCGCCACGTGCAGTCGGCCTTGCGTTTTATTGTGGAAGGCAAAGGGGCGTACACGGCGGTGAACGGCGAGCGCACCACCATGCATCCCGGTGACTTCATTATTACGCCCACCTGGACCTGGCACGATCATGGTAACGCAGCGGTGGCCGATGGTGGTGAGCCGGTGGTGTGGCTCGACGGTCTGGATATTCCCTTCATTCGTATGATGGGCACGGGCTTTGCCGAGAACTACCCCGAGGCGGTGCAGCCGATTGCCCGGCCTGAAGGCGATAGTTATGCGCGGTACGGCTATAACATGTTGCCGGTGCACTACGAGGTAAACGGCAAGACATCGCCTATTTTCAATTACCCCTACGAGCGCACGCGTGAGGCCTTGTATCAGTTACAGCGTCACGGCGAAATAGACGAATACGACGGCATCAAGTTGCGCTACGTGAATCCGGCGACAGGCGGCTTTGCCATGCCCACCATGGCCACCTTCATGCAGCTGTTGCCCAAGGGGTTTAAAGGGAAGGCGTATCGCACTACCGACGCCACGGTGTTCAGTGTCGTAGAGGGTACCGGCAAAGCATATATTGGTGATAAGGTGTTTGAGTTCACGCCGCGTGATGTATTCGTTGTGCCTTCCTGGCACAAAGTGCATTTTGAAGTACAGGAAGAGGCCGTTTTGTTCAGCTATTCCGACCGCCCGATTCAAGTTGCACTGGGTTTGTTGCGTGAGGAGCGCCTGTAAACCTTTTTTTAAGCAAAATACGCGCGGTTTGGTTTAACCAATTCAATTTTATTAATCGAAATAAAGAGAGACCCATTATGTCTTATGTTGTGAAAGCACCTGAAGTTGTTGGCGTGCCGGTTGTCGGCACCACTGAGCAGTTCCCGGTTCGCCGCGTGTATTGCGTGGGCCGTAACTATGCCGCCCATGCCCGCGAAATGGGCTTCGACCCCGATCGTGAACCGCCCTTCTTTTTCTGCAAGCCTACCGATTCCGTAAAGCCGGTAGCGTACGGCGACACGCTGGAAGTGCCTTATCCGTCGGAAACCGAGAACTATCATTACGAAATTGAATTGGTGGCGGCGATCGGCAAAGCCGGCTCCAATATTAGCGAAGCCGATGCGTTGTCGCACGTATGGGGCTACGCGGTAGGTTTGGATATGACGCGTCGCGACCTGCAAATGAAAATGCGTGAAATGGGTCGTCCGTGGGAAATCGGTAAGGCTTTCGACGACAGTGCGCCTATTGGGCCCATGCATCCGGCTGGCACGGTAAACAATCTGGAACAAGCTGAAATTGCCTTGAAAGTAAACGGTGAGTTCAAGCAGAAAAGCACCATCGACAAGCTCATCTGGAATGTGGCCGAAACGGTGAGCTATTTGTCGCGTTACTTCCGGCTGGAAGAAGGCGATCTGATTTACACAGGCACGCCTGAAGGTGTGGGCCCGGTTGTAAAAGGTGACCTCATGGAAGGCAGCGTTGAGGGCTTGGGAACCATTGCTGTAAAGGTGGTGTAAATATGGACTTCTACAGTTTTTTCAACAGTTCCACGTCCTACCGTATTCGCATTGTGCTGGCGTTGAAAAAAGTGGATTTCAACCTGAATCCGGTGAATATCCGGGTCATGGAGCACAAGGCGGAAGATTACGTTCGCAAGAATCCCGCCGCCAATGTGCCCTTGCTGGTTGACGATAACGGGTTCGAGCTGGGTCAATCGATGGCCATTGCCGATTATCTCGATGCGCGTTTTCCCGAGCCACGCCTGATTCCTGAAGATCTGGAAAAGCGGGCGCGCGTACTCGAGGTGGCGAATCTTATTTCCTGCGATATGCATCCGCTGAACAATTTGCGTGTTCTGCGCTATTTGGTGAAAGAGCTGGGCGTGAGCGAAGAGCAAAAGAACGCTTGGTATCACCACTGGATTGCCGAGGGGTTCAAGTCGCTGGAAGCCTTGTTGGAGCGTGCTGATTCAGGCAACTACTGCTTTGATAATCAGGTTTCGCTGGCGGATTGCTGCCTGGTGCCGCAGGTGGCCAATGCCGCGCGCATGAAGTGTGACCTCACACCGTATCCACGTGTGCTGAGAGTCTACGAGCATTGCACATCGCTGCCCGAATTCAAGGCAGCCGCGCCGGCCGTCCAGCCCGATTATCAACCGTAACCAAGCGGTTAATTGAAAGTACAGAGGTAAGGAAACCATGTCAAAACCAGCACAACAGAAAGTCATTATTGTGGGTGGTGGAATTGGTGGGTTGGCGGCAGCGTTGTCGCTCACCCGTCAGGGTATCGAAGTGTTGTTGCTTGAGCAGGCTGATGAAATTGGCGAAATTGGTGCCGGTATTCAGCTCGGCCCCAACGCGTTTGCCGCTCTCGACGCCTTGGGCGTGGGGCAGGTGGCGCGCGAGCGCGCCGTATTCACAGACCATATCACCATGATGGACGCTATTGACGCAACGGAAGTGGTGCGTGTGGAAACCGGCGAGCGTTTCCGTGAAAAATTTGGCGGCCCCTACGCGGTCATTCACCGCGCTGATATTCACCTGTCTATTCTGGAGGCGGTACAAGACAACCCTCTTATCACGTTCAAAACGTCTACCCACGTTGAAGATGTCAAAATCAACAAAGACGGCGTAGAGGTGAAGGACACCCAAGGTCAGGTGTACAAAGCCGATGCCCTTATCGGCTGCGACGGCGTGAAGTCGGTAGTGCGTGCGAAAACGATTGGTGCGCAGCACCGCGTAACGGGTCATGTGGTGTACCGCGCTGTGGTCGACCGGGAAAACATGCCGGAAGACTTGTGCATTAACGCACCGGTACTGTGGGCCGGCCCGCGTTGCCATTTGGTGCATTACCCCTTGCGTGCAGGCGCTCAATACAACCTGGTGGTGACATTCCATAGCCGCGAGCAGGAAGAATGGGGTGTGCGGGAAGGCAGCAAGGAAGAAGTGTTGTCTTACTTCGACGGTATTCATCCACGTCCTGCGCAAATGCTCGACCGCCCCACTTCGTGGCGTCGTTGGGCGACAGCCGACGCCGATCCAGTGGAGTCGTGGAGCATGGGCCGCTGTACCTTATTGGGCGATTCGGCTCATCCCATGACGCAATATATGGCGCAAGGTGCGTGTATGGCGCTGGAAGATGCCGTTACCCTGGGTGAGGCGGTGGCGCGCAGCGACGGCGATTTCGAAGCGGCGTTCAAATTGTATGAGTCGATTCGCGTACCGCGCACAGCGCGCGTGGTGTGGTCGACCCGTGAGATGGGGCTTATTTATCACGCCAAAGGCGTGGAGCGCCAGGTGCGCAATCTGCTCTGGAAAGGGAAGTCACAAGAGCAGTTTTATACGCAACTGGAATGGTTGTACGGTTGGAAAAAAGAAAATTGCCTCGAACCGCGATAACGCTGAGGCCCCGCGACCTTGTCTGACAAAGGCTTGGGCAAAGAGGCAACTTGCAAGGAACTAGGGATAATTCCCAATATTGGCGCCCCGAGAAAAGCTTGAAGGTTAAAGCATTTCTGTATAAAGTAGAGAAAATTTCTAAAACTCTGCGGCAGTACGAAAATGTCGTGAACCATCCTCAGGCGTCGTCCGGTGGCGTCAGGTTCACAGTGCTGTCGGTGTCACTGGAAGGTTCCCATGTTCTTGTTCATCGAGCAGGCTTTGAACGGCCTGCAATACAGTGCCCTGCTGTTCCTGCTGTCGGCGGGCCTGACGCTGATTTTCGGCATTATGAATGTCGTGAATCTGGCACATGGCTCGTTTTATATGGTGGGGGCGTTTAGTGCGGCGTCTGCGGTTGCCCTAACGGGCTCGTTTTTCGCCGGTGCACTTGCCGCCGTGGTCAGTGCGGGGGTATACGGCCTGATTGTTGAGCGTTTAATTATCAGCAAACTCTACCAGCGCGACCACCTCGATCAGGTTTTGGCGACGCTGGGGGTCATTTTCTTTACCAATGCGTTGGTCACGCTGGTGTTTGGTCGCAGCCCTCCTTATATGGATATTCCGCCCATTTTCGCGGGCTCGGTTGAAATTATTCCGGGGTTGAATTATCCCGTTATGCGTCTGGCGTTTATTGGGGCCGGCATTATTGTGGCACTGGGTTTGTGGTATCTCATTTCCCGAACCCGGGTCGGCATGCTGGTGCGGGCCGGGGCCGATGACAGCGACATTGTTGAAGCCCTTGGTATCAACATCCGTCGCCTGTTTCTATTGGTTTTCGGGCTGGGCGCATTGCTGTGTGGTTTTGCCGGGGTCATGAGCGCCCCTTTGCTGGCGATTGAAATCGGCATGGGCGAGGGCATTCTCATTACTACTTTTGTCGTCATTATTGTGGGTGGTGTGGGGTCTGTGCGCGGGGCGCTGGTGGGCTCCTTGTTGGTGGGTTTAACCGACTCTCTGGGGCGGGCTTATATCCCCATCTGGATGTCACAAATTTTGCCGCCCACGGCGGCGGGGTCGGTGAGCGCCAGCCTGGTTTCGGCCAGTATCTACATTCTTATGGCCATCGTTCTGCTGCTCAAGCCGCGCGGCCTGCTTCCAGCTCAAAGGTAGTGAACAATGACTCGCAAATATATTGTTGTTGGATTAATTTTTGCCCTGCTCTTGCTGGTGCCGCCTATCGCGAATGTCACTGATGACAGCTTTTTGGTCAGCATGGTGACGCGGTTCGTTATTTACGCGTTGGCCGCGGTAAGCCTTGACCTGGTGTTGGGGTATGGTGCACTCATCAGTTTTGGCCATGCGGCGTTCTTCGGGCTGGGCGGTTATGTGGTTTCGATCATCGGCTTTCATATGGACATGGTCGACCCCTTGTTCGGCTTTATGGAAACCAATTCTGCGTTGATTATCTGGCCGTTGGCCATGCTGGTCACTGCGGGGCTGGGCCTGCTTATTGGTGTGCTTTCGCTGCGCACCAGCGGGGTGCAGTTCATTATGATTACGCTGGCTTTTGCTCAGATGCTGTACTTTGTGCTGGTGGGTCTGGTGCAGTATGGCGGCGACGACGGCATGTTGATTACCTACCGCAACGAACTGCCCTTTATCGACCTGGAAAACGATACGGTGTTTTATTACTTGTGTGTCTTTTTCCTTATTGTTTGGGTTTGGTTTTGCCGCCGTTTGGTGAATTCGCCCTTCGGGATGGTGTTGCGCGGTTTTAAACAGAACGAACGACGCAATGTGAACCTGGGCTATGCGCCCATGCGATACAAGCTTACCGCCTTTGTTATTTCGGCTGCCGGTACCGGTCTGGCGGGGGCGCTCTGGGCGAATTATGCTTTGTACGCCAGCCCCGACATGGCCTCCTGGTTGAAATCGGGTGAGCTCATGGCCATGATTGTCCTCGGGGGGATGGGCAGTATCTTTGGGCCTATTATTGGGTCGGCCGTGTACATTGGGCTTGAGCAGGTTCTTGCCGCCTGGACGGAAAACTGGTTGTTGTTCCTTGGGCCTATTCTGATTCTCGTGGTGCTGTTCAGCCGCCGCGGTATTTTTGGCTGGCTGGTTGGAGGTCGCCACTATGACTGATAAAACACCCAAACTTGAATTGCGCGATTTATGTAAGTCGTTCGGTGCACTGACTGCAACCGACCACGTTAATCTCACGGTTCATTCCGACGAAATCCACGCACTGATCGGGCCGAACGGTGCGGGTAAAACTACGCTTATTTCCCAAATCAGCGGCGAACTGATGCCCGATTCGGGCCAAATTCTGCTTGATGGCAACGACATCACCCGGGTGCCGGCACACAACCGGGCTGCGGTGGGCTTGGCACGGTCTTTCCAAATCAGTCAGCTTTACAAAGAGTTCACGGTGGAAGACAACGTGGCCATGGCGGTGCAGGCGCATACAAGCAAACGCTTCAATATGTGGCTCGACGCCCGTAAAGATGCCGAATTGCGAAAGCCCGCCTACGAGGCGCTGCGCAAAGTGGGCTTGGAGCACCGTTCCAACGAATTGGTTTCGTCACTGGCGCATGGCGAAAAACGTCAGCTTGAATTGGCGATTGCGTTGTCATTGAATGCACCGGTGCTGTTGCTCGACGAGCCCATGGCTGGGCTGGGTGCGGAAGAGTCCAAACTCATGAAAGACATCCTGCTCGATCTAAAAGGTCAGTACGCCATGTTGCTGGTAGAGCACGATATGGACATTGTCTTCGCCGTGGCCGACCGGGTAACTGTGCTGGTTTATGGCCAAACCATTTTTACCGGCACCCCCGACGAGGTGCGTGAGCATCCGGAAGTGCGCGAAGCTTATCTGGGAAATTAATAATGCTGAAAGCTGAGAAGATCGAATCAGGTTACGCCGAAAGCAAGGTACTGTTTGGCCTCAACCTGGAAATCCCCGACAAAAGCGTGGCGTCGCTTATTGGGCGCAACGGCATGGGTAAAACCACCACGGTACGCACTTTGATGGGCATGTTGCCGCTGCAGGCCGGTTCCATTACGTTCGATGGGCAGGTGGTGAATGGTTTTCGTCCCCACAAAATGGCGCGCTTGGGGTGTGGCCTGGTGCCGGAAGGGCGCCATGTATTTCCGTCGCTGACGGTTTATGAAAATCTGTATGCCACAGCGCGCAACGATCACCAAGGGCCGTGGTCGCTTGATACGGTATATGAGCTGTTTCCCCGGTTGCATGAGCGCCGAAATCAGTCGGCCCGTACGCTGTCGGGTGGTGAGCAGCAAATGCTGGCCATTGGTCGCGCACTCATGACCAACCCGCGTTTGTTGATTCTGGATGAGGCGACCGAAGGCCTTGCGCCGGTCATTCGTCAGGAAATTTGGGCCTGCCTGCGGCGATTGAAAGAGCAGGGTCAAACCATTTTGCTGATCGACAAAAACCTGAAAGAAATGCACGACTTTGTTGATCAACACTACATGATTGAAAAAGGCCGTATTGTGTGGAATGGCTCGTCCGACGAACTCATGGCGCAACCCGAGTTGGTTGATCAGTATCTGGGTGTTTGATGAAGCGTAAGCCGGGCTGCGCACGCCTATATGTCATCTGCTGACCGGCTTTCAGGTTTTGACTTGGCCTGTTGGTGCCAACGATACTTCAATGAGCTCTGCGGTTTTGCGGTAGTGTGCTTCCAGCAGTGCCACCGCGTTGGCGGTATCGCGGCTAAGCGTGGCGTCGACCAGGTCGCGGTGCTCTTTGGAGACATCGCGGGGCGCATTGGTGCGAAACAAATTAACCAGCATGGGCCGGCGGTAACGTTCCGTTTGCACGTAAAGCGTCATGGAGAAGTCCAGCAACCAACGTGAGTCGCAGGCCGCAATTAAGGCCTGGTGCAGCGCCAAATGGCGCTGTTCCACTTGGTCGTAATGGGCCTCGAAAGCGTCGTCGGACACGGGTTGGCGCGTAATCCACGATAGCGTGTGAAGGCAACCCACAATATGGGCTTCCCATTCGGCGTTGCCGCGCTCAATTGAGCGACCCAAAGCATCGCAATCGATCAGAATGCGGGTGCGCATGGAGTCGTGCATTTCCTTAAGCGACAAAGTCGCCACCCGAAAGCCCTTCAGCGCCTCAGACTCCACCAGCCGTTCACTGTGTAGCCTGTTCAGTGCTTCGCGTAAGGGGGAAAAGCTCAGCTCGTAACGTGCTTTCAGGAACTCAAGCCTTAACGCACGTCCTGGCTCGAGCGTTCCTGAAATAATGTCGCGCTTGATGGCGCGATAGGCCTGTTCGGCCAGTGTTGACGTTTTCTGTACGGCGGCAGCTTCAGGCGCGGCGATCTGATTCATGACTATTTCCGCTTATTTCGTCGGGTTCGTAGTCGAATGATTCCTGCGCCGGCGTATCGATAAACTGGGCCGATTGCTGCGGCAGGCGGTTCACCCGCAAATCAAAAATATCGAAGCGGTTGTAATGCCCGACGATGTCGTGCATTTGCCGTGGCTGAATGCATTTCGACAAATCGATATCGGCATACACAATCCCTTCTTTGTCGATAAGCGGTTTACCAATAACGCGGCCGTCAGGGCCAATTACGCCGGAAAACGCGCTGTTCTTACGACGCAGCATTTTTTCCGCCTGAGGGTGGGTACTGCGGAAGGCTTGAATGATTTCATCGGACACGGTGGAACACGACACTACGGTGTATACCTTGCCTTCAAATGAGTGTGCCATGGCGCGTACCTTGATGGCCTCCGACATATCGTAGTCGGGCGGCGCCACCGGCAAGGAAATATAGCTGGCCACGTGCAGGAGCTCGCCTTGTGCCAGCAGGCTGAAGCGTGCCAGGGTGTTGGTGTTCTCACCGCAGGCCAGCCCCCCCAGTTTGCCGATGGCTGTGTCGTACACGCGTAAAGACGCACCATCGCCATTGGCCCACGTGAGTTTTTCGGCCCATGTGGGAATCAGTTTGCGATGGCGGCCCAGAATTTTGCCGTCCGGCCCAATGAAAACCAGCGTGTTGTATATCGTGCCGATACCGTTGCGGTTGCGCTCGTTCACACCCACCACGACGTGAACGCCGTTGGCTTTGGCTGCTTGCGCAACGCGATGGATCTCCGGGCCGGGAATTTCAATGGCGCTGCGCGCCAGTTTCTCGAACCAGGGGCTACCTTCCACCGGCGACATAAACCAGTTCCAGTAAGGGTAGCCGGCGATGAACACTTCCGGGAATGCGACCAGTTGCGCACCTTTGTTGGCCGCCTCTTTAATGAGGTGGCAAACTTTCTCTACGGTGGCGTCGGTATCCAGAAACACGGGAGCGGCTTGAACGGCCGCCACTTTGCATTGGGGCAGATTGAGCATAATTTACACCGCGACGATAGGGTTGCGAATGGAGCCGATACCTTCAACGTGGGCTTCAATAACGTCGCCCGGCCAGAGCCATTCTTGCGGATCACGGCCGGCGCCCACGCCTGATGGTGTACCGGTTGCAATGATGTCACCCGGCTCCAGCGTAATGCCCTGGCTGATGTCGGATACCAGTGTCTTCACGTTGAACAGCATGAACTTGGTGTTGGAGTCTTGCTTGGTTTCGCCGTTTTTCGTCAGCCACAGATTCAGCGCTTGCGGGTCGGGAATTTCGTCGGCGGTGACAATGCAAGGGCCGAATGGCGCGTAGGTGTCCATGCCTTTGGAGTAAATCCATTGGCCGGCGCGGCGGTTGTCGCGCGCGCTAATGTCGACCATGACGCTATAGCCGAATACATAATTTAAGGCGTCTTCTTCGGAAACCCGCTTGGCCCGCGTGCCGATAATGGCGGCCAGCTCGACTTCCCAGTCCATTTGTTGGGTAATTTTTGCATTGTGTTCAACGGCGTCGTCGGGGCCGATGACGCAGGTGGGCGGTTTCGAGAAAATAACCGGTTGCTTGGGCAGGTCGGCCGAAGTGTCGAGCGAACGGCTGGACTCTTCCACGTGCTCAACGTAGTTCAAACCGATGCCGAAAATGTTTTTGCGTGGGCGGGGAATAGGTGCCAGCAGTTTTACGTTCTGCAGCGGCTGGGTAACGCCTACCGGCCAGTCATCGCGAAAGCTGTTCAGCAACTCGGTGGTGGTTTCAATGGCGTTGGGGCCCAGATCAATGAAGTCGAGCATGTCGCAGGGCATATCGTAGCCGGCAGCGTCGCCCAGCCATTGAATATCGACAACCAGGTTGTCAACCAGCGCGCCCAGGCGTGCTTCTTCCAGAACATTGCGACGATAGGTCACTAAACGCATGAATAATCCTTTTCTTAAGCTAAAAAATAATAGGAGACGGCACCTTCGGAAAAACGGTGCCGACCGGTTTCAGGTTTTCGAATTAATCGAGAATGGGCTGATGACCGCCATTTTCTTTCAGTGCCTCTTCGCGATACAGGCCCAGTGATTTCATCACGGGTAAGTCGTTGAAGCAGAACAGGCAGGCATCTTCCGATTCGCTGGCATTGGCATGTTCGTGCAGCATCCACGACGGCACACAGAAAATATCGCGTTCCTGCCAGTCGAAGCGTTTGCCGTTAATAATGGAATAACCTTTGCCTTTGGCCACCTGGTAGATATAGCTGCCGGTGTGGCGGTGCGCTTTGGTGTGTTCACCCGGGCGCAGCATTTGCATGCTGGCGCCAATGGTTTGCATGACGGGGCCGCCTGTTTTCGGGTTCACGTAATTCATGAGGACGCCGTCGTACGGTGAGCCGTCGGTGACTTTGGCGTAATTGGAAAGGGCTTCGTAAGTGGGCGCCCATTCGTACTTCAGCAATGGCGAGTAAGCATGAGCCCATTTGTCGTCGGCGGGTACCAGGCCGGTACCGCCCCAAGTGGCGGTGCTGTCGTCAACCGGGTAGGTGACCGCTTGTTGAAGGTCGGGGTGCACCACATAGAAGTTGGCTTCCAGCGCATTCATAAGCGGGATGTCCAGGCCGTCTTGCCAGATGCAAGGGGTGCCGTCTTCGCTCACGCCGTGTTCGTGCCAGGTGCCATTTGGGGTAAGCACGAAGTCATTCGCGCCGAGTGTCATTTTGTGGCCGTCGACAATCGTGTAAGCGCCGCTGCCTTCCATAATAAAGCGTAGAGCGCTGGCCGAATGCGCGTGTGCAGAGGCGAGTTCGCCCGGGTGCATCACCTGCAGGCCGGAATAGAGCCAGCCCACTGCCGCGGCCACATCCTGGCGCCCGGGGTTGTTCAGGTAAATGACGCGCCGGCCGGCCTTTTCAGGGGAAACCAGGTCGACCGAGCGCAAAACGTGTTCACGCAAGTCGCGGTAGCGCCAAATAACGGGCTCCGATGACGATTGCGGAAACCAGGGTTCGATTTTATTGGCGACAGTCCAGAGGGCTGCTGTATTTAAGCGATCCAGTTCGTCATAATAGTGAAGCAGTTCAGGCGTGTCTTCAACATTGGCGCGTCCGAGAACGTCTTCCCGGAAGTTGTTGTGTTCACGTGCGGCAGATTTCATGGGTGCCTCCAGCAAGAGGATTTTATAAAATATGAGCAATTTTCGAAGACTTTACCGTTTTTGATTCGCTGAGACAAGGGTTTTCTCTGCCATGGCAACCGACTGGACCGACCGCATCCGTTTGCGCAACCTGCGTTTTTTGCTCAGTTTGGCGCAAACGCGCAACCTCAGTCATTCTGCAACCGTGTTGAACACGACTCAGCCGGCCTTATCGAAATGGCTGCGCGATCTGGAAACGGATATTGGCTTGACGCTGTTCGAGCGTCACGCGCGGGGGTTGACGCCAACCGAACATGGTTGGGTGTTAATTGAGCATGCCCGTCGGGTTGAGGCGCAATTGAACCGGGCGGTGGATGATATGGCGTTGCTGCGTGAAGGAGGCGCAGGTCGCGTAGTGGTTGGTGCGTCGGGGGCGGCGGCCTCTGAAACGGCGCCGCGCGCGATTCTGGCAATGGCGCAGCTGATGCCCGAGCTGCGTATCGATCTGGTGGAAGGCACCATGGATCGCCTGCTCACACAATTGGCGCAGGGCGATCTGGATCTGGTCATCGGCCGAACCGCGCAGAAAACCATTGATCACACACTGATTCGCTCGGAACTACTCTATACCGAGCCCGTGGTGTTGGTGGCGCGCCCGGGGCACCCGTTGTTCGGGCACGAAGAAATCGGCTGGGACGATGTGTTGCGTTATCGCTGGATCGTGTGGCCGCGTCAAACGCCGGTGCGTAACGCGCTTGAGGCGGCATTGGCGAATGCGGGGCGTGTATTGCCCTCTAACTATATAGAGTCAAACTCAGTCATTGCCAATGTCACGCTACTGAACCATAGTGACATTATTGGAACGGCCTCGTACCGGACCACATTGATGCTGAACCGGATGAAGCTGCTGCGCATTTTGCCGGTCGACTTGAAAGGCTTTGGGTCTGTGTCCATGTATTGGCGCCGCGACGAAATTTTCCCCCGCTCAATTGAGTGTGCATTGGACTGTATGCGGGAGGCCGCTCGCGAGTATGACGACACCTACGACGACACATTCGACTGAAGCAGTTCCAGAACAGTATCGATTGCCGCTTTCCGGTGGTCTTTTCGGATGACCGCATGCACATGGGCCTGAAGGTTGGGGTGTGCAAGTGGGCTAAAGTGCAGCGTGTTCGGCTGGTAGTTTCGGGTGGATGATGGAACCACGGCAACTCCCAGCCCCGCGCTCACCAGGCTAAGTTGGGCCGGCACCTCTGCAACCGTGTGGGTAACCCGGGGTGTGAAGCCGTCGGCGATACACGCGTTGAACAATTTTTCGGCGAATCGTGACGTTTCGCGCCGCAGCATAATGAAGCGCTCATCGGTCAGTTGCGGCAGCTGAATCGCAGCGTGCTGAGCCAATGGGTGCTTTTTGGGCATGGCCACCAGTAGCGGATCGGGCCATAACAGACGGCTGCACAGGAATTCGTCGTCGACCGACTGACGCGAAATGCTGATGTCGATGCGCTGCTCACGCAAGGCGTCGATTTGGTCGTTGGGAGCCATTTCGTTCAGCACCACATCGATCTCGGGATGCGATTGCGCCAAGTCGCTGATAAACTGGGGCAAGGGTCCCAGGAAATGGGAACCTGAAAGTCCGATTTCCACCCGGCCGGCCAGCCCGCTGTGTATATTTTGCACACGCTGCACCGCGTCTTTCAGGCGACTTTGCACAGTGCGCACATCTTGCAGGAAGGCGGCGCCGGCATCGGTGAGCTCCACTTTTCGGCTGTTGCGGTAAAACAGTTTCACGCCCAGCTCTTCTTCCAGCTGTGCAATTTGAGCGCTAAGCGGGGGCTGGGAAATGTGCAAACGTTCGGCGGCGCGGGTAAAGTTCAGTTCCTCTGCCAGCGCGGTGAAGTAGCGTAATTGGCGAAATTCCATGTGGGCGGGTAAGGTTCAAGTGCCGCGTTTATAGGTAAAACATGGTACGCAAGACGAAATGAATATTGGTTTAATCGCCCGGAATCGGCGATGATGAAACAGACTTAACTCATTATATAAGGTGAACTTCAATGTCACGTAACTATCGTATCGGCCAAATTGTGCCCAGTTCCAACACGACAATGGAAACGGAAATTCCGCTCATGCTGCGCAGCCGTGAAGCGCATTTCCCCGAGCGTTTTACGTTTCATTCCAGCCGCATGCGGATGAAAAAAGTTACCAAGGAAGAGCTCGAAGCCATGGATCGCGACTCCGATCGTTGCGCCCTCGAGTTGTCTGATGCCCGTGTCGACGTACTTGGTTATGCCTGCCTGGTGGCCATTATGAGCATGGGTTTGGGCTATCACCGCCAGTCGGAAAAGCGTTTGCATGAAGCCACCGTTGCAAACGGTGGGGCCGCTCCGGTTGTTTCCAGCGCAGGTGCATTGGTTGAGGGCCTGAAAGTGATGGGCGCGAAGAAAGTTTCTATTCTTACGCCTTATATGAAGCCGCTAACACAATTGGTGGTCGATTACATCGAAAACGAAGGAATAGAAGTGCACGATGCGGTTTCCCTGGAAATTCCCGACAACCTGGAAGTGGGTCGTCAGGATCCGTTGGCGCCGGCCGAGCATGTCAAGAAGGTGAACACCTCGGGCGTCGATGCGGTGGTGTTGTCGGCTTGCGTACAAATGCCGTCGTTCCAATCGGTGCAGCAAGTTGAAGACCGTCTGGGCCTGCCTGTGACTACCGCAGCGATCAGCACGGTGTATCAGATGCTGAAAGTGCTTGAACTGGAACGCAAAGTGCCAAACGCAGGCGCATTATTGTCGGGCAAATATTAAACTTTGGGGTGCCCCTGATCCATTCCGGGGCCCCGGCCCAAACAGCGCTGCGCGTCTGGTCGCAGCGCTGTTTTAAATTCAGAAATAGTCCTTGCGTAATTTTCATTAACGGTTTATACTAGAAAACTTGCTGAATCAAATCGGCAAGAACTCGTTATTAGGCAAGATTTCAACCCAGGGTTCATTTTGAACCTGACGGGACCAAAACTGATTAGGTTTTTCGTCAATTGTTGGCAAAAACGTAATTAAGTTGGCACAGGAACAATCATGATACAAATGCAGACCACGCTGGACGTGGCCGATAACACGGGTGCACGCTCTGTCATGTGCATCAAGGTGTTGGGCGGCTCCAAGCGCCGTTATGCCGCTATTGGCGACGTTATCAAAGTCAGCGTCAAAGAAGCGGCTCCGCGCGGACGCGTCAAGAAAGGCGAAATTTATAACGCTGTGGTGGTTCGTACCGCCAAGGGCGTACGTCGTAAAGACGGCTCGTTGATCAAGTTTGGCGGCAACGCCGCAGTATTGCTCAATGCCAAGCTGGAACCCATCGGCACCCGCATCTTCGGTCCTGTTACGCGCGAATTGCGTACAGAGAAGTTCATGAAGATCGTGTCGCTGGCCCCAGAAGTGCTGTAAGGAGCGATCATGGAAAAAATTCGTAAAGGCGACGAAGTCATTGTTTTGACCGGTCGCGACAAAAAGCGTCGTGGCACCGTACTTCAGCGCATTGATGCCGACCACGTTCTGGTTGAAGGCATTAACGTCGTTAAGAAGCATGTCAAGCCTAACCCCATGGCGGGTTCCCAGGGCGGCATCATCGACAAAACCATGCCCATTCACATTTCGAATGTGGCTATTTACAACCCCGAAAGCGGCAAGGCCGATCGCGTTGGTGTAAAAGATGTCGATGGCCGCAAAGTTCGTGTTTTTCGTTCCAGCGGCGCAGTCGTTGGCGCTAAAGCGTAAGGGGCGACAAAATGGCTCGTTTACAAGAGTATTATCGCAATAAGGTCACTGCCGACCTGCAAGCCAAGTTTGGCTACAAAAGCGTGATGGAAGTGCCGCGGATCACCAAGATCACCCTGAACATGGGTGTGTCTGAAGCCGTGGCCGACAAAAAAGTCATCGAGCACGCCGTTTCCGACCTCTCAAAAATTGCAGGTCAGAAAGCCGTGATCACCAAAACACGCAAATCCATCGCGGGTTTCAAAATTCGCGACAACTACCCCATCGGCTGCATGGTCACGCTGCGTGGTCGCCGTATGTATGAATTCCTCGACCGTCTGGTTGCAGTTGCGTTGCCTCGTGTACGCGACTTCCGCGGTATTTCGGGTCGTGCATTCGATGGCCGGGGTAACTACAACGTCGGGGTTAAAGAGCAAATCATTTTCCCTGAAATTGAATATGACAAGATCGACGCGGTGCGCGGGCTGAACATCAGCATTACCACCACTGCCAAGACCGACGACGAAGCCAAGGCATTGCTTACCGCCTTCAGCTTCCCGTTTCGTAACTAAGGGGCGATGACGTGGCTAAACTTTCACTGATTAATCGCGACATTAAACGTGCCAAGCTGGCTGAAAAATATGCTGCCAAGCGCGCTGCACTGAAGACGATCATCGACGATCAGTCCAAGTCAGACGAAGAGCGTTATCAGGCGCGTTTGCAATTGCAGAAACTTCCTCGTAATGCCAATCCCACACGTCAGCGTAATCGCTGTGTGGTTACTGGTCGTCCGCGTGGCGTTTACGCCAAGTTCGGGCTTACTCGTCACAAGCTGCGCGAAATGGCGCTGCGTGGCGAAGTGCCTGGCATGACTAAAGCTAGCTGGTAGGAGAAAACACCATGAGCATGAGCGATCCCATCGCCGACATGTTGACTCGTGTGCGTAATGCGCAAATGGTCAACAAGACGTCGGTCAGCATGCCCTCCTCGAAGCTAAAGGCAGCTATTGCTGCCGTGCTGAAAGACGAAGGCTATATCGACAGTTTTGAAGTTACCGGTGATCAGGCCAAGCCTGTTCTCGAAATTGGTCTCAAGTATTATGCGGGCCGTCCGGTAATTGAACGTATTGAACGTGTCTCACGTCCGGGCTTGCGTATTTACAAAGGCCGCAACGCGATTCCCCAGGTCATGAATGGTCTGGGTGTGGCAATCGTATCCACTCCGCGTGGCGTGATGACCGACCGCAAGGCCCGTGCAACGGGTGTTGGCGGCGAAGTTCTCTGCTACGTAGCTTAAGGGGGTATTGATATGTCACGTATTGCCAAGTATCCCGTTACGCTGCCCAAGGGCGTTGAAATCACATTGAACCCCGACCAGATCATGGTTAAGGGTCCATTGGGCACCTTGTCGCAAGCGCTTACCGGCGACGTCAAAGTCGAGCAACAGGAAGGCAAATTAACGTTTGCAGTTGCCAACGACTCACGTCATGCCCTGGCGATGTCCGGCACAGTGCGCGCACTGGTCAACAACATGGTTACCGGTGTTAGCAAAGGTTTTGAACGTAAACTGAATCTGGTTGGTGTGGGTTACCGCGCTCAGGTTCAGGGTAACGCGCTGAAATTGCAGTTGGGCTTTTCACACGATGTGCTTCATCCTATTCCAGAGGGCGTCAAAATTGAATGCCCTACCCAGACGGAAATCGTCGTGAAGGGTTCGGACAAGCAGGTTGTGGGTCAGGTTGCGGCTGAAATTCGTTCCTATCGTGAACCCGAGCCTTACAAAGGCAAAGGCGTTCGTTATAGCGACGAAACAGTCGTCCTCAAAGAAACCAAGAAGAAGTAAGCGCGCAAGCAAGGAAGAATTATGGATAAAAGAGTCTCCCGTTTGCGTCGTGCAATTGCGACCCGTCGGAAAATTTCCGAGCTGCGTGTTCATCGCCTCTCGGTTTTCCGCTCCAATTCGCACATTTACGCCAACATTATTTCGCCGGAAGGTGATCGCGTTCTGGTCAGCGCTTCAACCGTTGAGCCAGAAGTCCGCAAGGAAGTGGCAAGCGGCGGCAACGTGTCTGCTGCAACACTGGTGGGCAAGCGTGTAGCCGAGAAAGCCAAAGCAGCTGGCATCGAGCAGGTTGCTTTTGATCGCTCGGGCTTCCGTTATCATGGCCGCGTTAAGGCGCTGGCCGAAGCCGCGCGTGAAGCCGGCCTGAAGTTCTAAGCAAGGAATTGTCATATGGCTAAAGCACAAGGCAAGCATCCCGCCGACAAAGAAGACGACGGCTTGCGTGAAAAAATGATTGCGGTCAACCGTGTCAGCAAAGTGGTAAAGGGTGGTCGCACCATGAGCTTTGCAGCACTGACCGTGGTGGGTGACGGCGATGGTCGCATCGGAATGGGTAAAGGTAAAGCCCGTGAAGTGCCGGTTGCCGTTCAAAAAGCAATGGAACAGGCCCGCCGGGGTTTGGTAAAGGTTCCGCTGAAAAGCGGTACGCTGCACCATGCGGTGGTTGGTAAGCACGGTGCATCCACCGTTCTTATCTCGCCGGCTGCCGAAGGTACTGGTGTGATTGCAGGTGGTCCCATGCGCGCTATTTTCGAAGTAATGGGCGTTCGCAACGTTGTTGCGAAGAGCTTGGGTTCAAGCAATCCCTACAACCTGGTTCGTGCTACGCTGAACGGTTTGCGCGCCTGCTCGACACCCTCCGACATCGCTGCCAAGCGTGGCAAGTCGGTGGAAGAAATTCTGGGGTAAGTCATGACGACACAAAAGCAAATCAAAGTAACCCTCGTGCGTTCTGTTATTGGCACAAAGCAATCTCACCGTGCAACCGTGCGCGGTCTGGGTTTGCGTCGCGTCAACAGCAGTCGCGTGTTGGTCGACACCCCCGAGGTGCGCGGGATGATCCGTAAAGTGGATTACCTCGTGGCGGTCTCGGAAGTCTGAAAGGAATCGACATGTCTGTAACGCAATTGAATTCTCTGCAACCCGCTCCAGGCAGCAAGCGTCCGCGCCGTCGTGTTGGTCGTGGGATTGGCTCCGGTCTGGGCAAAACTGCAGGTCGCGGTCATAAAGGCCAGAAATCACGCTCCGGTGGTTTCCACAAAGTAGGTTTCGAGGGCGGTCAAATGCCGTTGTATCGTCGCCTGCCCAAGCGTGGCTTTACCTCTATGAGCCGTCATCTGCGTGCTGAAGTGCGCTTGTCGGAAATTCAGGCTTTGCCGGTCGATGAGATCGACGTTCAAGCTCTGAAACAGGCGGGTGTAGTTGGCCACGGTGTACGTTTCGTGAAAGTGATCAAGTCAGGCGAACTGTCTCGTAAAGTCACGCTGAAAGGCGTGTCGGCTACGGCAGGTGCGCGTGCGGCAATCGAAGCAGCCGGCGGTTCGCTGGTTGAATAAGGGGTAACGGGTGGCTAAGGCTCAGGCACAGAGTAAGGCAGGTCCACGCTACGGCGATTTAAAACGCCGTATCATTTTCCTGCTGCTGGCCCTGGTGGTTTACCGGCTCGGTACGCATATCCCCGCGCCCGGTATTAACCCCGACGCGCTGGCGGAAATGTTCCAGCAGAATCAAAGCGGCATCCTGGGCTTGTTCAACATGTTCTCGGGGGGCGCGCTAGAGCGATTCTCGGTCATGGCGCTGGGGATCATGCCGTACATTTCGGCTGCCATTATTATGCAGTTGATGTCCGTCGTGGTGCCTTCGCTTGAGGCGCTGAAGAAAGAAGGCGAGGCCGGTCGCCGCAAAATCACCCAGTACACGCGCTACGGCACGGTGTTTCTGGCGCTGATTCAGGCGGTGGGTATTTCGGTGGCGCTTGAATCGCAACCCGGCCTGGTAATTGATCCCGGTATGCTGTTTCGTTTCACTACGGTTGTCACCCTGGTAACGGGAACGATGTTCCTGATGTGGTTAGGCGAGCAAATTACCGAGCGCGGAATCGGAAATGGTATTTCCATCCTGATTTTCGCCGGTATTGTTGCGGGTCTGCCCAGTGCCTTGTCCGGCATGATGGATCTTGTCCGTACCGACGCAATGTCCATACTCTCGGCGTTGTTCATTCTGGTGCTGGTGGTGGCTGTGACGTATTTCGTCGTGTTCGTCGAGCGTGGCCAGCGTCGCATTACAGTGAACTATGCCAAGCGCCAGGTGGGCAATAAAATGTATGGGGGGCAAAGCTCGCATTTGCCGCTGAAGCTGAATATGGCCGGCGTTATTCCGCCCATTTTTGCCTCGTCCATCATTCTGTTGCCGGCCACTATTACCAGCTGGTTCTCCAGCAACCCCGATATGCGTTGGCTTAGTGACCTTGCCGGAGCGTTGGCACCTCACCAGCCTTTGTATGTCACGTTGTTTTCAGCTTTAATTATTTTCTTCTGCTTTTTCTATACGGCGTTGGTATTCAACAGTCGTGAAACGGCAGATAACCTGAAGAAGAGTGGTGCTTTCGTTCCAGGTATTCGCCCGGGTGAACAGACCGCACGTTATATCGACAAGATTCTCATGCGTCTGACTCTGGTTGGCTCCATCTACATTACGGCGGTGTGTTTGCTGCCCGAATTCATGCAGATGCGCTGGAACGTGCCGTTTTATTTCGGTGGCACCTCGCTTTTGATTATTGTCGTGGTAACGATGGACTTCATGGCTCAGGCTCAGTCCTACATGATGTCTCAACAGTATGATTCGTTGCTTAAGAAGGCGAACTTCAAAGGCGCGGGTCTGCCAATGCGGTAATTTGAAATGGCAAAAGATGACGTCATTCAGATGCAGGGCGAAGTATTAGAGAACCTGCCTAACGCAACATTCCGCGTCAAGCTGGAAAATGGCCATATCGTTTTGGGCCATATATCGGGCAAGATGCGTATGCATTACATCCGGATTCTGCCGGGTGACAAGGTCACAGTGGAACTCACGCCCTATGATCTGTCTCGCGCCAGAATTGTGTTCCGCTCGAAATAAGCGGCCCGGGTAAAGGAAACTAGGAGTCAACCATGAAAGTAATGGCATCGGTAAAAAGAATTTGCCGTCATTGTAAAGTTATCAAACGTCACGGCGTGGTACGTGTAATTTGCACCGATCCCCGTCATAAGCAGCGTCAAGGCTAATTGCCGACACGTAACGGATTAACAAGGAACAGTCATGGCCCGTATTGCTGGCATTAACATTCCGCCGCATCAGCACACTGTTATCGGTCTTACCGCCATTTTTGGCGTCGGCCCGACACGTGCTCGTCAAATTTGTGACGCAACCGGCATCGAACGTACAAAGAAAGTCAAGGATCTCACCGACGCTGAGCTCGAGAAAATTCGTGAGCAAGTGGGATCGTTCACGGTTGAGGGTGACCTGCGCCGTGAAGTTCAACTGTCTATCAAGCGTCTGATCGACCTGGGAACCTATCGCGGCCTGCGTCATAAGCGCGGTCTGCCGGTGCGTGGTCAGCGTACACGCACCAACGCGCGCACCCGTAAAGGTCCGCGTCGTGCAGCGGCTTCCCTGAAGAAATAATCTCGAGGACTAGAAGATGGCGAAAGCTTCCAACAGCGGCGCATCGCGCGTACGCAAGAAAATCAAGAAGGTTGTCTCGGACGGCATTGCGCACGTTCACGCATCCTTCAACAACACAATCATCACGATTACCGACCGTCAGGGCAATGCATTGTCTTGGGCGACTTCGGGTGGCGCAGGCTTCAAAGGCTCGCGTAAATCCACACCGTTTGCCGCTCAGGTTGCTGCAGAATCGGCAGGTCGTACCGCGATTGAATACGGCATCAAGAATCTTGAAGTACGTATCAAAGGCCCCGGCCCCGGTCGCGAATCGTCCGTACGTGCGTTGAATGCACTGGGTATCAAGATCACCAGCATCTCCGATATCACACCCGTTCCGCACAATGGTTGCCGTCCGCCCAAGCGCCGTCGCATTTAAGAGGAAGCATCATGGCACGTTATATTGGACCAAAATGCAAGCTCTCGCGTCGCGAGGGTACCGATCTTTTCCTGAAGAGCGCCCGTCGCTCGCTGGATTCGAAGTGCAAACTCGAATCCAAGCCTGGTCAGCATGGCCGCACTTCCGGTGCGCGTACGTCCGACTACGGTTTGCAGCTGCGCGAAAAGCAAAAGCTCAAGCGTATGTATGGCGTCTTGGAAAAGCAGTTCCGCAAGTATTTTGCTGAAGCCGAGCGTCGTCGCGGCAACACGGGTGAAACGCTCATCCAGTTGCTTGAGTCGCGCCTCGACAATGTTGTATATCGCATGGGCTTTGGCTCAACGCGCGCTGAAGCGCGTCAGTTGGTTAGCCATCGCGCTATTCAGGTGAATGGCCAAACAGCCGACATTGCGTCGATGATCGTTAAAGCCGGTGATGTGGTTACCATTCGCGAGAAAGCCAAGGCGCAAGCACGTATTCGTGAGGCTCTGGATTTGGCTGCGGGTATTGGTTTTCCCCAATGGGTGGAAGTCGACGCAACCAAGCTAACCGGCACGTTCAAGCAAGCCCCCGACCGCGCTGATGTTGCTCGCGACATCAACGAGTCGATGGTTGTTGAATTGTATTCGCGTTAATTCGCGTCTGCGTTCTGCAGTGTCAGGCTTTGGCCCACTTTTCAGTCGAATCTGGAAAGTGGGCTTTGCAGTGAAAATTCCCGGCAGTTTTATATTGTCATTCTTGTCCGTCAGCCTTATCGGTGTAACGAGCCGAGGGTATTGAAAAGGAACATACATGTCGTCACAAGCTCTGTTGAAGCCCCGTTCTATCGAGGTTGAATCCCTTACCCCCAACCACGCAAAAGTGGTCATGGAGCCGTTTGAACGCGGCTATGGTCATACGTTGGGTAACGCATTGCGCCGCATTCTGCTGTCTTCCATGACAGGCTATGCGCCAACCGAAGTTCAAATTACGGGTGTGGTTCACGAGTATTCCACGCTGCCCGGCGTGCGTGAAGACGTTGTCGACATTTTGTTGAATTTGAAAGGCGTCGTATTCAAGCTGCACAACCGTGAGGAAGTGACACTCACTTTGCGCAAGCAAGGTGCCGGCGAAGTGAAGGCATCGGATATCGAGTTGCCTCACGACGTGGAGATCATCAACCCCGATCACATCATTGCCACCTTAACTGAAGACGGCAAGCTGGAAATGCAGATCAAGGTTGATCAGGGTCGCGGATATGTCCCCGGCAACGTGCGTGCCCTCTCGGAAGACAGCGCTCATACGATTGGCCGTATTATTCTTGACGCATCTTATAGCCCTATTCGCCGCGTAAGTTATGCGGTTGAAAGCGCGCGTGTTGAGCAACGTACCGACCTCGACAAACTGGTGATGGACATCCAGACCAACGGGGTTATTTCGCCTGAAGAAGCAGTACGCCAGGCGGCCCGTTTGCTGATGGATCAAATCTCGGTCTTCGCCGCGCTCGACGGCCCAGGCGATGTGGTAACCGAAGCAGTCGGCGGCACCCGTGGCGGCAGCAAAGAACCTATCGATCCTGTTCTGTTGCGACCTGTCGACGACCTTGAACTGACCGTTCGTTCCGCCAACTGTCTGAAAGCCGAAAATATTTACTATATCGGCGATCTGATTCAGCGCACCGAGAACGAGTTGTTGAAAACACCGAACCTGGGTCGCAAGTCGTTGAATGAAATCAAGGAAGTGCTCGCCGCGCGTGGCCTTACATTGGGTATGAAGCTCGATAACTGGCCACCACTGGGTCTTGAGCGTCCTTAACTGTTCGTTTTATTTCACCACCGGACCGCGGCGTAAGTCGATAGAAGATCCGGTTAACTATGCCGGCATGCCATGGCAATGCCGGTTTTTAAGATTCAAAGGAAATTATCATGCGTCATCGCAGTGGATTACGTAAACTGAACCGCACTAGTAGCCATCGTTTGGCTATGTTCCGCAACATGGCTGTTTCGTTGATTACACACGAAGCAATCAAAACCACCGTTCCCAAAGCCAAAGAGCTGCGTCGAGTTATTGAACCGTTGATCACCCTGGGTAAAGAGCCCACGCTGGCCAACAAGCGTTTGGCTTTCGCACGTTTGCGCGATCGCGACGCAGTCGTGAAGTTGTTCGATGAGCTCGGACCGCGTTTCAAAGAGCGCAACGGTGGTTACACCCGCGTATTGAAAATGGGCTTCCGTCAGGGTGACAATGCACCTATGGCATTCATGGAGCTGGTTGATCGTCCCGCTGAAGAAGAAGCGCAAGACGACGCCGAATAAGCAAAGCTGAATAACGGCGGTAGGTTTTTTGCCGCTGTTTGTCAGACATTTTTAGCCCCGTAAGGGGCTATTTTTATGGCTTTTTCCTTTCGAATGCTTGAAGGTTCAAGTTTTTTTGTAACAATTCGGGGAAACCCTGCCCGATTGCGCTTGTTCGCTTACATAAAACCCAATAAAGTTTCAGCATGACATCTGATTTGATCTGTCAATGTTCTATGTGTTTCTTAAGGGGAAGTTGAATGTTTAAAAAATTAGCTCTGGGGTGCATGGCTTCGGCTGTTATGGCATTAAGTACGAATGTCATGGCAAAAGACCCTGTCCGCATTGGTTTCATTACTACGCTAAGCACACCGGCCGGTTACCTGGGTGAAGACGCCCGCGACGGTTTTAATCTGGCGATTAAACAAGGTAACGGCACACTGGGTGGTGTGGCGGTTGAAACGATTGTTGAGGACGACGGCCTGAAGCCTGCCAACGGCAAGCAAATCGCCGACCGCCTCTTGGCCGACGACGTTAAATTGTTCACAGGCGTTATTTTTTCGAACGTGTTAACTGCTATTGCGCCGTCCATCGCTCAAGGCGATTCTTTCTATGTCAGCGTAAATGCAGGCCCGTCTCCTTTCGCGGGTAAGCGTTGTATGAAAAATTACTTTGTGGGTTCCTACGAGAACTCGGCACTGCATGCAGCCGGTGGCGCTGCCGCCAATGAGCTGGGTTACAAGCGGGTTGCCCTGGTTGCGCCCAATTACCAGGCTGGTCGCGATGCGCTGGCAGGTTTCAAGCGTGAATACAAAGGCGAAGTGGTGGCTGAGCTCTACACCAAGCTCGACCAGAACGACTTTTCGGTTGAAATGGCTCGTTTGCGCGATCTGAAGCCTGACGCCATTTATGAATTCCATCCAGGTGGCCTGGGCATTAACTTTGCGAAGCAGTATGCCGCTTCCGGCTTGGGTGAAACCATTCCCATGATTTTGCCGGTATTCTCGATGGATAACCGTATGTTGAAAGCAACGGGTGATTCCGCCGAAGGCTTGTACACAGTGGCCTTATGGTCGCAAAACCTCGATGTACCCGCCAACAAGGCGTTTGTTGAGGCCTTCCAGAAAGAGTATGGCCGTATGCCGACCCACTACGCAGCCACTGCTTACGACACGGCAAACCTCATTGGTTCAGCTTTGAAAGCGGTAGACGGTGACATCAGCAAAACCGATGCATTCCGCGATGCGATGCGCAAGGCCGATTTCAATGCCGTTCGTGGCAACTTCAAATTCGATACCAATCAACATCCAATTCAGGACTACTACCTGATGAAGCTCGAGCGTGATGCCAACGGTGATCTCACACCAAACGTGGTGCGCAAAGTCATGGAAATGCAGGAAGACGTTTTCAAGTCTGAATGCGAAATGAACTAAAGATGGTATAACCAACAAGAACGGGCTGAGGCCCGACAGGTAGGACAGACCTATTTGAACCCCCGCTTGCGGGGGTTTTTCTTTATGTTCTGGGTGGTTATCGCGCGTATTGCGCAAGATAGCGTCGTTAAATCGAGCACTCTTGTGCCAGCGTCGCAACCAGTTCGGCGGCCGGCAGCTCCCGGGCCATTAACGCCGCTTGACCCGCCCAATGCGCTGAAAAGGCATGGTTCCCGAGGTGAGTCGCCGCCGCACTCAGCTGTTTGGCTGCGTCGTAAGCAATAGGATACGCAGGGGGTTCGAGTTTGGTTGCCAATTCGGCGTGGTGGGTGAATCGGTTGCGTATGCCTCGGGCGGGCCGTCCTGAAAATGCCGAGGTCAAGCATGTTGATGCGGCATCTTCGCTTTTGAGGACGGTTCGATAACCTTCGTTCGCAGCCGATTCGGGGCACAGTATGAACGCAGTGCCAAGCTGAGCCGCAGCCGCACCCAAGGTTAAGGCCGCCTTGATGCCCTGACCGTCCATGATGCCCCCGGCGGCAATGATGGGAAGGTTTACGTTCTTCACCAGCAAACGGACGAGTACGGTTGTGCTTAATTTCTCATCAACGGCATGGGTACTGAAGAGTCCGCGATGCCCCCCTGCCTCAATGCCTTGGGCAACGATGGCATCAATGCCGTGCGCTTGAATTCGACGTGCGTCCTCAAGGTTGGTCGCTGTTGCCACCGTATAAATACCGCGATTTCGAAGTGCTTTGATTTGCTCTGTTGGTGGCAAACCAAAATGGAAACTCACTACCGCCGGCCGGGTGTCAAGCAACATATTGAACACTTCGTCGTCGCTAATAAAGCTTTTGTACATTTCGTTCAATGAGGTCGGTAACTTCGCTCCGCATTCCGTGAACAAAGGTTTTAAGTGTTCAAGCCAGGCTGCTTCCGTTTTTTCATCTCTTAGAGGCGGTTCGTGGCAGAAAACATTGACGTTAAACGGGCGTGAAGTGAGCGCCTGGGTTTGCTCAATCATTTGTCTGGCCTGGGACGCGCTGCTTGTGGCAATACCTAAAGACCCCAGGCCTCCCGCATTCGATACCGCCGCGGCCAACATAGGCGTGGCCACGCCGGCCATTGGAGCCTGGATAATAGGATGACGGATACCCAGCCGGGTTGCGAATGGATTCAAGTTACTCATTTCAGCTCAATATTAACAAGAGTGCAAAACCGTTGCATTAATACAAATGAGAATTGATGTTGTTTGCATTCACATATAAAATCGCCCGTTATGACAAAAATATGACGGGAGTTGTGATGAAACACGAGAAGCAATTTGCCGCCTGCGCGGTGCACCTCATGCCAGGGGCGCGTTTAAAGGCTCTGGCAGGTGTATTGGCCGTAGCGGGCTTATTGACTATGCCGGTACAGGCACAAACAAAGGGGTCGGAAGATGACGCTGTACAGGCGCCTGTGGCTACCCTTCCGCAGGTAACAGTACAGGGCGTCAGGCCCGATACGTCGATCCAGCAATTGAATGAATCGGTGGATGGCGGCGCGTTAGGGTCGAAAACCCAGTTGGAGACCCCATTTTCCACGACGGTTGTGACGGGCGAAGACCTTGAGCGTCGTCAGGTGACAAAATTGGGAGACGTATTCACGCTGGATGCGGCCGTATCAGACAATAGCGCGCAGGATGGCGCCTGGGCGAACTATCTTACGGTTCGAGGGCTTCAGCTTGATTGGCAAAATGGTTATCGCATCGATGGTAAGCCATTTCTTAGTTATGTCACCGTGTTGCCTTATGAGCAATTGGAGCGTGTGGAGCTGCTTAAAGGTGCCAGCGGTTTCATGTACGGGTTCGGGTCGCCCGGCGGCATCATTAACTACGTAACCAAACGCCCCACCGATGAACCGGTGCGCGAGGTGAGCCTGGGCTATCACTCCGACAGTATTTTCCGAGAGAGCGCAGATATTGGCGGACGGGCAGGCCACAATGACTGGTTCGGCTATAGGCTGAATGTCACGCACGAAGAAGGCGAAGGATTCAACAAAAGTAAATTAAACCGCAATGCAGTTTCGCTGGCACTGGATGCGCGCATTACCGAAAAGCTTACGTGGGACATGCAGGCGCTGTATCAGCACCGTAAAACCAAAGATCCTGAGCCCACGATTTATACCGGGCTTTATGCCGCAACCGATTTGCCCTCACCAGTGCGTAATAATGAAAAACTGGTGGGCGATGGTACGTATGTGGACAATGAGTTCCGCTACTTTGCCACGGGGCTGGAGTACCAGTTGGCTCCCACCTGGAAAGTAAGAACTGATTTCAGCCACGCAACTACCCGTACACGCCGCGCCGAAGAGGTGATTTTTCTGCGTAACCAAGCAGGTGATTATGATGACTATCGTTCCGACTACGGAGAGTTCTACCAATTCAATTCGTGGCAGACGCAGGTGGAAGGCCGTTTCCAAACGGGCACTGTCGGGCATGACTTGGTAGCGGGTATAGCGTATCAAGACCAGCATACCGATCTGGCCGCCAACGGTGTTTATAAGCAAATTAGTACCGGAAATATTTGGAGTCAAAACAACAACGCGTTCTACACTTCGGGCACCATGGATACGGGTTTGGGCATGTATCGTGCCAACACCATTACACAAAAATCAGTTTATGCTAGCGATACGTTGAAGTTTTCACCTGAATGGTCGCTGTTGGCGGGCTTGCGGTATACAAACTACGAACAGCGCACTTTTACGCCGGCCGGCGCCCAGAGCAGTGTTTATAAAAAGAATGGCGTGCTGACGCCCACTTTGGCCTTAATGTACAACTTCACACCTCGTACCATGGCCTACGTTAGTTACGTGGAGTCGCTTGAGCCGGGAACCATTGTCGGCAGCACCTATGCCAATGCCGGAGCGCTGCTTGACCCCCTGAAAAGCCGTCAATATGAAATCGGTGTGAAAACCGAACAAGATGGCTGGTCTGCCACTGCCGCCGCGTTCCGCATCGAAAAAGCCGCGCAATACACCAACGCCTCCAACGAATTGGTGCAGGATGGTGAGTCTTTGTTCCAGGGTATCGAGCTGGGGGCATCGACCACTTTGGGTGACTGGTTCCTGGGCGCTACCGCGATGGCGTTGGATACCGAGTACAAGAAAGGGGTGGCCAATATCGGCAAGCGGGTGGCGGGCGCGCCGCGCTTCATTGCGGCGGCACAGGTGGGTTATAACGTGCCCCAAGTGCCGGGGTTGCAGCTTTATGTCGATGCGAAATACACGTCCGCCACGCCTTTGCGACCCAACAACGAGATTAGCGTGGATTCCTACACGCTGGTTAATATCGGTGCCAATTACGATACACGGATCCATGGTTACGACACCACTTTTCGGTTGGCAGTGAACAATGTGTTCAATAAAAAATACTGGATGTATCAATACTCCGATTACATCAAGGCGGGTGACCCCACAACCGTTAGCTTAAGCGCAAGCATGCGATTCTAAAGCGCCTGCTGCCTTCGGTTAAACTGGTTCAGATTCTTTTTTTGCGAGTTGCTATGTCTGAACTGGTTGTCATTCTAAGCAATGCGCCCGATTCATTACTGGCCAAGCGCATTGCTCATATGCTGGTTGAGGAACAATTGGCCGCGTGCGTGAACCTTGGGCCGCCAAGCTTGTCTATGTATATGTGGCAGGGGCGGCTCGAGGGGGCGGAAGAAGTTCCCTTAACGATTAAAACTACGCGCGATATGGCCGCGCGGGTCATTGATCGGATTCGCGAACTGCATCCTTACGAGGTGCCCGAAGCGCTGGTGTTACCTGTCGTTGGCGGGCTCCAGCCTTATGTGGATTGGGTTCGGGAGCAAGCGACCGGGCTAGCATCAGGGAACGAAGAATAATGCAGCAAATCAGTACGAGGTTTATGGTGGCTTTGCTGGCCGCCTTTTTTGTGTGGCTGGGGGTGTTGGGTTCCAGCCTGGCGCAATCGCCCGAAGATTTTCTCCCGCCCGACGAAGCTTTTTCGTTGTCGGTTGCGCAACAAAACGGGCAAGTGCAGGTGCACTATCGTATTGCGCCCGAATACTATATGTATCGCGACCGCTTTCAGTTCGCAGTGGGTGAGCAAACGCTTGAGCCTCAGGTACAAACCTTCCCGCCGGGCCTGGTGAAATATGACCCTACATTCGATCAGAATATGGAGGTGTATTACGAGCAGGTCACCGTTCTGCTCGATCTGCCGCAAGGCTTGCCTACTCCCGCCAAGTTAACTATTACAAGCCAGGGCTGCGCCGATGCCGGCCTGTGCTATCCACCCCAAACCGAGCAATTGTCCTTACGTGCACAGGGCGGTGTGTATCAGATTAGCGGTGACGCGGTCGTCGATCAGGTGCCGCCGCCGCTGCAAACAGTTGTCGATCCCGGGAAGTCGGCTTCGTCTGCAGGCGCCGTCGGCGGGTCACAAGCTGGTAGCGCGTCGAAGGCCGGTTCCATCGGCCAGTTAAGTGATGTCGGACTGGCTGAGTATCTGGCTTCGGCCAATATCTGGACCCTTGTCCTTGCCTGTTTTCTTCTGGGTATTTTGCTGACCTTTACCCCGTGTGTGTTGCCGATGGTGCCGATTCTGATGGCGGTGATCGCCGGTACGCACAAGGGTGATCAGAAACCTGCGCGATGGCGCGGCTTGTCGTTGGCGGCAACTTATGTCCTGGGCGTTTCTTTGCTCTATACCGCGATGGGTGTGGCAGCCGGGTTGGCCGGCGCCGGGTTGGCGGCCTGGTTGCAGAACCCGTGGGTCTTGTCGGTATTTGCCGCTTTGCTGGCCTTGCTTGCGTTGGCGATGTTCAACGCTTACAACGTTCAAACACCCTTGGCAATGCAAAATGCGCTGGGTGCTTATTTGCAGCGTATTCCGGGCGGGCACTATAGTGGCGCGTTTCTAATGGGTCTGGTGTCAGCCCTTATTGTTGGGCCGTGTGTGGCCGCGCCTTTGGCCGGCGTATTGCTGTTTATTTCGCAAACCGGTGATGCCGCCGTGGGAGCGGCCGCGTTGTTTGCGTTGGCGTGGGGCCAGGGCGTTTTGTTGCTGGCCCTGGGGGCGGGTTCGGGTGCCTTGCTGCCCAAAGCCGGCCCCTGGATGGAAGGGGTCAAAATCTTGTTTGGGGTTCTGCTTCTGGCCACAGCGTGGTGGATGCTCAACTCCGTGCTGCCCGATGGGCTGATGGTTTTGGGCTGGGTCGTGTTGACGCTTTGGTCGGCAGTCTTGCTGGGTGCATTTCGTCAAGTTGCTTCAGGTTTGTTTGCGTATCTTGGCAAGGCGCTGGGGCTTTTACTGGCAGGCTGGGCATTGTTGATGATGGTGGGGATGGCCATGGGCACATACAGTGTGCTTCAGCCATTAGGCGGCTTTGGCGCAGCAGGTATGGCTGCTAACGGCGGCACGGCGGGTACCGGCGCGGCTCCCAGCGTGAAGTCACAGTTTGTGAAAGTGCGCTCTGTACAAGAGCTGGATGCCATTCTGGCCGGTACAAATCGTCCTGTGTTGCTGGATTTCTATGCCGATTGGTGTGTGTCTTGCATTGAAATGGAACGCTTTACGTTCACCGACCCGGCGGTTGCGCAGTCGATGAGTCAGTTCGTCTTGGTGCAGGCCGACGTAACTAAAAACACCGACGAAGACCGCGCATTACTTGAGCGTTTCCGGTTGTTCGGCCCGCCCGGTATTATCTTTTTTGACGCTGCAGGTCGCACACTGGATTCGCCGCGTGTGATTGGCTTTATGCGTGCGGAACCTTTTAACGATGCTTTGCAGCAAGTGCTAAGGCAACATGGAGCGCCGCCAACGCCCGCCGCAGACGTCTTAAGCAGCGCGCGTCCTGAGGAAGCATCGTGGTTGATGCAGCAGGGCGTTAAATAAGCCTTGCTGAATTGAAACTGTTTAAGCGCGTGGCTCGGTACCCACGTTACAGGTTGCTTCCCATTTGAAATAACTCGCGGTGCTCTTTAATGGCGAAGCGGTCTGTCATGCCGGCAATGTAGTCGGCAATGGCGCGGGCCTGCGCAAGGGGGTTAGCGCGGCGGTACTCCAGCGACAGCAAACGGGGTTCGTTTTGGTAGGCAATGAAGAGCTCGCGCACAATGCGACGTGCTTTGGTGGTCATGCGAATTACGCGATGATGCCGATATAGATTCTCGAGTAAAAAGCGTTTCAGGGCATCAGCCTGCGCCCGCATGGGGGCGGAAAAGGCGGCCAACGGCGGGCATTGGCGGACATCGTTCGGACTTTGGGGCTGATGCTGTTGAATGTTCTGTCGTGTGGTATCCGTTAAGTCGATGATGAGCGTATTGATCATGGCGCGAATGGTTTCCGCAATGGCGCGCCGTCGTTCAAGATTGCGATGCCTGGCCATGACCTGCGCGTAATGAGTGGCAAAAATCTCCAGCATTTGCAATTGCTCAATGGAAATGAGTCCGGAGCGCAGGCCGTCGTCGACATCATGGTTGTTGTATGCAATTTCGTCGGCCAGATTGGCTATTTGTGCTTCCAGTGTGGGTTGGCGTTTAAGCAGGAATCGCTCACCCATTTCGCCCAGCTCCCGCGCGGCGCGCGGCGAGCAATGTTTCAGAATACCTTCGCGTGTTTCAAAGCAAAGATTCAACCCGTTGAACGCAGCGTAGCGTTCTTCCAGTTCATCCACTACGCGCAGACTTTGTAAGTTGTGTTCGAAGCCGCCGGCGTCCGGCGCAAACTCACGCATGCAGGCGTTAAGTTCGTCTTGCCCAGCATGCCCGAATGGGGTGTGGCCCAGGTCGTGGGCCAACGAAATGGCCTCGATTAAATCTTCATGTAAACCCAAATTGCGTGCCAGACTGCGCGCAATTTGCGCCACCTCGATACTGTGTGTGAGCCGTGTCCGGAACAAATCGCCTTCATGGTTGATGAAAACCTGGGTTTTGTATTCCAGTAACCGGAAGGCGTTGCAATGAATAATGCGGTCGCGATCGCGTTGAAACTCGCTGCGCCCGGTGGGCGACGCTTCCAGGTGCCGGCGGCCGCGCGACTGTTCCGGTGTGGCGGAGTAGGGAGCCAAGCCCGACATGCAGTCTCCTAAAGAGCCGGTACGGCGGTTTTATGCAGAACGTCGCGCACAACGTTCAGGGGTGCGGTCTGCACAACCGCTTTACCGATTTCGGGTAACAAGACAAAGCGAATCTGGCCTCCTTCCGCTTTTTTGTCGACCTGCATCAGTTCAATCCATCGTTCTGTACCCAAATTGGGCGGTTTAACCGGGCAGCCGATGGCATGAACAAGATTGCGAATGCGTTCTACGGTAGCCGAGTCAAGCCCAACGGTGTGGGCCGACAGCGTTGCCGCCTGGATCATACCGCAACCCACTGCTTCGCCGTGCAGCCAGTCGCCATAGCCTAATCCGGCTTCAATGGCATGGCCGAAGGTGTGGCCAAAATTCAGAATGGCGCGCAAGCCCGATTCGCGTTCGTCTTCGCCGACCACGTAGGCTTTGCATTCGCACGAACGCTGGATGGCATAGGAAATCGTTTCTTCATCGAGTGCCTTCAGGGCGCTTACCCGTGCTTCGCACCAGTTAAAGAATTCGTCATCGATAATGAGCCCGTACTTGATGACTTCGGCTAAACCCGCCGCCACTTCCCGTTCGGGCAATGTGTGAAGCA
Organism: Pusillimonas sp. DMV24BSW_D; assembly: GCF_011388195.1. Taxonomy (NCBI): domain Bacteria; kingdom Pseudomonadati; phylum Pseudomonadota; class Betaproteobacteria; order Burkholderiales; family Alcaligenaceae; genus Neopusillimonas; species Neopusillimonas aestuarii. The sequence goes on along the minus strand of NZ_CP049990.1, from coordinate 642,551 downwards.
CGTTGGTGTCGATCTCAACTGCGATGGGTTGGTAAAACGCGCCAATCATGTTCTTGCCCAGCGGATGGTTAATGCCGGTTTTGCCGCCAACCGATGAATCGACCTGGGCCAGCAACGTGGTGGGTACTTGCAGAAACCGGACGCCGCGCATATAGCAGGCAGCGGCAAACCCCACCATATCGCCGATGACGCCGCCGCCCAGTGCCACCAGCAAACATTTGCGGTCGAAGCGGTTTTCCAGCAGAGCGTCGAAGATTGTCTGCAGCGTTTCCCAGTTTTTATGGGCCTCGCCATCGGGTAAGGTAATTTCAATAATGTGCTTGTCGGTATGTGCCAGGGATTCGCGTGCCGCTTTCAAATACAGTGAGCCCACCGTTGGGTTGGTGACGATGGCAATGGCCGTTACGTTATCGGGTACGCTTTCGTGCAGTTTGCGCAACCGGCCCGCGCCAATATGAATCGGGTAGCGTCCGCCGGGTGTATTAACTTGAACAGTGGTCATGAGAATAGGTTTGCAAAAGGTGAACCAAAGATTGCACCGCTTGGGCAATTGGCATGCTGCCTGTGTCGAAGGTTAAGTGTGCAACCTCATTGTAAAGGGGGGTGCGAAGCGTGAGCAGTTCGTTCAGGCGCGCGCGAGGGTTCTGCGTTTGAATGAGGGGGCGATTCCTGTCTTTGGCAATACGGCGGTACAATTCATCTTCACGGGCGCGCAAATAAATGACAATGCCGTGCGTTTTCAGAATATGACGATTTTCAGGTGCCAGCACCGCGCCGCCTCCGGTTGCCAGTACCAGGTTGTTTTGCGTGGCGTATTCGTTCAGCATGGCTGTTTCGCGTTTGCGGAACCCTTCCTCACCTTCAACCTCGAAGATATGGGAAATGGGCACGCCGCAGCGTGCTTCAATGACGAGGTCAAGGTCGATAAACTCGCGCCCAAGGGCACGGGCCAAAGCCCTGCCGATTGTGGTTTTGCCCGCGCCCATCATGCCCACCAGGAAAATGGGGGTGTCGTATGGTAGCGACGGGTTGGCAATACTTGTATTGCCAGAACGTGAAGTGTCATTCATTCTAGTATTATCCCACTAGCCCAACCCCAATTGGATGCTGTGCTGCATTAAACTGTTACATAAACTTAATGCGCAAATCATAGTCTGATTCAACTTAGACTTAAAATCGCCGGTAATGAGCTCATCAAAAAATTCTTCAAAAACGTCGAATCCGCCAAACCACTGGTTTCGGCGTTTCTTTCTTAAAAGCGTTGTCTTCGTGGCGGGGCTGGGTCTGTGCGGAGCCTTGCTGGGTTCTTTGGCCCTGGCGCTTGCCTGGCCGAACCTGCCCGACTTAAGCGCCATGATCGATTACAAGCCGCGTGTGCCGCTGCGTATTTATACGGCGGACAACGTGCTTATCGGCGAATTCGGTGAAGAGCGTCGCAATGTGTTGCGCTTCGACGAGGTGCCCGACGTGATGAAATCGGCCATTCTGGCCGCTGAAGACGACCGCTTTTATCAGCACAGTGGTATCGACTGGATGGGTGTGGCGCGTGCGGTGGTGGCTAATATTTCGAATATGTCCAAATCGCAGGGTGCCAGCACGATTACCATGCAGGTGGCGCGTAATTTCTATTTGTCGTCGGAAAAAACATACACCCGCAAGTTTTACGAGTTATTGCTTACCTTCAAAATTGAAGCCACGCTAACCAAGAACGAAATTCTCGACCTGTACATGAACCAGATTTATCTGGGTCATCGGTCATACGGGTTTGCTGCAGCTGCCCGCACGTATTTCGGCAAGCAGCTGCAAGATATCACCTTGGCCGAGGCTGCCATGTTGGCGGGTATACCAAAAGCGCCGTCTCGCTTGAACCCCCGTTACAGCATGCCGCGGGCGAAAGATCGTCAAAAGTACGTGTTGAACCGCATGCTGTCGTTGGGCTACATCACTGAACAAGAGTACCAAGACGCCATTAACCAACCTATTATTCTGAAATCAGCGCCTGGCACCCCAATGGGCGGTTACGCCATCCATGCTGAATACGTGGCCGAGCTGGCGCGGCGTCTGTTATTTACCGTTTACCAAGACGACGTTTATTCGCGTGGCTTGAATGTCTACACCACGGTGAACTCAAAAGAACAGCAAACTGCATACGAAGCCGTGCGTGCCGGTGTACTTGATTACACGCGTCGGGCCCGTTATCCCGGCCCCGAGGAAACCATTGATCTGCCTCAAGGCATCGAGAATGATCCCGAGCGCTTTAATGAAGTGATTGACCAGATCCAGGAAAAGTACCGCGATAGCGACGACCTGATGGTTGGGGTTGTGCTATCGGCCGCGCCCGATAAGGTGGTGGTTGCCCGTTCACCTGAACAAATCGTGGAAATTACTAACAAGTCGGCATTGAAGGTGGTGGCCCGGGGCTTGGTGAAAAACGCCAAGCCGCCCGAAAAAATCGAGCGCGGTTCAGTGGTGTATGTTCGGGATACGGGTGAATATTGGGAATTGCTGAACATGCCTTCGGTCGAGGCCGCATTCGTAGCAATGCGCCCGCAAGATGGGGCCATTCGTGCATTGGTGGGCGGTTTCGGCTTTGAAGAGCATTTCAACCGTGTTACCCAGGCGTGGCGCCAGCCGGGATCGGCCTTCAAGCCGTTTATCTATGCCGCCGCGCTCGAGCGAGGGTTGACGCCGGCAACACAGGTATCGGATGAGCGTTTTCGTTTAACCGCCGAGCAAACCGGCTCGCGGGCGTGGGAACCCAAGAACTACGGCAATGATTACGAGCCTATGCTAACCATGCGCCAGGGCTTGTACCGTTCCAAGAACATGGTGTCGATTCGCATTATGCAAGCAATTGGCCCGCAATATGCACAAGACTACATCACCCGTTTTGGCTTCGATCGTGCCCGCAATCCCGCCGTTTTGCCACTGGCATTGGGTGCGGGCGGCGTGACGCCTTTGCAACTTGCCGGGGCGTATACCGTGTTTGCAAACGGCGGTTACCGGGTTCCACCTTATCTTATCGATCGTGTGACCGATAGCGAAGGAAAAGTATTAATGCAGGCCCGGCCTGTGGTGGCCGGTGACACCTCCGCGCGGGTCATTGATCCGCGCACGGCATATGTGATGTACGACATGTTGCGTGGTGTGGCGCGTCAGGGCACGGCGGCGCGTTTGGCTCGCGATTTGGGGCGCGCCGACGTTGCCGGCAAAACCGGCACCACCAACGATTCTCATGACGCGTGGTTCGCCGGCTTTACGCCTAACTTGGTGGGCGTTGCATGGATGGGCTTCGATCAGCCTCGTTCTTTAGGGTCGCGGGAGACGGGCGGCGGTGCATCGTTGCCTATTTGGCTCGATTACATGAGATTTGCCCTGGAAGACATTCCTGTGGCCGAGCCTGGTCCAATGCCTGACGGTCTCATTCGTGAAAACGGCGAATTCTATTTTGCAGAGTTCCCACCGGGCCAGGCGGTGGCCCGGGTGGGGTTGCCTTCGCCCGAGGAAATGATGTTGAACGGGCAATTGCCCGAAGATATGCAACCGCTGGGCTCGGGGGGCGGCAATGACGGTATTGGCGCCCTGTTGAATCAATTAACCGGGGGTGGAGGCGACAACACCCCACAAGACGCGCAACCCGCACGCGTTCAGTTTTAGGCCCTAAACCGTTACTTTGATGGACTTACCGCTGATTTCCGAGCAAATTTGCGAAAGCGTTTCGGCCATGTCGGGGCCGCCTCGCGTATCAACCCATTTCTGCCCGTCGAAACGGTAGTGGAAACCGCCGGTACGCGCGGCCACCCACATTTCCTTCATTGGGGCCTGGCTGTTCACAACGACCTGAACATCATTGTTGAAGATGACGGTCAGAACGTTGCCGTTGCGGTTGGCGTCAATGTCGAGATCGTAAAGCGCCGCCCAATCATCGGCCTGGCTTTCAAGGTGATCAAGAATGGCTTCACTGCGTGCAAGAAATTCTGATTCGTTCATAATGACTACCTATAATTTTTGGAGTGATTCATGCGAGCGTCGTTAAAACAGGCTCCCACGTTAACATCGTTAACTCGCATTGTAGCCAGCATTGCTTTGTTGTGGGGCGTGGCTGCCTGTGGTTATAAAGGGCCGCTGACACAGCCGCCTCCGGCGCCGCCCGATTCCTCCCTGACCACCCCGCCGGCACCGCCCGACAACATGAGCGAAGGGCCGTCTACGCGTTAACCCTTGTGTTTTGCCTGCCCGGTTGGTCTGGTTCATTGCTATGATTAGGCCCGTTCCGAGGCATTATTACGTGTAACTGACATAATTTAAATAACCCCATTCCGTTTCAACGCATGACTGTTTCCCCTCATTTCAATTTTAAACAAGGCGTTTTGCATGCCGAGGGGGTGCCGCTTACCCTGCTGGCCGATGAATTCGGTACGCCCCTGTATGTTTATTCCCGTCAGGCACTCAAAGACGCATGGCAGTCATATGCTGACGCGGCGGCGGGCCGCAATGTGTTGGTGTGCTTCGGGATGAAGGCTAATTCGAATCTGGCTGTACTGAATGAGTTTCGCAAGTTGGGTGCCGGTTTCGATATCGTCTCCGGGGGTGAATTGGCGCGCGTTATGTCGGTGGGGGCAGACCCTGCGAAAGTTGTTTTTTCGGGTGTGGGTAAGCAAGCCTGGGAAATGCGCGCAGCTTTGGACGCCGGCGTAAAGTGCTTCAATGTTGAGTCTGAACCCGAATTGGAACGTCTGGCGCAAGTGGCTGCGGGAATGGGCAAAGTGGCGCCGGTATCGTTACGCGTGAACCCCGACGTAGACGCACAAACGCATCCGTATATTTCTACGGGGCTGAAAGAAAACAAGTTCGGCATTGCCATTCAGGATGCCCCTGCCGTGTATGCGCGGGCGTCGGCCATGCCGAGCCTGAAAGTGGTGGGGCTCGACTGTCATATCGGTTCCCAAATAACCCAGGTGAGCCCTTATCTCGACGCGCTCGATAAATTGCTGGAACTGGTTCGAACATTGCAAAGCCAGGGCATTGCAATTGAACATCTCGATTTGGGTGGCGGTATTGGTATTCGTTATACCGATGAAACATTGCTGTCGCCGAGTGTCTTGTTGAATCAGGTTTATGCCCGTTTACACGAAGAGCAATTAAGCGACCTGCAGATTGTGCTTGAACCGGGACGGTCATTGGTGGGCAATGCGGGGGTTTTGCTTACACGGGTTGAGTACCTTAAGCATGCCGAAGCACGTAACTTCGCCATTGTCGACGCGGCCATGAACGACTTGTTGCGTCCTACGCTTTATGATGCGTGGCACGATGTGGAGCCGGTTCAGCAATCCGCAGAATCGGCGCAGGCGCAAACCTACGACGTGGTCGGGCCAATTTGTGAAAGTGGCGACTGGCTTGCCAAGGCGCGTACCTTGGCCTTGAAACAGGGTGATTTGCTGGCGATTATGTCTGCCGGTGCTTATGCCTTTACGATGGCCAGTCAGTACAACACTCGGCCGCGCCCTGCTGAAGTGATGGTCGACGGCACTGCGTTCCATGTGGTGCGCCCGCGAGAAACGCTGGCCGACTTGTTCGCTTCCGAGAGAACGCTATAGATGACGGCGTTTGACAACCTGGCAGATTCAGAGTTGCTGTTCGCACTGGTCGTGTCGGCGTTGCTTGTTTTTGTTTTGGTGGTCAGTACCCGTTGGGCTGAGCGGCGCAGCCGCTTACGTTCCCAGGCCGAACTGCAGCGGGTATACAGTGTGGCGCCCATCGGCATGTTTTCGCTTTCTCTTGAAGGCAAGCTCACCAATATTAATCATGTGTTGCGGGACATGCTCGATATTCCCGAGCTGAACGAGCATTATGGCTTGTGGGAAAACCATTTTGGCCGGCAAGCGTGGATTCGTCTGGTGAATGCGCTTGAAATGGATGGCCAGGCCGAGCTTGAAATTCATAACCTGCGCCACGCGCCTCATATTCCGCGCCGCTCTTATTTGGTTAAAGCGGTGCTTGAGGCCGATCGTATTGAAGGCTCCTTGCAAGATATCACCGGTCATGCCGACGCGATTTCCAAGTTGCGTTTGCAGGCCAACCGGGATCCCTTAACCGACGCCCTTAATTCCAAAGGGATCGATCTCCAACTGGCAGACAGTTTGCGACGGCTCGAAGAAGGTGAAACATTCGTGCTGGGTTATTTGGAATTGAACTCCCTGAAAACGGTGAATAATCTTTACGGCAAGCCGGCCGGCGACGATGTGCTGAAGCAAGTATGTGAGCGCGCAAAACAGGCGCTGGGCATGGAAGGGCAGTTGGGGCGACTAACGGGTTCCGAGTTTCTGATCTTCTTTGTGAATGTGGGTCTCGATAAGGCGCGCAAGCTGTGTCAGTCGATTCTGGATGACTTGCATGATCAGCCTTGCCTGGTGGGAACAACCCCTTTTCGTTTCAAGGCGTCGATGGGTTTGGTGGGAATTGAACCTGCTCAAATCGATGCGCACGACGCGGTATTGGTCGCTAAACGAGCTGCGCGTGAAGCACGTGAATCCGGCTTGAATCATGTTGTAGTGCATCAGCATAGCGCCGAGGCGTTGTCGGAACAAAGCCAGGAGTTGCGCCTGCTGCGCAAGTTCAGTAGCGGTTTCGATGTCACCGGTTTCTCGGTGGTGATGCAGCCTATTATGTCGTTGAATGACCCATTCGGCTCACTGAATTTTGAAGTGTTGCTTCGCATGCATGATCCCAAGGGGGCGTTGGTTCCTACAGGCAAAATCATTTCCGCCGCAGAAGAAAGCGGGATCATGCCGTTAATCGACCATTGGGTGGTCAGTACCACGCTGCAATGGCTGCACAATAATCAACATCGGCTTGAAAACACGGAGTTTGTCTGTGTGAACTTGAACGGTATGTCATTGAATGATGACTCATTCGTGGAGATGTTTTTTGCCCTGTTCAATCGTTACGGTCATGTGGCGCGCAAATTGCTTATTGAAATTACGGAGAGCGTTGCCGTAAAAGACATGGAGCGCACCCGAAGCTTCATTTCCCGGGCTCAGGAAAAAGGCGCAAAAGTAGCGTTGGATGATTTCGGCGCGGGCTACACTTCGTTCGCCTACCTTAAGCAATTGCCCGCCGACGCCTTGAAAATCGACGGCGCGTTCATCTGCAACATGAATGAGCATCCTACCGATGTGGCGATAGTGCGCGCTATTGTGGCGTTGGCGAAAAGCCTGAACATGATCAGCATTGCAGAATGGGCCGAAGACCTGGCCACGTTGCGCACGTTGAAGGAATTGGGGGTCGATTACGTGCAGGGTTACGTTATTGCTCGCCCACAGTCGCCGGAATTAATCCCGTATGCGCTGAACAGCGCCGGGTTTATTGAAGATAAAAAAACCCGGCAGTATTTAAGTTATGGGCAGCCTGAGGCGCAAATTATTTAGCTTTGCGCTTCAAGTTAAAGTCGCGCAATGACTTCGTCAGCGCCGAGCACATCTCCGAAATACAGCATCCACGCTTGCAGGGCGAACTCATGCTCCTGTGGCGTGAAGGCTGACAAGGCATCGTGCACCATAATGCTGCGGTAATTCAGCATCATGGCGTTGCGGGCGGTGGATTCACAGCACACGTTTGTGGTGGTGCCGCCAATGAGCACGTTTCTGACGCCTTTATCTTGAAGGACCTCGTGCAGGTTTGATGAGTTGGGTGCCAGGGCGCTGTAATAGCGCTTGACCACGCGCGTGTCGGTTGGCACGACGTCAAGGTCGGCAGCCAGCTCGTAGCCCGGGTGATCAACCGACATTTCCGTTAAACGGCGTTGGCTCAGTTCTGGTTTCAGCATGTCATGATGAAAATGCGCCCAGAATGTGTCGGCATTATCGGCGCAGGTTTGCACCCAAATAACATGGCCGCCCGCTTCACGCAGCGCGCTGGCCAGCTTGTTCACGGCAGGGAAGGTGGCAGGTGCCGCTTTGCATTCGCCCATATAACCCGGCTGGGTGAAAAAGTTCTGCAAGTCTACAACCACAAAGGCAGTTTCTTTCGGTTTGAAGTGGTCGTAGGCGTGCAGTTTTCCCTGGCGGGCAATGACCCGGTCGGTAACCCATTTAGGGAATTCCATAAAAGCTCCTTCAGGGCCGTTTGAGCCAAGACGAGTCCTGCGTGTTCAGGTTATTTCGGCATCTGCGTCTTGAGCGGCCAATTTTTCAACAATACGACGTGCCGATATTGAGCCGCCATCCGCCCTGATACTGACCTCCGGTATAGCGCGATCATCTGTTTCAATTAATACTTGTTGCGCTTCGATCACTTCTACATCTTCCATGAACGTCTTGAGTATTTGGTCTTTTATGATCTCATCCAACTCTTCGTTCTCAAGATCAAAACAACGCGTGACTGTCCAGAAATAAAGTGTGTTTCGTTCGTCAACCGGGGTGAGGGAGTTCAAGGAAAACCAACGCATACCTTGTTCAAGATCGTCAACCCCAGCAGGGTAACCGCGCGCATCAATGGAGATATGCGCAGGCGCCTGAAAGCGAATGATTTGCCAGCGATCAATATTACCTTCGAAGCCGCGCACCCGTTTGAACAAGGGCGGTGGTGGGGTGTTCTCCATGATTCTTTTCACGTGCACTTCATGGCCATTCAGTTGGTATTCCATTGGTGTCTCAGCAACGGCGGAATTACCAATGGTTTTTCCGTGTACGTAAGTTTCATGCGTCAGGTCGAGCAAATTGTCGGTAAGAAGCTGATAGTTTGCTTTAACTGGGATACAGCCACCCACCGCTTTCCAGCCTGGGCTATCGTTGTACTCAAACGCGGGAAGTAATGACTCGTCGGCCTCATCGGGCTGGCCCATCCAGATCCAAATCCATTGCCATTTTTCCACGACTTTATAACGTCTTAAGCTCAATGCGCTGGGTACTTTTTCTTGCCCGGGAACCCGCACACAATTGCCTTGGCAGTCGAAGGTGATGCCATGGTACGCGCACTGCACATCGTCACCCACCAGGTTACCTTTTGATAGTGACGCGCGCCGGTGGGGGCAGCGGTCGTGCAGCGCAACGACTTCGCCGGCTTGTGTGCGATAGAGCACAACCGGTTCGCCGGTAATCCATTTTTGCACAAGATGATGGCCGATTTCATCAGCCCAGGCGGCGGCATACCATCCATTCTTTATAAACATTGTTATCTCCTTCTCTAAAATTCTGTAAACAATGCGATTTCAATCAATTGTGTTGAACAGCTTTTATTCTTTTGGTTACGTTGAGATTCGGGTCGGTTCAAGTTAGCGGCATCCGGATAACGGGCTTGATTGCTACTCCCGACTCCATGTCTTCAACGGCCTGATTAATGTCGGCAAAATCGTAGAACCGAATGAGCCGGTCGAAGGGAAAGCGCCCTTGTTTGTATAGTTCGATCATCTGCGGGATAAAAATGTCCGGTACGCTGTCGCCTTGGTGAACGCCGCGGACCGTGCGTCCGCCCAATACCATTTGCAAAATATTAATGTGGGCATCGGCGCCTTTGGCTGTATTGATGAGGGCGCACACACCACGTGGTGTCATGTGGCCTACAGCCTCTTTAATAATGCCTAGGTGGCCAGTTGTGTCGACCACATAGTTCAGGCCCTGTGGGGCAATCTCACGAATGCGGGCAAAGGTGTCTTCTTCGGTACCGTTAATGGCGTGTGTGGCTCCCAGCTCTTTTGCCAACGCCAACCGCGAGGCCTGGGTGTCGAGCGCAATAATGGTCGCCGCGCCGCACAAATGAGCGGCCATAACGGAAGCCATGCCCACTGATCCTACGCCCAGCACGCCAATTCTGCTTCCTGCGGGTACCTTCAAGGCGTTGATAACGGTTGAGGCACCGGTTTGAATGCCGCACCCCAAGGGGCCCAGCAACTCAAGCGGTACCGATGAGTCAACAGGAATAACATTGCGTTCGGTGCAGATACTGTAAGTGGCAAACGAAGACTGGCCAAAGAAATGGCTGTGGATTTGTTCACTACCTTTACGTAAGGATGTTGTGCCGTCTATGCGTTTGCCGGAAAATGCATGTCGGCCCAAGTATTGGCAATAAGCAGCGTCGCCCTGGATGCAGCTCAGGCAGTTGCCGCAAGAGTCGAAGGTGATAACAACCGGATCACCAGGCTTTACTTTTTTAACTGAATCACCCACCTTTTCAACAATTCCCGCACCTTCATGCCCGAGCACGGTGGGCTTGGGCGTGAATCCGTCGGTATTACGCATGTTGACATCGGTGTGGCAGATGCCCGTGGCGACGATCTTGACCAATACTTCATTTGGCCGCGGAGCCTCAAGCGCGAGTTTTTCAAGCGAAAACGGTTGCTGCGTCTCACGACAGACAGCAGCGGTGATTTCCATAGTCATGACGTTTTAGTTTCAAAATAAAAATGCTTGGTACGCATAAAATCGTACATGCCTTCGAGACCGTGCAGCTTTCCATATCCGCTGTCGCCATATCCACCCGTTTCGGCTTCGGCAAACAGGCGGTTGTGGGTATTGCACCAGACATTGCCAAAGTTCAGTTTCGAGGCCATGCGCCGGGCCAGGAAGAGGTCTTGTGTCCATACGCTGGACGCCAGGCTATAGCGCGTGGCATTAGCGCGGGTGACGGCTTCGGCTTCGTCGTGGAAGCGCTCCAGCACCACTAATGGGCCGAACAACTCGTCTTGAATGAAAGGCGAGGCAAGGTCGTCGACTTCGATCAGGCTGGGCGTAATGAAGGCGCCGTTGGCCAAGTCGCCCGCGGGAATTTGGCCTTTTACAATGACGCGCGCTTCTTTTTCCGCACGCTCCACCAGCTTGGCAATACGGTCGCGATTCGCAATATCAATGAGGCAGCCCATTTGTGAAGCAGGGTCATTGCCCGGACCCACTTTAATGCTTTGCAAGGCCTGGGCCAATTGGGCTTTGAATGCGTCGTAAATGGCGTCGTGCACCAATACACGCGTAATGGCGGTGCATTGTTGCCCGGCCAGCACCGTTGCGCCTGCCACCACACCGCTAACGGTTTTGGCCATGTCGCAGTCGGGGAAGACCAGGGCGGGGGCTTTGCCCCCCAATTCCAATGACAACCGTTTTAACGAAGGCGAGGTGGATTCGGCAATTAGTTTGCCCACGTGGGAAGAACCCGTGAAGCTGATGACGTCGACATCCAGCGATTCGCACAGGTGCTGTGAAACGGCAATGCCGGACTCGATAACCGAGTTCACAATACCGGCGGGGATGCGTTCGTCGTTGGTCAGGCACTCAAGAGCGAGGTTATGCGCGATGCTGGTTTGAAAGGCGGGCTTGATAACAACGGAGCACCCTGCGGCTAACGCCGGCGCGAGCGATCGGACTAACAATAGCAAGGGCGCGTTCCAAGGCAGGATAATGGCGGCAACGCCGGCAGCTTCGCGATCGAGTATGGAGAACGCGCCGGGCTCGACCTCGAGATTGCGTCCGTACTGAGTGCGGGCCAACCCAGCATAGTACTTAAGCTCGGACACGCTGCCCATTACTTCACCCATGGCTTCGCGATGCAGTTTGCCATTTACAGTAACCAGCCAATCGGCTATTTCGGCTTTGCGCGCTTCCATACGGGCGGCAAAGTCAAAAAGTATGTCGGCACGCAAACGGGGGCTATTTCGCCAGTTGGTTTCATCGAAGGCGCGTCGCGCAGCTGCGACCGCAGCCAGTGCTTCTGTTTCAGTGCCGTCGCAATAGTCGTAGGCATGTTCATTGGTAGCAGGGTTGACGCCCTTTTTAATGTTGCCGGCACCCGATATGGCTGATGTCCATTTCCCGTCGATATAATGTTGCGCGAGTTTCATACTAAACGACCTCTTTACGTAAATCTTCTACTTTGAAACCCGCGACGCTTTTGTACTTATTGGAAATCGAGGCGAGTTCATCCTGACTGATGTAGTCATCAAGGTTTTTAAAGGGCTTGCCGCCTGTGCGGTCGTGCACTTCTTTGAGAATTGTGTCAGGCGGAGCTACTCGATTCATGAGTACTACCTCAGTGGTAGCTTTAACCCGAATCCGATCGTATTCTGACAAGGCTTTTTCGGTTAAACCGTGCTGTCGAAGCTGTTCAGTCAGGCAGGGCGCATCGAGAATGGCTTGACCTGCACCATTGGAGCCTCGCGGCACCATGGGGTGCGCTGCGTCGCCCAGTAGGCTTATTCGACCAAAGCTCCAGCGTGGAAGGGGGTCTTGGTCGACCATGGGATATTCCAGAATTTGCTCGGTCTGTTCAATCATGGCTGCCACGTCGAGCCAATCGAAATGCCAGTCGGAAAATGGGGGGAAAAAGTCCTCCAGTCGGCCTCTTCCATTCCAATCACGTTTGGCCGGGTATGGCGCTTCAATTTCGGCGACCCAATTAATCAACTGATTACCTTGGTCGTCGATGTTGTTGCGAACAGGGTAAATAACCATTTTTCCAACTGACAACCAGCCTGCCCGTACCATACTGGCGCCGCTAAGGAAGGGTTTCATGGGGGTTGTGCCACGCCACATATTTACACCTGAATAGCGCGGTGCGCCTTCATTTGGGTAAAGCTGTTTGCGGATGATCGAATGAATACCATCACAACCGATAACAATTGAACCCTTTACATCGACCTTGGTTCCGTCGGGGTGCTCGAAGTGAACAATGACACCCTCATCGTTCTGTGTCGTCCCAGTACAACGATGACCAAGATGAATGGCATCGCGTCCGATGCGCTCATGTACGGTGTCGATCAAGATGTTTTGCAGATCACCCCGATGGATCGAAAACTGCGGCCAGCTGTACCCGGCGTCGATACCTGAGGGTTCGCTGTAAACGAATTGTCCGAATTTATTAAAAAAGACAGATTCTTTTGTTGTGATAGCGACTTGGGATAATGCAGGCACTAGCCCGAGGCTATCGAGCACTTTGACTGAGTGGGGCAGGAGATTGACGCCCGCGCCTAAAGGTTTGATTTCGGGGACCGATTCAAACAGCGCGCATGAGAACCCTGCTTGATGCAAGTTAAGGGCGAGTGTGAGTCCACCGATTCCGGCACCCACAATGACGACATCATATTTTTTGTCCATTGTTCAATTTCCTAATCGAGTGGCGGGTGTTGCCGCTTCACGCTTTTTATTTAGAAAGTGCAGGCCTGTCAGAATGGCCATGAGCAAGACGCCGACCACGTCGGTCCACCCCGCATCTGAGAAGGTATCTGCCGGAATTAACATAAGGAGCCCCGCGACCATAAACAGGACGCGATATCCAACATTGACGGCGGTCGAGAAATAGCCGACAACTGCAACTGTTCCCGCCAAAATGCCTATGGAGGCAGTGGTTACGGTCCACAGTACTGACGTCATCGTGCCCTCCATAAGTAAACTGGGCGAGAGGGCGAAAAGGAAAGGGACAATATAGGAGCACCATCCTACCCTGGTTGCGGCCCAACCGGCCTTGGAGCCGTCGCACCCGGCAATATTGGCTGCAGCAAAGGCGGCAATTGCGACTGGGGGTGTCACCATGGACATCATTCCAAAGTACATGACGAACATGTGGGAAGCCATCGGTGAAATGCCCGCCTTGATCAGCGCGGGTGCGATGAGGGTGGCAAGCAGGATGTAGACCCCGACTGTGGGCATTCCCATACCCAGAATAATTGCAATAACGGCCGTCATGAGAAGGAGTATGAGAATACTATCGCCACTCACGGCCAAAAGTTGTAGGGTAAGCCCGAAAGCTAGCCCGGTTAGATTCAACGTTCCAATTACCAAGCCCGCCGCGCCGGCAATGATAAGAATATCGATTGAGGCGCGTCCGGTATTAATGGCTGCCAATAGCAGTTCTTTAATTGGGGTGCGTTGCTTTTTATATCCGAACGCCAAGTTGAAAATAATCAATAGTGCTGAGGCTTGCAGTGCGGCATACTCTACTGCCACGCCGTAAAACATGATGCCCAGGACCAAGATGACAAAAGGGATAGGGAAATACCACCCATGTCGCAAGACTTCTTTAAGCGCCGGCAGGCGATCCATCGGTTCGCCTTTAATGCCTAGCTTAGCTGCGGCCAGATCGACTTGAATGAAAAGTGCCAAGTAATATAGAAATGCAGGAATAAAAGCTGCTATCAATACTGACGCGTAGGACACCTGCAGTAATTCGGCCATTAGAAAAGCCGTTGCGCCCATTACGGGAGGGGCGAGTTGCCCACCTGTCGAGCCGACGGCTTCAATGGCGGCGGCGGTGTGACTTGGGAAGCCTGATCGCTTCATCATTGGAATGGTGACAACACCGACAGCGGCGACGTTTGAGACAGCACTTCCGGAAATCATGCCAAAAAGAGCTGAACCTGCGACGGAAATTTTTGCGGAACCGCCTCTGTAGCGGCCCATCATGGCCATTGCCAAATCTGCAAAAAATTGTGAGCCGCCGGTTACAGCCAGTATTTGGCCCATAAGGGTAAAAGGGATAACAACAATGATCGCAATGGCCAGGGTTTGGCCCAAAACGGCATTCGTGTCCATCCCTAGATAAACCAGTAAGCGTGTGAAGTCGACCGGTCTGCTAACGAATGTGTCGGGTAGCAAATGCCCAGTTAGAGCATACAGGAAGAGCACCAGAACGACGATAACCAGGGTTAAACCCGCTGTACGCCGAGTTGCCTCAATAATTAAACCGACAATTAAGGCACTAATAATAACGGCGTCAAGCGGGCGGTAAATAACTTCATTTACCAATGCGGGATAGCGTATGGCAATGTAGGTACATGATATTAGCCCCGCTAGTCCCGCAATAGCATCAATCCAAGGCGTCGGGGCGTCGGGCGGTGAAGGCCGGGCACGGACAAGTAAAAAAGCCAGTCCAAGGCCGAAACCCAGAATCAGAGCTAGGAACTGTTCGTTATAGAACGTCCAACCCATATATAACGGTACCTTCAGGACCCAACCGATTACTGTAAGTGTCAGCAAGGCTTGAAGAATGAGAGATACCGTATTTCGCAAAGGTGCAGGAACACCTCGCTCAAGACGCCCGGACGCCGAGATTTTCATGATGCTTTTCCGCTTGAGGTGCAGGGTTATTTAACCAGCCCTACTTCTTTGAATAGACGCATTGAGCCGGAGTGGAACTCAAGGGGCATGTCGGGCTTGTACATTTGTTTGACATTGAATCCACGGAAAGGGGCAAAAGAGTTAGCCAGTTCAGGCTGGTTTTCATAAAGCGCCTTCATGGCTTTGTAGACGACTTCGTCGGACGTGTTGGGGCTGGTTAGCAATAAATTGTCGTATGCCAGTACGGGTGTGGGTTCTGTGAAGCCGGGAAGACCTGGGCGGGGCGCTTCATTGACTGAATAGCCGTAAGGATAAATCTTTCGCATCGCGGCCAATTGGGCTTCGCTGGTGCCCATGGGGAGCATGCGAAGACCGCCGACGGAAGCATCAACCTCGGTCACTTTGGCGGCACCCACCGCAAAATAGAATGCGTCAGCATTGCCGGCGATTAGTTCGTCGGCACCACGCACCACGTTGGGGACTAGTACTTGGCGGATGTCGTCGGGACCTAAGCCACCTGTCGCTAGCAAACCGTCGAGTACGGTGTTAATCGAACCCATGGCAGTAAAGCCGTAAGTAACGCGTTTACCTTTCAGGTCGGCGAGGGATTTGATGTCGGAGTCGGCACGTACAAACAGTGCGGTTTTCAGGGGGAATATAACGGAGGCAATTTGAAGGTTCTTAGCGGGTCGGCCCTCAAACGCTCTTTCGCCGTGTTTTGCTTCAGCGGACTCAAGGATGTTGGCAATACCAAAATCAAGCTCGCCCATATCAACGAGCGGAATTAAAACGCTTTCGCCGCTATTGGGTTGCACACGAGCCTGCATGTTGGCTTGTTCGGCGATCACTTTGGCAATGGCCGAGCCGCTGGAATAGCTCATGGTGCCTTGGCTCATGGTGCCAACCCCAACATTCTGGGCGGCAGCGGTGCTGGTAAGGCCAACGGCAAGCGCCAGCCCGGCAAGAAATTTCAATTTCATTTTTGTCTCCTGGAGTGGAACTGATTTTATGTAGTGGCAATGTGAAATTTCATTGCCCTACATGCTGAAAACATGGGGGGTTAAAAATTTCTGAAACATGCTCATTTTTGACTCTAGCATATTTTCACCAAAAAAAAGAGTTGGGGAAAACGCACCCCCAACCATTGACGCTATTCGATTTGCGCAGCGCGCCGCACGCTGTTGATCATCGATGAATTCATTAGAAATGCGCGGTGTTTTTCCGGATCTGCGGCAGTTTCGCGCATTTCTTCCAGGCGCTGGGCGCGGATTTCAGGGTCTCGCTCTTCAAGCATTTTTTTGTTGCGGATGGTGATGGCCTGGACATATTCAACATTGGTGATGCGACGTTGGCGGTCATAAAGGTCTAACAGATCGTCACCCGCATTTTCCTGCAAGACCTTGGCAAGCTTGTCGGCCAGGTTCATGGCGTCGTGAATGCCGCTGTTCAAGCCCATTCCCCCCAGGGGGTTGTTCACGTGCGCGGCGTCGCCGGCCAGCATAGCGCGACCTTGCCGGAACGTTTTGGCAACTCGCTGATGCACACGGTAGATGCTGCGATACGGAATATCGTAGGTGCGATCGGGCGATAGAAAGCCTTGAATTCGGCTTTGCACGTAATCGTCGGACAGCACGGTTTCTTCGTCTTGATCCGGCTGAATGGGAAATGCGATTCGATAAATGCCGGGTGGGCCATTGTGAGGCTGCACGAAAATGGCGGCCCACTCGTCGGGGTCGGCAATATAGGCATTACCGGTAAACCCCACACTTTTCAGATCGAAGGTGGTGGCGAAAACCAGGAAGCGCTCGGGCCAGGTGAAACCTTCGAACTCGATGCCGGCTGTTTTGCGAACGATGCTGTGGGCGCCGTCGGCTCCAATCAGGTAACTGGCGCGTACCTCTTGTGTTGTGTCGCCCGATTTGATTTGTACCGTGACACCCTCTTTATCCTGGGTAAACCCCACACATTCGTGGCCGAATAAAACCTGTGCGTTCGAGAATTTCTGCAAGGCCTGGTAAGCAAGCCGGGAGACCTTATGCTGTTCGCAATGAAGGCGGAATGGGTAAGGGGTTTCGTCGGCGATACGACCCAGGTCGAACTGGGCAACCAGCCCTTTCTTGCGGTCGCGAATTTGCCACTCCGGCACTTTAATGCCCAGTTGCAGCAAATCCTGTCCGATGGAAAGCGTATCGAGCATTTCAACGGTGGGCGGGTGGAACGTGCCTGCCCTGAGGTCGGTTGGAATATCGGTACAGGTTTCCAGTACCACGACGTTAATGCCTTTCTCGGCCAGCGATAACGCCGCTACTAATCCCACCGGCCCGCCGCCGGACACAATGACAGGGTTGTTGTCCATAAGTTGTTTATCCGTGAAAATAGGATCGGGGAGGGTCGCGAAAGATAATGCTGTCGCTGTGTCTCCAAACCTGCCTATAATTATTTCTATTATTTGCTCAAAAATGAGCATGTTTCATTTTATGGGTGTGTTTTAATTTTGGTCAAGCGTGATCGTGTATCAGGCCACCAATTCAACCTTTTTGAGTCATGGAAAACCAGGTTATTCACAGGAAAACGCGAGCGGCTCAGGCGAAAATGGGTTTGCGTGAGCGTGGCAAGCTTGAGCGTCGTCGCCGAATTCAGGCTGCGGCGCGGCGGGAATTCATGGAAAAAGGTTACGACGTGGCAACAACGCGCGATATTGCCGCTTTGGCTGAAGTGGGAATTGGTACGTTGTTTACGTATGCGAAAGACAAACGTGAATTGCTGATGATGATTGTGAACGATGATCTGGACGAGGTCAGTGAACAGGCCGAACGGGCCATTAACACCGACAAATCTTTATTGGAGCAGATCACGGCCTTCTTCAGGCCTCGTTACGATTACTGGGCGGCCCACCCCGCTTTAGGGCGGCCCATTGTGCGTGAAATTATGGACGTGGTGGGCGCAACCGATGAACCGGGTCCTGAAACTGCCCGTTTTTACGAGCGTCGGCCACGCATGGTGAAGGCATTGCAGCAAATCGTGAGCCGCGGGCAGACTACAGGGCAGGCAACCAAAACGGCCTCAGCCTCGTTAATCGCCTCGCTGTTTTTAACGATTTATTTAACCGAAGTGCGGCGTTGGCTGAATCAGGAAAAGCCTGATGCAGTTGAGGGTTTGGCTCGGTTCAGGGAACTGGCGGACCTGGCCATACGAGGCGTAAGGCCCGACTAATCTTTCTTGTTGCGCGCGCGTGTTTCGATTTACGTATCTGCAACATATCCGAGAGGCAAAGCTGTTGTGTATTTTATTTGCTCCATTGCAAAGCTTGAACTTACGTCGGACAGTTCGGCCATATGGATGAGCCGTTTGTAGATACGGTCGTAACCCGCCACGTCGGGTACGACAACGCGCATTAAATAATCGGTGTCGCCCGACATCCGATACAGTTCAACGACTTCTGGAATCGTTGAGACCGCCGCATGAAATTGCGCCAGCCATTTGGCATCGTGCCGGCTGGTGCGTATTGCCACAAAAACCGTTACGCCAACGTTAAGTTTCGCGCCATCCAATAACGCCACACGAGCGCGAACAATACCCTGCTCTTCAAGCTTCTGTATACGCCGCCAGCAGGCTGTTGCGCTTAGGCCAACCTGTTCGGCGATATCGTTAACCGCAAGCGCACAATCGGATTGCAAAATCTCAAGAATATGACAATCGAACTTGTCCATATTGTCTCAAAAGAAAATTTATTTCAAAAAATTAAAGATAATAAGAATATTATTTTATTTTTAGAGAATGCGGTAGGTAAAAATCAAAATCATTTCGTCAGGGTGTCATTATCATATTCAGTATGAAAACCTCGCATGACGATACGCTTCTTATTCATTCCGGCCGGGCGCCGGCGCATTTTGGCGGTATGGTGAATACACCACCCTGTCGTGCGTCGACCTTGTTGGTTGACTCCTATGCCGACTGGAAAGCAGCACGGGCCAATGCCAACCCTTACGGGCACTACGCCCGGTTCGGAACGGCAACCACGCGGTCTTTTGAGGCGCTCCTTGCAGAGCTGGAGGGGGCGTACGACGCGCAGGTTTTTCCTTCAGGTTTGGCCGCGTGTACGCATGCAATGCTGGCATTCCTGTCACCGGGTGACCATATTCTGATCACTGATAACGTTTATGGTCCGACTCGGGCATTTGCGGATCAGGTTTTGAGCAAAATGGGAGTGCAGGTTGAGTATTTTTGCCCCTTGGAAGGAGCAAATATCGCGAAGCGGTTTCGCAGCACAACCCGGGTTCTATATCTGGAGTCACCGGGTTCACAAACATTTGAAGTGGTCGATGTGCCTGCGTTGGCGCAGGTTGCCCATGCTTTCGGCGCCTGGGTGTTGATGGACAACACGTGGGCAACGCCGCTGTACTTTAAACCGTTTCAGCATGGTGTCGATGTGTCTATTCATGCGGCCACCAAATATCTTGTGGGTCATTCCGATGCCATATTAGGCGCGGTAACGACCAATCAACGTGCCTGGCCGCGGTTGCAGGCGCACGCGCAGGCTTTCGGTCAAACGGCCGGGCCCGATGATATTTATATGGCCACCAGGGGTTTGCGCACTTTATCCGTTCGGCTTCAACGCCATCAGGCAACGGCGCTGATGCTGGCTGAACGTTTGCAATCGCATCCGGCTGTTGAGGCGGTACTGCATCCCGCACTCTCGTCCTCGCCGGGGCATACATTCTGGAAACGCGATTTCCTGGGTGCCAGTGGGTTGTTCAGTGTGGTGCTTCAGCCAGTGCCTGCGGGGGCGCAGGCACTGGAGAAGTTTTTCGACCAACTGACTTTGTTTGGTATCGGCCTTTCATGGGGGGGCTATGAAAGCTTGGCTTTGCCGATTGATACGCCTTCACGATCAGTCACGCCGTGGCCCTACCAAGGCCCATTGCTGCGGCTGCACGCAGGGTTGGAGGACCCTGAGGCGCTGTGGGCGGACCTAGCGAACGCCTTGTCGGCTTACTGTGACACGAAAGCGTTGGCCTTTTAAAGCTCGCCGTAAGAGTGCAGCCCCGACAAGAACATGTTTACGCCTAGGAATGCAAAGCTGGTAATCACCAGGCCGACCAGCGCCCAGTAGGCCGCCATGGTGCCCCGCAAACCTTTCATCAGCCGCATATGCAGCCAGGCGGCGTAGTTCAGCCACACAATAAGCGCCCAGGTTTCTTTTGGATCCCACTGCCAATAAGCGCCCCAGGCATCGGCCGCCCATAGCGCGCCCAGAATCGTCGCAACGGTAAAGAATGCAAAGCCCACGGCAATAGCGCGATACATGATGTCGTCGAGAATTTCCAACGATGGCAGTCGTTTGGCAATGGGGGCGCGCAAGGCCAATATGGTGCCGACAATCAAGGCACCAATGCCGAAGTAAAGCATCCAGGTGGGAGACAGTTCTCGCGAACCAAACATGAACGGCTCGGCACAAAGAATGGCGCCCAGCAAAAACAAGGGAATCAGCTTGCGGCGTGACTTCGTTTCACCATGCTCTTTGATTAAATAGGCAAACCCCACCATGGCCGCCAGCGAGAAGGTGCCGTAACCAATGAAATTGGCCGGTACGTGGATCTTCATCCACCAGCTTTTAAGCGCGGGCACCAAAGGCTGGATTTCGAAGGCATTGCGGGTGAAGGTGTACCACAGCAGGAAAATAACCGCCGAGGTGACAACCAGCAGCACAAAGCCGCCCAGCGCGCGGGTGGCGTAGCGGCGCTCGTAATACAGGTAGAACAGGGCGGTAATCAGTGCGAAAAGAACGAAAACTTCGTACAGGTTGCTGACCGGAATGTGGCCGATATCAGGGCCTAAAAGATGGCCTTCGCGCCAGCGTACCAGCAAGCCGGTGGTGCCGGCGTACACTGCACCCCAGGTTAGCGCCGTGCCAAGCCATGCTGCGGTTTGGCTGATAATGCCGACCCAGTATGAGATCGTTGCCAGAACGAACAGGGCGCACATCCATAAAATGGCCGATTGCGAGGAAAACAGATATTTCAGTAGAAAAACTGTGTCGCCACGCGTAATGTCGCCCTGGTCCAGGCCTTGCCCGGCGCTATACAGCCAGATGGCCAGTAAGGCGCTTAAGCCACTGGCGATGAGCAACCAGCGAAGCGGGCGCCAGAGCCAGCCCAGCCATACCGTGGCAGGCACGGCACAGACCAGAATCGCTTTCTCGTAGACGTCCATATTTGAGCTGAACGCCAGCAGTGCATAGGCGGCGCCGGCCGACAATACGATGAGAAACAGCAGGTCCGTCCAGTCGGGCCGGCCTCGTTCGCCTCGGCCGTCGCCGCTGGCGGCCATGGCCGCTTCCCAGGCAGGTGAATGGGTATGGGCATCAGACATGATGAACCTCGTTAAGTGGACAGTTGTTTAAACGCATTCTTGAAGCGCTCAAACTCTTGGGTGAAATCCAGCGTGCGCCGTTGTGACGTCATGGCGGCTAACCATTGGCTGCCGGAATGTTTGGGTTGAACCCAAATCCAGATGCGGCGATCACGAATATAAAACATGGAAAAGATGCCGATAACCAGAAACAGACAGCCCAAGTACACCGTGGTTTGCCCGGGGCTGCGCGCTACCTGGAAAACACTGGCTTGAACGTGATCGAACTGGGTTAATGACATGACGATGGGCGCTGGATAGTCGGGCAGGTTCGACAGAGCCAACAGCGCTTGTTGCATCCATTGGTTGTGAGCGTTGCTTTGTGCTTCATTGTAGGTGAGTTCGGGCAATCCGCGTTGGGCGCGATCCAAATCGTATAAAGCCGCGAGTGAAAGTTGGATCATGGGCACGGCGAAACTTAGGAAACGGCCGCGCTCGGCTTCGGGGACGGGTTCAAGAAGTTGGTTGAACCCCCCTTTGGAGAATGCCTCAAGGGCACCGGCTGCTGCTTTTTCCAGCAACGCTTTTTGTGACTCACTGTTGGCGCTTTGTGCGGCGAACTGTTGGGCGGCTTGCCGGCGCAATTCGGGATTGTTGAGCGCCGTGCGCAGGTGAATGAAAGACTCAAGCGAGTTGTTCGCATCGGCGGGAATTCGGATGTAGCGGAATGCTTCGGCTGAATTGCTTCGTACACCCACCAGAAAAACCGGCCCGCCGTCGAGTGCAATGGGCATCATGTAGTTGTGATATTCAAACGATTGCCCATCTGCGCCGGTGAGCCGGTATTCCACACTGGGACCGACATTGCGCAGGTTCTCGTTTTTCAGTGTTGTTGCACTGCCTGTGACTGCAGCGACGTGGTCAAGCACGGCGCGCGGTTGCGGGTCGGCGTTAATTTCCAGATTCTCAACGTTAATAACACGCAGGTCGGTTACGTTCAGTTGATAGCGTTCCGGTTGTTCCGTACTGGCATTGAGCGTAATGTCGGTTGGGTCGCCCACCGTGGTATCCACATTGAATGTTTCAGTGTTTTTGCCTGAAATCGGCCACGCTTTAAGCTGAACACCGCTACCGCCGTCATCGAAACTGGATTGATACACCGTGACGCCTTTGTAGCGAAGCGGTTCATTCACTTCAATCACTTGATCGAACGTTTCGCCTGTATCGGGGTCGGAAACCTCGACGTGGCTGGCAAAACGGCTGGGCATGCCGGTGGAATAGTATTCAATATCGAACTGTTTCAATTTCAAACTGAACGGCATGGGTTGCACCAATACACCGTCGCCTACGGCAACAATGGCACTGCTGCTTTGGCTGCCTTCGGGAATCAGTAAGTTGGCGCGATAACTCGGGTTGGCAACCGACAACCAGCCCGACTCAGGCACGTCTTTAATAAGCATGTTCTCGGTAATGGGGGTTTTACCCCCCAGCCACACTTGCATACGAACCGGCAATTCACTGTCGAGAATACCCCCTACGCAAATAACCACAATGGCTGCGTGCGCGAAAATATAACCCAAACGGTTTGTGCTGCCTTTCTTGGCCGCCAGCAGTTGGCTGTCGCCGTCTTGGCGAACCTTTACCTTGTAGCCTTGTTTATTGAGCCATTGCGTTAGTTTCCGGCTACTTTCCTCTGGGCTGTAGGGCGTGTCGGTTTCGAGCTTGTGATGGAAGGCGCGCAGGCTGCTGCCACGAACATATTCGCGGAACGAGCGCATGTCTTTCACCATTTTGGGCGTATTGCGCAGCAGACACAGACTGGTGGACACCACCAGAAACGCCATAATGGTTAAAAACCACCAACTGTTGTACACATGCCAAAGCGCAAAGACGTCGAACAAGGCATACCAGAATGGCCCGAATTGGTCGATATAGGTGCTTGAAGCCTGGTTTTGCGGCAGCACCGTACCAATCACACTGGCCACACAGATGAACATCAACAGGCTGACGGCGAACCGCATGGAGCCCAGCAGTTCGAATAAGTCGGCACGTTGACGAGATGCGATATTAACGTTGTTCACGAAAGGGTCTTTGCAAAGAAAAGGGGGGCCGGTAATGGCGCCCCCCCTTATGACCAGCTCAGGCAGTATTGGTTCTGCGTTAAAGCGGTTCGTTTGTTGTTATCGCAGGCCGGCAGCGTAATCGGCTACTGCGGAGATGTCGTTGTCGGACATGCGGTCGGCAATGTCGTGCATCATGGGGCTGTTGGCCCGGTCGTTGCTGCGGAACAGTTTTAGTTGCGCCTCAAGATAGCTTGGGTACTGCCCGGCCAAACGCGGGAACAGGGCTGGGATACCCGCCCCGTTGGGTGAGTGGCAGGCGGCGCAAGCCGGTACGCCACGCTCGGCGATGCCCGCACGCCAGATTTTTTGCCCGCGCTCCATGGTTTCAACATTGCTTGCGGTGGCGGCCGTTTCGTAATTCAGTTCCTGCAGCGCCAGATAGTAAGACACATTTTTGATGTCTTCTTCCGTGAGTGGGTTGGCGATGGCTGTCATGGCGGAGGGATTACCATCGGCACCGGCCCGGGTGGGTGGGTCGTTGCCTTCGGATTTGAAATCGCGCAATTGCTTGGCGATGTATTCATGCGACATGCCGGCCAGATTTGGATTGGCGGGAAGCGTGCTGTTGCCGCCGGGGCCGTGACAGGTGACACAGGCCAGAATGCCGCGGGAGGAATCACCATTGGTATAGAGCTGTTCGCCCTTGGCTGCGTCGGGTTTGGAGACGATAACGTCAGCGGCATAGCTGACGCCAAGAAGGGAAGAGCCCAGCAGCAGGCCGCTGGTAACTAGCATTTTGGAAAGCACACGCTTCATGAGGACCTCGATGGATCGCGTTTTGGAAAAATCCGCTACAGTTTCAAACCCACAATTATACAATAGCGTGTAACTTTAACCGTAACAGGCCTATCCTTTGTCTATTTTGCATCGCGCCGCGTTCACAACGTCGGCTGCCCGGCTCGACCAACTTCCCCCGCCAGGGGCGCCCGAAATCTGTTTTGCCGGGCGCTCCAACTGCGGTAAGTCGTCGGCCATTAACGTGTTGGCCAACCAGCGCCGTTTGGCGTTTTCAAGTAAAACGCCGGGCCGTACCCGGCTCATTAACATGTTCGGCATTCCCGACCCGCTTGCGCCTGGCGAGCAGTTGGGCTACTTGGTTGACCTGCCCGGTTATGGCTATGCGGCTATTGGCAAGCAGGCGCGTGAAGAATGGGCCGAGGTGCTGGGCGCTTACCTGCGCGAACGTTCATCCATTGCGGGTGTCGTGCTATTGCTGGATATTCGTCGCGGGCTGACCGACCTTGACCGGCGTTTGGCCGAATGGATTGCGCCCACCGGGCGCCCGGTGCTTGTGCTGTTGACCAAGGCCGATAAATTTCCGTATGGGCAGCGCATTAAAGCGGTTCATGCCATTCGTAAACAGCTGGCGCAAGATATTGGCGCCCTGCACGTTATCCCGTTTTCTTCCACGCACAGAATTGGCCTGGAAGAAGCGGCTGCCCATCTTGAAAACTGGATTTCTCCCAAGGTTGTGCCATGACATCTTTTATTGTGAATGCCGACTTCCCGGCGCATCGTCCCCGTCGTAATCGCCGCGACGATTTCACCCGTCGCCTGGTGCGTGAAAACGTTTTAACAGTGAACGATTTAATTTATCCGGTGTTTGTTATGGAAGGCGAAGGCGTGCGTGAGCCCGTGCCCTCCATGCCGGGTGTGGTGCGCTATTCGCCTGATACGGTTGTTGAGGCGGCGAAAGAATGCGCGGCGCTGGGTATTCCCGTTATGGCAGTTTTTCCCGTTATTGATCCTTCCCTGAAAACACCCGACGGCATTGAGGCAGTCAACCCAAAAGGCCTGGTGCCCCGTGTGGTGGCGCAGTTGAAAGACGCCGTGCCGAATTTAGGTGTGCTCACCGACGTTGCGCTGGACCCTTACACCAGCCACGGGCAGGATGGCGTAATTGACGACGAAGGCTATGTGTTGAACGAGCCCACGGTTGAAATCCTGACGCAACAGGCCCTGGTGCAAGCTCAGGCGGGGGTAGACATTGTGGCGCCCAGTGACATGATGGATGGTCGTGTGGGGGCGATTCGAACCGCCCTGGAAGCGGAAAAATTCATCTATACCCGCATCATGGCGTATTCGGCCAAATATGCCAGCGCGTTCTATGGCCCGTTTCGCGATGCCGTGGGGTCGGCGGCCAATCTGGGCAAGTCGAACAAGGCCACGTATCAAATGGATCCGGCTAACCGCAACGAGGCTTTGCGCGAAGTGGCGGCTGATATCCGTGAAGGGGCCGATATGGTGATGGTGAAGCCGGGGATGCCCTACTTGGACGTCTTGCGCGACGTGAAGCAGGCTTTCGGCATGCCCACGTATGCTTATCAGGTGAGCGGTGAATACGCCATGATCAAGGCGGCTGCAGCCAATGGCTGGCTTGATCACGACAAGGTCATGATGGAAGCCTTGCTGGCATTTAAGCGGGCGGGTGCCGACGGCATTCTCACGTACTTTGCTATGGATGCCGCCAGGATTCTGAAAGGCTGACGTTTTGAGTGCCGGGCTTGAACATCCGGCTCGGCTAAACCTGCAGTACAGTCGGCGCAGGCTTGCGCGCCGACTGTTGTTTTAGAACGGCGCGTCGTCGTCTGATGAACTAACGGCCTTTTTGGTGGCTGTTTTTTTGGCGGCCGCTTTCTTGGCTGCGGTTTTTTTCGCCGCTGTTTTGCTTGTTGCCTTCTTCGCGGCCGTCTTTTTGGTAGCTGTTTTAGTGGCGGCTTTTGTCGCGGTTTTAGCAGTCGTTTTACTTGCCGTTTTCTTGCCGGCGGCTTTCTTGGCCGCACCACCCTTGCCGGGTGCACGTGCTTCAAATTCGAAGCCCACCTTACCGTTAGCCTGTTTCACCAGGAACGCCTTGAATTTACGATTGGTGCGGCTGGAAACAAACCCATCGAGCAAATCGGTTTTGCCTTCACTTAGCAACTTGCGCACCTGTTCGGGCGACACCTCCTGTTGCAGGATCATTTTGCCGGTACGGAAGTCGCAGGATTTTTCCGGGCCGACCGATTTTTCGCACACGTAATTCATGCCATGTTCGAACACCCGTGCCCCACATTTGGGGCAGTCGCCCAAAGAGGTTTGGTCGGAGAAGTCGACCGGTTCTTTGTCGTCTTCATCGTTTTGGCCGAAATCGAACTCCAGTTTGTACTCATCGGTAATACGCAGCAAAGCGGCGAATGGACGCCCCATTTTGCTGATAAACCCCGGCAGCGGGCCCAGTGTTTTTTCTTGCAGCAGCGTTTCAACTTCGTCAATTTCGAAGGTGCGCCCGCCCGGGTGTTTGCCGATTGAGAAGTCGCATGCCGTGCAGGCATAGCGTCGATAGTTTTCTTTCACGACACCGCCGCATTTGGGGCAGGGCGTTTGCAGGGTGGCATAGTCGCCCGGAACGGTATCGCGTTCGTATTCTTTGGCCCGCTTCACAATGATTTGCGTCATTTGCGCAATTTCACGCATGAAGGCTTCGCGGTCCAGTTGACGTTGTTCGATCTGCTTCAGGCGTCGCTCCCAGTCGCCGGTAAGCTCCGGCGAGGTCAGTTCACTGACCCCAAGGCCGGAAAGGAGTGTCATCAGCTGGCGTGCTTTCGCACTGGGCACCATTTCCCTGCCTTCGCGCCGTAAATAGCCTTCGTTCAACAAACCTTCAATAATGGCGGCGCGGGTTGCCGGCGTCCCCAGGCCGCGCTCAGACATGGCGTCGCGCAACTCTTCGTCATCAACCAGCTTGCCGGCCCCTTCCATGGCTGAAAGCAGCGTGGCTTCGGTGAATCGGGCAGGTGGTTTGGTAACCAAACTCTTGGCCTCGATATCTTCGGTTTTAACAGATTCGTTATGTGCCACTGGAATCAGGTTCGTGTCGTCACCCTGAACCTGACGTCCGTATATGGCCATCCAGCCCGGTGAAACCAGTACCTTGCCTTCGGTTTTGAAGTGGTGCCCCTGAACTTGTGTAATACGTGTAGTGACCCGGAATTCCGCAGCCGGGAAGAATACCGCCAAGAAGCGTCGCGTTACCAATTCATATATTTTGCTTTCCGCATCGCTGAGTTCTTTGGGAACCTGCAGTGTGGGAATAATGGCAAAGTGGTCGGACACCTTCTTGTTATCGAAAACTCGTTTGTTCGGCTTGATCCAGCCCGATTCGCCCAGTTGCTTGGCAAAGGGTTGTATTGCCGCGGCTGCCCCATCGGGGGCGTCGGCCAAGGCCGCGACCGTTTGTTTCACGGTGGGCAGGTAGTCTTCCGGCAGGTAGCGTGAGTCGGTACGTGGATACGTTAGTGCTTTATGGCGCTCGTACAGCGTTTGCGCCAGTGACAGCGTGGCCTTTGCCGAGAAGCCAAAACGTGAGTTTGCCTCGCGTTGCAGCGACGTTAAGTCGAACAACGCAGGCGACATTTGCGTGGTGGGTTTGGATTCTTCGGTTACCGTGCCCGGCTGCTCGCGGCAGGCCGATACAATGGTTTTGGCGGCGGTTTCAGACCATAAACGCGAGTCGCGCTTTTCCGGATCTTGTTCGTCTTTAATGAATTTCGGGTCGAACCAGCGCCCGGTGTACAGCCCGGCGGCAGCCACAAAGGTGGCATGCACTTCCCAGTAGTCGCGTGATTTGAACTTGCGGATACGCTCTTCGCGCTCCATCACGATGGCCAGTGTAGGGGTTTGCACCCGCCCTACAGGTGTTTTGAAAAAGCCGCCGTCTTTACTGTTGAACGCCGTCATGGCCCGGGTGCCGTTAATGCCCACCAGCCAGTCGGCTTCAGCGCGCGACCGGGCGGCTTCTTCCAGCGGCTTCAGGTCGTCGTCATCGCGAAGCGCATTGAACGCATCGCGAATGGCCGTTTGCGTCATGGATTGCAGCCACAAACGCTGAATAGGCTTCTTCACTCCTGCATATTGAACGATGTAGCGAAAGATCAGTTCGCCTTCGCGCCCGGCGTCGCATGCATTAATAATGGCGCTGACGTCTTTGCGCTTGAGTAACTTGACCAGCAGTTTCAACCGCTCCGCCGAACGCTTGTCGGTGGGGCCCAGCTCGAACTCGGGGGGGATCACCGGCAAATGGGTGAAAGTCCATTTTCCCCGTTTGGGATCGTTTGGCGCAACCAGGCTCAACAAATGCCCGATACTGGACGCCAGCACGTAGTCGTCGCTTTCAAAGTAATCGCCCTCACGCTTGAAACCGCCCAGCGCGCGGGAAATGTCCAGGGCCACCGAGGGCTTCTCGGCAATAATCAAAGTTTTTGTCATCTATTCAGGTGAAAGACAGTAATACGAATGCGCTCAATATATCAAATGTTGAAAACGGGCTGCCCAAAGCGGTATGGCGTGTGCCCAAAACGCCTGCACCGTGGTGATGCCCGAAAGCTGTTCGAACCCCAGCCGCTGCCAGGCCCGGTTCAGCGTCGCAATGGGTTGGTCACAGTTAAAAGGTTGGGCGTGATTCTGCTTTGACAGTTTCTGCCCGAACTCGTCCAGCACCAAGGGTACATGCATGACGCGGGGGTAGGTATAGCCCAGCGCCTCGGCCAACTGGATCTGTCGCCCGGTTGAACTGAGCAGGTCGACTCCCCGCACGATATCGGTTACTCCCTGCCAGGCGTCGTCAATAACGACAACTAACTGGTAGGCCCATAACCCATCAGCGCGCTTGATAATGAAGTCACCTATGTCACGGCTGACATCTTGTTTTTGTGTACCGAGCCAACGGTCATGGAAGGACACGGGGCCGGCGTGGACGCGAAAACGCCAGGCACGCGCTGCCCGTCCTGCTGGAAGGCCGTTTCGACACGTGCCGGGATATGGGCCACGCCCAATTTCCTGGCGCGTGCAACCGCAAGGGTAAATCAACTTGCTTTGCAGCAGGTATTGGAAAGCGCTTTCGTATGCAATCAGGCGCTGCGATTGCCAAATAGGTTCGCCATCCCATTGCATGCCCAGTGCGTCAAGCTGACCCATAATGACGCGATCGGCGTTGGGTACAACCCGAGGTGTATCGATATCTTCTATGCGCAATAACCATTGCCCGTTTCTGGCGCGTGCATCCAGGTAGCCGGCCATCGCCGCTACTAATGAGCCATCGTGTAAAGGGCCGCTGGGGCTGGGTGCAAAGCGGCCAACGTAGCCGCCTTGTTCAGACGTCCTCGTCAAGGGAATGCTCTGTGTTGCTAAGTTGATGAAGTAAAAATGCTTAGTGCGACAGCCGGGCGCTGTCGTGGGTTAACAGCTCTTCAAGTACCAGGTGATCAACCTCCACTTCCTGGCTCCAGAGCACCATAAGCGTGATGATTTTCAGTTTCTCGAGTGGAATAGGCGCTTCGGCCGTGGCTTCGGCCCGTTCTATAAGAATTTCGCGTAGCGCCGGCGGTAAAACGCCGGAGTTTTCCAGGAAGGTGATAAACCCGATAGCCTGTGTGCCCAAGGATTGATATTCCAGATCGGTGAAGACGCGCAGACTGTCGCCCTGCGACATTTCCGCCATTTGAACGCATTGTTCTGTTGTTTGGGCCAGCCCATATAGCCAGCCCAGCGCTTCATCGATGTCTTCGTGCTCGAAGCCGGCCGCCGCAAGCTTGTGCGCAAGCACATCTGCTTCCGGACATGCTTCCGGCGTGTAGTAGTTCTCGAAGAGATAGACCAGGATGTCGAACATGATGAAAAAGTGGCAAAAAAAGAACCGTCAGGTGCAAACCACTGTACGCGGTTTTAATGGCGATCGCAACTCGGGTATTGTACGGTGACGCCGGTGTTGGATGGCAACTTGCTGCGTTAAATTTAAAAAGCACAATACACTATAAATAGGTATCGCCTTTGCGTGCGGACGATGCCAGTTGTTGAATAACGCCATAAGAGAGACACATGCTTAAATCATCGTGGGTAGACAAGGAAGGCAGAAAGGCGTCGTTACGCAGTGATGGATTGGCCGTATACGATAACGAGGGTGGCGCCGACGCCTCGAGTGAGAAAAGACCGGGCCGTCCAACCGTTAACCGGGATATTCGTAACCAGATTATCGATATTGCCGAAATGTATTTTGCTGAACGTGGCTATGCATTGACGTCGACCCGGGAAATTGCGGCGCAGGCGGGCGTTCGTCAATCGATGATTTCGTATTACTTCAAATCAAAGCGTAGTTTATTCGAGGCAGTCATCAAGAACAGGGGGCAGGCGATCTCGGTTCAACGCATGCGTAACCTGGAAACGTTGCTCAAAAAGTATGATGGGCAACCCCCCGTCGCGAATGTCATTCGTGCGTACTTATTGCCCTTGTTCAGCTTGTTACACAGCGGCCCGCGTGGCATTGCGTTTGTGCGTTTGCTAGCACGATTGCACAACGAACCAGAAGAGTTGTCATTTCGATTGCGGCGCGAAGTTTACGATGATTCTGTTAAGCACTATCTGGACGTATTGGAAATATTGCAGCCCAATGTTAGCTCAGCTGATATTCATTGGCGGATGATGTTCTTAATTGGTATTTGCCTTTACGCGCTCTCAGGCCTGGGCCGATTAGAAGACTTATCAGATGGACGTTACACAGACGACAATATAGATGAAATGGTTGCCCGGTTAAGTACTTTTCTGGTGCATGGAATGCAAGCCCCATCAACACCTGGTTGGTAAAGCATGGGGTTATCCCGATTCCTAGGGAAAACACGAATCGCAAATTACTGAGCGGCGTGTCAAAGTAGGTTTCCTGAAGTCGTCTGACAATGGTGGAAAGGCACGATTGAAAGAAGACAGAGTAGTTGAGTAACAAAAAGTTGTAGGCAGTTCTGTTTTTTTTTGGCCTTAAATTGGTCGTTCGACCGGTTTATTGTTTTGGCCTACTAATTTGCTCTATTTAAGGAAGGGTGACGCTCGATGAAAAAGAACGCTTTATCACTACTGCTTGGGGGCCTGCTGATGACGGCGGTAGGCGCTGTTTCTGCGGCAGACGCAACCGATAACTGGGAGTTGAACGTAAAAGAACGTACGCCCCCGTTTTCTGAAAAAGGGGAATGGAAAGACGCGGTTTATAAACCGCTACCGAAATCCGATGTGTCGGAAAAATGGAATATCTGTGTGTTGTTTCCCCATACGAAAGATCCTTATTACATGGCGATGACATATGGCGCAGTAACCGAGGCAAAAGCTAAAGGGATTGCGCTGAATGTGTTTGCCGCTGGCGGTTATACCGAGTTGCCAACCCAGATCTCGCAGCTTGAGGACTGTGTTAGCCGAGGTGCTGACGGCATTGCAATGGTGGCGATTTCTGCAACTGGCTTGAACCGCGCTATTGCGCGTGCGGCCGATCAGGGCGTACCAACGGCTATTACGGGTGGGGATGTCACCTCTGATCGCGTGGCGGCGCGTGCCCAGGGAAATTGGTTTGATGCTGGGCGCATGGTGGGTGAGTACCTAATGAAAAAACACCCTAAAGGTAGTGACTCAGTGAAGGTTGTTTGGTTGGGTGGCCCCGAGGCGCCTCGCTGGTCGAAGGATTCTGCCGATGGGTTTGTCGCGACCTTAAAAGATGTCGACAACATTGAAGTGGTGAAAGTGATTTGGGGCGAGCCAAGTAAAGCGGCACAAATTCCTTTGATTGAAGATGCATTGCTTGCATATCCGGATGTAGATTACATCGGCGGTATTGCGCCTGCGATCGAGGCGGGCATTCAGGTGTTGAAAGAAAAGGGCAAGACAGAGATTGGTTTGTTGTCATCTTATACAACACCGGTTGTGGAGGCGGGTTTGCGTGACGGTTCAGTTGAGGCAACTGCCACTGACTACACCGCCGCCCAGGCGCGTGTGGCAATCGACCAGCTCGTCAGGCTTCTGGAAGAAAAGCCAGTGGCGCAAGATGTAGATACCGGTTTTGGCATTATCGACCAAGAGTCGGTGAAAACCCATAATCGGGCATTGTCGTTGGCCCCAGAAGGCTGGGAACCCTACTTCGAAGTTAAGTAAGGTGGTTAATGATGAGTGTGCAGGCCTTGGGTGCAAGAAGAAATCTAATGCCAAATGAAACCACCTGGTCTGAACCTGAGGCTGCCGGGGTTAATGCGGACGCGTTGCTTAGCGTTCGTAAAGTTAGCCGGCAGTTCCCTGGTGTACAGGCTCTCACCGACATGGACTTGGATGTTCGTGCCGGTGAGGTCCATGTACTGTTCGGTGAAAACGGCGCCGGCAAGTCGACACTTATTAATATTATTTGTGGCGCCTTGCCGCCATCGTCAGGTCAGATATTTATCGATGGCAAACCCGTTACTTTCCGTTCTGTTCAGGATGCGCGTCATGCGGGGGTCTCTGTTGTGTATCAGGAGTTTAGTCTTGCTCCCGACATGACCGTTGAAGAAAATCTATTCCTTGCGAACGAAAAAAGGGGTTGGTCAGGGTTATTGCATAAGAAAGCAATGCGCACAACAGCATTGCAGCATTTTCAACGACTTGGTTTTCATATCAGCCCTGATGCGTTAGTGGGCAGTTTGTCGCGTGCCGAGTGCCAAATGGTAGAAATTGCCAAGGCGGCACTAACCGAACCCCGCATTCTTATTCTTGATGAACCCACTGCCTCTTTGACGGAGGCGGAGACCACGCAACTGTTTGAACTCATTCGAGGTTTGAAGCGCTCGGGTGTGGGGGTGATCTACATTTCGCACCGAATTAGCGAAATTCAGCAAATTGGCGACCGCGTAACGGTAATGCGCGACGGCCGACATATTGCGACCGTGGGCGCTTCTGAAACAGACCGCAAGCAGCTTGTCGAACTCATGACAGGCCGTAGCTTCGGCGGGTTTTACCCCGAGATCCAGTTCAGCCCGACAGAAACGCTGTTAACGGTGTCCTCACTTTCAACGGTGAATGGAAAAGTGCGTGATGCCTCGCTTACCGTGCGGCGAGGCGAAATTGTTGGCCTAGCTGGTTTGGTTGGTTGCGGCAAGTCTGAGATAGGCCGGGCTTGTTTTGGGGTAGAGCCTCGTGCAGGTGGCGCCATTCAGCTAGGAGATATCGACTTAAGTCATGCTACACCCCGAGATTTCATTCAGTCGGGCGTCGCCTACGTTACCAACGATCGAATACATGAAGGCATGCTGCTATGCCGTAGTGTTCGCGAGAATATTTCATTGGCATCGTTAAAGTCGCCAACGCTTCTAAGAAGCGGGATGTTATCGCGCAAAGCAGAAAAGCGTGAGTCGTTCGACATGGCCAAGCGCATGTCTCTTGCGCCCTTGGATATCGAACGTACCGCCCAAGGTTTTTCTGGCGGGAACATGCAAAAAGCCCTCTTGGGGCGGTTTTTGGCGCGCGAACCGCAGTTACTCATTTTGGATGAGCCTACAGTTGGAATCGACGTTAACGCGAAAGCCGAAATTTACGCAGTGCTGGAGCAGTTGGTAAGCGCGGGTATGGCTGTTCTATTGATTAGCTCGGATCTGCCTGAAGTATTAAGCCTCTCGAACCGCGTTTATGTAGTGCGGGAAGGGTTAATTGTGGATGAGTTAACCGGAGACAAGCGGACTGAAGAGAACGCGTT
This sequence comes from Pusillimonas sp. DMV24BSW_D, assembly GCF_011388195.1. Taxonomy (NCBI): domain Bacteria; kingdom Pseudomonadati; phylum Pseudomonadota; class Betaproteobacteria; order Burkholderiales; family Alcaligenaceae; genus Neopusillimonas; species Neopusillimonas aestuarii. Next base: position 608,532 of record NZ_CP049990.1, on the reverse strand, counting down.
ATCCGGATTTTTTGTGAAGGAATGAGGGAATGAGTGGGGTTTCAACACAAACACAGGTCGCTCCGGCTTCGCAGGGTGTGAGCTGGCGCAGTATTGCTGCATCAATAGGCATGATGCCACTACTGCTGCTGGCGCTAATCGTTTTGTTCGGCTTGCTGGAGCCGCGGTTCGTATCCGAGGCCAATTTGTTTAACCTAACGCGGCAATCTACATACTTAATTATTGTTTGCGTTGCCCAGTTTTTGATACTGATTACAGGCGGAATCGACTTGTCGGTTGGCAGTAACGTCGCATTAGTCAGTGTGGTAACCGCAACCGTAATGAAATATATGCTGGGCATCGACCCGGAGGCCGTCAGCTGGGCCGTAACAGTTGCCATTGTGTCGGGTGTGCTAACCGGCGCCGGCGTTGGGTTGTTCAACGGCCTGGGGGTTGCCCTGTTTCGGGTAACACCGTTTGTGATGACATTGGGCAGTTTGTCTATTGCATCTGGGCTGGCGCTGTATATCTCTGGTGGGTACAGCATTTCTGGCTTGCCGGAACAGTTCGGCAATGTGCTGGCTTACGACTCGGTTTATGGCATACCCGTACCGATTCTTTATGCGGCAATTATTGTTGTTCTAACGTACATCCTTCTAAGTTGGACGCGATTTGGCCGTTATTTTTACGCCATAGGCAGCAATTTCAGGGCGGCGCGGTTGTCTGGTGTTAGAACCTCGCTTAATCAGGTATTTGCGTATGTTGTTGCCGGCACAATTGTGGGCATTGGAGGGGTGTTGCTAACTGCGCGCACTGAAAGTGGCGAGGCGACCCTGGGTGGAACCGATTTGATTCTGAACTCGATTGCAGCATGCTTGATCGCAGGCGTTTCGTTAACGGGCGGGCGCGGGTTACTGCGTAACGTGGTGATGGGTGCAATTTTTATTACCGCCCTATCCAACGGAATGAACCTGCTTCGTGTAAACAGTTATCTACAAACCATCATTATTGGCGCCGTTCTAGTTATTGCAATTGCAGTTGACCAAATGCGCGACAGCAACCGAAATCGTTAAGTTTTGAAAGCCAGGGGGTTATTTACGTCCTGCATGGCTAAAGCATTGAAAAGGAGTGACTAAAAAATGAGTACTGCAGAAAAAAAGAAATCTTTTCCAAGCCCCTTTGAACTTCCAACGCCTGAAGGGGCGGAAGGTTGGGAAGAGCTGTACCCCTATTATTGCTTGGTAAGCCCCGAACGTCAGGAGCTGGAGGAAGGCAAGTTCTGGTTTTTTGATGGTATGCACAACCCGGAACCACTGTACCCGTTCGACACCATCATGACGGAAAACTGGTGGGTCGCATTAAGCCAAATGACGAATCGGGTATGGGCTTTTCCGCCAGCTATTGGTGTAGACCAACGTGTCATTAATGGGTATCTGTATGTCGCGCCAAATATTTGTGATGACCCAGTTAAAGTGGCTGAGCGTCAAGAGTATTTCACGCGTCGCGCCGGTCATTACTATGAAAATTGGGATGAGATTTTCGATAACTGGAAAGTAAAGGCAAAAGACTGCATTGACCGATTAAAAGCAATTGAATTTACACCATTGCCCGAGTATGAAAAAGAAGAGTACGTTACCGGACACCGTGGGCTTTACTCAAGCCATGACTTGCTGTGTAAATACAACCGCTTAATTGAAAACATGCTTGAAATGGGCTCTTACCATTTCGAAATGTTGAACCTGGGCTACGGTGCTTATCTGACTTTCCGGGAATATTGCCAAAGCGCCTTCCCCGGCATTGCCGACCAGACAGTAACAGACATGGTAAGCGGGATCGACATTGTTTTGTTCCGTCCTGATGATGAGTTACGTCGTTTAGCCAAACTGGCTGTAGAGTTGGGTGTTGACAAGGTTATTACAGATAACACCAGCCCTGATAAAACCGTTGAGTTATTGAAGAAAACGAAAGAGGGTCAGCAGTGGGTCCAGTCGCTTGAAGACTCCAAGGACCCTTGGTTCTGGTATTCAACGGGTGTGGGCTACTGCCATGCAGATCCGGTTTGGATGACGGATATGCGTTTGCCATTTACCGCATTGCGAGGTTACATCGAGGCCGTGCGCCGGGGCGAGAAAGTAGACCGTCCGTTGGATGAAATTCTAGAGAAACGCGCACGGGTAACTGCCGAGTATCGTGAACTTCTACCCACAGAAGAGGATCGTGAGTCGTTCGATGGTCTGGTGAACTTGGCTCGCAAGGTGTTCCCCTTTGTTGAAGATCATAATTTCTATGTCGAGCATTGGCATCACTCCATATTTTGGCAAAAGGTTCGTGAACTTGGCGACTTGTTTGTGAGCAGTGGTTTCTTTGCAGATCGTGAAGATATTTTCTATCTGCATCGCCATGAAGTAAGTGATGCGCTATACGACCTGTTGATTGGTTGGGCCACTGGCACGCAACCGCGGGGTGAGGTTTATTGGAAGCCGGTTGTTGAGCGCCGTAAGGCTAAGCGTGATGCATTGGCCAAATGGGCTCCCCCACCTGCATTAGGTACTCCGCCGAAGTCTATTACCGAGCCGCTAACAATTATGTTGTTTGGTATTACTCAGGAGACCGTGGAAGAGTGGCTCAGCGTTGGCCAAGACTCATCGAATATTCTGAAAGGGGTAGCTGCATCGCCCGGCAAAGTTACGGGCCGTGCGCGCGTAATTACAGATCCCGAGCAGCTTTACGAAATTCAGAAGGGTGAAATTTTAATTTGTCGTATTACCGCACCAAGCTGGGCGCCCGTATTCCCAATGATTAGCGCGGCGGTTTCTGATGTGGGGGGCATGATGGCCCATACCGCTATCATTTCTCGCGAATATGGTTTACCGGCTGTTGTGGGTACAGGCTTTGCCTCGTCTACCTTTAAAACCGGCGATCTTGTTGAAGTTGATGGCAACTTCGGTACTGTAAAGCGTCTTGAGGAGGCCGTTTGATGTCTGATGTAAAACCCAACATTCTTTGGCTGGACGATCCGGCGGCAAAAGATAACCCATTGCTGGGCGGTAAGTTTTCCAGTCTTGCAACTTCAATGGCTGCCGGCTATTCCGTTCCACCTGGGTTCGGCATTACGACTCAGGCGTTTCGTGAATTTGTTAAAGGCGCTGGGCTGGAGGATGAAATCAGTCGTGTCAGAAAGATTGCAACCGAAATCGAACCTGCGCAACTGAAAGTTGAAACAGCGAAATTAATTGATCAGATCATGACGGCGCCGATGCCCCAGGATCTCCATGATCAAATTGCGCAGGCGTATGAAAAACTTGAAGAGCGCACAGGCGTGATTGACGTGCCTGTTGCCGTGCGGTCTAGCGGCGAGTCGGAAGACCTGGCCGGCGCAAGCTTTGCCGGGCAGTACGAAACATTCTTGTGGGTGTCCGATGTTGAGAACGTTATTCGATACACGCGACAATGTTGGGCCGGCATGTTCAGCGATACCGTACTGACTTACCGCCATGAAGGTAAGCAGGTTGCTGCGCTTTCTGATTTCGCGATTTGTGTTGGCATTCAGCAAATGGTTCAGGCCCGAGCCGCCGGGGTCATGTTTACTTTAGACCCTATTACCGGCGATCGCTCAAAAATCGTTATCGAATCCTGCTGGGGATTAGGAGAGGGGGTTGTGAAAGGTGACGTTACGCCAACGCAGTTTAAAGTCGACAAAGTGACGTTGCAATTGCTGAAAAGGGAGCCACACACGCAAACGCACGAATATCGGTTTGACCCGCAAACCGGGGAAGTGGGCTTTTGCGAAATCGAGGCCGAGCGTCAGGATGCGATTTGTTTGCCCGACGAAACCGTTATCGAGTTGGCAAAGTTCGCCAAACAAGTCGAGAAAGACCGGGGTGCGCCCCAGGACATTGAGTGGGCAGTAGACGATAGGTTGCAAATCCGGGTTCTGCAGGTACGCCCTGAAACCGTTTGGAGCAGCAAGCCTGCCCAGCCGATTACGCGTGTGAAGTCACCGGTTGATTATGTGCTTAAACGCATGACCGGTGGCCAAAGCCTGATTGAGTCAGGGAGAGAGTAAGCGGTATGAAAGCCCCTGATTTTATTTATCACAGGGCTTCTTCTGTGCAAGAAGCAGTTCAGCTATTGGATGAGTACGACGGAAACGCTCGAATCCTCGCAGGCGGTCAAAGCTTAATTCCAATGCTGAACATGCGCCTTTGGCGCCCCTCTGCTTTGATTGATATTAATCGTATTGAAGGCCTGGATGCGGTTAACGCGCAAGGGCATGAAACGGTGTTAGGTGCGCGTGTTCGTTACAACGTTATCGAGCATTCGGCGTTAATTGCACAACGTTTGCCGCTTTTGACCAACATGATTCGTTATGTAGGTGACCGCCAGGTTCGCCATCGCGGCACCGTTGGGGGTAGTCTGGTTCAAGGCGACCCAACCGGTGAAATGCCTCTGGCCGCGTTAACGCTTGGCGCAAAAGTGAAGGTTGTCAGTGTTAAAGGCGAACGGGAAATTCCGTTGACGTCATTTTATGAGGGTTCCTACGCTACTGTGCTGGAACCGAATGAAATGGTGGTTTCAGTCATCTATCCAAAGCATCCGCCTTTCTATGCGTTTTGTGAGATGAACCGCCGACATAACGATTTTGCCGTTGTGTCTGTGGCGGTAGCGGGTGAAATTGATGAGCAAGGACACTGGCAGGACGTACGTATTGGTATGGGCGGTGTTAATGAATCGCCTATGCTGGCAACCGACGCAGCCAGTCTTCTGAATGGCTCGCGGATGACCGATGAGGATATTGCTCAGGCGGCGCAGCTAGCGTGTACGCAAGCCGATCCGCCCGATGATATTCGTGCGTCTGGCGAATACCGGCTACACCTTTTGAAGGCTTATGTACGAAAAGCGTTAGGCAATTTGCGTCGCGAAGCGTCAAGTGCGTTTTCCAAAAGTCCGGTTAATTGAATGAAAGATTGAGAGTTTTAGATGAAATTCAAACAGGAATTTACGGTAGCCGAGCGCTTGCCGATAGTGTGGGCGTTCTTTCAGAAAGCCGATGAGGTAGCCCAATGCATGCCGGGCATTGACAACATTCAAGTGCTGGATCCCGATCAACTTTCTGTTCGTATGACTCAAAAAGTAGGTCCAATTTCAGCCAGTTTTGACACCAACGTTCGTATTACCGAACGTCAGGCGCCTGCGCTTATTCAATTTACGCTAATAGGTAAAGCGGTGCGGGGTGCTGTGGGTAATTTTCGGGCTACGAATACCGTTACTTTGCATGAGAAGGCGGATCAAACGCACGTTGTAGTAGAGGGCGAAGCAGCTTTGGCCGGCGCTCTTGGTAGCGTTGGTCAACGTATTATCGCGAAACAAGCCGAAAAGTTAACGGCTCAGTTCGCTGAAAATCTCGCTCGGGTATTGTCAGGTAATGAGGCAGATGCAAAGCCGAATGTTTCCGCTGGCCATATATCGAGCCAGCCAGGTGCGGTGGCAGGTAACGCTACCGGACAAGTTGCAGTTGCCGCAAAAGAGGCAGCCAACATTAACAGGGCACACGCTCAAAGTGGCGAGCCTGCCCCGGTTCGCTTTGATGATCCCTGGAACAAAATAGCTGCATCATTCAGCGTGGCTACTTTTATTGTGTCGCTATTTGTTCTTTACCATGTGGTAAGCCAAGGATAGGTCATGGTTCAAGAATCAAACGTTGTTGAAATACAAGTTCGGCTTAACGATACAGAGATAGTCGAGCCAGCCCCGGTTCGCATGCATGCGGCGGACTTCTTGCGCCAACGCTGTGGTGCAACAGGCGTGCATATTGGTTGCGAGCAAGGCGTGTGCGGGATGTGCACCATAATGGTTAACGGTGAGGCAGTGAAGTCTTGTTTGATGCTGGCCGTGCAACTTGATGAGTGCGAGGTGCAAACAGTTGAGTCGCTTGCTCAGGGCGATGAACTAAATGAGGTACAGCGCGCGTTCCGTGAGAACCATGGATTGCAGTGCGGTTTTTGTACGCCTGGTTTTTTGATGTTGGCAACACACCTAAAACAAAGTGGTCGACGTTTTTCAATGGCGCAGCTGCGTGATGAAGTAAGTGGTGTGATGTGCCGCTGTACCGGTTACGAGGGGCCGGTGCGTGCGATTGCCCAGTATCTTGGCGAGCAGATGGTAGGTGAGGAGTAAAGGGACTATGCTGGATCGCGTTAATTACGAACTGCAGCAAACCAATGCAGAGCCAGACGAAGCCCTGCAGCAATTGTCGAGCCGGGAAAAACAAATTGGCAAGCAGGTTCTGCGTGTTGAGGATTTAAGGCTTGTGCGCGGTGACGGGTGCTTTGTTGATGACGAAAAGCCTGCGCGACAGTTGGAAATGGCAGTGGCCCGTTGTCCATTTCCGCACGCACGGATCTTGTCCATTGATATTTCAGAGGCATTATTGTTGCCCGGGGTAAAGCATATTTTGTGCCCGCAAGATATTGTTGAGCAGTCGGAACCCTTAACTGTTTTAAGGCCTGTTCCGGGTGCCCCCGCCCTTCCTTATTACGCACTGGCGCAGGAGCGCGCCTTGCATGAAGGACAGCCAATTGTGAGTGTTGCGGCCACCAGCCGGGCGTTTGCAGAGGATGCAATTGAACTCATTAATATTGAATACGAACCGTTGCCATGCATTACAGATACCGCCCGAACTATTGAGCCCGACGCGCCTGTACTGCATCCAGAATGTTTGAAAAGCAACATTCTGGCTGAGAATGTTGACCAGGCGGGTGAGGCATTCCAAAAGTTTGATAGTGCTGAAATTACGATAGAAGACACCTTTCGCGTTAACCGGGTAACACCGTTGCCAATGGAGACACGGGGCATACTTGTTAACTGGCGTCCAGGTGCGCGTCGGCTTACGCTGCGAATGTCAACCCAAACGCCCCATCTCGTTCGCAAACAGCTCGCTGAAATTCTTCGTATGGAAGAAAGTTGTATTGACGTTACAGCGTCCGACGTGGGCGGTGGCTTTGGTATGAAATTGGGTGCATACCCCGAAGATGTATTAGCGTCATTGCATGCAATGGCCGTTCGTCAACCCGTCAAGTGGATTGAGGACCGGTTGGAGCATTTTCGTTCCGCAACACATGGCCGCGAGTCTCTTCACAATTATAGAATTGGTGCGACCAAAGACGGAAAGTTTGTGTCGTTGGTAGACGACTACGTTACTGACTTAGGCGGGTGGAATTCGTCGTTTGGCTCATCACAACTTTCCAGTGTGACGTTCACAGGCCCCTACAAGGTAACGGATGCTTATGTTCGGCGGCGTGTTGCAATAACAAACAAAACACCCGTGGGCGCCTATCGTGGATATGGTCAGCCGGAGGTTAATTTTGCGCGAGAGGTACTGGTAGACCGTTTGGCGCGCAAGCTAAAAATAAATCCGGTTGAACTGCGTCGCAAAAATTTGCTGCAACCATCAGACTTGCCCTGGAAAACGCCAAGTGGCGCGGTTTATGACAGTGGAGATTATCCGCTCAGTCTTGATATGGCGGTAAAAGCAATCAACTACGAAGCCCATTGCAAGCAGGTACCCAACATCCGCGATGATGGTCGCCGGGTTGGCGTTGGCTTTTCTGTGTTTATCGAGCGAACCGGTTACGCCAGTGCCCGTTTTCTAATGAAACGGGGCTCTAAATTTGGCGCGCATGAAAGCGTTACTTTACGCGCGAATCGCTCGGGATATATCGATTTATACACTGGGGTCTCTTCTATTGGGCAAAGTGCTGAAACTGCCATGATCCAGGTATGTGCGGATGTGCTTAATGTGGATATTGATCGTATCCGTGTACACGCAGGCGATACGGCCTCGACCCCATTGAACACAGGTGCTTTTGCGTCACGAACGATGATTGCGGCGGCCGGTGCAATTAAAGAGGCGGGCGAGGTGTTTCGAGACAAGACACTTAGAATTGCCGCCGCAGCGCTAGAGTGCCCGGCCTCGGAGCTCATGATTGAAGGGTCGCTAGTTAGACATCGGCAAGATGCGCAGCGATGCGTACCACTGTCTAATGTGTTCAACCGCGCCATTGTTGGGCAAGGTATTCCGGCTGATGAAAGCCCGGGTCTGGATGCGACGGCGCATTACGAACCACCGGAAGCCGCGTTTGCTTTTGGTACAGCGGCAGCGCAGGTAGCGGTTGATCCGGTTACGGGCGAGTATGAAATTGAGAGGTTTATTCTGGTTCATGATTGTGGCACGGTTGTAAACCCAATGCTGGTAGAAGGCCAGGTTCGTGGGGCGTTAATGCAAGGGTTCGGTGCGGCATTAAGCGAGGAACTTCGCTATGACGATGAAACGGGGCAGCTGTTGAATGGAACTATGATGGATTATTTCGCTCCAACCTCTGCAGATGCGCCACCAGTTGAACTTCTGCACACGGAAATTCCTTCCCCTGTAACGCCGTTTGGTGTGCGAGGCGTGGGTGAGGTGGGAACGATTGCACCGGCTGCAGCGGTAACAAATGCTATTTGTGATGCGTTGGCCGAGTTTAATGTTGAAATTTCAGCGTTGCCGCTTACGCCGGAAGCCGTGTGGCGTGCGATGCATTCGCCCCAATTTGAACAAACAACATCTTGAAGGACACCTCGAGTATGGAATCCCCGACAGTGATGTCAGCATCCCTTGAAGATCAATTCAGGGGGCGTTTTTACGACTCTACGCTTTCCAAGCTGGAACTGGCTGCAATCGACTGGCTTGATGGTTTTTATCAACTTGAGCATTTGCTGTCGACCCGGGCATGGACTATTCGGTTGGTACCAGGCGGTGCTTCGCCCGAATTGAAATTCGCGGCGTTAGTGCATGATGCCGAGCGATTTTTTCCGGGCGGGCCGTCGGGTACACCTGATACAGCGTTCGATGATCCTGATTATTTATTTGCGCACTCAATTCGTTCGGCCGATATTGTCGAGGCTTGGTTGCGTGAGCAGCCCGACGTACCCGAGTCGTTTATTCGGCGTGTACGAGCGTTGGTAATGCGGCATGAAATTGGGGGCAACACAGAAGAGGATATTTTGCAGGCGGCCGATTCTTTGTCTTGGTTCGACACCCTGGATTGGCTTGCCTACGAGTGGGCCTCTAGCGGAAAACTTCCGTACGAGAAAGTATATGCGAAGCTGGATTGGATGTTAACGCGCATTCGCCCGACCATAGCGATGGAAAATGCGCTCGGAATTTATCGCGACGCTATGGCCTCCCTTGAAGGGCGTAACGCAGTTGCTGAAATGGACTTAAAAGATCGACGTCGAATTGCCGGCAGCAAGAAGGTGTTATTGGGTCTTTAATAGTAGATATTTTAAGGGAGCCCTACAGACGCGAGCGGTGCTCGCGTCTGTTTTACTTTGCCCCTACATTAATAGAGTCAGGGTGGCGCTGTTGTTAAACCATCTCGAATGCCATGGCCACCGCTTCGCCGCCACCAATACATAGCGATGCAACACCACGCTTGCCGCCGGTTTTGCGCAGCGCCCCAATAAGCGTGGCCACCAGGCGGGCGCCTGAGGCCCCAATGGGGTGGCCTAACGCGGTGGCGCCACCGTGAATGTTTACTTTATTGTGATCAAGGCTCAATTCTTTCATGGCGGCCATGGTGACAACGGCAAACGCTTCGTTAATTTCAAACAGATCAACGTCGTTGGCGCTCCAGCCCGCTTTGGCCAATAGCTTCTGCATGGCGCTGACGGGCGCGGTGGTGAACCACTCAGGTTCGTGTGAGTGCTGGGTGTGCGCAATAACGCGTGCAATGGGCGTAGCGCCCATTTTTTTCGCTGTCGATTCGCGCATAAGGACCATAGCGGCTGCACCATCGGAAATCGAGGATGAGTTGGCAGCGGTAACGGTACCGTCTTTACGGAAGGCCGGCTTCAACGTGGGGATTTTCTCGGGCATGGCTTTCATGGGCGCTTCGTCGGTGTCTACAACGGTGTCGCCTTTACGGCCCGCAATGGTAACGGGTGCGATTTCCCATTTGAAGCTGCCGTCTTCGGTGGCTTGACGGGCACGACGCAACGATTCCAGTGAGAAAGCGTCTTGCTCTTCGCGTGTGAAGGTGTATTTGTCGGCGCAACTTTCGGCAAAAACACCCATGGCGGTGCCACGCTGGTAGGCGTCTTCCAGGCCGTCGAGCGCCATGTGGTCGTACACGGTGGAGTGGCCATAGCGGTAACCTTGGCGCCCGCGTAAAAGCAGGTAGGGGGCGTTGCTCATGCTTTCCTGGCCGCCCGCCACCACAACGTCGGCGCTGCCCGCAAGCAAAAGGTCGTGTCCGAACATGGCGGCCTTGAGGCCGGAGCCACATACTTTATGAATGGTGGTACAGCCGACACTTTGGGGTAGCCCGGCGCCCAGCGCCGCCTGACGGGCCGGTGCCTGGCCCTGGCCGGCCTGAAGCACGTTACCCATAATGACTTCATTAACAGCCCCATTATCAATACCGGCGCGTTCCAGCGCCGCTTTAATGGCTACGGACCCCAGCTCGTGTGCGGCCAGGCCGGAAAGGCTGCCCATCATGCCGCCCATGGGGGTGCGGGCAACGGAAACAAGGACGATGGGATCGGACATGAGAAACTCCTATGTTGCAATGCAAACAAAACATCATTTATAGGCTATTCTAGCGAAATTCGCAAAATTTTAATGTGACAGCGTTATGGCCTAAACTGGGGGTTGCCTAGGAAGGAACCAGGCGTTGTACCGGAGAAGCCGCGATATGAACCCGAATGAATTAAAACTGCACTACCCGCTGGGTAAAACCATGCCTGAACCCGGCCATGCCATGAACATTGCCGATGGCGTACGCTGGATACGCATGCCCTTGCCTTTTGCCCTGGATCACATTAACTTGTGGTTGTTACGCGATCGTATCGACGGGCGTGAAGGCTGGACCATCGTCGATTGCGGGGTGTCACGTGAGCCGGTTAAGGCCCTGTGGGAAGAGTTATTTAAAAATGCACTAGACGATCTGCCCGTTTTACGCGTGTTGGTCACCCATATGCACCCCGATCATGTGGGATTGGCGCACTGGTTGTGCGAGCGCTGGGACGTTCCGCTTTGGATGAGCATGACCGACTTCGCCATTGCTCGTCTGTGGTCACGGCAACCGCCTTCGGCACAGGGCGATGGCGGCAGTGGCGGTGGAACGGGTGGTCATGTGGCGCTGCGTCATTTTATGCGCCATGGCCTGTCAGATCCGGAAACCCAGGATAAGATTCGCGAACGGGGCCGCTATTACCCCAGTTTGGTGCCCGACATGCCGGAGTCCTTCCATCGCATCATGAATGGCGACCGCATTAATGTGGGCGGTCGCGAGTGGGAAGTGATTGTGGGTTACGGCCATGCGCCCGAGCATGTGTCGCTTTACAGCGAAACCCAGCAAATCCTGATTTCGGGCGACATGGTGTTGCCGCGCATTTCCACAAACGTGAGTGTGTTCGACTTCGAGCCCGACTCCAATCCTTTACCGTTGTATTTGAATTCACTGCGTGATTTCGACCATTTGCCGGCCGATACCTTGGTGCTGCCTTCTCATGGTCGCCCGTTTACCGGGCTGCACGAACGTATCGCTCAACAGCTGTCGCACCATGCTGAGCGTCTTGAAGAGGTTTTGCAGGCCTGTTCCAAGCCGACAACGGCTGGTGAAATTGTCCCGCTGATGTTTCAGCGGGAACTGGACGCGCATCAGCTAACGTTTGCCATGGGTGAGGCCTTGGCGCATTTGCATGCGCTATGGTACGAAGGCAAGCTAAAGCGTGAAGTGGGTGCCGACGATCTGATTCGCTTCGTGCGTGTTTAGCGCTCCGACAGCAGCAGCCGTAGTGCCAGACCGGCAAAAACCAATGCCGACAACCGGTTGATCAAGCGCTGGGTAAAGGCCGACTTTTGCATATGGGCGCTGAAAAAGCCCGAAAACAGGGCGATTGAGCTGAACACCAAAAAGGCGGCCAGCATAAAGAGCGCGCCCAGGCTAATGGTTTGCAGGGCAACCGAACCGCGCATCGGTGAGGTGAACTGCGGCAGGAATGCCAGGAAAAAGAACGACACCTTTGGGTTCGTTAGGTTCATAATGATGCCGCGCCGGTATAGCGCCCAGTGTGACAAAGCCGGGGGGCGGGTTTCCGTGGCGCTATTGACCGGCGCGCGAAATGCGCCCCAGGCCAGGTATAGCAGGTAGGCTGCACCGGCCAGCTTCAGCACCAGAAAGGCGGTTTCCGACGCAGCAAACACGGCTGCCAGCCCCACGGCCACGGCCACGGTATGGCCGATCAGACCGGTGCATAGGCCAAGTACAACCGCCAAGCCGGCATTTTTACCCCACATGGCCGACTGCATTAAAACAAACAGGTTGTCGGGGCCGGGGCTGAGCGCCAGCAAAACGGCAATGCCGAAAAACGACAGGGCAACATCAACAGTAAGCATGACGGGGTGAAATCTGTGGTAGCGTTTAAACCCGTTGATCTTAAATCATTTTAGACACTATGGCTGATCGGAAATCGTCGCGTTTGGAAACCCGGCTTATGCATGCGGGTATGGCACCATTCAACCCCGAAACCCGTTCCGCGCCGGTTGCATTGCCCTCCATGCGAACCAGTACGGTGCGCTTTGCCGATCTGGCAGCGCTTGATCAGGCGCGGCAGCGCCAATTGCAAGGCGAACGTGGCGTAACGTATGGTCGAGTGGGTATGGACACCCATGCGGCCCTGGAAGACGTTGTGTGCTGCCTTGAGAACGCACAGAGAGGCTTTCTGGCTCCGTCCGGTTTGTCGGCCATCACCCTGGCCATGTTGGCGCTGCTGAACACAGGAGATCACGTACTGATTGCCGACTGCGCGTATGGCCCGGTTCGGTATCTTGATAAAACCGTGCTGCAGCGAATGGGTATTTCAACTACTTACGCGCGCGCCACACCCGACGACTTGAAGCCGTTGGTGCGTGAAAACACCCGCATGCTTTATATCGAATCACCGGGTTCGTTGTTGTTTGAAATGTTGGATATTCCCGCGCTGGCGCAGTTTGCGCGCGATCACAACCTGCTGTTGGTCACCGATAATACCTGGGGGTCGGGGTATGCTTATCGCCCGCTTGATCTGGGTGCGGATGTATCGGTGATTGCCGGGACCAAGTACATTGGCGGCCATTCGGATTTAATGCTGGGCGCGGTGGTGGCCAATGACGACGAAATCATTCAGGCCTTGAATGTGAATCACTATGCCATGGGTTATTCGGTGAGCGCCGACGACGCTTGGCTGGCTTTGCGCGGTGCACGCACTTTGCCGATTCGGCTGCGTGAACATGCGCAAAATGCCTTGCGTATTTGCGCGCATTTGGCGGGTTGGTCGCAAACCGTGCAAATCTATCATCCCGCCTGGCCCCAAGACACGGGCCACGCATTGTGGCAGCGCGATTGCACGGGTTCGAATGGGATGCTGGCGGTGGAGTTGGCCATCACCGAAGCGCAGTCCCGGCGTTTTGTCGACGCGTTAACGCTGTTCGGTATCGGCTTTTCGTGGGGGGGCTTTGAAAGCCTGGTGCAATGGGTGGAGTTGCCGGCGCTGAAAGTGCATAGCTATTGGTCGGGGCGCGCCAACCCGATTGTGCGTTTGCATATCGGGCTGGAAGACCCCGCCGACTTAATCGCCGACCTGGATCAGGCGCTTTATTGTGCGCTTAAAACCTGATCAACCAGTTTCTGGGCTTGGGTAATGGTGCCCTGGTAGCTGCCTGTCATGCTGGGTGAGGTGACGTATTTGCCACCGATAGCCAGTGTGGGAGTGCCTTGAACATCGTATGCTTGTTCCAGCTCTTTGGCGCGTGCCACTTTTGACGTTACACCGAAAGAGCGGGCGGCGGCACGGTAGTCGTCGGGTTTCACGCCTTGCGTTTCAATCCAGTCGGCAATCGCGGTTTCAGTAAAAATCCGCTTGCGCTCATCGTGAATGGCATCAAAAACCTTGGGGTGCAAATCCATACGGCCCAGGGCTTCAAGCGCGTAATACAGGCGCTGCAAGTCTTCCATGCTGGCGTTGAATGCAACCGGAACCTGGCGCACGACAACGGTGTCGGGTAAATCTTTTTTCCATTCGGCCACCATGGGTTCGATGGTGGCGCAATGCGGGCATGAATACGCGAAGAATTCCAGTACTTCAACTTTTCCCGGTGTGTCGGTGGGTTGAGGCTGGGCCAGTGTTTCGTATGTGCTTTGGGCCTGCGTCGATAAAGGCAAGAGGGCGGCAAGCCCCAGTGCGGCCATGGATAAGGTTTTGGAAAGAAAAGCGTGAACAGACATCATGAGTACAGTCCTTTATAACTTTATTATCAGAAAATCAGGGGCGAACAACAGAAGATTCAATCTGGGCTTTTGACAGCTCGGCGCGCGCCTGGTTCATTTCGTCGATTCCTTTGAACGGCCCGAGCCTAACCCGATAAAGCGTTGCGCCATTCACTTGGGCGCTTTGTATTTGGGTGGGTTGCCCCATAAGAATAATGCGTGCACGCATGGCTTCGGCGTCGGTTTCCGAACGGAACGCGCCTGCCTGCAGATAATAGGTGGTTTGGGTACCGGGCGGAGTTGAGCGGGGGGCTGATGGTGCACTTTGCGTGGATGACGCTTGATTGGCGCCACCGGCCGACGAAGGCGCGCGTGCCGGGCTTGTTGCCTCGCGCCGGGTTTGGGTTTCGCCGCCGTCATTGCCTGATTGCGTGGGTGCGCCCAAGGTGGCAAGTAATGCGCCGATATCGTCGGTAAGGCTGGGATTCTCTTCCGAACCGGGCAGGGCTTGAGGGGGTGTGATGGCGTCGCGGTTGGCAATGCCGCCGGCACCGCCGTCACCCATGAGAGCCCGATTCGGGTCGGGCGCATCACGCACATCGGGCAGCAGCACGTTGGGTGCGCTGCGACTGGCTTTGTCGGCAAACGGCATGGGCACCTGGGTGACGAAATACGCCACCGCTGCGGCGATAGCCAGCCCCAGTATCAGGCCGAATAACAGCGTGAAGAGCGTTCCGCCGGATCGGGAAGAGGACGATGTTTTTCGTTGCTTGGTAGCCATAATTCCTAATGCACGCCTTTACATTTTTTCCGGAGCCGAAACCCCCAGTAGCGCAAGGCCTTCCGCCAGCACATGCCGGGTGGCCTGGGCAAGACGCAAGCGGGCGGTTTTCAGGGATTCGTCATCCACCCGCACACGTTCAGCGTTGTACCATGCGTGGAAGTCGGCTGCACAATCGCGTAACCAGAAAGCAATATGGTGCGGAGCCAGTTCCTGGGCCGCCAACGCAATGGTGGCGGGAAATTCCGCTAACCTTTGTAGCAGAGCAAACTCGGTGGGTGCAACCAGGCGGCTGATGTCTGCTGTGGCCAATGCGTCGGGATTCGCCCCTGATTGTGCCAGTACCGAGCAAATACGAGCATGGGCGTATTGAATGTAATACACCGGGTTTTCTTCGCTTTTTGATAAGGCCAAGTCAATATCGAATACGAATTCCGAGTCGGCGCGACGCTGGGCCAGGAAAAAGCGCACGGCGTCTTGGCCGACCCAGTCGACCAAGTCGCGTAGCGTAACGTAACTGCCTGCGCGCTTTGAGATTTTCACTTCCGCGCCCTGGCGAACGACCTTCACCATCTTGTGCAGAATGTATTCGGGAAACGCTTTGGGAATGTTCATGTCAAGGCCTTGCAGGCCGGCGCGAACCCGTGCAATGGTACCGTGGTGGTCGCTGCCTTGAATGTTGATGGCGCGGTGGTAGCCACGTTCCCATTTGGCAACGTGGTAGGCCACATCGGGCACGAAATAGGTGTAGCCGCCTTCCGATTTGCGCATGACGCGATCTTTGTCGTCGCCGGTGCCCAGTTCGGTGGTACGCAACCATAGCGCGCCGTCTTTTTCGTAAGTATGGCCGTTTTCTATAAGCGTTTTTACGGCTGCCTCAACCCGCCCGGACGTATACAAACTGCTTTCCAGGTAGAAGTTGTCGAACTTCAGACCGAACGCCTGCAAGTCGAGGTCTTGTTCGCGGCGCAGGTAAGTTACGGCAAAGTGCCGGATATCTTCCAAGCTATCGATATTGCCGGTGGCAGTGACAGCGTCGCCGTCGGCAGCCTGCACAGTGCGTTTGGCAAGAAAATCGTTGGCAATATCCACAATGTAGTCGCCCCGGTAGCCATCGGCGGGGAAGTCGGGGGAGTCGGGTTCGATACCCCTGGCGCGTGCTTGCACGCTAATAGCCAGGTTGTCGATTTGGTTGCCCGCGTCGTTGTAGTAGAACTCGCGAATGACCTCATAACCTTGAGCGGTTAAAAGCCGGCACAAAGAATCGCCCAGTGCGGCCTGGCGCGCATGGCCGACATGAAGCGGCCCTGTGGGGTTGGCTGAAACGAATTCAACCAGCACCTTTTCGTTGCGGGCGGGTTGCACGCCGTAGTGGTTACCTTCTTCCTGAATGGCAATCAGGACCGCCTGGCGAGCGGCAGCGGTAAGACGAAAGTTAATGAAACCGGGTCCGGCCACTTCCGCCGATTCGACGATTTCCAGCACTTCGGCCTGCTTCAATAGGGCGTCGATAATGCTCTGAGCCAGCTCGCGCGGATTTCGTCGTGCTGGTTTGGCCAGTTGCATGGCAATATTGCTTGCCATATCGCCGTGTGCCGCCACCTTCGGGCGCTCAAGCGTGACGGTTGCGTTATGGTTTGGTACCAGGTTTGAAACGACCTGATTGATGTGAGAAATAAGTGCTTGTTGTTGCCCGGGCAGCATAGATAAGATGAAGAAACTTAAGAAAAATTTGAACAAAAAGCGGCAAAAAACCGCGAATGGTCAATGATAGCGTGAATTGTTCCCTGTTGTCGTGTCGGGTGTCTGCCAGCCCAGGGCATCGTAGAGCCAGGCAGCATAGCCTTGCATGTCGACCTGCCCCACTTCGTTGCCTGCCTGGCGCCGCCAGCCGGGCAGGCGTTGAATAAATGACTCAACCTGTTCACGTGTAACACGCCCCAGGCGTGGGTCGTGGTCCTGGTAGTTGTTGCGTTTTGTCCCGTCGGCGTTTTCAATGCGGCGATCACCGTTTTGAATGGAGCGCAGGGTGGGGGTGCGTGCATCATGCAAAATGGGGTTGGAAATGACTGCATCGTCGAGCGAATCACTGAATTGCAGGTTGGCTGCACGGGCTTGCCAAAGCATCCAGTTCAAACTTACGTCCGATAAGTCTCCGCGCGAGATGCTTTGCCCGTTTTCATCAATCACAATGCCGCCGCCGATATCGGCGTGGGCACCGATAAACGGCGCTTCAACCGAATTCAAAGCATGGTTTTGCCCCACGACCATTAGCGGGAAAAGCCAACGGTGCTCATGCAAGGCAATGGCATGGGCAACCCATTGCCAACTGTCGTCAATCGTCATATTGAATTCGTCGTTGCGGCTACCGCCAATGCCGAATTGGGCAACCGTGTCGAACAAGCCCAGAAAGCGCAAATCGACACAGGCGGAAACCAGCCCGCGTAAAGGGTCGTGAAATGAGAACTGATTGTTGAGGGTGTGCCGGCTGACCTGATTGGCGAAGTGGCGGGCCATGGCACTGCCACGCGAATAACCCAGAATATCGATGGGTCGCATATCGTTGGGGCTTAGCGTTGCGTTGCCCAGGCCGGACAGCAGATTCTGCCATTGCCGGTTGATAATGTCGGGCGCTATAGGCGGTTAGTGCGTCCCAGTCGGTTTCGTAAGGGTTGCCGGGCCCAGACTGGTAGAAAACCGGTCCGCCTTCATAACGTTGCGCCAGTTTCCATACATTGCTTTTTGTTTGCGCATTATTCCGGGTACCGTCGAACGCAAATAGCATGAGTCCCAACGGGTCGATATACCGGCGGGGTTGTTGCCTGGCATAGCCCAATGCATCGCCGCCGGGAAACGGACCCAGTGGGTCGGGCTCCAGATAGTGGCCGGACTGCGGGTCGTAGGTGCGATGCAGGTTGTCGTGCCAACCGGTGTCGGGGTCTGCATGTTGGCCCGGCAGGCGCAGGTTAAGCGACAGGCGCTCAACTTTTACGTTCGCCAGGCCGGTAGGTGAGTAGGAAGCCAGCCACATGATTTCCTGATTGGCATCCGTCACCAGTCGGGGGGCGCCCAGGAGATCACTTTGAATAAAGTAAAGCCGGCCTTGGGGATATCGGTGGCTGTATTGAATGAAGCCAACCGGGGTGTGGTGTATATAAAGATACCGGCGTGACAATAGAGGCTGTAACGAATGCGCATTGTTTGAAACTCGTTCGGCAACGCGTTGGCCGTCGAGATACCAGAAAGCCTGGGTCGGGGTTGTGTCGCGGTCCGAGCGGTATCGCTTTATAAGCCGGCCGAACGCGTCGTGTTGATAGTGAATATGATGGGTGGTTAACACGGTTTTCAGGCGTCGATCAGCGCCATAACGAAGTGAGGTTTGGTTGATTTGCGTCGGCAGCCCCGAGGCGTCGCGTTGGATACGCGGGTGCTGTGTGCCGCCGGAGTGCTTGTGGGCCAAAAGCGCACCGCTGTCTTGCCAGGCATACCAGCGGGTTTGTCTGTGATGTAAATCGCTTGCCGTGTTGCCTGTCATGTGCAGGGCGCCGATCAGGCGTTGCTTTTGGTCGTGCTGATAGCGCCGGCGATGTATTTCGGCGCCGGCGATATCCTCTTCAACAACCTGTCCTTGGGCATTCAACCGGTAAGTTTGTTGCCAAACCACCGGCCGATTCCCGTTTGCCGAGGTAGCCCGCAGGCTTTGGCGCGCAAACCCGGGGCCGATTGTGGTGGTGGCTTGAAGCCCGTTGCCGTAGCGATAACCGGCGGTTTGATTGGGCAGGGGTGGGGCTTGCACTACAACGTAACGGCGCCCTTGAGCACTCTCCCAAACAAGCCGTTGCAACTGCGTTCCGCGCCAGGTGTAATGCAAACTACCGCCTTCAGGTAGCGCGTGCTGAATAAGTTGGTTGCGTTCGTTGTAGGCGAATCGGGATTGCAGTGTAAGCGCCGCTCCTTGGTTCGGGCGGGTGGATTCTTGTGAAATAAGACGCCCCTGCAAATCGTACTCAAATTGCAATGTTTCGTTCGGGTGGCGCACGTGGGTTAAAAGATCTCCACGCCATTGCAACGCGGTGCTGATGCGTTTATTGCCTGGGCCCGAAGAGGTGATGTTTACCGGCCGCCCGGCACCGTCGTATTGGTAGTGCCAAACATCGCCGTTGGCGAAAGCGCGGCGGCTTGGCAAGCCGTTTGGTGTTCGGCTCAGTACGGTATTGCCGGTTAGCAATGAATACCACCGTTGCAGTTGCCCTTTTCGATTGAAGTGCAGTTGCAGATTCGGCCACCCGGATTGGCGCGAATTCAATTGCCGTATTTGCCCTTGGGGCTTTCGGAAAATACGTAGACCGTTGATTTGTTTAAGTTCGCCGTACCGTGTGTAGTGCGCGCGGGTGCCGGGTGCTGCGCAGCCAGGGCAGGGATCTGCGCTAACTGCATGAAGCCGGGGCCGACCATTCACCCAGCGGAAAAGAAAGCGAGTGTGATGGCCGTTGGCTTGTTTCACGTGGGTAACGCCTGCGCGTCCCGGCACAGTCACGCTTTCATACTGAAATGTTAGGTATTGCGTACGGGTTTTGGCTGGGCCTAAGTGGTGCAGGGCAAGCAATTTAACCCGCTCGTTTGGGTCAAGTGTCCAGTGTCGCCACGGTTGGAAAGGCGTTTTGGGCGCCCGTTTTTTGTCGATGCCGACCAAGCCGCCGGAGTGAGGAGGTGAATGTAAAGCATAGTGATACCGGTGGGCGGTTCTATCGGGCAAAATAGCCTGGCGCAACCGCGGTATGCGTTGGTTGCCGGCAGGCGTGTACAGGTAGCGCAGGGTGCCGGTTGGCATTTGCATGGCGCTTAAGCGTGGTTGGCCTTCCAGAAAGCGATATTGCAGTGTGATTTTTCGGCCGTTAAGAACAAGGGTGTGTGCCAGCCCGTGCAATGCCTGCCCCTTTTCCCGGTGGCGCTGCACGTGCAGCTCGACGTGTGCATTGCGCAACCGAATCAGTTGGCCGTTAAGGTTGAACGCAAGGGTTTGGCCGCTTAAGCCTTGCCATGTCCACCCTTCGTCGGTTTGCTCCAGCTTGCCGTGTGGGCTTGTATACGCTGAATGGGTGTCCCGGCGGGTGAAATGTGTTCGGCTTGCGTCAGCATGCAATATCGTGGCGTGGTGGGCCGATAGGCTTAAGCGGGTTTCCCAATCCATCGACCATGCCGGCCCAAGGATACTGCCGGGTCCTTGGTTGTTCGCATGGTA
Source organism: Pusillimonas sp. DMV24BSW_D (assembly GCF_011388195.1). Classification (NCBI taxonomy): domain Bacteria; kingdom Pseudomonadati; phylum Pseudomonadota; class Betaproteobacteria; order Burkholderiales; family Alcaligenaceae; genus Neopusillimonas; species Neopusillimonas aestuarii. Next base: position 588,239 of record NZ_CP049990.1, on the reverse strand, counting down.
GTGGCGCCGGAACGGCCCATCGTGCTCGAAGTGTATTTTGTGCCCCGTTGCCAAATGAACCGGGTTGCCCGCGCCTGAGTTTAATGACGGCTCGGTATGAACGGCCGAAGTAAGGCCGCCCGGTAGGCAGGGGGCGTCGGTGCCCGGTCGCATGCATTGGCTTTGCGCCACAACCTGGGGTGTAAAAACAGTGAGCGCCAACAGCAAGGTCGTGATAGCTGTTGCAAAACGCGTGCCTTTCGACTGGGTGATGCCATGTGACGGTGTCTGCCTGCCTTTCATAGTCTTGTCTGACGGGTTCTGTGCAAGCCGTTATCTTGCCGCTTGGCAGGTGATGAAAGTTGGGGTAGTGTATGAATCTATCTATTGGGAGAAACCGAAATGCTAGTTGTCTTTCATGCCAAGCCGGCGGCCGAAGTGCTTATGTTCGGCAACCATGCGCTCGATGTATTGCGCGCCGCCGGGCGCAGTTACGATACGCTGCCCGAGCGCGGGGTGATTACGGCGGCGCAGCTTGACGACGCCATTGCCAATATCGAAAAAACCATGTCGCTTGAACCAACGTCTTACCAGGACGACGACGGCGAGGAAAACGATACGAAAGAACATCCCATTTCACAATCGGTAAGCTTTCGCCAGCGCGCATTTCCGTTGTTGGCCATGATGCGTTTATGCCGCGAGCATAAGGCCGACATTACATGGGAACCCGCGCCTACGTGGTAATGCATAAAAATGGCCGCCCTGAGGCGGCCGAACCGGGTTGCGTTGTAACGCCAGGCCCGGCTTAACGTTTTACGCCGCCGCCTTGGTTCGCGCGGCTTGTTCTTGCGCTGCGTGCCGGTTAACGGCACTTAAAATAGCCAGGAACGAGGCCGTAACTATATCAGCGTGAATACCCACGCCGAAGCCGGGCATCGATTCACCCACGCGAACCTCCACATAAGATGCCGCCCGGGTGTCGGTGCCGGTGCCAATGGCGTGTTCGTGGTAGCCCAGTATGGAAATGTCGGCTCCCAATGCGTTCACAAAGGCGGAAATGGCGCCGTCGCCCTGCCCTTTCAATTGCACCAGCTTGCCTTTGTGTTCAAGCTCGACCTCAATAGCGAAGTGTTCGCCGGTTTTGGCGCTGGGGTCGCCGGTAATGCGGTGGCGCACCAGCTTCCACGGGCGTTCCAAGTCAAGGTATTCCGAACGGAACAAATCGTAAACATCGCCCGCCGTGACTTCACGACCGGTTTCATCGGTAACACGCTGAATGGCGCGGCTGAATTCAATTTGCAAGCGGCGCGGCAACACCAAGCCGTGTTCTTGTTCAAGCAAGTACGACACCCCGCCTTTGCCCGACTGGCTGTTCACGCGAATCACGGCGTCGTAATTGCGGCCCACATCGGCCGGGTCGATGGGCAGGTAGGGTACTTCCCACAATGCATCCGGGTCCTGAACGGCAAACCCTTTCTTGATGGCGTCTTGGTGTGAGCCCGAGAAGGCGGTGAAAACCAGGTCGCCCGCATAGGGGTGGCGTGGGTGAACCGGCAATTGATTGCAGTACTCCACACAGCGACGCACTTCGTCGATATCGGAAAAGTCGAGCCCGGGGTGGATGCCCTGGGTGTACAAGTTCAAGGCCAACGTAACGAGGCACACATTACCGGTACGCTCGCCGTTGCCGAACAAGCAGCCTTCTACGCGATCGGCGCCGGCCATGACAGCTAATTCAGCTGCGGCAACGGCTGTGCCGCGGTCGTTGTGCGGATGCACGCTAACGACAATACTTTCGCGGTTCTTCAGGTTTTTGCTGATCCACTCGATTTGGTCGGCATACATATTCGGCGTGGTCGCCTCAATGGTGGCCGGCAAGTTCAGGATAACAGTGGACTCGGGCGTAGGCTGCCACGCCGCAACCACGGCATTACACACTTCAAGCGCGAATTCGGGTTCTGTGGTGCTGAAAACCTCCGGCGAATATTCGTAACGCCAGTAAGTTTCCGGGTGCTTGGCGGTGAATTCCTTCACCATGCGGGTGCCCGCAACGGCCAAGTCGCGAACCTGATCTTTCGTCATGCTGAAGACGATCTTTCGGAACGCCGGAGCACAAGCGTTATACAAGTGCACAATGGCTTTCTTTGCGCCCGCAGCCGCTTCCACCGTACGTGCAATCAAGTCTTCGCGCGATTGGGTCAGAACAATGATGCTAACGTCGTCGGGAATGCGATCTTCCTCAACCAGCTTGCGGACAAAATCAAAATCAGTCTGCGAGGCCGATGGAAAGCCAACCTCAATTTCCTTGAAACCGATTTTGATCAATTGCTCGAAAAAGCGCAGCTTGCGCTCGACACTCATGGGCTCGATGAGCGACTGGTTGCCATCGCGCAGGTCGGTGCTCATCCAGATAGGGGGCGCCGTAATTTTTTTGCTGGGCCAGGTGCGTTCTGAAAAGTCACGTGTGAACGGTACAAACGGGCGGTATTTGTCAGATGGATTCGAGAGCATGGTACACCTACTGATTAACTGGTTATTTCTTTAATCAACAACCCGTTGCCTTCAAAGGGTCGATAAAACGCCGACGCAATATTTTGAAGGGAAGCTTGATTGACCAAGCGGGTTGTATTTTGATTCGGGAAGAAAATTTGGCGTGGCACAAACGGCTGCCGGACTGCCACATAGCGCTAGGCCCGACAACCGATCGGTAGTAGCAGGGGTAGAGCCAGAGAGAAGAGAGGAGAAACCGTAGCCGCAACGGGGCCGGCGCAGTGAGCGCGACTCGAAATGCCGACAGAGGAAAAAGTTACGGTATCCATACCCATAGTCGACCATATTTATGCTGAATTTGCAAGTCTTTTCAGGGTGGGTCGACAGGGGAGGACCCCAGTAACTGCAGGTGTTCGCGCGAAATAGCGATTTTCTGGGCGCGCCCGTTGCGCAGCTCTTGTGACGTTTGTTGCAAATCACCAACAGTAATGGGCTCTCGCGGGTTGTCCCATACCCAACGCAGGACATCTTTGGCAGGTTCCGACAATTGCGCAACCAGGGATTGCATCGTATTGGTTGCAACCACTTGTGCATTGACCCGTTTGCGTCCGGCGCGTACAAAGTTGATTAGAAAATAGGCAATAATAAGCGTGCACAGCGCCACCAAAGCCCACCAGAAATAGGGGTTGTAGCGATTTAAAAATTCAATGGTGGGGCCACCTAACACCTCGAGACCGGTATAGTCGACAGTGTGGCCGAATGCAACCACGCGTTGCAACAGGTAGTACCACACAAGGGCGACGACCACGACGACAACCGTACAAATGATTTTGTGCGTTGCGGTGAGCTTTAACAGAGTGTTACGCAACGCAGAGAAATCGCGGGGCGTGGGCTGGTGGGTGGATTCTGTTTTCATGCGGGCTATTTTACCTATGCAATCGCGACAATCGATACAGTTACGCCAGCAGCAACAATTGGCTTTAACGCCGCAATTGCAGCAATCAATTCGGTTTTTGCAGCTATCGGCGCAAGAACTCGAGCTTGAAGTGGCGCAAGCGCTGACTGACAACCCGCTGCTGGAGCTTGAGGGGCAGTATGACACCGACACGTCCAGTGCGGAAGAGGGCCCGTTGTCGCAAGACGACGACGGTGCGCCGCAAGACAATAATACGTATCTCGATGAGGCCGAGCATTACGGTACCCAGCCGTCGATGGGGGAGCGTTCCCAAGATGATGATTACGCGCCGCACGAAGCGGGATCTGTAGAAACCCTGCGGGATCATTTGCTGGGGCAATTGAATGTGACGCGTGCTACTGAGCGTGACAAGGTGCTGGTCACGCTGCTGGTCGACGAACTGGATGAAAATGGCTTGTTGCCGGTGTCGATCGATGATGTGGTGGGTTACATAAATGGTCATTTGGGTGTGCCCGAACCTCAGGACACGCCCGGTGCAGATCAGGCGCCGCAGGCCGCCGTCGATAACGATGATGAGGGTGCGGACCCACAGGTGGTTTCCCGCGAGGAAATGCTTGCCGCGCTGCGTTTGTTGCAATCGTTTGATCCGCCGGGGGTGGGGGGGCAAAGCGTGGCGGAATGTCTGCAGATTCAGTTGCGACAAACGCAGAGCAGCTATCCGGTCGATGTTGTCGATTGTGCGATGCAAATGGTGGGCGAGCATCTTGATATGCTTGCCGCGGGGAATTTCACCCGTTTGCGAAACCAGTTAGGCGTGTCACAAACTATTTTGCAGGCGGCGCACAAATGGGTTTTAAGCCTGAATCCCAAACCGGGCCGCGCCTGGGCGCAAAGCGTGGCTGATTATGTGCGGCCCGAAGTGATTGTGCGTAAAGTGCAAGAGCGATGGCATGCCCGTTTGAACCCCGCTGTTTTTCCGCGCTTAAGGGTGAACCCTGAATATGAACAATGGCTGCAGTCAAACAAGGCAGACGAGAGCACGTCGGCACTTCAGGTGCAGCTTCAGCAGGCGCATGGTTTGATGAAGAGTGTGGCGCAGCGTTTTGAAACCGTACTTCGGGTGGCGGAGTTTATCGTGCGGCATCAACAGGCATTTTTCGAGCAAGGGCCGCAAGCCATGCAGCCATTGGTTCTAAGGGATATTGCCGATGCGCTCGAGCTGCATGAGTCAACCGTATCGCGCGCCACCCGTAATAAATACGCCCAAACGCCTTGGGGTGTGTTTGAGCTTAAATATTTCCTGGGAACGTCGTTGGGCGGCTCCGGCTTGGCGCCGGCGTCATCGGGCACTGCGGTGCGTGCCATGATTCGCCAACTCATCAGCGCCGAATCCACTCAGAAGCCCTTGTCCGACAACAAAATTGCCCAGTTGCTGGCTGAAAAAGGGGTTGACGTAGCGCGTCGCACCGTGGCCAAGTACCGTGAAGCAGAAGGCATCGATGCCGCGTCTGTGCGTAAAGCGAAGGCGCGGTTAAAAGGCGCGTAATTTTTTGTGGCAGGACAGTTACAAAAAAAATTGACGGGGGCTTGCGTTGAAGAAAAACATGGATGATAATTATTCTCATGTTTATTTGTATCTGTAACGCCATTACCGAGCGGCAAGTGCGTGAAGCGGTTGCCGGAGGCGCTCATACCATGTCCGATCTCCAGGCCCAGTTGGGCGTGGCATCGTGCTGTGGGTGCTGTTCCGATACCGCTTCCGAGTATCTGCCCGGTGGTCGCCAGGCTGCGTACCCCGCAGTGCACGATATGGTTGAAACCATCGAGGCAGCAGCGAACGACACCGCTCTACCTCCCGGCTTCACGGAAGTCGTGGCCCGTCGCGCCTGAAAAAGGCGCCAAATTATGGTTCCCGCTAGTGCGAAAGTCGCACTGGCGTGGTAGGCTTGTTATCTAACGTTTTGCAAGCCAAGGAGAACCGTCATGAAGGGCGACGCCACCGTTATTCAGCATCTGAATAAACAACTCAAAAACGAACTCACCGCCATTAACCAGTACTTTCTGCATGCGCGCATGCTGAATCACTGGGGCTTCAACAAACTGGGCAAACACGAGTACGACGAGTCCATCGGTGAAATGAAGCACGCCGACAAACTCATCGAACGCATTTTCATGCTCGACGGTTTGCCGAATCTTCAAGACCTGCATAAGTTGCTTATCGGCGAAAACGTGCCGGAAGTGTTGTCGTGCGATTTAAAACTGGAATCGGGTGCCCAGGAAACCATCAAAGACGGCATTGCCTATTGCGAGTCGGTGCGCGATTACGTGTCACGCGACTTGTTGCAGGAAATTCTCGACGACACGGAAGAACATATCGATTGGCTTGAAACTCAAATTGAATTGGTTGAAAAAGTGGGTGTTCAGAATTACCTGCAAAGCCAAATGGAAGAGTAAAGCGTTTTTGCGATGCGTATTAACGCCGACTTTTCAAAACCTGCTTTTGTTTTGCCCGATCAATATGAGTGGGTGTCTTCGCCCCAAGCAGGGGTTGAGCGGGTCATGCTCGATCGCGTAGGCGAAGAGAAAGCGCGTGCAACCAGCGTCGTCAGGTACGCGCCCCAGTCTTTTTTTCCGGTCCACTCACATCCCGGCGGCGAAGAAATTCTCGTGCTGTCGGGCACGTTTTCTGAAGATAACCGTCATTATCCGGCGGGCTGGTATTTGCGCAGCCCGCCTGGGTCGTCGCATCGACCTTTTAGTGAAGAAGGCGTCGTTATCTTCGTTAAGCTATGGCAAATGGGCGGGGAAGAAACGAGCGAAGTGCGTATCGATACCAACAACCCGGCTAATTGGGTTGTGGAGCCGGAAAGAGAATACTGCCCCCTTTATTCAGATAGTTCGGAAAATGTCAGGTTGGTGCGTTTGCCGGCGGGGGCGTCTTTGTTCAGTGGCTCTATGCCGGGTGCGGAAATATTCGTGCTGCAAGGCAGTGTTCTGGATCGGCAGCGAACTTATTCTTCCGGGAGCTGGATTCGCTTGCCCGAAGGAGTGTATCCCGGTTTCGCCGCGGGAGGCCAAGGGGCAAAGTTTTATATTAAAACAGGCCGCTTGGGCGAACATTAACCTTCTGTGTTCTCGAGTTGCTTTTGCTGCGCCAAACTGCGCGGCCACGCATATACCAATGCTTTGAGCAGCGTAGCCAGGGGGATGGCAAAAAATACCCCCCAAAAACCCCAAATGCCGCCGAAGAACAGCACAGCCACAATAATCGATACCGGGTGGATATTGTTGGTTTCTGAAAACAGGACAGGCGCCAGGACATTTCCGTCGAGAGCCTGAATGACGCCATAGGCAATCAAGACATACATAAAGTCGTTGCTAAAGCCAAAGTAAAAGCCTGCTACCGCCGCGACCGGCAAGGTGGCGACGGCGGCGCCAATGTAGGGTACGAGCACTGAAAGGCCTACCAGTACCCCTAGCAAAGCAGAGTACGGTAAGCCAAAAAACGTAAATGTAATGAAAGAAACAACCCCGACAATAATGATTTCGATGAATTTCCCGCGTACGTAATTGGCAATCTGATCGTCCATTTCCGTCCAGATGCGTGTCATCAGCGTGCGTTTGCGTGGGAGCATGGACAACACAAAGTCTGTCAATTTTCGGCGGTCTTTCAGTAGAAAGAAAACCAGAATCGGCACAAGAACCAGATAAATAATCAATGCCAGCACGTTGCCTAGAGAGGAAAGCGACAGCGTGAGGGCGCGTTGGCCGAACTGGGTTATTTCACGCCCCGCGACGTAGATCCATTCCTGAATTTGGTTAGGCGTAATCAGTTGCGGGAAACGGGCTTGCAGGTTGTCTAACAGGAGTTGCCCGCTGGCAAAAATACGTGGCGTCTCCTGCACAAGGCCGACCAATTGATCCCATATTAATGGCAAGAGGATAAAGGCCAGGCTTAGCAACAGCCCGACAAAGCCCGTAAAAACCAGAATCACGGCAAGCAGATGTGGCACACGGCGTTTTTCAAGCCAGTTGACGACACCCTGCAGCAAAAAGGCAATAACTAATGCTGTTAGGAATGGGGCGAGTATGTGCCCGAAAAGAATAACGGTGGCAAAGCCCGCCACCAATACCACCAGGAGAATGACGGCCTCTTCATCAGAGAAGTAGCGTTCAACCCAGTTTTTGAATATTGCTTTCAGGCCCATGATTTATTCTTTATGCCGTCGCCAATTGTGTGGGGGTGAGCCGTTATTTGAAACTGGCCTGTCAGGAATTAAAAGTTTCTGGAAGGACAGTCGTCAATTTGGCCCCAGGCGTTGTTTGGGGTGCAGTATTTGTTGCGCGCCGCCCATGTGCAACTGGGGCGGTCGAAAAAGCTTTCCAGGTTGCACTGCTGCAGCTCGTCTTGCAATTGTGCTCGCCAGTTGGCCTGACCGGTACCGGTGTTATTCATGGGTGTTTCCGGTGGTGGGGGCGGAGGATTGGGCATTTCCACCGGTTGCAACGGCATGTTGCCGTTTTGTGTGCCCAGGTTCGACATTAAGTCACCCACATCGCCTATGCCCGAGAGTCGGCCTTGTTCTATGGCGGCTATTTGTTCTGCTTCAACCATTGTAATAGGGCTGGTTGACACCGCGATCACTTCACTGGCTAAAGTTTCGCCCGCTGCTTGTTCCGCAATTTGCCATGGCACAGGTTCTACGCCCTGCGGAATGGCTAGCTGTCCGTTCACCAGCGGCTGAGGAGGTTGTTGCGAGAATGGGCGCCCGTCGGCATCGAGCACCTCAACCGGTGCAAGTTCCGGCCGCCCCGGTGCTGCGGTAGCGGTTGGCCCATGGGCAACCAGCCATTCGCCAAGGCGCAGGCCGCCCCAGGCTGAGGCGCCGGCCAGTACCAGCAAAATTGCGAACATGATTCGCCAGGACATTTAAACCCTCGGGTTATGAAACACGATTCCAAGTATAAAGCGTTGAGCGAAATACCGTGTGTCAGGTTGAGAAAACCTGGCCACCATGTTCACGCATTGCATGGAAAGTGACATCTGGATACAACTCTTGAACGACACGGAGTTGCGCGGATGAGCTGGCCAGAAAAGCAGGCGCTTCGACGACATCGTAGGCAATATTGGCCGCATTGCTGTCGAGAAACTTTTGCAAAGTTTTACTATCGGGCGCGGTGACCCAACGAGCCAGGTTGTAGCGCGACGGCATCATTCGGGCGTCGACACCGTATTCCGACTTCAATCGTTGTGCCACCACTTCGAACTGCAATTGACCGATGGCGCCCAACAACAATGCGCCCCCTGCCGCGACAGGCCGGAACACCTGGATTGCGCCCTCTTCGCCCAGCTGCGTGAGCCCGGTACGCAATTGCTTGGTGCGTAAAGGGTCTTTGACCTCAACGGCCTGAAACAGTTCCGGTGCGAAGAACGGCAAGCCAGTAAATTGCAGTTTTTCACCTTCGGTTAGCACATCGCCCAGGTGCAGCACTCCGTGGTTGGGAATGCCGATGACGTCACCGGCAAAAGCTTCTTCAACCAGTTCGCGCCGCTGCGATAAAAAAGACACCACATTATTCAGCCGAATTTCCTTGCCGGTCCGGGCTACTTTCAAGCGCATGCCGCGATTGAAAACGCCCGAGCTGACGCGCACAAACGCGACCCGGTCGCGATGGGCAGGGTCCATATTGGCCTGCACTTTAAACACCACGCCGCTGAATTTGGATTCGTCGGGCTTCACTTCGCGTTCCAGGGCCTCACGTGGTCCTGGCGGGGGCGCAAGATCAACCAGTGCATCCAGCACTTCCTGAACACCAAAATTGTTAATGGCAGACCCGAAAAAAACCGGGGTCTGGCGCCCGCCTAAAAAGGCGTCGTGGTCGAACGGTGGGGCTGCACCTGTAATCAGGTCGATCTCATCGCGTGCCTTGTCGAAGTCAGTGCCAAAGCGCGTGGCAATGTCGGGGTTGTTAATGCCGTCAATTAACTCATCGTTCTCGGTACGGCGCTCTTCCCCTGCCCGGAAAACGCGCATGCGGTCGCGTCGAATATCAAATACACCGCCGAAATGACGCCCCATACCGACTGGCCACGAGAACGGAATGGCATCCATACCCAGGTGGTCTTCAATCTCTGAAAGCAGGTTCAAGGGCTCCTGTACTTCGCGGTCGAACTTGTTGACGAAGGTAATAATGGGCGTGTTGCGTGCGCGGCACACTTGTAACAGACGAATGGTTTGTGGCTCAACCCCATTGGCACCGTCAATGACCATTAATGCAGCATCCACCGCAGTCAGCACACGGTAGGTGTCTTCTGAGAAATCCTGGTGGCCCGGTGTGTCGAGCAAGTTGATGACGCAGTCGCGGTATTCCATTTGCATGACCGACGACGCCACGGAAATGCCGCGTTGTTTTTCGATGTCCATCCAGTCGGAAGAGGCATGACGCGAAGACTTGCGCCCTTTCACCGCCCCGGCAATTTGAATGGCACCCGCGAACAGCAAAAGCTTTTCAGTTAGGGTGGTTTTACCGGCATCAGGGTGCGAAATAATGGCGAAAGTGCGGCGGCGCGCAACTTCCTGTGGGATAGGCAAAGAGGACATTAACTCGTTAAGTTGGTAGGTTTTTAGATGGAAAAATAAGAAGTTGCGGTATATTAAGCAAAAAATTGACAGACAATAATCCAGCTCATGCGTTTCCGCTCAGGTAGATCTTCACTACGTTGTACGGCGGCAAAAGTAAAAGCGGCGGTAACGCCGCTAATGGTGCTGGCACTTGTATGGGTGTTCGGCAGTTCAATTTTTAATCTTGCATCAGCGCAATTACAAAACGCGACGCACACAGAACCGCTTCCGGGAATGTTTGCTTACCAGCCAAAGCCGGTGCCAGCGTTGAGGTGGGTGCCTGACCCTCATTATATAAATTTGCGCACGCAAGACCAACTCTCCGGCTTAGTGGTTACGCTTGTTGCTTCTCAAGGTGGCCATTTCGATATTGCGAACGCCATAGCCAGTGTGGTTTCACCCCCAAATGCGCCGTCTTTTGGCTGGCTTGATATCTGGCACAAATACACCCTCATGCTCGTCATATTGGCGGTGTTAATGGTGGTAACGATTGGCCTGGTTTTCGTATTGATGTTGGTTTACCGTCGTGAACGGCGAGTCCGCAGGCAAAATCGTGATAGCCGGCAGCGGTTGGAAAGTATTATCGACGGCACCCAGGCCGGCACTTGGGAATGGAATATTCAAACAGGTGAGTTGCGTTTGAATGAGCGTTGGGCACAGATCGTCGGGTATCAATTGGCGGAACTCGAGCCGATTTCGATTCAAACCTGGTTAAGGTTCGTTCATCCCGACGACTTGAACGTCTCGGAAAAACTGTTGAAGCAACATGTTGCCGATGCGCATTCACATTACGATTTTGAAGCACGTATGTGGCACAAAGACGGTTACTGGGTTTGGGTTCACGACCGTGGGCGCTTGGCTACCAGAACACCCGACGGCAAGCCCGAATGGATGTTTGGCACGCATCTTGATATCACGGCAAGAAGGCGCGCCCAGGCCGAGCGCGATGCCTGGCTGACGCGTTTCCGCGAGCTATCGGCGAATGTTCCCGGAGGCTTATATCAATATCGTCTGGACACGGAAGGCAATAGTTCATTCCCGTTTGCCAGTGATGGTATTCGCGACATTTATGGTTTTTCTGCTGATGAATTGCTGGAAGACGCATCGGCAGTTTTTCAGCGTATTCATCGGGACGACGTGCAAGGGGTAAGTGCTTCGATTCAACAGTCGGCACGCACTTTGGCGACCTGGCGTCATGCGTATCGGGTGTTACATCCGTCTTACGGCGAACGATGGGTCGAGGGTACCGCAACGCCAAAGTTGCAGTCTGATGGTGCGATTTTGTGGCACGGTTATTTAACCGACATTACCGAGTTAAAAAGGGCGCGCGATCAGTTGCGGCTGGCGGCCAGCGTGTATGACGCAAGCCGCGAGGGTATTTGCATCACCGACCGGCGCCATCGTTTTATTGACGTGAACCGTGCGTTTGTCGAATTAACTGGCTATGAGCTCGACGATGTGAGAGGTGCATTCAGCGAGTCAGTTTTTGTTGAGACACCCGACGCTGCGACGCCGTCCGACGCGATGATGGCAGGACTTGAGCAGGCGGGGCGATGGCGGGGCGAGCTATGGGCAAAACGGGACGCCGGTGGTTACTTCCCGGTGGAGCTGTCGGTGGTAGAGGTGTATGACGAAAAGAACACCGTTGCGCATCATGTCACTGTCTTTAGTGATATTTCCGAGCGCAAGAAATACGAGAAAGAATTAAGTGAAATGGCGCATTTCGATCCGCTTACCGGGATTCCGAACCGGCGCCTTTTTGCTGAGTGCCTGAGACACGCCCTTGATAGCGCGCGCTCTCAAGGTGAGCGTGTTGCGGTGTGCATGATGGATCTGGATCATTTCAAGCCTGTCAATGACAAGTATGGGCATGAAGCAGGCGATAAAGTGTTGATTGAGGTCGCCCGCCGGCTTGAGAGGGTGGTTAAGAGCGGGGATACCGTCGCGCGTTTGGGAGGCGATGAGTATGCGCTAATTATTTGTAATCCTGATGATAAGTCGATTTTTGATCGCATCCTTGATGCTGTGCGTGAGCCGATTGTTTTAGCTCGGGGTCAGGCCTGGGTGAGTGGGAGTTTGGGTGTTGCCTATTTTGAGCCCGATCGGCCACTGGACGGTGACTTGCTTATGCGTCAGGCTGATCAGGCTGCTTATGAGTCGAAGTCTGCAGGTCGTGACCGTGTCACGGTGTATGAGCCGGAAACCGTTGCGCAGTAGCCAGGCTGTAAGAATTGGGGCGTAGCGTCGACTAATCAAAATGAGGAATCACATACGCACGACAAGCCGATGAACCCAGACTCCCAAGCCGATCTTGCCGACCCGGTTTTCTTAAGCAGCTTGCGCAGTCAAATGCTCAAGTTCGCCATATTGCATCTGCAAGATGACAGTGCTGCCGAGGACGCGGTTCAGGAGGCCTTGGCCGGCGCGTTGAAAAACGCGCGCTCGTTCGAACAACGTTCAGCGATTAAAACCTGGGTGTTTGGCATTCTGAAAAACAAAATTACCGACACGCTGCGTCAACGTCAGCGTGAGGCGGCCTTCAGTTCGCTGGATGCCGACAGCGACGCTGACCTGGAGGCGCTGTTTACGAAGCGTGGACATTGGCAGCGACACGAGCGCCCGGTTGCCTGGGCACAACCGCTGGAGGATTTGCACAGCGCCCAGTTCTGGTTGGTGTTCGAGGCGTGTTTGCACGGTTTGCCCGACCAGCAGGCGCGTGTATTTACCATGCGTGAATTCCTGGAAATGGACAGCGTGGAAATTTGTGACGTTTTAAAAATGACAACCAGCAACTTGCATGTGGTGTTGTACCGGGCAAGATTGCGGTTGCGCGAGTGTTTGGAGAACACTTGGTTTTTGGAAGGTGAAAAGCCATGTTGAATTGTCGAGGGGTGACCCAACTGCTATCGGAGTCATTAGATCGGGAACTGTCATTGTCTGATCGTATGAATTTGAAGATTCATGTCATGATGTGTTCCGGGTGTCGAAATTTTGGCCGGCATATGAAAGTATTACGCGAGGCCTCGAGTCGCTATGCCGTCGGCGAAGTGCCCACCCAGGAAGAACAAAGCCGCACCGGAGAACGCAATGCATGAAACCATCACGTTATTGAGGGCCACCGATTTCCCCGCGATTGAACGGAGAACCGTTGAGACACTGCAGGTGAATCTAGGCTACAAGTGCAATCAAAGTTGCGTGCATTGTCATGTGAACGCGGGGCCGAACCGTTGGGAGATGATGGATGAGCAGACCCTGGATTTAATTCCACTGGTGCTGTCTGCACGGGGTATTAAGACGCTGGATTTAACCGGCGGCGCACCGGAGCTGCACACGCAGTTTCGGCGTCTCGTGCGCACGGCTTCGCGCTTAGGCGTGAAAGTGATTGATCGCTGTAATCTCACCATTCTGTTTGAACCCGGGCAGAAAGATTTGGCTGAATTTTTAGCCGAACATAACGTGGAGATCGTTGCTTCGCTGCCCTGTTACTCGCTTGAAAATGTCGACAAGCAACGAGGTGACGGCGTGTTTGAAAAAAGCATTGCCGCTTTGCAGAAACTAAATGCCTTGGGTTACGGGCAGCCAGGCAGCGGTAAGGTGTTGAACCTGGTATACAACCCGCAAGGCCCTAATCTGCCGCCGAATCAGCAAGCGCTGGAAGCCGACTACAAGCGCGAGCTGAATGCGCATTTCGGTATTGTGTTCAACAGCTTGTTTACATTGGCCAACATGCCCATTAAACGCTTTGGGTCGATGTTGATCTCTAAAGGCACTTTTCGCGATTACATGCAGTTGCTGAAAGACAATTACCAGGAGCAGAACCTGGACAGTGTCATGTGCCGCTCAACGGTAAGCGTGGATTGGCAAGGCTTTTTGTACGACTGCGATTTCAATCAGCAATTGTCGCTGCCCGTGCCGGGCGGGCGGCGCCATTTACGTGACTTGCTGGAAGCCGATTTGAGCGGTAACACTATTTGTGTGGCCGATCATTGTTACGGGTGCACGGCGGGCCAGGGAAGTAGCTGTGGCGGCGCGTTATAGCGGTGCATAAAAAGTCTTAAAAATGAAAAAGATCTCGCTGGTCCTTTTGCTTGTGGCACTGGTTGTTGCGTTCTTCGCCTTTGATCTTCAGCAACTTCTTACATTAAATAACCTGAAAGCGGGGATGGCGCAGTTTGAGGCGTGGCGTGCCGATCAGCCCGTTTTGGTCGGGGCCATTTATTTCGCCGTTTACGTAGTGGTCACCGCATTGTCGTTGCCTGGTGCCGTCATCATGACGCTGGCCGGTGGCGCATTATTTGGTTTGTTCTGGGGTGTGGTGCTGGTCTCGTTTGCCAGCACAATCGGGGCCACGTTAGCTTTCCTGGTGGCGCGTTATTTGCTTCGCGACGCGGTTCAGCAGCGTTTTGGCCGGCGCTTACAGGCCTTGAACAAAGGGGTTGAAAAGGAAGGTGCGTTTTATCTGTTTACCCTGCGGTTGGTTCCCGTCTTTCCCTTCTTTGTTATTAACTTGCTCATGGGGTTAACGCCTATGCGTGCCCGCACCTTTTATTGGGTGAGTCAGGTGGGGATGCTGGCCGGCACGTTGGTGTACGTGAATGCAGGCACGCAACTGGCGCAAGTGAATGCGCTGGGCGACATTATGTCGCCTTCGTTGTTGGGGTCATTTGTGTTGTTGGGTGTCTTTCCTTTGGTAACGAAGAAAATGCTTGCCTGGATAAGGCGGCGTAAGCAGCGTGCCCAGTACACACCGCCCAAGCATTATGACCGGAATCTAATTGTTATTGGCGCCGGTGCGGGTGGCTTGGTCTCGGCTTATATCGCGACAGCCGTAAAGGCAAAGGTCACACTCATTGAGGCCCATGAAATGGGCGGCGATTGCCTGAACTATGGTTGTGTTCCCAGCAAAGCGTTGATCAAAAGTGCGAAAGTCGCACATCAAATGCGACACGCCGATCAGTTCGGGTTGGAACCTGCGTCACCCGAGTTCTCGTTTCGCAAGGTCATGCAGCGGGTACATCAGGTCATTCAAGCCGTGGCACCGCACGACAGCATCGCGCGCTATACCGGGCTGGGTGTGGAAGTGATACAGGGCTATGGGCGCCTGCGCGACCCTTGGACAGTTGAAGTTGAATACCGCGATGGCCGTGCCCAAACCCTCACCACCCGGTCGGTGATTCTGGCAACGGGCGCCCGGCCTGTTGTGCCGCCCTTGCCGGGTATTGAAGACACCGGTTACGTTACCAGCGATACGTTGTGGTCGGCGTTTGCCGAAATGGATACGCCGCCGTCGCGTTTGGTGATTTTAGGCGGCGGGCCGATTGGTTGTGAGTTGGCACAAAGCTTTGCCCGTTTAGGCTCTGCAGTGACCGTTGTGGAGATGGGTGAACGGCTTTTGGCGCGCGAAGATACTGATGTGGCGCAAAACATCAGCGCAACATTGCACAATGAAGGCGTGCTGCTGATGACAGACACTAAAGCCGTGCGTTGTGAAAAGCAGGGCGAACAAAAAGTATTGGTGGTTCAGCGTAACGGCAGCGAAGAAGTTGTACCGTTCGATGCGCTGCTATGTGCGGTGGGGCGCCAGGCCCGGCTGGAAGGGTATGGTTTGGAAGCCTTGGGTATTGAAACCAATCGGGTCATTACAACAAATGAATATCTGGAAACCTTGCACCCCAATATTTATGCCGTTGGCGACGTGGCCGGCCCATTTCAGTTCACACATGCCGCAGCACATCAGGCGTGGTATGCCGCAGTCAATGCCCTGTTCGGACACCTCAAACGCTTCAAAGTTGATTACCGCTTTATGCCCTGGACAACCTATACAGATCCCGAAGTTGCGCGCTTGGGTTTGAACGAGCAAGACGCTAAAGAACAAGGGGTTTCGTATGAGATAACGCATTTTCCCATGGCGGAACTGGATCGTGCCATTGTGGATGGTGCAACGGGCGGGTTCGTGAAAGTGTTAACCGTGCCGGGAAAGGATCGGATACTGGGCGTGACCATTGTGGGCGACCACGCAGGTGATTTACTGGCCGAGTTTGTGTTGGCCATGAAACAGGGGCTGGGGCTGAATAAAATTCTGGGTACGATTCATGCCTACCCCGGCTGGACCGAGGCGAACAAATACGCAGCCGGCGAATGGAAAAAGGCGCATGCGCCGCAAGGCGTGTTGCGCTGGCTCGAAAAGTATCACGCGTGGCGGCGAGGGCGTTCGTAACTTACAAATTTTTTGTGTTTTCTGGGTGGTGACCTGTAAGAACAAGGGCTGGTTTCCGACAAAAGGGCAATAACAACGTTTTTTCAACCCCAAAGGAGACAGCACATGGATGCCAACCTTACCAAACCTGCAAAATCCGCTAAACCTTCTCTTACCCTGGCTTTAGGGGCCGCCCTAACGCTGGCCGGCGCCATGGCGGCAAGCCCTGCTTATGCCGACCAGAACGGTGGTGCCAAGGCGACTGAAAAAGAGAAGTGCTACGGCGTGGCGATGAAAGGCAAAAACGACTGCAAAGCCGGGCCAGGCACTACGTGCGCGGGGACCTCAAAAATGGATTATCAAGGCAATGCCTGGTCTTTGGTGCCCAAAGGGACTTGCGAGAAAATGGCATCGCCGACATCGCCCACAGGTCATGGGCAGTTAAGCGCTTTCGAAGAAAAGCGTAGCGCTAGCTAATACTTGTAATGAAGTTGCCGGCGAAAGCGGGGCTCGGGCTTAAGCCCGAGCATTTTCGCGACTTGCTTGCTTCGCCATCGGATGTGGGCTTTTTGGAAATACACGCGGAAAACTACATGGTTGCCGGCGGGCCGTATCATGCCTGGCTGGAACGGTTGTGCGCGCAATATCCACTTTCCGTGCACGGCGTGGGGCTGTCGATTGGGGGAGAAACCGCGCCCGATATGAACCATTTAACCCGTCTGAAGAAGTTGCTGGACCGTTACGAACCCGCATTATTTTCTGAACATTTGGCGTGGTCGGGACACAACGGCGTGTTTTTGAATGACTTACTGCCCCTTCCCTATACGTCTGAAACCCTTGCCCGTGTGTGTCGTCATATTGATCAGGTTCAGAACTTTTTGGGTAGGCAGATGTTAATAGAAAATCCTTCAACCTATGTGCAGTTTGTTCATTCCGGTTTCAGTGAGCCCGAGTTCATACGCCAGATCGTACAGCGCACAGGATGCGGCCTGCTGCTGGACGTTAATAATGTGTATGTGACTTGTCAGAATCATAATCACTGTTGTGATGAGTATCTTGCCACTTTGCCGCTGCATGAAGTGCAAGAAATACATTTAGCCGGTTTTTCGGAAGATGCTGATGGAAATGGCGCACGCCTTTTAATTGATAGCCACGATGCTGAAGTGGCACCGGCCGTGTGGAATCTGTATGCGTACGCACTTACCTTAACCGGCTCCCAGCCTACCTTGTTGGAGCGCGATGGCAACATTCCGCCGTTGTCGGCGCTGTGTTCGGAAGCCGCCCATGCAAATCGGTTGTTGCAAGAATCAATCGGGATACGGTCATGAGCATTTATCCGGATTTTGCCGGCGCCCTGCTGGATGTCAATCAAGTAACGCCCACTGCGTTGATAGCGTGGAGCGGCAGCAACGTGGATCGTCGTTTCGATGTCTATAAAAACAATGTCATGGTGTCGTTGCTGAATGCATTAAGCGACTCGTTTCCCGTAACAGTCCAATTAACCGGCATGGATTTCTTTCGGGCCATGGCGCGGCACTATGTGGTGCAGTCGCCGCCCCGCACTCCAGTGCTGGCCTGGTATGGCGAGACGTTTCCCGATTTCATCAGTGGGTTCGCACCGGTGGCATCGTTACCTTACTTAGCCGATGTGGCACGCCTGGAGTTCGCCTGGCTGTCGTGTTTTCACAGTGCCGACCATGTGCCTATTTCGGCCCAGGCGTTGCGCCAGGGCCTGGCGGATTACGAAAGCGGGCATCCGGAACAAGGCGGTGGCGACGCTTTCTTTATTGAACTGGCGCCCTCGGTGCGTGTCGTGGAATCGTCTTACCCGATATTTTCAATCTGGTCGGCGCATCAGCCGGAAAGTGGGGTTCAGTTTTCGGAAGTCGACCTGTCGCAGGCGCAGAGTATATTGCTCACCCGGCCTGGTTACGCTGTTTGCCTGGATCTTGTTTCTGCCGACACGGCACGTTGTTTATCGAAAGCCGCACAGAGTGGACTTGGCAATGAACTACTTGATTCAGTTGAGTTCGATATTGCCGCGCTATTGGCGCTGTTGATAGAACGCGAAGCGATAGTGAGTTTGAAAAACAATACAACAGGAGTGCCAATATGAAAGTGGCGCAAGCAATAGCATGTGTGCATTACTATTTCAGCCGAATTCCGCAAAGCTTTATTGCCTTGCTGGGCCGTTTTTCAATTGCCGCTGTGTTTTGGCAGTCGGGCCAGACCAAAGTTGAAGGATTTGGCCTGGATATTATTCAAGGAACCATCAACCCAGGTTGGCCCTCGCTTTCCGACAACGCCGTGTTTCTGTTTAAGGAAGAGTATCAATTGCCGCTTATTGCTCCCGAGCTGGGTGCAACGCTGGCGGCCTTTGCAGAACATATCTTTCCGATTTTGGTTTTGTTTGGTTTGGCTACACGTTTGTCGGCCTTTGCCTTGTTGGTTATGACGGCGGTAATTCAGTTTTTGGTGTATCCCGGTGCGTATGCCACGCATGGGGTATGGGCGGCGGTGTTGCTCTATCTGATGGCAACCGGCGGGGGCGTGGTGTCGTTGGACCATCTCATTAAAAGTCGGAGTGGCATAAGAGGCGCCAATTGACCCCGGGCTTTAACAACTGAGCCTATGGATTAACAACACGGCATCGCCTTAGCGGTGTCGGCCTCGGCCTGATCAAAAGGCAAGGTCGTACCGCACCCTTCGAAAATACCAAAGTGCTTGGAAAAATCACCGATAAATTCGAAATGTGCGGCAAAGCGGGTGTCGTGCAGCATGCGCTATGTGTTGCCGCAAACAGGAAAGACCCGCCCGGTTTCAATGCAATGGTGTTTGTCGAGAATAAACGCGTTGGGGTGCTTCGGGCGACAGATTCACCACGCAGTTCGACACAATGACATCAAAACTTTCCGGGGCCATGTCGACACCCACAACCTCACCTTGCGGGCCTACTAATTGTGCCAGGGCGTAAACGTCTCGCCCCGAACCGCAGCCCAAATCCAGCACGCGGCATCCTTCCAGCGAGGGTGGGCAGACCAAGCCACAGCCGTAATAGTCTTGTACAACTTCGTGATTCATAACATCTCCGGAGGATTATCTGTCGTTTTCCGAGGGGAAGCGGCAAGGGGTGCCTGCGCTAACGAAATGAATATCGGCGAAACCGGCACGGACGGTTTCTTTCGTGTTGTCGGTGTCCGACGCCACGGCAACCGAGGTAACGGCAATGTCTGCCGTATCGAATTGGGCTTGCGCGTCAGCCAATATGTTGCGCTTTTCGAATACCCATTCCAATAAAGCCATACTTTCATGGGCTTGGGCTTCAATTGCGGTTAGGCCGTCCCATTCACGTACCAAGTAAATTGTTGCGGGAATATCTGTGTCGAACTGAACCACCTCCCAAGGCCTAGGCGGGGCGGCACTGTTTGAGTCCAGTGGCATAAGGGGTTGTGTTTGTGTATATGCGGCAAACGGAGTGCCGAATAAGGTCAAGCAATATACGGTATAGAGCAGTGAACGTAAAAAGGCGGATTTCATGACATTCCGGACGGTGGATAGAGGGGAGTCGAAATGACCTGCCCCTTTTAGTCGTCATGGCATCGTATTTCTTACGTTTCGTCCAGCACTTTCCGCACTTTTGTGGCCAGCTCGTGGCGGCGGTATGGTTTACCCAGCAGGTGCACCCCCGCATCCAGGCGGCCGTGATGCACAATGGCGTTTTCGGTGTAGCCCGAGGTGAACAATACTTTCAGGTTGGGTAAGGATTTCAAGGCTTCATCGGCCAACTGGCGCCCGTTCATGCCGCCCGGCATAATAATGTCGGTAAAAAGCAGGTCGAAATCATTACGGGCCTGCAATGAGGCCAGCGCCTCGATACCCGATGAAGCGCTTGAAACACGATAGCCCATACCCATTAGCAGGTTGGTAACGTGTTCGCGTACCATGTCGTCGTCTTCCACAACCAGAATGTGTTCGTGACCGGTTTGCAGCTTTTTGGGTGCGGGTTGCTCCATATCGACTTGCCCTTCCTTGAACGCGCGGGGGAAATATAAACGTATGGTGGTGCCTTCACTGACCTCGGAATAAACTTTTATGTGACCGCCCGATTGTTTAACAAACCCATACACCATGGGTAGACCAAGCCCGTTGCCTTTGCCCACTGGCTTGGTGGTGAAAAAAGGCTCGAAAACCCGGCGTTTAACCGCTTCAGTCATGCCGCTGCCTGTATCGGACACGGAAATCATGACGTACTGTCCTGCATCGACACCGGGATGGGTGTCGGCGTAGGCGTCGTCCAGGCGTGCGTTGGCGGTTTCAATCGTGAGCTTGCCACCTTCCGGCATCGCATCGCGCGCGTTAATCGCCATGTTCAGTAACGCTGACTCCAATTGGCTGGGGTCGACTTCCGCATTCCAGAGGCCACCGCCACGCACCAGCTCAATATCGATATCTTCGCTCAGCGTGCGGCGCAGCAGGTGTTCCATGTCGCTCACCAGGCGATTAATGTCGGTGAGTTTGGGTTCCAGCGCCTGTCGGCGTGCAAATGCTAACAGGCGGTTGGTCAGTTCCGCGCCACGTTCAGCGGCGTTGGCCGTCATTTCAGCATAAATGCGTAGATTGGGGTGGTCATCCAGACTTTCTCTCAAAAGCTCTGCATTACCCATAATGACGGTGAGCAGATTGTTGAAATCGTGTGCCACACCGCCGGTGAGTTGCCCGACCGCTTCCATTTTCTGCGATTGATTCAGGCGCTCCGCCATTTCGCGCCGCTCGGTGACGTCGCGGAAATAAACGGCGATACTGTCGTAGGAGGGATAAATATTGGTTTCAAACCAGCATTCGAATTGTTCGGAATAGTGCGTGAATTCCATCGACTTTTGTTCAACCAGGGCTTTGTCGATTTGGCGGGCGATTTCGGTGTGTTTTGTACGCGGGAAGGCATCGAATAAAAACTGGCCCACAACGGCATCGCGCGAGCAACGCAGCAGTTTTTCCGCTTGTGGGTTCAGATAAACAAAAATCAGGTCTTTGTCGAGTAGGTAAAAGGCGTCGCTCATGTTGTCCAGGGTTTGGGCCAAACGTTGGGCCAATGCCGAGGATTCTTCCTGGATTTTGACCTGGTCGGTGATGTCTTGAAAAGCGCCTTGGGCACCCACAATGTCGCCTTGTTCGTTTCGCAGGGGTTCACCAATCGCACGAACCCACGCCCGCTCGCCGCTAACGGCCTTGATAATCTGCAATACCTCATCGAACGGCCGCCCTTCTGTGATGCAGGCTGAAAACACTTTCTGAATACGCGCCCGATACTCCGGTGTATAAAAAGACATGGCCTCTTCCAGTGACGGACGCAGGGTTTCAGGGCGCTCGTGAATGCGGGCGGTTTGCTCCGACCAGCGCACAAAGTCTTCATGCAGGTTCACGCGCCAGCCGCCCAGCTTGGCCGCCTTGTCGGCGATGCGTTGCATGCCGGCGGCGGCGTCCAGGCGCAGTTGAGTTTCCACTTCTTGTGTGACGTCGAGAATAATGCCGGTGAGAATGGGGTTGCCGCTTTCGCCGGTTTGGATTTCCGCCAACCCGCGGAAATGGACAACGGATTGGTCACGTGGCCGAACAAAGCGGTGGGCGAACGCCATGGGTCCTTCGGGATTGCGCTGATAGTCTTCCAGTAATTGCCGGGTGCGCGCCCGGTCGTCCGGATGGATCAGTTCATTGATTAAATAATCTACAGAATGGTCGATTTCGGCGGGCGATACGCCACACAGGGTGTAAAGGTTGTCGGACCAGTACATTTGCCCGCTGCGTAAATTAATGTTCCACACGGCCAAAGAAAGCAGTCGCTGTGCCAGGCGCAAATGGGCCTCTTGTGCTTGCAGCCGTTGGTTGGTGTCTTTCAGCTCTTGGGCACGTAACAAAATTTCCGTAGCTAACTGGGCTTCCCGGCTTTCTTGCGCCAGTGGAGACAGGGCGTTGGCCGATCCAGCCATTTTGACGAAGTCGGTGACGTCTTCAACACGGTGAATAATATACGTAACGTGTTCGTCGCCGCCTTTTATGGGGCTGTTCACCACACTCCAAAATCGTTCCTCAAACTCGGTGCCGTTGTACCCTTTTACCGGTATTGGGTAGCGCTGCACGCCCATCGTATCGGTATGGCCGGTTTCTACAACACGGACAAGAGATCGCCGTAACGTGGAAACGCCGTCTTCGC
This sequence comes from Pusillimonas sp. DMV24BSW_D, assembly GCF_011388195.1. NCBI lineage: Bacteria > Pseudomonadati > Pseudomonadota > Betaproteobacteria > Burkholderiales > Alcaligenaceae > Neopusillimonas > Neopusillimonas aestuarii. Next base: position 565,827 of record NZ_CP049990.1, on the reverse strand, counting down.
TTGACGGGTCATCAGGGTCTTCCGGAAAAGCTTCAAACAGGGGGCGGCCTTTCAGTTCGTCGCGCTTGCGTTGAGTGACTTTAAGGTAGTCGTCGCTGGCAGCCACAATGGAAAAGTTCTCGGCGTCGACGACCAGAAATTTGCCGGGCAGGGCTTCAAAGAAGGTTTGCAGTTGCGCTGTTGCGGTAATATTGCGCGCCACCACTAAACGGGCGTCCCGCCCGTGGTATTGAATGGCTTGCGACACAATATCCACCAGCAGGGTTTTGCCGGCCCGGGTTAAATGGCGCCAGATATAGCCCCCAACGCGTCGGCCATCGATGCGTTTAATGGCTTCCAGCAACCGGGGTACGTCTTCGGCCGGCCGCAGGGCCGCGAGCGTCATCTCGAGGAATTCTTCGCGGCTATAACCGTATACTTCTATTGCTGTGCGATTCACCGCCAAAAATTTCAGTGTTTTGGGGTCGTAAACAAACATGGCATCAGGGTGGTTTTCGAAGAAAAAACCCAGTTCGTCATGCATAGCGGCACCGAGAGTGATAACAGTGAAATGATTCTATCACCGGCCTTACAACTGTTACATCAGCATGTTCCCCATGACGCCGGTGAGCGACATGGGGAGAACGCAAAGCGGATCACGATGGGCGCCGTGCCGCCTGATGCGAGGCGGGACGCCCACTTGGTCGGCTTGGCCGATTACCGGATCGGCTTGGTTGCCCTTGTGCGCCCCGGGGTTGATGCCCTGGCCGGCGGCCTTGGGGGCGGGGCCCACGCGCGGAGCGCGCTTCTTCTGTGACCGAGCCCGCTGCCACAGGTTTGGGCACCCAGCCTTCAATTTCTGTGCGCTCAATGGGGCGACGCATCAGTTTTTCAATGGCGCTCAGATACTTGATTTCGCTTTTGTCTACGAGTGACAAGGCCGACCCTGCACTACCTGCGCGGCCGGTGCGGCCAATACGGTGAACATAATCTTCCGGGATGTTTGGAAGCTCGAAGTTCACCACGTGGGGCAGTTCGTCGATATCAATGCCACGGGCGGCGATATCGGTGGCGACCAACACGGTGACTTTGCCGGTTTTAAAGCCGTCCAGGGCGCGTGTGCGTGCGTTCTGGCTTTTGTTGCCGTGAATGGCCGCCGCGCTCAGGCCGTCTTTGCTAAGCTTTTCAGCCAGGCGATTGGCGCCGTGCTTGGTGCGTGTAAAAACCAGTACCTGATGCCATCCGCTTTCGCGAATCACGTGGCTGAGCAGGTCGCGTTTCTGGGTTTGGTCGGTCAGAACAACACGTTGGTTCACCAGTTCCGAAGCCGTATTGCGCGGAGTGACGGATACTTCCTTCGGGTTGTTCAGGACTTTATGCGCCAGCCCGCGAATTTCTTCCGAGAAGGTGGCCGAGAACAGCAGGTTCTGGCGTTGCTTGGGCAACAAAGCCAGTATGCGGCGGATATCGTGGATAAAGCCCATGTCGAGCATACGGTCGGCTTCATCAAGCACGAGAATTTCAACGCCGGAAAGGTCGATTGTTTTCTGGCCGGCGTGATCCAGCAGGCGTCCGGGTGTGGCCACCAAAATATCAACCGGTTTTTTCAAGGCGCTGATTTGCGGGTTGATGTTGACGCCGCCAAAAATAACCAGTGAACGCAATGCAGTGTGGCAGCCATACTCTTTCACCGAAGCTTCAACCTGGGCGGTGAGCTCGCGGGTGGGGGTCAGAATCAGGCAGCGCGGGCGCCCGGCAGCGCGTTTGGCTGGTGAGGCCAGCAGGCGGTGCAAAATCGGTAAAGTGAAGCCCGCGGTTTTACCCGTGCCGGTTTGTGCAGCCGCCAGCAAATCGCCGCCTTGCATGACCAGGGGAATGGCTTGTGCCTGAATGGGGGTGGGCGTGGTGTAGCCGGTATCGGAAACAGCACGCAAAAGGGGTTCAGCCAACCCAAGGTCGGCAAAAGAAACGGAATGAGACAAAAGTTGTGCTCCGGCGCCAGCCTGCCATAATTTAAATAGCACCAGTCTGGGCGGACGAGACAAGGCCAACAAGGCCATAATTGAATGAAGTGGCCTTTTAATAAGGCCAACGCGCAAGCTGACTGGCTCGGCTTGCGGGGCATAGTGTAACCCACGCAGTATCATGGCAACATTATCTTTATTTTCAATTGTTGTTTTCCGGGAAGACCTTAAATGAAACGCATACTGTTCTGGTTGTTCGCGCCATTATTGGCTGTTGTGTTGTCGGGCTGCGGCTATAACGAAATTCAGCGGCTTGATGAGCAGGTGAAAGCGTCCTGGTCGCAAATGCTGAATCAGTACGAGCGGCGTGCCGACCTGGTTCCGCAATTGGTGTCGTCGGTTAACGCCTATATGGTGAACGAGCGAACCGTGTTAACGGAAGTGACTGAAGCCCGCAGTAGGGTGGCGAATTTGCAGATTAATGTCGATGACCTGAACGATCCGGCCTTGGTGCAACGCTTCGAGCAGGCGCAGTCACAGTTGTCTTCGGCCTTGTCGCGTTTGATTGCCGTTTCGGAAAACTACCCGCAATTGAAAAGCGATGGTTTGTTTCGCGATTTGATGACCCAGCTTGAAGGGACGGAAAACCGGATAGCAACCGAGCGAGGTCGTTATGTGCGGGCGGTGCAGGAATACAACGTGGCGATTCGCCAGTTTCCCACCGTGATTACGGCAAAGTTGTTTGGTTATTCAGTTAAAGAGAATTATGGCATGGATCGGCAGGAAGAGCTCATGCGTCGCCCTGAGGTGCGCTTTGATACGCCGCAACAATCGGGGGCGCAATAATGGGGGTAGTGGCTTTGTTGCGATGTTGGATCCTGGGCTTCTTGGTATTCATGTTTGTAGGCCCGGTGTTTGCACAAACCAATGGAGAAGTGCCGGTTCCGCCGTTAGAAGCGCGGGTGACCGACACTACCGATACGCTCGAAGCCCAAACCATCGAATCGCTGACTCAGTCGCTGACCACGCTGGAAGCTGAGAAAGGCGCGCAAATTGCCGTGTTGATCATTCCCACAACCGGAACGGAGGGTATTGATCAGTATGCCGTGCGGGCGTTCGAGCAATGGAAGTTGGGGCGTGAGCGGGTGGATGACGGCATTTTGTTCGTTGTGGCCAAAGATGACCGACGCATGCGTATTGAAGTGGGCTATGGTTTGGAAGGCGCCGTTCCCGACCTTTTGGCAGGCCGCATTATTCGTGAACAAGTGGCGCCCCGGTTTCAACAAGGGGATTTTGCCGGGGGCGTGACGGCAGGCGTTAACAGTCTCATCGGGCTGGTACAGGGCGAGGATTTACCGGCACCTGCTGAAGGCGTGGCGGAGCAAAACGGTCAGGATGACGAGTCCTGGTGGGATTTGGCTTTGTTCGGTTTGATTTTTGTGTTGGCGATGCCGCCGGTTATTGCTGGTGTTGCTGGTGGAGTGCTGATATTTATGGCAAGTAGCAGCCTAGTGTTTGCTGTATTGGGTGGAATGGCCCTCTTTGTGATCAGCCTGGCGATTCGTGCTGCGCGCGGTGGGGGTGGACGCGGCCCCGGGGGTGGGTCGGGCTCAGGTGGAACTCGCCGGGGTCGTTGGGGTCGTGCGGGTGCCGTAGGTGGTTTAGGGGGCTGGGCCGCCGGCGGCTCACGTGGCGGCAGCTCGGGCGGTTTTGGGGGTGGTGGCTTTGGCGGCGGCGGTGGCCGCAGCGGGGGGGGCGGAGCCTCGGGCGGATGGTAAAAAAATCGCCCGGCCCAGCAATGGCTGAGACGGGCGAACATACCGGAGGCATCGCGGTATTTCAGGCCTTGGTGTAGGCCGTTTTTACAATCGTGAAAAACTCCTGGGCGTAGCGGCCTTGCTCGCGCGGCCCATAGCTGGAACCTTTACGGCCGCCGAACGGTACATGGTAATCGACCCCGGCAGTGGGTACATTCACCATGACCATGCCTGCTTGGATATGACGTTTGAAATGGCTGGCGTGTTTCAACGACGTGGTGCAAATACCCGAACTTAAGCCGAACTCCGTGTCGTTGGCCAACGCCAACGCATGGTCGTAATCGTCGGCTTTGATCACGCTGGCCACCGGCCCGAAAATCTCTTCGCGCGACGAGCGCATATCGTTCGTGGCGTTGGCCAATACGGCAGGGGTGAAGTAATAGCCGGGCGTGTCGCGTTCTACACGTTCCCCGCCACACAGCAAGGAGGCACCTTCTTCCTGCCCTATGCGCACGTAATCGAGGTCTTGTTCTAATTGAGACTCATCTGCTACCGGACCAATTTGGGTTTCCGGTTTCAGCGCATCGCCCACACGCAACGCGGCTGTTCGTTTGGCCAGCTCTTGGGTGAACGAGTCGTAAATGCCTTGTTCCACAATAATGCGGCTGCTGGCGGTGCAGCGCTGGCCCGTTGAGTAAAAGGCGCCCTGAATGGCGACGTCGAGCGCAGTTTCCATATCGGCATCATTCAGAACGACCAGCGGGTTCTTGCCGCCTAATTCCAGTTGCACTTTCTTCTGGCGTTCGGCAGCCTGATTTAACAGGTTACGCCCGGTACCCACCGAGCCGGTGAAGGTGATGGCGTTAATGCGGGGGTCTTCCACCATGGCGGCGCCTACAACCGAACCACGGCCCATCACCAAATTGAATACGCCTGCAGGCAGCCCGCTGCGGCTGATAATTTCGGCCAGCGCCCAGGCGGAACCCGGCACCAGATCGGCCGGCTTGAAGACAACGCAATTACCGTAAGCCAGCGCCGGGGCGATTTTCCAGGCCGGAATGGCAATAGGAAAGTTCCACGGCGTAATAATGCCCACCACGCCCAGCGGTTCACGGGAAATCTCCACCTGCAGTCCGGGGCGCACCGATGGCAGCGATTCGCCGCCCGTGCGCAGTGCTTCACCGGCAAAAAATTTGAAAATTTGTCCTGCGCGGGCGGCTTCGCCAATGGCTTCAGGCAAGGTTTTGCCTTCTTCGCGCGCCAGCAGCTCGCCCAGTTCATTCTTGCGTGCGAGAATTTCCGAGCCGATGGCGTCGAGCGCGTCGAAACGTTGTTGCGGGGTGCTGAGCGACCAGGCCGGCCAGGCATGTTGCGCCGCGTTAATGGCGGTTTCAACCTGCTCGGCGGAAGCGCGAACATATTCGCCCACCACATCGTTCAGATTCGACGGGTTGAGGTTCTTTTGAACGTTTGATGAACCGACCCATTCGCCGGCAATCCAGTTTTTATGCATTGTGCGTCCTGTTTAACGTCGCGATCACTTGAAACGAGTGACACGCCGGTGTTCAGGGCCGGCGTTTAGCGCTCGAGCAACTCGCGTTTGTTGGGTTTGTCTTTCCACTCCTCGGCGTCTGGCAGCGAGCCGATACTGGAATCAATGACCTCCCATTCCGGTGCCAGTTCGGCATTGATGCGAATGAAATCGAGCTGATCCTGAGGCAGATCCTCTTCCGCAAAAATAGCTTCAACCGGGCATTCTGGTACACAGACGGCGCAATCGATGCACTCGTCGGGATCAATTACCAGAAAATTGGGGCCAATATGAAAACAGTCGACCGGACAGACATCGACACAATCAGTATAGCGGCACTTAATGCAGGACTCGGTTACGACGTGCGTCATCTTTTAAACCTATGGTGTGAGTAAACACAAAAATTTTCCACATATTACGGCATAAATTTAATGTAGTAAATACCAAATTATTCGGAATTGACTACATTTATTTATGCCCCCAGAATGGCCTCAATCATAGTTTCTGAATGGCGCCATGGCAACAAGCAGCACTAAAACCTCCCCGCGCACTCGGCGCAAAACCACGGCGCCGGTTGCCGTTGTCGGCCAGGCGCGCGCTCAGAAAACGCGCGACGCCATTTTGCGCGCCGCCACCCGTGTATTTTCCCGCAACGGCTTTGCGGGCGGCAAAATCGAGCAAATTTCGAAGTTGTCGCGTACGCACGACCGCATGATTTACTACTACTTCGGCAGCAAGGAGCGCTTGTTTGTTGAAGTGCTTGAAACGGCTTACGCCCGTATGAACGAGGCAGAGGCGGAACTGGAGTTCGACCTGGACGACCCGGAAAAGGCGTTGACCACCGTGGTGCATTTTGTTTGGCAGTACTACCTTGATCACCCGGAGATGATAACGCTGCTCAACAGCGAGAACTTGCAGCAAGGTAAACATATTAAGAAATCCGCCCGGGTGTCCAAACTATCGTCGCCGGCGGTCCAGGTGCTGGATCAGGTGTTGGTGGCCGGGGTCAAGAAAGGCTTGTTTCGTAATGACATCAGCGCGCGTGATCTTTATATCGAGATCGCGGCGTTGGGCTATTTCTATTTGTCCAATCGCTTTACGCTCAGCGCGTTTTTGAATGTGGATTTGCGTTCGGCCGAAAACCTGGCGCACTGGAAAGCGTTCATTACAGACGTGACTTTGCGCTCGGTTAAGCAGACCAATCCGACCGATGCGCGCAAAGCGTCACCTATCGATGTGGGGCAGTCGGCATCAGTCGGCGCACCTTCGTTCTAATTTATTCATTTTTTATTGCGCAGGATTTCCGTATGACTTCATCTTTCTCCGAACATCGTCAGTCTGATCAAATTATTACGCTGGACGCTTCCCGTACGGCCGTATTGGTAATCGACATGATTAATGACTTCTGTACGGCGGGCGGCGCCATGATGTTGCCCGGGGCTGACGTGCTTTATCCACCGCAGAATGCGGTGATGAGAGCCGCGCGGGAAGTCGGTGTGCCGGTGGTGCATATCCAGGATAAGCACCGTCACGGCATGAAGTGCGATCGTGAATTTTTGAAACGTACCCCGCACTGCATGGAAGGCGAATGGGGTTCGGCCATCGTGGATGAGCTAGAGCAAAAGCCGCAAGACCATTACGTAACCAAGCGCCGTTTTTCGGGCTTTTTCAATACCGATCTGGATTTAACGCTAAAGGATCTGGGCGTCGATACACTGGTTGTGATGGGCGTAGTGACTAATATCTGTGTGCGTTCAACTGTTCACGATGCTTTTTTCCTGGGGTATCGAGTGGTCGTGGTTGAAGACGGCGTTGCCGCAACCGGGCCGCGAGAACAAGCTTCCTCTTTATATGACATCGCCACCCATTTCGGTGTTGTGTCGCGATCCGACTCCGTTATCCAGTCGTTAAAGCAAGGCAGTGAATTGCGTTTGGTGGAATGCAAATAAATGCGCTCAGGCGCGATCTACAAAAGTGAAGGAGCAACACATGAGTAACAAACACACCCTTACCCGTTCTTCCCTTGTTAGCCCTCGCCGGCGTTCCATGATGTTGGCCTCGGCCGGTTTAATGGGCGCAGGCTTGGTTGGCTTGCCGACATTATCCCGTGCCGAAGAGACCATTAAAGTTGGCATTTTGCAGCCGTTTTCGGGTGGCCTGGAAGCATTGGGAGCGCAGGGAGGTCAGGCAACGCGCCTGGCGCTCGAGGAAGTGAACGAGTCGGGTGGCATTCTGGGTGGACGCACGTTTGAAATGATTCGCGCCGACACCAAAACCGACCCTAAAACCGCTGTTGAACGGACCAATGAGTTGATTCGCCGTTATCGCGTGAATGCCATTATCGGGCCCGTGACAAGCGCCGAACGGGATGCTATTCAACCACTGGTAGAACGCTACAAAACGCCCTTGCTTTATGCCACCGATTACGAAGGAGGCACATGTAGCCGCTACGTCACGCTGTACAGTTCAGTGCCTGATCAATGGGTAAGCACTTTCATTCCGTACCTGGCCGAGAACGTGGGCAAGAATATGTTCCTGATTGGCAGCGACTACGTATGGCCACGCAAAATTAATGAAGCCATTGGCAAAGTGGCCGCTGAGAAGGGGTCGAAAGTGGTGGCGGAGGAATACACTCCCTGGGGTGTCAAAGATTACACCAGCACTTTGCGCAAAATAGAGTCTTCGGGTGCCGATGTGGTTGTGATGTCGATTGTCGGCGCCGACGCGGTGACTTTTATTAAGCAGTTCGCCGCCGCGGGCCTGCAAGACAAGGTGAAAGTGGCTTTCTTCGGTTTCAGTGAAAACTATTTGGCCGGTCTAACGCCGAATGAGTCCGAAGGTATTTACACCGTATGCAACTTTACTGAAGCACTCGACAAGCCGGAAGCAAAAGCCTTGGTTAGGAAAGTGCGTGATCGTTTCGGTGAAGACGCCATCGTGAGTAACACGGTGGATGCGCACTACACCATGACCCAGTTTTACATTGAGGCGATCAAGAAAGCGAATTCGGCCGACAAGGAAGCCATCACCGATGCCATCGTAGGGCAGACCTTGATGTCAGGCAATGGCAAAGTCACCCTGCGCGAAAGTGATCGTCATGCTGACTTGAACATCCTTATTGCACAGGCACAGGGTGGCAAGATGCAGGTCCTGGAAGATATGGGGCTGATTAAAGCTTCACAGCAATGCGCAGCCTGAAAGTGATGTGTTGTCGGGTAACGAGGGGGCGGCATGCTGGAAGTTAAATCTGTGGTGAAACGCTTTGGCGGTATCACCGTGCTGCATGGCCTCTCGTTGGCCGTGCAGCCGGGTACCGTTACTTGCATTATTGGGCCGAACGGTTGTGGCAAAACGACGCTGTTCAATATTATTACCGGGAACCTGCGCCCTGAAGAAGGGCAGGTATTTTTGAATGGCACCGAGGTGACCGGCATGCCGGCGTATTTGGTGGCGCGCCGTGGTATTTCACGCAAATTTCAGATTCCGGGCGTTTATCCTGAACTCAGTGTCGTGGAAAACCTGATGATTCCGTTGGCTGGTCAGGGTGGCAAAGCGGGGGTGATGTCAACCTTGTTTTCCAGCCCCACCGAACGATTGGCCGAACTGCTTGATCTGTGCGGCCTAACCGATAAAGCCACCGATAAAGTGGAAACCTTGGCGCACGGCGAAAAGCAGTGGTTGGAAATTGCCATGTTGCTGGCTTACGACGCCGACCTCATTATGCTCGACGAACCCACGGCAGGGATGTCCGTTCCCGAAACGCAGAAGACAGCGGAATTGGTGCGTCGCTTGCAAACCGAGTACGGGAAAACCGTGTTGGTGATTGAGCACGACATGAGCTTCGTACGTGCGTTGGATTGCCGTTTGGTGGTAATGCTGCGCGGTCGTATTGTGCGCGAAGGGTCGTTGGACGATATTCAGAATGATCCCGAAGTCGTGGCGGCGTACCTGGGAGGTAGTGCGTAATGTTGAAGGTTGAAAACGTGATTGCGGGCTATTTGGCCGGCAGTCGGGTGCTCGATGGGTTCTCCATTGAGATCAAAAAGGGCGAGGTGGTGGCGCTGTTAGGCCGTAACGGCATGGGCAAAACCACATTTCTGAAAGCGTTAATGGGCCACGTAGGCATTTCCCAAGGTTCCATGTTGTTCGATGGTCAGGAACTGGCTGGTAAAAAACCTTATGAAATTGCGCGCATGGGAATGGGTTACGTACCTCAGGGGCGCGATATTTTTTCCGATTTCACCGTGGAAGAAAATTTGCGCATGGGTTTGCTGGGGCACCCAGGTAAGTCGAAGGAGATTCCCGACTGGGCCTTTGACCTGTTCCCCATTTTGCGTGAGCGCCGTACTCAGCGCGCGGGTAGTTTTTCCGGTGGGCAACAACAACAGTTGGCCATTGTGCGGGCCTTAATTGCCAAGCCCAAGCTGTTGCTTCTTGATGAGCCGTCGGAAGGGATTCAGCCTTCGATTGTGCAGGATATCGGCCGGGTATTAAGTGACATTGCCAAAGAGCAAGGCCTCACCATTTTGTTGGTTGAGCAAAATATGGAGCTGGTACTGGGCATGGCGCAGCGTTGCCTGTTCATGGAAAACGGTCAGGTGGTTTATGAAACAGACGAAGTACAGGCGTTGAGGGATGATCCGGCGCCCATTCACAAGTACTTGGCGGTCTAGGTTTCTATGGAGCAATAAATGGAATTTGCAATTGAACTGGGCCTGGACACCCTGAGCTATTCCCTAAGCCTGCTGTTGGTGGCGTTAGGGCTGGTGGTGATTTTTGGCCTGATGAATGTCATTAATATGGCGCACGGTGAATTTTTTCTGTTGGGTGCTTACACCGTGTTGGCCGTTCAGGCGATGGAGATGCCTTATTGGCTGTCACTTATTCTGGCACCGCTTTTCCTGGCGGTCATCGGCATAGTGATTGAGCAGCTTGTGATCCGACATGTTTATCACCGCTTTATCGATACCATTTTGGCCACGTGGGGTTTGTCGATTGTCATTAAACAAGCCATTGTGATTGGTTTTGGGCCCACGTCACAAAGTATTGTGAACCCCATTCCCGAGCCTGTGAATATTTTGGGTGTGGTGTATCCGTCGATGCGCTTATTCATTATGGGCATGGCCTTGCTGGTGACCTTGGCGGTGTTCATCGTGTTTTACCGCACACACTTGGGCCTGGCGGTGCGAGGTGTGATTGCCAATCGTCCTATGGCGGCCTCGCTGGGTTTGAATACGCGCAGTATGGACCGCTGGACGTTCGCCTTTGGCGCTGCGCTGGCTGGTTTTGCGGGTGCGGTTATGGCTCCCATCATGAGTGTTGATCCGCAAATGGGCGGCGGCTTTCTGATCCCGGCGTTCCTGGCCATTATGGTGGGTGGGGTGGCACATCTTATGGGGGTCGTTTTGGGTGTAGGCCTAATTGGCTCCACCAATACGGTGATTGCCTCTATTGATACCCAAGTGGCGGCGCAGGTGGCCGTGTTCATTCTGGCTATTGTCCTCATTCGCCTTTTCCCGGAAGGCCTCATTACCCGGAAGCGTTGATATGAATAAGCAAGGATTTTTAGGCGTTAATTTAACTGTGCTGGTTTGGGTGCTGCTGTTCTTGGCGCCGTTGGCGCTGGACGAATGGACGGTGAGTCAGTTCGGCCAATATCTTACCTACGGCATTTTGGCCATGAGCCTGGCTTTTATCTGGGGGCAGGTGGGTATTTTGTGTTTCGGCCAGGCTATCTTCTTTGGCCTGGGTGCGTATCTTATGGCTTTAACCACATTGGAGAAATTTACGTGGTTTGGCGGTTCGCAAATTATGGGCCTGTTGCTGGCAACCGTAGGGCCGGCCATAGCAGCCTATATTCTCGGCAAATTGCTGTTTGTGGGTCGGGGTTTGTCGGGAGCGTTCTTTGCTATTGTGACCTTGTGCGCCGCCGTGGTGGTTGAGATTGTGGCCCAACGCATTGAGTTCATTGGCGGGTTTGACGGTTTGCTGGGTGTGCCACCCTTGTTTGCGGGATGGCGCGATGGCGACATGATGACCACTAACGAGATGTTCTATGTGGTGCTCATTTCCGCCTTGCTGATTTACTTGGTAGCTTTGTTTGTTCAGCGCTCGCCGTTAGGGGCGGTGCTGGCGGGTATCCGCAACAACGAAGTGCGAACGGCTTCGTTTGGCTACAAAACAACCGACTTCAAAGTACTGGCCTTTACGTTCTCGGGTGCGATGGCGGGTTACGCAGGGGCCTTGTTCACTGCGCAGTTTGGTTTTGTGTCGCCTGCCGTTATTGGGATGGCGTTGTCTACGGAGGTGCTGATTTGGGTGGCCGTGGGTGGTCGGGGCGTGCTGATGGCTGCTTTTCTGGGTGTGATTCTGGTGCGCTGGGTGGAAAGCCTTTTGTCGAGCGCGTTAGGCGCGTACTGGCTGCTCACGCTGGGTGTGCTGTTCATTATTACGGTCGTCGTGATGCCTGAAGGTATTTTCGGGCGTGTATTCAAGCTGCCGTTGCCGCGTAAGTGGCGCAACCCGTTGCGTGGTGGCGACCGTTCAATAACAAGGAAAGCTAATGCATAAGATTCAATTGAACCCCGATTTGGTTGAGCGTAGCCGCGGCCATCGTGGCCGTGTTCAGGCCTTTCATCGAATTGACCCTCGTAAAACCGCCCACCTTATTATCGATATGCAGAACGGCTTCGTTGAGCCGGGCGGCGCTGTGGAAATTCCGTTGGCGCGCGAGATTGTACCCAACATTAATAAGGTCAGCGCCGAGATGCGCCGCGCAGGTGGCGTGAATGTGTTCTTGCGTTTTACCTACGATGAAACCGAAGCGACCCCGTGGACGGTTTGGTACAACGTGATTGCGTCGCCGGAATCCAAACGGGCATCTGCCGAAGCTTTTTGGGAGGGCGCGCATGGTCATCAGTTATGGCCCAAGCTTGAGGTGCAAGACGATGATCTGATCGTAAACAAAACGCGCTTCAGTGGTTTTACGCCCGGTACAAGTGAGTTGGATCGAATATTGAAAGAGCGCGGTATTGAGACTGTGATTATTTCCGGCACCATGAGCAACTGCTGCTCGGAAAGTACTGCACGTGATGCACAACAAATGAATTACCAGGTGGTGTTTCTGGCGGATGCCAACGCGACGTTAACGGATGAAGAGCACAACGCCACTCTGAATAACGTACAAACTTTGTTTGGTGATGTGCTGATGGTCGACGATGTGCCGCATTTATGGCGGTAGGATCAGCGAAAGAAATTTGCACGTATACACTACAATTATTGTCGTCAAAAATCTTTTAAGCTATTATCAAATATAGTGTTTATAAAATATAAATGTAACTAACACGTGGTAAGTGGGTGGCGTGCACACAGCACAAGGAGTTGTCAGAAATGACTGAACACACAAAAATCGATCACAGCATGGATAACCTGGACGACACCACGTCCAGTACCTCGGGGCCAACGGTATTGGAAAAATCCAAGCCGCGAAGCGAGAAAATGGCTTCAAACAAGGTAGAGTGCAACGCCTGTCCGGTGCTGTGCCAAATTACGGATGGCCGCACGGGTGCCTGTGATCGTTGGGGAAATGAAGACGGCAACCTGGTTCGTATCGACCCCGTCATCCTGATGCGCCGGCTTGACGATACGGGGCTGGCCACGCGCCACGAACCCGTTGCGGGCGACGCCCCCGAGGGCCTGGTGAATGCCCGCACGCGCGATGTTGAGGCGAATGCCGTTTCCGACCCGAACGATTTGTTCGTCAGCGGCATTGGTTCAGGTACCACCTACCCCGATTACAAACCTGCACCGTTTATTGTTTCTTCGAAAGCGAACGATGTGGATATGGTTACTGTGGTCACCGAAGGTATCTTCAGTTATTGCAGTTTCAAGGTCAAAATCGATACCGACCGCTATCTGGGGCCAGAGCAATCGAATATTCGTTTCAAAGGCGAAATTGTCGGCCACGTTACAACCGCGGAATATGGTTCGCAAATGTTGTCATTGGGTGGCGTGCATCATTTAACGGGTGGCAGCAAGAAAGAAGGCCGCATGACCTGCGACATGATGATGGCGTTGGGTAATAAGGAAGCGGTAGAGTTGTCGATCGACGGCGGCGCCCAACTGGTGGTTCAGGCAGGCAAGGCCCCCATTGTCGACGGCGTGGAAGAAAAGCGCATGCGGGTGGGCTGTGGTTCAGCGGCGATCGGCATTTTTGCTAAACAATGGTTCGGCCATACCGACGAAGTTGTGGTGGTCGACGACCACATTACCGGGGTGCTCAGCGAGCACCAGGCCGGGCGTTGTTTGGATATTCCCCCTACCGGCATCAAAATGAAAGGGCGTAAATCGACACCGGGTCGTTACTTCCAGGTGGCCAACCCCGGTAATGGTTGGGGCGGTACCGACATTTCCGACCCGCTCGCCATTATTGAGGGTTTCAACCCCGACGTGGCCTGGCCGGGCTTGCGTATGCTGATTACGTCCACCACCGGCGAGCATGCTGAATACTACGAGCTTGACGAAGACCTGAAACCGCAGCGTAAGCCCATGCCCGATGCACTGCAGAAAACAGTAGAGCGCATCGGTGAAAACTGCGAACCCTCGCTGGCCAGCGTGTTGTTCCTGGCGGGTGCGGGTGGCTCTTTGCGTGCCGGAGTCACCGAAAACCCCATTTGGCTGACGAACTCCATTAAAACGTCATTGGTGAATGTAACGTGTGGCGGGGCGCCTGCGTATATTTGGCCGGGTGGCGGTATTACCGTGATGGTCGATGTGCTTCGCATGCCCGATAACTCTTTTGGTTATGTGCCGACACCGGCTATTGTGGCGCCGATCGAGTTTTCCATGAAGCTTGACGATTACACCCGCTTGGGTGGCCATGCCGATGCAGTGCGTTCGATTCAAGATGTTGTGGAAAAAGACCGCCACCGCATTATTGAATGGCACGACGAAAACAGCCCCTGGCCGTTGGGCCACAAACCCATGCTGGCCTAAACGGCTTGTGGCCCGGGCATGACGCAGCACGCGCTTCAGGAACGCACGCGCAGCGCCCCTTCGGGGGCGTTGTGCGCAACATTGCCCGATGGGCGCATGCATTTTCAGCATGGCCCGATTGATTTGATTATTGGGGTTGAAGGTGACCCCGACGCGGTTAATGCCGGGTTGGAGCGCGCCTGGGAACGGTTCGCACAGATATTGCCTGAACTGGTGATCGAGTTGAAAGCCCTGCGCCGGCCTATTCCGAATACATTAGAACCACGCGCATCTTTTCATTCGGCAGTTGCCCAACGCATGTTTGCCGCCTGTTGGCGCCATCGAGCGCAATTCGTCACCCCCATGGCGGCCGTGGCGGGTTCGGTGGCCGATGAGGTTCTAGATGCTTTGTTAGGGCGATCGGCTACAACTGCATTCGACGGATCTCGTTCAGGCTCATCAATGTCCGGGGCAGATGTGCGCCCTGACTTCCCACGCGCTTACGTAAATAACGGTGGCGATATCGCCTTGCATCTTGCGCCCGGCCGACACTACACCGTGGGCTTGCTTAGTAACCCCGAAGCGATTCATGTTGAAGGCGGCGGCTTGGCGGTAGACGGTCGTTTCACCATTACCCCTGAAATGGGCATTGGCGGGATTGCCACCAGCGGCTGGCGTGGGCGCAGCCAAAGCCTGGGTATTGCCGACAGCGTAACGGTATTTGCCCCGCAAGCGGCACAGGCCGACGTGGCCGCTACGCTCATTGCCAACCAGGTGAATGTGTCGCATGATGCCATTGAACGCGCACCGGCCAACACCTTAAAAGATGACACAGATTTAGGTGATTTACCCGTCACAGTGGCCGTAGGCCCATTGCCGCCTGAGGCGATTAAACAGGCGCTTGACGCCGGGGAAGCTGCCGCCCGCGCTATGTTTGAACAAGGCGCCATTTTAGGTGCAGTGATGGTGTTGCAAGGGCAGGCTCGCTTTATTTTGCCGCAAAACATTACTGAAAACGCATTGAACTGATTCTTTAAATTTCCAGGAAAGCAGGAAGGAACGTCATGTCAGACCTTATCGAAGTACGGAACATCCAAACCCAGGTTGAAACGATTTTTCATGAATTCGGTCCGGTGGCCGATAAGCCGTTAATTCGGGGTTCGGTGGCGGCCGTGCTTAAAAACCCCTATGCCGGGCGCTATGAGCCCGACATTGTGCCCATGATGGAAGCCTTGAATCCCGTGGGCCTGGAAATGGCCGAGCGCCTGGTGAAAGCCATGGAAGTCACGCCCGACGATATCGAAAGTTACGGTAAAGGCGCCATTGTGGGCAGTGCCGGCGAACTGGAGCATGGTGCGCTTTGGCATGTGCCCGGTGGCTACGCCATGCGTGAATTACTGGGCTGGAAGGGCGACCGTTCTTCGTACAAACAAGGTCAGAGTTCGGGGCAAAAAGGTTTGGAAATGGGCCGCGCACTTTCCATTGTGCCATCGACCAAGAAAGTAGGTGATCCCGGTACGCGTCTGGATGTGCCCCTTACCCATGTTACCGCCAGCTATGTGCGTGGCCATTTCGATGCCATGGAAGTGTGGGTGCCCGGTGCTCCGGCACGCGACGAAATTGTGTTTGTTCTGGTGATGGCCACCGGTGGGCGAATTCATCAGCGCGTGGGCGGCTTAACACCCGACCAGATCAGCAAGTACGACGGCTTGCGTTAAGCGCTTTGCATTCAGGCTAAGTGTTTAAAAAAACAGTAGAAATTCAGCAAAAATTAGTGTCAGAAGAGACCCGTAAGGAGAGTAAAAATGGCAGCAAAGATTCGTAAGATAGTCGTCACCGTTGACGAAACCCGTATCGAAATGGGCAAGCAAATAAACCCACCCACACGTCGTGCGGTGGCGGTAGCGGTTATTGAAAACCCGTATGCCGGTAAATATGTTGAAAGCCTCGACGATCTGATTGCCGCGGGTGAAGAGCTGGGCGGTTTGCTGGGCGAAAAGTGCGTAAAGGCATTGGGTATTCAGCCTAGTCAGGCGGAAAGTTATGGTAAAGCCGCCATTGTGGGTGAAGCCGGCGAGTTGGAGCATGCCGCCGCGATTTTGCACCCCAAGCTGGGCGCCCCCTTGCGCAAAGCCATTGAAAAAGGTGCGGCGCTGGTGCCGTCGTCCAAGAAAATGGGCGGTGTGGGAGCTGCAATCGACGTTCCCCTGGGGCACAAGGATGCGGCCTATGTGCGTACCCACTTCGACGCGGTAGAAGCACGCGTGTCTGACGCACCACGCGCCAATGAAATTGTGGTGGCCGTGGCAGTCACCGATTCCGGCCGTCCCTTGCCGCGCGTAGGCGGGCTCACCAAAGATGAAATCAAGGGCGAAGACGGTTTACGTTAAATAATGTACACCGCGCACTTAATCAAAGGGCGCGGCATACAACAGGAGGAACAACATGGCAGCAGTAGCTCCCGAAGCCAAATCCGGCAAAGTAGTCATTAAAAATATTGGTTTGCTCTTGTCGGGTGACCTCGACAACCCCATTCTTGAAGCCGACACCATTGTGGTGAACGACGGCCGTATTGCGGCGGTGGGTAAATACAAAGATTGCGATGTGGAAGGGGCCGATCGCATTATCGATTGCCGGGGCACCGCACTGGCGCCCGGCCTCATCGACTCACACGTTCACCCTGTTGCGGGCGACTGGACGCCGCGCCAGGGGCAAATTGGCTGGATCGACTCAACCCTGAACGGTGGGGTGACCACCATGATTTCAGCCGGGGAAGTGCATTACCCCGGTCGCCCAAAAGATATCGTGGGCTTGAAAGCGTTGGCAATCACTTCGCAACGTGCCTTTGAAAACGCCCGCCCGGGTGGTGTGAAAGTCTTGGCCGGCGCGCCGGTCATTGAAAAGGGCATGGTTGAGTCCGACTTCAAAGATCTGGCCGACGCGGGTGTGAAGCTGCTGGGTGAGATTGGTCTGGGTAGCGTGAAGGCGGGTGACGAAGCTGCTGAAATGGTGAAGTGGGCGCGCAAATACGGTATTCAAAGCACCATTCACACCGGCGGCCCGTCCATTCCAGGTTCGGGTCTCATTGACAAAGACGTGGTGCTGGAAGCCGACGCCGACATTATCGGCCACATTAACGGCGGTCACACGGCCTTGCCCTACAAGCATGTGTGTGAATTGTGTGAGCGCTCCACGCGCGGCATTGAAATTGTGCATAACGGTAATGAGCGCATTGCCATACTGACTGCCCGCCACGCGCATGAACTAGGCTGTTTGCACCGTGTCATTCTGGGCACCGACGGCCCGGCCGGCTCGGGTGTGCAGCCCTTGGGGATTCTGCGTATGATTGCACAGTTGTCCAGTCTGGCCGACATTCCCGCTGAAATTGCGTTCTGTTTTGCCACCGGTAATACGGCCCGCATGCGCGATCTGGACTGCGGCTTGATCGAGGTGGGGCGTGCGGCCGACTTCGTGATTATGGACCGTGCCCAGCACACACCGGCCGAAAACATTCTGGAAAGTGTCCAGTTGGGTGATATTCCGGGTATTGGCATGGTTATTATCGACGGCATTGTGCGTTGTCAGCGCAGCCGCAATACACCGCCGGCCACGGAATTGCCGGTGATTGAAAAGTAAAAAGGGGTGAAGTAGATGTCAGGCGCGTTAAACGGGGTGGTTGTTCTTGATTTGTCCAGAATTCTGGCCGGCCCGTGGTCGACCCAGAACCTGGCCGACCTGGGGGCCGACGTCATTAAAGTCGAGCGCCCGGGCAAGGGCGACGACACCCGCGCCTGGGGGCCTCCGTTTGTGAATACGGCTGAAGGCGAACCCCGCGACGCTGCCTATTACTTCTGTGCCAACCGCGGCAAGCGTTCCATTACATTGGACTTCACCCAGCCTGAAGGCAAGAAAGTGTTGCTTGAGTTGGTGGCCAAGGCCGATATTCTGGTTGAAAACTACAAGTTCGGCGGCCTGAAAAAGTATGGTCTGGATTACGACAGCCTGGCCAAGGTGAATCCGAAACTGATTTACTGCTCCATTACCGGTTTTGGCCATACCGGCCCGTATGCCGAACGCCCCGGTTACGATGCCTTGATTCAGGCCATGGGTGGATTAATGAGCATTACCGGCGAGCCTGACACCGTACCGGGTGGCGGTCCGCAAAAAGTGGGCGTAGCCGTGGTGGATATTCTGACGGGCCTGTATGCCACATCGGCCATTCTGGCGGCGCTTTATGCGCGTACACAAACCGGCCAGGGGCAGCACATCGATGTGGCGTTACTCGACGTGCAAGTGGCTTCGTTGGCGAACCAGGCCAGCAATTACCTGTTAAGCGGCAAAGTGCCGGGGCGTTTGGGCAGTGCGCACCCATCTATCGTGCCGTACCAGCCATTTCAATGTGCCGACGGCTACGTTATGTTAGCCATTGGCAACGACACCCAATTCAAAGCCTTTTGTGAAACGGCCGGCTGCGGCGGTTTGGCTGAAGATGAACGCTTCAGCACTAATGCACAGCGCGTGGCGAATCGCGATCAACTCGTGCCTTTGCTGCAAGAGCGCATGTTGCTGAAAACGATTGACCAATGGTGCCGGTTAGCCATTGAAAACGGTTTTCCCTGTGGCCCCATTAACACCATTGACCGCGTATTCGACGACCCCCACGTACAGGCGCGCCATATGCAGGTGGAAGTGCCGTCGGAAACGTATGGGTCACTGAATTTAGTGGCCAGCCCGATGAAGTTCTCCGGCACACCGATTGAATACACTGCGCCGCCGCCCACGCTGGGGCAGCATACCGAACAGGTGCTGGGTGAACTGGGCATTGATGCGCAAACCATTGAGTCGTTGAAAAAGGCCGGCGCGGTTTAAGGTGTATTCTTTATTGGTATTAGCAATAAAGCAATAATATTGCTTTTACCAATTAATTCATTTAAATTGCTTATAGCGATATAAATGGATTGAACAATGAATACACAGTCTGTTTCTGTGCAGCCTGTTCCTTTACGTACTGAACGTGAAATCAGCGTATTGTTGAATGGCTTGCGCAAGCAACAAAAAATCAGTCAAAAAGAGCTGGGCAAACGGCTGGGTTTGCAGCAGTCACGCGTGTCAGAACTCTTGTCTAATCCAACCGCTATGCGGGTCGAGCAATTTATGCAAATACTAGCGATATTGGGCATGCAATTGCAGGCTCAGCCGCGGGATGCTGTATTCGCGGAACCCACTTTGCAAGAACCCGGGGTTTCAGTTACGCGAAGCAAGCCGCAATGGTAGCCGGCGAGTCTGCTTCTTCAACGGCAAGGCCGGGCAGGCCTTCGCAGCGTCGTCGGCTGTCCGTTTGGATGAACGGCGTGCGGGTAGGATGGTGGGTAACCTGGCGCGGCGCGCAGCCAAGCTCTGACACCTTCGAGTATGACTTGGCGTGGCTGCATCACCCGGCTTTTCGCCCGGTGTCTCTTTCAATGCCAGTGGTTAACGGTATGCTGACACAAAATGGGCCGCACGTTAGGGCCTATTTCGACAACCTATTGCCCGACAATATCAATATTCGTCGTCGTATCGGCCAGCGTTTTGGGGTAAGCCCTAGCGACTCTTTTGCCCTGTTACGCGAAGTGGGTCGTGATTGCATCGGTGCGCTGCAACTGCTTGAAGACGATGAGGAAGCTGCTTCTCCAGGGCCGGTGCAAGGCGTTGCCCTTTCAGAACATGCCTTGGCAGATTATTTTGATTCGGTGTTGTCGGGCGGGCCATTATTGCATCAAGATAACCCCAACGATTTTCGCATTTCGTTGGCCGGCGCGCAGGAAAAAACGGCATTGTTGTGGCACAAGGGGCAATGGATGTTACCGCGCGGTGTTACGCCCACCACACACATTATCAAGTTTCCATTAGGGCAGGTGGGCGGAAACGCGGCCTTAAGCGCGTTGTATTCGGTAGAGAATGAGTGGTTGTGCAGCCGTCTCTTGCGTCATTTCGGTATCCCCGTTGCTAACACCACAATACAAGCCTTGGGCCATCGTAACGTGCTAGTAGTTGAGCGTTTCGACCGCGATTGGCAAGAAAATAATTTGTTGCGGCTTCCACAAGAGGATATGTGTCAGGCATTTGGGTTGCCCCCGCATATGAAATATGAAAGGGATGGCGGGCCAGGCATTAATCAAATAGCGCGCTTGCTGGAACAAGGTCGCAATGCCCAGGCCGATTTGGCGACGTTCTTTCGTGCTCAGGCCTTGTTCTACGCCCTGGCGGCAACCGATGGCCATGCGAAGAACTTCAGTGTGTATCTTGATCGTGCGGGCGCTTATTTTTTAACGCCGCTTTACGATGTCATCTCGTTGTTGCCATTGGTTCAGTCGCCCAACTTTCCCGATTTCCATTTACGTCGGTTGAAGTTATCCATGGCATGGGCACAAGGCAAAAAGCGTCACTATGACTTATTCAACATGAGGTTGCGACATTTAACGGGTGGCGTTGACACAATGAACCAGTGGATCGACGAGTTAAACGACAAAGCGTCAATTGCAATTGCCAAGGTTGAGCAAGATATTCATAACCATGCTCCTGACATGCCTGCGAGCTTATTTGAAAACATTGCACTTACATGCAAGGTGCGGCTTCACGATTTGGTAACCCGGTATCGCAATTAAATTTTCAAATTTATATTTTCAGGCCAGACTTGAGCACCGACTGCATGAGCAAATCACTAATGTACTTGGCCCAATGTTCCACTTCTTTCGGGTCCATTAAGTCGGCCGCCAGGAACGCGGAAAACGTGTAGCGGTTGGAAATATAAAAGTAGCCCAGGGCCGTCATGGCCATGTACAAATGTTCGCAATCGACATCGTTGCGAAACAAGCCTTTCTTTTGGCCTTCTTCAATGACATTGCGCAAAATGGAAATAGCCGGGCCGGCGTACTGGTCGGCGCTTTTCGATTTGGCAATGTGCTTTCCCTTGTTCAGGTTTTCTGCATTCAGCAGCACGATGAGTTCGGGGTTTTCAATGTAGTAACGAAACGGAAACTGAATAATGGTGCGTAACGACTCAACCGGGTCGTTCATATCCAGGTCCAGATTTTTTTCCGCCTCGAAAATATCTTTATAGGCCTCTTCCAGCACTGCAACGAAGAGTTTTTCCTTGCTGCCGAAGTAATAGTAAATAAGGCTGTCGTACGATTTGGCCGCTTTCGAGATTTTATCCACCCGCGCCCCACCATAGCCGTCGCGCGCAAAAATCTTTTTAGCCGCTTTCAGAATATTTTCCCGCGTGGTTTTAGATGACCTTGTGCGCCCCTTTTTGCGTGGTATGCCGGCCTCTTCGGCGCTGGCCGCCAGGTTAATGGTTGAAGCCATAACGTCGTCGTCTTTGCGTGTCATGAATAAGTTGAAAGTTTAAGCCTGAAGGACCTAGTTTACAGCGTGAATCAATCGAATGAAAAAATATTTTGCCATGTTGCGCCTATTCGGTATATGATTCATTTATGTAGTGAACACTAAATAAATAAACCAGCACTCACCGGAGATGCATCATGGCTGAATACGTATTGAACACCTGGTATCCCATTGCTTGGTCACGCGACATTACCAATAGCCTCACCAAGCGCCGTATTGTTGAAAAAGATGTGGTGATGTACCGCAATAGCCACGGCAACGTGGTGGCGCAACTCGACATCTGCCCGCACCGTATGATGCCGCTTTCCATGGGCCGCTTGAAAGGCGATGCCATTCAATGTGGTTACCACGGCATGGAGTTCGACTGCTCCGGTAAATGCGTGCGCATTCCCGGTCAGGAAAAGATTCCCGCCGGCGCCAAGGTCACCACCTACCCCGTGCACGAGCATATGGGTTTGGTGTGGATCTGGATGGGCGATGCTGAAAAGGCCGATACCTCGAAGGTATACAACCTTGAGCAATACCACGACCCGGCATGGGACGTGGTGGAAGGTGACGCCCTGCAAATTGATTGCAACTACTTGAACCTGTGCGACAACCTGTGCGACCCGTCGCACGTAAGCTTTGTACACCTAACCACACTGGGCAATGCCGCCAGCGAAGATGTGCCGGTGAACTCCGAGCGTACGGAAGACGGCGTGCTGACCTGGCGATGGGT
This sequence comes from Pusillimonas sp. DMV24BSW_D, assembly GCF_011388195.1. Lineage (NCBI taxonomy): Bacteria > Pseudomonadati > Pseudomonadota > Betaproteobacteria > Burkholderiales > Alcaligenaceae > Neopusillimonas > Neopusillimonas aestuarii. Next base: position 543,516 of record NZ_CP049990.1, on the reverse strand, counting down.
GATCGACGCGCCGGCTATTCCAATTTTCCAGAAGTTCGGCGGCTTCACCACCAATGTAGACCGCTGGCACTACTACCATTACACCGCCCCCAGCATTGCGGTCATTGACTTCGGTACTGCTAAAACCGGCACCGGTGCGCCCGAAGGCAACCGCGACGATTGCGTACAAATTTACGCCTGTCACTTCATGACTCCGGTCGACGAAAACACCACTATCGACCATTGGATGCACATTAAGAACTTCAAGGCCGATGCCAAAACCAATGCGGAAATGTCGGCATCGTTCCGCGAAGCGTTCAATGAAGACAAGGTCATTCTGGAAGCCATTCATAAGAACGAACGCGCCTACCCCGACTTCAAAACCACCATGCTGAATCTGGATGCCTCGGTGGTACGCATGCGCCGCAAAGTGGAAAGTATGATTGAAGAAGAAAAGGCCGGGCGCTCGGCCGTGAAAGCGGCTTAACCACGGAGCAAATGAATGAAACCGATTGATCCCGATTTCCCTTTTCTTCTGGGCTGTAACGGCCGCGGCGCGCAGCCTTCTTCCTTGAGTAACCCCGTTTCCCTGGAAGAAGTTAGCATCGACGAACAGTTCCGGCTGGTGAAAGAATCGGGCGTATTCGATTATTTTGATCGCATTCCTTTGCGCAGCAATATCAATGAATACCGTCAGGCCATTGAAAAGCATCAGTTGCCTGTTCATACCGCCAGCTGGTTTTACATGCTGGGTCGCGACGAAGCGCTGCTTTCCGACAACCTGAAAATGTGCGCGGAAATTGGTGCCAAAGCGCACAACATCATGACCTTCACGCATCATGCCGACGGCCATGTGATTACCGATGCGGAAATTATTGATCATTATCTGCAGGTATACGACGAAGGAATGAAACTGGGTGTTGAGCCGGTGTTTGAATTGCATGTGAACATGTGGACGGAAAGCTTCGCCCGCGTGACACCTATTGCCAAAGCCATTCAGGCGCGCGGCGTACCGTTCCACTACAACATCGATTACAGCCACGTGGCCTTCAAAATCGGCAACGCCGAAGAGCTGGACATTTCCGAGTGCCGTGAAGCGGTGGAGTCCGGTGAAATGAAGCTGGACCCCTTCGAACCCGGTTCGCTTCTGGAAGAGTGGTTAAACCTGAATATGGTGAAGTGGACGCAGCTACGCACGGTGGGGCCGAATCAGCCTAAAAACTTGTGGTGGAAAAACGAAGACGGTTCCTACGCGCGCGGCATCCAATATCCCATTACGCGCCCGGCACCCGGTGAGTGGCACTCGCAATGGCATGCCTATTTGCTGGAGCCGTCCAAGGAAGCCATTCGCATGGCCATGCGTTATCACATTACCCATGAGAGCAGCCCGCTGCGCTATATCACCACCGAAATGATCAATCTGCCCGATTACGGTTTGGGTGCTAAATACAACCTGTTTGAGCAGAACGTGGAGTGCGCGAAATTCATTCGCCGGGCATGGAAAGAAGTGAAAGCCCTGCATGAGGCGGGGTTGGTACAGTGGCCGTATTACGGTGAGTAGAGTAATAGGCTGCGGGTGTGCTTTACGTATTAAAGCACCGCATCCAAGCCCTTTCGCTCAAGCAGATTCAGCAGCTTAAGCGAAGGGCCGCTAGGGCGTTTTTCGCCAATTTCCCATTTCCGGACAGTTGAAGCGCTGGTGTTCAGAACCGAAGCAAGTACGGTTTGTGAAAGTTTCAGTTGTTCTCGTAGAGCGCGTATTTGTTCACTATTGTATTCCGGCACGGGCGTTAAACACAAAGCTTGAAACTTCTGTAGTTTGCGTTTGTCGATAAAGCCCAGGCGATGCAGGTCAGACGTAGTTTCATGAACGGCATCAAGAATGGCGCTTTTTGTTTTCCGCGTCATACATGATCTCCTGGATAGCGCCGTCTTCGACGGCGTCAATAATTTGGTGTTCGGTTAAAGACAATAGTTCAATAGCTAATGCTTGAAGCGCTTGAAGCTCTGTCGTAGTGACGTTGCTTCGTTTGTTCTTTTCAAAACCAAATACAAAAAAATAATATTGTTCAGTTCGTGTTGCGATAAGAGTGCGAAAACCACCGCGTTTTCCTCTTCCAGGGGCGGGTAGTCTTTTCTTGAAAACACTCCCGCCAAGGTTCGCATCTGATAGTCCCAATATCATCTCGTCTATTGCCTGGGTAAGCGCTTTATCGTGAATACCCGCTTTCAGCGTCCAGCGGGAAAAGTGGCGGGTTTTGAATATTCGGACCATAAAATTATGTCACTTAGTGGCATATATATCAACTGATCCAATGTAGTTAAATTGAAATAGTTAGTGTTTGTTTAGGGCACTTTTTGTCCACTCGTAGAAACGCAAGATAGGAAAAATATTGCGTGAAATGGGGCTGAACGCGGTGCAAATTGTTGTCCCGCTTTAAAGTTTTCAGGCGTCATTTCTGTAGCTTGCCGCTGGTATATTCGAACGCCTCGTTTATCCTGTGCCACTTCACATAAGCTGATGAAATGACAACTCCCCCCATTCGCGCGCACCTGAACACGCAATACCGTCAGGTCGACAAAATCATGCTGCCGGTGTTATGGCTGCTGTTCATTATGGCGTTGGCACTGACGCCTTGGTACGCCACTTACATGCCGGCGTTATTGGTGGGCTTGCCGGCCGCCGCTATTCCCTCGCTGTTCATTTTTCTGCGCCCGGGCGCGCGCATTACGCGCTCGTTGCAGTCGGCCGAATTGCGGGCCATGGTGGACGGCCTGGCGGACAATGAAGGGCAAATTAATTTGGCGCCTGCAAAACAGGCTCCGCGGTCTGCGGCCGCGCTGGCATTGCATAACGCGTTGCAATCGACGGCTAAAGCCACTAATCGGGTCAATCACGGTGCGCAGTCAATCGACGACGCCAGCACGCAAATAGTGCGTTCGGCAGGACAAGTGCATGATGGCGCGGTGAATCAGTCGCGCGCGTTGAAGATCGTATTCGGCGCCCCATGCAGAACGCGCTGAGCTGGGCTTGAACAAGGCGAGAAGGCTGTGATGAGCCGTTATACTTTCATCATCTAAACGGTTCTGATCACTATGTCTACAATTCTGGTTACCGGCGGCGCCGGATTTATTGGCTCGGCCCTGGTGCGCTTCTTAATCAACCACACCGAACACCACGTGGTGAATGTCGACAAGCTCACTTACGCCGGTAATTTAGAGTCGCTCGAATCGGTGTCGCACAGCCCACGCTACACATTTGAACAAGTCGATATTTGCGACCGCGCTGCACTGGATCGCGTGTTTCAAACCTATCAGCCCGTTGCGGTCATGCACCTGGCGGCCGAATCGCATGTCGACCGCTCCATCGACGGCCCGGCAGCGTTTATTGAAACCAATATCGTGGGCACCTACACCTTGCTGGAAGCGGCCCGTGCTTATTGGTTGAGCTTGAACAACACCCAACGGGCCGGCTTTCGCTTTCACCATGTCTCCACCGACGAAGTGTATGGCGACTTGCCTGAGGATCCGTCGGTGCTGTTTACCGAAGCCACGCCCTATGCGCCCAGCTCGCCGTACTCGGCCAGCAAAGCCAGTTCCGACCACCTGGTGCGCGCCTGGATGCGCACCTATGGTTTGCCGGTGGTGGTGACCAACTGCTCCAACAACTACGGACCGTATCACTTCCCGGAAAAGCTTATTCCTTTGGTGATACTGAACGCCCTGGAAGGCAAGCCTTTACCCGTGTACGGCCAGGGTCAACAGATACGCGATTGGCTTTATGTGGAAGACCACGCACGGGCCTTATACAAAGTGGTGTCTGAAGGCAAAGTCGGTGAAACCTACAACATTGGCGGCCACAATGAAAAGCGCAATTTGGATGTGGTGCACACCATTTGCGACCTGCTTGATGAGCTCAGCCCCAACACACGCCCGCAACCCAATAACGATGAAACCCAATCGCACCGCAGCCTGATTACATTTGTGGCTGACCGCCCTGGGCATGACATGCGTTATGCCATTGATGCCGGCAAGATTCAGCGCGAACTGGGCTGGGTGCCGCAGGAAACGTTTGAGACGGGTCTGCGTAAAACCGTGCAATGGTATTTGCAGAACAGGGTATGGTGCGAACACGTGCAAGATGGTTCGTATCAAAGGCAGCGGCTGGGACAGGTTTAGAATTTACAGTCGTTGTGCCACGATTTCCGTGGTTTGACGAAGCCACGGCACAATTTCCGCCACCCGTTCCTCAGTCATGCGTGATGACGTTGCGGCAATTGTAATGGCGGCAATGGGTGCACCCTTTTCGCTGATCACCGGAAGGCCTACAGCGGTGACCCCAGGAACCGCGCGGTTACCGATGAGTGCATAGCCCGAGATTTGGGCGCGTGCCCAGTGCTCCATAATTTGTTCCGGCGTAAGGTTCCCGTATACGGCCAATCGGGGTGCAACCGTTTGCGTAATTTCATACGCCTCGCGCTCCGATAATGCGCTTAACAACGCCAGCCCCCCGGCATTCACGCCCAATGGTTGCCGAGCACCCACTGGAACGGCCGGCGTTTGAATAGGGTATGGGCCCTGAACCCGCGATAAGCAAATGGCATCATTACCGCTTCGAACAAAAAGAAAGGTGGTGTCGCCCGTTTGTTCGGCCAGGCTATGCAACTGCGGTCGACATAAATCAATCAGGTTGAATTGATGCGTGGCATTCAGGCCCAACTCAAAAACCAACGAGCCCAGGAAGTAGCGCCGATTGCCGGGGTGTTGCGACAACATGCCTTCCGCTGCCAGTGCCTTCAACAAACGGTGCGTTGTCGGACGCTCAAGGTCAAGGGCTTGTGCAACGTCGGCCAATCGCATGCCGTCTCCGGTTTTCGCAGCAATTAATTTCAATGCCTGTATGGCGCGTCGCACGGTTTGTGCACCTGCGTTTGCGGGGGAAGAAGGTTGAGCGCCCATGTCCGTTGAAACCCTTAGTAAGTCCAATTAATGGAATTAAATTTTAATGCATTGACGCTAATAACGTTGATATATAGGATTTATCAGGAAATAAGTGCTTCTATAAATTCTTTTATTTGAAATTTATTGCCATGGAATCTCGCACCCCTGCTCAGCGTTTGCCCTATCAGTCCATTGTCGATCGACCCAAACTCACCTTGCCCGATAACGCGCGTGTTGTTGTTTGGCCGGTGGTGAACGTGGAAGATTGGGACATCTCAAGACCCATGGCGCGACAGGTATTACCCGCGCCGACTGCGGCACCTGTTTTACCCGATATTGCCAATTGGGCCTGGCATGAATACGGCATGCGGGTGGGGTTTTGGCGCATTAAAAATGCGCTCGACAAAGTGGGGGCCAAAGCCACGCTATCCATTAACGGGCGTGTGTGTGAAACCTACCCGGTGGTGGCCGGTGCGGCGCGCGACGCGGGTTGGGAGTTCATGGGTCATGGCTATATTCAAATGCCTACGCATCAGGTCGACGACCAACCCGCCATGATCAAGCGTACGGTCGACACCATTCGCACCTTCACGGGCAAGGCGCCGGTGGGCTGGCTTGGGCCAGGGCTTACGCAAACATTCGATACGGTCGATCATCTAGCGAAAGCCGGTATTCGCTATATCGGTGATTGGGCTATTGATGATCAACCCATGCGCTTTGAAACGGAAGCCGGACCCATGGTAGCCATGCCCTATACGGTTGAATTGAATGACATTCCCATGATGGCGGTGCAGCAGCACCAGTCGGATGTCTTTTTAAAACGGGTTCAAGACACTTTTGATCGCCTGTATGAAGAAGGCGCCGATCAGCCGCGGGTGATGTGTATGGCGGTGCATCCGTTTTTGTCGGGGGTGCCGCATCGTATTCGATATCTTGAAGAGGCCCTCAACTATGTGAATCGCCCGGGGGTGCTGTTCTGGACAGGCGAGCAGCTGCTGGAATGGTACGACGACCAAATGCGCACGGAGGGACAAGCATGATCGGCAACCTCATCCAGATTGCAAATGCGTTGTCGTTTTCTGCCTTGCTGTTCATCGTGGCCAGTGGGTTTACGCTGATTTTCGGCTTATTGCGCGTGGTGAACTTGTCGCATGGTTCGCTGTATCTGGTGGGGGGATATGTTGGCATGATGGTGGCGGTTGCCACCGGTTCATTTCTGCTCGCATTCATCGCTTCCGCGCTGGTCATTGCGGTAATGGGTTACTGCCTCGATCGCTGGCTGCTGAACAGGGTGAAAGATGCGGAACTGAAGCAGGTGTTGTTAACGCTTGGCGTAGCCATGGTCTTGAATGATCTTGCGCTGGTTGCATGGGGCGGCGATACCCGAACCATTCCGATTCCCGAGCTTCTTGTCGGGGCAATCAAAATCGGTAATTTCTTTTATCCGAAATACCGCATGTTGGTGATTATTGCGGGCATTGCGATTTTTGTGGTGCTTTGGTTTGTTTACAACCGAACCAAGCTGGGTGCGCTTATACGGGCAGGCGTCGATGATCGCGAAATGGTTCAGGCGATGGGAATCAATATTCGGCGTTTGTTCGTTTTCACGTTTATGTTGGGTTCTGCATTGGCAGGCATGGCCGGCACGCTGGGCGGTGCGTTTCTTACCTTGTATCCCGGTGCCGACGCTGAAATTCTGGTGTTCGCGCTGGCGATCGTCATTATTGGGGGGCGCGGCAGCCTGGTGGGTGCTGCCGTTGGAAGTTTGCTGGTGGGCTTTCTGGCCAACTTTGGTCAAGTTTGGGTGCCGGAATTGTCGTACTTCATTATTTTCGGGCCAATGGCGCTTTTGCTGGCATTCCGCCCCCTGGGTCTTTTTGGAAAGGCGTAAAACATGATTCTGACTCCTGCCATACGCTATACGCTCATTGGGGTTTTGGTGTTGTTCCTGCTAAGCGTGCCTCACATTTTCGGCGATTATCCGAAAACGTTGGCCACCGAAATCCTGATCTATGGCTTATTCGCCATGTCGATCGACATCCTGGCGGGCTTTGCGGGACGCACCTCTTTGGGTCACGGTGCTATTTTTGGTACTGCCGGCTATGTGGTGGCGTATTACGTGGCCACCATGAATGGTGACCCCTGGTTGGCCATCGTGTTCGGTCTGCTCGCTGCCGTCCTGGTTTCGGCAATTTTCGGTGCCTTGGCGGTGCGCACAAGCGGGGTGTACTTCCTGCTGCTTACGCTGGCGCTCGGGATGGTAGTGTGGGGCGTTGCCTACCGATGGACATCGGTAACCGGTGCGGAAAATGGTTTGTTGGGCGTGGCGCGCCCCCAGGTGTTAACTGACCTGGATACTTACTACTACTTTGTGTTGGGTGTCGTTGCCGTCATGGCGCTCATCGTGCGGCGGTTTGTCTACTCTCCATTTGGCCAGGCTATGCAAGGTATTAAGGAGAGTGATTCGCGCATGCGCACACTGGGCTACAACGTGCCCCTGGTGCTCACCATCGGCTTCATGGTGTCGGGCTTCTTTGCGGGCGTGGCCGGTATCCTAATTGTGTATCTGAATAATTTTGTAAGCCCTAATAGTGTGGCGTTGGCGTTGTCAACGCAAGGTTTGCTCATGGCGATTCTGGGTGGGGTCGGCACCTTGTGGGGCAGTTTCATTGGCTCCGCCGTCATTATTCTTCTGCAGAACGTCGTCAGTTTCTATACCGAACGTTGGATGACTATTTTAGGTTTGTTGTTTGTCTTAACCATGCTTTTTGCACCGGAAGGTCTTCTGGGCAAGGGGCGTGCGCTGTCTCGGCGCTGGCTCAAAAGTCAATCGTCGAAATCCTGATTTGAAACGCAGCTCTTACCTACTATGACCAAACGGAGGTCCATTATGAATCGTCGTCATTTTCTTCAAACGGCCGGTGCTGCCGGTGCGTTGACTCTTGTTTCCGGCAATCTGCGTATGGCGCTTGCGCAAACATCCGGCCCCATTCGTATTGGCTTTCTGGCGCCGCTTACCGGTACGGCCGCATCAGCCGGGCGGGAATTGGTTGATGGCTGGAATCTGTATTGGCAACAGGCCGGGATGGAGCTGGCCGGCCGCAAGGTTGAGGTCATCGTGGAGGACGATGCGTCCAGCCCGGATACTGCGTTGCAAAAAGCCCGGCGCTTAGTGCAGCAGCAAAATGTACACATGCTGGTGGGCGACATTCTGGCCAACACCGGCCTGGCGGTGGCGGAATATGCCAAAGGCACCGGAACCCCTTATTTCATGCCGGTGGTGGCGGCCGACGATCTTACACAGCGTACGCGTATTCCCAACGTATTGCGTGTAGCCGGCTTCGCGGCCAGCCAAATGACGCGGCCGCTGGCTGATTGGTGCCTGAAGCAAGGTTATAAGCGGGTGGTGACGATTGGCCAGGATTACACATTCGGGCATGAGCAAGCCGGCGGTTTTATTCAAAACTTTACCCAAGGTGGCGGCACCTTGGCCGGGCAACTTTGGCATCCCTTGAATACGGCGGATTTCAGCCCGTACCTCGGTCAAATTCCTTCGTTCTCTCCCGATGTTGTATTGGCAATTGAAACCGGCGCCGACGCCGCACGTTTGCTCAAGCAATGGTACAGCTTCGGCATGAAGCAGCAGTTCCCGTTGGTGACCTCGCAAAACACAACCGACCAGTCCATTATTCGCAATCTGTTGCCCGCTGAGGCCCTCGGTATCGTTTCTTCGGCTCACTATGCCGAAGGGGCCGACGACCCTGCGGTGAAGCAGTTCGTTGACGCGTACGAAAAAGAATTCAAGATTCTTCCGGCTATTTTCGCGGCTGAGGGCTTTACCGCCGGGCTGTGGATTGCCGATGCCATCAAGAAGGTTCAAGGTAATGTGGAAGACATTCCGGCATTCCTCGACGCAGTCAAAAGCACTACCATTCCTGATAGCCCACTCGGTCAGAATCTGCATATGGATGATTACGGCAACCCCGTTTACAACATCTACATTCGGGAAGTGGTTGAGCGACCCGATGGCAAGTTGGTGAATGCGGTGATCGGTTCTTATGCTGAAGTTTCGCAATTTGGTAACTTGTCGCCTGAAGAGTATTTGAAGCAGCCACCCTTTAGTCGCGACTTCCAGGGCGTGGCCAAATGACGCAATGCGTTCCTTCCGTGCCGGCCCTGACGTTAGATGGTGTAGGGCGCAGCTTTGGTGGGTTGCGCGCCGTTAACGATGTCAATCTAAAGGTCACGGCCGGCTCGACTCATGTGGTCATCGGCCCGAACGGAGCCGGTAAAACAACATTGTTCGCACTGATTTCAGGTGAACTGGCGTTGTCGTCCGGCACCATCAGTTTGTTCGGTACCGATATTTCCAAATGGTCGGCGACACGCCGGGCGTTGGCCGGTATTGGGCGAACGTATCAAATTACCAATGTGTTGGGTGGCTTAACCGTTGAGCAAAACATATTGTTGGCGTTGCGGGGAAAGCAGAAAATAAAGTATTCCATGTTTGGAAGCGCGAAACCCACTTCCATTGAATCAATGCGTCTTGAAGAGTTGCTGACTCGTTGCAATATCCACGATTTCCGCTATACAAAAGCATCCGCCATGTCGTATGGTCAGCAACGCCAGCTTGAGCTTGCCATTGCGCTTGCATGTGATCCCGCTGTGTTGTTGCTCGATGAGCCGGCGGCGGGGTTGTCGCCTGCCGAACGCGGGCCTATGGCCGATATCGTGCGTCAGTTGCCCGACGACCTTACTGTGTTGCTTATCGAGCATGATATGGAGTTGGCGCTGGGCTTGGCCGATCGGGTCACGTGCCTTCATTTCGGCGAGGTGTTGGCCGAAGGCACACCCGATGAAATTAGGCGCAACGAGAAGGTGCAGGCGGTTTACTTTGGGGCCTCGGAACACCATGCTTGAAATAAAAGATTTACATAGCAACTACGGTGAAGCCAGCGTATTGCGCGGCGTGAACTTATCCATTCCCGAAGGGAAGATCACAGGTTTGCTGGGCCGTAACGGCATGGGTAAAACAACGTTGATTCGTTCGGTTATGGGGCTAACCCCACCGCGCGTGATTTCCGGCTCCATTCGTTTCCATGATCATGAGCTCGTCGGGCGCGAGCCCGATCAGGTTGCGGGGCTGGGCATTGGCTTGGTGCCGCAGGGGCGGCGCCTGTTCGCCTCGCTTACGGTCATGGAGCATCTTGAAATTTGCCCGCGCCGGGATGCGCCGTCGGGTCGCAGTGCGTGGTCGGTAGATCGCGCGTTCGAGTTATTTCCGCGGTTGGGTGAGCGGCGCAAGCATCGAGGCAATCAGCTCTCGGGAGGCGAACGACAAATGTTGGCAATTGTGCGTGCGCTCATGAGCAACCCCGACTTGTTGTTAATGGATGAACCTACCGAAGGTCTGGCACCCGTGATGGTTCAACACGTTGAAGCAGCGGTGCGTGTTCTTCGGGATGAAGGCCTAACCGTATTGTTGGTTGAGCAAAACCTGCGCAGTGCGTTGTCGCTGATTGATAGCGCACACATTATGGAAACGGGTGTACTCGTATACTCCGGTACGGCGTTGGAACTGAAAAACAGTCCCGACATCCTGCAACGACATTTAGGTGTTTAAAAATGACGCTTCCCACCGTTCACGTTTATGTTTTGGGCGGCACCATTACCATGGCGGGCGGTGCCGGCACCGGCATTGTCCCTAAGCTTTCGGGCGAAGATCTCATGGCGCAGGTGCCGGGTTTGCGCGATGTGGCCAACGTGGTCGTGAAAACGCCGTTTCTGAAGCCGGGGGCGTCGCTGACCTTTGCTGAATTGACTAACGTGGCAGCCATGATTCAAGATGATCCTGCCCAGGGTCATGTTGTGGTTCAGGGCACCGACACCATCGATGAAACCGCATTCTTTCTCGGGTTATTGCACAACGCACAAGCGCCGGTCGTAGTAACCGGCGCCATGCGGGGGGCTTCGGCGTTAAGTGCCGACGGCCCGGCCAATCTGCTGGCTGCCATTCACACGGCGGGTCATCCCGAGGCTGCAGATCGGGGAGCGCTGGTGGTGTTGAATGATGAAATCCATCAAGCCCTGCACGTTGAGAAAATGCACAAGGGTCTGGTTCAGGCTTTTCAATCGGTGAATGGTGGCGCGGTGGGGTATTACTTTGAAGGTCGGCCCCGGTTCCTGCATCCGGCGCCGCAGCATCGTGCCGTACTATTCAGCAACCGTGTCGCGCCCGAGCGTGTGGCTGTGGTGAAAGCGGTTTTGGATGGCGACGACGCCTTGCTTCGCGCAACGCTGGATTTGGGTTATCACGGTGTGGTGGTTGAAGCGATGGGAGCCGGGCATTTGCCGGCTCAATATCTGGATGCGCTTGACACGCTGCTTGAACGTATTCCCGTGGTGCTGGCTTCGCGTGTGCCCGCCGGCCCGGTTTTTCAGAATACCTATGGCTTCCCCGGATCGGAAATCGACCTGATTCGCAGGGGGGTGATTCCCGCCGGTTGGCTTTCACCGCATAAAGCCCGAATACTGTTGGCTGCAGCGTTAGGTGCGGGGCAGAACGTTCAGGAAGTACGGGCTACATTCGCGCGGTTTGCTTAACCACTCAATAACCGGCTTCTTTTTGATTTCGAACGGCAAGAATAACTGATTCATGCCCGTTGAAGTGGTACAGCACCACATAGCCGCTACCTCCGAAGTCGATTATCCATTCGCGGAAGTTGGGGTCAAGATCGTCTAGGGGGCACCCTGCCTCTGGTTGTGCCGCTAACATTTTTACCCCATTACGAATGGCGGTAATTGCGCGTTGTGCCGCAGCTTTGTTTTTTGGTGCTAAAAACCGATAAAGGCGCTGGGTGTCTGCCAACGCGGCGGGAGACCAAATTAGTCGTGACACTTAGGTGGCTCCGCGTCGAGGCCCGCTTCAAGTTTTTCCAGCCATGCGTCGGCCTCTTCGGATGTTAAGTGTTGTCCATCTTCTTGATAGTTTTGCCAGGCACGCAAGGCATCTTGTTTGAAGGCCTCACGTTTTTCCTCTTGATCGACATAATGCCGAATTGCCTCGCGCATGATCCAGTGGGCAGAGCGATGCCGTGCTTTTGCAAGATTTTGAATGCGGTCCTTTAGGTCGTCATCCAGTTTTACTGTCGTGGCCATGGTATTTATAAAGTAGTTAAGGGTATTACTTTTAACTACTTTAGCCGTCATGTTGGTTGGGCGCAAGTGTATTGAGGAAAAAAGGGTTACGTTTGCGCGATCTGCTTAACCGGCTAATCAGCCCCGCTTGACCGCTTTAACGTCTAGCCGTTTTTCCAGCAAGTTCAAGTCTTCACGCAATTGACGCATCGTTTCGTCGATGCTGTCGTTGCGCAGTCGTCGCTCCTCGCCCCTTACCACGGCGTTCAGTGCCAGGTTGGCAATGCCGTTTACCACTTGCTCAAGGGAAATGGCCCCTTTTGGGTTGAACCACCAGGCCCCCCAGTTGCACATGCCAAGCAGCGCAAACGCGGTGACTTTGGGCTCAACGTCGCGAAACTGTCCGGCTTTAATGCCCGCTTCAATGGCCGTTACGAAACGGTCCAGTACCAGACGCCGCGAGGCTTCCGCCTTCTTGCGCAACGTGGGGGTTAGGTGTTCTTCGTTGCGTTCGACCACCCGAAACTGTAAAGGGTGGCTCAGCACCAGCCTGGCGTGGCCGCGAACCAGTTCAGCCAATGCGTCGCTGGGGTCGCGTTGCTGTTCAAGTGTGTTGGCGGCAATTTTTCCCGCCATTTCCGTGATTTCCGAGGTAAGCGCGCGAAGAATATCGCCTTTGTTACGAAAGTAGTAATAAATGGCTGTGCGTGTGACCCCCATTGCTTCCGCAATATCACCCATGCTGGTGCCTTGGAAACCACGTTGAATAAACAACGTAGATGCGGCTTCCAGTATCGACTCTTGCAACAGCTCCCTGCGGGAGGATTTTGCACTGACACGAGGGGGTTTGGGCATAAGTTAATCGCAGTTTTAGATCAATAAGAAGCTTGATTATAGAAGTCGAGCCGAGTGCTTCATCTAAGTGTTTTCCACTATAACGACAATTATTTCACACATATGTCAAATTTTTTGATTAGAATTTAATCAGAAGGAGACAAGGTATGGACTCGAACAAAGATCGCGATGCATCAAAAGCGCCCATGCATGGGGCGGGGCAGGTGACAGCAGGGTTTCTGAATACGGACTGGACCCCACGTGACTTACCTGCCGATGCAAGCACGCGCAATGTGGTGTTGCGCACGCAAGACCAGGCCGCTACAGGCGGCGCGTTGTATTGCCCGCCAAACGGTGCCGATACCGTGGTGTGCATCATGCATCCGCGTGAATTCATGGCGTGTCATTATCTGGTTCCCGACATTGTTTCGGCAGGCTATGCCGCGTGGTCGCAGTGGCCGCGTTCCGTGGGTAACGACTTACGCCTCGAGCACGAAATTGCGCTGTTCGATGTGGCGGCTTCCATGGCCTATCTGCGCGAAGCCGGCTTTCGCAATGTCGTGTTCCTGGGCAATTCGGGTGGAAGTGGTCTTTACAGTCTTTACATTCAACAAGCTGCCTTGCCGCCATCGGAACGCATCGCCAGAACACCGGCAGGCCGCCCCACCGGCCTAGCTGAATTGGAAATGCCGCAAGCCCAGGGCATGATTTTCGTTGCGCCGCATCCGGGCCAAGGCGCGTTGTTGATGCAGTGTATCGACCCGTCGGTTACCGACGAGAAAGACCCTTTATCCGTTGATTCTGCGCTTGATCCATTTAGCGATGAAAACGGTTACCGCTCACCGAAGGAAGGCGCCGCGTATACGCCTGAGTTCATAGAGCGATATCGCCAGGCACAGTATGAACGAGTGGAGCGGCTGGATGCCATTGCACATGAGCTGGTGGCGCAACGGATGGCGGCCCGGAAGCGGGTTAAGTCAGGGGGGGCGACGTCGCACGACAAAAAAATGGCGGCTCATACGCCTGTTATGACCGTATGGCGCACCGATGCCGACCTCAACTGTTTCGATTTGTCGCTTGATCCATCCGACAGAAAGCCGGGTTCTTTATGGGGTAACAATCCTTTGGCCTCCAATTACGGTTCGGTGGGGTTCGCCCGTTTGTGCTCACCGGAAAGCTGGCTATCGACCTGGTCGGGTATCTCTTCGAACGCATTACTGGAAAAAACCTTGCCGGCCCTGACTCAGCCAACGTTGTTAATTGAGTACACGGGCGACCAGGCTTGTTTCCCGTCAACTATCAGGAAAATTTTCAATGACATCGCGGCAACTGATAAACAGCATGAGCGTGTTAAAGGCGACCATCACGGCCGCGCGTTGAGCTCAGAAGATGAAGCGGGCCGCTATATTGCCGGCCGCTTAATTCAGGATTGGTTGAAGGCACGATTCAAGTAAGGAATAGATCAATGAGCACAGCATTAAACCGTCTGGTTCTCAAAGGCGTTGACCACACGGCACGACCCACCTGGAAACTAAAGGAAACGGTCGAATTCTATCGCGACAAGTTGGGTTTGCCTTTAATTCACACAATCTCGGCCCGAGGGTGGGGTCCCAGCACGCACCCCGATTTTCTGCATTTCTTTTTCGATAGCGGACAAGGCAGCACCATTGCCTTCTTTTATTACCTTGGCACGTGGGCCCCTGAAACCATGCAAGGCCGTGAGCATGCCAAGCCGTGGCCGGAGGACTTTGTGACCGATGCCACACACACTGCCTGGCTGGTTGAAACCGAAGAAGAGTTACATGCGTGGAAAGAGCAACTGCAAGAAAAGGGTGTTGAGGTGTCGGTGGAAACGCGACATGAGGTGATTGAGTCTATTTACTTTCGTGACCCCAACGGCTACTTCCTGGAAATCAGTCGCAAATTGCGTCCTCTGGACTCCGGCGATTACAACGATGCAGCACGTACCCTGGAAGCCGCTATTGAACTGGAAGCAGAGCGCCAGGGTGGCGTTGCGGACATTGCCTCTATTGATGAGGTTTGGCATCGTAAGGCGAGGAATTTACTAAAGACTGCGCCGGACAACAGCGTTTGTCTGCCGGTGCTTAAAGTGCCGGAGTTCGAGCCGTTGGTTCAGGCGGCAAAAGAAAATCCCGACTGTGAGCTTGAGGATTTCAGCGAGGAATATTGGCTAATCAAATCAAGTGGTCCCATCGAGTTCGGACGCAAAGCATTGGGCTTGAAGCCGGCACTTTGGTATGGCCTGTTTACCAGTGGAATTCACGGAAACATTACGGTTTTTGATCGCGACATTGTGCGCATTGAACCTTAAGAAAAGCAAGGAAGAGACACGTGCAAGAGATACGTAATCCTATTGCCGGGGTGGTTTATCAGAGCGATGAGAAAGCGGCTTATTACCTGGACAATGGCGCCTGGATAAACAGTACGGTGGGTGACGCATTACGCGCCACTGCGGCGCGTTACCCGAATCGGCCCGCTTTCATCAGCGACGAGCAAACCATTACCTTTCAGGAGCTGGATGAAAAAACCGACCTGATTGGAGCGGCACTACTGGACATGGGACTCACGCCGGGTGATCGGGCCTTGTTCCAGTTGGGAACGAACATTGAAACGGTTTTAGTGGCCCATGCCTGCCATAAAGCGGGAATCATCCCCGTTTGCACTATTCCACAGTATCGCGAAGTGGAAATAGGTGCACTGGGCCGAAAAAGCGGGGCCAAAGCGCATTTTGTGCAGGCGGATTTCAGTCAGTTCGATCTGGTTGAGTTTGCTCTAAGGATGCGCGAAGAGAACCCGGCAATTGAACACATAGTGGTGGTTCGGGGTAAGGCGCCCCAGGGTGCAACTGCATTCAACGCGCTTCTGAACCGGATGTCGTTAAGCGACGCGCGCGAGCGGTTAAAGGCCGTTAACTTGGGCCCCCGAGACGTGCTGACTTTCCAGTTGTCGGGCGGGTCCACCGGTTTACCAAAAATCATTCCGCGGTTTCACGGTGAGTATTTGGGCCACAGTGCGGCGTTTTCTTATTGCTACAAAATAAGCAGTGACTCGTGCATTATCTGGTCGCTTCCCATTATTCATAATGCGGGCCAGTTATATGCGCTTATGCCCCCTGTTGTGTTGGGCCTGACGTCAGTGTTGATGCCTAAAGTTGATATCGAGCGTATGTTGCAGCTCATTGAGGAACACAAGGTAACCCATGGGCTGTCTATTGGCCCTATCGCTCCGCAGCTGATTGCCTATAAAAACATTAAGCAACACGACATCTCATCGTTACAGTTGTTTGTCACGATGAGTCGTTCAGGCAAATTGGAAGAGCATTTGGGTGTGCCGTGCTCAAACCTTTTTGGCATTACGGAAGGTTTATTGATGGGGTGTGCGCCAGACGAACCCGAGTTTGCGCGTCATCACACTCAAGGCGCCTCCGGCTGCCCGTTCGATGAAGTGCGTGTGCTGGATCCCGAAAGTGAAAAACCGATCGAGCCCGGCACGATGGGCGAGCTTTGTTTTCGCGGGCCTTCCAGCTTGCTTGCTTACTACGGCGACGACGAGGCAACGGCGAAGTCACTGACTTCCGACGGGTTCTTCCGTACCGGCGATATGGTGATTGAGCATGTTGTAGATGGTAAGTCGTACTTCGCGTTCCAGGGCCGCTTGCGCGACAACATTAATCGTGGCGGTGAGAAAATTGGCTGCGAAGAAGTGGAAGGGTTCATTAGTCGCCACCCTTCGGTGTCCGACGCAAAACTGGTGGCAATGCCCGACCCTTTCTACGGAGAAAAAGCCTGTGCGTATCTAATTCTGCATGAGGGATGCGATGCGCCGAGCGTTAAAGCGCTGGCTGAATTTCTTACCGGTCAAGGCTTGGCAAAGTTCAAGTGCCCCGAGCGTATTGAAGTGGTGGATTCCTATCCCGTTACGCGTGTGGGAAAGGTCGACAAAGTGGCTATGCGGAAAGACATTGCCGGCAAGTTGGCCGCTGAGCAAACTGAAAACGACGGGGTGCAAAGTGATTAGCACTGAGCACGTCATTTCCGAATTGCCTTTCACGGTGCGTCGAACGGTGAAGTGGGGCCAGTGTGATCCCGCCGGAGTTGTGTATACGGTGGTCTTCGCCGAATACGTTATTTCAACGGCCGAGCTTTTTTACGGCTGTTTGTTCGGGCAAGGGCCGCAACAGGCAAAAGATAAATATCAATTCGGTACGCCTACACGCGGCCTGACATTTGATTTTCGTAAATCGCTGCGCCCCGATCAGCAGTTCGATACCGAGGTGCGTGTAGGGCGAATCGGCACCAGTACTTATCAGCTATTAATGCATGCCCGCGATCTGGAGGGTGACACCGTCTTCACCGCGTGTTTAACCCCGATTTGCATTGTAAGAGGGCAGCGCGAGTCGATACCTATACCCGAATACTTCCAAGAAAAACTGAAGGCGCATCAAACTTTCGATGCACCGTAATCCTTGCAGTTGCTATTCCCTATATGAGGAGACAAACCATGAAAAGAAATTTAAAAGCCGTATTGGCTGTGTCGCTGGCCGCTCTGGCCTTTCAGGCACATGCTGAAGACAAGATCAAACTTGGATTCATCGCTGCACTAAGCGGGCCGTTGGGCGTGTTGGGTGCGGAACAACAGCGAGGCCTTAACCTGGCGCTTGAGCATTTGAATAATCGATTGGGTGGTCGCGAGGTGGAGCTCTATACGGCCGACTCTCGCGCTGTACCCGGTGTGGCGGTGCAGGAAATTTCCAAACTGGTTGATAAAGAAGACGTCGACGTTATTACCGGCGGCACCGCGTCGAATGAAATTATGGCAATGGTCAAACCTATTGAAGCTGCCGGGCTGACGCTGTTGGGCACGAATGGCGGGCCTTCCCCTTTAGCGGGCAAAGACTGCACGCCTAACTACTACAGCATTGCGTTTCAGAACGACCAGTGGAGCGAAGCCATGGGCCGTTACATGAATGAGCAGGGAATCAAGCGCGCCTACTTTATCGGCATGGATTATCAGGCAGGCTGGGATCACGTTGGTGGTGCCGAACGCACCTTTAAAGGTGAAAACCTCGGGAAGATCTTCACACCCCAGTCGCAACTCGATTTCTCGGCCGAGCTGGCACAAATTCGTGCAGCCAAACCCGAGGCTGTGTTCGCGTTCTATCCTGGTAGCGCGGCGGTTGCATTTGTAAAGCAGTACGCGCAGTCGGGCTTGGATATTCCTTTGTTCTCCAGCGCGGGGGTTGATACCTTATTCTTGGCTGCGTTCGATGATGCCGCCATAGGTTCGGTGTTCTCAAGTCACTACAACGCGGGAATTGAAAATGAAGCCAACAAGCAATTTGTAGCGGATTTCACCAAAGAGTTCGGTCGTAAGCCTTCTTTGTATGCCGCTTCACAGTACGACGCAATCATGCTGCTGGATAAGGTCGTTGCCCAGCTCCCGGCCGGAGAAATCGATCGCAAAAAGCTGCAGGAATTAATCGGTTCCACACCGTTCACCAGTGTTCGTGGCGATTTCAAATTCAACCACAATCATATGCCTATTCAGAATATCTACGCCCAGAGGATCGAAAAGGGTGAAGATGGAAAACTGGCTTTGAACTTGATTGGCGTGGCATCCAAGAATGTAGAAGATCGCTACGCCGCCGAATGCCCAATGGGCAAATAACGGCGGCTTGGGGGATCGGCAATGAGTTTCTCGATACTGCTCGAGCAGTTATTTAATGGCTTTCAGTATGGCATGTTGCTGTTCTTGATGGCTATTGGGGTCACGCTGGTGTTTGGTGTGATGCGGCTGGTGAATCTGGCCCACGGTTCTATGTTCATGGTGGGAGGTTACCTTGCCAGCGCTGCTGCGCAAGCCACCGGTTCATTTTGGCTGGCCGCCTTGTGTGCCCTGGTAGGGGCGGCCATTATGGCGGCCGTTATCGAGATATTGATTGTTCGTCCCCTATACCGGCGCGGGCATTTGGATCAACTGCTGGCAACGTTCGGCGTGACGTTAACGCTGAACGAGCTCATTGTCGTGATTTGGGGGCGTGCGCCGGTATTTGTGAGCATCCCCGACATACTTGACGGCCATACTGAAATGCTCGGTTTTCCTTACCCGGTTTATCGGCTGGCGATTACCGGGGTGGCGATTTTGGCTGGGCTGATCCTGATGTGGCTGGTTGCCAAAACCCGTTTTGGCATGTTGGTTCGTGCAGGCGCCGACAACCGTACTATGGTGGCAGGCCTGGGAGTAAACGTAACGGTGCTGTACACACTTGTGTTTGCGCTGGCAGCGCTTCTGGCTGCCTTGGCCGGCATGATGTCGGGCCCGCTTATCGCCATGCAGCCGGGGGTAGGTGATCCCATTCTTATCTTAACGTTAACCGTTGTGTGCATTGGTGGCTTTGGGTCGTTGAAAGGGGCTTTGGTGGCGTCGTTGCTAGTGGGTCTGCTTGACACGTTTGGCCGCATTTTCGCACCGCAATGGTTTGGTGCTGCAGGCAATGCCTTGGCCAACATGCTGGTGTACATATTGATGGCGGCCGTTTTGTATTACCGCCCTGCGGGGCTTTTCACCACGCGGGGAGGCCACTCATGAGCAAAATATTCAATACTGCATTCAGGCGAAGCTGGATTCTTTGGTTGCTATTCGCGCTGGTGGTGTTGTTGCCTTTTTCGGGTGAAACGTACTACATCAAGCTGGTGACCCGAATGTTGATTTTTGCCATTGCGGCATTAAGCCTCGACCTTCTGGTGGGTTATTTAGGCCTGGTCAGTTTCGGGCATGCGGCGTTCATGGCTATTGGTGCCTATACCGTGGGCATCATGGCTTCAATGGGCTATGCATCGGTTTGGATCGTATGGCCTTTAGCCATGCTACTGGGCGCTTTGTTCGCCTTGTTCGTGGGCTTTATTTCTTTGCGTTGCAGCGGTTTGTACTTTATTTTCATTACGCTGGCTTTTGCACAGATGGTGTTCTATGGCGCGCAAAGTCTGCGTGCTTACGGCGGCGACGACGGCTTTCCCCTTGAGACCGCAAGTACGCTTCTTCCCAGTGTTGCACTGTCGAACGCCATTACGTTGTTCTATGCCAGTTTGGTTGTTTTGCTGGCATGCCTTTACCTTAGCCGACGTTTGGTGAACTCGCCTTTTGGGCGTATCGCGGTGGCCACGCGTGATAACGAAACGCGTGTTCATGCCGTGGGGGTAGACCCTTATCCCTACAAGCTGGTGATGTTTGTTGTGTCGGGCGCGGTGGCAACCCTGGCTGGGGCGCTCATGGCGAATTTAACGTCATACATTGCTCCTGGTTATGTGAATTGGCTGGTATCCGGTGAGTTGCTGGTGATGGTGATTCTGGGCTCAGTGGGTACGTTGGTGGGGCCTATTCTGGGTGCCGCTGTCTTCGTGGGCTTTGAGCATATGCTGTCCGACTTGACCGAGCATTGGATGCTGATTTTCGGCCCCTTGATTGTGTTTCGGGTGTTGTTCCTGAAGAACGGAATCTATGGTTTGTTTTCCCGCACGCGAAGTGCCGAATTGTCGGCAGATCGGGCGGCTTCGGGAGGCCACTGATGGATACGACACCATTACTTGAAATTAAGAACCTGAAGAAATCTTATGGTGCTTTAACTGTTACCGATGATGTTTCGTTAACCGTTGAAAAAGGTGAAATTCACGCTTTGATTGGGCCCAACGGTGCAGGGAAAACCACCTTGGTTGGGCAATTGTCAGGTCTGGTGCCGTCGGATTCCGGGCGCATTTATTTCGAAGGCAAGGATATTACAGGCCTGACCACCGCTGAACGTGCTCAATTGGGTCTGGGGCGCTCGTTTCAGATTACCAGCGTGTTCCCCACATTAAGCGCACTTGAAAATGTTGCGCTTGTGGTTCGCGCACGTGCCGGGCTTGGCTTTCATTTCTGGAAAGCGGCGCATCGGTACGAGGCAGCGCAGAAGCAGGCGTCTGAATGGTTGGCCAAAGTAGGCTTGGCACAAACGGGTGACGGCCCATGCGCTGAACTTGCGCACGGTGAGTTAAGGCAACTTGAACTGGCCATGGCATTGGCGGCTAACCCGCAGTTGCTCGTTCTCGATGAACCAATGGCGGGCTTGGGGCCGACGGAGTCCCAGCAAATGGTTCAACTATTGGCCGAGCTTAAACAGCATTATGGGCTGCTCCTGATTGAGCACGATATGGATGCTGTGTTTTCCCTGGCGGACCGCATTTCCGTTTTGGTATCCGGCCGCGTTGTATTTAGTGGTTCGGTTGATGAAGTACGCGAAAGCGAGGTAGTGCAGCGTGCTTACCTGGGGGATAACGATGAATAATCCGCAAGCGCGATCAAAAGCGATGTTGTCTGTGACGGAGGTTGACAGCGGGTATGGTCGCGGACAAGTGCTGTTCGATGTGTCCTTAACGATTGGTGAAGGCGAAGTTGTTTCGCTCATGGGCAAAAACGGCATGGGGAAAACAACATTGATTCGCACCATTATGGGCATGCTCACGGTGCGCAAGGGCGAGATCCATTTTAATTCGCGTTTAACGCGCGGCATGGCCATGCATCGTATTGCCGCCATGGGTTTGGGGTGGGTGCCCGAAGGGCGGTTGATCTTTCCCAGTTTGAGTGTTGAAGAAAATCTGGTTGCCACGGCGGTTAAGCGCAAAGGTTTAAACCATAGCTGGACGTTGGACTCCGTGTATGAATTGTTCCCGCGACTGCGTGAACGACGCTTTAACGGCGGTGGCCAATTGTCGGGCGGTGAACAGCAAATGTTGGCGATTGGCCGCGCACTCATGACGAATCCCAAGTTGTTGATTCTTGACGAGGCGACGGAAGGGTTGGCGCCCAAGATTCGACAGGAGATTTGGCAGACGCTGGCGCAGGTAAAAAGCACCGGGCAATCGATTCTGGTAGTCGATAAAGATGTAAAGGCGTTGTCGAAGTTGGCTGACAGGCATTACATGATTGAAAAGGGCCGTATTGCCTGGCAAGGCGACACAGAAATGCTAATGGCCGATACGCAACGCGTTCAGCGTTATGTGGGCGTTTGATTGAGAGGGTTTTTATGAAGATTGCAGTTGTGGGCGGCGGACCCGCTGGTATGTATTTTTCGTTGTTGATGAAAAAGCGCGATGCAAGTCACGACATTACCGTATATGAACAGAACCCGGCAGGGGCAACGTACGGTTGGGGCGTCGTTTTTTCCGATGTTGCTTTAAGCTTTTTGAAGCAGGCCGATGCAGAATTTTATAAGAAGTTCACAGCAAGCCATGAACGCTGTGACTATATGGAAGTGGTGCATAAAGACGTGCATGTCCAACTGCGCAACAACCACTTTTCGCGCGCCTCTCGTATCGACTTGCTTAAGGTTTTGCAAGACGAGTGCAAGTCGGTTGGGGTTAATTTTAAGTTCGATTCGCGGGTTGATGATATTGGTTTATTGAACGAGGCCGATTTAATTGTGGGTGCCGACGGCGCAAACAGTGGCGTTCGAACCCAGTTGGCCCAACATTTCAAACCGCATTTTGAAAAGCGACGAAACAAATTTGCCTGGTATGGCACACGCCAACTATTCCACGCGGTTTCATTAATCTTTCGGGAAACGGAGTACGGGGTCTTTATTGCACATTGTTATCAGTACAGTAAGGATTTAAGCACCTTCCTGATTGAGGTGGACCCTGATACCTGGAAGCGGGCCGGGCTCGATACCATGTCGGATGAAGATAGCCAGCGTTTTTGCGAGCAGGTATTTGCCAGGGATTTGGGCAGCAACGGCTTGCTATCCAACCGTTCAACGTGGTTTTCTGCCAATATCGTCAGCAACGAAAATTGGTCTTACAAGAATATTGTGCTGCTGGGTGATGCCTTGCGAACCGTGCATTTTTCTTTGGGGTCGGGTACTCGCATGGCCATGCAGGATGCCATTGCGTTATATGAGGCCGTGAATTTACACGGGAAAGATTTGCCGGCTGCTTTCACTCACTTCGAAAAATTGCGTCGTACTTCGTCAGCCAACTTTCAAACGGCAGCGGCAAGAAGCCTGGATTGGTATGAGTCGGTTGATCGGAAAATGCATCTGGATCCGGTGGTTTTTGCCTACGACTATATGCGCCGAACCGGACGTGTCAGCCATGAAGACTTGAAAGAGCGCGATCCGGGCTTTATAGCCCGTTATGAAGCGCTAACCGGGGAAGCGGTCGCTTAACTGCACCCCTCAATCATGCAACCCGCACTCCCGCTTTAATCCAAAGAACCGCGTTTCCTCTTCGGTCATGTCGCCCGTAAGGGGAACGCTGGTGTGCCAGTCGCCTACCGACACATAGCCTTTTTCCCACAACGGGTGGTAGGGCAAGTCGTGTTCAGTCAGGTAACGATGAATATCGCGGTTGGTCCAGTCGATTAACGGGTAAACTTTGTAGCGGCCGTCTTTGCGCTGTTCCACCACTGGCCGGTCGGCGCGTGATTTGGCTTGCTCGCGGCGCAGGCCGGCGAACCAGGTGCCTACGTTCAAGTCATTCAAGGCCCGTTCCATGGGTTCGACTTTCATCAGGCGGTTGTAGTGGTCCAGCCCTTCCACACCGTTTTCCCATAGCTTGCCGTAAACGCTTTCCAGGCGGGCCGGTGTCCAGGCCGGCGCCACCACTTTCAGATTCAGTTTCAGGCGCTCGGTTAAGGTTTTGGCGAACTGGTAGGTTTCGGGGAAAAGGTAACCGGTGTCGATAAACAGCACGGGCATCTCGGGCCGAATCTGTTTAACCAAATGCAGCAGAACGGCCGATTGAATACCGAAGCTGGAGGTCAGGATGAACTGGCCGGGCAGGTTTTCCAGGGCCCAGTGAACACGCTCCGCGGCGGACCAGGATTCAAGTTGTTCTGGAGAGTCAAGGGTCATGGTGTCGTACATGAAAGGTGCTCCAATTTAATTAAGTTTAGCGGTTGCGTGTTCAGGGGTATCTTGGTTCATGATCGATTGAAACCATGCCAGGTCTTTTCCAAGCGCAACGACATCACCCACCACAATCAGTGCGGGCGATTGCAGGTTGTATTCGCCGGCCTGTTCCGCCATGTTTGCAACGCGTGCCTGTATGACGCGTTGTGTTTTCAGCGTGGCGTTTTCAATAAAAGCGACGGCGGTGTCGGGAGACTGCCCGTGTTGCAGCAATTGCGTTTGCAGCGCTGCGATTTGCTTCACCCCCATGTAGAACACCAGCGTTTGGCCAGGCTGGGTCAAAGCAGGCCAGTTTTCAATATCTTGCCCTGGGCGGCGATGGGCGGTTAGCAGCCGAACCGATTGGGCGTGATCGCGATGGGTTAAAGGAATGCCGGCGTAGGCAGCACCGGCCAGCGCAGCCGTTAAACCCGGCACGACGCGGTAGGCGATATCGTGTTCGCGCAGAAACTGCAGTTCTTCTCCGCCGCGACCGAATATAAAGGGGTCACCGCCTTTCAGGCGCACCACGTGCAGGCCTTGTTCGGCGTAGTGCTTCATTAGGGTGTGAATACGATTTTGTGTCGCATCCTGGTTCTCGCCGGCTTTCTTTCCGACGGAAATGCACTGCGCGTCGCGGCGGGCCAGCGCCAGAATATCGGCCCCCACCAAGCGGTCGTGCAGAATGACATCGGCTTCATTCAGCGCGCGTTGGGCGTTCAAGGTCAGCAAACCGGGGTCGCCGGGGCCGGCACCTACCAGTGTCACGAGGCCTTGGGCGGGCTCTTGCGCCTGTTTCAATGCCGACAACAACATAAATTCGGCTTGCGCCAGGTTGCCCGAACGCAGTTCATGGCTTACCGGGCCGTCGAGCAACCAGTTATAGAACTGCCGCCTTTGCGGCAGTGACGGGCGGGCGCGGCGAATGGCCGGGCGATAGCGTTCAGTCATGGCCAACAGAGTGCTCAGGCTGGGGTCGAGCAAGGTTTCAATGCGTTCGCGTATGCGTCGGGCAATGACGGGCGCATGGCCGCCGGATGAGATCGCGACTTTTAAATCGCCTCGCTCCACCATGGCCGGTACCTGAAAGGCGCAGAGTTCACGGGTGTCGACAACGTTGACTGGAATACGTCGTTGCTCAGCCTCGCAGGCAATGCGTTCATTCAGCTCGCGGTCTTGCGTGGCGGCGATCACCAACCAGGCGTCATTCAGCCATTCGGTTTGATACGGCCCTTGATGTAAGGTGAAGTGTGCCTCAGTACCCGCTTGCGTTAATGTCAGCACCGTTTCGCTGAAATGAATCGCCCCGATATGAATCTCGGCATCGGTTCCAAGCAGCAGGCGTATCTTGCGCGCGGCCACTTCACCCGCACCCACGACCAATACCTTCTTGCCGACCAGATTCATGAAGACCGGAAATAGTTTCGGGTTATCGCTCATGCCGGGACCTCTTGAGTTCGTACAATGAAGTCACCGAAACCTTCGTTAGATGTGCGTTCAGCAGCATAGCGACCCAGCAGCTCATCCAGCGTAGCCAGAATTTGGGGCTCGTCGATGTTTTCAGCATAAATGCGGTTCAGTCGGCTGCCTTCGGCATTGGCCCCCAGGCGCAAATCGTAGCGGCCGGGCGCGCGACCTACCAAAGCAATTTCAGCCAAATAAGGCCGAGAGCAACCATTTGGGCAGCCCGACAGGCGCAGCGTAATGGGCGTGTTGCGCAAGCCATGCTTGTCTAGCAAAGCCTCCATCTTGGGCAGTAGCTCGGGCAAATAGCGTTCGCTTTCCGCCATTGCCAGGCCGCAGGTGGGCAAGGCCACGCAGGCAATACTGTGTTGGCGTAAGGCACTGAATGTTTCACCGGTGTTCAGGCCGTATTTTTTAATCAAAGCGTTGATGCGTTTGCGGTCGGCGCTTTTCACGTTGGCAATGACCACGTTCTGGTTGCACGTGAGCAGGAAGTCTCCCTCGTGAGTTTTGGCTATTTCGCGCAAACCTGTTTGCCATAAACGCTGTTGGGTATCGGGCTCAAGCGCATTGCGCGATAACGGATCGGCATCCCACAACCGTCCTGACTCCACATGCAAACCCAGGTGCCACAAATCGTTGTCACCCTTGAACCAACCGTAGTGATCGTGATTACTTTGAAACGTGAATTCGCGCGCAGGGGCTAGCGTGAACCCAGCCAGGGCCTGCAGTTTTTCCACAAACGCCGTCAGGCCAATGCGGTCGATGGTGTACTTCAGGCGCGCGTAGCGGCGCTCATCGCGGTTGCCCAGGTCGCGTTGCAGAATCATCACCGATTCCACGGCGGCAATCACCTGTTCCTGCGTCACAAACCCCACGACGCTACCTACGCGAGGGTAGGTGGTGGCGTCGCCATGCGAAGCACCCATGCCGCCGCCAATACTCAGGTTAAAGCCTTCCAGCTTGCCGTCGCTCACAATGGCAATCAGGCCGACGTCTTGCGCGAAGACATCGACGTCGTTGAAGGGCGGCACGGCAATACCAATTTTGAATTTGCGTGGCAAGTAAGTGGGGCCGTAAAGCGGTTCCGCTTCGGGTTCGTCGGCATTAAACTCCACCTTTTCGCCGTCCAGCCATATCTCGTGGTAGGCCCGGGTTTTCGGTAGAAAATGGTCCGATAGCTTTTGCGCCCATTGCGCAATTTCAGCGTGCGTGTTTGACAGCCATGGGTTAACCGAGCACACCACTTGCCGGTTGACGTCGCCGCAAGCCGCTATGGTGGTGGCCAACGCATCGTTAATTGCACGCAAAGTGGGCTTCAAGTTGCGTTTTATGACGCCATGCCATTGAAAAGTTTGCCGGGTCGTAATGCGCAAACCGCGGCCGGCGTACTGGCGCGCCAGGTCGTCAAAAGCCAGCCATTGGGTGGGTGACACCACACCGCCCGCCAGACGCGCACGAATCATGAACGAATACGCCGGCTCCAGTTTTTGTTTACGGCGCTCGTCGCGCAAATCGCGGTCGTCTTGCTGATAGCTGCCGTGAAACTTCAACAGTTTGTTGTCGTCTTCCGAAATGGCGCCCGTTAATGGGTCGGCCAGGCCTTCTTGAATAGTGCCACGCAGGAGCCGGCTATCGGCCTTCAGTTGTTCCAGCGGTGATAAAGGGGCGGTCATGATTCTTGAGTCCAATCTGTATTTACGTTGACGTTGCGAACGCTGCGCGGTTGATTAATAAACATCGCGTGCGTAGCGGCCCTGGGCGGCCAGGTTGTTCAGCCATTCCGATGCCTGCTCTTGCGTGCGACCGCCCTGCTCGCGGGCAATGTCCAGCAATGTTTGATGTACATCTTTGGCCATCCGCGTGGCGTCGCCGCACACATATACATGGGCGCCGTTTTCAATCCAGTCATACACATCGGCAGCGTGTTCGCGCAAGCGGTCTTGTACATAGATGCGCTGGGCCTGGTCGCGGGAAAAGGCCAGATCAAGCCGGTGCAGTTCACCCTTGGCAACGGCCTGCTGCCATTCCGTTTGGTACAGGAAGTCGGTTTGAAAATGCGGGTTGCCGAAGAACAGCCAGTTGCGTCCGGTGGCACCCGCCTCGGTGCGAGCCTGTATAAACGCGCGGAAGGGCGCCACACCGGTTCCCGGTCCAATCATGATGATGTCGCGTTGCGAATCGGCCGGTAGGCGGAAGCGCTCGTTCTTTTCTATAAACAACGGCACCGATTCGCCTTCCTCAATCTGGTTCAGGAAACGAGTGGTGACACCCCAGCGCGGTTCTCCGTTCGTGTCGTAAGCGACATTGGCAACGGTTAAATGCACTTCTTCATCCACCACCGATTGCGCCGAGGCAATGGAATATAAGCGGGGCGTGAGCGGCCGGAGGGCTTGAATGAAATCCTGCGCCGTCCATTGCGCCGGGAATGCTTGCAACACATCCAATAGTTGGTTGGAGGTGAGCCAGGCGCGCAGGTTGGCGCTGTTTTCCGGTGCCAGCAGCTCGCTTAAACCAAGACTCTCGGAGGTATTTTGCTGTTTGCCTGCATGCGCCTCCAGGAAGGGGCGCGTTAATACGGTCAGCTCACGGTGTTGACGCAACCAGTCGTACACGGAGCGGGTGTCATCCCCCAACGTGACGGCTTCCTCGCCTTTCAGTCCTGTAGCCTGCAACACCGCCTGAACCAATGCGGGATCCTGTTTGGGCCAGATGCCCAATGCATCGCCGGGTTCGTAATGCAGCCCGCTGCCTTCCAGCGATAACTCAATATGGCGAATGTCTTTCACACTACCGCGCCCAACAACAGGCTGATTCAATAACAGTTCCGCCTGGAAAGGATGATTTCGGGAATAGGCGGCAGTGCGTGGAACCGGATGCAGCGGAGTAACGGTGGCCCCAGTGCCGCTGCCGCCGATAGCACGCTCGTTCAGCGTGTCCCTGCTTGGCGCCAAATCGTTGCCGGCTTGTTCTCGCGCATGTTTTACCGCGCTTTCACGCCACGGGTCGCTAATGGTTTCAATGTCCAGGTCGGCCGTACCCACGGCTTGCAAACGCTGCGCACCCAATTCATCGAAACGGGCGTCAAGCGTTTTGGCAATGCCGCAGAACTCGGGGTAGCTGGAATCACCCAGCCCGAGCACGGCATAATGCAGTTCGGGCAGTTTCGGTGCACGACGACCGTTCAGAAATTCAACAAACCCCATTGAGTCGTCCGGTGGATCGCCGTCGCCCTGTGTGCTTATAACCACATACAGCAAGCGTTCATTTTTCAGATCGCGCACGTTGTATTGATCGGCCCGCACCAGGTTGACCGTGAGCCCGGCTGTTTGCAGGTCGGCGGCCAACTGTTCAGCCTGACGCTGCGCGTTACCGGTTTGGCTGCCGAACAGTACGGTGACGGTAAGTGCGTTTTTCGCTTCCGGTTGCGCCGCGGCGGGCGCAAGCTCGGGTGTGACGGGATCTGCACTAACGTGCCCTTGCTTGCCGCGCTCCTGCGCAATCCCGGCAAAGTAGCCGGAAAGCCATGTCAGCGCATTGGGATCCAGATCGGTTGTTAAGTCGTCCACCTGGCTGCGCTGTGCGGTGGAAAGCAAAGAAGTCGATAACATAAGTTGGGCTGATTCCATGAAAGTGCTTTCATTCTAGGAACCGTTGGCGCCCAACCAAACAATTGAATCGTTATGTTTATATTTTTGCGCTGGTTATATTCTTATTCCCGCGCAGGTTATTTGTTTATGTGTTTTTGAAACAATACAAAATGTAGAAATCAAATGGTAATTTGTTTCGTTTATTTCATTTATTTCACTTAGTGTATTATTGAGTTTGGGGTCCGATTTCTTTCTGGCCTGTGGGTTATGGATAAGTATGCAAGGAGAAACATATGCGTGCTATTGACAGGGTTCGTGAGGTTTCGCCGCCGCTGAGCCCTAAAGACAAAGAAATGGTGCGAGTTGCTCAGCGGTGCATTATGGCCGCGCTTGATCATTCAAGAGCGGCGTCAATTACATTAACGACGGATAAGGGGGAACATCCAACGGTTGAGGTGCCGCCTGCTGCATTAAAATTGATTGGTCAACTGTTAGGGGTAATGAGTGAGGGTCGTCCTGTTGTCTTGATGCCAACAGATCAAGAGTTCACAACGGTTGAGGCAGCTAATTTTTTGAATGTTTCGCGGCCTTTCGTTATTAAAGAAATAGAGGCCGGCAGGTTGCCGTATCGGAAGGTTGGTTCGCATCGACGAATTGCGTTGGACGATTTGGTTGAGTACGGTCGAAATATGCGTGCCCGACAAGCAAATGCTCTAAAGAAAATGGCGGAAAATGCCCGTGAACTTGGTTTAGATTACTAATGGCGGGCCACGTTCGTTACACCGCATTGTTAGATGCTTGTGTTTTGTATCCATTAGCAATGGCTGATTCCTTAATGAGTCTGGCAACGGCTGGGTTCTTCGCCGCGAAGTGGACAACAAGAATTGAAGATGAATGGGTTAGAGCTATCGAACGAAATCGACCTGATCTTGTCGGAAAACTGAATGTTCGCCGCGATGCCATGCGTGAAGCGGTCCCTGATTGGGAAATACCGGAATCTGCATGGTCGCAATTATTTCATGGCGTTGTTCTGCCCGACCCTAATGATCGTCATGTTCTTTCGGCCGCTATTGCAGGACATGTTGATTGTATTGTCACCTCTAATTTGCAAGATTTCCCTGCATCAGTTTTGATGGAATTCGAGCTCGAAGCTGTCGATCCAGATACTTTTATCGTGAATCAGTGGGATTTAGACCCGGTAAATGCAATTGCTGCGTTTAAACGTATGCGCCAGCGACGCAGAAAGCCGGGGTCTACGCCGGCCGAATTTGCCGATGCTCTGGAAAGGGGTGGCTTGCCAACAACTGCGGGACGATTAAGAGACGCATCGGAGTTAATTTAGTGTCTCTTTAAGAGCGATTAAATCAAACCAGCAACTTAACCGCAGTAATCAGCAACACCATCGCCAGCGCAATTTGTATCGCCCGCCCCGGCAACTTTCCAGCCAGCAGGCTGCCCAGCACAATGGCGGGTACCGAACCGATAAGCAGGCTGAGCAGCATGGGCCAGTTCACCATTCCCGCAAACAAATAGCCCAAGCCGGCTGCAATCGCCAGCGGAATGGCATGCACAATGTCGGTGGCCACCAGTTTATGGGGGGTCATGCGTAACGGGTATAAATACAACAGCATAATGCTGCCCAGCGCACCTGCGCCCACTGACGTTAGCGCTACACATAAACCCAGCACCGCGCCGCCGGTAATGGTAAGGCCCGGCTGCCATGATTTGAATTTCGCAGGGTGATCAAGCCGCCGATGGCGGGCGGCGGCTTGCAGTTTCGGTGCCGCCAGCATGCCCAGGGCGGTAATCCCCACCACAACTCCAATGGCGGCGGTCAGCCAATCGAACTTGTGTACTTGGGCGCCTAAGCTGACCCACGTAACCACGGCCAGAGCCACTGGCAAGCTGCCCCACCACAGGCGCCGTACCACTTGCCAGTCCACGGTGCCGGATCGCTGGTGAATGCGGGCCCCCACCAGTTTGGTAATGGCGGCAAACCATAAGTCGGTGGCAATGGCGGTGGTGGGCGCAACGCCAAAAAACAAGACCAGAATAGGGGTCATCAACGCGCCGCCGCCTACGCCGGTAATACCCACCACAAAACCGGTTAACGCCCCGGCGACGGTGTAACTTAGGTCAATCATGATGGGGCTTCTGTGTTGTCGGCTGGGATAAAGGTAAATTTGCCGCGTTCAACCGTAACGCTGAACGGGCATCTTCACCACGGGCGGCCGCAACAAACCATGGGTTCAGCACATTTGCCTTCCCGTAATGCAAAGGTTGGCCGTGTATGTCCAGCACTACGCCACCGGCGCCTTCCAGTACCGCGTGGGCGGCAGCCGTGTCCCATTCGCAGGTGGGGCCCAGGCGCGGATAAAGGTCGGCCTGCCCGCGTGCGATAGTGCAAAACTTCAACGAACTGCCGGCCTGCACCAGCTCAACGTCACCCAACTGTTGAATGAACGTTTGGGTTTGTTCATTCAGATGGCTTTTGCTGGCCACTACGCGCAGGCGGCTCTTGTGTGCCGATTCCCCTTCATTGGGGTAACGGCTTTCACTGCCTTTTCTTGCCAAAACCGTCACAACGCCTTTCTCACGCATAGCCGCCCCTAGCCCCGCTCCACCCCAATAGAACGTATCGTGTGCCGGGGCGTATACCATGCCGAACGTGGCCTGACCGTTTTCAATTAACGCAATGTTGACCGTGAAGTCGCCGTTGCGATTCAGAAATTCTTTTGTGCCGTCTAGAGGGTCCACCAGCCAATAGCAACCCTTGGGTAATCGCCATGCCAGCGACGCGTCGTCTTCCTCGGAAACCACCGGCACGCCGGGAAATGTAGCGTGCAAACCACGCACTATGCTTTCATGAGCCAACAAATCGGCCGCTGTTACCGGGCTTTGGTCGGCCTTGCTGTTTGCCTTAATGTTCGTCTGCGCATAAACACGCAGTATCTGTTTACCTGCGTCGTAGGCAATTTTTTCAAGTAATGGGGCCAATTCCAGCCCGGCGTTAATGTGTCGCATTATTTGCTTATAGCGAATTGGGGAGTTGAAATGCTAGCAGCGTGCCTTGATAATCACAATACTAAGCTAATAACTGCAAATTACGACAATGCCTGAATCAACTGTTGCTTCTAAAACCCGTCCGGCCATTTCTGTGCAAGGGCTCGATCAACCTCAAGTGTGGGATATCGACCTGGCCCATGCTCATTTGGCCGGCGACAACGCCGCGCATACCCGGCGCACCACTGAACGGCGCTTGCATGAACTTAAATTGTTGCCGGCGGAACTGAACGCCGAAAACCTGCGCGATGAACACGGCCGCACACTTCGCACGCAGGTGCTGAATTGGGCGCTGGAAAAAGTGCGCAGCCAGCGTAAGCGTATTCTGTTTGCGCAACTGGCCGATTTACCCAGCGGCGTGCCGTGCCTGCACGCGAACGACCCGCGCGGCGCCCGTTTCTGGGTGCCGTTAGGCAACGGTGAAGACGCAATAGTCGCCGCCCTGGTGCAACTGCAACAGCATATCGGCAAAGACATTGCCGTGTTTCCGCATGGCGAACTGGTGGGCTTGTTGCGCAACCTAAGTGCAGCCGAATCAACCAGTGACGCTGCCCCCATTGCTATCCCCAACGGCATAACCCTGCTGCTTCAGGCCTACCAACCCGTACTGAACCTGCGCCCGCGCCGCAAGGCCCAGGGCATTGGTGTTTCGCCTCACTTAAAGCGCCTGGAAGCAGAAAGTATTCATATTATTCGCGAAGCCGTAGCTGAAGCACAAAACCCCGCCATGTTGTATTCGGTGGGTAAAGATAGCGGGGTCATGTTGCACTTGGCGCGCAAGGCCTTTTATCCCGCGCCGCCGCCGTTCCCGCTGCTGCATGTAGACACCCGCTGGAAGTTTCAGGAAATGTACCTGTTTCGCGACTATATGGCGGCTGAGTCGGGTATGGATCTGCTGGTGCACATTAACCCGGAAGCCATTGAAAAAGATATTAATCCGTTCGATCACGGCTCGGCGCTGCATACCGACATCACCAAAACCGAAGGCCTGAAACAAGCGCTGGATAAATACAAGTTCGACGTGGTGTTCGGCGGAGCCCGGCGCGATGAAGAAAAGTCGCGTGCCAAAGAACGCGTGTTCTCGTTCCGCACCGCCACCCATCGTTGGGACCCCAAAAACCAGCGCCCCGAGCTCTGGAACTTGTACAACACCAAGAAAAATCCCGGCGAAAGCATTCGCGTTTTCCCGTTGTCGAACTGGACCGAGCTGGACATCTGGCAATACATATACCAGGAAGACATTCCCGTGGTGCCCTTGTATTTTTCCGAGCCGCGCCCTGTGGTGGTGCGCGACGACATGATCATGATGGTTGACGACGACCGCTGCCGCCTGTTGCCCGGTGAAGACATTCAAATGAAACCGGTGCGTTTCCGTACCCTGGGGTGCTACCCCCTTACCGGTGCGGTCGAATCTCAGGCCGACTCGCTCGACGATATTTTGCTGGAACTCATTAACGCGCGCACATCCGAACGTCAGGGCCGCAAAATCGACACCGACAGCGCCGGCAGCATGGAAAAGAAAAAACAGGAAGGATATTTCTAATGAGTCGTTCAAGTACAAATACAACGCAACTGAAACCACCGGCTGGTGCGCCGGCAATCGCAAAAACGTCTATGAAAGCGGCGCCTGGCGCTCCCGCAGAACACACCAGCGCCGCTGATTGGGTCGCCCAGCAATCCAGCCACGACCTGTTACGCTTTATCACCTGCGGCAGTGTCGATGACGGCAAAAGTACCCTCATTGGCCGCTTGCTTTGGGAGTCCAAGCAACTGTTCGATGACCAGCTTGCCACGCTGGAAGCCGATTCGCGCCGCCACGGCACGCAAGGCGAAGAGATCGATTTCGCGCTGTTGGTAGACGGCCTGGCGGCCGAGCGTGAGCAGGGTATTACGATTGACGTCGCCTACCGCTTCTTTGCCACCGAGCATCGCAAATTCATTGTGGCCGACACCCCCGGGCACGAACAGTACACCCGCAATATGGTCACCGGCGCTTCTACGGCCGACGTCGCCGTATTGCTGGCCGATGCGCGCCAGGGTGTGCTAACTCAAACCCGGCGCCACGCCTTCTTAACGTCGCTCGTGGGTATCCGCCACGTAGTGCTGGCGGTGAACAAAATGGATCTGGTCAACTACAACCAGGCCACATTCAATGAAATAGAAGAAACCTTCAAAACCTTTGCCCAGGCGTTGGGGTTTGAAAGTATCACCGCGATTCCCGTGTCGGCGCTGAAGGGCGACAACATGGTAGAGCGCTCCGCCCATACCGGCTGGTACACCGGCCCCACTTTATTGGGCTATCTGGAAACCGTAACGGTTACGCGCCGCAACGATCAGCAGTTTGTGCTGCCGGTGCAATGGGTGAACCGGCCGGACGCAAGTTTCCGCGGTTTTAGCGGCACCGTCGTGGCCGGCCATATTGAGCCCGGTGAAACCGTGCGCGTGACCGCCTCTGGCCAAACCGCCAATGTCGCGCGCATCGTTACCATGGACGGCGACCTGAACAAGGCCCAGGCAGGCGAGGCCATTACGCTAACGCTAGACACCGAAATTGACGCCTCGCGGGGCGACATTCTTACGCGCGCCGACACGCCGTTAAACACAACCGACCAGTTCGAAGCCACCATTGTGTGGATGCACGACGACCCCGGCCTGGTGGGGCGCAGCTATGAAATGAAGCTGGCCAATCAGTGGGCCGGCGCCACGCTAACGACTATTAAACATCGTATTAACGTGAATACCCTGGCCCATGAAGCCGCCAGGCAGTTAGGCTTGAATGACATTAGCGTGTGTAATGTGGCGCTAAGCCGCCCGGTAGCGTTCGACACCTATGCCAATCTGCCCGCGCTGGGCGGCTTTATTCTGGTCGACCGATTCACCCATGCCACCGTTGCGGCGGGCATGATTACCCACAGCTTGCGTCGCGCTCAGAACGTGCATCGGCAGGCGCTAAGCATTACGCGTGAAGACCGCGAACGCCTGAACGGCCACCCCGGTAAAGTTATTTGGTTCACCGGTTTGTCGGGCTCGGGTAAATCCACCATTGCCAATGCCCTGGAAAAGCAATTGCATGAACAGGGCCGCCGCACCTACATTCTGGACGGCGACAATATTCGCCAGGGCCTGAACAAAGATCTGGGCTTTACCGAAGCCGACCGCGTGGAAAACATCCGTCGCATTGCCGAAGTGGCCAAGCTCATGATGGACGCCGGTTTAATCGTCATGACTGCTTTTATTTCGCCCTACCGCCGCGAGCGCGAGATGGCGCGCGAACTCATCGGTGAAGACCGCTTCATGGAAGTATTCGTGGATACGCCGCTGGAAGTGTGTGAAGCCCGCGACCCCAAAGGCCTCTACAAGCGTGCCCGCAAAGGCGAAATTCCCAACATGACCGGTATCAACAGTGCGTACGAGGCACCGGAACAGCCCGATGTCGTGGTGAAAACCGAAAGCGAAGAGATGGGTGCAATTGTGAATAGGCTGGCGGGGCTGTTGTAAGCGGCGCGTTGCGCAAGTTCCATTCCAATATTAATATATGGCTATGATTTATGCGCATAGTAAATGCGCAAAAGGAATGGAAATGAAAATTACGCACTCCGCCAAGCGTGCGACCAATTTAAGCCTCAGTGTCGACGTTTTAAAGCAAGCCAAGCAATTGGGGATCAATATTTCGCAAGTGTGCGATGCACATTTGCGGGAAATTGTTCGTCTTGAGCAAGCGCGTCGTTGGCGTAACGAGCATGCGGGTTTTATAAACGCCTATAACGAAACTATTGAAAATGAAGGATTACCGCTCGATGAGTGGAGAAGTTTCTAATGGCGCGTTTCGATGTTTATGCCAACCCAGGCAAGCACGCCACAACCACGCCTTATTTGCTTAATGTGCAAAGCGATCTTCTGGACGACTTAGGCAGTTGCGTTGTGATACCTTTGCGCCGTTTAAGCGACTTTCCGAATGTGAAGCTTTCAGCGCATCTTACGCCGGTATTTGAAATTAACGGCGAAAACTATTTACTGGAAACGCCTAAGTTGGGTGCTGTACCACGGCGTGTTTTGAAGCATGCTGTTGCTTCATTAACGCATGAGCACGCAAAAATTACGGCTGCGCTCGATTTTTTGTTTCACGGTTATTGATACGGTGCGTTGCGCACGTGACAGTAAAAAGGGCGACGAATTTCTTCGCCGCCCTTTTACTTGGTAAGCCTGCCAGGTAAAAATCAGCCTTGCACCTTGGCTGCCGCGGCAAGCACTTCTTCCGCAGTTTTACCCACTTGGTGCAGATAATCCGTGGGGGCGGTGGCGCCTTCGGTATTAATCAACAACACTTTCGACGTTTCATTAATGCCGGCCTCTTTACCTTGCGCGGCATTTTCGGTGAGTTCAACAAGGGCCGCCAAACCTGCCGCACCCGAGCCGCCGCTGACAATCGGGACATCGCCGTATTGTCCTTCCGCCAATATCTTCATGGCTTCAACGGCTTTCGTATCGGATACGGTAATGAAATAATCGCAGGCGGGTTGCAGGAAACGCCACGCCAGCGGAGACGCTTCCCCGCACGCCAGGCCGGCCATTAAAGAGTCGATATCGCCGGTTGCGCTGGCCGCATGCCCGGCAAGCGCACTTTGATAAAGGCAGTCGGCCTGGTTCGGTTCCACCACAATCAGGGTGGGGCGGTTTTTGCCGTAGCGCTCCCACAAGTAAGCTGTAATACCGGCTGCCATACCGCCCACGCCGCCTTGCAAAAACACGTGGGTAAACGGCGGCGTATCTGAATTCTTCGCATCCAATTGGTCAATCACTTCCGAGGGAATCGTAGCGTAACCTTGCATCACGTCGCGAGGAATCTCCTCATAGCCTTCGTAAGAAGTGTCGGATACCACGAGCCAGCCTTCTGTTTTCGATAAAGACTCGGCATGTTCAACCGAGTCATCGTAGTCGCCCGCAACGCGCACAATTTCCGCGCCGTTCGAGGCAATGGCGTTTTCGCGGTCTGCACTCACCTGGCTGCTTAAAACAATCACGCAGCGGCACCCAATGTCGCGCGCGGCCGCAGCCAATGAACAACCGTGGTTCCCGGCAGTGGCGCTGACAACCGTGAAGTCTTTAAGTGCCTGCGCGTGTTCGCCTTTGAAAAGCGACTGTGCTGTGAAGCCTGCGTCGGGGAATTTACGCAAGATGAGTCTGATCAGCGCAATGGATGCACCTAACGCTTTGAAACTGCCTAAAGGAGAGCGTTTCGATTCGTCTTTCAGGAATACGGCGCCCACCCCCAGTTTTTGCGCCAGGTGTTTCATGGACACAAGGGGGGTGGGTTCCGCGCTTAGCATGCGCCAGCTTGAAAGCCACTCACGCGATTCGTTGGCGCGCTCAAGATTCATAATGTGCCGTAACTCGGTAGGGTAGTCAGAACGCGTTGCGTTTTTGTTGTGGGTGAACATGAGGTCTCCTGTGATGCGTTGTAATTAAGAAAATGATTGCGGCGTGGCAACCGGTGCCTCGTCGAGATAAACGACAACCTCTTCCAGTGGCTTACGCACAAAAGGTTTGCCCGCGTTTGCCGGATAGCCCACCGTTAGCATGCCTTGCGGAATCCAGCCTTCAGGCAGGTTCAGCGTTGTTTGAACCAGCGTTGGACAAAACATGGGGGCGCACATCCAGCACGATGAAAGCCCGGACGCTTGCGCGGCAAGCATGATGTTCTGGCCCGCCATGGCAACACTTTGCGTCGCCAGGCAGAATTCGTGTCGGCTTCGGTCGGCGTCGCGATAGCTGTCCATTTCCGCCATCGTCACGCACAGCAGAATGAGCGTGGGCGCGCCGGTAATGCGGGCGAAAGAGCGCGCCACGTCGTTCTTGATGTCAACGGGGTCGTCGTTGTCGGCCGTGCGGTCTCGTTCAAGCTTGTCGCCCATGGCTTTGGCCAGTTTGGCTTTTTCCTGGTAACTGCGAATCACCACAAACCGCCAGGGTTGTCGATTATGCGCCGACGGTGCCGTAAGGGCCATTTCCAGCAGCTTGTTAATCGTTGCCAAAGGCGGCTGCTCGGGCAGGTAGCGCCGCACCGATCGCCGGTTCAATACAACGTCGGTGAAACGCGCATCGGGCAACGCCTCATCGACGTTGGCAGGATCTTGCCACGGTCGTTCGAGGGTGTCCGTTCTATACATGAGCCACTTCCCGGGGGCGTTTGGCATGTTTGCGCATGAGCGGCACGATGGCCTGAATGGGGGGCTTGGCTTCCCGCGCCCGTTGTTGCAAATGGGCGGGAACGGGGCCGTAGGCAGTGGAACGCTGGCGCGGCGTACGCCCCATCGAAATCAACAGCGACTCTAACGTGGGCGCCGTCATTTCCTGGCCGTGCGACGCGCCGGCCGAGCGCGAAATGGTTTCGTTCATTAGCGTGCCGCCCAGGTCGTTGGCGCCGGCGTTCAGGCACAGCTCAACACCGGTTACGCCCATTTTCACCCAAGAAGCCTGAATGTTCGGTATGTGCGGGTG
The DNA here is from genome assembly GCF_011388195.1 of Pusillimonas sp. DMV24BSW_D. Classification (NCBI taxonomy): domain Bacteria; kingdom Pseudomonadati; phylum Pseudomonadota; class Betaproteobacteria; order Burkholderiales; family Alcaligenaceae; genus Neopusillimonas; species Neopusillimonas aestuarii. The sequence continues at coordinate 505,068 of NZ_CP049990.1, read as the reverse complement.
CAGCGCCAAACGTCCCACCGCGTGCATCAGAATCGCCTCGCGGAAAGTGGGGCCTTTGCGTGCGCGCCCCTTTCTGTAAATCGGCGATTCCATGTGCACGAACGGCAACGGCACGAACTCGGTAATGCCGCCGGTTTCCATTTGCAGTTCGCGCAGCAGTAATAAGTGGCGTGCCCAATGTTGGTAGCCTTCAATGTGCCCAAACATAATCGTTGACGTGCTTTTCAGGCCAACTTGATGGGCCGAGCGCATGACCTGCATCCATTGGTCTGTAGTGACTTTATCGACACAAATAATCTTGCGGATGTCGTCGTCGAGAATTTCAGCCGCCGTGCCCGGCAGTGTCGACAGGCCGCTTTCTTTCAGCATCAACAGGTAGTCTTTCAGCGGCATATTCAAGGTTTCGGCGCCTTGCCAGATCTCCAGCGGTGAAAACGCATGAATATGCATTTCCGGCACCACCGCTTTCACAGTCTCGCAAATTTCCTTATAGGTTTCACCGGTGTACGAGGGGTGAATGCCGCCTTGCATGCACACTTCGGTTGCGCCTCGCTCCCATGCTTCCAGCACACGCCGTTGAATTTCTTCTAACGGCAAGTCGTAAGGCTTGCCGCGCAAGTCTTCCGCACCCTTGCCTTTTGCGAAAGCACAAAACTGGCAACGGTAACCGCAGATGTTGGTGTAGTTGATATTGCGATTCACCACAAACGTGACGTCGTTGCCGTTCACGTGACGGCGTACTTCATCGGCGGCCTGGCAAATGGTGGAAAAGGCGCTGCCGTGGGCCTGGAACAGGCGTTCAATGTGGCGCTCGGTTAAGGTTTTTCCAGCCTGTGCACGGCTTAGAATGGCGCTGACCTCGCTGTGCACGGCCGGGCCGCTGCCGCGAGTTTGTTTGGCTTGCTCAACGATCTTTTCCGGGGGTGGCGTTTGGCTGCCGGCCGTCCAGGCATCGGTGTAAGCCAGGCCATAGCCGTCGCTTAATTGCAGAATACGGGTATGGAAACCGGGGTCGACCCAGTCGGCCAGTTCGCGTACATATTTAGGGTAAACGGTTAAACGTTCGGCCAGTACTTTACCGGCTTTTTCCGTTGCTTTAGAGAGCGCCTCAAGGTGCGGCCAGGGTGCTTCCGGATTCACGTGGTCGGGCGTGATGGGCGAGACGCCGCCCCAGTCGTTAATGCCTGCATCAATCAATTGCTTCAGGCCTTCAGGCTGAAGGTTGGGCGGCGCTTGAATATTGGCGTCCGGCCCGAAAATCAAGCGTGCTGCGGCGATTGTCCATAGGTGCTCTTCAAGCGACGGCGCTTCGGCGTTGGCCATGAGCGTGCCGGGCTTGGGGCGAAAATTCTGAACAATAATTTCCTGGATGTGCCCGAATTCCTGGTCCAGCTTGCGCAAAGCCAACAGTGAGTCGATACGCTCACGCCGGGTTTCGCCGATGCCGATCAGAATGCCCGATGTGAACGGAACCCGGGTCTCACCGGCCAGTCGCAGGGTTTCCAGGCGCGCCTGGGGGTCCTTGTCGGGCGAGCCGTAATGGGCCTGGCCCGGTTCGCACAAACGGGGCGAAACGTTCTCGAGCATAATGCCCTGCGACGCAGAAACCGTGCGCAATTGCAGTAAATCGTCGCGCGTGAGCAGGCCCGGATTCACATGCGGAATAAGTCCGGTTTCCTCGTACACCGCCTTGCAGGCGGCAATCAGGTAACTAATGGTGCTGTCGTAACCCATTTCGTCGAGCGCTTCGCGTGCAGCGCGGTAGCGCAACTCGGGTTTGTCACCCAGGGTGAACAAGGCTTCCTTGCACTGCGTTTTGGCGCCCTGGCGGGCGATATCAACAACCTGTTGAATGCTTAGGTAGGGCGCGGGCATTTTGCGCGGCGTTTGCGCAAAGGTGCAGTAGTGGCACACATCGCGACACAACTGGGTAAGCGGAATGAAAACCTTACGAGAATAGGAAACAACTTCGCCGTGGCCGGCGTCACGCAATTGGGCCGCTGTTTTGCATAGCGACGAAATCGGTTGGTTAATCAGGTCGTAGGCCGCGCTTTCAGAAAGAGGCGTGTGCATGCGGGAGTTTGAGTTTTGCATAGCAATAATCATCCTTTGTGAATGCTCGAAATGGCCGGCGTTTGTTCGGCATACGGAAAAAACGTATTCGCCAATGAAAAAACGGAGCGCGAAGTTTCGCGTAAACGGTCGGCAATGCCGCTTTGAATTAAAAAGCGGTACGTGCGGGTCGGGCTTTCCTGTTGCAGGAAGGAAAGCAAATCAAGGGGCCGGTCGATGTCGTATTGAAGTTGGGGCAGGCTTAACGTGTTCAGTTGCGCGCCCGACGACGCTGCCAGTTGGCAGTGCGCCCGGAAACTGTTGTGGCCAAAACAGTTCGGAATAACATCGGGTGGCGAACATAGCATGGCGTTGGTGCCACCGTCTCGCAAGGCCGGCACCAGGGTGACTGACCGCGGTGCGCCGTGCCGGCTGATGATGCGGTCAACACTTCGTGTATCGATACCGGGTACGTCTGCCGGCACCACCAGCATGCCTTCAAAACCAACGCTTTTAAGGGTTTGCGCAGCGCTAGCCACGGCACCTGAAAGCCCACCGATAATCGGGTCGTGCAGCGTGTTCACCCCCCTGTCGGCGGCCAGCTGTACCGCTTCGGGGTCGCTGGTAATAACATAAACGCCGCTTAATGCCCGGCACTGCGTAAGCGTGTCCATGACATCTTCAAACATGGCTTGGGCTAGAAGCCGCCGCTCGCTGCCCGACAATACCGGCTGTAGCCGTTGTTTGGCATAGCTGAAACTTTTAACGGGTATAACTGCCGCCAGGCGGTGAGCTGTCATACATCCTCGCTCTACTTTGTTTGAGTGGCCTCAAGACGCAATGTGTCAGCGAATTCAAGTGTTGCTTGCGCAAGACTCAAGGCGTCTTCCGGGCTTTTCATCAACGTTTGTGTTACTACAGTGGGAACCGATACGTATGCTGCATCGAGCTCATCGGCCTGATCGATGACCACGCCGTTGATGAAGTCGAGATAAACCTGTGCGATACCGGTGGAGTCAACCGGGATTTCAAGCTCTTGCATTATTTTTGCGGCCGGCCCTTTCACTGCTTTGCCGCCAATCAGCGGGGACACCGCCACAACCGGTACCTTTGAAACACGCAATGCCTCGCGCACACCGTTCAAGGCCAGTATGGGTTCAATACTGAGCTGCGGGTTCGACGGGCAAATAACAATGGCGTCCAGTTCCGGGTCGGCCAGTCGTGCCATTAAGTCGGCTTGTGGCTGCGCGGTGTCGGCACCAGTGTAAGTGAGGCTTTCCACTTTGGGCTTGCCCATTTTGCGGACAAAGTAATCCTGAAAAGCCAGGGCACCCTCGTTGGTGTGCAATACCGTACGCACGGGGTTGTTGCTCATGGGAATGACTTGGGCGCGAATGCCCAGTTGCCGGCAGATATGCGCGGTAACGTCAGACAACGTTTGGCCCGAGCGCAAGCGGTGGCTGCGTTCAAGGTGCATGGCCAGGTCGCGGTCGCCCAGCGCAAACCAGCTTTCTGCGCCCAGTTCTTTGAGTGACTCAAGGCAATGCCAGGTTTCGCCGGCCCGCCCCCAGCCGCGCTCGCGGTCGTTCTTGTCGGCCAAGGCGTATACAACCGAATCCAGATCCGGGCATATGTTCAGGCCCAGGTGTTCAAAGTCGTCGCCGGTGTTTACCGTAATAGTGAGGTTGCCGGGTTGCGTAATAAGATCGTTCAGGCCACGGGCAAGTTTGGCGCCGCCAACACCGCCACACAGGGCCAGCACACGTTTGGATGAGTGAGGGGAAGGTGGGCGGTGATCGGTCATTGCGCTGTGCCTCATTCCTAACGAAATAAATCTTGATGTCTGGGGCGTAATAAGGTTTGAGCGGAATTGCTTTGCTCTTCCCATTGAAGCCCGCGCACGTGAACCACCGGTTGCCCGGCGCTGGTTTGCCCCATAATTAAAGAAGCAGCGGCGGCAATTTCATCGGCAAAAGCAATTTCCGATACGCGCATTGCACGGCCATAGAGGTCGGGCTTTCCAATTAAACTTAGCAAGCTGGGCAAGCCCGCCGCCCCAAGCGCTACGCCCGTCACACCCATTCTCCATGGGCGCCCGAAACTGTCGTTAATAATGACCGCCACATCGACATTGAAATGGCGGTCGAGCGCGCTTTTAAGTTGGGCGCATGTTTGATCCGGGTTTTCCGGCAGCAGCAGGGCGTATTCTTCATCGTTGGGGTGATCGATATTTGACTGATCGATACCCGCATTGGCCATGATGTAGCCCAGGCGGTGCTCAACAATTAATACGCCGGGGCGCTGCGCAACGATTTCCCGGCTTTCAGACAAGATCAGCTCAACCATGCGGCTGTCTTTATTGATTTCTTTGGCAACCTCAAGCGCCCGGGCAGACGGTTGCACATCGGCCAGGCGCACAAGCCGCCCCTCTGCCTTCGATACGATTTTCTGCGCCAGCACGACCACATCCCGTGTTTCCAATGCAATGCCGTTGTGTTGCAGGCTTTGAATCAGAACTGCGGCCAAATCGTTGTTTGGCTCAATCATGGGGAAGTCGGCCAGCGCGTTCAGGTGAATCGACGTATGAGGCAGGTGGGGCATAACGCGTGCCTTAGCCGTTAATGCCGGTAATTTGAATGCCTGCGCAATCGACCTTGTAACGTTTGTTGATGCCGATCAGCAATGAGGTCATGGCTTCCGCCGCAGCGGCGTTGGCAATGGCCCCGGCATCAATGCCGCGCATACCAATGGGCTCAATTAAAGAAATAACGGTTTTGCGCGATTCAACATCGTTGCCGGTAACCAGAATATCGCAGGCAATGGGGCCTTCGGCTTGCAGCTTATTGGCGCCCACGTTTTGAAAAGCGGAAACGACACGGGCCTTATCGCCAATTTTGTTATGAGCAATCATACCGGCCGAGCCTTCAGGCGGCAGTTGCACAACCGCTACTTTGGGTGGTACCAGCGGCACGACCGCATCAACAACAATTTTGCCTTCAACAACGTCTTTGATTTCGTCGAGAATGGCATCGTGATTTGAAAACGGTACGGTAAGCACGACAACGTCGGCCGCTTTGGCGGCGTCGTAGTTGCTCATGCCTGTGGGGGCGGGGCCGCCTGCCGCAGGCGTTAAGGCGTTGGCTGCTTCTTGTGCCTTTTCTGCCGTTCTTGAGCCGACAATAACCGGAAAGCCGGCTTGCACCCAACGTTTTGCAAGCCCGGAACCCAAGGCCCCCGTGCCGCCAAGAATCGCAATTTTAGGTTGGTTTTCCATTTGGAGCTCCTGGATAAGTTAGTTAAGCTTCATTTCAGTGAGCGGCAGAATTTTTACCCCGGCAGCTTCCAAACCTTCGCGCACCATGGCGGCCAATGCAACCGCTGTGGGCTCGTCGCCATGCACACATAAAGAATCAACCCGACGCTTTACGCGCTTGCCCGACATCGAAATAATTTCACCTTCGGTGACCATGCGCACCACCTGTTCGGTGGCCACTTTCGGATCTTTAATCACCGACCCGGCCACTGCGCGTGACACCAGGTTGCCGTTGTCGTCGTACAAGCGGTCACAGAAACCTTCGCGTGCCAGCGGCAAATTCAAACGTTCCGCGGCTTTTTCCATTTCGGAACCCGATAGCGCAACGTAAATAAGGTTAGGGTCTACGGTTTTAAGCGCACGACCAATGGCCATGGCATAGTCTTCGTCTTCGGCGGCCATGTTATTCAGTGCGCCGTGGGGTTTCACGTGGGTGACTTTCTCACCGGCATACGCGGCCATGGCTTGTAATGCGCCAATTTGGTAGGCGATCATGTTTTCCAGGTCGCTCGCTTTCATTTGAATGCGGCGGCGGCCAAAGCCCCACAGGTCGTTAAAACCCGTATGTGCACCGATGCTGACGCCTTCTTTTTTGGCATTTTCCACAACGCGCCGCATGGTGTTGGCGTCGCCCGCGTGGAAGCCGCAAGCAATGTTTGCAGAGCGGATGATTTTCAGAATGGCGTTGTCGTCTCCGATGTCGTATGCACCAAACCCCTCGCCCATATCTGCATTAAGATTTACCGATAAAGTCATTTTGTTTTCCTTCGGGTTGAATGGATAAAACTTTTTTTGATCTTTCTGTTGCGACCAGTATATTGTACTATAGATAGAAAGACAATATGATTCCATCAATCGAAAACCCTAATTCGAATCAAGCCGTTTTCTGACAGCCTGTAAGGGCGGCAACCTTTGGAGAAGACTGATGACAGTGCAGTTTCTAAGTGCCGGCGATACCGCGATGGTGGTGCAGTTTGGCGAGGTGATTGATCGTGTACTAAGCGATCAGGTGCTGGCTTTAAGTCGGCGGATTCGCGCATTGAACGTACCCGGCGTGGTCGATTTGGTGCCCACGTTTCGTTCGCTGCTGATTAATTATGATCCCACGCAAGTGCGTGGTGCGCAGTTGCAGGAAACCCTTAAGGGCTTGCTGGAAAGCGAAGACACGGAACCGCAGGCGGTGCGTCAGTGGTCGGTGCCGGTATGCTACGACGGCGAGTATGCGCCCGATTTGCAGGAAGTGGCGCAAACGGCGGGCTTAACAACGGATCAGGTGGTTCAACTGCACGCCGACACGCAGTTTCATGTTTACATGATTGGTTTTGTGCCGGGCTACCCTTATATGGGGGATTTGCCCAAGCAGCTGGTGCTGCCTCGGCGCAGCAATCCCCGTACACGCGTGCCGCCGGGCTCAGTGGCCATTGCGTCAACCATGACGGCTGTATACCCCATTGAAAGTCCGGGGGGGTGGCATCTTATCGGCGCCACACCCATTCGTTTGTTCGACACGCGCCATGAGGCGCCCGCTTTGTTCAAGCCGGGCGACAAGGTGCGTTTCAAGCCGGTGGATTCAAATGAATATCAACGCATTCGCGACGCGGTTGCCGCCGACGAATACGAGGTTAAATGTGAAGAGGTGACGGTATGAGTAACGGGTTGAAGGTGCTGGACGCCGGGCCTTATTCTACGATTCAGGATATGGGGCGCATGGGTTATCAAGACGTCGGCGTGCCGGTGTCGGGGGCCTTGGACAAGGTCAGTGCACGCGTCGCCAACATGCTGGTGGGTAATGACCGTCATTGTCCGGTGTTGGAAATGTTGCTGCAAGGCGTGGCCCTGGAGGTGCAGGCCGATTCGGTGCGCATGGCACTGTTCGGCTGCGAAGCCGACCTCACCGTGGAAGGCACACGCAAGTTTACCGTGCCGGCCGGGCGCAGCGTTCGGCTGATGAAAGGTGATAAGGTCAAGGTGGGTGCGCTGGGGCAATCGCTGAGTGCCTATTTGGCGGTTGAAGGCGGCTTCAACCTGCCGGTGCAGCTGGGTAGTGTGTCCACGTATGTAAGAGGCGGAATTGGGGGGCTGGAAGGTCGTACGCTAAAGCGCGGAGATGGGCTTCCTTTGGTGCAATCCAGTGCCGACATACGAGACGAAAAGGCGTTGCTGGAGCCTTTCGATTACGGTTATGAACAACCCATTCGCGTCGTGCTCGGGCCACAACACAATTATTTCACCGAAAGCGCCATAGAAAGCTTTTTAACGCAGCCGTACGTCGTGTCGGGGCAGGCCGACCGCATGGGGTTTCGTCTTGACGGCCCGGTCATTCAGCATGCAGAAGGTTATGATCTGGTTTCCGACGGCATTGTAAGCGGGGCCATTCAGGTGCCGGGTTCAGGGCTGCCTATTGTATTGTTGGCCGACGCACAAACAACTGGGGGGTATCCCAAAATCGCCACCGTGATTTCCACTGATATCCCCATTTTGGGGCGTCGTCGTCCGGGGGCGCAGGTGCATTTCAAGCAGGTCACGCTTGACCAGGCCGAAAGCATCGCGTGTGAAACTCAAGCGTGGCTGGAACAGCTGGAAAGTCACGGCACGCGCAGTTTTGCGCCCGGCGGGGTGATTGATCTTGAGGCGTTAAGGCTGGAAAATTTAAGCAGCGGTGTGAACTAATGCCCCGGCATGCGGTGTAAAAATAGGGGTGGTCGCTTGCTTGCATTGCTGAAATTGGACGAAGTTTGCCCTAATATGGGGCAGCAAAGTAAATTTGTTAGTTAATTTGACTTAAAGAGAACAGGGCATGCAAAAAGGACAAGCAGAGAGTTTAAGTGGCCATATCCCCGCTTATATTCAAGTGGCCTCGGCGCTTCGACGCCGTATCGAAACGGGCGAGTGGTTGCCGGGGGAAAAAATCTCTACGCTTGAGGAGCTTGAAGAAGAGTTTCAGCGCGCACGCGTAACAGTCAGGCAGGCGGTGGGTTTGCTGGAAAAAGAAGGGTTGTTGAAACGCCAGCAGGGGCGCGGCACGTTTGTGGCCGAGCAGGTTAACGATCGCCGGTGGCTCACATTGGAAACGTCATGGTCAGCCATTATTCGTTCCATTAAACGAAACGTCCCGCGTTTTATTGAAGTGGCCAACCCGCCCTCGCACCCCAGGCTTGCGCCCGATGAAGGAAAGCTGGCCGAAGAGTACGGTTTCCTGCGCAGCCTGCAGCTACGCGACGGTTTGCCCTATGCCGTTGTGAACGTGCACATCGAGAAAGGTATTTTCGACAAGTATTACGACGAGTTCATGGAGCATACCGCCCTGGCGGTGTTCGATACGTTGCGTGGAACGGTTGTGAAACGGGCGCACCAAACCATGACAATTGGTACGGCCGACCCGGAAGTGGCCAATTTATTGGGGGTTTCACTAAGCGCACCTATCGCAGAGTGCCGCTGTGTCGTAACATCGAAAGACGATGTCGTGATTTACGTCGGTGAAATTACGTATCCAAGCGATTGCATTCGTTTGCATATGGATTTGCTGGAAGACGAGACCTCCGCTTCAACTGAAGTTGAGTTGAGCCCACCCAAGCCGCGTCGTCGCAGCAAAAAAGCGGCCTGACCCACAATTGGTCGATATCTTTTGGCGTAATTAGTTTCTTTTTTTCTGGTCTACGCGTAAACCAGAATATCCTCACCATCATTCTATATTTAGAATGATGGAAAGAACGAACCTTGAACCATCCTGAAAAGGGGTTCATGACGTTTATTAACAGGAGATTGAAATGTCGAGTCAAGGTGTCGGTAAACGGGTGCTTCGCAAAGAAGACGATCGTTATATGCGGGGCAAAGGCCAGTATGTCGCAGACATAAAGCTGGCCAACATGCAAGATGTGGCTTTTGTGCGCAGCCCTGTCGCGCATGCCAAGCTGCTTGATATTCATATCCCCGAACAATTGCGTGAACAGGTCTTCACGGCGGCCGATCTTAGAAACGCCGGCGTGAAGCCCATTGTGGCCGACACCGCTCTGGAAGGCTTTCGTTCATCCGAACAGCCCGCGCTGGCCGAAGGCAAGATGCGTTATGTGGGTGAGCTGGTAGCCATGTGTGTGGCCCCCACCCGCGCAGGGGCCGAAGATATTGCCGCAGCGGTTCAGTTGGACTACGAAGAGCAAGACGTGGTTCATGAAATGCTGCAAGGCCGTCAGGCCGACGCACCCAGGGTCCACGACCATTGGCCCGACAACCTTTTTTTGAAGACCAATATTACGGTGAACTTCGACGGCGTGAAAGACGCCCCGGTAAAAGTCAGCCGTAAAATCCGCACCTCGCGGCAGGTCATGGCGCCGATGGAAGGGCGAGGCGTTTTGGCCTACTGGGACTCGCGTGTCGAACAGCTTATTGTTTACACCGCCACGCAAATTCCGCACATTGTGCGCACAGGCCTGGCCGAGTGCCTGGGTTTGCCCGAGGGGCAGGTACGTGTGATTACCCCCGATGTGGGCGGCGGGTTTGGTTACAAAGGTATATTTTTGCCAGAGGAACTGGCCGTTGCCTGGCTGTGTATGAAGTTGGGCCGCCCGGTACGCTGGCTTGAGGATCGCCGCGAACACATTGCCGCCACGGCCAATTGTCGCGAACACTATTACGAAATCACCGGTTACGCTTCGAAGGAAGGCCGGTTGTTGGGTATTGAGTGCGAAGCCACCATCGATTCAGGTGCTTATTCCTCATACCCTTTCTCGGCGTGTCTTGAAGCCGGCCAGGTGGGCAGTATTTTGCCCGGGCCTTACGACTTCCCGTCGTACCACTGCAAAACGTATTCGGTTGCCACCAACAAATGCCCTATTTTGCCTTACCGGGGCGTGGCGCGAACCGGTGTGTGTTTTGCGCTTGAACTGTTGCTCGACGACCTGGCCCACGCCGCCGGTGTTGAACCCTACGAATTGCGCATGCAGTCGTTGGTTCGCCCCGAGCAAATGCCGTTCGACAACATTACCAACAAACACTTCGACAGCGGCGACTATCCCGAGGCCCTGCGCCAGGCAGTCGAGGCTATCGATTTGCCCGCCATTCGTGAGCGCCAGAAAAAGGGCGAGCCCGACGGCCGCCTCATTGGTGTGGGCATGGCAGTGTATTGTGAGCAGGCCGCGCACGGCACTTCGGTGTACGCCGGCTGGGGCATTCCCATGGTGCCGGGTCATGAATTGGCCACCATGCGCATTACGCCCGACGGCGGTTTGGAAATTCGCATCGGCGCACACTCGCATGGTCAAAGTATGGAAACCACGTTGGCTCAGGTGGCGAATGAAAAGCTGGGCATCGATATCGACCGCATCAAACTGATTCACGGTGATACCGAATACACCCCTTACTCCACCGGCACCTGGGGCTCGCGCAGCATGGTGATGTCGGGCGGAGCTGTGGCGCGCGGCGGCGATGAGTTGGTGAAACGGCTGGGTCATATCGGAGCGTTTATGCTGGGCACCGAGCCCGACAAAGTCACTGTCTCCGACGGCATGGTGCATGCGGGCGACAAAAGTGTCTCCATCAGCCAAGTGGCACACGTGTGGTATCGCCGTCCGCAAGATTTACCGCCCGAAGCCAATTCAGGTGGCCTTGAGGTCACCGTGGGTTATAAGCCCGGCCGCGATACAGGCACATTCGGTTACGGCGCCCACGTTGCGCTGGTGGCGGTCGATCCGGAATGCGGCAACGTTGAAATTCTTGATTACGTGATTGTGGAAGACGGCGGCAAACTGGTGAATCCCATGGTGGTCGACGGCCAGATCTATGGCGGCACCGCCCAGGGTATCGGCACGGCCCTGTATGAGGAAATGCCGTTCGACGCCTCGGGTCAGCCTTTGGCCTCCACCTTTGCCGACTACCTGCTGCCCGGGCCAACCGAGGTGCCCGAGCCGCGCTTAATACATATGGAAACGCTATCGCCTTACACCGAGTTTGGTGTCAAGGGAATTGGTGAAAGCGGGGCCATTGCGCCGCCCGCCACCATTGTGAACGCGGTAAACGATGCGTTACGCCCATTAGGGGCAACGCTTTATGTGTCGCCCGTGACACCGCATCGCGTTCTTGAAGCAATCATGAATGCCCGTGGTGGTGACGGCACCGGCACGGGTTCAGGTTCCAAGATGGCTATGGAGGAAGTATGAAGCCGGCACCTTTAGCGTACGAGCGTGCATCCGATGTTCAGTCGGCGGTTAAGCTGGCGCAGCAAGACGATGTGGTCGTGAAGTTTCTGGCAGGCAGTCAGTCGCTGGGCCCCATGTTGAATTTGCGTTTGGTACAGCCCGATTTGCTGGTCGATATCACGCACATTCCCGAGCTGACTCAAGTTGATGAAAACGATGACGGCATTACGTTCGGCGCCTGTGTAACCCACGCCGACATTGAAGACCTGCGTGTACCGGACGTGACGCGCGGCGCGCTGCCCGCCGTGGCCCGGGGGATTGCCTACCGCGCGGTGCGAAATCGCGGCACGGTAGGTGGAAGTCTGGTGCATGCCGATCCGGCTGCCGATTGGGTCAGCACCCTGGCCGCCGTAGGCGCAACGGTGACCATTGCCGGCCCTTCAGGCACGCGCCGGGTACCGGTGGAAGACCTCATGGTCAGTGTGTTTGAAACCTCGCTCGAACCGGGCGAAATACTGGCTTCGGTGCACATTCCGCGTTTTTCGGCGGATGCACGTTGGGGGCATTACAAGATCACACGTAAAACCGGCGAGTTCGCCCACGCAATGGCTGTTTTGTTAAAAGATCCGGCCAGAAATGTGTGCCGTCTTGTGATTGGCGCGATTGAAGCCAAACCCATCGTCATCGCCGACGCCTCGGCTTATTTCGATCCGGCAGGTCATTTGAATACCGACAAAATTGAAACGTTATTTGCCGAGTCGGGGCTGAAAGATCCCATCGCCAACAAAATTCATATGACTGCGCTTACGCGTGCAGTTCAGCGAGCTCAACTATGAATACGATTTCTCTTACGGTTAACGGAAAAAAGTACGACAACGTTCAAATCGAACCCAGAACGCATTTGGGTGATGTTTTGCGTGAATCGCTAAGCCTGACGGGCACTCACCTGGGCTGCGAGCATGGCGTGTGCGGCGCATGTACGGTGTTTGTCGACGGCGTGCCCACTCGTTCCTGCATTTCACTGGCGGCGGCTTGCGACAACGCCGAAGTGGTCACCATCGAAGGCATGAACGACGAGGTGATGGAAGCATTGCGTACAGCTTTTTCCCAAGAGCACGGCTTGCAATGCGGCTTTTGCACGCCGGGCATGCTGGCTTCCGCCCACGATGTCGTCATGCGTATGCCCAATGCTACCGAGCAAGACATTCGTTACGCCATGAGCGGCAACCTGTGTCGTTGTACGGGTTATGTGGGCATTACCAAAGCCATTCAAAGCGTTATCGAGAAACGTCGCGCCGAAGGCATTACCGAGCCGGTTAACGTGCGTACCATTTTGGGGCCTGCGGGCGCCGGGCATGCGCAAACGCAATCCGCTTCTGCGGGCGCGGCTGCGGTACCCGCTGGGATGGCGGCGGAAGTAAAACGGGTGCGTGCACCTGCCGGGGCCGTTAAGGCGCCCGACAGCAGCAAGCCCATGACCCGCATGCAGCAATCATTTACCGTTGATTTCCCGCGCGATGAAGTGTGGGCGTTCTTTGGTCGCTTAGACCAGGTCACCACTTGCCTGCCGGGGGCGTCGCTGTTGTCTGAACCCACTGCTACGCATGTGGAACCCCGGTTGCGCGTTAAGGTCGGCCCGATTGTGGCCGATTTTGAAGGCGCCGCCGATGTTGAGCGCGACGACGCCAACTATAAAGGCATGATTTACGGCTCCGCCCGCGACACCAAATCACCTTCGGCCACGCGCGGCGAGGTGGAATACGTTTTGTCGGAAATCAACCAGGGTGCGGGTACGCGGGTTGATGTGGAAATTGGCTTTGCGTTAACGGGCCCCCTGGCGCAGTTCAGTCGGTCGGGGATTGTTCAGGATATTGCCAAACGCATGACCGACGCCTTTGCCCAGAACCTGCACGCCCGCTTATCGAACGGGGGCGAGTCGGGGTCTACGGCCAACGAAGTAACGGAACTGAACGCCGGTGCGCTGGTTTTTTCTGTATTGCGCAACCGCGTAACTGCATTTTTCAAGCGCCTGTTTGGGGGGCGTTGATTCACCAGGAAGCATTGCGCAATAAGGCGCCCAATCGCCTTATTGCCTGTGGTTCAGTCTGCAATGGCGCGTTGCTGTCGTGATTGCAGGTTGCATGACTAGTAGTAAGACTTTCAGCGGTACATAGCGGTTTATTCAGATATTAGTAAGAACCACTATATACGGCCTAAAAAAGTTTAGGTACTGTCTTACTATTAGTAGATAGACGGGAAGATAAACCTTCCGCTATATAGCTGTTCTAGCATCACACACACATACACACATGTCTAAGGAGTCGTGCAATGAAACGAAGAAGTCAAATATTTGCTTCTGGTCTTGCAGCAGTTGCAATGTCCTTTTCTATGCTGGGAGCCGCTAACGCGGACACCGTAAAAATCGGTGTGAACCAGCCTCTAACAGGCCCCATCGCCGCATCCGGTAACTATGTTCTTGAAGGGGCAAAAATTGCCGCCGACGAAATCAATGCCGCCGGGGGCGTCAATGGCAACAAAATCGAATTGGTTGTTGAAGACAACAAAGGCAACCCCACCGAATCAGCCAACGTAACGGAAAAGCTTATCGTGCGCGACAAGGTTCCGGTCATTTTGGGTGCCTGGGGCTCCACGCTGACTTTGGCCGCCATGCCCAAGCTCATGGAATACAAAGTTCCCATGGTGGTGGAAACTTCCAGCTCGGTGAAAATCACCAAATCGGGTAACCCCTATGTTTTCCGTATTGCACCCACCAGTGCCATTGAGGCCGACAATTTCGTTGAAATGATCAAACCTCTGGGCATTAAAAAAGCCGACATGCTGGTGGTGAACAACGACTGGGGCCGTGGTGCTGCAGCCGAGTTCCGCCGTGTTCTGGAAGCGAACGGTGTTGAAGTGGGCAAAGAGCTCATTATGGACGCCGCCGCACAGGATATGTCTTCGCAACTGTCGGAAATTAAAGGTACCGATGCCGACACCCTGTTCGTGACGACCGCAGTTGAGCAGTTAACACTATTGCTCAAGCAAGCGCAGTCGTTGGGTATCGATCGCCAAATCATCACCACGGGCGGTTCACAAAACCCCGATCAGTTGATCGATCATGCCGGTTCGGCTGCTGAAGGTTCCAAGCACTTGCTGTTCTTTACGCCTTGGGTACCCGAAGAAACGGCTAATCCTGAAATGGCAAAAGCGTTTATTGCCGAATGGGAAAAGCGTGGCTTGAACAAGGCCGGCCTAACCGAAAGCTTCCGTGGATACGACGGTATTAAAACCATTGCCGCTGCGCTCAAGAAAGTAGAAGGCGAGCCCACCGCAGAGAAAATCACTAAAGCACTTTGGGAAGTTGACCTGGCCGCATTGAACGGCAATATCAAGTTCCGTAAAGACGGTGGTGACGGCGCCAAAGCCAGTGCCCAATACGATGCCAACACCTATTTGGTTGAAATTAAAGACGGCAAAGTCGTCATGGTTCAGTAAGCCAATGTAGTCGCAAACAGTGTAGGCCCCCGGCCTGCACTGTTTGTATGTAACGGCAAATGAGGGTCATGCGCCTTCCTTGTTTGCTTCCGATCAGGCGCGCAGGTGGGGAAGACAGTGGATCAGTTTCTTCAGCACATAGCCAATGCGCTGATACTGGGAGGCACGTATGCGCTTCTGGGTATTGGGCTAACGCTGATTCTTGGCGTTATGAAGGTTGTGAACTTCACCCATGGAGAGCTCTACGCCTTTGGCGGCTTCATGGCTTATTATTTCGTGTCTCATCTTGGCTGGAACTTCTTTATCGCGTTACCAACCGCCATTATGCTGGGCATTTTGTTGGGTGCGCTTATCGAACGTCTTGTCTTGCGCAGTATGCGGGGTGCGGATATCGACTCAACCATGGTGGCCATGATTGGTTGCTGGATTGCGTTGCAGAATATCTCGCTGCTTATTTGGGGTGGGGTCGCCAAGTCGGTCAGTACGCCTTTCCCAACTGAGCCGCTCATGATCGGTTCGGTTGCCGTTTCGTGGTTGCGTCTGTTCGTGCTGGTTGCCGCCATTGGGCTCATTATTGCCTCGTATGTGCT
The DNA here is from genome assembly GCF_011388195.1 of Pusillimonas sp. DMV24BSW_D. NCBI lineage: Bacteria > Pseudomonadati > Pseudomonadota > Betaproteobacteria > Burkholderiales > Alcaligenaceae > Neopusillimonas > Neopusillimonas aestuarii. Next base: position 489,487 of record NZ_CP049990.1, on the reverse strand, counting down.
GTTGCAGCGTACATCGCTGGGCAAAGCCATGCGTGCCACCTTCCAGGATTCTTCCACTGCCTCTTTAATGGGCATCAATATTAATTTTATTTACACCGCCACCTTTGCGTTGGGCTCCGGTCTGGCTGCAGCGGCGGGTGCGTTGTTGGGTCCTGTCTTTGTGGTAACCACCACCATGGGCAATCTGGCGGCGCTGAAGGCGTTTTCGATTGTGATTCTCGGTGGCCTGGGTAGTGTGCCCGGTGCCATGATCGGCGGCTTCATTCTTGCCTTCGCGGAAGAATTGGGTTCCGGCTATATATCGTCGGGATACCGGGATGCCGTTGGCTTTATCTTGATTATTCTGGTGCTGATGTTTAGGCCCACAGGTCTGTTCAAGCCACGTGGGGAGAGGATTGGATGAAGAAGCTCGCACTTACATTTGTTGTACTACTGGTCTTGGTGACCCTGCCTTATTGGCTCTCAGATCAGTACTACCTGCACATTGTCATTACCACGGGCTTGTTCATCGTGGGCGCCATGAGCCTGAACCTGCTGTTGGGTTACACGGGGCAGCTGAACCTGGGGCATATTGCCTTCTTCGGTATCGGGGCCTACGTGAGCGCACTTACGTCACTGGGCTTCGAAATTGCCGCACCGTTCGGCGATGGAACCATTGTGGTGGAACCCAGCTCACCGTTCCTGGGGTTTGTGCTGGCTACGATTATTGCCGGGTTGTTCGGTTTCATTATCGGGAAGCTGTCATTCAAAATCCGCGGCGCCTACTTCGTCATTGTGACCATCAGTTTTGCCGAGGTCACACGCCTTGTATCGCTGAACTGGGTGGATCTGACGCAAGGGCCGCTGGCGTTGAACAACATCCCCCCGATGGCCTACAACCTGCCATTTTTAGGCGAGGGTGAACTTTGGTCTAAAACGCCGAACTACTACCTGGTCCTGGCCCTGGCGATCGTGTGCTACATCATTATCCGACGCATTGTTCAGTCGCGCGTTGGGCGTGCCATGATCGCGCTGCGTGAAAATGAACCGCTTGCCGTGTCGGCCGGCATTAACGTGACTCGTTACCTGAACTTCGCGGCGACGACGTCTGCAGCGATGGCCGGTGCGGCGGGTGCGCTGTATGCACACTACATCCGCATCATCGACCCCGACGTTTTCCTGTTCATCTATACCGTGACGATGGTCATTATGGTGATCACGGGTGGTAAAGGCACGTTAATCGGCCCCATTATCGGCGGCATTATCTTCGGCATCCTGCCGGTTGGCTTGCGCGAAGTGGCCGGTCCGGAAGTGCAGTGGATTGTTTACGGCGTGGCCATGGTGTTAATTGTGATGTTCTTGCCACAAGGTATTGTTCCGGCTATTCAAAAGTGGTGGACACGTAGAACCGGGAGTGAAACATGACTCAGCAGAATCAAGAACCCTTATTGAAAGTCAGCAACGTGGCCGTGCATTTCGGCGGCCTGGTTGCCATTGCCGACATGTCTTTCGATTTGTATCCCGGGGAATTGTTAAGCCTGATCGGGCCCAACGGCGCCGGGAAAACCACGGCGTTCAACGTGGTCACCGGCTTTTTTCCGCCCACCAAAGGTACGGTGCATTTCCAGGGCGTGAACCTGGGTGACCATAAAACGCATGAAATTGCGGCGATGGGTTTGGTGAGAACCTTTCAGCGCACCAGTTTGTTCTCGAATGAAACCGCCTTCGACAACGTGCTAACAGGCTTGCATTTGCAAGGCAAGGCATCGTTTCTGGGAACGATTCTGTCGTTGCCGTCGATGCGGCGCGAAGAGAAGGCATTGCGCGAGCAGGCCTGGGAATTGCTGGAGTTCGTGGGGCTGGCGCACCGGGCAAACGAGCAAAGTGTTTCCCTGGCTTACGGTGAACAGAGGCTGCTGGGTGTGGCCATTGCATTAGCGGCCAAGGCCAAGCTGTTGTTGCTTGATGAACCGGCGGCAGGCATGAACTCGGCGGAAACCCACGTGTTCATGGAGATTCTGGCCAAGATCCGCAAGCGGGGCATTTCCATTTTGCTGGTCGAGCATGACATGCCGCTGGTTATGGGCGTTTCCGATCGCGTTATTGTGCTGAACTACGGCAAAATCATTGCCAACGGCACACCGCAAGAAGTTCAGAATAATCCTGACGTGATCGAGGCCTATCTAGGACAAGGGGTTAAACAACATGCTTGAGCTTAAAAATGTGGTTTGCCGATACGGCAAAGTGAATGCGTTGGTCGATGTCTCGTTGTCGGTACAGCAAAACGAACTGGTCACCATTATTGGCGCCAACGGTGCCGGCAAGTCAACCACCTTGAAGGCTATTTCGGGGTTGTTGCATCCGGTTGAGGGCTCCATTCATTTCATGGGTGAAGACATTACCAATGCGTCGGCCCAGCAGATTATTTCCATGGGTATTTCGCACTGCCCCGAAGGGCGGCGTGTCTTTCCTGAAATGACAGTGCATGAAAACCTGGAAATCGGTGCCTATACCCGTAAAGACCGTAACGGGGTGCACGACGATTACGAAAAAATGTACGACATGTTTCCGCGCCTGAAAGAGCGTCATCTGCAAGCAGCAGGGACGCTTTCCGGGGGCGAGCAACAAATGCTGGCCATTGCCCGTTCGCTTATGTCGCGCCCCAAGCTGATTATGTTCGATGAACCTTCATTGGGTTTGGCGCCCAATATTGTTGAAAAAGTATTTGAAATTATTCAGCAGGTTAAGGAAAGCGGCACCACCGTATTGATGGTGGAGCAGAACGCGTTTGCCGCGCTGGATATGTGTGACCGTGCCTATTTGTATGAGTCAGGTCGTATGACGCTTACCGGTACGGGTAAGGAAATGATTAACGATCCCCACGTACGCCACGCGTACCTGGGGGGTTAAAACGGCAAGCCCTGCTTCACGGTGGGGCTTGCAGTATGTTTTTTTAGGTATTATCATACTATCATTAGTACGATAATATTAACAAAACCAGAATGAGCTATTTGCCCGACCATTCAACGTGGTTGGCTCGGAGGAAAGAATGGAAACGTCACCTTATTTGCAACTGCGCGAGCGTCTCCAGAAAAGAGACCGCAGTCTTCGCGAAAAAGTTATGTCGCTTGAAGAGGCTTCGGCGCTGGTGGCCGACGGCAGTCGGGTGGGGGTCGGCGGCAGTACCTTGTCGCGCACGCCCATGGCCATGATCTGGCAACTGATTCGTGATCAGAAAAAAGATTTGTCGGTGTCGCGCTGTATTGTTTCCAGCGAGGGCGACTGGCTTTTCGGCTCGGGCATCTGCAAGGAAATTGAAACCAGCTGGTTCAGCCAGGGCATTGTGTGGGGCATTTCCAAAGTCATGCGCCATTACGCTGAAACCAAGAAAGCCAGCTTTCAAGAGTGGTCTCACCTGGGTATGGGCATGCGTTTTCGCGCCGGTGCCATGGGTGTGCCGTTTCTGCCCATGCGTGCCATGCTGGGTTCCGACGTGCTGGCGCTTCGGCCCGAGCCCAAACAAATTAACTGCCCCTTCACCGATGAGCCTATCTTGCTGGTTCCGGCGTTGAATCCCGACGTAGCGCTTATCCACGTTCAGCGTGCCGATGCCTACGGTAACGCACAAATCGACGGCTTGCCCTTTATGGACGTCGACCTGGCCATGGCGGCCGACAGCGTCATTCTAACTACCGAACGCATTGTGTCGAACGACCAAATCCGCCGTGCGCCTGATCAAACCAAAATTGGTTTCTTCAATGTCGATGCCGTGGTTGAGGTACCTTTCGGTTCCGCGCCGCACGAGTGCACCAACGTGTATGAACCCTTCTTGTCGCACATGGATTACTACACCGACCTGGTGAACAAAGATCCGGTGGAAGGCATGAACGCCTACATTGAAAAATACATTCGCGAACCGAAGTCGTGGAATGAATACTTGAAGCTGCTCGGTTTGGAAGAGTTGCTCGACGCGGCCAAACGAGGAAGGAGCCTGTTAAATGACTAATACAACCGCTACCCAATCGCCCCAAGGCAGCCAGGCGGGCAAACGCGATTTCACCGACGCCGAAATCCTTACCGTCATGAGCTCGCGTGTGCTCGACGACGGCAAAGTGGTGTTTGCCGGCGTGGGCATTCCGCTGCTGGCGGCCACACTGGCGCAAATTCTGCGCTGCCCCGGCTTAACAATTTTGTTTGAAGGCGGCGTGGTGGGCCCCTTTGTTGAGCCTGGCAAGCTGCCGCCGTCTACCAACGAACAACGCTGCACCAAACGCGCCAACATGGTCATCAGCAGCACGGAAGTGCTTCTGTTGCTGCAGCGCGGCCATGTTGATATTGGCTTCATGGGCGGTGCGCAAATCGACAAATACGGCAATTTGAACTCTTCGTTCCTGGGCGATGACCCACGCAACCCGAAAGTACGTTTGCCCGGCACCGGCGGCGGCAACGATATTGCCAGCCTCACCAATATGATTGTGGCCATGCGCCATGAGTCACGCCGTTTTGTTGAAGAAGTCGATTTCATCACCAGCCCGGGCTTCCTGAAAGGTGGCACATCGCGATACGACAGCGGCCTGCGCGCCGGCGGCATGTTCCGGGTTATTACCAACCTGGGTGTGTTCGGGTTCGATGAAAAGACCCGCGCCATGAAAGTGCTGGCTTTGCACGACGGCGTTACGCTGGAAGAGGTTCAAGACAACACCGGTTTTGATTTGCTTTACGACAAAAACGAATTGGGTGTGACTGCGGCGCCTACAGAGCGCGAGTTACAGGCCCTACGAGAGCTGGACCCCGACAGACGTTACATCGCTTAACCCCGGTCACACCAACAGATTATTTAAGGAGAACACCTATGGCTACGCTTCACGGCACTTTTGGCATTGCAGCCCGAAACTTCACCGCTTACCCCACCATTCCCGATGCGCAGGAACTGGTTGAATACGGCGTGCGGATGGAAGAACTGGGTTTTGATTCCCTCTGGGTGTGGGACCACATTCTTTTGGGTGTCGACCCGCACTTCCCCATTCTGGATTCGCTGACCCTGCTTACCGCCATTGCGGCGCGCACCAAGAAAATCAAACTCTCGACCGGCATTCTGGTCTTGCCGCTGCGTAACCCCGTTACGCTGGCCAAGCAGTTATCCACCATGGATCAAATTTCCGGTGGCCGCATGCTGCCGGCCATGGCGGCAGGCTGGTACAAGCGCGAGTTCGATGCCGTCGGCGTACCGTTTGAAAAGCGCGGCCGCATTATGGACGATAACCTCGACATTATGCGTCGCTTCTTTAACGAAGACCTGGTCTCGGGCGATTGGCCCAATCACCGCATTCCTGCCGGCGTTATGTTCCCCAAGCCCGTGCAGAAACCGTTCCCCATTCTGATTGGCGGTTATGCCGATCGCGTACTGAAGCGCGCGGCCACCAACGGCGACGGCTGGCTCACCTACTTCTACAAGCCCGACGCGTTCATTGAGTCCTGGCAGAAAGTGCGTAATTTCGCTGAGGAAGACGGCCGGGATCCCGACACCGTACTGAACGGCAACCAGTTGCCGATTATGGTGGGCGAATCGCGTGCCGCAGTAGAGAAAACCATGATGGATTGGCTGAATGTGGACTTCGATATTGCCCAAGGCAGTATGTCGACCATGGACAGCGCCATTATGGGGAATGTCGACGAGTGTATCGAGCAGCTTAAAGAACACATCGACGCCGGCGTACAAAAACTGATCTTCGTGCCGTACAAGTACCAAATGGATCAGGTTGAAGTCATTGCCAAAGAAATCGTTCCCAAACTGCGTGCTTACGCAGCAGAAAAGCAAAAAGGCTAAGTCGGCCTTACCTGGGCCCGGCGCAACCCTTCAAGCGCCGGGCGTTAACGATAGGTTCCAAGGAATGGATCATGATCGACAAGAATAACGAGGAAGACAATGTTGCAGTTGCCGCATCCGGGGCGGATGCCGGTAACCGGAATGCACTACACGCCGCGCGCAATTTAACGATGCGTGAGCGATTGTCGCTTCTTTTCGATCACGAGCCGTCCTTTATCGGCGAAAACACCGATTATTTGCTGACCGCCACCGGTATGGCGGGCGGCCGGCGCATTTGTGCCGTGTCGCAAGACACCCAGCACTTAGGCAACGGTATGGATGCGGCCGCCTGGCGCCAAGTCGAGCAGGCCACGCAACATGTACAAAATGAAAACGCGCCTTTGGTGATGGTGTTCGACGGGACCCAAACCCGCCTCGACGGCGGCATTGCAGCCTGGTCGTCGTTAGGCCGATTGGCCGGCACGTTGGCGGCGCATCGTGCATTGAAAGTGGCGCTGGTAGTAGGGCATAACAGTGGCCCCAATGCCTTTTTGGCAGGGCTGTTCGATGTGGTCGTCATGGTGCGAAGCGGGTCATCGCTTACGTTAACCGACGCAAATATTACCAACAGGGTCACCCACACTTCACTGACGGATGACGACTTGGGCGGTTGGAAGGTGCATGCCGATGAAAGCGGCGTGGCCGATCTGGTGTTCAACAACGAGGTACTGGCCCTGCGAGCCATTAAACGATTGCTGCGTGTGGGCACAGCAGCCACAAGCAGCGCCACCCCTCAAGTTGAGTCATTGGGGTATTGCGTGGGGCTGGACACCCTGATTCCCGACGACCCCGCACAAAGCTACGATGTCACCGAGGCCTTGCGCCAGATGAGCGATACTCGGGCCTTTTACGAAGTGGGCGCCGGGGTGGCCCACAATATGGTCACCGCCTTTGTGCCCATCGGCGGCCACTGGGCGGGGGTCATTGCCAACCAGAACAAAACCCTGGCCGGCGCGCTGGATAACGCCGCCTGCCGCAAAGCCGCGCGTTTTGTGCGCTTATGCAATGCCATGAACGTGCCTATCGTTACGCTGGTTGACACACCGGGGTTTGTGCCCGGTTTCGAACAGGAGTCCGGCGGACTGGCCCATACCGTGGCCGACCTGCTGCGACGGTATGCGAAAAGTCATGTGCCGAAAATCACCGTTGTCATCGGCAAAGCCTATGGCGCGGCGGGCATGGCCTTAAGTTCCGCCGCCACGGCCGCCGCCCGCGTGGTGGCCTGGGATAGCGCATCCATGGGGTTGGCGGGCCCGAAGGGCATTGAAGACCTTGCCCCGGCGCAGGCTCAGGCCTTGCTGCCAACTCTGGCCGCACCCCATTTGCTTCAAAACGGTGCCCTCGACGCCGTATTGCGTCCCGGCGATACCCGACGTTGGTTGGGGCAAGAGCTGGCGGCTCTTGGCCACGCTTCTGATCGTTGAAACTGACACACAGGGACGCTATGTTTTCAAAAATTCTTATTGCAAATCGCGGCGAGATCGCGTGCAGAATTATTAAAACCGCTCGTCGGATGGGTATTGCAACGGTCGCTGTTTATTCCGATGCCGATCGCCGGGCCTTGCATGTGCAAATGGCCGACGAGGCCGTACACATTGGGCCCGCACCGGCCATTGAGTCGTATCTGGTGGTCGACAAGATTATTGATGCCTGCCTGAAAACCGGTGCCCAGGCGGTTCACCCCGGCTACGGTTTTTTATCGGAACGCGCCTCGTTTGTGAAAGCCTTGTCGCAGGCGGGCATTGTATTCATTGGCCCGAACGAAAACGCCATTGAGGTTATGGGCGACAAAATCGCCTCGAAGAAATTTGCCAATCTGGCCAAAGTCTCCACCATTCCCGGTTACCTTGGCGTAATTAACGACGGCGATCACGCGGTTCAGGTGGCGAAGGAAATCGGCCTGCCGGTCATGATTAAAGCCTCGGCGGGCGGCGGCGGCAAAGGCATGCGCATTGCGCGCGCCATCGGCGAGGTGGCGCAAGGGTTTGAACGTGCCCGTTCGGAAGCCGCCGCGTCGTTCGGCGACGACCGTGTCTTTATTGAAAAGTTTATTGAAAACCCCCGCCATATTGAAATTCAAGTGCTGGGCGACAAGCACGACAACGTGGTGTATCTGGCGGAACGCGAATGCTCTATTCAGCGACGCAACCAGAAAGTGCTGGAAGAAGCGCCGTCTTCCTTGCTTGACGACAACACGCGTCGTGAAATGGGTGAGCAGGCAGTGGCCCTGGCGCGCGCGGTGAACTACGACTCGGCCGGCACGGTGGAGTTCGTATGCGGGCAAGACAAGTCATTCTATTTCCTGGAAATGAACACTCGCCTGCAGGTTGAACACCCGGTTACCGAACTGATTACCGGGGTTGACCTGGTGGAACAGATGATTCGCGTGGCCGCCGGTGAAACGCTGTCGATTCAGCAAGACGACGTCAAGATTAACGGCTGGGCGGTGGAAAGCCGGGTGTATGCCGAAGACCCGGCCAACAACTTCATGCCGGCGGCGGGGCGCTTGCGCACCTATCGCCCGCCTGCTGAAGGGAATACAAACGGTATTACCGTGCGCAACGATACCGGCGTGTACGAAGGCGGCGAAATCGCCCGCTTCTACGACCCCATGATCGCCAAACTGGTGACACACGCACCCACGCGGGCGCAGGCCATTCACGCCCAATGTGAAGCGCTGGATGCGTTTGCCCTGGAAGGCATTGCCAACAACCTGTCGTTCCTGGCCGCGTTAATGCATCACCCACGCTGGCAAAGCGGCGCGTTATCCACCAACTTTATTGCCGAAGAGTATCCCAACGGTTATAAGCCTGTGGCGCCCCAGGGCGATACTGCGCGCCGCATGGCGGTGGCGGCCGCGATCATGGAATGCGGCATTCATCCGGCCGAGCAAGAGGCAAACGCGCCCGCAGCAAACGCGGCCGCGCCGTCCCCCGCTGCGCTATCGCGCGTGGTGCGTTTGGGAGACGAAGATTTCTCTTTAACGCTCACCCCTGTGTCGCCCGACACGTGGCAGATTCAATTCGACGGCGACCCTACCGTGCACACGGTGGCGTCGGGTTGGAAAACCGACGAACCGGTTTGGCAGGGTACTATTAACGACCAAGCGGTGGTGATAGGTGTCGACATCGGCCAGGAGCCGTACTTGCTGTCGCATGCCGGTACGCAGGCCACCGCCTTGGTGTTGACCCCCACGGAAAATGCATTGTTGGCGGTGATGCCGGCAGTGAACGAAGAGCAAGAAAAGCGGTGCCTTGTTTGTCCGATGTCTGCATTGGTGGTTTCCATTGCAGTGAAAGTCGGCGATCAAGTTTCGGCGGGAAGCCCACTGTGCATATTGGAGGCCATGAAAATGGAAGTCAGTGTGGACGCGGAAGAAGACGTAGTCATTTCCCGGATTGAAGTTAAACCAGGTGATCAACTCGCCAGTGGCGATATCATCATGGAGTTTGCCTGAGGCTATTATGCAAATTGGAGTTCCATTAGAAACGGTAGCGGGCGAGCGGCGGGTTGCCGCCACCCCCGAAACGGTCAAGAAGTACGTTAAAGCCGGCCACAGCGTGATTGTTCAGCACGGGGCCGGCCGCGAAGCCAGTTTTACCGACGAAGCCTACACTGAAGCGGGTGCTACGCTGGGTTCAGCGCAAGACGCCTTTGCGGCTGAACTCATTCTGAAAGTTCGGGCGCCGCAAAGCGAAGAACTGCAAAGCATGGGCGCAGGTAAAGTGGTGCTGGGCATGCTCGACCCGTTCAACGCCGAGCACCTTCAAACCATGGCGCAGGCCGGTATCACGGGCTTTGCCCTGGAAGCCGCGCCGCGTATTACACGCGCCCAAAGTCTGGATGTGTTGTCGTCGCAGGCCAACCTTGCCGGGTACAAATCGGTGTTACTGGCCACGCAATTCTACGACCGCATTTTTCCTATGATGATGACGGCGGCCGGTACCCTGAAGGCCACTCAGGTGGTCATTATGGGGGCCGGCGTGGCCGGTTTGCAGGCCATTGCCACCGCCCGCAGGCTGGGTGCCGTGGTATGGGCGTCCGACGTACGCCCGTCTGCCAAAGAACAAGTGGAATCGCTGGGCGGCAAGTTTATCGACGTGCCCTTCGAAACCGATGAAGAACGCGAGATTGCCGAAGGCGTGGGCGGTTACGCCCGGCCCATGCCGCAAGCGTGGATGGAACGCCAGGCGGCCTTAACGGCACAGCGCTGCGCACAGGCCAATATCGTGATTACCACGGCGCTGATTCCCGGTCGCCCTGCGCCTACGCTTATTACCGAAGACACCGTGCGTGCCATGGCACCCGGTTCGGTGATTGTGGATTTGGCCATTGAACGCGGCGGCAATTGCCCCCTAACGGTGGCAGGCGAAGTGGTGGAAAAGCACGGCGTGAAAATTGTGGGTTTAACCAACCTGCCTTCCATGCTGGCCACCGATGCCTCGGCGTTATATGCCCGCAACCTGCTCGACTTCATGAAGCTGATTGTGGACGAAAACGGCAAGCTCGCCATTCAAAAAGACGACGACATCGTCAAAGCCTGCCTGGTATGTGAAAACGGGCAAATTTTGTGGGGGAAGAAATAAATGGAAGCGATTAACCCAACCATTATCAACCTGGTCATTTTTGTGTTGGCCATTTATGTGGGTTACCACGTTGTGTGGAACGTGACGCCTGCACTGCACACCCCGCTCATGGCAGTCACCAACGCCATTTCCGCCATTGTGATTGTGGGTGCCATGCTGGCCAGCGCCTTAACCGTTGACCCGCTGGCCAAAGGCATGGGCGTTTTCGCAGTGGCGCTGGCTTCTGTGAATGTCTTCGGCGGCTTCCTGGTTACCAAGCGCATGCTGGCCATGTTCAAGAAGAAAGAGAAAAAAGCCAAAGGGGGCCAGTCATGATTTCAATGGATATTGTGGTACTGCTGTATCTTGTTGCCTCGGTGTGCTTTATTCAATCGCTGAAAGGCTTATCGCACCCCACCACTTCAATTATAGGCAACACATTCGGCATGGCGGGCATGGCCATTGCCGTGCTCACCACCGGTGCCTTAATCTGGTCGCAAGCGCAGGAAAACGCCCTGGGTGGTTTGGCATGGGTGCTGCTTGGGTTGGTGATTGGCGGCTTTGTGGGCGCCACCATGGCGCGCCGGGTGGAAATGACCAAAATGCCGGAACTGGTGGCCTTCATGCACAGCATGATCGGCCTGGCGGCCGTGGCCATTGCCGGGGCCATTGTGGTTGAGCCCATTGCCTTCGGTATTGTAGACGCCGCCGGCGCCATTCCCACCGGTAACCGGGTTGAACTGTTCCTGGGTGCGGCTATTGGTGCCATTACGTTTTCAGGTTCCGTGATTGCGTTCGGGAAACTGTCGGGGCGGTATAAGTTCCGCCTGTTCCAGGGCGCCCCGGTGGTGTTCCCCGGCCAACATTACTTCAACCTGCTCATGGCCCTGGTCACCATCGGCCTGGGTGTCTGGTTCGTGATGACGGAAGCCTGGACACCGTTCGTGTTGCTGACGCTGCTGTCGTTCCTGCTGGGTGTGCTGATTATCATCCCCATTGGCGGGGCCGATATGCCGGTGGTGGTGTCGATGCTGAACAGCTATTCGGGTTGGGCTGCGGCCGGTATTGGTTTCTCGTTAGGGAATCCCATGCTGATTGTGGCCGGTTCGCTGGTGGGTTCTTCCGGCGCCATTCTGTCTTACATCATGTGCAAGGCCATGAACCGTTCGTTCTTCAACGTGATTCTGGGCGGCTTTGGTAATGATTCCTCGGCGGCGGCTGCGGGAAGTGGTGAACAGCGCAACGTGAAGTCGGGCAGCCCCGACGACGCCGCCTTCATGCTCAGCAATGCGGAAACGGTTATTATTGTGCCCGGTTATGGTTTGGCCGTTGCCCGTGCCCAGCATGCCTTGAAAGAACTGACCGACAAGCTCACCGAGCAGGGCGTTACCGTGAAATATGCCATTCACCCTGTTGCGGGCCGCATGCCGGGGCACATGAATGTGTTGCTGGCTGAAGCGGAAGTGTCGTACGAGCAGGTGTTTGAAATGGACGACATTAACGGTGAATTCAGCCAGGCCGATGTGGTACTGGTACTGGGCGCGAACGACGTTGTAAACCCGGCGGCCAAGAACGACCCGGCCTCGCCGATTGCGGGCATGCCGATTCTGGAAGCCTACAAAGCGCGCACGGTCATTGTGAACAAGCGCTCCATGGCTTCCGGTTATGCCGGGCTCGACAACGAGCTGTTCTACATGGATAAAACAATGATGGTGTTTGGCGATGCCAAGAAAGTCATTGAAGACATGTTGAAAGCCACCTGACCGAACTTTTAAAAATAAACGACATGGGCTTTTATGTTTCCGCAACGACTCACTGAAGGGTATCAACAATTTCTCGACGGCCGCTTTCAAACCGAAAGCAACCGCTACCACCAATTGGCTGAAAAAGGGCAGCGCCCGGAAATCATGCTGATTGGGTGCTGCGATTCGCGCGTGTCGCCGGAAGCTATTTTCGACGCGGGGCCGGGAGAAATGTTTGTGGTGCGTAACGTGGCCAACCTGGTGCCGCCGTTCGACCCCGATACGGAGTCGTCGTATCACGGCACCAGCGCCGCCATCGAGTTCGGGGTGAACGGCCTGAACGTGAAACACATTGTGATTCTGGGCCATGCGTCGTGTGGGGGCGTAAAAGCCTTTCACGACCAGGCTGCGCCGTTAAGCCAGGGTGAATTCATTCGTAAATGGATGTCGCAAATCGAGCCCGTGGCCGAGCGCCTGGGCCCGTCAACCGGCGACTACGCCCAAGACCTGAAGCGGCTGGAATTGGCGGTGGCGGAAGAAAGCATGCACAACCTGCTGACCTTTCCGTTTATTCGCCGCCGTGTGGAAAGCGGCGAACTGATGCTGCACGCCGCATATTTCGGCGTGGCCACCGGTGTGCTGTTTGTACGTAACCCGCACACCGGTAAATTTGAACCTTGCGTGAATGAATAACAAACGCCGCCATTAAGGCTGCGGCGCTTCGTGCTGGTCGTTAATGTAGGCTTTCAGGTAGCGGTTTTCCGCTTCCTGGCTTTCATGAACGGCTTTGGCCACATCGTAGAAAGACAACACGCCAATGACCACGTCTTTTTCCACTACCGGCATAAAGCGCTGGCGTAAACTCACCATAAGGCCGCGTAATGTATGCAGGTCCATTTGTGGGTCAATCACAACAGGTTGGCTGTTCATCACGTCTTTCACTTTAAGCGATTGCAAATCAATGGCCCCCTCGCCACCTTGCGGGGCAAGCTGAAGCGCCAGCATATTGATAATTTCCCGGAACGACAACAAGCCCACCAGGCGGTTGTCTTTCATCACAATCAGCGAGCCGGCGTCGTGGTTGGCGATATTCAGCAGGGCTTTGCTAATGGGGGTGTCGGGGGAAGTTGTGTAAAGCACGCCCGGTTTGGTGCGAAGTATGTCGATGACGCGCATGATGCCTCCTGTTGTGAGTCGTATGACTCCTGTGTAAAATAAGCGCACTGTCTTACTATAAATAGTATCTTATCAGCGGCCTCGCATTCCGTAAATAGTAGCCGCCACGCGCCCAGGAATCCAATTTTCAATGAATACTTTATTAACGATGCACAATCCGCGTCAGGCACGCGAATACTACGACAGTGGCGTGTGGCAAAACGACACGTTCTACTCGCTGCTGGAAGGTAACGCCAAACGGTATCCCGAAGGGTACGCCGTGCGCGATAAGCATCGGCGCCTAACCTGGCCGCAATTTCAGGAAGAAGTCACCCGCGTGGCCGGCGCCCTGCATCAGTTGGGCCTGCGGCGCGGCGACCGTGTGGCCGTGTGGTTGCCCAGTTGCGTTGAAAGCGTGGTGATCTTTCTGGCCTGTTCCCGAAACGGCTACGTATGCTGCCCTTCGTTGCATAAAAACCATACCGTGCAGGATATTGTGAACCTGCTGAACCAGGTGCGTTGTAAAGTTTTGTTTACCCAGCCGGGTTACGCGGCCGACCTCACCGGCAAATCCATTCTTGACCGCATCGCCGATATTGCCTCGCTGAAGCAAATTATGCTGGTGGGTGAAGACGGCGCCCAGGCAAATATACCCGGCACCGCAGCCGGTTCGGCTGAGCCGGCGCCGGTATCCGGTTACCCCTCGCCCGACGCCCCCCTTATTGAAAGCCCCGTGGATAACGACCCCGACAAGGTGCTGTACCTGGCCTTTACTTCGGGCACCACCGGCAACCCCAAAGGGGTGATGCACAGCGACAACACCTTGCTGGCCAACGGCCGTGCCATGGTGGCCGACTGGGGCCACACCGCCGACACTATTATGCTGACCCTAAGCGCCATGAGCCACCATATTGGCACCGTGGCGCTGGAGCAATCGATTGTGACCGGCGCCGAACTGGTGGTCAGCGACTCGTCGGACCCGGCCAAATGGATGGACTGGATTCTGGTCTCTAAAGCCACCTACTTGCTGGGCGTGCCCACCCACGGTATCGACCTGTTGAAAGAAGCCCGCACACGTAATTTGAAATCGCTGGGCGACGTAGAAGTGTTTTATTTGTCGGGCTCCGTTATTCCCCCCTGGGTGGCGCAGGAATTTTTCAACCTGGGCGTTAAACCACAAAACACCTTCGGCATGAGCGAAAACGGCTCGCACCATTACACCCAGCCGGCCGACCCCGAACCCATTATTGTGGGTACCTGCGGGCGTTGCTGCCAGGGCTATGAAACCCGCATCTGGCGCCAGGACAACCCCGACATTGAAGCCGAAACCGGCGAAATCGGCGAGCTGGGCGGCCGCGGCGGCCTGTTAATGCTAGGTTACTTCGACAACCAAACCGCCACCGAAACCTCATTCAATAACCAGGGCTGGTTCCTAACCGGCGACCTGGGCACCATTGACGAATCGGGCTGCCTGCGCATTGTGGGCCGCAAGAAAGAAATGGTCATTCGCGGCGGGCGCAATATTTACCCCGGCCTGATTGAAGACCTGGCCCACAGCTACCCGCTGATTCGCAAAGCCGCCGTATTCCCCGTGCCCGACCCCCGCCTGGGCGAAAAAGCCTGCCTGGCCTTAATTTGGGAAGGCACAGCCGCGCCCGACTACGTTTCCATTCTGCAGTACCTATATGAAAACGGGCTGTCGAAATACGACATGCCGGAATACATTCTGGTGGTGGATGCCTTCCCCATGACCGCCAGCGGCAAGATTCTGAAGCGCGAACTCACCCGTGCCGTGGTGGCCGGAGAGTTCAAGCCCGAGCCAGTGCACTGGCGGGCCAACCGGCCGCGAACCGAGGTCAGTTAATAGGCTAGCGAGTTCCTCGAGGTATGTGTGTCATATTCGTGCGCCTAAACGCCGAGAAGCCTCTATAACTGCGGTAATGAATTGCTCATTGAAGCGTTCGGCCGGCATGGTTAGTGTAATTGCGCCCGCCAAATGGCCACGCGTATCAAAAACGGGGGCGGAAATTCCGCCTACTCCGCTATCTCGGTCGCCAATGCCGGCGAAATACCCTTGCTCACGAATTTGCTGATAAATCTGCTCATCTTTGTTCGTGCGTTGCGATATTTCCGCAGAGTACGCAACTAATACGCGCCCGCCTGCGCCCCGGTTCAACGGAAGAACATCGCCTACTTTGATATGGTCGCGAATAGGGTGGGGTGAGTCGACACGGTATAAACATAGACGCATATCTCCTTGCCGAACATGATATGCGGCGCTTTCTCCGGTTTTGCTTACCAAGTCTTGTAGCTCAGGTTGTACAACCTGCTCAAGTGAAAAAGAGCCCCGATAAACCTCATAAAGACGAGCAACCTCGTAATTCAGGCCGTAGCGATCGTCTGGAAATCGTTGAACGAAATTGGCGCTAATTAGTGATGATAGCAAGCGCAAAACAGTGCTTTTGTATAGCTTGGTTTGTTCTGCAATTTCGCTCAGGCTAAGACGAGGTTGGCTTTTCTGGAATACCGCCAGGATTGAGAGCGCTCGGTTAACCGATGCAGCACCGACCTGTGTATTTTCGTCGGCGACAGAGGGGGATTTTGGTTTTTTTGGCATAGGGTAAACGCTAGGTTAATAAATAAAACCTTTTGATATAATTCCATTAGAAAGAAACCAGTTCTATTGTACAGAATTTTAATTAAGGTGGGCAAGTGAAAAATGAGCAGGCTACATCGCAGGTGCGGGACAGCGTTGTCATTAGCGAAGTAGGGCCTCGTGATGGTCTGCAATCTATTGCGGCACTGATGCCTACGAATGAAAAGGTTCGGTGGATCAAGGCTATGTACGATGCCGGAGTTGCAGAAATTGAAGTGGGTTCATTTGTGCCTGCCCGATCTTTACCTCAAATGGCTGATACCGATGTGGTTGTGCAACATGCGCTTGAATTGCCTGGTTTAAGCGTGGTTGTTCTAGTTCCCAACCTGCAAGGGGCTCGTGCCGCCATTCAATCTAAAGCGCACAAAATTACCGTTCCGGTGTCCGTAAGTCGTGCTCATTCACAGGCAAATGTTCGTAAAACGCCTGAAGAGATGATTCGTGCCGTGCGCGACATTGTCCATTTGCGCAACACTGAGTCACCAACGACAAAAATCGAAGTCGGGTTATCGACAGCGTTCGGTTGCACCCTACAGGGCGCAGTGTCGGAAGACGATGTCCTGAAGCTTGCGCTTGCAGCAACTGAGGCTGGTGTAGATGAGTGCGGTTTATCCGACACTGCAGGTTATGCCAACCCCGCGCAGGTCAAGCGGCTGTTCAAACGCCTAAAGCAAGAAATTGGGTCGCATGCCGGCGCGGCCCATTTGCACAACACTCTGGGGTTGGGTCTGGCCAATTGCCTGGCTGCCTATGAGGCAGGTGTACGCACGTTCGATGCTTCGCTGGGTGGGCTTGGCGGTTGTCCTTATGCGCCCGGCGCTACGGGCAACGTGGTTACCGAAGACCTCGCTTTCATGTTTCAGGCAATGGGTGTTCATACCGGAATTGATCTTCCCAAATTGCTGGCAGCCCGATCTGTTATAGAAGCGGCATTACCCGATGAACCGCTGTACGGCATGCTTGCGCAGGCAGGTATTCCAAAAAACTTTACGGCACCAACTCATGACTGAACAGATACTGCCGCTACACGGAATTCGTGTAATAGAGTTTTCCCACATGGTGATGGGGCCAACCTGTGGATTGGTTCTGGGTGATTTAGGCGCTGAAGTGATCAAGATTGAGCCCTTGAAAGGAGATAACACGCGCCGACTGAAAGGCTCAGGCGCCGGTTTTTTCGCCGCATTCAATCGAAACAAGAAAAGTATCGCGATTGATCTCCATCAATCTGAAGGGCTTGAAATTGCCAAGAAACTAATCGCAAAAGCCGATATCGTAAGTCATAACTTCAAGCCCTCCACAATGCATAAGCTCGGTTTAGATTATGAAAGTTTGTCGACCATTAATCAGAAACTTATTTATGTGAGTCACCAGGGGTTTCTTCCGGGGCCATACGAGCATCGCACCGCACTTGATGAGGTTGTTCAAATGATGGGGGGGCTGGCTTACATGACGGGGCGACCAGGTGACCCACTAAGGGCCGGCTCATCGGTTAACGACATTATGGGAGGCATGTTTGGCTCGATAGGTGCCATGGCCGCACTGCTTCAAAGAGCCGTGACCGGAAAGGGGCAAAAAGTACAAAGTGCCTTATTCGAGAATAATGTGTTTCTGGTGGCCCAGCACATGCTGCAATTTGCAGTAACTGGGGTGCCTGCGGCGCCAATGCCTGCGCGTGTATCGGCTTGGGGTATTTACGACGTTTTCACCGTAAAAAACAACGAGCAGGTGTTTCTTGCTGTGGTTAGTGAAACGCAATGGGCCGTTTTCTGCGACGCTTTCGGTATCTCCGAGTTGAAAACCCACCCTTCATACAACACAAATAATCAACGTGTGCAGAACAGGGACACCTTGTTGCCCAAACTCCAGCAGATCTTCTTACAAATGACAGCGGGCGAAATCTCAGAAAAATTTGAATCCCATGGTTTGCCGTTTGCTCCCATTACCAAACCAGAAGATTTATTCAACGATCCCCATTTGAATGCGTCTGGCGGATTGCGCGAAATTGCGCTACCCGACGCGGATAGCGGGGGCGAAAAGGTAAAGGTTCCCTTGTTGCCATTCACAATGGGCGGGCACCGGCCCAGTGTTCGTCAGTCACCCCCGCAGTTGGGTGAGCATACCAATGAGTTATTGGCCAGTCTTGGTTATTGCGGTGAAGATATTGAGACATTGCGAACGGAACGAGTGGTGGGTTAACGAAATGGCCAAAGTGTTCGAACTTATCGCCAAGATTTTCGCCTTGATCGGTGGGCTCACGTTGTTTTGTGTTGCTGTGTTTATCTGTGTGAGCGTGGTTCTTCGAAATGTTTTTGCTGTTTCTTTTGTTGGTGATTTTGAGCTAACCGCTTATGCCATGGGCACGGTTGTTTCGCTTTTTCTGCCTTATTGTCAATGGCGATGCGGGCATCTGACAATTGATTTTTTTATGGCCGGCGCGCGCCCTTCGACGCAGCATGCCTTGAATCGGTTTGGGTCGCTGTTAATGGGTCTGATCATGGCGCTACTGCTGTGGCGCACAGCGATTGGGGGGCTAAGCGCCTATAAAAGCCAATCCAGCTCAATGATGTTTGGCTTTCCCGACTGGATCGTGTATTCGTTTATTGTGCCTAGTTTGAGTGTGACCGCCATCATTGCCTTTTGGCAGAGCGTTGTAGCAATGCAAGGGGCTTGTTATGAGCGGCCTTGAAGTTGCGGTGGTGATGATTGCCATTATGTTGGTGTTAATGGCAATTAGGGTGCCGATTGCCGTTGCCATGTTTGTTGCGGGTTCTTTTGGGTATTTAACCAAAACAGGCTGGCTTCCATGGGTAAATCATCTTAACTCCGCCGTATTTGCGCGTTTTGCAAATTACGACCTTTCCGTCATACCGCTGTTTATTCTTATGGGGCAGTTCGCCTCCAAAGGGGGATTGTCGGCGGCGTTGTTCGAGTTTGCCAGTGCGCTGACGCGACGTTTGCGAGGGGGGCTGGCAATGGGGTCGGTCATTGCCAGCGGTGCCTTTGGCGCCGTATGTGGTTCGTCGGTTGCTACTGCCGCCACCATTACCCCGGTGGCCTATCCTGAAATGAAGCGGCAGGGCTATTCCGGAAAGCTGGCAACGGGTACGCTGGCGGCGGGCGCCGTGTTGGGTTTCTTAATACCGCCTTCTGTGCCTTTGGTCCTGTATGCCATTGTGACAGAGCAAAACCTGGCTAAATTATTCGCCGCTGCTATGGTGCCAGGGTTTCTGGCCATGTTGGGTTACGTGCTGGCCATTGCGCTTTATGTTCGCCTGGTGCCGGGGCAGGCACCGCTGAAAGAACAAAATGGCCGGGTGATGTGTTGGCCGGTCGTTTGGCGTGTTCTGCCCATCTTTTTCATATTTCTGCTTGTATTCGGTGGTATCTACGGCGGCTGGTTCACGCCAACCGATGGTGCCGCTGTGGGTGCGGTGGCTACTTTCTTCATGGCGCTCATAAAGAAGGAGCTGACCCTCGCCAAGTTTGGGCAGTGCTTCCTGGAAACCGCCGGCGCAACCGCCATGATTTTCCTGATTTTGCTGGGCGCCGACATGATGAATGCGGCACTGGCTCTTACGCAGATAACGCAGGTATTGGCGGCTGAAATTACCAATTTTGGGTTGCCCCCTTATTTTGTGGTGTCAGCTATCTTGCTGTTCTACCTGTTTGCCGGCGCCATCATGGATGAAATTTCCGTCATGTTGCTAACACTGCCTATTTTCTTCCCCATTGTGATGGGCCTGGATATTGGTATGCCGTCCGAGGACATAGCACTTTGGTTCGGCATTCTGGTGTTGATCACCATTGGATTTGGTTTATTAACCCCCCCTGTTGGTTTGAATGTTTACGTTGTGAACGGGTTGGCGAAAGATGTACCTATTTTGGAAAGCTATAAGGGGGTGCTTCCGTTCCTTGTCAGTGATGTTGTTCGTGTTGTTCTTGTATTAGCTTTCCCGCAGATTGCGTTGTGGTTAATGCATTACCTAACTTAAAAATCAAGGAGACAATAATGCGCAGACGTACCTTTTTAAAGTCGAGCCTGGCCGCCGCAGCCATCGGCTCACCGGTTGTTAGTATTTTCGCTCAACAAGCCGTCACTCTGAAGTTTCATACCTTCATGCCGCCACAGTCGGACACGTGGCGATTGCTTTGTATGCCCTGGATGGAACAAGTCACCAATGAGTCCAACGGCATGATCAAGTTTGAAGGCTACCCATCCATGCAGTTGGGCGGTACACCGCCACAACTTTATGATCAGGTTCGCGATGGTGTGGTTGACGTTATATGGACATTGCCTGGTCTCAGTGCGGGGCGGTTTCCCAGGTCGGAAGTGTTCGAGCTGCCTTTTATTATGAACAACCCCGAAGCAACGTCCATGGCTTTTTGGGAATACGGGCAAACTGTCGCGGCCCAGGAGTACGACGAAACACATTTAATTGCCTTGCACACTTCGGGGCCAGGTGTTTTCCACTCCAAGAATAAACCCATCCATTCAGCGGCTGATCTTAAAGGCATGAAAGTTCGGGGCCCAACCCGTCAAACGACCAAGTTGCTGGCGGCTGTGGGTGCAACCCCGGTAGGGTTGCCTTTGCCGGGGATCCCCGACGCAATATCGAAAGGGGTTATTGACGCGGCTGTGTTGCCTTGGCAAACGGTACCCTCCGTTAAGCTTGATGAGCTTTGCAAGTATCACACGCAATTCCCGAAAGACAGTGGCGCTCTGTATACCACGCCTTTTCTCATGACAATGAACAAGCAAAAGTATGCGGGCTTACCCGCTGAGTTAAAGGCAGTGATGGATGCAAACTCAGGCCTGGCAACATCGGGGTGGTGCGGAGACACCACCGCCAGCACCGACCCGGTTGGGCGCAAAGCCGCTGAAGACCGGGGCAATGAGATCTACACCTTCACCGACCAGCAAGCATCTGAGTTTATTGACATTGCAGGTCAAGTGAATAGTGAATGGATTGCTGATATGTCTGATAAGGGGTTTGATGGTCAGAAGCTGTACGACACAGCAGTTGAGTTAATTGGTAAGTACGGCAAGCAAGTGGGTTAATGTTTTTTCAACAGGAGCAGTACATGAGAACCATGCGAGCGGCGCGGTTGCATGCGCCCGGCCAGCCCTTTCAAATTGAAACCTTGCCGGTGCCCATGCCTGGCCCAAAAGATGTGTTGGTTAAGGTAAGTGCATGTGGGGTCGTGCCCAATTTGAAAAATGTGATCAGTAACTACACCAAGCGTCATCCTACGTTGCCGGCGCGCAAGCTGCCGGCAATTTACGGCCTGGACGCGGTGGGCATGGTTGATCAGTTGGGCGAGGAAGTGCAGTCTGTTCAGGCTGGGGATCGCGTTTATATTAACCCCGCGCTTACCTGCGGGTCTTGCAAAGCGTGTCGAAGTAATGTGCCCACAAATTGTCCCAGTTTTACCTTTCATGGGTATTTTGGGTTCGGACCGGGTTCGGCGCCGATTTTTGAACGCTACCCTTATGGCGGGTTCGGTGAGTATCTGATTATCCCGGCGTCCAATCTGGTGACGCTTTCCGATACGGTAAAAGACGCCGAAGCCGTGCGATTGGGGTATTTGGGTACGGCTTATTCGGCTATACGTAAATCCAATTTTGAACCTGGGCAAACCGTGCTGATTGACGGAGTAACCGGCACCTTGGGTGTGGGTGCGGCGATGGTGGCCCTGGCAATGGGGGCATCCAAAGTCTTTGGCACCGGCCGCAACACCGCCATACTGGAAAAGGTTAAAGCGATTTGCCCTGAAAGAGTCACCACCATACAAATGCCCAATGAAGCGGCGCACGACGTGGTCATGCGTGACACGGGGGGCGAAGGTGTTCACGTCGTGATCAGTGCGGTGGGTCCCGGGGTGCCTGTCGACAGCACGCTTAATGCTTTGCAGGCGCTTGCCCGGGGCGGCAGCCTGGTTAATTGTGGCGGTCTGGCCAATACCATTCCGTTGGATCCCTTATTGATGATGCGCCGGCAACTCCAATACAAGGGGTCGTTGTGGTTTTCCACAGACGAGGCGCAAATGCTTGCCGACATGGTTGGCAGTGGCGTACTGGATTTATCGGCATTCGAACATCAACCTGTGCCCCTTAACGATATCAACCAAGCGCTTGAGGATATCGATCAGCGTAACGGGGGCTTTAGCAATATTTTTGTTACGCACGCGTAGCGCCAAGGTTATACCGATGGATTTAGAAACCGATGTGCTGATTATTGGGGCCGGGCCGGTAGGTCTCGCGCTTGCCGGAGATTTGGGTTGGCGTGGCAAGCGTTGCATTGTTGTCGAGCGTGGCGATGGTGTTGTGGTTCAGCCCAAAATGGATCAGGTGGGTATTAGAACCATGGAGCTTTGCCGCCGTTGGGGTTTGGTCAAGGCGGTAGAGGCCAGCCCATACAACCGTGATTACCCCCAAGACAACATTTACCTGACTTCGCTCAACGGCTGGGAATTGGGTCGCGAGCCTTTCCCGTCGATGAATGACGACAGGCCGCCGCCGTATAGCCCGCAAAAAAGAGAGCGGTGTCCTCAGAATATGTTTGACCCCATTTTGCGCGATTTCGCGCAATCACACTCTTATGTCCAGCTTCTTTATCACCATACGTTCAAGCATCTGGAGCAACAGAGCGAAGGTGTATTGGCGACAGTTTACGACGACAGTAAGCAGCAAACGATAACCGTAAAAGCCCGGTTTTTGGTCGGTTGTGATGGTGCGCGTAGCCGGGTAAGGGAAATGCTGGACATTCCCATGTCCGGCAAAGGGCTGCTTACGTACACAACGAATGTTATTTTCCGATGTGAAAACCTGAATCAGCTGCACGAAAAGCGTCCCGGTTATCGCCATCTTTTTTTGGGCTCGAAAGGTACGTGGGGCACCTTGGTGGCCATTAATGGTCGCGACAACTGGCGCATGTCAATTGTCGGCGACCAGGTCAAGCGTAACTATACGCACGATGAATTGCGTCAGTTCGCCTATCAAATGATGGGAAAGCCTTTCGACCTGGAGATTTTGTCGGTGTTGTCATGGGCGCGATATGAACTAGTGGCCGACCAGTATCGAAAAGGCCATTGTTTTCTGGCCGGCGATGCGTGTCATTTAACGTCCCCCACCGGGGGTCTGGGCATGAATACCGGCATTACCGATGCGGCGGCGTTAGGGTGGATGCTAAGTGCCTGTCTTGATGGATGGGGCGGTGAGTTTTTGCTGGATGCGTACGAACCTGAACGACGGCCCATTGCACAGCAAATCGTGCAAATCTCCACTCGCAACTTGCAAGCCATGAAATCGGTAGGGCGGCATGAAGCGCTTTTGGACGATAGCCAGGAAGGTGAGCAAGCCCGTGCGCATGTTGGGCGCACGTTCAGTGAGGCCATGCGCAAAGAGTGGTATCTGGATAACGTGCATTTGGGCTATCGGTACCTGAGCTCGCCCGCGATTGTGTATGAGCAGGAATCTGCCGCGCAGGTGAAAAAAGAACAAGCTGAAACAGCGGTGTACACACCATCCACCCAACCGGGCCGGCGCGCCCCGCATTATTGGTTGGCGCCTGATGAGTCAACACTGGATGCTTTTGGCAGGGGTTATGTGTTGGTGGATACGGGTTTGGCGGGCGATGAGGATGGTGCCGATTGGCAGGCCTGGAGTCTCACCGCAACCAGGTTAAAAATTCCGCTTAAAAGGGTACGCTGGGCAAATCCGGAATTGGCCAGGCTTTATCAAAAACGGTTTGTATTGGTTCGGCCCGACGACATTGTCGCCTGGCGCGGTGATGCATTGCCTGCCAACCCGCAGGCGCTACTTCAGTTTGTTACGGGCCAGAGTCGTGTTTATTCAGAAAAGGAAGGGCAATGAAGGTATTTCGTTTTAATGGCGGCCGCATTGGCGTGGCCAACCAAGAGGGGTGGTTCGACGTGACTGATAGCTATGGGGTGAACCCAGCATCGTGGCCACCGGTACAAATGGTTCAGTTTATTGCTGATTTTGACTCATGCATTAAGAACCTGCTTGCCCACGCCGATACAAAACCAATCGACGCCGAATCCATTCGCCTTGATGTGCCGCTGGAGTGGCCCAATAAGTTGCTTGCGTATCCGGTGAATTATGTCAAGCATGGCGAGGAAATGAAGTCGACTAATCGCGCAGACCGAAATGGCTTTTTTATGAAAGCCAATTCGTCGTTGTCCGGCCCTAACGACCCCATTGTTCTGCCTGAAATACCGGGGCGTGAAATTCACCATGAATGCGAATTGGGCATCGTGATTGGGAAGAAAGGGAAAAATATTAGCCGTGAAGAGGCCTTTGACTACATTTTTGGCTATGCCTGTTTAATCGATATGGTAGTGCGTGGCAAGGAGGAGCGCGTGATGCGCAAGTCGTACGATTCATTTTGCCCGTTCGGGCCATGGATCGTAACGGCCGACGAAGTACCAAACCCATCGAATATCCAAGCTCGCCTTTGGGTGAACGACGTGTTGAAACAAGACGCCAACACAAAAGATTTAATCGTGGATATTCCGGAAATGATTCAGACTGCATCGCGCGTTGCGACGCTGTATCCGGGCGACATTATTGCAACAGGGACGCCTGAAGGTGTCGGCCCGGTTAATCGGGGTGACCGTGTTCGCATTGCCATTGAAAATGTGGGTGAGATGACCCTTCAGGTTAAGTAAGGTTTTTGCGAGGTCGCGTTATGAATCCACCCACAGATACTAATTTTTCTCAGGTCGCTGACTTGGCGGAACTGTACCCTTTGCTTGAAAAAATCCAAGTTCAGAACGGATGGGCAAAGAAAACGCCGGTGATTGTGCCGCGCCCCAATCATCCTTTTGTTCCGCACCGCTGGCCCTACAGCCAGATGCGCGCGGCCCTTCTGGCCGCCGGTCGCCTGGTGGGTACCGAGTGGGCCGAACGGCGTAACCTGATTATGGCGAACCCTTTTCCAGGGAATGAGTACGCAACGGTTCCTTCGCTGGTGGGGGCTTATCAAATGGTGAAAGCGGGTGAGCAAGCAAACAGCCACCGGCATACCCCCAACGCCATGCGAATCGTTCTAGAAGCCGGTGAAAATACGTTTACTGTGGTGGACGGGCAGAAGATTCCGATGATGCCGGGCGACGTCTTGATCACGCCAAACTGGTGTTACCACGGGCACGCCAATGAAAGTACGGATGATGCACTGTGGATCGATGTACTGGACGCCCCGTTAACGTCGATGCTGGGCGCCATGTTCTTTGAAAAACACACTGCGCGAATAGAGAATGCGACCGATGTGGTGCCGGAGTCTCCCATGCGGTTTGCTTTCTCGGAGTACCAGCCAAAATTGTTACGTTCGGCGCCCGTATCGCCAGGCGTTCGTATGCAGACTTTGTCGTCTGCAAAACAGCAACCCACCTTTGATCACGTTGCTATTTCAATTGAACACGCCTGCGCTTTAACCCAGCAACCAACCACAGCGAACCAAATTTATGTGGTGTTGGCGGGCAAGGGGCGGTCGGACATTAACGGGCAATCGTTCGACTGGGAAAAAGGGGATATGTTGGCAGCGCCATCGTGGGTGACACAAGTTCATACTGCCAATGAAGATGCATTGATCATACGTGTCTCGGATGAGCCGCTGATGCGTTGGTTGGGTTGGTACCGAGTTAGTGGTAATTAGTTCACCCAGTTCATCAGCAAAAAGGCCGGCGAGGAAAAGGGTGGAATCGTGAACACCCTGGCCCAATATTTCAATGCATTTGCATTGTCTAATTAATGCAAATGCATTATTATGAGGCATATTCACCTTTCATCGTGAGCACACCATGTCTGCAACTCTTGAGGTCGACTCCACGCTTACAGAACGTTATCAAACTACCGTCCCGCAAACAGTGCGCCGCGCGCTTAAGCTTGGCAAGGGCGACAAAATTCATTACACCATTCGCTCAAACGGTGAAGTGGTGCTTACACGTCATACAACATCCAGTGATAGCGACCCGGTGCTTGGCGCTTTCTTAACCTTTCTGGCCGCTGACATTGCCAACCACCCGGAAAGGCTGAAGGCGATGGATGCAAGCTTTGTTCAAAAGCTGCAAACGTTAACCGAGGGTGTTGAGCTAGACCTTAACTGCGCCCTGACGGATGACGATGAATGACCGACAAACAGGCAGTGCCTTTGGTCATTCATGGCTGGACGATTTTTGCGCACCCCTTGTTTCTTGCACAAGTTGAGGCACTGGCGCAGCAGGTTGAAACCTTGAAGCAGAAAGATCCTGTTGCGTTTATAAAAAAAAATGCCACAAAGCGGCTTGCTGCAATCACGCGACTGGCATTCGATATTATTCCGCAGGATCCAACGCGCCCTGAATATCGCCAGGGTAATACACTTGGCGATGACCATAAGCATTGGTTTCGAGCCAAATTTTTTCAGCAGTATCGTTTGTTCTTTCGCTATCATGCAGCGGGCAAAGTGCTTGTGTTCGTTTGGGTAAACGATGAAAACACCAAGCGTGCCTACGAAAGCGGCGATGACGCATACAGGGTGTTTCGCAAGATGTTGGAAAGCGGCCGCCCGCCCGATAACTGGGATCAGTTACTTGCCGAGGCACGTGATGAAATGCGACGCCTGCAAAGGTTTGCCGGTAATGTTTAAGTAACCATTCAATGCTTAGCGCGCTTCGAACATGCGTGCATCGTACATAAACTTAAACTGCTGATCGACTTGTATGCGCCGTGCGCAAAGCCCAGAACATTCGCCAGGACGCCGCCGCCGGCAGTATCGGCGTTAGCGAGAACTTCCTGGTTAAGGTCGAACGGGGGATTACCACCCAACCTTGTAATGGACGGGGCCACACAGCGCCCTTAACGCATTCGGCGGGTTAAACGCATGTCGTTGGCCGGTGCGCAGCACAAGCTGGCTGTTGTATTGCAAGACGACCGTCTGTTCGAACCTGCCGGCGCCACCCCGGCCGGCGAATTACGCTGCCTGCGCGCCATTTTGCATTTGATCATTCAGGAAATGGTCCGGCGGCCGTTCGTCAATGTGGATTTACCGGATGCTTACTAAAGTACTGCCGTTAGAAAATTCTACCTTTAACTACGCTCCTTTGGCGGAGGATTACCGTTTTACCGGGAACTCACGATCTATCTTCTTCATTTAGACTTACAATTACGGACGGCAAAACATTAACTCATAAGTTAGTTTACGCCCATTTCAGTAACGACCTATAGCACATATGTGCTTACTCTCTTTTAACGCCTCTTTGAAAGAGGGCGGGCCAACTTTCTAAATCATGCGCGACATAAACCTCGTAAAATCAGCACGTATATTTTTTATCGTTATTGCTTCTCTATCTTGTTTTTGGTTAATAAGCGGCGTTATGTTTGGCACGTACCGCACAGATGAGATGTATTTTATGGCGTCATCTTACGCCCTTAGTATCGACGAGTACTGGCAAGGTGAAGTAATCTTGCCAATGCATGTCTTGCTAGCAAGCTACTTCGCACATACTGGCGATTTCGCATCAGGCGCCTGGGCATTACGAGCGATAGGAATATTAGCTATTATTATTAATATTTTATTAATTTTTTATTTATTTTATACTTGTTTAAAAGAAAAAATAAAAAACCCAGCTTTCTACTCTTGGTTACTAGCTTTAATTTTCACTGTTCTGTTATGCGCTTATAGATCTTACGAAGTTCGACCTGAAATTATATCTAACACCTTATTTTTTATTTCTTTTATAATTTTATTCACTATTTTAATAAAAGACATCAAGCCTCCCGCTTTTACGCTACTAACAATCGTATCAGGAATTGCTTTAATTATTAGCGTGACTTTCTCATACAGACACAGCCTTCCTGCCCTTCCTATTTTCCTTTTCTTATTGTACATTCAGTTTGCTCAGCTCAAACGGACCAAATTCGCGGCTTGCGTTGTACTATATATAATATTTTTTTTATATCTAAATACGTACTATCACAATTTCATAGAAACCATATTGAAAATTTCATCAATCCAAGAGTCTCGCATTGAGAGAGGCATTTTTGAAAAGCTGACTTTCGGAGGGAGCGGACCTCTAATAAAGCATATCTACACGTTCGCAATGTTTTTGATCTTTACTTTCATTGCATTTAAAACAAAACAAAACAATCAAAAAATAAGAATTTTCCTTATCTCTTGCTTAGCTTCTCTAGTTGGATACTATATATTTTTATTTTATTTCGACGTAAGACCGTTTGAATATGTATTTTCAATTGAACTAATAATTACTATTGCACTTACAATAACCTTTATCCAAGCATATTACGAAGAATTTAAGGATAAATCTATCCTTAAATTTATATTTTTTAGCGTTAGCTGCGTCTCTATATTATTAGCACTCTATAGTGCTGCGCTTAACTTGCTAGATGTCCGAAACCCCGTGCGGGCTTTAAAAGGAATGCACAATATATCAAGCGGGCAAACATTAAACCAATCTTCAGATATAGATTTGGTTGCAATAATGGTCACAAGCGAAGTTGCCTTCGATCAAGCACGAGCCAGAACCGTGTTTTGCTCACGTCATCCATTTGATAGGGCGGTTGTCTATCGCTTTATGCACCATCCAATTTGTATGCGTGATGGAGGATCTCTTGCTCTTGCTGGCTGGCGAGGATCATTCACTCTTAACGAAAATGAAATTCTTCAATATAAGCTAATTTCTCTACCCAAAGAAAGAATAAAAGAACTAGAAGAAAATAAGTTTTTAAAAAAATATAGCTTAGTTACTGAAGACGTATTAATCCGTCGTTAATATTATTAATCCAATCAATCTCACCGATGCTAAAAATTAACGAAAACCAATAATATCTCTAGATGAAAATTATTCGCGGATGACGCCTCAGATGATCTAGCGTTGACCTTCTGCACCTATTTTTTCTATACCAAACCCAAAGTTATCTAAAAATCGCATTCGACAAGCAGGCTATCATGAAGAGAATTGCAATCATCCAGTCTAACTATCTGCCTTGGAGGGGATACTTTGATATGATTGCTTATGTTGACGAGTTCATCATCTATGATGATATGCAATTTACAAAAAATGATTGGCGTAATCGGAATAAGATAAAAACCCCACAAGGGGAAAAATGGATCAGCATACCTGTCGGTCAAAATATAAATAGACGTATTCGCGATGTTGAGTTAACAGATACATCATGGCAAAGAAAGCACTGGCAGTCCATGGAGCTCAATTATCGTCGCGCACCCTTTTTTCCTGATATCGCTGCGTTGCTAAAACCTGTGTATATCGATCAAAAACATTTAACTCTGTCTTCTCTTAATAGAAAATTGATCGAAGTAGTATGCTCATACCTAGAAATTCGTACCATAATCTCAAACTCCTGGGACTACACTCTAACCAACGGAAAAACTGAACGATTAATTGATCTTTGCACACAAACAGGCGCAACTGAATACGTTTCGGGCCCGGCGGCAAAGGACTATCTAGACCAAAAAGCTTTTGCAGAAAACAACATTCAACTCACTTGGTTTGACTACACAGGATATCCTGAATATCCCCAACTTTGGGGCGACTACACCCCAAGCGTGAGCATCATCGACTTACTATTTAATTGCGGGAAAAGGGCCGCCTTCTACATGAAGTTTGCCCCGCGAAATTTAGCTAACTTGAAATAGTCAATACTCGTTTTCTATACATTAAGACCCCAATGGAACATTGTATGAGCATAGAAAATTGGAAAAGGTAACTCATGAATCAAATCCATCTCACATCCAGACCCTTACTTGCCAAAACGCAGGTTGACGAGTGTAGCTACCTAATACAAACACGCGGGTATGCGCTTATCGAAAACTTCCTAACTGACAAAGAGACTGCTCTGTTAAAAACCTCAATGCATGAAGCAGTTAATAACTTTGCACCTAAACCAGGTGTAAAACAAAGCCTACTGGATCGTTACCAAATACATGACCTAATATGTCGCGACATCAATTATGGGCGCCTCCTCGAAGATCCTCGGCTACAGCAGCTGATCGCGCCACACCTTGGCGAACACTGGATAATGTATGCTGCAACGTCCTCATGCATTCCCCCTCATGGTAGTAACTATGCAGGAAGACTGCATGTCGATAGTCCTCGTTTCCACCCTGGCTACATTTTTAACATGGGAGTAATTTGGGCATTAGATGACTATACCGTCGAAAACGGCGGCGCGCTTAAAATTTTGCCAGGCTCACAACACTCCGAAAAGCAACCTGAAGAGGATGTTTTTGAGAGACATTGTATTCATGCAGTCTGCAAAGCGGGGACCCTCTTAGTTTTTAACGCTAGGATTTATCATCGAACATCAAAAAACACAACAGATAGATGGAATCACTCCATGACGCTGAACGCATCCCGTTCATTCATGAAACAACGCATGGACTGGGTCCGCTTTATCCCGGAAAGCATTAGCGATCAATTAAACGCTCAAGCAAGAAGGCTGATTGGCTTCGATACCCGACTTCCTACAAGCTTGGATGAGTTCTTTCTTCCTGAAAGTCAGCGCTTATACAAGGCAAACCAAGGTTAAAACAATGTCGTATGAAACAGACATTACGGTTGTTATTCCCGTATACAACAATGCACACACATTGGCTGAGCTCACTACTCGACTTCTAAAAACGCTAAGTCTATGCGCCAAACGATTCGAGATTATCTATATCAATGATGGAAGCCGCGACAGATCGTTAACAATCCTCAGAGAATTGGCATCGAACAGCCCCGCAATAAAGGTAATAAACTTATCGAGGAATTTTGGCCAACATCCCGCCATTTGCGCAGGCTTTGAACACGCAAATGGAAATACTATCGTCCTTATGGACGCAGATTTGCAAGATCGTCCGGAGGATATTGTCAGCCTTGTCCACGAACTACGGGATAAACAAGCCGACATCATTTATACGATCAAAAGCCCACTAGAAAACAAGCTCGCCAATCGACTTACCTCGAAGCTGTATCATTACATCTTCGCGCGTATCGTTGGCGCGAATGTCCCCCTCAACATTGGCACTTTTCGCGCATTCAACAAAAATGTATTAACCGGCTTATTGCAGTTTAAAGAAGCAAACATTTTGTATGGCCCTCTCATGTTCTACATGGGCTTCAACTCTTATTTCATAGAGCTACCCTATTCTGAAAGAGCCCATGGGAAAAGCTCCTACACTTTCAGAAAACGTCTTGGTCTAGCAGTCAATTCATTAATTAGCTACACAGACGTTCCTCACAAGCTTTTTATGGCTTTTGGACTGACGCTGCTGTTAGGCTGCTTAATATATATGTCGATCGTTGTTATACAGCAATTACTCTTCGGATCATCTTTACCTAGTGGAAGCACCCTAATAATATTAGCAGTCTGTTTTAGTCTTGGTAGTGTAATGATGTCCTTAGGTATAATCGGTAGCTATGTCTTTAGGGTATACCAGGAGACACTCTGTCGCCCCAGATATCTAGTTAAAGAAAAAATAAACTTTCTTCACACTAAAAACTAAATAATAAAAATATCTTAATTGTTGAATTCCTCGATTATCGGTGACTATGACTACATCCCACTCAAGTCAAGAAGATACTATTAAAGCGAACATATATGTTCATGCCTCACTTGCTAACGCTGGCGAATACAACAAGAGTCCACATTTTCGCCCAGAGAACCAGGAAAAAGTACGCAATATCCTGCTGCGGCTGACTGCGGCCTGCCGCGAGAAAAACAAAGCGATCGATTTCGGATGTGGGACTGGTTTCATAATTCATCTCATGTATGACCTTTTTGGCGAAGTGCATGGCGTGGATATTACGCGAGACATGATGAAGCAAGTTGACCTGAGTTCAGGTAATGTAACCCTGCACGAAAGCATGGCTGAAAGCACGCCGTTTGCCAGCGATACATTTGATTTCGCTACTGCGTATTCCTTCATGGATCATCTGATCGATTACCGCGCCTTTCTACAGGAGGCATATCGCGTGCTTAAAAAAGGCGGAGTATTCTACTCCGACCTGAACCCCAATCGTGATTTCATCATGGCGATTGCCGGGGCCGAAAAGCTCACCGGTGGGGTATTGCCAATCACTCCGATTGTTCATCGCGAAATTCAGGGTGCTTTGCATAACGGCAAGCACTATGAAGAACACTACGGCATGAACGCAGAGCTGCTGGAAAAGGCGGAGCCGATCAAGACGCATGAAAAGGGCTTCAATTTCCGGGAAGTGCTAGAGGCGGCGCGAACCATCGGTTTTTCGGACTGCCGCGTCGAATTCGAATGGTTCCTCGGCCAGGCCAAGGTGATGCACGAGCAGTCTCATGCTCACGCCGATACGGTAGAGCAGTACCTGAACGCAGTTCTGCCGGTGTCGTCTCCCCTGTTCAAATACCTGCGATTCGTCTTCGTCAAGTAATGACCAAGCCTCTATTGATTTTAGGCACGGGTTCGCTGGCCCGTTTAGCCCATTACTATGCCACTCAGGAAATAGGGTTGCAGGTGCTAGGGTTTGTTGTAGATGCCGACAGAAAAAATATCGATAAGTATTGCGGACTGCCTGTGTTTAACTGGGAGACCTGCATAGTGCAGCACCCCCCAGCCGTGACGTCGATGTACGTTGCCGTGGGCTATCGTGAAATGCGCCAGCGTCAGCACCTATTCGAGCGAGCCAAGGTGGCAGGGTATACCTTACAGAATATCATCTCCACCTCCGCATTCGTGGCGGCAGGGGTGCAAATAGGGGACAACAATTTCATAATGCCCGGAGTAGTCGTGGAACCGGGGGTGTACCTGGGGTCCAATAACGTCATTTGGTCCAACACCACGCTTTGTCATGACACCGCTATCGGCAATCATAACTTCTTTGCTAGCAACGTGACCGTGGGAGGAGAGGTCACCGTCGGGGACCGCTGCTTCTTCGGGTTTACCTCGACAATCGTGCATCAGCGGCGCGTCGGTGACAACGTGCTACTGGCCGCGCAGTCATTGCTACTAGAGGATGCGACGACACTCGGATGGTATCAAGGTGTGCCGGCGAAGCAAGTTGGAAATATTTCTGATGAAACGGGTATTTGTGTCAAATGAGCTTTTCGCCTAAAACTAAATAACCTTGTAGAACTGGATTGAAACACATGGGCCGCCTTTTTGATTATGCTTACATTATTGCGACGATTTGTTTAACAGTATATGGGCAGCTAATTATTAAATGGCGCGTTACGCAGTTTGGTGCGCTTCCTCTCGAGTTTAAATATAAAATTAAGTTTATGTTGGGGCTTTTCTTTGATCCCCTAATATTCTCAGGATTTGCTGCTGCAGTGTTCGCATCGCTTGCATGGATGATCGCCATGACGAAATTCGATCTAAGCCATGCCTACCCTTTCATGAGTCTTAATTTTGTTTTAGTGCTGATGTTAAGTGGATGGCTCTTAAGTGAACCAATAACCCTGCAAAAATTAATAGGGGTTGGTTTGATTGTGCTCGGCACCGTGGTTGCGGCTCATGGTTAATTCAGCTGCACCAAAGCTGATTGAGAAAAATTCTCAGCTTACCATCTCCGTTTTTGTTTCCGCGACTTTTGTATTAGCACTTTACCTTTTGTTTGAGCCACGCTGGGATACAAATGATGACGTTGCGATGTCCATGGTTGCACATGGCTATGGCATTGCTTCAATTGGCTCACCGAATTTGGTTTTTTCCAATGTCATATGGGGCTACTTGGTTCGCACTGTCCCACAAATAAATGATCTGCTCGGTTATTCAATCGCGACTATTGCCGCGCTTGTTATTATCGGAGCGGTAATATTTTATACATTACAAAAACTAGGTTTAGGCTGGTTGGTCTCGTTATCTGTATTGATACTCATACTCGCGCGACCTGTGCTCTTTCCACAATTTACAATCAATGCAGGATTACTCACTGTTGGAGCGATCATCTGTTGGCATCTTTATAGTCAACAGGGTAGCAGGCAAATGCTTCTAACAGGCTGTTTGTTAGCGTTTTTCGGTTATCTTGTACGCAGTTATGAGTTTTTGCTTATATTACTCATAGCGCTACCCCTTCTACCTTGGGAAAAACTCTACAAAGACCGTAATTTTCTTAAGGCTGCAGCCGTACTTTTGTTGACAATTAGCGGTGCCGTTTTTGTCGATTATCAAGCTTATCAAGGCGATAACTGGCAACAATTCAATGCCTTAAATACAGCTCGTGCGCCAATAACAGACTTTGGGGCGGGTGTTTTGCTTAAAAAACATCCGGAAATTATTGCTTCGTATGGATATACGCTAAACGATATTAGCTTGCTAAGTTCATGGTTTTTCGTTGACCCAAAATTGGCAGACCCTACTCAGTTAAATGCAATGCTCCAGGAGCTTGGTCCACTTCCATCCCCAAGGCATTCATTTATGAATGGCTGGCTAGGCATCAAAACGCTCACTCATCCGGCTCTACTACCAAGTTTTTTAGCGTCATTGTTGCTGTTACTCATCTTACCAAATCGGCGACTCTTTTTAACATGGGTTGTTAGCATTGCGATCATCTTTATTTTGGGCATACTGGGTCGCCCTGGAATTATAAGAGTTTATATCCCTATACTGTCGCTTCTCTTGATTGCGCCACTTTTTCTACAAGGTTACAAGACTACGAAGTATTTTACCCAGTGGTTGGTGTCTATTGTAATAATGGTGGCGGGGCTATTCAATACTATCGCGGTTTTTTCTGAATCGAGAGATGCTCAAATGGTATCTGAGGAGGTGCGACGTGACTTACAGGGTTTCTCTAAAGAGGCGGTCGTGGTTTGGGGTTCTGCTTTTCCTTATGAATATGCTTACCCAGTATTGAGACAACCTGAATCTGTAATGGCAATCAAATTATATGGATTAGGAGTTTTAACGCTAGCACCATTTTCAGTATCGTATAACGAGAGTCTACTAGGAAGAGGTATGGTGGATCGACTTGTTTCGGAAAATGGAGTTCCAATTATCGGAGTAAATCACCATTGGAACCTCCTGAATAACTATTGCGAAGAACGTTTGAATGCTTTTTCTCATGAGGTCAAAAACCAACAACATGGGTTAGTTAGCGTCAGTTGGCGTCGTTGCGAAAAGAAGGTAACACAAGAATGAAAGCAATTATCCTTGCAGGCGGCGCTGGCTCGCGTCTCTACCCGCTTACCCAGGTATCCAGCAAACAGCTGCAGGCAGTATTTGATAAACCCATGATCTACTATCCTTTGACTGTATTGATGGCTTCAGGCGTGCGGGAACTATGCGTCATTTCAACACCCGACGATTTACCTCGTTACAGAAGATTGCTCGGAGATGGGGGGCAATGGGGAATATCTGTTGAATACCGCGAACAGGCTAAACCAGAAGGAATCGCCCAGGCATTTCTAATAGCCGGAGACTTTATCGGTTCTGATAACGTTATTCTGATGCTTGGCGACAACATCTTCTCCGGCGGTGATGACTTTCCGCGCGCCGTGTCGAGCTTTTCGGATGGCGCCACTATATTTGCTTATCACGTTAAAGATCCAGAGCGTTATGGTGTTGTCGAGTTCGACCGCGCTGGTAAAGCCATTTCTATCGAAGAAAAGCCGCAACACCCAAAAAGCAGCTATGCGGTACCAGGCGTATATATATACGACAATACTGTTTTAGATATTGCCAGAAACATCAAGCCCTCGGCTCGCGGGGAACTTGAAATCACAGATGTGAATCTGGAATACCTTAAGCAAGGTAAGCTACTGGTCCACCGTTTAAGCCGAGGTTTTGCATGGCTCGACGCGGGTACAAGCACAGCACTTCATGAAGCTTCATCGTATATTGAAGCAATCGAGCGACGCCAGGGTATCAAAATCGGTTGCCCGGAAGAGGCTGCACTGGTTAGAGGGTTTATTACAATTGACCAGTTTCATGCTCTGATCAAAAATATGCCGGTGTGCGAATACAGCGATTATTTACGCGGCGTGGCAGATGAATGGCACAGGCTTCAAGGGGACGGGCAATGACCCAAAAAATCCAGTTCAATCGCCCTTTTATGACGGGCAAAGAACTGCAATACATTACCCAGGCCAAGACTGAATATATGCTGGCTGGCGACGGTCCATTTACGAAACGTTGCCATGCATGGATTGAACAATATAGTGGTTGCAATAAGGCATTGCTTACACACTCGTGCACAGCCGCCTTGGAAATGGCCGCACTGTTGTTGGACATCGTACCCGGTGATGAAATTATCATGCCCTCGTACACATTCGTGTCCACGGCAAATGCGTTTGTACTGCGCGGCGGCGTTCCGGTGTTCGTGGATATCCGTGAAGATACGCTGAATCTTGATGAGCGCCTGATTGAAGCAGCCATTACGCCCAGAACGCGTGCCATTGTGCCGGTTCATTATGCGGGCGTTGCTTGTGAAATGGATTCCATACTGGAGATTGCCAGGCGGCATCATCTTCACGTTGTAGAGGATGCGGCGCAAGGTGTCATGGCAACTTACAAAGGCCAGCCATTGGGCGGTATCGGCAATCTGGGAACATACAGTTTTCACGAGACAAAGAATGTTATTTCCGGCGAGGGCGGAGCCTTGCTGGTGAATGACCCTTCCTTGTCATTGCGCGCAGAAATTATTCGCGAAAAAGGCACTGACCGTAGCCGCTTCTTTCGGGGCGAAGTGGATAAGTACACATGGCAAGAGGTGGGCTCTTCATTTTTACCCGGCGAAATTATCGCTGCCTTTCTTTGGGCTCAACTTGAAGATGCAAAAAAAATTACGCAGGAACGACTTACCATTTGGCAACGCTACCATGATCTGATCGCCCCACTTGAAGCCAAAGGCGTTTTGCGACGCCCCATTATTCCAGGCGATTGTGGACACAACGCCCATATGTACTATGTGATACTGGCGCCGGAAGTGGATAGGCAACATGTGCTTTCAGAGCTGAAGAAAAGCAATATCTTTTCAGTCTTTCACTATGTGCCGTTGCACTCATCACCGGCGGGCAAACGGTATGGACGCACACACGGAGAATTGGCAATAACAAACCAACAATCGGAAAGGTTGATTCGCTTACCGCTGTGGGTGGGGCTAACCGAAGAACAACAAATTCATATTGCCAACATATTGTCCAGAGCAATTGGCTAACGCCTCCTTGCCGGAAAATCAAATGAAAATCCTGGTTTTAGGTGCAACTGGGCAACTGGGATCGGAGCTCCAACGCAGCTTGGCTTCATTTGGGCAGTTGATCACACTCGGAACGCACGACGCCCATTACTACTGTGATCTGCAACATACCAATGAACTAATAAAGACCCTGAAACAAATTCGCCCCAGCGTCATTGTGAACGCTGCCGCTTATACGACAGTTGATCAGGCTCAGAAAAATCCTGAAATGGCCCGCCGGATAAACGCTGTAGTCCCAAGTGTTTTGGCCCATGAGGCAGCTGCCATCAATGCATGGCTAATTCATTATTCGACCGATTACGTTTTCAGTGGTAAAGGTTCACGACCATGGGTAGAGACTGATCTTGCAGAACCGTTGAGTGTGTATGGTCAAACCAAGCTCGAAGGTGACTTGGCCATTCAAGCCTCAGGGTGCAAGCACTTAATTCTGCGCACCAGTTGGTTATATGGGAAAAACGGTAAAAACTTTGTTCGCGCAATTTTGCAACGGGCGCAAACACAAAACCACTTAGCCGTTGTGAACGACCAATTCGGCGCCCCCAGCAGTGCCAGCCTTATTGCGAGCTTAACAGCGCACGCGCTTAAACAAGTGATGCAACGCCCCGAACTGGGTGGCCTGTACCATGTGGCGGCGCACGGCGAAACCAGTTGGTTTGAATACGCCAAATTTGTGTTGGAACAAGCCCATCTGTGCGGTATACCATTACGCGTTATGCCGGATGAAATTCAACCCATCTCCAGCCAGGTTTATGGTGCTTTGGCCCCACGGCCAGCCAATTCCCGCCTGAATACTGATAAATTTTGCACCACTTTTGGTGTAACCCTACCCCCATGGCAAGAAGGCGTTGCGCAGTTAGTGGCTGAACTGGCCCAATAGGAACCCATGCGTATCACCCCCACTACACTACCAGGCGTTTTACTAATTGAACCCCGTGTTTTCGAAGATGCGCGGGGCTGGTTTCTTGAAAGTTTTAACGCTCGGCAATTTGAGGCGGCAGTAGGCGCTAATGTGCAGTTTGTACAAGACAACGTGTCGCACTCGAAACGCCACGTATTACGGGGGCTGCATTATCAAACACCACAGAGCCAGGGCAAATTGGTGCAAGTTATATCCGGCGAGATTTTTGATATTGCCGTTGATTTACGGCGCAGCTCATCTGCATTCGGGCAGTGGGTCGGGCATATTCTAAGCGCTGAAAATCACCACCAGGTATGGATTCCTGAAGGATTCGCACACGGTTTTCTTACCCTTTCTGACACGGCTAACGTACTTTACAAGGTAACGAACTACTATGCGCCGGAATGCG
Organism: Pusillimonas sp. DMV24BSW_D; assembly: GCF_011388195.1. NCBI lineage: Bacteria > Pseudomonadati > Pseudomonadota > Betaproteobacteria > Burkholderiales > Alcaligenaceae > Neopusillimonas > Neopusillimonas aestuarii. Next base: position 451,028 of record NZ_CP049990.1, on the reverse strand, counting down.
AGCATACACTGGCTTGGAATGAGCCTGCGTTGAATATTCAATGGCCGTTGCAAGGCGAGCCGGTGCTATCGGAAAAAGACAAGCAAGGTTTAAACCTTCAGATGGCGCCGGTTTTCGATTAAGCTTTACCCGTTTATCAAGCTAGGCAACCTTTATTTATGCACACCCCCTACCCTGACGCATCTGGCCTAAACAATCTGGAAGCATGGCAACAATTCACCCAAGCAGCCCAAAGCACACCAGTCGACCCCCAACGCCTATGTGTTCTAAAAGCCGGTGGCCTGCTGGTTGACACCAGCGCTCAACGCGCCTCACCGGAGCTGACCCAGGCCACCGAAGCGCTGCTACAAGCCAGGCAGTTCGAAGCCTGGCGCGAGCGCCTGCTAACAGGCCAGGTAACCAACGTAACGGAAAACCGCGCCGCTTGGCACACTGCTTTACGCACAACCGTCTCTTCGCCGGAGGTGGCCAACCAGCGTGAGCGCATGTTGGATTTCGTACGCCTGGCCGATACCGAGCGCAAGTGGCGTAATGTGGTGCATATTGGTATTGGCGGCAGTGATTGGGGCGTGCGCTTGTGTATTGCTGCGTTTGGCTATGCGGGTACGTGGCGCAATGTGCGTTTTGTATCGAATATCGATGGCCACGCCATTGAAGGGGGGCTGGCGGGCCTGGATCCGCGCGAAACGCTGGTGGTGGTGTCGTCCAAGTCGTTCACGACGTCGGAAACGCTTCAGAATGCACAGCGGGCGTTGGCGTGGTTGCAGGGGGCAGGTATTCAGAACCCGTATAACCATGTGGTGGCCATTACCGCCAACGCACAAGCCGCCCAGGAATGGGGCGCCCTGCCCTCGCAAACCTTCCTGTTCTGGGAATGGGTGGGGGGCCGGTTTTCAATCTGGTCGTCGGTAGCGCTCACCACGGCATTGGCGGTGGGTATTGACACGCTGGCCGGCATGCAGGCTGGCGCGCATGCCATGGACCAACACTTTGCCACCGCCCCCGTGGCGGAAAACGCCCCCGTGCAGTTGGCGGTGTCGGGTGTGGTGAACCGCAGCGTGCTGGGCTATGGCTCGCTGAATATTGCGCCCTATGATTTTCGGTTGGGGTATTTGGTGCCCTACCTGCAGCAACTGGAAATGGAGTCGCTGGGTAAGTCGGTAGACTTTAACGGCAATGCGGTAGATGTACCCACCGGCCCGGCGGTATGGGGCATGCCCGGTACCGATGCCCAGCACACCTTCTTTCAATGGCTGCACCAGGGCAGCGACGGCGCCCCGGTTGATTTCATTGTGTGCCAGGAAGCCAACCACGGCTGGCGCGAGGCCCACCACACCCACCTGCTGGCCAATTGCCTGGCCCAGCGCCAGGCCATGCTAACGGGCAAAAGCTATGAACAGGCCCTGCAGGAATGCCGCGCAGAGGGCCACGCCGAGGAACACGCCCAATGGCTGGCCAAGCACCGCATGCACACCGGCGGCCGGTCGTCGAATTTAATTGTCTTGCCCCGGCTCTCGCCCTATACCCTGGGTGCGCTGCTGGCGCTGTACGAACATAAGGTGTTCACGCAGGCGGTAATCTGGGGCATTAACCCGTTCGACCAATGGGGCGTGGAATACGGCAAGGTGCTGGCCAAGGGCATCACGCAGGAACTGAAGGGGCAAGCGCCCTTGAACGGCGGGCACGATGCGTCGACACGGTATTGGGTGGAGGTGTTTCGGGGGTGAAAGGGTAGGATAAACTTTACACTTTTGATATAACCAACATAACCAAAAAAGCTACAATTATTACTAGTGCCTTACTCTACCCCTGCACTGAATGCGCAGGCTTTAACGCGACCCAGTTTGCCGGGGTGATATCAATTGTTTGATCATCAGGCGTTGGCTGGACGCTTTGCAGGCTATGCTTGCCGTAACGCGCGTGCTCGGTGACCCAACGATGCAGCACGTTTGGGTTCATGCCATGGTCTACCGCCAACGCTGTTAAAGATGTATGCCCTTCAAGGCACTGAGCCACCAGCTCAGCTTTAAATTGCGGGCTGTAGGTGCGGCGCTGGGGCTTGGAATTAAGAGACTCGTTCATCAGATCGCATCCATGATAAATTAGCGGACACTTATATTCTCTTAATCGTGACGCACCGTTCAAGGTGGGTTTACCGGAACCTTACGTACTTTAGGGAATTTTGCATGAAGGCCTCACGATCTACTGATAGCGAGATCATTCCCATATTGAAGCAGGCTGAGGCGGGGACCGATTCCTGATCTATGTCGGGGATATGGAATGAGTAGCGCGAAGTTTTATAAATGCTGCGCTCAATACGACGGGGTGGATGGTGGGCGTATTTCGCGCATAAACGAACTGAAAGCGGTGAGTGCGTGGTGAAAGTAGATGTATGCAGAGGAGCTTTTGAAGTCTGGTATTTTGGAGGAAACGATTGAAAAAACTTGGCAAAGCCATCCCGCAGACGAGAGATGGCGCAAAGAGCGGTCGAGCAATTTAAGTGCAGCATTCGTGTAGCTTGTAAGGCATTTGGTATCAGTGAGAAGTGCTACCGATATCAAGTAAAATTACGTAGTGTTAATCAGAAAATTGCTGATTGCCTGCTTCGGTTAACACATAGCCAGTGAGGCTGGAGATTTGGGTTGTGTTATTTTGGCTGTGCGTAATGTTAAGCGCTTTAAAGGGAATCATAAGCGGGTTATCGGATCTTCGGGAGCTGGGTTCAGCATGCGTATTAAGCCGCGTAAACGGTTAATACAAGAGCAACCAGAGCCGTTACACGTGGGCGTTACAGCCAACGAAATTTGGTCGATGGATTTCATGCACGATCAATTAGCCGATGGTCGTACGATTATGATACTCAACGTGATCGACGATTTTAATCGTGAAGGATTTTGTGTCGATGTGGACTTCTCGTTGCCAGTGTTGCGGGTGATTCGGTCTTTAGCTCAAGTCATTGAATGGCGTGGCAAACCCAAAATGATTCGTTGCGACAACGGCTCGGAATACGCCGGCTCAGCTTTGATGCAATTGGGATTGCGTTGCGGTTTGTCTAACCCGGTAAGTTACAACAAAACGCCTAAATTGAGCGGTACAACCGCATGGTGCGTTATGACTGGCTCGTCTATCACTTATTTGATTCGATTGAACAGTTTCAGGACTACGCAACCCGTTGGCTCTGGACTTACAATCACAGACGGTCGAACATGGCGTTGGATGGGGTTACGCCATCCAAAAACTAGCCATGGTGGCATGAGAATTACTTTTAACAAGCGCCCAGAATGGGCGGATTGCCCGGGTATACGCTACGTCAAACAACGCAACCTTGAGTGCTGACACTGATGAACATCCTATCAAGAAGATGGCATATAGCACCGGGGTATTTGACCAGATGCGGGCTCGAACGGAGTACTGTCGTCGTTATCCGAGTGGGGTAATGATTGTTCATCGATTTATGTTTCACCCGGTGTGTTTGCGCGATGGTGGCTCGTTGGAGTTGGCCGGTTGGCGAGAAAAGTTGGATCTTGACACGATGGATTGGCGTAAATACCAACTTTTTTCCGTGCGAGATGATGACGCATTGAGGTTAAATAGCTTCCCGGGCTTTCGTACCTATGCTGATGGGCTGGATGTTGTTTATTTTCGTAGCTCGGATTAAGGCCTCGCTTGGTTTATATGGTGTGGGTGTGAGGGTTTTGCATTAAAAGTAGTTGTTGGGCCGAAAGCTTTTATATCACGTGTCTCTTATTGTTTTAGGTGTGTAATTCATGTGTGGTTTTGTAGGATTTTTCCCCTGTGCGCCAGGTCAAGACTCCGAGCGTATCCTGCTAGGTATGGCGTCGGCGCTCAAACATAGAGGGCCTGATAGTGAGGGTTCGTGGATAGATGTTGAAGATAACGTTGCCCTGGCCCATCGTCGTTTGTCTGTTGTGGATTTAACCCAACATGGTAGTCAGCCCATGGTGTCCTCAAGTGAACGCTATGTAATTGTGTATAACGGTGAGATATATAACCATCTCTCGATACGCCAGCTGACAAGTGAACCTCCAGGTGGATGGCGAGGGTCTTCAGATACTGAAACACTGCTCGCGGCTGTTGAAAAATGGGGAATAGTTGAAACATTGTCACGTGTGGTGGGTATGTTCGCTTTTGCGTTGTGGGATCGACAATGCAAGACCTTGACATTGGCAAGAGACCGGCTAGGCGAGAAGCCGCTGTATTGGGGATGGCAAAATGGAACGTTGCTGTTTGGTTCAGAGTTAAAGGCGTTATGTAAGCATCCAGGATTTCGTAAAGAGATTGATAGAAATTCACTATCGCTGTTTACCAGATATGGTTATGTTCCAGCTCCCTATAGTATCTATCAAGGTGTGTATAAATTAATGCCAGGGCACTACCTGTCAATTCCCTTATCCCAAGAAGGAAATGTGACTTCGTGCATAGAGCAGTCCAAACCCTATTGGAGTATTAATGATACTGTTCGGCAAGGTATTGCAAAGCCGTTTCTGGGTGACGATGACGCAGCAATAGGTATGCTGGAGCGGCAGCTTCAAGAGACAATTCACGATCAAATGTTGGCAGACGTGCCGGTAGGGGCGTTCTTCAGTGGTGGAATAGATAGTTCAGTAGTTGTGTCTTTAATGCAGGGTATGAGTTCGAAGCCTGTACAAACCTTCACAGTTGGTCTTGGGAAAAATGACAATGACGAGGCTCGGCATGCTGAAACAGTTGCTGAGTATTTAAAAACCGAACACCGAAGCTTGATAGTGCGTCCGGAGGATGCTCTGGATGTGGTCCCATTGTTGCCCAAGATTTATTGTGAACCGCTAAGTGCCGACTCGCAAATCCCTTTGTACTTGATTAGTGGGCTGGCGAGGCAACACGTAACAGTATCCTTGAGCGGGGACGGTGGTGATGAGTTGTTTGGTGGCTACAACCGGTATCTGTCCGCGTTGAAGGTTTGGAAAAAATTACAGGCAATTCCACGGCCGTTACGTCATGCCGTGTCACAAATCCTGTCTTCTGTTTCGCCAGCCAATTGGGATTTGCTGTTCAGTTATATAAAGCCGGCATTGCCTGCCAAATATAGGTTGGCTATTCCTGGAACGAAAGCGCAGAAGTTAGCGGGTGTTTTAAAGGTTGATTCAGAGCAAGATTATTTTCTTAATTTAATAAGTCATTGGAAAAATGTGAATGAGCTGGTGCTCAGTTCGGTTGAGGTGCCTACGATCGCTACCGACGCGACAAAGTGGGTTGAGGCCGATTGCTTTGAGCATTGGATGATGGCAATGGATGCGCAAACATTTCTTCCCGATGAGGTGATGACGAAAGTGGATCGGGCTGCGATGGCTATGAGCCTGGAAACCAGGGCGCCATTATTAGATCATCGTGTTGTCGAACTGGCTTGGAGAATGCCTCTTGACAAGAAAATTCGGGATGGCCAGGGTAAATGGATATTGAGACAGGTTTTATACAAGTATGTTCCTAAGCAAATCATTGACAAGCCAAAGAAAGGCTTCGGCATTCCAATTGATGAGTGGTTACGCGGTCCGCTAAAAGAGTGGGCCGAAAAATTATTAGATAAGGATAGGTTGCGAGAAGAAGGATATTTTAATGCTGACTTGGTTTATGAAAAATGGAGGCAGCACTTAACGGGAAAATATAGTTGGCAATATCAGTTATGGCCAATATTGATGTTTCAGGCATGGCTTGAAAACGAGGGGATGGACTAGTGCGAGTTTTGGTGCTTGGGTCTTATGCAGACTCCATAATAAATTTTCGTGGTCAATTAATTTCCGACATGGTGGCGCGCGGTGCGGAAGTTTTTGCTGCTGCGCCAAACCTAACGCAAAGTCACTGGGTAAGTCGAATAGAGCAGCTTGGTGCGTGCGCTCGTGATGTATATCTTCAAAGATCTGGAATGAATCCCGTTAAGGATATAGTGAGCTTGTGGTCTATATGGCGATTATTGCGAGAAGTGAAACCGGATATCATCCTCTGTTACACGATTAAGCCGGTATTATATGGAGCAATTGCTGCTCGGTTGTTAGGGATGAAGTTGGTTTTCCCGTTGATAACTGGTTTGGGATATGCATTTCAGGACAAGCCTGGTTTTAGGGCACGATTATTAAAGAAAATAGTATTTCTTTTATATAAAGCCGCAATGAAAAGTGCGCATGTGGTTTTTTTTCAGAACTTAGACGATAAAGAAGTTTTTATTTCAAACGGCCTGCTTGGTAAAGATCAGAAAGTAGTTGTCGTCCCTGGCTCAGGAGTCGATATTCGGCATTTTGAGTATAGCGTCACGCCCATCAATCCATTCCGATTTCTCATGGTAGCCCGGTTATTAAAATCAAAAGGCGTTATGGAGTATCTGGAAGCTTCTCGCAAATTAAAAAAAGAATTTCCGGCAGTCGAGTTCGATTTGGTTGGTTGGGTTGATGATGGACCTGACTCAATAGACGCACAGGAAATAGAGGAGCTCAAACGCGAGGGAGTGATAAATTTTCTTGGTAGATTGGAAGATGTCCGGCCTGCGTTAAGAGCGGCGTCAGTATACGTGCTTCCGTCGTACAGGGAGGGTATGCCGCGGTCAGTACTGGAGGCAATGGCGATAGGACGTGCAATTATTACCACCAATGCGCCTGGATGCCGCGATACAGTGCAGCATATGGCTAATGGGCTCCTGGTATCTCCTCGATCTGCAGTCGAGTTATGCAGCGCGATGCATCACTTAATTAGTAGACAGGATTTGGTTGTTGCGATGGGGGAAGAGTCGCGCACAATGGCCGAGTCAATTTTTGACGTCAATATTACTAATCGATTAATGCTTGAAACAATGGAGCTCTGAACTCTGTTATTTTCTCATAATCCCCATTTCTACTGACAAGAAGACGTTATATGAAAAAGGATAAATAGGTCAAACATCGTGAATAAAAAAAGATATTTAGGGCTTTTGCTGTCTGCCAGTGCTCTCTTTTTGCTGTTTTTCTTTATAGATCCAAGTGAATTTATAGCGAGTTTGACAGCATACCCTATACGAATCGTCGCGATCTCGTTTTTTCTGATTCTTGTGAATCAGTTGCTGGTATTTTTCAGATATAAATTAATATTAAGTCACTTTGGTTTTAACGTACATTGGGCTCAGGTATTTCAAGCATGTGCTCTTGGAAACCTAGGGGCGTTGGTTGTTATCCCTATGTTCGGACAAGTATTGGGGCGGCAGGCTGTCCTGCGTTCGGCAAATATATCTCCAGCCGAAAATGCGGTGATTGTCGCTTATGAGCGCGGTCTTACAGCGGTTGTCAGCCTGATCATTGCGGCGCTTGGTGGCGCATACTTGTTGTTTTTGATTGGTCAGGCTGAAATATCGAATCTTCCAATACTAGAGTTTATTTTTGTTTTAGCCGCTGCGCTGGCAATTGTGCTTTCATGTCGGAAGCGTGGTTTTGAGCAGAAATTTTTCTCCACAATTTTAAGTCGGTCAAGCATTGCAAAATTTATCGTTGTTTGCGTGGTCACGATTTTTAGCCTCGCGGCCATGCTGCTTGCATTTGCATTTATATTCAGCGTGGTTGCGCCCAATTTGAATTTATGGGGGTTGCTGGCAGTTGCTGCAGTTGTGTCTTTTGCAGCGAGTATCCCAATAAGTTTTGGTGGTTGGGGATTTCGTGAAATAGCGGCTGTATTAATCCTGGCAATATTCTCTGTTTCTGAGGAAATGGCGCTATCTTCTGCCGTGTTGGTTGGGCTATTGTCGATTCTTGCTGTTGTGATCTTCGGTGTCATAGCCCTTAATATCAGGATTTATCATAATCGGAGAGCTGAGGGGAAAAAAGCTGTTCCGTTGATGGCAGCCCGTCAAATTACGGCCGTTTCGTTAGAGAAACTTAGTGTCTGGATTATCTGTTTCGGCGTTGCTTTGTTTATTTTTTTCCAGATTCATTTAAATGTAGGTAATTTTGTTTTAAATGTAAATCTTGCGGATCCTTTTGCTGTACTGGCTGTTTCAATAATCTTAGTTGAGATTCTGACTAAGCGACAACTACCGGGCTGGGATGTGCCATATTTCAACTATCTTTTGCTGTCGTTTGTGGGAGTTTTTGCACTCGGATTGTTTACTGCTTGGTATAAGTTTGAGGTTACCGAATGGGCCGTGAGCAGGGTGGTTGGCTGGTTTGTATTGTTTGGTTATCTATCGGCTGGATATTTGGTTATTCGCTATTTCGGGATGCTCGGGTATCGTCGTGTAGTGGAGATTATGGCGATTTCTTTATCGACAGCGATCATTTTCGGCGCTCTTATGGTGCCTTTGCAGGGGCTTGATATTCCGGGTTTTTTGCATGCCAACAACACCAGCGGATTTGAAGCATATTCAATGAATAGAAATGCATTGGCATTTCAAGTGTTAGCTGTTGTTGTAATGGTGCTGCCTTTAGTGGGGCGCCTTCGCACAAAGCTGACAACGTCAGCATATGATTGGAGTTATGGCAAACTCGGTGTGTTGGGATTGGCGATATTGCTGGCAGGCGGCCTACTGACAGCCTCCCGATCTGCATATATTGCTATGGCTGTAGTACTGTTGGTGTCATTGAAAATGAGATTTATTGATTGGAGGACGCTCTCGGTAATTCTTGGAACGGCACTGCTTGTTTGGGTTGGGCTTACTAATCTGCCTGAGATTTATAACTGGCTGTATTCAACAACAATTAAAATAATTTATTTGGTATGCGATTTTTATCAATATTTCCTGAATTATGGGGGGGCTGAAGGGGCCAAGTCAACTATAACACCACAAGTAGGATCGATTGGACTTGAGTCAGTTGCAGGGCAGTTCTCTGCAGGATCCAGTGATAACGCTAGGATAGCGTTGCTTTTGGAGCCACTTAAAAACTGGATTAGCAACCCTGTTTTCGGCGGAGGTTTGGGGAGCTTCTATCTTCAAAGCACCGAGATATTTGGCTTTAAGGTTATCGTTCATAACACTTTAATCTGGCTCCTATCCGATTTGGGTTTAGTCGGTGTTATTCCGTTTTTATTGGCATTTATGTATATGCTGAATCACTCTTTTCGTGGGCGATTGCGGTATGAACGGGCTCAAAGTCTATTTTTGCTTTTAATTTTCTTCGGAATTCTGAGTGTTTTTCATGAGGTGCTGTATCAACGTATTATGTGGTTTTGCATAGGCCTATTGCTGGCGCAAAGTAAGCATCCGGTAAACACACATTGACGAACGGTCTGAAGCGCCCCGGAGTTTCTAGTTCCTACTGGTAGGAAAATTCCGGTCAGGTCATTCCTTTTCTGGGGGGGATTACCACCCCAGTTCAAAGCCGAGATGGTGGCGCAATGTTTGCAGCCCAATGTTTCATTGGCCTCGCTTGCGGTGGAGCGCGGTATGAATCCCAATGTGCTGCATCGCTGGGTCAGTGAGCATGAACGTTATGGACGCCATACTTTGACGGACGACCGAGCCTCGGTCAAGCCAGCACCACTGGCAGTGCGAACACCACCTGCCTCGTCATTCATCGCGATTCCTGTTGCCACGACCACGGCAAGTCCTGATCCCGGTCAGGCCTGCATTCGTCTGGAAGTGATGCAGGGCTCAACCAAAGTCAGTCTCGCCTGGCCGATCAGTGGTGCGGTATTACTTTTTTGAGTTTGGTGTAACACTTGCTACTTGGATTCTTTCCTTTAGTATTTCGCAGCTCAAGTTAATTTCTTCCTCAGAAAGCGTGGGGTGAACCAAAAGCATCAAGCTAGTTTCACCAAGCATTTTGGCGTTAGGTAGTCTGTGCGTAGGCTGAATTTTATTTTTTTCAAACGCTTTCTCAAGGTAAATTTCTGAGCATGAGCCTTGGTAGCATGGAACTCCTGCCGCAGCGATTTCTGAAACCAGCCTGTCTCTATCCCAGCCCGTACAAAAATTTTCAGGCCTTACAAAAAAGTAAAACTTATAGTAGGCATGAACTGTTTCGGCCTCTGGCGTTGCCGGTAGCCGCACTAAGCCTTTGGTACCGCAAAAAGGGGTAAGTACCGAAATAAGTTTTGTTGCGTTGTCGTTTCTCTTTTTGGTCCATTCGGGCATCCGTTGAAGTTGAATTCTCCCAATAGTTGCCTGAATTTCCGTCATGCGCCAATTGGTTCCGAAATCGTCGTGTAACCATCTGAACCCTGGTGGGTGCTGGCGGTTATGAACGGCGTCCCACGATTTTCCATGGTCTTTGAATGCCCAGGCCGTTTTCCATAGCTCTGTCTCATCAGTTGTTAACATCCCACCCTCTCCGCCAGTGGTCATGATTTTATCCTGGCAGAAAGACCAAGCCGCAACATGTCCAATTGACCCGACAGGCCTATCTTTGTATCTTGCGCCATGAGCCTGGGCACAATCTTCAATAACGTAAATCCCACGATTGTTTGCTAAATCCATAATAGGATCCATATCGCATGGGTAACCAGCAAGATGAACGCAGATAATCGCTTTTGTACGCGGCGTCAAAACCTTTTGAATAGATTGAGCAGTAATGTTTTGAGTGTTCGGGTCCACATCTGCGAAAACGGGCCTGGCACCAGCATTAACAATGCATGAGGCAGACGCTATAAAGGTTCGAGGGGTGACAATTACTTCATCATTTGGCCCGATCTTTAAAGCCTTGAGTGCTAGGTCTAGCGCGACTGTCCCGTTCGCGAGCGCAATCGCGTGCCGAGTGCCACACCATTCTGCAAACTCCTTTTCGAATAACTTGCACTCATTGCCTGTCCAATAATTAACTTTGTTTGAAAGTAAAACGTTCTTGATTGCCTCAGCTTCTTCATGGGTAAAGCTAGGCCAAGGCGAAAAGTTTGTATTTAGCATGTGTGAAACTCGATATCAATTTAATTTTTTGGCAGGCGTTCCCACTACCGTGCAAGAAGAAGGCACGTTGCGTATTACGGTGGCTCCTGCCCCGACTGTTGCATTTGCCCCTACTATGATGCCTTGAACTATGCAGGAACCAAGGCCGATCCACGAGCAGCTTCCTATGTACACATTCCCCGCAACGTGGGCCCCGGGGCACACGTGCACACCTTTTTCTAAGGTGCAGTCGTGATCGATAGTGGCGCCCGTATTTACAATGCACCCTGTGTCGATGCGCGTATCAGTGCAAATAATTGCGCCTGCGCATACTAGCGAACCCGATCCGATTTTGCTGCGTGGGCTTGTAACAGCAGAAGGGTGCACTAAGGTGGCGATACTTAGGCCTTGTTTTGTCGTCTTTTCGAGAAGCGATATACGAATTTTGGCGTTTCCAATGGCAACAAAGATTTGGTCTTGAGGTGTGACTATTTTGTAGATTGAATCGCAAGTTCCTAGAACAGGCCATTCGCCAATTCTGTCAATTTTAGGCCATCGGTCATCAAAGAAAATAATTTTATCGTAGGTGTTGCTTAGCGCAGCGCACTCAGCCGCAACTTTGCCATGCCCGCCCGCCCCAAGTACAAAAAGTCTATTCAAACCCTATGACTCCTACTAATTCTCGTTTATTTATTCCTTGTTACCTTGGAATTTTTCGCTGGTGACATGGTTGCTTTGGTTAATTCCTTCTCGCCTAAAAATTTTATAAATGGTCATGAAAAGAATTTTTATATCCAGAGCAAGGTTCGCATTATCAACATACCAAACATCTAGCGCAAACTTTTCTTCCCAAGTAATGGCATTGCGCCCGTTAACTTGTGCCCAACCTGTTATGCCTGGCCGGACATAATGGCGTCGATACTGCGTAGCCGAATACAGGGGCAAATACTCCATCAGCAAAGGTCTGGGGCCAACCAAGCTCATTTCTCCTCTTACTACATTCCATAGCTCTGGCAACTCATCTAAGCTAGAGGCTCTTAGCTTTTTGCCAAATGGCGTTAGTCGCTTTTCGTCAGGCAATGGGACGCCGTCGTTGTCGACTGCGCTAAGCATGGTGCGAAACTTGATTAATTTAAACGGTTTTCCGTTTAACCCAGGGCGTGTCTGTGTAAACAACGCTGGTGCTCCCAGCTTAATGCGAACCATGACAAAAATTAAAATAAAAACAGGCGAGATCAGTAGCAAAGCAGCACTGGCAATTAAAATGTCAAATAGGCGTTTCATCGCTATCGCTTATCGGTTCGATTGTGTTTTGCATCCGACGCTTCTTCGGGTTGTTTATAGGGAACGTATTCTGGTATCCACTTTTTTAGATGGGTCCTCACGTCGTTATCAGCCTGAGGTATGTTACTGGTAATCAAATTAACTATCTGCTGGAATATTTGCTCGTTTGTTGTGCGAGCTTTCATTATGCGGAGTTGTTCATGAGGTGTTTCTAGGGTTGTTTCGGTAGCGGTAAGTAGCTCTTCGTATAATTTTTCCCCCGGTCGAAGGCCACTATATGTTATGGAAATCTCGCTTTCATCAAACCCGGAAAGTCTTATCATATTCTTTGCGAGGTCCACAATTTTTACGGGCTCCCCCATATCCAGAACAAATATTTCCCCACCTTGCCCCATGGCAGCCGCCTGCAGTACCAATTGGGCCGCCTCCGGAATTGACATGAAATAGCGGGTTATATCGGGATGAGTTACGGTTAAAGGCCCCCCCTTGCGAATTTGAGCTTCGAATTTTGGAATAACGCTTCCTGTGCTGCCAAGTACGTTTCCAAATCGCACGATTTCGAAGCGGGTGGATGGGTTCTGTCTGTAAAGAGATTCGCAGATTATTTCAGCTAGACGTTTAGTTGCCCCCATAACATTGGTTGGGTTTACTGCTTTGTCGGTGGAAATAAGAATAAATTTTTCAGTATTGTAGTTCTGAGCGCATTGCGCAACAGTAAGTGTTCCCGCTGCGTTGTTACGTAAAGCCTCCCAAGCGTTATCTACTTCCATAAGTGGCACATGTTTATAGGCTGCGGCGTGGAAGACGACTTGTGGTTTCCAGTTATTGAACACCTGCGCCACGCGCGACCAGTCTTTTACATCGCCTGCCAATGGAACAATGTGCAAGTTTGGGTGTTCATTTCTGAACCATTGCTCAATCTGATACAGGGCATATTCGCTTTGCTCAAAAAGAATGATGGTTGTCGGCTTGAAGCGTGCCAATTGTCGACAAAGTTCTCCCCCTATTGATCCGCCAGCGCCTGTTACAAGTAAACATTTGCCTGAAAGTAGTTGTGCAACATTTTCATTATCTATTTTTACAGTCTCGCGGCCTAGGAGATCTTCAATCTTAACGGGGCGTATGGCATTAATGGACACCCGCCCACTCATAAGCTCGTTCAGTCCGGGAACCGTAAAAATCGAGGCACCGTGTTGTGTTGTGATGCTGGTTGCACGTTGTAGCGCTTTAGTTGAGGCAGAAGGAATAGCCAAAATGACATGTTTGGCCTGCCAGCGAGCCAACACGTCGGGCAGGCTTTGTATCCCTCCCTCTACTCTGCGCCCGGAAAGCTCCAGCCCCCATTTTTTCCTGTCATCATCAACCAGGGCAACTACGTTCCATTCTGGACTGCGTTCCAGCTCTCGAACAAGCATTGCGCCGGCAGTACCAGCGCCTACTACCACTAGCGGCTTTCCTTGTCCTTTTTTGTCCTGATAAAGGTACTGTTCTTTAAGCATGCGCCAAGTCACACGGCCGCCACCCATGAAAAGTATTAGCAAAATAGGGTAAAGAATAATGACGGAGCGAGGAATGGGAAGGAGGTTGCCTGCAAAAGAGGCTAACGCTAAAACAATTAAAAAGGATAGTAAAACCACCTTGATTACGCGACGTAAGTCCGGAATGCTTGCAAACATCCACATGCCGCGGTAAAGGCCTGCCCAGCGCGATGCTACAACCTGCGTGATTAGTAAAGGTACTAACCCCCAAGCCAAACTGGTTTCGTAACCAGTAGGCCACTCGAAGTTAAACCTAAGGAAAAAAGCACCTGCCCACGCTAATACGACGCAAATTAGGTCGAATAAAAATACAAGAATAAGGCGTAATTGCATGTGATTTAGGTTAAATTTATGGGCTGATGGAAGCAAATTATAAGGGTTCACAACGGCAAATGTCGGGTGACGGGCCGAACAAGCTCTATGGATATTGTTGAAAAGAATTTAAAGCCTATGTTGAGTTATGGTGTAGTTGCATTGATGGCGGCATTGCCAGTGGCCCTATTAACCAGTCATTCGGCGCCAAGCGCTGTCTTTTATGGCTTGATTTTAATGTGCTTAATACTCATGGTGCGAAATGGGTTTTCGGGTTTTAGGGAACAGACGTTGCGTTACCGATGGCTTCTTGTAAGTTATGCCGTGCTGTTTTTATCTGTGGTTTGGTCGTCCATTGTTTATGGCAAGTGGGCAGGGGCGAATAGTGAGGGCGCTATACGTTTATTTTTTGGGTTGTGGGTTCTGTTGTTGGCACTGCCGCTTATTCGAACATCGTCTTTAAAACATGGCTTTTGGGGGGTGTACGCTGCGGGGATAATATCTTCTTTTATTTTGGTATGGCTCATACTCAAAGTGAATCCAAGACCCCTTACTCCTGGAATCATTCTGACAACATACTCTAGTGTTATGCTCTTGCTGGGGGCGATATCTATTTACTCGTTGAAGTGGCGGTTAACGAAAAAATATCCTGTGGAGCAGGGTTTAAAAATTGCTGTGGCTATTGTAACGTTTAGCACTTTTGTACTGGCGCAAACTCGCACTGGCTTGTTGGGTTTGCCATTGTTTATTTTATTAGGCTTGATTCTTTTCGTGGGCTTGGAAAAGCCTAAAAGATTCTTAGGTTTGCTTGCGCTATGCTGTGTGCTACTTGTTGGTGCAGTAGGAAGTAGTGAGGCGTTGCGTCATCGACTGGTTCAGGGGGTTGAAGAGCTTAAAACTTGTCAGGACGACTCAAAGACGGCATTCACTTCTATGTGTGTAAGGGTTCAACTGTGGCGTTCGGCAATAGATGCTGGCTCGACTCACCCGTGGGTTGGTTTGGGAGATGGCGGGCGTTTCCATTCGTACATGCAAGACGTTGCTGTTCCTAAAGGGTTGGTTTCTGAGCAAGTCGTGAATGCAGGGTTTGGCGAACCGCATAGTGATGGGCTTATGTTTTTTGCCGCGTTCGGAGTGCCAGGGTTGTTGGGTATCTTGCTTATTTACTTCGCTCCTTGTTTTTATTTTGTTCCACGGCTTCTGCAGCGTGATCTTTCAATGCAGTCCCGAGCTGCGGCGGCTATGGGGCTTGCGACTTGTTTAGGGTTTGCTTTGTTCGGGCTTACTGAGTTGATGTTTCGGCGTATGAACACCATGGGTTTTTATGTGGTGTTAGTAGCTTTGTTTATGGTGCTATCTGATGAACGTCAGAGTGAAACGCCGGATCGGACTTGAAGCGTTGTGGCTAAAAGACCATTATTGTGTTTTTAAGTTTCTGTTGAGGTCCGAATATTATGAGGATATGGAAGCATAGAATGCGATGGTTATTTATAGCCGTTGTTTTTGTTTTGGGTGGTTGTCATTGGCCAGTAGAGTCTTACACCCAGCCGATTGCTGAAGGCGACATTCTGCCTAATGGCACGGCGGGCGAAGTGCGCGCCAACCCCAAACGCAATGCTACTTCTGCCGAATTGGAGGCTATTCAACGCGCGGTGCGCACGAATCCGTTGCTGTCGAATGATCAGGTGGTTTCGAACGTGCGGGTTGAAGCCGTTAGTAAGCCGGTTGTGGGTTTTTGCGGACGCTTGGAAGAAGGCCGCACGGGGATGGCAGGCACGGAGGAGGGTGTTAAAAATGCACGGGCGCCGGTTATTACCGGTGTGCTAAGAACCGTAGAGGGCCAACTGCTTGCGTACGACCTGCGCTACGGCGAACAGGCGCAGTTGCGTTGCAACTACATGGAGTTTTGGCCGGATTCGGAACAATAACTATAATATCGCCCGGCGCGAACTTTACCTTTCTTCTTTATGGCCACCAACGTTGTTTTCCTTCGCAGCATGCAGTTTTTGGGTGGTCATCTTGTTACCTACCCTTTGCTGTACAAACTAAGGCAGCTCTTTCCGAACGACCAACTTCATGTGGTGGGCACCGACCCGGTGGCGGCGCATTACGAAAGTACGCCTTGGGTGGATACCTACATTCAGGCCCAGTGCACGCGTAAAAAATTGGCGGCGCTGAAAGGGGCTAGTCGTTCCTTTGTGTTGCATTACTCCAGCGAGCAATATGCGTTGCTTACGTTTTTGCGCCGTATTGGCGTGCGCTCGGGGTTTCGTAATGGCCGGGTAAGCGATTTTTTATGGACGCACCGCTGGAAGAAAGACCCCAATGAGTACCTGGGCCTGGCGAATTTGCAGTTGGCGCGGCAACTTAGCGAGTTTTGTCCGGAAGCGGCGGCGCGCGGTGCCATGGCGGCGTTGGCTGAAAATGCCGATCCAACCTTGCCGCTTGCCCAGGTGGTGTTTATACCCGGTGGTGGGGCGGGCGCTTACAAGCGCTGGCATATTGGGTCGTATGTGGCGCTGGCCGATGCCCTGAAAGCACGGTTCGGCATGCAGTCTTTCTGTTTCATTACCGGGCCGGGTGAAGCGCAAGAGGCGGACTACATTGCGGGTTTGGGCCGGGCCGATTTTCACGTGGCGCGCAACCGCAGCATGGCCGACATTGCCCGCCTGTGCCTGCACGCCCGTTTAATGGTGGCGAACGATTGCGGGCCGTCGCATATTGCGCAGAATGTGGCGGGAAAGTATGTGGGACTTTTTCACGAGCACGAACCGCAATGGTTCTGGCACCGCAATGGGGCGGTGGCGCTTACGCCGGATAACGGCACTTGTGATATTCAAAGCATTACGGTGGAACGCGTGGCCCAGGCGTGTGGCCGGTTGCTGAGTGAGGCGTAGAGCGTTATCTCTGTTCTTGTATCCTGAAAAAAGGAGCCTGCCATTGGCGTGTGCAGCGCATCACGGCTGAAACCATGATTTCGTACTTATACGTAAATAGCGATACTTAACGATTTTTAACTGCTATTTTGAAGGGAATGGTTCAGGCCGAGGTCAGTGAGGCTTGCGTTTTATACCCGAACGGATATAATTAATGGCAGATAAACGGAAGGTGTTGTATTGGGAGGGGTCTTCTCGAAAAAGCTTCAAGGAGTTTCCTGTCAATGTACAGAAAGACATGGGCGTGGCGTTGTTTGTGGTTCAGTTGGGTGGCAAACCTCACTCGGCTAGGCAACGCGGTGCATGTGCTTCATGCATTCCAGAAGAAGTCCAAATCCGGTATCGCTACCCCACGACCTGATGTGGAGTTGATTGAGAAACGACTGAAAGCATTGCTCTCCCGTTACGGGCTGAGCGGGAGAAAATGATGACGCGCAAAGATTATCCGCAAGGTACTGATAATGTGTTGCTGGATCTGGGGTTCGACAATGCCGAAGAGCTGTCAGTCAAGGCGGCACTTGCGTTCAAACTCAATGAACTGGTCAGTCAACGCAGCTTGACGCAGGCTGAAGTGGCATCGATTACGGGTATGACCCAACCGAAGGTGTCTCAAGTGCGGCGCTATAAGCTTCAGAACATCTCTTTGGAGCGACTGATGCAAGCACTTGTTTCGCTTGGCCAGCACGTGGAGATCAATGTAGAGCCCGCGAGCAATGCGAATGCGACAGGCATTACCGTTGCTGCGTAAGTAAGCCAAGAGGAATATTCTTTTGGCACTGGTAAAGGTAAGCCCTGTTTGCATTAACCTCACACACCCACGTTCCTGCAAGCCGCGTTTCACTGTTCACAAGCGCGTGTGGGTTCAATACGCCCATGTCGGGGGCGTCCATTGGGTCGGCCGCAGGGTAGGTAAATACCGCTACGTTGTAGGCGCGCAGGATTTGGGCGGTGGTGTGGGTTTGTTCCACCGGCAGTTCAATGGCTCGCAGGCTTAAGCCGTTGGGGGTGTTGAATGTCATGGAATACAGGTTGTGGGCGCTGTGTAAGTAAGGCAGGCCGGGGTGTGGGGGCATGCTGTTCCAGAATTGTTGCTGGCGTTGCGCACAGGCGTTTATGGCGCCGTGCAGGTGGGCCGAGCCCGCGATAAGGCCGGCGTCGTTGGCGCCGCGCATGGGGTGCGCCCACGGCCCGGTGGGGCATAGCAGGGCCTGTTGCACCAGCGGCGCTACCGACGCCAGCTTGGGCGGGGTGGCGCTTTCCAATAACTTGTTTAGCACGGCGGCGGCGCGCAGGTTGCCGGTAAGGCTTAGCGTGGCTTGGTGCGAGGCAGGCGTGGCGAACCGGTATAGGGTGCCCTGCAAGGGGCGAATGGTTAGGGGCGGGGCGCGGTGAGTTGCCATGGTGCCTAACTTGCCCTGCTAAGCCGCCGGATACTGAAGTGACTCAACGCAAAACATCACCCGCATCAAGCCGCCGATTTCCTGTATTTGCCGCGCGGGAACGTCGCCGGTAAGGCTGTTGGGCTCGCGCATGAAGTGTTGCATCCACTTTGGGTTGCCGTCGGTAAGGGCGTGTAGCGCCCGGTAGATGCGAATCAGCATAAGCGCCAGCTCTCCTTGTTTGGAGTCGGGGTCAATGCTGGGGCGGTGTTTCAGGCGGCTGATGGCGCTGCGGTGCAGGCCCAGCACTGCGGCCAGTTCGCCGTGGCTTAGGCCTAGTTGCGTGCCGGCCGTGATGAGTGAATTGACCAGCACGGCGGTGGGCGAGAATTCCGTTTCCATAAAACCTCTTTACTGTGTGTTTTGTTATTTTTCCCTGCTTAATGTGTGTGGCGCACGCCCCAAAACGCGGAAAAACAGGGTTCAGAATAATGATTACGGAATTTTGAGCAATTTCTTTAGTTTTTGGTCCAGAATCTATGACAAATTTGTCATGCCCATGGCAAATTGCATAACGATAAGGACAAACGATGAAATCAAGCTTAAGAAGAGTGGTGCGCGGTATTTGCGTGGTGGTGTTCTGTGTTTTGGTGAGTGGGTCGGCGGGGCGGTGGGAAGGAGGTGTAGGTATTAGCGCGGCCCAGGCGGGTGAAACGGCGGGTGGCGGTGCGGCGCCGTTGCCCGGTTTGCCCGAGGCGCCCTATGTGTTCATGGGAGACATTGCACATTTAAACCAGGCGGGGTTTGAAACGGTTCAGGCTTATGACATTGGCGATACGGCGGTGCTGAATGTGTATAACGGCGCAAGCGCGCGGCTGGCCGGGTCGTTGGGTAATGCCATGGGTTCCATGGAGGGCGTGACCAAACTGGGGGCCGGCACGCTTTCTTTGGCGGCGGCCAATACGTACCGGGGCACCACGCGTTTGCTGCAGGGGCGTTTGGCGCTGGAACACAATTCGGCGGCCGGGTGGGGCATGGTGCATGCCAATACGGGTACGGAACTGGAGTACGCGCCGGGGGTGCGCGTGGCTTCGGCGGTGCAGGCACTGGAAGTGGACTTGGCGGCCACGTTGCCGGCTTCCTGGTACACGCCGGGTATTCATGTGGTGCCCAATACCGAGGTGCATTGGCGCGTGGCAAGCGGGCAGGCCGAGCATGCCGGTTTGTTGCTGGGCAATGCACGGGTGGTGAAGCAGGGGGCGGGGCGCTTGAATTTAACGGGCGATGCCGCGCCGTTCACTGGCCAATGGGTGGTGAACGAAGGGGCGCTGGCGGTGAATACCGCGTTGCCCGGCGCGGTGCAGGTGAATGCGTCGGCCCGGCTGGAAGGGGTGGGTAGCGTGGGTTCGTTCCAGTTGGCGTCCGGGGGCGTGTTGGCACCCGGCAATAGTATCGGCACGTTCACGGTACAGGGCGATGCGGTGTTCAATAGCGGCTCGGTGTTCGAGGTGGAAGCGCAGCCTGATGGGCAAGTAGATTCATTGAATGTAGGGGGTACGGCTTATCTGGCGGGCACGGTGCGTACCCTGGCGGCCAACGGCGCCTGGCAGCCGGAAACGCAGTTCACTATTTTGTCGGCCGGCGGTGGGTTGGCGGGTACCCGTTTCGATACGGTTACCAGCAACCTGACGTTTCTAACGCCTTCTTTAAGCTATGGCGCGAATTCTGTGTTTCTTACATTGGCGCGCAATGACACGCCGCTAACCGACCCGGCCGAAACGCCGGATGAAGAAGCCGTGGCCGAAGAGATAGACGATGGCGGGCCGGGTGGGGAGTCGCCTAACCCCGATTTGTTCGATGGGGTGGTGGGGCTGGATGCCCCCACGGCGCGTCGTGCTTACCAGCAACTGGGCGGTGCGTGGCTGGCGTCGGTGCAGTCCGGCTTGCTGGAAGACAGCCGCTTTGTGCGTGAGGCCGTGTTTGAGGCGTTGGCGCAAGGCTCTTGCGCCGGAGCATTGGGTAACGTGCGGCCCGTCACTGCAATGCCGGTTTCGCAAGGTGGGCGCACCTGTGCCTGGGCGCGGGCGTTTCATGCCGACCGCTCACGGTCGGGTCGAAATGGTGTATGGGGTGACAATCGCTCGGTGCAAGGGGTGTTTGCCGGGGCGCAACACCGTGTGGCGCCCAATGTGTGGTTGGGTGGCATGGTGGGCGGCCAATTCGCTCGTATGGACCAGGCCGGTGGGGGCGCGGGTACCAATGCACGCGCCGATACCCTGCATTTTGGGTTGAATGTGGCGTGGCGCCGGAATCGGGTATCAACCGTGGCAGGTTTGGCGTACAGCCGTCATAGAGTGAATACGGGCCGTGTGGTGTCGGCCGGGGCCCTGCGCGACCAATTAACGGGCGCAACTTCGGCCCATACCGTGCAGGTGTTTGGTGAAGCCGCCTGGCGCGCGTGGGAAAGTGCCTGGTTACCAGCGAAATGGGGGCGGGCAAAGTATGCGGTGTCGCCGTTCGTGCGGTTGGCCGGAGTGCAGTTGCGCGGCGGTGGTTTTACCGAAGAGGGTGGTGCGGCGGCCTTGGCGGTTAGCCCTTCGCGCCACACAGTGTGGTACAGCCAGTTGGGCGTGCGCGGACAGGCGCGCATTGAAACCCTCACCGGTGCGGCGCTGGCGCGGCTTACCGTGGCCTGGCGCCATGCGGGTGGAAATACACAAGTGGCTTCCAGCCAGCGTTTTAAACATAGCCGCAGCCAGGCGGTGTTTACCTCGAACGGTTTACCGGTGCTGGAAAACGCCTTGCATGTGGCGTTAATCGTGGCCGGGCAAGTGTCACGCACTGCCGGCTTGGCGCTGGGGTATAGCGGGGTTTATGGTGCGGGGGTGCAAGACCACGGCGTGCAGTTGAACTGGCGTGAGGTGTTTTAGGGGGTTAAGCCTGCTGTTTAAGCCATTCACGTAATGCGTCGTTCATGCGGGTTTGCCAGCCAGGCCCCTGTGCTTTGAAGGCTTCAACAATGTCGGCGTCGAAGCGAATGGCGGTTTGAAGCTTTCGTGGTGCTTTCTGAGGCCCTCTTTGACCACGTAATTTTTTTTGTAACGAGCTGGGTAGCTCAGTCAGGCGCATTGCGCTATTTACTTCTAACGCCGTCCATTCTGGGTTTTCCGGCTCAGTGGTGCTTTTGCTGTGCTGTCTTTTGTTCATACAAGCGTACCTCTCGCATATTTGCTTTACGCAATGCAATATTTAATTGTATTAACAAAAAAATATAATGTCGAGAGAATAAAAATAGTTTGTTTGGCGTATGCGCATAAGTGCGCAGCTACCTATTCTGAAAGTAAAAGAATGGGGAGTACGCCGAACAGTGAGTGATTTGTCGTCAGCAAAAACACCCCCACACCTAGGGTTTTTGCTATGATGCCCTTTGACTTTGTTATTGAATTTAGGTGGACGTCATGCACACTGACACCCCGGCGGTGTCCCTAACCTGGACAGACAAGTTCCTGGTGGGGTACGAGCCCTTCGACGATACGCATCGCGAGTTTGTTGATATTGTGGATGCCTTGCTTAAGGTGCCTGAAAGCGAATTGTTGCCGCATTTGTACAAGCTTATTCAGCACAGCGAAGCGCATTTTGCGCAGGAAGAGCATTACATGGAAACCACGGCGTTTCCGGCGCGTGAGTGTCATGCGAATGAACACGCGGGGGTGCTGAACTCCATGCGCGAGGTGGCGCAATACGTTGAGGGCGGTGGCGAAGCCGGCGAAATACGCCGCTTGTCGGTGGCGTTGGCCGACTGGTTTCCGGGCCATACCGATTACCTGGATGCCTCATTGGCGCAGTGGGTGGCCAAGAAGCAGTTGGGGGCGGTGCCTATTGTGGTGCGACGGGGCGTGGCGAATCATTCCGACGAAGCGTAATGGTGCCGGATAGAAAGCAAATTGACACTCAGGCGTTCAGCCTGATGGTGTTGTTGTGTTTGATTTGGGCGTTTCAGCAAATTGCCATTAAGGCTGTGGCGGCCGACATGGCACCCACGTTTCAAATTGCCTTGCGTTCTATTATTGGTGCCGCCCTGGTGGCGTTTGTGATGTGGCGCCGGGGCATTCCGCTGAGCCTGGGCGACGGAACCTGGAAAGCCGGCCTGGTGGTGGGCTTTTTGTTTGCGGTGGAGTTCCTGCTACTGGGCGAAGGCTTGCGCTACACCACGGCCTCGCACATGGCCGTGTTTCTTTATACCGCACCGTTTTTTGCGGCGCTGGGCTTGCATTTCACCCTACCTGAAGAACGGTTGGCGCCGTTGCAGTGGTTTGGTATTTTTGCCGCGTTTGTGGGGGTGGCCATTTCCTTTCTGGCGCCCGGTGAAAACCAGGCCGAGAACGCGAGCAATATATTGTTGGGCGACTTTCTGGGCCTGATGGCGGGCGCAGCTTGGGGTTTAACCACGGTGGTCATACGCAATACCGGACTATCGAACACACCGGCCACCAAAACCTTGCTGTATCAACTGATCGGCGCCTTTGCGTTATTGCTGGTGGCCGCCGTTGTAAGTGGCCAAACCGAAGTGAACCACACGCCCATGGTGTGGGGCAGCGTGCTGATTCAAGGCGTGGTCATTTCGTTCTTCAGTTATTTGTGCTGGTTCTGGTTGCTGCGCAAATACCTGGCATCGCGCCTGGGGGTGTTTTCTTTTATGACCCCCATGTTCGGCATTGTGCTGGGCGTGGTGTTGTTGAATGAACCACTGGACACCAGCTTTGTGGTGGGCGCCATTCTGGTTACCGCCGGTATTGTGCTGGTGAGTGGTTACGGGTGGATTAAGGCGATGTTGCCGCGCCGGACGTAAGCGCCGATAAATCAAACTCAGGGTCACCGGCCTGTTCCGGCGTGGGCCAAACCTCCTGGCTTAACATTTTTCTGGCCAGAATATGTTCCTTGGGCGCATTCAAAGTGTCCACCGACACCAAACGTTCGTTGGCATAGTTGTAGATGGAAAAGGCGGCGTCGCAGGTGTTGCCGCGCACCACCGAGGTGGTTACGGTGTGTGCAACGCCCGCAATTTGCAGCTTCATATCGAACTGATCCGACCAAAAGTACGGGGTGTCGTGGAAGGGGCGACTTTGGCCCAGTATTGAACGGGCCGCCGCTTTGCCTTGTTCAATGGCATTTTGTATGGATTCCAGGCGCAGGAAATGGCCGTTGCCGTTGCTACGCGCTGCGCAGTCGCCGGCGGCGAAAACATGGGGTGCCGAGGTGCGCCCGTATGCGTCAACCACAATGCCGTTGTTGCACACAATACCGGCTTCTTGTGCCAGCGTGTCGTTGGGGGTTACGCCAATGGCCACCACCACCAGGCCTGCGGTTAAACGTTGTCCGTCGGCCAGTTCAATGGTGGCACGGTCGTCGGCTTCGCTTAAATGCGTTACGCGTGCATTCAGCTTTATGTGAACGCCTCGGCTTTCATGGCGCTGCTGGAAGGTTTTGGCAAGCACGGGGGTGGCGACCCGGCCCATTAATTGGTTGCCCGCCTCAAGTACGGTTACCTCAAGCCCCATTTCCCGGGCCACGGCGGCCACTTCCAGGCCAATAAATCCCCCACCGATAACGACAACGGGTTCTTGCCGGGCTTGGCAAAGGCTTAAACGTTCGGCCACTGCTTCCGAGTGCCCGCGCGAGCGCAAGACATGGATGGTTTTTGCATTGGGCTCTTGCCCGGGAAACAGGCGCGGCGACGCGCCGGTGGCAAGCAATAAACCGGAGTAGGAAAGGCTTTCGCCTGTATCCAGCTCAACGGTTTGGCGGTTGGGGTGAATGGCCGAGACGCGACACCCCGTTCGCAGCGTAATTTTCCTGCGCTCGAACACGTTTTGTCCGCGCATGGTCAAGGAATCAAAGTGCTTTTCTTTCAGGGCGTCTTTGGATAAGGGCGGGCGATGGTAGGGCGTATGGGGTTCGTCGCCCAGCAAGGTAATCAGACCGCTGTATTTTTCGGCGCGCAGTGTTTCGGCCGCCTGCAGGCCGGCTTGCCCGGCACCGACAATTACAATGTGGTTTTCCATGGGGATGAAATCGTTAATACTGGGTTTCAGGGGTGGTGATGCTTAGGTTGTCGAGTGCCGCAGACGCTTTTATCTGGCACGACAAACGGCTGTTGTCTTTTCTTTGTGCGGCGACTTCTTCCAGCAGTTCCAGCTCTTCTTCCGTGGGAGGGTTCAGCTCAGACAGCCGGGCGGGGTCAACATAGCAATGACAGGTGGCGCATACCAGCGAGCCGCCGCATTCCCCCACAATGCCGTCAATACCGTTTTGCACCGCAGCCTGCATGAGGTTCTGGCCGTCGGGGACGTTAAGCGTGGTTGTGTTGCCGTCGGGGTCGACATAATGAATACGGATCATGAATGAGGGTTCCTTGGAAGGCCCCACGCGAATGCGCTTGGGGCGCATGCGTGGGGTGGCTAAAAGTAAGGTTGGGTAAGAGGGTTAGTCGGTGTTCACGATCTTGCCGTCTTCGATCTTGACCAGATAGGTCATGGGAACGCTTTGGCCGCTTTCCTTGCCTGCCGGGCCGTCTTTATTGAATTTGACATGCCCTGTAAGCCCGTCGATTTCGGTCTTCCAAAGTGCCGCCTGGATTTTTGCAGGGTCTGCTTCGCCGGCCTTTTCAATGGCGGCGGCAAGCGTGTGAATGCCGTCGTAGCCGCGTGCGCCCTCAGGTGAGCCGGCTGGGTCGAGACCCATTTTTTCCCATTGCGCCACAAAGCCGCGTGCCGCTTCAGGGTTCAGAGTGGCGTCGGGGAACCAGGGTACGAAGAACATGACGTGGTAGGTGTTGTTGGCTGCCTTCCCGGCCTGGTCAATAAGCTGTTGAGGCATGATGCCACCCGTTGTAATGAACGGAACGTCGATGCCCAAGGCTTCGGCTTGTTTGGCCACCAGCGTAATTTGTTCCGTGCCGCTGGTTAGGAACACATGGCTGGGTTGCTTTTTGGCGTGCTTGATGGCGGCAAGCTGCGATGTCATGTCTTGCGCGGCGGCGTCCATAATGTGCGTTTCGCCCACCTCAACACCCTGGGCCTTGAGCATTTCGCCGTAGGCTTGGGCTGCGCCCAGGCCCCAGTCGTTATTCACCACCAGGAAATCAACTTTGGTGATGCCCATGGGTTTGACGCGGTCGGCAAAACTGGCCGCTTCCATGGCGCTGGTTGGGCTAATGCGGAAAACGTACGGGTTGCCCTGTTTGGTTATTTTCGACGAGCTGGCGGTTTCAACCAGCATGGGAATGCGGTATTCCATGAGTTTGGGCATGGAGGCCAGGGTGTAGGTGGAGCTCCAGGCACCCATGATCGCAGGCACTTTATCGCGTACGATCAATTTTTCAGTCACGTTCGAGGCTTCGGTTGGGTTGCTCTTGTTGTCTTCAATAACAAGCTCCAGCTTTTTGCCTAGAACGCCGCCGTTTTCGTTGATTTCGGCTGCGGCAATTTTGGCGCCTTCTGCAACAAAGGTGCCGGCGGCCGCGACCACGCCGGTTAAAGGTTGGTTAACGCCAATCTTGATGACGTCGGCGGCGTGGGCCACTTGCGCGGCACCCATGATTGAAATGACACTGATTAAAGCTTTGATTCCCATGGTTTTCATGGTTGTCTCCTAATGGTTTTTGGCAAGCTTCAGTTGAAATGGCGCAGCCGAATGTGTTTAGGTGGCCACGCCTGCATTTGCGGTTGTATTTAGGTGTTGGCGTTCCTCCTCTATAAGTTTTTGAACCATTTTGTGCATGCGTCGCGGAGCGGCATCAATGCCTAATGTGATTTGTTTGGCATTGGGGTCGCGTTCCTGCTCTTGCTGAATCCGTTCCAGAATGATCTTGTCTTCCTTGAAGGCGAACTCAAGGGCGGCGTTCAGCTCTTGGTCGATCTCCGGCTCATCAACGCGGAAATTGCGCACGTGGAACCAATATTGCAGCACGGTGCGGTCATCAACCGGGGTGAGCACGTGACACGAATGCATTTGCACGCCGGTATGACGCATTTCCGGGTCTTTGATGGAGCCGGTTGCGCAGGTGCCCATGTCGATATCGAAGAAGCAGGGCGGGGTGTAGTCGTAGTAGTGCCAGCGGTCGACCTGGCCGGTCATTTTGGCGAAGTTGGCGAATAAGGGGATGGGGGGCGCGTCGGGGATCCAGCGCCATACGGAAATGCTGTTGTCGCCGTAATCGTTGTTAACTGGGATCGATGCGCCGGCGGGTGTGCCCAGTGTGGATTTGTGCACGAAGGTGACGTGCGCGGGGTCGAGGAGGTTTTCAACCAGGCTTAAGTAATTGCACTCAATGCGCAATACGCCGCCTTGTACCGCGTGCCAGCCTTCCTGGCCGTACTGGGGCACGTTGAACATTTTGCTGATGTCGGCTTGTTTGGGGTCGCCCAGCCAAATCCACACCAGGCCGTAGCGCTCTTCAATGGGGTAGGCGCGCACCGTGGCGTTTTTGGGAATCACTTCCTGGCCTGGGATACGGATACATTGGCCGGAGCAGTCGAATGTCATGCCGTGGTAGCCGCATTCAATTGCGTCGTCGATAAGCGTGCCCAAAGACAGCGGCGCAAGCCGGTGCGGGCAGGCATCGTGAAGCGCGGCAACCGAGCCGTCTTGGCGACGGAAAACCACGACGGGCTCGTTGGCGATCATATGACGGGTGAGCGAGCGGTCAACCTCGTTTGACCAAGTGACGGGATACCAAGTATTTTTGACGAATTCCATTGTTTAACTCCTTTAAAAGCGTTAGTGGTAGTACGACCCACCGTCGACCACAAGCGTTTGCCCGGTAATGAAAGCGGAGCCCGGCCCGGCGAAAAATGCCACGGCACCCACTAAATCATTGGGGTGCATGTCGCGCGCAAGGGCGCGGCCCCGAACGGAAAATTGCGATGAGCGTTTGGCCAGTTCGGCGTTTTTCATAACGCCTTCGCTGAGCGTGAAACCGGGGGCCACACTGTTCACCAGAATGTTGTGTTCCCCCAATTCGGTTGCCAGGGCCCGTGTCATGGAGACAATGGCGCCTTTGGAGGCAACGTAGTGCAACATGTGTGGGTTGCCCTTGAAGGCCACGCCCGAGGAAATATTGATAATGCGTCCGCCGCCCTGTCCTTTGAACGTGGGTAGCACGGCTTTGCAGCAAAGGAACTGGCCAATGACGTTGACGTCGACCAACGAGCGCCACTCTTGCGCGGTTAATTGTTCAAATGGCTTTTGTTGAATCGATGAAAAAATGGCCGCATTGTTGACCAAAATATCGATTTGGCCGAAGGCGTCGAGGGCGGCCTTCGCCATATGTTCCGTATCGCCTTCCTCGGCCACATTGGCTTGCACGCCGATGGCCTGATGGCCTTTCTGCTTGAGTTTCTCGGCCGCGGCCTGCGCGTTGTTCAGGTCGGCAATCACAATGCGTGCGCCTTGTTCGGCCAGGTGTTCACTTACGGCAAAGCCAATGCCCATTGCCCCCCCGGTGACCAGCGCAACTTTGTTCTGTAGCGTCATTTTTGTTCCTGCTTAAGAAGGTTGTTGAAAGACGGAAAGCGGCGGACAGTAATGGCCGCGGCCAATCGGGGTATCGGCGCCCTGGCGATCAAGAATGGCCAGGTTGATGATGGGAGCAAGGCGAGCTGCCTGGATGCGCGCCGGGTCGATGCAACCGCTTTCAGGGCAAAGAATGTGGTCGGGCCGTGTCGTGGCATCGTCTGGAAGGTAGTCTTTCCATTCGGTAAGCAGCGTAGGGGCGTTCTTCAATGCCTGCCCGCCATAGCCGCAGGCGTCGACCACGGCGCTATCGCCGATGGCTCCCAGGGATTGTGCCGGATGATCGGGCTTGAAGCGGGGGCCGCTGGGCGGCGGTGCGCTGACCGTGATCCATTCGTTTGTGTTTTTGAATTTCACGCCGAACTCAATGCCGTTGGCGCCAATGGCATTAATGGCGCTGGAAGAGGTGCGCAGCTTCCAACTGCAATAGGCCATCCACGTGGTCAGGGCGAAGCCGGCATTGGTCAGGATTTTTTCACGGGTGGCTTCGGGTAGCTTTTCCAGCGCGTTCACCCATAATTTTGTACCGGCGCCCACAATGGCATGGCCGTCGTCACCCAATTGCAAGGCCTGCTGCATCAGCGCTTCCGGATGAATGGGCGCGTTTTCCAACAAAGGGTTGATGTGGTCGGCGAATTGCTTGCAGTCGTTCTGTGCGCGTTCGCGGCATAGGGGGTCGATGGAGCCGAACCGTAATGCGGGTGCAGGCCCTTCGCTAACCGGCGAGTACACCTTCAATGCTTCGTTGCCCACTTCAACACACCAGGTGGAGGGCCCGGCCACTTGGGCCAGTGGGACGACCAGGCCGTGATCTTGCGCCGGCAGCAATTTAATGGCCGGCGGCGATTGCAAAAGCAAGCCGCGCGCGGCGTCGGTGTCTGTGGCCCACCCTTCCATGACTGCGGCCTGGGCCGCTGCGTTCAGTACCGCGTCCGGCGGGCCGTCTTTGTAAGGTGGCCCGGCGTGGAACAGTGCCTGCTCGGGTAGGTTTGGCAAGGCCTCGCTGAGGCGAACCATGCGTGTTAGTTGTGCTGTATTGCTCATTTAGCCCCCTGAAAGCGGCCATCGCAGAAGCGATGGCCGGTACTGCCTGAATGCTGCTAGTTTCATTACACACAGTCGTTTCAACACATGCGCCACACAATTCGCCGTAAAAAAACATTTGTGATTGTGCTAACGTCGTGTTATACTATCTTACTATCGATAGTACCTATATATGATAAGTAAAATAGCCCCTTCCTGTCAATGGAAAGAGGCCATTTTGGGCTGTTTATTAGGGTAAAACCTTATGGATAACTCAGCTTAAGTTCACTGAATGTTTGCTTGAAAAGCAAAAGAAAACGGCCCCAAAACTGGTGTTATGGGGCCGAATAAAAGAGATAGTGGTAGGACTTATTGCATTTTTTAAAGCGTACGGTTTTTGGGCTGCTTGAACTATTCGTCGTCGGCTTCTTTTTCGCGTTCCGAAGGCTTCATTCTTGAAGCGACCAGCAGCCCCACTTCATACAGCACACACAGGGGAACAGCCAGCATGAACTGGCTGATGACGTCGGGCGGGGTGACGATGGCGGCAATAACGAAGGCCCCCACAACCACATAGCCGCGCGCACTGCGTAGCTTTTGCACACTGACCATGCCGCTTTTTACCAGCAGCACAACTGCTACGGGCACTTCGAAGGTAATGCCGAAGGCCATGAACATGGTAATAACGAAACTGACATAGGCTTCGATATCGGGCGCGGGCGTGATTGATTGCGGTGCAAAGCCCGCGATGAATTCAAAGACGGTTTTGAAGACGACGAAATAGCAAAAAGCCATACCCAGCAAAAACAGCACCGTACCCGACAAAATGAGCGGTAGTGCCAGTTTTTGTTCGTGTTTGTACAGCCCTGGGGCGACAAACGCCCAGGCCTGATACAGCACAATGGGCAAGGCCAGTACAAAGGCGGTAAGCAGCGCAACTTTAACCGGCACCATGAAGGGCGTGATGACGCCGGTGGCGATCATGCGGGTGCCGCTAGGTAGGGTGGCCAGCATGGGCTGTGCCAGAACGTCGTACAGAAACGAGGGCCCTGGATACAGGAACAAAATAATAAAGATGCCCAGAATGGCACCAACTGCGCGAATCAGGCGCGTGCGAAGCTCGATAAGGTGCGAGACGAAGGATTCGGAATTGCTTTCTTCTTCGGCTGTCACGTTTCAGTTCCGTTTTTCTTGGTGCCTGCGGTGTCGTCGGGCGGCACGCTTGTAGCTTTATCGCTCGAGGGTTCGCTTTGCTTGCTGCGAATCGAAGAGTCGATCGACTGTTCGGTTTCTTTCAGTGTCTGTTCGGTGTCTTGTAGCGCTTTCTTGGCTTCTTCAAGCGGGTTGCGAATGGTGTTGCCGGCGTCGTCGACCGAGCTGCGCACCGATTTGGCCGCGTCTTCAATCTGGCCTTTCAAGCTGCCGATTTCAGCGGAATCCATTTCACGCTTGATGTCGGTTTTCACGTCGTTTACGTAACGTTGCGCGCGACCCAGCAGATGGCCCACGGTGCGGGCCACATTGGGCAGGCGCTCGGGGCCGATGACCAGCAGCGCAACCACGCCGATGATCATGAGTTCGGTGAAGCTCAGACCAAACATGGCGGTTTACGCGTCTTTCTTTTCTTTGGCCTGAACGTCGATAGTGTCGCTGTCTTCGGTCTTTTGAGTAACGGCTTCGGGCTTTTTGTTTTGCTCGCCTTCGCTGTTGGCGTCGTTCATGCCTTTCTTGAAGCCTTTAACGGCGCCGCCCAAGTCTTCACCCATGTTGCGCAGTTTTTTGGTACCGAACACCAGGGCCACAATAACCAGAACAATAAGCCAGTGCCAAATGCTGAAACTACCCATTTCAATCTCCGTAAGGCAGCAGGTTGCTGCACATTTGTTTATCTGCTCATTCTAACCATTCTACCGAAGTGCGTGGCAGGTAAAAGGGTAGGGAATGCGATAGTATGCTGTATATTTTTTTCGCGGGTTACGCGCCTCGCTTCGCTTTTTCTTCCAGGCCCGACACACCTTCGCGCCGCGCCAGTTCTTTCAGAATGTCTTCGGGCCGCACATTGTAATGCGCCAATGCCACCAGGGTGTGAAACCATAAGTCGGCGGTTTCATACACAATTTTTTCGCGGTCGTTGTCTTTGGCGGCCATGACCAGTTCGGTGGCTTCTTCGCCGATTTTCTTCAGGAACGCATCGGGCCCTTTGGCCAGCAGCTTGGCGGTATACGACGCGCTTGGGTCGCCGCCGTTTTGCGGCAGGCGGCTTTCCAGGGTGTCGGCCAGGCGCGCCAGAATCTGTGCTGTGTTTGGCGTTGAGCTCATTTGTAAATTTGCTCCGGATCTTTCAGTACAGGATCGGTGGTTGTCCAGCTGGTGGTGTCCAGGCGGCGAAAGAAGCAGCTTTCGCGGCCGGTGTGGCAGGCAATGCCGCCTTCCTGTTTTACTTTCAGCAAAATGACATCGCCGTCGCAATCCAGGCGGATTTCCTTTACCTGTTGAACATGGCCGGATTCCTCGCCTTTGCGCCACAGCCGCTGGCGCGAGCGCGACCAGTAAACCGCCCGCTGGGTTTGGGCGGTTTCCATCAGGGCGTCGCGATTCATCCAGGCCACCATGAGTAAGGTGCCGGTATCGGCATCTTGCGCAATGGCGGGAATCAGGCCGCTGTTGTCGAAGTGCACTTCTTTCAGCCAGGCGGGGCCGGCCGTTTCAGCGGTATGGGTTTGCGGTTGACTCATATTCGGCCTCCTTGCTTTACAGCCTAACGGGGATACCTTGTTGCGCCATGAGTTCTTTGGCTTCGTGCACGGTGTGGTCGCCGAAGTGAAAGATACTGGCGGCGAGCACAGCGCTGGCCCGGCCGGTGGTGACGCCTTCCACCAGGTGCTGCAGGTTGCCTACCCCCCCCGATGCAATCACGGGAATGGGAACGGCGTCGGATACGGCGCGGGTGAGGTTCAGGTCGAAACCCGATTTTGTGCCGTCGCGGTCCATGCTGGTAAGCAGAATTTCGCCTGCCCCGTATTCCGCCATTTTAACGGCCCATTCCACCGCGTCGATCCCGGTGGCTTTACGGCCCCCGTGAGTGAAAATTTCCCATTTCAATGGTTCGCCGGGCTGGGAAACCTGGCGCGCGTCGATCGCCACCACAATGCATTGCGAGCCATGATACTGCGAGGCTTCCCGAACGAGTTCGGGGTTAATGACCGCCGCACTGTTAATAGACACCTTATCGGCTCCGGCGTTCAACAGGCGCTGAATGTCGGCCACTTTGCGCACGCCGCCGCCGACGGTAAGCGGAATGAACACTTGTGACGCCACGGATTCGATAATGGGCAGAATCAGGTCGCGGTTGTCGCTGGTGGCGGTAATGTCTAAAAACGTGAGTTCGTCGGCACCTTGTTCATTGTAGCGACGTGCAATTTCCACGGGGTCGCCGGCGTCGACCAGGCCCACGAAGTTCACGCCTTTCACAACGCGCCCGGCGGTAACGTCCAGGCACGGAATAATGCGGCGTGTCAGTTCATTAGACGCAGGTGGGGTGGACATAGCCTGGTTCACTCGGTTTCGCCGTTCAGTTCGTCGGCCAGGGTTTGTGCTGCGGCGAAATCGAGCGTGCCTTCGTACAGGCTGCGGCCCAGAATGGCGCCTTCCACACCTTCTTCTTCTACGGCGCACAGGGCTTCAATGTCTTTCAGGTCGGTTACGCCGCCCGATGCAATAACAGGAATGGTCACTGCCTGGGCCAGTTTCACGGTGGCGTCGATGTTCACGCCTTGCAGCATGCCGTCGCGGCCGATATCGGTGTAGATAATCGCTTCGCAACCATAGTCTTCAAATTTCTTCGCCATGTCGATGACGTCGTGGCGGGTGAGTTTGCTCCAGCCGTCGGTGGCCACTTTACCTTCGCGTGCGTCGAGCCCCACAATAATATTACCGGGGAAGGCACTGCAGGCGTCGCGCAGGAAACCGGGGTTCTTAATGGCGGCCGTACCGATAATAACGTAAGCCAAGCCCAGATCGAGATACGCTTCAATGGTGTTCAGATCGCGAATGCCGCCGCCGATTTGCACGGGAATTTCTTCGTCGATGGCGTCCAGGATGTTTTTGATGGCCGCCAGGTTCTTCGGGCTGCCGGCGACGGCGCCGTTCAGGTCAACCAGGTGCAGCCTGCGTGCGCCTTGGTCGAGCCAGTCGGAGGCCATAGCCGC
Organism: Pusillimonas sp. DMV24BSW_D; assembly: GCF_011388195.1. Classification (NCBI taxonomy): domain Bacteria; kingdom Pseudomonadati; phylum Pseudomonadota; class Betaproteobacteria; order Burkholderiales; family Alcaligenaceae; genus Neopusillimonas; species Neopusillimonas aestuarii. The sequence goes on along the minus strand of NZ_CP049990.1, from coordinate 417,944 downwards.
CGGGTCTTCCGAGAAAATGGTGGCGTCGTCCAGGTCGCCCTGGCGCAGGCGTACGCAGTGTCCGTCTTTGAGGTCGATAGCGGGAATCAGAAGCATGATGGTTTAGGGCCAGTTTAAAGTGCCGAAAGGTTGGTGTGTTGTTTAAAAATATAACAAACCCGTTAAGGGTGCCAGTCTACAAAGTTCCGATACAGGCGTAGGCCGGGATCTGCGCTTTTTTCCGGATGAAACTGGACGGCGAAAATATTTTCCGCCGCCACGGCGCAGGTAAAGGGAATGCCGTAATGGCTTTCGCCCACGGTTAATTGGGCCTGGTCGGGCGCAACGTAAAAACTGTGCACGAAATAAAAATGCGTGCCGTTTTCAATGCCGTTCCACAAGGGGTGGGTCTGGGTTTGCCATACGCGGTTCCAGCCCATGTGAGGTACTTTCAGCAGTTCGTGATCGTTATCGCCGTGTTGTTTCGATGAAGCGAATTCAGGGCCGGCAAACAGTTTGACTTTACCCGGGAAAATATTCAGGCAGGGTGTGTTGCCTTCTTCGCTGGTGGTGAACAGCATTTGTTCGCCCACGCACACGCCCAAGAGGGGTTTGTTGCGTGCGGCCTCTTCCACGGCTTCGCGCAGGCCTGATTCGTTCAGGGTGCGCATGCAGTCGGGCATGGCCCCCTGACCGGGGAACACCACGCGCGAGGCGTCGCGAATGGATTGGGCGTCGCGGCAGATACGAATGTCGGCGTTGGGCGCAGCAGCGTGCAGGGCGCGGGCAACCGAGTGAAAGTTGCCCATACCGTAATCAACAATGGCAATGGTGTTCACAATAAAGCCTTACAGCGAGCCTTTGGTGGAAGGAATGGTGCCGCCGGCGCGCGGGTCGATTTCCGCGGCCATGCGCAGCGCGCGGCCAAAGGCCTTGAACACGGTTTCACATTGGTGGTGCGAGTTGGTGCCGCGCAGGTTGTCGATGTGCAGCGTCATTAAGGCATGGTTCACAAAACCCTGGAAAAACTCCTGGGTAAGGTCGACGTCGAACGTACCAATGTGCGAGCGGGTGAACGGCACATGGAATTCCAGCCCGGGGCGGCCTGAAAAATCAATCACCACGCGCGAAAGCGCTTCGTCGAGCGGTACGTAGGCGTGGCCGTAGCGGCGCAGGCCTTTTTTGTCGCCCACCGCAGCGGCCACGGCCTGGCCCAGCGTAATGCCCACGTCTTCCACGGTGTGGTGGTCGTCGATATGGGTATCGCCGTCGCAGTGGATGTCCAGATCAATTAAACCGTGGCGCGCGATTTGGTCGAGCATGTGGTCTAAGAAAGGGACGCCCGTGTTAATGGTTTGGCGGCCGGTGCCGTCTAGATTAATGGCCACACGAATACGGGTTTCGTTGGTGTTACGTGAAATTTCAGCGGTACGCATGGTTTAAGGTCTTTCTGTGCAAAAGGGCCGGGTTAAGGCGGCCATGTGTTCGGGTGAAAGTGTGCTTAGCGCTTTGGCGGCGTATCCAGGCGGTATTCCGCGCTGGCCGCGTGAGCTTGCAGGCCTTCACCATAAGCCAGGTGCGCGGCAATGGTGCCTAAGGTTTGGGCGCCGTTGTGCGAAACCTGGATAATGCTGCTGCGTTTCTGGAAATCATACACCCCTAAGGGTGAAGAGAAACGTGCGGTGCGGGAAGTGGGTAAAACGTGGTTCGGCCCGGCGCAGTAATCGCCCAGCGATTCCGAGCTGTAGCGGCCCAGGAAAATGGCCCCTGCATGACGGATTTTGTCGGCCACGGCGTTGGGGTTTTCGGTGGAAATCTCCAGGTGCTCGGGCGCGATGTCGTTGGCAATCGCGCAGGCTTCGTCAAGGTCTTGCACCAGAATTAATGCGCCGCGGTTGGCCAGGCTGGTGCGAATAATGTCGGCACGCGGCATGGTGGGCAGCAGGCGATCAATGGCTTCCTGCACTTGGTCTAAGTACGCTTCGTTGGGGCATAGCAAAATGCTTTGCGCCAGTTCATCGTGCTCGGCCTGCGAGAACAAGTCCATGGCGATCCAGTCGGTCGGCGTGGTGCCGTCGGCAATGATTAGAATTTCGCTGGGGCCGGCAATCATGTCGATGCCGACCGTGCCGAAGACGCGGCGTTTGGCCGCAGCCACGTACGCGTTGCCGGGGCCCACAATTTTATCTACCGGGCTAATGGTGGCCGTGCCGTACGCCAGCGCGCCCACCGCTTGTGCGCCGCCAATGGCCCAGGCGCGGTCAACGCCGGCAATGGCAGCGGCGGCCAGCACAATGGGGTTGCGCACGCCGTTTGGGGTGGGTGTCACCATGACCACTTCTTCCACCCCGGCCACTTTGGCGGGAATGGCGTTCATGAGTACTGACGATGGATAGGCCGCTTTGCCCCCGGGTACGTACAGACCTACGCGATCGAGCGGAGTAATTTTTTGGCCCAGCACGGTGCCGTCGGCCTCGGTGTACGACCAGCTTGGGGCTTTTTGGTGTTCGTGGTAGCTGCGTACCCTTTCGGCCGCCTGTTCCAGGGCGGTACGCTGTTCAGCCGGCAGGCTTTCCAGCGCGGCCAGCCATTCCGACTTGGGGATTTCCAGTTCCGCCACGCTGCCGGCCTGCACGCGGTCGAAGCGCTGTGTGTATTCCAGCAGAGCGGTGTCGCCTGTATGCTCAACCGCCTTCAGAATGTCGGCCGTGGCGCGTTCAATGGATTCGTCTTGCGAAGCATCGAAGGCCAACAGTTTGCGCAAGGTGGCCGCAAAGTTGGGGTCGGTAGAGCGAAGGCGCTGAATGGATGGCATGATGGTGCTGAAAATAGCTGTACTAATTAAATAAAGGTAACTGGGGCGTTTTCAATTAAAGATGTGTGAAGCTTAATGCTATTTGTCTGCGGTGGCTTTTGCAAATGCATCAATAAGAGGTTGCAATGCCTGGGCGCGGGTTTTTAGCGACGCCTGGTTCACAATAAGCCGCGACGAGATATGTGCAATCTCTTCCACTTCCATTAAATGGTTGGCGCGCAGGGTACCGCCGGTTGAGACGAGGTCGACAATGGCATCGGCCAGCCCCACCAGGGGTGCCAGCTCCATGGAGCCATACAATTTAATCAGGTCGACATACACGCCTTTGCGGGCGAAGTGTTCACGCGCGGCTTGCACGTATTTGGTGGCCACGCGCAGGCGCGAGCCTTGACCCACCGCAGCTTCGTAGTCGAAGCCTTCGCGTACGGCCACGCACAGGCGGCATTTGGCAATGTTCAGGTCAATAGGCTGGTACAGGCCGCCGGGGTGCTGGGCGGCATGTTCGAACAAGACGTCTTTGCCGGCAATGCCGAAGTCGGCTGCGCCGTACTGCACATAGGTGGGGACGTCGGATGCGCGCACAATAATTAAACGTAGCCCCGGGTCGCTGGTGGGCAGAATCAGTTTGCGCGAACTTTCCGGGTTCTCGCTTACCTGAATGCCGGCTGCTTCCAGCAGGGGCAGGGTCTCTTCAAAAATCCGGCCTTTCGATAGCGCCAGAGTAAGCGGCGCTTGTACGTTGGCGGTGGCGGGACTCATAGGGCTTCCTGTTTAATCCGTTCAATGTGGGCGCCGACCTGGCGCAGTTTGTGCTCCATATGCTCGTAGCCACGATCCAAATGATAAATGCGTTCCACCGTGGTGTCGCCCTCTGCGGCCAAACCGGCAATGACCAGGCTGGCCGAGGCGCGCAGGTCGGTTGCCATGACGGTGGCGCCGGAAAGCGCTTTCACGCCGGTCACAATGGCGGTGTGGCCGTCGATGTCGATTTGCGCCCCCATGCGGCTCAGTTCCTGCACGTGCATGAAGCGGTTTTCGAAAATGTTTTCGACAATAACGGCGGTGCCGTCGGCCAGCGTGTTCAGCGCCATGACCTGGGCTTGCATGTCGGTGGGGAAGGCCGGGTATTCGTAGGTGCGAAAGCTCACGGCCTTGGGGCGCCGGTTCATGGTGCCGCGAATCCAGTCGGGCCCGGTTTCAATGCCTACGCCGGCTTCGCGCAGTTTGTCGAGCACGGCACCCAGGGTGTCGGGCGCGGCGTGGCGCAGCGTAATGTCGCCGCCGGTGGCACCGACGGCGCACAGGAAGGTGCCGGCTTCAATGCGGTCGGCCACAATGTTGTGCTCGGCACCGTGCAGTGTTGGCACGCCGTCGATAATAATGCGGTCGGTGCCGTGGCCTTGAATACGGGCACCCATTTTTATCAGCAGCTCGGCCAGGTCGGTTACTTCGGGTTCGCGCGCAGCGTTTTCCAGAATCGTGCGGCCTTCGGTCAGGGTGGCGGCCATCATCAGGTTTTCGGTACCGGTGACGGTGACCATGTCGGTGCGGATGGTGGCGCCTTTCAAACGCGGTGCTTTGGCAATGATATAGCCGTGCTCAATGCGAATTTCCGCGCCCAGGGCGGTAAGGCCTTTAATGTGCTGGTCGACCGGGCGCTGGCCAATGGCGCAGCCGCCGGGCAGGCTGACACGGGCCTCGCCGAAGCGGGCCAGCAGCGGGCCTAGCACCAGAATGGAGGCGCGCATGGTTTTCACCATATCGTATGGCGCTTCCAACTTGGTTAACTGCCCGGCATTAAGCGCCAGCGTGGCGTCGCCGTTCAGGTCGCCTTTCACACCCATTTGCCGAAGCAGTTTCAGCATGGTGTGAATGTCTTGCAGCGCCGGTACGTTGGTAAGCGCCAGTGTGTCGGCCGTTAGCAGGCCGGCACACAGAATGGGCAGCGCGGCGTTCTTTGCGCCGGAAACCGTGATTTCACCCTGCAGGGGTTGGCCCCCGGTGATGCGTAGCTTATCCATTCGCGTTGGCGTTGTATTCGTCGGGCGTCAGGGTGCGCATGGACAAAGCGTGGATTTCGTTTTTCATGCGCTCGCCAAGGGCTTTATACACCAGTTGGTGGCGGGCAATGAGCCGCTTTCCGGCAAATTCGGGCGACACAATAACCGCTTCGAAGTGCGAGCCGTCGCCCGCGACTTCAATGTGTTCACAATTCAGGTTGTCGCTAATGTATTGGCGAACTTCTTCAGGTGTAGGCAGCATAATTTTATGATCGCAGTTTGTAGCCGGCGGCCAGTAGGCGCATCGTGTAGGCGCACAACACAACGAACACCCCGGTTACGACCGCCAGGCTTGTCCAGGGGGAGACGTCGGATACGCCGAAGAACCCATAGCGGAAGCCGTCGATGGTGTAGAAAATGGGGTTGTAGTGCGACACGGCTTGCCAGAAGGGCGGCAGGCTGTGAATGGAATAAAACACACCCGACAAAAACGTGGCGGGCATAATCAGGAAGTTTTGAAAGGCGGCAAGTTGGTCGAACTTTTCCGACCACAGCCCGGCAATAATGCCCAGCGCGCCCATAATGCCGCAGGAAAGCATGGCGAACGCCAGAATCCACAGCAGGTTCTGCGGCGGCAGGTCGACAAACGGCAGGGAGACGGCCCAAATGCACAGCCCCACGGCCAGGCCGCGCAAAATGGCGGCAATTAAGTAGGCGGCGAAGAACTCTCGGTGCGAAATGGGCGGCAGCAGCACAAATACCAGGTTCCCGGTAATGCGGCTTTGAATAAGCGATGACGATGGGTTGGCAAAGGCGTTTTGCAACATGCTCATCATCATGAGGCCGGGAATGAGGAACGCGGTATACGGAATGGTGCCGTAAATTTGGACGCGGTCTTCCAGCACATGCGCAAAAATAAGCAAATACAGCAGCGCCGTGAGCACGGGGGCGGCCACGGTTTGAAAACCCACTTTCCAGAAGCGCATGATTTCCTTGCGCAGCAGGGTGGGAAAGCCGGAGCCCAGATCGGTGCGGGGTTGAATTAACGACTTGCTCATGCGGAGGCCTTTAGTGCATCTTCATTGTGCATAATGCGCACAAACGCGTCTTCCAGGTCGGCCCCGCCCACGCGGGCCAGCAGGGCTTCGGTGGTATCCAGCGCCACGATACGGCCGCTTTTCAGCATGGCGATGCGGCCACACAAGGCTTCGGCTTCTTCCAGGTAATGCGTGGTCAGCAAAATGGTGTGGCCTTCTTTATTCAGGCGCGAGATGAATTCCCACAAGGTGCGACGCAGGTCGACATCGACCCCGGCGGTGGGTTCGTCCAGAATAATGACCGGTGGACGGTGCACCAGCGCCTGGGCCACCAGCACGCGGCGTTTCATGCCGCCTGAAAGGGCGCGCATATTGGCGTTGGCTTTGTCGTCGAGCCCCAGGTTGTAAAGGATTTCGTCGATCCAGTCGTCGTTGTTGTGCAGGCCGAAGTAGCCCGATTGCAAACGCAGGGTTTCGCGTACGGTGAAGAACGGGTCGTACACCAGTTCTTGAGGCACGACGCCCAACGAGCGGCGCGCTTCTTTGTAGTCGGTAACAACATCGTGCCCGCATACACTGGCGCTGCCCGAGGTGGCGTGCGCCAAACCGGCCAGAATGGAAATCATGGTGGTTTTGCCGGCGCCGTTGGGCCCAAGCAGGCCGAAAAATTCACCGTGCTCAACGGTAAGGCTAACGTCGTTCAGAGCTTGAAAACCCGGGCGCTGCTTCATGCCGGGGCGCAAGAGCCCGCGCCACCCTGCCGAACGCGGCGGATAGACTTTTGATACGTGATTCAGACTGAGTGCGGACATAGATAAAAAAATCAACGCGAGGCATTAAGGGGCCTCGCAAAACCTCTATTGTAGTTTTTATTGGTATTTATTGCTGTTCAGGGTAGCGTGTACGTGCTGGGCGCCGTTTAACGCGCATTGTGCTGGTTCAGCGCCGTAATTAAGCCGTCAATACCGTTCTGGTTGATTTGCTGGGCGAACTGGTTGCGGTAGTTCTGAATCAGCCAGATCCCTTCTACATTCAGGTCGTAGATTTTCCAGCCGTTCGGGCTGTTTTCCATACGGTAATCCACATTAACGGGGGGGCCGTTGCGTTGGGTAAGCTGGGTGCGCACCACCACGTCTTCCGCTTCCGGGTCGCCACGAAACGGCAGCGGCTTGATTTCCGACACGTCGTCGGCTTGTTCCAGCGCACCGCTATAGGTGCGAATGAGGGTGCCCTTGAAAGCGTCGACTAGTTCCTGTTGCTGTTGTGGCGTGGCTTGGCGCCAATAGCGGCCGGCCGACAGGCGCGTGGTTTTTTCGAGGTCGACATACGGCAGAATGTATTCGTTAACTAACGCGTTAATGCGATTCAGGTCACCTGATTTTGCCTGGTCGTCGGCACGCAAGGCCGCCAGGGCGTTGTCGGCTACGGTTTTAACGAAGTCGTTGGGCGGCGCTTTGGCGTTCACTTGTTGCGATTGTGCTGTGGCGGTGGCGGGCAGTGTGGCCAGTGCGGCAACGCCGGTTATGCCGGTTATGCCGGTTATGCCGGCGATACCCACCAGGCCGGATGTACCCACAAGGCCCATTAAAGCCAGGCCTGAAAACGTGTTCTTAACTGCGCGCGTCAGTTTAAGCATGGAAATAAAGCTCCTTGGTTTATGAACCTACTGCTGGCCGGCCGGTTGCGGTGCGCCCGATGCGGAACCGGCAGTGCCATTTTCGTCGTTCATGTCTTCGTCGTCCGAGTAATCGGGCAACGTGTCGTTGGTTTCATACTTGGGCAGGCCTTCGGGCGTGGTGTTCGGGTCAACATGCTGGCCCTGTACCAGTGCCGCGCGGCGTTGGATGTAAGCGTCGCGAATAAAGGCGTAGCGGTCGAGCGCGATACGGTCGACCATTTCGTCGGCGCTAAGCAGGCTGGCGCGCAAGTCGACAACGGCTAGGGCAATAATGCTGTTGCGGACCGGAATGTTGTCGATGGCGAAGATGGGCGCGTAAGGCGGTGAGTAATCGTAGGCGAACCAGGCGACGGTGCTGGTACCGTCGCGCAGGTTGCTGGCCCCCAGGAACGGCAGTACCACGTAAGGCCCGGGCCCGAAGCCCCATACGCCCAGGGTGATGCCGAAATCGTTTACAACGCGGGGTACGCCTTTCATGGAGGCTACGTCGATACAGCCGCCGATGCCCAGCGTGGAGTTCATGAGTACCCGGCCGAACGAGTTAATGCCGTCGAATGCGCGACCTTGCAGGAAGCTGTTGAAGGAGGACCAGACGTCTTTGAAATTGTTGAAGATGTTGCTGACACAACTGCGGGCCGGTTGCGGCACCACTGCCTCATAGCCTTGTGCAATGGGCTTCAGGAAGGCCTTGTCGACCGTGTCGTTAAAGGCAAACATGCTGCGGTTGTAGCTTTCCCAGGGGTCGTTCGGGCTGGGGTTGGGTACGTGTACGCAACCGGCAACAGCAACGGTTAGGGCCAGCACAGGCAGCACCCTGGAAAGGCGTGAGCGGAGCGGCGTGGGCATTGATATTTTCATTTTGCGCTTCTCTGTTTTGCGTATTTTATTGTGGATCTTGCAACGGTTGGGGTGTGCCCTGGTCGCTGGCTGAACTGTACAGGAACTTGCTGATGAGTTCTTCAAGCACCACGGCACTTTGCGTAAACTGAATGGTACCGCCGTTTTCCAGCATTTTGTCATCTCCGCCGGGTGTCAGGCCAATATATTGTTCACCCAGCAGGCCCGAAGTAAGGATTGAAGCGGAGGAGTCGGACGGAAATTCGTATTGCGATTCGACGTCCATGGTAACCAGTGCCTGATAGCGCTGGTTGTCGAATGAAATGGATGCCACCCGGCCGACCACCACGCCGCTGCTCTTCACGGGCGCCCGTACTTTAAGGCCGCCCAGGTTGTCGAAATAACCCTGCACCTGGTAGTTGGACGCAAATGAAAACGAGCTGAGGTTGCCTGCCCGCAATGCCAGGAACACCAGGGCAAGAATGCCCAGCAGCACGAAAAGGCCTACCCAGAAATCGGTTTTAACACGTGTCATGATGGTTTGTTCCGTTAATGTGTTCGTTCCGTCATTAAAACAATGGTTTGGCGTGGGGTTGGGGTGAGCTTAATTGCTGAACATCAAGGCGGTGAGCAGGAAGTCGAGCCCCAGTACTACCAGCGCGCCGCTGACCACCGTGCGGGTGGTGGCATGAGCCACGCCTTCGGGTGTGGCTTTGGCGTTCCAACCTTCGTATAGCGCAATTAAGGTTACCGCGGCGCCGAAAATAACGCTTTTCACTACGCCGTTGGCCACGTCTTTGAAAATGTCTACGCCGTTTTGCATTTGCGACCAGAAAACGCCTGCGTCGATGCCGATCATGAGCACGCCCACCACCCAGCCGCCGATGATGCCGACCATGGAAAAGACGGCTGCCAGAATGGGCATGGCAATAAAGCCGCCCCAGAATCGCGGGACCAATACACGTCGAATCGGGTCAACCGCCATGACTTCCATGGCAGCCAGTTGCTCGCCGGCTTTCATCAAGCCGATTTCAGCCGTTAACGAGGTACCGGCCCGCCCGGCGAAGAGCAACGCGGTTACCACGGGGCCCAACTCGCGCACTAGCGACAGCGCCACCAGTAAGCCCAGGGCTTCTTCCGAGCCATAACGATTGAGTGTGTAATAGCCTTGCAGGCCCAGCACAAAGCCAACAAACAAGCCCGATACGGCAATAATAATGAGCGAGTAGTTACCGATGAAGTGGATTTGCTGAGCCACCAGCCCAGGGCGTTTCAGCGCGGAGCCGCTGCGCGCCAGAATGGCGATGAACAAACGGGTGAACGCGCCTAGCGACACAATCGATTCGCGGATGTGGCGGCCAATGGCGCTGATGAAATTCACGATGCTCATGAACGCCCCTTTTTATTCAGCCAGTTTTTGAACGCGGGCGTTTCCGGATAATTGAAGGCAATGGGGCCGTCGGGTTCGCCGGTAAGGAATTGTTCAATGTACGGGTCGGTGGATTCGCGCATTTCCTGAGGTGTGCCGTGCGCCAGCAGTTTGCCTTGGCCCACAATATAGATGTGGTCTGCAATGGCGAACGAGTCGGCCACGTCGTGGGTAATAAGAATAGAGGCGCAATTCAGGCGGTTGGTGAGATCGCGAATGAGCCGCGCGGTGATCCCCAGGGAAATCGGGTCGAGCCCGGCAAAGGGCTCGTCGTACAGAATTAGTTCGGGTTCCAGCACAATGGCGCGCGCCAGCGCCACGCGCCGGGCCATGCCGCCGGAAATTTCGTTAATGCCCAAGTGTGCCGCAGCCCGCAGCCCCACATCGTTCAGCTTTTCCAGTACCTTGGCGGTGATTTCGTCTTCCGACAGCGCGGTGTGTTCACGTAAAGGGAAGGCTACGTTTTCAAACACGTTCAGGTCGGTGAACAAGGCGCCTTGCTGGAACAGTACACCCATGCGCTGGCGCAGGGACTGCAATTGGCTGTGCGAGGTGTCGGCAATGTTCTGCCCGAATGCATGAATGGTGCCTTTTTGGGCGAAGATTTGCCCCGTGGCCGCGCGCAACAGTGTGGTTTTGCCCGAGCCCGAGCCGCCCATCATGGCCACGACCTGACCTCGACAAATGTGCATGTCGATGTCTTTGAGCACGGTGAAGTCACCATAGCCCAGTGCGGCATTCGAAAACCGCAGTAGCTCGTTCTGTTGCGTGGCTTCTGGCGTCATAGGCTTAGGGTTGGAAATTTAGCGTTGCATTGTAGCCCACAACCATACAACATCGGCCACCTCTGTTTCCAGAGGCGGCCGGTGAAATTAAACAAGTTTGAAGTGCCAGTCGACACGCCAGTGCGGTACGTCCAGGGTGGGTGCGGCGGTTTTGTCGGGCGAGCCAATAAACTGAAAGTCGGCCACCAGGCTTTCTTTCACGCCGAATACGGCGTCTTGATCAAGGTATTGGCAATCGGGCGTGAAAATATGAGTGATGATGGGCTCGTAGCCGGGGGCGGTAATAATGAAGTGAATATGGGCGGCGCGGTTGGGGTGGCGCCCCATTTGGGTTAACAGCTTTCCTACCGGGCCGTCATCGGGAATCGGGTAGAAACGGGGTTTAACCGAGCGGAACCAAACGTTGCCGTTCTCATCGCTGGTGAATTTGCCGCGTAAGTTCCAGTCGGGCTGAATGTCTTTTTGTTGTACGTCGTAGAACCCGTCGTCGTTGGTTTGCCATACATCGACGACCGCACCGGGTATAGGCTCACCTTGCGTATTGGTGATTTTCGCCACGAATAACAGGGGCTCGCCTTTGCCGTCCAGGCAAATGTTTGCACCGTTCTTGTATTGAGGCGCGTCGCTAACATGAAAGGGGCCCAGAATGGTGTTTTCCGTTGCGCCCGAGGGGCGTCGGTGGTTGATGGCGTCGACCAGCATCGAGACACCCAGAATATCCGAGAGCAAAATGAACTCTTGCCGCCAGTCGGTACACATGTGCCCGGTGTCGGTCAGGAATTGGATGGCTTTGGCCCATTCTTCATGCGTGGGCTCAATTTCTTTAACCGCTGCATGTAAATGACGAACAATGGTGTCCATCACTTGACGCAGCCGGGGGTCGGCCGCGTCGGTCATGCGCGCGTTTACAACTTCTGCTGAATGAGCTTCGGTGAATAAGGGGTAGCGCTGTGACATAAAAGTGATTTACAGATTGAATAAAGACTTGGCATTGGTACGACCGATTTTTTGTCGATCCGCTTCGGAAATGGTGGCAACGTCGAACCAATCTGCGGCGTGGTCCACGTTTTCGAAAGGCCAGTCGGTTGAGAACAAAATACGGTCGGACCCAATTTCCAGCATGGCGTCGACCAGGGTTTGGGTACGGAAATTTCCTGATGTCGTGATGTAGAAATTTTCGTTGAAGTAGTCGGCAATGCGGCGTTTGGCGGGGTAGTTCGGCGCAACTTTAACCCATGCATTGCGGTTGTCGATTCGCCACATCATGTAAGGAAGCCCCTCGCCCATGTGGCCCAGAATAATTTGCAGGTTCGGATGTTTGTCGAACAGGCCCGAACCCATCAGGCGCAGGGCGTGAACGGCTGTTTCCTGGGCGAAGGCCCATGTGGGGCCCATCAACCAAGGGTGCCCTTCATAAATACGGCTGTCTTGCGGTAGTGGGTTGCGGGGGTGCAGGTAGAAAGGCACATTCAGTTTCGCGACGACCGACCAAAAGTCCAGGTACTCGGGCAGATCGTAATATAACGGTGTGGTGGCATCGCGTTGGCTGAAGCCATTCACCAGCGCCCCAACGAACCCAAGTTCGTTCACGCACCGTTCCAGTTCGCGCGAGGCCGCTTCAGGGTCTTGCAAAGGCAGGGCGGCGAAGGCGCGAAAGCGATCGGGGCGTTTGGCGCATTCTTCTGCCAGCGCGTCGTTGGCGCGCTTGGCAATGTCGATTGCACGGGGCACGTCGGCAATGGCCTGAACCGCGGGGGCATTCAACGACAGAATCATGGTTTCAATGCCATGCTTGTCCATTAAGTCCAAACGTTGGCCGTGGATATCCAAAAGCCGTTTTTGCAACTCTTCCCAGTAATCGCCCGGCACAAAGCCGGCCGAGTCCATGAGGGTGTCGGGAATAGCGAAATGTTCTTCTAAAGCGATTTTTCCTTGCATGTTTGCTCCTGTTGGTTGGTTCGTTATTGTGATTTAGTATTGGCCTTTGGGGTCGAGCCCGAAAATATGTTGTCCCACCATGGTGCCGACCGCGTCCCAGTTCATACTAATATGGCGCCCCACCGCGTTGGCATCGCGCCAGGCTCTTTGAACGGGGTTGCTCATGTTCAATCCAAGGCCGCCTGTTGAAGCATTCAGCGCCTCTACGGCACGCAATGAAAGGTGTACGGCGAATGACTGCCCGCGACGGCTGAGAATGCGATCGTCGACCGAGAATGGTTCGTTCTGTGCAGCCAAGTGCTGGGCCCGTTCGACATCGCGCAATAGAATTTCACGTGCGGCGTCGACGCTGGCGGCGGCTTCGGCCACGCGTAATTGGATTGTTGGAAATTCGGCCATTCTGCTGTTGCCGCCGGCAACCGCACCACGGGTGACCCGACGGCCGACAGAGTCGACATAGCTTTCCAGCGCGCCTTTTGCCGCGCCGACTGCGGTGGACGCCAGGCACGAAGGGATGCCGGTGAGCAGCGGCATATTGAAAAGAGACTGCCCTTTGTAAACGTCGGCGCCGGGTGTTCTGCCGGTGACGGCCTGGGGGAAGGTCAGAACGCGGTGGGCGGGTACGTTCACTTTGTCGAGCACCAGCGTTTTGGAGCCGGTGCCGGCCAGCCCTACGACGTCCCATGTGTCGTCGATGGTGTATTGGCTTGCGGGCACAAGCAAGAATGCGGGCACCGGATTTTTGCCGTTTTCGGCGGGAAGAATGGCCGCGCAGAGCGACCATTGCGCATTGTCGCAACCGCTGGCGAAGCTCCAGCGGCCGCTTAATTGATAGCCGCCTTCAATTTTGTCGGCCATGTTAACGGGGGCGTAAGACCCGCACAGCAAAGCGTTGGGGTTGTTGTCCCACACATCGGCCTGCGCTTCCTTTGGGAACATGGCCAGCAGCCATTGGTGTGCAGACAGCAGGCCTGCAACCCAGCCGGTTGCGGCACACGCGGCAGACACATCAATATTGGCATCTACTAACTCGGTAAATGGAAGGGCGTGCCCGCCAAACGCTTTGGGTTTCACGGCATCGAAATAGCCGATTTGCCGTAGGGCGTCGATGTGCGCGGCGGGTACGCGCCGTGCTTTTTCAGTATTAAGCGCATTGCTGCGGAACATTTCGGCGAGTTCGGCAACCTTGTGTTTCAAAGTTGTTTGCGTGCTGCGGGTTTGGTCGGTGACGGTTTCGAGGGCTTCGGCGTTCATGTTGTGATGTCTCCAATATAAGGATGTTGTGCGCCTCACACGGTGGGGTGAGCGCTGCAGTATTTAGCGTTTTCATACAACAACGGGCAGGTTTGATCTGAAACGAACGCGTCGGTGACCTGCCCGATGAAAAGGGTGTGCGTGCCATACGGAACGGCGACGGTTCGTTTGCATATCACTCGGGCGTGCGCGCCCTGCAGGGTCATCAGCCCTGACGCATGCTTAATCCAGTGCCCCGCCTCGAATCTTTCTTCCGGGCTGACTTTGCCGCTGAACGCGTCCGACAGTTCAACCTGGCCTTTGGCCAGGACGTTGACCGCAAAGTGAGGCTGATGCTGAAGCATTTCATGCAAATAAGTGCGGTTGTTCAGGCACACCAGTAACGACGGCGGGTCCATTGAGACGGACGTGACCGCGGTTGCCGTCATGCCGTGATCAACCCCATTCATGTGGCTGGTAATGATGGTGACGGTTGCCGGGTATTGCCGCATCATGGCGCGAAAGTTATCGCGGACGGCATCTTGGGGATTAGCGACGGTATCCATGTTGTCTCCTGTGTTCTTATGTGTGAACATTATAATTGCATAAGCAACTATTGCAAATGCAATTATTACATCAGTAGATCCACGCCGAATTGCGATATGCCGGGAAGATAGGTAACCGCAAGCAAGGCAATGAAATACAAGATCAGGAAGGGGGTAATGCCGCGATAGATGGTGGTAAGCGGCGTATGAAACAATGATTGCATAACAAATATGTTGATGCCGAACGGCGGCGTGAATAATCCGATGGCCAGGTTAAGCGTTAGGATCATGCCGAAATGGATGGGGTCGATGCCTGCAGCGGCGGTGATGGGCACCAGCAATGGGCTGAGCAGCAAAATGGCCGAGAGCGGGTCGAGCACGCAACCGATCAGCAATAGCAACAGGTTAATGACCATGAGTAATTGCCAGCTTGCCAAATCGGCTTCGGTAATCCATTGCACGAGCTGGGTGGGGATTTGATTAACCGTAATCATCCACGAGAAAACACCGGCGCAGGCCACGATAATGAGTATTTGGGCACTGAAGCGAACCGTGCTGACGGCCGCGTCAAGCAACCCTTTTAAGGTGAGGTCGCGCAGGGCGACAACAGTAACCAGGGCGGCATATAAACAGGCCACGGCTGCGGCTTCAGTGGGTGAAAACACGCCGCCGTATATGCCGCCGATAATCACAACCGGCACCCCAAGCGCCCACACGCCTCGTTGAAAAGAACGGATGAATTGTTTAAGCCCGAAGCTTTGGGCGTTGTCGTTCCGGTTCCGGCGCCCGACCCAAAAGCAATACAGCGTAAGCAGTGCGATAACCAGTAAGCCGGGCCCGATGCCGGCGGCGTAAAGCCGGGGGATCGATTGATCGGCCGCTGCGGCGTAAACAATCATGGGAATGGATGGCGGCAGAATGACGCCTGCCGCACCAACGGAAACCAACAGGCCGGATGAAAAGCCATCGTTGTATCCTGCATTCTTCATCGATGGATACATGACTTTGCCGACCGTTGCCACAGAAGCCGCTCCCACGCCGCTGATGGCGCCGAAAATGGCACCCGCACCCACTGCGGTAACGGGAATTTTCCCGGGAACCTTGCCGATGGAGGCACTGACCAGACCCACGAGCCGTTCGGCAATGCTGCCGCGATCCATAATTTCACCGGCAAAGATAAAAAACGGCAGCGCCAGCAAGGCATAAACGTTCACCGATGCAAACAGGGTTTGCTGCAGCACCATTAAAGGGACGTTCATGAACAGCACAAGTGTTGCCGTTGCGGCAGTAAGCAGCACCAGGAATATGGGAAAACCCAATAACAGCAGAAAAACAGGTAGAAATCCCAGCGTCCAGGTCATGACGACGTCCCTTTGTTCCGGCTAAGTTCAATCAGGCGAAGAAAGGCCATAAGGGTGATGGCAACGAATGCAAGTGTGATGGTTCCGTGCGGTATCCACATGGGGATATCGGCCATGCCGCTGTGTTGGTTCATGTTGTAAAGGCGTTGCACGAAGCCGAAAGAGGCCCAGGCCATAATGCCGCACACAATAATGGTTAATAACGATTCAGCAATCGACAGGTAGCGTTTTTGTGCAGGCCGCAGATAATGCGCCAGTACGTCCATGCGCAAATGCTGTTGTTCGTTGCTAACGCACAAGGTGCCCAGGAAGGCGATGATGACCATGGCGAATACCTGCAGTTCGTCGCTGCCCAGGTAGGCTTCGTTGAAAAAATAACGGGAAAAAATGTTGGCGCAGTTAAGCAACACAGCCGCGATTAATAGCAAAGCAAGTGCCACTTTAATGACGCCGCAGGTTCGGGCAATCATGGAAGACATAGATGACTTTGGTGGAGATGGGCCGGGGAGCGATTAAACGCTCCCCGCATAGCGCTTACTTGCTGTTGATTTTTTGTTGAGCTGCTTCGAACGCCGCTATTTCAGCTTTTAGCGCCGGGTTGGCCTTGAATACCTCCGGCATAACGGCTTCCACCGCCCCTAAATAGGCTTTTTGTTCCTGGTCGGAAAGCGTAATGACTTCGCCGCCGTTTTCCTTCCATATCTCGATGGCTTTGTTCACCGCCGTGGTATTCCATTTGTTCGCAACAGGCAATGCATTCCTGGCTTCTTCACGAACAATCGCAGCTAATTCCGGCCCGATTTTGTCAAGGAACAGGTTGCTGGCCACGGCCGTCACAATAAGATAGCTTTCGGGCAAAACCGTTAAGGGTTTGGCCACGTCGTAAAACTTCCCGGTGGTGTAGACCGGAACGCCTGCAAGCAACCCATCGACGGTGCGCATTTGCATGGCGGGAAGCACTTCGCCCAGTGGCATTGAAACGGGGGCCGCACCCAGTTTTTCATAGGGCGCCACATACAGCGGTGACGGCCCGGCCACGCGTATTTTCTTACCTTGAAGGTCGGCTGCCGTACGTACACCATCGACGGTTAGCAAGCCGAGGGGTCCATGTGGAAAGGCGGCAATGGTGGTGACGCCTTTATCGTTGCCGTATTGGCTGATTCGGTCGAGTATGGCCGGGTCAGACAACACGCGCTGGGCGGACTCAAAACTGCTGAACAAGCCGGGGACATCGAAAACCTCAAAGCGCGGATCAAGCTTTACAAAAAAGCCTGAGGCCGGTGCGGTGACTTCGATGGTTCCGAATACGACACCTTCAACCGTTGCGGGGATTTGCCCGAGCTGGTTCGCTGGGTAGATCTCCACTTCGATCTTGCCATCGGATTTTTTCTCAACGCCTTCCTTGAAGGTTTGCATCCATTTAAGAATGACATCGTTGTTCGTGGGCGATGAAACTTTTAATGTGAATGCCTGCGCACCCACACTTGCAACGCTTAGTCCAACAGTTAAAGCCGCAGCCAATAGTTTTTTATGCCATTTCAGCATGAGTCTCCTCCGTATATTTCGGGGCATATTTTTGTCCCGTTAGTTTTAAAACCTGACGATACTTTCTTATTATTTACAACATTTGTCAATACAAATGTTGATATAAAAACATTTGTATTTTCAATTTATGGGAAAATAATGCCGTTCGGAAAGGCTCCGATAGAATGTTGTCTGGCGCCTCTGTTGTTTGTCTTGCCGGCCGTCGTGCCAATCAATTAATCCAATAGAAAAACACTGCCATGAAATATCGTTTTACGACCTCTTTTCCCTATTTGCTCAACCGGGTGGGTGTGAGAATGGGCGAGCTTTTCTCGAAGCGTCTTCTCGAGTATGAATTGACGTTGCCGATGTATCGGGTGATGGCGGTATTGCGGCAGGAGGGCGCCCAAAATTTGGGTGACCTGAGCGAGATGGTGACGGTGGAGGTGTCAACTCTTTCCAGGCTGATCAGTTCGATGCAGCGTAAGGGGTTGGTGCTGCGGGTCAGGCCCGAACATAACGGGCGAACGGTGAGCATTACGCTAACCGAAAAAGGTGAAAAACTGGTAGACCAACTTATGCCGCTGGCCGCGCATTTTGAAACGGTCGGCACCAAAACGTTTACTGCCGAGGAAATCAAATGGCTGAAGCAGGCATTAATTCAGATTCATCAGAATCTGGAAGAGCTTTAGCCTTACGTATTTGGGCCACACACCGCATGTTGCAGTGCATGGCCCAAAGGCAATAAAGCAGCCTGAAAAAGAATGCTTTAACGTAAGGGTTAACGCGGTAGCGTGGAAGCCCCCATCAGGAACTCATCAACTGCACGTGCGGCCTGACGGCCTTCGCGAATAGCCCACACGACCAAAGACTGACCACGGCGCATGTCGCCGGCGGCGAACACTTTGCTGTCGCTGGTGCGGTAGTCTTCGGTATTGGCTTTGGCGTTACCGCGGTTGTCCAGCTCAATGCCGAACGAATCCAGGACGTTTTTCATGGGAGAAACGAACCCCATGGCCAACAGAACCAGGTCGGCTTTCAGTTCAAACTCCGAACCTTCCACTTCACGCATTTTCATTTGGCCGGTGGCTTTGTCTTTAAACCATTCCACGCGCACGGCGGTGAGTTTTTCCACTTTGCCGCCTTTGCCTTCAAAAGCTTTGGTGGAAACGGCCCAGTCGCGCTCGCCGCCTTCTTCCTGGGAAGAAGAGGTACGAAGTTTTAGCGGCCAGTAGGGCCAGGTAAGGTCTTTGTCTTCCGACTCGGGCGGGCGGGGCATGAGTTCGAACTGGGTTACCGAGGCTGCGCCATGACGATGGCTGGTGCCTACGCAGTCGGAGCCGGTGTCGCCGCCGCCGATCACAATAACGTGCTTGCCTTTAGCCGAGATTTGCTTGGCCACGCGGTCGCCGGCGTTGGCTTTATTTTGTTGGGTCAGGAACTCCATGGCGAAGTGGATGCCGTTCAGATCGCGCCCGGTAATAGGCAGGTCGCGCGGGCTTTCCGCACCACCGGTAAGGACCACGGCGTCGAATTCTTCTTTAAGCGATTCCGGAGTACGCACGGTTAGGCCTTCGCCTGCGTCGGCTTCATTGCCGACATAGGTTGACGATTGAAACTCCACGCCTTCCGCTTCCATTTGTGCCAGACGGCGGTCGATGTGCGACTTTTCCAGTTTGAAGTCGGGGATACCGTAACGCAGCAGGCCGCCGATGCGGTTGTTCTTTTCGAACACCGTCACGGAATGGCCGGCGCGCGCCAGCTGCTGGGCACAGGCCAGCCCGGCGGGGCCGGAGCCGACGACCGCCACTTTTTTCCCGGTTTTGCGGTTAGGGGGCTCGGGGGCGACCCAACCTTCTTGCCAGCCTTTGTCGATAATGGCGTGCTCAATCGACTTGATGCCCACGGCGTCGTCATTGATGTTCAGGGTGCAGGCCGCTTCGCAGGGAGCGGGGCAGATGCGGCCGGTGAACTCGGGAAAGTTGTTGGTGGAATGCAGCACTTCCAGCGCGCGGGCCCAGTCTTGCTGGTACACCAGGTCGTTGAAGTCGGGAATAATGTTATTCACCGGGCAGCCGCTGGTACAGAAGGGAATGCCGCAATCCATGCAGCGCGCCCCTTGTACTTTGGCGTCTTCGTCGGAAAGCGTAATCACAAACTCTTTCCAGTGCTTTACGCGCTCTTTCGGTGCTTGTTGCGCCTCGGAGAGGCGCTCGAATTCAAGAAATCCAGTAATTTTGCCCATTGTTCTATTCCTTAGGCAGCAATTTGATCGGCGTTCGCAGCTTCCCACAACTCTTTCAGGGCGCGGCGATACTCTTTCGGCATGACTTTCACGAAGGCCTTGCGGGCGCGCGACCAATCGCTGATGATGTCGCGCGACAGCAGGCTGCCGGTGTAGCGGTAGTGGTTTTCAATTAAACGACGCAAAATGGTTTCGTCGGTTTCACGCTCGCCATCGCGGGTGGCGCTGTGCCAGCTTTCCATGTGCACCGTTTCTGATTGCTCGGCATGCGGCAAGACAGTTTCCAGATCAACCATGGCCGGGTTGCAGCGTTTTTCGAAGACGCCGTCGGGGTCGTAAACGTACGCTACGCCGCCCGACATGCCGGCACCGAAGTTGCGGCCGGTTTCACCCAGTACTACCACCGTGCCGCCGGTCATGTATTCACAACCGTGGTCGCCGGTGCCTTCCACAACGGTTGCGGCGCCGGAGTTACGCACCGCGAAACGCTCGCCGGCCACACCGTTAAAATAGGCTTCGCCACCCAGCGCACCATACAACACGGTGTTACCCGCAATAATGTGCTCGGGGCCCGGGCCGCGGAAGTCGTTCGGTGAGCGCACGATAATGCGACCACCCGATAGGCCCTTGCCGACGTAGTCGTTGCCTTCACCCACCAGGTCGAGCGTGATGCCGTGTGCCAGGAAGGCACCGAAGCTTTGCCCGGCCGTACCATTGCACTGAATATGAATGGTGTCGTCGGGCAGGCCGTCGTGACCGTACTTGGCGGCCACCACACCCGAGAGCATAGTGCCCACGGTGCGGTTGCGGTTGCGCACGGGGGTAATGAACGACACCTTTTCGCCTTTTTCGATGGCCGGCTTGCTGCGTTCGATGAGCAAGTGATCCAGCGCCTTATCCAGACCGTGGTCTTGATCTTCAGTTTGATACAGCGGCTCGTTGCTGGGGATGGTTTCGAATACGCGCGAGAAATCGAGCCCCTTGGCTTTCCAGTGCTCAATAGCAGGAGCCGTGTTGAGCAGGTCGGCGCGGCCGATGAGTTCATCGAACGTGCGAATGCCCAGTTGCGCCATGATTTCGCGCACTTCCTCGGCGACGAAGAAGAAATAGTTCACCACGTATTCGGGTTTGCCGGAAAACTTCTTGCGCAGGACGGGATCTTGCGTGGCCACGCCGACGGGGCAGGTGTTCAGGTGGCATTTACGCATCATGATGCAGCCTTCCACCACCAGCGGCGCGGTGGCGAAACCGAACTCATCGGCACCCAGCAGGGCGCCGATGACGACGTCGCGACCGGTTTTCATCTGGCCGTCGGCCTGTACACGGATACGGCTGCGCAGGGCGTTCAGTACCAGCGTTTGTTGGGTTTCAGCCAAGCCAAGCTCCCATGGGGAACCGGCGTGCTTGATGGAAGACAAGGGTGATGCACCCGTGCCGCCGTCGTGGCCGGCAATCACCACGTGATCGGCCTTGGCTTTGGCCACGCCGGTGGCAATGGTGCCCACGCCCACTTCAGCCACCAGCTTTACGGAAATGGCGGCTTTCGGGTTCACGTTCTTCAGGTCGTGAATGAGCTGGGCCAAGTCTTCAATAGAATAGATGTCGTGGTGCGGCGGAGGCGAAATAAGGCCCACACCGGGTACCGAGAAGCGCAGCTTGGCAATGTATTCCGACACTTTGTGGCCGGGCAATTGGCCGCCCTCGCCGGGCTTGGCACCTTGCGCCATTTTGATTTGAATTTGATCGGCGCTGGTGAGGTATTCGGCCGACACACCAAAACGCCCCGAGGCCACCTGTTTGATGCGCGAACGTAAAGAGTCGCCCGCCTGCAGGGGGATGTCGGCTTCGATGAGGTCTTTGCCCAGGAAGGAGCCGAGCGTGTCGCCTTTCTTGATAGGGCTTTTGCCGGAATCCATTTCGGTGCGGTAACGGCGTTGGTCTTCACCGCCTTCACCGGTGTTCGATTTGCCGCCGATACGGTTCATGGCAATGGCCAGTACCGAGTGTGCTTCAGTGGAAATGGAGCCCAGCGACATGGCGCCGGTGGCAAAACGTTTAACAATTTCTTTGGCCGGTTCCACTTCCGACAGCGGGATGGCTTTGGCGGGATCGACCTTGAATTCAAACAGGCCGCGCAGGGTCATGTGACGACGCGACTGGTCGTTGATGAGCTGGGCGTACTCTTTGTAGGTGTTGTAGTTGTTGGCGCGGGTGGAGTGTTGCAGCTTGGCAATGGACTCGGGGTTCCACATATGCTCTTCACCGCGAATGCGGAAGGCATATTCGCCGCCGGCTTCCAGGTCGTGCGCCAGGACAGGGTCGTCGCTGAAGGCGGCTTTGTGAATGCGCAGCGCTTCTTCGGCCACTTCAAAAATGCCGATGCCTTCAACGTTGCTGGGCGTGCCCAGGAAGTATTTGTTGACCAATGCCGTGCTAAGACCGATGGCTTCAAATATTTGCGCGCCACAGTACGACATGTAGGTGGAGATGCCCATTTTGGACATGACCTTGTTCAGGCCTTTGCCCACGGCTTTGATGTAGTTCTTGATGGCGGTGTCGCCGTCGTCCAGGGTGGCCAGGGTTTCCAGCGCCAGGTAGGGGTGAACGGCTTCGGCGCCGTAACCGGCCAAACAGGCCACATGGTGCACTTCGCGTACCGAACCGCTTTCCACGACGAGGCCGGTATTGGTGCGCAAGCCTTCGCGAATGAGGTGCTGATGCACGGCCGAGGTGGCCAGCAGGGCGGGGATGGCGACGCGTTCGGCGTCGACCTTGCGGTCGGTGACAACCAGAATGTTGTAACCGCTGCGTACGGCGTCGGCCGCGTTGGCGCACAGTGAGGCGAGGTAGGCTTCGATGCCTTCGGAGCCCCACTCAATCGGGTAGGTGATATCAAGCTCGTAGCTGCGGAATTTGCCCGAGGTGATGGTTTCAATGTTGCGGATTTGCGCCATGGCGGCGAAATCGAGCACGGGCTGATGAATTTCCAGGCGCAGCGGCGGGTTCACGTTGTTGATGTCGAGTAGATTGGGTTTAGGCCCAATAAATGACACCAACGACATGACCAACTGTTCACGAATGGGGTCGATCGGCGGGTTGGTAACCTGCGCAAAACGCTGGCGGAAGTAGTTGTAAAGCGGCTTGGGCCGGTTCGACAACACGGCCAGCGGCGTGTCGTTACCCATGGATCCGGTGCTTTCTTCGCCTTTGGCGGCCATGGGCTCCAGCACGAATTTGACGTCTTCCTGCGACCAGCCGAACGCTTGCTGGCGGTCGAGCAGCGACACGTTGGATTGCGGCTGTTCGTCGTATTTGGGTGTGGGTAAGGTATCGAGTTTGATACGCAGACGTTCGATCCACTGGCGATAGGGGCGCGAGTTCGACAGGCGCGATTTGATTTCGTCGTCGTCGATAATGCGGCCTTGTTCCAGATCGATCAGGAACATTTTGCCCGGCTGTAAACGCCATTTCTTAACAATGCGGTGTTCGGGAATAGACAGCGTACCGGCTTCCGACGCCATGACGACCAGGTCGTCGTCGGTAATAAGGTAGCGGGCGGGGCGCAGGCCGTTGCGGTCGAGCAGCGCGCCGATTTGGCGCCCGTCGGTAAAGGCCACGGCAGCGGGGCCGTCCCAGGGTTCCATCATGGCGGCATGGTATTCGTAGAAGGCGCGGCGGCTTTCGTCCATGTCGGTATGCTGTTCCCAAGCCTCGGGAATCATCATCATCATGGCATGGGCCAGTGAATAGCCCGACATGACCAGCAATTCCAGACAGTTGTCGAAGGTGGCCGTGTCGGACTGGCCTTCGTACACAATGGGATAGAGCTTTTTCAGGTCGTCGCCCAGCACAGCCGATTGCATGACCCCTTCGCGGGCACGCAGCCAGTTGAAGTTGCCTTTCACCGTATTGATTTCGCCGTTGTGGGCGATCATGCGGTAGGGGTGAGCCAGCGGCCAGGCGGGGAAGGTATTGGTGGAAAAACGCTGGTGTACCAGCGACAGGGCGGAAACGGCGCGCGTGTCGGCCAGGTCGCGGTAATACAGGCCAACCTGGTTGGCCAGCAACAAACCTTTGTAGACCACCGTACGCACCGATATGGACGGGACGAAGTATTCCTGGCCGTGCGCCAGCTTCATGCGATTAATGGCGTGGCTGGCGGCTTTACGAATAACGTACAGTTTGCGTTCCAGCGCGTCGGGCACCATGATGTCGGTGCCGCGCCCAATGAACAGCTGGCGAATGACCGGCTCTACGGCTTTTACCGTAGGCGACATGGGCATTTCCGAATCAATGGGTACATCGCGCCAACCCAAAACAACCTGGCCTTCGTCGCGCACCGCGCGTTCCAGTTCACGTTCACAGGCCAGGCGCGAAGCGGTTTCCTTGGGCAGGAACACCATGGCTACACCGTATTCCCCGGGCGGGGGCAGATCAATGCCTTGTGTGGCCAGCTCTTCGCGGTACAGGGCGTCGGGGATTTGAATAAGAATACCTGCACCGTCGCCCATGAGCTCGTCGGCGCCCACGGCGCCGCGGTGGTCGAGGTTTTCCAGGATTTTCAGGCCTTGCTGAATAATGGCGTGCGTGGCCTTGCCTTTAATGTGGGCGACAAAGCCCACACCACAGGCGTCGTGTTCATAAACGGGGTTGTACAGGCCTTGTGCACGGGGCAGGCCGATGCGGGAAGCATCGATGGCCACTTCTTGAGCGACAGGCTTTGCAGGATGGTTGGACATAGAAAAACTCCTGTTTTTCCGCATGGGTTTCGCGGTGAAGGCCTAGAAATTAACGCGATATCAGGAACTTGGCAAGTGTTTTTAATTAGGGTGCGTCCCTAATTAAATCCAATTCGATGAGCTCGCCATATAATTGGGGACAGTCTTTAAGTAATGGATTTTAGGTAGGCGGTGGTGCACTTATGACGCGGCGGTAGTGTTTTTGCGGGGGCGGCCCCGTTTCGCGGGCGTGATGCGGCGGCTGACAATAGGCGCCAGGTTGTTTAGAAAGGTGTCGTCGCCCAACGCCCATTGGCCGAATAAGGCTTTTTCGATGTGTTGTCGTTGAGAAGCGCTTAGGCCTTTGTTCAACTGATTTCTGAATGTGGCCTGCCGTTCGAAGGGGGTATTGCCTAACTCCCAGTAATCGGGATGGTCAGTGGCCCAGGTGTGGGGCTTTAGGTTCAGGCCGGTATGGTAGGCGGCGGATGACCATGGCCAGTTCTCGGCATGATCAACAAGGCCGCGTTGGACGGGTTGGGTGTCAAGCCACACCAGTACCGGCAATACCCAATTGCCCGGCTGCACCAGGGCGCTGCGATAACGCCCTTCAAATACCCTGCCTGTTTTCAAGCGGGTGGCGTAGCGTCGGCCGATAGCCTGCATTAAACGGGCGATGCCGGGCCGTTGGGTGGGGGTGGCCAGAAAAACAAGGCGGTCGGTTAATAAGGCCCAGCCATGAACCACAACATGGTGTTCATGGGCACAATTACGCAGCCAGTCGGACAGCATATCCAGGGGTTCAACGGGTGTGGGCTCGTCTGCACCGGCTAATGCCTCAACGAAATAAGCCTGCACTAATTGTGGCGTGTTAGGAGCGTAGAGTCGTGCCAGGCGTGCCATAGGAAGGATGCCGGATTTTAAAAGGGGTTACAGACCGAACTCGAAGCGTGTGTGTTCAAGCGTCGGGTCTTTATCGTGAAACATGCGGTAAACCAGTTCGCGCAGCCAACGATGCCCGGGGTCGTTGTGAACCCGCGCGTGCCAGTACTGTGAAATAGTGTATTCGGGAAATTCAATAGGTGGTTCGATAACCTTGATGTTGTTAACGATGGAGTAAGACTCGGCCAGCATGGTTGGAATGGTGACGATTAAATCGGTGCTGGCCACAATTAGTGGAATCGCCAGGAAATGGGAAAGGCGCAACGCCACCCGGCGCTGATAGCCCTTTTTCACCAGCGTGCTCTCGATAATATCGTGTCCTGAACCTGGCGCCGACACGACCGCATGGGGCATGTTCAGGTAGTCATCCAGGGTAATGGTGTCTTTAATTTTCGGATGGTCGCGTCGAACAATGCAGACGTACGACCGGCGAAAAAGCTGTTGTTGGTAGCTGTCGGCAAACAGGCCGTGAATAAAGCCCAGCGCCAGATCGGCTTTTCCGGTTTCCAGTGCTTCGCGGATATCTCTGACCGGCAATTGCGCGGTATTCAGGTTCACGTTGGGCGCCACCCGGCTCAGTTCCATGAGCATGGCGGGTAGAAAAACGCGGGCGCCGATGTCCGTCATGATGATGTGAAACGTACGCGTTGAGGTGGCTGGGTCGAAATGGTGGTCATGGTTCAGCGATTTGCGCAGTAAACCGAGTGCTTCAAGAATGGGTTCTTTGAGCTCTTGGGCAAACGCGGTGGGTTCCATGCCATGCGACGTACGCACAAACAATGGGTCGCTGAACATATCCCGCAGTTTTTTCAGGCATACGCTCATGGCGGGTTGGGTTAGCCCGATTGATTCGGCCGCCGCGGTGACATTGCGATGAATGACCATTGCTTCGAACGTAAGCAAAAGCTTGATGTTCAGGTCCGTAATATTCATTTTTTCATATACACGACATAACCGATACGACATGGACACCCCGGTAGGGGGCTAATACATTGGACACATAAAGACGCTTTACCAGCTTTGCGATTCGCGCCGCAGTGCATACCTCCGAATCATACGAGTTAGTGGGGCTGGTATCAACGTTAAGATCAAAGGAGAGCAGACATGAACGATCCACGTCCATTGCCGCAGATGTCGGAGCCCAAAGTTTGGAAAACGGAGGGGACATCTCGTGTGCCGTTTTGGTTATACACCGATGAGGACATTTACCAACGCGAGTTAGAGCGTTTGTTCTATGGCCCCCATTGGAGCTATCTGGGGCTGTCGTGTGAGATCCCGAATCCAGGCGATTTCAAGCGTACCTGGATTGGCGAGCGCAATGTTCTGATGGTACGTGACGAAAACGGCAGCGTGAATGTGATTGAAAACCGGTGTGCGCATCGCGGTGTTCAGTTTTGCCGCGAAGCCACGGGCAATCGCAAGGAGTTCGTCTGTCCTTATCACCAGTGGAATTATGACTTGAAGGGTAATTTGCTGGGCGTACCTTATATGCGTGGTATTAAAGGTAAAGGGGGTATGCCAAGCGACTTCAAACGCGACGAACACGGCCTGCGCAAGTTGCAGGTTACCGAGCGAAACGGGGTGGTGTTCGCCAGCTTCGATCCGGATGTTGAAGATTTCGAAACATTTCTGGGTCCTACGATGTTGAAGTATTTCGACCGGGTGTTTAACGGGCGCAAACTGACTGTGCTTGGCTACAACCGTCAGCGCGTGCCGGGTAACTGGAAGTTGATTCATGAAAACCTGAAAGACTGTTACCACCCCGGGCTGCTGCACACCTGGTTTGTGAACTTCGGCTTGTGGCGCGCTGATAACGAATGCGAAAACGTCATGGACGAACAGCGTCGCCATTCGGCGATGGTGACGGTACGCAATCAGGGCGGCAAAGGCGAGGCAACGGCGGGCGTGGCCAGTTTCCGTGAAGACCTGAAATTGAATGACGGCCGCTTTCTCGATGTGGAAGACGAGGCTTGGTGGAACGGCCCAAGTGCTGTCATTCACAGCATTTTCCCCAGTTTGATTATTCAGCAACAGATCAATTCGGTTGCCATGCGCCAGGTCATTCCGCGCGGGCCGCGCAATTTTGACTACATCTGGACACATATCGGGTTTGAAGAAGATACGCCCGACATGACCCAGCGCCGGCTGTATCAGGCCAACTTGTTTGGCCCGGCCGGTTTTGTATCGGGTGATGACAGCGAAGTGATGGGCATGGTGCAAGACAACATGCATACCGATAAAGACGGCTTGCACCTGGTGCAGTTAGGCGGACGTGGTGTTGAAGATACCGATACCCACGTTTCTGAAACCCTGATTCGGGGCATGTACCACTACTACCGTAAAGTGATGGAGATCTGAGGATGGACGACGTCAAGCTGCAACTGGAAGTACAGAATTTGTACAGCGATTATGTGTTTTGCGTAGACAACACCAAGTTTGAAAAATGGCGTGGTTTCTTTACTGACGATTGCGTGTATCGCATTGTCTCGCGTGAAAACTTCGACGCACAAAACCCGATGTCGACACTCAAGCTGGAAGGCCAGGCAATGATGATAGATCGTGTGCACGGCATGAACGACACCATCATGCACGTGCCTTATTACCAGCGGCATATTGTGAGTCCGCCCCGTATTCACCGCGTTGAAAACAATATGATTCATGCCGAAGCGAATTATGTGGTGGTGCGCTCGCGAGACGATACGTTTTCCGAGGTCTTCAATACCGGGCGTTATCTGGATGTGCTGGTAAAGGCCGGTGAAACGTTGAAGATTAAAGAGCGTGTCTGTGTTTTCGACGGCGATCTTGTCCCCAATTCAATTGTTTATCCCTTGTGAGGCTGTGTATGAGTGGCGATATCGAGACTTTGGGCCCTGAGTGGGCGTGCGTGGCGCAAACCGATGACCTGGAAGACGAGGAGGCCCTCGGCGTTCAGGTCGGCGAAACGACGGTGGCGCTTTACAAGGTTGAGGGCGCGTTCTTCGCCACGCACGGGATTTGTAGTCATGAGTTTGCGCACCTTGCGGAAGGCTTTCTGGAGGGGTGCGAAATTGAATGCCCATTACATCAGGCGCGTTTCGACGTTCGAACGGGCCAGGCAATGTGCAGGCCGGCAACCGAGCCGATTCAGGTGTACCCGGTGAAGGTTGTGGGTAGTGATGTGTATGTAAAAGTGTGACAGCAACAGTGTGTGTAGCAGCAGTGTGTGTAGGAATGACAGCAACATCTTAAGCCCCAGGGCTTACCACGAGAAATGGGGCCGGCTTATGCCGCGCCCCGCCTAGAAAGGAGACATAGATGTATAAGAAGTTCATTCGGAATACGCTTTTGGCGAGCTGTTTAGGCCTGGGTGTGGCGTCTTTTGCGTATGCACAAGACACAATTAAAATTGGTATTATTCAACCGCTCACAGGGTCTGTGGCGGCGTCGGGTAACTTCGTGCTTAACGGCGCGAAGATTGCGGTTGATTACATCAACAATAATGGCGGCGTTCTTGGTAAAAAGCTTGAGCTGGCGGTGGCTGACAACAAAAGTAATCCAACGGAATCGGCCAATGCCGCAGAAAAGCTGATTGTGCGTGACAAGGTTCCCGTTCTGATTGGGTCATGGGGGTCGACTTTTACGCTTGCTACATTGCCCAAGTTAATGGAGTACAAGATCCCGATGGTGGTTGAAACCGCGGGGGCCGACAAAATCACAACGTCGGGCAATCCTTATGTATTTCGCATCTGCCCCACCAATGATATGGAAGCAACCAGTTTTGCGCGCCATATCGAACCGTTGGGCATCAAGAAAGCCGATATTCTGGTGGTGAATAATGACTGGGGCCTGGGTTCTGCTTCTTCAATAAAGCGGATTCTGAAAGAGAAAGGTCTGGCGGTTGGCAAGGAACTCACCATGGATCATAGCGCCCAGGATATGTCATCGCAGTTATCCGAGATTCGCGGGTCCGACGCCGATACGCTTTTCATCGTCACTGCGGTGGAGCAACTGACGTTGGTGCTGAAGCAGGCCGAGGGCCTCGGGTTGAAGAAAGAGAACATCATTACGCTTGGCGGTTCGCAGAGCCCTGACCAGTTGATTGCCCATGCCGGTAGCGCAGTTGAAGGCACGATGCATAACGTGATGTTTGCGCCCTGGTTCCCCGAAGCATCGGCCGACCCGGAGTTAGCGAAGTTCTTCGTTCAGGAATGGAATGAGCGCGGGCTGGATAAAGCCGGTTTAACCGAAAGTTTCCGTGGTTTTGATGCGGTACGTACCGTTGCCGCCGCTATTGAAGAGGCAGGCGTGGTTGATTCCGACAAAATTCGCGAGGCGCTTTGGGACGTGGAACTGACCGGCTTGAACGGGCCGATTGAGTTCCGTGAGTCGGGGCCTGAGGGGCGCGAGAGCGGCCAGAGCTATCCCAATACGTTCCTGGTTAGAATTCAGGATGGAGAAATTTCACTGGTTGAATAACCCCTTGTAGGGCAACCCCCTACTTTGTGTATGATGACCTTTTGCAAACGTGGCAACAAATCGAAGCGCTTTTGGCTTACAGGTTTGTGTGCCACGTTGTTATTATTGAGGCTCTGAAAAACCAACTATTCGTTTTTTACTACTAGGAGTGAGCATGAAAACAAGAGCAGCCGTGGCCTGGAAAGCCGGTGCGCCGTTAACGATTGAAACGGTTGACCTTGACGGCCCGAAAGAGGGTGAAGTACTGGTTGAGATCAAGGCAACAGGTATTTGCCATACCGATTACTACACCTTGTCGGGTGCCGACCCTGAAGGCATTTTCCCCTCCATTCTGGGCCATGAAGGCGCCGGTGTGGTGGTTGACGTTGGCCCGGGTGTGAAATCGCTGAAAAAGGGCGACCACGTTGTGCCTTTGTATACCCCTGAATGCCGTCAGTGCAAATCATGCCTGTCGCGCAAAACGAATTTATGTACCGCCATTCGCGCAACGCAGGGCAAAGGCTTGATGCCCGACGGCACCTCGCGTTTCAGCCTCGACGGCAAGCCCATTCATCACTACATGGGTACATCCACCTTCGCCAACCACATTGTGGCGCCTGAAATCGCGCTGGCGAAAATTCGCGACGACGCCCCGTTCGACAAGGTTTGCTACATTGGTTGTGGGGTGACCACTGGTGTAGGTGCCGTGCTGTTTACCGCTAAAGTGGAAGCGGGCGCCAACGTGGTGGTGTTCGGTTTGGGCGGTATCGGCCTGAACGTGATTCAGGGCGCCAAAATGGTGGGTGCCGACAAAATCATTGGTGTCGACATTAACCCGGCCCGTGAAGAAATGGCACGTCAGTTCGGCATGACGCACTTTGTGAATCCGAACGACGTCGAGAACGTGGTCGATCATCTTATTCAACTGACCGACGGCGGCGCCGACTATTCCTTTGAATGTATCGGCAACACCAAAGTGATGCGCCAGGCGTTGGAATGCTGCCATCGCGGTTGGGGTCAGTCGATCATTATCGGTGTGGCCGAAGCCGGTGCCGAAATTTCCACCCGCCCGTTCCAGCTGGTCACCGGCCGCGAATGGAAAGGTTCGGCGTTCGGTGGCGCACGCGGTCGTACCGACGTACCGAAAATTGTCGACTGGTATATGGACGGCAAGATCAACATCGACGACCTCATCACCCATAAACTGAGTCTCGACCAGATCAACGACGGCTTCGACCTGATGAAAAAAGGCGAGTCGATTCGTTCGGTGGTTGTGTACTAAGGAAGAAGTTGATTGTTCACGTCGGGCCTGCGGGCCCGGCAAGCAAAAAAGGTAAAGAATGTCTGTTGAACTTGAAAAGGTCAGCGAGCATCGCTGCTTCGGTGGCGTGCAGCGGTTTTATAAGCATGAGTCCAGTGCCATTGGCTTGCCGATGCGCTTCTCGGTTTACATTCCACCGCAGGCCGAATCGTGCAAGGTGCCGGTCTTGTTTTATTTGGCCGGGCTGACCTGCACTGAAGAGACTTTCATGATTAAAGGTGGTGCACAGCGCCTGGCTGCTGAGCACGGAATAATGCTGGTGGCCTGTGATACCAGCCCGCGCGGCGCCGGTGTGGCCGGCGAAGACGACGGTTGGGATTTCGGCACGGGCGCCGGCTTCTACCTGAACGCCACCCAGGAACCCTGGAGCAAGCATTACCGCATGGAAAGCTATGTGGTCGATGAGTTGTTCAATATTGCCACTACCCAGTTGCCGGGCGATGCCGACCGCGCGGGTATTTTCGGCCATTCCATGGGCGGCCACGGCGCCTTGGTATTGGCGCAGCGGTATCACCCGAAGTTCAAGTCGGTATCGGCGTTTGCGCCCATTGCCTCGCCCACGAAATGCCCATGGGGGCACAAGGCTTTCGGCGGCTACCTGGGTAGCGATCAAACGGCCTGGGCACAGTACGATGCTTCTTTGCTCATGGAAAAGTCGTCCAAGCCTTTTCCCAAAGGCATTTTGGTCGACCAGGGTCTGGCCGATAATTTTCTGGCGGAGCAGTTGTACCCTGAAGCTTTCGAGGCCGCGTGTGAAAAAGCGGGCCAACCGCTTACCCTGCGCCGCCACGAGGGTTACGACCATGGCTATTACTTCATTTCCACTTTCATGGAAGACCATATGGCGTTCCACGCCGAGCGGTTGTGATGTTTCCTGATATTTGCACAATGTGGTGGCGGGCTTATCAGTAACCAAGGTGGCCGCGCCAGGATGCCGTGCAGTTTGAACGTTGAAAGGGTCGTGATGTGTCACGACCCTTTTTGGTTATATTTACTTATAACTTTACGTATTAAAGAAAATGGCTTATTGGCGTTATGATGTATATCAGATTAATTCACTGAGGGCTTCATTATGCGTTTCACCCGATCTCTGGCGCTGGCAGCGCTGATTCCGGCCTTGCTTACTGGCACCGCCCGTGCGGCCGATCCCGCACCCATTAACGTCGGCTTCTTTTCCCACCTTTCTGGTCCTTTTGCTGAATACGGCGCAAGTTTCAAAAACGCCATTGAGCTGTATCTTGATCAGGTGAAAGCGCAGGGCGGTATTGAAGGCCATCCGGTTAACCTTATTGTGGAAGACGACCGCAATTCTCCGCAGGAAGCGGCCACCGTGGCGCGCAAAATTGTGAATGAGCCGAATGTTGTACTGGCAATCGGTTCGTGGTCAACCACGTCTTCTTTGGCTGCCGCGCCTATTTTTACCGAAGCGAAAATTCCGCAAATCAGCCCCACCTCTTCACATCCCGACTTCAGCAAACAAAGTCCGTACCAGTTCCGTCAGAACAATACCGACGACGTCCTGGCTTTGTATAACGCCGACACCATTCAGGAGAAGCTCGGTGCGAACAAGGTTGTGATTCCTTATTCCCAGGACGATTGGGGTGTGTTTACCGGCAAAGCTACGGCCAAAGCCATTGAAGATGCCGGTGGCGAGGTGTTGTTGCTGGAAGCCGTGCAACCGGGCTCGCGTGATTTCCGCCCGTTTATCAGTAAAGTGAAGGCGTTGAATCCGGAAGGCGTATTCTTGGCCTTGCCGTATCAGGAAGCCTCTATCTTCATTCAACAGTTGCGTCAGGCGGGTATTGATATCCCGGTCGGCGGCGGCATTCCTTTAACTTCGCCCAAGTTTATTGAGCTGGCGGGTGAAGCGGCTGAAGGTACGGTTTTGCACACGATCTTTTTTGCCGGCGATCCGAGCCAGAAAGAATTTGTGGAGGCTTATAAAGCCAAATACGGCCGTAACCCCGACCAGTTCGCCGCGCTGGCGTACGACGCCATCGGTGTGGGTCTGGAGGCGGTACGCCGTGTGATTAAGTCCGGCAAGGAGCTGACGGGTGAAAACGTACGCGACGAACTGGAAAACGGCCCGGCCTATGAAGGCGTTACTGGCGTGACCAAGTATGATGAGTTCGGCAACGTTAAGAAAGATCCCATTTTCATTCAGATTCAGGACGGCAAGTTCGTTTTATTCTGATTAACCGGGCACCGTGTATAAAAGCAGGCCCCTGCCCAGGGGCCTGCTTTTGTCATCTCATATTCCATGATCGAATTATTTTTTAGTCAGATACTGAACGGCCTGGCAATCGGCCAGGTTTATGCGCTTATTGCCCTGGGTTTCAGCCTGGTGTTCGGCGTATCGAATTTAATTAACTTTGCCCAGGGCGCGCTGTTCATGCTGGGCGCGTTTTTTGCCTTTACCGGGGTCGTCTGGCTAGGCTGGCCGTTGCCGGTTGCTGCCGTGGTGTCGGTGCTTCTGGTGTCGGGCCTGGGGGTGTTGCTGGAACGGTTGGCCCTGCGGCCGTTGGCCAATGGGCCGTTTATTGCGCCGGTGTTGTCAACGCTGGCCATCAGCATTGTGATCGACCAACTGGCGGAAATTATCTGGTCGCCGGAAGGGCAGTCGTTTCCCGTTCCCTTCCCTGAATACACGTTTTATTTCGGGCGTGCTTACATCACTACAACCGATATCTTGATTTTTGTATTCGGTTTGCTGGCGGCGGCTGCGCTGACCTGGTTTTTAAAGGCATCCTGGATGGGGCGCACGCTGCGTGCCACAGCGCAAGACCGTGACGCGGCCGCGCAATTGGGCGTGCGTACCAGTAATGTGCGCCAGTTGGCTTTCGGGCTGGCCGGTGCGCTGGGCGCGCTTAGCGGTATTCTGGTGGCGTTGTATTTCAAAAGCGTGTTCCCGGCCATGGGCCTGCCCTTTGGCTTGAAAGGTTTTGCCGCCGCCTTGCTGGGCGGGCTTACCAGTATTCCCGGTGCGGTATTGGGCGGGCTAACGCTGGGCGTAGTGGAAACACTTTCCAGCGCTTATCTGGGTGAGGGTTTCCGCGACCTCGCGGCATTTTCGCTGTTGTTGGTGTTTCTGCTTTTTCGTCCGCAAGGCATGTTGGGCGATCGCCGCCTTGATGCCCTGGGCGGCGCCGGGGGGGCGTCGGGTGCGATGCCCAGTACCAGCTTGTTGGCGTCGGCGTCCAGTCAGCGAAGTGCGCACCGGGTGTTCGATTTGCCCCCCTGGGGGTTCCTGGTTGTTGGTGCCGTGCTGGCGCTACTGCCCTTTGTTGTGAGCAGCAGCTATATTTTGCAGGCG
The DNA here is from genome assembly GCF_011388195.1 of Pusillimonas sp. DMV24BSW_D. Classification (NCBI taxonomy): domain Bacteria; kingdom Pseudomonadati; phylum Pseudomonadota; class Betaproteobacteria; order Burkholderiales; family Alcaligenaceae; genus Neopusillimonas; species Neopusillimonas aestuarii. The sequence continues at coordinate 383,810 of NZ_CP049990.1, read as the reverse complement.
GTTGTGTATGCCATGGTATTTGCCTTGCTGGCGGGCAGTGTCACCCTGGTTTCAGGCTCCCTGGGTATTCTGGCCATCGGCCATGCCGCGTTTTACGGAGTGGGGGCCTATACGGTGGCGGTCATGAGCTACACCTATGGTTTACCGACTGAGCTGGCACTGCCGGCGGCAATTGCGTTGGGCGCCGTTGTGGGGGCGGTGGCATCGTTACCCTTGTATAAGTTAAGCGGCCACACGGCGGCGTTGGGTACATTGGCGATCGGCCAAATTGGCTTTCTGGTGTTTATGACCTGGATGCCCGTTACGCGTGGCCCCATGGGCTTTCTGAATATTCCTGCACCCACGTTTGAGCTATTGGGTGGTTTGCGATTATCGGATATCGGCCATAAGTTCTGGCTGGTGGCGTTGGTGGTGGCGCTGTGTCTGTTCCTGGCGCAACGTTTACTGAACTCTGAAATGGGTCGCACCTGGCGCAGTATTCGTGAAGACCGGTTGGCCGCCCATGCGGCCGGCGTGCCGGTGCGTCGTTATTTGATGATGGGTTTTGCCGTATCGGGTGCAATGGCCGGTGCCGCCGGGGGCTTGTTCGCTTATGTGCAGAATGTCATTACACCCGATAGTTTCAATGTGCAGGCCTCGTTGCTCATGCTGACGATGGCGGTTTTGGGCGGCCTGGGTAATTTAACCGGCGCGGCCGTGGCCGGTTTTGTTTTAACGATTATTCCGGAAGTGCTGCGTGAGTTCTCGGAGTGGCGCATGATTGTTTATGGCGTGATTTTGTTGATGGCTTTGCGTTGGCGGCCACATGGCTTGTTGGGAGCACGGTAATGGCGGGGTTTTTGAACAGGTCGTCGAAAACGCTGCATGGTGCCCCGGCAGCCGGCTTTCATGTCGATCACGTTTCGCGTCATTTTAGTGGCGTGAAGGCGGTGAACGACGTGACCTTTACTCTGGCGGCGGGTGAAACATTGGCGTTGGTGGGGCCGAACGGCGCGGGTAAGTCAACTTTGCTGCAGATGATGAGTGGGGTGGAACGCCTGACGTCGGGTTTTATTACGCTGAACGGACGGCGTATCGACCATTTGCCGCCCGAACGGGTGGCGCGCCTGGGCGTGGGTCGCAGCTTCCAAACGTCGCGCGTTTTTCCTGCACTATCGGTGTGGGATAGTGTCATGGTGGGGACACAGGCGCCGTTGTTGCGCACGGGCTCGGGGTTGCTGGTGAACCCCTTGCACGAACTGTTCGCCACGTTGTTTGGCACGGCGGGCTGGCGTGCACGGGTGCAGGCGCAGGAAGCCCTGGCCGAGGAAACCCTTAAGTTGTTCGGCGAGCGGCTGTGGCCGCGACGGCACCAGCCGGCGTTCAGTTTGTCGTACGCAAACCGGCGACGCCTGGAGATTGCGCGGGTGCTGGTGGCGCAACCCGATTTTCTATTGCTCGACGAGCCGGCGGCCGGTATGAACCCCACGGAAACGGGGGAACTGACCGACCTGCTGATCGCACTTCGGCAAATGCGGCCCAATTTGGGTATTTTGGTGGTCGAGCACAAACTGTCGCTGGTACGTAAAGTGGCCGACCGCGTGATTGTTTTGAACCAGGGTGAAATTCTGGCACAGGGCGGCCCCGACCACGCGCTCGATCATCCCGAGGTCGTCGAGGCCTACCTGGGCCGCCAGCGGCGGGACAACGCCTCTACCGCGCATCTTGGCTGACAGATTGTTGCTTCTTTAAATCGTGACTCTTTCAATGACTTCTTCACAAACGCCTTTTCTGCAACTTGAAAACATCGACGTTCATTATGGCGCTGTGCAGGCTTTGTTCGACGTGAACTTAACCATGCAAAAAGGCGAGGTGGTGTCGGTACTGGGTGGCAATGCCTCAGGAAAATCGACTACGCTTAAGTCTGTGCTTGGGTTGGTTTCACCTTCCAAAGGTCGCATTATTTTGGAGGGACGGGAAATACAGGGTTTGTCGTCGCCCGATGTAATCGACCTGGGGGTGGCCAGCGTGCCCGAGGGGCGCCGGGTTTTCCCTGAAATGTCGGTGTATGAAAACCTGCTAATGGGCGCGTATCCGCGTCGCCATGAAAAAGAAGCGATTGAGCGCGATTTGCACGAAGTTTTCACGTCGTTTCCGCGTCTGGCCGAGCGACGGCGTCAGGCAGCGGGTACACTTTCGGGCGGTGAACAACAGATGCTGGCATTGGGCCGGGCCTGGTTGCGACGCGGCAAGCTGGTATGTATCGACGAACCCTCTATGGGTTTGTCGCCCCGGTTTGTCGATATGGTTTATCAGGTTTTATTCCGCTGGAAAGCGGCGGGGCAAACTATTTTGCTGGTTGAACAAAACGCGCGCATTGCGCTTGAACTGGCCGACCGTGCTTATGTATTACAGCATGGTCATGTGATTATTTCGGGAACGGCGGCACAGTTGTCGGCCGACCCAGCGGTACAAAAAGCTTATTTGGGGGCTGCATGAGTTCTGGACATATTCAACACCTTGAAACCGATGTGCTGATTGTCGGTGCGGGCGGGGCGGGCATGAGCGCGGCCATTGCCGCGTCGAATGAAGGGCGCAAGACCATGTTGGTTGACCGCAGCCTGATTGGCCGCGGCGGCGCCACGATTATGGCGCAAATGACGGTTGCGGCAGCACTGGGTGAGCAGACGCCCGACGATTGGCGCTTTCATTATGCCGATACGCTGAAAGCGGGGCGGGGTTTATGCAGTGAATCGTTGGCGCGCTTTCTGTGCGAAAACGGGGTGGAATCGATTCGTTTAATGGACAGCTGGGGAACCGGTTGGGCCCGTAAAGACGGCCATATGGCTCAAACGCAGGCGCCCGGCCACGATCGCCCCCGTTGTGTTTATGTCGATTACCTGAATACCGGCCCGGCGGTGGCGAAAACCCTGCGTACGCAAGTGGCCAAACATGATGACATCGCACGCTTGGGCGATATTCTGGTGGTCGACCTGTTGGTGAAAGACGGCCGGGTGGTGGGTGCGGTGGCTCTGCATCTAACCACCGGCGATATTCTGGTTATTAACGCTGGTTCGGTTATTGTGGCGACCGGCGGTTTAACCCGCCTTTACAAGCGCAATAGCGCTTCGCTGAATATGGGGGGCGACGGTTACGCGCTGGCCGCGCGTGCCGGGGCCGAGTTGCTCGACATGGAGTTCGTGCAGTTTTTCCCCATTGGGCATTTGGCCCCGCGTTTGGTGGGTTTCGACCCCATTATGTGGGACCCCTTCCGCTATAAGCTGGGTGGGCGCCTGTTGAACGGCCTGGGTGAAGAGTTCGTGGAAAAGTACGGGCATCAGGGCGAAAATAAAGGCTATACCGTTACGCGCGACGCCGCTACTTACGCCATTATGAAAGAGGTTGAAGCGGGGCGGGGTTCGCCTGCGGGCGGTGCGTATTTAAGTTTCGAGCACGTGCCGGAAGAAAAGTTGCGTGAGGCGTTCGGGCCGATTATCAAGAAGCTGGCCGACAACGGTATCGACCTTACCAAAGGCCCGATCGAGGTGGCCCCGATTGCGCACTATCACATGGGTGGCGTGCGTGTGAATGTGGATATGAGTACCGATGTGCCGGGCCTGTTCGCCGCCGGCGAGGCCGTGGGCGGTGCCAATGGCGCTAACCGTTTGTCGGGCAATGCCATTACCGAAGCCATTACCTTTGGTTTGCAGGCCGGTCGTGCGGCCTCGGCGTATGCGCAGTCGAATGCTGCATTGGCGCGTGCGGATATCGAAGCTCTGGCCGAGCCCCTGTTGAGTGCGTTGCAGGCTGCACCCAATGCGAAGGCGAAGCGGCCGAATGTGGCGGCTTTAATTGCCCGCTTGCAAGCCACGATGCAAAACTATGTGGGTCCGTTCCGCACGCAGGAAGGGCTGGGGCAGGCGCAAAAGGAACTGGCTGCGTTGCGTGTTGAGGTAGACGCCTTGCCGCTGGCCGGTAACGGCCCGCAAGATCCAGTTCAAATTGATTCCCTGGATTTGCGCAATATGCTGCTGGTGGCCGAAGCTGTTACGCAATGTGCGTTGAATCGCAAGGAAAGCCGCGGTGCGCATCAGCGTGAAGATTTCCCGGCCATGGATGATGCCTGGGTGTTGAATCAGGTTCTGGCTTATCGGGACGGTCAGTGGACGGTTACCCAGCGCCCGGTGGAGCGCTTGCCGCAAGATCAGGCTGAGGAAGTGGCTGTTCCGGCGGAATAATGTTGGGCGACAGCCCGCGAATGAGCGAGATAACGATGACTGAATCAAGCAACAAAACAATTGTGCTGAATGTGAAACGCGGTGTGGGTAAAGGTGAAACCGTTACACAACGCTATGAATTGCCCGACGGTGCGGCGGACTCCTTGCTGGACGGTTTGCGCTGGGTGCGTGAACACCTGGACGATTCGTTGGCGGTTCGCTATTCCTGTATTAATGCCAACGCGTGTAAAGAATGCATGATGGAGTTCGACGGCAAGGTGGTGTATGCCTGTATTGCGCGCATGAAACCCGGCGTGGAGCACGAAGTGGCGCCTTTGCACAACAAGAGTCGGATTCGCGATCTGGTCTCTGAAATTGCGCCCGTGAAGGAGCGCCTGGATATCGACGAATAAAACTTAATAAAAAGATCAGCACAGTGAATAACGTTTCTGCAACAAATGAACCCGTAGGCAAAGAGCGCTGGCAGTTTTGGATTGATCGGGGCGGTACCTTTACCGATATTGTGGCGCGCCGACCTGACGGCGAAATAGTGACCGCCAAACTGCTTTCTGAAAACCCGGAACAGTACGATGACGCAGCGGTGGAAGGGATTCGTCGCTTGTTGGGCGTGCAACCCGGTGAAACCGTACCGGCTGAAAAGATTGATGTGGTCAAGATGGGTACGACTGTGGCCACGAATGCTTTGCTGGAGCGCAAGGGTGAGCGGTTGGCGCTGTTCGTTTCCAAAGGGTTTCGTGATGCATTGCGCATTGCCTACCAGAACCGGCCTCGCCTGTTCGCCCGGGAAATTATCTTGCCCGAACTGTTGTATGAAACCGTGGTGGAAGTCGACGAGCGGCTGGATGCGCAGGGCGAAGTCGTGGTGGCGTTGGATGAAGCCGCTGCACGCGCTCAATTGCAAGCGGTCTTCAATACCGGTGTGCGTGCCGTGGCCATTGCTTTAATGCACGGCTATCGCAACCCCGATCATGAACGCCGCCTGGGCCTGTTGGCGCGTGAAATCGGTTTCACCCAGGTGTCGGTATCGCACGAAGTGTCCCCCCTGATTCGCTATGTGGCGCGAGGCGATACAACCGTGGTGGACGCTTATCTGTCGCCGGTGTTGCGTCGCTATGTCGATCGTGTGGCGTCGGCTCTGCCGGGCGTGCGCCTGCAGTTCATGCAGTCCAGCGGCGGGCTCACCGACGCGCATACTTTCCAGGGCAAGGATTCGGTGTTGTCCGGCCCTGCCGGCGGGATTGTGGGTATGGCCGGCGTGTCGGAAGCCGCTGGATTCGACCGCGTGATTGGTTTCGATATGGGCGGCACTTCTACCGATGTGTCGCACTACGCGGGCGATTATGAACGGGCGTTCGATACCTTGGTTGCCGGTGTGCGCATTCGTGCGCCCATGATGAGCATTCATACTGTGGCCGCCGGTGGGGGGTCTATTCTGCAATTCGACGGCACGCGCTTGCGTGTGGGGCCTGAGTCGGCCGGGGCCAACCCTGGACCGGCGTGTTATCGGCGTGGTGGTCCGTTAACGGTGACCGACGCCAACGTGATGCTGGGGCGCATTCAACCGCAGCATTTTCCATCGGTGTTTGGCCCGAATGCCAATGAGCCGCTGGATGTTGATATTGTGAAGCAGCGCTTTGCCCAGTTGGCTGAAACAGTGTCGAAAGAAACGGGCAAGCCCACTACACCTGAGCAATTGGCTGAAGGCTTTTTGAATATTGCCGTGTCGAATATGGCTAACGCCATTAAACAGATTTCCGTGCAGCGCGGCTACGATATTACGCGCTATACGTTGACCACTTTTGGGGGTGCGGGCGGCCAGCACGCCTGCCGTGTGGCTGACGCATTGGGGATGCCGCGTGTGCTGGTACACCCGCTGGCCGGTGTGTTGTCGGCCTATGGCATGGGTTTGGCGGCGTCAACCGCGATTCGCGAGCGCTCCATTGAAGCGGTGTGGGACGAAGACGGCGAAGCACAGGCGCGCCTGGTGTTAAATGAATTGTCGGCCAAGGCACGTGACGAATTGCTTGAGCAGCATATTTCGCCCGACCATATTCGGGTTGAACGACGTTTTTACTTGCGCTATGAGGGGACCGATACGTCGTTACCGGTGGCGCTTGATAACACTGCGTCGATGCGTTCGGCGTTTGAAAAAGCCTATTCCATGCGCTTTTCATTCTTAATGCCCGATCGTCGCCTGGTGATTGAAAAAGTGGTGGCTGAAGCGATTGGCGATGAGTCCGGTCAGGCCGCCGGCGTGTTTGTTAAAGCATCGCGTGGGCAAGGGGAAAAGCCCGAAGCGTTCGACACCGTGCGCATTCACACGGAAGGCGCGTTGCGCGATTGTCCGCTGTACCGCAGCGCCGATTTGCGTGTAAACGACGTGTTGCTGGGGCCGGCCATTATTACCGATGCCAATGCCACCACGTTAATCGACCCCGGTTGGCGCGCCACCATTACCCAGCGCGGTGATATTGTGCTCGACCGCGCCGTACCAAGGCCGCAGCGTTACGCCATTGGCACGCAGGCCGACCCGGTGATGCTGGAGATCTTCAATAATCTGTTCATGTCGATTGCAGAACAGATGGGTTACCGGTTACAGAACACGTCGTATTCGGTCAACATTAAAGAGCGTCTGGATTTTTCCTGCGCCATCTTTGATGCCACGGGCGACCTGGTGGCTAATGCGCCACATATTCCGGTGCATCTGGGTTCCATGAGTGCCAGTATTCAGGCCATTATGGCGTCGAACGAAGGGCAGCTGCGCCCCGGCGACGTGTACGTGTTGAATAACCCGTACGCCGGCGGCACGCATTTGCCCGACGTTACGGTCGTGACCCCGGTGTTCGATGCACAAGGCAAAGATATTCTGTTTTACGTGGGTTCGCGCGGGCACCATGCCGATATCGGCGGCCTAACGCCCGGCTCCATGCCGGCGAACTCCACGAACATCGACGAAGAAGGAGTGCTCATTACCAACTTCCGGCTAGTGGAAGGCGGGCGCTTACGCGAGCAGGAATTCCGCGATTTGCTGGCCAACGCGCCTTACCCTGCGCGGAATATCGACCAGAATATGGCCGACTTGCGCGCGCAAATTGCTGCCAACGAAAAAGGCCGCGAAGAGTTGCTGAAAATGGTTGACGCGTTTGGTCTGGACGTTGTTCATGCCTACATGCAGCATGTGCAGGATAATGCGGAAGAGTCAGTGCGTCGTGCGATTGCCCGCCTGAAAGACGGGGTTTTCACCCAGCAACTGGACAACGGCGCCAAGGTTGAGGTGAAGCTAACGGTGGATCATGCCAATCGCAGCGCCACGGTGGATTTCACGGGCACGTCGGGGCAGTTGCCGAATAACTTCAATGCGCCGCGTGCAGTGACTACCGCCGCTGTGTTGTATGTGTTCCGCACCATGATCGATGACGATATCCCCATTAACGCCGGTGGCCTGAAACCCATTACGCTGATTGTGCCCGACGATTCCATGCTGAATCCCAGTTATCCGGCGGCGGTGGTGGCGGGCAATGTGGAAACCTCAACCTGCGTAACCAATGCCTTGTACGGTGCCATGGGTGTGAATGCGGGTAGCCAGCCCACCATGAACAACGTTACCTTCGGCAATGACGAGTACCAATATTATGAAACCGTGTCCGGCGGCGCCGGTGCCGGCGCGCGGTTTGATGAAAACGGACAATTAACGGAAGGGTTCAACGGCACATCGGTAGTGCAAACCCAGATGACCAATTCGCGTATGACGGACCCCGAAGTGCTGGAGTTGCGTTTCCCTGTGCGCCTGGAGCGCTATGAAATTCGCCGGGGCTCGGGTGGGGCGGGGCGTTGGAAAGGCGGTGACGGCGGTATTCGTACGCTGCGCTTTTTAGAGCCGATGACGGTGTCCCTGTTGGCCAACGGCTGGATTCACCCGGCGTTTGGCGCGGCGGGGGCGCAACCAGGCGCCAAAGGTGAAAGCCGCGTGATTCGCGCCGACGGCCGGGTCGAAGAAATGAAGCACGCCGACAGCGCGGAATTGGGGGTGGGTGATTGCTTTGAGATTCTGACCCCGGGAGGCGGCGGGTTCGGCGCGCCATAATGCGTTGTATTGGCTTTATGTGCTAAGGCTACGATGGTGCCTGCCCAGCGCGGGCTTTTTCGTGCATTTACGTTATTGCGTAACCGGTGCGCGCGCAGTACCCTTTGCCTAATTTACAAAATCGGGGAAAGGCATGCGCGCGTCAACAATACTTTTGGCATTGGTTATTCTGGTTGCTGTTGCGGCGGGTACCGCTGCCGGTGGTTGGTCAGTCGGCAAAGGGCTGGAGCGCTTTCGCATGGCCGACCGAACCGTGGTGGTAAAAGGCCTGGCTGAAGCTCAGGTAAAAAGCGATTACGCCTCATGGCTGTTAACTTTTCGCCGCGCCGATAACGACTTCGGCGCTGTGCAGCGCGCCTTGTCGGCCGACCGCGAAAAGGTTGTGGCGTTTCTGAAAGACCAGGGCTTTACCAACGAAGAAGTGGAAGTGCGCCCCTTGCAAGTGCAAGACGTTTATTCGCGTGAATACGCCGCTTCAGATCAGCCCTTCCGCTATACCGGTACCGGGCAGGTTCTGGTGAAAACGCCGCGCGTTGATCTGGTTTCCGCCGCTGCCCTTGGGGTCGACCCGTTAATTCAGGAGGGCCTGGTCATTGAGGGTGGCATGGGGCCGCAATACCAGCTGCGTGGCTTTAACGACCACAAATCGCCTTTGCTGGAAGAAGCCACGAATAATGCCCGCGAACAAGCAGAAAAATTCGCCTCTGACGCCGGGGCCTCGCTAGGCCCCTTGAAATACGCCAACCAGGGTGTCATTCAAATCTTCGGTGAAGGCGTTGATTACGACGACCCTTCCTCGCAAGTAAAGCGCCTGCGCGTGGTTAGCACGTTTGAGTATCAGCTGCGTTAAAAATATTTATTTTGTAATAACGTTCATAGTTGTTGATGTTATTACTATTGCTGTGCGATACTAACGAAAGGCGTTACTAACTAGATGATTAAATCATTTGTTTGTCAGGACACCGAGGCGTTGTTCCATGGTGTTCGTGTTGCTCGGTTTGTGAATATTGAGACCGTTGCAATGCGCAAATTAGCCATGTTGGAACGGGCAAACATCTTGGATGACTTACGTATTCCGCCGAATAATCGCCTAGAGCAGTTAAAAGGAAACAGAAAGGGTCAATACAGTATCCGTATTAATAATCAGTGGCGTGTCTGTTTTATATGGAATGGTCACGACGCTGAGCGGGTCGAGATTGTCGATTATCACTAAACAGGTCATGAGTCATGCGTACGGTACCTTATCCTACTCCTGGTGAAATTTTGCTGGAAGAGTTTCTTAAGCCTATGCATATTAGTCAGTATCGGCTTGCGAAAGAGATCGGCGTTCCTCAGCGGCGCATTGGTGAAATTGTTGCTGGGAAGCGCGCGATTACTGTTGATACCGGTTTGCGGCTGTCTCGTTATTTTGGCACCTCTGACGAGTTCTGGACCGGACTGCAGTTAAGTTATGATCAGGTTCGGGCAAAAGACGCGCTAAGTGATGTTCTGGCTAAAATTCAACCACTTGAACACGAACACCCCTAGTGTGAAGTTGGCTGGCCACGCCACCGCATACGCAGCAGTAACACGGCCACAAGCGCCAAAGGTATCAGCGATGCCAGGTGTATGCCGTTCCAGCCCAGCCGTTGCAGCAGTGCCGCGGCGCTGATCGACCCTAAAGTAACCAGGCTGAACAGGGTTAGGTCGTTTACCCCTTGAACCTTACCTCGTTCGGCGGGCTGATGAGTCTGCGACAGCAACACTGCACTGCCTACAAACAGAAAATTCCAGCCAATGCCCAATGTAATGCGTGAGGCCATGTAGACGGGCACGGACTGGCTCAGTGCGCCGATGACCATGGCGATACTCAATAGCCCCAGGCCAATCCATAAAATGGGTTGAAGGCCGTGCCGGGCGATGAGCGTACCGGTGAAAAAGGCGGGAATAAACATGGCCAGCACCTGGCTTTGTACCACCATAGTAATGGCGGCCATGTTGAAGCCTTGCTCCTGCATGCCCAACGGCGTGATCGTCATGTACAGCGTCATCAGAGAAAAGCAGATGCTGCTGCCCGCAATGGCGGGGAAAAAGCGGGCGTCGCGGGCAATGGTGGCAAGGGAGCGGGTAGCGGTCCCATCGTTGATGGGTTCGCCGGGTGGGTTGGCGGGAATGCGCAGGGTGAGCAACAGTGCGGTGGCGGCCACGGCCAGAACGGTAGTGACCAGAAAAGGGCCCCCCATGGGGACGTTTGGCAGCCAATCCAGCGCAAATCGCGCGTTCAACGGACCGATAACGGCAGAGATCACGCCGCCCGCCATCACGTAAGACACTGCGCGGCTGCGAAATTCGGCACGTGCCACATCGGCTGCGGCAAATCGGTAATACATGGCGAAGCTTTGGTACAGGCCGATCATGAGCATGCCGGCACAAAAGTAGAAAAACGAGGTTTTCGCCGTTCCCAGCAACATGAGCGCGCTGCCAATAATGCCGCAGAATGTACCCAGCATGAACCCGTTGCGCCGTCCGATGCGCTTCATCAGCAAGGAAGCGGGCAGCGTCGTAACCACCGTGGCCAGCATCATGACGGCAATGGGCAGTGTCGCTAAATCCGGGTCGGGGCTAAGCTTCAGGCCAATGACACTGGCCAGCGTCATGACCGTGATGGTGGTAATGGTGAACAGGCTTTGGCTGCTGGCCAGCACCAGTACGTTGCGCCGCTCGGTGGAATTAGGTTTCATGCCAACAGGTTCGAATCAACAGACGCATCATTATTGCAAGTTGTTTGCACGACGGCGCAGATTCGCGTCTTCATTTAAATCGTAACGGAACTAACGCTGGCGCCGCCGCATACATACAACGTTTGCCCGGTAATAAAACTGTTGGCCGGGTCGGAAAAGAACATGACCGCGCGGGCCACGTCGTCGGCGCGCCCCAGGCGTTGAACGGGAATGCCTTTGGCAATGTTTTGTTCACGCTCGCTGCCGGCGGGCACCACATCGTAGAACATATCGGTTTGAATGGGGCCGGGCGCCACCACGTTCACGGTAATACCTTTGGGCGCCAATTCCAGCGACCAGGTGCGGGCCATGCCCACCATGCCTGCCTTGGTGGCGGAATAGGCGGTGCGGGTGGGCAGGCCCAGTGCCCCACGCGACGACATCAGCACAATACGCCCGAAATTCTGTGATTCCATATGCGGCAGGCACGCCTGCACCAACGTAATGGCGGCACCCAAATGAATTTGCGTCAGACCCTGCAGCTCTTCCTGTTTCACATCGGGCAGCAGGTTGGGCCAGATCACGCCGGCGTTGTGAACCACATGTGTCACGCCGTGTTGGCTGGCAATTTCCCGGCTGGCCTGCTCGGTGGCTTTGGCGTCCAGCAAATCCACTTTTACACTGGTGAGTTTTGGGTGGCTGAACTCGGGGTCGCGGCGTGCCATGGAAATGACTTCATAACCCGCATCCAGCATTTGATGCGCAATTTCGGCGCCAATGCCGGCACTGCCTCCGGTGACAACGGCAACAAGGTTCTGGGTCATGTTTTTGCTCCTGCAAAAAGCGCTTTATAGGTATGCGATAAATCGGTATGGGTATGTAATGAGTCGTGGTGCCGCTTACACGTTCGGAGTGAGCGCCAGCACGCGCAGCGGGCTACCTGAGCCACTGCGAATCTTTAACGGGGCGGAAAAAATGACCGCACCCGTGGCGGGCAGCTGATCCAGGTTGGTCATGCATTGCAAACCGTACCGGTTGTTGCCGTGCATGTAATAGTGGCAGGGGAAGGGTGGGTCCAGGTGCTGGGCCTGACCGGCGTCGGTGCCGACTGACTCTGTACCGAAACCGTGCACGTTGCGCTCTTTAATAAGCCAGGGCACCACTTCGGCATCAGGGCCGGGGGAATGGGCGCCGTCTTCGGTCATGTTCAGGTAGTCGCCGGGTTTGTCGCGTTTGGACCAGTCGGTACGCATGAACACCCACGACCGTTCCTTGATGCGGCCGTGCTTCTCTTCCCATTGCTTTACAAAATCAATGGTGAGCAGGAAGTCGGGGTTGGCGGCTGACTCAGCCGAGCAATCGATGACGCAGGCTTCGGCGATGAAGGCGTCAATGGGAATGGTATCGACGCTGTTGTTGGGCTGGTCTTTACCGCTTACCCAATGCACCGGCGCATCGAAGTGGGTGCCGGTGTGTTCCGACATAGAAAAGTTATTCCAGTACCAGCCCGGCCCGCGCTCATCGTAGCGCGAGATCTCTTCCACGCGAAACGGCCAGGCCTGGCCGAATTCCGGCGGCAGCACAATGGTGGGAAAGTCGGGTGCAAGCGTTTCGGTTAAATCCACCAGCTTGATTTTGCCGCTGAGCAGCTCGGCCATGAATTGCGCTAAAACGGTCGTGCTCATGGTTCATCCTTCACTTTGTATGTTATTGCCCTAGCTCGCGTTCCAACCCTTTCGGGTTGTCTTTCAGCAGCGCCTGTACTTCCTTGGCTACATCGCCCACATAAACGTCTTCCGTGCCGTCTTGCAATGCCTTTACCAGTGCTTTGGCAATGGCTGCAGGTTGTACGCGTGGCGGTGGCGTGCGTTGTTCCCATTCGTGGTCAACCGGGCCGCTAAACACATTCACCACACGCACACCCGCGGGCCGAAACTCGTTGCGCAGGCATTGGCTGACAGACAGTGCCGCCGCTTGCGAGGTAGACCACATGCCGCGCGAGGGCAGGTTCATGTGCGCATACACAGACAAAATATTCACCCAGGCGACGGCACTGTTCACGCCGTCGGACGCGCGTCCGGCCATGGCGGGGCCGAAATGCTGAGCCAGGCGCATAAGGCCCAGGCAATTGGTGTTCAGCGTGTCGTGGGCTTTCATGAAGTCGCGGTTGAACAGAATGCCGCCCTCGCGTTCATGGTTGGCGGTGTTCACCAGAATCTCGACTTTGCCGCCTATTTCACGCGATATACGCTCGATGGAGTCCATATCGGTTACGTGTAAGGCGTGCACCTGAACACGTTCGTCTTCGCATAGCCGATCAAATGCGGCGTCTTTTTTCCAGACTTCGGGGTCGCCCACGAATACGGTGGTGGCACCGGCGTCCAGCAGGGCCTTTACCACGGCCTGGCCAATGGCGGTTTTGCCGTCGGTGACCAGGGCACGGCGGAATTTGGGATCACAGGTGTTTTCGCGCAGCACGGGATCATCTTCCATGTGGGGGGTGGGCGAAGCAGGCAGGGCCACCATAACAGCCTGGCCGCTGCGATCGAGTTTAAGGCTTAAGCGAACGGGGTCGCCGTCGGTGCAGTCGCCATGGATATGGGCCACTACCGACGGGCCGGCGTTCATGATGACTGTGCCTACACGCCAGGGCAGGCGTTCGCGGAAGTACAAGTCGTTGCTGTGATCCAGCGTGGTGCTTGCCAGCAAGGTGCCCCGCGGGTCGACGGGCGACCATTGCAGTTGTTCCGACAGGCATTCGTGACACACCTCACGCGGTGGGTATTGCACGGCGTTGCACGATTGGCAAACCTGTAGTTTGAACTCACCCTGCGCGGCGGCGGCAGTTAAGCCCAGTGCGCGTCGGCTGCGTGCGCCGGGCGGGTGTGTGGGTTGCCGCGTGCGGGCAACCGGGTTTTTGCGCGGCGGCTTGCGTAAAGGTTCCGTCATGCGTCGCTCCGAGCCAAAATGGCGGCCGCCGTGCACAGGCCGCGGTCGTAATTGATCATGCCAAAGCCGCTTACCAAGCCAACGCGGGCGTTCTCAACCTGGGTTCCGGCGGCTTGGCCCGTGAGCTGACGAATGGCTTCTACGGTACCCAGATAACCACCGGCTGCCCCAGCTTGCCCGGCCGACAATTGCCCGCCGTTGGTGTTGAAAGGAAAGCTGCCGTTAATGGTAAACGTGTTGTCGCGCACGAACTGCGCGGCTTCGCCTTTTTTGCAGAAGCCCAAATCCTCAATTTGCATGAAGTTGATGACGGGGTAGTCGTCGTAAGCCTGCATGAAATCGATGTCTTTGGACGTCACCCCGGCTTGGCCGTATAAGTCGTCGATATCCATCACCCAGCCACCCCGGTACTGGATAGGGTCGGCAGGAAAGGCATTGTGCCGTTCAATGGTGGATAGAATGCGCGCATAGGGCAGGCCCAGTTCCTGCGCTTTCGATTCGCGCATCACCAAGAAGGCATCGGCTCCGGCGCACGGCATGACGCAGTCGAACAGGTGAATGGGGTCGGCAATAACCCGCGCGTTCAAGTATTGCTCAAGCGATAGCGGCTTTTTCATGAGCGCATCGGGGTTGTGCAGAGCGTTGTCGCGTTGGGCCACACACAGTTTGCCGAAGTCTTCGCGCGTGGCGCCGTAGGTGTTCATGTAGTAGCGCGTAAGCAAGGCAAAGCTGGCATTGGGCCCGCCTGCGCCATAGGGGTAGACGGCGTCTTGTGCAAAACGCGAGAACTGGCTGACGGTATTGCGAAACGAGTCAACATGGTTGGCATCGCCGGCAATGCAGGCCACCATGGCGGCATCGCCCGATTGCACGGCGCGGGCTGCGCGGCGCATGCCGACCACGCCGCTGGCGCCGCCCATGGGAATGTGGTCGAGCCAGCGTGGGCTCATGCCGATATGCTGGCACAGCCCCACGGCCGTGTCGGGGGCTAAGGTGAAACTGGACACGCACAGGCCGTCGATATCGGTTTTGCCAACGCCCGCCGACTTCACCAGTTCGCCCAATGCGCGCCCTAACCACCAGTGCGCAGCATGAATGGAATAACGCACGTAAGGGATGGTGACGGGGGCCGTAACCACGATGCCGTCGTAGCCCAGGCGTTGCGTGCTCATGCGGGCTCCTGGCGTTTTTTCATGTGGCAGGTATTCACGCATTCGGGGGTATCGGGCAGCGTGGGCGCCAGTTTTTTCAGTTCACCACGTTGGATTTTATTGGTGGCGGTGAGCGGTAGGGCATCCACAAACGCCACGTAACCCGGTGCTTTGTAATAAGCCAGTTGCGACAACGCCCATTTCACAATGTCGTGCGCGGTTTTTTCGCGGGCGTCGGCGGTATCGACCTGAATGCCTTCAGCAGTCACAATGCAGGCCAATACTTCGTCGCCCCGCACCGCGTCGGGCACGGCGGCCACAGCCGCCGCTTTCACGGCCGGGTGCTGCAATAGCACCGCTTCCACTTCCACGGCGGCAATGTTCTCACCACTGCGGCGAATGACGTTTTTCTTGCGGTCGATAAAGTGCAGGTAGCCGTCGGCATCGCGCCGCACTACGTCGCCGGTATGAAACCAGCCGTCGGCCCAGGCTTCCTGTGTGGCGGCTTCGTCTTTCAGATAGTCGGCAAAAAAACCATAGCGCGGGTTGGCCCCGGCATGGCGCACCAGCAGTTCGGCGTGTTCATCCACGCCGGCATCCTGGCCTGCGTCATTGACCAGTTTTACTTCCACTTCAGGCTGTTCTTTGCCGAAACAGCTTGTGCCGATGTGGCGCGGTTCGTGGTTGGCAATAATTACCGCCCCGGAACCGGTTTCGGTCATGGCCCAGGCTTCCAGCAACGGAAAGCCAAAGCGCTTTTCGAAAGGCTCATGCAAGCTGCGGTCGATGCCCGCGCCGAAACCAAAGCGCACGCTGTGTTGCGTGTCTTGCGCCGAGGGTTCCGCTTTCATGAGGATGGCCGGCATCACGCCCAGGTAGTGAATGACGGTGGCCTTCGATTCGCGCACCGTGTCCCACCAGGAACGGGGGTGGAATCGGTCGAGCACGATCAGGCAGCCACCGGTGGTCACCATGGCCAAGGTGGAGCAGGCCATGGCATTCATGTGCACCAGCGGCAGGGGTGTAAGCATGCGTTCTTTACCCGGCTGCAGCGAGGCCATGCCGCCTACTGTGGCATACCATTGACCGCAATGCAGATAGTATTCATTGGGCAGAATGCAGCCCTTGGGGCGCCCGGTGGTACCCGAGGTATACAACAGTCCGCATTCCGTTTGCGAATTGATTTCCCGGCCTTGCAGGGGCGCGGCGCAGTTGGCCGCAGGAATGGCATCGTCGGGGCCTATTAGTGCTAATGGCCGGTCGGCTTGTTGGGCCGCTTCAGCCAGGCCGGCGTGTCGCTGTGGCAGCGCTACGGCCAGGCAGATTTCCGAATGGCCGATTAAATAGGTAAGCTCAGCCGCCCGCATGTCGGCGTTAATGGGTACGACCGACACGCCCAATGCGTTCAAAGCGAACCAGTGCAGAAAAAACGCGGGCCGGTTTTCCAATAGCAAACCCACGCGGTGGCCGTGGCCGTAACCGGCGTTCTGGTAGGCCAGCTTCAGCGCATCAATGCGATTCAACGCCGCCTGGTAAGTTATTTCACCGGCCGGAATGTCGTAATGCCGGGCGGTTTCCGGCATGACGCATAGAAACGCATTGTTGGGCCATTGCGTGGCCGTTTGGCAAAACGCGTCGTAAACCGTTTTTGTCGACACGAGGGCTCCTACATGAAAAGTTGAATACTGCCCAACGCCGACTCGCAGTTAAGCAGGTCGACACGCTTGCGCCGGATGCGCAACGTATTGTCTTCAACACGCAGTTCGTGGGTGGCCCAACCGGCGTATAGGGTTTGGGTGTCCTGGCGCACTTCAACGTAGTGAAATGCGGTACGTACGACGTATTGGCCTTGATCGGGTTGGTGCGACGTGTGCTGCGTTTCAATTTCCGGGCGCGCCAGCAAATGGTGGCAGCGGCTGCGGGGTTGTTGCGAGTACGTGCGCTGGCCCTTCAAGCGCTCGACCCGAACGCGCAGCAACAGCTTGTCTTCATCCATGAGCGACGTATGCAGGCGCGGGTCGGTTTGATCGTGCGCCAGCGGCATCCAGTAATGGCCGTCGTCGGTGAACAGGTTCAGCCAGTCTTCAAAGCGCTGCTCGTCGAGCATGCGTGCTTCGGCGTACACAAAGTCAATGATGTCCTGATCGGTAAACTGGCTCATGACGCCTCCTTCATGCCGGTGGTCATGTAGTGGGCCCAGGCACGATACTGGTTGCGCATCTGCCACTCGTTGGTGCCGTTGGTGACTTCATTCTTGCGGTTTTCCTCGCCGGGCTCGTACAAGCGAGCCACGTTCACCCAGTCGCGTCCACGCGACATGAGCCCGTGTTGCGCGCGCTCATAGACTTCCTGGTCATCGTGGCCCACCACCGAAGTGGGGGCGTTAATAAGCCGGTTGTACATGACCGTTCGCTCAAGCAGTTTGTCGGGCGCGCCCACCAGACGGAAGGTCCAGGATTCCACCAAGGTTTTGTTTGCCGCAATCGGCTTGAAGATACGCAGGGTTTGAATGGGCCCTTTCACCATAATGTTGGGGAAATAGGTGGTGTTGTGACGCACGTCGCTTAGGATGGCCTTGGCGCGTTCTTCGCCATAGGCCTCGCACATCGCTTCGAAGTAGCCGGGTATTTCCGAGTAGGCCGCATGAATGGAGTTGCTGACCCCGGTGTGCCCGTGGCCATTTTCCCATACTCGAATACCCATGCCTTCAAAGAACTCGTAAGGTGAAACAAAGGGGGCGAATTGTTCCACTGCCATGGGCTTGGGGGTGCCTTCGGGCGCTTCTTCCCAGACTTTTACCGCCGTGCCGGCCGAGGACTCATGCGCAATCATGGGGTGGCATGTGTCGGTTTGGTTGTCGACCAGCATCTTCCAGTTGCAGTGGTGCATGTAGCGCAACACTCCGCCAGCCACTTCCAGCCGGCCTTCCGGTGCGCGGTCGATCATGTTGTCGATCGTGGAAAGTGATTCGCCGAAGAAGTCTTCGAAGCTTTGGCCCTGCGGGTTCAGGCGGCAGAAAATAAAGCCGCGGTAGTTGTGCACGTTTTCAACCGCCGCCATTCCATTCTGAGCTTCGGTTTGGCCGAAAATTTCGGGGTCGTAGCCGCGTTTCAGCGGCAAGGCCAGCAGATCGCCATTCAATCGGAAAGACCAGGCATGGTAAGGGCAGCGCAGAAAGCGTCCTGCGTTGCCATAGGTCTCGTTCACCAGCATGACCCCCTTGTGCGGGCAACGGTTATACAGCACGCGAATGCTGTCGTCGGTATCGCGAATCATCACAACCGATTCGTTACCTACTGTAGTGGTGAAGAAGTCGCCGGCTTTGGGGACTTGGCTGTCGTGCCCTACATAAACCCAGGTGTTGGCGAACAGCTGAGTCATTTCCAGCTCGAAGATTTCGTCGCTGATAAACAGGTCTTTATGCACCTCTGCCGGGCGCACAAGCGCATTGATGGCATCGGGGTTATTGCGATAGGTCATGGCATTACTCCTGTGTCAGGCAGGGCCACATAACAGAAATACGCGCCCGCATACGTTCAATTGCGGGCGCTGCATGTTTTATTAAGCGAAAGCTTGATCCCCTTTTTCCAGCAGGGCATCTAGTTGGTTTCCTTTTTCGTCGGCCAATGCCGCATTGCGTAACGTGCGCAGACGCTCGGCGGCATTGTTCTGGCCGCTTAGGTTGCGCGCTGCGCGAATAAGTTTCTGGTATTTGCTTTGCCCGCGAGCGTGGGTGTCGCTATAGCCTTTCACCAGGCGACGGCAGTTCACAACCTCTACCGCCAGGTCGTAATCGTTCGGGGCGGTTTGCAAGATTAAGTTCAGCCATTCCTGAAAGCCTTGCGTTTCAATTTTGTGGCGCAATGTGGTGCGGCGGAAGCGGCGCATGCCTGCCAGGCCGTACAACATCAGGAAACCGGTCAGCGAGGTGCTGTTCAGGAAGCGGCCTTTGCGGAACAGGGGCTGCAGCCAGCGCTTGAGCGACTCGGAGTTTTCAATGCGCTCACCCAGGAAGGTCGGCATAGTGCCGCAAATTTCCTCGAGCCGGGGATGCATGTACTCGGTGGTGTAAACCAGTTGGTCGGGCTTGGCACGCACCTCGTCGCGTACACGATCGAAGCGCGAGGCGCGGGTTTTCAAATCGGCTACGCGAATGACGTCGTCGTACGCCATGGCGACGGCGACGTAACGGGCGGCCGCTGTGGTTAGTGCCCAGTTTTTACCTTCGCCGCCGTATTGTTTGTCCAGCGCATGAATGCCGCGCATGTGCTCCAGGTATTCCTTGCCGTAGGCTAAATCCTGAAACTCCATGGTGCGTTGCAGGCCCGCTACCAGCATGGGTTGGGCTGCGGGCGCAAAGTTCTGGCGAATGTCATCGAGCAATGCTTTGACGCGCGGGTGTTTGGCGGTATCGGGTACGGCACGTTGCGGGGGTGCGGTGTCGATGGCATCGGGCGTTTCGGGCGCATTTTGGGCGACGTCGTAAGCCAGTGCAAAGGCTTTCAAGCTGGCTTTTACGCCTTTGCCGCCGCTTTCAATGGTGGCTTCGAAGTCTTCGCGCGAGAACGGCAGGGCGCCGCTACCGGCTACCGCACCGAACAGGCTGGCGCTGATGACGCTACCGCCTTGTTCAGCCAGACTTTGCAGGTCGAAACACAGAAACCGTTTGGCGGCCCGCTTGCCGATGTCAATGACTTTGTTGCCATCGACAATGCCGTTGCCTGGAGCCGATTTTTCCAGCACGGCATAAGCGCGGTGCGACGACGAAATAAGGGTGGTGCGGTCGGGCGTGACCAACCCGCGTTGAATCGCGCGCCCGCCTTCCATGAGTTCGGCGGCAATCACCAGGTCGACGTCGCCGGGTGTGGGCATTAGGGCCAGCGCGGGTTGGCGCCCCATTTCCTTAACGGCCTGTTCCGGCAGCAGCTCAAGATAGTAAATCGTGGCGCCCGTGCGCTGGGCCACGCCTGGAACGGAAGTGGTTTGTGCCCACCATCCGGCGTTTTCCGCCATGGTGACGATCCAGTCGGCCAGTACGCCGCCGCCCTGACCGCCCATGGCCAGAACGGCGATTTTGATGGGATTCACGTTATTTTGTGTTGTTTGGCTGGTCATGGTGGTGGCTTACAGTGAGATCTGTTCAAGTTGACGGGAACGGCGCGATTGCAGGAAACCGATGACGCGTTGGCGAACGCGAGACTTGAACATGTCCCACTTGTTCGGGTTGTGCACGATATCGGCGCGGTAGAACGAGGGGCACAGAACCGCCGCGTGCGATACCTCACCGCAGTTTCCGCAACCTACACAGGTGTTGTCGATGTAGGCCACCGGGTCTTCTTTCAACGGGTCGTCGCTGTCTTTGACGGTAAGAGACGGGCAACCGGAAAGACGGATACAGGCGTGGTCGCCGGTGCAAACGTCGCCGTCGACACCGAAACGTTCTTTAACCATTCGCTTGCCTTCTTTCACCGCCTGGTTGAACTGCGGCTTCACGCGGCGCTGTTTATTCAACATGCATTCCGATTGGAGAATAATGACTTTGGGGCCACCTTCTTCGGTTGTTAACGCGTCTTCGAATGTTGCTTGTACTTTCGAGACGGCATAGGTGCGGTCGATAACGCGGACCCATTTCACGCCGACCCCTTTTACCGCTTCAATAATGGGATTGTTGGTTGAACGGTTCGGGTTATTGGCGCGCGAGGAAAGGATGTCTTGCCCGCCTGTTGCAGCCGAATAGTAGTTATCGATAATGACGATTACGCCGTCGTATTTGTTGAATACGGCGTTGCCAATACCCGATGCCAGGCCGTTATGCCAGAAACCACCGTCGCCCATAATGGAAATGGGGCGCTTGGACGATTTCACGTTGAAGGCGGCTGAGCTGGCAGCGCCCAAACCGTAACCCATGGTGGTGGCGCCCAGGTTAAAGGGTGGCAATACCGAGAACAGGTGGCAGCCGATATCACCGGAAATATGATGTTCGCCCAGCTTTTCCTGGGTGAGCTTCAATGCCGAGAAAATCGGCCGTTCGGGACAACCGGTACAGAACCCGGCCGGGCGGGGTGGCACGACCTGCGAAATTTCCTTGGAAAAGCTTTGGAAATGGATAGGCTGTTCTTTCACCGCCGGTTTCGGGCGGGTGACTTCGGCCACTTCCATATCAGGCTGGCTCTGGCCATTGCCGTTGGCTTGGCCATTTCCGCCGTTCGACGCTGCTGCAGGTGTTGTTTCTTCCAGCGTGGGCAACAATTCCGGACGCTGGTTGGTTAGAAACTTCTGCAAGCCGTCACGCATGACGGCGGTGGTGTACTCACCCGCAATGGGTAAGACGTCTTTGCCGGAAATAATGGTGTTGCTGCCCGAATGGCGCAAAATGGTGTTCAGGTTTTGTTCGATGTAATTTGGCTGGCCTTCTTCGTACAGCAATACCGCTTTTTTGTCTTCGCAGAACTTGTTGATTTCGTCGTCGATCACCGGATAGGTGACGTTCATGACATAGATTGGAATGCGGCTGTTGCCGAAATGGTCGGCCAAACCCAGCAACTGCAGGGCGCGGATTGCCCCGTTGTACAGGCCGCCCTGCACGATGATGCCCAGATCTTTGATGTCGCCGTCGTCGAAAACTTCATTCAGCTTTTTCTCTTTAATGAAGTTCACGGCAGCCGGCCAGCGCTCACGAATTTTTTCGTGTTCATGTTCGTAGGCCGCGGGGGGTAGAACGATTCTGCCAGTGTCGCGCTTGGGGCTTTCCAGCGCTTCTGACAACGTATACGCTGGGCGTTTGTTTTCTTTGGTGATGAAGCGGCCGTGCACATGACAGGTGCGAATGCGCAATTGCAAAATAACCGGCGTGTTGCTGGCTTCCGATAACTGGAAACCGTCTTCCACCGCCTGAACCATGCTTTCCAGGTTGGGGCGCGGGTCGAGCAACCAGATTTGCGACTTCATGGCGAACGCGTGCGTGCGTTCCTGCATAATGGATGAGCCTTCGCCGTAGTCTTCACCCACAATGACCAAAGCGCCACCGGTTACACCGCCCGAGGCGAGGTTGGCCAGGGCGTCGGAGGCCACGTTGGTACCCACGGTGGATTTCCACGTTACGGCCCCGCGAATGGGGTACATGACGGAAGCAGACAGCGTGGCGGCGGCCGTGGCTTCAGAGGCACTGGCCTCGAAGTGGACGTCGAGTTCTTCGAGGATATCCTGTGCGTCGGCCAGCACGTCCATTAAGTGCGAAATGGGCGCGCCCTGGTAACCGGCGACATAGCCTACACCCGATTGCAGCAGGGCTTTGGTAACGGCCAGAATACCTTCGCCGCGAAACTCTTCACCGGCGCCAATGCGTAATTGCTGGACTTCTTTCTTGAACGAACGTTCTGCCATGGTAAGACTCCGTTGGCGGTAAAATATGAAAATTCATGTAATAGGGATATTTAATTATATAAAACAATTGCTTGAATATCCGGGCAAACCATTATATTGACTCAGCATACCCCATAACATACGATCTTTTCATTTTAGAGGCTTAAGACTTCAATGGGCGAGCGTTTCGTACACCGCTATCTGGCTTCCGTTTTGGCGCTGGCCAGCCATCGCATTTCGGCGGAGTTTCATGTTGAGGTTCGCAAGGCGGGTCTGACGGTAACCGAATGGCGGATTCTGGGCAGCCTGATTGAAGCCGAAGGTGAAACGGTGGGCGAACTGGCCAAGCTGGCGGTGACCAAGCAGCCCACCTTAAGCAAGGTGTTGCCTGGGCTGGAGTCGAAGGGACTGGTTACGCTGGAAACCTCGCGTGCCGACCGGCGCCATACGCTGGTGCGCATTACACCTAAAGGCACAAAGCTCATTAGCGGGTTGTGCGATCGCGCCATGGCGCATCAGCAGCGCGTACTTAGCAAGTTAGACCCCGATCATGCCGATCGCCTGGTTGAGATGTTGCGCGACATTATTTGGGATCCATCTGAACGAGCACAATGAAAAGCGTGACGGATATTCGCATGAAGCGTGTTTACGACGAGCCTTCGCACACAGACGGCTTTCGTGTGCTGGTCGACCGCCTGTGGCCGCGCGGTGTGCGTAAGGAGGACCTGCCCTACGATGTGTGGTGCAAGGCGTTGGCGCCGTCTGCAGATTTACGGCGTTGGTTCGGCCACAAGGCGGACCGCTGGGACGAATTTCGTGATGCCTACCTGCATGAGTTGAATGCATCCGATCAGCAAGCCGCAATCAAAGATCTGGGGGCGCAGGCAGGTAAGGCAGGGTATCGGCGCATTACGTTGCTCTATGCGGCGCGTGATCCCAAGCTGAATCATGCCGTTATTCTGGCAAACGTGTTACGGCAGGTGTTAATCGATTAAGCGGTGTGTTTTAGGGTTGGCGCGCCATGGTTTCAGTGCACTCTTGGTGGGCACCTTCGGCGCCCGCATGGGCTTCGAATTGCGGCGTGAATTTCACTTCGTAATCGTTGTGACGACGAATGTAAAACAGCACGGCCAATGCGTGTTCCAGTGCGAATTTCCACCCGTTTTCCGGCCCCAGGCATTGTATGGCGGTAGCCAACGCATCGGCCTGCATGGCGCTTTCATGGATGACACTGACAGCAGCGAGTTTGTTTGCAATGGGTTGGCCGGTGCGGCCATCCAGCGTGTGGCTGTATTGGATACGGTTGTGCGTGAAGTTGCGCAGGTAATCGCCCGACGTGGCCAATGAGGCATTTTTCAGCAAAATGGGAAGCGCCGGGTTGGGGTTTTTCGATTCCAGGTTGTCGGCATGCGGATGCATAATGTCCACGCGCCAGGCGTGCAGGGTGTGCGCATTGCCGCGTGCTTTTATTTCTCCACCCAGCTCGACCAGGTAATGATCAATGCCGGCGTCGTCCATGATGCGTGCCATTTCGTCAACGGCGTAGCCTTTGGCAATCGAGGAAAAATCAAAATGCACGCCGCCGGGCTGCCAAAGGGCTTGGTGCTGTCGATTTAAAACGGTTTTGCGCCAGCCACTGCGTAATAAGGCAGTGCGCAGGGCCTGGCCATGGGGAGGCGTTGCAACGGGCCCCATTGAACCAAAGCCCCATAAGTTAATCAACTCACCGAGTGTGGGGTCAAACGCCCCTTGTGTTTGTTCGGCCAGTGTCAATGCGGCGTCGAGCACGGTGCAGAACTCGTCGGGCACCGCATACCAGCCTTTTTCGGCTGCGTTGATTTTGCTGATCAGGCTGCGTGTATCCCAGGTGCTCATTTGCGCGTTGATCTCTAACAGGCGGGAATCAAGGCGCACTTGCAAGGCCGTAAATTCGGGTGAGGTGGGCGCGGAAAATTGCACCGACCAGGTGGTGCCCATGCTTAGGCCACTTAGGCAGTAACGATTATTCAGGCAACACCTCCAGCGTGGCGGTGTAGGAAAGGTTGCGTGATTGCGCCTGGGGTACCGATGTTTTATTGTCGCGATGTTCAAAATGAAGCCAGTATTGTCCTGCGTTGGGCCAGGTAACTTCGAACTCCCCATTTTCGTTGGTCGTTGTGATTATTTCTTTTATCTGATTGCGATAGCGCTGTCCGCCGGGCACCAGTTCCACCTCAACGTTGGGTAAAGGCCGGCCGTCGAGCGTTACGATAAAAATGGCTGTTTCATTAGTGAATAAATCATTTGGATGCGTTAGCGGACGAATGCCCAGGCCGCTTTCAGGCGCTTCAATGGGCGTGGGCCTTCCTTGGGTCACAAACGTTTCAACACGGCTGCCACGCTGCAGAATGCGCAGGTCATCCGCTTTTGAAGGCACTTTTCCGGCCAATTCGGCCGCTGTACCGAACCAGCGCTTGTCTTCACCATTCTCTTTCCATAGAGCCATCACACCGTCATTCACCGCCGCGATGCGATAGGTGCCCGCTTCGGGCAGTTTGAGGTCGAAGCTGCTACGCAACTTGCCGATGTGTGGGTTTTGCGGCTTCAGCGTGGCCCCGTTCGGCCCCGTAATAATCAGGTTGGCTAAGCGCAACGGGCGGTGGTTGAAATGAAACTTGTCGTTGCTGACGGCGCCGTCGAAAGTGACCCAGCTATCGTTTCCCGACAGAACGGTGGATGAAGGGAGTAGCCAGAAGTCGTGTGCTGCACTTATTGTGGGTAGGGATAGGGCCGTGGTGAGTAATGAGATGGCGAGCACTTTTTTCATGAGGGATTCCGAAAATGAAAATTGAAAAGGTTGAGTGAGGGCATGGGTTCCAGCCTCGCTTAGGGCGAGGCCTTAAGCGATATCTCGCCCAGTTCGTGTTTGCCGTTTTGTTGTTCCGCCACCGCTTTTTCCAACGGCCACGGCAAAGGCAGGCGAATCAGTTCGCGCCCGCCTTTTTCGCGCGCGGCCTCAACTACTACTTCGTAATGACCCGCGGGGAGGTTTTGCAACGCGGGGGCATCGGCGGCAATGGTGATGTTGTGCTTGCCTACAGGGCGTGTGGCACTGCTCACGCCGTCTGCGGGCGTGTCTTGGTAACGCCCGCTTAAGCGCCACCATTGGCGCAAGTCTTTCAGCCATGTGCGACCTTCATCGTCGGCCATTTGGGTGTCGTACCAAAGGGCGAGATCGCGCACCACTTTGCGGTCGTCGCTTTCCAGCCAAACAGCTACATAAGGCCGGTGGTATTCGGCTGTATCAATGCGTGGCAAGGTCAGGTCGAGCGAGAGTTCGCCGGCCAAAGCCGTGCCGGCGGGAAAGGCGGAGGCTAGAGCAAGCAGCGTGACGGTGTTCAGATGACGTTTCATGAGTTCAATGCACCAGTAGCAACATAAGAAGAATTGGGATGAGCAGACCGACGCCGGTAATCGGCCAGGTCAGGGGGCGATGTTTGCCGTGCAGCTTCAGCAGGAATAAACCGGTTGTGGCAAAAATCAGGCTGGCAACGGCGAACAAATCAATAAACCATTTCCACGCCGTGCCGGTGTGCCGCCCCTTGTGCAGATCATTCAAGTACGCCACCCAGCCGCGTTGCGTGCGTTCGTACTCCAGGTCGCCCGACGTGAGGTCCAGTGCCAGCCAGGCGTCGCCGCCCGGTTCGGGCAGCGACAAATAAATTTCGGTTTCCGAAAACTCTGCCGGGCGGGAGCCGATACGAATGTGGAGGGCCTGATCGAGCCATTGTTCGACTTGCTTGGGTAACGGGGCAACGTAGGGTAATGCCTCGGTCGATTGTCTCACCAGGTTATTCAGGCTCTGCGTGATGTCGGCTGGGACGGTGAGCTGTTCCTGCCGCGTTTCAATTTGCCCGCCGAACCATGACGCGTTGTTTAGGGTGATACCCGTTATAGAGAATAAAAGTAAGCCGGCCAGACATAAAGCAGAACTGATCCAGTGCCATTGGTGTAGTTGCTTAAGCCAGAAGGCGCGGGGGCGGGAGAGGAATGATGCGGCCATGCAAAATGAATGCGACTGTTATTGTAAGTAGTATGTAATTTCGATATTTTATATTAAATAAGAATAGTTATCATCATTGTTTGCAATATAATTGTTTCGGTCAGTTTCTGTGCCAATCCGGTGCGAAATGCGGTGCTTTTTTGCACAAAACCTGTGCGGGAAAAGGGGGCGCGGAATCAAGGACAGCGTTAGAAAAAAGGCGTTAAAGCCATAAGTGCCTGAAATATTAGGGGTATGTGAGTCATGCCAACCGAGGCGACCTTATTGGCATAAAAATTGCTTAATTCAAAGTGGGGCAACGTGTTTTCCGCACGACTGGGTCGGAATGCATCGCGCCTCTGGCCTGATGGCCACACGAGAGAGTGATCGCGCTTGCCTGGTGGTTTTTCCACTGGGTAAGCGCTTTTTTTCGCGCGGGAACTTTTTGTTTTTTGGGTCGGTCAGAGTATTAGCACTCTAGCTCAATGAGTGCTAATATATGTAGTAGAAAGTAGCTTAACTTAAGGCTGTATAACGGTTTTATTACTTTCCCAACCAGGATTGCAAGACACATGACGACACAATCGCAAGCTTTGGCGCCTACGCAAAACACGTTAATGGCGGCCATTTCAAATCCCGGCGCGCTAGGTACCATAGAAGCCTATATCGCCGCGGTGAACCGCCTGCCGGTGCTTACGCAGGTACAGGAAACCGAGCTTGGCAAACGCCTGCGCGATCACGAAGATCTCGACGCGGCGCGCCAGCTTATTTTGTCGCATCTGCGTTTGGTGGTTTCCATCTCGCGCCAGTATCTGGGTTATGGCCTGGCCCATGCCGATCTCATTCAGGAAGGCAATATTGGGCTCATGAAAGCGGTTAAACGGTTCGACCCTGAGCGTGGTGTTCGCCTTGTTTCGTTTGCCGTTCACTGGATTAAAGCTGAAATTCATGAGTACATTGTGCGCAATTGGCGCATGGTGAAAGTGGCTACCACTAAGGCGCAACGCAAGTTGTTTTTCAATTTGCGTAGAATGCGGCCCGACGGCCAAACGCTTGACCCTTCCCAGGTGGCTGACATTGCACAGGAACTGAATGTGAGGCCGGAAGATGTCAGTGAAATGGAGGTTCGGCTTTCAGGGCGTGAAATGGCGCTGGAAGCGCCGGCCGACGATGAAGACGCCTACGCGCCGGTTTCGTACCTGTCCGACGACGGCCGGCAAGAGCCTTCCCAAGTGCTTGAACGCCGGGCGCATGACACTTTGCAAGGTCCTGCACTGGCCGAGGCGCTGGAAGGCCTTGATGCCCGTTCACGCCATATTGTTGAGTCGCGCTGGTTGCGCGATGAAGGCGGTGCAACCTTGCATGAACTGGCTGACGAGTACGGTATTTCCGCAGAACGTGTACGCCAGATCGAGGCGGCGGCATTCAAAAAGCTGAAGGTGGCGCTGGCACATTAAGCGTTTCGCGCTATTTACAATTTCATACAACTTTAAAGGGCAACGGGTCGAACTTATCCGTTGCCCTTTGTACTAAACAGGCATGGGGTGTTCTCCGACATTTACCTCGTTTTGTCAGGTAACCCCTTTTCCGCTTCTGCTTCTCTCAATCCCCTCCCTAAATGAAGCGGGTTTTAAAGGCGCCAGTCATGGTGCCTTTTTTTTGCCTTAAAGAAGCGCCTGAATGTCGTCTGCTATTTGTTGCGGGCCGGTATCGGGGCGAATTAGCACACGCGCGTTGCCTTCTTTGTCGAATAAGTAGAACGATGCGCTGTGATCCATGCTGTAGTTGCCGTCGCCTTGTTCCACCTTGCCGTAGAAGGCACGGAAAGAGCCGGCCGTTTGCTTGAGCTGTTCAGGTGTACCGGTGAGCCCGATGAAGTCGGGGTGGAACGCTTTAACGTATTGGGCAAGGCGTTCGGGTGTGTCGCGCTCGGGGTCGACGCTGATCATAGCCACTTGAACGTTTTTCGCGTCTTCGCCCAGCACCTGCATGGTTTGCGCCAGTTGCGCCATAGCGGTGGGACAAACGTCGGGGCAATGGGTGAACCCGAAAAATACCAGCAGGGCTTTGCCGTTAAAGTCGGCCATTGTGCGGGTTTGGCCGGTGTGGTCGGTCATGTTCAGGTCGGCGCCCAGGCCGCTGCCGCTGATGTCGGAGCCGTGAAATGAAGTGGTCGTATTCTGTTCGCCGCACGCCGCCAGGGCCAATGCAATACTTCCTGCGGCACAGGCTTTCAGAAAGCGGCGTTTTGATGGTTGAAGGAACATAAGTTGAATGGGACTTCAGGCTACGGGATGCTTCACGTTAAATAAGCAGAACCCAGTGATCGATCAGCAGGGCCAGGAACAAGAGCGATAGATACAAAATGGAAAAGCGGAACAGTTTGCGTGCCAGAGCGTCGGAATAATTTTTATACAGTTTCCAGGCGTACCACACGAAAAGACCGCTCAGTACAAAGGCACACGCCAGGTACAGCAGGCCGCTCATGCGCACCATGAAGGGCAGTAGCGTTGAGGCGAACAGCACCAGGCTATACAGAAAAATATGCAAACGGGTAAATTGCTGGCCGTGGGTAACGGGCAGCATAGGCAGGCCCGATTGGGCGTAATCGGTATTACGGTATAAGGCCAGTGCCCAGAAATGCGGTGGTGTCCAGATAAAGATAATCAGCACCAGAATCCAGGCTTCGGCGGGAACCGAGTTGGCGACCGCCGCCCAACCCAGGGCTGGAGGCATGGCACCTGAAAGCCCCCCAATCACAATATTCTGGGGTGTGAGCGGCTTAAGAATAATGGTGTAGATAATGGCGTACCCGACAAATGTGGCGAAGGTGAGCCACATGGTCAGGGGGTTAACCCAGTGGTACAGCACCAGCATCCCGGCACCGCCCAGTAAGCCCGACAGCACTAAAACCTGGGTGTTGGTGATGGTGCCTTGCGCGGTGGCGCGCCGCGCGGTGCGCAGCATTTTGGCGTCGACCTCCTGCTCGATGAGGCAGTTAATGGCGAAAGCGGCCGCTGCCAAAAGCCAGATGCCCACAATACCGGCAATCACAGGTTGCCAGGGCGGCAGACCAGGGCTGGCCAGAAACATGCCGATCACGGCACAGAACACCGCCAACTGGGTGACACGCGGTTTGGTTAGCACCCAATACTGGCGCCACAGGTTCGAAGAGTGAATTGATGCGGTACTCATACCTGTATTGTAGTCGGTCGCGCACCGGCGATGCGGACCAGTAAGGTTGTACTCATTAAAACAAGCCCTGCGGCCCCGCCGTTATGCAGCACGGCGATCAGCAGCGGCCATTCGAAGAAGATGGTGGTCAGGCCGGTGAACAATTGCGCGCATAGCAAAACCAGTACCCATGTGGCGGGCGTGCGCAAGCCGGGTTCGGCCCGCATTTGCCAGGCCAGCGTCCCCATGTAAGCGAATACGACCCAGGCGAAGTTACGGTGAATCCAGTGGATGCCCACCAAGGCTTCCTGGGAAATCATTTCGCCGGTGGGCAATTCGCCCAGGCCCCGGATCAATGAAAAGCCGTTTTGCAGATCCATGGCGGGCACCCATTGACCGTTGCAGGTGGGGAAGTCCATGCAGGCCAGTGCGGCGTAATTGGTGCTGACCCAGCCGCCCAGAGCAATTTGGATGAATAGCAACACAAAGCCGGCCAGCATCCAAGGTTGCCATCGTAGTGCGGCAACGGAAATGCGTTCATGCTGTTTTTCACGGGCGGCCAGCCAGGTCATCATTGCCAACAGCAGCATACCGCCCAACAAGTGTGCGGTGACGATAATCGGCATGAGCTTGTGGGTGACTGTCCAGGCGCCGAACGCGCCCTGCAGACATACTGCAATCAAGGTGGCGATGGCCAGTTTCGGTGTGTGCCCCAGTGTTTTGCGATGCCGCCAGGCCATGATGACGATGAAAATAATCAACAGCCCCAGGAAAGCGCCGACATAGCGGTGGATCATCTCGATCCAGGCTTTGGGAAAGCTGACCGGGCCATACGGCATGGCCTC
This sequence comes from Pusillimonas sp. DMV24BSW_D, assembly GCF_011388195.1. Lineage (NCBI taxonomy): Bacteria > Pseudomonadati > Pseudomonadota > Betaproteobacteria > Burkholderiales > Alcaligenaceae > Neopusillimonas > Neopusillimonas aestuarii. The sequence goes on along the minus strand of NZ_CP049990.1, from coordinate 353,308 downwards.
GTAGGCTTGGCGGATATGATCGGCCGCGCCGATGGGGGTGATTTTGCCGTAGCACCCCGGCCAGTCGGGGCAGCCCAGGCCCGAATCGGTTAAGCGCACGAAGGCGCCGAACATAATGAGGTCGAGCGTTAAGAACCAGGTAAAAAAAACCAGCTTTCGATAGCGTGTTCTGATACGTTCCAACATCGGCCTAACCAATTCTGGAGTTATAGAGTAGCTTGCTGAGGTCTTGGCGCACTTCGGGGCCTCGCACTTCGGGGGGCGCGTTGTCGGGCGGGAATTCAAGCATTAAGTTGCCAAGCGGGTCGATGATCCACATGGGCTGGGTTAGCGCTTGCGCCTGACTAAGCGTGTCTGCATTGTCGACTGTATTGGTGGTCAGGAACCGGGCGAGTTGTTCCGGCTGGGCGCGCAGCATGATGGTTGACCCATACGCTTCCATGACTTTGCTTGGCACGGGTGTGTCGTCGGTAATCAGCCAAACACGCACGACACGATCAACATTTTTACCCTGGCTGGCATGCGAGTTTCGCAAAATAAACAGTTTTTCCACGCAGGATTCCGGGCAGGCGCCTTGGTCGGCTGTGAGCAAGACCCATTGCCCTTGCAGACTTTGCAAGTCGAACGACTCGCCGTCTAAGGTGGTGAGGTTCAACTCATTGGCGGGCGGCGTGGGCCGCTGGGGCTGAACCAGCTTCCCGTAGTTGGTGACCTCATCGGGGCGCAGCCCCAGAGCCGGCACGTAATAGGCCAGTAGCGCGGCGACAACCGGTGCGATGCAGAGTACGAAGATCCAGATCAGAGGTTGGATCGAACGTTTTTTCTGCGGATTCGGAGACGGAGAAGAGGTGTTGCTGACCACAGTTATTCCTTGAAGTGGGAAGGTGATGCGACGTTGCGCCTGCGTTGCCATGCGCGCCATGCAACGACCAGCCATGCGCCCAGGGCAATAAGCGCAAAAATAAACCATTGCAGCGCGTAACCGCGATTTTTATCGGCGTCGGTTTGTGGGGCGGCCCAGTCTTGAACGAGCGGTGTTCCATTTGGAAGCCGGTCGGCGGATGTTTGTTGCACAACGGCAGGAAGCAATTTTAGCCCGGTTGCCCGCTGCGCGTCTTGCAGCGATAAATTTTGCAATTCCGGTGGTGAATGCTGTTCCTGCCAGTTGGCTTGTTCTAGAGGCGATTCGGTGTCGGCCGCGCCAAAAGACCAGAGCTCAAAGAGCCGTGGAATATGGCTTAGCAACTCACCTTCAATGGTTTGTGTGCCTGCTGCGCCGCTTAGTTCCGGCAAAGTTTGTCCAGCCCCGATGGGGCGAGGAATCCAGCCTCGTAAAACGATAACGGCTTGGTTCGGTTCCAGTTCCAAAGGCGTCGCTACCCAGTACCCTGGTCGCCCTTCGTGGTTGCGGTTGGCCAATAATACGGTGAACTGATCAAGCCATTGGCCGGTTGCCTGAACACGACGCCACGGCGTAAGCTGTGCCGCGGGGGTTTGTACGCGCAGCGTTAGTGGCGCCATGGCGCGACCCGCATTTATTCGTTCCAGAATCGCCTCGCGCTCGGCGGCGCGGTCGAGTTGCCATTGCCCAAGAGAAAAGCACACGGCGGCCACAATGGCCAGGGTAATAAGTGCCGATAGGGTGCGAAGAGGAAGATTTGCTTGCGTCATGTCTGCGATAATTATAGTTTCTCGGGGAGCTGATCATGCGCGTAATTGTGATTCTGGCGTTTCTGGGTATTTTGGCCAGCTTGGCGTCGGCATTTATTTACCTCATGCGTGACAAAGGTGGCTCGAATCGAACCGTTAACGCTTTAACCGTCAGAATTGGGCTTTCAATTCTGTTGTTCTTGTTTGTGTTGCTGGCTCATCATCAAGGCTGGATTGAAAGTACCGGTATTACGTTCCGGCCTGTTCAGCCATAAAAAAAGCCGGTCATATCGACCGGCTTTAACGTGCCCGGCGCATGGCCGGGCGCTTGGGCAACTTTTAGAACCAGTACACAAACAGGTACAGGCCCAGCCACACGACATCGACGAAGTGCCAGTACCAGGCGGCACCTTCAAAGCCGAAATGGTGGTTTGCCGTGAAGTGCCCTTTAAGTAAACGGAACAAAATCACGGTAAGCATCGTGGCGCCCAGAATAACGTGGAAGCCGTGGAAGCCGGTAAGCATGTAGAACAGCGAACCATAGGCGCCCGAGTCAAATCGTAGGTTCAAATCTGAATAAGCATGCATGTATTCGTAGGCTTGAACGCCTACGAAGACAAAACCCAGAATAATGGTGGCTGCCAACCAGAACGCTGTTTTGCCCCGGTGGTTTTCACGCAGTGCGTGGTGCGAAATGGTCAGTGTCAAACCCGAAGTAAGCAGCAAGGCCGTATTAATGGTGGGCAGCCAGAACGGACCAACCGTTTGGAACGCCTCCACTACGCCTGCCGGCCCGAGGTTTGGCCAGGTGCCCGAGAAGTTCGGCCACAACAAGTTGCGGTGGTCGATGTCGGACAACCATGGAGTGGTGATTTCACGTACATACCACAGCGAACCGAAGAACGCGGCGAAGAACATCACTTCCGAGAAAATGAACCAGGCCATACTCCAGCGATAGGAGACGTCGACCCGGGCACTGTTCATACCGGTTTCAGATTCCCGGATGGCATCGCCAAACCAGCCCCATAATACGAAAAACAGGAACAGCAAGCCAACCAGAACCAACCAGGGGCCGGCGGCAATACTGTTAACCCAAAGGGCTGCGCCCAGCAAAACGAATAACAAAGCAATACTGGCGCGCACCGGATGCACGGAGTCGGCGGGCACGTAGTAGTAAGGTGCCTGATTGCCGTTGGCCGAGTGACCTGCACTCATGGTGTTCTCCTACGAATTATTTAAATTTTACAAATACATTAAACCGCTTGGGCAACGAACCATTGCGCTATTAGCACCAGCCCTACCACGAAGATAACGGTGGCGATAACGGCCGCAATGATTAAATGAACCGGATTAAGGCGTTCAATGTCCTCGTTGTAGCCTTTGCCCTTGCGTACCCCAAAAAATCCCCACAAAACGGCTTTCACTGTTTGGAAGAAATTGAGCTTGCGCTTGGACAGTTCCTTCAGATCGTTGCTCATAAACCTACTTTAGCCGATACCGCCGCGGTAGAACACCCACCCCATAATGGCAAATACGATAACTGCCAGGATAAGGCCGGTGATGCGATTGCGGCGGCGTTGTTCGGGTGTCATAAACGTTACTTCACTTCTGGTGGCGTTTCGAATGTGTGGAAGGGTGCAGGTGAGGGCACCGTCCACTCGAGGCCTTCAGCGCCTTCCCATGGCTTGGCGGGAGCGGGTTCGCCGCGACCTGAGTAAGCCTTCAGCACAACATAAATGAAGATCAGCTGCGACAGACCGAACCAGAACGCGCCAATTGTGGCCACCTGGTGGAAATCGGTGAACTGTGCTGCGTAGTCGGCATAGCGACGCGGCATGCCGGCCAGACCCAGGAAGTGCATGGGGAAGAAAGTGACGTTAAAGGAAATCATGGTTGACCAGAAGTGCCACTTGGCCAGGCGCTCGTCGTACATGCGGCCTGTCCATTTGGGCAGCCAGTAGTACGCACCGCCGAACAGGGCGAACAACGAGCCGGCCACCAACACGTAATGGAAGTGCGCCACCACATAGTAGGTATCGTGCACGGCGATATCAATGGGGGCCACAGCCAGGATCAGGCCGGTAAAGCCGCCGATGGTGAACACGAAGATAAAGCCGATCGAGAACAACATGGGGGTTTCAAAGCTCATGGAGCCGCGCCACATGGTGGCGACCCAGTTGAAGATCTTCACGCCGGTCGGCACCGAAATAAGCATGGTGGCGTACATGAAGTACAACTGTCCGGTTACCGGCATGCCGGTGGTGAACATATGGTGCGCCCATACCAAGAAGGAGAGAATGGCAATAGCGGCCGTTGCATACACCATGGAGGCATAGCCGAACAAACGCTTGCGCGAGAATGCAGGCACGATGGCGGATACGATGCCAAAGGCCGGCAGAATCATAATGTAGACCTCGGGGTGACCGAAGAACCAGAATACGTGCTGATACAGAACAGGGTCACCACCAGCAGCAGCGTTGAAGAACGCGGTACCGAAGTGGCGGTCGGTGAGCAGCATGGTTACGGCGGCGGCCAGTACGGGCATTACGGCAATAAGCAGATACGCCGTAATGAGCCATGTCCAGCAGAACAGCGGCATTTTCATGAGCGTCATGCCGGGTGCGCGCATGTTCAGAATGGTGACGATAATGTTGATGGCGCCCATAATGGATGAAGCACCCAGAATGTGCACACCAAAAATGGCCAGGTCCATGCCGGCGCCCATTTGCAGCGTAAGCGGCGCGTACATGGTCCAGCCCGCCGCCATGGCACCGCCCGGGACGAAGAAGGATGCCGTGAACAGAATGGCACCGACCGGCAACAGCCAGAAGCTGAAGTTGTTCATGCGGGCAAAGGCCATGTCGGAGGCGCCGATTTGCAGCGGAATCATCCAGTTGGCGAAGCCCACGAAGGCCGGCATGATGGCGCCGAACACCATGATAATGCCGTGCATGGTGGTGAACTGATTGAACAATTCAGGCTGGAAAAACTGCAGGCCGGGTTCGAATAGTTCGGTACGCAACAGCAAAGCCAGGGTGCCGCCTTCCAGCAGCATAAGGAACGAGAAGATGAGGTACATCGTCCCGATGTCTTTGTGGTTGGTGGCGAACAACCAACGGCGCCACCCCTTGGGGGCGCCATGGGCGTGATCGTCGTGCCCGTGGGTGTGATCGGCAGTGATACTGCTCATGGTGGACTCCTTCCTACTTTGCCGGGGCCGTGTGTTCCAGCGCGACCCCGGTAGAAAAAACTAGCGAATAAACTACGTTAACAACGTTGTGCCTAGCGCAAGGCGGTGACTTCGGCGGGTTGAACAACCGGGTCTTCACCTTTGCCTTCATTGCTCCACGCGTTGCGGATGTAGGTGCTGACAGCAGCAATTTCCACATCGTTAAGCTGGTCGCGGAAGGCCGCCATGGCCGTGCCCTGAACCCCATTCAACACGGTTTCAAGCTGTGTTTTCATTGGGCCCAGAACCACTTGTGAGCCGTCGAGCGCAGGGAATGCGCCCGGTGTGCCCTTGCCGTTGGCTTGGTGGCATGCAACGCAGTTGGCAGCGTAAACCTGCTCGCCACGTGTCATGAGTTCTTCTTTGGTCCACTCTTTGGTTGGGTCGTCGGCTGCGTTGGCCAAGGCTTTCTGCTGCTCTTGGGCCCAGGCGTTGAAGTCGTCTTGTGAGACTACATCGACAACAATGGGCATGTAGGCGTGGTCTTTACCACAGAGTTCTGCGCACTGACCGCGATAGGTACCAATTTTTTCGGCACGGAACCAGGTGTCGCGCAGGAAGCCGGGAATGGCGTCTTGCTTCACACCTAACTCGGGCACCATCCAGGAGTGGATGACGTCGCCGGCAGTTAGCACAATACGTACTTTTTTGTCGACCGGCACAACCAGCGGCTGGTCGACTTCCATAAGATAGAACTCACCGGGGGGCTCTTTGCCCAGGCGCTGCGCCATGGGAGTGCTTAGGTTGGAAAGGAAGCTGACCCCTTCAGCCGCGCCGTCGACGTATTCGTAACCCCATTTCCATTGATAGCCGGTAACTTTAACAGTGAGGTCGGCACTGGAGGTGTCCTTCATGGCCACCACGGTTTTGGTGGCGGGCAGCGCCATGGCCACCACAATAAGGAAAGGGATGACCGTCCAGGCCACTTCCACACCCACGTGCTCGTGGAACTTGGAAGGCTTGAAGCCGGCGGCCTTGCGGTGGCGGACAATGGAGTAAAACATGACCCCGAATACGCCAATGAAGATGACCGTACAGATGATAAGCATCATCCAGTGCAACCAAACAATATCGTTGGCAATCTGGGTAACCCCTTCCGGCAGATTCAGCTGGTTGACCCTTGGACCCCCCGGCATATCTTTCACCTGCGCACCGGCCACACTTGCAAATAGCAATGCGCTGGTGCCCAGTACCCCTCTCAACTTCTTCATGCTGACCTCGAAATACAGTATGCCCTGCCGTTTCCGGCGTTGACCGTCAGACCTGGGTAAGCCGGCCTGCGGCGCGAGCACAATTATCAGATGGCAAGGACGAGTACAAACGACCTGTAGACAACAGACCCACCCGGACTATGCCCCATTGAATTACGTCTAAACCGCAGAATTATAACGAACCTGCGGCGGTCGTGGGGCAAAGGGGCCGTCTTACACTACAATTTGCGCATGAATGCACACATTGAATCCCTTACGCTAAGCCAGGTTCAGGCACGTCTTGAAGCGCTTCATCCGCGTCTGCAACAATTGCCTCCGCTGGGCTCCCGGCCCCTTACGATTGCGGGTCGGGTGTGTGGCTGGATCACTGCACGGGCAACCGAGGCGGTGCAGGCGCTTGAAGGGGTCCGGGTTGAGCGCGAGGCGGTGCATGTGGGCGCGCGCTTTGTGAACCCTTCTGCGGCGTTGAACGCGCTTTTGGCCAATGTGGCCGTGGCGCTTAAAGAAGCCGGTTGCGCGCGCGGCTGGCGCGATGAGCTATTGGATGTCGTGGGTGAAGGTTGTCGCCTGGGTGCGATTGAACGCGCCGCGGTCCGACCTATGGGTTTGCTGACGCGCGCCGTGCACTTGAACGCCTGGACTCCGGACGGGCGCTTATATGTGGCGCGGCGTTCCGCCACAAAAAATACCGACCCCGACATGCTGGATACCCTGGTGGGTGGATTGGCCGGCGTGGGCGAAGATATGGACACGGCATTGGTGCGCGAAAGTTACGAAGAGGCGGGTTTGGCTGAAACGGATATCGCGCCGCGCGATTCGGTACGTACCATTGTGCGGATGCATCGTCGTTTGCCGGAAGGCTACCAGGTGGAAGATGTCCTGGTCAGCGAGTGCGTGCTGGCCGACTCTGTGGCGCCGCGTAATATCGACGGCGAAGTCAGTGAAATTATGGCGGTGACGCCTGCACAGCTATGGCAGTTGCTTACGGAAGAACAGTTCACCCTGGAGGCATCGCTGGTTATTTTAGACAGTTTACGGTCACGCCTGATGCAAACTGCGTAAAATGACTTTGTTGCTTGCTAACGTTGGTGCGGAGGCGCTATGACTCAATCGAATAACAGTAATCCGTTTATGTTCCCGGGGCTTGGTCAGCAAGGAGATTTGGGGCACAACCCCATGCTGGCCAGTATAGAAATGATGCGTCAGGCCTGGGATAACCTGGCTCAGGCGGGGGCCTCGCACGGGCTTGGGTTGGCCGCGCCGCCTATGAATATTGAAGATCTCGACCGCCGTATCGCCGAGTTACGTACTGTTGAAAACTGGCTGCGCATGAACTTGTCGATGCTCACCAGTACTATTCAGGGTCTGGAGGTGCAGCGCGCCACCATTTCCACATTAAAGTCTTTTGTTTCACCCGAAGGCATGACCGGCAATGGCGACAACCCTTCGGCACTTGAGGTGGCGCTGGGTTTGAAGCCGTCGGGGCAGGCCAAAATCAAACCGGCACCTGCCGCAGAGCATGAATCGGCGGGTGCGGAAGCCATGCAACAGGGGACCGAGGCGGCTCAAGCCTGGTGGTCGATGTTGCAAAATCAATTCAATACCTTGGCCTCGGCTACCTCGGCCGGTATGGCAACTGGAGACACCTTCGGTAAAGCAAGTGGCGGTGCTAAAAAGGCAGCGGGTGCTTCCGCCTCGTCGGCCGATGCCAAAAGCACGATGTCAGCGGCTTCGGCACCGAAACGGACGGCGGCTGCGCGTGCACGCAAGCCAACCGGGGCTGCGGCACGCCAGAAAACCGGCGCGGCGCGCAAAACAGCCGCCCGTAAACGTTCTGCAGCGAAAAAAGCCGCAGGTTGATCAGCAAACTTTCCTGAAAGTGTTTTATTCATGTTGAATATTGTGATTCTGGCAGCAGGGTTGGGTAAGCGTATGCAGTCCAGCCTGCCTAAAGTTCTGCATCCTGTTGCCGGCAAACCCATGCTGGCACACGTGATTGATCAGGCCCGGTTATTGAAGCCGGGCCGTATTGTTGTGGTCGTGGGGCACGGCGCCGAAACGGTGAAGGAAGCTTTCGCCCATGCCGGTGATTTGGATTTTGTATTGCAAAGCCCGCAGCAGGGCACCGGACATGCCGTTATGCAGGCCATTCCGTTATTGCAGCAGGCCGACCCCAATGGGGCCACCTTGGTGTTGTATGGCGATGTGCCTTTGGTGCAATCGGCCACCCTGGAAAGTCTGTTGGACGCGCGCCATGGTGGCTTGGCCGTTCTTACCGAAAAGCTGGTGGATCCGACCGGCTACGGCCGCATTGTGCGGGGCTCAAGCGGCCACGTAGAGCGCATTGTGGAACACAAAGATGCCAACGATGCAGAACGCGCCATTAACGAGGTGAATACGGGTATTCTTGCGGCGCCCACAGGCAAGCTAATTGAGTGGCTGGGGCAAATTTCCAACAACAATGCCCAAGGCGAGTATTACCTGACGGACGTGGTGGGCCTGGCGGTGCGTGACGGGGTGACTGTGGGAGCCGCTCATCCTTCAGCGGCTTATGAAACTCTGGGTGTTAACAGCCGGGTTCAGCAGGCCCAGCTTGAGCGCTTGTGGCAGGCGGAGCAGGCGCGGCGCCTGCTTGAGCAGGGCGTCACGCTAGCCGACCCGGCCCGTTTCGATTTGCGTGGCACCCTGCAATGCGGGCGCGACGTGTTCATTGATGTGGGTTGTGTGTTTGAAGGCGATGTCGTGCTGGAAGACGGTGTGCGTGTGGGGCCGCACTGCGTGGTGAAAGCCGCGACAATTGGCGCCGGGTCGTTGGTTGAAGCGTTCAGCCATATCGACGACGCAGCGGTGGGTGCGCAGGCCCGTATCGGCCCGTATGCGCGCCTGCGTCCCGGTGCACACGTGGGCGAACAGGCGCATGTGGGTAATTTTGTGGAAATCAAGAAAAGCCGGTTGGGTAAAGGATCGAAAGCGAACCATTTGGCGTACATTGGGGATGCCCAGGTGGGCGAGCGCGTGAATATTGGCGCGGGCACCATCACTTGCAATTACGACGGCGTGAACAAATTTCAAACCATTATTGAAGACGACGTCTTTATTGGCTCGGACACGCAACTGGTGGCGCCGGTTCGTGTTGGAAAAGGGGCCACGCTGGGGGCCGGCACCACGCTAACCAAAGATGCGCCCGCAGGCAAGTTAACGTTGTCGCGCTCTCGGCAAACCACGATAGAGCACTGGAAGCGGCCGGAAAAAAAGTAGTAGGCATTCAACATGACCGAATTCAAAGATGGCTTGCCCATGCCGCGTCGCCTTTGGGCGATGGCGGTGCTGATGGCGGGGTTGGCGTTGGTGTCGTGGGATATGGCGGCCGCCAACGTGGCGCTGCCCGATATTGCAACCGATCTGAATGTGTTGCCGGGCTTGGTGGTGTGGGTCATGATTGCCTATACCGTGACGGTGTTAGTGGGTATTTTGCCTTCGTCGGCGGTGGCTGAGCGCATTGGTTTTCGGCAAATGTACGGACTGGGTTCCACTATTTTCATGGTGGGTGCGCTCGCGTGTGCGTTCTCTACGTCGTTCTCCATGTTGTTGATTGCGCGGGTCGTGCAAGGCATTGGTTCAGCTATGTTAATGAGCCTTTTCGGCGGCTTGGTGCGCAATATTTACCCCATGCGGCAACTGGGGCTGGGTGTGAGTTTGAGCTCTTTGGTGGTGGGTGTTCTGGCTGTGTTGGGGCCGGCAATTGGCGCCTTCATTATTGAGCTTTCGTCGTGGCGCTGGACGTTTGTCGTGTATACGCCGGTGTGTGTGGCGTTGCTGTTCGGTTTGCGGGCTTTGCCCGATGTGCCGCGCACCAGCAAACGTTTCGATTGGCTGTCGTGCGGCTTAAGTATGATCACCTTTGGTTTGTTTGTGGTCGGGCTCGACATGCTGGTGTCGAATTTGGTGTGGGCGCTGGGGTTCCTGGGGGTGTCGTGCATTGCCGGTTGTTGGTTGTTCAGGCGCGCGGGCAGGCAGGAAGCGCCGTTGGTGCCGCTTGATTTATTGCGTATTCGGCCCATTGCCTTTGCCGTTAGTGCCTCATTGGCTTCGTTTGCCTCGCAGATGTCGGCCATGGTGGCGCTGCCGTTTTATCTCATTCATATGCTTGATTACAGTTATGGGCAGGTTGGGGTGTTGCTGGCCGCCTGGTCGGTGGGCGTGGCCAGTATGGCACCCATTGCAGGCTGGATGTCAGATAGGTATCGTGTGGCCGTCTTGTGCATTATTGGGGCCGGTTTAACCGGGGCGGGTTTGATCTGGACGGTACTGATGCCGCTTGATTCGCCGCATTACGCCATGTTGGCGCCGATGGTGCTAAGCGGGATTGGCGTGGGCTTTTTCCAAACCCCGAACAACCGTGCCATGCTGGCCGGGGCGCCCCGGCGCAGAAGTGGTGCGGCCGGCGGCTTGCAGGCCACTACGCGGGTGTTGGGGCAAAGTGTCGGCACCGCGCTGGCGGCTATTGCGTTTCAACTGGGTGGCGATAACGGCCCGGTTGTGTCCATTTCCGTTAGCATTGTTTGCGCTTTGCTGGCCGTGGTTATTAATGTCGTGCGCCATTTCAACCCCACGCCCGATTTGCAGTTGTAGCGCAACAAAGCAACCTGATGCAGATTATTTATGCGTGTATTGCAGCTTAATTTTGAACGTGGTTGGCGCGGTGGTGAACGGCAAACGTTGTTGTGTTTGCAACAACTGCGCGAGCGCGGCATCGACGCCCAACTGCTGGCGCGGGCGGGTGAGCCATTGGCTCAGGCGGCACGTGCCGAGGGGTTTACCGTGCACGCGGCGAAAGGGGTGTTGGGGGCGTGTTTCAAGTTGCTGTGTATCGGGCGCGGGTTTGACGTTCTGCATGCGCAAACCGCCAATACGCTAAGTTGGCTGGCGGTGCTGAAACCGTTGTTGGGTCGGCTGGTGGTGTTTACCCGCCGCACGTCTTTTCGGGTGACGCCGTCGAAACAGCCGCGCACTGCAATGAAATGGCGGCGGGTCGATGCATTTGTTGCCATTAGTGAAGCAGCGGCAGTCGAGCCGGGGCGATTGGGTTTGAATGTTTCCATTATTCGCAGTGCTATTGAGCCTGCCGTGCCGAATGATGAACGAATCGCTGCGCTGAAGCAGCGTTATGCGCTGCAAGATCGGCACGTAGTGGGTACCAGCGCGGCGCTTACGCGAGAAAAAGACCCATTAACGCTTATTCGTGCAGTTCATCAATTGCGTAAAACGCACCCTCAGGTGGTGTGTTTGCATTTTGGCGGTGACGGCGATGTGTCCGATGCCGCCCGGCAGTTGGTGAAAGAGCTGGACTTATCGCAGCACTATGTGTTTGCAGGTTTCGAGCCGGGCGTGGAACAAGTCTACGGCCTGTTCGATGTGTTCGCCTTGTCTTCCGTAGAGGAGGCGTTAGGTAGTAGCGTACTGGATGCGTTCAGCCAGAATGTTCCCGTTGTGGCGACCCGGGCCGGGGGCTTGAAAGAAAGCCTGGCCGAAGGGCGCGGCTTGTTGTGCGACGTGGGCGATTTCCGTGCGATGGCCGAGAACCTGGCGCAGGTTTTAGACGGTGCCGATTTGCGTGCGGAAATGACACGTAAAGCCTATGACTATGTTTTGCGCGAGCACAATGTGAAGGTGATGGGCGACCGTTATATGGCGCTATACCAGGCTGCGCTAAAGCAATGAGTGGGTATTGAATTTCGAGCGGTGTACGGAAAAGAAGGTGCGCACATTGCGAATGTTGCCCTGCTCAGTAAACAAACGATGTGCCAGTGCATGGTAGGCGGGCATGTCTTCCACTTGCACCACCAGAATGAAATCCGGCCCCGGCGACACGCGATAACACTGCAAAACCCGCGTTTCTTTGTGCATCTGTTGCTCAAACGCGGCGAACACCTGCTCGGTTTGGGTGTTTAGGGTAATTTCGCAAATAGCCGTGAGGCTGTTGCCCAGTTTCTCAGGGTTCAAAATCGCCACTTGTTTTTCGATGATGCCGGCTTCGGTTAGGCGGCGTACCCGCCGCAGGCAGGTGGGGGGGGAAGCATGTACCTGTTGTGCCAGCTCCAGGTTGGACACCGCGCTATTGTGCTGGAGCGCATTGAGAATGCGGATGTCCAGGTCGTCGAGTTTGACTGTGGATTTCGTAAGCGCCATCATCTAGTTGTGAAATAATATTTCATGGTTACACATTATTGAAATATTATTTCATATTAAAGATAAATAAGAAATCTTATTTCGCTCAGCTTTGCGCACAATAGGCCATTGCCTGATTTGGCTTGTGTGCAAGGAGAACAAACGATGTGCGGAATTGTTGGCGCTGTGGCGCAGCGTAATGTAGTGCCCGTATTGCTGGAAGGCCTGAAGCGCCTGGAGTATCGTGGATACGATTCCTGCGGCGTGGCCGTTCATGCCGACGGCGACTTGCAGCGCGCCCGCAGCACGCATCGCGTGGCGGAGCTGGAACGCGAGGTGCAAGACACCGCGCTGGCCGGCTTTACCGGCATTGCGCATACGCGCTGGGCCACGCACGGTGCACCCGCCACCCACAACGCCCACCCGCATTTTTCCGGCCAAAGTCGGGGTAAAGCCCGCATTGCCCTGGTGCATAACGGCATTATTGAAAACCACGACGAACTGCGCGAAGAGCTGGAAGCAGCCGGTTATGTGTTCGAAAGCCAGACCGACACCGAGGTAATTGCGCATTTAATCGACCATCTGTATTCGGCCGACCTGTTCGAAGCCGTGCAAGCAGCCGTGCGCCGTTTGGAAGGTGCCTACGCCATTGCGGTGTTCTGCCAAGACGAGCCCCACCGCGTGGTGGGTGCACGGCAAGGCTCGCCGCTGGTGGTGGGGTGTGGTCAGAATGAAAACTTTCTGGCGTCGGATGCGCTGGCGCTGGCCGGCACAACTGACCAGATCATTTACCTGGAAGACGGCGATGTAGTGGATTTGCAGTTGTCGCGCGTATGGATTGTGGATGCGCAGGGCAATGAGGTGAAGCGTGAAGTGCACACCGTGCAAATTCATACCGGCGCGGCAGAGTTGGGCCCCTACCGCCATTACATGCAGAAGGAGATTTTCGAGCAGCCTCGTGCGGTGGGCGACACCCTGCAAGACATTCAAAGCATTACGCCGGAATTGTTCGGTGACGGCGCCTACGACGTCTTCAAAACCATTGACCGCGTGTTGATTCTGGCGTGCGGCACCAGTTACTACGCCGGGATGACCGCGCGTTACTGGATTGAATCGGTGGCCAAGATTCCCGTAAACGTGGAAATTGCCAGCGAATATCGCTATCGCGACAGCGTGCCCGACCCGCGTACGTTGGTGGTGACCATTTCACAATCGGGCGAAACGGCCGATACCCTGGCGGCGTTGAAGCACGCGCAAAGCCAGGGTATGGAACATACGTTGACGATTTGCAATGTGGGCACCAGCGCCATGGTGCGCGAGTGCAAGTTGTCGTACCTGACGCGCGCCGGTGTTGAGATAGGCGTGGCGTCGACCAAAGCGTTTACCACGCAGCTTACCGGCTTGTTTCTGCTGACGCTTGCTCTGGCGCAGGTGAAGGGCCGCATTAACGAAACCCAGGAGCACGATTACCTGAAAGCGTTGCGCCATTTACCGGTGGCCATTACGGCTGTGTTGGCGCTGGAGCCGCAAATTATGGCGTGGGCCGACCGTTTTGCCAGTAAGGAAAATGCACTGTTCCTGGGCCGTGGCATGCATTACCCCATTGCCATGGAGGGGGCGCTGAAGCTGAAAGAGATTAGCTATATTCACGCCGAGGCGTATCCTGCCGGGGAGTTGAAGCACGGGCCGTTGGCGCTTGTAACGGACCAGATGCCGGTGGTAACGATTGCACCGCGCGATGAGTTGCTGGAGAAGTTGAAGTCGAATATGCAGGAGGTGCGTGCGCGTGGGGGCGAGTTGTATGTGTTCGCGGATGCGGATACGCGGATTACGGCCAGCCCTGGGATGCATGTGATTCGGATGCCCGAGAACTATGGGAAGCTGTCACCGATTTTGCATACGATTCCGTTGCAGTTGCTGGCGTATCACGCGGCGTGTGCGCGGGGGACAGATGTGGATAAGCCGCGGAATTTGGCTAAGAGTGTGACGGTGGAGTGATTGGTTTTTTTTGCTGGTGGGGGTGAAGATTGAAAATAAAGTCTGTCGGAAGGGAATAAAGTCTGTCGATCTTTTATTGATGCTAACGTCATTCAAAATACATTAAATTTCAGCTATCTTCGCCCTTTTGTTGTTTTTTGAGTGATGCGGTCGTATTGAGATCGCATAGCTATTATGTAGAAGACTGAAAATCCGGGCGACCCTTCCATTTTCACGTCTTGCTAATGCGCTGCGCCAAACTCTCAAGTTGCATATCGCTAGATCGCGCATATCCTGACATCGGTTGATCTATGTAGTGCTAAGCCCCGTCGTTGTACTTAGCTGTTCTTGGGGGCGGTAGTAACGTAGTGGTTCCAGAGACTTTTCTGCGGATCCACTTTCTACCCTGTTCAGTTACATAATCCAGCTAAGTATCGTATTAGTTTTTACATCAAGGGTGTCAGGCGTATATCATTTCGGGAACTACCATAAGGATTTTTTTGCGGTGAACACTGAAACTCATTCCCAGACTGCGGCCTTTATCTGGTCTGTGGCGGATCTGCTGCGCGGGGACTTCAAGCAGTCCCAGTATGGACGTGTGATTCTGCCGTTTACCTTGCTCAGGCGAATGGAGTGCGTGCTTGAGCCCACCAAAGAGGCTGTGCTAATTGAAGCAAATCGCCAGCAGAACCTTCCTGACGAAGTTCGAGACCGGCTGTTGCTGCGCGCGACTGGAAAAGACTTCTTCAATGCTTCGCCACTGAGCTTAGCCACGTTGTCTGACACTCAGACCGCCGATGACTTGATGAGCTACGTCAATTCATTCAGCAAGCATGCGCGCGAGATATTCGAGCATTTCCACTTCGAGGATTACGTTCAGCAGTTATCTGCGGCAAACCTGTTGTACCAGGTGGTGCAGCGGTTTGCGAACTTTGATCTCAATCCAACATCCGTCACCAACTTTGGAATGGGTGTGATCTTCGAAGAGCTCATCCGGCGCTTTGCAGAAAGCTCAAACGAAACGGCCGGGGAACACTTCACCCCGCGCGACATTGTGCACCTGACCACTTCTCTGGTGCTGACCAACCAGGACGACAAGCTCAAACCCAACAGCATCGTGACTGTGTACGATCCGACTGCTGGCACGGGTGGCTTTTTGTCGGAAGGGGATGCTTACATCCAGTCAGTAAGTGAGAAAGTAACAGTATCGCTCTACGGACAGGAACTCAATGCCGAGTCTTATGCTATCTGTAAAGCTGACATGCTGATCAAGGGCCAGGACGTTGCCAATATCAAGCTAGGCAATACCTTGTCAGATGATCAACTCACCGGGCAGCGGTTTGACTACATGCTGAGCAATCCGCCATTCGGGGTGGACTGGAAGAAAGTACAGAAGCAGATCCAGGACGAAAGTGTTGTAGAAGAGTATGTTGCCTTCGTCGCGGGTCAACAGGTAGGCATGGGTGGTCAGGCCGGGGAAAGGCTTTTCGACTTCGGTTTCCCAGAGATCAGGTTGAATCTGTTTCATATCATCCCTTTGTGTTCTCAGTGGGTGGGTATTGCTGCAAACGTGCCAGCCATTCCGCTAATTGTGACTGATTTGCACACGACCGTCAGGCTGGGTATATGTTGTCCGGTTTAGCCGTATCGCACAGCTGGTAAGGCCTGTGATGGAAACTACGCGGATTGCCCACAGCCTTGTTCACAGAATATGTGGATAAACCTGGGCGTGCCCCTGCGCCTGTCGGCTCCGGGCCGGGTTGTCGTGCTTCGCATCAAGCCACCTTCGGCGTCTCACCCCTGCGGGCTTCCATCCCTCACGCAAAACCAAGTGGCACTGTGGGGCTGTCTTGCTCCCGGCCATTGTGTCATGCCGTTCTCGGTTTCAAGGGCTACGCGCCGCCGTGGGCGCCGCTTGCGGCCGTTGGCCGTCTTCGACCCTTGATACCTGCGCTGCGCCATGCCATCGGGGTTCCGGGCAATCCCGCCCCGAACACTGGAGAGCATCATGTCTAACATCAACGTCGAAACCGAATCCACCCTCATCACAGCAAAGCGTGTTGAAGATGAGAAGCGTATGGACTTTTTACCGAGCGCCTTTGGCACTCAATACCTGCGAGGGGAGATGCTAGTATTCAGCTGGCTGCGCGAGTTGTCTTCCGACTACCAGGGCGGTTATTGGCACTATTACTGGCTGTCCAACGGGGCTTTTTACATGGCACCCTATATTGAATCGAGGTTGCGTCTTGTATGGGCCAACAACTTCTTTGACGGCGAAATGTCGGCTGATGCGGCGGGTATTGTGGCAACATTTTATGGCCTCAACCATCTGATCGCCATCACGCATGAGGATATGCTGATCGAGAGATATCACGGGCTGCGTCAGTATGTGGATCAGCATCCAGAATCGAGTCTGATCTGGCGAGCTATCGATTGATGTATGCACTACCCGCGCTTCGGTGCGGGTAGTGCAGAGATGAATCGACCTGCAGCGACTACTACTTTTGCATCATATCCTGCAGGAATTCCGACTCCGGCGTCACCGCGGAGACATGCAATTGATCACGTGCGCGGGTGCATGCCACGTACAGTAACTGGCGCTCAGTGTTGTAGATTTCAGTCAATTCGGCTTCATCGGCGGCAGTGTCGATTCGCGCTTGTGAAGGAATAATTTCATCATCACAGGCCATCACAGCAACCACACGGAATTCCATGCCCTTTGCCAGGTGCATGGTGGTAATGCTGATGAAACCCTCTTCCGTCGCCATGTCTTTGCCGAGCACGCGTCCCTGCAAGCCAGCGGCCTTTACTGCTGCCTGTGCGCGTGAGAGTTCGTTTTCGGATCGGATGAAGACGCCGATTTCCTGCGGCAATACGCCGCTGATGTTGCATTGCTTCAACCACACGCCGACGGCTTGGATTTCCGCCTCGACATCGGCGTAACTGCAGATGACCGGTTCCGGCCCATTGAACACAGAAATCGTGCCCTTACGGCTTTCGACATTTCCGTCTACATCGGATACTTCTGGGCCAAGCAACCGGTCGGCCTGCGAACGAATCTGGTGTGATGTGCGGTAATTGATCTTGAGCGTTCGTGAGCGACCCCGCACATCCACACCCAAGGATTTCCATGAGAATGGCGTCTGGAAGATGCGTTGGCCGAGATCACCAGCGAAGAACAGGGAATTAGACCGGTTGGCGGCAATCGCAGCAAGAAAGCGCAATTGCTGCACTCCGATGTCCTGCGCTTCGTCCACTACGATGTAATCAAATACGGGATGCTTGCGTTTGAGCATAGCTCCTGCCAGCTTGGCAAACATTTCCGGCGCGGAGATCTTGCCAGCCAGTTTCAATTGCTCCTTTACGGTGGAAAACACTCGCCAGTACAAGGCGCGCTGCGTTTCCGGCAGGCGTGTCTTGCGGCCTAGCCGTTTCGCGTCGCGATAGGCCTCCCAACTGTCAATTTGCCAAGCGTCCACCACATCATTCCATTCAGATACCAGGAACGCGGTATTCGCTTTTAGGCCATCCACCTGGGTGGCAGCGGCCTTCAACAGTGTAGAAATTTCATCGCAGCTAGTGAGTGCCGGCTTGCCAAACTCCGCCGAATACAGACGAATGCCTATGGCATCCATCGCGAGCACATCGATACGTTCGCCGAGCTTTGGGGTGTTCCAGATTAGTCGGTACAAATTACCCTGTAGTGCGTTGGCTAGTGTTTCTGAAAACGTGGAAAGCAGTACACGCGCGTCTTCGTCCTCCCGTGCTAAATGCACGGCTCGGTGCAAAGCCACTACCGTCTTGCCTGTACCTGCTGAGCCTGAGACGCGCGCCGCGCCGTTGTAATGGCGTTCGACCAGCTGACGCTGCGCCGGATGGAGGAACACCGTCCACTTGTCCCACGGATATTCCAGGGCGCGGGCCAGTTCGTCCATATCGGATATGACGCGGAAACGGCGTTGTGCATCCGGGTGCAGGAACGGATCATCACCCTTACTTGCTATTTCGGGCAATGCGGGCGTTCCACCGGTTGCCAGTTCAAGCAAAGCTTCAGCAGCTTCGCCGGGCAGGTGATCGGCTAGTTCCAGCAGTGAGTCCTCATCGGTGGCCTTTACATCGGCTAGCCATTCCTGCGGTACGCCATAGGCTAGCAGTTGCGTATCGCTGTATTGCAGGAACAGTTTTGGCTTCTGCTGCTTGAACGGCCTGCTGTCATCCACGTACTTCGGAACAAGGATTTCCTCGACACGCTCACGTATTTCGACCAGTTGTGCTGCGCCTGTCGTGGGATGCACTTGCAGCTTGCGCCGCTTTGCCCACTGGTAGGCCTTGTCATGGTGATCAACGTAGCATAGAAGCAGGCTGCCGGTAGTTTTGTGAACGATTAGGCGGATGTCGCGATTGACCCGCACTGACCAGAAATTCGGATCTCTAGCCCGGTCGAGCTTGTGGAAGCTCATGCCATTGCCCGTCGGGTCAAGCTGCAAATCGAACGCAGTGGTCTTTGCAGCCTTCTGCTCGTCACCTGTCAGGCGCGCAAGGCTAATGGTAAAAGTATCGGCAATACGGAATTCCATCATGCTGTCTTAGTAAATGAAATTTCGAAGTGGTCGAGAATGTCAACTAATTTTTCAATGGCTGATTGAGGCAGTCTGTCTGTCACATCACCAGACGCAGCGTTCGACTCCGCCAAATACCAGCCGATTTGCTTCTTGCTGGGGGGGCGCGGGATTTCGAGGTGGCTCTGAATGAGTTCGATGGTTTCATTACCAAGCAGCTTCTCCATAGCCATTCCTCCAAAAGACTCATCAACAGACTTTAACGTCATGAGATTGTCTGGACCGATGAACCATTCATCCGCATACTTGGCTACCGCCTTCTTTCCTTCCGAGTCGTCATCGAGAAGCAAAACAAATTCTTGGCCTTGAGCCAGTAGCTGGCTCAACACAGGGCCTGATGACCCAGAACCAGATCCCGGAAGCACATTGAAGGAATATGTTTTACCGGCAATGCGCTTGGCGAGCGTAAGAGCGTAAAAGTCGGAAATCCCTTCGACTATTAAATATGGCGCTGAACCCACGATCTCCGGTGGGATATACTCAAGCTTCTCGATGACAGGCTGGAAGTAGCTTGATCGCGTTGGGAAACTGGATACAAATTGGCGGTAAGGCGTAGCGGTAATATTCGTTGGTTTGGTGTCTAAACCGAAGTTATCCGAACTGTCATAATCAAGTGCGGCATTCTCCACGATGTAAGCCGCGCCGAGCCATCGTGGGTTAATCATGTGATGACTATGGGTGGAATAGATAATCTTATTTCCATCCGATGCTATCTTCGAAAAACTGGTTAACAGCTCTGCCTGAGCTTTTGCATGAAGGTTGGCTGCAGGCTCATCAAAAATAAAGATAGTCTTACGCTTTTTCCCGTTACTAAATCCGGTGAAGAGAAGGAATGAAAAGAACCAACGAAAGCCTAGGGATCGCTCATTGATGGCGTATTTAGATTCGCCATCCGAAACGTGGAAAGTGGCGTACGGAAGATCACCTTTTTCAGCATCGACGTTCCAGTCAATGGAAATGGACTTTGCAGAGATGGCGCGTTGAAAAACTCGTTGCCAACTCCCGATTACTTCCTTTGTAATTGCACTGGAAATTTTTTGGAATACTGAGTCTATCGGCGTCTTGCTCGGACTACCAAAAAACATCGATAGCCAGGTGGCGGTTTTCTGGCTTTCCTTGTAGTCCTGAATTCGTTGTGCAACATGTTTTTCTAGTGACAACCCTTCATCCAGACTATCAAGGATGTCCTGAAGGACAAACCGGTAGTGTCGGTTCTGAGCACTTTCATCCTGATGCTCCTGCAAGTAGATTCTTGCTGGCATGTCTACAAGAAAAGTTGGAAAGTAGGAAACTTGCTGGAGACGATCTTCTATGAGGTTGACGCAATCCAGCCAAAGATCGTCCTCATCGCTGTCCTTCGGTCGCTGGTATTCCGAGAACTTTTTCCCTCTGAGCTTTTTTGCGTGTAAAGGGATAGTCCAAAAACTATTGTTGTTCTTTAAGGTGCTGTCCTCGAAGGAAAATGTTCTTATGGCTTTAATCGGGTTTCGTAAAGGGGCTGAGTCGAGGATTAGATTGAATTTTTTGGCCAGCTCCTGAAGCGTTTCAATATCCTCCTCGCTTAAAGATATTTCAGCGCCAATCTTGATCTTCCCGGTGAATGCAGCCTTGCGGTGCATTGGAATCAAACCTAAGCCTGTGGCTTTGGCATAAGGCCCATCAAACAAGCTGGAAACCGACCTATCACCAGTAATAAAATGCGAAAGCGCTTCGAGGATGGTTGTTTTACCACTTTCGTTGAGTCCAATTAACGTCAAAACTGGACTGGCTGATTTTCTCTCAAGATCAATCTCAGCTTTTTCAATACCCTTGAAATTTTCGATAATAAACTTATTGATCTTAGGCATGTGGTCCCCGCCCATTTGATTGAATATGCATTACATTTGGCTTTAGCTCACCCGAAAAACTTTCATTACCTCATCTCCCAAGTGATTGATGACTTTTACTGCAAACCGCCCATTGCTGGGTTTCGGGAACGGACGCGAAATGTCGGAGTTGAGCGTCGCCCAAGCATCAGCGTCGATTTCAGCCTTGAGCGTGGTCTTAAGCGCCTTGTATGGATCGTTTGCGCCGAGGAAGTAGGCGTGACGGACGAAGAAGGACTCTTCGTTGTAGTCGGTGTCAAGGAACCAACAGGCAATGCCTTCTGCTCCGTCGCTGCGTACTTCGCCGGTGCTGGGGTGGAACACGTCTACGCCGTTGATGCGCACCACTAGTTGCCCATCTGCTGGTACATCGATGACGTCGCGCTTGCCGTCGTAACGGCGGATGCTGCGCCCCTGGATGTCTAGCACGTCCACATCCGGCTCGCCAAAGATCACGAAGAGGTTGCCCTTGCCGGTGTTCTTCAAGTCTTCGGCCATGTGGAGGTCGGCGTTCATGCGTGCCTTGAGCACATTGATGCGGCCCAGTTTGCTGAATTCACTGGCGGGTGCGTCGTAGTTGAAAGCGCAAGCGATGAGTACATCGAAGTTGGCATCGCCAGCCTCGCGGGCAGCATCGACGAGGTCAGCACGGGTAACAGTGCCGAACTCTGGGCCGATCATAATGCCGGCACGTTGTACTTTTCCGTTCTCCAAATAGCGGCCTTCGGCGCAAATTAGTTCGCCGGGCCACGGTTCCAATGAGGTGAATTCGATCTTGTCGGCTTTGCGTGCCTGCTGCACACCAGCGGTGCGCAGGTTGGCCAGAATCAAACTGGCGAAATCCTGACCATATTCCGCTTGGGTCTCTGCCACATGGTCAATTAGGTTGTCTTCCTCGTCCACGCCCAGCACGCGGTGCGGCGACAGCGACTCAACGGTAAACGGACCGGCCACACGCACACGCTTTTTGTCCTCGTAGGGTTTGTCATAGAGAAATTCAAACTCGGCCTTAGCGGCGATGGAAGCATCTATTTCCTTCTGCCGAGCGATGCGTTGCTGCCACCAGTCTGTGTGTAGTTTTTTGGCCGTATCATTCCACTTCGCGTCAGCCATGCGTGGAATTTCCCATTCTTGCCAGGTCATTTTCAACGCTGCGTTGAGCCGTTCGCGCAGTAGTTCCAGCTCGGCCTGGTAGGTGTCCCAGATGACATCAATCTCGGTGTTGTTGGCGATGGATTTGAGGGTGATATGCGGTACGCGCTCATACACGAACCCGTGAATGATGTTGTTGTATACGGGTTGGCTGGACGGTACACTCCGGGTGACTTCGGCTTCCTTCTGCTGGCCTTCGCGGGAGTCGGCGAGTAGGTAAAACGAGTAGCGTGCGCCCATTATGCGGGCGCGAGCCAGCGCCAGTGCTACGCGCGAAGTGTCGATTGTGACCCATCGGCGGCCCCACTGTTCGGCGACATAGGCTGTGGTGCCGGAACCGCAAGTTGGGTCAAGCACCAAATCGCCAGGATCCGTCGTCATTAAAAGACAGCGCTGGATTGCCTCCGGTTGAGTCTGCACAATGTAGATTTTCTCAGAGCCAAAACCACTTGACCTGATGTCGTCCCAAAGAGAAACTCGCGGCTTGTATGGATAGTCCGCATGATAGTTTTTCCACATCAGTGTGGTTCCAACCGCCCACATACGACCTGCTTTTTCCACGCGTCGTATACCTTCACGGCCCGTTGACCAACCACGAGCTCCAGGCGGAGTGTAGCTACGCCCCGCATAATCCACGGAGAAGCGCGACGAGTCAGAGCCGGTCTGTGACGTCAAGGTCACCATCCGAAGGAATTTTCCGTCCGGAATCGGAGCTTGACCTAGCTTCTGCTTAAGGCTCAAGTCGTGGATTAGGTCATTTTCATCTTCAACGCATATGTATCGGTGTGTCGGATTGTCTATCGGCGGTCGTTCCACAAAAAGCGGGCGATACTTGACCTTCGTGATGTCTCGTGAAAACCAGACTATGTAATCGTTCACACCCGCAAGCAATTCTGAACTTTGAGAGGCTGCTTTCGTGAGAGTTATCTGAGCAACAAAATTGTCTTCGCCAAAAACCTCATCCATCAAGGCACGAACCCGATGGACATTCTCATCACCAATCTGCAGGAAGATGGAGCCGCTTTCGGTCAACAAATCCCGCGCTACCATTAGTCGGTCGCGCAAATACGTGAGATACGAATGGATGCCGTCGCGCCAGGTATCCCGGAACGCCTTGACCTGCTCTGGCTCGCGTGTGATGTGCTGAGCGTTGCCGTCTTTCACGTCACGGCTGGTAGTCGACCACTGGAAGTTGCTGTTGAATTTGATCCCGTACGGCGGATCGAAATAAATGCACTGAACCTTACCGCGCAGCCCCTCGCGTTCGGCCAGCGAACCCATTACCTGCAGACTGTCGCCCAGAATCATCCGGTTCTGCCAATGGCCTTCGTGCTGGTAAAACTCGGTGCGGTCCACACCTTCGGGTAGGCCGTTGAAATCGCCGAACAAGTCGAGCGTTTCGGGCTGCGGCGCAGCAGCTTCGCTCTGACGGCGCAGCTCGTCGATTAGCACCTTGGGTTTTACCTTCTCCTGGATGTACAGCGGCGGCGCGTTGACGACCAGGTCTGACCAGTCTTGCTGATCTTTGCCACGCCAGATAAGTTGCGGATCAAGGTCGCGGTTAAGGCGCTGCTGGAATTCTAGGGACATCTTGCCCGTGTCGTGCAAGGCGCATAACTCGTCTAACCATTGTCGATTGGCGCGGGGGTATGTCACCTGAATCGGTGCCTGTTCGTGGTGTTGCATCACCGACTGGTGCTCCACCGTCGGAATGTTCTTGCGCTTGGCTTCAGTGTGCGTGATCTGCTCGATACTCTTGCTGGGTGTTTGCATTTTCTTGGTCGCCATTTCAGTATTCCTTGTTTCCCGGCGCAGCCGTTTCGATCATGTGGTTGAACTGTGCCTCTATCTTTTTGGCGAAGTTTTCTTGCATTTCGTATACGTCACCGAACTCGGCAAAGGCCCAGCGTCCGTGCGTGCCTAGGTGGTTTACGCCTGGAATCCAGTAGGTATCCATGGTGGACTTTTTTTCCTTAGCGTCCTCGCGCCGGTAGCCTTTGATCTCGACGATCAGGTTCAGCGGATCTTCCTTTCCGCAACCGTCGTCCACTTGCACGATGAAGTCCGGGATGTAGATGCGGTTAGCCGAGCCGAACCGATAAGGAACCTCAAGGCCGAGGTTGTGGTTCTTGGTGTAAGCCAGTACTTTTGGGTGCGATTCGGCAACGCGGCAGAATTCGCTCTCCCAGCCACTATCCAGAATCACCCAGTTAACCTGGTTCTTTGGTTGGTTATGCACGCCTATGGTTTCCCAGCGGTCGCTGCTAGGGCGCGAGGTGTTGAAGCGCACATGCTCAGTGCTGCCGGTCGGGTTGAATGGGTCGAGGATAGCCTTGATTTGCCGACCTTTCTCCAACTCCTTCGCGGTAATGCCCTTGGTGATGCGCTCGCAGGCCATGTCCGCCAGTTCGCAATACATCAGTTGCGCCGGGTAGGTTCCACCCTTGCATTCCAGGCACTCGTCCAGCCACTGTCGCACGATGCGCTTGAGCTGGCCAAATAGCGCGATCGGTGCATCCTGGCTTTGATCACGCCAATGCTGAAACAGCAAATGCTTTGTTAGCTCCATCAGCAAGGTGGACTGGCGCACGTCCCCCAGATGCTTGATGTCCAGCTCCACTGCTTCGCCGATGATTCCAGCGTTGTGGGTCTTGGTTGCGCCGACCATGTCTGGCGTCAGGGTAAGATGGTGGTCGTCGTTGAATTCGGCTTCGAGTTGCTCCTCCGGCAATTCGACGCGATAGCCCTGCACGCGCGGAAACTGGATTTCCAGATGATCGCGTTCTGGGCGCAGTGCCTTGACTGTGATGGTTTCGCGAGGTTTGGGCGGTGTGACAACAACCGGCTTGGCGGTGAAGTCGAAAGGAATGCCGAATATGTCGGCATACTCCACGTCGAATAGGCCTTGCTCGTTTAAGTCATAGGACTGTCGACGTAGGGCACGCCCAATGACCTGCTCGCACAGCAACTGGGTGCCGAATGCACGCACGCCAAGGATGTGGGTAACGGTATTGGCATCCCAGCCTTCAGTGAGCATGGACACCGACACGACGCAGCGGATTTGCTCACCTAGGCGGTCCTGCTTGCCAACGGTGTTCATCACCTCTCGCAGCAGTTCGCTGTCACTCAGGTTCTCAGCTTGGCGGCGGTCGCCAGTGCGCTCGATGATCTCGCGTTTGAAGCGTTCGATCTCATCGGCTGCCATGGCTCGGAAGTTGTCATCCAGAGCTTCCCCTGATTCGAGCTGCTCGCTGTCTATCAGCAAGGTATTGGGGCGCGCCAGGGGCTCGCCATGCTCGTCAAAGTTGCGGAACAGCTCCAGCCTTCCTGGTACGCGCGCAATGGAACCGTCTTCGTTCGTGCGTTCGAAACCGGAGATGTAATCGAACACCAGTTTGGAAGTCGCGGTGTTGTTGCACACTACGATGAAGCACGGCGGCACGTTAATACCAGCTTGCTTCCAGGCTTCATAAGTTTTGCGGTAATGGCCGTATAGCGCTTCCAGCGCAGTCTGTAGCTCCACCGGTATCGCTAATGGATCGAGCTGAGCGTTTTTGCCGCGCCCCTTTTTCGGCATCTTTTTGCCGATGTGCTTCCAGAGTTCGCGGTATATAGGCATATCCGCGCCAGGGATGTTGTCCGCGACCGGCACGCGCGGCAATTTGACGATGCCGCATTCGATGGCGTCCATCAGCGAAAAATCGCTCATTGTCCAGGGGAATAGTGTGCCTTCCACATAGCCAGAACCAGCGAGGAAGAATGGCGTGGCCGAAAGATCAAACACTTGCTGTAGGCCCAGCTTCCGGTTCACAGCTTCTAAACCAGAAATCCACAGCCGTGCAGCTTCATTGTTTTCCTCGGCCTCGGCTTTCTGATCTTTATCGAGATCTTTGTCGTCCTCGGCAGCGTGCGGCTTTTCTCGATAGCAATGGTGTGCCTCGTCGTTGATGGCGAGGATGTTTTTCATCCCCATCAGTTCCGGCATTACCCGCTGGAGCATCTGGCCCTCAGTTTCCAGCGTGTTCAGTTCGCCACCGGTGCGGCCTTGCAACAAACGCCGGCCTCCCTTTGACAACTCCATGCGCTCGCGAAGTTTGAAAGCGTGGTAGTTCGTGATGACAATCTTGGCCTTGTCCAGATCAGGCAGCATCTCGCGCGGAACGATCTCGCGATTGCCGTAGTAGCTGTCCGCATCATTAGGCAGTAGCACACGCAGGCGATCCTTGATGGTGAGGCCAGGGGCAACCAGCAGAAAACCACGGGTAAATTTCTTGCTCTGGGGGTGCCGCACAGCATTGACCGTTTGCCAAGCAATGAGCATGGCCATGACTGTGGTCTTACCTGCGCCAGTGGCCAACTTCAACGCTAGGCGCAGCAGGCCAGGATTGGCATCATCGCTGACCTTCCTCAAATGATCGAGAAAGCGTCCACCATTTTTTCCAAGCTGCGGGGCGACTTCTGTCAACCAGATGGCAGTTTCAGCCGCTTCGACTTGGCAGAAGAACGGGCGTACTCCCATGAACTTGTGATTGCGCCAGTGCTCCAGTAGACGGGCCGTCTCGGGCGTAACGCGCCATTGCGACGGTGGCAATCGACGCCAAGCATCCACCTCGCGCCGCACTGCATTTATTAGTTCCGAATGCTGGTAGCGCTGTTGGTCGTCAGCCAGATTCTCGATTTCATCCAGACCTAGAGTAGCCTGTTCGCCACGACCGCGTCGGGGCTTAGGGATCGGACTGATAAAGCTGGACGCCCGGCGTGACCCCACGATTTTCTGTGTGGGCTGCCCTTTGTTGTCGAGTTCCCAGTGCTGGGACGGGTAGCTGTACGGAGAATTAAGGATGGGTTGCTTGAAAAACTGGTCACTCACTTCCTTAGTCCCCTTATCCGGCACGTTAAGTTGGTCCCCTGAAAACGGCTACACCCGTCTATGAGGTGAGCTTGATACGCAACTGTTGTTGTGTTGCCCAGGAGACTATTTGGATCTCAGCATGACAGGGGTTTGTGAAGCATTGTCAGACGACTCCAACCCAAGAATTTGCTGTTTTATTGTGCCATTGTACAAAAATGATACATCTGCAGAGGGATGGCACGGTAGAGCTGTAGTCGCCTTTCAAAGACAGAGGGTATTAGCAGGATTTGGGTATATCGGATAGGAGGCATGGATTGTTCTGAAAAGCAAACTGATTTCTGACAGAGTTATGTAGATAAATCTGGGTGTGTCCCTGCGCCTGACTGCTTTGGACCGGGCTCTCGTGCTTCGCATCACGCCGCCTGTCGGTGTCATCATAAAAGGGGGACGACCGGTATTCATTAAACTTGTTTTTTCGACGAACAGGCTTAATGGAGGTAATACCGATGTCCCCAATAGATTCTATCTTAGGTTTGCCGGGTTTGATAATTGAGCGGGTTGAGCGAGCCCACACGATTCGGGTGTGGGCCAGGCCTGGCAAGCGGCCAGCTTGTATTCATTGCCGGCAAGCGCCGGTGCGGATTAAGTCGACGCATGGGCGTACTGTAAAGCACACGCGTCAGGGTAACCAGTTGATGGTGCTGCATTTGCGTATACCCAAATATCATTGTCTATCGTGCAATCGTTATTTTCGTCATCGGTTTGCCGGGCTGCGGCCTTGGCACCGCTCAACCGAGGCGTATCGCCTGGAGGTGTTTGAGGCGCATGAAGGTGGGGTCAGCCAGCGCAAGCTGACCCGAACCCACAACATTGGCAGCGCCACGGTTGAGCGTTGGTACCAGTCTTACATCAAGCAACGGGTCTCTGAGTTATCGGGGCGAAGCTGTCCGCAGGTTTTAGGTATTGATGAGCATTTCTTTACCCGTAAGAAGGGCTACGCAACCACCTTGGTTGATTTGAAGAATCACAAGGTTTTTGATGTGGTGTTGGGGCGTTCAGAGGCAAGCCTGCGTAGCTATTTAAAGCGTCTTCCCGGGCGTGAGAATGTGCGGATCATTGTGATGGACCTGTCCGAGACGTACCGCCGGATCGCCCAGCAGTACTTCCCCAATGCCATGATCGTGGCCGACCGCTTTCATGTGATTCGGTTGGTCAATCAGCACTTTTTGAAGCTGTGGCAACAGTACGACCCCGAGGGACGTAAGAACCGGGGACTGCTCAGCTTGATGCGCCGTCATCACTGGCGACTGTCTGCTGTTCAAAAGGAACGGTTGCATCAATATCTGGCGCAATCGCCTGTTCTGAATGCTTTATATTTTGCTAAACAGCAGCTTAATGGTTTTTTGACCCTGCGCATGACACACCGGGAACGAGCAAGCAAGATGCTGCCTAAGTTCCTGGCGCTCATTCGTCAGTTTGAACAAAGCCCAGCTCGGGCACTGGCTGCTACGTTATTATCGTGGCTAGAACCCATTGTGCGTATGTGGCGCTTTTCAAAGTCTAATGGAATTACTGAGGGGTTCCACACAAAGATGGAGATGCTTTCGCGCAGAGCGTATGGGTTCAGGAATTTTGAGAATTACCGCCTGCGCGTTTTAGCTCAGTGCGGTTGGAACGGCGTGATTAACCGTGTTTAGTGAATTCGGCATCCCCCTTTTATGGGGTACAGCCCGATCATCGAGTGGTGAGCCTATCCTGTAAGTGCTCACCTTTAGAGGTGTTGCTCAATCCCAACGGTGAAGTCGCCAACTTAGTTAAGAAGTTGTTCTTTGTAGTGCGTCGGCTTTGGGGAAGGTGTCTAGGGGGCGCTTAAAATGAAAAAGCCGCTCCTTGTTGATCGGCTTGCTAATTTTTTTATTCACATTCAGGCGTATCTAATAAAGCATAAAACAGCCATTCGTGAAATAAAGCATAAGCTTTCCGCGCGGCAATTTTATGCTTAACAGCACAGGCATCCAGAAGGCTGAAGTCAGCCTCAAGGAAGCGGGTGAGGCCGTCGATCGCCTGGAGCTGTTTCGCAAGAACCTGATCAGCTTTGTGCGGCTCTACGAGTTCCTGTCACAGATCGTGCCCTATGAAGACCGGGAGCTTGAGCAACTCAATGTGTACGCCCGGCATTTGTACCCACTGCTGCAAACCCATCGCCTGAGCTCGGAAGACCTGGAGCTCAATGACCTGGAACTCACTCACTACCGATTGACCAAGCGAGCCGAGCAGGACATGAAGCTCGAAGAGTCCCCGGAGGGTCAGGGCCTGGAACCCGCCAATGCGGTGGGCAGTGGCAAACCCCACGACCCTGAGAAGAAGCGGCTCTCGGAAATCATCGAGGCCTTGAACGAGCTCTTCGGGGCACAGGTGTCCAATGAGGATCAACTGCACTTTGCCAAGGGCGTGGCCGACCGCGTCGAGCGAGATTCCGATGTGATGGCGCAGATCAGCCAGCACAGTGCGGATCAGGTGATGCACGGGAGTTTCCCGAAACGCGTGGAAGACATCGTGCTTGATGCCATGAACGACAACCAGTCCATGGCGCTTGAAGTCCTGGCCAACGATCAGAAGATGCGCAGCTTCGCCCGGACCATCCTGACGCTGCTGGTTCAACGATTGTAGGGGTATTGCCAGCGTCTTCCTATATTTTTGCAGATCAACAAACTTTGAAATCCCAAATTTTTTGGGTCGTGATTAAGCTTATGGCAACCGGAAGTCGGTTCACTGTTAGCGGCTGGCCGCAAGCTTAAGACGGGCTTTGATGAGCGCGGAGTTGTCATCCTCATTAGGGGACATCGCTAAGCGGCAGGGAGCAACATTCTTTTAACAGGCACGCACAAAAAATGTGCCCAGTGAGAAAACTCACCGGGCACATTACCTTTCTAATCGCAGAGGGAAAAACAAATATAGCCAACCTGGGCTACGAAAAACTTCTTTTAACCCCCAGCTTGCGCTGGGAAAGGCGTTTTCGATAAGCAACTCCACAAGGGAATCACTAGGCTGCTATTTCATTAACCCCCAATCATCAAGCTGACGCCTTCAAATCGGGAAAGGCCGTTAACCAATACAAAATTAATTGCATCTGATACTTTAACCCCCAACCGCTCATAGATAGGTAACGCATCAGGCTAGCTGAAGCGTTATTTGATTTATAACACGGTTTCAGAGGTGATTGCAATTTTTCATCGTCCTTGACCCTGGTTTTAAAGGAATAAACGGGAAGAAACGAGCCGGGATCACTTTTCTTGCTTGAAAATTTTGGCGTTTGGTTGCCCAAGCCTAAGACTGTTAATCGCCGTTTTTGGGTTATGCCCTAACAGGATCTCGGCCGCTTTGGGTGTAGTGAACATTGCTGCCATGACAAGCAATAGGTACCCAGGATGAAAGAGATGGACATCTGGCAAGCGCCTTAGTTCTCTGGCATGCTCTTTGACTCCGGGGTTTTTCCATGCGTTCGATTGAACATCTGTCTTTGGGTCAATGTGGTGTCCCAGCCAGGCCGGTGGTAACTGTTTGTCCGCTAGATAGTGTGCCAAGTAGCTTGTGTTTGGGTGGTACCATGCAACGCCGATGATCGTACCACGCTCACGCGCGATGTCACGCACGTGATTGCGCACCCCAAATAGTTCGATTCCTTCGCCAAAAGTCAATGTAAGCGCGGCTAGGGTTCGGTAGCGTTCTAATATGGGGTGATGTGCTGCCTGCACGAGCTCTGCGGCTACAAGTGGCCCATTAAGCGCGAAGGGGTTGGGATTGTTGATGACATCGCTTTCGGTGTGGTGTTGAAGGGGGGTCAAGTGGTGTGGGCATATGTCGATGCCTGGCACTTGGTGTATTCGATGCCAGTAGGTCATGCCGTAGGCAATTGTGTCCTCTTGACGACACAGACGACAAAGCTTGTAAGGGCTTTCATTGTTCGGTGCCACTTTAGTAAATGCGGGTGGCGAAAAGGCCCCCAATTTGATATCAACTGTGGGGTCTTGACTGGAGAGGTGTCTCCATCTTTTATCGAAAAAACACAATGAGTGATTGTATCGGTATGAGGCGACGCTGACGCCCAGTGAGTTGGCCAACATATGATTAATTGGAGCTCTTCGGCGGTGGGCGGTTGTTACTGTTGGCCTCATATTTGCTATCCATTTTGCAAGTTGGCTCTGGTTTGTGCTTTCGTTTGCCTGGTAGGTGTCGTTTAGCCTAATTAAGCGATAAAGGTGACCTAGTGCCAGTTCGTCAGGGAAGGGCGAAGATATCAACATTTGGATGTCCGGTAGGAGCGTTTTCGAATTTGAGTGAGTAATTCACGAGTTTGGGGGAGGCGATTCAGGCTTGAAAGAGCGGGCTTGATGTTTGGAGTGCTTTTGTAAATTTGCTGCACGGTGATGGGAAATAGTTCGCCATCACGTTGAAGCTGCTGATAAAGTTGCTGTACTTGTCCATGTAGCTTCTCATCGCGTTTTGCCCAATCGACGCTTGTGCTGCGGTCGACGCTATGCTTTGCGAGCTTTCTCAATTTACTTTGCAGCCACGCGCGATCATTTCTATAGAGCCAGGCGTAACTTGCTGGCTCGATCTCACGAAGCTGCTTTGCGGTCGCGTTTGGGTGCTTAGTCATGGCACGTAACCAGCGTGACTGAGCCCGCTTTTGTGCTAGGGCGCGGCGCGCTTTTTCCCAGCGTATGTGTAATCCCGGCTCGGTGAGTAACAGTCTGGAAATAGTCGAGCTGGACACCCCATGTTTGTGTGCAGTGGCTTTTTGCTCCATGCCTTGACGAAGGTCTTTCACGATAGCTGCGATGCGCTCGAGGTTACTTTTTGGACGTTTTTGTAAGCGGATACCGCAAGCAGCAGCCCAAGACTGACATGTTTGCACCGCTATGCCGAGTTGCTGCGCTGCTGCGCTGACCGACAGGCCTTGAACCACAACGAGTTGAGTAAGGCGTTGCGTTTGAGTGTCGGGTATGTCTGACGATGTCCGGGGGTGAACAGGTGTCACACTCGCGGGTGCTTGGGCGTGCTTATAGGCCGCCCAGAACGTAGGCCAGTCACCGAAAAGCCACAAAATCAGTGGCAGGTGATGAAGTGGGTTTGTGCTGCATGGCTGACGCGTCAGCAAACGACTGAGCATGAAGGTCGTACTGCGCTCCTGGGCTGGCGGCATGATCCCTAATTCTTGCCAGCGGCAGGATCGAGTAAACGCAAGGTACCGCTGACAGACGGTACCTAACGCTATCTGGTGGCGGCCACGCAACATCGCATGCTCGTCAAGGGCGGTGCGGTAGGCGGTTTGTACCGTTTTAAGGTCAATATGTATGTTGGGCGCCAGCTTGAAGATCTCGATCGCGGCTTGAGCCAGTCTGTCGAGCCAAAGTTGGCAGTGTGTAGTTAGTGTGTGCGCTACAGGATAGAAAGCATCATTGCGAGGCAGTAGCCAATCGAACCGGCGCACGGCATTGGTTTTCTCATTAAACTGCCAAAGTAGCACCTTGTGGGTTGGGCAGACTCTTACGCCTGGTAGCTGATGTGTCAGGCGCCAATAGGCTGTACCTGTCCGTTGCTTGTCTTCATGCATACATTCCGGGCATGCGCGAAGCGGGTGGTTGGCTCGCAGACGGCTTGAGGGTAGGCCCAAAAGGCTTTTGATTCGCGCAGCCTGGCCACGACTTAATAGGTCAAGAAGCTCCGTGCCTAGTGAGCAACTAACCCAGGGTAAGTAGAACGGCAAGATCGTGTGCTGCAAAATGATGTGCTTTGGGGTATCTCCAAACACGCCACTTGTACGTTGCACAAAGGTATCCAGGTTGGATGGAAAATCGTGCTGTGTGCCGTGCCGCGCGTGACCAAAAAGTTGTTTGGCAGTGTGGCCAGAGAGTCGATTACCTGCGATGTAATGAAAACGACAGCAAAGACTATAGAACAGCTCGTCGTCAAACCACTGGGTGATGGGTAAAGGCCAGTTATGACCGAGATTTCCGTTACTAAGGCGCATTCTTAACTCCCCTCATTTGCTTGGTATCTGGCCAGTATTAAGTCGATACTCGTGTGTTTTTCTCAGTTCTTGAGCGGAAAGCTTGGGCCGTTTTGGGCGGGAAGGCTTTGCCTGGCGCGGGGTCGTTAACTCAGTTGGAAGGTTTTCTCGTTCTGTTGTCGTCAGAGCGCTGACTTGAATGTCGTTTAGAATTTTTATTCTCTTACGCTCCTCCTGCTGTTGTGCCAGTGCTTGTGCCGCCACTCTGGGAAGAGGAAACGGGCATACATATTCGCTGGATCGCTTGGAGTGCGGCGAAAGCATGGCTTCCACTTGCTGGCGGCTGATGGCATAGGGTGTGTCGTTGTATGCATCATGCAGATCAGCGATGGTGACGTAACGCCTGCCAGTGTGCCAGGCAAGTTCGTAGGCACGTCTGAGTAACTGTTTCACCAGGCGTTTCAGCCCGGCGCTCAGGTAATAAATTGTTCCACGCTCTTGTAGCACGTCGATTTGTAGCGTTGTACCAAGTACCTTTTGAATTGCACGCAGGTACGCCATCCAGTCCTGTGAGTCGGGCTGCGTGGGTAGCATAACAATTGGGTTTGCCAACAATCTTTGTCGGTCTTGTTCTGGACGCTTTTGCAACAGCTTGCACATGCTGTAGTTCGCTACGTACACCAAGGGGATCCCGACATAACTGAGCTCGTACAATAGTTTTGTGATCAAGGTATTGGCTGTGCCGCTTTGAGTAAGAAACTGCAGCTCGTCTACCAGAAAGAGGGCAACGCCGGCGCGGTGGGCCAATTTTGCAGCCAAAGCGCCAAGGTTGCGCGGTCTCGCACTTCGCTCCTCTAAGGGGAGAACAAGTTGTTGTAATAACGAATTTGCGTTGACACGTTGACGTACTTCAATGGACCAGTGAGATGTGAAGAGGACCGGCCCATGATTGGGAGCGGGTTCAAGCTCGATCGGGGGCGGCAACAATCGTCCAAGTGCTTGCAAAAGCGATGTTTTTCCGATCCCGGCTGGACCTGTCAAACAAGTTGGCGTTTGGACAGGAGGGGAAAAGGACTCCTGGTGTGTATACAAAGTCTGCAAGTATGAGTGATCGCTAGGGTAGTTTGTCTCGTAGTGCGCAATGCCGGTTTGCACAAATCTCTCAAGAATGTCCAGATCTTGGCTTGTAGGCACATAGAGTTGGTGCAGCAGCGCCTCGATGGTCGGGCCGATTTGGTGAGGTTGTACTTGTTCAATAGGCGACGATGATCTAGGAAGTCGTGTTACGCGATTCGCGATCAGGTCTCGATTGTTAAGCTCGCGCATTTGGCGCGTGAGCGTTTGGGTAATTTTGTTACCTGGTCGTATGTCCGCCTTATCCATCAACGCGCTCCATTTTGCGATCGTATGTTTCCAACACGACGGCTTGTTCTGCTTTGGCCTCTGGTGTCCGTTTACGCTTACCCCGTAACCGTTTCGCTGCGTTCCAGTCGCCACCGTGCTCTGATAGCAGAAGGTTCTGCTGGGCTACGGCAAGACTTTGTTTATCTTGACGTAGCTTGGATTTTTGCTTGCTCAGTTCCCGATTCTCATCATTGAGCTCATTGAAGGTGCGGTAGAGCATTTGCGTGTCGTCACGAAGTGACAGCTGGGCATCCAACTGAAGCAATTTGCCGTCGATTTCTACCCATATATGTCTGACACATGCTGCTAGTACATACGCTTTGATTCTTATTGTGGTGCCGCCAAGCTGTTGTATGAGTTTTGTGTTCCGTAGGGCCGCCGACGAGTAAGCCTGGCTTTTAAGCATTACTCCAGCTCGGCTCAAGCTGACTTCAGTTGACATGAGAAAGCTCCTTACAGCTTGGTCAAACGTAGGGGTGGTGCCATCGTTTCTTGCACGCGCATCCAAGAAGCGCCAGACCCCGAGCGGGGTCGCAGCTGTGTGCTGTTGGAGCATCTCCGGGGTGAGTCTGCTAGTGGTGTCTGCTGTTTTGTTTTCCAGGAGCACGCGACGAATTTCGCGCACCATCATTTGGTGAAAAGTTAAGTTGCTTTCTGAGTGTTGATTTGGACCCTCAAGTTTTGTTCGTCTGCGTTGACTTGACTCGACCAACGCCTTGCTCTGGCCCTGGCCCGAAGGGGTGAACTCGTGGATAGCTGGCCCATGCAGCAAGCCGCTTGGATCGATGCGGGCGCGTTTAATGCCAGGCCCGCGGTCAGTGATTAATGTTGTAGGCAAGCCTTGACTGGGCCACTCGGCCTCGTTGATATCGATACCAAAAAGTTTGCAGAACACTGTTTTTGGGATCGCAGCACAAAACATGGCTGCGTTGTAAGACTCACTGCTTTCTGAACCAATCGCAAACCCGATGCCCAAGCGCATGCCTGAAGCCACATCAACAAGACGGGTTACACACAAGGGGTCTAGATGGCCCTCGCCCCAATTGGACCTGGGTCTTTCGTCCGTGTAGTAGGCATCGGCTTCGACTGACTCATACAAGTTGCTGACGTTGGTGGTGAATTTGCCCCGATGGGGTTGTTTGCTGCGTCGGAACCGCGCCTGGCCCCAACGTAGCGCTTGCACTTTGTCCTGTCCGACTGCCTTGTGTATCTGGTATCTGAACTGATCGAACGTAGGGAGAATCGAACGCTTGGTTGAAATTAACCGTGGTATTCCAATGTCATCGTTAACTAACGTGGCGCCAAAGTCTTTGCGCATGGCTTCTTGATAAATGGATGTCAACGTAGAACCCTCTTTGGCATACTTGTAGTAGGCTTTAACTAAACGCTCGATGGTTTCACTATTTAGTCGTTGGCCAGAGAGCGCGCCCTTGGATATTGAGTGGCGCCCAAACTTTGGGCCGTTGGGTTTTTGTAGGCGATCCCATTTACCGCATTCGAAGTAGTGTGGAACGAGCACCCGCATATCGCGAGAAAAACAAAGGTACGCAAAGAACCAGAATCGCGTCCGTTGTTCATTTAGATTGTGTTTGCGTGCAAAAGCGTTAATTACTGCTTCGGGGTTTGCGCTGCACAGGATGTCATTTTCCTGGTTCAAAAGTGGAGAGATCTTTGTTAGCCGCTCGGTAGCCCGATCAAAATCTGATACCCGTTTTCGGGTTTGCCTTTTCAAGTCCAAGCTCAAAGGGTCTTTGCCGTCAAGAGTCCTCAGAAACGGGGCGCCGTTGTCATAAGGTGCTTTAGTGATCAAGTCCCTAACCAAAGCATCTTCGAATGTGGCGCTTTCCAACGAGTACAGATGGGCTAACCACCGATGTTTGGTCTGTGTGAAGAGCACAAGCTGAACTGATCGAATGACGCGGTTGTGGCGAAGCAAGTGATACGTCAAACCTGCTTCCAATGGGCCAAGCCCCTGAGGGGCAATGAGTGCGCTGCCTCTTTGCATGTTATTGCCCCCGAGAGAAAAGATGTGCATAGTCCACCAGCACATCACGACGCTCGGCTTTGAGTGGTTTATCCACCAGAACGGGTTGATAAAGATCGACCCGTACTCTTCGATTCCAGATGGCCGAGTACAAGATCGCGACAAAGTCCTGGCGGCTGCAGCCTATTTGTCTCATCGCAGGCTCCATAATTGCCAGTGGCGTGGTGCGGGTGCCTACAATTTTTTGAAACTTTACAATCAGCTCTTCCTGTCTCTGCCAATCGAGAATAATTGGCTGCTGGGCTTTGGCACAAAGCGCGTTCAGGTTAGCGATGAGGTGACTATCAAACTCGTCCGCTGCGATGAAGTGTGATGCAATGCCAGCATCGGCAAAATAGCGCTGTTCGATCAGGTGGCGGTCGCTCAAAGCGCAGTCATGGAGTCGACTTTTGGCGTTTCTTGTCGCTACCTTTTTGTCATAAAACGCTGTGCGTGTCGTTTTAATGCTCCAATTTACACAGTATGGTTCGATGTCATCGACCATAAACAGTAAGAGATCGCCAATAAAGGGAAATGCGGCACGCAGTGTATTGTTTGAGTTGGATTTGTCTGGGATGTTGACAACTGGATGCGCTGATGGAATGCCCATTTCTTCCGTGATCGAGACCGTACCGCGTAAAGGTGGCAGGCGCAGATGACGAGCGCGAGGGTGATCGGCTAAAGGGTGTGGGGCATCGAATCGCTCAAGGGCATGTTGCTCGTGTACGTCAATTAGCCCTGGGTGATATAGTGCCAGGATGCAAACGTGGCGCTCGGCCAATGACATAAAATGTAAGTCGCGGCCAATCTTTGACCAAAACAAGGTGGATGGGCGGCTGATGCTCGGAGCCTCATCGCGGGTAGCCTTCATGGCTGGTTCGTACTCGTTTTGCCAACGTGGGATGCTCTGGCGCTTTTCGATTCTAAATAGCCGCTCAGGGCTAATAAGGGGTACTCTAGACATAGTCTCCATATCCATAAGGTGCTTGTCGGATACGGAACTGCGCTGCATTTTTTTGGGCAATAAAAAGCCCCATTGGCACTTGACAGTGCCAACCTCTCGATGCACTATGCACGAAGGGTTGCTCAACCTCGTGCGCATTCAGTAAGATCTGCAGCCTTTGCCCAGGTTGCTGGTCTTACCGCGCAGTTCTCGCGTTATTCAAATATTGTTTGGGTGTCTCTGCGCTCGCTCTGTTGTCGTTTCTCCCTATTTCAGACGTTTCCTGTCTACTCATCACTTTGTCGCTTGAATTTGTCTGCTTCCGCGTTGCCTGAGACAGTCTGCGGATGCCCCTATCCTACAATAAAAGTCTTGATCTTAAAACAACAAAATCAATATAAGTCATTGATTTATATGAAAAAAATTAAAGCTGTTTTATATGTATATTTCGCTGCGAATTATTCATTAAGGCGGTGACTGGCGGTTTGGGTACGGTAAAAAGCACTAAGCCGCCGTGTCGTTTAGGTTTAACCATACCCACTCTTGCGGCTAATCCAAAGGCGATATGGCGTTGGTTTTAACAAATCGATGATACTTAACTTGGAATTTAGTTTTTTAGGGTGTTAGTCCTACCTATTAGCCCTCTAAACCTGGCAGTGACAGTCTCTTGAGTTGCCTTGCTATGGGCGCCAAACGTTCATTTAGGTGCTCTAGTGCCACTTCTATTTTTGGGGAAGAGTACTTGTTAAACCAACTGGCTTGTGTAGGCGGCAAGTTATGAACGCGATAGGTCATCAGAAAAGAGTTCATGAGCAAAAAGCGCCTGTCCTGCTCTTCTAATCTTGATGCGTCAGTTGAGGCGACTGGCAACAGTTTTTCGAAACGCTCATCCATGTCGTGAATTAAGCGTACAAGCCGGGCTAAAGATTTTTCCGTCAACTCTAGCTCAAGTGACAAATGAAAGGCAGTGGGCCTTTTGGTGAGGGAATGCCATTGCGGTAGCACAAGGGCCAGGGCGCGCTCCCAAACTGAAAGTGCAATATGTGAGCGCTGCATGATGGTTCCCGTGCGCACGGTAAAGACGTAGGGTTTGTGAAGAGGCTTTTCCTGGCTATAGGTGTCGTTCGGTTGACCACGACATCGATAGTAGCCTGGCACGCCCTTGCGATATTCATGATAAATAGGTTCGGCTGACCAACAGAGAGGGCAGCGTATCGTTTGACCCCAGCGCCGTTGTTCCAGACGGGTGCGCGCGGTCTCGTGTTGATGATCATGTGGGAGTCTTGGGGCTAAAGACATAAATTGGTTAGCCAAGAAAGTGTGGATGTAAGACCGGATTAGAACTCATATATATCCGATGTTTTGTCATGTTTTCCATTTGAGGTTAGGCGCGGCCACCTGTGGATGACCATTTTTTGGATTCAAGCCCATTCGCACACTCACCCCGCTCCCCATACTTGCGCAATACACAAAGACAAGTCCTCCATCTAGTTTAGGACTTCACCGTTGGGATTGAACAACACCTCCGAAGGTGAGCACTTACAGGATGTGCTCGCCTCCCGATGACCGCTCTAAAGGTGAGAACTTACAGGGTCAGACTCTATGAGTCACCGTTGCGAAAGGTGAGAACTTACGGGATAGGCTGATTGAATTCAAAAAGCAGCATAATACCCGCCAAAAAATAACGTTACTAAAAAATAAACGCTCACAATCAAAATTCGCTTGCGGGCCTGCTGATCCCTTGATAGTCTGAATATACCGTTTGGGATTATTAACGCTCACCCAATAACTTGATGCGCAACGCTTCAACGTTAATACCCCTGCTCTTTCGGAGTCCTCTATGCCTGCCGCAACACTCTTAAGCCAGCGAATACACACGCGAACCAGCTAACCCGCCACACACGCGCGGGTCATCTTAATTTCCCTATTTTTTATCAGCTGTATGCATGAGCAGGGCCAGCGCTCGCCTGTTGGTTGTGCTCGCGTGGAGAAAACACATGAGTTTCAGAGTATTTGTCGACCGGGTCAATGAAGCACCCGAGTTAGAGTTGGAAAGAGACGATTCATCGCTGATCGACCAAATTCCCTTTAATGGGTTTTTTGGTGATGATTTCTTGACGTTAATTTATTTGAGTCCACCAGATGCGCCTATTTTCCATGACGCAATGCGCGAAACGCTGCATGTTCTCGCAGATGAAAAAGAGTCAAACCACCGTCGCGCGCAAGCGGCTGTCCAGGTTGGTCGTTTTGTAAAACATAATGCGCCGGCTGCGCCAGCACAGCTTGGTCGAAGTGAGTCACTTGCCTGGTTTGAGTTGGCGCAACAATTAGGCAGTATTGTCGGCGTATGGGAACTTGCCAATGAGATGCTCAAGCAATGCGATTTAAAAGTTTCAATTGACTTGAACACAAACCCGTTGCCGGAGTTAAGGGCGAGAAAAGACAACGCACGATTTCGCATTGATGTCCGGGTCGCGCAGGCCTGGTATGAAGGCATCCGCTTAACACTCACTGCCTCTCAAAACAATTTTGAGCACTGGGATCTGCAAGCGCATCAGTGCGCCGTGGGCTGTATTGTTAATTACTTGCTGCTTTTACCTGGCGAGCCGCCAAAGAGCCTTCGTAAGTACAACGGTGATGAGCCACTGATCGTCAAGCGATTCAAAACACTTCAATGGGTTGCGCCGTTTTGGGATCGCCTGATTGAGTCAATGAGTAACGATATTTCAGACGAAGTAAAACAATTGCTCATCGAACAAAAATACATTGTTTCTTCT
The DNA here is from genome assembly GCF_011388195.1 of Pusillimonas sp. DMV24BSW_D. Lineage (NCBI taxonomy): Bacteria > Pseudomonadati > Pseudomonadota > Betaproteobacteria > Burkholderiales > Alcaligenaceae > Neopusillimonas > Neopusillimonas aestuarii. The sequence goes on along the minus strand of NZ_CP049990.1, from coordinate 313,425 downwards.
TATATCCCCCAACTTGTACAGCAATGTACGGAGACTCAGCCGGCCAGTTTTGACGATCGTAATATGCCGCAGGCCAACAATCAGGTACAGACCAACGCTGTTGATCAGCTGGTCGTCATTAAAGGTCAAATTCCTACATCCAGTGATCGAGATGACGTACTTGTTTTAAAGCAGTATGCCTCGCTGCAAAAGCCTGTGCGGTTTAAAACTTTTCCGGTTTTAGAGGAGCTGCTGCGCATGCGCGAACAGCTATTCAGCGAGTTTCCCTGGGCGCAAGACGCTATTCGCGTCGTAATGAATGATTTGATCGCCCGCCGGCGCCACGGTGTGACACGGCTGGGCATGGCACCGGTACTGTTGGTGGGTAAACCTGGGACAGGCAAAACGCGTTTTGCGCAGCGCTTAAGCGAGCTATTGGAGACGCCAAGCTCGGTTCTCAACTTAGCAGGTATGTGCGATACAAAAGTGCTGAAAGGCGTTACTCGTGGGTGGGCTGGCCAGCGCCCGTCAAAGATTGTTGAGTTCATTCATCAAACTCAGGTACCCAACCCCTTATTCATTCTCGATGAAATTGATAAGGCGCATGCGGGATACAGTAACGGTGGCGATCCACAGGAGGCATTACTTGATCTGCTCGAACCCGGGAACGCAAAACGTTATCACGATATTTATTTGATGACCGAATGCGACTTATCGCACTGTCTTTACATCACCACCGCTAATTCGCTGGACACAATTTCTGAGCCCTTAATGTCGCGCCTTCGACCCGTACACTTTCCCCCACCAGGCGAGGATCATGCGCCCGTGCTCATCAACGGCGTAGTCAAAGACCTGGAAAAAATGTGGAACTTGCCCGAAGGGGCTGTGACTCTAACAGATGAACAGCGAGCTATGCTGGTCGGCCTATCCCCACGGGAGATGCGGGCTGCTATCTTGGATTTGCTTGGTAATGAGCAAACACATAAAGTGCATTAACTCTCATCAAAAGGGAAACCGAATATGGAAGCAAAACCTAAAAAGAAAGAAGCATTCTGCGTGCCTGTGGATAACTACGATTTACTGACAGCAAAGGCCTCTCAACTGCGTGCTTTACTGATTTTGATATCAGGGCCTGGGTATGAGAACTTCACCGAGCTCTCGCCTGAAGATCAAGATCGAATACTTTGGTTGGCGACGGAATTAAGCAATGAAGTTCACACATTGCTTAATTAAGCACAAAAAGAAATAATGGGGGGCATCAAAGTAATTGGGATGTGCTCAATCTCAGAAAGAGAACTCCTTCAGTATCACGCTTTGCCGCTGAAGCGCGTCAGCCTTCGGCCAGAAGCGGTCGTTGAAAATTCGCACCCAGATTGCCGGCAATTTATTCTCAGAAGTACACTGCCCGTGCCTTGCCCGTTAGCGTGCTGCTGAGCAATCTAAACTAATCGGCCTCCACGATTCCCGGAGCGGTTCAGACCGCTGTTACTCTATCGGAAGATAGCGGCAGTTGAGGACGATGACCGATACTACGGCCCTCTGTCAGAACCCCGCTTCCGGCTGAACCGCAATCACAAAGTCTTGTCTGAAGGACCGGATGCACCCGAAATCCCAGAATCCGACCAGTTCATTGTGGACCTCTGCGACGACGCGAGGATAGCTGCCGTCTCCCACGATGCAACAGCCGCCTATTTCGATTCGCGGCGCATCGGACAACTCCCTGTTCCAGTACCGGCCAAACTCGTTGGTGAGCCGAATCCATCTGTCAGCGCGCGCAGCGTCCAAAGGATTGGGCCGAAGCGTCGCCGCGGTGTAGCGCCTGAGTTCGTCACTCGCAGCGTCGTCGCCGGCAACAGGGGGCGCGAGGGAGAGGAACATCGCCTTGGCGCGCAACTGTTCATTCCGACCGCTCGGATCGAACGCCTCGACTGACGACTCCGGAACCTTGTCGCCAATACTCCATGCCAGCCACAACAGCAGCACACGGAGCTGAATCGCTTCCTCGGATTCAGAGTCGGTGTCGTCCGTCAGTGTGCTTATGAGCCGCGTTCTGGAACTGAATAAACACCGCATGGATTCATCTAGCAAGCGGCGGCGGTCGGCCTCGTAAACGAGGAACTCGCGCGCCATTCGCCAACGGGGCAAGCGCTCGATACGCACCAGCTCTTTCACGAGCGAAATTACGGCGATGAGTTGAACGAGCGCCCGCGCCTTGGTGTCGGGTTGGTCGGCCTCCGCCAGCTTCAAAAGCATCCGTTTGATGAGGTTCGTCACTTTTCTGGCAACCCGCCGTGCGACCTCGGCATCTTGGATAGCCTGAGCCTGGGATGCAACGTACGGCGTGTCGTCCAATTGCTCCGGGTCGTCGTCCTGATTGACCTGCTCTTCCTCGGTTCGGCCTGACCGGTCCACAGGCACGATCGACGGCGTCTGTAGCTCCTGGCCGATTTTTCGGGACAGCAGGTCGATCAGAGTGACGATATCGGCGGATTCGACCAGACGACGGCGTTTCCTAGCCTGACGAAGCTCGCTGACGCTGATTTCCAATGTGTCGGGCCGGCCGCCACTCGCTGTGCCGGCCTGCGCCGATCCACGCCGCGATCGCACTTCGTTCTGCACTTCTTCTTCTGCGGCTGGCTCAAAAATTGCATCTTCGACGGCCTTGAGCATCTCCGAAATGGTTTCACCGGACGGGTCCAATGCCCCCAGCGCATCGCGAACCTGACGATGCGCCGATTGCGTCGCCGTCGTCAGCAAATTTGGGTGCGCAATCATCGCCCTTGCCACGCGCTCGCTACTCATGAAAAAGTCGCACGCGCGGACCAGCTTCATATCGACGGAGACGGGAACACTCAGGACGTCTCCCGTCCGAGTGACGGCGATATTTGATTGAATCACGTCCAAACTGTCGCCCAACAGATTGGCACTGCCAAGCTCAATGGCCGGGCCCGAAGTCGCTATTCGCAGTTCGTTGGGGCTTGCCGCCACACCTATCCAGAAGCGCTCGGCAGATTCATTGGTCGTGCGTATTTCAGCGACACTTCGTGCAGCCGTGGCCTCGAGCTCGCTGGCCGAAAGCGCTGGGAGCGCGAACATGCCGTACAAACCTAGCGCCTCTGCCGTGGCCTGCGCGTCCGGGCCCATGCGCATCAGCACCGCCTCGACATTCGCGCTGCTTCGATTGCCCATCCAAGCGGGGCGGCTGGGGTTGGCGCTTCCGGAAATGAATGCGTTCCCATCGCCATGCGTCTGCTCGATGTAAAGCGCCTTCGCGTGCAGGTACTTATCGCCGCGATTTCCGGCGGTCGTCCAGAGAAGCCTCGCGTCCACGAAACGCGCCTGCACCTCACGCATTCTTGGCAAGTGCACGGTTTCCGGATCGATTGCGACGACCACATCTGCCTGCGGCCACCGTTCGTGCAGATGCGCGACGAAAGCCAAGTCGCTATCGAAGAACGCGCCAGTCACCCCGATCCTGCGAACTTCGCCTTTCACACGCGCGCCGATCTGCTCGATGAGCGGCGCTCTTCCCGGGCTTTGATGCAACGCGACGGTCGTAGTGGCTGCCCCCCCCGGCGACGACAATGGTGCCACGCTTTTGGAGAAGGAAAGCACCGCTTCAATTAGGGAGGGAGGCACATGCTCGCGTGCGAGTTCGATCCATTCGCGCCCCATCTGCCACACCGAGTCCAGCAACGCGGTGCCCTCCCGATCCTTATCGTCGGTCACGTGTACCCAGTTCGTGATCTCCCGGTTGTAGCCAAAGCCCGACAGCGTCAGATTGTGGCTGCCGACGAGAACCGCCGCCTTCTTCTTGCCGGCCAAAATGCAGATCTTCGGATGGAACGCCCCGGGCACGCTGACCGGCACGAGCGAATACGCTGTGCCTGCTAGCCTCGGACGGGTCGCCTCGGACTGCCAGCTCAAACTGCATTGCGCGTAATCCATCAAGACGATGTTTTGCTGACAGTCTGCCGCCACCAGACGACGCAGCACTACCTCCTCGTAGAAGGGCAGACTCGCGTTGAACGAGGTGATCAACGATGCGTCGAAGCCGCCTTGCTTGATGACATTCAAAAGAGAAATCGAATCAGGCACTGACGGCCTCCATCAATTGCTTTCCTTCTGCGCTCAATGACATCTGTTTGTTGTCATCACGCACTACCGCGCCTATATCCATCAAAATCTGTACCGCTTGACGGAAGCGCGGCCTGGTATTGGAGGGCGCCGGTATGTTTCCATCCGTCAGTTGCAAACCGAGCTCGGAAGGACGGAAGCGGAACGTCGCTGAACTCGTACGATGAAGTTTACGCAATGAAACTCGCAAATGCGTATTCATACACCACGCAACAACTTCGTAGACCACGTCGCCTAATGGCATTTCACTCCACGCCGCAGCCTTGCGTCGGAACGTATCGAGATTAATAGGGTAATCCTGTAGTGCTTGTGGCGTGATCGCGAGCCCCTTATAGGGCGCGCGATTCGGATCGTCGCGAATAGCGAGGATCGCGAGCACTCGCATGGCCGACGCAAGCAACGCAGAGTCGCTCGCGCGCCCCCAGGACGAAACTATGTCCTGAGCCAGCGGCATCTCGTGACCGTCTGCGGACCACTCGCCGAGCGCTGGCAATGCCGATTCGATGTTCAATAGCCACGCGCCAAACGTCGCGCATCCCGTGTCGGCAACGAAGCCCGCCACGTGGTCCGATTCCTCGAATGCTTTCGCGAAAGCCTCGACCGTGGCGTACACGTAACGCTCGCCCGTGGTCTGCGGGGACAACTTGTTCAAGGCAAGCGCGAAGATCGTCTGAACTGCAACCGATAGCAGATCGTTGCGGACGTAGATGGCCCAATTCTCACGCGTGGATGTCAGATCGGCCGGGATGCTCCAGCTCGTGGCGTCAGGCAGCGCGTTGCCATACACGGTGGCGCGAAATACGTATTCGCCAAACTCGAAACCTGGCGACAGGCTGCCGATGAGGCGCTGGATCAGCGCCAGCGAACGCTTACGCTGAATGCCTTCTTCGCCGTACTCACGTTGCCGGTCGAAATAGATGTCGATGAGCTGCTCGCGCTCACTCGATACCGCGTTTCGAAGATGACATGGGCAAAACGCATGCAACTGCCTAAGGCCCGCGTCAGTAACCTCACCACGCTCAAGGATGTCCCAGAAAGGTTCGCTTGGCACCGACGCATCAAAAGCTTCGGCAATTGGCTTGCCGACTTCCTTGGTGAATCGAAACCATGGCTTTCTGCCGCCCTCCAGCACGCGCAGGTCGGCGAGCGTGCCCGCGTAATACTGCGAAAGTCCACCCATACGATTCATGAAGTACCGGTCTGCGGAATCGTTGGCGGTGAACTTGACGAGCTTCAGTGTCTCGCCGCTCCGTACTCGTTGAACCGCGCTCACCAGTTTCTGCCGACCGACCATCGCTGCGCCGTGGCGCTCGCTGATCTTGTCGGTGCATTGCGCGTGGTGTTCGGCGATCAACGTGAACAGGCAATCGGCCCGCCGAAAACGTTCGACGAACGATATCTCGTCCTCGTCATCCGGAAAGCGTTGAGCGAGCGACCAAATGAGCCACGGATAGAAGGAGTAATAGCGTGCCCGGTCGGTGACGTTCGTGATACCCGGCAAAAGCTGGCCGTAAATTAGGACGCACGGCGCCTGTGCGCCGAGGTGATCTAATCCGCCGATAGAGTACGGAGGTTCAACCCACGCGGTGTCGACTTTCAATTCTCTCTCCCTTGGTGGCCGGCTTCTATTTGAAAAACGGAGTGGCGCGGCATGCGCAGGGGTCCGTTTTGTCGGCGCAATCGTTGATTCGAAGGATTATTCTACGTTGTCGACAGACTTTCTAAACTCTAAAGGGCCGATGGATGCGCGCGAAGCTGCGGCTTGAGCCTGACAATACGATTGAACCGAGTGACCCAACTCCGCGGATTCACCTGCCCGGGCCGTGCGCCGATGGGGCGGATCAGCCTTGTAATTTCAATTGATCGTCTCAGTAATGACCGCTTTTGGTAATGTTGAACGGCAGCTCAGGGTCGAACTGCGACACTGAGTGAATTTACCTATGTACTGCTATTTTCAAAAAGATCCCGAGCGGTCTACGCGAAACCATTGGCTGTGAATTTACGGACGGTTCTCGGACAATGACTGAAGTCGGCATACTTGTTAGCGAGTACTCCGAGATAGCGAATCACAGCATTCTAGCGAATAGGAGAAGCTGAATGATCATTAAGGTGCCTGGCGGCGCACATCTCAAGAGATTGATTGCTCGCTACTTTAGCTGCCGAGCAACATACAAAGGCATGCATGGGGTCGAGATCGCGGCTGCCACCCGCGTAAGAATCCTACTGTAGAAGGCTGCGAAGTGCTATTGCCGGGCGAGCTGTATCCGGCCATCTGAACTAAGATGATCGCCGGTGCACTTGTAGGTGGAATGGGTCACAAGGAAGGTGGTGAAGCCGTTCCGAAGACCAATCATTCCCACTCTATTGTAAATAGTAGAATTAAATCCTTTATTTACAGTCACTTAAAAAATTAAATTGTAGCAATGCCACAAATAATACCATGCCCAATTTAGTCGGCTGAAAATTGCTTGTTCTGCCCGTGCTTGCGCTTCTGATCGGCGATCTCGCCTGGCTGCAATAATAGCGCAGCGTCGCTCATACCCTCCAGTACGTCGCGCGGACGGGTCGTGCAGGCAATGGGAGGCGGCTCGAACTCGTAGCCGCCGGCGATCATCTAGCTCTCAACTTCCTCGGTGAGGAAAAACGGTTCGTTTTCGTCATGCTGTTTCATGCTTTTTCCCTAGCAGCCTTCCTGGATCAGAACGGAATGCTGTCATCCCACGCACTGACCGCTCTTATTGTCATCGCCTTGGCCTTGATCTTGGCCTCAAGCGATTTGATAAACCGGACCGAGGCTGCGACGTGGTTAAAGATCAACAAGCTTTCTTCGTAGTTGAGGATCGGATTGTCATGCGCCAGACTTTTGTTGTTGCGCACATCGTTGAACGCTTCCAGCACCGAAATTGAGGACTTCAAGATGCGCTCGGTCATAGCCGATTCGAGGTGACCACCGTCGCGTAGGGCGCGCACGTACTCTCCGAACACGCTGTGCAGCGGCTTGTCGCGGTTGACCTCGATACCGTGAGGCTCACAGGCGATGCGCACGAACTTGATCACGAACGTATGCAGCCGATCCAACGCACCCTCAGGCTGATTCTTCTCGATGGCTTCGCGGACGTGCTCCGCCACCACCTCAAAGTCATGCTCGTCGGCGGTCGCTGCCAGCGCGTCTAACTCGGCCACGGGCTGGTCGCTGAGTAAGCGCTGTGCAATCTTTCGGCAGTCCTCGATCAACACCGGATTGCTATCGCCGAAGCAACTCTCGTCATTGGCGTATTCGATTAGGCCACCGATTACTCGACCGACAACATGGTTCGCGTCCAGCTCCCAATGCGTACGCATGCGATTGGCTTTCGACGTGCCCCTGACGCGGTAGCGCTCCGCGTCGATCTCAACCCGGTATTCGTCAAAGAAGTCGCCAAAAGTACGGTCGGAAAAGTTCAACACGTAGCCGCCACCCATTCCAAGTAGCTTTTCCAGCTTACGCCGCTCGCTCCCCGTTAAGTCTGACATTGCACCCTCTCTACGTAATTTGAGCGATCCAGCACTTTGGCGAGGTCAGCTTGGCTATTTCGATGTTGTAAATCTCGTGTCCCTGTCGAATCTGGCAGTTAGGATGAACCCATTCACCAGCCCCGTGGTAGCGGGACTCCTGTAGAAAACGCTCGCGATCTATCCCCCCCAGCAACCACATACGGCGCTGTGCGATTTCGTATGTCATGAAGAAGTAATGATCGATTGGCTCCTCTGTAGCAGGTGCATATACAGAAGGAAGAGAGTTTATGACACGCCTACATCTGAAGGTGTCCGCAAATACTTCGGGTCGCGACTTCGTCGTCGGCGACTTACACGGATGCTTAGATCTACTAGAAATTGAGCTCGCCCGTGTCGGATTCGATACAGCCGTAGACAGGCTATTTTCGGTAGGTGATCTAATCGATCGCGGTCCTGATTCCATGGCATGCCTGCGGCTACTTCATAAGCCGTGGTTCTTCGCTGTGCGCGGTAATCACGAGGGCATGCTTCTGGACTATCTCTATGAGGTTTCGCAGCCATACGCATGCCGTCAATCAGCTAAGCTCCTAGTCAGCAATGGAGGACGTTGGGTCTTCGCACTGGATAGTGGCACCCGTGAAGAGCTGCGCGAAGAATTATTTCCCCTCGTTAAGGAGTTGCCGTATGTGATCACGGTCGGCGAGGGCCCTGCCCGGTTTCATGTCGCACATGCTGAGATCATGACGGGCAGTACCGATCAGCACAATTGGCTGGACGAGCTGGCAGGCCTGCCTCTGGATTTGTCGCCACGACGGATCCTGACAGACGACGAGCTCACAGAGGAAACTCTGGCAGGAACCTTGGAACCTCTCCTCTGGGGCAGGCGGTTGTGGAAAAAGTTGGATCTGAACGCTTCTAGGGAAGTGTCTACGCCAGCCGGTATGCTATTGATCAGCCAAAATCCAATGCATCCGAGCCTTTCATTGACATATGTGGGCCATACCCCGTTGCGATCCATGATGCTGCATGAGTCGCATATGTTTATTGACCGCGGCGCCTATAAACGTGATGCGCTTTCATGTTTATCGTTGCTGAGCCACGCGGAGGTTCGTTCATGGCTATCGTGAGAGGCGCAAGCTCATTTGCGCTCGTATCGAATTTTCGATGTGCGCTTTGCCAATCCTGGCTTCGTAGAAGTGACGAGCCAGTAGCTGGATCACAGCACATCTCTTAATCTTGAAAAAGGAACGGTCTATGAACCACACTATGCCATCCGATGACTACGATATAGCGGTTGCCAAATTGGCTCAGCTAGATGCGCTCTTGCTCAGCATTACTGCGGACGGATTCGATTCATATGAAGGGCTTAATCGCAAGCTCAGGCATGACGTGCTATGGCTTGCGAGTGATCTTGCTGGTGAAGCGCATCAGCGAATGGTCCGCCACTTCTCGGATCAGACCGAAGCGACCGCACGCTAGCACAGGGCAACGGTAAGCCGGCAGTACTGCCTTATGCTCGACCGCGGCGAATCGCGCAAACCGCCCTGCCGACACCTGCGGACGATGGGACGGTCCCGCAGCATGCGCGCAAGTCCGATATGTTCTAGCGCTTGAGAAATTCGTTGAGGCAGAGCATCTCACCGACATAATGACGGAGTACAGGGCGAAGCCGAGTGTCATATAAGTCGGTTATCAAAGTGTTGGCGGAAACAGGTACCTGGCAGTAACCCGGGCTGAATGATGGGAGCATCATGGAACCTGATGAAAGCTCGTTGCACCAAATGCCCGCTCACACTGATGCGCTACGAGTGCAGATAAGGAAAGATCAAGGAGCAGTGGCTACTCGGATGTAATGACCCAGCAGTTTCTGCTCCACTCATGCGGCTAATGCGAATGCCTCAGCCGGGGTTTTCATGTTCAGCGCCTTATGTGGACGCCGGTGGTTGTAAAAGCGTATCCAGTCGCCGATCACGCGGCTGGCATGCTGCAAGGTTTCAAACCGGTGCCGGTGGGCACATTGCTCTTTAAGCGTCCTGATCACCCGTTCCACTATACCGTTCTGCTGCGGGCAGTGCGGTGTGATGAACTCCTGGCGCAGGCCGTAACTGCGTACCAGCGCCGTGTAGCTGCGACTCGTAAAAACGAGGCCATTGTCCGACCGTAGCAGGAATGGCTCAGCAACACGGCCCAGGGTGCCGAAGCGGGCGATCAAGGCGTGTTCCAGCGCGCTGCCAGCGGTCGTGGCTTTGCCGCTGCGCGACAGGTGCCAGCCGAGCAGTTCACGCGTGTGGCAGTTGATGACTAGCGCCAGGGTCGCCCAACCATCCCGGCCAGCCCAGATCCGGCACAAATCAGTCGACCAGCGCTCATTCGGCGCACTCGCCACTGAAGGCAAGGCTTGAATACGTGGCCGGAATCCAATGGCACGCTTCTTCACCTGCCAACCCTTGAGCTGGAAGATGCGCTGCACCGTGTTCTTGTTCATGCCTAGCAGATAGGCGACCGTCCGATACCCAAACGACGGCGATTCTTCGATCATCGCTTTGATGGGTTCTGCCAGTTCAGGCTTAACTTTCGGCGCGGCCTTCGTAGGCTTGTAGTACGCCGTTTCAGCCAACGCAGCCTCCTTGCGGCGCAGCTCCCGTTCCAGCTCTCGAATCCGTTTACGTTCCGCCTTGGTTGATTCTGATTGTCGTTCTGCCGCCAGGTCCGCCCGCTCATTGGCCTGCTCGCAACTGGCGCGCCAACGACGAATCTGTTCGGGATACAAACCACGACGCCGACAGTATTCCGCTAACTCTTCCTCGGTCAATGCGGCCGTCTCCAGCACGGCATTGAACTTGTGCCGGGAGCTCCAGCCTTCTGTGCTCGTTGATGCGTTCGGCAGTAAACGTCCCGTACGACGGGCTTGTTTGCGCCAGTTATACAGCGTGGCGGCCGAAATCCCTTCTTCAGTCGCCAGCTCGCTGACCGTACGGTTGTAAGGCGCCTCCAGCTTGGCCAAGATGGCCTCACGGCGCTCAGGGGAATACTTCATGGGAACCTTCTCACCGCCCCGGGTTGGACATTCAAACTCTAACATCAGTAGAGGTTCCAACTATTCTGACAGCGGGGGCCGGCGCGTGAGCATTTAATGAATGCGGTGTGGTTGGTGGAAACAGTAATGCGCAAAGAGCTGGTGCCGCTCAAGGTGAACCTGGCGCAATTCGGCAACCAGGTGCCGCACTTGCATTGGCATGTCATTCCTCGCTGGTCGCTAGATACTCATTTTCCGGATGCGGTCTGGGCCGAGCCTCAGCAGCGCAGCGCCGAGCAGCAGCTTGCCTGGCAAAACTTTACAGAGCAGCAACAGCGCTTACTGCCTACTTATCATGCCGCCTTGCGACTTGCGTTGGATGCCTTGTGAACTGAGCGGCTGCCGCTTCTCGAACCTAGCCCGTATAGCCGCCGGAGCACAAGACAGTCTCGCCCGAAATATAGTTTGATTCCGGAAGGCACAACAGGTACACCGCGTTAGCCGCGTCTTCCGGAGAGCCGGCGTATCCAAGCGGGATCCCGCTTTGCAGTTTGTCGAGGTAGTCGGGGTGAATGCCTACCGAAATGCGTTGCTGCCCCACTTGTATGCTTGCGTCTGCCTCGCTGCTTGTAGCCGTAAGGCGGGTTTCGATCAGACCGAATACCACACAGTTGACGTTGGTCTTCAAGCGCCCCCACTCCTTCGCCAGCGACTTGGTCAGCCCGATGATGCCGGCCTTGGCAGCGCCATAATTGACTTGTCCGGCCTGGCCAGACAGTGCAGTAATGGACGAAATATTGACCACCTTACGGTGGTGGCCTTTGCCTTCGTCTTGGTCCGCTCGCACCAGCCCCTTGATCACCGGCTGAGCCGCACGAAGAATACGAAACGGTGCAGTCAAGTGACAGTCAATAATGGCATACCACTGTTCGTCACTCATATTCTGGATGACACTGTCCCAGGTATAGCCGGCGTTATTAATAATAATGTCCAGCCCTGCGTAGTTATCGATTGCAACCCGTACGAAGCGCTCTCCAAAGTCGGCAGCGGTAACGTCCCCGTCACAAACTACTGCTTGGCCTCCTAGCCCTTCAATCTCTTTTCTTACCGCTTCGGCCTCTTCCTGATCGAGGTCGTTTACTACGAGCCGTGCGCCAGCGCTTGCCAGTTTCAACGCTATGGCTCTACCTATTCCGCGTCCCGCCCCTGATACGAGGGCAACCTGTCCAGACAAGGTCTTCATGCGTGCTTCCTTCTTTTACGTAGACTGATTCGATAAAGACAATCGGTTCTCAAGGCAACCGGCTTTCAAGGTAACCAGTTTCCAGAGCAATCGATTCGTACGGCAAGCGATTTTCAGAACAAGCGATTCGTGACGCGACCGGTTCACCGAGAACTGCTGAAACTCCCGCCCGCTTTTTAAAAAGGCGAAATGTATTGCGCCGTTTTTTACTTTACTGTAAATTTACACCAATGTAAAAACTAAATCAGGAGTAAGCATGGAGTTGCAGGGACAATCTGTTGTAGTCAGTGGTGGAGCCTCTGGGCTGGGCGCAGAAACGGTGCGCCACCAGACTGAGCTTAGCACCGGAGCCCAAGCCTCGTGACAAACATCGCAATTCCTTACGGAGCCTATTGGTCCACGCCGTTTACACGTTGGCAGGGCAGCTTTTCGCATTTGCACAGTCTGCGTTTTGCCGCTCATGTCGCCAGGAATGAGCTTCAGCGTCGCAGTATAGACGTCGGGTCATTCGACCATGCGGCGTTGGCGTATCGGTGCCGCAAAAAGGCTCATTCTATGGTTTGCCCTGGTTGATGGGCTTGATGGGTTCCGAGCAGGTTGGCGGTCCCACCATCAGTCAGGCATGTGCCACCAGTGCGCGGCTTCTTCAGTCGGTGGCATCCTCGCTACGCGAGGGCGACGTCACGGTTGCGCTGGCAATTGCGGCAGACCGCGTCTCGAACGGGCCCCATATTTACTATCCGGCGCCCCATGGGCCTGGCGGTACCCGCGAGCATGAAAACTGGGTAATGGACAACTTCGACTGCGACCCGTACACAGGCGTCAACATGTTGAAAACGGCCGAGAATGTTGCGGCCGAATACGGCCTGACTACCGCGCAACAGAACGAGCTCACGCTGGTGCGTTATCAGCAATATGAAGAAGCGCTCAAGAACGATAGCGCCTTTCTGCGGCGCTTCATGACGCTTCCCTTTAGTGTTCCCGATGCACGCTTCAAGCGAGAGCAGTCGGTATTGCAAGGCGATGAGGGCATCTTCCCCACCACAGAAGCGGGCTTGGCGAAGTTGAAGCCTCTGCTTGACGGCGGCACGGTCACGTTCGGCGGACAAACACACCCCGCCGACGGCAATGCCGCCATAGTGGTAACCACAGCAGAGCGGGCCGCCGAGCTATCTCAAGACCCGAAGATTGATATCCGGCTCGTGTCTTTCGGCCAATCTCGAGTCAAGCCGGCATTTATGCCGGCCGCTCCCGCTCCTGCTGCGCGTAAGGCGCTGCAGGCTGCGGGTTTGAAGGCCAGCGACTTGTCAGCTGTAAAGACGCACAATCCATTCATCGTGAATGATCTGGTGCTGGCTAAAGAGCTGGGGCTTGATCCTTTAACTATGAATCGCTTCGGTTGTTCACTAGTGTGGGGGCATCCGCAGGCGCCCATGGGTTTGCGCGCAATCATAGAATTGATCGAGCAGCTGGTAATTACCGGAGGTGGTTATGGCTTGTTTGTGGGATGCGCTGCGGGCGACTCAGCTATGGCAGTCATCATTAAAGTTGATGACGGCACCTGAACAGGTCTTTAAGGTAAGATAAAAGTATTAAAAATCTACTGAAACAAGTCGTGAATCTCCCAACCGCTCCTCTGTCGAAGTCCATGCGCAGACGTGAAGAAATCATTCAGACTGCGACCGAGCTTTTTGATAGACAAGGCTTCTTCAATACGTCTTTGGACGATGTCGCACAAGCCATTGGACTCAAGCGCGAAGCCTTATATTATTATTTCAAGAACCGCGCAGAGCTCCTTCTGGCCATTATCGAGCCGCAAGCCATCGGCCTTATTGCGGGGCTTGAAGAAATCGTCAGCAGCGATCTGCCATCGGAACAAAAGCTGCATCGTGCGATGGAAAACCACCTCGATCGTTTCGACCGTCACTGCCTTGAAATGACAATCACCTTGCGTGATGGAATCATGGGCAGCAGCGATCCGGTCCAGTCATCCATGACTCGCGTGTGGAAAACCTACGAAAAACTCTGGACTGCGCTCATCAAAGAAGGTCAAGATTCCGGCCAGTTCCAGAATATTGGCGACCCGAAGATGATCGCCTTCGGCATTCTGGGAATGTGCAACTGGCTGGCCCGTTGGTATAAGCCCGACAAAGAAGTGTCTATCGAACAACTTATCGATACCTACTTCAACCTGGTCAGCCAGGGGTTAAGCCAAAATACCGGCGATGCTTTGGCCGTTGCAGCATCAGCGCAGGCGCTGCCTCCCTCCGAATCACCCGCCGCCAAGGCCAAAGCCCCACGCAAAACGGCAAAGCGCCGTTGACGCTTTGCCGTTGGGTGCCGCCACTTACTTAAAGCGGCGAACGCTTTTTAGTGCGGCTCGCCGTCCCTTAGTGCACTTATTTCGTGCACGACCTGTGAATTACAGCTTGCAGCCGCGAGCTGGGTCGGCCAGTTTTTCGACGGCAACTTTCACAACTTTGTTTTCGTCGCCTTCGACTTTACGCAAGTAGATGTCTTGCACAGGGTTGCCCGCCTTGGACAAGGTGAACTCGCCGCGTGGGCTGTCGATCTTGGCAGTGCGGATTGCGTCGCGCATAGCGTCTTTCTTGCTGACGTCGCCGTTGACGGCTTTCAGGCCGGCGTCGAGCATCTGAGCGGCATCGTAGCCCTGCACGGCGTAGACGTCAAGTGACCAGTTAGGGAAGTTCTCTTTATAGTTAGCACGGAACGCGTTATCTCGCGGCGTATTGACACGGTGGTGCTTTCCACTCAGCATTCGCCCGATATTTCGCAAGCAGATATTCGCGAAGCGGTTATCGAAGAGATCATCAAGCCCAGCTTTGCTCCTGGTCTGCTTACCGCCAAGACCAAGTACATGATCAACCCAACGGGCATCTTTGTAATTGGCGGCCCTCAGGGTGATTGCGGGCTTACGGGCCGTAAGATCATCGTCGATACCTACGGCGGCGCTTGCCCGCACGGTGGCGGTGCCTTCTCGGGTAAAGATCCGTCCAAGGTCGACCGTTCGGCTGCCTATGCCGCACGTTACGTGGCCAAGAACATTGTGGCTGCCGGCCTGGCCAGCCAGTGCCAGGTGCAGATCAGCTATGCTATTGGTGTCGCCGAGCCGATCAACATCACGGTCAATACCTATGGGTCCGGCGTCATCAGTGACGAGCAAATTTCTATGCTGGTGCGCGAGCACTTCGATCTGCGGCCGAAAGGCATTATCAATATGCTCGACCTTCTGCGCCCCATTTACGCCAAGACGGCAGCCTACGGCCACTTCGGTCGTGCCGAACCCGAGTTCTCATGGGAAGCCACCGATAAGGTGCATGCTGAAGAAGGCGGCCTAATCGCGAAGGCGCTGCTTGCGAAGGCGTCTGATCGCAAAAGCGGTAAAGCGCCGGCGGCTTTCTCGTGCAGATCTTCGGTGGGCCGTCCCTGGTTGGGGCGGCCTTGTTATTGTTAGAAGCGCCAAAGTGTGTGCGCTCGCAGGGTTGACCGTGATTGCGCATGAGTGCCGAAGCTTCCGACGGTAGGCGCGCGGCAGGTACGGCTCAGGCGCCCCTTTGCACTTGCATGGATTAGGAGTTTTTATGGCCGACAACGGCAAGTGGACGCCCGACGAAACGGGACGCGATCCCTCTTATAACCCCGACGAGCGCGATTCGCCATGCGTGGCGGTGTGCTCAACGCTTTACGACGACATCTGCCGCGGCTGCGGCCGCACCGTTATGGAAGTGGCGAACTGGGTGTTTTTCACCGAAGAAGAAAAAAGGGCCGTGTGGAAGCGGATTCTCAATGAAGGGTATCCGCGTCGGAATAACTGACACCATCTAGAAGGGTGCGCACGCAGACTTAAAACCTCTATTGAGAAGGAGCAGAGACGGTCGGCCGAGGAGGTGCCGCAGATCGCGGTTGCGCCATGTTGTGGCAAACTGCGGTTGGGAGAAGTTGATGAGTATTGAAAGAGACACCACGAAAAGCATACCTGGGTCGACTGGCCGGTCGTCGGAGCCTGTTTCCGGATCTGCTATGGCATCTGGGCGTGAAACCGAGTTTGCGAAGCGCGCAGCGGATGCGGTCGGTGATGACGTTACAGAGGGTCGAGGTAAAAATCGCCTGGATGGCCGGGGCGCCGGTGCTCCGAACGATGCCGGCACGAGCACCAGCACCAGCAACCGCACCAACAAGGGTCAATGGCGCGCGGCGCAATTGTTGCTGCTGTTCACCATTTTGTACGTATCGGTGAACTTGCGAGCCCCGCTGGTTGGTGTTGGCCCGGTGATTGATTCCATCAGGGTGGGTCTGGGCTTATCGGGCACCGAGTTAGGTGTGCTCTTTACTCTACCGGTACTGTGCTTTGGCGTCTTTGCGCCGTTTGCACCGCGCTTGCTGCGGCTACTTCCGCCCGAGCCCCTAATCTTCTACAGCCTTATCGCCCTCACGCTGGGCATCGCACTTCGCAGCGTGCTCGGCTCGTTCGGCCTGTTCGTAGGTACCTTTTTGTTGGGTTTGGCGATCAGCCGTTGTTGCACAGCGACGCGACGCCGTCCTGATTCACGAGGCGTGTGACGCACGCCCACACGAGGCGCTTGCGGCACAACTCTATCGCCTGTCCGTCCTGCATTTCCTTGCAGGACTGGCTCCCCGATCCGCCGTCGTTTTCCCACGGTTCATTTCTTTTTACACATTCATAAAAAACTGGTTGATTTATTTTTTACCCTCGTGTAAATTTACATCAACGTAAAAACTTTTGGAGCGTGTGATGAGAATGGAAATGCAGGGGCATGTCTACCCTCCCTATCCATTGAAAATCGATAAAGGCCTGGCGGAGAAGTTCTTGCGCTCAATGGGCCTGCAGTCGGAATCGGAAAATGTTCCGCCAACCTATCTGATCTTTCTGCGCGGGGAAGCACACGGTGTGAACTTGTTCACCGACCTCGATATCCCGCGTAATCGCGCGCTGCATGGTGGCCAGAAGTACGAATGGTTCAGCCCCATTCAGTGGGACGACAGCATGGAAGTCACGGCCAGGGTTGTCACGATCACAGAAAAAACCACTAAGTCTGGCCCGTTATGGATTGCTGACGTCGAGTACGACTACAAGCGCGCCGCCGATGGTCAGCTGGTGTTGCGCGAGCTGACCCGAATAATCAAAAGGAGCTGAGCATGAACGCTACCGTAGGCAATTCCGTTTTCAAGGTGCAAATGCCAGGGTCTTCACGCGAATCCATCGCCATGTTTTCCGAGGCTACCGAAGACCCCAATCCCATTCACGTGGATCTGGATTTCGCCAAAGAGTGCGGCTTTAACCAAGTGATTCAGCAAGGGCCCATGACAACGGCGTACTTCGCCCAATTGCTTGCGCGCGAGTACGGCGCCGAGCGGCTGAAATCGCTTGACATCACGTTCACTGCTCCGGTGTATCCGGAAGAGCCCTTGACGCTAACGTGCGAGATTGCGGCGTTCGACGATGTCATCCATCTTGAACTGAAAGCCGAGAAGGCTGACGGCACACAAACCGCGAAGGGCACTGCAGCCATTCGCCATGAGGCTAACGCGAAATGAAGGCTTTGCAATCCGTACTGGTGTGCGGCGGGCAGGTCGGAAAATTCGGCCGGCAGCCCGAGTCCACTTTGGCCAGCCTGGCCGCGCCGGTTCTAAAAGGAACGTTGGCTGCCACCGGCATCAAGCCTACCGATATCGAGGCCGCCTTTGTCGGCAACGGTTTTGGAGGCCTGCTGCAGAATCAGGAAACGATCTTGGGGCAAGTCTTGCTAGGCGGAGCAGGCTTGGGGCCCATTCGAATTCACAACGTCAAAAACGCGTGTTCCAGCGGCTCAGATGCGGTGCATCTGGCGTGGTCTTCCATCGCTTACGGCCAGTACGACTGTGTGCTGGTTCTAGGCGTCGAAAAAATGACCCACGATGACCCCAAGGCGACGATGAGCGCGCTGGCTTCCGCGTCCGATCGGCAGCCAACCAGCGCCGGCCGCTCTGTCTTTATGGATCTCAACTCCGAGCGCGCCATGCGTTACATGGAGCGCTATGGTGCCACGCCAAAGCACTTTGCCATGTGTGTGGTGAAGAACCGTGCTCACGCGTTAATGAATGAAATGGCCGCCGTGCACCAGGCGCTAACGGTTGATGAGGTACTTGCCGACCGCACGGTGGTGGCTCCCTTAACGCGCGCCATGTGCGGCGGCATCGCAGACGGTGCTGCGTCGCTTCTGTTGGTCAGCGAAAGCTTTGCAAGACGTCATGGTCTTAAGGGCGCCCGGCTAGCGGCCTCAGCCGTGGAAGGTGGCGACGCCCAGCGCGGCGACGGGCCGTCCGTTACCGCACGGTGTGCGCAAACGGCATTCGAACAAGCGGGGCTCGGCCCTAACGACGTGTCGCTTGCCGAGGTGCACGACCCCACCGCACCCCAAGAATTGCTCGATATCGAGGACATTGGCTTGTGCGGGCCGGGCGAAGCTTTCAAGTTGCTCGAGCAGCAGGCGACATCATTGGGTGGTCGTATACCGGTCAACGTCTCGGGCGGTTTGACGGCACGAGGCCATCCTGTCGGCGCCACGGGCGTTGCCCAGATTGTCGAGATCGCCGAGCAGGTCGAAGGGCGTGCTGGTAAGCGTCAGGTGACGGGCGCAAAAGTGGGTCTTGCGCAGATGGCCGGTGGCCTGTTGGGCGACGACTCGGCAGTGGCCACCATACATATTTTGACGAATTAGAGGAATAGGCATGAACGCAGTAGGAAACCCCATAAGCGAAGTCATCCCGGAAAGCTACAAGCTGTTCATTGGCGGCAAATGGCAAGAGTCGGGCTCTAAAGAGCGCCTGGCGTGTTATAGCCCGGTCAGCGGGGAGCAAATTACGACGGTGCCCGTTGCCAATGCGGCTGACGTCGATGCCGCCGTTAAAAATAGCGCGCAAGCGTTTCCGAAATGGTCGGAGACCACAGCAAAGAAACGCCAGCAGATGCTGCTTGATCTGGCCGACAAACTTGTAGAACAGGCCGATCGCATCGCATGGATGGAAACGGCCAACACCGGTAAGCCCATGCGCGAAAGTATCGCCAACGTGCATACCGCTGTTGATCGCCTGCGTTACTACGCCGGCGCGGTTCGAGCTCTCGAAGGCCGGGTGCTGCCCGTAACGGCCAACATCACAAGCTACGACCACCGCGTTCCTTTGGGTGTGGTCGGCATTATCGGTGCCTGGAATTTCCCGTTGAATATGTTCCTGGGCAAAATCGCTCCGGTTATCGCCGCTGGCAATTGCGTGGTGTACAAACCCGCTGACGCCACGCCGGTTACCACGTTGGAAATTGCGGCAATCATCAGCGAAGTGCTCCCCCCGGGTGTGGTGAACGTGGTAACCGGCACCGGCGCCGTAACCGGCGAAGCCATGCTGGCTCATCCGGCCATTCGCATGATTTCGGTAACGGGCTCATCGGAAACCGGTCGGAAGGTCATGAAAGGCGTGGCCAACACCATGAAGCGGGTCACGCTAGAGCTTGGCGGAAAGAACGCGCAGGTCGTGTTTCCTGACGCAGACCTCGATCGAGCCGCTCAGGGGATTTTATTGGGCGCGTTTCTGAATCAGGGGCAGGTTTGTACTGCGGGTTCACGAATCTTTGCCCACAAAGACATCGCCGACGAGCTCAAGGCAAAGATCATTGCGCTGATCCCTGAATTGGCCATGGGCGATCCGTTCAATGACCAGACGCGAATGGGCACCCTCGTATCTAAAGAGCATTTGGCCAGGGTTCGCGAGTACATCGAAATCGGCAAGAAAGAAGGCGCACGCCTGGTGTGTGGCGGCGATATGGCCAAGATTGCGGGCTTGCCCAACGGCCTGTTCTTGCAAGCCACAATCTTCGACCAGGTTACGCAAGACATGCGCATTGCGAACGAAGAAATCTTCGGCCCGGTCGCCACCATACACGAGTGGAGCGACTACGAGCAGATGCTTGCCGAAGTCGGTTCCGTAGAACAGGGTCTTGCAGCCGGCATCTGGACCGCAAGCCTTAGCCAGGCCCACACCACTGCCAAGCGCATTCAGGCCGGACGCGTGTGGGTGAATTGCTACAACCTTTTCCCTTCCGGAGCGTCATTCGGAGGCATGAAAGCCAGTGGTTTCGGGCGCGAGGACGCGTTCGAAACCTTATTCGAGTTCACCGAGGTGAAGAACGTAATTATTGATTCGGCAGATTCCTACCGCCGATTCTACGGCTGATCTAAGCACAGATCACTTAACGCATTTATAGCGAGGACACTATGCAAAACGTAGCTGAAAAACTCGAGGCAGGTTCGGTTTCACTGCAGGATTTCCGCCAGCAAGACCCCGAGTTCCAAGAGCTGATGCTCAATATCATCAGTATTCATGTGGCCAGTGAGATGTACGGCGCCGACTGCTTCGAACCCAGCATCCTGAAGGCCCCTACGGCCGAGTTCAAGATGCGTATGGCCAAAACGGTGATGGAAGAGTATGGCCATCACTTGCGCTTTCGCCAGCTGATGGAAGAGCTCGACCTTGATTGGGAAGAGTACGCACGCCGCAAAGGCCACCTCACCACCTTCGATACACCGGTTGACACCTGGGCGGATCAGGTCGTGTTCTTGGCCTTGGTCGACCGCGCAGCGGCACACCAGTTCCGACATTTCGTCAACTCGCCTTATCAGCCGTTCCAAAAAGCATGTCAGGAAACGCTCAAGGAAGAGTATGGCCACGTTGGCCTTGGCATGGACGGCGTAAAACACCTTCTACAAACAGAAGAAGGACGCGCCCAGGTGGAAGCGGCGGTCAAAATATGGTTGCCTGTGGGGCTGCAATCTTTTGGTGGTGACGGCTCAAAGCGCAACGAGGCTTATCGACGCTGGTGCATTAAACAAGACACCAACGAAAACATGAGGCTTGCGTACTTCCAGCAAGTTCGCAACATCATCACCCAAGATTGGGGCATAGATATCCCCGAAGACATGAATGAAGTGTGGCGTTCTGATGGCGACGATACCGAGCGCGCATACTGATTCTCGCTTCGATGTAAGGAGGGCTGCGATGAGCCGCTATCAAATCAAAGTCTCTGAGACCGACATCTCGACAATTGCAGCGGAAGGGGTGTCGGTGCTGGATGCTTGTCTTGAGGGCGGGGTGGCTCTTGAATACAACTGCCGTTCTGGCGAGTGTGGCGAATGTATCGCCACGCTGGTCAGCGGCACGGTCAAAGAGCTTCCGGGCGCCGACCCCGCTATTTTTAACGACGGGCATCGCGCCGAAGGAAAGATCTTGGCCTGCATGTGTTATCCGCAGTCCGATCTGGTGTTGTCGACGCGTCTTTCGGCCAGGCCGCAGGCGGCGATAGGGCACCATCACGTGCATGTTACGCAAGTCATCCCGCATGGGCCCTCCATATACGAGGTAAGGATGCTGTCCGACCAGCCCATTGACTATGAAGCTGGACAGTATTTTGAATGGGTAGTGCCCGGTGTATCAAGCAATCGCTCTTACTCGGTCGCCAACCGTCCGGGCAGCTGCGAGCTGATCTTCCATGTAAAGGCGTATGAACACGGCGAAGTCAGCCAGTATCTGAAGCAAGGTCGGCTTCGGGAAGGCGACATGTTCGAGCTTGTCGGCCCTTATGGAACCTTTGGCTTGGGTTCGCAGGCCGAAGCACCCGCCGTGATGGTGGCCGGTGGAACCGGCCTAGCGCCTTTATGCGCACTTCTGGAAGAAGAGTTTGCCAGCGGACGCAAGCGGCAGATTCGGCTGTTCTTTGGGGCACGTGCATCGTGCGAACTTTACTGGCTGGATCGCTTGCAGCAATGGGCGCAAAAGCATCCACAGTTTCAATATTTTCCGGTAATCGCCGACCCGGATAGCAGCCCCGACTGGCAAGGCGAGCTTGGACTTGTCACAGATTTGATGCAGCGCAAATTGACGGATGCCATGGGCTACGAGGCCTATCTGTGCGGCCCGCCGGCAATGATAGACGCTGTTGAAGACTTACTGATTTGTAAAGGCATCGACGAAAGCGATCTGCACGCGGACCGATTTCTTGCGATGGTTTAACCATGGAGACACCTTATGAGTTCCGAATTACCGCCGCTGCGCGGAAATATAGTCGACTACCTGTTCGAGCCATCGCTGGGTTCAGATCTGGCTTCGCGCGCCTGCCTGACCACGCCTGAAGGCGACACGTCATTTCAAGAGTTGCATGAGCGGTGCTGCCAGGTCGGAAACCTGTTGGGCAGCCTTGGCATAAAGCCTGGTGAGCGGGTGATGTTCAGCGTGCTCGATGGCGTGGACTTCATGTCTTTGTTCCTGGGCGTTATGAAGGTCGGCGCGGTCAGCTTGCCAATTAACACCTTTCTTACCGCCAAAGACTATGGCTACTACTTGCGCGATAGCCAAGCACGTATGCTTGTCATTGACGAGAGCTTGGTCCCATTGATTCAGCAGGTCAGCCATACCCAGGAGCTTCCAGAGCACGTGTTTGTCACTGGCAAAGAAACCGGTGGCTTTCGTTCGCTTGAAGACGCGCTACGCGACCTGCCAATTCATGTGCCCACCTGTGAGTGCGAGCCAGACGACGTGGCATTCTGGCTTTACAGTTCGGGCAGTACAGGAGACCCGAAAGGTGTGTTGCACACGCATGCGCATATTCATGCGTCGTGTGAACTATTTGGCAAGAACACACTGGGCATAAAGGAGGACGATGTCATTGTGTGTCCGCCCAAGATGTTCTTTGCGTATGGGCTTGGCTTCAAAGTGTATATGCCGTTGCGGGCGTGCGCGCGCGTGGTGGCCGATGCCCAGCCGGGACGCCCACAGCGGGTCTGGGAAATCATTGAGCAACATCGACCCACGTTGTTGGTGGCTGTACCTACGATTTTCTCAGGCCTTTTTGAAACCTTGAAGCACGTCGACAAGGAAACCATACAGCATGTTTTTGAACCGCTACGCTTTTGCGTAAGCGGTGGCGAGGTTCTGGCTCCGTCGCTGGTACGCGCCTGGAAAGAACTTACTGGCACCGACATTCTAGACGGGGTCGGCACCACTGAAATGACTCATATGTTTGTCATTAACCGCCCGGGGAAGGTGGTGCCCGGCAGTTCGGGCAAGGTCGTGGATGGATACCAGGTAAGGCTGGTGGATGAGAACTGGAAAGACGTTCCCTGCGGCGAAATCGGCAATATGTACGCCATCGGCCCTTCGGCGGCTCAACAATACTGGAACAAGGCCGAGAAAACCGCCGCAACGATGCGGGATGGTGGTGTCCTGACCGGAGACAAGTTCTATCAAGACCAGGATGGAAACTATTTTTACGTCGGACGCAACGATGACATGTTGCGCGCTGGTGGAATTTGGGTGTCGCCGGCTGAAATTGAAAGCACCATGCTCGAGCACCCCGACATTGCCGAGTGTGCCGTAGTTGGAGTCGAAGACGAGCATCGGCTTGTCAAGCCAAGAGCGTATGTGGTGCTACGCGACAACGTCGTTCCCACATCTGAGCTGGAGCAGTCCATTAAAGAGGCTGTGCGCTCAAAACTGGCTCATTACAAATGCCCACGGTGGATTGAGTTCGTCGATAGCTTGCCCAAAACGGCGACAGGAAAAATACAGCGCTTCAAACTGCGCGAGCTGGCACACAGCACCAAACATGGCGCCGCGGCTGACGCTCGGCAAAGTGCATAAATAAGTTCGGCGTTTCAAGCAAGCGGCCAATCAGGCGCGCTTACGAAAGTGCATTACACAAGAATCAACCAAAGGAGAGCAACATGAAAAGAGAAAGGAAGGAAGACGCCCGCCGTACCGGGCGTTTGAAACGCGGTCTAGGTCTGGTCTATGCGGCTGCTTTGCTTGCCGCAGCCCCCGTGATGGCGGCAAGCGACGCCGATCGCCCGGTTAAGGTTGGCTTCATGCTGCCCTATTCGGGAACCTATGCGGCGTTGGGAGACGGCATTACCAACGCGTTCAAGATGGCTATTGACCAGCAAGGAGGCAAGCTGGGCGGCCGCGACATTGAGTACTACTCGGTCGATGATGCTTCTGACCCATCGAAAGCAGTAGAAAATGCCAATCGCCTGGTAAAGCGTGATGATGTAGACGTAATCATCGGCACGGTGCACAGCGGCGTATCGATGGCCTTGTCGAAAGTGGCGCGCGACAGCAACACCTTGCTTATAGTACCCAACGCCGGCGCGGACGAAGTTACCGGCGTGATGTGTGCGCCGAATATATTCCGCACCTCATTTTCGAACTGGCAGCCCTCGTATGCCATGGGGGGCGTGGTAGCCGACCAGGGTCATAAAAAGGTGGTGACGCTAACCTGGAAATACGCCGGCGGCGAGCAAATGGTGGCGGGCTTCAAAGAGTCTTTCGAAGCCAAGGACGGTGAAATCGTCAAAGAGCTTTATATCCCGTTTCCGAGCGTTGAGTTCCAGCCCTTCCTGACCGAAATTGCAAGCATCAAGCCCGATGCCGTGTATGTGTTCTTTGCTGGTGGCGGAGCGGTGAAGTTCGTGCAAGATTACGCAGCGGCCGGCTTGAACCGCAACGTTCCGCTATATGCCACAGGCTTCCTTACCGAAGGCACGCTTGAAGCCCAAGGGGCGGCCGCCGAAGGCATACACACCACCCTGCACTACGCCGATGGGCTTGATACGCCGCGCGATAACGCTTTCCGTGAGGCGTACAAAAAGACTTATAAGCTTGAGCCGGATGTCTATACCGTACAGGGTTACGATGCGGCGCAGCTTCTAATTGCCGGACTCAACGGCGTGAAAGGTGACATCAGCGACCAGAAAGGCGTTATAGCGGCGATGGAAAGCGCCAAAATAGATAGCCCGCGTGGCTCATTCACAATGTCCAAGGCGCATAACCCGGTGCAAGATATCTATCTGCGTAAGGTGCAAGACAAGCAGAACGTGGTCGTGGGCATTGCAAGCAAGGCGCTTGAAGACCCAGCACGTGGATGCAAGCTGTAAATCCGTACCCATCCGGTGCGCGCGTCTGTTGCGCGTACCGGATGTTCCGTTGAATAAAAGGAATCCTCGTGGACCCGGCCATCTTCCTGATCCAGTGCCTTAACGCCGTGCAATACGGTTTGTTGCTTTTTCTGGTCGCCAGCGGCCTGACCCTCATTTTCGGCATCATGGGCATTATCAACCTTGCTCATGGCGCCTTCTACATGATCGGGGCCTACATGGCCTTTGCCTTGCAGCCCGTCGTAGCACAGTACTTGGGCGGCGGCTTCGTCGTGACCGTACTGGTGTGCGTGCTGCTGGCCACCCTATTGGGCTATTTTCTTGAATGGGCCTTTTACAGCTACCTGTACAACCGCGAGCACTTGCAGCAAGTGCTCATGACCTACGGGCTCATCCTGGTCTTTGAGGAACTTCGCAGCATCATTGTGGGCAACGACGTGCATGGCGTGCCGGTGCCTTCCTGGCTGGCCGGTTCCGTCCAGTTGGGCGACGTCATGACCTATCCGGTGTACCGCTTGTTCATCTCGGCAATGTGTATTGTTGTGGGCTTGCTGATGTTCTGGGTCCTTACCCGAACCCGCCTGGGCATGATGATTCGCGCCGGCGCCAGCAACCGCGAAATGATCAACTCCTTGGGCATTGACATCAATCGGCTGTTTCGCATCGTGTTCGCCATCGGCGTAGCGTTGGCAGCATTTGCCGGAGCCATCGCCGCCCCCGTGTCGTCGGTATATCCCGGCATGGGCAATGCGGTAATTATTATCTGCTTCGTGGTGGTGGTCATCGGGGGCATCGGCTCAATCAAGGGCGCCTTCCTGGCCGCCATGTTGGTGGGCTTTGTCGATACGTTCGGGCAAGTGTTCTTCCCAGCCGCCGCCGGCGTCATGGTGTACCTGTTAATGGCCGCCATCCTACTGTTCAAGCCCGAAGGGCTCTTCAAACACTAATCAAGGCTCCACGCATGCGTTTCGTTCTTCGTGCCATTTTGTTGCTGGTGCTGCTGGCGGTGGTGCTGGCCTTGCCCTCATTCGCCTCCACCTACTATCTGAGCCTGGTCATCAAGATCATGATCTACGCTCTGTTCGCGCTAAGCCTGCAGTTGCTGGTGGGATGCACAGGCTTGGTCAGTCTGGGCCATTCCGCCTTCTTCGGCATTGCCGCGTACTTCGTCACCCTGCTGTCGCCCGAGTCGGGCGCGGGCAATATGCTGTGGCTGCTGCCCGGCGCTGTGGTCGCCACCATGGTGTATGCGGCCGTGACCGGCGCGCTGGCACTGCGCACCAAGGGGGTGTATTTCATTATGGTCACGCTGGCGTTCGCGCAGATGGCCTACTACGTATTCCACGATACCGCGCTGGGCGGCGGCACTGACGGCATCTATTTGTATTTCCGTCCTGAAATCCGCCTGGGCGACTGGGTCGTGCTGAATATCGACGACCAGTTCGTGTTCTATGTGTTCACGCTGGCCTGCATGCTGCTTACCTGGCTGTTCCTGTCGCTGCTGATGCGCTCGCGCTTTGGCGCCGCGCTTACCGGCATCCGCGTGAACGAACAGCGCATGCGTGCGGCCGGGTTTTCCACCTTCAAGTACAAGCTTACGGCCTATGTCATCGGCTGCGGCCTGGCCAGCGTGGCGGGGTTTTTGTACGCGGCCAAAGACGGCTACGTCAACCCCGAGCTGCTGGCCTGGGAGCAATCGGGTCTGGTGCTGCTAATGGTTATTCTGGGTGGCATGGGCCGCCTGTGGGGCGCCATTCTCGGCGCCATCGCGCTGACGCTGTTGCAAGAGGTCTTTCAATCGCACGCGCTATTTGGCGATTTTGCCAGCCGCTGGCATCTAACCTTCGGCCTGGCCATTATCGCCCTGGTCGCTGTGCTGCCCCAAGGCTTGGCAGGGCTTCCAGAACAGCTGCGCAACCGTCGTCGCGCCAAGTCCATCGTGCCGGCTTCGGCCCAGTAAAGGCAGTACCATGACGCAAACATTACTCTCGGCCAAGAACATCACACGCCGTTTCGGCGGCCTGACCGCCATCGACAACGTCTCGCTTGAACTCAAGCGCGGCGCCGTGCACGCCGTGATCGGCACCAACGGCGCCGGCAAATCCACTCTTGTCAGCGTGCTGGCGGGCGAATTGGCGCCCAACGAAGGCACCATTTTCATGAACCAGGAAAACATCACCACCTGGCCGCAGCCCCGTCGCGCGCGCGCAGGCATGGGGCGCAGCTATCAGCGCACCACGATTTTTCCTTCGCTGACCGTGCACGAAAACTGCCGCCTGACCGCCCAGGCCAACCATCAGCACTTCTGGAGCTGGCTGCCTTCCAGCCGTTGCAAGCAAAGCAACGAGGCCGCCGATCGCGCGCTGGAACTGGCCGGCCTGTCGGGCTTCAGCAACCAGGTCGCGGGGCTGCTCTCGCATGGGGGCAAGCGCCAACTGGAAATTGCCATGAGCCTGTCCACGCACCCCGCGGTGCTGTTGCTGGACGAGCCTTTGGCCGGCATGGGTTCAGAAGAAACCGACCGCATGCTGAACCTGCTCGACTCGCTCAAGGCCCAGCACGCCATCCTTCTGGTAGAGCACGACATGGATGCCGTGTTCCGCATCTCGGACGAGATCACCGTGATGGTTAACGGCGCCGTCATCGCGCATGGCGATCCGGCCGGCATCAAGGCCGATCCACTGGTGCAAACCGCCTATCTCGGAGACGACGAATGAGCGCGCTGATCGAAGCCTCTGGGCTGCATACTTACTACGGCGCCAGCCACATCCTGCATGGTATAGACATGCGCATCGAGGCCGGCGAGTCCATCGGGCTGCTGGGCCGCAACGGCATGGGCAAAACCACGCTGATCCGCACGGTCATGGGCCACCTTCCACCCGCACAGGGCAAAATTGTGATTCGGGGCCGGGACAACACCCGCACCCAGCCCCACCAGGTGGCTCGCCTTGGGGTGGCATATGTGCCCGAAGGGCGCGGCATCTTCCCCAACCTTGATGTGCGCGAAAACCTGCTCGTGGCGGCCCGCCCCGGCTACAAAGGACGCAAAGACTGGTCTTACGAGCGCGTGCTGGAAACCTTCCCCCGGCTCACCGAAAGACTGGGCCACGGGGGGCAGCAGCTTTCGGGCGGCGAACAACAGATGCTGGCTATTGGTCGCGCCTTAATGACCAACCCCGACGTGCTCATTCTGGACGAGGCAACCGAAGGGCTGGCGCCGCTCATTATTGCCGAGATCTGGCGCATTATCGAATCCATTCGTGAAACCGGGGTGGCAACCCTAATCGTCGACCGCAACTACCGCAAGGTATTGGCGCACACCGATCGCTGCATCGTGCTGGAAAAAGGCAAGGTGGTCGAGCAGCGTGATAGCGCCACGCTGTCTAGCCAGGCCGAGTTGCTGACGCGGTACCTGGGGGTGTAGTCACTGTGCTCCTAAAGTCGAGCTGTATGCCGCTTCCAGCTGCTCGCTGTCAGCCCATGGCTGTAAGGACCCACTGAAATCCTGCTCAGTGGGGATGCGGGGGATGTAAGAGGCCCATTACTGCGACCTCATCGAGCTCCAATGGCGTTCAATGTCTGCTTCACGATCAGGTCCCCTTGAGCGGTCGACGGACTTTCGTTCAATTTCACATTAAGGTGTCACCAAATTGGTACAGGGCGACAGACTGTGCGTCAATTTTCCGAAGTGTCAGTTGGTAGAGCAAAAATCGACAGACTTTATTTCCACGCTTCAGGGGCGTCGATGTCGCGGTGTTTAATTCCGCGGGCGATCGCACGACCCCTTCGGGGCTTCCCGCCGGCCGGGCGTTTCACGGGGCGGTCGCGGAACTCGCGGGCGTTGCCCGCTCAAACAGCCGCTCCCTTTTTCCCCGTGCAACGCCCGGCCGGCGGCGTGCTCAAAGCCCACGGAATTAAACACCGCGACATCGACTTGGGGTGGCGGGGGAGATGAGTAACCGATATGTTTGACTTGGGTTCGGTCTACTTTAGAATGAAGAAGGCGCCTTGATGTGAGACATGTAGGTTTTAGCATCAGCAGAAGTGCCCAATGCCTGCGCAATAGCGACAGCCTCCACGAGTAGGCCATCAGTGGCGTGAAGCATCATCTTTTTCTCGATCTTTCCTAGTCGCGAAATCAGCTTTATTTCAGTCTTGCGTTGTTGCGCGCTGAGGTGAACGCCGCCCTTAATATTTGCCAGATACTTTATAACATCCCGACGATTGAAAGAGCGGCCTTCGACTACCCCCGCGTTTGATGACAAATACTCTGAAACAGTGAATCTCCGCTCGAATGGGTATCCATCCTGTCGAATTGGGGTTGGAGGGTTCTGGCTTATAGGATCCCCTTTATTAAGGAGCATGCACGCCATATGCATTCCGCGAAAGTGTGCTCCACCAGCCAAGGCGTAGATCACCTTGTGCGAATTGCCACCCAACATCTGGTCAAGATCAATGGCAATCAACGATGGTTGTTTCGCTTGACCGATAGTTCGCCACGCTATCCCATAAGCATCCTCTACTAGAAGCCGGCGCAATACGGCAGTGCCTCGTCGTATCTCAGCGGCGGTGATCTCAGATCCCCATTGTGATAGGTACTCAAGATCTTCTGCTACAGCAACGAGTGAGTCGTGATTCATGAATGAACAAAGTGATAAATAATATGGGCTGACCAAGGATTTAAAACTCTTTCCGGTCTCACGCCACGGCCTGTTCAAAGGTATTGAGACTGACACCACCGAGGTGGTTGTGACGGCGGTTGCGATTGTAATGGACTTCAATGTAATCGAATACGTCGGCACACGCCATGTCACGGGTCTTGCAGACCCGCTTACGGATTCCTTCTTTTTTCAGAATACTAAAAAGAACCTACCACAGCGTTATACCAACAATTGCCGCGCCGACTCAGGCTGGGCTTTAAATGATGGGCTTGACAGAGCTTTTGCCAGTCATCGCTGCGATATTGTGAACTCTGAGTCTGAGTGTGTGACTACTAGACTTTTAGGCTCGTTTGTGGATGATTACCAATTGGCGGGTTGGGCGATAGGCTGCTTCGTTTTTAGGGGAGGCCAGATAAAGTGTTAGGTCATGTGGATCAGGAGCGGATTGCGCTCAAGCCAGCGGCTGAACTACCGAAACAGACCATTGATTTGGTTCGCTTCAGATATGAGGGAGATACCTGTTTGATCAGGCAGGTTGTTCGATTTAGCCTTGAGCGTTGCGACCGATGTTTCGACCGTATTGTGCTTTTGATGAAAGTTTAACGCCAGTGCGCTGATAACGTGGAAAGCGCATGCTGTATCAATTGACAGTCGAGTCTTTTTTCACATAGCATACATAACTGTATGTTTAATTGCGGATTTAATCAGTCACGCGTTGAATGCGCACCTAACACGTTATTAATTATTTCACGTCGAATTTTTTACGAAAGGAAATGCGGATGCCGGTTCTCGAAAAAGGCAAATTAAAGCTTGACTATATCGATGAAGGCGAGGGTCCAGTGATTGTCTTGCTACATAGTTCGGCAAGTGGGAATCGTCAGTGGCGTGGTTTTATTAAAAGCATGCGAAGCAATTATCGACTGTTAGCAGTTAATTTATTTGGGTACGGCGACACAACTGTATGGAGCAGCGTCGGTACACAGACGTTTTATGCCCAAGTGGAACTTATTAAAGTATTAGTGCAAAATTTGCAGGAGCCTTTCTCGCTTGTAGGCCATTCGTTTGGGGGAGCAGTCGCCATGCGCGCCGCTTTGTCATTTGGGCGGCAAGTTGAAAAATTGGTGCTTTTTGAGCCAATTCCATTCCATCTGTTACGGCAAAACGGGCCTTCAGACATCTATCTTGAGGCGATTACACTTTTGCATCATGTTAAGTGTTACGGTTCTTTGGGAGACTGGTCAAGAGTCGCTGAAACTTTTGCCGATTATTGGTCAGGTGTGGGGACATGGGAGCGCATGCCAGAAGACCGAAAGGCTATATTCACAAAAAATATTGTTCCTGCATTCTATGAAGTAGACAGCTTGATTTCTGAAGACACCACGATTCAACAGTTTGGAAAAATCTCTGCACAAACGCTTGCACTTTACGCCACAACGACTCAGCGGCCTATTCATGCCTTAATGGCGTTGTTCAAGCAAGAGTGTGATAGTTGGACGGTGCAGGAGCTTAATGGGGTCGGACATATGGCTCCGTTAACCCACCCAGACCTTTTTGCTTCCATGGTTCATGATTTTTTATCTACAGAGGAACGTCGCGGGGTCTGCTTAGGTTAAATCGCTAGATTCAACGTTTCAATAATAGCTGGTGTACGTATGAACGTCGTTGTTGTTTCTGTTGGTCAGTGCCTTGTTCACGCATAAGAGACTCGCCAATTATGTAGCTATATAGCAAATACGCTCGCATGTTTGCTTCTTGTAAAGAAAAGCCAATCCCCACGAAACACTGAGCGGTATAAGCTAATCGTTTCGCATCTACTTCTGCTACAAATTGCTTTGCCATTTCATTTCGCCTAGCCCAGGCACGGATTGCTAATTCGATGGAGGCAGATCGGAGTGCTGCGTATCCGCGAAATGGAAGCGTGAGAAGATCATCAAGTAACGCGTCAGCATTGGCGCCGCTATGCTCAAATCGATCAATTAGCTGTTCTGTGGCTTCATCCCGCCACTTTGTGAGCAACTGTTTAAGTAAGTCTTCTCTGTCTTTGAAGTGCCAATAAAAACTACCTCGGGTGACGTTTAGCCCCTTCGCTAGAACGTCGACCCTTACGGCGTCGATACTTTTGTCGATTAATACCTCTGTGGCAGCGTTGATCCAATCTTGAGGGGTTAGTTGCGAGCGGTTTGAGCCGGTCGTATCAACGCTTTTTTTTTGTGACGATTGCTTAGGCATATAGATAGTAAGGCAGTCCTTGTGCATTCATGGGTGTATTGTTTTCTGGTATTTCAAAGCTTCAATACAATTTAGTTTATAACACCCTATGGACAAGTCCCACCCGTTTACAGGTTGAGATGTTGATTAAACGCAATAAAAATAAACAAACTTACGTTAAATATAGGGATTTCCCTAGAGCTTAAGGTTTTTAGATAAAACGGTTGATTTTTTTTCTTGGTTTTGTGTACTATCAATACACATACGTATGTGTATTGTTTGGGAGTAATTAATGTCTGCGTCAGTAGGTTTAGGCAAGATGCTTGTGGCGGCTGGTCACAAAACCAATGTTTTGGAGTCCGGGAACGCTTCAAAAGTCGTCTTTCTGTTGCATGGTTCAGGTCCGGGTGTGTCTGCCTGGACAAATTGGTCAACGGTCATCCCCGAGCTGGATCAGCACTTTCATATCGTAGCGCCTGATATTGCGGGGTTTGGTTATACCGAATTCAAAGAAGGAAGTAAGTACGACATAAAGCTTTGGGTCAATCATCTGGTTGGCATTATGGACGAAATGTCAATTCAAAAGGCGTCGTTCGTTGGTAACTCGTTTGGTGGTGCATTGGCGATTGGGCTTGCGCTTTTTGCCCCCGAGCGAGTAGAGAAATTGATTCTGTTGGGTACCCCTGCAGGGGAGTTCGAACAAACTGCGGGCTTGCGGTCGGTTTGGGAGTACGAGCCTTCTCTTGAGTCGATGAGAGCCATCATGGAATTGTTCCCCTTTGATTCGACTTTTATTACTGACGAAATGGTTCGGGTGCGTTACGAGGCAAGTGTTCGCCCTGGCGCTCAAACGGCTCTGCGGCAATTGATACCAAAACCAAAGGAAGGAGGCACGATTGTCAAAGGGTTTCCCGAAGCTTCGCTCAGAAACATCGTTGCGCCCACGTTGGTTCTGCATGGGCGTGAAGACTCCGTCGTACCGCCTGAGTGTGGCTTCTTGCTAGCCCGTTGCATTCCGCGCTCAGAACTTCATTTGTTTGGCCAGTGTGGTCATTGGGTTCAAATTGAGCATAAACGCCGGTTTGTGCAGTTAGTGCGCGACTTCTGTAATGAATAAGGGGGCGTCATGAGCAGAAATGCAATGGAACGGTTATTACATCGGCTTTGCGTCGATAGGCGGGAAAAGCAGCGATTCAAGGACGATTTTCAGGGTTTGATAAAACGCTTTCAACTGTCCGAAGAAGAAATAGAAATGCTTCGGGAGATGGATGTGAAGGCAATGCAGTTGCATGGCGTTAATCCGATGTTAACCCTGGGGTTTTGGTTCGAAAACGCCAACGATCCGACGCCTAAAGCTTATGTCGATGCGTTGGTAAACGGTGTTGCTGCACAAGGAGAAAGCCGTGAGTGAAGTAGTCGGGGCGTTTTTAGTACCTCATGACCCAATTATGTTTCATGCCCCTGAAGGCGCAGGGAAAGAAATCAGTGCTCGTATATGGGGTGCATTTGACGAGTGCGCAGACAGGATGTCAAGGCTTCGTCCGACCGCCGTAATCATTGTAGGCGCAGATCATTACCTAAACTTTGGTACCGATTGTTTGCCTCAATACTTGATAGCAACTGGAGACATCGATGGTCCGCTCGACGTGCTTCCGGGTCTGAAGCGTGAGGTGATGCAGGGCCATCAAGCGCTCGCAACACATATTGCTAATCACGGCCATGAAAATGGCTTTGATTGGGCCGTGGCGCGCGCTTTTACCGTCGATCATGCCGTCGCGATTCCGGATCGTTTGATTGTTGCCAAGGTACGAAAACTGAATCCGGACCTCGGGACTATACCGGTTTACATCGCTTCTGGGGTAGATCCTTACATCAGTATGAAGCGGTGTATTGCCCTTGGCGAGGAAATTCGCAAGGCCGTGGAGTGCGCGCCTGGCTCAGAGAGAGTGGTTGTGGTGGGAAGTGGGGGCTTAAGCCATTGGATTGGGCTGCCTCAAATGGGAAAGGTCAATGAATTATTTGACAGGCAAATAATGGAGTACGCGTGTAGTGGAAACCTGAATGCCATGGCGGCATTAACGGACGACTATATATTGACTAACGGAGGGAATGGCGGGATGGAGGTGCGTCAATGGGCCGTGGCGATGGGGGCAATGGCCGGTGCACGGGGCGAGGTAATTGAGTACGCGCCTGTTCCGGAATGGGTTACAGGGTTGGGGTTTGTTGAATTGTTTAGTCGAGGGTAGATATGTCGACATTAGTAAGAATTGAAAAAAAATCGCTGGATCCGGATGGCCCAAGTCTATTCGAGCACGGACAGGAGCGGATTGCGATTTATGAACTAAGGGGGGTGTATTACGCCACGCAGGACGGTTGTACACATGCCAAAGCGTCTCTGTCTGAAGGGGAAATTCTGGAGGGCGATTTGATTGAGTGCCCAGTTCATGGTGGAACGTTCCATATACCAACAGGCCGCGCTGTTGACTTTCCCTGCGAGCGACCAATCCGTACGTATCGGGTTGCTGACGACGGAGAATTCTTGGTAGTGGATTTGGCGCAAGAAGCCGCATGCGGCGCGGGTCTAGTGGAAAGAAACGTATGAAGACAATTCAGCCTGTAGCTAAAGCGCTTACGTTGGGCTCTACCAATACAAATGGCAAGGGGGCTACTGAGGTAGGTTTGGATGAACTTTTGAACCTGGACCAAGGGCGGATGTCGCGTCGAGTGTTCCATGACAGCGACATTTATCAGCTAGAGCTTGAGCGCATTTTTGCGCGTTGCTGGCTCTTTGTGGCCCATGAATCTCAGCTGAAGAAGCCTGGAGATTATGTATCTGCTTATATGGGTCAAGACAACGTTCTGGTCGTTCGACAAAGAGATGGTTCTATCAAGGTGTTTTTAAATACCTGCCCGCATCGCGGAAACAAAGTTTGTTTTTCCGATGTGGGAAATACCAGACAGTTTATTTGTAATTACCACGGTTGGTCTTTTGGCATTGACGGGCGCTTAAAAGGGATGCATGCGTCGGAAGCGTTCGATGCTTCAAATTTTGACCTGTCAGGGTTTGGCTTGCATGAAGTTCCAAAAGTTGACTCGTATCGTGGCTTGATCTTCGCAACGATGGATTCAGAAGCGCCGAGTTTGGCCGAATACTTGGGTGACATGCGGTATTACCTGGATGCGGTGTTTGCGATGGATGGTGAAGGGACAGAGTTTGTGGGGGGGTGTGTCAAGTCAGTTATTCGTTGTAATTGGAAATACGCTGCTGAAAACTTTGTGGGCGATGCTTTGCATGCTGGCTGGACCCACGACTCTGGCGCTAAAGCGATGGTGGGTGCTTCGGTGGGTGAGTTGCATAAAGACATTGAAAGTTCTTATCAGGTGAACTTCAACGGTCATGGTTGGGAATTTAATCAAGATATCGTGGGTAACTGCGCAAGCTTAGGTGACAAGGAGCTGGTTAAGTATCTCTATGCACTTCAGCCTAAGGTTGCAGAAAGGCTCGGTGACCTGCGTTCACGCATGATTGGGTCTATTTCTTCCTGCACTCTCTTTCCTAATACGTCATTCTTAGCCGGCCAGAATACTTTTCGAACGTGGCATCCTCGCGGCCCAAATGAAATCGAAGTGCATGTGTGGACATTTGTTAACAAGAGCGCTCCAGAGGACATTAAAGAACGGTGGCGTAAAGGTAGCATGCTGACGTTCAGTCCCTCCGGTGTTTTTGAGATGGATGACGGGGAGAACTGGGAGTACTCCACACGCACCAATGAGGGGTATATCACCAGGCAGCACGATCTTTACATTGGACTTGGCATGAATACCCAAATCTTGAATAGCGAAATGCCTGGCAATGTGTTTCAGGGGCAGGTTAACGAGGCAAATCAACGCGCTTTCTATCAACGTTGGCTCGACTTAATGCAGTCCGCCAGTTGGGCGGATGTACCAAGGCGGGATGTGCCTAAGGAGCGGGTCTGATGAGTGTGGATGTGGCGTGCTTCGCTAAAGGTGTTGCGATGGAAATGCATTTTGAGATCAGTAAGTTCTTATACAAAGAGGCGCGCTTACTTGATACCGAAAAGTGGGATGAGTGGCTTCAGCTTATGGCGCCAGACGTGCATTACTGGATGCCAATGCCTGAGAACAGGCGGAGAACAGATAGTATGGGTGCCTATGAAAGGGGGCAGGGCGCACTGTTTGATGACAACTTTTTTGATCTTCAAAGACGGGTTGCTCGTTTTAAACAGCCATCTGCCTGGGCCGAAGATCCTCCAACGCGGCATGTTCACTTGATATCCGGTATTGAGGCCTATGGGGGTGATACGGCGGAGGAGTATTTGGTGCATAGCACTTTCGTGAACTATCGCAGCCGGCTAGATCGAGATAACGATGTTCTTGTCGGGCGGCGACAAGATGTTTTAAGAAAAAACGCTAATAGCTTCTTAATTGCAAAAAGAAAAATTCTAACGACGCAAGCGGTCCTATTATCGAAAAACTTTAATACTTTTCTCTGAGGTCGTTTATGGGTTGGTTGGATGGCGATGTTGCTTTAATAACTGGCGCTGGCACGGGTATTGGTCGAGCGATTCTCGACCGATATTTTGAAGAAGGTTGTGCCGGTGTGGGGGTTCTGTTACGCGACCGTTCTCAAGGCGATGGATTATTGCGTGATTATGGCAATCGGGTGTGCATTACGTATGGCGATGTGCGTTCATATGAAAGCAATGAGAATGCAGTTAACCGGACATTAGAGCAGTTTGGAAAGATTGATACGGTTGTAGGGAATGCGGGTGTCTGGGACTCTTTTGGCAGATTAGAAAGGATGTCACCGCAACAAATTAATGATGGATTTTCCGAAATTTTCGACGTTAACGTGAAGGCTTATATCTTGTTGGCGAAAGCTGCGGTAAGTGCGTTGCGTCAGACTCAAGGTAGTTTCATTTTTACGCTTTCTAATTCTTCCTTTTATGCCGGTGGGGGCGGGGTATTGTATGTGGCATCCAAGCATGCATGCGTCGGGATGATAAAACAATTGGCTTATGAACTCGCCCCAGAAATTCGCGTCAATGGCGTAGCCCCGGGTGGAACAGTCACTGCGTTGAGAGGGCCGGAGTCTTTAGGGAGGGGAGACCAAAGATTAAATGAAATTCCCGGAATTAAAGAAAAGATTGCCGATTCTATGCCCTTGAGGTTCATTGCTGCTCCTGAAGATCACGCTGGTCATTATGTGTTGCTAGCCTCAAAACGTAACAGTAGTGCGACAACCGCAGCCATTATTCAAAGTGATTGCGGTTGGGAAATCAGGCCAGTGGGCGCAGGGCGATAGGCGTCGGAGAGGGGTTCATATATGGAAATAAATCATAACTTCAGAGCGGTGATTGAAAACGGTCGTTTGCCAGTGATGATCGCTCCAATGTTCTTAGTGTCGGGGCCAGACATGGTGGTTGCGGCAGGGAAGGCGGGGGTTCTAGGCGCATTCCCCGCCCCAAATGCCAGAAATATCGATGTGCTGGATGATTGGATGTCGAAGACTGAGCAAGCAGCTCAGGGCAAGCATTGGGCGCTGAATATGATTGTTCATCGAAGTTACGAGCGCTTTTTCAAGGAGCTTGAGTTGGTGGAGCGCTATCGGCCTTCAATCGTGTCGACGGCGCTCGGCAGTCCTCGTCGCGTGCTTGATGCCGTTCATGGCTATGGCGGTATTGTCATGGCGGATGTGACTACGCCTACCTTTGCAAGAAAAGCGATCGATGCAGGGGCTGATGTCCTTGTTTTAGTGACAAATGGTGCTGGTGGGCATACCGGCTTTTATCATCCGTTTGCGCTTGTCGACGAAATACGTAAATTTTGGTCTGGCCCGCTGGGCTTGGCGGGGGCGGTTAGTCGGGGAAAAGATATTCGTGCCGCTCAGATGCTGGGTGCTGATTTTGTTGTTATGGGCACGCGCTTCCTTGCAACTAAAGAGAGTCTGTCCAGTGTGGCCTACAGAGAAATGCTTGTCGACAGTTCGCTCGAAGACCTGGTTGCGAGTAAAGCCGTTTCTGGCGTGATGGCAAATTGGTTGAAGCGCTCTTTAGAGGCGCAGGGCGGATTCCTGGACGAGCCGCAAGCGCAAGCTGCGGAGATAAATTTTGCCGGGGATATCAGTGTTGCACCTAAGGCATGGAAAGATGTTTGGTCAGCCGGACACGGTGTGGGTGCTATCACGAAAGTTCAATCTGTGGCTGAGGTAGTTGATCAGTTGTATGACGAGTATCAGTTGTGTTTGCGTGATGAAAGTATCGCGTTGGCATCATTATTGGGAGAGCGACGCGCATGAGTAAAGCTGTTGTTTTGGATAGCCATGTTAAGGCTGCTGCACATGCGATAAAGAATGCACGGGATGCAAGAGTGCCTATACCGCAAGTCTCTGTGGACTATGGAATTCAAGACGTAGACTCGGCCTATGCGGTTGCTAATTTCAATGTGCAAGCAGCATCGAGTGCAGGTCGAAAGCTGTCGGGTAGGAAAATTGGCTTGACCTCGTTGGCGGTTCAGAAACAGATGGGGGTCTACGAGCCAGACTATGGCGTGCTGTTTTCCGATATGGAGTATCTGTCGGGTTGCGAGTTGCCGTTGTTTCGTTTGATTCAGCCAAAAGCAGAGGGTGAAATTGCTTTCGTTATAGGTCGAGATCTCGATACGGATGGTTTGAGTTGGGCGCAGTTCTTACGGGGTATTGAGTATGTTCTTCCCGCCATTGAAATAGTGGATAGCGCGATAGAGAACTGGGATCTGACTTTGCCGGACACGATTGCGGATAACGCCTCTTCGGGTTTGTATGTTTTGGGGTTGGAGCCCCGTCATCTAGGTGATGTAGACCTCGAACGATGTGTGATGAATTTTGCACGTAATGGAAAAACGGCATCGTCAGGCAGTGGTGCTGAATGTTTGGGGCATCCCTTGTTAGCCGCGCATTGGTTATCACGAAAAATGTATCAACTAGATAGCCCTCTGAAAGCAGGTGATGTGGTGCTTTCAGGAGCGTTAGGTCCGATGGTTTCAATAGGGAAAGGAGATTGCCTGGAGGTGAGTATATCTGGGTTCGGTAGTGTGAAATGTAGTGTTGGTGATTGATTTATTTGGATTTACTAATTAATAGAAAACATAAGGAGACAATAATGCTTAAGTATTTAAAGCTCGTAACGGCAGGGCTCTGCGTTTTTATAGGTTCAACCGTTCAGGCTCAGAAGCCAGTTACGATTGGTGTGACGATTAGTTCAACTGGCCCTGCTGCGTCCCTTGGTATCGCGCAACGCAATACCGTTGAGCTTTTCCCGGAAACCTTAGGAGGACGGCCGGTAAACTACGTTGTTCTGGACGATGCCACGGATCCGAGTCAGGCCACGCGTAATGCTCGTCGTTTGGTTGAGGTCGAGAACGTTGATGCGATTATTGGGTCTAGCACAACCCCAAATAATCTGGCTGTAGCCGAGGTTAGCAACGAAGCAAAAGTCCCGCATTTGGGTCTTGCTCCCTACACGGCAAAAGATCAAACATGGACTTTTTCTCTGCCCCAAACTTACGCGTTGATGTACGATGCCGTTTTCAAAAAGCTGCAGCAAGATGGTGTTAAAACAATCGCTTTTTTTGGTTTTAGCGATGCGTTAGGCGATGCCAGCTGGCGCGAGGTTGAGCAATTGGCCGAGCAGTATGAAATCGATGTCGTGGCCCATGAGCGATATCGTCGTACCGATCAGTCGGTGACTGCACAAGCATTAAAGGTCATTCAGTCGAAAGCGGATGCCGTGGTGTTTGCAGCGAGTGGGTCTGCAGCGGCGTTGCCAATGAGAGCCCTGCGAGAGAGAGGTTATAAAGGTCCGTTCTTTCAGAACCATGGCGTTGCAAATAATGACTTCTTGCGTGTAGCAGACAAGATGGGGGAGGGCATGATTGCGCCAACGGGTTTGGTGTTGGTTGCTGAGCAATTACCCGATAACCATCCATCAAAGTCGGTTGGCGTTAAGTATCTTTCTATGTATGAAGACAAGTATGGTGCGGGCTCGCGTAATCCTTTTGGCGCATACGCTTACGATGCTTATCTTCTGCTAGACAGAGCAATTGCTTCCGTTGATGGCTCGGTAGAGGCGGGTACCCCAGAATTTCGCACTGCTTTACTGAAAGAGCTTGAGAAAACGGATCAGCTTGCATTAACTCATGGGACAAGCTCTTTGAGCGCCGATAACCATTTGGGTCTGAGAGAAGATGCAGTCGTGCTGATTACGATTAAAGACGGCCAATGGCGTCTGACAAAGTAAGGCAGATGAGTCATGAGCTTTTTAAATAATCCTCATATGCTGGCTACGCCTAACGTCGTTCGTCATGAGCTGGGTGAGGGGGCTTTCGTCTTGTCTAATCCTGAGCCGCTCGGAGAAATAGCGCGATGCGTCGGCGAGTGGCTGGAGCATTGGGCGTTGAAAAGTCCAAATGCCCTTTTCCTGGCCGAGCGCGACTCGAATGAGCAATGGGTAAAACTGACCTATTTTGAAGTTCGCCAACATGTGGGTCGCTTGGCGCAAGGGTTGTTGAATATGCGACTTCCCAGGAACGCTCCCGTCGTTGCACTTTCAGATCCTGGAATAGATCAAGCGTTGCTCATGCTCGCTTGCTTGTATATTGGCCGTCCTTTTTCTACCGTCTCTAGCGCGTACTCTCGGGTTTCTAAAGACTACCTGAAGCTTAAAGCGGCCTTCGAGGGTTTACGCCCGGGGTTGGTTTATGCTTCAGATGGTGAGTTGTATCAGCCTGCGATCGGGGCGACTGTAAAAGATTGCCCTGTGCTGCTTTCTGAGAAAGAAGAAGCGATTGCTGGCAGCATTTCCTTTTCTGATCTGCTTCACACGGAGGAGACGGTTGAGGTCATGCATGCGTTTAATGCTGTTACGCCCGAGACGCATGCCAAATATATGTTGACATCAGGGTCAACAGGCAAACCTAAAATTGTTATTAATACACACCGAATGTTGTGTGCTAACCAGAAGCAAATACAAATTGCCTGGCCTTTCTTGAAACACGAAAAGCCAATTTTGGTCTCATGGTTACCTTGGAGCCATACGTTCGGTACAAACTATAACTTTAATATGGTTTTGTGCAACGGCGGTTCTTTTTACTTTGACGAAGGGAAGCCGCTTCCAGGGCTCATCGAGAAGTCTGTGCGGAATTATCGAGAGATACAGCCGAATTTATTCCTTAATATACCCAGGGGGTTCGATGTGTTCTTGTCGATGATGGAGTCTGATCCAGGAATAGCGAGAGATTGTTTCGCCCGGCTTAGGGCAGTGTTTTATGCTGGCGCGGCTCTAACGCAATCAACATGGGAGCAATTTAATGCTGCTGTTGAGAAGGTAGTCGGTGATCCGGTAATGTTTTCTTCGTCTCTTGGGTCAACGGAAACATCTCCAGTGGGTACCTATGTACATTGGCTTTCAACGGATCCTCGTTGTGTTGGTTTGCCAGTTGCAGATATGCAGATCAAGTTTTTGCCCAATGGTGATAAGTTAGAAGTCCGTATGAAGGGGCCGCAAGTCTTTCCCGGTTACTTGAATGATCCTGAGAAAACCGACGAAGCGTTTGATGAGGATGGTTTCTACAAGATTGGAGATGCGGCCTTTTTGATAGATTCAGATCGCCCAGAGAAGGGAATCGCATTTAATGGTCGTGTTGCCGAGGATTTCAAGTTGAATACGGGTACTTGGGTATCAGTAGGTTCACTACGTGTTAAGGCGGTTAGTGCTTTAGCGCCTTACGCACAAGATGTTGTGGTTACTGGTCATGATAGAGATTGCGTGGGTTTGTTGATTTTTGCAACGCCAAAGGCAAATGAGTTGGGTGAGGAGAATTTGCGAGAGCATATTAAGAATGCGCTTCGAAGGTTGCATCAAGAAACCGTGGGTGGGCTGTCGTTGGCTCCGAAACGGGCCATCGTGCTTAGAGAGCCACCTTGTGTTGAGAGTGGTGAGATCACTGACAAAGGGTATATCAATCAACGCCTTGTGTTAATGCGGCGTGCCGACATGGTCGAGCGCTTATATTCAGCTGAAGAAAGCGATTTCGATGTCGTTGTGATGTAGTTTGATAAAAGTCGTTGGATGTCTTGGTTGAAGTAAAAAGGGGATGACTTGAGCGATAAATTGAAAGTAGCCATTATTGGCTCAGGAAATATAGGTACGGATTTAATGCTGAAGATCTTGCGAGATAGCCGGCATTTACAGGTGGCTGTCATGGTAGGTATTGATCCCCGCTCCGACGGGTTAGCTCGGGCGTCAGGGTTAGGCGTGACGACAACGCATGAGGGTGTGGAGGGATTGGTTAACCTGCCTGAGTTTCGGGATATTGAGCTGGTGTTCGATGCAACGAGCGCGAAGGCTCATGCTAAGAACTTTGATTTCCTGTCCCAACGAAAGCCCAATATTCGTTTTGTAGACCTTACGCCTGCTGCGATTGGCCCTTATTGTGTTCCTGTAGTGAATGGTAGCCAATATCTGAATAGGTTCAACGTTAATATGGTTACCTGCGGAGGCCAGGCGACGATTCCAATCGTGGCAGCGATACAGCGTGTTGCGAACGTCAGTTATGCGGAAATTGTCGCGAGTATCTCGAGTCGATCTGCAGGGCCCGGTACCCGCGCAAATATTGATGAATTTACCAAAACAACCGCGAAAGCGATTGAGATCGTTGGTGGAGCAAAGCTTGGTAAAGCCATCATCATTCTGAATCCAGCAGAACCACCTTTAATCATGCGAGACACGATTT
Source organism: Pusillimonas sp. DMV24BSW_D (assembly GCF_011388195.1). Classification (NCBI taxonomy): domain Bacteria; kingdom Pseudomonadati; phylum Pseudomonadota; class Betaproteobacteria; order Burkholderiales; family Alcaligenaceae; genus Neopusillimonas; species Neopusillimonas aestuarii. The sequence goes on along the minus strand of NZ_CP049990.1, from coordinate 270,897 downwards.
ACTGCTTATCGGATGTTGCCGACCAAGAGCGAATTGTGGACTCTATCGATAAGATGGTTAAAGACGTTCAGTCGTATGTTCCTGGGTATCGTTTAAAGCAGAAGGTGCAGTTTGATCTTGTGTCAGAAGCCAGGCCGTTAATGATTCCTGGATTGGGGAAAATTAATTCTGGGTTGAAAACTTCAGTTTTCCTTGAGGTCGAAGGTGCTGCCCATTATTTGCCATCTTACGCGGGAAACCTAGACATTATGACTTCGGCTGCGAAAGCGACTGCAGAGTTGATGGCGTCACGGATACTGGCTGTTGAGGAGCAATAGTTTTGAACTCGGATAAGAAAATCTACATTTCGGATGTCACCTTAAGGGATGGCTCGCACGCGATTCGTCATCAATATACAGTTGCACAGGTGGCAAAGATAGCAAAGGCTTTGGACCTCGCTGGCGTTGATTCAATTGAAGTGGCTCATGGAGATGGGCTGCAAGGCAGCAGCTTCAATTATGGCTTTGGAGCGCATAGTGATCTTGAGTGGATTGAGGCGGTAGCCGCAGTCGTATCGAATGCCAAGATTGCCACACTTTTGTTGCCGGGAATTGGTACTGTGGAGGATCTTCAAGCTGCGTATAGCGCTGGCGCCCGCGTTGTCAGAGTTGCGACTCACTGCACCGAAGCGGATGTCTCTCGACAGCATATCGAATACGCGCGAGCATTAGGTATGGAAGCAGTGGGTTTTTTAATGATGAGCCACATGCAAACCCCCACCGGGCTGGCGCAACAGGCAAAGCTAATGGAGTCATATGGGGCAACCTGTTGTTACGTTGTTGACTCGGGAGGGGCGCTTAGTATGAAGGATGTGCGCGATCGTTTTCGTGCGTTGAAGGATACTTTAGATCCACGAACGTACACAGGTATTCATGCACATCACAATCTGAGTTTAGGTGTTGCCAATAGTATCGTAGCAATTGAAGAGGGGTGTGACCGGGTGGATGCCAGCTTGGCAGGAATGGGGGCAGGTGCTGGTAATGCGCCACTTGAGGTCTTTGTCGCTGCGGCAAGTCGATTGGGATGGCAGCATGGCTGTAATTTGTACGAACTAATGGATGCTGCCGACGATATTGTTCGGCCGTTGCAGGATCGTCCTGTGCGAGTTGATCGAGAAACGCTTGCTTTAGGCTATGCCGGAGTTTATTCGAGCTTTTTAAGACATGCAGAAATAGCAGCCGAAAAATATGGTTTAAAAACGGTTGATATTCTGGTTGAGCTTGGACGTCGCAGAATGGTGGGCGGGCAGGAAGATATGATCGTCGATGTAGCGCTTGACCTGTTAGACGAGAAATCAAACTAGGTCGTCAATAGTGATCGCGCAGAAGTTATCGTGAATAAACCCTACGCGATCACTATATTTTTTAGATTACATACAGATCAACATATTCATGCACAGGCATGGTTTCCAGTTGTGCCTGATTCAACGATACGTCCAGAATACGTTGTTGTTGCTTCTCGGGGAAACGGCGTGCCAGGTTGGTACGGAATTTGGCTTCCAGTAACGGAATACCATCTTCGCGGCGACGCTTGTGGCCAATGGGGTATTCGCACACCACTTCGTCTAGGGCGGTGCCGTCGTTGAACTCAACCTTCAAGGCGTTGGCAATCGCCCGTTTTTCCGGGTTGTGATAATCGGCTGTGAACGCCGCGTCTTCCACACAGATGATTTTGTCGCGCAGTTCATCAATACGCGGGTCGTTAGCCACACTGTCTTCGTAGTCGGCTGCGGTCAGGCGTCCGAACAGAAGCGGCACGGCAACCATGTACTGAATGCAGTGATCGCGGTCGGCAGGGTTGTTCAGTGGGCCTTTCTTGTCGATGATGCGAATGCAGGCTTCGTGGGTGCGAATGGTAATGCGCTTGATGTCATCAACCGACTTGCCTTTTTGCTTAAGCGTTTCATGAATCTGCATGGCGCACTCCACCGCTGTCTGCGAGTGGAATTCGGCCGGGAACGAGATTTTGAACAGCACGTTTTCCATAACGTAGCTGCCGTAGGGGCGCTGGAATTTGAAGGGTTGCCCTTTGAAGAGGACGTCGTAAAAGCCCCAGGTTTTGGCTGACAGCACCGATGGGTAGCCCATTTCGCCAGTTTGGGCGATAAGCGCCAAACGCACCGCGCGGCTGGTGGCATCGCCGGCGGCCCAGCTTTTGCGGCTGCCGGTATTGGGTGCATGACGATAAGTGCGCAGGCTTTGCCCATCGACCCAGGCCAGCGAGAGCGCATTAATGATCTCGTCGCGGTTCAACCCCAGCATTTGCGCCACTACCGCCGTAGAAGCCACCTTGACCAGTACAACGTGATCCAGCCCCACTTTATTAAAGGAGTTTTCCAGCGCAATACAACCCTGAATTTCATGCGCCTTGATCATGGCGGTAAGGACATCGTGCATGGTCAGCGGTGCCTTGCCTGCCGCGACGGCAGTGCGCGAAAGCCAGTCGGCTGTAGCCAGGATGCCACCGAGGTTGTCGGAAGGATGGCCCCATTCGGCAGCCAGCCAGGTGTCGTTGAAGTCGAGCCAGCGAATCATGGCACCGATGTTAAAGGCGGCTTGAACCGGGTCAAGCTGAAACTGCGTGCCGGGCACTTTGGCACCGTGAGGGACTGTCGTGCCAGGCACAATGGGCCCCAGCAGTTTGGTGCAAGCAGGGTATTCCAACGCTTCAAGGCCACAACCCAGCGTATCAATTAGGCAGTTGCGGGCTGTTTCGTAGGCCAGCTCACTTTGAATGGTGTAGTTCAGAACATAATCGGCAATGTCGCTTAAAACCTGGTCGGGTTGGGGGCGAACATTGGAAATATGAGTGGTGTCGGCAGACATAAAAAAAACTTCCTGATGAGTATTAACGTTTACGGCGCGGAAGCGGCACGAACTTGCGGTTTTCCGGGCCCACGTAGTTGGCTGTAGGGCGAATGATTTTGTTGTCGATGCGCTGCTCGATAATGTGTGCGGCCCAGCCGGCGGTGCGGGCCAACACGAATAGCGGTGTGAACATGGCGGTGGGCACGCCCATGGTGTGGTACGACACGGCCGAGAACCAATCCAGGTTGGGGAACATTTTTTTGGCATCCCACATCACGGATTCGAGCCGTTCGGCAATCTCGAACATTTTGGTGTCGCCGGTGCTTTGGGACAGTTTTTTAGCGACCTTTTTAATGACTTCGTTACGTGGGTCGGAGACGGTATACACCGGGTGTCCGAACCCAATGATGACTTCCTTGTTGGCAACCCGTTCACGAATATTGGCTTCGGCTTGTTCAGGGGTGTCGTAACGCTTTTGTATGTCGAAGGCCACCTCGTTGGCGCCGCCGTGCTTGGGGCCGCGCAAGGCACCAATGCCACCGGCAATAGCGGAATACATGTCGGATCCCGTTCCGGCAATCACGCGGCACGTGAAGGTGGAAGCGTTGAATTCGTGCTCGGCATACAAAATAAGCGAGGTGTGCATGGCGCGCACCCATTCCTTGCTGGGTTTTTCACCATGCAGCAGGTGCAGAAAATGACCGCCAATGCTGTCGTCGTCGGTCACGACATCGATCATTTCACCGCGGTGGCTATAGTGATACCAGTAAAGTAAGGCCGAGCTCAGGCAGGCCAGCAAACGGTCGGCGATATCGCGCGCGTCAGCCAGATTGTGGTCGTCTTTCTCGGGCAAGACACAGCCCAGGGCTGAGACGGCGGTGCGCATGACATCCATGGGGTGGCTGGCTGCCGGCAAGGCTTCCAGAACCTGTTGTACATGTAAGGGTAGCCCGCGCAAACGTTGCAGCTTGGCTTTGTAGGCTTCCAACTCGACTTTGGTGGGCAGGCTGCCGTGAATCAGCAAATAGGCGACTTCCTCGAATTCGCAGGTTTCCGCGATATCCAGAATGTCGTAGCCGCGGTAGTGCAAGTCGTTGCCGCTGCGACCCACGGTGCATAGCGCGGTGTTGCCGGCCACGACGCCCGATAGTGCAACGGATTTCTTGGGCTTGGGCCCGGCGGACGCAGGGGTGTTTTGTTCTGGCACTGCCGGGGCGGCCGCTGTTTTTGATGCGGTTGCAGACTTGCTTTTGCGTGAGCGGGATGTAGCCATGGTGTGTCTCCTGAGCGTTCTGAAACGCGATGGTTGAAATGGCGTTGCGATAAATTCGCGTAAGGCTTGTTGCTATTTTGTTTCGTTATGCCGTTGAAAAAGTTGGTCGAGTCGCGACTCGTATTCGTGGTAGCCAATAGATTGATACAGCTCTTCGCGCGTTTGCATCATGTCGACCACGTTACGTTGGTGACCGTCGTGGCGAATTGCGTTGTAAACGGTTTGCGCCGCTTTGTTCATGGCGCGAAATGCCGAGAGCGGATACAGCACAATGCCTACCCCCGCCTGCCCCAGCTCCTCGCTGGAAAATAGCGGTGTTTGCCCGAACTCGGTAATGTTGGCCAGCACGGGTACAGACAAAGCCTGGGTGAACTGGCGATAAGTGTCAAGATCGTATGCGGCCTCGACAAATACCGCATCAGCGCCGGCCTGGACGCAGGCCTGCGCGCGTTCAAGCGCCGCTTCCACGCCATGCACGGCAATGGCATCGGTGCGCGCAATAATGAAAAAATCAGGGTCGGTTCGCGCGTCAACCGCCGCTTTAACGCGGTCAACCATTTCCTGGGTACTGACAATCTCTTTACCGGGCCGGTGGCCACAGCGCTTGGCGCCCACCTGGTCTTCAAGATGGCAGGCCGCCGCGCCGAACTTGATCAGGCTTTTAATGGTTCGGGCAATGTTAAACGCAGAAGGGCCGAAGCCGGTATCGATGTCGACCATTAAGGGTAGTTCGCATACGTCGGTGATGCGGCGCACGTCGGTCAGAACGTCGTCTAGCGTATTAATACCCAGATCGGGCATGCCCAGCGAGCCCGCAGCCACGCCACCGCCCGACAAGTATATGGCGCGAAACCCGGCTTGTTGTGCCAGCAGAGCATGGTTTGCGTTAATGGCGCCAATTACCTGAAGCGGCCATTCTTGAGAAAGGGCTGTGCGAAAGCGGGTGCCGGCGGTGGTGGGTTTCGTTTGCATTTTTGAGCCCAATTATTAGATATGATGCTATTAAAGCAATATTCGTGCCAATTTTATCGGCCTTGATTATGTGCAAGATGGAGATCTATAAGGTACTGTTTTATATGTGTAACTTATAACTTTGATCGATATGGCCGTGGATGTAATAAAACACGCTGTTTCAAAAATGAAATAAACTTTGTTTTATATTTTCATAAATGAAACTGCAGGTGGATGGTCATGATGGCATTAACAGCTCCCCCGTTACATATTGTCGCCGTGGGGTTACACGGGCTGAGATATTTATTCGAGGCTCTGGCACCCGAGTATAGGCGCAATGTGCAAATTACTCTGCTAGAGCGGGCCTATCATGATGCAGTGGTAGAAATTAATGCGCTCTGCACTCGTGGAACGGTTGATGCCGTTGTGGCAGCGGGCTCAAACGGAGACTATCTGCGTCAACACCTCGGTTTGCCAGTGATTTTGGTAAAGGTGAGCGGGCTTGATGTTATGCAGGGTCTGGTTCAGGCCAAGGGGGTGTCCGAGCGGGTTGCAATTGTGATGTATGGCAGCGTGCCTGCAGAACTCAGTGATTTTGTGCGCGTTTTGGACTTACCTGTCCAGTTGCATTGTTATGAAACCGAGGCCGATGCCCGGCAATGTGTTCTACAGTTAAAGCGGGAAGGGGTTGAAGCGGTTGTTGCCCCCGGGCTGGTGGTTGATTTAGCGAAGGCAGACGGTTTGCACGGCATTTTGCTCTATTCTCAGCGGCTGGTGCGTGAAGCCATTGAGGATGCGGTTGAGGCCGCGCGATTAAGTCGTATCGAATTGGCGCGACGCGAGCGGGTGAACACAATTCTCGAAAAGCTCCGGGATGCAGTCGTGGCGGTTGATGTGGATGACCGCATTGAGGTGGTGAACCCGGCTATGGTAGCACTGTTAGAGCAACCTGCTCATAAGCTCATTGGTAGAAAGCTTGGCCATGTTAGTGAAGACCTGAGCTTGGCTAAAACATTGCAGACGCAAAAAGTCGAGACCGAGCAAATTCAACAGGTGGGCAATAGAACCATTGTGATGACCCGGTTACCCTTGTTAGAGCATGGTGAACTGGTTGGCGCTGTGCTGATTTGCCAAGACTCAGCCTTAATTCAACGTTTGGATCACAGCCTGCGCAGCAATCGAAGCGTTCAGTCAAAGCATACGCGCTATCGCTTAAGCAACCTTCTGGGCCAGCATGATTCAATAGTGAGGCTGCGCGCGCTTGGCTTGGCATGTGCAAAGCATGATGCATCAGTTTTAATATTTGGCGAAAGTGGGACGGGCAAGGAGATACTGGCGCAAGGTATTCATGCCGAAAGCGGACGTCGTGAACAACCGTTTATTGCGGTTAATTGTGCGGCATTTCCGGAAAGCTTGCTGGAAAGCGAGTTGTTTGGTTATGTCGATGGGGCGTTCACTGGGGCGGCGCGTGGCGGAAAAATGGGTGTATTCGAGGCCGCGCACACGGGAACGTTATTCCTGGATGAGGTGGGTGAAATGCCCATATCGTTGCAAACCCGGCTATTGCGCGTTTTGCAAGAGCGAATGGTTACGCGTATTGGGTCAGTTATGCCAACGCCCGTAAATGTGCGGGTGATAGCCGCAACCCATCGTAATCTTGAAGCTGAAATTGGCGAAGGGAGATTCAGGCAAGATCTTTACTATCGTTTGAATATTTTGCAACTCTCTATTCCGCCGTTGCGCGAGCGGGTTGAGGATTTGCCCTTGCTGGTTGAGGAATTGCTTGAACGTGTTGCGCACAGGATTGGAACAGAGCCAGACGGCATTGACACGTTGATTCCGGCGCTGCTCAAGAATACCTTGCATTATGACTGGCCGGGCAATGTGCGTGAGCTGGAAAACGTTATTGAGCGGATGGTCATGATGGTGTTTGCGCTGCCCGATTTTTCGCCCGGTACGCTCTTGCTCGACATTTTGCCAGCTGCATGTGTAAAGGGTTTGTCTAAAGATGCAGGGCTGAAGACCTTTCGTCAGCGGCTTGAAACAAGCCAGATTAAGCAGGCGCTTGATGCTTGTGGGGGGGATCAAAATGCGGCCGCCACGGCATTGGGTATTAGCCGTACCACATTGTGGCGGCGTTTAAAGCAAGAGAGAACTTAAGCCCTTCGGGTAAGGGCAGTATTGTGCACTGAGTGCACAAGCCAAGGGATTTTCGTTGTGCGCGTTTCATGTCAGTCATTAGAATTTTTTCCACAAGCCAGTGGTTGAGATGCCATTCCTGAGCCAAGTTTAATGGAATGATGCAAAAAATTAATGATATCCAAAGGAGACACGCATGAAAATCACACGCTCGCCAATCTATGGCGTTGCCAAAGTGGTGTTGGCCGCTACAATCAATGTTAACGACCACTGCCACAGGCGTTTCTGCAAAAGACCTTCGAATGGCTTCTGGCGTGCCGCCCCTGCATCCGGCCCATAACCCGCTTTATACTGAGTTTCAGAAATTGTTGCCTGAGTATTCAGATGGCAAGTTAAGTGGCCAGCTGTTGGGTACCGAGGTGACAACAGTTGCCAATATGCGTGCATCGATTTTAAGTGGGTTGGTTGAGGTAGGCCTGTTCTTGCGGTAATCCCCCCATTTTTAACGGTCGTTAAACGTAGAGGCTAAGCGGCCAATGCCATTTTTTGAATTGGCGTAATGCCGCCCAAGGCCATATTTGGCCGTTCGTGATTGTAAGTCCAGAGCCAGCGTGTGGCGAAGTCCTGGACATCAGACACAGAATCAAACAGGTGATGAGCCAACCAATCGTAGCGTACCGTGCGGTTATACCGTTCGATATAGGCGTTCTGCTGCGGCTTACCCGGTTGGATAAACTGCAATTTGATGTGGTGCTTTTCAGCCCAGCCCATCAGTGCAGAACTTGCGTATTCCGGGCCATTATCACAGCGAATAATTTTGGGTTTGCCGCGCCACTCCATGACCTGTTCAAGCGAACGAATCACTCGTAAAGCAGGCAGCGAGAAGTCCACATCAATGCATAGGCCTTCGCGGTTGTAGTCGTCGATAACATTGAACAGCCGGATGCTGCGACCGTCGGCCAACTGGTCGTGCATAAAGTCCATCGACCAGATTTCATTAGGTGCATACGGTACCGCCAAGGGCTCTGGTTGTTCCCGCACCAAGCGTTTGCGCGGTTTGATACGCATGTTTAACTCCAGCTCACGGTAAATGCGGTATATGCGCTTGTGATTCCACTTGAAGCCTTTGACGTTGCGCAGATACAGGTAGCAAAGGCCGAACCCCCAGTTCCGTTGGTTATGGGTCAAACGAAGCAGCCAGTCGGCAATTTGCTGATTGTCGCTGCTTAACTTAGCTTGATACCGATAGCATTTCTCGCTGATGCTAAACGCGTTGCAGGCCAGGCGAATACTGGCGGCGAACTGCTTGACCGCTCGTTGCGCCATCTCACGTCGGTGAGATGGCTTCACCACTTTTTTTCAATGGCCTCCTTCAGGATTTCAGCCTTGAGCCGTTCCTCTGCATACATCTTTTTCAGCCGGGCGTTCTCCGCCTCCAGCTCCTTCATGCGTGACATCAGGCCAGCATCCATGCCGCCGTACTTGGCGCGCCATTTATAGAACGTGGCGCTGCTCATACCGTGCTCTCGGCAAAGCTCCGGTACCGGCGTACCCGCTTCGGATTGCTTGAGGATGGCAATTATCTGACTGTCGGTAAAGCGTGAGGTCTTCATGCAAAATTTCCTGAATACTGCTGTTAGAAAATTCTACCTTTAAGACCGTTCCTTTTGTAAGCGTCCGCCCGATACCGTCTAGCGATCTCAGATAAATCTCATCAAACTACGTGTCCATTAATTCATTCAAATGGACACGTAGTTTGATGAGCGAATCCTCAATTTCTCTCGTACCTGTATCTGACACTAATCGACGCCGCTACTCTGTTGAGTTCAAGCGAAACGTTGTGCGGGAATCAATGGCCGCAGGCGCGTCAATTGCACGTGTTGCCATGGCCCATGGGCTCAATGCCAATCAATTACACAACTGGCGCTGGCAGTATCGACGCGGTGATTTTGGAAGTGTCACCGAAACGGCTGCGCTATTGCCTGTTCACATCAGTGCGCAGCCAACGACGCCACATGCTCATCATACGACACGGTCACCAACCAATGATTGCGACCCCCAGCGTGGGCAAATTGAACTGCACCTTGGTCATGCCAAAATTGTAGTGCATGGGACGCCCGATCTGCGGGCGCTGCAATGCATGATCCAGACGCTACGCGCATGATTGGTTTACCTGCGGGAACCCGAGTTTGGCTGGCGGCTGGGGTCACCGACATGCGTCGTGGTTTCGATGGCTTGGCCGCGCTGGTGCAATCGAAGCTGGCTGAGGATCCGTTCAGTGGTCACGTGTTTGTATTTCGTGGTCGCAAAGGCGATCGAATCAAGGTGTTGTGGTGGAGCGGCGATGGCATGTGTTTACTGGCCAAGCGGTTAGAGCATGGTCATTTCGTCTGGCCTTCGGCTGAATCGGGTGCGGTCAATCTGACGCCCGCACAGCTGTCGATGCTGCTGGAAGGCATCGATTGGCGACGACCCCAGCGCACACAGCGACCTATGCGAGTGTAATGCCAGCATTGCTTGGAGAGCTGCATATTTATTGGGTTTGCTGGCAATAATCGGTCGATTCAGGCATGACTATTTGGTAAAATTACGGTCATGCAAAACGTTAACGCCACCTCATCTGACACAACGGCTTTACTGGCCGTGATCAAGGCGTTGCAACAAGAAAATGACTACTTGCGTTTGCAGTTGGCCAAGGCCAGGCGCGAACGCTTCGGGCGCAGCAGTGAACGGGCTGGCGACCTGTTGGCGCAACTGCCGCTGATGCTTGATGACATGGCGATATCAGGTGCGCCGGTGCGAGGCATTGTGCCCAAAGCCACTTCCCCAAAGAAACGCACGCCATCTGCCGGGCGCCAGAGCTTGCCAGACTTCCTGCCGCGCGAAGAACATGTGCTGGCTGCCAACGATAGTTGTGACTGCCCGGCTTGTGGTGGTGCGCTCAAATTCCTGGGCGAAGACGTTAGCGAAACGCTTGAATTCATTCCAGCCAGCTTTAAGGTCATCCGCACGGTTCGACCCAAGATGGCCTGTAGCCATTGCGACACCATTGTGCAGGCGAGCGCACCTTCGCGTCCGATTGCACGTGGCTTGGCTGGCCCTGGATTGCTGGCTCAGGTTCTGGTGGCCAAGTACTGCGATCATCAACCACTTTATCGCCAGAGCGCGATCTATGCCCGTCATGGCGTGACACTCTCACGCTCGACACTGGCCGATTGGGTGGCGGGCAGCAGTCAGTTGCTTCGCCCTCTGGTTCAGGCATTGCATCGTTATGTGATGAGTGGCAGCAAAGTCCATGCCGATGACACCCCTGTTCCAGTACTGGCGCCGGGGCGTGGCAAGACCCGCACGGGGCGTCTGTGGACGTATGTTCGTGACGACCGAACCGCTGCCAGTGATCAACCGGCGGCGGTCTGGTTCGGGTACTCACCAGATCGTAAAGGCGAGCACCCACAGAAGCACCTTAAAAACTTCCAGGGCATTGTTCAGGCCGATGGGTACGCAGGTTTTAATGCACTCTACGAAAGCGGGAAAATTGTTGAGGCAGCATGCTGGGCGCACGTACGACGCAAGTTCTACGACATCGCCGAACAGCAAAGCAGCCCGGAAGCCTTGCAGGCCATTGGGCGCATTGCTGAACTGTATGCCATTGAAGCGCAAATCCGTGGTGAGTTGCCCGATGTGCGACGCCAAGCGCGTCAGGCACGGGCTGGCCCTCATCTTGACGCTTTACACGACTGGCTGCACGACACCTTACGATCCGTCTCACGTAAATCCGCATTGGCCGGGGCGGTTCGCTATGCGCTCACGCGCTGGACCGCTTTAACGCGCTATGTGGACGATGGCTGCATTGAAATCGATAATAATGCTGCTGAGCGCGCGCTGCGCGTGGTCGCCTTGGGCCGCAAGAACTACCTATTTGCCGGATCTGATGCGGGTGGCCACAGCGCTGCGTCCATTTATAGCCTACTCGGTAGCGCGGCACTGAACGGGATCGAACCCATGGCTTACTTGCGTGAGGTGCTGGCCCGTATCGCCGAGCACCCCGTCAACCGAATCGACGACTTGTTGCCATGGAATCTAACCCCACACTGCACCGCTCTGGATCGCGCCGCGTAACTTCCCGCAAGCTCACGGTCTTAGGCGGCCAAGCCTTGGTCTTGCGCATTGAACTGCGTGATAGCAACCCGCTGTATTACGCATGCTTTTAAATCAGCTTCGTCCTTTACTCCGGGCTTTCGGCTAAGCGGTGCGTGATGGCATCCAGCATAGCGTTGAAGGGCAGGTCGGTTAGATTGGGAGTTTATTTAATAACGATATGGGGCATCTTGGCATAGAAAAGTATTGTCGTTTGCAGTTTACTGGCAAAAGGTTAGGCGTATAACCATGCGGCTGAACATAAAATGGGCCGTGTTCATAATGATCTATTTGGACATTTCAAATTTAAAAGAACAAATTCACCAGAAAAAGGGCCAGGGACGGAAATGCAATTAACAACCCAAGCCGAATAATATCTGCTCCGATAAAAGGCAATAAGCCTTTGAAGATTGTAGAAAGCGACATGTCGGGAACCGTGGCTTTCAAAACGAAGACATTCAAGCCTATTGGAGGGGTAATTAAACTGATTTCGATCACGATGACGGTATAGATACCAAACCAAATGGGGTCAATGCCCGCGTTGATGATTACCGGGTAGAAGATTGGCACGGTCAGCAGCAGCATCGACATGCTCTCTAATACACAACCTATCGCCAGATAAATTAGAGTAATGACAAGAATAACTTCGAAAGCGTTAAGCTCTATCGCAGAAATAAGCCCTGACAGTTGTTGGGGGAATTGGGCCATATTGATGAAATTTCCGAACAGTATGGCGCCCACCAAGACCATCAGCAGCATAGTTGTCGTACGTGCACTGTCAAGCAGGGTTGCGAGCAATAACTTAACGGTGAGTGCCCGTCGCAAAAGTGCAACGACAAAAGCACCGAACGCGCCAATTCCAGCCGCTTCGGTTGAAGTAAAAACTCCGCCGTATATCCCGCCAAGTACGATAATAAACAACACCAAAAGTACCCATACCTTTGATAAAGCGTGAAGTCGTTCACGCCACGAGTATCGGTCGCCCTTAGGCCCGGCGTTCGGGTTTCTGAAAACGATAATGCGAACAGCCCCAATATACAGAGCCAAACCCAGAACGCCCGGTATCAAGCCCGCAGCAAAAAGAGCCCCGATGTTATTCTCGGTAAGAATGCCGTATAGAATAAGCACCACGCTGGGCGGAATCAGTATTCCGACTGTGCCGCCGGCCGCTACCGCTCCCGCAGCCAACCCGTCGGAATAGCCAAAGCGCCGCATTTGCGGTATCGCTATTTTGCTCATGGTAGAAACCGTTGCCAGACTGGAGCCACACACGGCGCTAAATCCGCCGGAGGCCGCAATGGTCGCCATTGCCAAGCCCCCGTTCTTATGGCCCAAAAAAGCGTTCGCAGCCTGGTAGAGGTCGTCAGACATTCGGGCATGACTAATAAAGTTACCCATTAAGATAAACAATGGAAGAATCGAAAGCTGATATGACAGGGTGGTGTCGTAAACAACTTGTCCTACCATCGCCAAACCCGCGTCAGCCGAGGTTAGTGTCATAAATCCGAGCGTACCCACCAAACCCATTCCAAAAGCAATTGGCAGCCCTGAAAAGAGCAGAAGGAAAAGCAGTGCGAGGAAACCGGCAACAATCATTGCGCGTCTCCCTGGTTGTTAGACCGAAGAATATCGCCAAGGGCCAGAACCAGGGAAAAAAGGGTGGAAACAGCGGCCATTACTGTCATGGTGCAGGCAATCCAGCCGTACGGAATTCGCAGAAACATGGAAACGTCACCATATGCGATCATGTCGCTGGCATGCAGGTAAAGACGCCATGTCATCACACCCTGAATAACGACCATCGTCAAATTAATTGCCAAACTTTTTATTCTTTTAATGGTGTCACTCAGCCATGCGTCGAACAAGGCAACGGTGATGTGCCCTTTCTCATGAGTAACCAGGGGTAAAGCAAAAAAAACGACCAAAGCTAATAGAATTTCCGTCAGTTCGTACGCACCACTAATTGGATTGCTGAAAAAATAACGCCCAAGTACATCGGCGAACATGAGCGACATCATTATCAATAGAAATAAAGCAGCACATTTGCCAAGGAACTGGGGGATAACCACGAAAATGTGGTGGGTTGAAAATTCGTTGTGATTTTTCATGGCAGCTTCGTTAGTGATTGAATGGATTCCACAAAGACAGGTACCACATCAAAAGCTCGCGTTGGCTGCCAATGCCAAGCTTCTGATAGGCTCGATTTTTATATGTTTTAACGGTTTCTTCACCAACATTCAGATCAAGGGCAATGCCCAGGTGACTCATTCCGTAAATAATTCGAGCGCAGACCTCAAGCTCGCGGGATGTCAGTCTGTGTTCTGTCTGAATACAGGCATAAATTTCAGCAATCGGGGCCCGTAACGCTCGATGGGCCCGACAGTTTCTGAGTTCGCAATGTTTGGCAACCGCTGAAATGAGAGACTCACTTAAATGCATTAAACCTTCGATATCTTCTTGCGCAAACCGGTTTTGAGAATCATCCCTGAAAAGACTTAGGCTGTAGGCCCCCGAGTTTCGAACACCGCTAAGAACGACTTTGTCACCCAGACCTCTGTACAGCGTTTCTCGAAAAACCTTGGATAGCCCGTCAAGATTGACTCTGACATGTTGCCGGCCTTGGGTCTTCAATCCTTGGCGGATGTGATGTATTGAAGGATCAAACCGCCACAATCCACTTGATGTATAGCGACCAATCCGTTCGGTGGCAAGACCACTTCCTTCGGGGCTAATGCAGGCAATTACAGAGATAGTCGACTCGTGCAGTTGAAACAGGCCGATGTGATCAACGTGGCAACTGAGCTTAAGCCAGGCGCGCAGTTGATTGAAGAAATCGTCACTTCCAATGCTGTCGATTAGCCTGCCCCATGGGGGATTATTCATGTCGCTTGTGCGGTTAACAGAGGGTAAAGAGCTGCGCCTGCCTCTTGGCGATCGAAGCGCCAGACGCTCAACGCAATTGACATTATGTGTAAAACTCGATGATGTATCGATGCTTCTAAGGGCTGCCATAGTTGTCTCTCGTCTGTTTCTTGTAGTGTCTTGTTTTTATACTATACGCGTCACGACAATTCCAGGGAACTTGGCGTTACTTATATTTTGTGTTCGCCAGGTTAAGCACACGAAGCCCTTGGCTCATTAATTATTGAAGCATTAAAAGTCAATAAGTTTGCGCGATGCCATCCAGCTGGTAAGGATAGCCGCAGCCTGATTTAAGTGTTCGGGTTGTCCTTTGTAATAATGGGTGGCGCCCGCAATGACATGCATGGTTTTATCTTGCGATCCCAAGGCATCGAACATCATTCCAGGATGGGGTTGGGGAACTGCGTCATCCGCCTCATTTTCCACTACTAATGCCGGCTTCGAAATATGCGCGGCGCAACTAAGACCATCGGCATTAGAGTCGTTAATCGACCACTGCGATAACCATGACCGCAGCGTGGAAAAACGACCTAGCCCAATCGGACCATTGTTGGCGGTTTCGGGATGACCCATGTAGCACCAGCCCGGGCGACGGCCATTTGGATCCAGGGTCGAATCAAGGAATCGAGGCTCCGCCATTGTGCGATGTGTGACAAAGCCACGTTCCATTTCCAAGGTATTGCGGCGCTTCAAATCATCAAGTGTTTCTAAAACCCATTGACGAATTTTTCGGATGCGTTTCAATTGATTCGTACGATACTCTTCGATAAAAGCTTTCGAGTACGGCGGCTGGTTTGGGTTGCGTGGATCATAGATATCCATTTCAAGCACCCGGTCGTCGGGATCACTTTCGTTTTTTACCGATGGATCAATCATTTCAGAAAGCATACGCGCACGCGATAAGTGGGCTGCCTGGAACACAACCGCATCTGCGGGAATCAGGCCTGCGCCTGCGATATCGACAGGATCACCTGCGGGCGTATTCGTAATACTTGGGTGTTCTGCTTGAGCCTGATAAAACGCAGAAAGGGCACCCCCACCACTCCAGCCCATAAGAACGACTTTTTCATATCCCCTGTTGTGCTTGGCCTCTTTAATGTAGGCACCAAGATCAAGAACGACTTTTTCCATGATTAGCGCGGTGTCGTTCTTTGCAAATCGGCTGCCTGCACATAAGACATGAAACCCCATTTGCGCCAGTTTCCGGGGCATTGGAAGTAATTGCAGTGTAGAGGCGGGATGCATAAACACCAAAAGGGTCCGGGAGGAATCGCCCTGAGGCTTGAGTAAAAGCCCTTCCAGATTAACAGTACCCTGGCTGCCCGAAAAACCATAAGTTTCAACAAAGGACGACGTTTCATCGAAGGCGATATGGATCCATTCGGTAACGATTTTCCGGGGTGGCTTAGTAGTCATTGATTTTGTCCTCTTTTTACCCGTTTAGTTCAGGGCTGGATAACGGCTCGGCAGCTTTGTCAAGCCCAGCGCGTTTGGTCGCCGTCCAGGCGTCCAGAGACCGGCGAGCTTGTGTGCGAGCCTGATCTAAATACGCCTGCGTTTCAGTGCGAACGGTGAACTCCAGACGCACGCCGTTGGGGTCAAAGAAATAAATAGATTGAACGAAATGGTGATCGACGACGCCAATCACGTCGATGCCATGATTCTCAAGGCGTTTTTTCATTGCCAGCAGTTCTTCGCGTGAATCGAGCTCCATGGCGAAATGGGGAATCCATTCCGGCATTTCCGGGTGCAATGTGTTGCCTTTTCCATCATTTACGTCGAAAAAAGCAATGTAGGAGCCGTCGCGGAACTCAAAAAATATGTGAACATAAGGCATATGTTCGCGCGTAGATGGCACCCTATCAGCCTTGATAATGTGTGCGAGTGGCAGACCCAGTATGTCTTCGTAAAAATGTCGGGTTTCTTCAGCATCAGCGCAGCGCCACGCGACATGATGAAGTCCTTTAACAGAAATAGTCATGATAGCAACCCCTTATAAAAGTAGAGATATGACAGGATAAATCATTGAGAGCTATAGTTTTTCACTTCCTCTTGCACCATTTTCAGGGCCGCATCACCATCAACCCCCCGCTCTGTTATTGAGGCGACCCATTGTGCGCGAACTTTATCCATTTTCGCTTTCAGGTTTTCCAGGGCGGCGCCCTGAATTTGAATGTGTTGACCATTGTGCTCTTCAAACTGCTTTTCGCCGTACGCACGTTTCTCATCCCAAATCTTGCCTACGCGTTTTGCAAAAGCCTCCCCTGATAGCTGCTCAATTGCTTTCTGGTCTTCGGGTAACAGCTTATCCCACGATTTCTGATTCATTACCAGAAAAAAGCTTGTGTTGTAAAACCCGCCATTAACCGTAGTGCGATGATGTAACTGATCCGTCATTCTCATGTGGGGAATGCTGTCAGTCGTTAGAAAGGTGCCGTCGACGACGCCGGATGAAACAAGCTCGTAAATTTGCGACACGGGTGCGGCAACCGCAACACCACCCGCTTGTTCCATTAGATTGGCGGTAACCGGCCCTACAATCCTGATCTTGAGATCCTTCAAATCATCCAGGCTGTGAACGGGTTTTTTTATCGTAAACAGTTCTCCCGGTGGTTGAACATGTAATGACAACAGTTTGACTCCAGCGTACTCGTTCAGCTTTTCAAAGTGCGCTTTGTGCGTACGCCAATAAGCAACCGAAAGCGCTTCCGCACTGTCACTAAGAAATGGTAACTCCACACCTTCACTCGATAAGAAACGACCCGGTGTGTAGCCTTGGGTGCTCCAGGTGATATCGGCGATACCCTGGCGAGCCATATCAAACTGACGAGCGGGTGGGCCAAGTGATGACGTTGTAATGTTGATACGTACGCGCCCCTGCGTTGCCGCAGCCACATCGTCTCCCCAAGGCTTCAAAACTTCCGTAAAAATGAAATGACCAGGCGGTAACCAGTTATTCAACTGTAAGACGGTTTCTGCCTGAGCCCCGATAACCGGTAGCGCCAGAACCAGGCCTGCCACGAATTTTTTTAGTTCCAGCAATCTCATCATTGTCTCCTTTATGTATTTATCGTGCTTTAAACAACTTCAAACCAAGGGGATTGCGCGGTGATAACGACTATTCAGAAAAAGCAAGGGTTCTGCACTATCGCTGTTGAAACGGACGACCTCACCAATAAATATCTTGTGGTCTCCTGCGTCGATGATGTGGCGCGTACGACATTCAAAAGTGGCAACACAACCCGAAATCAACGGTACCGCATCAATGCCGGGTTTCCAATCAATATCGCGGAACCTGTCATCAACAGCACGCGCAAAACGGTTAGATACTTCGACCTGAGCAGTGGTGAGTACATTGACCGCAAATGCGTGTCTTTCTTCAAACAACTTCAAGTTCTGTGATTTTTTTGCCAAGCTCCACAGGACCAGCGGTGGGCTTAGGGAAACAGAAGAAAAAGAATTCACTGTTAGACCCACATTCGCGTTATCGGATGTGACCGTCGTGATGACGGCCACACCGGTTGCGAACTGGGCCAAGGCGGAACGCAACTTCATTTGGCAAAGCTGAGCCTGACCGCCTGGACCTTCGGGAAGGCGTGACGGCTCACCCATCAGACCGCCTCGCCCGCTTTCTCGACCTGATCTCGACGCAGGAGTGCACGAACTCTCGGCATCACTTCTTGCGCGAAGAGCTTCATTGAGCGATGCACCTGAGTTTCAGGCAAGTGCCCAAAATTATGTAGCGTCATCACATGGGATACCCCCAGCTTATATAGATGTGCGACCTTCTCGGCAACGGTATCCGGCGTACCAAACAGTGAAAGTCCGCTATTCATAATATCGTCATAAGTCTGACTTTTTGCGTACAGCCGCGTGCGGACATACAAGTCAAAACACTCAGCGGCTGATTGGCGTACTTCGTCTTCAGTCTCACCCACGAAGGTGTGAAATACAAACGCTGCATCGCCAGGCTTAGCGGGCTTTTCACCTTCCTTTCTGCCGCGTTGAAACTCACCGGCCAATTCCCCCAGGTCGTCCCAATGATCTAGGGATCCGTAGGGTACGCATAAGATGTTGTGGCCTTTCAGCCCGACGTGATATGCGGCTTCTTTTCTGAGGATAGCGACAGCTATAGGCGGATGCGGATGCTGCAACGGACGTACGTTTAATTGAACATTATCAATTTGATTGAACTTACCTTCGTAGCTTAGTCGCTCTCCCTGCAGCAAACGCGAGACGATTTCTAGGTTCTCATCAAATCGCTCACGTTTTTCAGCACCATTGATGCCATAGCCATCAAACTCGTGTTTCAAATAGCCCGAACCCACGCCCAAAAAGACCCGGCCACCCGACAGAATATCAACCATTGCGTAATTTTCAGCGATTGTCAGTGGGTTGTGGAATGTCAGGAGAGAGATTGCAGAACCCAAGCGCAGGCGACGCGTCTGGCCTGCCAGATATGCCAACATTACTGCCGGGTTCGGAACCGTTCCATATTCATGAAAGTGGTGCTCCGCGACAAAAAAGGTGTCGTATCCAAGCGCTTCCGCGAGCTTAGCCTGATCGATGACCTCGGAGTACAACTGCTCAACGGTTCTCGTATGCTCAGGGTACTTCTCGACGGGATAGTGGTCCTGTACCGAGAACATTGAGTATTTAATGTCAATTGTGTCCGTCATTGCGCCTCCTTCAGAATTTTTAACTAGTGTTTCCAACTATAGGGAGTCTGGCGCGGCTTGTATGTCCCCGTAGCGGGGGACGATTGTTAAAGTAGCGGTTTAACGCGCGCTGGAAATGGGTTTCTGCACTGCGCGCGCGACGGGGTCCAGGGGCTGCCCGTCGTGCATGGTTGTTAAGTAGCGAGCGGCCAGGCGCAGTCCGCAACGTTTTAGCGCTTCGGATGGTGGCGAGTCGACGGGGGCCTGCAGGCGTTGTGCCCATGAGGGGTTGTTGGCGCTGGTATCTGGTACCTGCTTGGCCCGTTGCCCCAACATCGCCTGAATGTCCGATTCGGATTGTTGATCCAGCCACTTGGTAAAACCTGGTATGGGCGATAAGGTGGCAAAATATTTGAGTTTGGGAAGTTCTAGCTTCAGCGCTTCAATGACCCGCCTCAGCAGAAAATTGCCAAAGCTGATGCCACGTAGGCCAGGTTGTGTGGTGGAAATGGAGTAGAAGATTGCCCAGCGCGCCTTGAGCAAAGGGTCGATTGGCTGTGCCGGATCGAGTAAAGATTGCACGTCGGCCACCATGTTTTCTGCAAATGCGACCCCTACAAAAATAATGAACCTGACAGCCTTTGGCCCCGGTGGTAAAGCTAAGGTGCATTATCACCGTGACTTTGAAACGGCTATTTATGGCATATCAGGCCGAATCGGGCTCTATCACGGCGCCCAATTAGAGGATTACTGCCTGATAGAGCCAGGCACCTTCTGTTTTATTCCGCCTGGTGTCCCGCATATTGCATTTAATTTATCCGACTCTGAACCCGCTACTGCTATTTCCTCACGGAATGATGCGGCGGAACAAGAGAATGTGGCGCTAGTTCCAGAGTTGGAAGGCCTGCGCGATAAGGATATTGAAGAAAAGAAGCGTCGTTGAACAGACCTAAACCTCTCAAGATTAGCTGACTTCAGGTGCTGCAGCGCGTATCCAAGAAAAGGGGTTAAAGCCGAAGGGCTGACTACGCGTATTGGCGCCCAGATGATGCTGTGCATGAAGTTATACTCACAACCCCGGAAAGCGGTCGATTTTTGAAAGCGCGACATTTGCATCGAAGATTTTAAAGCGCAAGTTGCGCACGCCCATTTTTTCCAGCCGTGCTGCATGAATTTCTTTGTAGGCGTTAAGGGTTTCGAGGTTCTCGAAACAGTAGATACCGCCTGCTTCACCGGTTTCCGCATTTTCAGTCCAAAGTTTCCAGATTAGGCCGGGCTCTTTGGCAATACTTTCAGCCAGCCCTTGCATCATTTCAGTCATTTCAGCGCCAAATGGGCCAGGAGAGGGGAAGTCGACTTGTAGAATTTTCATGGTGGGCTCCTTTTTGCTACCTCATATTCTACGGAGAATTGTATGGCTCGGGTAGCATTGACAATGCGGCAATAACATTTCACAATCACCGCATGAAACACGGTGAATATATCTGGCAATCGCCGCATTGGCCCCAGTGGCAATATGACCTTGCCGCATTGGCAAAGCCGTTGGCGGCGGTTAGTCGTGCCCAAGGGCTTTTGCTAGGCCGGCTGACAGATGTGGGGATGACCTTGCGCGATGAAGCGAGTTTAGTCGCACTTACCGAAGATGTTATCCAAACCAGTGCCATTGAAGGCGAGATATTGAATGTCGCCTCTGTTCGCTCATCTGTGGCACGCCGTTTGGGCGTCGATATTGGTGCTTTGGCGCCGGCAGATCGTCACGTAGACGGTATTGTAGACATGGTGCTTGATGCAACCAGTAACGCGAACACCCTGTTAACTAAAGCGCGTTTGTTCGGATGGCATGCCGCATTATTTCCAACTGGTTATTCCGGAATAAGCCCGATCCGTGTGGCTAGGTGGCGCGACGATACAAATGGCCCGATGCAAGTTGTTTCAGGTGCTATTGGCCGAGAGAAAGTGCATTTTGAAGCCCCCCCGGCTAAACGCCTTGACGCCGAAATGAAGCGTTTTCTGTCTTGGGTGAATGACCCCACGCCAAACGAACCCGCCCTGGTTCGTGCTGGATTGGGTCATTTGTGGTTCGTTACATTGCATCCCTTTGATGACGGTAATGGCCGGATTGCACGAGCCATAGGCGATTTGTTGTTGACGCGAGCAGATGGCAGTCCACAACGCTTCTATAGCTTGTCAGCACAAATTCAGCGGGAACGGAAAGGGTATTACGATATCCTTGAGCGCACTCAAAAACGCGATATGGAAGTCACCGCCTGGTTGCAGTGGTTCTTGGCCGCATTGTTAAAAGCGGTCGAACAAGCGCACACAACGCTGGACCAGGTGCTGATCAAGGCGCGGTTTTGGCAATGGGCGGCAGCTGTTCCCATGAATGAGCGTCAGATCAAGGTGCTGAACCGATTGCTGGATGGGTTTGAAGGCAAGCTGACGACCAGCAAGTGGGCATTACTTGCCAAGTGCTCCCAAGATACAGCACTGCGCGACATTACAGAATTACTTCAGCATCAGGTGCTACATAAGTCCGCATCCGGAGGCCGTAGCACGCATTATGAAATTAACCCGTTAAGGCATGCCATGACGTAAGTCAGATGTGCGTATCAATCTAGCGTGGATTACGCCAATCGGCCAACTGTTTGGATGCACGGTTCGCGATTAAAGTGGTTACTCCAAGTGTGGGCTTACGGAAGCGGGCCTAATGACGATATAACCATTCACTTCGGGGTCAGCCAAAATGGAAAAGACATGGGTTCTGATTGCCAATTCTGAACGTGCTTATTGTTTTGAGCGCTCTGGTGCTGACCATTCGCTTACTCAGCTGGCCGACTTTAACCATCGGCATCAACGCCTTTCTGATAAGGCCCGTGAAGGTGATTTAACAGGCGCCGCAGGTAAAGGGCATGGGCGAACTGCCCATGCGGGTACGCAATTTGAACCACATACAGAGGTGCGTGCGAAAGAGCGCGCCGAGTTCGCCAGGCAAATTGCAAACTATATTAACGAGGGCGTTACGCAGAAACGTTGCGCGTCATTAGTGTTAATTGTTACGAGCCCTATGTTGGGTGAACTTCGATCTTGTCTGGACGTAGCTGCAAAGAAATTGCTGCGTGCCAGTGCTGTGGGAGATCTTACTAGCTTTGTTGGGGCTGATTTGCAGTCGCGCGTGGACAATGCTATTCAATCTTCCGAGGCTAAATCATGAAGTCAAAGCTGCATGGAGTTTACTTGCGGCGCTAATTTGTTTTCCCCGAACCCGATGAAGAGCCGGCTGCCACTTGCTCGTTCGAGAACCCAGCCAACTTGGCATAACCATGCACAATGGCTTTTCGCTCGGCAAACGGCAGAATGGCTTCAAGGTCATTAAAAGGTTCTGGAGAGAGCTTTTCTACCGCGTTGATGACACGCTCGGGCCCACCGCTGCGGTTGGTCGCAACAATTTCATTTACGATCGGCAAGCGCTCGTTTTCGTAACCCTCGAACGCCTTGACCACAGACGATTCCTTACTCAACCACTCCGACAATACCTTGCTGTCAAGAATGGCTTGCGCTGCGCCATTAGCCCCAAATGGATACATAGAATGCGCTGCATCGCCCATCAGTGTGACACGGCCGAAACTCCAGCGCGGAAGCGGGTCGCGATCGCACATGGGGAATTCCCAGAACATGGGTGTGGCGGCCACCAGCGCTTCGATATCCACTTCGGGAATGGTAAACACTTTCAGAAGCTCTTGAACGTCGGCCAGGCGCGCTTGCCGATCCCACTCTTCGCGTGCAGGTGGCGGCCCGCCGGGTTCGGCCCGGCGTACGACCGTGGCCCAGTTTGTCAGTTGTATGCCGGGTTTCGATCCCGCTGCCATCGGGTAGCACACAAACTTGGCATCCATGCCGCCCGTGTTCAAGTAAGTACGGCCGTCCAGGAAGGTGGGCCATTCCGCCGAGCCGCGCCACAGCATCAGGCCGCTCCAGCGCGGCGTACCTTCTTCTGGATAGAAATGCTGCCTTACAGCAGAGTGAATGCCGTCTGCGCCGATCAAGGCGTCTGCGTTGGCTTTGATGATGCTGCCATCAGCCCGACGGAATTGCGCAACGACGCCGTCGGCGGTCTCTTCCACGCTTTCGAATGCGGCATCAAGATGCAGTGCGCCGGGCAGGCGTTCCTCGACCGCGTCTACCAGAACACGCTGGAGGTATCCGCGATGAAGGGCAAACTGCGGTACGTCGTATCCAGCCGCCAATCCGCGCGGTTCGTCCCATACATTCTGCCCATGTCGTGTACGGAAATAAGTGTGCTCGATGCGCACACCCACCTCATCAAGTGCAGGTAGTACACCCAGTTCCTCCATCACCTTGGATGCATGTGGAAGCAGCATCAGGCCTACGCCCTGTTGCAACAGTTTCGGAACCTTCTCGTAAATTTCGCAATCTACGCCTTGATGATGCAGCGCGAGGGCTGTCGATAATCCACCGATCCCTGCTCCAACGATAATGACTTTCATCGGACACTTCCTTTAGTAAGGCAAACCACAGCTATTAACGATTTATATTCGTTATTGGTTTTTCGTGTCAATACCGAATTTAGTTCGTTTACAGCTAAACAGCCTTAGGGTCAGGTGGATGAGTGCTGATTGTTACGTCATCTTAACCTTCCGATAGCTCCCTCGGTCGATATCGACCACCTCCACGCTCAGGTGCACAGTCATTTCGTTGCCAAACTGCGGCATGTGTTCCAGCATGCCATCGGTAACGCGCTGGCTGAAATCTTGTTTGGCCTGCTCGTTGCGGCCTGCCATAATTCGAACCGTTACGTGAATGAATCCACGCCCCCTGTCTTCCAGCCCAACGCGAAAGTGGTCGGCGCGCACCACACGTGCTTTCAAGTCGGCTTCGTCTTGTACTTCGGTGCTTTCAGCCAAACGTCGTGTAACGGCGTCTAGCATGGCGTTAAAGGGCAGGTCTGTTAGGTTGGGGGTGTATTCAATAACGATATGGGGCATGGATGCAGGGGAAGATGGTTAGTGGAAATGAAAGTTTAACGCCAGGGCGAACCCCATTCCCAAGCGAGTTGAAGCAATTCGATTTGGGAATGGGGTTACTGTTTGTGGCTGCGCGCGCTTCGCGTCATGCACAGTAAGCAGAAAGCGCCGTCGATATCAGTACTTTCACTTATTGTTGAGTTTGGGCCAAAGGCATACATTAATAATGAAACAGTGTTTCTACATGCGAAACGAATTTAAAGGTGATGGTCTGTAATCCATGCCTCTTGTTTAGCCATTAAGGAAACTTCATGGACACTTTAAGCTCGCCTGCTTCCGCACTCGGCTGGGATTGGGATCGTGTTCCGGGTTTGCCGCGTACGCATTACCTCGACAACCGTATGTACACACACGAGGCCCTTTTCAACGATGAAAAGGAAAAGATTTTCAAAGCGCAGTGGAAGTTCGCCTGCCATGAAAGCGAAGTTCCGGAACCCGGAAGGTACCGGGTCATCAACGTTGCCGATACATCGGTTGCCATTATTCGGGGCACCGACAATACCCTGCGTGCGTTCTTGAATATCTGCCCACACCGAGGCGCAAAATTATTGCGCGATGTTCAAGGCACCATTAAAGGCGATCGCACCACGTGTTTTTATCATCACTGGACGTTCACCACTGCGGGTCAGTGCACAACGATACCGTTGCCTCAGGGGTATCCAAACGAGGCAATTAACGCAGACAATGTGCACTTAAAGGCGGTGAATCTCGACACTATTCACGGCCTTATCTTTGTCAATCTATCAAGCCAACCAAGCCAAACGCTGAAAGATTTTATAGGTTCTGCCATGGATCAGATTCAGGCACCCCTTGGCGATCTTGAGGTTTTTCATTATCACCGCGTGTTGGTTAAAGCGAACTGGAAGCTCTTTGTTGAGACAAATTGCGAGGGCTATCACGAGCTGCTGCATTTACTTAACCGCACGACAGCGTTGTCGCAGCCGACTTATTTAAAACGGAAATGGTTGCTTCATCCCAATGGGCACCATACCTTCCAGCCGGCCAATATTGCGTACAACAAGCTTAAGTTGGGCGATCGGGGTACCGACACGCTGAACGGCATGACACCAAATATGCATGTGGTTACCGACATTTTTCCCGATGTCATGATCAATGTGCGATCGACTGTTGTACGAATCGACTCTCTGATTCCGGTCGAACCAGGGCTGACAATTCTGGAGTGTCGTGGCTTGGGGCCTAAATCGGACACCGAAACCCAGCGTCGCGCCCGGGTCAAGCAGCACAACCAGGTTTGGGGGCCAATGGGGCGCAACCTTCCCGAGGACATTTGGGCCATTGAGACGCAGTGGGCGAACATGACGGCGCACGAGTATCCGTATTCCTTGGTTGCGCGTGAAGACAACGACCAGGCGACAGACGACTCGCCCGTTCGCAGTTTCTATGCAAAATGGCAACAGCTTGTCGGTGTTTCGTCTTTTGATATTCATACACCATTCAAAAACGGAGCCGCACATGAACAATGAGCAACGCGCTGCAATAACCGAAAGCTTATTAGCCTCGGGACGTTATTTGGACCAAGGTGATTTTGCATCTTACTTGTCACTGTTTACCGACGACGGGGAATACCAGCTTGTTTCCAAAGTGCCCGAAATAGATGGCCTGGCAACGTGGATTGATCTGGACAAATCCGAGCTTCAGAATTTGCTGGACATGGCGCCGCGTCATTTGTGGAATAACGGGTTGCGTACCCATCAGATCAGCCCACCTTCGTTTCGCTTTTCGGAATCGGAAACACACACGGTTGCGACCGTTTCGGTTTTTCGCACTTGCTCAGAGGGCACGACTTCGGTTTATGCAGTAGGTCACTATCATGACTGCTGGACACTGGAGTCCTCGGGTTGGCGCTTGAAGAAACGAATCGTGCAATTGGCAACGCGTAATCTCGCGCCACCATCAGCTCTTCCATTATGATGCGCCGCCCCAAACAGGGGTTTACTTACGTTAGGAGAAGTAATGAATACATCTGACAAGTCTGGTCTTCCTGGCCTGCTTCACGTAGACCATGTCGCCTTGACCGTTCCCGATCTTGATACCGCAGTTGCTTTCTATACTGATGTGATTGGGGGTGTTGAGCTTTACCGGTTGGGGCCGTTCGACGCGCGTGAAATGCCACGCATGCCCGATGGAAAAGACTGGTGTGAGGCCCATGTGAACGTTGCTGACGCCCGCCTGATGATTGCGATGCTGCAAATTGGCCCAACAATTATGTTAGAGCTGTTTCAGTATGATCGCCCTACGACGCGTAATACGACACCACCGCGAAACTGTGATCTTGGTGGCCATCATATTGCTTTCAAAGTTACAAACCTAGCGGCTGCGGTTGAGTACCTTGAAAAGCATGATGTGCGTGTTATGAGTGGCCCTATTCAAATGGACGAAGGCCCATGCGCCGGCTTGCAAGTCAGGTACTTCCTTGACCCCTGGGGTAACCAGTTGGAGTTGGTGCAGTACGAACGCCAGGCTTTTGAGGCGACAAGCCCTGTTTCAATTTACCGCTAACGAATCACAGCAGTTCTGTAAAGCCAAGGTTAATTAGGTAGCCACCAAGGGATAGGAAAAGAAACAACACGGCAGCGAGCCCGAAAGGTTTGAGCCCCACGCGGTGCAACGATTTCAGGTTCGTGCTTAGGCCCAGTGCTGTCATGGCCATTGCCAGTATGAAATCGTCGATCTTAATGACCGTGGCGGTGAGCTCAAGGGAAATGGGCCAAGTTGAATTGATGGCAATCACCAAAACAAACAGAACCGCAAACCAGGGCACCGTAACGTTCTGAACGCCGGTTCTCTGTTTGTTTGCTTCAGTTTTCTTTCCCAATATAAGCAGCAGGAATAAAAAAGGAACAAGCAGCATGACGCGAAACATCTTTTCGATCACGGCGGTTTCAGTGGCCTGATCACCTAACGCGTTAGCGGCCGCCACAACTTGAGCCACTTCGTGCACGGTTGACCCAACATAGATACCGTATTCGTTGGGGCTCATTTCCAGGTAAGGAAATAACTGGGGATAGGCAAACATTGAAATGGTGCCAAAGATGACGACGGTCGCCACAGCGACAGATACTTTCTCGGCTTTTGCCTTGGTGATGGACTCGGTTGCCAAGATGGCAGCCGCACCGCAAATTGCACTGCCTGCACCAATAAGCAAGCAGGTTTCATTGTCTATTTTGAAGAGTTTCTTACCCAATAACAGGGCGATTGTTAGCGTGAGTACGACGATAGATAGGCCAATTGCGATTCCCGAAAGGCCCAACTCGTAAATCTGCTGCACGCTTACGCGAAAACCGTAAAGAATGATGCCGAGTCTTAATAATGTCGACTTCGAAAAGACAACACCTTGGGTGAATCGATGGGCATAAGGGGGGAATATAGAGTTACCCGCCAACAGGCCAATGACCATAGCGATTGTTAAAGGGCCAAGCCCCATGCGTTGCACCCATGTGTTTTCGGCGATATACAGGCCCAGAAGGGCCAGGAGCGTGACAAGAAGCAACCCGCTGATAAGCCCGGAGAAACCGGGTGTGAAATATTCTTCTAGTTTTTTACAGGCTGCTGATGCGTTCACTGACTGGGCTTTAACAAAGGTTTTAATGTCCGCACAGTCTATAATTTTGAAAGAGATATTTCTATTGGTTATATCTCATGGGGCAATAAGATTTAGTTATGAAATTAAATTTGCATCTTACGCGCATCTTTTTTACTGTCGTTCGCGAAAATAGTTTTTCCAAAGCCGCCAGAGTTCTTTTCGTAAGTCAGCCCGCTGTTTCCAAAGCAGTACGTGAACTGGAAAGCCAACTGGGCTTAGACCTGCTTGAAAGAACTGCGGGTGGGCAAACAAAGAATGGAAAGCTGCGGCTAACAGACAGCGGACGTGCGCTTTACGCCCGTGCCCGTGAAATATTTGCACTAGAACAGTTGGCTGTTAACGACCTGGAAGAACACCTGTCTGCTTCTAAAGGCAGGTTAACCATTGGCGCCAGCACAACCGTTGCTAGCTATTGGCTTCCCCCTTTATTAGCGCGCTATAAAGAGGGGCACGAAGATGTTGCGTTGCGCGTTGTTGTAGGGAACACCGAGTCAATATGCCATGATCTGAAGGAGTATCGGATAGACTTGGCTGTTATCGAAGGTACAACGGAAGATCCGCTCATTCTGTCTAAAGACGTATTAACCGAGAAGCTCAATTTAATTGCGCCGGCGTGCTTTCAGCTTTCTACCAATCAGCATGATGCGATGGCCCAATTGAATAGCGCGGTATGGCTGGTTCGGGAGCGAGGATCGGGAACACGTACCGTTACCGAAAGCCTATTGCAAGCGAATCATATCGTACCGTCGGGAACAATTGAATTCGGCAGCAACGAAGGAATTGCCCGGGCTGTATCTCACGGGTTGGGGGTAGCAATGTTGCCCAATGTGGTCACGCAAGAGCTTGCCGAGCTGGGTAGAATCAAGACGCTGGCGCCTCCTTTTCTGCCAGAATTTCAGCGTAAGCTGAAATTACTAACCAGAGTGAACAGTACGCTTTCGCCTGTTGCTGAAGCTTTTGCGCGCCAAATTATTACCTCGCCGCCCGACATACAAAGCGTGTCTTAGTTATTTTTAACGGAACTTGGGTTATATGACGAAAGTGAGCCGCCAGTCAGCTATTGATAAAGCGCTTGAAATTCTTTTTTGTGTCGCCGATCAGTCTCGCGATGTGGGGGTTTCAGAGATTACCGAAATACTTGGATCCGACAAGGCGACCGTTTTCAGGGCGTTAAAGGCACTTGAAAAGTACGGGCTTATCGAGCAGAACGAAGAGACAAAGAAATATCGGCTTGGCTTGCGCACTGTCAATCTTGCCGGTCAGAAGCTGCGTGGTATGTCGGTTGCCTCAAGAGCGCAACCCTTTCTTAATCGGCTTGCCCAGGAAACGCAAGAGACAGTGCAATTGTCGGTTCGTAGTGGCGACAACGTTCTGTATCTTTCAGTGTTCGAGACGCCACAGCCCATGCGGGTGGCATCGGAAGTGGGAACGCTTGCGCCGCTACATTGTACGGCCGCAGGCAAGCTTTTTTTAGCGTTCGACGAAACTGACCTTCATGATTTTGTTGCCCGCGCTCCGCTGGAAAGGCGTACCGACAAAACCATTACCGACATCAACGCACTAGAAAAAGACATTGAACTGGTGCGTAGCCGGGGATGGAGTATGGATGACGAGGAGTTGCTGGCGCACTTGCGAGTGGTAGCGGCACCTATTCGGGATTTTGCTGGAAAAATCACCGCCGCCATTGCGGTGGGTGGCCCCACCCCACGTGTTTCGCCAGAGAAAATGGAAGAAATGGTAAAGGCTGTTATGGAAACAGCCCACCAAATTTCAGGGCATCTTTAACACAGTGTTAATGCATGATGATGCCCTGTTAAACAGCCTAAACGAGCTTATAAAAATGGCTGTTATTGCAGCATTCTAGGAAGATATAGAACTGTGTCGGGATAAAGCCATATTAAGGCGACGCAGAAAACAAAGCTAAATAAAAAGTAGAAAACACTTTTAAATATAGCGCCTATTTTTATGTCTGGCGCAAGTGCGCTGACCACAAACACGTTCACCCCAACGGGCGGGCTAACAGACCCTATTGTGGTCACAATAACCAGCATCATGCTGAACCAAATTGGGTCGAAGCCCAGTGCAGCTGAAAGCGGGAAAAATATGGGTAGCGTGACCACTAGAAAACCCAGCGCATCAACAAAAGCCCCGCCAACAAGGTAAATTAATAAAATGGCAAGCAAGATGAGGTCGGGTGATACCGGAAGGGCTGTGACCCAGGCTGCCAGCTCTGAGGGTAAGCGCGTAAGTGTTAAAAATCGCCCAAATACAACTGCTGCAGTTATTAGCGCAATAACCATAGCCGATATTCGCAACGACTCCATTACGGCTTCGATAATGCGAGGAATAGTCAGGCCTCCGCGAACTAAGCCAATGACGAGCGCGCCGAAGGCACCCGTCGCGCCTGCCTCGGTTGGCGTGAAAAGCCCGGCGTAGAGCCCCCCTATTACAAAACTAAACAGGGCTAAAGTTTCCAGTACACTAAGCCCAGCGATGAGTTTTTCTTTTAACGTGGTGACTGGGCCCTTTGGTGCTGCTTTAGGGTCGCGCCAGCACATAAAGGCGATGGTGCCGATAAATAGTACCGTCAGCAAAATGCCCGGGACAATGCCGGCAAGGAATAACGCCAGAATAGATTGTTCTGTTTGAATGCCGATGACAATCATCACCACGCTAGGCGGTATGACTGCCCCTAGTGTGCCGCCAACTGCAACTGAGCTGGCGCTGAGCGCACGCGAGTAGCCATAGCGTTTCATTTCCGGTAGCGCGATCATGCCCATGGTGGCACTGGCTGCCGCGTTAGATCCGCATATTGTCGAAAAACCTGCCGATGCGACGATTGTAGAAGAGGCAAGCCCGCCGGGCGCGCGGCCCAGCCAGCTATAGGCTGCAGCGTAAAGCCGTTCGGTAATTCCAGAACGAAAAGCAAGTTGGCCCATTAGAACAAATAACGGAATGACACTTAGGCTGTAGGACGAAAACTGCTCCCAAACCGTTGTAGAGACCAAATGTGTTGCAGCGGAAAAAGATAATAAAGATGCGATGCCTGCCGCGCCAGCTAATAACATTGCAAACGCAATTGGCATACCAATTGCCATAAGCACAAACATGCCGACCAGGCCTAGCAAGGCCATGTGAATCGTTTCCATTCAGTTACCGATCCCTTGACGAGAGTCCTAAGTTTTTTTGGGTTGAATAATCGTTGTGAATGAACGAACACAATCTGCCAGCAATGCAAGGCCAAGCGCCCCCATGCCTGCAGCCAGAATGAGCACCCAAGGGTATATCAAGAGGCGCGATGTTTCAGAGAGCGAGCCAGAGGCTTTCTGAATAATGCCCAACCGGAAGGTATAGTACGTTAGCAATACAACAAGAAGAAGAGAAAGAATCGAGCTAATGAACTCGGCCGCTGCGGCGGCTCTACCTTGAAACCGTTCACTGATAGCGGTAATGGCAACGTGGCCTTTATGGAGTTGTACATACCCCAGGGAAAGGCCCATTGCCATTGCGGATAGCCAGCCGATAAATTCGAATGAGCCTGCTATTTGCATGCCCATTTTGCGAAGCGCTACATCGACAACGGTAAGAAACATTAAGCCCAGCATTGCTGTCGCAGCTAGGGCAGCAAACCCTTTGTTAACAACCTGGTTCAGCTGCCCTAGAAGAGACTGATCAGAATCTATCAGTTTCATTATTTCTTCTGAAGTTCTTTGATGCGTTCTATGTATTGCTTGGCTGGCAGACCTTTCGCCTCTGTGGCGACAATCCACTCTTCAACGATTGGTTCCATTTTGGCGTCCCAGCGCGCGGTTTCTTCATCGGAAAGTGTCAGGATAGTTAGGCCTTGTTCTTTTTGGGCCCATTCCAACGCGCCGTTCACGTTTTCTTCATCGTGATAGCGACCTGTCCAGGCATGCATTTCCTCGCCCAGTTCATCGAACACTTTCTTAACGTCATCGGGCAGGGCGTCCCATTTTTTCTTATCCATAACCGCGGCAAAAGTGGATACAACCATGGGGTATTCGGTGACGTATTTCAAGTTCTCTGCCAAACGGAAATCACGGAGGACTTCCCTTGATGTCATCGTGCCGTCGATGACGCCAGTTTGAACGGCCTGGGGAACGTCTGGCATGCTCATGCCGACTGCTGAGCCACCCAGGGCCTCGATAACAGGCACACCGCTACCGGTTGCACGTAATCGCATGTTGGCAAGGTCTTCAGTGTTGCGCACAGGCTCCTTCGATTGTATGTGCCCAGGTTCCGAAGTGAACATTGCAAGCACCTTGAAATTTTCGAACTCTTTCGGTTGGAATTCTTTAGTGACTTCCCATAGAACACGGCTGGCCTCAGTGGCGTTTTCAAAGCCTAGAGGAAGCGCCATGCCGGAAGTGAGTGGAAAGCGGCCCGGATCATAGGAAGGTGCGGACAAGCCGATATCGGTTACCCCCATGGTTACGCCGTCCCACATTTCTCGGGCGCCCAATAGGCTGCCACCAGGAAATGTTTCAACTTTGACTTTGCCATTGGTGCGTTTATTAACTTCTTCGGCCCAATGCGTCATTTGTTTGCCAGGGAAAGTGCCTGCCGGCGCAAAGAAAGCATACTT
Organism: Pusillimonas sp. DMV24BSW_D; assembly: GCF_011388195.1. NCBI lineage: Bacteria > Pseudomonadati > Pseudomonadota > Betaproteobacteria > Burkholderiales > Alcaligenaceae > Neopusillimonas > Neopusillimonas aestuarii. The sequence continues at coordinate 238,719 of NZ_CP049990.1, read as the reverse complement.
AAGCGTGATTTCCTCTGACAAGGCTGGGAGAGATACGGTGGCAGCGACGCCAAGAACCAGACCGCGTAAAAGTCGAGATATAGAGAAAGTGGACATGGGGAACCTCGAAAAAGTGACTACGTTAAGCACTACTGAATGATGCGCATGCTTCGAGAGCGAAACGGCGTCTTGCATTGGCAAACGCCGCTTTCAATTACTTTAAAGTTAAACGTTTGTTCAAACAGTTAACAATCGGTGTTTTTACTTATGAAGCGGATGCGTTTCTTCACCCAGCCACCACAGTATCAAGCCGGATACGAACATACATACCGCCACAAACCAGAACGCGGGCTCCATATGGCCGGTGAAATGGGCGGCCAGGCCCAGTCCTAATGCTCCGATGCCGTAGCCTAGATCACGCCAGAAGCGGTAAATGCCGATGGCGGTGCCGCGCCACGATGGATGGGCGATATCCGCTACCGCCGCCGAAAGGTTGGGGTACAGTAAAGCCATGCCGAAGCCTGAAACGGCGGCGCATGCAGCCCACCAGGTCACGCCATGACCCAGCATCATGCCGGCCACACCGGCACCGCACACCCACATGCCCCAAACGTTCAAGCCGTGCCTGCCTATGCGGTCGGAAAGTGTGCCGGTGAATAATTGTGAGCCGCCCCAAACCAGCCCATAGCAGCCAATTATCCAACCGATGTCCGTTAGGCTGACACCGTTCTGATATAAAAACGCCGGGTAGAAAACCCACACCAGGGCGTCAACAAATTTCTCGACCGAGCCGGCTTGGCTTAGCGCCATTAGACGGCGATCCCGCCAACTGGTAAGGATAAAAATTTCTTTGGTCGATAGTGTTTCCGAGACGCCTTTAGGGTGGCTGTATGGCGATATTTGCGCAGATGCAGGTTGATGTGGGTTGATTTCAACTTTGGTCCAAGCCAGTGTGTCTTTAACCCATAGTTGGGTAAGTACCAACGCGACAATAATAATGACCAACCCAAAAATCAGTATTCCTTCACGCGGCCCCCAGTATGACGCCATGTAGGCCGTCACAATACCCGCAAGCGCTACGCCCACATAGCCGGAAAATTCATTCAGCCCTAAGGTGAGGCCGCGCTCTTCGGGGCGGGTGATATCGAGTTTTGATGTTTGGGTCATCGACCAGGTTAATCCTTGGTTAACCCCCAGCAATATCGTGGCCGCCACAATCCAGTTCCAGTTGGATGCGTACCAAATCATAATGGGAATAGGTAAGGCTACAAGCCAGCCCAAAGCCAGTACGTGTTTGCGGCCAATGCGGTCGGATAGCCCCCCGGCAACAAAATTCATCATGCCTTTAACGATGCCGAAGGCGACGACAAATGAACTGAGCAAAAGGAACGAGTTTTTGGGAACGCCGAAATCGGATTCGGCCAACGCGGGGATCACTGTGCGGGTCATGCCAATGGTGAGACCCACGAAAAGTACCTGCAAGAGTTGGTGAAAGAACTGGGATTTATTGTGTTGAATGCCGTGTTTCATATTTTGGTCGCTTCACGGTGCAATATTGGCAGTCATGATTTGGTTCATGTTCGCGGGACGTTCGGGCATATCGGCCGTAAGCGCCTGAATAAAACTCCGGCGGTCCATTGTCAGTAGCGCGTTACAGCGTTTTTCAAAGCCGATGGTTGAAGAGGGTTTTCCGGAGAGCCCCGCGCCACATGCGCTACCCGCCTGATGGCCCGGGAAAATCTCCAGTTCGGATGGAAGGTTCAACAGTTTTTCATGCAGGCTGTCGTACAGCATGCCCGCCATTTCCTGTTCTTGTCCGGCAAGGTCGGGGCGCCCGGTTGCACCTACAAAGAGGGTGTCACCGGTGATGACGAACCAGGGGTCCGGGCCGCGCCGGGCATCCGACACGAGCAAGCACATGCTGTCTAGTGTGTGCCCCGGCGTGTGCAGAACCTGGATGTTGACGTTGCCCAGCTTAAGGACTTGTTCGTTTGATAAGGGTGTGTATTCAAACTTGACGACCGAGCGCGCGCTTTCGTGCAAACAGTATGAAGCGCCAACGCGCTTGGCCAGGGCTTTGCCTCCTGAATAATGATCGGCGTGAATATGCGTGTCGATGACGTAGGCGATTCGTACATTGGCTTGTTCGGCTTGTTCGATGAACCAATCCTCGTCACCTGCTACCACGTCGACGGCCACAGCCATGGCGTGACCCGCACAGCCGAAAAAGTATGAGAGTGAAGATTCCTTGGCAGGAAGTTGTTTGAAGAACATAGTAAGAATTTAAAAAGCAGGTGTTTTTGCGTGTTTAAGCGGCATACCGGCCGATTGCCATTCGGCCACGCCGTCGGAGAGCGTTGTGGCGGTGTAGCCATGATTTTGCAGGAGCTGCGTTGCCTCTTGTGCGAACAGACAAAAGGGGCCGCGACAGTAGGCTACGATTTCTGTGTCTTTCGGCAGTTCGTTAAGGCGGTTGGCTATCTCGCTTAGGGGCATGGAACGGGCAAACGGCAAATGGGCGTGTTCGAACTCGGCGCTTGGCCGTACATCAATGACGATGATTTCACCGCGTTTTGCTTGTGCCATCAGCGCTTTTCGGTCGCATGTGGCGAGTTTGTCGGGAGCTGATGAAATGGTGTCAAGCGCGACGCGTAGCTCTGCCAAATGTTCGTGGGCGACGCTGCGCAGGGTTACCCACAGGCGCCCCACGTCGGGGCCGGCCAGGCGGTAGTACACAAACTTGCCGTCTTTGCGGGTGGTAACCAGACGGGCTTCCTTAAGCACTTTTAAATGTGCACTGGCAAGTTTGATGGTAATAGAGAGTTCATCGGCCAGAACTTCGACCGACTTTTCTTCTTGCGCAAGCAGTTCCAGCAGCTCCAGCCGCTTGGGGCTTGAAGTTGCCTTGCCGATTCGGGCAACCTGTTCATAAAGAAGGTCTTTCAGTATACGTTTTTTCATTCTATCATTCTAAGGATTATTAGAATTAATGGCAACTTAATTTCCGTTGTGTGCGATGCAGGTTAAAGTAGCCGCGTCACAGGTGTTTTTTCGTTATTTGCCGGTTCAGCGATAGATGCTTCCATACTCAAAGTGGTGGAAGGCGTAAACGATGCGACGGCGGTGTTCGCCTAAATTTGCTCGAACCGGTCGAAACGTCGCTCAGTAACAACTTCATTTGTGTCGATTTGATCGACACGCGCCGGGGGCGGGCCCATTAACAACCACGACAACATTTGGTCGATGACGTCGTGTGGCCCTTGCAGCAACGCTTCAACTGAACCGTCGTGATTATTGCGAACCCAGCCGGTTAGCTTCAAGAGGTGCGCTTGACGCACGGTGGCAGCCCTGAAGCCCACACCTTGTACGCGGCCGGTTACCGTTACGTTAACTGTTTCAACGTTGTCGAAGGAATGAAGTTTTTGCATGGCCGACATTATATATAGCCTGTGCTGCATTCCACGCTTCGCCTCGTGTAGTACATCTGGTGTGGGTTTTACCGTATAAGCGACGATGTTACCCTGTAAAGCGATAACCGCAGCGGCTTGACCGTTTCGGATGTTCGAATCAAAGCAAGGGGATGGGTAGTGAATTGTCGCAACGGTGAGGGCGTTTTCGTCGTCCAGGTGCAGGCTTTATTGGTTTGTGTTTTTTTTCTAGGTCTTTTTGCGTTGGCGCCCATTGCAGCGGCCCAACCGGCAAATCCTTCCAGTGTGTCCAGTTCGGCCGAAAAGTCGGTGTCGTCTGAAGGCGAGTCGTCGTCATCGGCCGATACCACGCTTTCGTATGCTGTGTTGGCCGATTTGCTTGCAGACGAAAAGTCACGTAATGCCTTGATAACACAGCTTCGGCAATTGGCAGACGAGCAACCGGGGAATAAGCCCGGGGCTGATCAAGAAAATGCGCAGACTCAAGACGGCGGGGCGGCCCAAGTCGATTCTGATTCCTCCGGTACGTCCACTGAGGCTGAGGCACAATCAATGGAAGGCGCTGCCGGTTCTCTGCAAGCATTTGCCGCCGATATGGCCAATGACTTTTCCCAAACGGCCGCCATGCTTCGTGGGTTATTTGCCGGCGAAGGCATTCATGAGATGAGTGCGGCGCAATGGAAATCGCGTTGGTTGAGTTTGGTGCTGGTAATCGTGAGTACCTTGGTGGCCTTTGGTGTGTTTCGCTTGGCCGCATTGTCGTTTTTCCGCCGGCTGGACGCATGGGTTGAGCGTAACCAGGCGTCCAAGCCAAATAAGCGCTCAGCCCAGCTCATGCCACGTGTTGGTGCGGCTGCAGGTGCGCTGGCCATCGATGCCGTGACGATCCTCTTGGCAGCTTTGGCAGGTTATGGACTATCTTTGTTCATCCAAGAGAAATGGCAGATACCCTCCCTATTGGGTTTGCTCTTTGTCAGCGCTTTCGTTGCCATTGAACTTGCACGGTCGCTATGCCGCGTGGTGTTTGCCGAACGGCATCCCCATTTACGTCTGTGGCGAATGAGCGATACACAAGCCAAATATTGGAGTGGATGGCTGCAACGCATTATTAGTATTACTGGCTACGGCATGCTGGTGGCGGTACCGGTTGTGCAGCAAATGTTAACGCAGTCCATGGGTCGAATTGTTGGTCTGTTTATTATGCTTGGCGTTTATGTATATGCCGTGCGTGTTATTTGGCGCAACCGGCACGATGTGCGCGTGCGAATCGAGCAATGTGCCGAGACGGCCTCTAATGCATTCTTCGCAACGCTGTATCGCATCGCGGGTCGATTATGGCATTGGGTTGGGTTGGCGTACTTTACCGCCTTGCTGGTTGCCACGCAGGCCGACCAACAAAATGCATTGCCTTTCATTACCGAGGCGACATTGCGCACTTTGGTGGTGGCGGGGGTCGCCACCTTGATTGCTGCAATGCTTTCATCATTGCTGGCCCGCAAAATCACGCTTTCGGATGACATTCGAAGCCGGCTTCCTTTGCTTGAGTCACGTCTGAATTCTTATGTGCCCGGCGCGATCCGCCTATTGCGAGGCGTGATTCTGGTGATTGCCGTTTTGTTGATTCTCGACGCCTGGCGCGCCTTTAGCCTTTCTGAATGGTTGTATTCCGCGCAAGGGAGGGCTGCCATCGCGGGCATCGTGCATGTGGCCGTGATTTTGCTGTTTGCCATGGGGATCTGGACGGTTGTTGCCAGCATTATTGAAAGTAAGCTGAATGATGATCCGTCTAACGGGACGACTGAACGACAAAAGACGTTGCTCCTATTGTTCCGAAGCGCTGCCCTGGCTGTGATCGTGACCATGACGGTGCTCATTGTGCTGTCGCAAATTGGCGTGGATATCGGCCCATTAATTGCCGGCGCGGGTGTCATTGGTTTGGCGGTTGGCTTTGGCGCGCAAAAGCTCGTACAAGACATTATTACCGGGGTTTTCATCCAGCTTGAGAATGGCATGAACCACAATGATGTGGTTGAAGTGGCTGGCATTTTCGGTACGGTTGAGAAAATTACCGTGCGCACGGTGGGTATCCGTACGTTGGATGGCGGCTACCACTTAATTCCTTTCTCGGCCATCGACAAAGTGTCTAACCATATGCGTGATTTTGGCTACCATTATGGTGAATATATTATTGCCTATGGTGCCGACGTGGACGAAGCGATCGGCTTGTTGTACGAGGCGTTTGACGAACTGATGCAGGACCCCGAGCTAGCCGGCATGGTGCTCGACAAAATCGACATTCCCGGCGTGACCTCTTTGCACGAACGTGGTTACAACATCCGTGTGTTGATCAAGACCATTCCAGGAATGCAGTGGGCGGTGCAACGTGGCTTCAACAGGCTGGTGCGCAAGCGTTTCGCCGAGGCCGGTATTGATCTGCCCTATCCGCAAACGGTACTGCATTTTGGGAAGCCTCAGCCGGGCGATATTGACCTCCAGACACTGGGTGGTCGGCTGCAAGGCGAGCAGCCGAGTGCCGCAGCGTCAAAACCGTTTAATCCTCAAACACAGGGCCCGGTCCCGTCGGGCCCGGATGTTGGTGGTGGGCCTGATCGCTAACAGGCTCGCAGGTCGCAAGCCCTTATGGGCTTGCGCGTACCTATGGTTATTGTCCTTGTGAGTATTTCGCAAACACTTGTTCTTCGGTTAGCGTCGGTGTTTCATTGGCAAATTCATAATGGTTAGGCTTGTGGTCAATGAATATCTGACTGCGCATTTCAAAGTGCGTGTCATCGTTGAAAAGCCCGGCAGAGAGAATGTATTCGTTGGCTGGAATTAAGTGGTAGAAGAGGTGAGTCCCACAGGAAGGGCAGAAGCCCCTTTCGGCCCAGTCAGATGATCGATATGTGGTGGGCTTTTGTGTGCCGCTGAAACTAACATTGGGGCCGCAGTGTACGGCGAACATGGGCCCGCCTGACCAGCGTCGGCACATACTGCAGTGGCAGACATCGACTTTGTTTTGGTCGTTGGTGGAAACTTCAATTGCGCCGCACAAGCAAAGACCTTTCATAAAAGCGTACTCCGTTGATATGTTTCGCTACGAATGCCAATAGCTTAATTGGCATTTTTACATACAGGGCAAAAACTGATTGCTTGTCGTGTCACGGGGTAGCTCTCCAAACCGTTCTCGATAGTACGCCGAGAAGCGCCCCAAATGCCCGAAGCCATGATCCAGTGCAACGCGGGTGACATTGGCACCTGGGCAGCTTTGCAACTTTTCACGTACGGCATCCAGCCGCATATTGCGCAGCAACACCATGGGCGATACACCATAATATTTGTGGCACAAAGCATTAAGCGAACGGGGGCTTAGGCCCGCTGCCAGCGCCAGGTCGACCAGCGAAATGGGTGCACACAAGCGTTGCCGAATATAAGTTTCCATGCGCTCAAGTGGGGCTGAGTTCCCCTTAAAGGCGCTGTTTGATGCCGGAATGCAGTGGGAAACCTCGGGCTTTCCGGCGTCGGCGGTTTGGTGGGTTAACAGGAACAGCGCAATGGTTTGTTCGAAGTGCGCGAGCCATAAATTATTCAGGCTACCGGTGCCGTTGGGGAGGTCGATGGCTTGTTGAACCAGTGAGTGCCAGATCAGATTAAAGCTGCCATCGAGCTTGAAAGCAGGTGATGTAAAGCCAGTGGCGGCATTGGCGGTACGAGAAGGGGCACCGTTGAAATGCCGGAACAGAAGGTGGTGGGGGACTTTAAGAATAAGCTGTTCGCTGCCCTCCTGCCAGTGAAGACCGAAATGATGCTGCGGAGACAAAACGGCCACGTCCCCCTGGCCGAAGGTTTTTCTGCAGCCGCCGATTTCCACCTCGAATGAGCCGCTTAAAGGGGTTTGTACGAGCGAAAATCCTTTGAACGGGCTGGCCTCTATATTCACCTCTGCGCCGTAGGTGAGTTTCATGACACTGATGTCGTTTAATTTACGTTGGAACAGTGTTGTGTTCACCCGGCCGTGGCCCAGGGTTAGGTCGTGCTCGCTTAATATGCCGCCCAGTTTAGTACGCACTTCAGACGGGGAGTCGGAGTGAAAAACAAGGTGGTTGTTAAGCCTAGACAGGTCGAGGTTTTCCAAGTGTTGCACGGTATTGGCCCGGTGGTTTGAGACGGCAGGGTAAAGGTGGCGCCACTCTGCCACATCCGGTACTTTAGACGTAAAGGAATCGTGAGTGGAATCAGGGACTTCCCGTGGTCTTAAGGGCTTCAGACACCGGGCAGGTAGAAATGGCGCTATCCTTTTCAGTATTGCTACAACCAACTGGGGGAAACCATGAGTAAGCGAGCGGCGGTGATCGCCCTGCATTATCAGAACGAAGTTTTGCACCCCGATGGCAAAATTCGAGTGGGGGTGGATGATGAAGCCGTGCGTGAACGCGTTATTGCCGGGGCCGCCGACATGCTTGCCTTGGCAAGGGAACGACGATGGCCGGTGATGCATGTGCGCATCGCGTTTCGCCCGGATTACGCCGATTGCCCGCGCAATACGCCCATTTTTCGCAAAACGGTTGAGTTGGGTGCGGTTAAGGAGGGAGACTGGGGCACCGAGTTCCTGGCGCAATTGCAACCGTTAGACAATGAACGAGAATTTATTGTTACACATCAACGCCTTAGCGCATTTGTCGGAACGCAGCTTGATCATCTGTTGCGCATGCTGGATGTGCGCCATCTTGTTATCGGTGGTGTGGCGACGCATTCTGTTGTTGAGCATACCGTTCGGGACGCCGCTGATCGGGGTTACGAGGTAACCATTGTCGCCCAGGCATGCGCATCGGGCTCGCCCGAGCTGCACGATGCCGCCTTACGTAGTTTGGCGCTGGTTGCTCAGGTGACCGATGTCCAGAGCCTTGCGCTTGAAAAATCTTATAGTGAGCCATAAGCGGACAATGCATGCCAGTTATGGCTATTGTGCGGTTTCGGGTCGTAATAAATTGACTTTGAAAGAATGACTCTTGAACGGTTCGGAGGACAACATGAGCATTAGCAACGAAGAAATTGCGGGGCTGGTTCGCCCAGATAGTGTGCATAAGCGGGTTTATACCGACCCAGAAATTTTCCAGTTGGAAATGGACCGCATTTATGGCCAGGCGTGGATCTACGTGGGTCATGAAAGCCAGGTAAAGAATCCGGGCGACTATATTACAAGCCGCATCGGCGACCAGGACGTCATCATGACGCGCGACAGCGACGGCAAGATCAATGTGCTGTACAACCGCTGCGCACACAAAGGCGCCCAACTGGTTTCTCAGGGTAGTGGCCATGCGGGTAAATTTCTGCGCTGCCCTTATCATGCGTGGGCTTACAAATTAAGCGGGGAATTGCTGGCAGTGCCCTTGCGCAGGGGAATGGAAGGCACCTCGTTCGACAAATCCCATCCGGATTTTTCCATGCGCCCGCTGGCGCGTGTCGAATCCTTCTGTGGTTTCGTGTTTGCCAGCCAGTCTCCGGAAGGCCCTGATCTGCTTACGTTCCTCGACGGCGCTGCGTCATCTATTCAAAATCTGTGCGATCGTTCGCCCGAAGGCGAGGTTGAAGTGGTGGGCGGTGTGTTCCAGGTGATGCAGGAATCGAACTGGAAAGTGTTTTACGAGAATTTGCACGACACGATGCATGCGCCGATTACACACGAGTCGTCTTTTATGGCGGCGCGCGATGAGGCTGAGTATTTGGGCGAAAAGCCTTTCGAGCTGTTGATTATGGATGGTAACGGCGAGCCTTATGAGTTCTGGGAAAAGCTCGAGTTGCGCGCCTACAAGAATGGCCATGGTTACATGGAGGCTATTTTTGACCCGGCCGCGGCAACGCGCGATCCTGTCTCGCGCGCACACTTTGAATCGCTGGCCAAGGTACACGGCGAGGAAAAGGCACGTGAGATTCTGGGTATGAATCGCCACAACACTGTTATTTACGGCAGCGGTTCACCGCATACGGTGTTCCAGCAGTTTCGCGTTATTCGTCCCATTAGTGCCAATCGAACGCTTATTGAAATACAAACCTTCCGCTTGAAAGGTGCGCCGGATGAGGTTTTTGATCGCGCCTTGACCTATACCAACATTATTAATTCCCCGTCGTCGAATGTCATGCCCGATGATATTGAGGTGTACCGACGTTGCCAGGACGGCAATATGACTCGGGGTGGTGATTGGGTGAGCCAGCATCGTTACGCCGGTACCGACAAAGAAACACCGGAAGGCACGGTGTCGACCAACGGAACCAGCGAATTGCCGATGCGTAACCAGTTTGCGGCCTGGAAACAATACATGTTGTCGGGCGGTAGCGCCCAGTCACAGGAGAAATAAAATGCTGCTTGATCGTACTTTCGATTTTTCCGTCGAACCCGTTGCCACTATTTCACCGTCGCTGGAAACTTATCACAGCATTCAGCAGTACCTTTATCATGAAGCCCGGTTGCTGGATGATCGCAAGCTGGATGAGTGGCTGAAACTCTGGACGCCGGAAGGGCGCTATTGGGTGCCGCGCAAGCAGGGCCAGGAAACCCCGTTCGATCATGTCTCCCTGTTTTGGGAAGACGCCATGCTGCGCGAGGTTCGGGTGCGCCGTGTGAACCACGATCGCAATTGGTCGCAACACCCCCCAACTTATGGCAGCCGCCTGGTTGGCAATGTCATGATCGACGGCACCGACGCCGCCGGCCATATTATTGTGCGTTCCAGCTTGCAGCTCACCGAGTATCGTTTGGAGGCGCGTCAATTAGGCGCAACGGTTTACCATAAACTGGCCGCCACAGATTCGGGCGGGTGGGCCATCCATTTGAAACGGGTCAACCTCACAAACTGTGAAGGTGTGTTCGGTATGCTGGACATGCATATTTAAAGTGTGGCTTTGGTGGCCTAAAGGAGAGCGCATTGGCGCAAGAGCAAGCTTCCCAATTAGCATTAGCCGGAAAAGTTGCCATTGTGACCGGCGCGTCTCAAGGTATTGGCAGTGATATTGCAAAGGTGCTGGCCAGCGACGGCGCGCAGGTTGTGTTGGTGGGCCTGGGTGCCGATGCCGGGCAAGCCGTGGCGCAAAGTATCGGTGATCGTGCTTGCTTCATCGAGGCCGATGTTACGTCCGACGAAGCGATTGACCGTTGCATTGATTTTGTTGCCGACAAATTCGGGCGGCTCGATATTCTGGTGAATAACGCTTGCAGCTATGTTGACCAGGGTTTGAGTTCGTCGCGCGACCAGTGGTTTCAAACGCTGAATGTGAATTTGATTTCAGCCGCCATTTTTACCCAGAAGGTGGAGCCTCATATGGGTAAAGGTAGTGTTGTGATTAATCTGGGCAGCACCGGTGGCAAGTTCGGTGCGGCCGGTCGCGCGATTTACCCGGCATCCAAGGCGGCCATGTTGCAAATTACCCGTAACTTTGCGGTTGATCTGGCACCCAAGGGAATTCGTGTTCTGTCAGTTTCTCCGGCCTGGACCTGGTCGCCCGCAACGCAATCCATGAGTGCCGGTAATATCGAGGTGGCCGATGCGGTGGGAGCGCATTTTCATCCGTTGGGTCGAGTGGGCCGCGGCGAGGAAATTGGCCATGTGATTTCGTTTCTTGCCACCGATAAGGCGTCCTGGATGACAGGTGTGGATATTCCCGTTGACGGCGGGTTTTCCATGCTGGGGCCCGACCAGGGTGTTTCACCGCGCGAATGGTTTGTGCGCTTGGGGCCGGACGCACTTGCATAGTGCGCTGTTGCACCGCACCAGTGCTTTCCAATTGAAGGCACGTCACTCGTTTTGGGCGCGGTCTGCGTTTTTCCCTATATATTCTGTTAGTTAAGAAGTTGGCATACATCTTGCTTGAACTGTTCTGAGAGCCGTCAATGACGACGCGCTTTGTGTTTACGGTTTAACGACCGTCCTCAGGACAATGACGCCCTAGACATCTGGTGATATCACCAGATGAATAGGGCTTTTTTCGTTTGATGGATTGACTATGCCTACTAAAGCGACTCGCATCACCTTGTTTAGTCTTGGTTCTGCGCAAATGCGCGTTTTCCATTTGACCTGGATGGCGTTCTTTGTTTGTTTTTTTGCCTGGTTTGCCAGCGCGCCCCTGATGCCGCTCATAGCAAAAGAATTTAGCTTAACGCCTGCACAGATAGCCAATATCAATATTGCAGCAGTCATGGCAACCATTATGGTTCGTCTCATTGTGGGCCCCTTATGTGATCGTTATGGGCCGCGTCGCGTGTATTCGGGCTTGCTGGCTTTTGGGGCTATACCGGTGATCGCGGTTTCATTTACACATGATTATCTGACCTTTCTGATTTGCCGTTTGGGTATTGGCGCAGTTGGTGCCAGTTTTGTAATTACGCAATATCACACCTCGGTGATGTTTGCCTCTAATGTGGTTGGTACGGCTAATGCCACCACGGCGGGATGGGGCAATGCAGGTGCCGGCGCTGCGCAAACGTTGGTTCCCCTTTTGCTGGCGGGCGCGTTGTTGCTTGGCTTTGATGACTCTCAGGCCTGGCGTCTGGCGTTGTTGGTGCCTGGTGTCGCTATGCTGGTGATGGCGGTGATGTACTGGCGCTATACGCAAGATTGCCCCAAGGGCAATTATGCCGAGTTGCGTTCCCGGGGTGATCTGGTTGAGGCCGGTAAACGGGGCGGGTGGTCCAGTTTTCGGGCGGCTTGCTCGAACTACCGGGTTTGGATGCTGTTCATAACCTATGGCGCTTGCTTTGGCGTTGAAGTGTTTATGCATAACATGGCTGCTTTGTATTACGTCGACCGTTTTCAATTAACACTGGGTCAGGCAGGCATGGCTGCCGGTGTATTCGGCCTGTTGGCGTTGTTTGCACGTGCTTTGGGTGGCTGGTTGTCGGATCGGGTTGCCTTACGCAAAGGTCTGGAATGGCGGGCCATTTTGCTGTTTTCTTTGATTCTAGGTGAAGGATTGGGCCTGTTGTGGTTCGCCTATTCAGATGTTGTGGCCATGGCGCTGGCGGCAATGGTGGTGTTTGGTTTGTTTACGCATATGGCGTGTGGGGCAACTTACGCGTTGGTGCCGTTTGTTGATTCGAAAGCATTGGGCGGCGTGGCGGGCATTGTGGGGGCGGGCGGTAATGTAGGCGCGGTGGGTGCCGCTTTTCTGATGAAGGGCGTGGGAGAAGCGCAGCAGACTTTGGTGTTGCTTGGTTTCGTTGTCATGGCATCGGCCGTCTGTGCGTTGGCCGTTCGCTTTGGTGTTCAGCACAAGAGGCAGACGCATGAGACGTCTTTGTCGACTCGTGCCCTCGCTGATGTTTAAGCCACTTGCTGCAAATGTACTTGAATAAAGAAGCGTCATGATTGATAAACAGGTCAAAACAGTATGCCCTTATTGTGGTGTTGGGTGCGGCATGGTGTTGCACGTTAAGGATAACGAGGTGGTAAAGCTGGAAGGTGACCCTGACCACCCCGCCAACCGTGGGCGCTTGTGTACCAAGGGAAAGACGGCACATCAGGTGTTGCGTCATTCCGCCCGCCTGGAAAGTGCTTATGTTCGCCAGGCGCGTGAAGCCGATCCAGTTCCGCTGCAAGTCTCTCAGGCAATTGAGCAAACGGCGGCCCGTTTACGCAGTGTGCTGGACACGCATGGCCCAGATGCGGTGTCGCTTTATGTGTCGGGACAAATGTCGATTGAGGCGCAATACCTGGCCAACAAGCTGGCTAAAGGCTTTATCCGCACCCGTCATATTGAGTCCAATTCCCGTTTGTGCATGGCCAGTGCCGCCAGTGGTTATAAGCTTTCATTGGGCGCCGATGGCCCCCCAGGGTCATATGATGATTTTGACCGGGCTGACGTGTTCCTGGTCATTGGTTCAAATATGGCCGACTGCCATCCTGTTTTGTTTTTACGCATGATGGAGCGCGTTAAAGCCGGCGCAAAATTGATTGTTGTGGACCCGCGCCGAACGGCTACTGCTGAAAAGGCAGATTTGTTTTTACAGGTGAAGTCCGGTAGCGACATTGCTTTGTTAAATGGCTTGCTGCATTTGTTGCAAGTGAGGGGCAAGCTTGATTTGGCGTTCATTGAGTCGTTTACTCAAGGTTGGGAGGCGATGTCTGATTTGTTGGCTGATTATCCGCCGTCAAAGGTCACCGAGTTAACTGGTTTAACCGAGAGGCAATTGGAGTTGGCTGCGCAGTGGATCGCCGATGCAGATGAGTTCATGAGTTGCTGGACCATGGGGTTAAACCAGAGTACACACGGCGTTTGGAATACCAACGCTTTGTGTAACTTGCATCTGGCTACCGGTAAGATTTGCCGACCTGGGAGTGGGCCGTTTTCGTTAACGGGACAGCCCAATGCCATGGGTGGGCGCGAAATGGGGTATATGGGCGCTGGTCTGCCGGGCCAGCGGTCGGCGTTGTCAGCGGTTGATCGGCATTTCGTTGAAGATGCCTGGGCGGTCCCAAGGGGGACGATCCCGGCGCAAGAAAGCGGTGGCACGATAGATTTATTTTCCAGTATGGCAATCGGAAAGATTAAGGCATGTTGGATTATGTGCAGTAACCCGGTGGCAACGGTGGCGAACCGTCGTTCCGTCATTGAAGGTCTCCAGAAGGCTGAGTTAGTGATTGTTCAGGACGCCTTCCTGGATACCGAAACGACGCGGTTTGCTGACATAGTGTTGCCGGCGGCCCTTTGGGCCGAAGGTGACGGTGTGATGGTTAACTCGGAGCGTAATCTTACATTGATGCGCCAAGCAGTCGATCCGCCCGGGCAGGCATTGCCGGATTGGCGCTTGATCGCTGAAGTAGCGAAAGCCTTGGGCTATGAGGCGGATTTCGATTATGCCTGCGCGGAAGAAGTGTTCGCCGAGTTGGCTCAGTTTGCGAACCCTGTCACTGGTTATGATATTCGGGGCGTAAACCATGCGCGGTTGCGTGAGTCGCCGATTCAGTGGCCTTGCGCTCCTCAATCAACGCAAACGCGTTACCCAATTCGCTATCTGCAACAAGAAGAGCAGTCTTGTTCAGTATCGGCGAGCTCCTCCGCAACTGGTCCTGTTTTTCCAACGGTGTCTGGTCGGGCAATGTTTTATGCCAGGCCTCATGTGGATCCTGTTGAGCTGTCGGACGTCGACTATCCTATGGTGTTGAACACGGGTCGGGTACAGCATCAATGGCATACCTTGACCAAGACGGGTAAGGTTTCCATGCTGAACAGAATGAATCCGGGCCCGTTTCTTGAGTTGCATCCAGACGATGCTGCCGCGCTGGAAGTCGTTGATCAGGATAGTGTTCAACTAACGTCTCGTCGAGGTACGGCGGTGTTACCGGCGCTCGTGACAGACCGGGTCATGCCGGGTAACTGCTTTGCTCCGATGCATTGGAATGATGCGTTTGGCGAAGACCTGTGTGTGAATGCGCTCACTCACGATGCGGTTGATCCGCTATCTCTTCAGCCGGGTTTCAAGATAAGTGCGGTCACTGTTTCACGTGTAGCACAGCACAATAAAGTTCAGGAAGGTCGTGTTGACGATCAACAGGCCCGTTTGGACGCTTTGGCAGCCTATGTCTGTGTAACTGATACTGAGCCCCCGCAGTTGAATGAAACCGAACAGGTTTATCTGGCTGGTTATTTGGGAGGGTTGCGCATGGATCAGTCTGCCCAAACAGAGGCGGTTCCTGTGTTGCCGGCCCATGCCCCCTTTTCAGAGCGTACGCGAACCTGGCTTGATGGTTTACTGGCGGGGCTGTACAGCCGCAGCAGGGAGGCGCTGCACGATGACGACACGAAAAGCCGCCATATTTCAGATACGGGGGCGGAAATTGTGGCCGCTGCTCGCACCGTAAGGGTACGTCCTAAAGTGCTGTTGCTGTGGGCTTCTCAAACTGGAAATGTTGAGTCGCTGACAGATCGCTATGCCACGCAATTAATGAATTCGGGATTCGAGATACGTATGGCCTGCATGTCGGATTACCCGGTGGCTGATTTGACCAAGGCGGAGTACGTTTTATTAATGAGCAGTACCTTCGGCGATGGTGAGCCGCCCGACAATGGCCGCGATTTCTGGCTGGGGCTTCAGGCTCCGGATGCACCGCGTCTGGAAGAGGTTTGTTACGCCGTACTTGCCTTCGGTGATCGGCTCTATGATGCGTTTTGTGGTCACGGCCGTCATCTTGACTCCCAGTTTGAAGTGCTGGGCGCGACACGCCTAATGGAACGTGTTGAGTGTGATGCCGATTATTTGAGCCGGTCGGATCGTTGGCTTGAGCAGACCATTGATTGCATCAAAGCGCACGACGATACGCGTCGTGCGAAAACTCCGAACGGTGGCCTGACCGGCCGCTCTCAGCCTACCAAAGTGCGCCCTGCGCCTGCAAGCCTGCAAACCAACATTTGCCTGAATGGAGAAGGGTCCGGGAAGGACACGCGCTTTTTGGCGTTGTCTACGCAGGATCTTGCATTGGATTATGAAGCGGGTGATGCGCTTGGCGTTTGGCCGAGTAATTGCCCGGAACTTGTGTGCGAATTGTTGCAGCAAACCTCACTAGATGGCAATGTTGCCGTTAACGTGCCAGGGGTTGGGGAATTGCCGCTTGCCGACGCATTAACCCGGCATTTCGATATGACCCGTGTGCACCCGGATAGCTTGAAGATTGTGGCTGAAATGAGCAAGAGCCGCACGCTTAAGGATTTATTGGCTGATGAGCATAAGCAGAAGCTCAAGCAGTGGTTGTGGGGGCGTCAACTGGTTGATGTGTTGCATGAGTTTCCTGTGTCGATTGATGCCGAAGGGCTGTTGGCAATGCTTAGGCCAATGACGCCACGACTGTATTCCATTGCGTCCAGTCCGTTGGTGCACCCTGGTGAGATTCACCTCACTGTCTCGACGGTACGTTATCGCAATGACCGAAAATGGCGTAAAGGTGTTGCGTCAACGTTTCTGGCTGATCGGGCGAGTGATGTAAGCGTACCTTCTTTCGTACAAAAATCGGCGCATTTTCATTTGCCTGTTGATGGCGATACGCCGATTATCATGGTGGGTCCTGGTACGGGCATTGCGCCATTTCGTGGATTTTTGCATGAACGCCGTGCCCGCGGGAGTAAGGGGTCGAATTGGCTTTTTTTCGGCGAGCGTTATGCTGCAACCGACTTTTATTACGAAAATGAGTTCAGGCAAATGGCTTCAGACGGGTTTCTGACGCGACTGGATGTAGCGTTTTCGCGCGATCAGTCGCAGAAAGTTTATGTGCAGGATCGGATGTTGGAGCAGGGCGCGCAATTGTGGGCATGGCTTCAGGACGGCGCCCGATTTTACGTGTGTGGAGACGCCATGCGTATGGCTAAAGACGTGGACACTGCATTGCGACGGATTGCTGCACAGTATGGCGGTTTATCTGATGAGCAGGTAGGTGAATTTATGAGTCGTCTGACGCGTGAGCGACGTTATATTCGTGATGTGTATTAATGTGAATGCAAAGTGTGTATCACGATTGAGCGCTCACGCCTCGTACTATGTTGGTTAGCACCCCACGATGGCTCAATTGCTCAGTCAGTTCGCGTTGTTCAACGCGAAGTAAAGCGCTGTTTGATATGACGAGGGCAACGCGTTGGTAGTCCTCGAAGAGTTTAAGCAGATATTCTTTTAGCATTTCCGTGTGGTGCAGCAGTTCGCCGCTAATGAGGCGTCGGTCGGCATCGCGTCGGGCCAATGAAAGTAAGGGCTCTTCAATGTGGCTATCATGCACTACGATGTCCGCTTCGTTTAATGCACGCAAGCCGTTTAGGGTCAATAGCCCAGGGTCTCCCGGCCCTGGGTCGATCCAGGTTACCACGCGGGCGGGCCAAGTGTCCGGGTTGGCAAGGTTTGAGATCAGGGCTTGCTCCGCTTCAAGGTGTTTCCCCTGGCGCAACAAAATTGGTATCGGTCCATCAAAAAGCCAGTCGTAAAAGCGTCGTCGTGCACCTGTGTTTGGGTATGCGTGGCGAATGGCAGCCCGATAATGACCTGCCAGTTTTGCCAGATCCGCCAACGCATGGTCGAACATTGCTTCCATGCATTCGCGTAAGCGCCGTGCCAGTACCGGGGCGACTCCGGCCGACGATATGGCGATTGTCAGTGGCGCGCGGTCGACCACAGAAGGGACCTGAAAAGACGAGAGCGCAGGGTCATCGACTACATTGCTCAGCAGGCCACGATCGTCTGCGGCTTGTTTCACTTTGGCGTTTACTTCGCGATGATTGGTGGCGGCGATGACCAGCCACATGTTGTCAAGCCATTGCGCCTGGAACATGCCGTCAATATGTTTTAGGCGTCTTTCATCCGCCCACCGAGCTAGTGTTTCAGTTAGCGCCGGTGCACCCACGTGTACCTCTGCCCCGGCATTCAGTAATGATCGTACTTTTCGTTCGGCAACGGCGCCGCCGCCGACAACCAGAACAGGACGTGCTGCAAGATCGGCGAAGATTGGGTAGAGCGGAGTTATTCGGGGCATACAGCCGTCGCCTGTTCGAAGTGTGTCAAGGATGCTGGGGTGATGCGGGCCGGATCAGCCAATTGCACGACGCTGCCCACCATGATGAGGCATGGCGACGTCAGCCCTTCTTGTGTTGCTGCCTTCGCCAGCGTTTCCACCGTGCAGCTAACGGCTTTTTGTTGTGTGGTTGATCCTTTAGAAATCAAGGCTGCCGGTGTGTTGCCTGGCAACCCATGCAAAATCAGCTCCATGCTGATGTGTTGGGCCTGAGCCAAGCCCATGTAAAACACGAGTGTGCGCTGCCGATCTGCAGTTAACGAGGCCCAATCGCAGTCCGTTGCGCCGTCGCAGCGGTGAGCCGTCATCAGGCTCACGGCGCCGGCGTGATCTCGGTGAGTTAAAGGAATACCGGTTGCTGCGGCGCATCCGGACGCCGCTGTGATGCCGGGAACGATGTCAACTTGTACACCATGCGCGCGTAGCGCCATCATTTCTTCTCCTCCGCGCCCAAAGATGAACGGATCACCTCCTTTAAGCCGAACTACTTTTTTTCCAGACTGTGCATATTCGACAAGCAATTGATTGATTTGTGATTGCGGAACGCTGTGTCGGCTGCGTTGTTTGCCTACATAAAGTTTGATGCTTTGTGGTGGACAGCAATTCAGCAAGTCGCCGGCGATGAGTCGGTCATAGATCACGACGTCTGCAGCACGTAACACTTTAAGGGCTTTTACCGTGATGAGGTCGGGATCCCCCGGTCCGGCGCCCACTAGCCATACTTGGCCGGGCCGGCTGGACGTGGTTGTGATTTTTTCATGTTCAAACGCGCTGTTGTGCATGATGGGCATCTTCATGATTAGAGTTGTCGCAGGGGCCTATTTCGATTGAACCGTCCGGCCCGCGATGTACTGGCCACGGTCGCACTGACATGGTTTCGTCTTCAAGGCATTGTCCGGTCGTTAGGCAGAAGTGCTGTTTGTACATGGGTGAGGCAACGACGAGTCGGCCGTTTATATCTCCCACGATGCCGCGCGAAAGGACGGCTGCACTGCACGATGGATCGATGTTGTCGATCGCATACAGTGCGTTTTCTGTTAGGAAAATAGCAACCTGGGCGCCGTGCGCGCGCACGGCGACGCCGGCATTCAGTTGCAGGTCGTCTGCGTGGCATACAATTTGCCATGGGGGTGTTTGACTTGGTTTTGGCATGTGCGGGCTCCTATTCCGTCAAGGTGCTGGCTAGCTTTTCAGCCCGTTCCCGCAACGTTGCGGGTCGTGGCTGTCCGCGTTCGATTACATGAACGATCTGTTCGTCAGGAGTCGTATCGTTGATCAGCGAGCGGAACCGTTTTAACGCTTCTTTATCTTTAATTGTGGCCGCCCATTCGCATTCATAGCGATCTACTAATGCCTGCATTTGATTTTCCAGTTCGTTGGCCAGGCCAAGGCTGTCGTTCAATACAACATCTTTGATGTAGTCCAGGCCGCCCTCGAGATTTTCGCGCCAGGTTGACGTACGCTGCAGACGGTCCGCTGTTTGTATGTAGAACATTAAGAAACGATCGATGGTGCGGATCAGTTCCTGATCATTCAAGTCGGTGGCCAACAACTCGGCATGTCGCGGTCGCATTCCGCCGTTACCGCAAACGTAAAGATTCCAGCCGTTCTCGGTGGCAATAATGCCGACGTCTTTGCTTTGGGCTTCTGCGCATTCGCGCGTACATCCCGAGGCTGCCATCTTTATTTTGTGCGGAGCTCGTATGCCGCGGTAGCGCTCTTCGAGCCGGATTGCCATGCTGACCGAGTCCTGAACACCATAGCGGCACCATGTGCTTCCCACGCACGATTTGGCAGTGCGTAGCGCTTTGCCGTATGCGTGGCCCGACTCGAAGCCGGCATTGATCAATACTTCCCAGATTTCGGGTAGTTGTTCCAAGCGTGCGCCGAACAAGTCAATGCGTTGACCTCCGGTGATTTTCGTGTATAGCTTGTATCGACGTGCTACTTCACCAATCACGATCAGTTTTTCTGGGGTGATTTCGCCGCCGGGAATGCGCGGTACGACTGAATAGGTACCATCTTTTTGCAGATTTCCTAGGTATGCATCATTGGTGTCTTGTAGTGTTGCGTGTTCTTTCGCAAGAATATAGTCGTTCCAGCAGGAGGCCAGAATGGATGCAACAGTTGGTTTGCAGATATCGCAGCCGCGACCTTTGCCAAAGCGTTGTATCAGTGTGTTGAAGTCGCGGATTCCGTTGACACGAACAAGGTGGTAGATCTCCTGGCGGCTATAGGTAAAGTGTTCGCACAGGCTTTTGTCAACGGTCATTCCAAGCCGCGTCAGCTCCGAATCAAAGACTTGTTTGACCAGGGTTGCGCAGCCACCGCAAGAGGTGGCTGCGCGTGTACTTGCTTTCAGATCGTCAAGTTGTGTCGAACCGTTGGCAATGGCACTGCATAAGTCGGCTTTGTTTACGTTATTGCACGAACAGATTTGTGCGCTGTCTGGCAGGTTATCAATACCTGGTCCGGGTTCGTTTGCCGTTTTTGGACTGATGAGCGCGGCGGGTTTGGAAGGCATTGCAAGCGCATTGCTGAAATACTGATCCAGGATCGCAAATGATGACGTATCGCCAACCAGCACGGCGCCTAACAACCGTTTGCCGGAGGCATCAAGCACCAGTTTTTTGTAGACTCCTTCAAGGGCGTCTTCGAACACGCATTTCACACTGTTTGGCGTAGTACCGTGAGCATCTCCGATAGAACCTACTTCAACGCCCAGCAGTTTCAGTTTGGTGCTGGGTGTGGCGCCCTTGAAAAGGGTCGCATCATTGCCGCTCAGGTGTGCGGCACAAACGCGTGCCATTTCGTACCCGGGTGCCACAAGGCCGAATGTATTACCGTTCCAGCTGGCGACTTCACCAATGGCATAAATATTTGTGTCGGAACTGCGGCAATGCGCATCAATTGTGATGCCGCCGCGTTCGCCGATGACCAGGCCGCAGTTGCGTGCAAGTTGGTCGCATGGCCGGATGCCGGCCGAGAAGACCACCATGTCAGTTTCCAGGAAATCGCCCTCGGCGAAGCGTAAGCGGTAACGGGACGATAAGCCTGTGGAGATGGCTCGTGTCATTTTACGCGTGTGAACATGAATGCCCATAGCTTCGATTTTGTTGCGTAACAGTTGTCCACCCGATTCGTCAATCTGCATGGCCATCAAATGGCCGGAAAACTCGACAACATGTGTGTCGAGACCCAGGCTATGTAACGCACGCGCGGCTTCCAGACCCAACAAGCCACCACCGATCACCACTCCCCTGCGGGCTCCTTGAGCCCAGTGTCGAATCGCGTCAATGTCGGTTAACGAGCGATAAGGTAGGCATCCGGGTTGGTCGTTGCCCTCGATGGGTGGTATGAATGGGTTTGATCCTGTAGCCAGAACCAGTTTGTCGTAAGGGTAGACGCTCTCCTGCGCCGTATAAACGCATTGCTTTTTTCGATCTATCCACGCTACCGGTTGGTTGTGCAGCAATGTTATGCCGTGGTGGTGGAAAAAAGTTTCATCCGTTAGTTTGATATCGTCCGGCGAAGAGCCGTTAAAGCACTGGCTAAGCTGTACCCGGTCGTATGCAAGGTGGGGCTCGCCGCTGAAAACAGTAATGTCATAACGCGCGCCTAGTTGCATGAGTTCTTCCAGCAGTCGTTGTCCGACCATGCCATTGCCAATCACGATCAGGCGTGGTTTCCCGGTGAAACGTTCGTTGGAAAGATCATTGGGTTTCATACTTCACTCCAGCTCATCAATGGTTTTAGGGACCGTAAATGCAAAAAAGGCGCCTACACCAAAATTCCTTGGTGCAAGCGCCTTTGCTCAGAAACTGACTGCATGTCCGTATCAGTCGGGCAGTTATCTTTGCCGGCCGTCCTTGGTCTGCGTTTGATGACTGCTTGTTCTATACCAAGCAATAAACGTGCCAATTATTTAGAGGTTTCGTCGTGCCCTGTTTATTACCAGTTAAAGCGGTTTACTGAATAGGTTGTCGGCTTGTTGATGTGAGGGCGAACTGAAGGTGCACTGTATTGGTGCTCACATGCACCAATGCTGTCTTCATTTTTCGTCGAGCAAATGTTTAGTCGGGGGAATCGGCGGGTTTGTCATTAATCGGTTCAGCGGGTTTGTCGGTTAGCTCCGACAGGACGCCGGCGATTTCAATTAGTTTACGACCACGGTTCATCGCCATGCGACGCAGCTCCCGGTGAGCCTGGTCTTCAGTCCAGCCATACCATTGCATTAGTCTGGTTTTGCCGCGCTCCAGTATCTTGATCTCTTGCGCGGCTATTTCTGCCTGAGCGAGTGCTTCGCGGGTTTCCCGCAGGCTACGTTGTTGCTCGTAAGCCCAATCCATTAACGTTTGGCCCAATTCAGGTGGTAAGTTAGTGTCGGAAATCGTGCTTGGTTCGGTTGACCAATTTTGCGGGTGTTGTGCAACAGGCAGGTAAAGCCCTACCAGTGGGGGTGTGGCCGGCATGGCGTCAAGTGACTCGCTATTGAGCGCGATGGTGGCTTGGGCCAAGCGGGCTTGTGCCTTTTCTTTCAGTTGGTTCTCTAGTGATTTCTGGTAATTGAGTAAGGATTCAATGCGTGCTGTACTGATCTGGAACCAGGCTTCACCCAATGATTCTCCCGACGAGTTTTGTCCTTCCAGAGTGTGTGCCAAACGCCGCATTCGTTCTAACAATGCCATGTCGGACGTTTCGAATTCCGATTCTCCAAGGGTACCGTTATGGGCTTTTTCAATCGATTTTGCCCGTTCTATGCACGCTTCTTGTGCGTGGATAAGTTGTGTTATTTGTTGCAAGTGTAATTTTGAAAAACTTCCTCGCGTGAATCCCGCCATTGTCAGTGCCCGCTCTTGTCCGGCATATTCTTTTGCCTGCATAACGGAAAACAATGCGACAACCTGAGCCGCCAAATGGGGATCAACCCACAAACTGGTCGTTTCGTAAACCGTGTGAAGTAAGCGGGTAATGATCGAAGCGTATTTTTCGAACGCGGTGTCAGCGCGAATCCGGCGCGCGAAGCATTGCTGTCGTAATAGCTGAAGGCTTTGCAAGCCCGAGAGGGCGTCGGCAAGGCGATTGAATAAACGGGCGGCACTCGGGCCCGACGGATTTTTGAGTACTGTTTGAGCAGGAGGCAGCAGTTCTGGCAATACGGAATCGCTGAGCGCCACAGCGTTTTTCAACAACGCTATGCGGGTGTCATCAAGATCGTTTAAATAGCCTTGTGTCGCACCTCGTTCGCGTTGTAATGCATGAGTTACCCGGCCAAGTGCTTGTGTTAGATCGTGCAAGGGTATTGCCGCCTTTAGGCCTTCAATTTCCGTGCGTAATGCCGTGCGACGTATGGGGTCTATGATCTCGGAAAACATGGTGGTCTTGATGTTAGTCGGATTGCGCCGTGTCGTGATGTTCCGGGGCCGCTGCGTCGGCCACTCGCCCGGCAAAGCCCGGCGCCGACATCCCCGGCACATGCCCGTCGGAGATACAAGCGCGGCAGCGTTCCATAAAAGCTTCCACCACACTGCGCAGTTTCTGGTCTTTCAACCAGGCCAGCCCTAATTTCATGGGGCGGTGCCGGCCTTTCAAATTGACACTGACCAACCTTTTTCCGTCGAGCGACACATTGGTGCGCGGCCTGACATTCGCCAGTGAGTAACCTACTCCATTGGCGACCAGGGAGCGCAGCACGTCGGGGCTGGTAGACCGCGCAGCAATAGTGGGTGATACCCCCGCCTCACGGAACAGCGATAAAAAGTATTCCCGGCTAAGCGGCAAATCGAGCAGGATCATTGGGCGTTTGGCCAACGCTTTCAATGAAGTGATCCGGTTTTGCGCCAGCGGGTCGGTTTCGCTCACAATGACGAAGGGCGGCAACGACGCCAATGCTTCAAACTCAATGTCACTTTCAGCGACGTTCAGGTCGTAGGTGATGGCAACGTCGATCTGGGCGTTGCGAAGTCGTTCTATCAGGCCTTCATGGTGATCCTCAATTTGCAATACTTCGGCACCTGGGTGGGCGCGGGCGAAGCCCTGACACAATTCAGGGGCAATCATGGCAGCCAGCGGTGTAAAACACCCTACGCGCAATGGCCCGCGCACTAAATGTTGGGTGTTGTTGGCAATATCGTAGAGGCTGAGTGCCTGATCAAGCGTCAGGCGAATTTGCTTCAGGACTTCCACGCCGGCTGGTGTAAGCGATAGGCCTTGTGCATGGCGGCGTATAAACAACGTGACGGATAACTCGGTTTCAACCTGAGTAATGGCGGCCGAAATGGACGACGGCGAAATGTGGATATACTCGGCTGCTTTGGCAACGCTGCCGAACTCGCCGGCGGCCAAACAATATTCCAGTTGTCGGAAAGTAAGTCGGGTGAGCATGGGTTTAGGCAGGCAAATGCTTTCTAAAAATTGTTTTAGTTGCCTTGTTTGCCACCAAGGCGCGAAGATCACGAAACAATGATGCGCATACAGTGCAATTCATTCTATCACGCGTCATTTCGCGCAAAAAAGCGCTCACAACCCCTCAAAACTGCTATGGAAGGGTGGTGAGCGCTGAACGGGCAGCTTGGCGGTGCCGGCCGGTTTCGGGGCCGGCAACCGATGTGCTTACTGACTATGTCTTAGTAGTTTGTCCATTCACCGTTTTTAACGGTACGCACTTCAATGTCGACCGGGATTTCAGTTTGCCCGTTATCGTCGAATGTGGTCGTGCCCAGGGCGCCTTCGTAGCTAATGCCGCGAATGGTTTCGGCGATGGCCTTTTTGTCTTTCGGCCCGGCTTGTTTAATCGCTTCAAGCAGAATGCCGGTGGCGTCGTAGGCGTACTTGGTATAAGGGCTTTGCGCTTCTTTGTAGTCTTTCGCTTTATAGGCCTCTTCCATGGCTTTCAGCTTGGGGTTGCTTTGTGCTTTGGGTACGCCTACCACCACGCCATTGGCTGCATCTCCGGCGATTTCGATGAGTTGCGGGTCATGGATGCCGCTGATGCCAAGCATGGGTTGTTCCATACCCAGTTCAGCCATTTGCTTGCGAACAATACCTGCTTCGGTAATCACGCCGCCAAAGTACACAGCATCGGGGTTCAGAGACTTGACTTTGGTCAGGATGGCGCGGAAATCGGTGGTGCCCACAGGGAAGCTTTCACGCGCAATGATTTCGCCGCCCGCTTCTTCGAAGAAGGTGCCAAACCACTTCAGGTTAGCCGCGCCGTAGTCGCTGGTGTCGGAAATAATGGCGATTTTCTTGGCGCCCAGTTCTTTGGCCGCCCAGTCGGCCAATGGTTTGTTTTCATTAACCAGCGTTGGTGTGACGCGTGTGGTGTTTGGCAGATTCTGTTCGGTAATTTTGGGGCTGATTGCGCCCCAGACGATAAAGGGCATTTGCGAGCGGTTGAAGACAGGCAAGGTTGCCAAGGCGACCGGGCTGTTCCAGTGGCCTGTAGCGGCAACGACGTCGCGATCATTAACCAGTTTCAGCGCGGCGGAAACCCCGGCCTGAGGGTCGGATGCGTCGTCAAGTACGACGCCTTCCACCTTGAAGGGCACGCCTTCGGTTTCATTCCATTGGTCTATGGCCAGCAGGAAGCCGTTTTTGGCGCCCAGTCCTTGTTGGGCGTTGCCACCGCTTAACGGGCCGATGAAGCCGAGTTTAATGGTGTCTTGCGCTTGGGCGACGCCCGCGCCAAGGAGTGTGGCGCATGCGACAACGAGCGCTCCCGCCAGGTGGCGGCGTCGCGAGGCAGATGTTTTTGTAAGAGTTGAAAATGCGTTCATTGTCAATCCTCTGAAGTGTCATTGGTGGGGTCGGCGAAGGGGTCAACCATCACACGACTGAAAAAGCATCATACCGAGCGCGGGCCTGATGCTGGTTCGCGTTTTCCGACGTAGTTGATTGAAAAAAGCGAATCAGTGACGGCAATTTTTTGGGTTTAATAGACCCCTTGCAAATCGTTCCATCGGAACTTTCAGGAGTCAATGGTATGCAGGACGTCTTGTTCCAGCAGCTTATTAACTGGTTGACCTTGGGTTGCATATACAGCTTATTGGCATTGGGCTTTAGTCTGTTGTTTGGTGTATTGCAGGTCATCCATTTTTCTCATGGCGATGTGGCGCTGGTGGCGCCTTTTGTTGCCTTGGCAGCTGTTCAAATTGTGGCTGCCAGCCTGGGTGCAGATGCTTCCTGGCTGGTGTTGGGTGCGGCGTGCCTGATCGCGATTGTGGCGGTGGGCTGGCTGGGCGTGGGGCTCGACAAGCTGGTTATCAGCCGCTTTCGCGATTCGCCCGCCATGATGCCGCTGGTGGCGACGGTGGCGCTGGGTATCGTTTTACGCGAACTTATTCGCCACGTGTATCCGGAAGGGAGCAATCCACACGCTTTCCCCGCCGTGGCGCAGGGCAGCATCACCACACCGTTTGGTGCAATTCCCATGATTAGTGTGGTGTCGGTTCTGGTATCGGTCGGTCTTGTAATTGCGCTTTTATATGTTTTGCATCGTACGCCGGCCGGCATGCGCTTGCGTGCGGTATCCCAAGACCGCGAGACGGCTCGCCTGTTCGCGATTGCCAGTGGCCCCGTTTTTCGGCGCGCTTTTTTCATTGCGTCGGCCATCGGCGCGGTGGGCGGCATTTTTATGGCCAGCTACGCGGGCGTGGTGCGATTCGATTTCGGCATTCAGGCCGGCCTCATTGGCTTTTCGGCCGCAGTAGTCGGTGGTTTGGGGCGTTTGGGCGGTGCCATTATTGGTGCGTTGCTCATTGCGGCCATTGAAACCATTGTGCAGGGCTATGTTCCCAACGGTACCTCTTATCGCCTGGTGTTCGTCTTTGCATTGGTTATTTTGGTATTGGTGTTCCGTCCGGCAGGCTTGTTCGGATCCCAGAAAATGGAGAAGGTCTGATGCAAAAGAATCAAGTAAGGCATTCAACAGACCCGGTTGGCGCACAGGCGGCCCCTGGTGGGTTCGTCGATTTGCTGATTGTGCTCGTGCTGACATTTGGCGCGACGGCATTTTTGTGGGTGTTTTTGGCCGTTGAAAGCTGGGTTGCGGTGCTGGGTTTGCTGGCACTGTTCGCCATTGCCCTGATCGCCGTCCAGCGTCGTCCGTTGTTTGAAGAGCGGCTGGTTGATGCCTTTCGTCGCAAGCGCAGCGTGGCGACGGTGCTGGGGATTGCTCTGGCGGTTTTGTTCCCCTGGTTATTGGGCGGCGACACGTATGCGCTGCATTTATTGATTATCGGCAATCTGTACGCGGTATTGGCGTTAGCCCTGAACTTTCAGTTGGGTAGTGCCAATATTCCCAATTTTGCCACGGGAGCGTCGTACGGTATTGGGGCCTATGCCTCGGCGTTGTTGGCCATTCATTTCGGTGTGAGTTTCTGGGTGGGGTTGCTAGTGGCTGCCGTTGTCGCCACTACGTTCGGCTATTTGCTGGGCCTGCCCTCAATGCGTACCCGCGACAGCTACCAGGCTCTGGTTACGATTGCGTTCGGCATTGTGGTTCACCAGTTACTGATGAATCTGGAATGGACGGGTGGTGCAAATGGTTTGGTGGGGATTCCGCCGCCCACTTTGTTCGGTCATTCCTTCAATGACCCCATTGAACTGTTTGGCCATAGTTTGCCGGGCCAGGGCAACTTCTATTATGTGTCGGTTGCGCTGGTGGGGCTGGCGATTTTGTCGGCCAAACGTTTGCATAGCTCTCGAATCGGCCTGGCGTGGAATGCACTGCGCGATGACGAAATCGCGGCGCGTGCCTGCGGTATTAACGTTACCTGGTACAAGGTACAGGCGTTCGCGGTTGATGCCTTCCTGGCCGGTTTTGCCGGTACGGTGTATGCGTTCTACGTGAGCTTTATTTCCCCCGACAACTTCACTTTCCTGGTGTCGGTCACCATTATGACCATGGTGATTGCCGGGGGGATGGACAATATTCTGGGGGTAATCGTGGGTGCATTGCTGCTGACCATGCTGCCCGAGAAACTTCGTGCGTTCTCCGACTACCGAATTTTGTTCTACGGCCTGGTTGTCATTCTGTTCCTTGTTATCCGTCCGCGCGGCATTTTCCCTCAGCGAGTACGTAACCATGAGCATTGATACACAAGTGAAAGCGCCCGAACCCAATACGTCCGAGTCGCTGGTACTCGAAGGTCGTGGACTCACCATGCGTTTTGGTGGTTTGGTTGCGGTTGAGTCCGTCGATATTACGTTAAAGCGTGGTGAGGTGTTGGCCATTATTGGCCCCAACGGCGCCGGCAAAACAACGTTGTTGAACCTGATTACCGGAATTTATGCGCCGACTGAAGGGGATGTTTTCCTGGAAGGGCAGCGGTTGAACGGTATTCCTGCGCACAAGATTGCTGAAGCGGGCATTGCCCGTACATTCCAAACCAGTCGGCTGTTCGGCAGCTTAAGTGTGTTGGATAACGTCATTATTGGTATGCACACCCGCACAAAATGCGGTGTCTTGACGGCTTTATTGTTACCCGGGCGCGCCAATGCCGAAATGCGTCGCGCTGCCGAGCGCGCAGGTGAGTTATTGAAACGGGTTTCGCCGGATTTATACGAGCGTCGCAATCAACTGGCAAGCAGCTTGCCGCAGGCTGATCGCCGTCGTTTGGAGATTGCCCGTGCTTTGGCCACGGAGCCCAAAGTAGTTTTGCTCGACGAGCCTTCCAGCGGGATGGATGATCGCGATACCGATGCCTTAATCGCCGATATTCGGCGTCTTCAGCAAGAGAACCCGACGCTCAGTTTCATCATTATTGAACACGACATGCGTTTGGTGGCGGCCTTGCCGCACCGGGTCATGGTGCTCGATTACGGTCGCAAAATCGGTGATGACCGTTTCGAAGTGGTACGTCAGTTGCCGCGTGTTCAGGAAGCTTATTTGGGAAGAAAGGCCAGCCATGCTTGAGCTTGATGCAATTAGTACGCGCTATGGCGTTGTCAACATACTGAACAAAGTCAGTTTGAAGGTGGATGAAGGCAGCGTTGTTTGCCTGTTGGGTCCGAACGGTGCTGGAAAAACCACGACGTTCAAGGCGATTGCCGGCTTGTTGAGGCCTTACGAAGGCCAGATCACCATTTGTGGCCGCAAGTTGGCCGATATTAAAACGGAAGACCTAGCCGGGCTGGGTGTGGGGTTTGTGCCGGAAGGCCGTCGCCTCTTCCCGGAAATCAGTGTGCGTGAAAACCTGCAAATTGGTTATGACGCTCTGAAACCAAAGGATTCTTTCAAACAGGCGCTTGAGCGCGTTGTTGAGCTCTTTCCCCGCGTGGGCGAGCGCCTTGCCCAGGATGCCGGCACTTTGTCCGGCGGCGAACAGGCCATGGTGGCACTGGGCCGGGTGCTGATCGGCAACCCGAAAATGGTTGTGATGGATGAGCCCACTCTGGGCTTGTCGCCCAAATTGATTGAAGAGTACTTCATGACCGTAGAGCGTATTCACAAAGAAGGCATCACGGTACTGCTGATTGAGCAGAACGCTGAGGCGGCTTTGTCGATTGCGCATAGCGGCTATTTGTTGCTGAAAGGACAGATCGTGGCGTCGGGATCTGCGAAAGAATTACTGAGCAACGACGTGATCAAGCATTTGTATTTGTAGTTTTGTAGTGCGTTTGTATATACCTCTGTAGAAAGAAGGAACAGCCATGACGGTAGAGAAGAAATCGATTGACACACTGGTTGTGGGTGCCGGCCAGGCAGGGATCGCGATGAGCGAGCACCTGACCGCGCAGGGCGTGCCACATGTGGTGCTGGAGCGTAATCGAATCGCCGAGCAATGGCGCACCGGGCGCTGGGATTCGTTGGTTGCGAACGGCCCGGCCTGGCACGATCGTTTTCCGGGTCTGGAGTTTGAAAATTTTGATCCCGATGGCTTTCCGGGGAAGGATCAAATTGCCGGCTATTTCGAAGCCTATGCCAAAAAGTTCAATGCGCCGATTCATGCGGGCGTTGAGGTGCACAAAGTGGTGCGTAATCAGGGGCATCCCGGGTTTACGGTGGAAACGTCGGAAGGTGTTTACGATGTGCAGCGTGTAGTGGCCGCAACCGGTCCTTTTCAGCGGCCCGTTATTCCGCCGATTGCGCCTAAAGATGATCGACTGACTCAAATTCATTCGGCCCATTATCGCAATCCAGAGCAGTTGCCTGAAGGCGCTGTTCTGGTTGTCGGTGCGGGTTCGTCGGGTGTACAGATTGCTGACGAACTGAATCGCGCAGGTCGCAAAGTGTATTTGTCGGTAGGTCCTCACGATCGGCCCCCGCGTGCCTATCGCAACCGCGACTTCGTGTGGTGGTTGGGTGTATTGGGTCAATGGGATCAGGAGGTCGCCACACCAGGCAAGGAGCATGTGACCATCGCTGTCACCGGCGCGCGCGGTGGCTATACCATTAACTTCCGTGAGTTGGCGCATCAAGGCATTAACCTGGTCGGTTTAACCCATGCGTTCGAAAACGGCAAAGTTTCGTTCAAATCGGACCTTGTTCAGAACTTGAATAATGGGGATGCGAACTATTTGGCTTTGCTGGATGCCGCCGACGCGTATATTGAACGTAATGGTCTTGATTTGCCGGAAGAACCCGAGGCGCGCAAGGTATTTGCCGACCCCGAGTGCGTAGCAAACCCCATTCTTGAGCTTGACTTGGACCAAGCCGGAATCAATAGCATTATTTGGGCCACCGGGTATACGGTTGAGCACTCCTGGTTGCAGGTTGATGCCTTCGACGAGCGGGGTAAGCCGAAACATCAGCGTGGCGTGTCCGCCGAACCGGGTGTTTATTTTGTCGGACTGCCATGGTTGTCGCGCCGGGGTTCATCATTTATTTGGGGTGTTTGGCACGATGCCCGTCATATTGCCGACCATATTGCGACACGGCGCAAGTACGAAGCGTATCGCGATGCTTCACAGCGCGAGCGGGAAACGGCCAGGGCGTAATGGCTTAGTCGGCACAATTTGAAATTTTTTGATAGCGTGAGAAGATAACAGGAGGGCGTGATGCCAACTCATACGCGCATTCGGATGTTCAACACCAAGGATACGTATCCTAACCAAACGTTGGATAATGATCTT
Organism: Pusillimonas sp. DMV24BSW_D; assembly: GCF_011388195.1. Lineage (NCBI taxonomy): Bacteria > Pseudomonadati > Pseudomonadota > Betaproteobacteria > Burkholderiales > Alcaligenaceae > Neopusillimonas > Neopusillimonas aestuarii. The sequence goes on along the minus strand of NZ_CP049990.1, from coordinate 207,701 downwards.
TGCCAGGCCGTGCGGGCCGGCAACACGGTGTATGTTCGTGGTCAGGTCGGCACCGACTTCGACGGCAAATTGGTGGGGCTGGGTGATCCCCGCGCTCAGGCCGAACAGGCCATGAAGAACGTAAAGCAATTGCTGGAAGAGGCCGGCAGCGATATGACGCATATCGTTAAAACCACCACTTACTTAACCGATCCGCGTTTTCGTGAACCGGTTTATCAAGAGGTGGGTAAATGGCTGAAGGGGGTTTTCCCCATTTCAACCGGTTTGGTGGTCAGCGCCCTGGGTCAGCCCGAATGGCTGATGGAAATCGATGTGATTGCTGTCATTCCGGACGATTGGAAACCCCAGCAGGCATAATAAGGAGGCTTTTATGACATTCTCGATTGTGGGTCGTTGCGAGAAAACCGGCCAATTTGGTATTGCCATCAGTTCGTCCAGTATTGCGGTAGGGGCGCGTTGCCCCTGGGCGCGCTCGGGGGTTGGTGCCGTGTCCTCCCAGAATGTCACGTTGCCTTCGCTGGGTAACCAGATTCTCGATTTACTGGCTTCCAAAGGGCTGTCGGCCGAACCGGCGTTGAAGGCGGCGCTGGAGACAGATGAGTGGCGTGATTATCGCCAGGTTACCGTTGTGGATAATCAGGGCCGCACGGCGTTTTTCAGTGGCAAGGAAGCGCTTGGAATTTATAACGCCGTCGCGGGGAACCAATGTGTCGCAGCCGGTAATTTGCTGTCGGACCAATCGGTGATTGCCGCCATGGTGCCCGCATTCGAGAACACGTCGGGCGAATTGGCCGACCGTTTGTTGGCGGCGATGCAGGCTGCCATGGATGCGGGCGGGGAAGCCGGGCCGGTTCATTCCGCCGCGTTGAAAATTGTGGGTAACGTGCCGTGGCCGATTGCCGACTTGCGTGTCGACTGGGCCGACGAAGATCCCATTGGCCAGTTACAGGGTTTGTGGAAAGCCTACCAACCGCAGATGCAAGACTATCTTTCACGGGCGCTTAACCCAACCGTTGCGCCCAGTTATGGGGTGCCGGGCGATGAGTAATGTGTCTAGCCGTGCGATGCTTGAGCAATTAATCAGCTTTCCAACGGTAAGCCGCGACTCCAACCTTGAGTTAATCCGGTTTATTCAAGCCTATCTTTCCAGGCTGGGCGTCGAAAGCGAGTTGTTCTATAACGCCGAGCTCACTAAGGCCAACTTGTTTGCGACTGTGGGCCCGCCGGACCAGGGGGGCGTTGCGTTGTCAGGCCATACAGACGTGGTGCCCGTAGACGGTCAGAACTGGACAGTTGATCCTTTCAGTCTTTCAGAAAATGACGGGCGTCTGTATGGCCGGGGTACGTCCGATATGAAAGGGTTTATAGCTTGCGTGTTGGCCGCTGTGCCTTCGTTTCTGGCCAAGCCGTTGAAAAAGCCCATTCATCTGGTTTTTTCTTACGACGAAGAGGTGGGCTGTTTGGGGGTGCGCCCCATGCTGGCCGAACTGGAAAAGCGCAACAACAAACCGCAATTATGTTTAGTGGGCGAGCCTACCCTTATGCAGCCGGTGCTGGGCCATAAAGGCAAGCTGGCCATGCGTTGTAGTGTGAAAGGTGCGGCCTGTCATTCCGCCTATTCACCGCAGGGTGTGAATGCCATCGAATATGCTGCCAAGCTCATTGGCAAGTTAGGGGAAATAGGCGAAGCGTTGGCGCAACCCGAGCTGCACGACCATCGGTTCGAGCCGCCCTATTCAACCGTACAGACCGGGGTCATTAAAGGCGGCCGTGCATTGAATATTGTGCCGGCCGAATGTGAGTTTGATTTCGAAATTCGCGCGATTCCCGGGTTTGATGCTGCTGTGGTGCCGGATCAACTGAAAACCTATGCCCAGGAAACCTTATTGCCGAAAATGCGTGCCGTAAGCGGGCAAAGCGACATTCAGTTCGATCATTTAAGTGATTATCCGGGCCTGGCGACACCACCGGAAAGTGAAGTGGCACAGTTAGTGGCGGCGCTTACGGGTTCAACCCAGTTCAGTACGGTGGCCTTCGGCACCGAAGGCGGGTTGTTCAACCAGGCGGGTATTCCTACCGTTATTTGTGGCCCGGGCAGTATCGACCAGGCGCATAAACCCGATGAGTTTGTAAGTCTTGAACAGCTGGCCGCTTGCGACGCCATGTTGGCGCGGCTGGCGAACTTGCTGCAAAACAAATAATCGACTTATTGGCGTTTCAATTTCTGCGCAATCATTGAGCTGATAATGAGCTGCAGCAAGTGAAATAACATTAATGGCAAGACGATGACGCCGGCGGTTGCTGCGCTAAATAGCACCTGCGACATGGGTACACCGGTTGCCAGGCTTTTTTGCGCCCCGCCGAATAAAGCGGTAATACGATCTTCCCGGCTAAAGCCAAACCATACGGCCAAACCATAAACGTAAATCATCGATAAGGTCAGAAGAATAAAACTGATCACCAACAGACTTGCAATCATTTCCCAAGATATTTTTTGCCAGATGCCGCCCACTACTGCCGCGCTGAACGCGCTATAAATTACCAGCAAAATGGCGCCGCGATCCACGAACGAAAGGAGCTTCCCGGTTCTCTTGAACAGTGTGTCGAAATAGGGGCGCAGCAAGTGACCGGCCAAAAAAGGCAGCATCAGCTGCATGAAAATTTGAACGATGGAATCAAACGTTGAAGCGGATCCCATTGTGGAGGTGATCAAGCCGTTCACCAGAAACGGTGTGATCAGAATACCAAGCAAAGTGGAAAAAGAGGCGCTGCACACCGATGCGGGAACGTTGCCACCGGCGATACTTGTTAAGGCCACGGCCGACTGCACTGTGGCCGGCAGCATGCACAAGTAAAGCACGCCTAGATAGAGCTCATGATTGATCATGGGTTGCAGCAGCGGCCGCAACACAAACCCCATGACGGGAAAGAATAAAAAAGTGCAGCTAAGAATTAGTGCATGCAAACGCCAGTGCGTGACACCGTCGATGATGGCCTGCCTTGGCAGTTTGGCGCCGTGCAGAAAAAACAAGAGTGCGATAGCCGCGACGGTAATGTACTTGAGGCCAACTGCAAACATGCCGTCGGCGGGCAGGTAGCTGGCCAGCACAACGGTGCCGAGCAGCAGGAACGTGTATGAGTCGGGAAGAAAAGGGATGCGTTTCATGACCGCTATTGAAAGGCATAGCGGCCTGTTTGCGCAACCCGTAATATAAGAATGAATACGTTTGTAGACTTTACTGAGTTAATACGCCGTCTTTGTCGTAATCGTAGCGATCGAAATCGCGGCTTACCTGCGCCATAAACTCTTCCTCAGTGACAACCCCATCTTTGTTGACGTCGACGCTGTCAAACTGTTCCGATGTAAGGACATTGGCCGTTTCGTTCTTGGTGAGGCGCTTGTCGCCGTTGGCGTCCATTTTTGTGTAGGAATCGCGCATGAATTGCTCGTATTCCGCTTTGCTGACGCCGCCGCTGCCATCGCGATCGAGTTGCGCGAAGTGCTCGGGTGTGAGCCCGCTTTGCTGAGTTTGATTTTGCGCTGTTGCATGCCCTGCGGTTGCCACGCCGGCCACCACAAACATTGCGGCCAAAATAGATTTAATGGTGAATGTTCTCATTATCGGCACCCCGCCTGGTTTCCAAGATATCCCCCAGCACCGATGCCTGCCGCTGTTGCAAGCGTGTTGCCGCGACCGCCACCGATAGTGCTGCCTATTAAACCGCCAATAATGGCACCGCCAACCGTACCGGCAATGCAGTTGAATTCCGAGTTTCCACCCCGGCCGGCCTGTGACGGACTTTGACAGGCGGTGAGCGCGCCCAGGCTAAGCAGAGCGATTGCCAATGTCGATTTACTCATGATGGTTCTCTCATATGTGCGGTAAACGGCTGGATTATGTCACGATACGATGTGATTGTGAATGGGTTGTCGCGGGCGTTAAAGCGCGTGAAATTATCGTTCTAGAAACTTGAAATACGGGGTTTTGCCTAGGTTGGCAGTCTCTCAAACGATGTTAAGGTAAGCTTACTGAGCATGCTCATTTTTAAATTGAGGATGCCGGAATTGATTGATTTCACGAATTTCTTATCGGGAGACGTCTAATGAAAAGATTTGCCATTGTCTGCCTGGGTGCCGCGCTGTGTTTCGGGTCGGCTGTTTACGCAGATGACCACGGAGCGAAAGCAAAGGCCGACGCGCAAGGAGAAAAGGTGTTTTTGAATTACACCCAAGCTGAACTGGACAAGAACTACAACCAGGGCGAATGGGCGCCGAATATTCGTCAGATTCTGCAGCGCTATGGTGCGCGCAGCGAAACCGCGCGTGAGCGTTTGGGTAATCCTGAAAAGCTTTCGTACGGCGACAGTGAAGTTGAAACATTCGATTTGTTCCGGGCCGAGAACGAGAAGGCGCCGTTGCATGTTTTCATTCATGGTGGGGCATGGCGTGCCGGGAAAGCCGCGGGATATCACTTCCCGGCGCAAATGTTTTTGGATAACGGCATCAGCTACGCCGCACTGGATTTCGGCTATGTACAAGACATTGGTCTGGACGGTATGGCTGAACAACTGCGCAACGCCATTGCCTGGATGTACAAGAACGCCGACAAGCTCGGAATTGATAAAGATCGCATCTATATTTCCGGCCATTCGTCAGGTGGTCATTTAGGGGGCGTTCTGCTGGTAACCGATTGGTCAAAATATGATGTGCCCGCCGATGTTATCAAGGGCGCCACGCTTATTTCCGGCATGTACGATTTGAAGCCGGTTCGTTTGTCGGCCCGGTCGTCTTATGTTCCGTTTACCGACGAGCTTGAAGACGCCATGAGCACTCAGCGTCATTTAGACAAGATCAACACGCCGGTTATTCTGGCATACGGTGGCCTTGAAACGGATGAGTTCAAACGCCAAACGCAAGATTTCGCCAAAGCCATGAAAGAGGCCGGTAAACCTGTGGAACTGATTTTTGCCGAACACTACAACCACTTCGAAATCATGGATGATTTCGGCAACCCATACGGGTTGGTGTCTGCTGCAGCCTTGACGCAGGCGGGCGCTGAATCAAAGTAACGATTTCACCAACCCGCCGTCTACTGTAATGTTTTGGCCCGTTATGTAGCTTGCGTGTGTTGAGCACATAAAGGCGCATACCGGGCCAAAATCTTCAGCCAAACCAAGGCGTTTCATGGGAACTGATTCGGCCATGCGGCGTTTTGCTTCATCGGTCGAGATGTTCTGCTGTTCCGATTGGGCTTTGTACACGCGTTCCAATGCGCCGGTATCCATTAAGCCGGGCAGGATGTTGTTCACGGTAATGCCCAGCGGCGCCACTTCGTGAGCCAGGCTGGCCATGGCGCCGGTTAGGCCTGCGCGTACACCGGTTGCCAGCCCCATATTGGGATAAGGCTCACGGACGGTAAATGAAGTGATGTTTATGATTCGCCCGAATCCCGCCTGCTTCATGTTGGGCAGGGCCATTACAGTGAAATCAAGGGCGGCCAGCATATTGGCTTCCAGTGCTTTGTGCCAGGTTTCCTGTGAGTGCTGTTCCACCGGCCCGGGCGGCGGCCCACCCGCGTTGGTAACCAGAATGTCGATGCGGCCCAGTTTGTCGCGTGCAGCATTGAAAATGGCAAGCCGCTTTTCCGGGCTGGAAATGTCGCCCGGCACGGCAACGGCGCCGCCCCCCAATTGCGCGGCGGCGTTTTCCGCCCGCGTTGCATCACGACCATTCACGGCCACGCTAACCCCCGCCTCGGCCAGGGCCTGGGCGCAGGCGAATCCAAGGCCTTGTGAGCCACCCAGTACCAATGCGCTTTTGCCGGAAATGCCTAAATCCATATTTTTATCCAAGATATCAATGAGTTAACAATTTAAGATTACATTAGCGATGGTAGCCAAAGAATAATATCGGGCACGAGCGCCAACACAACAATAACGAGCAGATAAAGCAGAATGACGGGAACGGATGCCCGGTAAAGCTCTTGAATCGTAGTGCCTTTTGCCGCGCCTTGTAAGGCAAAGAGTGTATAGCCAAAAGGCGGCGTGACATTACCGATTGAAACGTTCACCAGGAAAATAGCCCAGAACCATAAGGGGTCGAATCCCAAGGCGGCAATAATGGGCTTGTAAAGTGGCACCAGCAGAATCATGACGGCGATCTGGTCGATGAACATGCACAGCACAAACCCAAGTGCCATCAGCATGATAAACATCAGTACCGGGTGCCACTCCAGGCTGGTGACGGCGTTCACCAGGTTGGTTGTCACGCCGCTCATGTTCAGAATCTGGCTAAAGGAGACCGAGCACACCATAATGATCATGATCATGCCGGTGGTCCATGCTGTGGATCGCAGCGCTTGCACCAGTGTCGGCCAGCGCAGCGAGGCAAACAACGAACAGGTGATCATGGCAACTACACAGCCCATGGCGGCTGCTTCCGTGGGAGTCGCAACACCCGAAATAATCAGCACCAAAATGGTGGCGATAATTGCCAGGAACGGTACAGCACGGAGTAAAAGCCTTATGCGCTCTTGCGCACTTAAGCTTGACGACTCGATAACGGCGGGCGCCAGTTTTGGGTTGAGCTTGACCCGAATCACGATATAAACAAAGAATACCAGCGCGAGCAAAAGGCCCGGAAGAATACCGGCAACCAGCAGCCCGGAAATGGAGACACCGGCCAAAATGCCCAGAACGACCGCCATGACGCTTGGGGGAATGATGGGTGCAAGGCTTGAGCCACCCAATATCGTGCCTAACGACATGTTTTTCTGGTAGCCGCGTTTCTCCATTTCGGGTAACAACGATGCACCCATCATGGCGGCAACGGCCATGGCTGAGCCCGAAAGTGCTCCGAAAATAGTGGACAGAATCACGCTGACGATATACAAGCGTGACTTTACGGCGCCAACCACCGCGTCGACGGCGTTGAACATGACATTGACAGCGCTTGAACGAAAAAGTATTTCACCGAGCAGAATAAAAAGCGGAATGGCCGCCAAAGACAAGCTTGTGCCGGTGTCGTACATCGAGTTCACCACCAGCAAGACGCCTTTGAAATTCCCAGTTAACGCATACAGGCCCAGCAGGTTCAGTGTCAGGAATGACAAAAAAATAGGCAAGCCTGTGGCGAACAGCAGCAGCATCAAGCCTACGGCGGCAGAAATGAGCACGTACCATTCCATTATGTGGCCCCGGTGTCGTGTTGTCGGCGGGAGTCCGCCCAGGTGCACAGGAAGTGGCGCAGGAAGTAAAAGCCCATATTTGATAAGGCGTACACAATGGCCAACATGAGCCACCACTTTGGAATGGGCGTAACGGCAATCATCATCACATTGCCGGCGAAAACGCGTTTAAGTTCGGCAAAGCCAAACCATGCGGCGATGAGGCAGACAGTACAAGCCAATAGCCAGGTAAAGCGTTGTAGCCAAACAGCGATGTGCTCGGGCAATGCGTTAACCACCATATTCATGTTTGCGTGCCCGCTTTTCCAGGCCAGCATAGGGGCTGCGCAGAACGTAATTAAAGCGAAGCTGATTGCCGCCGTGTCGGGCCCCCATCCGGTGGGGTTGTTGAGCGCATAGCGGGCGATGACTTCCCAGGCCAACACCAGCGTTAGATAAGCCGAGGCGATAACGGCAACGACAAACGTAATACGCGTAATGACATCTTGAAAAGCGGCCAGCAGACACAAGGCGTGTCGTACTGGCCGAAAGGGGCCGGAGGCACTCATTGACTGGTTAAACCCTTTTCAACAGCAAGCTTGTGGAAGGCTTCGCCATCGGCACCGGCGCGATTGCGAACCTGTTTCCAGACACCTTCAGCAAACATGGCGTCGACTTTAGGCGCAACGTTCGGACCGAACTGGGTAATTTCAAGACCGGCCTCCTGCATGGCTGCATCTTCTTTGGCCCAAAGGTCGGCGAAAACCTGGCGACCGGATACCTCAAGTTCGCGCGCCACCTCCATAATGGTGTCTTGTTGCTGTTTCGATAACCCGTTCCAGGTATCGAGGTTCATGAGCATGACTTGGTTGGTGACTCCGAACGTGGGGCGGGTCATGTAATCGGAAACTTCATACCAACGGTATTCCATTGCGCCAAACACCGGCCAGGCGGCGCCGTCGACCACTCCCCGCTCAAGGCTGGAGTAAATTTCGCTAGGCGGAAGGGTGACCACGGCACCTTGCAATTCCTGCACCATATCGTGGTAGGTTGCCGACGCGCGGATTTTGCGGCCTTTAAGGGCGCCGTCTTCCCCAATTGGCTGGCGTAGCAGGAAGTGATAACCCGAGGCGGAAGAAAAGACGCCGATCAGTTTCAAGCCACGGCTTTGGTAGTGTTTATCGATGAGCTCGTAAATACCGCTTTCGCGTCGCGCGATGGGGTCATCTTTAACGGCATCCAGACCGAATGCCATGCCGGTTTCACCCAAGTGGTAGGCGCCGTGGGTGAAGAGCATGTCGAATAGCCCACCAGCAACGGGTTGCAGTTGCTCAAATGGAGGGACTGTTTCAGGCCCTCGAACTTGAATGTTTAGATCGCCGTTTGATTTTTCTTTCAGCTTTTCCACGAATTGGCCGACGAAGACGGGGACGGCGTTGTAGTTGTCATCCCAGCTTGACAGCAAGGTGAGGTCTTTGGCGTGGGCCGGGGCGCTTATAAGTAAGCAGGCCGAGGTGAGGGCCGTTGCAAGCAAGCGATGCAGCATGATTTGTCTCCTTGATTATTTGTTTATTTAAGATAAGCAGGCGGATACAGAGCGTCAAGGAGAAACCGACGCAAGGATTCCGCACTGCGGAATTCATGCGTCGGCCGGGCGGCGTGCTCCGTCTCTGGTCACTGGGGCGACGGTGCCGGCTTATTGTTTGAATTCATTTCGTCTACGGCTTTAATAATCGCGTCAAGCGCATTCTTTTCAAGAATGAGCCCAGAGTGATTAACGCCTGGGAGCAGTGCTACCGGGATGTCTGCGTTGCCATTCTGGAACACCTCTTCAAAGCGGTCGGTGTGAAAGGCTTCGTCATGCGTACCCGCCATGACACGCATGGGTTGTTTCACAGCTTGAATCGTTGCCTGGTAATCCGCCTGCGGCCGATAGTTCTGGGCCAGATTGAAAGAGTATTCCCTAGTTAAATATTCAGGTGCATTATCGGGAAGAGCAAACCGCATGACCGTAAGGTGATTGAACGTATCAATGCCCAAGCGATTGAGCAACAGGATGGCAATGTGTCTTGGTAAGCCAATTTCGACCCAGCCGCCACTGTTGGGGCGCTGCGTGGGTGCATCCTGATTGATAAAAGGCGACAGCAACAGATAGTTGTTGAACAAGCTCTGGTGAGGGTTGCCCGCCAAGCGCAACGCAAAGCCCCCACCGGAGGAAAAGCCGACTAATGTCGACGGCGCTGCCGGGTCGACGACATTCATGAAGTCTTTCAGGTCATTTTCTAACTGGCCAATATAGGCAATATCGCCTTTGGCGTTTGTCGTTCCGTGTCCACGCATGTCCATAGCATAGGCGGTATAGTTTGCTTTGCTTAGTGCTTGCGCCAGGGGGTGCATGCTATCGCTACTTGCACCCGAACCGTGCAGGAGCACAACGCTTCCTTTTGCCGGCTCGAGGCTGGCAGGATACCTTCGATAGGTTAAGCGACTTCCATCGCGCGCGACGAATTGCTCTTTTTCCTTGTTAACGCGAATTTCTTTGAAGGGTTGGGTAATGCGCTTCATGGGAGGTGGGTCTTTAGGCGCCCCAAAAACTATCGCCAATGCCAATACTGCCGCGAATACAAAGAGGGCGATAACGGCGCTTTGGATAAAATATTTCATTTTCGAGCCTCAGTGCGTTCCACCATCAGCGTACAACAGTAAATTCATTGACCGATACGCTTAAGAAAACAGTCTAGCTAAACATCTTTGGCGTTTTCTGCGAAAATCAGACCACTGATTATTTAGTAGACATGATTCCTACAGGAGACAGCATGCTATTCCCCACCACTATTGTTGGTAGTTATCCGCAGCCGGATTGGCTGATTGATCGTGAAAAACTGGCTGGTCGCTTTCCGCCGCGTGTGCGTGCCAAAGAGCTTTGGCGCATACCCGAGGCTTATCTGCACGAAGCCATGGAAGACGCCACCATTGTCGCCATTCGGGCACAAGAGCGTGCCGGGCTGGACATCATTACCGACGGTGAAATTCGCCGTGAGAGCTATTCAAACCGTATCGCTACAGCGTTGGATGGCGTCGATATCGACAACCCCGGTACTGCGCTGGATCGCTCGGGACACCCGAATCCGGTCCCGCGCATTGTGGGCAAAATCCGACGCATCAAGCCGATAGAAGTTGAAGATCTGTTATTCCTTAAAAAGAACACTGATCGTAAAGTAAAAATTACGGTGCCCGGGCCGTTCACCATGTTGCAGCAGGCACAAAACGATTTCTATGCGTCGGAAAAAGAAGCGGCTATGGATTATGCCGCCGCGCTGAATGAGGAAATCAAAGACTTGTTTGCCAACGGGGCAGACATTGTTCAGGTCGATGAGCCTTACATGCAGGCTCGTCCTGAAAAAGCCCGCGAGTATGGTGTTGAGGCGTTGAATCGCGCGTTGGAAGGTGTGCAGGGCCAAACCGCTGTGCATATTTGCTTTGGTTACGCTGCGGTAATTCATGCGCGCCCAAGCGGGTACGATTTTCTGCCGGAATTGAATCAGTGCTCTTGCAATCAGGTTTCCGTGGAAACCGCTCAGTCGAATTTGGATTGCACGGTGCTGGAAACGTTGGGCAACAAGCAAATTATGGTGGGCTGCCTCGACTTAAGCGATATGACGGTGGAAACGCCCGAGTTGGTGGCCGAGCGTGTTCGTAAAGCGCTCAAGCATATCAAGCCCGAGCAGGTTATTTTGGCGCCCGACTGCGGCATGAAGTATCTGCCTCGTGAAGTAGCCGATGGTAAGTTACAGGCTATGGTTAAAGCAGCTGAAATTTTGCGCAAGGAATATGCTTGATTGACGCAAAAGAAGAAAGGCCCGGTCGTTTAAACCGGGCCTTTCTGGTTTTCGCCGGCCGTGCTGCGTTAGGCGAAACAGCACGGTTGACGAAATTTACATGGGCATCACGACCGTATCAATCACGTGAATGACACCGTTGTCGGTTTGGATGTCGGTTTGTACAACCGTTGCATTGTCCACCATCACCTTGCCGTCTTTCACACTAACTGTAAGCGGGCTGCCTTGAACGGTTTTGACTTCACCAGGTTTAACGTCGGCGGCCATTACTTTGCCGGGTACCACATGGTAGGTGAGCACACCGGTTAACGCTGCTTTGTCTGCAATCAGCGCGTCCAATTTGTCTTTCGGGATTTTGGCAAAAGCGTCATCGGTTGGGGCGAAGACGGTGAACGGACCCGGCCCTTTCAGTGTTTCAACCAAACCCGCAGCTTCAACAGCGGTAACCAGCGTGTTGAAAGAGCCGGCTGATTTTGCGGTATCTACGATATCGGCAGCGGAGGCCGTGCCAACGGCGAAAGCAAGAGACATTCCCATTAAAAAGCGTTTCATCATTAACTCCTTTGGTGAACTAAACCAAGTGTTGAACTAACCAACCCAGCGCACTTGTACCGGGTATGGTTAGCAATTTAGGTTTATTTTTTATTTTTGTCCATGATTTGAATCGTTTTAATATAAATAAATCGGTTCAAATTCGGGTCAAAAAGTAAGTAAAATTTAAGGAAACGTATCCATGTTCAACGTTAACGATGCGACTCAAGGGATTATTTCGGCCTTGTTTATTTACCCCATTAAGTCGTGCGCCGGTCTGAAACTAAGTCAAACTGCGGTGCGGTCAACCGGGTTGGCGTTAGATAGGGAATGGATGGTGGTGGATACAAATGGTCACTTCCTCACGCAACGGGCCTACCCGCGCATGGCGTTGATCCAGCCGCACCTGAGTGCGGTGGACGGCGTGGATGGTTTAACGCTGTCGGCAACGGGAATGAATGACCTTGCGCTCATTGCACCGGACAGCCCTGCCTCCTTAATGGTGAAAGTTTGGCGTGATTCAGTGCCGGCGTTAGATATGGGCGATCAAGTGGCAGAGTGGTTGAGTGAGTTTCTTGGAACAGCTTGTCGTTTGGTGCGCTTCGATAAGCGTGAGCGTCGTATTTGCGACCCTGAGTGGACGCGAAATAACCAGACGTCCACGTACTTTGCCGACGGCTTTCCGCTGTTAGTGTTAAGTGCTGCCGCCATTGCGCAATTGAATCGCCGCATGAGCGATGCAGGGCGCGCGACGGTTGATGTGTCCCGGTTTCGTCCCAATATTGTGGTGAGTGACTGGCCGGCGCACCTGGAAGATGAAGTGCCCGGGTTAGTTGCGCCGGACGTTGCATTGCGCTTCGTGAAGCCTTGCACCCGGTGTGCGATTCCCGATATTGATCCGCTTACCGGGCTGGTGACGAATCGGGTAAATGATATTTTGCGCGACTACCGGCGCGATGCACGGATGAAAGGGGCACTGACGTTCGGCATGAATGCGGTGATTACGCGCGGCGTGGGTGAAACATTGAAAACCGGGCAGGTGGTATACAGCGACGACCCAGTTTAAACGGTGGTGCTGGCCCGCCAGAATACTTGTTGAACACCGGGCGTTTTCTTCATTTTTCCCATGAGTGTGTCCAGTTCCGTTCCCTGTAGAGACACAGGAAGCAAACTGGTTTCAATTTCCGTGCGTTGTTCACCGAACGCTTTTATCTCCATGTCACGGAATGGCAGGCCCACTGCGCCCAGTGCTTTTTCCAGGGCCGATAACACGGCATTACTTTGGCTTTCATCCGTAATGACATGAATTGAGTAGGTGACCTCCACCTCGTCTGGATGCAACGGCCGTCGGTTGATGCGGTTTACGGCCGGGCGCAATAGCGTGTTTGCCGCCAAAACAAACAGTGCGCCCAGTATGGCCTCGGGTAAAAGATCGGCGCCTGCTGCGCATCCCACTGCCGCTGATCCCCAAAGGGTTGCTGCCGTGTTAATGCCGCGTACATTCCCTTGTTCGCGCATAATGACCCCGGCGCCAAGAAAGCCGACGCCGGACACCACATACGCCAGCACCTGCAAGGTGCCTGGAGATCCGCCATGAATCTGATGAAAGCGCATGGCCGTGTCAACAAAAAGCGCCGCACCCACTGCCACCAGGACATTGGTTCTTAAGCCTGCCGTACGAAGGCGAAATTGCCGTTCAAGGCCAATTGCCCCGCCTAATATGAACGCGGCAATAAGGCTGACCAGGGAGTCAAGAAAAGGGGCTGTCTCGAAATAGGCAAATGCTTGCATAATAGGACTTCAAACCAAGTTGCCTCTATTGTAAACACGTCACTAGCCCTGAATGAATGGCAAAAAGCGTACAAACCTTTCTGCAAATTAAAAGAAAAGAAGCCTGGCCGGTTTTGCTGGCCGGGCTTTTCTTTTTCTGCGTGCTTGCTGCGTTGATGGTGGTGCGTCCGGCCCGCGAGGCGCTGGGTTTGCAGCGCGGTATTGAAATGGTGCGTTGGCTTTTCGTGGGTACCTTGTTGTTAACACTTCTGGTTAATCCCGTGTTCGGCGTTTTGGTGAGTCGCTTTCGGCGCCGTGTGTTCGTCAGCATCACCTACTTATTCTTCGCAGCCGGGTTACTGCTTTTTTATGCGTTACTAGTATTCACTCCCGCGGCGGTGGGGCAAACGTCGGGCATGGTTTTTTATGTTTGGTTCAGTGTGTTTAATTTGTTTGCCACCATGTTGTTTTGGGCGTTTATGGTCGACAGTTTTACGCCGGATCAAAGTGAGCGGCTCTTTGGCGCTGTTGCGGTTGGGGGAACGTTAGGGGCGTTGTTCGGGCCATGGCTTGCGGGGGCCTTGGTTCCGCATGTTGGGACGGCGGCATTGCTGCCGGTTGCCTCCGGTTTTCTCATAGCTGCGGTTGTGGCAGCGCACGCGTTGGGTGCTTTGGTAAAGCCGCGAGCCGACAGGGTATTCGGTACTGACTCATCATCATCGCAATCGATTGATCCACACATGCAGGGCGGGCGTGTCATAAACGAGGTTTATCCCGATCCGCTTTACGAACGCCTGATTGGCGGCAAGGCTTGGGACGGCTTCAAAACTACCGTGCAGTCGCCTTATTTGCTGGGGATTGCCGGTTACGTTTTGTTGGTGGCCATTATGGCAACTTTGCTTTACTTTACCCGTTTGCAAATGGTGTCGGCATTGGTCGACGACACCGATGGCCGGGCGGTGATATTTGCGCGTATCGATTTCATTACGCAAGCCACCACGTTGTTTTTGCAGGCGCTTATAACGGGTCATATTATGCGGCGCCTGGGCGTGGCGGTGGCCCTGGTTCTGCTGCCTGTAACAGTGGCGCTGGGTTTCGTAGGTTTGGCTGTTACGGGAACGTTAACCGCGCTGATTGTGCTGGAAGCGGCGTTTCGTGCAGTGCAGCGAGGCATTATGCGTCCGGCGCGTGAAACGCTTTTTACGGTTGTGCCCCGCGCACAGCGCTACAAATCGAAAGCATTTATTGATACGTTTGTGTATCGGGGTGGCGACGCAGTTGGCGCGCAAACAGAAGGCTTGCTTGGGCGGCTTGGAATGGGGCTTGTCGGTTTGGCGGCATTTGCGTTGCCGCTGGCGGTGTTGTGGGCCATGCTGGGTGTCTGGTTGGGCTGGATGCAACGCAAGCGCAAAGGAGAAAGTCATGACGACGCGACGTGATGTATTGAAATACGGGGCCTGCATGTTGGGCGGGTTGGCGACAGCCGGTGCTGCGGGCGTTGCGCTGGGAGCGCACCATGAAAATGGTGCCATGGGAAAGCTTATTTACCGTGCGATCCCATCAAGTGGGGAAAAGCTGCCCATTATGGGGTTAGGCAGTTCGGCAACATTTCAGCGAATTGCAGGCAGTGAAGATATTGCAGCGGTTAAAGGCGTGTTGTCGACAATGATTGATCTGGGCGGAACGGTGTTCGATACTGCGCCCAGTTACGGGGCTTCGGAGCAAGTGGCCGGGCAAGTGGCGAAAGAGCTGGGTATTACGCAAAAACTTTTTTGGGCGACGAAGCTGAATGTGGCGGGCTATGGTGGCGGTAAGGCCGATGAAAAAGCGGCTCGCGAGCAATTGGAGCGCTCGTTTCAATATGCGGATAAAGAAGTGATTGACCTTGTGCAGATTCACAATATGGGGGATCTGCCCACGCAATTACCTATATTGCGCGAATACAAGCAGGCTGGGCGCATTCGTTATATTGGCGTAACCACGACGTTTCAAACGCAATATGAGGCATTTGTGCAAATGATGAAAGACGAGACGCTTGACTTCATCGGCACAGATTACGCTATCGACGAACGTCACGCTGAAGAGACGATTTTGCCGGTGGCGCGGGAACGTGGAATCGGTGTTCTGGTCTATGCGCCGTTTGGCCGCAGTCGTTTGTGGAGCAAGGTGCGTGGCAAGACTGTGCCGGAATGGGCGAAAGAGTTCGATGCCGCGACTTGGGCGCAGTTTTTCCTTAAGTATGTGGCCAGTCACCCCGAAGTGACGGCAATCACACCCGCAACCAGTAAGCCTGCCAACATGGCCGATAATATGCGCGGCGGCATGGGGCGCTTGCCTGATGCGGCAATGCGAAGCAAAATGGTTGCGTTGATTGAGTCTTTATAGCAAATAGTCGAATGTCCAATGGTGGAAGGGAAGCGTAGTGGGTGAGGTCAGCCAACTAATTCAAATTGTGAGTATCGGGTTAAGTTTATTGTTGCCGCTGGCCAACCCTCTTACCTCTGTGAGTCTTTTGCTGTCGCTGGGTGGCGGCCTGTCGCAACAAGAACGGGCCCGCCAGGTTAAACAAGCAACGTTTTACGTCATGGGCATTATGTTGGTTACCTACTACGCCGGCATGTGGATCATGAGCGCGTTTGATATTTCCATGCCTGGCATGCGTATTGCCGGCGGCATGGTCGTGGCATTTATTGGCTTCAATATGCTGTTCCCCTCCACATCGGTGGGCGACATGCCCGAGGCGGATCGCGCCAAAGAATCGATGCAAACGCATGCGAACCCCAGTATTGCTTTTGTGCCGCTTGCCTTGCCAGGTACCGCGGGCCCTGGCACGATGGCCATGATTATCAGCTCTTCGTCGCGGCTGGACTCTGTTCGCGCGCATTATGCGGAATGGGTCATTTGGGTGGCGCCCGTGATTATCGCCGCCATCCTTGGTGTCCTGTTTTTTTTGTGCATGCGCTCCGCGTATCGGCTTGTAAAGATTGTCGGGCACGATGGCATTGATGCGATATCCCGTGTTATGGGTTTCTTGCTGGTATGCATGGGCGTGCAATTGGTCATCAACGGCATTGAAGAGATTATTGCGTCCGCTGCGCATCTGGCATCGTAATTGTGGTTGTGTCTTACCTGTGTGAATGAGTTGGTCTTGGAGAGCTATATGCGTTGTGCCGCCGTCCCGTCGTTTTCGTCTTTGGCTGCGTTTAACCCTTCCTTTAGTGCAAGGGATGGGTTCACCGGGTCACAGGAAGGGGCGTATCTGGGCCGGCGTCGTCAACCGGTTTGTACGTGTGGGGGGGTAGCGGCTCAAGTCTTGCACGATCGCGTTATGGCATCCATGACCCGCCGAATGTTTTTGGGGGGCGCGGCGGCAGCCATAGTGCCGTTTATTGGTTTTCAAACCAGCAAAGCCATTGCGCAGCAACCGGCCCCTCCGGACCGCCCTCTGCTGTTGACCAACCTGCGTTTGTTTGATGGGGTCAGTGGAACAGTGCGGGAGGGCGTTAACATTCTCGTCGAGGGGAATCGTATTTCGGCCTTGCCCGGGGCAGGTGAGGTGATTGAAAGCGCGCAAATGATCGATTGTGGCGGGCGCCTGGCCATGCCCGGATTAATCGATGTGCATTGGCACACTATGTTTTGCGGCCTTACCGAAATGGCTGCCATGACGGCGGACATTGGTTATGTTTATCTGGTTGCGGCGCGTGAGGCGGAACGTACGTTATTGCGGGGTTTTACCAGTGTGCGCGATGCGGGCGGCCCCAGCTTCGCTTTAAAGCGGGCCATTGACGAAGGTGTTGTTGTTGGGCCGCGCATTTTTCCGTCGGGTGCGATGATTTCGCAGACGTCCGGCCATGGCGACTTCCGCATGCGTTACGAGGTGCCACGTCAAACGGGTGGTCCGCTCAGTTATGCCGAGAAAATGGGGGCAGCCATGATTGCCGATGGCGCCGACGAAGTATTGCGCCGTGTGCGCGAGCAACTCATGTTGGGTGCCAGCCAGGTGAAGCTAATGGCCGGGGGCGGCGTGACATCGCATTACGATCCACTCGACACCACGCAATACACGGAAGCCGAGTTGCGCGCGGGGGTGCAGGCTGCCGAAGACTGGGGTACGTATGTCATGGTGCATGTGTATACCCCTAAAGGTATTCAACGCGCCGTGAAGGCGGGCGTGCAATCTATTGAACATGGGCAGTTGGCCGACGAAACAGTGGCCAAACTCATGGCCGATGAGGGCGTTTGGTGGAGCCTGCAGCCGTTTCTTGCCGATGAAGATGCCAATCTAAAGGCTGATCCGAACAGCAAGGAAAAGCAGCGCGAGGTGGCCGAGGGGACTGTGCGTGCGTACCAGATGGCGATCGACATGAAAATTAAAACCGCCTGGGGTACCGATATTCTGTTTACGCCGCAGAATCTGTCAACACAAGGTCGGCAATTGGCGAAGCTTACTCGTTTTTACGATCCGCTGAGTTTGCTGAAAATGGCCACGGCGCAGAACGGAGAATTGTTGGCGATGGCGGGGCAGCGTAGTCCGTACAAGGGCAAACTGGGCGTGATTGAGCCTGGCGGGCTGGCCGATATCCTGATCGCCGACGGCGACCCCACTCAGAATCTTGACTTCATCAGCGACCCAGACAAGAACCTGAAGATGATCATGAAAGATGGCCGTATTTATAAAGATCAGCTTTAAGCGAAGGGTGACAAATGTCGTGGCTTAAAGGAATCAGGTTGGAGAGAGTCGTTTTTACCCTCCCGGTGTTACTCATGTTGGGGGGGTGCTCGCAGGGGCGTGCGCCTTCATTTCTTTTGTTTGGCTCTTATTTTCCGTCATGGCTGGTGGGCGTGGCTATTAGCATCCCGTTAACGTTACTTGTTCGCTGGGGTTTGATACGCGTCGGTATCGACGATGTTCTGCCCCTGCGTTTATTGGTTTATGTTTGCCTGGGTCTGATCTTCACAATGATGTTTGCATTTCTTTTTTCTCCCCGGTGATGCCAATGGCCGACGCTCATCATTTTTCAAACCGCCGTCTTGCCGTTCTGTTGGCGGTCGTCGTGATTCTGGCCGCCATGGTTGCCGGTGCAGTTTACTGGCGCTATCTCGATCGCAACCTGATGTCTGAAGATGCCGTGTTGGAAGCGGATGTGGTTCACATAAGTGCGGCGGTACCCGGCAAGATTACCGAGTTGAACGTAGCTGAAGGAGGTCGGGTCTCGAAAGGTGACGTCCTGTTTCGCCTTGATCCGGAGGCGTACCGCCTGCGGGTGCAACAGGCCGAGGCTGAGTTGGCGGCTGCCCAGGCAGCACTTGCGACACGTGAGCGGCAAATTCGGGCTGAAACGGCAAATGCTTCCGTTGCCGACGAACAAATCGGGCGCGCGCAGGCCAATTTAGACCTGGCGCGTAAAACGGTAGAGCGTTTAACCCCTTTGGCCAAGAAGGGGTACGTGACGCAACAAGATCTGGATGCGGCCAGAACTGCGCAGCGCGATGCCCAGGTGAGCTTGAGTCAGGCACAATCCCAATCCACAGCTGCCCGCGAGTTAATCGGAGAACTGGAGGCAGCACAGGCAACGGTGGACGTAGCTCAGGCGTCGCTGGCGCTTGCCCGTAAGGCTCTGGACGACACGGTTGTAAAAGCACCTCATGACGGTTTGGTAGTGGGTTTGAAGGTTATGACCGGTGAACGCTTGGCACCCGATCAAGCTTTGTTCACGCTTATCGACGCGAACGAATGGTTTGCCACGGCGCTATTTCGGGAAACCGACCTGGCACATTTGAAAGCGGGACAATGCGCGCAGGCGTATGCCTTGTCGGATCCCGCGCGAGAAATCAAGGGAAAGGTCGTTAGCATTGGTTGGGGTGTGGCTTCTGAAGATTTGGTGTCGTTACCGCGATCTTTGCCTTACGTTCAGAAATCCCTGAATTGGGTGCGTGTGGCGCAGCGTTTTCCCGTCCGTATTTTATTGCAGGACCCTCCGGCTGATTTGATGCGGGTTGGGGCGTCGGCTTCGGTGGTGGTGCGTACTGATCGCGAGTGTTAATGCCTATGATTTCCTGGTTCGAACGTGAAATCATTCAAGAGCTCAAGCCATTCGAAGGCAGGTTCGAAACCGCTTGGCGGATCGCCCTGATTTGTTCGCTGGCGGTACTGGTGTTCATGACCTATGGCATTCCTCTGGTGGCTATTGGTTGCTATCTCATCCTGTTTGTCATGAAGCCCGACCCTGCAGAATCCACGCTCATGGCGATTGGTATCAGCGTATTGGTTTCAATTGTGGTACCGGTTTTGGTGCTGTTAACCAACCTGGCGATTGATGTGCCGCTGTGGCGCATGGTGATTATCGCGGTCAGTTCATTTCTGTTTTTGTTTCTGGGGGCCGCGTCGCAGTTGGGACCGGCAGGCAGCATTCTGGCGTTGGTCGTGGCGTTCATCATGACCTTGTTGGGTAACGCGCCATTTGGTGAAGTGGCTACGCGCGGCATTTTGTACGCGTGGCTGATGGCGGCGGTGCCTATGGGTTTGATTATTGTGTGCAATGTGGCGTTCGGGCGCTCGGTACCACGTTTATTGCAGCGTTTGGTCGCTGAGCGTTTGAATGTGGTGGCCGATGTGCTTCATGGGCAAGCATCGGCGGATGATGTCTGGACCCTTTTACGAAAGGGTAATGCCGAAGCCGACAGTTATATGAAGTATGTTGCTTTGTTTCACCTCATTCCTAAAGTGCGGCAAGCCCAGCTTAAAGCTGCCGTCACGCGAAGTTATGAGCTTTTGATTCATGCCAGTCAATATGACTCGTCGGGCACAGCCGACGACGAAACGCACGTGGCGCAGCGCGGCAGTTTCGACAGTTATGCTGCAGAGTCGGCGGCTCAGTGTCGTCGGCTGGCGCAGGCTTTCCAGGCGGGCCAGTATCCGGAACCACCTCAGCAAGCGCAAAATGTTCCGCTTAGGTTGCAGCCTCTCACGAACGCCATAGCCTTGTTATACACACCCGTACCCGAAGGCCGGTCCGCTCCCCATTCGGGTTTCTTTTATCCAGATGCACTGACTAACCCGGTTTATCAGCGATTTGCGCTTAAAACCACATTGGCCGCCGTGATTGCCTACACTGCGTATACGGCGATGGATTGGCAAGACATTCACACGGCCATGATTACCTGTTATGTGGCAGCGCTGGGGTCCACCGGGGAAACCGTTCATAAATTAACGCTGCGGATATTGGGTTGCCTGGTAGGGGCGGCCATGGGTGTGCTTTCCATTCTGTTTTTGATTCCGCTGATGACGTCGATCGGGCAGCTTATGTTATTGGTGTTTGTTGGAATACTCTGCGCGGGTTGGGTATCCAGTGGTTCCGAGCGCAGTGCTTACGCCGGTGTGCAAATTGGGCTCGCATTCTTGTTGACGGTGCTTCAGGGGTTTGGGCCTGATGTGCAAATGTCCGTCGCACTGGATCGCATAATGGGAATTTTGCTCGGGAATCTGATTCTTTATCTTGTATTCACGCGGATATGGCCGATCAGTGCCGCACAAGCCGCGCGCGCCAGGCTAAGCGCGGTTTTAGAGCGGTTGTCCTGGTATAGCGGGCAGACCCACCCTGGTCCGTTATGTAGCCCTAATCAAACGGCGCAGAATCTGGCTGCTCTGGACGCCGTTCGCGAGCAGTTATCGCGTGTGCATTTCGAACCCCATTCGTTACGCCCCCCGCGTGAAGAATTGGACCTGCTTAGGAAAACGCTGAAACAAGGGGAAGTATTTGGTGTGCGAATGGCATTGATGCAGGAAAGTCGTGGTACCGTCGCGCAATGGGAGCGTCAGTTAACTGACATGCGTCATCAGCTAAGTGTGCAACCAGCATGAACTATTTTTCAATCAGTTTTTTCAGCAGTCGGGCGATGGTCAGTGCTGCGCGCGTGGGGCGTCAGGCGCTATCCATTCTGGCATGTGTTGCCTTGTCGGCGTGTGCAAGTAATGCAATTAATCGTGCGCCCGCGTCAGCTCACGAGCCTTGGCGGCCAACTGAAAACCAGGCTTCGGCGGGTTTGGATATTAGTCCTCCTGACCTTTCCGGCTTTTCAATTCCTTCGGTGCCGGCTTTGGCGCAAGTTGATTCCGGCCCGGATCTTGATACGTCGAGACCTTTACAACTGCCCGAGCTCATTGATATCGCCCAGCGCGAAAATCCCCAAACCCGTCAAGCGTGGAATCGGGCGCGGCAGGCGGCTTTAGCCACCGGAATGGTGGAAGCCACGTTTTTACCCATGTTGTCGGCCAATGTCATTGGCGGCTATCAGCGTACCAGTCAGCCTTTACCTTTGCAGGTAGGCGGCTATCGAAACTTCGATACCGATATCAGTGGAACCGTACCGGCATTGGCTTTAGGCTGGCTATTATTCGATTTCGGCCAGCGTGAAGCGTTGCTGGAGGGGGCGTCCCAACTATCGTTCGCAGCGAATGTGTTGTTCAATGCGGCGCATCAAAAGGTGATTCGCGACGTCACCGATCAGTTTTACCAATACAACACGGCGCGCATGCGGACAAAACTCGCGCGTGAAGCACTGGCTAATCAACGTAAAGTCGAGCGTGCTGTACGTGACAAGCTGGACGCTGGTGTAGCGACATCCATTGAGCTCTCTTTGGTTCGACAGGCGGTGGCGCAAGCCAAATTGAATTTGGTCGATAACGAGGGTTTGGAGCGCAATGCGTATCTGGGGCTTATGAGCGCGTTGGGCGTGCCGCCGACAACCCAGCTTAATATTGCGCCGGTTCAAACACGCGCGTTGCCTGTTGCAACCGACCCGATTACATCGGAGCGTATGCAACAGGCGTTGGCGCAACGCCCTGATTTAGTGGCGGCTTATGCGGCGGTAAAGGCGGCTAAAGCGAATGTGAAAGCGGCCGAGGCCGAGTTCTTGCCCAAGGTGTATTTAGGCGCGGTTGCCGCCAACAGCCGTATCAGTTTCGATGTGCGGGGTTTGCCTGGATTAAGTCAAACGGCCACGTCAAGCGGGGTTTTGCTGGGTGTCACAATGCCGATTTTCGATGGCGGTTTACGACAGGCCCGTTTGCGCGACGCCGAAATTGCGGTGGAAGAGGCACAGCAAGCGCTGCAAACACAGCGTCGTGATGCTTTGCGGGAAATGGTTGCTGCCGAAACGGTGTTGCGATCCGCATTGCAAAGCTTTGAGGCGGCAACGGAACTGGTGTCTACTGCGCAAACCACTTACGACGCGTCGTTTGATGCGTATCGCAGTGGTGTGGGAACATTGACTACGGTGACCGAGGCAACGACCGATTTGCTGGAAGCACGCCAGGCACGAGCGGATGCCCATAATGCGGCAATGGCGGCGGCCGCGAATCTGGCATTTGTGATGGGGCGTATGACAACACCGCGGTCGTCTTGGCTTAGGTCACCATAAGGCTTTCTGTGAAGGTTTCTGCGGGCTCAGGTTTGCCGTAGAAGAAGCCTTGGTATTTATGGCAGCCCAACTGGGCCAGTACGTCTCGCTGCGCCTGGGTTTCGACGCCTTCGGCAATGACATCCAGATTTAACGCCTTGCCCAGGTTAATAATAGTTTGAACGATGGCTATGTCGTTGCGGTTGAAAACCAGGTCACGTACAAAAACAGCGTCAATTTTTAATTGGTCTACCGGCAGTTGTTGAATTTGGCTTAACGACGAATAGCCGGTGCCGAAGTCGTCCAGTGCCAGCCGTATGCCTTTTTGTTTCAAGGCCTGCATTTTTTTAATGGCTGCATCAACGTCTTGCATGAGTTGGCTTTCGGTCAGTTCCAGTTCCAGTTTTTCCGGGGGGGCACCGGTTTCATTCAAGGTATGTGATACATAATCAACGAATCCGTCGTCGAAGAATTCTTTCGCACTGACATTCACCGCAATGGTTAGGTGTTGTGTGGCGGGGTACGCGTGCCACAGCGCCAATTGGCGACATGCCATGTGCAGCACTTTTTTCCCAAGCGGCACTATCAACCCAGTGAGTTCGGCCAGCGGAATAAAACTGGCCGGCGATGTTAAACCTTGTTGGGGGTGCCGCCACCGCACCAGTGCTTCGACGCCGACAATGCCGTCGGCACGGTCTATTTGAGGCTGGTAGTACAGAATGAACTCGTTTCGTTCAATCGCCTGGCGCAGGCCGCGTTCCATTTCCGTGCGCGCAGTGGCAAGGGCCTCCATTTCAGGTTCAAAAACGCGAATTGTGCCGCGCCCTACAGATTTTGCCTGGTATAGCGCCAGTTCGGCTTGTTTCAATGCCTCTTCGGCAAGGGTGGTGTGGGCGTTGAATATGGTGGCGCCAATACAGACACTTCCCTGGTATTCGAGCTGCTCCAGCATAAAAGGCCGGCCAAGCTGTTTGCGCACCGCGTCGGCAAAGTCAAGTACATGGCTGTTTGCCTGAGCGTATAAAGAGGGGAGTTCGTCGACATAGATGACGAAGGAGTCGCCCACAAGTCGTGCGGCGAGATCGTTGGGCCGACATAGTCCGGTAATGGTGTTGGTCACAGCGATAAGCAGTAAATCACCAACCCGATGACCCTGCGTGTCGTTCAGCGAACGGAAGTCATCGATATTGACAATGATAAGTGCGGCATTCATCAGACGCATTGCGTTGTTGTGCAAGCGTTCCTCAAGCTGTTCGAAGAAATAGCTTCGATTGGGTAGTGCGGTTAAGGCGTCATATTTGGACAGCTTTTCAATGGTGTCACGAAACTGGCGCTGCTGGGAAATGTCGGTTGATATTCCACATAGCCCGACGATTCTATTTCCGGCGTCGCGCAACGGAATCTTTACGGAATAAAAATAAGTGGTCTGATTGTTGTTGCGTGTTGTGTCGACCTCTTCGCCGGCAAAGCGTTCACCTTTTTCAATAACTTGGTGGTCAATCTCGTTAAGATGTTTTACCGTTTCCAGGTCGAAAAGGTCTTCGTCTTTTTTGCCGACGATATCGGCGGCAGGGCGATTGAACAGTTTCGAGGCCGCCTGATTTACATATAAATAACGGAATTCCAGGTCTTTGATGTAGATGCAGGCGTCGACGGCATCCAGAATGGTGTTGCGTAGTGACTCGCTTTCAGCCAAACGCCGTTTACGTTGCTTTACTTCCCGGCGAAGTCGAGACGCGGCAAATAATGTTAATCCAAGCAGTGCCAGGCTTACAGCAAGTGTCCACCAGACATATCGTGGTACTTCTGAAATGATCGGCTCGCCACCCCATTTTTTCAAAGTGTCGTAGTAGAACGATTGCGTGTCCGCCTGCCAGGCTTGAAGTTGCTGGTCGACTGTTGCCAGCAAAGCGGGATTCCGACCTTCGGCCGTTGTGAAGTAAAGCCCGCTCGGAAGAAAAATAATGGGCGTTTCTTCAACATTGAACGTGTTGGCGGTGTAGTTGCCGAAATGATGGTTCGACACCACGGCATCGGCCTGCCCTTGTTCTACGAGCTTGAACCCTTCTTCGTAGCGATCAACAGGTATGATTTTTGCGTTTACCCCGAACCCTGCAAGCGCCGATTCGAGGTATGACTGTTGAATGGATTGCGCAAGAACCACAATGCGCTTGCCTTCGAAGTCACGGAAAGATTGAATGTTTTGGGTTGGGTTCTGGTACACCTGAGACCAACTGTACAAAGCAGGAGTTTGGTGAAAATCAAGCTGCGTATCGCGCAACTCTGAAAGAGCCACGTCGGGCATCAGGTCAATGTTGCCTTGCTGGGTTAATTGCAGACACGCCTCCCAACTACAGGGAACTACTTCAATATCCCAACCTTGCTTGTCGGCAATGGCGTTAATGAGATCGCCGAAAATTCCGGTAATGCGTCCGTCTGGAGAGATAAATATTTTGGGCGGGTTGTGGTACACGCCCACGCGCACTGATTGCGCTTGCGCGCTTGTTAATGGAAGCAGGAGCGCCAAGCTAAAACCACACACCCATTTGGAAATGCGGCTGACATAAACAGGCGGTTTAACGGCCATGGAGTCCTTGCTGTAGAAAGGGAGTGGTTTCCGTTAACATGTGGCTAACCCCGTGTCTGATTTTGACACTGATTCTTTCCCCGTACAACATAATTCAGGTTAAGCCATGCCTCTTCATTCCCGGAACAGAATTCGCGACCGTTTGCTCGACGATGTTTATGCTTCAACCGACCTGTCGGTGAGTATGCCAAAGTACCGTTTCCCGAAAATAGAGCAGGATCCTCGACATGTGTATCAGGTGGTTCACGATGAATTGATGCTCGACGGGAATTCACGCCAGAACCTGGCGACGTTCTGCCAAACCTGGGTTGAGGATGAGGTGCATCGTCTTATGGATGAATGCATCGATAAAAACATGATCGACAAGGATGAGTACCCGCAAACGGCCGAAATAGAGGCGCGTTGCGTGCACATGCTGGCTGATTTATGGCATTCCCCTGCGGCGGAGAATACGTTGGGGTGTTCCACAACCGGTTCCTCAGAAGCGGCAATGCTGGGAGGGTTGGCGTTGAAATGGCAATGGCGCAAGAAAAGGCAGGCGCAAGGAAAGCCAACCGATAAGCCGAACCTTATTTGTGGTCCGGTGCAAATATGCTGGCATAAGTTTGCACGTTATTTCGATGTTGAACTTCGGGAAGTGCCGTTGGAGGGAGACCGTTTGATTTTGTCTCCTGAAGAGGTGATAAAACGTGTTGATGAAAACACGATTGGGGTCGTGCCTACACTGGGCGTCACATTTACTTGCGATTACGAGCCGGTTGAAGCCATTAGCCAGGCGTTGGATCAATTGCAGGCGCAAACCGGGCTCGATATTCCCATGCACGTTGATGGTGCGAGCGGTGGTTTTCTGGCGCCTTTTTGCGCGCCCGAACTGAAATGGGATTTCCGTTTGCCCCGCGTGCACTCGATTAATGCTTCGGGCCATAAGTTCGGTCTGTCGCCGCTGGGTGTGGGCTGGATCGTATGGCGTGATGCAGAAAGCTTACCTCGCGAGCTGATTTTCGACGTTAACTATCTGGGCGGCAATATGCCTACTTTTGCGCTGAATTTTTCACGCCCTGGGGGGCAAATCGTGGCGCAGTACTATAACTTTTTGCGTCTTGGTATTGAGGGATACCGTAAGATTCAAACGGCGTGTTACGAAGCCGCGCAGTATCTGGCGCAGGAAATCGACAAGCTGGGACCTTTCAAAGTGCTGTTCGACGGCGACATGAAGCGCGGCTTGCCGGCTGTGTGCTGGACGCTGAAAGACGATGCGCAGTCGCGTGGTTATACCTTGTACGACTTTGCCGATCGGCTGCGCAGTCGCGGCTGGCAGGTGCCGGCGTATTCCATGCCGGCGAACAGAACCGATTTGGTGATACAGCGGGTGCTGGTGCGGCACGGGGTCAGCCGTGATTTGGTGAGTCTTTTGGTCGATGATATGAAACGCAGTCTTGAGTATTTCGAGAGGCACCCGGTTGATGTACCCATGAGCGCGGGAGAGGCGGGCGGCTTTCATCATTAAATTTAGCGTCTAAGAATATGGTTGTTCTTGAAGTGAGTTTTTGAGTATATGGATGGTCTGGTTGACAATCATTTTGAACGTGAATGGAAGGCGCTTCATGAAAGAGTTGAGCCTGTCGTTGAGTATGTGACGGCTGAACTGGTGACGCACCACGCGCCATTGTTGGCCGATTACTTCTATCAAACCATGCTCGATGATGTAGAGGCGGGGCAGTTTCTTACTCACGATAAAGTAAAACAACGTTTGCATCGCTCAATGATGCAATGGCTGGTTGATTTGAATGCAGCAAAAACGCCTGCCGAAATTCATGCTTTATACACCCATCAACGTAATATTGGCGCGATTCACGCTCGTGTTGACATTCCAGTATCGGTTGTGTTGAAAGGCGCACGTTGCCTTAAAAGTCGCTACGCTGCATTGGTGGATAACGCCGCCGATATCGCGCAACAACAGCGGCATTTTTCGATACGGTTGTTTTGTTCCCGTATTGATCTGGCTATGGAGGTGATGAGCGAAGCGTATACCTTGAATGTTGAACGTCAGGCCAAGTCCAACGAAGCGTATCGTTTGTTTTCAATTACCGAAAATTTGTCGACCGAGAAGGAGAAACAAAAGGCCGCGCTATTGAACTGGGAAAGTGAGGCGATGTTTCAGGCGGCGTTGGGCGGCCTAACGGACACCCGTTTGCCGCGTATTCGGGAATCGGAGTTTGGCTTGTGGTTCAGGCATAAAGGGTCGCACGCCTTTCAGGGGGTGACCGAATGCGCAGTAATAGAGCAGGTTATTGAAGAGGTTGATACTGTTTGTTTGCAGCGCATTGAACGCAGCGCACACGATCTGTCGTTGCGGGCTGAGCAATTGCGTGTGCTTAAAACACATGCCCAGAATTTGTTGCTGCAGCTGTCAAGTTTGTTTGAAAAGAGCCTGGAGCTTGAGTCGGGTAAAGATGTTCTTACTCATTTGTTGAATCGAAAGTTTCTGCCAACGGTGTTGTCTCGCGAGATCGATCTGTGTCGCAATCAAGGGCGGGAATTTGCTGTTGTGTCGGTTGATATTGACTACTTTAAACGTATTAATGATCGTTATGGTCATGAAGCGGGTGATGTGGTTGTGCAGCAGGTAGCTGCTCTTTTGCAGAAACAATGCCGCGGTGGAGATTTTCTGTTCAGAATGGGGGGTGAAGAGTTCCTGGTGATTCTGGTTGATGTGGGGCGGCATCAGGCGTTGGAACTCAGTGAGGCCCTTCGCGCAGCTGTAGAGGCGCATCAGTTTGAGTTGCCTCAAACTGATGTGTTCAAGTTAACCGTGAGTATCGGGTGTGCAGTGTACTCGGGCCATCCTGATTACAGCTATCTGCTGCGTGAAGCCGATAACGCTTTGTATGAGGCTAAAGAAACCGGCCGTAATCGGGTGTGTATGGCTATGCAGGCTTGAGCACCTTGGTTCTTATCGCGCCACAAAATCAAAATAGGTTTCTGGAAAAGGTTCATTTTCCAAAGTGAAATGCCACCATTCTTGTTGCAGCGGGATGAAACCGTGTTCCATCATGATTCTTCTTAACAACAGCCGGTTCGCGCGTTGTTGAGCTGTGACGCCGGCATAGTCGGGCCAGGATTCCTTGCCAAGAAAGTCTATCCGTGTGCCCATGTCCAGTGGCATTCCTGTGTTCAGGTCGCATAGGGTCAGGTCGACCGTGCTGCCGCGGCTGTGTCCTGATTTAGCGGCAATATAGCCTTCTTTGAATAGGTCGGGCTTGGAAACATCAGGGTAATAACTTTCGCGCATTTTATTGTCATCGGTGCGAGACCAGGCAATGAAATCGTCGACTGCGCGTTGTGGGCGATAGGCATCGTAAATCAATAAACCGAGCCCAAAAGGTTTCAAGCTATCTTGTGCTTGCTTTAACGCTTGTGCGGCCGATTTGGTAAGGACGGCGCGCGCGTTCTCATATCCGTTGACCGGGCGCCCCAGAAAGTTATCGCTGCTGGTGTACATCAGGTTGATCTTGATGTCGGGAATGGCTTCTTCCAGATAGGTGAAACCGGCGGGTAATTCGCTGGCGATCGAGTCGGTGGGAAACAAGCTGCTCATTGCGAGTATTAAACCAAATAGCCAGGAATGGAAACGTGTGCGCATAACAAACCCGATACGTTGAAATACAAAACGCCGCTGAAGGCGGCGCTGTGCGGGTGGGAAGGCACCTTCCCACCCATCGGCGAAAGGTTAGCTTAAAACTTATAGGTGGCCGAGGCAACAATACTGCGGCGCGCACCATACCAGCAGTCACCGCGCGACAGGCATGTACTGACGTAAACCTTGTCGAAAATGTTGTTGGCATTCAGTGCCAGGCGCCAATCGGGTGTTTCGTAGGCGATCATGGCATCGACCAGGGTAACGCTGGGCGTGCGCGGTGCGTTGCCGTCGGTGAAGGCGCCGAACCAACGTACACCGGCACCGGCGGAAAGCCCATTTTGCTCTTCACCGGTAATTTGGTATTTGCCCCACAAGGCCGCCTGATGGCGAGGCAATGCTTCCAGTTGTTCGTCGACATCGGTGTAGTTGTAGTTGGCCAGCACATTAAGCTTGCGGGTCACTTTCGCTTTCACCTCAATTTCAAAACCACGGTTGGTTGTTTTGCCGGCCTGAATGTTTTGAGTCGGGTTGGCCGGGTCACTGACCAGGCGATTTTCTTCTTTCAGGTTGTAGACCGCCGTGTTGACAAGAATGTTGCCGTTGAGCGACTCGTATTTCAAGCCGGCTTCAATTTGTTTGCCACGCAACGGTACATAGGGAGAGCCGGCAGACGTGCGGCCTAATACTGGAGTGAATGATTCGCTGTAGCTGACATAGGGCGAAATGCCGTTTTCGAAGGCGTACATGATGCCGAAGCGATTGGTCCACGCGGTGGATGTTTGATCCTGCCCGCCATCGGGCGCGTTAGTGGAACGGTCGTATCGCAGGCCCGCTACGAAAATCCAGTTCTGATAGCGCATCTGATCTTGCAGGTAGAAACCGATATCGCGTTGGCGAATGGTGGGAAGCTCAGAGAATGAGGGAGGGGTGTAGGCGGGATAAACCGGATTGTAGGCGTCGATCAGCGGTACGGTGCCACCGTTGTAGTTTGGCGCATCGTAAGCTGAGCGCTCTTCTTCTCGACCGTAGGTGGCGTCAAAGCCAAGCAACACATGGTGTTTCAACGCGCCGGTTTCAAATTTACCTTCCAGATGCTGGTCGGCCGAGGCCATGAACACATTCTTGATGGAGCCATAGGCAATGCGGCCCAGCATGCGTTTGTTGATTGGGTCGCCGGCCCAGCCGCCTGGCAGTGTGAAGCTGTCGCCATAGAGTGAGCGGTAATCCACTTCATTTTTCGAGAAGCGGGTGTTTTGACGAACAGTCCAGTTATCGTTGAACTTGTGTTCGAACTCCCAACCTATGGCGCGGCGCTTCGAGTTGTAGCGATCCCAGTCGGGGTCACCAATGAATCGGTTGGTGGGTAGTTGCCCGTTTGGGTTGTAGGTGGCCACCCCTTCCCAAGGGAAGAACTGGGAGGTTGAGCCTGATTTGTCTTCCTGTAATAACGCCAGCAGGGTGAGCGAAGTTGAGGCGCTGGGCCGCCAGGTCAATGACGGTGCCAGTACCCAACGGTCGTCCCGCACGTAATCGACTTGCGTGTTGGACTTGCGCTTTAGTGCAACCAGACGATACAGCCACTTTCCGTCTTCATCGATTGCTCCGGTGAGGTCTGCCTGTATTTGACGGCGGTTATGCGAACCATAGGAGATGCCAATTTCGTGATGTGCCTCTTCCTGTGGCCGTTTGCTAACCATATTAATGACGCCGGCTGTGCTGCCCTGGCCATAAAGCATGGATGACGGGCCCCGCAAGACCTCGACGCGTTCGAGCGTGTAGGGTTCCGTGCGGGTTGTACTGGTGTAGTAGTTATAGTTGGTGCGCAGGCCGTCCAGGTAAATGGAGGGCGAGGCGCCGCGAATACGGAAATTGTCGGAGCGTGAGTCGACGCCGTATGCTTCGGTACGTACCCCGGCCGCGTAGTTCAGCGCATCCTGAAGGCTCTGTGCGCCCGTGTCTTCTATTTGCTCTTGTGTGACAACGGTGACTGATTGCGGTGTTTCAATGAGGGGTGTGTCGGTTTTGGTCGCGCTGATTGAGCGGGTGGCAATATAGCCGTCGACCGGGCCCAAGGGTGATTGGGCATCCTGGCCTTGAACAACAATAGGTGCCAGCGCGCGTGTCTGGGTGTCGGCATTGTCGGTTGTTTGCGCCCAGACGGTTGAGCCGGCGCTGAGCAGCGCAAGCGTAAGGGCGGAAAGGCGGCACACAGAGGCCTTATCTGCGCGGTTATGCGAAGAGGACATGGAGAACTCCCTGAGTTGTATGTGACTGTTTTTGTGAACGAGGCCGGATGCAGCTTTATTGGCGCCGGTGCTGGACGGTTCGGGTTTTGTTTCTGGGGAAAACCCAGAAGCCAGCGCCAACCAGCAGGGGTATCGCCATTGCGATCCAGCTAACCACATTCCAGATGCCGCTTCCCAATAGTGCGGAAAGCAGGCCGAAACAGGTAAGAATTCCCAGCAAAATAGGGGTGCGCCAGACACGTACACGAGGGCGCGGTGGTGTGCAGGAGAGGGACTGGGATGACATCATGACCTCGTTGCTGAATAAGCGGGGGTAAGCGTATCGGCAATTTGTTTGATGCGGGCATCATTGGTTTTGCGTCGTGCAACCCACAAGTACAAGCCGCTTACCAACACCACAATGGTGATCAGGTCGAGTAAAGTCCAGATGATTTTGAGCGGTAGCCCACCGTAATCGCCAAAGTGCAAGGGGCGGGATAGCTCCAGCATGACCAGATACCAAGGGGGTTCAGCAATGGCGGTCACTTCAGCCGTTGTGGCGTCGACTAATACGGGTGTGAATAAATGGGACGTAAGGGGTGTCGACCCTTTCATCCAGAATACGTAATGATGCGGCGTGGCGAACATATTGCCGGGATGGCTGAAACTGGTTGCTTCGCTATCGGGCAAAGCCTGGGTGGCTGCCGCCATGGCGGCGTCGGCCGATACATATTCCGCCGGGGGCGTTTTGTTCTGGTAGGGTGCAATCAGTGCGGCGACTTCTGTGGACTGCCAATAGCGGAACATGGGTGTCGCCAGTTCATTGATGACGCCTGTTACCCCCACAACGGTTACCCAGACGACGGTGACAATGCCCAAAAGGTTGTGCAGGTCGAGCCATTTGATTCGGCGTGATCGGTCGGCGCGAACGGAGCCAAACTCGAGTTTCTTCATGAAGCGACCGTAAAGTACAACGCCCGATACGGTGGCAAGTACAAACAACAGCCCCATGAAACCCAGGAAAAGTTGACCCGGAAGGCCCGCAAACAGGTCGACGTGCAGGGCGTACATGACGCCCATGAATGTGAATTGTTCTTCAAAGACACTAGGCCCGTCGTAGAGCAGTTCCGCAGTATGGGCGTCGAAACGCATGTAATGATGGCTTTTCGCATCGGAGGCGGTGGCCGGGTCGGCCATGCCCACCCAGACTACGGGTTCGTGGTCATCAACATAGGTATATTGCAGTGCTTCGCCGGGGTACAGTGCCTTGGCGTTGGCGTGAATGGCGTCCATCCGGGCGCGGGGAGTGCCTTCGGGAACGACGGTGTGCGGTTTGCCGTCCTCGAACGCATGTTCAATTTCCTCGTGAAATATCAGCGGCAGCCCAGTCAGGCAGATGAGGAGTAGAAAAACGGTACAGACGAGGCTGGACCACTTATGTAGCCAGTACCAGGTTTTGAGCGACGCGGCAGTTGCCATGGAAAACCTATGTTGGAAGGGGTAGTTAAATTTACTAATACAACTGAGAACTATTCTTATTTTAATTTATATGTCATAAATCGTCAATCTAAGTGAGGCCTGTTTACAATGTCGGGCACATAACAAAAGGAGAACACGCATGCAGCTTATTATTTCGGCCGGCGTCATCCTGCTGATCGTCATGTGGGGGATCATTGCGCCGCAATCTCTCGGGAGCATTTTCGACGAGCTTCTCGGCTTTATAACGGTTACGTTTGGCTGGCTTTATTTGTGGATTGTTTTGGGGCTGGTGGTCGTGGCCGGTTTGTTGGCGTTCAGTCGTTACGGCGATTTAAAACTGGGGGCCGAAGATGAAGACCCAGAGTTTTCTCTTCATAGTTGGTTCGCTATGCTGTTCGCGGCAGGAATGGGCATCGGTCTTGTCTTTTGGGGGGTGGCCGAACCCATTTCCCATTATGGCTCGCCGCCTCCCGGATTCATTGCGGAAACGCCGGCGGCTGCATCGGCGGCGATGCGTTACAGCTTTTTCCATTGGGGGCTGCACCCTTGGGCTGTATATAGCGTGGTGGCATTGGCCATTGCCTTCTTTTGTTTCCGCCGCGATAAACCGGCGCTGGTCAGTGTGGCCACCAGTTCTTTGCCATGGTCGTGGGCGCCTCACTTGGGTTTGGCGGTGAATGTGCTGGCCATTATTGCAACGGCTTTTGGGGTGGCTGCCTCGCTGGGTATAGGGGCGCTGCAAATTAATAGCGGGTTGCACTATGTGTTAGGCGTGCCCATTAGTTCAACCGCCCAGGTTTTGATTATTGTGGTAACAACCATTTTGTTTTTAACCTCTGCCGTTACAGGGGTGACACGCGGCATTAAATGGTTGTCCAACATTAATTTGATTCTGGCTTTTCTTTTGATGGTCACGGTTTTTCTGCTTGGGCCAACCGTTGCGTTAATTGATACCTTTACGACCACCCTGGGCAGTTACGCCAGCGAGTTTGTGCGCATGAGTTTGCGCACGACGCCGTTCATGGATGATAGCTGGATCGGTGGCTGGACCATCTTTTACTGGGCCTGGTGGATTGCCTGGTCACCGTTTGTTGGTTTGTTTATTGCGCGGGTTTCGCGTGGTCGGACGATTCGTGAATTTGTGCTTGGTACGGTTTTGGCACCCACATTGGCGGGTTTTCTGTGGTTTTCAGTTTTCGGCGGTACGGCGCTGCATATGCAAATCTGGGATGCGGTGCCGTTGGCAGATGCGGTCAAGGCCGACGTGTCCACGGCGTTGTTTGTGATGTTCGATGCCATGCCGTTAGGTACGTTAATGTCCATTGTCGCTACCGTTCTGGTACTGGTATTTTTCGTGACCTCGGGCGATTCCGCCACACTGGTATTAGGCATGATGAGCACCGGAGGCGAACCTAATCCGCACGCACGTGTAAAAATTATTTGGGGTGTTCTGGTGGCGGGTATTGCAATTAGTTTGTTATTGGCCGGCGGCATTCAGGCGGTGCAAACGGCCACAATTGTATTCGCGCTTCCGTTTACGTTAGTTATTGTGCTGATGGTGGTCGCACTCTGGCGGGCGGTGAAGCAGGATTATCGTGAGGAGCGCCGCCGCGAGCGTGAATTGCGTCGCAAGTTGCGGTATTTGGCTGATCGTGAGGATGGGCGAGCGGCCTCTACACCACCGGCGCCTTAATGCATGGCAGTGTGCAAACAGGAAAAAAATATGAACAGCATAAAAATAATGAAACCCGCAAAGTGGCTGCTTTCGTTAAGTGCAGCATTTCTGGCTGCACCTTCCGTTTCGGCGGTGGTTCTGACAGAAGGAGCGAATCATTCCGTTGAGCTGTACGGCTCATTGCGCATGCAGTTGGAGTCTGTGCATCCTGGAAACAGCGGGCCGTGGGGTTCCTATGTGGGGTTGCGCGACGCCTACACGCGTGTTGGCTTGAAAGGCGAGTATCGTTTCAATGACGATACCGCTGTGTTCGGCCAGTTTGAGTTGCCGTTCGACACAGCCAATTTTCGTATCAGCGATCCCTATGACCAGGGCGGGGCGGGGCGCGATGAGCGCCAGCGTATCCGTATTGCCCAAATCGGCGTGCGCACAACGGTGGGTACTTTAATTGCCGGCCAGCAATGGATGCCTTATTACAACGCCGTTGCCGCTCCGGTTGATCAGTTCAGCAGTTACTACAGCGGTTTTGCCACTTATACCGCGTTTCGGATTCCCGACACGATTGCTTACTACAGCCCGGCTGTTTACGGTTTCACCCTTTCGGGCAGCTACACATCGGCTGCGGGTAATCGTCGCTCAACTTCGCGTATCGATGACCGTCGCATGCAGGCGGCTTTATCGTATGTTTTGGGCGACACGCGTTTGGCGGTTGGGTTTGACGATCGTGGTGATACCGGGCTGGGGAAGGACCGAGTGTATGGTGTTTCAGCCAGCCACCAGGCCGGCCCGTGGTATTTTGCCGCCAAGTACGAGATATTCGACACAAATAATCATACGCCCGGTGCTTTCTCGCGTGATGGCAATAAGGCGGTTAATTTGTTTGCCAGTTACAACACAGGCCCGTATACATTCAAAGCGATGTTTGCCAAAGTGCAGAACTATGGCGACAACATTGTGCATTTGGGTGTCGACTATCAATACGATAAAAACCTGAAATTCTTTGCCGAGTTTTATCGTGAAGGGTCAACTGCTTCTATTGTCGAAAAGCGCGGGGGCCTGGCTGATTTAACCTCGGCCAGCCAGGGTGGACGCGTCTTTTTGGTGGGTCTTCGTTTCGATTTCTAAGCCAGGTTTTTAACCTGGCCTTCCAGGTTGTTTTTCAGGCCTGGCTCCAGCTTTAATTGTTTCGCCAGTTCATCCAGATAAGCGCGCTCCATAAAGCTTTGTTCATCAATAATCAGCAAGCTGGCCAGGTACATTTCAGCGGCCATTTCGGGTGTTGCCGCCTGCTGGGCAACGGCTGCCGGGTCGGCCGGTTTTTGCAGCTCAGAATGAAACCAGGCTTGATCTTGCGCGCTGCCCAACCGGGCGACCTCCGCTTCCAAGAGTGCACGCTCTGAATCACCGATATGGCCATCGGCTTTGGCTGCGCCGATCATGGCGGCCAGTACTGCCTGGCTATGTGTTTCAGTGTCTTTTTCCGACCAGCCTAATGCTGCACTTGAAGCTTGAGCCGCTTGAGCACCGGCCATTGGCGCGGGTGGCGCTGACGCGGACGCGTTGTTGGTTGAGCGTTGCGTTTGCCAGTCTTGATAAGCCTTGAGAGCGACCGCGCCCAACGCGGCCGCTGCGCCATAGGTGGCGACTTTGCCGCCCATTTTTCTGAATTTTTTGTTGCCTAGCAGAAGCCCCAGCGCGCCGCCGGTTAACGCCCCGCCGCCAAATCCGCCTAGCCCGGTTTTGCGGCCCAGGTCGTTCAATTGAGTGCCGGCGGATTGCCCGGCCTGCTGCCCGGAAGAAAGCATTTGCTGAAGTAGATTTTGTATGGACATTGGATATTTCCCGCCGCGTATTTAACCAAATTGGGTCAATAATAGCAGGGCCCGGCATAAGTTTTTGGCGGCTTATTGGAAGGTAATTTCAGCTACTGGAAAGGTGATCGGGTGTATTATCAGCGCACTGATCATGTTGGAGGCTGTTCATGTCCGCAAAACCCAGGCTTTTTAACCCTAATCTCGTGCTGTTAATCGTTTGCCAGGGATTGTTTTTCACGAATAACGTGACTTTTATCGGTATTAACGGTTTGGTTGGGATGAATTTGGCGACGATCCCTTGGATGGCAACGTTGCCCATCATGGGCTACGTCATCGGCGGTGCGTTGTCGACAGCGTTGGTTGCCAGAACCCAGAGTCGCCATGGTCGTAAAAAGTCTTTTCAGTTGGGTTTGGTCGTTGCCGTCCTCTCTTCCTTGCTATGCGCATTCGCGGTATGGATCGGAAGTTTTTGGTTACTGGTGTTGGCTACACTGATTGCGGGCTACTACAGCGCGAACGGACAGTTATATCGTTTTGCGGCAACCGAAGTTGTTGACGCCAGTTTGCGTGAAAAAGCGATTTCCTGGGTGTTGGCCGGTGGGTTGATCGGCGCTATTGTAGGGCCGGCTTTGGCGCAGCACACGAAAGACGTGGCGGCTTACCCGTTTATGGGGGCTTATTTGGCGTTGGCAGTGCTGGGCGTTTTGGGCATGGTTGTGATGCATTTCATCCGTTTCCCAGATGATGCAAGAACGGAGGCGCCCAAATCGAGTGGCCGTGATTTAAAGGAAATTGCACGTCAACCGGTTTTTATTGTGGCGGCTTTGGGTGCGGGTATCGGCTATGGCATCATGAACTTGCTAATGGCGGCCACCCCGCTGGCAATGGAGGTTGATGGTTTTCCGTTCTCAGACACCGCTACGGTATTGCAATGGCACGTTATCGGCATGTTTGCCCCAGGCTTTATTACTGGTTCGCTCATAAAGCGTTACGGTACATTGCAAATCATGCTGGCAGGGTTGGTGTTGAACATGGTCTGCATTTTCATTGCCCTGTCGGGTAATACCTACGAGCACTATTTAATTTCTCTGTTTTTGTTGGGCGTGGGCTGGAATTTCCTGTTTACCGGTTCCACCAATTTGGCCACTCAGGCGCATACGCCGCAAGAGCGCGATAAAGCGCAGGGGGCCATTAATTTCGTGGTGTTTTTTGTCATGGCTGTGTCGTCGTTCAGTTCCGGTGCGCTGGTAACCACACAAGGCTGGTGGTGGTTGAATATCGGGTCACTGGTTCCCGCTGTGATTGTGGGCGTCGCGCTTTTGGTGCTGTACTTTCGTCGCGCCCGTTCGAGCGCGGCGTAAAGAGTAATGCTCGGTTGCCGTGAGTCGTACCGTGTTATTCAAGATTGAAAACAAGCACGCTTGATGTTGCGGAAACATAAAGGCGCCCATCCTGATCGATGAGTTTTGCTTCTGAAAAAATAACGCGTTTGCCACTGCTTGTCACAATACCTTCCGCCCGCAGCAAACCCGTGTCCTTGTTAATTGGCCGATGATATGAAACTTTCAAGTCAATGGTGGAAACGGATTTGCCTGCTGGAATCTTGCTCATCGATGCATAGCCGCAGGCGAAATCCATCATGGTGGCCGAAAAACCGCCATGTACGAAATAGTTTGGGTTATATAAATGTTTATCGGGGGTCGCTTCGAATACCGCGCGACCGTCTTCGGCCTCAACCATTTTAATATCCAGTGTTTTTGCGATTGGGCAGCGTAGGTCCTGATCCAGCATAATCTGCAGTTGTTCCAGGCCGTTTAGATGCAGACCCAGTTCGTGTGTCATTGTCATTGCATTTTCCATTTGTTACGTCGTATGTTGAAACAGAAACCGATTCTAGCGAAATTGGTGAAAATGGGTTGAAGGGCAACGTTAGCAGGTGTAGCTTTGTGAAGTGCTTGTTAAGGAATAGGTCGTTATGAAAGCAGTTTGGTATGTCCGTAACGGTGCGGCGCGTGAAGTGCTCGAGTATGGTGAGTTATCCGATCCCGAGCCAGGCATCGGTGAGGTGCGAGTGAAGTTGCATGCGTCGGGTATTAATCCGTCGGATGTGAAGTTTCGTTTGCGCCGACCCTTGGATTTTGAACAAATTGTGCCTCATAGTGACGGCGCGGGAACGATTGATTACGTGGGGCCGGGTGTTGGGTCTCATCGTATCGGTCAGCGTGTCTGGGTATGGAATGCCCAGTGGCGCCGAGCGTGGGGTACTGCTTGTGAATATGTTGTCTTGCCGGAAGCTCAGGCTGTGCCCCTGCCAGACGCAATGAGTTTTGAGCAGGGCGCGTGTCTTGGTATTCCCGCATTAACCGCAGTGCAGTCTGTCCGGTTGGCAGGTTCATTGGCAGGTAAAACGGTTCTGGTAACCGGGGCCGGCAGTGCGGTGGGTCACTACGTAACGCAGATGGCTGTGCTTGAAGGGGCGCGTGTTATTGGCACGGCGGGCTCAGGTGCGCGTCGTGAAGATGCCGAGCAGGCGGGCGCATTTTCGGTTATCGACTATAAGCAAACCGCAGTTGGGCCGCGCGTGCTTGAGTTAACGCAGGGTGCGGGAGTTGATGCCGTCATCGATATGGATTTCTCTTCAACGGCTGCATTGCTTTCGGAAAATGTGCTGAAAGCACACGGTGTGTATATTTGCTATGGCTCCAACACCACCGGTATTTTGCCTGTTGATCTGAAAACGCTGTTGTGGCGTTCAATCGATTTGCGCTGCTTCCTGGTGTACGACTTGCTGCCCGACGATCGCTCCGCCTGCATCGAAAAATTGTCGGGGTGGCTTGAGCAAGGGCGTTTACAGCACCGCGTGGCAAAAACCTTCCGTTTGCGTCAAACCGCCGCTGCACATGAGTTTGTGGAGTCTGGGTCCAAGCGCGGCACAGCGGTGTTAAGGATTTAAGGCGTCTTCACGCAGCGGCGACATTAAATTCCAGGAAATGGTTTGTGCGGCTTGCCGCAGTTCGGGCAATAGCTTTTTGATAATGTCCTCTTTTTTTGCGATCTTGTGAATCCATGTCAGGTTGACGATTGCCACCACTTCTTTGCCTGCCCAGATCGGTACGGCAACCGAGTCTCGTCCGTCGTCAAATTCACGGCGTGTTTTGTCGTAATGGCCGCCGAAGTCGGGTGTGCGCAAACCGTAGCCTAATTGGCGTGTCTCTTCCAGCAATTGTTTAATTTGTTCAGGGCGACGCGCCAGATAGTTGCCGGGCTCGTTGCTGGCGGCCAAACGTTGCAAAACCGACTGCCTTTCCGTTTCACTGCAGAAAGCCAGGTAGGCGCGTCCGGTGGCTGAGCGCAACATATTCACCCGAAAACCGATTGGGCCCAATGGAATGTGCGAGAAGTACGAGCGCGGGCTGTTGGTTTCAATCACGGCCATATGATCCAGCCGCGGCACAGCCAGAATGGATGGCCAGTCGACTTTACGGCACAGTTGCACCAGGGTGGGTGACGCCACTTGAACCAGATAGTTTTCGTCATTGACTTGGGGCGGCCGGGGCTGGTAGGTGTGGCTGGCCATGAAGGCGCCGTCGGCCACTCTTTGCCAAATCAGTCCGCGCCGCTCCAGTGTTGCGATAACCCGAGTCAGGGTGGCTTTGGGTAAACCGGTGGCCAAGTATAAGTCGTGCAGGCTGGCGTTGCGCGATTTGTGCAGATACTCCAGTACTTCCAGGCCGCGATCAAGGGCGCGGATCGTCTTGACTTGATAATCTTTCAATAAATTTCACCTGGTGAAAAGTTGTTTGGCAATGCTAGCACTGTCGTGAGGGTTTAGGCAAAACTGGTTGCACAAGGGTTGGTTTAAACCGGCACATGAATAAGACAAACAGGGTGTTTTTGGAGCATTGACATGAGCTTTACCCACGACGATGTGCAGCGCATTATCCAGTTGCTTGACGCGTCGCATTTCGACGAGCTGCATTTGGAAGCCGATGGTATCAAGTTGGATTTGCGTCGCAACAGCGGTGCATCAACCGCGGTTTCGGATGCGTCGCCTGCGTCGGCAATGCCATCAATGCGGCCCGTGTCATCCGCCACGTCGGTTTCAGCCCCGCAGCCGGCAAATTCAGCTAAAACAGCAGCACCGTCGTCGGATGCTGATGAAAACAGGGCGTCGTCTTCAGGCCAGGCCGCGTTGCTCGAGATTAAAGCCCCCATGCTGGGCACGTTTTATCGCGCACCGAAACCGGGGGCGGATCCTTTTATTGCGGAAGGATCAAAGGTCGAGCCGGAAACGGTGGTGGGCATTATCGAGGTCATGAAACTGATGAATTCAGTTCCCGCCAATATAACCGGCGAGGTTGTTGAGGTGGTGGCGCAAGACGGTGAACTGGTTGAGTACGACCAGGTTTTGTTCCGCGTGCGTCCTTAAGGCGGATTTATGGCAATCACCATGGTTGATCGCATTCAGACCCCACCGATTACCCGCGTACTTGTGGCCAATCGGGGTGAGATCGCGGTGCGGATTATTCGCAGCCTTAAGCGCCTGGGCGTTGAAACGGTCCTGGTAGTTTCAAGCGCCGATCGCGACAGCCTGGGCGCGCGCATGGCCGATAAGGTGGTGTGCGTGGGGCCAGGCCGTGCCACTGAAAGCTATTTGAAAATCGATACCTTGGTACATGCCGCTCAGGCGACGGGTGCGCAAGCGATTCACCCTGGTTATGGTTTTCTGTCAGAACGTGCTGAATTCGCGCGTGCCTGCGAAGAAAACGATGTGATTTTCATTGGCCCTACCGCTGAACAAATTGAACAGGTCGGCAACAAGCTGGAGGCACGACGCATAGCCGGCGAGGCAAATGTACCCGTTACGCCGGGCGGGCCGGTTGAAACCCTTGATGAAGCTTTGGCCGTTGCCGATGATATCGGGTACCCCGTCTTGATCAAGGCGGTTGGCGGCGGCGGTGGTCGTGGCCTGAAGCGCGCTGATACGCGTGAATCATTGATTCAACAATTTGATATGGCCAGCGCTGAGGCGCTTTCTGCTTTCGGTGATGGGCGCGTTTATGTTGAGTGCTTCGTGACGCAAGGTCGCCACGTCGAGGTGCAAGTGTTGGGAGACGGCAAAGATGTCCTCCACCTTGGCGATCGCGACTGCTCAGTGCAGCGTCGATATCAAAAGCTGATTGAAGAGGCTCCCGCACCGCACCTGTCGGATGCGTTGCGAGATGGTTTGCACGAGGCGGCCGTAAGGTTTGCCCGCCATATCGGTTATCGCGGCGCGGGCACAATTGAGTTTCTGGTCGACGTGCCGCGCGAGCAGTTTTACTTTCTGGAGATGAACGCACGTATTCAGGTTGAACACCCGGTTACCGAAGAGGTGACGGGTGTTGATTTGATTGAGGCGCAGTACCGTATTGCGCAGGGTGAACCATTGCCATGGGCGCAAAACGACATTCAGGTGCAGGGCCATGCCATTGAGTGTCGAATTAACGCCGAAGATTGTGATCACGATTTTAGGCCGTCCCCCGGGCGTGTCACTCAGGCCCATTTCCCTTCCCACGACGGTTTGCGTATTGATACGCACATTGAAGCCGGTGCCATGATTCCACCCTTTTATGACTCCATGGTGGCCAAAGTGATTGCGGTTGGGCAAAACCGGGAACAGGCTCGTCTTCGCTTGCGTATGGCGCTTGATGATTTGGTATTGGAAGGCGTGAAAACCAATATTACGCTGCATAAAGCCATATTGGAAACGCCGGAATTTACGCAAGGCGGAGTCGATACGGGTTTTTTGGGTCGTTATTTGGCGGAAAAGCCCAGCTTGCAAAATGAAGCGCGACGGGAACAAACATGACGCAAAAAAAGATTCAGTTTATTGACACGACATTACGAGACGGCAACCAAAGCCTTTGGGGCGCAACGGGTTTGCGCACCGGCATGATGCTGCAAATCGCATCCGTGCTTGATCAGGTGGGTTATTACGCAATTGATTTCAGTACCAGCACGCATATGGCGGTGACGGTACGTTTCCACAAGGAAGATCCTTGGGAACGCTTGCGCTTAATGAAATCACGTTTAAAAAATACGCCGCTCACGTTTCTCTCCACAGGCATGCGGTTTATTTCATGGGAAACGGCTCATCCGGAAGTGATGGCGTTGTCGTATCAGTTGCTCGTGAATAATGGTATTGAGCGTTTCATGGTCATGGACCCCATGAATACTACGCAGGCCGTTATTAATAATTGTCAGGCCATTGCCAAGGCAGGTGCCTCGGAAGTGATCGGCGCGTTGGTATATACCGTGAGCCCGATTCACGATGATGCTTTTTTTGCACAAATGGCGCGCGAATTGGCGGCACAGCCTTTTATTAACCGGGTTTACCTGAAAGACCCGGGCGGGTTGCTTACGCCCGACCGCGCACGTACCTTGTTGCCGGCCCTTCGCGAGGCAGTCGGTTCCAAACCGCTTGAGTTGCACTCCCATTGCACGATTGGCCTGGCGCCGTTCACATACCCCGAAGCCCCCGGTTTGGGTGTCGATGCCTTACACACCGCTGCGCAACCCTTGGGTAACGGCAGTAGTCAGCCTGCAGTTGAAAACGTGATCAGTAATCTGGAAAGCCGTGGTGTAGCGCATGATCTCGATCTGGATGCCATGGCGAAGGTAAGCGAGTACTTTACGAGCCTGGCCAAGGCGGAAGGTCTACCCATGGGTATTCCGCAGGAGTACGACGAACGTTATTTCGCTCATCAGTTACCGGGCGGCATGATCGGTACCATGAAGCGTCAGCTTCGTGAGATGCGTCAGGCGCATCGCCTGCCTGAGGTGTATGAGGAAGTGGAGCGTGTGCGGGCCGAGCTGGGTTACCCCATTATGGTGACGCCATTCTCGCAGGTTGTAGGCACCATGGCGGTCATGAATGTGTTGTCGCCCGAGCGCTATGCCAACGTACCCGAT
Source organism: Pusillimonas sp. DMV24BSW_D (assembly GCF_011388195.1). Lineage (NCBI taxonomy): Bacteria > Pseudomonadati > Pseudomonadota > Betaproteobacteria > Burkholderiales > Alcaligenaceae > Neopusillimonas > Neopusillimonas aestuarii. Next base: position 164,619 of record NZ_CP049990.1, on the reverse strand, counting down.
GAGGTCATTCGTTACGTGGTTGGGCGCTTTGGTACGCCGCCGGGCGATGTCGACCCGAATGTAAGGGATCGTATTGAGCAGTTGCCCCGCGCCAAAGAGTTGGTGGGTCAGTCGCCCATGCCGCCGCTGGCGGAATTGCGCAAAAAGTTTAGCCCTAAATTGTCGGATGAAGAGTTTTTGTTGCGTGCAGTGATGCCGGCTGAGCAGGTTGATGCCATGGTGGCGGCCGGTCCTTGCCGACAAGATTACAACCCCAGCGTGGCGCCGGTGGAGCACCTGATTAAAGCGCTTTCCGAACGCCCCGATGTCAAGCATGCCCGAATCGAACGTGACGGGTTTCTAATGGAGTTACGCGGCCAATAAGCTGCGGGAGAAGTTTAATGACTGAAGTAAAGGCGCCCGATCTGAACGCAATGCGCGGGTTTATTTTCGATGTGGACGGCACCTTGGCATTGGCCGATAGGGGGTTGAACGGTTATGCGCCGTTGCCTGGTTCGCTCGAGTTGCTTGAGCTCTTGCGCTCGCGCGGGTTGCCCTATGTTGTTTTTACCAATGGTTCATTGAAAACGCCGGTGCAGTTGTCGCAGGCGCTGGGCAACGCGGGAATTGAGGTGGCCCCCGAATGTGCTTTAACGCCTCCTGCCATTGCTGTATCGGTTTTTCGCAAAAAAGGCTATAAGAAAATTTTGGTGCTGGGGGCCGAGGGTGTTTGGAAGCCGTTGGCTGATGCGGGTTTTGAAGTGGTGTGTGCGCCCGAGCGGGCAGACGATGCCGATGCGGTTTTTATCGGATGGTACCCCGAGTTCGGTTTGCCCGACCTTGACGCCGCCAGTAGGGCGATTTGGCAGGGGGCGGGGTTTTATACGGTTTCCACCGTGCCGTACATTGCCAGCCGTGATGGCCGTACCTTGGGTATTTCGGGTGCCTTAACCGCCGCCATTAGCAGTGTGACCGACAAGGAGGCGATTGTCGTTGGCAAACCGGCCGCCGAGGCTTTTGCCATCGCGCGCGAAATTCTGGGCGTGGCGCCGGAACATGTGGCGATTGTGGGTGACGACCCGGCGCTGGAAAATGAAATGGCGCATTTGAACGGGGCGATTTCGGTCAGTGTTCATACCGGCTTGTACAAAGCGAACGACTTCGCTCGTTTGCCTGATAACCGCCGGCCACATTATTCGTTGTCGGGTATCGACCAGTTATTGGAGTTAATGCGATGACGCAGTCAGCAGACAAAGCAACGTCGGCTCAACCTTTGTGGACACCGAGCCAGTCGCAAATAAATGCCTCGCGGCTGGCGCATTATCAGCAGTGGCTTGAGCGCCGTTACGGCCTGCCGCGCGGCGAGTATGCCGATTTATGGCAATGGTCGGTCGATAATCTCGAGTCGTTCTGGACGTCAATCTGGGAATATTTCGATGTTCAGGCCGGCGGATCGAACCAGCCGGTGCTGGCGTCTCAGACGATGCCGGATGCAAAATGGTTTCCCAACGCAACCCTTAATTATGCAGAACATATATTTCGCAACGCAACGGATCAACGTCCGGCGCTGATCGCGCGTAATGAAACGTCAGAGCCTTATGAGGTTTCCTGGGCCGATATGCAGCGTGATGCCGGTGCATTGGCCGCCGGTTTGCGCAAACTGGGCATCGGTAAAGGCGACCGTGTGGTTTCTTATTTGCCCAATCGCCCTGAAACGGTGGTGGCGTTTATGGCCTGCGCCAGTTTGGGTGCAGTGTGGTCAAGCTGCGCACCCGATATGGGTGTGCGGGTCGTGACCGATCGCTTTAGCCAAATTGAACCCAAGCTTATTTTTGCCACCGACAGCTACAGTTACAACGGCAAATTTCACTCCCGGGTAGAGCAGGTGAGTGAGTTGCTTGATGCGCTGCCAACGGTACAACATGTCATTCATGTGCCGGGCCCGAACGCAGAGGTGAATCAACCGCTGCCTTGGCGAAATCAATTGTCGTGGGCAAGCCAGGTTTCCGAACCGGCGCAATTAGTATACGAGCGTGTACCGTTTTCGCACCCGCTTTGGGTGGTTTACTCGTCGGGTACAACCGGTTTGCCCAAGGCTATCGTGCACAGTCATGGCGGCATTGTTTTAACGCATATGAAAACCATGGCTTTGCAGCACGATTTGCGCGAGGGGGATCGTTTGTTATTCCTGGGCGGAACCGGCTGGATTGTATGGAATTTACAGGTGGGTGGCTTGTTGGTGGGCGCCACCGTTGTGCTTTACGACGGCAACCCCGCATGGCCGGATCAGAAAGCGTTATGGCGTTTTGTTAACGATTACGACGTCACCCTTTTAGGGTGTGGTGCAGCTTATTTAATTAACTGCATGAAAGAAGGGCTGTCGCCTAAGGAGGTTGGGCCGTTCAATGCCCTGCGTGCCATTAATGCCACTGGCTCGCCGTTACCTACTGATGCGTTTCAATGGGTGTACGACAACGTCAAGTCAGACCTCTGGCTCGCTTCGATTAGCGGCGGTACAGATATTGCGTCGGGGTTTGTCGCCTGCGCGCCCACTCTGCCGGTGTATTCAGGCGAGATTCAGTGCCGCGAATTAGGGGTAGCCGCTTATGCGTTCAACGAGAGCGGCGAGGCTGTAGTCGATGAGGTGGGTGAACTGGTTATTACCCGACCCATGCCTTCAATGCCTATTTATTTCTGGAATGATCCGGGCAACGAGCGCTACCACGATAGTTATTTCGATATGTTCCCGGGGTACTGGCGCCATGGCGACTGGATTCAATTCACGTCGCGTGGAACCAGCATTATTTATGGCCGCTCCGACTCCACAATTAATCGCTTCGGGATTCGCATGGGCACCGCAGAGATTTATCGTGTGGTGGAAGCGCTGCCCGAAGTGCGCGATAGCCTGGTGGTGGATCTTGAGTATTTGGGGCGTGATTCGTTCATGCCTTTGTTTGTCGTGTTGGACGACGGGCAAGTGCTCGATGATGATTTAAAGGCGCAGATTAAAACGCAAATTCGCACCAAAGCGTCGCCGCGTCATGTGCCCAACGAGATTTATCAGGTTCAAGCTATTCCCCGCACTTTAACCGGCAAGAAAATGGAGGTGCCGGTACGGCGTTTGCTGTTAGGGTCGCCCGCGCAAAAGGTGGCGCATCCCGACGCGATGGCGAACCCGGATAGTCTCGATTTCTTTATTCGTTTGGCCCAAAAATTGAATCCGTCTTAGCTTGGCTCGACAGGTGTGGAATCAAATAATATTTTCAGGAGACAACATGAGTACAAAACCAAAAGTTTTATTAATCGCTACGCTCGACACCAAAGCGGTGGAAGCCAAATATGTGCGCGACAATCTGGAAGCGCAAGGTGTCGAGGTGCTTCATATGGACCCCAGTATTCGGCGTTCGGTCAAGCCGGGAGCTGAAATTACGCCCGAGGAAGTGGCCGGCGCAGCAGGGAAAACCATTCAGGAGGTCCGCGACCTAGGTCACGAAGGCAAATGCCAGGCTGTCATGATGGAAGGCGCCACCAAGCTGGCGTTGGCGCTGCACGCCAAAACACCGCTCAGTGGCATTATCGGTATTGGCGGCTCCATGGGGAGCTCGTTGGTAAGCACCGTTATGCAGGCCATGCCGTATGGGTTGCCCAAGGTACTTGTGTCGACCATGGCATCGGGGTTCACGCAACCATTCGTGGGCGCGAAAGACATCACCATGTTCAATCCTGTCTGCGATATTGCAGGCATTAACAGCATCACCGGCGATGTTTATCGCAATGCAGCTATCGCAGTAGCTGCCATGGCCAAGCATTACGAGCCGAAAAAGGCGTCCGATAAGCCCATCATCGCCATGGGCACATTGGGAACGATTGATCGATGCACGGTGCGTGTGCGTAAGTCGCTGGAAGATAAGGGTTATGAAGTGTTGGTTTTCCATACTCTTGGCACCGGTGGGCAGGCTCTGGACCAAATTGTGAGCGAGCGCGACGTTATCGCAGTAATCGAATCGTCGGTGGTTGAGCATAATGATTTTCTGAATAACGGCCTGTGTAGCGCCGGGCCCAATCGTTCCAAGGCTGCGTTGGCCAAGGGGATTCCAGTGGTGATCGCGCCGGGCAATGCCGACTTCATGGTGTCCGGCCCCCCGGAAATGGCCGAGCGTCAATTCCCGGGCAAACGCTATCACATTCACAATAAAGCGCTTACGGCGGTTCGTACTGAGAAAGAAGAACTAACACGGCTGGCGCAGCATTTGGCCGGCCTTGTAAAAGAAGGCAAAAGCCCGGTGTCGGTGTTAGTACCCTTACAGGGTTTCTCCCATCATGACAGCCCGGAAGGACACCTGCATGATTCTTCTTTATGCCCGGTTTTTTATAACGCGGCGAAAGAAGCCATGCCGGCGTCCGTTAAGGTTGAGTCATTCGATTGCCATTTGAATGATGAAGCATTTGCCGATGCGATTGTTCAAGAAGTTCTTGAACTGATCAAAGCATGAAATAACAACTAAAAACAACCAATCAGGTAACCTGATACATAGTGTGTAAATTGTTATAGTCATTACCTGGCCACTTGTATGGGGTGCGTGTTGTCGGGTGTGTCATCACTTTAAAAACCCCTTATTTTCCGGAGACAAAAAATGACCGTTAAAAAATGGACATCAAAGCTGGCGACACTGGCGTTAAGTCTGTCGGTGGTGGGTGCCGCGGCACCCACCCTGGCCGCCGAAGCGCCCGAGTCAATCGTAATCGGTTACGCCCTGGCAAAAACCGGCCCTAATGCCCCGGGTGCGTCCACGACGCAGCGACCCAACTATGAAATGTGGGTCGAAGAGGTTAACAAAGCCGGCGGTATCATGCTAAGCAAGTACGGCAAGCGTGTACCCATTACAGTGGTTGAATATGATGACCGTTCCAGCACCGAAGAGGCGGTGCGCGCGGTGGAACGCTTAATAACACAAGATGAGGTGGACCTGCTATTGCCGCCTTGGGGTACGGCAACAAATCTGGCCGTTGCGCCGTTATTCGACAAGCACGGCTATCCGCAACTGGGCACGACCAACCTAACTGATAAAGCCGACCAGTTCGCCAAGCGTTGGCCCAATCATTATTTTCTGTTGGGCTCGGCGTCGATGTATGCGAATGGATTGTTTGATACATTGGCCGATGCGCTGAAAGAGGGGAAAATCAATAACAAAATCGCCATGATCAGTGTTGCCGACGGTTTCGGTGTTGAATCCGCCTCTGCGGCTCGCAAGGCTGCGCAAGCCAAAGGCTTCGAGCTGGTAATGGATGAAAGTTATCCAGTCGGTACGTCCGATTTATCAACGCTGTTGAATCAAGTTAAAGATTCGGGGGCCGATACCTTTATTGCTTATTCTTATCCGCCCGACACGATCCTGATCAGCGATCAGGCACGTATCATTAGCTTGAACCCCAAGATTTTCTACACCGGCGTGGGTACCCAGTTTCCCTTCTTCATTGGTAAATACGGTGCGCAAGGTGTTGAAGGCCAAATGAGCTTGGGCGGTATCGACGGCACATCAAAGGCTATCCAGGAATATCGTGCACGCCACAAAGAAGTGACGGGTAAAGATACCGACTATTGGGGCAGCCAAGTAAGTTATGCTTCATTGCAAATGCTGCAGCAGGCTATTGAGCGTGTCGGTGAAATTGATCGCGAAAAAATTTCGGCCGAACTCAAGAAAGGCGGTTTCGAGACCATTCTGGGTGACATCAAAATTGTTAACAACCAGTTGGTCGGTATCTTCACCGTCGGTCAATGGCAAAACGGTGTTTTCCAGGGTGTCGGGCCGAAAGACCTGAAAGGTGCGCAACCCGTTATCATTCCTAAACCCGACTGGAAGAAGTAATCCGATCGGTCAACGTCGGAGCCGGGTTTCCCGCGCTCCGATGTTGCTCCAGTTCAGGGGAAAAACATGTTGTTCATTGAGCTTTTGCTGGCGTCACTGACGCTGGGCGGGTTGTATGCGTTGATTGCCATGGGGCTGACGCTACAGTACGGGGTTGCGCGCATCATGAATCTTTCGCATGGCGAATTCATGGTGGCTGCGGCATTTTTTTCTTATTGGTTGGTTACCAGCCTGGGCGTGCACCCATTGATGGCGCTGGCCGTTGCCGTGCCGCTGGGTTTTGCGCTGCAGTGGGTAATCTACCAATTATTGCTTACGCCGTTGGTGCGACGCTCGCCCACAGCCGACGCACTTGAGGTTGATAGCATTTTGGCTACGTTCGGCATTTTGTTTGTCGTACAGGGCATTTTGCTCATTATTTTCGGCGGCAATTATTACAGCTACGATTATTTAACTGTGCCGGTTAATGTATTGGGTTCTGCGGTTGCGGCCAATCGCTTGTTGGCGGCGGGCGCGGCACTTGTCATTGGCCTGGCGGTTTACTTTGTGCTGGTGAAGTCGCGCTGGGGGGCGTCGTTACGCGCCATGGCCAACGCGCCTCAGTTTGCGCATTTGGTGGGAATCAACCCTCGCGCTATGGCTGCATTTGCCTTCGCCCTGGGCGGCGCATTGGTCGTGGGTGCCGGGGTTCTGGTAAGCATGTTTCTTCCGTTCAGCACCTACATTGGCGTGGCGTTCACCATGAAGGCGCTGGTTATTGTCATTATGGGCGGCGTGGGAAATTTGCTGGGTTGTATTCTGGCCGGCTTGTTGCTGGGGGTCGTTGAAACGCTGGTGTCCCGTTTTGTTGATCCGGGCTTAACCATGGCGGCGACATTTACTATTTTCCTGCTGGTGTTGTTGTTGCGCCCGCAAGGCATTTTCGGGAGGGCCGGCAAATGAATCAAAATAACGCCATGTTCTCTCCGGGCTTTCTCGTGGTTGTCGTTGTCTTAATTATTGTGGCGGCCTTGCCGTTGCTCATAGACAGCAGTTATTTCCTGGCCTACAGCATTAATGTTTTGCAGTATGCCGCATTGGCCACCGCCTGGACGCTCTTTTCCGGTCCCACGCGTTACATTTCATTAGCCACCACCGCGTTTTTCGGTATCGGCGCATATACCGTGGCCGTGCTCTCGGAAACACTCCCCTGGTTTGGTGTTTTGGGTGTCGCCATGGTTATCGGCATTTTGCTTGCGTTAGTTGTGGGGCTCTCAACACTGCGTTTGTCGGGTATTCATTTCGTCATTTTCACTTTCGGCCTGGCCGAGTTGGTTCGTCAGATTGTGACCTGGTACGAGGTCAACATCACCAAATCAATCGGACGCTATATTTTTCTGGATATCACCCAAGAGGATATTTATTGGCAATTGCTGGCCTTGCTCACGCTGGTGCTTTTTGCCGGTTGGTGGATACGGCGCTCAAGGCTGGGGTTGGCTTTGCGGGTTATCGGCGAAGATGAACACGTGGCGCGGCATCTGGGCATGAACACCACCGTGGCGAAAGTATCCCTGTTTGTGATCAGTGCCACGTTCATGACGCTTGTGGGTGCCATTATGGCGCCGCGCTGGACATACATTGATCCGGCCATTGTCTTCAACCCCACCGTATCATTCCAAGTGTTGATTATGTCCTTGCTGGGTGGTGTTGGACACATACTGGGGCCTTTGGCCGGCGTTATTCCGTTGACGGCCTTGTTTGAAGTGTTATCGGCCAACTTCCCGAATCATTTCGCTTTGTTCCTGGGTGTCGTATTCCTGATTATTGTGTATCTGGTGCCTAATGGGATTGTCGGCGTACTGCAAAGTCGTTTCGGGCGTCGCGGTCGCGAACGCGATGCGGGTAAGGAGCAAACATGACGCTACTGAAAGTTGAAGAACTCAGAAAATCGTTCGGAGGTCTAAGGGCGGTTGACGGCCTGAGTTTCGAGGTGGCCGAGGGTGAAGTCATGGGTTTGCTGGGGCCGAACGGTTCCGGCAAGACCACGGCCATGAATCTCATATCAGGGGCATTGCACGCCGACTCCGGAAGCATTCGGTTGGAGTCCGATGAACTTATGGGCTTACCTGCTTATAAAATTGCCCGCCTGGGTGTTGCGCGTACCTTCCAGTTGGTGCGGGTGCTGGGCGGGATGACCTGCGTCGAGAATGTACAGGCCGGTATGGCGTATCGAAAAGATCACAAGTTCGGTGCGGCGGCCCATACCGAAGCGTTGGAATTGCTGGCATTAGTGGGATTAAGCAAGTTTGCGGATACGCCGGCGGTGGATCTTACTTATATCGATCAAAAGCGCCTGGAATTAGCGCGTGCGCTTGCACTCAAGCCACGTTTGCTATTGCTCGACGAATGGCTGGCCGGGCTGAACCCCACTGAATTGCAAGAGGGCATCAAACTGATTCGCAACTTACGTGCGCAAGGGCTAACAGTCATTTTGGTCGAGCATGTCATGGAGGCGGTGCGTGCGTTGTGTGATCGCTGTGTCGTCATGTTGGCTGGTGCCAAATTGGCAGAGGGCAAGACCGAAGAGGTTCTGGCTCAGGAGGAAGTGATTACCGCTTATCTGGGAGCACCGCATGTTTGAAGTGAGTCAATTATCGGTACGCTACGGCAAGCACCTGGCTTTGGACAATGCCGCCATCCAGGTTGGAGCAGGTGAACTTGCCGTCATTTTAGGTGCCAATGGCGCGGGCAAATCTTCCATGTTGCGGGCTTTAGGTGGCATGCTCAAGCCGCTCCCGGGCGCTAAAGTTTTGCTTGATGGTGAAGATTTGCTGGCAGTCCCGCCGCATCATTTGGTCGAGAAGGGGTTGGCATTGGTACCCGAAGGGCGCGGCGTGTTCGTTGACCTTACTGTTCGGGAAAACCTGCAACTCGGGGCGCTCACTCCCCGGGCCCGGCCTCACGAGCAAGAAAATCTGGCTAACGTGCTTGATCTGTTTCCGCGATTGGCCGAACGTTTGCCCCAACGGGTGGGCACCATGAGCGGTGGTGAGCAACAAATGGTTGCGGTGGGCCGTGCCATTATGTCGGCGCCACGCTATTTATTGCTCGACGAGCCCTCTCTTGGCTTATCGCCCTTAATGTCGCAAGAGCTTTTCCGGGCGATTAAGCGTGTCAAGGAAATGGGAGTCGGTGTGCTGATGGTTGAGCAAAATGTTAATCTGAGCCTCGATATTGCCGACCGGGGCTATCTTATTGAGACCGGTCGCATTGTGGGCCAGGGTAGCGCAAACGATTTGCGTAACGACCCTGCCGTTCAGCAAGCCTATTTGGGGCATTGATTCTCACTGTGACCGACACCATTGCCGACTTTCGCCGTTTGTTTCTTGATTCAACGCCGCTCATGGATGTACGAGCGCCCATTGAGTTCAACAAAGGGGCATTTCCCGGCGCGGTAAATTTGCCGTTGATGAACGACATTGAGCGGCAAAAAGTGGGTACCTGCTATAAGCAGCATGGGCAGGATGCGGCCATTGAACTGGGCCACACGCTTGTTTCCGGTGCCGTTAAGGCTCAGCGCATCGAGGCGTGGGTCGAGTTCGCTCAGGCTCATCCCGATGGGTGCCTGTATTGCTTTCGGGGTGGCTTGCGGTCACGGTTGGTACAGTCGTGGCTGGCCGAGGCGGGGGTGTCATATCCTCGCGTAGCAGGTGGCTATAAGGCCATGCGCGGTTTTTTGCTGAACGAAATCGAGCAGGCTGTCGACCGGTGCGAATTCGCCCTGGTGGGCGGGTTAACCGGTTGCGGTAAAACCGATGTCTTAAAGCGCCTGTCGTTTGCGCTCGACCTCGAGGGGTTGGCAAATCATCGCGGTTCAAGTTTCGGTAAACGTGCCACGCCGCAACCTGCGCAAATTGATTTTGAAAATAATCTGGCTATTGAGCTGATGCGCAGTCAGGCCAACGGCCGGCACCGTTTTGTGCTTGAAGATGAGTCGCGCCTGGTGGGCAGTTGTGCGTTGCCATTGAGCCTGTATCAACGCATGCAAACGCTACCTGTTGTGTGGCTGGAAGACACGTTCGAGAATCGCGTGACACGTATTTTGCATGATTACGTGGCGAGTTTGTCGAAGGAGTTTATCGCGCTGCAAGGTGAGCACGACGGGTTTCATTCTTTCGCACAACGTCTGCGGCAAAGCCTGGCCAATATCGTGAAACGGCTGGGGCACGAACGTTACCAGCGCTTCGATGTCTTTATGCAGCGGGCACTGGAGGTGCAGCAGCGGTCGGGAGATATCAGTTTGCATCGCGTTTGGATTGAGGGTCTTCTGCATGAATACTACGATCCAATGTATGCGTCACAGCGCGAAAAGAAGGCGGCCCGCATTGTGTTTAGCGGGCCGCAAGATGCCGTCGTCGACTATCTGAGTCGAACTTGACAACTATTTTAAATGGTTGTTGAACCAGTTAAGAGCTTCCTGCCAGCCGGCTTTGGCCGCTTCCTCGCGATAGCTGGGGCGGTAGTCGGCATGAAAAGCATGGGGGGCGTCGGGATAAACGATGAATTTCGATGCTTTAGAGGCAGTGTTACCTTTTGCCAGCGCGGCCTCCATCGCTTTAATTGTGTCGGGCGGGATGCCGGCGTCTTTTCCCCCGTATAAGCCCAGCACCGGCCCGTTCAAAGAAGCGGCAATGTCGACCGGATGTTTTGGTGTCAGTTCGGTGCTGTCGCCCACCAGGCGCCCGTACCATGCCACGCCTGCTTTTACGTTCGGGTTGTGCGCGGTATAAAGCCATACAATTCGCCCGCCCCAGCAAAAGCCGGTGATGCCGATGTCTTGGGTATTGCCCCCGTTCGAGCCGGCCCATTTTGCACTGGCGTCAAGGTCGCTCAGGACCTGGGCATCGGGCACTTTGCTGACTACTTCAGCAAAAAGCTTCGGGATTTCCGTATATTTAGATGGGTCGCCCTGGCGCGCATAGAGTTCTGGGGCAATAGCCATATAGCCTTGTTTGGCAAAGCGTCGACACACATCTTTAATATATTCGTGAACCCCGAAAATTTCCTGTACAACGAGAATGACCGGGACATTGGTTTTTCCTGCCGGCATGGCCCGATAGCCGGGGATTTCCCCTTCGCCCACTGGGATCATGATGTCGCCGGCGGTCAGGCCTTCAGTATCGGTGCGGATAATGGTTTCGGCATTGAGCGGCCCGGCGGCAAGCGTGAAACCGGTTGCCAGCGCGGTAACCATGAAGCCGCGCCGGTTCAGCTGTAACGGGGGAAGAAGGCTGTTGAAATCTGCATCAGGAATACGGTTCATTGAGTTTCTCCTGGGTTTGACGACGACTCTTCTGGTACATCCAAACGGAACTGGGTGCGTTTCTGCATACTGATTTGTTCAACATAAGTGGGTTTTCCATCTTCGGCAAACTCAACATAGCCGATGCCGGCCTGATTCAAAAGGCGTTCGCCGTGTGACGCGGTTTCGGGTTTGAAAGGGTTAATCTTCATGCCCCGGCGCCGAGTGAAGTAATTCAACGGTGAGCGCGGCGAATAAAGCCATCGACTTAAGCGGTCTAGCGTGTCCAGTAGCTTGCGCGGGAACTCGTTCTTGATTCCGCTACTGGTAATTTGCCATAAATGGGGAACACCGCGTTGTGACTTAAGCTGAATGCCGTAAACGAAAGAGTAGTGCACATCTCCTGAAAGTATGACGAAATGGGCCGGCGTTCGGGTATGCCGAAAAATATTCAGAATGGCGCCGGCGGTTCCTTTGTGTGCCATCCAGTTTTCCGCATCAACCAGCAGCGGTTTTCCGGCGAGGCTGAAACACTTTTGCACCACTTCAATCAGTTTTACACCAAAAATCGGCGCGGGTGACACCATCACAACCGAATCGTGGTTCAACAGCTCAGTTTGCAGTTCAGTAAGCGCTTCCCAGTCCATCAGGCCTGAAGGGCGATTCAGGTTCCGTTCCGACCGCCAGCGCCGTGTACGCGTGTCCATGACCAACAATTTGGGTTTTGTGTCCAGGCTGTATTCCCAATGATGAAAGTGCAATAAATGATGGATCAAGTCATCTTGGTGCGGCTTGGTGGGTGATTGGGACCACGCTTGTATTTTCTCGAGTGTGTCGTCTTTGAATGCATCGGGGTTGTTTCCCCAACCTTGGCACAGCATGTACCCCACCAGGGCATTTCCGATGATGCGTCTTGAAAAGGGGTGGCCGTAAGCCGTTTGCTCCCAATCGGCCGTCAAGTTCCAATCGTCGGTGACGTCGTGATCATCGAAAATCATCAAAGTGGGCATGTGTGCAAGCACACGGCGCACCGATTTGAGGCCGCCAATGAAGTGAGTCAGGGTCTCGCGCTCTTTGCGATAACGTTCCGTTTCTTCGGGACTCAAACCCGCGGGCAACCCTTCGGGCAGGCAATCCCACGTTATCGGCGACCAAACCAGCAAGTACATTGCCAGTATTTCGGCCAGGGTCACCAAATGGTTATCGGCACTACTGGTGGTGAAAACCGGTTTTTTCGCCCCTTCAAAAAACCGCTTGCGCAACGGGTCGTTGGGTCGCACGTCCGGCAAGAGTTCGCTGCGTCGATAGTAGTTGTATTTGCTCTTGTACAGCGTTTGGCTGTCTGGAACCAGCGCCTCTTCTATCTGTTCGTCGTAAAGCCCGAGCTCTTCAATTAACTCATGAATGGCCGTGAGCATCGGCCCGGCCACATCGTCGACATACACCTGATCTCCGGTCAGCATCAGAAAAGCCGGCCAGCTTGCGGGGTCGTTAGCCTTCAGGTTCAACCAGTGATCTGCGGCAACGAGCCCATCTTCACAAGGGTAATGGGGTTTGCGGCATGAACCGTGCAATACGCCGGCCAGGCGCGTACGTTTTACGAATTGCGGCAGGTCGTGGCCGTCCTGGCACAGGTCGGGTGCCCATTCCCGAATACTGACCCAGTTTTCTGTTTCGCCGGCAGATTCCTTTTGCCATTGCAGGTCGTAGGGAAGTGCCTGGTCCGTCGGCAGGTCTGAGTCAAGTACGAAATCCAAAAGGTATAAAAAGCAATGACGGCCGATGCGCACCGGTGTAGCATTTGGAACAAGTGCCGCGCTGTTTTCAATATCCTTTATTGAAAGACGCCAGACGCAGGGTTCACGGGTTGCCAGCCAGAACACTATTCGCCTGGATTCCAGCCTTCTAAGCATGGGGCCGGCCAGGACGTTTTCAGTTTTTCGGGTCGTGGTGTTAGCAGACATTTAAGTGTTTAAAAAGGGGCGTTAAACCAACAGTTTCAGCGATCAAGGCGCTGTAACAATTTACACCCTTAATTTATGGGTAAGCATGTCGTTATAACGTATTTAGCCGTTGGGCTTGCCGAACGCAGGAGAGACCTGTTTACATGCTGGAAAGTTCCTATAACCCGTCGCTGGTACTGTGGTCTCTGGCCGTGGCCGTTCTTGCGTCGTATACCGCGCTTGATCTGGCCAGTCGTGTCGCATCCAGTCGGGGTGTCGCTGCGCGGTGGTGGCTGGCAGGCGGGGCGTGTGCCATGGGGTTGGGTATCTGGTCCATGCACTTCGTCGGCATGCTTGCCTTCAATCTTCCCATACCGCTGGGTTACGACCCCTTCATTACGGCAATATCGCTTTTAATGGCGATTGCCTCTTCCGGCTACGCTTTGTGGTTGGTTTGTCGTGCCACGCTACCCTGGTATCGCTTGCTGGCAGGTGGGTTCATTATGGCCACCGGTATTGCCAGCATGCATTACACCGGTATGGGCGCCATGCTTATGCAGCCTGGAATCGACTATCTGCCGTCCTGGGTTGCGCTTTCATTGCTTATTGCTTTTGGTGCTTCGGTTGCTGCGTTGTGGCTGGCGTTTCGTTTGCGCCAGAATCTGAATTACGTGACGGCGTTGCGGGTGGGAGCTTCTTTGGTTATGGGGGCTGCCATTGCGGGCATGCATTACACCGGGATGGCGGCGGCGCAGTTTCCGGTAGGCAGTATTTGTGGTGCGGCCTCTACCGGCGTTGATGTGTACTGGTTGGCTTTGTTAACCATTTCCGTTACGCTGGCGGCCTTGCTGGCTACCCTGGTGGTGTCCGTGCTCGATAACCGGATGCAACTGACGTCAACCACTTTAAGTACGTCGTTACGTAAGGCAACCGACCAGCTTGAACATTTGTCGTTGCACGATGGTCTTACCCAGTTACCCAACCGTATTTTCTTTGAAGAGCGGCTCGATCAGGCCATTCGAAGCGTGAAGAAAAACGGCGGTTACCTGGCGGTGTTCATGATCGATGTCGATGGCTTTCAGGTCATTAACGATGCGTATGGGCGTCATGTGGGTGATCGTTTGCTGGTCGCGATGGCGCAGCGCCTGCAAAACGGCATCCGGGCACAAGACACCCTGGCCCGGTTGGCCGGCGATGAGTTCGTTTTGCAGGCGTTTATTTCCAAGCCTGATGACGCCAGTTTAATGGCCGATAAATTCATTCAATTAGTGCAGAAGCCGTTTCAGATTGTGGGCCGCGATTTGCATATTTCCGTGAGTATCGGTGTGACCATGTGTCCCGAAGACGGTGACCTTAGGGAGACGTTGCTGGCTAACGCCGACGCGGCACGCCGGCATGCCAAGTCGTCAGGCCGCAATACTTACCGATTTTTTGAGTCGTCGATGAACGACAACGTGTATGAGCAATTGCGTTTGCTCCAAGACTTTCGCATCGCCCTCGAGAACAATCAGCTTAGCTTGGTGTATCAACCCATTTATGATTCCCGTGGCCGCGGTTTGGCCAGTGCGGAGGCGTTATTGCGTTGGACGCATCCAGACCACGGGCGGGTGGCTCCCGACAGCTTTATCCCCATGGCCGAACGCACCGGCTTGATTGTGCCTATTGGGGAGTGGGTGCTGGATCAGGCATGCTCGCAATTGCGCTGCTGGCAAGATGCGGGTTGGAAAGATGCTCGCGTCGCCGTTAACTTGTCGGCGATGCAGTTCAGTCATTCGGGTTTGGTGGAAATGCTTCAAACCATCCTCGATCGCTATCGCATCAAGCCTGAATCACTTACGTTGGAAATTACAGAAACCACTGCTATGCAAAATGCTGAAACCAGTATTGTTATTTTGCATAAGTTGCGGCGTCTGGGGGTGCGTATTGCAATCGATGATTTCGGTACGGGCTATTCCAGCTTGCTCTATTTGAAACGGCTGCCGGTGTCGGAACTGAAGATCGATCGTGGATTCGTCCATGATCTGACGCTGCAAAAAGAAGATGTTGCCATTGTCGAAGCCGTGGTCACACTGGCGAACAAGCTTGGATTAAGCGTGGTGGCTGAAGGGGTCGAAACGCCGGAACAACTTGATTTGCTGGTCGACCTGGGTTGCGATTACCTGCAAGGTTATTTATTGGGTCGACCTGTTCATGCGCAAACGCTGCTGGGCCTGGTTACCGAGGGTACACGGGCGGCGCGCGTAGCCCAGCTGTGACGAATGCGGTAATTTCCTCGATGACTTCCTTTGTGTCGTTGGGGTCGCATTCCGTCGGCGCCAATTCATCGAGCCGGTGTGTATCCGAAAAGGCGTACATGTAGGCCCCAATGGTTAAGGCCATGCGCCAGTTCACATCTTTTGCCGACAAGCTTGGGCATATTTCCAACAAGGTATTTACAAACGCACGTGTGGAGATGTCGTAGGCTTCATTACGCAGCCGGTATGAAATTTCCGCCGGCTCGGTATGCAGCCGTGCCTGTAAGCGAAGAAATCGGCGCCCTGCAGGCTCTTCCCGCAATGCAATGGTGGGTTCCAGAAAGGCCCTGACCACTTGTTCAACCGTGATGGGATCGGTTTGTTGTTTTAACTGGTTGAGCCGCCGTAAACGTTCGTCGGAAACAACCCGTCCGCGCCGAATGAAAACAGCCTCGTAGAGCCCATATTTGGATCCAAAATAATAATTGATCAGGGCCTGAGTGACGCCGGCTTTTTGGGAAATAGCACGCAAGCTGGTACCGGTGTAGCCGGTTTCGGCGAATTCGTCTTCGGCGGCATCCAGAATACGCTCTGATGCGTTGTCTCCCGTGCCTTCCGGGCGGCCCGGACCTTTACGGGCCGTTTTGCGTTTCGGGGCTGGAGGGGAGAGGCTGTTGTAGATTGTCATAAGGGCTAAACCACGGGTTCGAAATCGGTCGCGTTATAAGCATAAACCCAGTTTGCCTTTATGCCGCCGGCGTGAGGGTCTTTCTTTTGCTGTTCACGATATTCGGCATCACGCTTGGCTTGCGCTTCTTTTGATGACAGGTGATAGGTTTTGCCGCGTTCACGCGCCTCAAGCTGCACGCGCGCGGTGCGGGGCAGGCGCTCTTTTTCGTATTGCTGTAGTGCATTGGGGAGTTGATCGGGTAAGGCGGCCAATGCTTTGGCCAAAACGTAAGCGTCTTCAATAGCCATCGCCGCGCCCTGAGACAGGAAAGGTAGCATGGGATGGGCAGCGTCGCCTAGTAGGGTGATACGGTCTTTTGACCACGTTTCCATAGGGTCGCGATCGAACAAGCCCCAGCGGTACACGTCATCCACACGATCAAACAATTGTTGGATGTTGGTGTGCCAACCCTGAAAATCGGCCAGCAATTCTTCTTTTGTGCTGCGGGCGTTCCATGACTCTTCAACCCATTTTTCGGTTTCATGCACGGCCACGATATTAACGGCTTTGCCGCTGTTTACGTAGTAAGTCACGATGTGACTGTTTGGGCCGAGCCAGAACGAGGCCTCCGGTGCGACGAAGTTGGGTGGGGAGTCAAATGGGACAACCGCGCGATAACACATATGACCGGTAAATTTAGGATCGTCGTCGCCGAACAGGGCATGGCGAACAACCGATCGTACGCCGTCGGCACCGATAATCAGATCGGCTTCAAAGCTGCTGCCGTCGTCAAAATGCGCCACTGCTTTGTCGCCGGTTTGCGAAACACCGGTACAACGAATTGAAAACGTGACTTTATTGCGATCGACCATGTCTGCAAGGAGATGATGCAGATCGGCCCGATGCACGTGGAAGAATTCGGCACCGTACAAGCGTGGGCAATCACTTTTCAGGGGCATGCGAAATGTTTCTTCGGCCGTATCCCAGTTTCGTCCAACCAAAGCTTCCGGCAGGAAGCCAATCTTATTCAAGGCGTCCCACGCTCCGAAGGCTTTAATGACTTTGACGGCGTTGGGTGTCATTTGTATGCCGGCCCCTACCTCGCCGAACTCAGCGGCTCGTTCGAACAAGTGGTAGTCGATACCGCGTTGACTTAATGCCACTGCGGTTGCGACACCACCAATGCCGCCGCCGATAATGCCTACTTTCAATGGTTTGGCCATGTTGCGCTTCTCCAGGAAGTGTTATTTATTAACTATACGATTAATAAATTATAGATAGAATATGATTGGCTGACAACTTCATTCAGAACAAGGAAAAATCATGCATAGTCTTTCAACAAAGTCGGGGCTGTGTGTACTTGCAATGTGTCTCAGTGCAGGTGCGATGTTGTTGCCGGATACGGCTCATGCCGACGGCGCGGGTATTGGGTTGCGTGCGGGTGTGGGTAACCATTACCAGCGCTATGAGTTGGCTTGGGTGTCGCCCACGATGTGGCACTATCGGTTTGCCGAATCCGGTAGCCGGCTCGATTTGGTGGCTGAGGCTGGAGCGGCTTTCTGGAAGGCCAGTGGCAATCGAGATCGTGCCAGTGTGTGGCAAATCGGGTTGACGCCATTCTTGCGCTGGACGTTTCCCAACAATATGTATCTTGAGGCTGGAGTTGGCATCAATCGTTTTTCTCATACGCGTTTTGCCGACAAGACTTTATCGACCCAGTTTCAGTTTGGTACACACATAGGAGCAGGTGTGAACTTGTCTTCAGCCGGTCGCCTGGGGTTGCGTTACTCCCATTACTCTAATGCGGCAATTAAACGCCCGAATGATGGGCTCGACGTGATTCAGCTTACATACAGCCACGCGTTTTAGCCGACATTTCGCCTTCGTTTTTGTTCAGCGCATAACATTGTTGAAATGCGCGTAGTTCATTACCATAGTGGGCATTACATTAACGAGCTAACTTAACGAGCTAACGGGGGCCACGCATGAGCGACAAACCAAATGAAAATGAACCGGTGAGTTCCCCGAGCGGCACGAATCCGCAGGTTCAGAAGATGCTGGCCTCATTGAGTGATCGTTGGGGTTGGTTTGTTGCGCTGGGCGTTGCGATGGTGGTGTTGGGTATGGTGGCGCTGGGGCATGTGGTTGCGGCCACTTTGGTAAGCGTACTGTTTATCGCAGTCCTGATGATAATTGGCGGTATCGGGCAGTTAATTCATGCCTGGCGCCTGAAACAGATGTCGGGGTTCGTGTTTTGGACAATCGGCGGGGTTTTGTATTTGGGTGCGGGAGTATTGGCGCTGGTTCGTCCTGAAACCGGGGCGTCGCTGTTAACCCTGCTTTTTGGTGCCACGCTGATTGGTTCAGGGGCATTGCGTTTGTGGATCTGGTTTAACAATCGGGCGCAACGCGGCTGGCAATGGTTGGCCTTGTCCGGCGTCGTAACACTATTGGTTGGTTTATTGATTGCGTTTGGCTGGCCAGGTAATAGTGTTTGGGTTTTAGGGTTGATTCTTGGGGTCGATTTGCTGATTCAGGGCTGGACGCTTTTGTTTATTGGCTTTGCGCTACGCAACCGGCAGTCCGGCGGTTAGTCATGCGTAAACCGGTGCTCTGGGGGCTGGGTGCGGGCTTGGTGGTGCTGTTGGTGGGTATTTACATTTATCACACAGCAACGAGCGTAACGAAAGCATATATTGACCCTTCCGACGCCCGTTTGGTGCAGTTGGGTAAACAAGTGTATGCGGCGCAATGTGCCGCTTGTCATGGCGCAAACCTCGAGGGCGAGCCAAATTGGCGGCAACGGAAACCGAATGGGCGACTCCCCGCGCCGCCGCACGATGTTTCCGGGCATACCTGGCATCACCCCGATCAAGTCTTGTTCGATATCGTAAAAAACGGATTGGTGCCCGGCGTAACGGCACCTATTGGTTATGAAAGCGATATGCCGGCTTACGGCACTGTTTTAACTGACGAGGAAATCCGGGCCAGTCTTGCGTATATCAAGCGTGCCTGGCCCGAAAAGGCAAAGACAGTTCAACAGCAGTTAACCCAGGAATATCAGAAGGCACAATAGGTATGTCGGCATCCGAGCGTTCTTCATCTGCAACACGTGGGCAATTTGCTTCGCAGTTCGAGGGCTATGAAGACGGCTTTCGCCACCGGATGTTTGTAGTGATTTTTGAAGCCGACACCCGCCTGGGCCGTTGGTTCGATTTCACGCTGATTGCAGCAATTATTCTTAGCGTCACGGTTGTCATGTTCGACAGCATTCACGCTGTGCGACAGCAATACGGTTCCAGTTTAAGCGTGCTCGAGTGGTTTTTCACCGTTTTGTTTACGCTCGAATACATTGCCAGGCTGGCATGCGTTAAACAGCCCATGAAGTATGCCCGCAGCTTTTATGGCGTTGTGGATTTGCTGGCGATCCTGCCCACGTACGCAGCGGTTCTTATGCCCGAGCTACACGCTTTGGTTGATCTGCGGTTGCTCCGCTTGTTGCGCATGTTCCGGTTATTGAAGCTGGTATCGTATGTGCACGAATACTCAATGCTCGGCCAGGCGTTGATGGCCAGCCGGCGCAAAATTATTATATTTTTGTCGGTTGTGGCGATTGTCGTTACGCTGAACGGCACGCTGCTCTATCTGGTTGAAGGTGGACCCGGCACTGCGTTCAGCAGCATTCCCACAGCGATTTATTTCGCCATTACTTCGTTAACGACGGTGGGCTTTGGTGACATTGTTCCGCAAACAGATTTAGGCAGGGCGATAACCGCATTTACGATGCTTATAGGTTGGAGCGTCCTGGCCGTACCCACAGGTATTATTTCGTCGGAGATGACGGCGCAACGCTTCTTGCCGCGGGTTAACACCCGTACGTGTCCCTCTTGTCTGGCAACGGGTCTTGATGGCGATGCCAAGTTCTGCAAGTCGTGTGGCGCCGTGTTGCCTGAATATCAGAAGGAAACATAAGTCAGAGCTGAACTCTGCTAAAGTGGATTTTTATAATCAAGGAGAAGGGCGTGAATAGGGTATTAGCATGCGTCGATGACTCCCCCCGCGCCACAGCGGTGTGCGACTACGGCATTTGGGCGGCTCGTCTGCTAGAGGTGAAGTTGCAGTTTCTTCATGTGCTCGATCGCCATCCGGAGCGCGCCAGCTTAACGGATTACAGTGGGGCGCTGGGTATGGATGCCCAGGAAAGCCTGTTGGAGCAATTGAGCACTCTTGATGAAGAGCGCAGCCGTCTGGCGCAGGAGCAAGGGCGGCAAATTCTGCAGGCGGCGCACAAGCGGGCCGAGGGGGCAGGCGCGAAAGACACCGACACCCTGCAGCGCCATGGTTCGCTGGTTGAAACCTTGCTTGAGCTTGAGTCGGAAACCCGGTTGGTGGTTATCGGGCAGCAGCGATCCGCCGGCAGTGCATCCAAATGGTATCTCGACCAAAACGCCGAACGCGTTGTACGTTCACTGCAGCGTCCGGTTCTGGTGGTTGACGGCGACTTCAAAGAGCCGGAGCGGTTTGTCATCGCGTTCGACGGCAGCCAGACAGGTAAGAAAATGGTGCAAATGGTCGCCGCCAGCCCTCTTTTGAAAGGGCTTTCCTGCCATGTTATTGGGGTGGGTGATGAAAGTGAAACGCAGCAGCAGAACATCGATTGGGCAAACGACACCTTGGTCAATGAAGGTTTTGATGTTGTGAAGGTTGTTCGGCCTGGCGAAGCGGAGGTCGTTTTGCGTGAGTATCTGCTTGAGGTGAATGCCGACCTGCTGGTGATGGGGGCGTATGGGCATTCACGTATACGCCACCTTATTATGGGCAGTACCACCTCTACGTTGTTGCGCACCAGCCCAGTGCCGGTATTGGTTTTGCGATAGCCGTTCTTTTCCGGCACACGCCGCGGTCGTTCAGGCCGATAACGGCTGTGGTCGCCGGGTCGACAATGAAAACGCCTCGAACTCCTCTGTGTTTAAGGGGCGGCTAAAGTAGTAGCCCTGCACCCTGTCGCACCCAAGGGCTTTCAGCAGGTCCAATTGGGCCGACGTTTCAACACCTTCGGCGGTCGTGCGCATGCCCAGGGCATGCGCCATATGCACAATAGCCTGAACAATGGCGCGATCACGCGAATCATGGGTTAGGTCGCGCACGAATGACTGGTCTATTTTCAAGGTGTTTGCGTCAAACAGTTTCAAATGGCTGAGCGACGCATGGCCCGTGCCGAAGTCGTCAATTGAAAGTGCAATGCCTTGTTCCCGTAATGTGCGCAAGGTTTGGATGGCGGTTTGCGCATTATGCATGGCAACGCTTTCAGTAATTTCCAGGCCCAGGTAATGCGCGGGCAATTGGTAGGTTTTCAGCAGATATTGAATGCGTTCCACCAGTAGCGGGTAACGGAACTGAACCAATGACAAGTTAACCGAAAAGCAGACATTCGGCGACAGGCCCTGACGAACCCATAGTGAAATTTGGGCAATTGCAGTTTTTAATACCCACTCCCCTATTTCGGGCATCAGCCCATATTTTTCGGCTATCGGTATGAACTCGGCCGGGCCCACTATGCCCAGTTTCGGATGGGTCCAGCGGACCAGGACTTCGGCGCCGGATAAACGACCATCAGCCAGATTCATGACAGGTTGAAACGCCAGATGCATTTGCCCGTTTTTAATCGCGGCCTCCAGGGCTTTTTCCAATTTCTGCACACGAAAGGGAGGGGGTTGCAGATGGCCGGTGTCCAGCGCCATATAAAGCAATAGATAGGCCGCCGCTTTATATATGTGGCCCAACAGCATGGCGGTATCTGAAATCGCCGTGTAGGAAGTAAAAAGCAGTTCACTCACGGCCATGAGCAAGAGTGCGCTGGCCAACAGATACAAGTTGCACTCGCTGTTGTTGGGCAGGCGTCGCAGCAAAATGGCCAATGCCGCGATATGCAGTGTAATGATGCCGTACTCGGCCATGATCTTCAGATCGCTTAAGCCGGTTTCAGTGCTGAATACGTTGGGTAGCCAAGTGGGAGCGTACAAGACAACCCCGTGGGTGATGATGACGATCCCCAACACAGTACTTAACGGCCAGGTCAGATGAGCAAGGCGACTATGGCGTTGCGGTAACTCAGTGATTGAAGGCCAAGGTAGCCAAACGACAATTAGAAGACCGATGGCGGCCAAATAGCGCGCAACCAGCCAAAAATAAATGGATTTCTCTGGGCTGTTGGGCGTAACAAAGGCAGGCATGCCTTCAAACGACAGCGTGTGGGCAATATCAAGCAACGCGACGCCCAGAAAAGCGCAGGCCAGATAGAGAATATTTCTTTGTGGATGCTTTCGGTAAGTACTCCACCCCAAGGCGAAAACGGCAAAAGCGAAGGCAATGGAGGCGATTTCGAGCGTCAGGTGCCAGGTAAGGTAGTGCCGGTGAGCCCAGGCCTCTACGGGCTCCACCAGCATTGTTGCCAGCCCAACAAGCGCTGCTACCACGAAACTAATACCAAGCCATAAAGGGAAGCGATAGTTTGACCGATGGGAGAGCGAAATGCGCGGCATGCGTCTGCCTGAAAATGGAAAGTGGCGGTGCTGACAGTGTGACATCGCAAGATTAGCGATATGAGATCGCTTTAGCAAGGGGGTACGTGTGATTAAACGATGGAAGTTGTAGTAAGTGAGTGTTTGTTTTCAGCTTTCAACCGGTGCGTAAGAAAGTTGCAAGAATTGGTCGATAAGATGCCTGCTTTGGTTCACGGATAGGGAATCCGCATGAAAAAGGGAGTGCGTCTTGGCCTGGGCGTCAAGATGATCATGGCTTTTCTTCTGGTTGCCGCCATGTCGGCCCTCACGGGCGCGTTTGGTGTGCAGTTGTTGGGGCAGGTTAACGCCATGGCGGTAAAAATGTTCAATCAGGAGGTGGCCGGCGTGAGGCATGCCTCTCAGGCACAGGCACACATGACGGCGGCGGGCCGGGCGGCTGCCAATGCGTTGCTGGTGGCGGATAAGGGGGCGCGCATCAGTGAGATTTACTTTATGCGTGATCACCTTGACGGCGCGCATGCTGAGCTGGAAAAGTTGAAGCCGTTATTCGACAACGAGGAGGGCAGGCTGGCGGTGGAGCAGATGATCGGCTTAACTGAACGTTATGCCGCCGCTTTGGAAGATTATGCCGGACGCTTGGAAACCGAAGGTATGCAGGTGTCTGCAGACCCCGATTATTTACAAGCGTTGGCCCAGGCCCACGCCATCGGTGAGCAGGCAGAGACGGGTGCCGTGGCGTTGGTGTTGCAGAAGCAGAATACGTCTTCAGCACTGGCCGATGAAACAACCCAAATTTATCAATTCGCCTTAAGCCAAATGGGCGCACTTTCTTTGGCCGGCGCGCTGTTGGCGATTGTGCTGGGTGCTGCGCTGACGCGCGGACTTAAGCGCCAGTTGGGCGCCGAGCCACGCGATGTGGTGCAGGTCACTCATGCGGTCGCGAAAGGGGATTTGTCTCATTCATTGAATTTGCGCAAGGTCTCCAAAAGCAGCGTGTTGTTCGCCATGCATCACATGCAGACCGCATTGCGTAACGTTGTGGGTGAAGTCCATCAAAGTAGTGACGAGGTGGCTTCAGGAGCCCGCCATATCGCGGAGGGAAGCATCGATTTGGCTCAGCGGACCGAGCAACAGGCTCAAAGCTTGCTGGAAACGGTGGCAACGATGGAGTCGCTGGCGCAAACAGTGGATCGCAATGCGAGTGTTGCGCGCGATGTGGCGCAAAAGGCGACACTTGCCCGCGAGCGGGCGGAAAATGGAGGGGAAGCGGTTGAAACATTGGTGAATGTGATGCAGCGAATCGATGCTTCGTCCCGGCGTGTTACGGAAATAGTGGCGTTGATCGATGAACTGGCTTTTCAAACCAATATTCTGGCGCTGAATGCGGCGGTGGAGGCTGCCCGAGCTGGTCAGCAGGGTAAAGGATTTGCTGTGGTGGCCGGTGAGGTGCGTCATCTGGCGCAACGCAGCGCGACCGCGGCGCGGGATATCCGCCACCTGGTTCAAGACAGCGCAGCGGTGGTTGAGAACGGTAGCCGGATTGCCGGGCAAACCCGTGCGCTGATTACCGAGGTGGTCGATGAAGTCAGGCAAGTATCGGCACTGATTCATGAAATCAGCGAGGCAACCGACTCGCAGAAGACGGGAATACAACAAGTTAATAGTGCCGTGTCGAGTCTTTCGTCGGTAACGCAGGAAAATGCGGTGTTGGTACACGACGTCGCAGCGCGCGCCGATGGGTTGAATGGCCAGGCTGCGGCATTGTTAAGGGTTATATCGATATTTAAATTAGGGGCGAAACCAGTATTGCAGAGGTGACCCGTTTTGTTATGATCAGGGAATATTACAAAACATCGAACCCTAAAATTTAATGCCACCACTTTCATGCTCTCAGTGTCGCGATAATGAACCACTCGGTTTCCAGTTCAGTTATGCGTTTCAGCCTATTTTAAATGTTGCAAACCGGGAAGTATTTGCCCATGAGGCCTTGGTCCGGGGGGAACGAGGCGAATCTGCTTATTCCGTGCTTGCGCGGGTTAACGATGAAAATCGCTACCAGTTCGATCAGTCTTGTCGTGTGAAGGCGATTCAAATTGCCTCGCAGTTGGGCATGGATTCCAAACTTTCCATTAACTTTCTTCCCAACGCCATTTACAAGCCGGAGCTTTGCATCCGCACCACGCTCGAGGCCGCCAAAACGTTCGACTTTCCCATCGACCAAATTATTTTTGAGACAGTGGAAGGTGAAGAGGTCGAGGATGGAAAATGGCTGGCGGAAATTTTGCGTGAGTACAAGCGCATTGGGTTCACAACGGCCATCGATGATTTCGGTGCGGGTTTTGCCGGTTTGAATTTATTGGCCGACTATCAGCCCGATATTATCAAGCTCGATATGGATTTAATCCGTAACGTGCATGAAAGCCGTCCGCGCCAGGCAATTATCAAAGGCGTGGAGCGCATGGTGGAAGAGTTGGGCATTGTGATGATTGCCGAGGGTGTGGAAACTTACGAAGAATATCGCTGTTTAAGCGATTTGGGTATCAGCCTGATGCAGGGATACTATTTTTCCAAGCCGCTTTTTGAAGCCAAGGCCTCCGAGGCGGACATCCCCTGGCCCGATTGCGCCGGCTCGTGAGGTGTGCGTAAATCCGACTCAATGCGGCCGTCCACCAGGGTAATTGTGCGGTCACAGGTCTCTGATAACCGAGGGTCGTGAGTCACAATCAGAACAGCGCAGCCGAACTCGCGGTTGAAGCGCCGAAAGAGCTTAAAGATGCCGGCCGCTGTTTGTGTATCAAGGTTTCCCGTGGGTTCATCCGCCAGCAGCAGTGCCGGTTGCGTAATCAGCGCGCGGGCAATGGCGACGCGTTGTTGCTGGCCGCCTGAAAGGTTTCCGGGCTTTTCCTGGGCGAATTTTTCCAGCCCAACTTCAGCAAGCAGTTTGATCGCGCGCTCCTGGTCAGTTTTGCCGGGTTTGCCTTGCGCAATCATCAAAGGCATGAGTACGTTTTCAAGCACGCTGAATGCGGGAATCAGGTGGTGAAACTGGAATACGAAACCAATTTTTCGGCCGCGTGCAGCCGTTCGGGTCTCATCATCCATTTCGCGAGTAGGTTGGCCTTGCAGAAAAAGCTCACCTGAGGTTGGGTGGTCGAGCAAGCCCAACATGTTCAGAAGTGTACTCTTGCCCGAACCTGAAGGCCCCACAAGCGCCGCGAAATCGTCCTCGCCAATTTCCAGATCGATACCATGCAAGACTTCGGTTTCGTTGGGTTTGCCGACGTTATACGATTTTCTTAGTTGTTTCAGTGTTAGAACGGGTCGAAGCGTTTCAGACATAGCGGATCGCCTCTACCGGGTTTAAACGCGCTGCACGCCAGGCAGGTACGCTGGCCGCTAAAACGCCCGTGAACGCAGCAAACACCATGGTAATGGGGATAAGAACAGGGCTTAATGGAATATAGAAAAGTTTTGGGCCAAAGGTGTTGAATGCCCAGACCAAGCCGGTGCCGGCCACTGCACCAACCGCCGACCCAGCCATTCCCAGCAACGCACCTTGAACGAGAAACACCCGCAACATTTGGTGTTGCCGAATACCCATGGCGCGCAAAATCCCAATTTCCCGCGTGCGTTGGGTCACGCTAATCGCCAGCACACTGGCAATACCGAACGCAACCGACAAAGCCACAAATACGGTAATCATGGTGGTTGAGAGCCTTTGTGAGCTCAAGGCGTTCATCAATTGGGCATTGGTTTCTATCCAGCTTTCCGCTTTCATGCCTGTTAGCTTCTGAATTCTTTGTGCGTCCAGATCGGCGGCGAAAAGGTTGTCGACCGTGACGTCGATTAGGGTGACGCCACCAGGTAAATCCAATAACGACTGTGCCTGTTTCAGGTCGAGGTAAACATAGCGTTGATCAAGTTCACGTACGCCCAGTTCAAAAATACCGGCGATCGTCACTAACGCAATCCTTCCATCGTCCGCCTCAATCCGCATTTTGCTGCCGGTACGCAGCCCTAGGTCTTTAGCCAACAGGCGCCCAATAACGGCGTCGCCGGCGCCGACACGAAAGCGGCCGGCGATCATGTCATCGCTGATCGGGATGATTCTTTCATAGCGGTCGGGGTCAATGCCAATGAGCGACACCGATTTTAAAACGTCGCCCCTACGGGCAAAGGCCGGGCCGGAAACGATGGGTGAAACGGCGGTGATGCCTTCCAGATTATCGAGTGTGGACTGGACCGCAATCCAGTTGTTGATGGAGCGTAACCGTTGACCCCGAGGATCCTCGCGGATCAGGGCAATGGTGCCGGGTTGAACCGGTGCAATCAGATTTTGCTCTTCAGCCGGTTCAACCCGAATGTGAGACTGCGTGCCCAGCGTGCGTTCAATAATGTTGGCTTGCAAACCATTAATTAGCGTGGTGATAAAGACAATAACTGACACCCCCACGGCTATGCCCACCAGAATCAATGCCGTTTGAACCAGATTTTGGCGTAAAAACTTTAAGGCAATCAGTGATTCAAGCCACATGTGGAAGGGCCTAATCCAGTTTCATGGGCGTTTCCCCATCGGTTCGTTCGGCTGCATCAATGGTTCGGCTTTGCGGTAAAGGGCTGATGGTTGCCCGAACACGTTGGCCGTCGGTAAGCTCATCGCTGGTGCCAAGAACAATGTCGCCGGCACTCAAGCCTTCGGTAATTTGCGATAGCGCCAGGCTGTTGAGCCCTGTTCTCACTTGGGTTTCGTTAGCCTTGCCGTGGCTGTATACCCAGACCTTCGCCCGGTTGCCGTTTTGTTGGAACAGTGTGTCGTTGGGGACGACAAGTGCGGCATCGTTCCGCGCCGTTTCTATTGTGGCGGTGATCGTCATATCTTCCTTCAGGAAATCAGGGGCGGGCGCGGCCGATAAACGAATATCGACCGTACCGCGCTGTGGGTCGATGACCGGCGCAATACTCGTAATTTCTGCCCTAAAAGGTTCATTGGGATAGGCATCCGCAATGATAATGGCGGGCTGACCCACCTCAAGAACGCCCAGGTTACGTTCGTCCACGGGCACCAGCAGTTCAATCTTGCTTTGGTCGCGTAATGTCAGTAGTGCTTGCCCCGGCTGAACTGTATCACCGGGTGACACGTAACGTTCCAATACCGTGCCTGAAAACGGCGCTCGAATTTGTGTTTTATCCAGGGCTGCACGGATGGCATTCAGGCGTTGCTGCAAAATAGACTCCTCGACGCCGCCTTGCGCCAAAGCCGAGACGTCAAGTTTGGCCTGGTCAAATCCCGCTTGTGCTGCAGCCAAGGCATTTTCCGCTTGCTCCAGATCTTCGGTTGGAATGGCTTTTTCTTTGGCCAGCAAGCGCCGCCGCTGTACCTCCCGTTTTGCTTGCGCCAGATGCGATTGCGCTTGCTCCAGCCGCGCCTGTGCTTGCGGCCGGCGCGAACTGCGCATTAACGCCAGGGCCGCTTGCGCCTCTTGCTCTTGTGCTTTTAATTGGTCTGCACTAAGTGTAATCAGGACTTCATTCTCTTGTACCGGCTGGCCACGGTCAACCAGGCGTTCTCTGACGACTGCCGTAATTTCACTGCCGATATCCGCGCGATCGTCGGAGGCGACGCGCCCGGTTGCGACCACTTGTTGAATCAGCGGATGCGATTCGACACGGTAGGCGCGTATTTCAGGACCACGCCATTTTTGCCAGACGATTATGCCGACCACAGCCACAAGCAAGGCCGGCAACAGCATCTTCCAGTTGACCCATTTTTTTGACACAGTGACCCTCAAAATGAAGAATCCGGGCACTTGCAATCCGGAGGTGGACGGCAAGTGCGCTTAGTGTAAACCTGTGCGGCTTATCTTTGTTGACGCCAGCGTTGCACTTGGCCGGGTACGTCTTCAAGATGTGCCATGACGCTCACCCCCGGAATGTCCCGTCGTAGCAACACGGAATGAGGGCTACCCGCCCAGAGCTCAACGGCGGCGGGCAGCATGGCACGCAGCTCATGCAGCGCATCGGCCGATTGCCCGGGGTTGCTTGCAGCTGAAAAACTAATGGCGACGATGTCCGACCGGTGCGCGTTTGCAGCACTGATCAGATCGTGTAGCGGGGTTTGTGAACCCAGGTTCATGCAACTGCATCCTTCGACCAGAAATAAGGCTTCAGCCATCAGAATACTTAAGCTGTGACTTTCTCCCGGGATGGTGGATAACAATATACGGGGTCGACTGTTCGCCGAAGGTTCGGGCGCGGTTGCCAACGCGGCGCGCAAGCTGGTTTCGAGCACTTCGCTGCACAGATGCTCCTCGAAGATGTGCAGGTCGCCGCTCGCCCAGGCTTTGCCGACATCACGCATCAGCGGGGTCGCAATGTCCAGAACAAACCGGGCCAGGCCGATGCGCATAATCTGTTGTGAGAACCGACGTCGCAACTGTGTGGGGTCATGTGTTTTAAGCAGGTCCAGAAGTTGCGTAATTTCCAGTTTCTGCAATGACGCTGTGTCGCCGGCGGCAATTGTTGCATTGGTTGCTTCTTTCAGTGCGTCACTGAGTTCATGCAATTGAGCCAATTGCAATGCAACCACCCGCCCGGGCCGATGGCCGGCATCCAACAACCGTTTGATAATGCGCAGGCGCTCCACTTGGTCGGGCGGGTACAGACGTTCGCCGTTTGTATCGCGTTCCGGCTGGGGAAAACCGTAGCGTCGCTCCCACACGCGCAAAGCGTCTTTGCCAATCCGGGTATCGCGTTCCACAGCGGTGATGTTCAGCATGAGCTGCGGATTCTTCGGAACAGACGTCATGGTTTTGAACCTGTTTGTTTTCTAGTTTGTCATGGACAAGAATAATAGCAAATTTATTTTGTCTAGGACATATATTGAAAAAAAACTATTTTAAGCCTATTATTTCGCTAATTACCAATTTTTGACTTAGACAAATATTATTTTGTCTAGGCAAGGAAAAGCGAAAGTGAAGAAAGTTGCGGTTGTTGGATCAGGCATATCGGGCCTCAGTGCAGCGTGGTACCTGGGTCGTCAAAGCTACCCGGTCGCGGTCACGTTATTCGAAGCGGAGGATTATTGCGGGGGCCACACTCACACGGTCGACGTCACCTTGCCGAATAGTCGGGGTGAGTGGGTGACGCATGGCGTTGACACCGGCTTTTTGGTTTTCAACGAACGGACCTATCCCGGTTTGATTGAGCTGTTTAACACACTGAATGTCCAAACGGCGCCTTCTGATATGTCTTTTTCAGTTCAGGTTCCGGCGCAATCGCTTGAGTGGTGTGGTAGTAACTTGAATACCGTATTTGCCCAGCGCAAGAACTTGCTGCGGCCACAGTTTTGGTCGATGTTGTCGGATTTGGTGCGTTTTAACCGTCAGGCCACTACGCTGGCTCGTTCCGGCACAGAGGCCCAATTGCAGGAGCCGCTCGGCGCTTTCCTGGAAACCAATGGTTATGGTGACAGTTTTCGCGACTGGTACCTGCTTCCCATGATTAGCAGCATTTGGTCATGCCCGGCAGATCAAATGATGGCATTTCCCGTCGCCACGTTGATTCGTTTTTGCCATAACCATGGCCTGCTTCAGTTGGTAAATCGGCCGCAATGGCATACGGTGCGTGGCGGTGCACGTCACTATGTGGAGAAAATGACAGCGGAGATCCCCGATTTGCGCTTACGTACGCCGGTTATATCGGTACGACGGCATGGGCAGAACACGGGGGTATCGGTTACCACCCGTTTCGGAACCGAGTATTTCGATGACATCGTGATGGCTTGTCATTCCGACCAGGCCTTGAAGTTGCTGGCGCTGGATGCGCATCCACAAGAGATCGAGATGCTTTCCGCGATTCAGTATCAACCCAATCATGCCGTGTTGCACACCGACATCAGCGTGCTACCAGCCAGAGAAACGGCCTGGGCAGCCTGGAATTATGAGCATGGTGTTCGCGGCGATGATGCAATGCCGGGCGTCTGTCTGCATTATCTGTTGAACCGTTTACAACCTTTGCCATTCGATGTGCCGGTTGTTGAAACGCTGAACCCGTTGCGCGAGCCCGATCCCGGCAAAGTTTTGGCGCGGTTCGATTATTCGCATCCGGTTTTTGATTTGGCGGCACGGCGCGCTCAAGGTCAATTGCCCGATTTGCAAGGTCGGAATCACACTTGGTACTGCGGAGCCTGGACGGGCTACGGCTTTCATGAAGACGGGTATCAGTCGGGTTTGAGGGTGGCAAACCAATTGGTGGAATGTTGGCAACAGTCACCCGTCCGACCTTCATCCGCGTTGGCGGCATAAGTGAGCCACCTATGAAAACGTCGAACATCACCACGAGGCAGGCGAATCGTGCACATGCACGTAGCGTTCCTTTGATTGGTATTGGTCAAATCCGTCATGCGCGGTTGCATCCGGTTGAGCACGCATTTTCATATCGCACCTGGTTTCTGATGTTGCCTATGCGAAGCGCCCATCATGTCGGCTGGCGTGGGCTGGCGCGTAATAAGTCCGCCCTGGTTGCATTTCACGACAAAGATCACGGTGATGGGGAGGGCGATGCGCTTGCGTGGTTCGACCAGTTATTGCAGCGGTCGGGTATTCACAATGCCGACGGCGAAGTGTGGTTGCAAACCTATCCGCGTGTATTCGGCTACGTTTTCAAGCCGGTCAGTTTTTGGTATGCCTACAACCGCGAAGGCAAGCTACGAGCCATTGTTGCCGAGGTGAACAACACTTTCGGTGAGCGTCATTGCTATTTGCTGGCGTCGTCAGTGCAGTGGGGTAAAGAAATGACGGCAGACAAGGTATTTCATGTGTCGCCGTTTTGCCGGGCGTCGGGGCGCTACCGGTTTCGCTTCATGCGTACAGACGCTGCGTCTTCCCGCGCAGAGCGTATTGTGGCGCGCATTGATCACGACGATGCGAGTGGCCGGGCTATTTTGCAAACCAGCATAAGTGGGCATCTTGAAACGCTTGGCCGCGCCACCCTCTGGAAAGCCATGATATCCATGCCTTTCCTGACTTTTGGAATTATGGCCAGGATTCACTGGCAGGCGCTGCGCTTATGGCTCAAAAAAGTGCCGTTCAATCGTAAGCCGCCACTTGATCAACCTTTTGTCACCCAGGGTGACGACCCCGATACGTCTTACTCCAGGAGCTCAGAATCATGACACGCACTTTGGATTCTCATCCGACCCTTGGCCGCACCGGTACGCAGCACAGTCGGCCCACCTTCGCGGCGCGCACGGTTTTGCGGATGCTTAACAAGCTATCTTGTGGTCGGCTGGAGGTTGAGCTACCCAATGGCGAAATGCGTCGCTTTGGGCCGGGTGGTCAACCTCATGCAGCCTTGCGGTTGAATAACTGGAATGTATTTTCCGCAGCGTTGAAATCCGGCGATATTGGTTTTGCCGAGAGTTATATTCAGGGCGATTGGACAACTTCCGACCTGACATCGCTGATTGCGCTTTTTATCGTTAATCGCGAGCAGATGGAGCGTGTGCTTTACGGTGCGTGGTGGGGTAAGTTGGTCTATCGGATGCGTCATATATTGAACCGCAACAGCCGTAGTGGCAGCAGGCGCAACATCCACGCCCATTACGATCTGGGCAATGCGTTTTATCGCTATTGGCTTGATGAAACCATGAATTATTCCTCGGCCTGGTTTCAGGATGATCGCACGCAGTCGTTGCCACAGGCTCAGCACGCAAAAGTAAGGCGGGCACTGGACGAAGCCGCAGTAGCGGCAGGTGATCGCGTGCTGGAAATTGGTTGTGGTTGGGGGGCGGTAGCCCATGCTGCTGCGCAGCGCGGCGCGAACGTCGTGGGCGTGACGTTATCAACTGAACAATTGCATTACGCGCAAAACCGGTTGGATGATGCAGGGTACGGTGAGCGAGCCGACTTGCGATTACAAGACTACCGGGATATTCACGATGGCCCCTACGACGCGTTGATATCGATTGAAATGTTCGAAGCAGTGGGGCGTGAGTACTGGCCGTCTTTTTTTGAAACGGTGCGTAAGAATCTGAAGCCCGGCGGTCGGGCGTGTATTCAGAGTATTACGATTCGCGATGACCTGTTCGATCGCTACGTTAAGTCAACCGATTTTATCCAGCAGTACATCTTTCCCGGCGGCATGCTGCCCAGCGAACGCGAGTTTTGCAATGCCGCACAGCGTGCTGGGTTGCGTGTCGAGAACGTCTTGCGTTTCGGCCCCGACTACGCGGAAACGTTGCGCCGATGGCGAGCACCATTTCACGCGAACGAGCCGGCCATTCGGGCTCAAGGGTTTGATACTGTTTTTATGCGAACCTGGGATTTCTACCTTTCATACTGTGAAGCGGCATTCGACACTGGCAACACGAATGTCGTGCAGTTTACGCTGGTTAACGAGGCGCAGGAGGTAGCATGAAAGCGCGTAGGAAAGGTCAAGCCGTTGTCACGAGTCGCAGATGCCATGGGGTGCTTTACGCACTCATGTTCTTACTCTTCATGGGGGTCGGGATTTCAACGTCATCGTCACAAACCTATGATCCGCTGTCATCGCAGTCGGATGATGCGGCCGGCTCGGATGAAAGCAAAACTCAGGTTGTTACCCCGCCGGAGGTGCGAGAGGTGCTGGGCGATGCCCGGTTGCAAGGGCAGGAGCGCTTTCGGTGGTTTGGCTTTTCTGTGTATGACATTCGTCTATGGGTGAAAGCACCGCTGAGTACCGAGGCATGGGTGGGGCGCCCGTTTGCATTGGAATTGACCTATGCGCGTAGCCTTGAGGGTCAGGCCATTGCCGAAAAGTCATTGGAAGAGATGCAAGCGCAGGAAACTATTGATGCGCAACGTCAGGCAAGTTGGCTGTCTTTCATGCAATCGGCCTTTCCAAACGTGGAAGATGGTGATCGCTTAACCGGTATTTATAGACCCGATGGCGGGGCTGCATTCTATTTCAACGGACGTGAAACCGCGTCAACGGACGATGCCGATTTCGCCCGGCTTTTCTTCGGAATCTGGTTGTCGTCGGATACGTCGGAGCCGGCGTTGCGCCGCGCACTCTTTGGGATGAAGGAATGACATTTCCGTCGGTCCGTTCAGGTTTGCAATACGGGGCGCTGGGGTTACCCCTGTCGTTTGTTGCCTTGCCGCTTTATGTTTACATGCCGTCTTACTATGCCAACGAATTCGGTATGTCACTGACCCTGCTTGGGGCGCTGTTACTGGGGGTACGGATATTTGATGCGATTACCGATCCGGTAATAGGTCAACTTGCCGACGATGTTTTCCAACGCGGCTTAAAGTTGACTGCATGGGTGCTTGGCGTATCGGCGGTGTTTCTTTGGCTTGGCTTTACAGGTTTGTTCTTCCCGCCACAACTATTTTTCGATATGGGGAAAGGAAATGGCAGTGGCCTTTTAATCTGGGCGGTTCTCGCTTTGCTGCTTACTTATCTTTCTTACGGCGTACTCACTATTGTCCATCAATCCTGGGCCGCCCGTTTGCGCGGAGATGACCAAACGCAAAGTAAATGGGTGTCGTGGCGTGAGGGCTTTGCGTTGGTTGGTGTACTGGTTGCGAGCGTTTTGCCTTCCGTGTCGGGAATGGGAACAACCAGTGTGGTCTTGGGGCTGACGCTGGCGATGGGCGCCGTGGCATTAATGCTGGGGCCTGCACCCAGCCGCAACGTGCATGATCCGAAACACGTCGCCCCGCGGCGCTGGGCACAAATGGTTCAACCATGGCGTATTTCCGCTTATCGCGGTTTGATCGTCGTGTTTTTGTTGAATGGGATTGCCAGTGCCATTCCAGCAACCCTGTTGCTTTTCTTTGTGAACGATCGTTTGATGGCACAAGGCTGGGAAGGGTTGTTTCTCTTCATTTATTTTGCGCTGGCTGCCGGCTCCATGCCCGCGTGGATTGCATGTGTGGCGCGTTGGGGGTTAAGCCGTACGTGGCTCATAGGGATGGCGTTGGCCATTGCGGGGTTTGTGGGTGCGGCGTTTATCGGTGCCGGCGATATTGTGGCGTTTGCTTTGATTTGCGCCGCCAGTGGGTTCGCGTTGGGGGCCGACCTTGCCTTGCCCGCGGCATTGTTGGCCAAAGTCATTCGTCGGCATGAGGCAGACGTCGGGCGTGAAGGTGCGTATTTCGGCTGGTGGAGCAGCGCCGCTAAGTTGAATCTGGCGTTGGCCGCCGGATTGGCGTTGCCGTTACTGGAGTGGCTGGGTTATTCACCAGGCACGCAAGACGCGGCCGGGCTTTTTGCGCTTACTGTCGGATATGCCGTTTTGCCCTGCCTATTGAAGTTGTTCGCTATGGGTGCGCTATGGGTTTGGCGCATGAATTTTGACCGAAAAGGAGAAGTTAATGAGCATGTTTGGCATTCGGCTTAGCCGTGTTTGGCGGCGTGGAGTGTTGGCCGCACTGGCGTGCCTGGTGTTAACGGCGTGTGCATCGCCCACACCTTCCGATTACGCTCAGGAAAAGCCGCGTCTGGATTTGAAAGAATATTTTGATGGTGATATTGATGCGTACGGTATTTTCACTGATCGCAGTGGCAAGGTTGTGCGTCGGTTCACAGTTCGCATTAAAGCGTATTGGGAAGGCAATAAAGGGACGCTGGAAGAGGATTTTATCTACAGCGACGGTGAAACCCAGCGCCGCGTCTGGACGCTAATCGATGAGGGCAACGGTCGTTATACCGGGACGGCGTCCGATGTTGTCGGTGAAGCCGAAGGTTATGTTGCCGGGAATGCGTTCCAATGGAATTATGTGTTGCGCCTGCCGGTAGGTGACACCACCTACGATGTGTCGTTCGACGACTGGATGTTCCTGATGAATGACAAGGTCATGTTGAATCGCGCCACCATGAGCAAATTCGGTATTCGCCTGGGCGAAGTGACGTTGTCGTTCTACAAACGCTAAAAGGAGTTCTTATGCCGATGAACCCACCTATGCGAAATTGGAAAGACCGTGTTGTTTGGGTGGTGGGCGCGTCCAGTGGTATTGGGCACGCGGTTGCCCACGACTTGGCGCAACAGGGGGCCAAAGTGGTCGTGTCGGCGCGCAATGCGCAGGCGCTGGACGCTTTCGTTGAAAAGCATCCGGGGGCGTTGGCTGTTCCGTTGGATGTCACTGATGTGCGCACATTTGAGCAAGCCATGGCGCGTATTACCCAGGAGTTGGGCGAGCTTGAGGTGGTGTTGTATTGCGCCGGCTATTTCAAGACCATGCGGGCGAAGGACTATGATCTGGACACCATGTTGCGGCACGAGCAGGTTAATTATGTGGGGGCATTGAATATGTTGCATGCCGTGCTGCCGCCAATGCAGGCCCAGGGGGCGGGGCATATCAGTTTTGTATCCAGTGTGGCCGGCTTTACGGGCTTGCCCCAAAGTCTAGCTTACGGGCCTACCAAGGCGGCGTTAACGCATTTGGCCGAAGTGTTGTACCAGGATTTAAAACCGGCCGGCATTCACGTTTCGGTTGTGCATCCCGGATTTGTCGAAACACCGCTCACGGCGCAGAACCCGTTTCCCATGCCGGCAATGCAAACGCCTGAACAGGCTGCAACCGCCATTTTGAAGGGGTGGTCGCGCGGGTGTTTTGAAATTCACTTCCCACGTCGTTTCACAGTGGTTCTGAAGTTTCTGCGTTTATTGCCTTACCGTTTGTATTTTGCGCTGGTGCGGCGGGGAACCGGGTTATGAGTGCTCCGGGCATTCAACGTGTTGCCGCGTTCTACGAGCGTCTTGCGCCTGAAAGTCTTGATCGATTGGGTGAAGTGTACGCAGCCGACGCGGCGTTTACCGACCCATTTAACGATGTGATCGGTGTTGACGCTATCCGGCGCATTTTTGAACATATGTTTGCCACAGTGCATTTGCCGGTGTTCAAAGTGGATGCGATTGCGTCAGAAGGGCGCAACGGCTTTTTAACCTGGACATTCTCGTTTCAAACCGGGAAAGCAGGCGCCCGTCGCGACTGGACGGTAAAGGGGGCTACGCATGTTCGGTTCAATGCACACGGAAAAGTGTGCATGCATTACGACTACTGGGATCCTGCCCAGGCCTTGTATGAAAAAACCCCGCTGGTGGGCGGGGTTTTTCGCTGGTTACGTCGAAGGTTATCTTCAGGCACCCAGTAGTTTGGGAGTACGACCCATGGGTTCGTTGTCTTGTTCGATTGTTTTGGTGGCAGCTTTATGGGCTTGTGCTTCCACGCGGAATGTGGCAACCAAATTGGCCAGCGATGCGGCCTGATCCTGCAGGCTGGCCGATGCCGCTGAGGCTTCCTGAACCAATGCCGCATTTTGCTGGGTGACCTGGTCCATTTGCGCAACGGCCTGGTTAACCTGGTCGATACCAATACTTTGTTCCTGGCTCGCGGCGGTAATCTCACCCATGATGTCGGTCACCCGTTTGATGCTGCTAACGGTTTCTTCCATCGTTGAGCCGGCTTCGGCGACCAGACGGTTGCCTTCCTCGGTGATGGAAACCGATTTGTCGATCAGATCTTTGATTTCCTTGGCCGCCTGGGCGCTGCGCTGTGCAAGCGAACGCACCTCCGAGGCCACAACCGCGAAACCTTTGCCCTGTTCCCCGGCGCGTGCCGCTTCGACAGCCGCGTTCAATGCCAAGATGTTGGTTTGGAAGGCGATACCGTCGATCACGCTGATGATATCCACCACTTGCTTGGACGATTCGTTAATCGCGCCCATGGTGTCAACAACTTTGGATACGACTTTGCCGCTATGGGTGGCCACATTCGCTGCCGATTCGGCCAGACCGTTGGCCTGGTTTGCGTTGTCGGCATTTTGTTTTACTGTAGTGGTAATTTCTTCCATGGTTGCGGCTGTTTCCGCCAGCGAGCTTGCCTGCTGCTCTGTGCGTGACGATAAATCGGTGTTGCCCGCAGCAATTTGGGTGGAAGCGGTTGCAATGGAATCGGCGCCGTCGCGAACCTCGAGAACCACGTCGAGCAGATTGGCGTTCATGCGCTGCAGGGCGGCCAGCAAGGTGGCGACTTCATTCTTGCCTTTTACCGAGATATTACCGGTTAGATCACGAGATGAGACTTTTTCGGCGAAGTTAACGGCATTTCGCAGCGGAAGCGTAATGGAGCGAGTGATGCCGACAGCCATCAGTACACCGATAAGCAACGCAGCGACCGTCAGACCGATCATGATGGTAAGCGCAAGCTCATTTTCTTGATTTAAGTTGTCGGCACGCTTATTAATTAAACCTTGCTGATAGGTGAGAAGGTTTTGAATACTTTGTGTGTAGTTTGCCAGTAAACCTTCAAGCTGATTGTCGAAGAAATCACGCGAAGCGGCAAAATTTCCTTCCTTGCGTGCTTCAATGGCCGCGTTTCGTTTGCCAACGTATTCGCCTCGTCGCTCTTGAATAATATCGAATAAACGCAAGGCTTCGGGGTCGGTTACGCTTTCTTTAAGCGCGGCCTGTAACTTGGATATTTCCGCGCTTGTGGCTTTCATATCTTTTTCGAAAGCGGCGATGGTGCCGGGGTCGGTGAGTTTGGCATTGGCGAGCGTGCGCACAGCGTTCAATGCGGTCAGCATGTTCCATTTGGAAATAATCCGCTCGTTGTACAAACGAACTTCTGTAAGGTCTTGTGCCATGGCATCGGAGCTTTGAACGCGCCAGATGCCGACACCGGCCAAAATGGCAATGAACAGCAGCATTACAACGAACCCGATGATCAGACGGGTACTGATTTTAAGATTGTGCATCATGAATAGACTTACTCGGAAAAAGGGTGGTTACAATTGGCTTGACAGCTATGTGTAGCTATGGTTACGTCAGCCTTTCAGGAAACTTAAGGCATTTTAGGGGCCGGGGGCGGCGTTAAAAGGGCGGAAATGAAGGTAGGTATCGCTGGAATTGGGGCTTTTGGGCTGAAACATTTAGAAGCAATTAGTCATATCAGCGGAGTTGAGGTGGTTTGTATTACCGGTGGCCGTGATACCGCCCGACTGGAGGCGATTGCACGCCGATTCAAGGTGCCTGCGGTCTTGCCGTCGCTGGAAGCTTGCCTGGCGCTGCCCGAAATCGATGCGATAATTTTGTGCGGTCCCACCCAGGTGCACGCCGCTCAGGCATTGGCCTGTCTTCAGGCCGGCAAGCATGTTCAAGTTGAAATTCCCATGGCCGACAACCTGGCCGATGCGCGGGCTTTGGCTGCCAAACAACAGGAAACCGGCCTGGTTGCGATGGCCGGGCACACGCGCCGTTACAACCCCAGCCATCAGTGGATACATCACCGTATCCAGCGGGGCGAGTTGGTGCTGCAGCAATTAGACGTGCAAACCTATTTTTTCCGGCGCTCCAATGTGAACGCGGAAGGGCAACCTCGAAGTTGGACAGACCACCTGTTATGGCACCATGCTTGCCACACGGTAGATCTGTTTCAGTATCAAACCGGTGAGGTGGCGCAGGAAGTGCACGGCATGCAAGGGCCGTTACATCCTGCACTGGGCATTGCCATGGACATGTCGGTGCAACTGAAAGTGGCATCAGGGGCGCTTTGCACGCTATCGCTTTCGTTTAACAACCAGGGGCCGCAAGGTACCTTCTTCCGCTATATTTGCGACAATGGCACTTACATTGCACGTTACGATGAGTTGGTAGACGGCGAAGGTAAGGTCATTGATGTATCGGGTGTCGATGTTTCGTTGAATGGCATAGAGTTGCAAGACCGTGAGTTTTTCGCGGCTATTCAGGAACACCGCGAGCCGCGTTCCGGTATGGCGCGTGTATTGCCTGCCTACGAGACTTTGGATCGTATTGAAAAGACCTTGAAATGACCAGCGATTCACTCACTCCGGAACAACGCGCCGAATTGTTGCGTGCCATTCTTAAAAGCCCTTCCTATCGGTTGGCCTATCACGACGCTGAATTTATGCGGGATGAAGATTTGCGTCCCGTCAGGTTGCAACTTGAGTTGCTTAAGCCCGAGTCGTATTTGCGTGAAAATCACATTGACTCAACGATTGTGGTTTATGGCAGTGCGCGTGTATTGTCGCCTGTCGAAGCACAAAAAAGGTTCGATGAGGCCTCGGATTATCTTGCGAATCATCCGGGTGATGCACAAGCCGAACAAAGTTTTAAAGTGGCGCAGCGGCACGTTCACTATTCACGCTACTATGAAGAAGCCCGGCGGTTTTCCTATCTTATTTCACAACGTTTTCAGGCAGATAACCCGTGCCAGTTTGTGGTGGTTACAGGGGGTGGGCCCGGCATTATGGAGGCAGGTAACCGCGGTGCGTTTGATGCGGGAGCAAAAAGTATTGGGTTGAACATCACCTTACCGCACGAGCAGGTTCCCAACCCGTTCATTACGCCCACGCTGTGCTTTCATTTTCATTATTTCGCCTTGCGCAAAATGCACTTCATGTTGCGTGCGCGTGCGCTGGTGGCGTTTCCAGGTGGTTTTGGCACGCTGGATGAATTGTTCGAAGCGTTAACTTTGGTGCAAACCGAGAAAATGTCGCGTATGCCGATTATTTTGGTCGGCAGAGATTATTGGTCTCGATTGATTGATTTTGATTTTATGGTGGAAGAGGGCATGATTTCTCAGGCAGACCGGGAGTTAGTAACGGTGGTGGAAACGGCGGAAGAAATTTTGTCGCTTCTTGAGGCGTTCTATGCAAATTGTGCCGATCGGCCCTTTCCCGGAGAGCCGGTATGAGTGGGTCGTCTGATCAAGCGTCATGGGGCGAGCTGCTCTCGGGGCGCAATGGTTTGCGTTCACTGGCGGTGGCCGGTGGGGTGGCATTGCATGCCATCAATGTCTATATTGCCGTCACTATTTTGCCGTCCGTTGTGCGTGATATTGGCGGTCTGGAGTATTACGCGTGGAACATGACGCTGTTCGTTGCGGCCTCAATTATGAGCTCGGCCTTATCGGCCAAGGCGAATGACGTATTCGGCTTGAAAAAAGCCTTCCTGGTCGCTATTGCGATCTTTTCAGTGGGTACTGCCACCTGCGCGCTGGCGCCCAGCATGCTTTGGATGCTGGTTGGCCGTACGGTTCAGGGTGCAGGTGGTGGGTTGTTGTTGGGCCTGTGTTATTCGTCGATTCGAGTTGTGTTTGAGGAGCGCCTTTGGCCGCGTGCGGTGGGGCTGACATCAAGTATGTGGGGCGTTTCCACGCTTAGCGGGCCCGCAATTGGCGGTATTTTTGCTCAGTCGGGAAATTGGCGCTGGGCTTACGGGGCGATTTTGCCGGTGGCGTTTGGGTTGGCCTGGCTGGTGATTACGCAAATTAACGCTTCCACGACGGGCAGCACGAATGCGCCCAGCCAACGTATTCGAGTGCCCGTTGGCAAAATCGCGCTTGTGGTGTTGTCGGTACTGGTTGTTTCAATGGGGAGCTTGTCGACCCATGTGGGCTGGAATGCGTTGGGTGTTTTTGTGGGGTTGGGTATTGCGGTGTTGGTCGCGCGTAGCGATATGAACGCCGATATCCCGCTGTTGCCACAAGGTTCTTATTCTTTACGGCAGGCCATGGGTAGCATTTACGCCTGCGTGGCCCTGATCAGCGTATCCATTACCGTCGAAGTTTTCATTCCTTATTTTTTGCAGGTGGTTCATGGCTACGAGCCGCTGGCGGCCGGTTATTTAACGGCTCTGATGTCTATCGGCTGGACGATCGGGTCAATTTTTAGTTCGGGTCGCCGGCCGGCCACTGCGAAATGGTTATTGCGGGCGGGGCCTGCAACGATTGCCGTTTCGCTCGCAGCACTGGCGGTACTCATGCCCATGCTGCATTTAACGCAAACATATTGGCTTTGGGTGATGTTGGCGCCTTTGTTTGGTGTGGGCCTTGGCATTGGCATTTCCTGGCCTCATTTGCTCTCGCAGGTATTCAGAAGTGCGCCCGCGGGGCAGGAAAGTATCGCGTCCGGCTCGGTTATTACTGTCCAGTTGTTTGCGCTTGCAATGGGTTCAACCATTGCCGGCATGATTGTTAACGCGGCCGGCATTACTGACCCCGGAGGTGTTCAAGGAGCGCAATCGGCCGCGTATGCGCTATTGTTCGCCTTCGCGCTTGCACCCGGGGCGGCGTTTTTTATTATTGGGCGTGTGATTCAGGCCAAAGCCGAAACCGACGCAAGAGCGGCGGCACGTGCTATGGCCCAGGAAATAACGCCTTAAATTGGTTTACGCCTTAGGTAAGCGGAAGCGTTCCGGATCGGGTCCGTGGCGCGCATCGTCGTCGTGTAAGGTGGCAATGTCGTTCATGTCCTGCTCATCCAGCTCGAAGTCGAACACTTCAAAATTTTCTTCGATACGTTTTGGGGTGACCGATTTTGGAATAACCATGCAGTCCAGTTGCAAATGCCAACGCAGTATGACTTGCGCAACCGAACGTTTATGTTTTTGTGCAACTTTGGCCAGAATCGGGTTTTCCCACAACAGGCCGTGCCCAAGCGGGCTCCATGACTCGGTAACGATGTTGTTCTCTGCGTGAAACGCGCGTAGCTCAGGCTGCTGGAATCGCGGGTTCAATTCAATTTGATTCACGACGGGCAGTACGCCTGTTTCGTCGAGCAGCATTTGCAAGTGGTCAATATTAAAGTTTGAAACCCCAATGGAACGAACCCGGCCTTCTTCACGCAGTTGCATCAGTGCTTCCCAGCTCTTAACGTATAAGCCGATTTTAGGTGCGGGCCAGTGAATAAGGTAGAGGTCGATATAATCGAGGCCGAGTTTATTGATGCTTTCCTCGAATGCTTTCATGGTTTCATCGAAGCCATGCCGATCATTCCAGACTTTGGTGGTAATGAAAAGGTCTTTACGATCGACGCCGCATTCTTTTATGGCGCGCCCGACGCCCTCTTCATTGCCGTATATGGCGGCGGTGTCAATGAGACGATAGCCGGTTTTTACGGCGGTTTTGATGGCGTCAACGGCTTCATTGTTCTCTACTTGCCAAACGCCGAACCCAATACGTGGGGCTTTGTGGCCATCGTGAAACGTAACGCTATTTACAATATCGGTCATGCGATCTCCCTAAGGTGTTAAACAGGGTAAGCTTATGGTCATTATAAGGTTCTCGATTCCGGCATAAACCAGGAGCTGTCTGTGAGCGTACATTCCAAAATAAAACGTATTAGTATTCCCGACCTCATGGGTTACAAGGGCAAGAAAAAAATTGCTTCCCTAACAGCCTATATTGCGCCCATTGCGCGTTTGCTTGATGAAAGTCAGGACATGATTCTGATTGGCGATTCCACGGCGATGGTGGGTTACGCCATGCCCAATACGCTGGCCATTACAGTCGATCAGATGGCCGCTCATGCTGCGGCTGTTGTGCGCGCAACGCAACGTGCCTGCATTTTGGTCGATATGCCGTTTGGCTCTTATCAAGAGTCGCCGGAGCAGGCGTTTCGCAATGCGGCACATATTTTGGCGGTGAGTGGTGCAGCCGGTGTAAAAATGGAAGGGGGAAGCGCACTGGCGGCCACGACGCGGTTTTTGGTCGATCGTGGGGTACCCGTGTTGGCGCACGTAGGTTTAATGCCGCAGTATGTGAACACCATGGGCGGGTTTAAGGCCCAAGGGATGTCCGAAGAGGCGGCTGAGCGAATCTTTCAGGATGCGCTGGCGCATGAAAAAGCGGGGGCGTTTGGATTGGTGCTGGAAGGCGTGGCCGAAGAACTGGCACGTCGCATTACCGATGCGGTGGCAATTCCTACAATTGGTATCGGCGCATCGCCGGATTGCGATGGCCAGATTCTGGTTACCGAGGATATTCTGGGATTAAGCGGCGATCGCATTCCCAAGTTTGCCAAACCGTTTGGCGATGCGGCCGGTGTTATCCGCCATGCCGCCGCCCAATACGCCGCAGAGGTGCGCGAGGGCCAGTTCCCAACGCTCGATCATTGTTTTGGAGTCAAGAAAAAATCATGACGTTGTCGCCGGAGTGGATTGGTCTTCTCTTGTGGGGGCTGGGCCTGCTCATGGGGGGAGGCGCAGCGATGATATACGGCCGGCGCGGTTTGGCCGAAGCCCGCAATCGGAATGAGCTTGCGCGAACGCAGTACGAGGCGCGCATTAGCGACTACGAGTCGCGTATTCAGCAGCTTGATCGACAGCTTGCCGGTTATGAGGCCGAGTTGCGCAGTTTGCGTGAAAGGCTCGACGAGGCGCGAGATGCCGTGAATGATAAAAGCCTTGAGCTGGCCGGTGCACAAAGCCGTGTGAATGACCTTGATCGCCAGCTTACCCGCTTGCAGGCCGAACATGAAGAAAAACAGGCTGCCTTTGAAACGCTGAAGCAATCGTTCGAGCAATCAAAGGAACAGTTGAAAACCGAGTTTCAGAATCTGGCGAACAAAGTGCTTGAGGAGAAAGGACGCTTGTTCACTCAGTCCAGCACGTCGTCGCTCGACGCCATGTTGAAACCGTTTCGTGAACAAATTTCAGCCTTTCAGCAACGTATTAATCAAGTGCATGACGAATCGGTTAAAGGCAACGCTTCGCTGGGTACGGAAATTAAGCAAGTGTTGGAAGTGGGCTTACGCATGAGCGCCGAGGCCAACAATTTAACGCTGGCGCTGAAGGGGGATAAGAAAACCACAGGCACTTGGGGGGAGATTCAACTGGAGAAAACGCTGGAACTGGCGGGTTTGGTAAAGGGCGACCACTACGAGGCTCAGCCCAGGTTCAAAGACGGCGAAGGGCAGAGCCGGCAGCCCGACTTTGTGATTAAGCTGCCCGATGACAAGCATATGGTAATCGACAGCAAGGTATCGTTGGTTGATTACGACCGCGCCTTAAGTGCTGAAACCGAAGCGGAACAGGGCGCCGCGCTGCAGGCCCACGTTAAGGCCGTCAAACAGCACATCGATGACCTTTCGCGTAAGGATTATACGAACCTCATTGGGATGCGCAGCCCAAGTTTTGTACTCATGTTCATGCCTATTGAGTCGGCTTATATCGAAGCGTTGAAGAATAATCGCGATCTGTTCAACTATGGTTACCAGCGTAATGTGGTGATGGTGTCGCACACTACCCTCATGCCCATTTTGAAGACCGTGGCTAACCTGTGGATGGTGGCGCGCAGCAGTGCTCAGGCGCAGGAATTAAGTGATCGCGCCGGTGAAATTTACAACCAGGTGGCGGTTGTTGCGGAAAATTTGAAGAAGCTGGGTGATACGTTGGGAACCGTCAGCAATCATTACAACCGTACCGTAACGGCTTTGGCCGGGCGTCAGGGTTTGTACGGCAAAGTAAACCGGTTTAACGAGCTTTCGGCCAAAGCCAATAAAACCTTGCCGTCCATTGAGCCGCATCATGGCGATTATCAGGTTGAGCGTCTGTCACTACTGGCGGCTGAGCCTGACTCAACACCAGACCCGGAGAAATAAGCCTGGCGTCTTAGGCCTTTAAATGGGCGGTGCCTTAAGCTTGCGGGGCGTCACCGGCCC
This sequence comes from Pusillimonas sp. DMV24BSW_D, assembly GCF_011388195.1. Lineage (NCBI taxonomy): Bacteria > Pseudomonadati > Pseudomonadota > Betaproteobacteria > Burkholderiales > Alcaligenaceae > Neopusillimonas > Neopusillimonas aestuarii. Next base: position 119,672 of record NZ_CP049990.1, on the reverse strand, counting down.
AAGCGCGACGCAACAGCGAACGTAACCCGTCGGCTTCAAGAGGGCGTGGATTCCAGTAGGGATTTTTCAGGGCAATTTCAGTTGCCTTTTCGATGTCGGTCTCTTTAAAACCCAGATCCTTCAGGGCTAAAGGGGCATTTATGGATTTAGCCAGCTCCCATAAACCCTGCCCCGCGTTTGCGTTGCCCAGCGCACGCCGCACTGCGTCCATGGCTTCAGCGGCGGCCGGTTCGTTGTAGGCCGCGGTATGAGGCAACATAATGGCGTGGGTTTCCGAGTGGGGTAAATCGAATGACCCGCCCAACACATGACACAACTTGTGGTGCAGTGCCATGCCGGCCGAGCCCAGACAAATACCGCATAGCCAGCCCCCGTACTGTGCTTTTGTGCGTGCGGATTTGTCGTTTGGGGCGGCAATGACGGCCGGCAGTGATTCGGCAAACGCACGGATACCTTCTTCAGCAACAAGCGAAATGATTGGGTTACGGTCTTGCGCGTAAAGTGCTTCAACCGCGTGCGCCATGGCGTTCAGGCCACTGGTGGCGGTTAATGCCGGCGGCAGGGTAAGTGTTAAGTTCACGTCGTAAATCACAGTGCCGGGCTGTATCACGGGCTTTTTTTGCGTCGTTTTAACGCCGTTTTCAGTTTGACCAAGAATGGATGTCATTTCCGAGCCCGCATAGGTTGTCGGCACGGCAATTTGTGGCAACCCGGTACGCAAGGCAATCGCTTTCCCCAGCCCAATGGTAGAGCCTCCACCCAGCTCGACAACGCAATCGGCCCCGACCTTATTTAAAAAGCTGATGGCGTCTTCAGTTACGGTGACCGGCGTATGCATGGCCGCTTGTGAAAAAACGCCTGCGCTTAACGTTCCTAATGACGTGGCTATTTCGTGAGCCCAATCTGCCTGGTGAGGGGTTGACAGGACAAGTGCCTTTTTGAGGCCCGCTCGCTCAAGTTCCTCTCCGAGGCTGTTCAGTTTGCCCTCGCCGAAAATAACGCGGGCAGGAAGAGTTTCGTAGATGAAATGAGTCTGCATGTGGCTTTATCCTGTTTTGGGTTGTCGCGACTATGATATTGATGGAATTAAATAGCTTTTAGCGTGAAATCGTAACGCAAGTAGGCATAGGGTTGGTCCATCTTTTTACCATCCGGAGCCGTGCCGGGGTCGTGCATTTCAAAGTTTCGGATCAGGGAGTTTTTTACGCCGAATACGACATCGCTGTCGAGGTACTTATCTCCATCGGCAAAAACATGTGTCACCAGTTTCTGGTGGCCCAGCGCCTGAATCATAAAGTGCACGTGAGCAGGGCGGTAAGGGTGGCGCCCCTGAGCGCGCAGCATATTGCCCACAGGGCCGTCATCGGGAATAGGGTAGGCGGAAGGGCGTACGGTCCAGCAACTGAAGTTACCGTTTTCGTCGGCGTGAAACTGGCCTCGCAATGCAAGTGAATCGAGATGTTGGACGTCGTAGAAACCTTCTCCGTCGGACTGCCAGATATTGATGTGGGCATTGGCAAGCGGGCTGCCGTCCTGGCTTCGCACAGTGCCTTGAATCAGCATGGGCGTACCTTTAATGTTTTCGGTTATATCGGCGCCAAGCGGAAATTCGTTTGCATTTTCAACATAAAACGGGCCTAGCACGGTGGTTTCGGTCACGCCTTCCGGCATGCGGTGGTTGATGGCGTCAACCAACATGGATACGCCCAGGGTGTCGGACAGCAGAATAAATTCCTGTCGCTTGTCATCGCACATATGGCCGGTGTTCGTGAGAAACCCGATAGCGCTTTCCCATTCTTCCTGAGTCGGTTCTATTTCCCGCACAAAGGCGTGTAAATGACGAACCAAGGCTTCACTGATTTGCTTGACTCGGGGATTGTCGCAATGCTTCAGGCGCGCAATGACTTCATCGGTCAAGGTGTTTTCATTAAGGTCACGCATGGAATAGAGTCTCCGAAAAGGTTATTCATATTGGTTTTATTGCGCAAGAATCCGGCTGAAAATCTCGCCCGCCGATTGGGTGTTGTTGCCCCGCCAGGCGACGATCTGATCTGGACGAATCAAAGCGAAATCGGCTTCGTATAAATCACGGGCCTGTGGCGCCGTTACAACCGTTAAATCAAGCCTGCGCTGTTGGGCTTGTCCTTTAAAATCGTCAGTGTAAACATTGTCTGGGTTCATACAAAGCAGAGTCCATTCAAACCCGAATGTGTCGTACAGGGATTTGTCGGCCGATAGCCAGCAGTGCGGAGGCCGGCCGCCGGGGCATGCGGTGGCGGTGTATTCGTTGGCCGCATCGGGTGGTGGGGCGCTGCCGTCCGACACTATAGCTGGTGAGCCGTCGTAGCGACCGCCGAAAGTAATACCGGGAATATTGAATTCAGCACGTCCGTGCGCCTCAAAGTATTGGCCGGCCTGTTCACGCGCTTGTCGCCCCGCCGCGGAGTCTTCTTCAATTTCAGGCACCGGCGCATACAGCCCGAGTGAGTCGGCAAATGTTTTCGCATAAGCGGTATTGCGAACTGCCAGCGGCCGACGCTCAAGCTCGTAGGATTCCAATAAAGACGGTGCAGCCTGACCTTTCAACACGGCGGCCAGCTTCCATCCTATATTGACCGCATCTTCCACCGCTGTGTTGTAGCCCAACCCTCCTGTGGGAGTGAATAAATGAGCGGCATCCCCTCCTATAAAGACACGGCCTTTCTGCATATGATCGGCAACCAGAGAGTGGCCCGCAGTCCATGCGCCATGAGAGAGAATTTCTGCTTTAACTGGTGCGCCCACCCCCATCTGGAACATCCGTAAGGCATCTTCCTGAGTGATGTCTGCTTCATTCTCATGGGGTTTGAGTTGAGTGTGAAAGGCGAATTCGCCTTTACCGTCGACCGCCGCCATAAAGGCGCGCCTCTCGTTGTTGAAGCAGACGTTCATCCACGCAGGGGCGTGAGGAACGGTTTTGTAAAAGTCGGGGCTACGAACATAGATGGCATACATACGTCCACCCATGAAGTCACGGACAACACCGGTTTCGCCTGTGTATCGGTAACCCAGGGCTTCACGAACAGGGCTGCGAGGGCCATCGGCACCGATCAGATAAGCTGCGGTGATTTCCCGTCTTTCACCATCTTCAACCCGTTCAACCAGGACCCGAACATCCTTTCCGGTATCAGAGAATTCAACCATGCGCCAACCAAAGTTAACAGAGATACCAGACAGTTTCTCCGCTTGTTGACGCAAGACTTGCTCCACATACTTCTGGGAAATGCGATGGGGCAACTCGGCGGCACTCCATGACCCTGATAGTGAATGGATTTTCTTTTTTGCCTCTGCAGCAGAGGGAAGTTTGAAGCGTGCCAGCTCGTGCGTTGCATACCGGGTGAAATAGGCGATATCTGTTGGGAAATCACTGGGCAAACCCAAGTCGCGTATGTCATTGGCAAACCCCAGGCGGCGATAGTGTTCCATGGTGCGCGCCTGGGTTGCATTAGCCTGTGGATTGAAGGCGGTACTGGGTTTTTCATCGACCAGCACGGCTGAAACACCGCGTCGCCCCAACTCGTTGGCGAGCATCAGGCCGCAGGGTCCGCCGCCCACAATCATTACGGAAGTATTACTCGGTAGCATAACTATTCCAGGTCCAGGTTTGTCAAAAGCCAAAGATATGCTGCTTTTTAGAACAGCTATTAATCGTGGTATTCCTCTCAATAGTAAGATTACCTTACTATAATGTCAATAATATTGATTGAGCCGCCTCGTAATGGAAAATCGAAGGCAGTATTATGGGATGGTGAAGTCAGCCCGGCATGCTGCTGCCAGGTCATTAGTGCCTGTTTCGGTCGTAGCGCAGCAGGGCATTGCGCAGTGCTTCAAACATTTCCTCACCTAGCTCGGCGCACATTTCTTGTTCGGCACGGTTCAGTGCCGTGCCGAATGCGTCGAGCCATTTCATGCCGGCGGGTGTGAAAAAAATGATTTTTGCGCGACGATCGTTGGGGTCGGGCTGGCGTTCGATAATGCCGCTTTGTTCAAGCTGCGCAATCAGTTCGCCCATGGATTGTTTTGTAATACCTGCACGCCGGGCCAGTTCGGTTGCGCGTGTGCCTTCCGTGTCGAGGTTACGTGTAATGGTTATGTGGCTTAGAGAGAAGCCCCCATATCCGGCTTTTTCCATTTCCAGCAAAATACGACTCTCAAACCGTTTAATCGCATTATTAAGCAATCGGCCGATGTTATCGATACGCCAGCGCGGCGTGAAAGGTTCTCGGGTTAGGGCGTTCATGGTGGGCAGGCGGTAGCGTGGTGTTGTTACGTTATTATTACAATTTGTTTAATAATTTCTCAAGCTTCCTGATAAGTTTAGCCTCGCCACCTCGAATTAGAAAGGTAAACGTGTTATTAAATGTAACTTAAATTCGGTCGGAAGGCTTGCCATGCGTGTCAATGAGACTAAAATGCCAGCTTGTGTTGCATCGAAATACCCTGTTTTAACGGAGACTTACGCATATGAATGTAGCAACTGACGGCACACCTTCCATTCAATTGAACGCGCCGGATTGGGTCAAGCATGAACGGCTTAAAGAATGGGTTGCCGAGATTGCAGCACTAACACAGCCTGATCGCGTCGAATGGTGCGATGGTTCTCAGGAAGAGTATGATCGTCTTTGCGGCATGATGGTAGAAGCGGGCACGTTAAAGCGGTTGAATCCGGAGAAAAGGCCGAATTCTTACCTGGCCTGGTCCGATCCCACCGACGTGGCACGGGTGGAAGACCGTACTTTCATATGTTCACAGAAGCAAGAAGACGCCGGCCCTACCAATAACTGGATGGATCCGGCCAAGATGCGCACCACGTTGAATGGGTTGTTTGAAGGTTGCATGCGCGGCCGCACTTTATACGTCATTCCGTTTTCCATGGGGCCTTTGGGCTCGCCCATTGCACACATTGGGGTTGAGTTGTCTGACTCCCCCTACGTTGTCGTGAATATGCGTCTCATGACACGCATGGGGCGCAAAGTTTACGACGTGCTGGGCGACAACGGTGCGTTTGTGCCTTGTGTGCACTCAGTCGGCAAGCCACTCGAGCCCGGCGAAAAAGACGTGGCTTGGCCTTGCAATGAAACCAAATACATTGTGCATTATCCGGAAACCCGCGAAATATGGTCGTTCGGCTCCGGCTACGGTGGTAATGCTTTGCTGGGTAAAAAATGCTTTGCATTGCGCATTGCATCTACCATGGGGCACGATGAAGGCTGGTTGGCGGAACACATGCTTATTCTGGGTGTGACCTCGCCCGAGGGTAAGAAGATGCACGTGGCGGCGGCATTCCCGTCGGCTTGCGGTAAAACGAACTTTGCCATGCTGATTCCGCCTGAATCCTTATCCGGCTGGAAAGTCACGACCATTGGCGATGATATTGCCTGGATTAAACCGGGTAAAGACGGCCGCCTTTACGCTATTAACCCTGAGGCGGGTTATTTTGGCGTTGCGCCGGGCACCAATGAAAAAACCAATTTCAACTGCATGGCCACATTGCGTGAGAATGTACTGTTTACCAATGTTGCCTTAACCGACGATGGCGATGTTTGGTGGGAAGGCATGGGCCCGGCCCCCGAGCACTGCACCGACTGGCAAGGAAAGGACTGGACCCCCGACTGCGGCCGCAAAGCGGCGCATCCGAATGCGCGCTTCACGGTGGCTGCAGATCAGAATCCGGTGATTGACCCCGATTGGGACAACCCCGCTGGTGTCCCCATTGACGCCTTTATTTTCGGTGGCCGGCGTTCCGACACCGTGCCATTGGTCACCGAAGCGCGCAACTGGGTCGAGGGTGTTTATATGGCAGCCACTTTAGGTTCCGAAACAACGGCCGCTGCGGTGGGTGCGCAAGGCGTGGTTCGTCGTGACCCGTTCGCCATGCTGCCTTTCTGTGGCTATAGCATGAGCGCCTATATTGCACATTGGTTGCGCCTGGGCGATAAATTGAACGAAATGCAGGCAACGCATCCCAGAATCTTCTGCGTAAACTGGTTTCAAACCGACGAAAACGGTCGGTTCATCTGGCCCGGATTTGGCGAGAACATGCGAGTGTTGAAGTGGATGCTCGAGCGAATTCAAGGCGAAGCCAATGGCCACGAGCATCTTTTTGGCATTACGCCACGTTATCAGGACATCACCTGGGAAGGGCTCGACTTTAACGAAGCCTATTTTCAGCAAATTACTTCAATCGATGAAGAAGCCTGGAAGAAGGAGTTGGCTTTGCACGCCGAGTTGTTCGATAAGTTAAGCCATCGTTTGCCCGATGCGCTACCCAGTCTGCATTCCCGGTTCCAGGCGCAATTGCAAACATCATGATGCTCAAAATCGGTATGGCTCATGCTGCTTCGTGAGCTGGTTTCGGCATCGCGGCAACGTTTGCAGGGTTATAGCTGGCTGTCCCAGCAACCTGCCATGCTGGTCTGGGCCACGGTGGCCGGCGTTCTTGGAGCGCTGGCCACTTTCCTTTTTTATCAGGGCATCCACTTCTTTCAGTTGATTTTTCTGGGTCAGGCCGGAGAAATCGATGATGTTGTGTCGACCTTACCCTGGTGGGCACGTTTGATTTTGCCTGCTTTAGGGGGCGTTGCCGCCGGTTATGTCTTACGGGCATCATCCCGTTTCAGTGCTGATAAGCCGTCTGATTATATGGAATCGGTTGCGATTGGTGACGGCCAACTGTCTATTCGGCAGGGCCTCTTGCGCTCGCTGTCTTCACTTATTTCGGTGGCCTCCGGAGGCTCGATCGGTCGTGAGGGCGCTATGGTGCACCTGGGTGCGCTGGGGGCGTCAGTGTTGGGCCGCTTTGCACCGTTCAATCGTTCACGTTTGCGTTTGATCGTCGCCTGTGGTGCGGCGGCAGGTGTTGCGGCTGCGTACGGGGCACCGATTGCAGGTGCGTTGTTTGTCGCCGAAATTGTGTTGGGTACCATGGCCATCCATACGGTGGGGCCGTTGTTGCTGGCCGCAGCCGTGTCCAGTTTTACCGTAAAGGCCTTAGGCGGGCATTTGGTGAGCTATACCCTGCCGGCCGTACCGACGTTTGGTATCGATGCCATGGCACCGATGCTGATTTTGGGTATTGTTGCCGGTTTCGGCGCACCTTATTTCCTGAAGTTTCTCGATCTGTTTCGCAGCGCTTTTAAAAAAACCGGCTGGTCGGAGCCCTGGCGTTTGGGGCTGGGCGGCTTGTTGCTGGGGGTCATTCTGGTGTTTATGCCGTTGGTTGCGGGCAATGGCTATAACGTTGTTGCCTCGCTACTGGGAACGTCGTGGCCATGGCATGCCGTGTTGCTGGTACTGCTTATGAAGTTGCTGGCAACTGCGCTTACGGTGGGTTCGGGCGCGGTAGGGGGTGTTTTCACTCCCACGCTGTTCATGGGTGCGGTGGTGGGAACCTTGTTTGGTCAGGCGCTTGAGTGGCTGTTCCCAGGTTTTGCGCTTCCTATGTTTGTCTACGCTGCGGTGGGAATGGGTGCTTTTTTGGCTGCCGGTACAGGCGCGCCGCTTATGGCCATTCTGATGGTCTTCGAGATGACACACAGCTATGCGTTGGTGCTGCCTTTAATGCTGGCTTGCGTATTGGCTTATTTCGTTGCGCGTGCCGTTGCGGAAGTGGCGATGTATGAAGTGACACTGGTGCGCGAACGCGACACGAATTTGCGCAATCGTTTGCGCGATACGCTGATTGGTGACCTGATCAAGCCTGCGGTCACGGTTGTGGCTACCGCAACGCCGGTCAAAGTCGTATTGCAGCGGTTTTCCGAATATCCGGTGCGTTATTGGTATGTCGTTGATGAAGACAGTATTTTCCAGGGGGTGATTGCCCAGCAGGATGTTACCGGGTTGTTATTGGGGCAGGGCGATATTGAAGACAAAACCGCCGGTGATATTTTGCGTCTGGATTTCGTGAAGCCCCTGCATCCGGACATGAGTTTGGATGCCGCTCAGGATATTTTTGTGAACTTTACCGGCGAGCGGATACCCGTGGTAAGTCACGGTGAGGCCCCCAAGTTATTGGGTGTCGTGTATAAGTCGGATTTGCTGGAAAAGTATTTTGCCTTGAAAAAGTCGCTTGATAGCGGTGGCGACTCGGTACATATTTAAGGTCGTTGCGCCCCACTATCGTGAGAAGGCTAATGAGTCTAGGTTGCGCTCTTCCACGAACTTAAAGGCATCGTGTGCGCTCAGGAAAATAAGGCCTTCCAGGGCGCGCCCCAGGTGAGTTTCATGTAGTCGGTCCATAACCGGGCCTTTTACTTCGGCCAACATAAATTGAATACCTTTTGCGCTAAGGCTTTCCTGTAACTGTGTTAAAGCCTCAAGGGCGGTTGAATCGATTTGATTCACTGCCGGGCACAGTAAGAGCACGTATTCCACCTTCGGGTTGGCGGCCACACATCTTTCAATATGGCTTTGCACCAGCGAGGCATTGGCAAAGAACAGGCTTTCGTCAACGCGCAGTGCCAATAAGTTGGGCAGCGTATCGACTTTATGCCGCCGGACATTTCTGAAGTGTTCGGTACCAGGTACCCTGCCGACAATGGCGATATGCGGACGGCTGCTGCGCCATACAAGAACCGCAAGTGATAGCGCCACGCCTATCAATACACCCGCTTCGACTCCCAACAACAGTACGCCTATTAAGGTCACCACCAATGACAATGCATCGGCACGGTCGTACTGCCAGGCGGATTTAAAAGTTGAAAAATCCACTAATGCAGTAACGGCGATGATAATGGTGGCCGACAACACGGCTTGAGGCAGATGGTGGAAAAGCCCGGTTAGGCTCGCGATTACTATCGCCATAAGAACGGCCGAAATCACGCCGGCCAGAGGCGTGTTGGCGCCTGCGGCAAAATTAACCACGGAACGGGCGAAGCCGCCGGTAACCGGGTAGCCGCCTGATAATGCACTCGCCATATTGGCGGCGCCCAACCCCAGAAGCTCTCGGTTCGGCTGGATACGTTCCTGTCGTTTAAGGGCTAATGACTGCGCAACGGACACGCTCTCTACAAAACCCACAAGGGAAATCAAGAGCGCAGGAAGCCAGAGCGCAGCCAAGTGGTTCATGCTGGGTACAAGAACATTAAGAGAAGGCAACCCCGCCGGCACTTCACCCACAATGGCAACTTCGGCTTCAGCGGCAAGATTCCACTGGGCGACAGTGATAATTGAGACAATAACCGCAACCATAGGTGCCAGCCTGGAAATGAGCGACGCGGTTTTTTGTTTTAGTCCTACTTTTTGCAGCACGCCGCTTAGATAAGTGCGTGCAAAAAACAGGAATGCCAGTGTCGATAACCCCAGAACAGTGGTGGCCGGATTTGCCTGGGGAAGCTGCACAAGCAGTTGAAAGAGTTCCTGAAAAACGTTGTTTGCGGTGGTTGTTAAGCCAAACAAGTGCTTCAATTGGCTCACGGTGATAAGAATAGCCGAGCCTGAAATGAAGCCGCTGATGACCGGATGGCTAAGAAAGTTGGCCAGAAACCCCAGGCGCAGCAAGCCAAATGCCAGCAACATGATGCCTGAAAGCAAGGCAAGTGTGGCGGCTAAAACCACATACTGTTCTGTGCCGGGTTGCGCCAGCGGTTGCAAGGCACTGGCCGTCATTAAAGACGCAACGGCAACCGGCCCGACGGCGAGCGTCATGCTTGAGCCCAGCAGAGCGTAAGCGACCAGCGGCAGCACGCTGGCGTACAGTCCGATCTCGGGCGGCAGACCGGCCAGCATCGCGTAGGCCAGGCTTTGGGGGATAAGCATGACCGTGACAATCAGGCCCGCTGTAAGGTCGCCAGGCAGTTTTGTCTTTTGATAGTGTGCCAACCATTCGGGCAGCAGTCGCATGAGGCTTCCTGTGAGCGATGAGCTTGTTGTCGGGTTTAACGGGAACGGCTGGCTTTTCTTTGCACAATTTCGTATATCGCCATACCTGCCAACATGGCGATAACGAAGATCAGTGCCTTCGATTGGCCCGAACCAAGGGAAACCAGGGCGGGCCCGGGACAATAACCGGCCAGGCCCCAGCCTACGCCGAAGGTGAGGCTGCCAATGACCAGGCGCTTATCGATATCGGTTGACGCGGGCAGTTTTAGTGCGCCTCCCAGAAAAGTCGTGGTGCGTTTGCGGGCAAGGGTAAACGCAACCAGCCCCACTAGAATGGCGCCGCCCATCACGAATGCCAGGGAAGGGTCCCATAACCCGGTAAGATCAAGAAACCCCAGCACTTTCGAGGGATCACTCATCCCTGACAGAATAAGGCCGAGGCCGAAGACCAGGCCGATAAGGAATTCAAAAATGCGTTGCATGATAAGTCCTTGAAAGTCGGTTGCGATCAGGCTAATAAATGGCGAACAACATAAACAGTGAGAAAACCGGTTGCCATGAATGCAAGGGTGGCAACGACTGATCGAGGCGACAGGCGCGATAAGCCGCATACCCCGTGGCCGCTGGTGCAGCCCGAACCGTAACGGGTGCCAAGCCCGACCAGCAAGCCTGCCAGGATTAGAATGGGAGTAGAGGCCTCAATAGTGGCCTCTACCGGCTCGATGACTGCCGACCAAATCCAGGGTGCGGCAAGCAAACCCAGTACAAATGCCAAACGCCAGCCCCAATCGCCGGTTTTCGGCTTGAGCAGACCGCCCACGATGCCGCTAATTCCCAGAATTCGACCCAAAAACAGGATAAATACCGCAGCCGATAGGCCAATAAGCAGGCCGCCTGCCAGAGACGTCCAGGGAGTGAAGTGAGTCCAGTCGATTGTCATGCGTTACTCCTTGTTTGGGCCACAGAATTGCTCATACAGTACTTGCATGACGGCAAGTGCCTGCTGACTGCCGATTTGGTAATACACATTCTTACCTTCGCGCCGGGTGCTGACGATGTTTTCGGTACGCAAAACCCCCAGTTGTTGGGAAAGGGTAGGTTGGCTGATTCCTACCAACGCTTCGAGTTCGCTCACGCACTTTTCACCTTCAGTAAGTTGGCACAGCAAAAGCAGGCGATCGGGGTTTGATAAAACCTTCATTAAACGGCAAGCCTGCTCCGCCGATTCACGAACCGATTCCAGGTTAAGGGTAAGTTCAGTCATGATGTGTTGATCAGAATCAATGCTCAGGAAGTTAGAATACGATATCATTATATTTGAATATATTATATTTTTCAATATAATGAAAGCAAGATAAATTACTTTGAAGGTGCACTATGAACCCTATTGTTAAAGGCTTTTACGATGACACCACCGGCACGGTGACTTATGTTGTGTATGAAAAGCCTGGGTCCGTTTGCGCAATAGTTGATCCGGTGCTGGATTACGACCCAAAAGCGGGGCGAACGTCGACGGCCTCCGCCGATAAGGTCATTGCTTTCGTGAAGGAAATGAATTTGTCGGTTGAGTGGATTCTGGAAACCCATGCCCATGCCGATCACCTATCGGCTGCGCCTTATATGCGCTCGCGCTTGGGTGGAAAAATAGCCATCGGCGCGAACATTACCCGAGTGCAAGGTGTGTTCAAGAAAATATTCAACCTTGAACCTGAGTTTCGCCTGGATGGAAGCCAATTCGATCACCTTATCGAAGAAGGGGTGCCGTTTACCATTGGGAACCTGCAAGCCGAGGCGATCCATGTACCTGGCCACACCCCGGCGTGCATGGCTTACAAGGTGGGCGACGCGGTGTTCGTGGGCGACACCTTGTTCATGCCCGATCTGGGAACGGCCCGTTGTGATTTCCCTGGGGGTGATGCTCATACTTTGTATCGTTCAGTGCAAAAGTTGCTTCGCCTGCCATCGGAAACACGCTTGTTCATGTGCCACGATTATCCGCCTGAAGGGCGCGAGGCTCATTTCGAGTCCACAGTGGGGGAGCAGCGGGTACATAATATTCATATTCACGAAGGGGTTTCTGAAGCGGCTTTTGTGGAAATGCGCACCCAGCGTGACGCAACACTTGATATGCCCAATCTTATTTTGCCGTCGGTGCAAGTCAATATTCGGGCGGGCCAAACGCCGCCGCCGGAAGGCAATGGTGTAAGTTATTTGAAAATACCGTTGAATCAACTATAGGTGTTGCTAGATTACAATTCACGCGGGCATGCTGAAGGGGGCGCTATGAATGATTTCAATCCGGTTTCGCTATTTCATATTATGTGGCAGGTGTTGTCGGGGTGGTTTTGGCCACTGGTCATCATTACGCTGGTGCTAATCTATGGTGTATTCAGCGGCTTCAAAGGGCTGCGGCGAAGGGGTTTGCGTGCGGGGCCGCCTTTGTTCTGGGCGCTGGTGGCCGGATTGTTGGCAACGGTTGTGGCAACCTGGCTCTTGCCGTATTCAACCCAGGCCGATCTGTCGATCTTCCGTTCATTGATAGATTTCCTGGCCGTTGTTCTGTTGGCGTTGGTATGTGGCCTGGGCGTGTTTGCGCTGGTTTTTTCTATCGTTGCCCGTAAGCGAATCAGGAGAATAAATTAACGAGGGGGTTCCGGCGTGTTGCGCGATGCAGTATAGCTAACCGTTCGGTCGTACAGCTCAAAACCGCATCGATTTCGGCGCTTAACTGCATACATGGCTAAGTCGGCGCGGTGCAAAAGGTCGGTCGCCGTTCGGGCGTGATCCGGGTATAACGCCGCCCCGATACTAGCGGTAAGCCTCACCTTCTCACCGTTATCCAGCAATACCGGTTCCGAGATGGAGTTCAGAAGCCGATCGGCCAGGCGTTCGGGGTCACCTACTGCACGCACACGGGTAAGCACAATAGCGAACTCATCGCCACCCAAACGTACCAGTACGTCGGTGTCACGCAATAAAGCCTTCATCCTTTGCGCCAGCTTAATCAGCACTTCGTCACCTACGGAATGGCCGTATTGGTCATTTACCGGTTTGAAGTCGTCCAGATCGATCATCACGGCAGCCATCCGACCGCCTGTTTGTTCATACTGTGTAATCACACCGTTAAGCGTACGATTCAATTGATTGCGATTGCCAAGGCCGGTTAGAGCATCGGTTAGCGACTGCTGCTCGAGCTCAAGAAACTCGAACACTTCATTCAGGCTCGTGCGCAGCCGAAGGGCACTCTCCAGTTCGCTGGCAGACCATGGTGTGGAAATCCCCTGCACAAGCTGACGCCATGTTTCAAACGACGTACGCGGCGTCAGCCCGGCTTTCGGGTCGTTAGGGTGAGCAGTTTCTTGCGGAACACCGGCCCATTCCATTTGTGACGATTGTTCCTTGCGCATAAGGATCAGAAATTCGTTACGGTTCAGTTCGATGCGAAGTAGCCCGCTTGCCGTTTTGCGAAGTTCTTCGTTTTCTTTCAGGTTATCGTCGAGTTCATGACGTGCAATGACCGGCCCGGGCGTCTGGGCTGCCAGCCAGTTAAGTAGCGTTGCGCGCGTTGGCGTGTTGGGAACTGCGCCGTCGAAGAAGTCACGTTCCTGATAACGCATCCAGGCGCCGTCGGCAACAAAGGTTTCACGTATTTGCTGTAGTTGGCGCTGAAAGGTGGGCCCATTGGCGCCGTTGGTTTGAATGTCTTGCCGCAGTTGCCGCCGCATGAGCAAGTGTGTGTGCCGTTCTTTAGCGTGGCGCAGTTGGGCCAGGCCCGACATGTGCAAGCCGGCAATACGGCTAAGGTGTTCGCACAACTGCCGGTCGGCGAAAGATAACCGTTTGCCCGTCAGGTTATGGCATGGAATCAGGCCCCATAAGCTATCACCAATCACAATTGAAACGCTGAACGACGTAGTGACATTCATATTCTTCATATATTGAATATGAACAGGATGAACGGCGCGCAATTCGGCATAGGTCAGGTCAACCGGCTCCGGCCGAGTTGACAGAATGTGGATTGTTTCGGCGTGCGCATCGGCAATAAGGCGTTGCAGCTTGCGTGTGTATAGCCTGCGGGCGTTCTCGGGTATGTCGTTGGCAGGGAAGTGATGATTCAAATAACCCGAGATACCCGACTTTAAAGTTTCTGCAATGACTTTGCCATGCCAGTTCGGTAAAAACTGCAAGAGCATGACGCGGTCGAAACCCGTGACCATGGCAATAAAGCGCATCAGGCATTCGGCAGCGGCCTGTTCTGAGTCGGTGCGCCCCATTTGCGAAAGGCACGCCGCCAAAATAGCGCCTCGATCACGCCCGAATGCGTTTGTTTCGGATTCGGCTTCGAACTCTACGACAACATTATTTCCGGTGCGATGTCTGGCCATGATAAGTGACCTGTTGTTGATACGCACGGGATGTAAATGAATGCCTGACAGGCCTATTGCTTCAAATGAGCTCAACGACGAGGGAGGGTGGATTTGGGGGAACAGCGCCATCCAGGGGCGCCCCAACATTTCCTTGGCATTTGGACCCAGCCAATCGCCCGCGTTCTCCGCCGCAGCCACGATGACATCGTTCTCGTCGGCAACCAGCAAGGTGCCGTGATCCTGGGTTTTGCCCAGGAACTCGAGTTGCGCAGTCAGGCAGTCGCTGAAATAGACAGGCGTCATTTAGTGGCGTGTTGAAGGGGTTAGTGACGCGATGAAAGATTCAAAAACCCAGGTCGCCCCGTGTTTCAATTCAGACAACGTAACAGGCCTGCTGTTCTGAGGTGTATCGAGTAGCAAACAAAGTTGACGCCATGCGGGTACTTGGGCCAGTAGGGTGTGCCAATAGCCTTCGGGATGCAGCGGCCAGGCTGGGTGGTGGTTTCGGAGGGCCCGAATGACATAGGGTGTGCCCTGTGACGCGCCTTCCAGAACGTAACGGCCGCCCAGATAAGCCGACATGGGGCATAGAAATGTCGGCATGGGGGGCAGCGCAGCACGGGGTTCCGCCAAATCTGAATCAGAATTGTTGAACATGACATATTCTTTCCTGATATGAGGCAGGCGCGGCTGATAAGCCGGCAGAACAGGTTGCTGAAGGCTTTGTTCAAGTTTAGCCAGACCAGGTTCAATATGTTGATACGCAAGATGAAAATTCGATAACGCACGCGCATAGGTAGGCGCGTCGAGATCGGGCTGCGTTAAGGCTTGAAGGGTGGGGCTTTGATCGAGCTGCTGGTGCAACGGCCACACATGAGCCCGCAAGATAGACCGCAATGTGTCGGGAGGATTCAAGAAGTTTTCCATATTTAATGCGGAGCCTTATTAATGCCGGTGCTTTTATTGCCCCGTAGCGGTCATACTACATTTAAGCTTATGGTAACAGTTCGCTTATTCTGCCCGTAGAATGACATTTTTTACAAGTGCAGAATACACTCATGTCCCACAATGCCAACCTTTACGCTATTTTGGCCTCAGGCTTTCCGGCCGACCGGAACACCGTTGCCATAGAGACGCCCAGCCGGCAGTATAGCTATGGTGATATTGAACAAACGTCGGCACGTTTGGCGGCCTATTTAGCCAGTCTGGGGATGGCCCCCGGCGAACGTGTGTTGGTTCAGGTGGAAAAATCTCCTGAAGCGCTGATGTTTTATTTGGGTGTTCTGCGTGCCGGCTTTGTTTACATGCCGCTTAACACCGCCTATCGGGAAGCCGAAGTGGCTTATTTTCTGAATGATGCCCGACCTTCGCTCATCGTATGCGACGCATCAAACTGCGCCTCGATTTCTGCATTGGCACATGATAATGGCGGTGTTCGGGTTGAGACATTGAATGCGGACGGCTCGGGCACGCTATGCGATGCCGCCCAGGGTTTCGAGCCGGCATTCACCACGGTTGACACCCGAAACGATGACCTGGGTGTGATTCTGTATACATCGGGTACCACGGGCCGCAGCAAAGGCGCCATGTTGTCGCATCGAAATATGGCGTCGAATGCCCAGGTATTGCACCAATATTGGGGCTGGCAATCGAGTGATGTTTTGTTGCATATGTTGCCTATTTTCCATGTGCACGGTTTGTTTGTGGCGGCGCATGGTGTTTTGTTGGCCGGTGCGCGAATGATTTGGTTACCCAGGCTGGATATTGAGCAAGCCCTGTATTATTTGCCGCGTTGTACAGTCATGATGGGGGTGCCCACCTACTATGTTCGCTTGTTGGCTCAGCCCGAGTTCGGGCGGGAGCATTGCAAGAGCATGCGGTTATTTGTGTCGGGCTCGGCTCCGCTTTTACAGGAAACGTTTGATACTTTTCAGCAGCGAACCGGACACTTTATTCTTGAGCGCTACGGCATGAGTGAAACCGTGATGCTTACATCCAATCCATATAGCCCTGAAGACGGCCCCAGATTAGGTGGAACGGTGGGGCGACCGTTGCCTGGGGTATCGGTGCGGATTACAAACGATGTTGATCAAGCTTTGCCTGACCAGGAAATCGGCCATGTTCAGGTTCGGGGTGAAAACGTATTTTCGGGTTATTGGCAGATGCCTGATAAAACCCGTGAATCGTTCACCGATGATGGCTGGTTCCGAACGGGGGATGTGGGGCATTGGAATAACCAGGGCTATTTGGTTATTGTGGGGCGCAGCAAAGACTTAATTATTTCAGGCGGATATAACGTTTATCCGAAAGAAATTGAATTGATGATTGATGAGATGCCGGGTGTTTCAGAGTCTGCTGTTGTGGGCGTGCCACACCCCGACTTCGGCGAGGCGGTGGTGGCGGTAGTGGTGCCGCAATCGGGTGTAATGCTTGACCCCATCGCGATTCAGCGCCAATTAAAAGCGTCTATTGCTAATTTTAAGGTACCCAAGCAAGTACATATTATTTCCGAGCTCCCCCGCAACACGATGGGTAAAGTGCAAAAAAACGTATTGCGGGAGCGCTATCAAGCCAGTTGAAGCAAATCGTTTAGTTGCTTTACGGTTTGGTTACCGTTTTTGCGCGGAATGCATGCCATGACGTAACGGTCGGGGCGCACCAGAAGCCAAATGTCTTGCGCTCCGGGGCAGTGACGCTCGAACTCGCCTGAAACGTCACGCACGGTATGTGCGGCGTCGGGTGCGGCGGGGAAGGGGTTGTAAAAGCGCGGCGTGATACATAACCGTTTCAGGTTCAGGCTTTGTTCAAACGGCAGTAACGGCAAGCCTTCAAATGCCTGGGCCGGGTTGGGGTGACACGCAATCAACGCAAAATCATTTCCCAGCAGGTCGTCGAGTCGAATCAGGCTACGATCAGGCCTTTCCAGCATGGGCTGGCACACCATCCGCCCCACCAGTGTGTTGCGCGGGTCGGCGCCGTCGGCCACGAAAAAACCTTTCGTGAAACGGGGTTTGGGCTTATAGCGCATTTGCGTGATGTAATCGTTGGCGGGCGGGATCCACCGTAACGCACGGAACGCAGCCTGGATGAGCTTGGCTTTCAAGAGCGTGCCCGGCATCATGATTTTGCCTAACGTCATGGCCATTTCAATGAGCTGCCAGGCGTGTTCTGGCCGCTCTTCCTGATAGCTGCCCAATGCTTTGGGCGGCAAGCGACCTTGCAATACGGCGGCTAATTTCCACGACAAGTTTGCCGCGTCGCGCAGCCCGCTGTTTAACCCCTGGCCGGCGAATGGCGGTGTTAGGTGCGCGGCGTCACCCAGTAAAAAGACACGGCCTTTTTGCCATTCATTTGCCATGCGGGCATGGAAGGTGTAAACCTGTTTGCGTACGATTTCAATATGCTCATCGGGGCCATGGTCGCGCAATAACTGACGCACGAAATCAATATCGGTGACCTGCTCGTCGGTTTCACCTTCAAGCAACATGAACTCGAAACGACGGGTGCGGTTGGGGCCGGGCAGATTAATGCCGGGGCGGCGCGGGTCGCAGTAAACGCGGGTTTGACGAAAGTTGTCATGCGTTCCCTTAAGGTCGATGATCAGCCATTTTTTTTCATAAGTATTGCCGTGCATGCCAACGCCCAGCATGTGGCGCAGCGGGCTGCGGCCGCCGTCACAAGCCGCAACGTACTGACTGTTGTGAACGTAGTGGCCGCCGTCATGGCGTTGAATGGTGAGTTGGACACACGCATCATTTTGTTCCAGAGTGCAAACTTCCTCGCCGAAACGGATTTGTGCGTGTGGATACTTGCCTAGATTTTCTGCGAGCATGGCCTCGAGTATGGGTTGTGCAAAAGCATTGCGTCGAGGGTGTCCGTACTCGGCGGAAGTGGGGGATACTGAAGCAAAGGGCTGTCGATCGGGGCCCATATAAACGGAGCCGTAATCCATTGCACAGGTTGCTTTCAATGCCGCGTCCAGTCCTGGAATCTGCAGCGCACGCAACGACTCATCGTCAATTGAAATGGCCCGTGGTTCCTGAACGGTTGTGTGGTGGCGTTCGATGACCACTACCGGTACGTTATACGCGGCCAGAAGGTTGGCCAGCATCAGCCCGACTGGGCCGGCGCCGACGATCGTGACGGGGGTAAGCGGTTCGCTGTTCATGAGGCTATTGTTTTGTCTGTGTCGGATCGAGAAAGTTTTTCCGAAATACGCGCGGCGGCGGTAACGATACCCATAATCAAACGGTCTTCGTCGGCCATGCTTGTTTTATCGTCGAGTGTCACGACGCTTAAGCTATGCGCAACATGTCCTGTCGAGCTGAATATCGGGGCGGCGATTCCCATGCGGCCTGCGTCCACCTCACCGCGTGAAACGCAGTAACCGCGCCTGCGTATTTCGCGTAGTCCGGCGCTGAACGATTTCCAGTCATGTCCCATGCCGGCGGCGTGAATTTCTTGCTGGTTTTGTTCATATTCGCGTTTTTGTGCGCGCCAGGGCTGATGCGCCAGGATGACTTTCGACGTTGCGCCACGGTAGAGCGGCATGGGACGGCCGCGTTCATAGCTGGTATGTGCCGGCCCATTGCCCGTGGTTTGCTCATGAATACACATTACTTTGCGTCGGTATACCTGGCAAAGAATCAGGGTTGAGCCGGGTTCCAGGGTGTCGGTGAGTCCGGCCAGGACAGGCCCGGCCACTTTCGCAAGCGGGTCGGTGATGCGAATGATGCGGTCGTATTCAATGAATGCCGGCCCCAGGCAATAACCTTGACCGGGTGCTTCATCCAGGTATTCAAAGCGCAGCAGGCTTTGGAAATAGCGATAGGTACTGCTTACGGGAAGCCCGAGCTCGGCGGCGACTTCTTCCACTGTCCAAATGGGTCGCTGTTCAGTGAACAAGCGGGGAATGGACAGCATGCGTTCAACCGCGTTGGCTTTTTGCATTCCCGTGGTTTCCTTACACCAGTTCGTCGGCGATAGGGTTGCGCAAGAGGCCGACTTGAGTGATTTCAACTTCAACTGTGTCGCCCGGCTTCATGTAAACAGCCGGCTCACGCTTGAAGCCCACCCCGCCCGGCGTGCCGGTTGCAATGACGTCGCCGGTTTCCAGCGGAGCGAATGATGATACGTATTCGATGATTTCGCCAATTGAAAAAATCATGTCGGCAATCCTGGCTTGCTGCATGATTTCGCCGTTCAGTCGTGTTGTGAGTGTTTGTGATTCAATATCGGATACTTCATCGCGGGTTACCATCCAGGGGCCGAATGGGCCTGTTCCGACAAAGTTCTTGCCTGGTGTGAACTGGTGTGAATGACGTTGCCAGTCGCGAATCGACGCGTCGTTGTAGCAGGCGTAGCCGGCAATATGATTAAACGCGTCGGCTGCTTTAATGTACCGGCCGGGTCGCCCGATGATGAGGGCCAATTCACCTTCGTAATCTAGTGCGGTGGAGACTCGGGGGCGAATAATAGGGTCGCCCGCGGCGATCTGGCTGGATGCAAAGCGCGTAAAAATCGACGGGTGGGCTTCTTTCGGCCGGCCGGTTTCAACGCGGTGTGTCTCGTAATTCAGCCCAACACAGATAATCTTGTTCGGGTTCGGAATAACGGGTAACAAATGGATTTCATGGGTAGATAAAACCGGGGCCAGGTTTAGCGCCGCTTGCGCTTCTTCCAGCCCGCTTGCCAGCAAAGACTTCAGGTCGTTATAACGATGGCCGAGTACGGCCGAAAGGTGGGCGACTTGTTGGTCGTTAATTTGAGCGCCATAGCCAGATTGGCCGTTGCGTCCGACAAAAGAAATTAAACGCATGGATGTGTACTCCGTGATTGAATGATTTGCATGTATTGCGGCAGTTCCTGATTTAACTGCGCAGATAGGCTTTACCCCAGCTATTTAAGGTTTTTTCGCGATGTTGCCAGGAACCGGTGGGCCGGTCCTCCGTCACTAGCTCAAGTTCGGCTGAAATTTCCAACCAGTTGGTGTCGGGGTCTCGGATCATGAAGAATAGGTTTTTGCCGGGTCCATGGCGCCCTGGGCCCCAATCAAGCAAAATGTCTTGCTCAGAGAGAAAGTCGGCCCAGTCACGAATCAGGTTCCATTCACCGGCTTCATAACAATGGTGGTCGAATGCGTTCTGCCCTGCCACGAAAATGGCCAGAATATGATGTTCGTTGCCAGCGCGTAGAAATGCGGAACGCAGGCTGCCATCATCGGCATATACGTTGTCGCTAATGCGCATACCCAGTGTTTTTTCATAAAAGTCGAGCATGGGTTGAATGTGGGTGGTGCCGAACGCGAAGTGTTGCAGGCGTGCCGGCATACCAGCGTCTTGTGTTCTGTTCGAGCCGTCGTGTCCTATAACCAGGTTATGGCCATCGGGATCGGTAATGGTAAAGGCGTTGTCATTGAAAAACGGCGATAAAGAAGGCCGGGTTTGGATGCCGGCGGCTTCAATGCGTTTTCTCAGTTCTTCCAATGCTTCGGTCGAGGGGACATTCCAGGCAAAATATTGCAAGGTTTTTGCCTCGCCGGGGTAGAACACCATACGGCGCTCCCGCCCTTCACAAATATATTCTCCGGCTTTTCCTTGCGCGATGCGCATTTGCATTGCTTTACCGTAGAAAGCAGCAATGGATTCCGGGTCGGGACTATTAACGGCTAAATGATCGAGTTGGGCGGTGAGCAGACTCATGGCTTTCTCCGGGTGCGAGGTCGTTCCAGCGTGGCACGATATCTTGCATTATAGTAAAAACGTTTTATATAAATAACTTTTTTACCATAATTTGATAATTATAGAAAAATGAGCTGTAAAAAAAGCCGTGAAACACTTCACGGCTTGGGATGGGGCAGAAGAGGTCAGGCCGCAGCGCTTTCGCGCCGCCATCCTTCAACATCAGCAAGCCGGTCCAGCGCGTTTTCAAGCAACGATCGCGCTTGTCCGGCGGTTCGTTGCAGATCGCGGTGCAGGGCTGCATCCTGTGGGCTTCGGTTCACACATTCGGCGCTGTACTGCTCGAAGCTATTTAAACTCAGGATCAGTTCAATCAAGTGGCGAGGGCATTCGCAATAGGGGTTGTTGGAAGCCGCCAGAAACTGGCTTAGGGTTTCGGCGTTAAACCGGGGTGCCGGCGGCGTGTCGTTTGAATTCAGGTTCGATGAAATAACCGGTGAAGGCTGGCTGTTGCTATGCAATAGGGTTTGGCATAGCGCTGCTACTTCATGTGGGTCCGACGTTGCGCGAGCGACCTTGATTCCGTTTTGGCGCAAACGGCGCACCACTTTTCCGGGAGCAAAGCGGTACAACACAATCGCCTGGCTTGCGTCGCACGCCTGTTGAATGCGGCTGACAACATTCGGAGTGTCGTCGGTTAGCGTTGGCAATTCCACAATAACCGCTTCAATATGGGCGTCTTTGAACAGGGTTGCCGCTTCTGCCGGAATCATGGTGTGGCAGGTGACACGCAAGGCAGAATGTTTTAAAGCCTCGATAACATTTGGGCTGGCGACAAAGGCGCCCGCAATGCCCACGTGATATGTTTTGGTGGGTTTTTCGGGGGCGCTGCGCATGCTTTGCAGGCTAGCTGTTGGTAAATGCGCGATGGAGCCAATAGGGTAGCCTGCGTCAACCAACTGTTTGATGAGGGTCAGTCGTTGAATATCCTCATTCGAATAGAGACGCTGCCCGCGTGGACTGACACGGGGCCCGACAACCTTGTAACGCCGCTCCCATACACGTAGCGTTTCAACAGGCACGCCGGTAAGGCGGGCTGCCGTGCCGCTACGGTAGCCCTCGGACTTTGCGGAAGAGTCGTTCTGTGTCATGAGCCTGTCCTTGTTGATAATAATAAAATCTTAATTTGTACTGGTATTGAACTGATTAAAGCGTTTCAAATTTGATTTTACCGGGAAATATGAAAATAAAAAGCGGTGAACCGCTCAATATCGGTTCACCGCTTAGGGGTTGGTCGTTTTGACCCGTTATCTGACTTTATTTCGCGCCATGCAAGTCGAGACGGCGACGATCTTCTTTGTACGGAGCGGGTTGTACCGTGGCACGAATTGCCTTCTGTGGGCCGTCGGGATAGCCCCAGTAAACCTCAACCTGGTTGCCAATGTCAGCCTGATCGACGTCGATGGTGCACAGCGAAAGCATTTCACGGAAGTAGTAACTGAAGCCGCGAGCGGTGGCGATACCCACCTCCTTGCTGCCTTTCATGACTTTATCGGCCCACATGAAGCCACGCTGATCACGTGGCATGTCCATGAACGGGTAATGGTCACCTTTGCGGAACAATGACGCTTGTACGTCGAGCACATCATCGGCATTCCAAACCAGGGTGCGCATGGTACGGCGCGGGTTGGCTACTTCTTTTTCCAGGGCCTCGCGGCCAATGAAATCGTGATCGAACTTAATGTTACGCGACCACCCCAGTTCTACAGGACTGCGGTAATAGTCGCTTACATGCTTGCCGTCGAAGCTGCCGGCCACGTTGAACGTGGTGGCAAAGGCCGGCATGGCGGCACGGAACTCGTTGGCGTAGTCGATCATGTCTTCGCTGAAAATCGCTGGCAGATAGTCAACCACAATGGTGGGGAAGCAGGCCTCCAGGTGGTTAATGGATGACACCCGTCCGCCAATCCGGCGCAGGCCAAATTCTTCGCCGGCTTTTTGAATGGTTTCCATAATTTCAGGGCCCCATTCTTTAGGCCCTTGCAATTCGAAACCGATTTCGCCCGACATCCCCTGTCGTAGCGCCCAGATTTTATGACCGCATATTTCAATTTGGCCCTGATGCATAAACTTAATGTCGCGCAAATTGCCTTTGGCGACTTTTTCCAAAATGGCAAGGGAATTGGGGCCGGCTACCTGGTAAATAAACCAGTCGTCGGGGATGGTTTCGGCGTCGTAGCTACCGTGCCGCAGGTTGTAGTCAACCCAGAACCCACCCCGCCCGTGCAGCATGAACTCTTCCTCACCCAACCGGCTTAGAACGCCTTCGTGAATGACTTTGCCGTCTTTATTGGTATGAATAAGGTGTTTTGCCTGCCCGACAGCAAACTTGGCCAGGCTGTTAACAGATACGTCGGACAGCAAGCGCAGCGCGTCTTTACCCACGATACGACGTTGCCACAAGAAAGACCAATCGCCGATTGAGGCCGTTTTCTTCCACGACATGCTTTCGTCAAGCCAGTCGGTGTATTCGGGCAGCCCGAACCGCACAGAGAAATAGCCGGGCGGTGTTTTACGCATATCGGCAACGGATGGAATCATGATTTTGTCTCCTTGTTCAGGTCACTTAAGGTGTCTGTATTGATTTATAGATAAGTGTACATAATTATGATTTTTCCAGATTCCTGCTGAGTTGATCAAGTTGTTTTTGAATGCGTTCAAGCTGGTCGTGCAGATAATCCTTGTCGGCTTGTTCCAGACGGTCTTTCTCCCATTGCTGCTCTGCTTGTTCGGCTTCGTGAAAGGTTTGCATGGTATTCACAATAATGGCGATGAACAGGTTCAACATGGTGAACGTTGCAATCAAGATAAAGGGGATGAAAAAGGCCCAGGCCCAGGGAAACGTATCCATCACCGGGCGCGATATGCCCATTGACCAGCTTTCCAGCGTCATGATCTGGAACAGGGTATAGAAAGAACGCCCCAGGGTGCCGAACCAATCGGGAAAGTTGTCACCGAAAATATTGGTGGCGATTACCGCAGCAACATAATAAATAAGCAACAGCAACACCACAATCGACCCCAAGCCGGGTAACGCGCCCAGCAAGGCCGCTACGACTTTGCGCATGGCGGGCACCGCTGAAACCAGGCGCAATACCCGTAACACCCTAAGGGCACGCAGAATGGCCAGCGGCCCCGAGGCCGGCACCAGCGAGATGCCGACCACAATCAGGTCGAACAGACTCCATGGGTCGACAAAAAAGCGCGTGCGCCAGGCGTAGATGCGCAGCACAAGCTCAACGACAAACACCGCCAGAAACAGATTGTTAATCAAGCCAAGGGTCGGCCCCCATTGGGCAACAATGGTGGGCGATGTTTCCATGCCCAGAATGATCGCCGTTAGAATAATCAAGGTAAGAATGGTGCCGGTAAAGCGGGGGTGTTCTACCAGCTTTCGGGTGCGTTGTTGCAATGAAAGTGACGTGGCATTCATGATGAGGGAAACAAGAGGAGTTGACCGCCGATATTCTAGAGGAAGTTGATCTTCGCCAAGCACGTCGATTTACCCGCGGCACAGACGTTGATTTTCGTAAAGTTTGTGGCTTATAAAGACTTTGTTGCCCGCTAAAAATATTTTCGAACACTATTTTGCGTTCGCTTGTGTGACAATCAAAGCGTCGTAATGGGGTTGCTGCGTTGATCCTGTTCTCTTCTATTATGGAGGCACCATGGTTGTATTAGATAAATTTGAAATGCCGAATATCGATCTCGACGGGATCGTTAAGCACCTTAAAGAAACCGGTAAATATACTCATCAGCTGTGGCTGAATGATGAATCGTTGGCATTTATCGCTCGCGGGCGCACATATCGTAGCGAGTTTCACATTAATCCCAGCTATGAAATTCAGTTTTCCTTAATTGGGGATCTTGACCTGCACTACCGCACGCCCGAGGGTGAAACGAAAATTGCGCATGTGCCGCAGGGGTCGGTGTTGTATCAAGAGCCCTTTGTGCCGCATTCGCCGCGTTTTGCGCCGGATGCTTTCCAGTTCATTATCGAGCGTGCGCGAAAGCCGGGCGAAATAGATCGCTTCCATTGGTTCTGTCCGGAATGTGATAACTTTTTGCATGAAGAAACCTATGTAGTCGACGATTACCGTAAAGATCCGGTTGGTCGTGCTTACGACAACTACTACACCTCGCTGGAGTTTCGCACGTGTAAGAAGTGCGGCACCGTCGCACCTGGGCGCGACTAGTTCAGGGGCAGGGTAAGGTGTCATTGCTTGAAGCGCAGGTTCATCCCGAGTCGACGGCGTTGCTGGTCGTGGATATGCAGAATGATTTCTGCGCAGAAGGTGGTTATTTGCACCGCGACAGGGGTTACAACGTGGGTTTTGCGCCTGCGTTGGCCGATCGCATTCAAGGTTTAATAGAGGTCGCCCGCACGGTCGGCATGCCGGTGGTTTGGATTCGTTCGGTTTACGACTTCAAATACCTGAATGAACCCTATCGGGTGAAGCGGCGAGACGAGGGGTGTTGCCTTGAGGGCACCTGGGGTGTCGAATTCTTCCGTTTGCGGCCCGAGCCAGGTGAGCCGATTGTTACCAAACACCATTACAGCGCTTTTTTTGAAACCGACCTGCATGCTCAATTGCAGTTGCTTGGGGTGAAGACATTGGTCGTCACAGGCGTTGCCACCAACGTCTGTGTCGACTCAACGTTACGCGAAGGTTTTTTTCGTGGTTACTATATTGTGGTGCCGGAAGATTGCGTGAACAGTAACAGCAAAGCGGGCCACGAGGGTACGCTGGCGACGGTACGTAACAATATTGGTATTGTTTGCCCGTCGGACGACATTGTTCAACTACTTATGGCCCCCAAATAGGCAGGAAGGAGGGGTGGCCGGTGCGTTCCGGGTTGTGTTTGATTCTGCATACAAATGGTTCGGCAAAGTGCATCGGCAGCATCAGGATATTGTGATCAACACATTCATTTAGAACGGCGAGTCGGGTTTCCAGTGCTTTCACGCGGTCATCATCGAAGCGTGACCAAACTTCCGGGTAAGGTAGTTGAATGGGGTGGTGAATCACGTCGCCGCAAAACAGTGCATGGTGGTGCTGGTCTTTCAACCGGATTTTCGCGTGGCCGGGGGTGTGGCCAATGGCGCTTTCCACGGTAAGCAAGTCATCAACGGTGTAGCCGTCCTCCACTAACAGCATTTGTCCGGCTTCAGCAATCGGCAGAATGCTGTCCTCAAAAACATTTTCTTCAGCCGTGGTATGCACATAGTCGGGGCGCCGTGTATCCCAGCGCTCGAATTCTTTGCGTGAAAAAATGTACTTTGCGTTGGGGAAGGTGGGAACCCAGCGGCCATCAACCAGACGAGTGTTCCAGCCGACGTGATCGGCGTGAAGGTGAGTGCACATCACGAAATCCACCTCTTCGGGCCGCGCCCCGGCGCGTGCCAGGCGCTCCAGCCAGGGTTCGTTACGCATGTTGAACCGCTCGTTGTGCGGGCGCTCTTTGTGGTTGCCCACGCAGCCGTCAATCAAGATAGTGTGATGTTCAGTGCGAACCAGCCAACTGTGAATAGTGGATGTAATCTTGTCGGATTCCGGGTTGTAGAAAGTGGGTACCAGCCAATCTTTATGCGCTTCGAACATTTCAGGGCGGACTTCGGGGAACATGAAATTGCTGATAAAACCGGGGCCGTAATAGTCTTGAACACGGGTGATTTCCACTTTGCCTAATTGCAGCCCATGGCCACAGCAATTAATGTCAAACCCTGATGTCATGTTCGCTCCTTTGCTGTTATGTTTGAAATATCCAAGAAATATCGATTTTAGTGCCGGGCGCAGGCATTGAAATATGTTATTTTTGCTTACTGCGTCACTAGTAGGGTTTTATTTTTACACGTGGGTGTGTGAATTCAATAAAAACTACCGTGCATATAAAGCTTATAGACAGCGTTAAAAGTATTTTGGTATCGACTCGGTAAAGCGTTTGGCGCAAGAATAGGCGTTTTGCCGTTACTATGCCAAAGTTCAAGCACCAGTGGCATTGACCCAGTGTAATAACGATTTATCAACGGAGGCTTCATGAAGAACATCATTAGTCGCACATTATTGAGCTTGTTGGTTGCAGGTGGTTTTGCCGCCCAAGCCAATGCAGCAGAAAAAGTAACTCTTAAAGTTGCGCACTTCCTGCCGACTGCATCGATCGCCCATTGGGACATGATCGAGCCTTGGTGCGAGAAGATCAACAAAGAATCTGAAGGTCGTCTCGAATGCCAGATCTATCCCGCGATGCAGTTGGGTGGTACGCCTCCCCAATTGCTGACCCAGGCGCGCGACGGTGTGGCGGATATCGTTTGGACACTGCCAGGCTACACGCCGGGTCGTTTCCCCGTTTCTGAAGTGTTTGAGCTGCCGTTCTTCGCGCCCGATCACCAACAGACAACGCGCGCTTTGTGGGACTTCTCTGAAAAGCATGCATTCAAAAGCGAGTTTGCAGGCCTGAAGCCTATTGGTATTTGGGTTAATGGTCCTAACTATTTCCACTTGCGCGACAAGGAAGTTAAAACGGTTGAAGGTTTGCAAGGCCTGAAAATCCGTGCAGCTTCGCGTATGAGCAATAACTTTCTCGCCGCTGTCGGCGCCAATGCCATGGGCATGCCGTTGCCACAGGCTGTTGAAGGTATTTCCAAAGGCGTACTCGATGGCCTGATGGTGCCTTGGGAAGTTGTGCCCGCTGTGAAGCTCGACGAACTCACCAAGTATCACGCCGAGATCAAAGACGAGCAGGGTAACGGCATGGCGACATCAACCATGATTTACGTTATGAACAAGGCCAAGTACGACAGCCTGCCCGATGACCTCAAAAAAGTCATCGATAATAATAGCGGTGCCGATACTTCCGCCTGGATCGCCAGTCGTTTCGAAGCGGCCGATGTAAAAGGTCGTGAAGCAGCCGAGAAAGCCGGTGGTGTTGTTTACTCTTGGTCTCCAGAGGAAGTGAACAAGCTTAAAGGCGCCTCTTCTCAAGTCGCACAGCAGTGGATTGACGACATGACCAGCAAAGGCATGAACGGCCAGGCCCTGTATGACGATGCGCGCGCATTGGTGGAAAAATACAATAAAAAATGAGTGTTCCAATCATTTCGCAAGTACGTAAGTACGTAGAAGGCTTTTGTGCTGTACTCGCGGGGGTGGGCTTCTTCCTGTTCATAGGGGAAGCCCTTCTTTCCGTTACAAGCATTATTGGCCGTAACGTAATCGACTACGGTGTGCCCGGCGATTATGAACTCGTGCAGTTGATTACCGCAGTCGCCATTGCCATGTGCCTCCCCTATTGTGAATTCAAGCGCGGGCATGTGTTCGTTGATTTCTTTACTTTATGGGCATCCGACAAGCTTAAGCGCATTCTCGACGCGTTTGCGGCGCTTATCCTCGCCGTTGTCGCCTTTCTCATTGCCTGGCGTACTTACGTCGGCATGTTTGAAATTCGCGATTACGCTGAAACCACAATGGTATTGAATGTGCCGGTTTGGTGGGCATACATTGCTTTACCTATTTGCTTTTCTCTGTTGGGCATTGCCGCGTTATTCAATTTTCATCTCGAATGCACAAAGCGTAACTCATGACTAGTGTTCAAATTGGGCTGGCAATGCTGGCCTTTATGATGGTGCTGCTCGCACTGCGGGTTCATATTGGTATTTCCATGTTTCTGGCCGGTGCGATCGGTTATGTGTGGATAACCGGGCTTGATCCGCTGTTGTCGGTCCTTAAGCATGCGCCATTCTCCCGGTTTTCTCTGTACGACCTGTCGGTTGTGCCGTTGTTCCTGCTGATGGGGCAGTTTGCCACGCATGGTGGTTTGTCTCGCGCGTTGTTTAAAGCGGCAAACTCGTTCATCGGGCATTGGCGTGGCGGTATGGCGATGGCCGGCGTGGGTGCGTGTGCAAGTTTCGGCGCTATTTGCGGTTCGTCGCTGGCAACGGCGGCAACCATGACTCAGGTCGTGTTGCCGGAATTGCGTCGTCACCAGTATGCCCCTTCTTTGGCAGCGGGCTCTATTGCGGCAGGCGGTACCTTGGGAATTTTGATTCCCCCGTCGGTGCCGTTGGTTATTTATGCCATTATGGCGCAGCAAAACATCGCCAAGCTGTTTATGGCGGCGCTGATTCCAGGCATTCTTGCGGCGATCGGTTACATGATTGTTATCGGCATCGTGGTGCGCCGCAATCCCGGCGTGGGCGGGCCCGGCGTTCAACCGCACACGTGGCGCGAGCGTATGCAAACGCTGGCTAAAACGTGGCCGGTGGTGCTTATTTTCCTCGTGGTGATTGGCGGTATTTATGGGGGCATCTTTACGCCTACCGAAGCAGCCGCTGTGGGCGTGTTGGCCACAGGAGCTGTGGCATGGAAGTCCGGTGGGCTGAAAAACGGCGGCTTAACAGACAGCATTGCCGGAACGGCCAAAGGCACGGGTATGATCTTTTTGATCTTGATCGGTGCCGACATGCTGAATTCCCTGATGGCGGTCAGCCAGATTCCCAACGTCACCTCCGACTGGGTTCAAACACTGGGCATTCACCCTATCGGCGTGATGCTGGTGCTGATCCTTATCTACGTGCTGTTGGGTTGCGTGATGGACAGCCTGTCCATGATTCTGATCACTATTCCGATTTTCCTGCCTATCGTGATGGGGCTCGAATTTTACGGTTTGGCGCCCGATGAAAAAGCCATCTGGTTTGGGGTGATTGCGCTGGTTGCCATGGAAATGGGGCTGATAACGCCACCGGTGGGTATGAATGTTTACATTATTAACGGCATTGCCAAAGACGTCCCCATGGCAACAATTTTCAAGGGGGTTGTGCCATTTATTATGTCCGACCTGGTTCGTTTGGCCCTGATGGTTGGCTTGCCTTCCATTACGCTCGGCCTGCTTTGGCTGTTCCCCAATTAATAAGGATTTGAACATGCCTATTGCCAGACTCTCCATTATGGAAGGCCGCAGCGACGAAGACGTTGCCAAGCTGATTGCCGCGGTTACTGAAGCGATACATGCGTCTTTGGATGCGCCTCATCAGAACATTCGTGTTTTGGTTGATGAGGTTCCGCGCACCCATTGGGGGATTGCCGGTGTTTCTGCGGCAGAGCGCGGGGAGCGCTAGCGCTCCCCGGCTTTTCAATCATGCTTCCGGCCCCAAAACATCTTCGGGCGTTTCACGCCATTTGCAAAGAGGGCAGCATGAAAAGAGCGGGAGACGTTCTGCGTCGTTCCCGCTCTTCCGTTTCTCATGCCATCGACGAATTGGAGTCGGAAATTGGCTTCAGTCTTTTCGAGCGCAATGCGCATGGCATGTTGCTAACGGAATTCGGCAATATCCTGTATCGGCGTGTTGATTTTGCTTTTCAGGAAATGGCAGTAGCACGCCGCAGCCTTGAGACACTTCATGCAAACCAGATGTTGTCACCCAATGCGCCTATTTTCTCGCTGGCGGTAAGTCAACAACGTATCAATATTTTTCTTGCTTTTGCGCAGCTACGCCATATGAGTGCAGCGGCCCGGGAGCTTGGTGTTTCGCAGCCCGCTGTCAGCATGGCGTTGCGTGACCTTGAGCAAAGCATTGGCGTTCCTTTGTATGAGCAGGTTGCCGGAACGTTTCGCTTTACTCGTTCCGGTGATATTTTGTTGAACCACCTTAAACGGGCTTTGGTTCAGTTACGGCTTGCCCGGGTTGAAATGAATCGCGTAAAGGGGCAATTCGAGGGAAGTATTGCGGTGGGTGCCTTGCCGTTTGGCGGCGCCAGCATTCTACCCCCGGCTATTTCGCGTTTGTTGGCTTCTTATCCGCAATTAAAAATTTCAACGCATGAAGGCTCGTTCGATACGCTGGTAGCGGGTTTGTGGTGCGGTGACCTGGATTTGGTTGTGGGCGCGCTTCAACCCCTGGAGCAGCATGCCGGCCTGGTCAGTGAACGTTTGTTCGACGATCCGATTGTGGTCGTTGCGCGTGCCGATCACCCTTTGGCACAACAGCGCAATGTGACGTTGGAAGATGTCGTTAAAGCGGGCTGGGTATTGCCTGCCGGAGGGACTCCGACACGCGAAGCATTGTTTTCCGCCCTTCAGCAAAAGGGCGTTAATTGTCCCAAGGTATCGGTTGAGTCGTCCGATGCCTCCACGATTCGTGGGTTGTTGTTGGAAAGCAATCTCATCAGCGCCGGTGCCAGGCGTTTATTTCACCACGACTTGCAATCGGGTGCGCTGGTTCGTTTGGCTGATGATTATCCTATTGCCCAGCGATCGATTGGCATTCTTACTCGAACGCAAGCGCATTCGTCACCGCTTGCGCAACTATTGATGGATGAAATTCGTCTTATCGCGCAATCGGTTTCATGACAAATCCATCAATTTCATGTACAGTTTAATATCGATTTTTTTATATTAAATCGATTGTTTTTTGGTGTTAATAGAACTTAAGGATTCCTATGCTTCCCCCACGTATAGACAAAGAAATTGTGCGTCACTCTATTGGTGAATACGCCGATAAGAAAGTAAGCGTCGAGGAGCGCGGCAAGATTTATGAAGAACTTCTGGGATTCGTGCCGCCACGCATTGAAGCGCGCCTGCATGTTACCGGCGCTCTTGATCCTGAAATTGTGGACATGCAGGAACGCATTCGCGAACATGCCATGTACCCAAAATGCTTCGATGTTAAAACGGCGCAGCTGATGCTTTTTGGCATGTTGCTCATGGACGGCAGCGATGCTTCGGTACTGCACGGTATTGCCGCGCGCAAGGCGGGGGCAAGCTGGGAGGAAATGCAAGCGGTTGTGAATCTGTGTTTCCTCTTCCGCGGGATGTCTGCGGCGAATCGCGGCGCGGAACAACTGGCCAGTATCGCCAAGCGCGAGGCCGCTGCTGCTGAAAAATAATTTGCCAACCGTTATTAAAAGGTGTTGTGATGCCGAAAGAGATTATTCATAGCCAGTCTGCACCCACGACGGGTTTTACCAATCAGAACACGCCTTCTCCTTTGGCGCAGGCAATTCGTGCCGGTGATTTTCTTTATGTGTCCGGGCAGGGCCCGTTGAACCCTGAAACCAAAGAAGTGGTGTCGGAAGATATTCGTGAACAAACCGTTCAAGTGTTAACCAACCTGCGTTCCGTCTTGGAAGCGGGTGGCGCGACAATGGCTCAGGTGGTGAATATGCGCGTGTGTTTGCGTGATGTGGCCGATTTCCCGGCTTTTAATGAAACGTTTCGCGAGTTTATGCAGGGAGAAAAAACCACACGTACTTGTACAGGTGGGACCCCGCATCGCAAGGGTGTGAATATTGAGGTGGACTGCGTTGCTTATCTGGGTTAAGCGGTAGTTATAAGCCACCCTGTCGTAAAGCAAGGTGTCGAGCGGCGTGTTGGACTCTGGTAAAACCGGGGTTCAACAAGCCGCTTTATCTTTATGCGTTTGCGCAATCTGCTGGTTCAGCGCATTCAGCGCGTAAGCCGATGTACGCTCAATGTGATTGCGCAATAAAGCGCAGGCTTCATCTGCGTTGCGCGTGATAGTTGCGTGGCAAAGCGCTTCATGCTCCTGGCGAACATCGCGGTCAATTGTTGTGTTCTTCAAAAAAATACGGCGATAGCGATCGTTCAGGTCGTGCAGGGTATTACAGAAATGCAATAGCAAGGGCAAATTGCACGCCGCCACCAATTTCCGGTGGAACGCGGCATGCGCTGATTCCCATTGTTTCATTTGATCGCCGTCGATATGGACGCGTTCAATCTTGTTTAGTCGATGCAGGGCGGCGATTACGTCGCCTTCCCATTCGTCGTCGCCCAGGCGAATCGACTCGCGTAAGGCGAAACTTTCCATCTCACAACGCAGGCGGGTAATTTCGGTTAGGTTTGCGGGTGAGGTGGGAGCCACTTTATATCCACGTTGGCCTTCCGCCGCCACATAACCCTCAGCACATAATCTCGACAGCGCTTCTCTTAAAGGGCTTAGACTTACCCCGAACACGCCGCGCAGTTCATCCAGGCGCAATTTCGACCCCGGAATCATCTTGCCGCTGACGATGTTCTCGCGCAGTTTTTCAGCGATAGAGTTTGACAAGGTTTGAGATGGATCAAGCTTTGCGATCGTAGACATGGAAAACCCTTAGGTCAGTTTCTTGACAGGAATTATAAACGACTCTACAGTTCATCGATATTAGCTTAATAAATCGGAATTAGGAGAAAAAATCGATGGGAATTCAGAATGTCGACCGGACATTGCCGTCGAATCAAATGGTTTTTGAGCTGCGTCGCGATGCCGAGAAGTTTCGCAAATTCCAAAACGACATGGAAGCGTCCATGGAAGATTTCGGTTTGACGCCTGCAGAGCGCGAAGCCTGGCGGAACATGGATATTGCCGGCCTGGGTGCTTTGGGTGTTCATCCGTACTTTTTGCCGCAGGTGAGTCGCTTGTTCAAAGGGGGCGGATACAACCACAACGATAGCGATGCGGCACGCCTGTATGCCGAGAAAATGGGTATTTTGAAGGAAGGGAGCTAAGAATGGCGCAATTAGTTGCAACCATGGGGATTGCGCACGCACCGGGCGTTACCGGTTGGCTTGATCGCGCTCCCAAGGAAGAACAAGACGCGGTGCTGGCCGGCTATGCCGAGTTTGCGCGGCGCATGGAGGCATTAAAGCCCGATGTCATTATTGGCGTGGCGAACGACCACTTGCTGAATTTTCCCATGAGCAATATCCCCGATTTTTGTGTTGGTATTGGTGACCACTGGGACGGCCCCGCACCGTGGTTCAAGGATTGGTTGAATGTGCCCGACTACGCTATCGCAGGCCATCGTGAGATGGCGCGTGCACTGGTGCGTGAGT
The DNA here is from genome assembly GCF_011388195.1 of Pusillimonas sp. DMV24BSW_D. Lineage (NCBI taxonomy): Bacteria > Pseudomonadati > Pseudomonadota > Betaproteobacteria > Burkholderiales > Alcaligenaceae > Neopusillimonas > Neopusillimonas aestuarii. The sequence goes on along the minus strand of NZ_CP049990.1, from coordinate 85,876 downwards.
CGGCCAAGGCGGGCATCAACCATGCCTTCGCTGAGCATCTGCTGTTCGACGATAACTGGTCGGTACCGTTGAAGTTTCTATTTCCCAAATACGATGCCAAGTTTATTCCGATTCACATGAATCCTATTGTGCCGCCCACCCCATCTTCCGGGCGCTGCCTGGAAGTAGGCAAGCAAATTGCGCGAATCGTGCGCGCTTATCCCAGCGACGAGCGTGTGGTTGTGATGGCGACCGGAGGCTTGTCGCACGATCCCGGTGGTGTGGACTACTTCACGGTTCATGAGGATTTTGATCGTTGGTTTATGGGCCTTCTTGAAGAGGGAGATATTGCGCAAGTTGAGCGTGAATTGCCCTTCGAAAAATATCTTGAGGGCGGTGACGGTGGCGGGGGTGAACTGTTGGCCTGGCTGGTCGCAATGGGTGCCGCAGCGGAGGCGGGGCGCCCCAACGCCGAAAGCGTGTTTTATGTTCCGTCCGTTCCGCTGCGTTGTGGCATGGGCGGTTCCTATTGGGATTTAACTTAAGGGGCCTTGCGTGACGGCAACAAAAACAGTTGCACCATTAAGCGAACTGCTCACATCCGGGTCAGCAGCTTTGCTTATTGTTGATATGCAGAATGATTTTTGCGCACCCGGCGGATATATCGACGCGGTAATGGGTAAAGATGTGGCGGCTGCCGCCACGATTTGCGACAACCTGATCGCATTGGTGAGCGCAGCCAGAACGGCGAGTGTACCGGTTATCTGGATCGGTTCTGATTACTCGCCGCAGCGTATTCCCGCTGCGATGCAACGCAAACTCGATCAACGGGCAATTACGGCAGTGTGTTGCGAGCCGGGTACCTGGGGAGCACAGTGGTTCGGGGTCACCCCCATGCCTGACGAAAGTGTGGTTATTAAACATGCGTATAGCGGGTTTTCGAATACCCCGTTACATGGCGTTTTGCAGGAAAAAAACATCGAAACGCTGGTGTTCGCAGGTGTCCAAACGCAAGTGTGTGTCGAGTCCACAGTGCGCGAGGCGCATTCGTTGGGATATATCGCCGCTGTTGTGAAGGATGCGGTTGCGTCGCACACTCCGCCGTTGCATGAAGCCAGCCTGATGAATATGCAGTTTCTTTTTGGGGAGCTTTGTGAAACCACCGATGTGGTGGCGCAGTGGGCTCCCCGGTCATTGTCGTAGCGCATTGTCGAAGCCTGTTGGAATCGGTTTTAATCAAGGAGAATTAAATGAAACGCCGAACCGTTTTGGGCAGCCTTGCTGCCGCCGTACTTGCATTAAGTTCCACTGTAGTTGCTGCACAAGAGAAAAAACCAATCCGCATCGGTGTCATCACCGAAATGTCGGGTCCGTTTGCCGATTATGGTCGACAAGTTCAAACGACTATCGAGGCTTTTCAGAAAGCCAAAGGCGATACGGTGGATGGTCATAAAGTAGAAATTATTTATCGTGATACCACCGGTCCGAATCCGGAAGTGTCGCGCCGCGCCGCTCAGGAACTGGTGTCGGTGGAAAAGGTTGATTTCCTGGCCGGTTTTGGCTTGTCGCCCAACGCCATGGGTGCGGCACCGATTGCAACGGCTTCGAAAACCCCAATGATCATCATGAACGCTGCGGCCACGTCCAGCATTGTGATGCGTTCACCTTATATTGTGCGTGCTTCGTTCACCCTGCCGCAGGTATCTGCGCCGCTGGCTGCCTGGGCCGCTGAAAATGATATTAAAACGGTTTATACGCTTGTGTCGGATTATGGCCCAGGTCTGGATTCGGAAAAAGCTTTCATTAAGGCGTTTGAGGCGGCGGGTGGCAAAGTACTGGGCAGTGTCCGCGCGCCTATGGCCAACCCCGAGTTCGGCCCGTACCTGCAGCGCGCAAGCGATGCCAAGCCCGATGCCATTTTTGCTTTCGTCCCATCCGGCGATACCGGGGTTCAATTGCTTAAGGCTTATGAACAACGCGGTCTGAAGGACCAGGGCATTCAGTTGATTACAACGGGTGACATTACCGATGATGTCTTTCTTGATCGGATTGGTGATGTCGCGCTGGGTCTGGTTACCAGCCACCACTACTCCATGGCGCACGACTCTCCTGAGAACAAGGAGCTGATCAAGGCTTATCAAGATGTTCATGGCCCCGACGCCCGTGTGAACTTTTACATGGCTGCGACTTGGGATGGCATGAATATGATGTATGACATTATTCGTGAGTTGGACGGTAATATTGACGGTGATAAAGCCGTAGAGTTGGCCAAGAACATGAAAATTACCAGCCCGCGTGGTCCCATTGAGTTCGACGAGAACCGCGACGTGGTGCAGAACGTTTACATTCGCCGCGTAGAGAAAGTAGACGGCAAACTGTACAACGTTGAGTTCGACACCATCCCCATGGTGAAAGATCCGGGTAAGGAAGAGTGATCCGGATCACTCGACTTTCTTGTCATTAAAACTGTTCATACACCGTTAAAACTAACAATAAGCGACTAAACCTATGGTGAATTTTATAGGGGTCGTGATTGACGGGGTGTCCTATGGAGCGCTGCTTTTTCTGCTCTCCATAGGGCTGTCAATCACTTTGGGAATGATGGGATTCGTGAACCTGGCCCACACTGCTCTGGCGATGGTGGGCGGTTATTTTGTCGTCAGTTTTACGAATTACCTGGGCTGGCCGTTCAGTATTTCGGTGTTAGCCGCCGTTGTACTGGCCACGTTGGTGGGCATGATTCTTGAGCGTTCACTGTTCCAGTTGGTCTACCGTCGCAGTCCTTTGGCACAAGTGTTGCTCACTATTGGTGTCATGATGATTGTGGGGGCCTCAGTTACCTACTTATGGGGGCCTTCGCTTCAGCTCATTCAAATTCCCGAAGTGCTAACGGGTCGTATTTATCTTGGAGAGGAAATCTCCTTTTCACGTTATCGGCTACTTTTGCTGGTGATCAGTGTTGTACTGTTGATTGTGCTTACGCTGGCTTTAGATAAAACCCGCTTTGGGTCTATGGTGCGGGCGGCGGTGGATAATCAGCGTGTTGCGGCGGCCTTGGGTATTCCCATCCAGAAAGTATTTATGGTGTGCTTTGCGGTAGGCACCGCTTTGGCCGGCCTGGGCGGCGCGCTGGGCGTTGAGGCCCTTGGCCTGGATCCGGCGTTTGCCATTAAGTATCTTGTTCTTGCTTTGCTGGTTGTGGTTGTGGGGGGTGCCGGTTCGGTTAGCGGCACCTTTATTGCTGCCATGGGTTTAGGTTTTTTCGACATTGCCACTAAGTATTACCTGCCAGATTTAGGCTCATTCGCCATGTATGCCATCATGATTCTTATCCTTATGGCACGCCCTCAAGGTTTGCGCGGTCTTAAAACGGGGGGTGTGTAATGCGTTGGACACCGGCCTCCCATCGGGGTGATCCTTTTTATAAATCGTGGCACGCCGCTGAGCTTTTGCTTTGGTTGGCAGCCATCGCGGCGTTTTTCGTCTACCCTAATTATTTACCTCTGGCTACGCTGGTGGTCATTGTGGCGCTGTTTGCGCTGTCACTGGACTTGGCCATGGGTTACGCGGGTATCGTGTCTTTGGGGCACGCTGCTTATTTCGGTTTGGGTGCTTATGTGGCCGCCTGGCTTGGCAAGTATGGCTGGACCGAGCCGATTACCGGCGTGTTGGTTGCCATGGTGGCAAGCGGTTTGTTGGGTTTGATAACGGCTCGTGTGGTTGCGCGGGGCACGGAGCTAAGCTGTTTGCTAGTGACGCTTGGCCTGGGGCTGTTGTTGTTCGAGGCGGCAAATAAAGCCAACGATATTACCGGCGGTATTGACGGTCTGTATGGTGTGGTTATTGCACCGGTGCTGGGCTTGTTTGAGTTCGATTTTGCCGGCAAAACCGGATATTGGTATTCACTTTGTTGGCTTATGTTTGGTTTGCTGGTAGTTCGAAAAATTATTGGCAGCCCGTTGGGCCTTACTTTGCGTGGCATTGGGCTGAACAAGAAGCGAACTGCTGCATTGGGTGTAGACAACAGTCGTGCATTAACCATTGCTTATACGATCTCAACTGCATTGGCGGGTGTGGCCGGCGCACTGCTCACGCAAACCACGCAGTACGTGGCAATCGATGTGCTGGCGTTTCATCGTAGTGCCGATGTGTTAACCATGCTGATTATTGGTGGGGCCGGTTACCTGTATGGCGGTATTCTGGGTGCCGCGGCTTTTATTATTCTGCAAGATTTGCTCTCAGGTATGAATCCTATTTACTGGCAATTCTGGCTGGGTTGGGCGCTGGTGGTGATCGTGTTGTTTTTGCCCGAAGGCGCATTCGGCTCTTTCCAACAGCTCGTTCGCCGCCGCCGGCCCAAGCTAAACAAGGAGCAGGATCGTGCTTGAAATCAGAAACCTGGATCTGCATTTCGGTGCGCTGCATGTTACGAGAGACATTAATCTTACGCTTCCCCGCGGCGCCAGACATGCGCTGATCGGCCCCAACGGAGCCGGAAAAACAACGCTTGTCAATTTGCTCACCGGGCAACTAAAGCCCGACTCGGGCAAGATTTTGCTCGACGATAAAGAGATCACCCGTTTACCGCCGCATCAACGGGCCCGACGTGGGTTGGGGCGTACATACCAAATTAACGCGTTGTTTCGGTCGATGACGCCCGTTGAGGCGGTTTCGCTGGCGATCGCCCAGCGCGACGGCAATGCCTTACGTGTGTTCGGTACGGCCGCGCTTGGGCGTCGCACCGGTGAGGAAGCCCGTGAACTCTTGCAGGCGGTCGGCTTGGGTCAATATATGAATCACATTACGCGAGAGCTGCCTTATGGCGTACAGCGCTTGCTTGAGGTGGCCCTGGCTTTGGCTGGAAAGCCCAAGGTATTGCTGCTGGATGAGCCTGCAGCCGGGGTTTCCACCCAGGCGGGTGATCAGCTTTTCCGTTTAATTGATTCTCTGCCTTCCGATCTGGCCATTTTGCTCATCGAGCACGATATGAGATTGGTATTTCGTTTCGCCAAGCGCATTACGGTGTTGGTCGGAGGCGGGGTGCTTGTGGAAGGTACACCGGAAGAAATTGGAGCCGACCAAAGGGTTCGCGACGTCTATTTGGGGCATAAACATGCTGCTTGAAATCGAAAAGCTGTCGGCCGGGCATGGTGATGCGATTGCCTTGCATGATATTTCTTTGCAGGTCGAGGAAGAGCGGAGCGTTGCCGTATTGGGTCGAAACGGTGCGGGTAAAACCACCTTGCTGGAAACCATAATGGGTTTAACGACGCATTACTCAGGTAACCTCCGATTCCAGGGTGAAATTTTGAACCGGCGTTCGCCGGTTCAACGCGCGCACGCGGGTCTGGGCTGGGTGCCGCAGGAGCGGGAGGCCTTTCCTTCGTTAACCGTGACTGAGAATTTAATGGTGGTGCACCGAGACAAGGGACCGTGGAATCTGGCTAAGGTCTTTACGCTTTTCCCCAGGCTTGAAGAGCGCCAGGCGAATTTGGGCTCGCAATTATCCGGGGGAGAGCAGCAAATGCTGGCGATTGCGCGTGCGCTTATGACCAATCCACGCTTACTTTTGCTCGATGAGCCCATGGAGGGCCTGGCGCCGATTATTGTTGAGGAATTGTCGGCTGCCGTTATGCAGATGACCCGTGAAACGGGGTTGACGACTTTGGTGGTGGAACAGCATCCGATTGTGGCCCTGGCCATGACGCATTCCGCCATTATCCTGGATCAAGGTCACGTGGTTTATTCGGGGCTGAGTGCAGAGCTTAGCCGGGATGAAGCCACAATTGATCGTTATATTGGCGTGGGTCAGGAAAGCTGATTTCATGCCGGGAGTGGTTGTATGTCGCAAGAACGCGTTGTGAATGTCTTTTCCGACACTATTGCCGAGATGACCTGGTTTGAAGTTGACCAGGCGGCCAAAGATGGGGCAATTTTGTTGTGGTCTTTTGGGGTCATTGAACAGCATGGCCCGCATTTGCCCTGTGGCACCGATGTTTACATTCCTCAGGCACGCTTACGGGAAACCAAGAAAATTCTGGCCGAACGGGGTATTCAGGCTTTAATTGTGCCCCCCTACTATTGGGGTATTAACGTTGTTTCCGGCGCCTTCCCGGCTTCCTACAAGGTGCGGCCGGAAATCATGGTTGAACTCATGTCCGACTTATTCGACAGCTTCAAAGGCGATGGCTTTGGTCGGGTGTTTTGTTTTTCCGGGCACGGCGATCGTTTGCACAACCTGACGATTTTCGAAGGCATCAAAAGGGGGGTGGACCGAACGGGTATGGATATCAGTTTCGTGTCTGATACTGCCTTGTTATTGCGCCTGGGTATTCCGTTGAACGACCCGAAAGTGACCGTGCATAAGGCCGGCAGCGGCAAGTTGTTCGGGGCGCTGACGTCTTCACCGTCGGCATTCGATGAAGATGAAGACGCACCACCCAAATTCATTGACGTGCATGCCGGCCAGTGGGAAACATCAATGATGCTGTGCTCGTGTCCCGATCTGGTTCACGACGAGGTGCGTCGAGGTTTGTTGTCAACCGACTTCGGCCCCGAAGATCTGGACGAATGGCGCAAAGGTTTTGAACATGCCCGTGCCAAAACTCCTCAAGGCTATTTGGGCGATCCGGCGGCTGCCAGCCTGGAAGAGGGGCGACGTTCGTTGCGCTTATCGGCTGAGCGGGCGGCGGACGCAATTGAGGAACGCGTCAAGCAGCGCTCGTAATTTCGTTTCAGGCAAGCTTTCCCTTGCACTTGAACGCATTTTGTTATCTGATTGGAACAACAGCGTTGTTCTGATAAGGATGACATTATGTCGTTAAAGCACAAGGCCGCTGCGCCATCAGCCGGCTCCAGTTTGTTCGATCAATCCGAATTGCGATATCAATCGGGCTTTGGCAATCATTTTGCAACAGAGGCGTTGGCCGGCACGTTGCCGGTGGGTCGAAATTCGCCGCAGCAGGTCGCGCACGGTTTATATGCCGAGCAGATTTCGGGAACGGCATTTACCGCCCCGCGCGATGCAAACCGCCGAAGTTGGGTTTATCGTATTCGCCCGGGTGCGGTGCATTCGCCTTTCAAACCGTATTCAAATGCTTGGGTGAAAGAGCAGTTGTGTGCTTACCCGGAACCCAATCCCATGCGGTGGAATCCGCTGCCGATACCTGCGGAGCCAAAAGATTTTATTGACGGCTGGCGGTTGTTCGCCGGGAACGGTGGGCCACAGTCGATGTCGGGCTGCGCTATTTATATGTATTGCGCAACCGAGTCGATGGGGCATCGCTATTTTTATAACGGCGACGGCGAGTTGTTGATTGTGCCCCAGGACGGAATACTGGGCATTAAAACCGAGTTTGGCCTGTTACGTGTTGAACCGCAGGAAATGGTGGTGATTCCGCGAGGGTGCCGGTTTAATGTGAGCATACTCGACGGCCATGCGCGAGGCTATATTTGCGAGAACTATGGTGCCTTGTTGCGCTTGCCCGATTTGGGGCCGATTGGTTCGAATGGCTTGGCCTTGTCGCGCGACTTTGAAACGCCTGTCGCCTGGTATGAGGATCAGGAAGGCGACTACGAGTTAATAGCCAAGTTTCAGGGCGCATTATGGTACGCGTCGTTAGATCATGCACCCTGCGACGTGGTGGCCTGGCACGGCAATTATGCGCCCTATAAATACGACATGCGTCGTTTCAACACAATTGGCACGGTTAGCTTCGACCACCCCGATCCGTCTCTTTTCCTGGTGTTGCAGTCGCCCAGTTATGCGCCCGGCGTGGATGATATCGATTTTGTCATTTTTCCGCCGCGTTGGCTGGTGGCGGAAAATACCTTTCGTCCACCATGGTTTCATCGTAACGTTGCCAGCGAGTTTATGGGTCTGGTTCAAGGGCAATACGATGCCAAGTCAGGCGGGTTTGTGCCGGGTGGGGCCAGCTTGCATAATTGTATGGTCTCGCATGGGCCCGATGCCGAAACGTTTGAGAAAGCGTCGAATGAAGATACCAGCCAACCACGAAAAGTAATGGATACGCTGGCTTTTATGTTCGAGACGCGTGTTCCGTTGTTACCCTCGAATGAGGCAATTGTCAGCCCCCTGCGACAGAATGACTATTATTTGTGCTGGCAAAGCCTTGCGCGCCACTTTAACTCTGGAGAGTCTGTATGACCACGACTGGGCCGCAACCGGATTGGCGTAGCTGGGTCGAGTCTGCCAATTCAGCTGATACGCATTTCCCCATTCAAAACCTGCCTTATGGTGTGTTTTCGCCTGAGCCTGGGGCGAGACCACGTATCGGTGTTGCAATTGGCGAGCATGTACTCGACTTGGCGGTACTTGAGTCTGAGGGGTTACTGGTATGTGACGAAACAGTCTTTGATCGGCCCACGCTTAATGCGTTTATTGGATTGGGCCGTGCGGCCTGGCACGATGTGCGCGGGCGCATTGCGACGTTGCTGCGAGATTCCGAATCTGCGTTGCGTGATAACCAGGCGTTGCGCGCGCGTTGTCTGTTTCCTCTGGGCGGTGTGCGAATGCATATGCCGGTTCAGGTCGCGGGGTACACCGATTTTTACTCATCCAAGGAACATGCGACCAATGTGGGTAAGCTGTTTCGAGACCCCGATAACGCCTTGCTGCCGAACTGGAGTGAAATGCCGATCGCCTACAACGGCAGAGCGTCGTCGGTGGTGGTCAGCGGCACGCCGGTTAAAAGGCCGAATGGTCAAATAAAGCTGCCCGATCAGACCCGTCCCATATTTGGCCCATGTCGCAAGCTCGACCTGGAGCTGGAGATGGGTTTTATTGTGGGTCAGGATACGCCACTGGGAACGCCTGTTCGGTGCGATCAGGCTGAAGACTTCGTCTTCGGTATGGTGTTGCTGAATGACTGGAGCGCCCGTGATATACAAGCCTGGGAGTATGTGCCCCTGGGGCCATTCAACGCCAAAACGTTTGCAACCACCATTTCGCCTTGGGTCGTGCCGTTCAATGCACTCGAACCGTTCAGGGTTGCGCAGCCCGAGCAGTCACCTGCTCCGCTGAAGTATTTGCAGCAAACCGGCCACCACGCGTTCGACATCCAGTTGCAAGCGTGGTTGAGTCCACATGAAGGTAATGAAGAAGAACTGTTGTGCCAGACCAATTTTCGATACCTGTATTGGTCGATTGCTCAACAGTTGGCGCATCATACGGTGTCGGGGTGCAACGTGCGGGTGGGCGATTTAATGGGTTCCGGCACGATTAGCGGCCCGGAGCCGGGTTCTTATGGGTCGTTGCTGGAAATCACCTTGAATGGCAAAGAGCCTTATACCCTGGCAGGGGGAGGGCAACGCAGTTTTATTGAAGACGGCGATGCGATTCGCCTGACGGGGTGGTGTCAGGGCAAGGGTTATCGCGTGGGTTTCGGCAACTGTGAGGGGACGATATTACCCGCGCAGTCATTGTAAGGTGTCGACTGCTTTTACTGAACCGTCGGGCTGATGGTGAATGACGACTACTTTGTTTTCGTGCAGCGCTTGCAGGCTGGTGGTGTCGATACGAAAGCTGTTCAGCAAATCCGTGTGGTTCAGGTTGTCGAGCGGTTTACGGCGTTCTTTACCTCGGAAGCGGTAAATATTGTAGCGAGCCCAGAAGAACAGAATAAAGGCATTGATAATGCCCAGGGCCGTGTAAAAACTAAACGTATTCATCAGCGGAATAACGTCGTTCACTAAATATTCGGGGTTGTGGTTTTGCACCATGGCCCACAACGATTTGATACCCAGCGTAAACAGGGCCAGAAATGCCACCCAGGCAATAATTGTAAGGATTGTGTCCAGTATGATCAGACGCCAGGGGCGTTGTGTTTTGATAATCATTCTGATCTTCCCGTCTGTTGGTTGTGGATACCGCGGTCGGGGCTGATCCAGCGCGCCCGAGGCCGCTGGCCCATGAGGGCCACCTTGGTAAAGCTGACCAGGGTGGTTGCCAGGTTGATCATCCAATAAACCATGGGATACCACACAATCCAGAACAGGTTACCCAGGCTGTTACGTTCGTAGCGGCGATCGATGAAGGCACTGACCGTAAACTGCATTAAACACACTGCACAAAGTACTAAACCCGTAAAACCCGGTGGAACCAGTTTATGGACCCGAATAGCTTCCGGCAACGGCATGAACTGTCCTGCGATCCAAAGCAGAATTGAGGCAGCAAACAAATATGCCCAGAGCGTTGAAAGGCAGTATTCTGCGAACATAGGCCATAAGCGGCGGTGTTGCCAGGTCCATAAATCGTGAACATTCTTTACAAAAACCTCGGCGCCGCCTTGTGCCCAGCGCAGCCGCTGTTTCCATAGGCCTTTCAGCGTTTCCGGCATTAGAATCCAGCACAGCGCCCTGGGTTCGTAAAAGATTGACCAATGGTCTCTTTGTAGTTTCCAGCTAATGTCGATGTCTTCGGTAATCATGTCCAGACTCCAATAACCGACCCGATCAAGTGCTCGCCGTCGGAAGGCGGCGACCACGCCGGATACGGTAAAAACCTGACCATAAATACGTTGTGTTCGTTTAATCAAACCGATGATCGAAGAAAACTCGCCAACCTGAATTTTTCCGACCAGGGTTGACCGCGTGCGAATACGCGGGTTGCCCGTTACGGCGCCCACGCGGGGGTGTTGAACCAGCGGTTGCACAAGGTAAGCAGCGGCATCGGGGTCCAGGCACGCATCGCCATCAATACACACAAGGTATTCGCTATGGGCAGCCAATGCGCCCATTCGCAGACCTACAGCTTTGCCTTGATTCTCTGCCAGATGGACAACGCGAAGCTTGGGGTGTTCGGCAGCCATTGCATTCAGGATTTTTGCAGTGCTGTCGCTGGAGCCATCGTTAATTGCAATAACCTCGATGTTTTCGTAGCGTTGATTCAGTGCGTAATGCAGTGTGTCACGCACGTTATCCTGCTCGTTAAAGCATGGAACGAGAATGGAGATGAGAGGTTCACCTGGAACGACGGGCGGTTTGCGATTTGGCCCCCAGTCCCAGCGGCGTTCCCAATGCCACCAGAAGTAAAGCCCCCCAGCCATCCAGAAGCCCGACATAAACAAGGGATAAAAGAAAAGGAAACCCAGGACAACATCTTCCCCCACGGCAAACAAAGCCGCGATGGGGGCGGCCAGCATAAATGCCAGGGCGGCTTTGGTCAGGAGGCGCTCTTTCATGGGAAGGGATACCAGGAAGCTGAGATGGCGGGGCGAATTTCCGCCAGAGGCGGATGGTTCGCGATGAAGTCATCGGGGTAATAGCCAAAATGCTTTGCGCCGGCCAATTGCAGTGTTTCCAGCCAGCCCGCCATAATCGTCCCGTCGATAAAGGGGCTGTCAGGCTTTGACCAATCGCGTGCCTGAATCTCGAATACAGTCCGCTCAAGCGCGCCTGGCCGTTTAGCCACTTCATTAACGAGCCCTGTCAGCCATGCTGTTGCCTGTTCAGGTGGAACACCTTCCATGTAGGGCATAGCCATTGGGGCGGTGTAGTCGTACAGATCCAGAAAATCGTCAAGGTTCTGAGCAAACCATGCTTCGCTTTCAGGATCCAATATGGGCATGGCGAAAATATTGCGTGCAGTTTTTATTTGAGGGCCACGCACGGCTTGAACCCGATCAGCCAGGGTCATTGTGAAGTCGTTTAGCGCTTCAGTTTTGAAACGGGTCCAGCGCTGCATTAACGCGGGGTCTTCACGCAGTGCGGCAATGTTGTCGGGCAGGCCTGCCTGCCGATAAGCTTTCAGGGCAGAGGGGCTGGCGTCTTCGAAGTCACTCAGCAAGGCATCATCATGAAATAAAATGCCGTCGAAATGCGCGTAACGCGCCAGGTCTTCATATATTTCAATAATCTGTTGTCGCGCGCGCGGGTCGAATGGTGAGAGCCGTCGGTATTGTTTGGGGTCGGGTTGGGCGCTGGTTTGTGGTGCGCCGGGGGTCCATCGTGTCACGCGGTCCAACTCCGGGGCCAGGTCGAAGCTTAAAACCGGCATCCAGGCATAAACCTTCACTTTCGCACGGTTCCTGAGCTGCCAGGCTACCCGATTAAAAATATCTGCGCGCACCGGTAGCCACCGGTTAGGGAAATACAACGACTTCACCAGGCCGTCGCCAACTGGATCGGCATAGGCTTGTAGGAAAACCGTGGTGATTTCCAGGTCTGCAATTCGTTGCACCAGGAGCCCCAGGTTTCGATCCATCTGGGCCGGGTCGGGGTCGTACAGGTAGTCAAGATCGATGTGTGCAACACGTATCAGGTCGGGCTGGTCGACGCGCAAAGCCTGCGATGCGAAGTCGCCCAGACCGGGTGCGTTAGCCAATAACATGCGGGGCATATTCATCAGATCGCTTACCACGCCGGCGCCGTTTTCCAGCGTCATTGCCACGCTATACCCTTGGTCCGCCAGGATTTCCAGGGCAGTTCCACCTGCCGAACCATATGGCCAAACCCAAACACGGGGCGGCTTTCCAGTTGCTTTTTCAATTTTATTTGCAATCGTTTTGGCGTCGTTGGAGAGCCGTTGCCGGTATTGCCCTGGTGTTTCATATGTTTTTGTTTGTGCGTTGAAGCGATAGCTGGATGCTGCGGGCTCTTTGTTGCCTTGCGGATTGGCCAGCGTGCCAAAATGCAGATCGTTTGTATGGGCAGCAATTTCAATAAGCCCCGAGGCCGACATTTCTGTAATTTCTTGCCAGTTCAGAAAGCGATCACGATTAACCGGTAAGCCGCCGAAATCAACCTTTCCTCCGGGTGGCGTATCGACCCAACTTCCAACCGGGGCAAGGACAGCCGGCCACTGATAGGCTTTCAGAATCGGGTAGACACGGCTGTAGAAGCTTTGATAGCCGTCATCGAATGTCAATAAAACCGGCTTTTCAGGTAAAGGCTTTTGGTCATCATGAGCGGCCAGTACCTGATCAATTGAAACCGCTTCATAACCATTTTCACGCAACCAGGCCAATTGATTGATCAGTTGGTCAGTACTGACGCTCAAAAAGGTTTGGTCGGGCGGCCCGTCTTCAACATCGTGGTAGGCTAAAGTAAGCAACTCATGTTTTGGCCAGTCGGTCTCCATCACACTTGTTGGTCGTTCTGAAGGCGGCGTAAATTGAGTACGCGCGCTCGATTGGCATGCAGAAAGCGTAACAAACCCTAAAAAGGCCATTGCCCAAAGCAGAAACCGGAATGCGTGAAGACGTTTAATTAAATTCATTTGGTCAGAACCGGTAATTCAGATCGAATTGAATGCGGAGCTCTTTCTCGCGCGCACCGTCGTAGGGTCGTGATGCCCCCGTTACAGTCAAGCCTGCATCGAGTACTTTGTTCAGACTCAGTCGCTGCCCATAACCCACGCTGAATAAGGCTCCCGTTCCATAACCCTTTTGTGTGTAGGTGCCGGCAGCCAGTGTGATGAAATGGCGCCAGTGGGTGTCGTAGCGGCGGTGCAGTGTCTGGTTGAATGATAGCCCCGGTACAACGGTGAGGTCGTTGCGCGGATTAAAGTAATTGGCATTGCTTAATGTATTGCGCTGGAACGAAATATCAAGCGTTGCATCAACATGATAATTCGGTTGGGTAAACACGCGTTGCCTTCCCATTACCAAGGCAAGTAACCGACGGTTGCCATCGGTGTAGCGTGAATACGTTAGCCCCGTGCTTAAGGAGGTTCTTTCGTGGGGTGCCCATCGCAAGGCAAAGCCCGCGCTGTTAGAGCGAATATTGTCTTTAAGTGCGCGCAGGGGTGTTTCACGCGATAGCCATGTGCCGCTTAGCCCCAGTTGCCAATAGTCATTCAGGTTGAAATCGGCTTGCAGGCGGGCGCCCGTTTTTACGCCATGCCCGAATCGGTTGGCCGACAATTCCGCCTCAACGCTAATTTCACGGGCACGCCATTGAAGCCCGGCCCTTTGCCAACGATAGTCAATGTTTTCGTCGTCGAACGAAGCAGTCGCTTGGCCGATGCCCGCAAATGCCCGCCAATTGTGTTTGAACGGGGACGTGTAAATTGCCGAATCAAATCCCCAATCGCGGTTGCCGACGGCAGGGTTGTCTGACGCCAGCCCACGGTACGCCTCAATCCGCAGCTCCGGGCGCTGGTGGATTTGCCAGTCGCGTTCGAGCGCTTGAACGCCGGGTTCTTCGGGGTAGCGTGTCACCAGGTCGCTTATCAACATGTCCGCCTGTTGCCATTCTTGTAATTGCAAGGCGGTATATGCCTGGCCGGCCTCGACATCGAGCGCCCGGGGTGTCATTGTCTGTGCCATTTGAAGGTCGCGTTCGGCGGCTCTCGGCCAGCCGCGTGCGCGATACACCGTGGCGCGAGCAGTGCGTAATGCTGTGTTGTTCGGCGCTTTTTCAACCATTACGTCGATTCTCGATTCTGCTGTCTGAAGATCATCCAGCGCGTAATACGCCATCGTTTGCGTGATCGCGGTATCCAGCTTCCTGGGATTAGGCACGCGTTCCGGCTGGCCGGGTATATAAAGCCAAACCGGTTGACGCTCATTGGCTTGCGCGATGACAGATAAGGCGTCCTCGTAGCGACCACTTTCCAGCAGTGCGTAATACAAACCGATTTCATCGTCAGCCCGACGTTGGGCACGCCACTCCCCTTCTGGTGTTTGCAACACGCGTTGGTAGAGTTGAATGGCGGTTTCCGGTTCCCGTAAGGTCAGGTATGAAGAGGCGACGACGCTTAGGCTGTAATCGGGTATCCGCACTCCTTGAGCTATCAGTGCTTCATACTCTTGTACGACATCTGCATAGCGTTTTCGAGCGTGCAGCGCGCTGAGCCGGTCGAGGCGCAGGCGGATGATATCTTGCCTGGCATCCGGGTTGTCCTGCCAGGCAGCAATGGTACGAGCGTATTCAGCCAGAACACGGTCGGCAATGTCGAAACGAGTTGAGTGGGGGCGTGCCGTTATGCTGGCCAGTCGGGTGCGTTCTGCTAACACATCACCTTTTAGTTCACGTTTTTGTGCGGACGTGAGCAGATCAGGGTGTTTTTCCGCAATTTCGGATGCGGGAACGGGCATACCGGCCCCTTGCAACGCCGTAATATATTCTTGCTGGACATAAGCAATCTGGGGTGCGATTGAGTAGGCTTTATCTACAAGGGCAAGCCGGGCGTATGGCTTGTGATCACGGAGTTCAACATATCCCGCCGCTATGTAGGTGTCAGGCTCATGAGGCCATTTTTTCTGGAGTCGTTGCGCCTCTTTGCGTGCCAATGCAATATTGCCTGCGTCGGCCAGGGTCATGGTTAAGCCAACGGCCAGTGATAACGCACTCGGATGCTGCTGAATGCCTTTCTTGAACGAATCAATCGCAGCAGACCAGTTCTGTTGGTCGCGTAGTTGGCTCGCTTCTTGTTTAAATGCCTCCACGGAGGAGTGCGGGCCGGCTTGAGTGTACAGCGGTAAAGACAATGCTCCGGCAAGCAAAAATAACGGCGATAGTCGCATGAGGTCGTTAGTAGATAATTGGTTTTTTTCAGATTTTAGGTGTTTCGGGTAGCGCTACGATTATTTATGCAATAAAAATCTTGAGTTGCATCAATAATGCAACATTGACACATAGCACCACAGGCGATGGAGCCATGGAATGACGTTAATACGTAAGGTACAGGGGGGTCAATGCCTGCAGAAAATGGCGCCTTGGCGGTTTGTTTTTTGCATCGCGGTGGGCATAATAGTTTGGTACACGGTGCCCGCGAGCGTTGAAACCCGCCTCGGTTTAGGCCTGTTCGTTTTTATCGGCTTATTGTGGATCACACAGGCATTGCATTTGGTTGTCACCGCGTTGCTGGTGCCACTACTTGCGGCAATCTTGGGGCTCATGCCTGTTAAAGAGGGGTTGTCGTCTTTTGCCAACCCTACGATTTTTCTGTTTATGGGTGGCTTCGCGTTGGCCGCCGCGTTGGCAACACATGGTCTTGACCGTGCATTGGCTTTGTTTATGTTGCGTTTGTCGAAAGGGCAGCAGCTTAGGGCGGTGTTATTACTTTGCGGATTAACTGCTTTGCTTTCCATGTGGATGAGTAACACGGCGACGGTCGCGATGATGTTGCCTTTGGCTCTGGGGCTTCTGGCGCAACACGACGGTGCCAATACCTGCCACCCAAGAACCCAGGCTTTTATTTTGCTGGCTTTGGCCTATAGTGCCAGCATAGGGGGAATGGGAACGATTGTGGGTAGCCCCCCTAACGCGATTGTGGCTGCATACGGCGGTATTACTTTCGCACAATGGATGGCGCTGGCGGTGCCCGTTGTGGCGTTACTCTGGCCGCTTATGCTGCTGGTGTTGTGGCTCATCCTTCGGCCTGAATTTTCGCAGGTCTCTGTACTTTCCAATGAGGGTTTTAAATGGTCGCAGGCGAAAACGAAAGCTGTTGCTATTTTCCTGCTAACGGTTTTTGCCTGGATCATGGGCGGGTGGCTGGCACCATTAATCGGTATCAGTGCAGACTTCGATACCGTGGTGGCACTCGCAGCTATTGTTGCCTTGGCCGGGTTCCGCGTAGTCAGTTGGTCTGATCTTCAGAAACACATGCAATGGGGCGTGTTGTTACTTTTTGGAGGGGGTATTGCCTTAGGCCAAGTCATGGCGGCCAGTGGCGCCAGCGCTTATCTGGCCGAGATCGTGCTGGGCAATATCCTGGGGTTGCCGGTTTGGCTGATTATTACCGTTATTGTGGCCTGTGTCGTGTTTCTTACAGAGTTTGTCAGCAATACGGCCAGCGCAGCTTTGTTGGTGCCGTTGCTTGCGCCCGTAGCAGTGGCGATGGATTTGCAGCCACTTTATCTGGGCGCGGCAATCGCGTTATCGGCCTCTTGCGCGTTCATGTTGCCGGTTGCTACGCCCCCCAATGCATTGGTTTTCGCAACAGACCGTGTGCCACAGCCCACAATGATGCGTTGTGGATTCGCCTTGAACTTAATGTGTATCGCGGTGCTTGCAAGCATCGTGTATCTTTGGTGGTAATCGTTTAATTTCTCATTTCTGCTAGCAAACAGGCTTAAGCCATGGAACCTTCTGTTTTTGAAACTGTATTGTTGAAGCATGCCAATCGTTTAATTAATCATGGGCCCACCGTGCTGGTAACCAGTGCGCATAATGGAAAACAGAATGTTATGGCGGCGGCGTGGTCAATGCCGGTTGAGTTCGACCCACCCCGCATTGCGATCGTCATTGATAAAACCACCTATACCCGCGAACTGATCGAAAGCAGTGGCGTGTTTGGAATTTGTATTCCTGGGGTTGCGGCAGTCGACTTAACTTATTCGGTGGGGCGTATAAGCGGGCGTGAACACGATAAGATCAGTGCGTTGCAAATGCCAATTGTCGCTGGTGAAACCACGGGTGTGCCGCTTTTGGAACAAAGTTGCAGTGCGTGGATGGAGTGCCGGCATCTTCCTGAAAAGCACACCGAAGATGCCTACGATACGTGTTTTGCAGAGGTGGTGAACGCAGCGGCTAATTCGACGGTGTTTACGAATGGGCGATGGCAATTCAATGACGCAAACAAGCCACTGCACACCATTCATCACCTGGGGGGTGGCGTTTTTTCCAGTTCTGGAACTATTGTTCAAGGCAAAAATTTACTGTGATGCGGTTGCTGGCTAGCTTTCGCGGCGCCCCATATACGTTTCCAGCACGGCATGCGCAATTTTCAGCATGGGGCATGCAACGCCCAATGCTTCGCCTCGGCGCATCATGTCACCCACCAAATGGTCGCCTTCAACGGGCAGGCCTGCTTGCATATCGCGATACATTGATGCGCCGAAGCTGGAGTGGCGATTGGTTAACGCATTTCGTATGCGAGCAATCGACTCTGGATGCAGCGGGTGTCCTGATGCCTGGGCGGTGTCGACGCATTCTTTAAATAATTGCAGCGCAATTTCTCCGCCCGCCTGGCTGCGCATGTACTCGCCAACTGTTCCACCCAGCAGGCAGTTCGCAGCACCTAACGATGCCATAAGACAGTATTTGTCCCACATGTCGTCCATAACATGTTCACTGAAATAGGCTTGAATGCCGCCGGCATGCAACTGCGACCACACCGCGTGTGCTATTTGCTGTTGGCCGGGCGTGCGCGCGCCAACTGTGATATTGCCAGGCCCATGTTTGATTTGAATGCATGAAGGTGAAGAGAGTGTCGCGACGGTTTTCGCAATACCACCCAAGACGCGCTCATCACCAAATTTGTGGCCTAGAATGTCAAGGTGTCTAAGCCCGTTCAACAAGGGCAGGAGAACGGTCTGCTCGCCGATAGCCGGGGTGATATCGGTGATGACACTCTCAAGTGAATAGGCCTTGCAGCTCACAATGATCAGATCGAAATCCGGGGTTAGTTCAGCGGCGCCAAGCGTGCGTGGCTTAATTTGTAATTTACCCGCAGGCAATTCGAGCGTGAGGCCTTCCGCATCGATAATCTTTTTGCGGGCCGGGCGCAACAAAAACTGAATGTCTGCACCGCTTTCGTGTAAATACGCGCCAAACTGGCCACCGACGGCGCCGGCCCCAACCATTAGAATTTTCATTGCTTTGCTACTCCAAGTTTCTCTAAAGACTCAACCATATCCTCCGCCGATGTTTCAGGCCGTACATTTTTATCAATTTTCAGAATACGCCCGTCTTTGCCGATATAAAACGTATGCCGCTTGGCTACACCCGATGCGCTTAGGACGCCGTACGCTTTGGCAACGGTTTTCTCTTCATCGCTTAATAAAGGGAAATCGGCACCGGTTTCTTCGGCAAACCCTTTGTTGTCGAGCAGCGGGTCTACACTGGCCATGAAATAGGTGACATCAAACTGGCGGATCCTGTCACCGTTTTCGGCTAAAGATTTGCACTCAATGGTGCAGCCGTAGGTGTACGCTTTGGGAAACCAGGCCAGCACAACCGCTTGTTTGCCCCGAAAATCGGATAATGCATAGGTGTTGCCGTCGGAGGCGGGTAATGAAAAGTTGGGTGCCATGTCACCCACCTTAAGCGCCCAGGCCGGCGAGGCAAACAGCGACAGGCAGGTAAAAAATATAAGCGGCTTGAGGAATTTAGTCATGGTGGGCTCCTTGTCTAACTGAGATAATAGCCCGCATTAAATTAAGTTGTTGAGTTTCGTTTTATGAAAAAAGTTTATCTGGCGGGGCCTGATGTGTTCCGTGTCGACAGCGTTGAATGGGGGCGGTATTTAAAGGAACGTTGTCGTCAGGCAGGGTTAGAAGGTTTATATCCGTTGGATAATGAAATTTCAAATGCCGGTTCATCGTTTGACACTGCCAGGGCAATCGCGTTGGCTAATATGCAAATGATTCGCGAAGCCGATGGTGTAGTGGCCAACTTGCAGTGGTTTCGCGGCAAAGAGCCTGATTCCGGTACGGCTTTTGAAGTCGGGGCTGCCATTGCGCTTGGCAAGCCGGTGTGGGCCTATTTTCCTGATCAGGGTTCGTTAAAAAATCAAGTTGAGACAAATCAGAACGGCCTTGATCCTGATGGTTTGCTCGTGGAGGATTTTGGTTTGCCGCGTAATTTAATGATGGCGTGTCAATGGGCCGGGTTTAGTCATTCGGTTAACGAAGCGATTCAGGAAATAGCACGTATTTTGAAGTAGGTGGGGTCACTACCTCTATACTTATGAGCGCTGATTTTTAACAATCGTTTTTGTAACAGGAGAGAAAGTGCTGCTAACCGAGCTGGACTGGTCATGGCTTGTATGGATAGGCGTTGGGGCGATTTTCGTTGTTGGCGGCATTGTAAAAGGAACAATGGGTGTGGGCTTACCCACGGTTGTACTGCCTATGCTGTCTCTTGTTGTTCCGGGTACCCAGGCCATGGGTTTGTTGGTCATGCCGGTTCTATCGTCGAATTTCTGGCAGGCCATAGAGGGCGGTAACTGGCGTTATAGCCTGCGACGTTTCGGTCGTGTCGTCGGGGTGCAGTTGTTGTTCACGGTTGCCACCGTAAAACTCACCGCCGGCTTTTCCGTTGCGTTTTTCAATGTGGTTGTTGCCGTTGCGGTACTAAGCGCAGTGGGTTTGATGTTTGTGCGTCCACGCGAAATCGGGCCGGAACAGGAGCGCTGGATGGGGCCGGTGGTTGGGGCGATTGCCGGTATTATGGGGGGCGTGTCGACGCTTACCGGCCCGATTATTATTACTTACTTAATGGCCCTTCGTCTTAAACGCGAGGAGTTTATCGCGTCGATTAGTATTATTTACTTACTCGGCTCCTTGCCCACGTATATTGCCATGCTGTGGTATGGGCGTTTTGGATTCAACGAGGTGGCGTTGTCTGCGTTGGCATTGCTGCCCATGTTTGTTGGGTTGCGGTTCGGAAAAGCGATTCGCCGGTTTTTAAGCGAAATCGCTTTTCGTCGCGTTCTTATTGGGTTTCTGGTGATTTTGTCTTTAATGCTGGTTGTAAAATCGGTTTAACCAAGTTGGCTTTTCCACGGTCGGCTCAAGCCGGCCTAGCGCAGGTTGGTTTTGGCAATTTCCACCACTTCGTTGCCTTTTCCGCTTAACACAGCACGCAACATATACAAACTGAAACCTTTAGCCTGTTCCAGCGTAATTTTGGGTGGCATCGCAAGTTCGCGCTTATCGATGACTACATCCAGAAGCGCCGGCCCGGGTAATGCCAGAAAACGGTCAATTGTGTCGGGTAAGGCCGACGATTCGGTAACACGCATTGCGTCAAGGCCGGCTGCTTTGGCAATATCCGCGTAATTCGTATCGATGAAGTCGGTGCCTGTATCAACATAGCCGGCCGCTTTCATTTCCATTGCAACAAAACCGAGCGAGCTGTTGTTGAAAACCACAATTTTCACCGGCAAGTTCAGTTGTCGTGCAGAAAGTAAGTCGCCCAGCAGCATCGACAAACCGCCGTCACCGGAAAGGGAAATAACCTGTTTCCCCGGGTTGGCGGCTTGCGCACCCAGTGCCTGGGGCAGGGCATTGGCCATTGAGCCGTGGTTGAAAGAGCCATGCAGCCGTCGGCGGCCATTCATTTTCAGATAACGTGCGGCCCATAGGGTAGGGGTACCGACATCGACCGTGAACACGGCATCGTCGGCCGCGCGTTCGCTGATCAGGTGAGTGAGGTACTGAGGATGAATGGCGGCGTTATCGGCGGCCGGTCGGGCGTACTCGTTCAGCTCTTTTTGCGCCGCTTGATAATGCTTGAGTGCTTTGTTTAGAAATGTATGATTTTCTTTTCGTTTAATGTTTGGCAGCAGCGCTGTTAAAGAGGCGCGAACATCGGCGTTGATACCAAGTTCTACTGGAACACGCTTGCCCAGAGCCTCCGGGTTGATGTCAATTTGCGCAACGCGTGCCCGCGAAGGATAAAAGTGCCGGTAAGGAAAGTCGGTACCCAGCATGACGAGCGTATCGCATTGTTCCATGGCGTGATAACCAGAACTAATGCCAATGAGCCCCGTCATGCCGACACTGTTGGGGTTATCGTACTCAATGAATTGTTTGCCTCGCAGTGCATGTACGACGGGTGCGCCAAGGGCATCGGCCAGTGCCACAACTTCATCGTGCGCGCCTTCGCATCCACTGCCGCACAGCAGTGTGACGGCCTCGGAGTCGTTAAGCAGTTGGGCAAGCTGGTTGATATCACCTGCAGCGGGCACTACGGTGGCCGGCCTGGCGGCATTAATCGGTTTGGCTTGGCTGGGTGCAGGTTTTAGCGCAACATCACCCGGTAGCACGATCACGGCAACGCCGCGTCGGCGTATGGCCGCTTGCATGGCCCGTTCCAGTATGCGGGGGAATTGCGCCGGGTCATTCACCAGCTCGACATAATGGCTGCATTCCTTGAACAATTCTTGAGGGTGGGTTTCCTGGAAATATCCCAGGCCGATTTCCGTTGAGGGGATATGAGCCGCAATGGCAAGAACGGGCACACGATTGCGATGGCAATCGTATAAACCGTTAATCAGGTGCAAGTTACCCGGCCCGCAACTGCCGGCGCATACCGCCAGTTGCCCTGTTTCCGCAGCTTCAGCACCGGCTGCGAACGCGGCCACCTCTTCGTGTCGGGTGTGCATCCATTGCAACGTGCCCAGTTTGCGCATGCTGTCGGAAAAGCCATTCAGGCTGTCGCCTGTCACGCCCCATATCCGGCTAACTCCTGCATTGGTGAGTGTTTGGGCAAGATAGTCTGCAATGGTAATGGCCATCATCTATGTCCTTGTATCAGTAGTTTGCGACACGCGAAACAGTTTACGGGATTATCGGTTCATCCGGATGATTCCCGCTTGCGAAAAGTTGAATAAATCGGTAATGTCAGGATTCCGTATATTTATGATTTTTACAATCATCGGTTTTACAGTGATACGGGTCGCATCAATATCAACACGCATAAAAATAAACATAAAGCAACGGAGAAAACATTCATGGTGAACTTCAATTTGAATGGCAAGTCGGTTTCAGCCGACGTTGCCGAAGATACCCCTTTGTTGTGGGTCCTGCGCGAGCAGTTCGACCTGACCGGCACGAAATTTGGTTGCGGCATGGCGCAATGCGGTGCCTGTACCGTGCATATCGATGGTCAGCCTATGCGGTCTTGTGTCATGCCGGTTTCAGCCGCTAAAGGTAAGGCCGTTACGACTATAGAGGGCTTTATGGAAACTGAACAGGGCAAAGCCATCGAGCAGGCTTGGGTAGAGGCCCAGGTGGCGCAATGTGGTTATTGTCAGTCAGGGCAAATTATGTCGGCCGCCGGCGTTATTAAAAATGCAAAAGGCCCATTAACACGTGAGGAAGTGCTCGACGGTATGTCGGGTAACCTTTGTCGTTGTGGCACCTATAACCAAATCGCGTCGGCCGTTGTTAACGCGCAAAAAGCGTTGTCATAAGGGGGCACCATGGAATTGAAATCTGTTTCTCGTCGGTCTTTCCTGGTTGGCAGTGGCGCCACGATGGTGGGTGTCATGCTAGGCAGTCACGGTTTGCTCAATGTCGTTCAGGCTGCCCAAGACTCTAAAAACGGCGACACGTTTAGCCCGATTGCATGGGTTGTTATCTCACCAGACAACAAAACACTTATCTACTCGCCCGCTTCTGAAATGGGGCAGGGCACCATGACATCGCTTCCCGCCATTTTGGCAGAAGATATGGAGCTGGATTGGTCGACCGTCAGCGTCGAAAAATCGCCCAGTAATGCCAAGCTTTTTGGCAATCCGCGCTTTGGCGGTGGTCTGGTTACGGGCTCCTCGCGCACGGTGGTTGGTTATTACGACGTGATGCGTTTGGCGGGTTTACAGGCCAAATTGGCTTTAATTAACGTTGCGGCGAAGGCGTGGTCTGTCCCCGCTAATGAAGTTGTGGCTGAAAACAGTGTGTTGAAGCATGGAGCGAGCAAACGTCAAATGACTTACGGTGAGGCGGCCGCTCAAGCCGGCGATTCAGTGCAAGTGCCGGCAGTCGACAAAAACATGCTCAAACCCATGTCGGAGTTCCGCATTATTGGTAAAAACCAGCCTCGCGTTGATGTGCCCGCCAAATCCAGCGGGAAAGCCGATTTTGGTATCGATGCCAAAGTACCGGGTATGGTCTGGGCCGCCGTGATGCGCACGCCTGTGCAGGGCGAGAAACCTGAAAAGGTTGATGACACTAAAGCCAAAGCAGTAAAAGGGGTGCAAAAGGTTGTGACGTTGCCGTATGGGGTTGCGGTTGTGGCCGATACGTTTGCCACGGCAAAGAAAGCGCGGGACCTGCTGCAGGTTACTTGGACGAAAACATCAAAAACCCGCTCTTACGACAGTGATGTTGCATTGCAAGAGTTTGTTGCCCGTGCTGAGAAAGTCGATGAAGCCGGCGATGTTTGGCACAAAGAGGGGGACGTTGCGGCTGAGCTGAAAGGCGCTGCTCGTACCGTGTCCGCCACATTCACCTCACAGCACGTAGCCCAATGCACCATGGAACCGATGAACTGCATAGCGATGGTCAACGGCGACAAGATTACCTTTTGGGTGCCTTCCCAATCAGCCAGTATTGTTACCGGTACGGCCGCCGCTGTGGGGGGCTTTAAACCGGAGAACATTCAGGTGAATATTACTTACCTGGGGGGTGGTTACGGGCGCCGGGTTGAAGCCGATTATGCCGCCGATGCAGTGTTTCTGGCAAAAGCCATGCCCGGTATTCCAGTGCATGTGTTATGGACACGCGAAGACGATTTTCTGCGTTCTCGCCCCCGTCCACTCACTGCTCAGCATATTGTGGCCGGTCTTGATGACAAAGGAAATATCGTTGGCTGGCATCAACGTGTGATTTCGGAAGGGATTTACGCCCGTTTCAATCCTAAGGCGTATAAAGCGTCAGGTAATAAAGATGCGCCCGTTATGGAAGGGGCTGACACCATTTACGCCATTCCCGGTCAACTGTTCGAGCATGGTCTGGAACAGCGTGGGTTGGATGTATCATTTTGGCGTGGAGTCGGGGCCGGCTACACCAAATTTGCAATCGAGGCCTTTATTGACGAAATTGCCGGGCAAACGAATCAGGATCCGCTGGCATTGCGTCTTGCCCTGACAAAAGAGCAACCCCGTGCTCAAAAAGTACTAGAGGAAGTGGCTGCCATGGCCGAGTGGAAAAAGCCGCGCCCGGAAGGCCGTGCATTGGGCCTGGCATTCTCCGACACCTGGACTTCTTTCGTCGCCATGGTGGTTGAGGTCTCCATGAGCGAGGGCAAGCCGGTGGTACATCATATTTGGGCGGCTGTTGATTGCGGGCATGCTGTTTCGCCGCGTAATATTGCCAGCCAAATTGAAGGGTCTGCGTTGTTTGGGTTGTCGGCCTTGCTAGATGAAAAATTGGTGTACAAAGGTGGGCAGGCACAGCAAACCAATTTCCATCAATATAATTTGCTGCGTGCGAACCAAACGCCATTGGTTGATGTCAAGGTCATTCCAACTGACAACGCTCCGGGGGGAATTGGGGAGGCAGGCCTGCCGCCGGTTGCTCCGGCCGTCGCTAATGCAGTGGCGAAATTAACTGGCAAGCGAGTGCGCACGCTGCCGTTTCCCAAAGAAATTTAAATAGCGCAGCTTGATCGCACTGTTAAAACCTGGTTTCGGCGCATATTGCCGGGGCCAGGTTTTTTTGCGTGTGCGATATCAAACATATTGAATACGATCAGTTATCATCGCCGTCAGAGCAACACAGAGCCTTAACAAAGGATGGTGCAGGTTTGATTCACTGGCGTGATATTCAGCGGTTTCTCTACAGCCATTATTTATTGACAGGGGTGCGTCAAGCCGTTGGGGCTCTGACGCCTGCAGTCGTTATTGTGGCGTCAGGGCACTCATATTCGGCTGGGTTGACGATGTCGATTGGCGCCTTGTGTGTTGCGATTGTCGATCAAGCAGCTGGTGGGCAGCCACAAACGCGAAACGCCATGCTGCTTGCGATGAGCTTTAGCGTGGTTTCAGCATTTATCACCGGCCTGGTGTCAGCGCATTCCCTGCTAATGTGGATGGTCGTTCCCGTACTGACATTTTTGTTTTCCATGTTGGCAGTGTATGGGGTGCGCGGCGGTTTATTGGGGTTTGTGAGTTTGTTGATTATGACGCTTACAATGCGAGCGCCGATGACCCTTTCCGAAGTTTTTGCCTATTCAGGCTATTTACTGGGAGGGGGTGGTTTTTATTTTTTCTATAGCCTTGTCGTAAGGCGATTCTTTCGGGCGCGTGAAGTAAGAGAGACCCTGGCGGCCGCCTTTTTTTCGATGGCTGATTATTTGCGGTCGCGGGCTGCGCTCTATGATAACCGACAAGATCTCGATGTGGCCTACCGTGGCTTGATCCGGGCGCAATCGGCTGTCGTGGATGCGGTGCAAACGCTTGATCATGATCGTTGTCCAGCGATTTTAGTCAATACCTTACAACGATTATTAACCAACTTCGTTGACACCAGAACTGACTTCTCCTCTATACGAAACGACCTGCATGAGCCTGTTGTGTTGAATGCCATGCACGATACGTTGATGAAGATGGCTGATCGAATGGCGCGACTTGCCCTAAACATTGCCCGAAATCGTGCAACCTATGCCGAGCCCCTGGCGCCCGCCTCAATGGAAATGATTCGGCGTGCGCTTAAAGAAAGCTCAAACGAACAATACAGCCCGGAAAAAAGCAATGCTTCCGTAGTCTTGCAGCAAGTATATGAGCGCTTTTGCCGCGCACAGGTAATGTTGAATGAACTTGCCCAACACACTGCCAATCGCGACTCATCTTCGAATACCGTGGTGCCCGTCAGTCCGACATCGGCTTATTCGAGGCCGCCTATTGCGCAAGAGCGTTGGCGTTTAGGGCTTTATTTGGGCAGTTTGCGTTTAAGTGCGCCCAGTTTCCGTCATGCTTTGCGCGTGACAGTGGCTGTTCTGTTGGCAATGTCCGTGTCGTATGCCATGGCTCAGACGTTTCAAGATGACGCCCTGAAGGCGATCGGCACACATGGGTATTGGGTCGTACTGACGGTTATTGTGGTGATGAAACCCGGCTTTGCCCTTACGCATCAGCGTAATGGCTGGCGCCTGGCAGGGACGCTGATTGGATGTGGCGTTGCCTTGGTGTTGTTTCATTTAATTCAGGATACCGCGTTGTATCTTGCCGTGTTGTTCTTGTTTGGTGTTTTAGGTTATGCCTTCATCCAGGTTAACTATCTTGTGTCGGCTTTATGCAATACGGTGTTGGTGCTCGCGGCGTTCCATCTTCTGAGTCCGGGTGGCGATGTTGTTGTCGGCGCGCGGTTTGTTGATACGGTGCTCGGGTGTGCAGTGGCACTTTTATGCAGCTATATTTTGCCGACCTGGGAGGTGCGATTTTTACCTGGGCTTGCAAATGAATTGACAGCGGCAAATATTCGATTGCTAAAAGCAGCAATCGTCGTAATAGAGGCGCAACACGATACTGCAGATCAGGCGCGTAAAAGCTGGAGTATGGCGGAGCGCGCTGTGTACGCTGCCTTAAGCCGTTTTTCGGCCTCGTTTTATCGCATGATGAATGAGCCGATGCGTCATCAACAACAGGCAGTGATCTTTAATCATGTCATGATTCAGAATCATGTTCTGGCCATGCAGGTAATGCATGTTGTCGCAACGGCCGAGTCAAAGCCAACTGCTACGAAGGAAATCAAGCGTGCTTTGTTAGATGCGAAAAAGTTGCTTGAGGTGCAAGACGTAGTGGTTGACACAAATAACGAGCGGTATTCGATGAACGAGCCGCATTCAGTGTCAGGCCGCGTTGTGCCTTCTATGGCTTTGCAACAACTCGCCGATGCGGCTGAGGCGATTAGCCAGGACATGGCGCGTGTGCAATCACCACAAGCAAACGCGCTACCGGGGGTAGTTAAAGCGACTCAACAATAGCAATGCCGGCAATAATGGAAATAAGTGAGGCGATCGTGCTAATGAACACAGTTGCAGCAGCTTGGCTTTCGTATGCCTGGTGGCCTGTGGCCAGCGCTGGAACGGCTGTTGCTGTGGGAAGCACCCCTATGAGGAAAGCGGCCTTCAGCAGATCACCCTCCAGGCCGATGATGATCCCTGTGGTCAGAATGAGCGCAGCTTGCAAAACGTTCTTGATAATGACGTTGAAAGCAATTTCGAAATTAATGGAAAAACGGGTGTGCGACAACAGTAAACCCAGGAAAAACAGCGCCACGCCGCCGGCGGTTTCACCGATTTCGTTAATCGAGGCGGCAACAACCGTAGGTAGTTTCACGCCCAGTAAAGCCAGAACGGCGCCCAGAATCGGCAGGATGACCAAAGGCTGTTTGACTGCATTTTTTATTTGCTGTGCAGCACCGCCTTTCTGGTTATGGCCGCTGAGCAAAATGATGGCGATCGGCAAAATGATCACGGCATAAATAAGGTTGCCAATGACCATGGCGATTAGGCCTGATGAGCCAACCGTAGCCAGTAGGACGGGTGGGCCGCAGTAAGCCATATCCGGGAAAGACACGGTAAGGGCTTGGAGCGTGGTGTCTTTGCGGTTGTGCCGGAAAAGGAATTTACCGGCCACCAAACCGATGACGAAAGTGACAATTAAACCAACGGCCAGCGCCAACATAAAGTCGACGTTCAGGATCACACTGGAAGACGTATTAATAGCGGCCAGGAAAAGCGCAATAGGCAACGCAATTTTTACAACGAAATCTGCAAATACTTGTGTGGTGTCTTGTTTGAAAATATTGTAGAAACCGCAAATCCAACCAACAATAAGCCCAAAAATAATCGGCCCGAGCGCGGCATAGATAACGTGTAGCATCAGACGTCCTTGGAAATGGAGAATGCACTTGGCCGATAAATGCAGGCCAAGTGCTGAAAGTGGAAAGTTATTTGCTGCAGTTACGCGCTGTGTAGTGGCAGATAGTCGGGCTTGTACGACATCTGCTCAATGTAGGCGTTGATGTCGGACGGGCGCTCAACCCGGGCCATGCCGTGGTCAAAAATGTATTCTGCAATTTTTGCCGCCACTTTAAGCGACGCAGGTAGAATTTCTTTTTGGGGCGGGTAGATTAAGCCGGAATCAAGATAGCCTTGGGTGATCTGTTCCGACAAGGCGCGGGCTGCGACAATGAACATTTCGTCGGTTACGCGCGTGGCGCTGGTGGCGTATATGGCCATGCCCATAGCGGGGAAAATATAAACGTTGTTGCCTTGGCCGGGCACAAACGTGCGGCCGCCGTAATGCACCGGCGGGTAGGGGCTGCCGCTGGCAAAAACAGCTCGTCCCTCGGACCACTGATAAGCGTCTTCGGCCGAACATTCGGAGTGGCTGGTGGGATTCGAGTACGGGAAAATAATTGGCCGCTCATTGATTTGCGCCATAGCTTCAATGACGGCACGATTAAATGCTTTGCCAACGGTCGAAACGCCGACAATGGCCGTTGGGCGTATTTGCTTGATGGCTTCCACAAAGTCGTTGACAGGTTCGTGATCGTGGGCAAAGGGTTGCTGGAAATCGGCCAGATCGGTTCGTTTCGATTGCAACAAACCGTTAATATCAAACAGCCAGCACGCTTTTCCGGCTTCATCTTCCGACAGCCCCTCCATAACGAGTGCTTTCTTGATAAGGCCTGCAATACCGGCGCCTGCCGTTCCTGCACCGAAAAACAGCACGCGTTGTTCTTTCAGCGTTTTACCGGTGATGCGCAGTGCAGTACTGATGCCGGCCAGTGCCACTGCCGCGGTACCTTGAATGTCGTCATTAAAGCAGCAAACCTTGTCGCGATAACGGGCCAAAATGGGTGCTGCGTGTGGAAAGGCAAAGTCTTCGAACTGAATGCATGCCTTCGGAAATTTGCGTTGTACCGCCTGTACGAACGCTTCAATGAAATCGTCGTAGGCTTGGCCCGTAATACGGGGATGTTTGAGGCCAAGGTACAAAGGGTCATCAAGCAAAGCCTGGTTGTTTGTGCCGACATCAAGCGTAATGGGTAACGTATATTTTGGTGGAACACCGGCGCATGCGGTATATAGCGAGAGCTTTCCAATAGGAATGCCCATACCTCCAATACCCTGGTCGCCCAGACCCAGAATACGTTCGCCGTCGGTGACCACGATAAAGCGAACGTCGTGTTCAACCCAGTTACCTAACATTTCATCAAGCGCGTCTTGACGGTTGATGGGAAGATATAAACCACGGGGGCGGCGGAAAATATGATCGAATTTCTGGCACGCCTCACCCACAGTGGGGGTGTAAACCAAAGGGATGAAACGTGCTGGATCGGACATGAGCGTTTTGAAGTACAGAGTTTCGTCCATGTCGTGCAGCGATGAAAGGTACTCGTAGCATGCCAGGTCGTTGTCTTGCTCTTCGAGCTGGCGTAATACGCGAGCGAGTCGTTCGTCTTCAGTTTCGACTTTTTCGGGAAGCAGGCCTAGCAGACCATATTGTTTTCGCTCGTCGATTGAAAAGGCGGTGGCACGGTTCAGGCTGGCATCGCCTAGCAGGCTTTGGCTAGAGGGTGTGGCGCCGTTGGCTTTCATGACTTTCCTTTTAACGCGATGTGAATGATACCTACGAAGACTGTATCAAATACTAATGCCAAAAATATTGCAACCTTTTGGCATGTTGCTGGTTGCGCGTCATCTCACTGAAAAGTCTTAACTATCGGTGGTAGTGGTGAGGAACAAAGGGCAAAGAAACAACCGTAACAGGTAATTGTTTGCCACGTACCTCTGCCAGTAAATATGTTTGTGCTTTGGCTACATGCGTTTGAACGTAAGCCATCGCAATAGGGTGTTCCAGCGTGGGGCTGAACAGACCTGAAGTGACATGGCCGACACGGTTGTTGTTTTGATCGTATAAGGCGGCGCCTTCGCGCACGGGCGCGCGGCCTTGTACTACAAGCCCAACCCGCTTTCGTGCTGCACTTTTGTTAACGAGTTCGCCCAAAATATGTTGCTCGCCGGGAAAGCCGCCTTCACGGGCTGCGCCAGGTCGACGTGCTTTACCAATTGACCAACTCAACCCAGCTTCGACAGGGGTGGTGTGTGTGTCGATATCGTGGCCGTACAAGCATAAGCCGGCCTCTAATCGTAAAGCATCGCGTGCGCCTAACCCGGCCCACGCAACTTCTTCTTGCACCAATAGTTGTTCGGCGAACTGTGTGGCGGCAGCAATGGGTATGGAAATTTCAAAACCATCTTCACCGGTGTACCCTGAACGACTGACATAGCATTGCGCCCCATTTATCTCTATTGCGTGCGATGCCATGAAACGCATGTGTTGTACTTCGGGCTGGAGTCGTGCCAACACGGTGGCGGCCAGGGGGCCTTGAAGCGCCAACAGAGCCCGATCATGAATTTCTTCAACGGCGATATCCTCTCCCAGGTTGGCTTTTAAATAAGCAATGTCGTGTTCGCGGCGTGCGGCGTTCACTACCATGTAAAGATAATCGGTGTAGCGGCTTACCATGCAATCATCAAGAATGCCGCCTTCGGCGCTAGTGAGCAGCGCATAACGTTGCTGGTTTAACGGAAGGTCAACGATGTCGGCCGGGGTAAGGTGCTCAAGGGCGCGGTCGACGCGCTTGCCATTCAATCGCAGTTGACCCATATGAGACACATCAAATAAAGCGGCCTGGGTGCGGCAATGCAGGTGCTCTTGCTTGATACCCGCCGGGTATTGCACCGGCATGTGCCATCCGGCGAATTCCACCATGCGTGCGCCTGCGGCAACATGCAGGTTGTGAAGAGGAAGGTGTTTGACAGCAGGGCTTGAGGGGATGTTTTTCATTAGAGAATAAGTTTCCAATAATAGAAATATTCTACGTGTTTTTTTGCCATGCTGTCACCCATAAAACGACCGCATCGTCCTTGCTGGTTGAAATCAATGCATGTCCCATTTCACAGTCGTAATAAGCGCTGTCGCCTTCCTGAAGCTCAATGGGTTCGTAAAACTCGGTGTACAGCATAACCTTGCCCGACAGGACGTAAAGCAGCTCCTCGCCGTCGTGCCGCACCCAGTCGTTGTAATCATTGAACGACCGAGCACGAACCGTTGTTTTGTACGGAATCATGCGCTTGGTGGTAAGTTGGGTAGCCAGCAGCTCATGCTCGTAAGTGGGTGTGGGATGCAGCTTGCCGTGCCCTTTCAGGGTGATATCGCGTCGCCCGCCCATTTGCCGCGGTTGCTTCGGGCGCGTGAATAGTTGCGGCATATCGATATTCAGCCCGCGTGCCAGTTTCGTGACGGCCATGAAGGTGGGCGAGATCTGTTCGTTTTCAATTTTTGAAAGCGTGGAGCGTGCAAGCCCCGTCAGTTTTGCCGCCTCTTCAAGTGTCAGGTTTTGACTCAGGCGAATTTCGCGCAAGCGTTTGCCTAATTGCAATGGTTCAACCACTTCATCGGAACGTGTATGTGTGAGCCTGGATTTCTCATCATCTTTTGGAAGAAAATCAGTTTGATCGGACATCGCATCGGTTCCTAAGCTGTTTGAACAAAAATTTCTTATAGGAAATTTTTTGTTAGTTCGACTAGAATTATTTCTAGCGTATCAATTTTTTCGGGTTCTGACCCGCAATCAAGCGTTTCCGGGGGATTAAATATGAGTGAACTACCGTCGAATTTGAAATATACCGCGTCCCACGAATGGGTTCTTGATAACGGTGATGGCACTGTGACCGTGGGTATCACTGATCACGCTCAGACCTTGTTGGGTGACGTGGTCTATGTAGAACTGCCTGAAATGGGAAGCCAGGTTGAGCGTGGCAAGGAGTTTGCCGTCGTGGAATCGGTGAAAGCGGCATCTGATCTTTATGCGCCCGTTTCAGGCGAGGTGGTCGCAGTGAATGAGGTTTTGGAAGGGGCGCCTGAAACAGTGAATAACGCGCCCTACAGCGACGGCTGGGTCGTAAAGTTGCGTATAAGCGATTCCGCAGAGCTCGTATCGTTGCTTGACGCGCAGGGCTATGCCGCCACGCTGGGCGACTGAGCAGACATTTTTAGGATAATTTCAAGGGAGAGGGGAATGTCGGGCTCGACGTCATTGCACTTCAGCGCTTTACATCATTTATTAGCGGACAACGACTTTGCGGATCGGCACGTTGGTATCAATGAGCACGATCGCGAGGCGATGCTGGCTGCAATGGGGGGGCTGTCGCTGGAGGCGCTAATCAAGCAAACCGTGCCCGCCGATATCCGGTTGACCGGGCTGCTTGACCTTGACGACGCCTTGAGTGAACCAGACGCCCTGGCGCTATTACGTAGTTATGCGCAGCAAAACCGAGTGAGTCGCTCGTATATTGGAATGGGGTATTACAACACCCATGTGCCCCCGGTGATTCTACGTAACGTATTGGAAAACCCCGGTTGGTATACCGCTTACACGCCTTATCAGCCTGAAATTTCCCAGGGTCGCCTGGAGGCTTTGCTGAACTTTCAGCAAATGACCATGGATCTAACCGGATTACCCCTGGCCAATGCGTCGCTGCTCGATGAGGCAACGGCCGCCGCAGAGGCAATGGCACTCAGTCGGCGAGCCGGTCGTAAGACAACGCAAACGTATTTCGTCGCGGCCGATGTTCACCCCCAAACGGTCGATGTTCTGCAAACACGTGCGCGCTATTACGGCTTCGACTTGGTGGTGGATCATGCCGCCAATATTGCTCAATACGATGTATTTGGCGTGTTGTTGCAATACCCCGGTACATACGGCGATGTGCCTGAGCTGGAGCCGTTCATCGCAGCGGCAAAATCACAGCAGGCGCTCGTTTCTGTAGCCACTGATCTTATGGCTTTGGTCTTGCTGCGTCCCCCCGGTGCCATGGGGGCGGATATTGTGTTTGGTTCGTCTCAGCGGTTTGGCGTGCCCATGGGTTTTGGTGGCCCGCATGCCGCCTTCTTTGCCACAACCGACGCCTTGCGCAGAATGGTGCCCGGGCGTGTGATTGGCGTGTCGGTCGATCAGCGCGGAAAAACGGCCTTGCGTATGGCTATGCAAACACGCGAACAACATATCCGGCGAGAGAAGGCCACCTCGAATATTTGTACCGCTCAGGCTTTGCTTGCCAATATGGCGGGTTTATATGCGGTTTATCATGGCCCCGCAGGCTTGAAGAAAATTGCCGAGCGCATCCACCGTTTAACGCAGTTGTTAGCGGCCGCGTTGGCACAGAATGGTTTTTCGACGAACGCATCTTATTTCGATACCCTGTGCGTTACGGTTGGCGATCAACAGGCCGGAATCTATCAACGCGCGCTGGATCACGGCATGAATTTGCGCCGGGTCGGCGCCGACGGTTTGGGGATTAGTCTGGACGAAACCACGACCCTAAGTGATGTGGCCGATTTGTTATGCGCTTTTACCGGTAAAGCCTGTAACGTGGATTTCAAAGCGCTGGATCAGCAAGTGGCCCGGAGCGATGAAACCGGCATTAAGGCGCCATGGCGCCGTACGGATGCGTTTCTGAGCCACCCGGTGTTCAACCGCTATCATTCCGAAACCGAGATGTTGCGCTATTTAAAGCGCCTTGAAAATAAAGATTACTCTTTGGTGCATGGCATGATCCCATTGGGTTCATGCACTATGAAGTTGAATGCCGTTGCTGAAATGATGCCGGTGAGCTGGCCTGAGTTCGCGCAGATTCACCCCTTTGCGCCGGCAGATCAAACCCGGGGATACCGCTTGCTTTTGGCCGACCTTGAGCATCAATTGGCCGAAATCACCGGATACGATGCCGTGTCGCTTCAGCCTAATTCCGGAGCGCAAGGCGAATATGCAGGCCTGCTGGCGATTCGCAAATATCATGAATCCATTGGCCAGGGCCATCGTGATGTTTGCCTGATTCCATCTTCTGCGCATGGGACAAATCCCGCTTCCGCCGCCATGATGGGTATGCGGATTGTCATGGTCGCTTGCGACGATAGGGGTAATGTTGATGTTGATGATTTGGCCGCGAAAGCGAAGCAATATGCGAACGACTTGTCTTCATTGATGATTACGTATCCTTCCACGCATGGCGTGTTCGAGGCACGTATTGTAGAAGTCTGCGATATCGTGCATCGCCATGGTGGCCAGGTTTATCTGGACGGTGCCAATATGAATGCTCAGGTGGGCCTGAGCAAGCCGGGTTCAATTGGTGCCGATGTTTCGCATTTGAATTTACATAAAACGTTCGCGATTCCTCACGGTGGGGGCGGTCCGGGCATGGGTCCTATTGGCGTGAAAAAGCATTTGGCGCCGTTTCTGCCTAGCCATAAAGTGGTGCCGGTGGCCGGAGCTAATCCTGAGAATGGAGCGGTATCAGCGTCGCCCTATGGTTCTGGATGTATTCTGCCCATCAGTTGGATGTACATTCGCTTGTTGGGCCGAAACGGGCTACTGAAATCAACACAAAACGCGATTTTGGCTGCTAACTATATTGCCGAGAAACTGGCCCCCCATTACCCCGTTCTTTATCGTGGGGCGCAAGGGCGAGTAGCGCACGAATGTATTCTTGATATTCGCCCGCTTAAAGAGCGAACCGGCGTAACCGAAGAGGATATCGCCAAACGTTTGATGGACTATGGCTTTCACGCGCCAACCATGTCTTTCCCGGTTGCAGGTACGCTCATGATTGAACCGACCGAGTCAGAATCGAAATCGGAGCTGGACCGTTTTATTGAGGCGATGATCGGGATTCGCACCGAAATCGATGCAGTTGCGTCGGGTCATTATGCGTTGGAACAAAGCCCGCTGCGGTTGGCACCCCATACTGCTGCTGATTTGGTCGATGTGCAATGGGAGCGCCCGTATACGCGGGAAACAGCTGTTTTTCCCACTGCATTTACAAAAGAAGCCAAGTTCTGGCCGGCGGTTAATCGCGTGGATAACGTGTATGGCGACCGGAATTTTGTGTGCTCTTGCCCCAGCGTGGAGGCGTTTGCCGAAGCGTCGTGATTTTCACATAAGCTTTACCAACGCCAGCGATAGCGCGGGGAAGAACACCAATAGCATTAATCGAATGATATCTGCGCCGATAAAAGGAATGAGGCCCCGGAAAATATCCTGGAACGAAACGTTGGGCAGTGTGGCTTTAATGACAAAGACATTCATGCCGATAGGGGGGGTAATCAGGGCAATCTCGGTGGCGACAACCACAAGAATGCCAAACCAGACCAGGTCGAATCCATTGGCCACCACAATGGGAACGAACAAGGGAACGCAAATTAAGATAATGGCCAGTGAGTCCAGCACGCATCCCAGAATCAGAAAAACGGCCAGGATAGCGAAGATGAGTTGGTAGGAGGAAAGCCCGGCGTCTTCCACCCAGCCCAACAGGCCTTCGCCCAGGCCCGAAAAGGAGATAAGTTTGGCGAACAGCATGGCACCGAATAAAACGGTGTAAAGCATGACTGAAACAAATGCCGATTCCAGAAAAATGGCGCGAAAGCTTGCTCTGCTGATACGCTTTTGCCAAATGGCAATAATTAAAGCAAAGCCTGCACCCATCCCGGCGGCTTCGGTGGCGGTGAAAATCTTGACATAAATGCCCCCGATAATGAGCATGAACAGCAAGACAAACGGCCAAACGCCTTTAAGTGAGGCGACCTTTTCATGTCGGCTGGTTTTTTCGCCGCGTGGCGCGTTACCCGGTCGCAATAGCGCAACAATGTAAACGGCACCCATATACAGTAACAACCCCAGCATGCCGGGGATAACGCCGGCAATGAACAAGTGCCCGATATTGGTTTGCGTGAGAATGCCGTAAATCATCAGGATGATGGAAGGGGGAATCAGAATGCCCAGTGTGCCGCCGGCCGCGATGGTGGCCGCCGACAAGCTATCTGAATAACCGTATTTCTTCATACTGGGGTAGGCCACTTTCGACATGGTGGCGGCGGTTGCAAGGCTGGAACCGCACACGGCGCTAAAACCGGCGCAAGTTACGATGGTTGATAGCGCTAACCCGCCTTTAATGTGGCCGAAGTAGGCGTTGGCGGCGCGAAACAAATCGGCTGAAATGCCCGAGCGCGATAAAATATTGCCCATAAGAATGAACAACGGGACGACGGCAAGCTCATAGGAAAACACTGCCTCTTCAATCGTCATGGAGGTCATCGTGAGAGCGGTTTGCAAACCCATATCAACCGACAAGGCTGTAATAGAAACCGCGAATAATGAAAATGCCAGTGGGACTCTTAGAAAAGTAAGGAGTAAGACTGCAAAAAGGGCGGCGGAACCGACAATCATGTGTTTTCCTCGGGGGCATTAAGCGGTGCGCTCGGTGGTAGCAGCGCTGCAATGGCGCTGGCGAAGCAACTGAGGCTGATTAAGGCATAGAAGTAGCTGCGGGGAATCAGTAGCTCCTGGCTTACTTCCTTGATTTGGTTGGCATCAATGGTGGCGAAAATAAATTGATATCCAATCAAAGCCAGAATGACGGCGACAAGCAGTGTCGTAAGCCCGCGCCACCAGCGCATGGCGTTGGTCATGACGAAACGGTCGAAAAGGTCAACAACCAGATGGCCACGGGCCGACGTGAGCAAAGGCAGGCCGGAGAAAACAATGAGTGCCATCAAATGTTCTGTGAGGTCGTGCGCACCGTAGATGGGGGCGCCGAAAAAGCGGCGCCCAATGACGTCGGCAAACGTTAGAAACACCATTGCAAGCAAAGCACCAATCAAAAATCGCTCGATGGCTTTTCGGGTTTTTTGCAGGAAAGAATGCATAAGGCTTTCCGTGGAGAGTGTCGGCAAGGCGCGCGCAGGCGCGGGCAGGTTATACCCGCGCTTGTGGCCGATCAGTCAACTGCAGGCAGGCGTAACCCCGGGCGTTTAGTTTGTGTTTTTCAGTTCGTTGTATCGGGCGCGATAGAACTCTACCATCTCCATGGGGTCGTCAACGTTGAACGACGCACCATCGGCCGCCCATTCGGCTACCACTTTTTTGTTTACCTCTTCGATCTTGGTCATGAGTTCGGGAGAGGGTGCGTTGAACTCGTGATTTTGTTCTTTCAATGCTTTCATGGCCATTTGGGTTTGACGGTCGTATTCGCTACCCCAAAGACGGGAAAAATGTTCACCCGATACACTCATAATCGCCTTTTTGTCGGCTTCAGAAAGCTTGTTCCATGTACCTTCATTCATGGCCAGGAAGAAGGTGGCGTCGTAGAAGCCGCCGGGCACAAGAGTATGGTGTTTCAACATATCGGCTGCGCGGAAGTTGATGACGGACTCAATGGGGTTTAACGAGCCATCAACGACACCATTTTCGACTAATTCGTATACTTGTGGGGCAGGTGCTGCAATGGGTACAGCCCCCATTTCTTCAAGCAAGCGTTTTTGAATGGGGCCGCCCATCCGAATCTTCTGGTTAGCCAAGTCTTCCGGGGTAACAATATTCTTTGAGCTGTGATGAATGGCGCCGCCCCCGAACATGCCGGTTCCTAGTAGTTTCACGCCTTGGAAGGTGGGTGTGCCTTTTAAGTATTTCTCGTAGGTGTCCCACAAGGCGACGGATTGTGCTTCAGAGTTGTCGCCATTGAATGGAAATTCGGCAAACCAGATGGCTTTGAAGCGGTCGGGTTCATAAGTGAAGTTACCCCATGTAATGTCGGCAATGCCTTTGCGCGCCAGTTCCCAATGCTGAGGCGGGCTTCCAACGGGTTTGGGCAGCATGCGAATCTTGACGCGGCCTTCTGTGGCTTGCTCGACGTTTTTCGCCCACACTTGGAGAATATCGCTGGTAACGAAGTGTGTGGGTGGCACCCAATTGGAAAGCGTAAGAGTAGTGGCTTGTACGCCCGCCGCACAGGTAACCAAGGCTGCGGCGGTGAGCAATTTGAGGGATTCAAAAGGTTGTCTCATTGTCGTTATTCCTCTGTTGAAAAAAAAGTTGGACTAGATTGAGCCAATAGGCGGCCCCATAAGGCAAGCAATCATCGTTGAAGTCATAGTGCGGGTTGTGCACACTGCACGGCCCCAGTCGTTTTCCATGTTCGTGACCGTTGTCGCCATTGCCGATAATCAGATAGCCTCCAGGCACTTTTTGCAGCATGTACGCAAAATCCTCACTGGCCGCCAGTGGAGAGGCTTGAGTCTCAACGCGCTCATTGCCAAAAGTCTGTTTGGCAGCACGCTCCATCAGTTGCGAGAGCTTAGGGTCATTGACCAGCACGGGATAACCCAGCTCGTATGTTGTACTTACGGTGCAGTTGTATGCCTTGGCCTGATGCAGCGCCATGCCTTCGATTCGCTCGCGAAGTTTTTCACGAACGTCGGGTTGCAGCGCTCTGACACTGAGTTCCAGCTCGGCCTGGTCGGGAATAATGTTGTAGCTTGCCCCAGCGGCAACCCGTCCCACACTAATCACACCCGATTCAAAGGGGCTGAGGTTACGGCTGATAATGGTTTGCAGCCCCATTAACGTAGCGGCCATAGGAAGAGTGGGGTCTTGTGATAGTTCAGGCATGGCGCCATGCCCGCCTTTACCCTGAAAACGCACCCGAACCTTGTCAGACGAACACATGAAAGGACCCGGGCGGAAAAAGCAATGACCCACCGGTGTACCGGGGAAATTATGCAGCGCAAAAATGGCATCGCAAGGGAAATGGTCGAACAAACCTTCCTCTATCATGCGTTGTGCGCCGCCGCCACCGCCAATTTCTTCGGCGGGTTGAAAAATTATGTGCAGAATGCCGTTGCCCGGTAGTTGTCCAGCGGCGTTCATTTTGGCCAGTGCTTTGGCGGCTCCCATCATAATGGCGGTGTGGCCGTCGTGGCCGCAAGCATGCATTTTGCCGCTTACCCGGCTTTGCCAGGGTAAGCCGGTAGCTTCCTGAATCGGCAGGGCATCCATCTCGGCGCGTAAGCCCAACTTCGGCCCTTTGCCCGTGCCAATAACTAATTTTCCAACTACACCTGTGCCGGCCAAGCCAGTGTGAACGTCGTAGCCCCACTCAGTTAGCGAACGTGACACTAAGGCGCTGGTGCGCTCTTCTTCGAACCCAAGTTCCGGAAATTGGTGCATGGCGTGGCGCCATTCTTTCATTGATTGCAGATCCAGTTCTGGATGTGCCATTGTCTCTCCTTGTTTCTTTTTTTTATTCTTGCCGGATTGGGTGATAATTAAAAGACTCTATTTTTGGCAAGGTGAACACTTTTTGATGTCATCTTGGCCATAGCTGAAATCGACTCACCTTTTTAGGCTTGGAAAATGAAATATCAGCACGTTAAAGCGTTTGTGCAAGTAGCCGATAGCGGCTCAATTCGCGCGGCCGCCCGCGCCTTGCGTATCAGCCAAAGTGCGCTGACACGCGCAATGAAAGAGCTGGAAGAAGATATGGGGGCCGAGCTGCTTAATCGCAGTTATCGGGGTGTTTCGTTCACTGATGCGGGGAAAGCGTTGTTGGGTCGGGCGCGTATGATTCTGTCGACGATGGAGCGTGCCCGTAACGAGGTTCAGCAGATCAACGGCGGCGCCGGCGCACG
The DNA here is from genome assembly GCF_011388195.1 of Pusillimonas sp. DMV24BSW_D. Classification (NCBI taxonomy): domain Bacteria; kingdom Pseudomonadati; phylum Pseudomonadota; class Betaproteobacteria; order Burkholderiales; family Alcaligenaceae; genus Neopusillimonas; species Neopusillimonas aestuarii. The sequence goes on along the minus strand of NZ_CP049990.1, from coordinate 45,942 downwards.
CGTTTCCATTGGTATTACACCGGTGGTGGCCATTACCATTTTTCCGAATGTCTATCGGCAATTTGTGGCGGCATTCCCCGAGGCAGTTATGACTTTGAAAGAAGGTTTCATGACTGAAATTATTCCAGGCTTGCTGGAAGGGGCGCTGGACTTTGGCGTTGCGATCGCCTCCCGCGATGAATTGCCGCCGGAAATTGTGTTTATTCCTTTGTGCCCCACGCCGTTGTTAATTGCCGGGCGTAAAGGGCATCCGCTAACTCAGGCACAAGACTGGGGCGCGGTGTCTAAAGCAAGGTGGATCTTGAATTTAACCAACGGGAGTACCGGCCACCATTTGTTGCATTGGCTGGATCGTGTCGGCTTGCCGCAACCTCAACAGATTGTTCAATGCACTTCTCCCGCGCTCATGATTGAAATGATGCGCCGCACTGACTTGGTGGGGTTTGGGCCTGACCGTTTGTTTACTGATCCTTTGTTCAGCTGTGGTGTGGAGACTTTCGCGGTAGAGCCGAAACCGCCGAATGCGACTCTGGGTTTGTTCCGGGTTCGCGGTGTACCGCTAACGCCTGTGGCACAAAAGCTGGAAACCTGGATTAAGCGGGCTATTAGTAACGATAGTCGCGCCGTTGTAAAGCCGGGGTAAGTTTCAGCCTCCCGAGCGTTTCAACGTTTCCGACGGAAGTTCGCCAAACTGCTGCTGATAGTCGGCGGAAAACTGTCCCAAGTGCGTGAACCCCCAACTTAATGCGACATGTGTGACCGCAGTATCCGATTTGGGGTGCAATAATTCATGGCGTACCTGCTCTAATCGAATCTGCTTTAGAAAACGCATGGGTGACGTATTCCGATATTTGCGGAAGCCAGCGAACAAAGTGCGGATGCTGACCCCTACCTGGTCGGCAATGTCGCCTGCCGTTAGCGGCAAGTGGGCGTGGTGTTTAATGTAATCTTCCGCCCGCTTTATAAATCCCGGTGCTATGTGGCCTGTGTCGAAGTGGCTGGGTTGGTTATGCTGCAAACTACCCAGTAATGACATCATCAGTACTTCTTCAAAGCGCGCAGCAACAAGGGGTTGATCGAACAGGTCGCCCTCGGAAGCTTCATATAACTGCCAGTCGAGCAAGCGTTTCAGCGACTGCAAAGAAGGATGTTGCAGATGAATGGCCGGATTGAAGTGCAGTGCGCCGTGTGCCAGATGCCCGTAATATTGCGCGCATTGCTGTTCAAATGCGCTTCGCTCGACTCGAATAAACAGTTTTTCGGCATTGCGCTCGTGGCGCATGCGAAATTCCAGGTCGGGGCTGATAATGGTGGCGACGCGGGTGTTAGACAGAATGGCGTGTCGGTTGTACTGAATGGCTTCCTGGCCGGCAACGGGAATTTGTATTAAATAGAAGTCATCCAGATTGCCGGGTTCAATATCAACTGTTGCACCGTACAACATACGCCCATAGCTAACTCGCTTGCCCTGGCGAAAGTGAATTTGCGTATTAAGTGCTTGCGACTTTCCCACCACTCTCAGGTCGTGGTCGCAAAAAATGCGGCTAACCTGATGCCGCACTTCCTCGGCGTCGTGCGAGGTGAATTTTGGGAATCTGCTAAACAGATGGCGATGCATTTGCGAGTTGGGTGCCGCTTGCATACCCAGTTCCTCAAAATAGAGTGGCCGGCCCCGTTAGTTTTGAATGAATGAACCGTAGTTGCCGTGCCAATAAGTAAGAGGTTGTGGCCCGGCGTGCACATTAATAAGCGTGACTTTGCCCGCAATTAAGGCGTGTTCACGGTGCATCCAGACCTTTTCAACGTCGCAGGCGAAGCCAACCAAGGCGCGTCGGGATAACCAGACACCGTCGGGTGTTTGATACCAGTCGTCGTCGGCGTAACGGTCGGCGCCTTTGCGCCCGCCTTTTCCCGAGAAATGCTCGGCTACAACCTGTTGGCCTTGTTGTAGCACATTAATACCGAACTTTCCCGATTTTTCAATGACGGGCCATGACGAGGACGACCGGTTAACCGAAATGAACAGCTCGGGTGGGTCCATGGAAATGGACACCACCGACGTGGCCGTAAGACCGGTTCGATTGTCGCCGTGGGCAGCGGTAATGACTGAAACGCCGCCCGCCAGCTGACGCATGGCGGTACGGAATTCCTGATTTAGCGTGTTATTGCTGTCACTCATACAAACTTCCTGCGGATACCGCGTGATTCAAGGATAGGCAATACATTATCGCGGAAATAGGGAAATTCTTCTGCGTAATCAAAGAATGAAAGGGTGGTGCCACTGAAACCGGCTTCATGCAATTGTGTAATGCCGTCGGCCACTTGTTCGGGCGTTCCTACTAAGGGGAATCCGCCATGGCCGGCCGCGAACCGCTCGCGGATTAACTGCAAAAGGTCATGCGGAAACGATTGCGCGTGAGCAAACTGCAGGCGGATCAGGTTGTCGGTGGCTTCCCAGTCGGCATTGTCTTGTAGCGATTGCCACACTTTTTGCGCTTCGGCCTCGGTGGGGCGGCAAATGACATGGGCAAATGTCAGGACACCCACTTTACGACCCTCTTGTTCCAGCGCCTGCTGCTTTAGTTCCGCTACTTCCTGTTTGGAGCGTGCAAGGTCGATGGCCGGCGTAAACAGGAAGTCGGCGTTATGGGCGGCAAATTCGCGGCCTAATCCGGAACCGGCCGCGTTGTAGATGGGCGGCATGGTGTGTGGCTTGGGGTTGCCGTAGGTGTGTTTGAGCTTGAAGTAGGTACCGTCCCAGTCGAAAGGGCCATCGTGTGTCCAGAGCTTTTTAACAATATCGAACCATTCCTGTGCGTAGCCGTAACGGGTCTCATGGTCGTCGGGTAACGTTAGGCCCAGCGCTTCATATTCCGGCTTATTCCAGCCCGCCACAATATTCAGCCCCACGCGCTCATCGCTCATTTGCGCCATGGTGGCGATTTGTTTGGCGACCACCACCGGGTGATTCGCCGCCGTGTGAATCGTGGCAAAGACAGTGAGCTGTTTTGTGTTGGCCAGCAGCGCGGTAGCCCAGGTGACTGTTTCAAGCACGTAACCATGAAAGTCAGTTTCGCCGCCGTAACCAATCCAGCGTGCAATGGGCAACATGAAGTCGATGCCTGCCTCATCCAGTAGCTTGCCTATTTTCAGGTTGCTCTCCCAGTCGGCCTTCCAGCGGTCGGGCAGTTTTGAAACTGTCATTCCGCCCGAGCAGTTGGTGGAAAAAGTACCCAACAGAAAATGATCCCTTTTGAGGAATTGATTGGTTTGCATGGTGTCTCCGTAATACTTTGAATTGTTGTGGTGATGGACGGCGGGGCAATGAGTGCGTGTACCGCCGACGTTCATCGAACAGTAAAGTGTGGCGTGGGGTTGCGGCTATCGGATTAGTGCAGGGATTATCTGAAAAATGCAGAAAGTTTCGCTTTACACTGTAGCCCGTTGTGTTTTTTCTTAAAGTGATGTTATGGCCCTGCGTGCCACTATTTACAAAGCCGACCTTCATATTGCCGATAACGATCGCGCCTATTACGCCAGCCATTCCGTTACGGTTGCGCGACATCCGTCGGAAACCGACGAGCGCATGATGGTGCGTCTGTTGGCTTTTGCTTTGCATGCCGGCGACTCGGAAAATCTGGTCTTCACCAAAGGCCTGTCGGAAACCGATGAGCCCGACTTGTGGCGTTTGGATCTAACCGGTGCGATAACGCAATGGATCGAAACAGGTTTGCCGGATGAGCGGCGGATTCTGAAGGCGTGCGGGCGTGCCAACGAGGTGGTGGTGATTGCCTACGGGCGCAACGCGCAGCTGTGGTGGGACGGTGTAAAAAACAAATTGAGCCGCGCGCAGAACCTGCAGGTTTTTTGTGTCGATGTTGAGGGCACTCAGGCGCTGGCGGCATTGGCCGCCCGAAAAATGGTTTTGAACATTAATATTACTGATGACACGGCGTGGGTGTCGTCGGATCAGGGCGAGGCCAGTGTGATAGTTTCGCGGTTGGCATAGCCCTTGATATGAAGTGATTACTGCGGCAATTGAGGCGGTACAGGGTAGCCGGGAGCACCCCGCCCAAACAATTATTGGTGTAACGGGTTTGGCTGTGCCGGGGTTGTTGATTGAGATAGAGGTAACGGTTCGATTGCCGGAGTAAGTAGCAAACAGATGGCCGGCGTTCGCCGGCTAACTACCCCTATGGTTTTTGTTTGAGTGCGTTTTCGATTTTTTTGTCTGTGTTGTACTGGCTTAGGGCGTAAATAGCCCACAATGCAGCTGGTAGCCATCCAATAAGGGTGATTTGCAGTATCAGACAAATAATGCCGGCAACAGGTCGCCCGATGGTAAAAAACGTTAGAAAGGGCAAAAGTAACGCAATCAAAAAACGCATTTTTATACCTGTTATAGGTGATGTGTATAAAAAATCTGATTCTTCATACACAAAAAGCCGGTTGTGTAACCGGCTTTTCATTATAACTGGGGCCGAATGGTGGCCTGGGGCGGAATCGAACCACCGACACGCGGATTTTCAATCCGCTGCTCTACCAACTGAGCTACCAGGCCATTCGGTAAAGGCAGAATCATACACTAATTTTTTGTTCTTTGCTGATGTTGCGGCATGGGTTTTTCCGGTCTTGCATTTTAATGGTGTTGTCACAAAATACAGTATTAACCCTAGTGCCGGTATAATGAGGGGTTCGAATCAATTGCCTAGGCTTTTACAAGCGCTTTTCAAATGTCTGTCGACGTTTATACCTTCGGTCTGAATCACGTTTCCGCGCCGGTTTCGGTGCGTGAGCGTGTTGCAATGCCGCTTGAAGTGATCAAGCCGGCGCTGGATGGTTTGCGTTCGACATTCGGCGAACGGGTGAAAGAAGCCGCGATTCTTTCCACCTGTAATCGCACGGAATTGTATTGCGCGGCCGACCCGGAGGTGTCTTTGCATTTGCCGCGTTGGTTGGCTGATTTCAACCAGTTGGATGCCCACCATTTGCAGCCGCATCTGTATCAGCATCATCACAATGAGGCCGTGCGTCATGCATTCAGGGTGGCCAGTGGGCTCGACTCCATGGTGTTGGGCGAGCCACAAATTCTGGGTCAAATGAAAGAGGCGGTGCGGGCGGCCGAACAAGCCGGTGGCTTGGGCACGCTTTTGCATCAGCTTTTCCAGCGCACATTTTCGGTGGCGAAAGAGGTGCGTTCGCAAACGGCCATTGGCGCGCACTCAGTTTCAATGGCGGCAGCGGCAGTGCGGTTGGCCGAACGTGTGTTCGGCGATATTTCCGAAACCCGTGTGCTGTTTATTGGCGCAGGTGAAATGATTGAGCTCTGTGCCACGCACTTTGCGGCACTGAACCCCGCTCAAATGACAGTGGCTAATCGCACGACTGAGCGCGCCGAAACGCTGGCTTCGCGTTTTATGGCGCGCACCTTGAAGCTGAGCGAGTTACCGCAATCGCTCGAACAGTTCGATATTGTGGTGTCCTGTACGGCCAGTTCCCTGCCTATATTGGGCTTGGGCATGGTGGAACGCGTTACGCGTGCCCGCCGCCATCGGCCTATCGTCATGGTCGACTTGGCCGTGCCGCGCGACATTGAAACCGAAGTAGGCCGGCTTGACGACGTGTATTTATATACCGTCGACGACCTGGGTCGCATGGTGCAAACTGGTACCGACGCCCGCCGGGCAGCGGTTGTACAAGCAGAAGCCATTATCGAAACGCGGGTTCAGCATTTCATGCATTGGCTGCAAAATCGCGATATTGTGCCCGCTATTGTAAATATCCATGAACAGGCTGATCTGCTTAAGCAGCGCGAACTTGAACGTGCGCGTCGTTTGCTGGCCAAGGGCACCGCGCCCGAAGAGGTTATGGAGATACTGGCGCACAGCCTCACGCAGAAGTACATCCACGGCTCTTTGGCAACGTTGAATCGCAGTGATGCTGAACAACGCGAGCAATTGCTCGATCTTTTGCCACGCCTGTTGCCGGGTTCCGAGCGCCGTCGTTAGCGCTGCCGCTATTCTTAAACGGCGCGCCTTTCACTTTTTATCCCATTTTATCTATGAAAGATTCCATGCGTGGCCGGCTGGAGCAACTTGCTCGTCGGTTGATTGAAATTGATGCTTTGTTGGCTGAACCGGATATTGCTTCGGATATGGATCGTTTCCGCAAGCTGTCGCGTGAGCGGTCGGAAATCGAACCTGTGGTGATGCAGTTTCAACAGTATGAAGCGACTGAAGGCGATATTCAGGCAGCCAAGGAAATGCAGTCCGATCCGGATATGCGTGAAATGGCTGAAGACGAGTTGAAGATCGGCCGCGAGCGCCTTGAGGTGCTGGAAGATGAATTACAAGTCTTGTTGTTGCCCCGCGATCCAGATGACGGCCGCAGTGTCTTTCTCGAAATTCGAGCCGGTACGGGCGGCGATGAAAGTGCCTTGTTCGCGGGTGATTTACTGCGCATGTACAGCCGCTACGCCGAAACCAAAGGCTGGCGTGTGGAGATTATGTCGGAAAGCCCTTCCGAAGTGGGGGGCTATAAAGAAGTGATTGCCCGTATCGACGGCGATGGGGTGTACGGGCGCTTGAAGTTTGAGTCGGGTGCGCATCGCGTTCAGCGGGTACCTGCCACGGAAACGCAAGGGCGTATTCATACCTCGGCGTGCACAGTGGCCATATTGCCCGAGGCCGATGAACTTAGCGATATTGTGATTAACCCCTCTGACTTGCGCGTGGACACGTTCCGCGCCAGTGGCGCCGGCGGCCAGCACGTGAACAAAACCGATTCAGCGATTCGGTTAACGCATTTACCCACCGGTTTGGTGGTGGAGTGTCAGGAAGACCGGTCGCAGCATCGCAATCGGGAAAAGGCCATGCAGGTTTTGGCGGCCCGCTTGAAAGACAAGCAAATGCAAGAGCAGCAAAGCAAGGAGGCGGCCCAGCGCAAAAGTCTGGTGGGGTCGGGCGATCGTTCCGAGCGTATTCGCACCTATAACTACCCGCAAGGGCGGGTAACAGATCACCGCATTAACTTAACACTGCACAAGTTACCCACGATTATGCAGGGCGATCTGGACGAATTAACCGACGCCTTAAGAGCCGAGCAGCGTGCCGAAATGTTGGCTGCCATGGCGGAACAGGTTTAAGCAGGCCGGATCATGCGTTGTGTGCGAGATTTCCTGATGCAAAGCGGCCTGGCGCGGGTGGATGCGCAGGTTTTGTTGCAGCATGCGCTTGGCGTCTCGCGCAGTTGGCTGATTGCCCACGATACCGACCCGCTTTCGACAGACCAAGTGCGCTTCATTGAGGCCTGTTTTCAACGCCGTATAGCGGGTGAGCCCGTGGCGTATATCGTTGGCGAGCGCGAATTTATGGGGCACGTTTTCAAAGTGTCTCCAGATGTGTTGATTCCCCGCCCCGACACGGAAGTGCTGGTTGAGACGGCAATTAGCGCTTTGCAGCGTCTGCAGAATGAAAACAAAACTTTGCTGGATCTGGGAACGGGCAGTGGCGCCATTGCTGTTTCCGTGGCGTTAGCCTGTCCGAAAGCTAAAGTGGTGGCAACCGATGACAGTCCAGCCGCGTTGCGCGTGGCGCAAGAAAACGCAGCGCGTTTGGGCGCGCGGGTCGAATTTTATGCCGGTAATTGGTACCATGCGCTGTTGGGTTCGCAGCAATTCGATGTGATCGTGTCGAATCCACCGTATATCGCGCCGGATGATTCCCATATGGTCGAAGGGGATTTGCGGTTTGAGCCGCGCCAGGCGCTAACCGACGAGTCCGATGGGCTTCAGGCGATTCGCCACATTGTGCAAGACGCGCATAGGTGGCTTAAACCGGGCGGCACGTTATGGCTGGAGCATGGTTGGGATCAGGCGACGGCTGTGCGCTCCATTTTGGAACAAGCCGGCTTTAAAGGCGTCGAAAGCAGGAAAGATTTGTCCCAAATCGAACGTATTTCCGGTGGGCATTTATAGCGCCTGCCTTTAACGCCGTTCATTCTGAATGAACGGCCTTTATAATTCATACATTCTTCCTATTTCTTTAGAGAGCACCATGAGCGAAGTTCAAGATTTCATTAAAGAAACCGTTACCGGTAACCCCGTTGTTTTGTTTATGAAGGGTACGGCCCAGTTTCCGCAATGCGGTTTCTCCGGGCGCGCGATTCAAATTTTGAAAGCATCAGGCGTCACGAAGCTGGTTACGGTTAACGTACTGGAAGACGAAGAAGTGCGTCAGGGCGTGAAAGACTATTCCAGTTGGCCCACGATTCCCCAGCTGTATGTGGGGGGTGAGTTTATTGGCGGTTCCGATATTCTTGCCGAGATGCATGAGTCGGGCGAGTTGGTGACGGTTCTGAAGGAATCGGGCGCACTCGGTGGCGAATAAACGCCGTCTGGTTATCGGCATTACCGGCGCAACCGGGTCGGTTTATGCCGTGCGGATGCTGGAAACGCTGCGCGATGTGCCGGATATTGAAACGCATGTGGTGGTGTCGCCGTCGGGTGTGCTGAATATCAAGTACGAGCTTGAAATAACACGTCAGGCGGTACATGGCCTGGCCGACTGCGTTTACGGTTTTCGCGATGTCGGCGCAACCTTGGCCAGTGGCGGGTTTGCCACGGCCGGTATGGTGGTGGTGCCGTGCTCCATGCGCACGCTGGCGGCGGTGGCGCATGGTTTTTCCGATAACCTGATTACGCGTGCGGCCGACGTTACCCTGAAAGAACGTCGCCGCCTGGTGTTAATGGTGCGCGAAACGCCTTTGAATTTGGCGCATTTGCGCAATATGACAGCGGTAACGGAAATGGGGGGTGTAATTTTCCCGCCCTTGCCCGCGTTTTACCACCATCCAAAATCTATCGACGAAATGGTCGACCACACTGTGGCGCGCGTGCTGGAACTGTTCGACATTGATGTGAACGGCCCGCAGTGGGAAGGCACGTAATACGCTTTTTCAGCCCAGTTTTTGTAAATTCCCCACGACACTGAGCGGAATGATTTTCTGACCGGTAGGCGACGTTTCAGCACGCGCTTGCCCCGTCACGGGTTCATGGTTGGAATCGCCGCCATCATCTGAGCCCAAGGCATCGGGCAGGTCGGGAAAGGTTTCTTCGTCGAATGCCATATCCCCTTCAAAGCTTGTCGGATCCACTTCAAGATTCGTGAAGTCGAACAGGCTTGGGTCCATGAGGTGCGACGGCACCACCCGCGTAAGTGCCCCGAAAACACTCATGGCGCGACCCGGAAATTTGCGCTCCCATTCGCCGATCATGCGGTTGATCTCCTGGCGCTTCAGATTCTCTTGAGAGCCGCACAGCGAGCAAGGAATAATGGGGAATTCCTTCAGCTTGGCGTAGGCAATTAAATCTTTTTCCGGCAAGTAAGCCAGTGGGCGAATCACAATGTGTTTACCGTCGCTGGACTTGAGCTTGGGCGGCATACCTTTCATGCGGCCGCCATAGAACAAATTCAGAAAAAAGGTGGCCAGAATGTCGTCGCGATGGTGTCCCAGCGCAACTTTCGTGGCGCCCAGCTCAGTGGCAACCCGGTACAAAATACCCCGGCGCAGGCGTGAGCACAGCGAACACATGGTTTTACCTTCGGGAATCACGCGCGTGACTACTGAGTACGTGTCCTGGTTTTCAATGTGGTAGGGCACGCCGATACTTTCAAGGTATTCAGGCAACACATGCTCGGGAAACCCGGGCTGTTTCTGGTCCAGGTTTACAGCGACGATGTCGAAATGGAAGGGCGCGCGCGACTGGTGAATGCGTAACAGGTCGAGCAGGCCGTATGAGTCTTTTCCACCGGACAGGCACACCATAACCTTATCGCCTGCCTCAATCATGTTGAAGTCACTGATGGCGCGGCCGCTTTCGCGCACCAGGCGTTTCACCAGTTTGTTCTCGTTCACGCTTAATTTGCGATCGGATCGAATAACGGAGGGGTCGTTGCTGGCGTGTGTCATAACTATTAATCGTTGCGGCTGCGTTGAATTTCAACGCCGACTGCGGCGCAGTCGGAAAAGGCATTGGGTTTGCTGATACGTAGTTTCAGGTGGCGCACTTCTGCAAACTCGCGAAACAGACGGTCGGCCACTTGTTCGACCAGTGTTTCGATGAGGTTTACGTGGGCCTGCGTACATTCTTCCACAATGGCGCTGCGCAGCAGGCGGTAATCGAGCACGGTTTGAATATTGTGATCATTTACCGGTTGCGAAATATCAATGTCCACTTCAACATCAATATGCAAAGGTTGCGTGGCACGCAGTTCGTGTTCAAGGATACCAATACGGGCGTCAAGCGCCAACTGTGAAAAATAAATACGGCGGGTAAGCATACGTTTAACCTGATGAGTGAGACGCAATTGTAGTGCGAATAGGGCATCGCTTCCGATACACTTTGCGTATTGGGTTATTTACTGGCAGGGTCAATGAGTCTTCAAGCAAACAGTGCACCTTCTTTTTACGACGCAGTGATTGTGGGTGCGGGTCCGGCGGGCGTGTCGTGCGCGGTGTGGTTGTCGCGCCTGGGCTTTAAGCCGTTATTGGTCGACGCCGCCGATGCAGTGGGAGGGTTGTGTCGAATTAACCCGTTCATGGACGATTGGAATGCCAGTTTGCCAGGTGTGAATGGTTTGCAGGTTGCGCAGAATCTGGCCCAAAGCGTGGTGCAGTCGAAAGTGGCGTTGCGTCTGGAGTGGCCGGTTCAATCGGTGCGGGTTTGCGCGCCGGGCTTTCAGATATCGGGCCCACACAATGAAACAATCACAGGTCGTTTTTTGGTGTTGGCCACGGGAGTTAAAGCGCGAGGGTTGAATCAAGCGCCGCCTGATCCCCAGATTTTGGTTGGGCCGGGGCAACATGTTGCCGGCTTTGATTTCACCAATAAGCGGGTTGCGGTTCTGGGCGGCGGTGACAATGCATTTGAAAATGCCTTGTTCGCATTCGAAAAGGGGGCGCACAGCGTGCAGGTTTATGCGCGTACGGTCCGTGCGCAACAGCAATTTGTTCAGCAGTTACCGGTTGGTTCCCTAACGGTTGGGGCGTATACCGTTGACCCTGAACAGCGCACGGTGAACGGTGTCGCATATGATGTTCTGTTAGTGATGTATGGGTGGGCGCCCAACGCCGATTTTGCGAACGACTTGGGCTTGGCGTGCACTGCGCGCGGCTTTATTTCAAGTGACTTTGAGACGGCCCAAACCAGTTCTGATGGGGTCTATGCCATTGGCGAGGTGGCATCGCGTCAGCACCCTTGCGTGGTTACCGCCCTGGCCGATGGGGTAACCGCGGCCAAGGCGATTCAAGCAAGATTGGAAGCGAACGCTAAGTAGCGGCGGTTTGAACTCGTTTCAGTGTCCATTTATCGTTTGGCGGCGAGGCGGTTTTCACTTTGAACACGCGTAACTCGTCGCGGCGGAAAACATGAACCGGCACGCTCTGATGAGGTCGGCACAGGCGCATGGCTTGGTCTAGCGAGGCGGCGTCGGTAATACGTAACCCGTTTACCGCCACCAGTAAGTCGCCGGCCGATAGCCCGGCCCGGTGCCCCGCCCCCCCTTTGTATACCGTCGCCAGTTCCAATTGGCCGCTGCCGGTTTTGGTTCGAACATCGAGCGACGGCAGCGCATTGCTTGTTTCGCACGCCAGCGTGACCCCCTGGTCTGCCAGCAGTTTGGTTAGCGGTACGTCTTCGCAACCATAGACATAACGCAACAGATAGTCATCGACATTCACGCCGGTGGCTTCCTGAATCAGGCCCGCCATGGCATTTTCCTCAATTCCTTTTTGCACGCCCGTGTAGAAAGTTTTGCCGTAGCGTTGCCACAACAGAAGCATGACATCGTCGAGCGAGCGGGTTCCGTTGGTGGCGCTTCGAAGGGTAAGATCGAGTCCCCACGCGGCTAACGCACCTTTGCTGTAGTAGCTCACTATGGCATTGGGCGACTCTTCATCTTGCTTGTAGAAACGGGTCCAGGCATCGTAACTGCTGTCGGCAATCGATTGCCGGTGGCGTCCTGGTGAGCGCATGACGAGTCCAATCGTTTTTTCCAGCAGTGAAAAGTACTGGGTTTCGTTGATAACGCCGGAACGCAATAACATCAGGTCGTCGTAATACGAAGTAAAGCCTTCGGCCACCCATAGCAAGCGCGTGTGATTTTCCTGCAAGAGGTTGTAGGGAGTGAATGCTTCAGGCTTGATCCGTTTGATGTTCCACGTATGGAAGTACTCATGGCTGACCAGGCCTAAAAAGGTGGTGTAGCCGTCTGGTGCTTTTTGCTGCGCGACAACAGGTAAATCGTTGCGGCTGATCATCAGTGCGGTTGAGGCCCGGTGCTCCAGGCCGCCGTACGCATTGCCGGTTACCATCGTCATGAATACATAGCGCGAGGCGCTATCCAGGAAAGGTGCCGCCTTGGTTTGCGGTTCGAACAGTGCAATTTGCCCCTCACAGATTTTCTGTGTGTCTGCGGCGATACGTTTCAGATCCAGGCCCGGTATCTCGCCTGTAAACACCATTTCATGCTCGGCGCCATGCGCTTCAAACGACACTACTTGCGGCGTACCCATTTCAACAGGATGATCGATCAGAGCATCGTAATTGGGTGCTTCATACAATCCGAAACCATGGCGTTTGGCCGCCGTTGAGTACTGCTGAGGGTTGGCTTCGGGCAGGCTGGTGAAGACTTTCCATTTGTTTGTGTGTGGCGGTGGCGAGATATCCAGCAAGCAGGGCTGGTTGGTTTGGCCGTGCGGAAATAGAAAAACACTGGTGCCGTTGAAAAAAGCATGGGTTTCGTCGAAGTGGGCGCCGCGCACTGAAAGATCCCAGGCATAGACACGGTATTCAATGTGCAAAGCCCCGTGGCAAGGGGCGCATTGCCAACTATGGGAACCGGTTTTGGTGATGACGACGGGCGCGTTTTGTGCGTCGTGGGCACGAATATCCTGGATTTGTCGGGAAAAATCGCGTAGCAGGTAACTGCCTGGAATCCAGGCAGGTAAGCTGAGTATTTGCCCTTCTGTATCCGGTTGCGCAATGGTTACTTGAACTGAAAAACAGTGCCCGGCCGGATCGGCGGGCGTTAAGCGGTAAAGTATCGGTTTTGTATTCATGCATTTAGTTTACTTTGCAAAGGAGAGTTCATGAGCGAGCCAATGATCAAAACCGACATTCAAGGGCGTGTGGGGCTGGTTACCCTGAATCGGGCAAAAGTGTTGAATGCGCTCAGCAATGAATTAATCGATGAAGTGGCACAGGCCATGCGCGAATTCGATGCTAACGATGACATTGGCGCCATCGTGTTAACAGGGAATGAGAAAGCTTTTGCTGCCGGCGCGGATATTGCGGCGATGAAAGATTGGTCGTACGCCGATGTTTACAAACAGGATTACCTGGGGCATAACTGGGAATCGCTGCGCCGTATTCGTAAACCCGTTATTGCTGCGGTGTCCGGCTTTGCACTGGGCGGCGGCTGTGAGTTGGCCATGCAATGCGATTTCATTATTGCGGGTGAAAACGCCAAGTTTGGGCAGCCTGAAATCAAGCTGGGCATTATTCCCGGCTATGGTGGCACCCAGCGCTTGCCGCGTGCCATGGGCAAGGCCAAAGCCATGGATATGATTCTGACGGCCCGTATGATTGGTGCGCAAGAGGCCGAGCAGGCCGGCCTGGTTGCACGGGTTGTACCCACTGAAAAAGTGCTGGAAGAAGCCATGGCGGCTGCAGCGGTCATCGCCTCTATGCCTTTACCGGCGGTCATGATGGCCAAAGAAAGCATTAATCGCGCATACGAATCACCGTTAAATGAAGGCTTGTTGTTTGAGCGCCGCAACTTCCACGCCTTGTTCTCGACGCATGATCAAAAAGAGGGCATGAATGCGTTCGTCGAAAAGCGTGAGGCCAAGTTTCGGCATGAATAAAGGGCCGGGTGTGCGTTGCACAAAAAAGCGGCCTTACGATTTGCTTAAGGCTTAAAAAACCAGTTATACTCTCTGGGTTTGACACCAAAGAAGCAGGGGCTTGTGAAGCCTGGGGAAACCGAGCCGGTAAGGCTGGAACCAATAAAGCTAACTGAGGCCGAGCGCAGAAAAGTGCAGGCAAGTGCCGTTAAGGGGCTTGTTCATGTGCTGGCCGCTCAGGCGGGCATGATGCTTGTTGCCGTTGTGGTTTCCTGGGGGGTCGCTGGGGTTGAAGCCGGAGCATCGGCGCTTTTGGGCGCGTTGTCCTGTTTTGTTCCTAATGCGCTTTTTGCTGCGCGCCTGCTGTTGGGCATGGTTGCCGGTCGGCCCGCCAGTCCTGGCCGGTTTCTGGTTGGCGAGCTCGTGAAATTACTTGCATCAGTTGCTTTGCTGGTGCTGGTAGTTTATGTAGCGCAGGCCTGGCTTGTGTGGCCGGCACTGTTGTTCGGCTTGCTCATGGTGTTGAAAGGTTACGTGTTACTGCTTATGTTTGGGCGGCTGCCGTAACGTGGTGCGAATTCCAATTTCATGGGCCTGACACAGTTCTGTGTCAGGCTCTGTTTAAAAAGTTAACAGGTAAGGGTTCAAATGGCTGCTCCAAGTGATATTTCGCCACAATCCTATTACATTCAGCATCACTTAGTGCATTTGAATGGTCTGGGGGAAAAGCAAACTGCAATTGCCGACTTCAGCGTTCTGAATTACGACTCGATGTTTTGGTCCCTGTTCATGGGGCTTATTGTTATTTTCTTCTTGTGGCGTGCGGCCAATAAAGCAACAAGCGGTGTTCCGGGCCGATTCCAGTCGGCCGTTGAAATGCTTGTTGAAATGGTGCAGAACGAAGCCAAAAGCATTATTCCGAACGAAGAGAGTCGTCGTTTTGTTGCGCCGCTGGCACTTACCGTATTTCTGTGGATTATCCTCATGAACACGCTCGACCTGGTTCCGGTCGATCTCATGGCATGGATTTTCAAAATGACAGGCTTGGGTGCCGAGCACGGCGACCCACTTTATTACCACCGTATTTTGCCAACAGCCGACCTGAACGTGCCAATGGGTATGTCGTTGGGCGTGTTGCTGCTCACTCTTTACTATGGCATTAAAGTCAAGGGTGGTCTGGGCTTCACGAAAGGCTTGTTTACGGCTCCCTTCCACGGTCACGGTGTTGTGGGTGTGCTTCTTATTCCGTTCAACATATTGTTGAACCTTATGGAATATGCCGCCAAAACAGTGTCGTTGGGTATGCGGTTGTTCGGCAATATGTTTGCCGGCGAATTGCTCTTCATGCTCATCGCCCTATTGGGTGGTGCTGCGGCAGGCTTTAATGGTACGAGTGTGGGTTTGGGTATCGGTCATATTCTGGCCGGCTCCGCCTGGGCGATTTTCCACGTGTTAATCGTGGTGTTGCAGGCCTACATCTTCATGATGCTAACCCTCGTTTACGTTGGCTTGGCTCACGAAGACCATTAATGAATTCCTAGCGGGCGGGCCCTTATTTCAACGGGGTCGGCCTGCTGGATAGCAAGGTTTTCTTGCAAAGCAGTTTTTAATTTTGGCTTATTGATTACACAAGGTTTATTAACCAAGGAGTTGTTATGACCAACGTTGCTTTCGTTGCTCTGGCTTGCGGTCTTATTGTTGGCCTGGGTGCTTTTGGCGCCTCGATCGGTATCGCTTTGATGGGCGGTAAATATCTGGAAGCTTCGGCTCGCCAACCCGAGCTCATGAACGCTTTGCAAACCAAAATGTTCTTGTTGGCCGGCCTGATCGACGCTGCCTTCCTGATCGGTGTGGGTATCGCCATGCTGTTTGCTTTCGCCAATCCGTTCGTCGGCTAAGCTTGAGCAACGCGCCTGCCTTCGGGCAGGCTAACGTCGTCGTTGGTGGTACGTTAAAGTGCTGCCTGCGACGTGGACATTGGGCATCGTGCAGTTAATCTGTAAGGTGCCAGTGGTAATAAAGGGAAACGACCGTGAACTTAAACGCGACTCTCTTTTTTCAGATGATCGTGTTTTTTGTCCTGGCGTGGTTTACGATGAAATTCGTATGGCCACCCCTGACAAAAGCAATCGAAGATCGCCGCCAGAAAATTGCAGATGGTCTGGCTGCTGCCGATAAAGGCAAGGCCGATCTGGCGCAGGCTCAGGCCCGTATCAGCCTGATCGAAGCATCAGCGAAGTCTGAAAATCACGCTCGCATGCTCGAAGCTGAGAAACAGGCTGCCGCCCTCATCGATGAGGCACGGCGCGAAGCCGAGGCTGAAAAAGCCCGGATTATCGCCCAAGCCAAACAAGACGCCGAACAGGAAGTCCAGCGTGCCCGCGACGGGTTGCGTGACGACGTTGCTGTGTTGGCGGTCAAGGGTGCAGAACAGATTCTCAAGCGCGAGGTCGATGCACAGGCACACGCCGAGCTGTTGAACCAGCTTAAGGCACAACTCTAATCTCAGGGCAAAGCCATGGCTGAATTATCGACAATTGCCCGACCATACGCCGAAGCGCTGTTTGCTTCGGCCAAAGGTGACCAGGCTTCTCTGGCATCTTGGTCGGATTTGGTGAACGAGCTTGCAGCAGTGGCAAGTTTGGAAGACGTGCGCGACGCGCTTACCGATCCGCGCCTTAGCAATGAGCAACGTTTCGAGTTGTTCTGCGGGCTGGTGAAGTCGGCGTTGTCAGATCAGGCACGCAATTTCATCGAACTGCTCGTCCAGAATGGTCGCATTTTGCTGCTGCCGCAAATTGCCGAACAGTTCGACCTGCTTAAAAATCAATTCGAAGGGAGTGCGGTAGCCCAGATTACCAGTGCATACGAATTATCCGATGCACAGGTCACCGAGCTGCTTGCAGGCCTCGAGAAAAAATTTGGCCTGAAACTTAAGCCGTCCGTCACCATAGACTCTTCCCTGATCGGTGGTGTCCGGGTGGTTGTCGGTGATCAGGTACTCGACACTTCCGTGCAGGCCCAACTGGCCCGTATGCGCGATACGTTGGCTGCTTAAAAGCATCAACTAACAGGATTCCAGGAGTCTGAACATGCAACTTAACCCGTCAGAGATCAGCGAGCTGCTCAAAAGCCGTATCGAAGGCTTGGGCGCGTCGACTGACGTACGTACGCAGGGCACGGTCGTATCCGTGACCGACGGTATTACCCGCATTCACGGTTTGTCCGATGTGATGCAGGGTGAAATGCTTGAATTTCCCAATAATGTATTCGGCCTGGCGCTTAACCTTGAGCGCGATTCGGTCGGTGCCGTTATTCTGGGCGATTACACCGGCGTTTCCGAAGGTGATCCGGTAAAAACAACCGGTCGTATTCTTGAAGTGCCTGTCGGCCCCGAGTTGTGCGGCCGTGTGGTCGACGCACTGGGTACCCCTATCGATGGCAAAGGCCCCATTAACGCCAAAGCCACCGATATTATCGAAAAAGTGGCTCCCGGCGTTATCGCGCGTCAGTCGGTCGACCAACCCCTGCAAACAGGTGTTAAGGCGATTGACTCTATGGTACCTATTGGCCGTGGTCAGCGCGAACTGATTATTGGTGACCGCCAAACCGGTAAAACTGCCGTGGCTGTCGACACCATCATCAGCCAGAAAGGTAAGAATGTTACCTGCGTGTATGTCGCTATTGGTCAGAAAGCCTCTACCATTAACAACGTAGTTCGCAAGCTCGAAGAGCACGGCGCAATGGAATACACCATTGTTGTTGCCGCTGCCGCTTCCGATTCCGCCGCCATGCAGTATCTGGCCGCTTACTCCGGTTGCACGATGGGCGAATACTTCCGCGATCGCGGCGAAGACGCCCTGATCGTATACGACGATCTTACCAAGCAGGCTTGGGCTTATCGCCAGGTTTCGTTGTTGCTGCGCCGTCCTCCCGGTCGTGAAGCCTACCCCGGTGACGTATTCTATTTGCACTCCCGCTTGCTCGAGCGTGCCGCTCGCGTCAATGCCGAGTACGTCGAGAAGTTCACGAATGGTGAAGTAAAAGGTAAAACGGGTTCGTTAACCGCGTTGCCAATTATTGAGACGCAGGCCGGCGACGTTTCCGCCTTCGTTCCCACCAACGTTATTTCCATTACCGACGGTCAGATCTTCCTGGAAACCGACTTGTTCAACGCGGGTATTCGTCCTGCTATTAACGCGGGTATCTCGGTCTCCCGTGTGGGTGGTTCGGCTCAAACCAAAGTGGTCAAGAAACTGGCCGGTGGTATTCGTACCGACTTGGCGCAGTATCGTGAATTGGCCGCATTTGCTCAGTTCGCTTCCGACCTCGACGACGCAACCCGTCGTCAGCTCGAGCGCGGTAAGCGCGTTGTTGAGTTGCTTAAGCAGCCGCAGTATCAGCCTTTACAGGTTTGGGAACTTGCCGTGTCGCTGTTCACAGTGAATCGCGGTTACCTCGACGACGTTGAAGTCGACCAGGTTCTGCCTTTCGAGAAAGCCTTGAAAGAAACGCTGAAATCCAAGCATGCCGATTTGGTTCAGCGGATCGAAGACAAGAAAGAATTGTCCAAGGAAGACGACGAGGCACTTGCTGCTGCAATTGACGAGTTCAAGAAGCACGGCGCTTATTAATGACTGGCGGCGGCAACGGTTGAAAGGCCGCTGCTTGCGCAATACCGGGGTAACGCAAGTTTGTTGTTACCCCAACCAACGCCCTGACAGGATTTGCGATGGCCGGAATTAAGGAAATTCGAACCAAGATCAAAAGCGTGCAAAACACGCGAAAGATCACCAAAGCCATGGAGATGGTGGCGGCATCCAAAATGCGCAAAGCGCAAGACAGGATGCGTGCCGGCCGTCCCTATGCGACAAAGGTACGTGAAATCGCTGCGCATCTTATGCAGGCGCACCCCGATTACACTCACCCGTTTATGATCGAGCGCAACGACGTCAAAGGCGTCGGTGTCGTATTGGTAACCACCGACAAGGGTTTGTGCGGTGGTTTGAACACCAATATTACGCGTTTGGTTTTGTCTCGCATTAAAGAGTTCGATCAACAAGGTATCAAGGTTCAAACGACTGCGCTGGGTAACAAAGGGCTGTCATTCCTTACCCGAATCGGAGCCAATCTGGTTTCGCAGGAAGTTCAGCTTGGCGATGCCCCCAACCTTGAGCGTCTTATCGGTGCAATCAAGGTACAGGTCGATGACTTTATCGACGGCAAAATCGATGCGGTTTATGTAGCGACAAACCGCTTTGTTAACACGATGAAGCAAGAGCCCAGCTTTATCCGGCTGTTACCGCTGCCCAGCGGTTTGGCTGATCCTTTCCAAACGGAAAATACGTTTTCCAAAGAAGAGGATGCGGTGCTGAAGTCTAAGTACGGTTGGGACTACATCTATGAACCCGACTCCAAGTCGGTCATTGATGATCTGCTTCAGCGTTATGTAGAAGGTTTGGTGTATCAGGCGGTTGCCGAAAACATGGCCTCCGAGCAGTCTGCTCGAATGGTGGCGATGAAAGCAGCGTCGGATAACGCCAAGAAAATCATCGGCGAACTTGAACTGGTTTACAACAAAACCCGTCAGGCCGCTATTACTAAAGAAATTTCTGAAATCGTCGGGGGCGCTGCCGCTGTTTAATAAACAGAAGGGCATCCCGTCAAAGATATTTAGCAAGGACTAAACATGAGCAACGGTACCATCGTTCAGTGCATCGGCGCCGTGGTGGATATTCAGTTCCCCCGCGACAGCATTCCTAACATTTACGACGCTCTCAAACTGGCTGACGACAGCTCCAAGTTTGCCGAGGCCGGTCTAACCTTCGAAGTTCAGCAGCAGCTGGGCGACGGCGTGGTTCGCACCATCGCAATGGGTTCCTCCGACGGTCTGCGTCGTGGTATGGCCGTGGCCAACACCGGCGCGCCTATTTCGGTGCCGGTCGGCAAGGCAACACTGGGTCGCATTATGGACGTTCTGGGTCGCCCCATCGACGAGCGTGGACCCATCGAAGCGGAAGAAACCCGCGGTATCCACCAAGACGCGCCCAAGTTCGATGAACTGTCGCCCTCGGTTGAGTTGCTTGAAACCGGTATTAAGGTTATTGACCTTGTTTGCCCGTTTGCAAAAGGCGGTAAGGTTGGTCTGTTCGGTGGCGCTGGTGTGGGCAAAACCGTGAACATGCTTGAGCTCATCAACAACATTGCCAAAGCGCATAGCGGTTTGTCGGTGTTTGCAGGCGTGGGTGAGCGTACCCGTGAAGGTAATGACTTCTACCACGAAATGTCTGATGCCGGTGTTATCCAATTAGATAACCTGCCGGAGTCGAAAGTGGCGATGGTGTTCGGTCAGATGAACGAGCCTCCCGGTAACCGTCTGCGCGTGGCATTGTCGGGCTTGACCATGGCGGAAAAATTCCGTGATGAAGGCCGTGACATTCTGTTCTTCGTTGATAACATCTACCGTTACACCTTGGCTGGTACTGAGGTTTCGGCGCTGTTGGGTCGTATGCCGTCCGCGGTGGGTTATCAGCCTACGCTGGCAGAAGAAATGGGTAAGCTGCAAGAGCGTATTACTTCGACGAAAACGGGTTCGATTACTTCGATTCAGGCCGTTTACGTTCCTGCGGATGACTTGACCGATCCCTCGCCTGCTACCACCTTCCTTCACCTGGATTCCACCGTGGTGTTGTCGCGTGATATTGCCGCCTTGGGTATCTATCCTGCGGTTGATCCACTGGACTCCACCAGCCGCCAATTGGATCCTCAGGTTGTGGGTGAAGAGCACTACGATATTGCTCGAGGTGTTCAGCAAACATTGCAACGCTACAAAGAGTTACGCGACATTATTGCAATTCTGGGTATGGACGAATTGTCACCGGAAGATAAGCAGGCCGTGGCACGTGCTCGTAAAATTCAGCGCTTCCTGTCGCAGCCTTTCCACGTTGCTGAAGTGTTTACCGGCTCGCCTGGTAAGTATGTTCCGCTGTCGGAAACCTTGCGTGGCTTTAAAATGATTGTTGAAGGCGAGTGCGACGCACTGCCCGAACAGGCTTTCTACATGGTCGGTTCCATCGACGAAGCCTTCGAGAAAGCGAAAAATCTGTAATAAGGGGTGGTTATGTCCACACTACATGTTGACGTTGTCAGTGCAGAAGAATCGATCTTTTCCGGTGAGGCGAAGTTCGTGGCGCTGCCTGGCGAAGCCGGTGAGCTGGGGATTCTTCCGGGGCACACGCCCCTGATCTCCCGTATTCGTCCGGGTACAGTCAAAATTGTCCTTGCCGATGGCAGCGGCGAAACCAACGTGTTTGTTGCCGGTGGCATTCTTGAAGTTCAGCCGGGTGGCGTAACGGTTCTGTCCGATACGGCTATTCGTGCTGAAGATCTCGACGAAGCGAAAGCATTGGAAGCACGCAAGCGTGCTGAAGAAGCCTTGCGCAATGCCAAAGACAAAGAAGATATTGCAGTGGTTGAGGCTGAATTGGCTATGTTGGCGGCACAACATGCTGCTGCACAAAAGTTGGCTCGCATACGGAATTCGCGCCACTAAGTCTGACCATTAGAAATACTAGTTGAGTAAGTTCGAAAGCGGCTCCGATGGAGTCGCTTTTTTTATTCTGGTTTATTTCAAGAGAGGTAATTTCGAGGGTTTGTACGGATTGGTTACATTATTTATTCATCGTAAAACGTCCTGTAACTCATAACAAAGTGCCGACGGGGATTTAATCGGCGCATAAAAACCGGACTTTCGATATGCCAATCGTATGGTGGTCTCTTCGCCTGGCGCTTTTGGGGTACGCCGCTTGTGCATTTTCCATTGCTACCGCCCAAACTATTCCTGATGCAGGCGTTTTGCAGCGCGATTCTGAGCGCAGCCTCCAGCCGCCCCGCCTTTCAGAGCCCGTGCCGACAAAACGGGGTGATGCCCAGCCCCTCGCAGAAACACAACAAGGCGCTGTGACGGTAAAGCAGTTTGTTATCGATGGCGCCAATTTAATTCCAGTTGAAGAATTGCAAGGTGTTATAGCCGACAGCATAGGTAAGACTCTTACTTTCCCCGAACTGGAACATGTAGCGCAGCGAATTTCGGAACACTACAGAAAATATGGCTGGTTTGTTCGCGTTTTTCTTCCCCGGCAAGACGTTACAAATGGAATCATTCATATTCAGATCATTGAGGGGTATTACGGTGGGGCGTCTATTCAGCAAGACGGCGCCCGCGCGAACGGCAAGTACGTTAGCAGTGTCATTACGCATCGCTTGAAAGAAGGTGAGCCTCTGTCAGCCGCGAATCTGGAGCGCGGGTTGCTTATTGCAAATGACCTTTCTGGTATCCAGGCGACAGGCCGGCTTGTGCCAGGGCAAGAGTCAGGCGAAACGCGTCTGGATATCCACGTTGAAGATACGCCTTTCGTCACGGGCGATATCGGCGCGAATAATTTCGGCAATAAGTATACCGGCACAGAGCAGATGGTCGGAGGTTTGGCTCTGAATAATCTTACCGGTCGCGGAGATCAGGTTTCTTTGCGCGCTTTGGTAGCGAAAGACATTTATTCGGCCCGATTGCAATATGTGTTGCCAGTTGGTGCTGATGGTTGGCGTCTTATCACACACGGCTCTACGTTGGGCTACCGTTTGGGTGGGCGTTATGCATCGCTGGATGCAAAAGGCAAGGCATATACGGCCGGTCTTACTTTATCGTATCCGCTCATCCGTCAAAGCGATCGCAATTTAACTATCGGTGCCGGGTATGAATATCGCCGATACGATGATGATGCCCTTGGCGCCGCGCTGCGTAGGCAACGTGTCAACGCGCTCTCACTCCAGTTTTCGGGAGATCTGCGCGATGAGATATTAGGTGGGGCTATTAACTGGGGCGCTGTGCAGCTTGTGCGGGGCAATCTTAACCTCGACCGTGTCCCGGCCGATGCCGCTACAGATAGTGCCGGCCCCAGAACACAGGGAGACTATACCAAACTGGCTTTTCAGCTTAACCGTTTGCAAGCATTGGGTGCGGGCTCCGGCTGGCAAGTGCTGTTAGGTCTTTCGGGACAAGTGGCAGATCGCAATTTAGGCAGTTCCGAGCGTCTGTCACTCGGCGGTCCGTTCGGCGTCCGAGCCTACCCCATTAACGAGGGCATGGGCGATGAGGGCGTGATTTTCAAGTTTGAAGTGCAACGCAGTCTCGGGCATGGCTGGCAGGCGGCAGTTTTTTATGATCTGGGGTATATCCGCCAGCACAAAGACATATGGTCGGGTTGGGATGGCGGTACGAATCAGCCGAATTCATTTCATTTGTCTGGTATTGGTGCGGGCATTAATTGGTATGGCACCGGCGCAGCTTCGGGTTGGGTTTTAAAGGCAAGCGTCGCAACGCCGTTGGGTAGTAATCCGGTAGCTAATGCACAGAATGAGAACAACGATGGAAGTAGTGCTTCGTCTACTCGTTTCTGGGTCAACCTGAGTAAGAGCTTTTAAGGGCCACACAACGCGACTGCGTGGAAAGGCTCGAACCAGTTCCCATCGTTACTGGGTGGGAAACGGAGATCACTATGAACCACGTTTACAGTCTTGTATATAACGACCATACCCAAAGCTATGTTCCGGCGCCGGAAAATGTAAGTCGAACCGGGAAACGAAACTATGGGTGGCACTTGAAGGCCAGTGGTTTACTGATGGCGCTGGTTGCGGCAATGGCAAGCCCCGCCCTGGGCCAAACAGTAGCGTCTGACATGCTACCGTCGGGCGGTCAGGTTGTAGGCGGACAGGCCAGTATTAGTCAAAACGCCGGCCACATGCAAATTAACCAACAAACCGACCGTGCCATTATTAATTGGCAAAGCATGAATATTGGTACGAATGCGGCGGTGAACTTTAACCAGCCTGGTGCCAGTTCAGTTGCCCTTAACCGGGTTGTTGCAGGCGGCGCAACGGAAATACATGGGCAGCTGACTGCCAATGGGCAAGTATGGTTGGTGAATCCTAACGGGGTAATGTTTGGTGCGGGTAGCGTTGTGAATGTAGGAGGCCTGGTTGCCTCAACCATGGACATTACCAATCAAGATTTTATGGAAGGCAAGGGTCTGTTCAACCGTAACGGGGGAACGGGCAGTGTGACCAATAAAGGGCAAATCACGGCTGCCGACGGCGGCACCGTTGCATTGCTGGCGCCCACTGTAGTGAACGACGGCATTATCAAAGCCAGTATGGGTAATGTTGTTATGGCTGCCGGTGACCGCGTAACGCTCGACGTTGGTGCCAACGGCATGTTGAAGGTGGCGGTAGACCCTGCAACTGTGAACACGCTGGTGGAAAACCGCCAATTGATTCTGGCGGATGGCGGTCAGGCCATTATGACGGGTAGGGCAGCCAATGAGATGGTCGCCAGTGTTGTCTCAAACTCCGGTACGGTACAAGCCAGAACATTAGCTGAAAAAGATGGCCGGATATTACTGTTAGCCGACATGAAGCACGGGCAGGTTCATGCTTCAGGTAGTTTGGAAGCTAGTTTTGTCGAGACTTCGGCTGCAACAGTGAATATCAGTGCCGATCTGGCGGTGAATACCCACGGGGGCGAATGGCTGATCGACCCAATCGATATTACTATCGATGAGAATAAGGCGATGGCTATTCAAGGCGCTTTATATAACGGTGATGTCACGGTTTCAACAGCGGATGGCGCCAGCAATTCCAGTTGGGGCGAGCCTGATAACGGTGTGGGGACCGACCCTGGCAATATTTATGTTAACGCGTCGATCGAGTGGATCATCAATACGCTGACATTGCGTGCTGACAACAACATCAGTTTGAATGCGGAGCTTGATGTACTTGGAAACGGCGGTTTGGCGCTTGAGTTCGGCCAGGGTGCGGTTGCTGCGGGAAATACAGCCGGTTATACGGTGAACGCCCCAGTTAACTTTGAAGCTGACGCGACCTTTTCCACCAAATTGGGTAGCGACGGCGGCACGGTTAACTATACGGTCATTACTGAATTGGGTAATGAGGGCAGCTTAAACGACGGCAGTTTGCAGGGTATGGCAGGCGACTTGGCCGGTAATTACGTGCTGGGTGCAGATATTGACGCGTCGTCCACCGCAACCTGGAATGCCGATGGCAGTGGTGGCTACTACGGTTTTGCGCCGATTGGTGATCGTGATACGCGATTTACCGGCCAGTTACACGGCATGGGGCACAGTATCAGTAATCTCACTATAAAGCGACGGACATCAGACTACAGTGGGTTGATTGGCTATGCAGATCCAGAGGTCACGATACGCGATATCGGTGTCAGTAATGCTGTGCTGGAGGGTCAAACAAGCTCGGGCATTCTGGTTGGTGGGCTGGAAGGTACTGTAATGAACGCCTGGGCCAGTGGAACAGTTGATACGGGTGGAGGATCGGGTGGGCTGGTAGGTAGCAGTTCCGGTGCGATTCTCGATAGCTGGTCTTCTGCGAATGTTACCGCTCACGAAGGGTGGAGTGGCACATCTGGTTATTGGAATGACGTGGGTGGGTTAGTTGGGGCGAACGGCGGTGAGATCAAGCGCTCATATGCAACCGGTAACGTGGTGGGTAACTTTGCGATTGGTGGCTTGGTAGGAAATAGCAACGCAAACGGTAGAATTGAAGACAGCTATGCAACCGGGCAAGTGCAAGGTACCACTTATGCAATTGGCGGCTTGATTGGCAGAAACTACGGCGGCGGACAAGTAAACCGTAGTTATGCAACGGGTTATATAAACGGGACGGGGTCAGGGCTGATCGGTGTTAATGAAAGCCCCGACGCTTACGTCACGAATTCTTTCTGGGACGTACAAACATCAGGTAAGTCTAGTAGTGATGGCGGGATCGGCAAAACAACAGTCGAAATGCAAAACCCTTTTACGTTCATTTCAAGTGGTTGGGATTTTTCCAGTACTTGGGCTAAATCAAACAGTAATGAAAATGGGGGTTATATGATGCTGGCCGGCATACAGTCGGCCAGTTTCTACGATGGCTACTTGGGTGTTGCGGGTGATTTGAGTCGTGAATACGGGGCGGGTAGCAACCCGTCACTTGATGGCGTGATAACCACGGCGGGAACGGTTGGTGCGGTAGATTGGGGTTCGGCCATTACCACTACAAGTAACGTTGGTACGTATTTATGGAGCGCGGCGAATGTGTTGTCGGTGCCCGGTGGTAATATTTATACTTATCTTGCAGATGACAGCGGTTTAACGATTACCCCAAAAGTATTAACAATTACGGGAACGACAGCTGCAGGAAAGGTTTACGATGGTACGACTACAGCAACGATTACGCCTGGTAGCTTGTCAGGCTTTGTTGATGATCAAACCGTACAGATTGCTTCCGTTGGCGGCGTGTTCGACAGTAAGAATGTAGGGGAAAGAGTCGCAACGGCCACCTATACCCTGGCCGATGGCACTAATGGTGGGCTTGCCTCGAATTACACTTTGGCGCAAACCACTGGACACAGTGCCACGATTACACCCGCGGCATTAACGGTTGCGGCGAAAAGTGATCTGACAAAGGTATATGGGGATATCTATACTTTTGATGGCACTGATTTAACGATTACGGGTCTGCAAAACAGTGAAACTATTGGATCGGCGGATATCACCAGCGCCGGGGCGGTAGCGACTGCATCGGTGAATGGGGGGGCGCCGTATAGCGTAGCGGTTAGCAATGCGGCGGGTGGCACTTTTGATGCCAACAACTACACGATTACCTATGAAAGTGGGGCTCTAGAGGTTACCCCCGCTGCACTTACTGTCGCAGCTAAAGCTGATTTAAGTAAAACGTACGGTGACACCTATAACCTTAGCGCGGATGATCTGATCATTAGTGGCTTGAAGAATAGCGAAAGTATCGGGCTGGTTGATTTGAGCAGTGCTGGAACGGTGGCGACAGCGGCGGTAAACGGCGGTACGCCTTATGTCGTTGATGTCAGTAACGCGCGTGGGGGCACATTCGACGCCGCGAACTACGATATTACCTATGACGACGGTGCTTTAGCTGTTACGCCGGCATCTTTAACCGTTGCGGGCAAGAGTGGTTTGACCAAGACCTACGGTGATACTTATACCTTTAGCGCGAACGATCTGATCGTTACAGGCTTAAAAAATAGTGAAACGATCGGCACTGCGGATATCAGCAGCGCCGGCGCTGCTGCCACAGCAGCTGTGAATGGTGGTTCAGCATATACTGTCGTGGTAAGTAATGCGGGCGGAGGCTCCTTTAACTCAAGCAATTACAGTATTACGTATGAGAACGGTGCTTTAACGGTCACTCCGGCATCTTTAACGATTGCAGGCAAGAGCGACCTGACCAAGACGTATGGGGATACCTATGCGTTTAGCGCAGGTGATCTGGTGATTACCGGCTTAAAGAATAGTGAAACGATTGGTACCGCCGACATTAGTAGTACAGGGGCGGCTGCCACGGCGGCGGTGAATGGGGGTTCGTCATACGACGTTGCGGTAAGTAACGCGAGCGGTGGCACTTTTGATGTGGCCAACTACGCCATTACCTACGAGGATGGCGCCCTAACCGTGACGCCGGCTGCCTTAACCGTGACGGGCAAAAGTGATCTAACTAAAACTTACGGTGATACCTACACATTCAGTTTTGATGATGTGAATGTAACTGGATTGAAGAACGATGAAAGTATTGGTTTAGCCGATCTTAGTAGCGACGGTGCGGTGGCCACAGCGGCGGTGAATAGCGGTACGCCGTATAGCGTTGATATCAGCAATGCGCGCGGCGGGACTTTCGATGCCGCTAATTACACAATTACGTATAACGACGGGGCATTAACAGTGACTCCTGCCGCCTTAACGGTGGCGGGCAAAAGTGATTTAACGAAAGTTTACGGTGATACGTATACTTTCGGTGCCGACGATTTACTTATCACAGGATTAAAGAACAACGACGGCATTGATTCAGTTGATATCAGTAGCGACGGATCGGTGGCCACGGCGAGTGCATTGGGACGCCCGTACAGCGTTAATGTAAGCAATGCCAGTGGTAGCGCGTTCGATACCGGTAATTACAATATCACCTATCAAGAAGGGGAGTTAACGGTGACCCCTGCCGCGTTGACGGTTGCCGCAAAAAGGGATTTGTCAAAAACCTACGGTGAAACGTATGTATTTGACTCCGGGGATGTAACTATTACCGGGCTAAAAAACAGTGAAACGATTGGCTCAGTTGATATCAGCAGTGCCGGCGCGACGGCCACCGCAGCAGTCAATGGCGGTACACCCTACGCTGTATTGGCAACTAACGCGAGTGGCGGCACTTTCAATGCAGATAACTACACGATTACTTATGAAGATGGAAGCTTGACCATCACACCGAAAACGCTGACCATCTCTGGAACAACAGCCGACAACAAGACTTACGATGGCACAGCAGTGGCGACCATCAATCCGGGTACTTTGTCGGGCTTTGTAGGCAGTGAAACTGTCCAGGTGGCCTCAGCAACGGGTTTGTTCGATAGCAAGAATGTGGGTACAAGAACAGCGACCGCCACGTATACCTTGGCTGATGGCGCGGGTGGCGGACTGGCGTCCAACTATACGTTGGCGCAAACTGCAGGGCATGAGGCGACGATTACTCCCGCTGCATTAACGGTAACTGCCAACGATGCGACGACCACTTTTAGCGGAGCGCCATGGAGTGGTGGTAATGGCGTAACGTATAGTGGTTTTGTTGCCAACGAAAATGCCGCAGTTTTAACAGGTGAGCTTGCTTATGGGGGCAATAGCCAGGGAGCCGTTGATGTCGGTGATTATCTGATTACCCCGTCGGGTCTCGTAGGGCAGAATTATTTTATTTCATTTGTTGACGGTAGTTTGCGAATTAAACCTGCGACGCCGTCCCCAGCGCCTCAAACTGATGCTCCGTCATCCGGTGAATTGGTAACCAATGAACAGCAAATATTGGATCAGCCGGGTACACCACCGACCCTTATTCCGCAGAATGCAAACTCTTCCGAACCGGGAGGGGCGGGTATCCCTTTTCTTAGTATGGCCCCCGGCTTTATTCCAATTGAGTCGGATACAACCAACTCGGCCGGCAACACAGGCAATGAAGACTAGTCTCCTTACGTAGTTTCCGATGGGCTATTTCTACGAATAGCCTAGGCTGATAGGCTTAATTATCATTTCTCTCGGGGGTACGACATTTCGTTGACCCGCTTACCCAAGAGGGCATTATGAGAGAAAGAGTTGATTGCACATGGCTGGTCTCATCAGGAGACGAACAACAACAGAAGATGTTGGTTGCGCCTGGGGACTATTTGGGTGGCCGGCTTACGTTAAGCCATTTCCAGGTTACTGTTGATACAAATGCGGCCGCTACCAATGCGCCATTGCCTGCCCATGATGTTTTGGCCGAAAACGCTATGTCTTTGCGCCGGTATGATGCTGTGCTAATTAGTGTCAGTCCGGCTACGCTGGCTTGGTCAAGGCTACTGTTGTCGGCTAGTAAAGGCTATGTTTCAACGCCGCTTATCGCCATTGTTTCAGATCTTAAAGCCACCGCCTTGAATGATTTATTTGCGTTGGGTGTGGCCGACGTTCTGCGTGCTCCCGTCTGTTTGGAAGAGCTTCGCTTTCGTGTCCATCGCAGAGTTCAGTCATCCACTTATTCTGTCTTGGCGGAACCCGAGAAGCCGGGCTTTAGGGTGGAACCTGTTCTGGTGACCCCCAATAGCGTCAATGAAGAGGTGTTGTCTGATAGTATTTTGGGTCGAAGCGGAGCAGAGCTGGATGCATTTGCTGTAGCAGCAGCGGCGGCGCATGCAACTTCAAAACAATCGTTTCGTGCCGCGAAAACGAAAATTATCGAGCGCTTCGAGAAGGCGTACATTAACGCTTCATTAATGCAGCATGGCGGCAACATTGCCATGGCCGCACGTTGTTCCAAAAAGCATCGCCGGGCTTATTGGGCTTTAATGCGCAAATATAATATTGATGCAGGCCCTTATCGAAGCGAGCCGGGTTTTAACCCCTCCCCAGACGGGTAAAATAGGGGGAATTATTTCCAGAGGATTGCTGTGTCTTTTCCAATTTTAAAGAATGATGTTTTTCTTCGGGCGTTAAAGCGTCAGCCCGTACCCTACACCCCTATTTGGCTTATGCGTCAGGCAGGTCGTTATTTGCCCGAGTACCGCGAAACAAGAGCCAAGGCGGGTTCGTTCCTGGGGCTGGCGCAAAACCCTGAATACGCTTGCGAGGTCACATTACAGCCGCTCGAACGCTATGCGTTCGATGCTTCCATTCTGTTTTCCGATATTTTAACGGTGCCCCACGCAATGGGATTGGGGTTGCACTTCATTACGGGGGAAGGGCCTAAGTTTACGCATCCAGTTCGCGATGAGGCTGCAGTGGCGAAACTTGCCGTGCCGGATATGTCTGAACTTCAGTATGTGTTTGATGCTGTTACGTTAATCCGCAAAGAACTGGATGGGAAGGTCCCACTTATCGGCTTTGCCGGCAGTCCATGGACGGTTGCCTGTTACATGGTGGAAGGGCAGGGTTCCAAAGACTACCGTCTTATAAAAAGTATGTTGTACAGTCGTCCCGACCTTTTGCACCGTATTCTCGAAGTGAATGCGCAAGCCACCGCGAACTACTTGAACGGGCAAATTCAGGCGGGTGCCCAAGCATTGATGATCTTCGACAGCTGGGGCGGCGTATTGGCCGATACGCTGTTTCAAACTTTCTCGCTGGCTTATATTCGTCAAGTCATTCAGCAATTGAATCGGGGCGAAGGAGACGACGCGATCCCTGTTATCGTGTTTACCAAAGGTGGTGGGTTATGGATTGACGATATTGCGCAAAGCGGTTGCGATGCGGTTGGCCTCGACTGGACAACCAGTTTGGCACGGGTGCGCAAGCAGGTGAGTGATCGGGTCGCGTTGCAGGGTAACCTTGATCCCATGGCCTTGTTCGGCAGCGAGTCAGCGATTCGGGCCGAGGCACGTCGCGTTCTTGACGATTTTGGTCCGGTAGGCAACGGTGGCCATGTGTTTAATCTTGGGCATGGTATTTCCCAGTTCACCCCGCCGGAATCGGTTTCGGTTTTGGTTGATGAGGTGCATTCATATAGCCGCAACATGCGCTAATTTTATGCAATAAAACAAGGGGTTAACTTTTTGAAGAAGCTATTTTCCGCCAAGTTGTACACAGTTTATTCCGCATTGCATCAACCGCTTCTGTCGTTAAGTTACACTCTTGTTATTCATCTCAATTAATTGTTTTTAAAGGAATTTTTAAAAATAATGACGCTTATTAAGGGAAAATACTAATCCCATTTTTTAGAGCAAAAAATTAGGTGATCCTTTTTTTTCCCCAAAGTTATCCACAGGGTGCTTGCGTAAAGTTGAACCCGGCTTGAATCCACCGTCTAGCGATAACTCCTATGAAACCACTTTAACTTTCGGCATGTCTGCTCTTCAAAAAAACTCTGACACGTGTGGTATTGAGCAAGAGCAGCCCGGCTCACAAATCAACCCCAAGGTGCATTGGGTGGGTGTTGCGCTTGATGTACCGCTTGGGGATGGCGTATTTGACTATAAGTCGCCCGACCCGATCGAACTTGGCGTGCGCGTGATTGTGACGTTTGGCCGGCGCAAAATGATTGGGGTGGTGGTAAGCCGACAAGATAAGCCGCGTATCGACCCCGAACAAGTTCGGGAGATAGAGGAAGTCCTTTCCGATATTGCACCGCTACCGGCTGATTGGTTGCGTATGGCCCAATTTGCCGCGGGTTACTACCAGCGTCCGCTGGGCGAGGTTATGCTGCCGAGCTTGCCTGCGCCGCTCAGAAAGGTTAGTGCTTATCAGGGAAAGGCCTCTCGGGGTGGGCCGGTGGCGCGCATGAGGAAGCGGCGGTCGCCGGCGCCGTTACCTGACCTAACGCCTGATCAAATCCCGACCTTAAATACTGAACAATCAGGTGCCGTTGACCAAATTGTTGCGTGCAACTCGCATCAGACGTTTTTGCTACATGGTGTCACCGGCAGCGGTAAAACCGAGGTGTATCTGCATAGTGCGTTGCACTATTTGGCGGGCGGTAAACAGGTGCTGTTCATGGTGCCCGAAATTAATCTAACGCCGCAGTTTGAGCAGGTATTGCGTGCGCGCCTGGTGCATCAGGGAGGTGAAGACGTCCTGGCCGTGTTGCATAGCGGTTTGTCGGACGGGCAGCGGCTGCGGGAGTGGTTACGTGTGAGTACTGGGCAGGCGCGTGTACTGCTTGGCACACGTTTATCTATTTTTACCCCCATGCCACACTTGGGGTTGATTATTGTCGACGAAGAGCACGATGCGTCGTACAAGCAGCAAGACGGGCTAAGGTATTCCGCGCGCGATCTCGCGGTTTGGCGAGGGCATGACCGCAACATTCCGGTCGTGCTGGGTTCTGCGACTCCGTCGCTGGAGTCTTGGCACCACGCGCAGAAGCAACGTTATACATGTTTATCGCTGCGGCAACGTGCGCGCGACGTGACCTTGCCGCATATTCGTTTGGTTGATACACGGCGTCTTGAGTTGCAGCAGGGTTTTTCACCCCAGTTGCTTGAGGCGATGGAAAAGCGCTTGGCCGCCAAAGAGCAGGTGCTGGTATTTCTGAATCGCCGTGGTTATGCCCCTGTTTTGAGTTGCACGTCATGTGGCTGGGTCAGTCAGTGTCCACGGTGCACGGCGTATACCATTTTGCATCGCAGCGGCTCAGCGGCGCGTCATCATCATTTGCAATGCCACCATTGCGGTTACCATGCACGCGTGCCCGAAAAGTGTCCCGATTGTGGCGATGCCGATTTGCGCCCCATGGGGCGGGGTACCCAGCGATTGGAGGAGTATCTGGGTGAATGCTTCCCCGCTGCGCGTATCGCCCGAATTGATGCCGACAGTACGCGCCTGAAAGGCAGTGCTCAGACGCTTTTCGCCAAAGTGCATGCCGGAGAGGTTGATATTCTGGTGGGAACGCAAATGGTGGCAAAAGGTCACGACTTTGCACGCCTTGGCTTGGTTGGGGTGTTAAATGCCGACGCCATGTTGTTTGCGCAAGATTTTCGGGCACCTGAACGTTTGTTTGCGCAACTGATGCAGGTGGCCGGCCGGGCGGGGCGACATGTTGCAGGCGGTGAAGTGATTGTACAAACCGATTACCCTGAGCAGCCGGTGTATCAGGCGCTGCTTCGCCATGATTACACGGGTTTCGCGCGCCATAGTTTACAGGAGCGTGAGTCAGTCGACCTGCCGCCGTTTGCGTTTCAGGCACTTCTCACTGCCGAAGCCAAAACGATCGCCAAGGCCCTGAGTTTTCTGGAAGAGGCAAAGGCGCTTGCCCAGAATCAATTTTCAGCCTATATGGATATGGCCGTGACGTTTTATGATCCTGTTCCCTTGCGCGTTGTGCGGGTTGCGCATGTCGAGCGCGCTCAGTTGCTGATTGAAAGCACAAGTCGTCCCGTGCTGCAGGCGTTTTTGTCGGCGTGGAATCCGCAGTTGGGGTCGTTGGCCAATCAGTTGCGCGTGCGTTGTACTTTGGAGGTTGATCCGCTGGAAATATAAGGGTGGTTTCCAGGAAAAGTGAAAATAGTAAAAGGAAGAATGTTGTTATTGCTTGAAGGTGTTTTATGTCGCTGAATATGCCGGGTGACACACTGCCGGTTGATTTAAATCCTGCACAGCGCGAGGCTGTAAAGTATTTGAATGGCCCGTGCCTCGTGTTGGCCGGAGCGGGCAGTGGCAAGACCCGGGTCATTACACAGAAAATAGCTTATTTGCTTCGCGAGTGTGGGTATTCAGGGCGTCACATTGTTGCCCTGACTTTCACAAATAAAGCGGCCAAAGAAATGAGTGAGCGTATTCGTGGCTTGGTCGATACGCGTCTCGCCCGCGGGCTCACCGTGTGTACTTTTCATTCTCTTGGGGTGCGATTTCTTCGGGAAGAGGCTGAACAAATAAACTTAAAACCGCAGTTTTCCATCTTCGATGCAACTGATGCCCTGGCCATTATTCAGGAACTGCTGGCAACCACCGATAAGGCGCGGCTGCGCGCTGTTCAACAAACTATTTCCTTGTGGAAAAATGCCATGTTGGGGCCGGATGAGGCGGCCCAGCGGGCATTGACACCCAGTGATGAGGAGGCGGCGCGCGTTTACCGTAGTTACGAGGCAACCTTGAATGCGTATCAGGCAGTGGATTTTGATGATCTGGTAAGACTGCCGGTTCGGCTACTTGAACAAAATACCGCTGTTCGGGAACGTTGGCAGCAGCGGGTACAGTATTTGTTGGTTGATGAGTATCAGGATACCAACGAATGCCAATATCGGCTGGTTCAACTGTTAACCGGAGATCGTGCTCAATTTACCGCGGTTGGCGACGACGATCAGGCCATTTATGCATGGCGCGGAGCAACGGTTGAAAACCTGGCGAAGTTAACCACTGATTACGCGAATTTAAAACTCATCAAACTTGAGCAAAACTATCGGTCGGTCCAAAGGATACTGTCGGCGGCCAATAGCGTTATCAGCCATAATCCGAATCTGTTCAACAAAAGGTTGTGGTCGGAACACGGTGCAGGGGAATCGATAGGCGTCAAAGCCATCGACTCCGACGAGGCGGAAGCGGAATGGGTGGGGTTAAGTATCTCCGGTCAACGCTTCGATCGTCGCGCCGAGTGGCGTGACTTCGCTGTGTTGTACCGCAGTAACCAACAGGCTCGGGTGCTTGAGCAGGCCTTACGCAATTTACGCATTCCTTATACCGTTTCCGGCGGGCAGAGCTTTTTCGACAAAGCAGAAATTCGCGATGTACTGGCTTACTTGCGACTTCTGGTGAACGAGGCCGACGACCCTTCGTTTATTCGCGCGGTGACCACGCCGCGTCGGGGGGTGGGGCAGGGGACTTTGAAGACCCTTGGGCAATTTGCGGCAACGCATGGCATTTCTTTATTTGAGGCGGTTTTCCAAATCGGGATGACAGAGCAACTGGCACCGCGCCAGTTGGAGCCATTGGAAATATTCGGTGCATTTATTAACCGTATTCAGGCACGGGCCCAGAAAGACGGACCGGACTCCAGCGCGGAAATTTTGGATGAACTGATCAGTGCGATCGGCTATGAGCGTCATCTGTATGACACCCTTGATGAGCGGCAAGCCCAGGCACGTTGGCAAAACGTGCTGGACTTACTAGCCTGGCTGAAACGCAAGGCGCAGGAAGATAGTCTGACCGTCATTGATCTGGTGCAACATGTTGCGTTGGTCAGTATGTTGGAGCGCCACGATGAGGCCGACCCCGATGCGGTTAAACTGTCTACCTTGCACGCCTCAAAAGGGTTGGAGTATCCCCATGTATTTTTAGTGGGGGTGGAAGAAGGTTTGTTGCCGCACATGGGGCGTGAGGACGATGAGCAAGTTTTAGCAGCCGATGCAAATATGTTGGCTGCTCGGGTTCAGGAAGAGCGCCGTTTAATGTATGTGGGTATTACGCGGGCGCAGCGCACCCTAACGCTAAGCTGGTGTAAACGGCGGCGGCGGGCGCGTGAAGATGTGGTTCGGGAGCCCTCGCGGTTTATTAGTGAAATGGGTTTGGCATCGCCGGTCGACGCTTCTCCAGATCCGCAGGCAAACTCTTCGCCAAAAGAGAGGCTGAACGCTTTAAAGTCGCTTTTGCAGAAAACCTGATTCGCGTTGGGTAAGGAAAGTATTTTGTGCTTGCCGGGTGGTGCCGGGCAGGCTTATTTATTGTGGAGTCATGAAATCATGAAGGATATTAAAACAATTGGTATTGTGGGCGCCGGCGCAATGGGCAAGGGTATCGTCCAAATTGCGGCACAGGCAGGCCTAACGGTTAAGTTGTTCGATGTAAGTTCGCAAGCCGTGGAAGCGGCGTGCACGTCGTTGCAGCAAACCTGGGATAAGCTCAGTGCCAAAGGAAAGTTCACGCCGGAACAGGTTAAAGCCGCCATGGCTAACGTTGTTGCTTGTGATTCTTTGGAAACCATGGCCGACGCTGATCTGGTTGTAGAGGCAATTGTCGAGCGGCTCGATGTTAAGAAAGATCTATTCAAGCAGCTTGAAGGCATCGTTTCTGCGCAATGTGTTTTGGCATCCAATACGTCGTCGCTGCCTATTACCGCGATTGCATCGGCTTGCGAACACCCTGAGCGCGTGGTGGGGTATCACTTTTTCAATCCCGTTCCACTGATGAAAGTGGTGGAAGTGATTGATGGCTTGCGTTCCGACCCAGCCGTAGGCGATGCCTTAATGGAACTGGCGCGGAAAATGGGTCACACACCTGTTCGTGCCAAGGATATGCCCGGATTTATTGTGAACCATGCGGGGCGTGGTCTGAATATTGAAGGGTTGCGTGCAGCCCAGGAAGGCGTGGCGCAGTTTGATCAAATTGACGCCATCATGCGTGAGCAAGCCGGTTTCCGTATGGGCCCGTTTGAACTCATGGATTTAACCGGGCTCGATGTCTCGCATCCGGTAATGGAATCCATTTATCAACAATTCTACGATGAACCGCGTTTTCGTCCCTCGCCAATCACCGCTGTTCGCCTGGCGGGAGGCATGCTGGGCCGGAAAACCGGTGCAGGCTTCTATCGTTATGAAGACGGTCAAAAGCAATTGCCGGAGTCATCCGCTCCCGCTTCGCTTCCCCAGGATCTTAAAGTGTGGGTGGCTCCCTATCATTCAGTCGGCCATAAGCGGGCTTTGTCGTTGCTTAAAACTTTGAATGTTTCGGTTGTTTCCAGTGACAAACCGCCTGCTGACGCGCTGATTGTTGTCACGCCCTACGGTGAGGATGTCGCCAGTGTGGTGAGTGAATATCAACTGGATGCCGAGCGTGCGGTTGCATTGGATACGTTCTTCGGTTTGGAGCAGGGCAAGCGCCGCGTGGTGATGTGTTCTGCGGCGACGTTACCGCAATGGCGCGATGCCGCTGCGGCGCTGTTTGCCTCTGATGACTCTCCTGTCACCGTCATTAATGATTCTGCCGGCTTTATTGGCCAGCGAGTAGTGGCCACCATTGTGAATGTGGCAAGCGATATTGCCCAGCAAACGATTGCGTCACCGAAAGATATTGATTTGGCGGTGTCGTTGGGGTTGGGTTACCCGAAAGGCGGGCCGCTTAGCATGGGTGATAGCCTGGGTGCCGCCCATATTGTTGAAATTCTGCGCAATATGCAAAGGGTGACAGGCGATATGCGTTATCGTTCCAGTTTATGGTTGCAACGTCGCGTTCAGTTGGGAATGAGTTTGACGGCGGAAGCGAAAACCGGAACCGCATAAAAGTCGTAGCCGATAAAAAAGGAAGCTGAAAAGCTTCCTTTTTTAATGGGTTGGCCGGTGAGGCGGCCTTTTCGTTTCAGTAATAAGTAATCGTTTTACTGAGACTTGGATACCATGAATTGCACTGCGGCGCGGATTTCAGCGTCGGAGGCTTGAACTGCACCACCTTTGGGCGGCATGGCGCCTTTACCCGAGATAACCGTGTTGACCATGGCGTCGAGCCCTTGGGCAATTCTGGGCTCCCAAGCTGCTTTGTCTCCCAGTTTCGGTGCGCCGGCTACACCGGCCGCATGACAAGCCAGGCAAACGGTGTTGTACAGCTTTTCACCGGCCGGATCGATTTCAGCCGGCGTGGCCGCTGCAGTTTGCTGTGACTCGTTATTCTTTTCGGTTTCGGCAGCAGCGTTATCGTTGTTGCTACCTGCTGACGCTGCAGGTTTTGCTTGTGTCGCCGCCTGGGCATTTTCAGGTTCGGCCTGTTGTTGCGCTGCTGCGGCCTGAGAATTGGTGCTGCTATCTTCCTGTTTGCCTGCGTCGCCCTCGGCAGCGGGCTCTTTAGGTTCCTCGAACGAGGCGCCGGCTTCATTTGCCATATACACCACGGCACGTGCTACTTCGAAATCGTCGAGGTTAGGGTTGCCACCTTTAGGCGGCATGGCACCTTTGCCTTGCAGTGCAACTTGCAGCAATTGCTCGTAGCCTTGGGCGATAAACGGCGCCCAGGCGTCTTTGTCGCCGAATTTGGGTGCTCCGGCGATGCCGGCGTTATGACAGGAGGCGCAGGTGGACTCATAAACCTGCTGCCCTGTTTTGAATACTTTTGGTGCGTTGGCATCGACCAATTCAAAACCTGCAACGGGCTGAATGCGCATGGCAATGGCTTCAGGCGTTTGGGCATCGGAACCGGCGCCAATAATGTCGCTGGACACCACCAAACGAATAAGCAGGAAAATAATGAGTACGGGAACAATAAAGGACAAAACGACGGTAACAATAAGTTGTTTCGGCGTTTTGATTGGGCCTTCGTGGGTTTCTTCGGTATGGTCTTCTGTGTTGTTCATTCTCGAGTCCTGCGTATACGGGAACCAAGGCGCACTGGGCCTAAATTCGAGGCGGTTTCATTTGCACCCGTTTCCGGGCATAGTTATTGGGTTGAGTTGCTACTAACTAAGACTGCGATTATACCGGTTGTATGGGGGAAATGCAGGGAAGCAGTGAAACCGCTACAATGTCGCTGCTGCGCGCCCGTAGTTCAATGGATAGAATTAGAGTTTCCGAAGCTCTCGATACAGGTTCGATTCCTGTCGGGCGCGCCATCTCCCCCCACTTCATGCTTTTGTGTTTTCGTTTTTACGCGAAATACGCTTTCCCAATTGTTGGCTTGGCTTTTTTAGCGGGTCGGCCGTTGTCGTAGATTCCACACCGCTTACCATTTGTATGCCCGGCAAAATGCGCACCGCCAGTTCAGGGTCTTGCATGGCGAACTGCAGGTTCTGGCGCGCAATTTCCACGTGCTCTTCACCTAAAGCCTGAGCTCGGCTACCTTGCCCAAGCTCGATTGCCTGGACGATTGCGTGGTGGGTGTGGTGGGCGATTTTCATCCATTCCTGGCCTTCCTCCATGGACGATTGCATGGGTAATGTTGCACTGGGCGCGCCGAATGCCTGGCTGTTGAGTTGATCCATTACGCGCATGAGCGCTTTATTGCCGCACCCTTGAATGAGGAGTTGGTGGAAACGGTCGTTCATGCGTACGTAAAGAGCGTAATCGTCCAAATCCATACTGGTTTTGTAGACCACGGCATCGCCTTCGTCGAGGCACTTTTTCAGTTCCTTGGTGATTGATTTGCTTGCGCCACGTTCAGCTAATGTTCGCGCGGCAAATCCTTCCATCACGCCTCTTAGGCGAATGGCGTCGGCCACTTCTTCCATGGTGAAGGCCCGCATTTGATATCCGCCGCCCGAAGAGGGTTCGATCAAACCTTCGTGCTCGAGTGTGACCAGTGCTTGCCTGATTGGCGTACGCGACGTGTTTAATCGCTCTGAAAGCGGGATTTCCGCCAGGCGTTCGCCAGGGGCGAACGTGCCGTTCAGGATTAGCCCGCGCAGTTGGACCAGAACGCGTGATTGTTGTGAACTCATGGTGTTTAAGCTGCTCAAATCAAGATGATTTCATTGTATACAACAAATTCTATTTTATGAAATTTGAATGTTTTTTGGTTTTGCTTGATTTTATTTAAAGTATTGAAAATAAATAGTTTATTTTTATTTTGATAGATAATTTAAAAAACGTACTTTTCTTGATTGAATATTGTTGTATACAATAGGAATAACTTTTTATGTTGGAAGGAATAATGCAATGTTGACAGTGGAACAGAATGATTTCATGACGCGTGTAGGGTCCGAAGCGCCGGCCGGCAAGCTGTTGCGCAGGTACTGGCAGCCTGTTGCGTTAACCGATGAGCTTGAAGGCAAGCGTCCAGTGCGCCCGGTGCGCTTAATGGGGCAGAATTTTGTTTTGTTTCGCGACGAGAACGGCGAACTGGGACTGATGGATCGCGATTGCCCGCATCGCGGTGCCGACCTGGCATTTGGTCGCGTTGAAGACGGCGGCTTGCGCTGCCCATTTCACGGCTGGCTGTTCAACGTAAAGGGAGCCTGTCTGGAAACGCCTGCGGAACCCGAAAACAGCACCATGTACAAACATATCCAGCAAAGTTCGTATCCCGTGGTCGAGCGTAGCGGCATTATTTTTGCGTATTTGGGTGAAGGCGAGCCGCCCGCGTTTCCCGAGTTCGATTGCTTTGTTGCGCCGGACACGCACACGTTCGCGTTCAAAGGTCTGATCGAGTGCAACTGGCTCCAGGCTCTGGAAGTAGGTATCGACCCCGCGCATGCATCGTATTTGCACCGTTTTTTTGAAGACGAAGACACCTCGGAAAGCTATGGCAAGCAGTTCCGGGGTGCATCTGCCGATTCCGAGATGCCTATCACCCAGGTTTTGCGTGAATATGGTCGCCCCGATATTAAGGTGGAGCCAACCAATTACGGCATGCGCTTAACGGCATTGCGCCACTTGCCGCAGAACCAAACGCATGTTCGCGTAACGAATCTTGTATTTCCGCAGGCGTTTGTTATTCCCATGAGTGCGGAAATGACCATCTCTCAATGGCATGTGCCGGTTGATGATGAAACTTGTTATTGGTACGCCATTTTTACCAGTTTTACCGGTCCGGTGGATAAAAAGCGTATGCGAGAGCAGCGGTTGGAGCTGTATGAGCTGCCCGATTACATATCGCGTCGCAATCGCAGCAACAACTATGGGTACGATGTCAACGAGCAGCTGTCGGAAACGTACACGGGGATGGGGCACGATATTAATGTGCATGACCAGTGGGCGATTGAGTCTCAAGGGCGTATACAAGATCGCACACGCGAGCACTTGGGAACCAGTGATAAAGGCATCGTGACCTATCGTCGTATGTTGGTTAAGGCGATTGAGAGCACCTTGAAAGGTGGCGATGCACCTTTATTAATCGACGCGTCACAGGCGGGTGAATTCTCGGGCCCCCCCTCAATTGATGGCATTGAAAAAGCGGGTGTAGACCCGGTTACCTATTGGAAAGAGGCCGATATCGAGCGGCGCCAGGGCTCAGATTGGGCTTCTGAGCGATTGCCACAGCGCGTTGGCGGGGATGCATAATGGCCAGCTTTGTTGAGCGGTACGATTTATGGTCGCCCGACCAGCACAAATGGGCTCAGGATGTTGTTAAGCGTATCGAAGCAGAGAACCTGAATCTGGTGCGCTTTGTCTTTCCCGACCAGCACGGTATTTTGCGCGGCAAAACGTTGGTTGCAGAAGAGGCCAAGCAGGCGTTGTGGGATGGTGTGAATTTAACTTCTACGCTGTTGTTGAAGGACACGTCACATAAAACAGTTTTCCCTGTTTTTAATAGCACGGGCTTTCAAATTGAAGGTTTGAAGGGCGCATCCGATTTCACCATTGTGGCCGATCCGCAAACTTTTCGCGTGTTGCCGTGGGCAAACAAAACCGGTTGGGTTCTGTGTGACGCCTACACCGTCGATGGTCAGGTCATGCCTATCTCTTCGCGCCAACTAATGCAACGGGCGCTAAAAGAGTTGGATGGCTTTGGATGCGATTTTGTTGCAGGTCTTGAGGTGGAGTTTCACGCTTTCAAACTTGAGGGGCAACGATTGGGTCTGGCCGACGGCGGACAACCTGGAACTCCGCCCGACGTGTCGCTGTTAACGCACGGATATCAATACCTTACTGAACTTCGGTACGATCGTGTGGATGACCTCATGGAGTTGCTGAGATCTCAGCTTCAGGCGGCCGATTTGCCGTTGCGGTCAATGGAAATTGAGTTTGGCCCGAGTCAGTTTGAATTAACTTTCAGCCCCACGGTGGGAATGGCGCCGGCCGATTTAATGGTGTTTTTGCGTAGTGCGATCAAGCAAATATGCTGGCGTAACGGTTATCACGCCACGTTTATGTGTCGGCCCAAAGTACCCAATGTGATGTCCAGTGGCTGGCATCTGCACCAGTCACTGCGTCGCCGCAGCGACGGGCAAAATCTTTTCATGCCGCATGAAGATGGCCAGGAACTTAGTGATATGGGCATGCATTATTTGGGCGGCCTGAAGCAACATGCCCGCGCCAGCGCGGCCTTTGCCTGCCCAACCATTAACGGCTATCGGCGGTATCGGCCCTTTTCCCTGGCACCCGACCGTGCTGTTTGGGCACGCGACAACCGGGCTGCCATGTTGCGAATTCTGGGTGGAAAGGGGCTGGCTGCGTCTCGCATTGAAAATCGTATGGGTGAGCCGACTGCAAATCCTTACTTATATATGGCGTCTCAATTGTTTGCCGGGTTGCACGGTATGCAAAACCAGATCGACCCCGGGCCATCGGTGGACGTACCTTATGAAACCCAGGCCGAACCTTTGCCGCGTTCTTTGCAGGAAGCAATCGACAGCTTGCGCGAGGATGCCTATTTAGTTGAAAAAATGGGGCGTGTTTTTGTTGATTACTATTGCTTTATTAAAGAGGCTGAAATCGCCCGTTTTAATTTGGATGTGACCGAATGGGAGCATCGCGAGTATTTCGATCTTTTTTAATCTTAATGGCGTGGATATGAATATAGATCAGTTGCATCAGGCGTTTTCCCGTCGGGAACTGTCGCCGGTTACGGTGCTGGAAACGTTGCTTGATGAAATTGAGGCTGATAAGCAAGACATTAACGCTTTTGTATTAATCGATCGCGAGGTGGCGCTGGAGCAGGCTCGGACGTCTGAGCAGCGTTTTGCGAATGGCACGCCGATCGGGCTGCTTGATGGTATTCCTGTCTCTGTTAAAGACATGATTGCGGTTAGAGGTTGGCCTAACCGGCGTGGATCCCGCACCACCGAGCATGACCCGGTTCCGGCTCGGGATGCACCGTCTGTCGCGGCGTTACGTGCTGCCGGCGCCGTTATTTTCGGCAAAACCACCTCAACCGAATTTGGTTGGACCATTATGTCTAGTAACCCTCATACCGGTGTCACGCGTAATCCGGTCAACCCGTGTCATTCGGCCGGCGGTTCCAGCAGTGGTGCGGCGGCCCACGTAGCAAAAGGGTGGGGGCCGTTGGCACTGGGCAGCGATGCCGGAGGGTCGGTTCGGATTCCTGCCGCGCTTTGCGGCGTGGTTGGGTTCAAGCCAACGTATGGCGCGATTCCGTCTCCTCCCTTGAGCGCCTTTGCCGATTTTGCGCATCAGGGAGTCATTACCCGAACGGTTGCCGATGCGCAGGTGGCTTTTGCATCCCTGTCGAAGGGCCACTATTCAGACCCTTGTTCCTTGTTTCAGCGCAGTTTTGACAGTCAGCCTGGCAAGTATTTGAAAATAGGCTGGTGCGATCGAATTGATGCCGATGATGTCATCGATGCTTCCGTCGATCAGCGGTTTAAGGAAGTGCGCGAAAAACTAAGCAAGCAGGGCTATTGGCTTGAGCGCGTAGATTTGAAAACGGAAGGGTTTGCGCACTCGATTTGGGCTGTTTGGGTGGCCCGGATTTTCGAGTCTTTTCAATCTTGGCCCGATGAAAAGCGCCAGTTGCTGGATGCAGCGCTTCTTTGTGTTTACGATGAAGGGGCGGCGATTGATACTGCTTCGGTTTCGGCGGGTCGTACTGCACTACGCGATTTTCATAATCGTTTGAATGCCGTGTTCGGGGAAGTGGATATTTTGTTAACGCCCACCACGTCAGCTCCGGCGCCCCAATTGCCTGACGCGTCGGCTTGCACGCAAACAGACCTGAATTGGTTTGCA
The DNA here is from genome assembly GCF_011388195.1 of Pusillimonas sp. DMV24BSW_D. Lineage (NCBI taxonomy): Bacteria > Pseudomonadati > Pseudomonadota > Betaproteobacteria > Burkholderiales > Alcaligenaceae > Neopusillimonas > Neopusillimonas aestuarii. The sequence goes on along the minus strand of NZ_CP049990.1, from coordinate 2,390 downwards.
GGCAACAGCTTTGCCTTCCCATTCAATATGTCTCATCAACCCGGTATCAGTATGCCGGTTGGAACTTCGTCTGAAGGGCTGCCAATTGGATTGCAGATCGTTGGGCGCAAGTATGCGGATCAACAAGTGTTAAGCTTTTCGGCAGAGATAGAGCCAATATTGAACTTGTTTACATGAAACCTGTTGCCGTTTTTCAGCATACCGAAGTTGGCACGCCGGGCACGGTTGTGCCCATTCTGGACGACCTGGGCGTTCGAACCCAAGTGATCCGTGTCGACCAGGGCGAGCCTGTTCCGGAAAACCCCGAGGTGTTTTCCGGGTTGGTTCTTATGGGAGGATATATGGGTGTTTATGACCCATTCCCATGGATTAATCAGGAAATTGAACTGATTCGTCGGGCGAACGAGTTGGGCATGCCGGTAGCGGGCCACTGTTTGGGCAGCCAGATTTTGGCGGTGGCCTTAGGTGCTAAAGTTGAGAAAAATCACCGCGCCGAGATTGGCTGGCAATCTATTCAAACGGAAAATAATTTGTTTTCTGATGCGTGGTGGCAGCGTAAACCCGGAGAAGAATTGCTTACGTTTCAATGGCATAGCGATACCTTCTCGCTTCCGCCCGGCGCTGTCCGTATTGCGACGAACCGCACTTGTGAAAATCAGGCTTTCGTGGTGAACGATTTGCATATTGGCATGCAGTCGCATTTTGAGATGACACCGGCATTGGTTGAGGCTTATGTGGCTAAAAATGGCGCATTCCTGAAACGTGAGCGTGAGGCAGGCAATCCGTCTGTTAGCTCAGAAAATGAAATGTTTAGTAACATTTCAGAAAGAACCGCGGGTTTAACTGATGTTCTGCGTCGCGTCTACCAGCGGTGGGTGCAGGGTTTGAAGAATTAATCATAAAAAAAGCCGGCTAACCTGTCGTCGACGCCAATAGGCAATTTACCCCAGTTTTCCTACGATCGTACTAACCCAAATAGCGTAGGCGCAGTCTGCGCGCGATCGAACACTGGAAAACATTATGGCTACTGGATTTGCAACCGTTGTTGAAGTAACCGGCGAGGCATGGGTCCGTTCTGCGGATGGCTCCCTTGTTGCGGTGAAACTGGGCGATCAGATTCCGCTGGATGCGGAGATTGTTACGGGTGATGTGAGCAGCGTTGAGCTGACGATGGATAACAACCCGTTGGTGGTTGTTGGGTCGAACCAGGTTTTCGCGGTTGAACCCAGCCTTGATATTCCAGATGTGGATCCAAGTGAAGCCAGTGTGCCTTCGAATCCCGATGTCGCCGGTTTGGCTCAAGCCCTGGAGGCGGGACAAGATCCATTTTCTGCCTTGGCACCTACCGCTGCCGTTATCCAAAACAACGAGCGTGCGTTTTCCATTGATCAAAGTGAAACCAGTGATGTAGCCAACGTGGATTCGGTTGAGAATCTTGTGCGTATTTTGGGTATTCAGCAAGCAACGCTGCCCTTGAATGCTCAGGTAACACGGGAAGTGGATCCGCTGGTTCAAACATTAACGGGGCCGGAGCTTCAGACGACGCAGGGTCAGGGTGGCGCCACAGGGCGTGAAGAGGCTGATCGTGGTCGCCCGTTTGATCCACCAGCTGGGCCACCGGCGCGCCCCCCTATTGCCAATATTGTGATCGCCAATATTGCATCAGACAACATTATTAATGCGGCAGAAGCGCGCGGTACGGTGCGCGTGTTCGGCGCGGTGGGTGGTACGGTTAACCCGGGTGACACGATTACTTTGTCGATTGGCGGCAAAACATATACCACTTCGGTTGGGGCCAATGGTGCAACTTGGTCTATCGAGATCCCTGGCGCAGATCTGCTGAGCGCCGGTTCGATTAGTGCTTCCCTTACCACCACCAATATTGCCGGCCTTTCGGCTACTGGTACTACGTCGCGTCCGTATCTGGTTGATACGGACATTTCCGCAAGCGTAACAATTAACCCGGTTACGGCCGATAATATCGTCAATAGTTTTGAGTCAGGTCAGGCAGTCACATTAAGTGGGCGCGTTGGTGGTGACGTGCGTGCCGGGGATGTTGTCACAATCACCATTGGCTCCGCCACGTATACCGCAACGGTTGCTGCAAACGGGGTTTCCTGGAGCGTTTCGGTACCCGGTTCCGTCTTGGCCGGCAACTCATCGATTTCGGCCCGCGTTACCGCGACGGATGCCGCAGGCAATGCGGCTACCGCATCTTCATCGCAAAATTATGTTGTTGATACTGGTGTTAGTGCATCGGTTGAAATTAATCCAGTCACAGGCGATAACGTTATTAGTGCGGTTGAGTCTGGGGGGAGTGTTGTTCTTACCGGTACGGTTGGCGGAGACGTTAAGGACGGCGATACGGTTATTGTGACGGTTGGTGAGAG